>NZ_QEWQ01000032.1 GCF_003121845.1 Ignatzschineria ureiclastica | reverse complement strand
TCACACCATGGAAGTTGATTGCTCCAGAAGTAGGTAGCTTAAAAATGGGCGCTTACCACGGAGTGGTCGATGACTGGGGTGAAGTCGTAACAAGGTAGCCGTAGGGGAACCTGCGGCTGGATCACCTCCTTTAAAGAGCGACTCGCAAGAGGTACGAGCTTCCATAGAAACTTATTTAAGATAGAAGAAGAGAAAAGCTAGATCTGGGCCTATAGCTCAGTTGGTTAGAGCACACGCTTGATAAGCGTGGGGTCGGTAGTTCGAGTCTACCTAGGCCCACCAAATAAGTAACCCGGTAAAAGGGGGATTAGCTCAGTTGGTAGAGCGCCTGCCTTGCACGCAGGAGGCCATCGGTTCGACTCCGTTATCCTCCACCATTTTAAATGGTTATGGATTGGTAGTTGAGGATCTAGAGAGATAAAGTTTAGGGTTAGCAGTCACTCATTACTAGAATGAGTAATAAGTAAGCTTGCTAATGAAGATTAAATCTCTATAATTCTTCTTCCGAAATAGAATAGACGATAAATAAAGTGATTTATAATCTTACAAGTAGTAAGGAAGTAAATTAAGTCATATTATTTATACTCTAATC
>NZ_QEWQ01000031.1 GCF_003121845.1 Ignatzschineria ureiclastica | reverse complement strand
ACTATTGCAAATGGTCCAAGTATTACCGCAAATGGTGTCGATGCAGGTGGTAAAACAATCACGAATGTTGCTGATGGTGTAAATGGTAAAGATGCTGTCAACAAAGATCAGTTAGATGCATTAGGTACGAATTTAACAAATACAGGCCTTACATTTGCAGGTAACAGTGGGGAAGTAAGTAAAAAACTTGGCGATAAAGTCACCATTAAAGGTGGTTTAGCTGACAATATTGATGCGAGTGATGAAAATCTGCGTGTTGATGTTGAAGATGGCAACCTTGTTGTGAAAATGGCGAAGAACCTAAGTGGCTTAGGCGATATCCAAGTTGGTGAAGCTGGAAAAGACGGAAAAGATGGCGTTGACGGTAAGATTGGTGTTACCGGAAAAGATGGTTCATCAGTAGTTATTAATGGCGAAGATGGATCAATCGGTCTTACCGGTCCAAAAGGTGAGGCAGGTAAAGATGCACCAACTCTTAATATTGCAGTGAAAGATGGAGCGCCAGGCTTAAATGGAAAAGATGGCGAAGTCCGTATTGTGTACAAAGATAAAGACGGCAATGAGAAAGAGGTCGCAAGTCTTGATGATGGCTTACTCTTTGGTGCGGATAACGATGGAGTTGTGGTTGAACGTAAGTTGAATCAAAAACTTGATATTCTTGGTGGTGCAAATAATG
>NZ_QEWQ01000030.1 GCF_003121845.1 Ignatzschineria ureiclastica | reverse complement strand
AATGATGGTGTTAAAGTCGGTGATAATGTCACATTAGGTAATACAGGCTTGACCATTGTGAATGGTCCAAGTGTTACCACTAGTGGTATTAATGCTGGTGATAAAGTGATCTCTAATGTTGCTGATGGCGTTGCTGATAGTGATGCTGTGAACAAAGGTCAGTTGGATTCAGTTCAAACTATTGCAAATAAAGGTTTAACGTTTGCCGGAGACAGTGGAACGCCTCAAAATTTCAAATTAGGCCAAACGGTATCGATTGTTGGTGGTGAGACAGATACAACAAAATTAGTAGATGGTAAGAACATCGGGGTTGTTGTAGATGACGAAGGCAAGCTCAACGTCAAACTAGCGAAAGATCTTAATCTTGGTGCGGATGGGTCAGTAACAACCGGTGATACCGTTGTGAATAATGATGGTGTTAAAGTCGGTGATAATGTCACATTAGGTAATACAGGCTTGACCATTGTGAATGGTCCAAGTGTTACCACTAGTGGTATTAATGCTGGTGATAAAGTGATCTCTAATGTTGCTGATGGCGTTGCTGATAGTGATGCTGTGAACAAAGGTCAGTTGGATTCGTGTCGTGTAGGG
>NZ_QEWQ01000029.1 GCF_003121845.1 Ignatzschineria ureiclastica | reverse complement strand
CGATGGTGTTGTGGTTGAACGTAAGTTGAATCAAAAACTTGATATTCTTGGTGGTGCAAATAATGCAACCGATGCGAAGAATATCGTCACAACCGCAAATGCAGATGGTTCTATCCAAATCGATCTTGCCAAAGATCTTGATCTAGGCACTACGGGTTCTGTGAAAACAGGCAATACGACCGTTAATAATGACGGCGTTAAAGTAGGTGATAATGTCACATTAGGTGATACAGGATTAACTATTGCAAATGGTCCAAGTATTACCGCAAATGGTGTCGATGCCGGAAGTAAAACAATCACGAATGTTGCCGATGGTGTAAATGGTAAAGATGCTGTCAACAAAGATCAGTTAGATGCATTAGGTACGAATTTAACAAATACAGGCCTTACATTTGCAGGTAACAGTGGGGAAGTAAGTAAAAAACTTGGCGATAAAGTCACCATTAAAGGTGGTTTAGCTGACAATATTGATGCGAGTGATGAAAATCTACGTGTTGATGTTGAGGGTGGCAACCTTGTTGTGAAAATGGCGAAGAACCTAAGTGGCTTAGGCGATATCCAAGTTGGTGAAGCTGGAAAAGACGGAAAAGATGGCGTTGACGGTAAGATTGGTGTTACCGGAAAAGATGGTTCATCAGTAGTTATTAATGGCGAAGATGGATCAATCGGTCTTACCGGTCCAAAAGGTGAAGCGGGTAAAGATGCACCAACTCTTAATATTGCAGTGAAAGATGGAGCGCCAGGCTTAAATGGAAAAGATGGCGAGGTCCGTATTGTGTACAAAGATAAAGACGGCAATGAGAAAGAGGTCGCAAGTCTTGATGATGGCTTACTCTTTGGTGCGGATAACGATGGAGTTGTGGTTGAACGTAAGTTGAATCAAAAACTTGATATTCTTGGTGGTGCAAATAATGCAACCGATGCGAAGAATATCGTCACAACCGCAAATGCAGATGGTTCTATCCAAATCGATCTTGCCAAAGATCTTGATCTAGGCACTACGGGTTCTGTGAAAAT
>NZ_QEWQ01000028.1 GCF_003121845.1 Ignatzschineria ureiclastica | reverse complement strand
AGGCTTAAATGGAAAAGATGGCGAAGTCCGTATTGTGTACAAAGATAAAGACGGCAATGAGAAAGAGGTCGCAAGTCTTGATGATGGCTTACTCTTTGGTGCGGATAACGATGGGGTTGTGGTTGAACGTAAGTTGAATCAAAAACTTGATATTCTTGGTGGTGCAAATAATGCAACCGATGCGAAGAATATCGTCACAACCGCAAATGCAGATGGTTCTATCCAAATCGATCTTGCCAAAGATCTTGATCTAGGCACTACGGGTTCTGTGAAAACAGGCAATACGACTGTTAATAATGACGGTGTTAAAGTAGGTGACAATGTCACATTAGGTGATACAGGATTAACTATTAAAGATGGTCCAAGTATTACTGCAAATGGTGTCGATGCAGGTGGTAAAACAATCACGAATGTTGCTGATGGTGTAAATGGTAAAGATGCTGTCAACAAAGATCAGTTAGATGCATTAGGTACGAATTTAACAAATACAGGCCTTACATTTGCAGGTAACAGTGGGGAAGTAAGTAAAAAACTTGGCGATAAAGTCACCATTAAAGGTGGTTTAGCTGACAATGTTGATGCGAGTGATGAAAATCTACGTGTTGATGTTGAAAATGGCAACCTTGTTGTGAAAATGGCGAAGAACCTAAGTGGCTTAGGCGATATCCAAGTTGGTGAAGCTGGAAAAGACGGAAAAGATGGCGTTGACGGTAAGATTGGTGTTAACGGAAAAGATGGTTCATCAGTAGTTATTAATGGCGAAGATGGATCAATCGGTCTTACCGGTCCAAAAGGTGAAGCGGGTAAAGATGCACCAACTCTTAATATTGCAGTGAAAGATGGAGCGCCAGGCTTAAATGGAAAAGATGGCGAAGTCCGTATTGTGTACAAAGATAAAGACGGCAATGAGAAAGAGGTCGCAAGTCTTGATGATGGCTTACTCTTTGGTGCGGATAACGATGGTGTTGTGGTTGAACGTAAGTTGAATCAAAAACTTGATATTCTTGGTGGTGCAAATAATGCAACCGATGCGAAGAATATCGTCACAACCGCAAATGCAGATGGTTCTATCCAAATCGATCTTGCCAAAGATCTTGATCTAGGT
>NZ_QEWQ01000027.1 GCF_003121845.1 Ignatzschineria ureiclastica | reverse complement strand
ACCGTTACAATTAAAGGTGGCTTAGCTAACAATGTTGATGCGAGTGATGAAAATCTGCGTGTTGATGTTGAAGATGGCAACCTTGTTGTGAAGATGGCGAAGAACCTAAGTGGCTTAGGCGATATCCAAGTTGGTGAAGCTGGAAAAGATGGCGTTGACGGTAAGATTGGTGTTACCGGAAAAGATGGTTCATCAGTAGTTATTAATGGCGAAGATGGATCAATCGGTCTTACCGGTCCAAAAGGTGAGGCAGGTAAAGATGCACCAACTCTTAATATTGCAGTGAAAGATGGAGCGCCAGGCTTAAATGGAAAAGATGGCGAAGTCCGTATTGTGTACAAAGATAAAGACGGCAATGAGAAAGAGGTCGCAAGTCTTGATGATGGCTTACTCTTTGGTGCGGATAACGATGGCGTTGTGGTTGAACGTAAGTTGAATCAAAAACTTGATATTCTTGGTGGTGCAAATAATGCAACCGATGCGAAGAATATCGTCACAACCGCAAATGCAGATGGTTCTATCCAAATCGATCTTGCCAAAGATCTTGATCTAGGCACTACGGGATCTGTGAAAACCGGCAATACGACTGTTAATAAGGACGGTGTTAAAGTAGGTGACAATGTCGCATTAGGTGATACAGGATTAACTATTAAAGATGGTCCAAGTATTACTGCAAATGGTGTCGATGCAGGTGGTAAAACAATCACGAATGTTGCCGATGGTGTAAATGGTAAAGATGCTGTCAACAAAGATCAGTTAGATGGTCTTAAAACGAGTGTTGAAGGTAGTCTCGATAAAGGCTTGAACTTTGCGGGTAATACAGCTGGTGCAGTTATTAATAAGAAACTAGGTGATACCGTTACAATTAAAGGTGGCTTAGCTAACAATGTTGATGCGAGTGATGAAAATCTGCGTGTTGATGTTGAAGATGGCAACCTTGTTGTGAAGATGGCGAAGAACCTAAGTGGCTTAGGCGATATCCAAGTTGGTGAAGCTGGAAAAGACGGAAAAGATGGCGTTGACGGTAAGATTGGTGTTAACGGAAAAGATGGTTCATCAGTAGTTATTAATGGCGAAGATGGATCAATCGGTCTTACCGGTCCAAAAGGTGAGGCAGGTAAAGATGCACCAACTCTTAATATTGCAGTGAAAGATGGAGCGCCAGGCTTAAATGGAAAAGATGGCGAAGTCCGTATTGTGTACAAAGATAAAGACGGCAATGAGAAAGAGGTCGCAAGTCTTGATGATGGCTTACTCTTTGGTGCGGATAACGATGGAGTTGTGGTTGAACGTAAGTTGAATCAAAAACTTGATATTCTTGGTGGTGCAAATAATGCAACCGATGCGAAGAATATCGTCACAACCGCAAATGCAGATGGTTCTATCCAAATCGATCTTGCCAAAGATCTTGATCTAGGCACTACGGGATCTGTGAAAACAGGCAATACGACTGTTAAT
>NZ_QEWQ01000026.1 GCF_003121845.1 Ignatzschineria ureiclastica | reverse complement strand
CAGTCCCAGTGTGGCTGATCATCCTCTCAAACCAGCTAGAGATCGTCGCCTTGGTGAGCCATTACCTCACCAACTAGCTAATCCCACATAGGCTCATCTCTTAGCGCAAGGTCCGAAGATCCCCTGCTTTAAACCGTAGTCCACATCCAGTATTAGCTACCCTTTCGGGTAGTTATCCTAGACTAAAAGGTAGATTCCTATGCATTACTCACCCGTCCGCCACTCGCCACCAAAGAGTAAACTCTCCGTGCTGCCGTTCGACTTGCATGTGTTAAGCATACCGCCAGCGTTCAATCTGAGCCAGGATCAAACTCTTCAGTTTAAATCCTTAATAATGTTTTAAATCTCTCGATCTAACCCATTTACTCAATTACTGCTACTATTCCCATTATTAAAAATAGTGCTGGAATTGTTTGGTTAGACTTCTATCTTTTTGCTCTCGCAAAGCGATACAAGCCCCCATACAAACTTACTT
This sequence comes from Ignatzschineria ureiclastica, assembly GCF_003121845.1. Lineage (GTDB taxonomy): Bacteria > Pseudomonadota > Gammaproteobacteria > Cardiobacteriales > Wohlfahrtiimonadaceae > Ignatzschineria > Ignatzschineria ureiclastica. The sequence goes on along the minus strand of NZ_QEWQ01000026.1, from coordinate 45 downwards.
AAGATTAATTTGTTAAAGAACGCTTAGTGAACAGTAAAAGTATTC
>NZ_QEWQ01000025.1 GCF_003121845.1 Ignatzschineria ureiclastica | reverse complement strand
CACTAHKATAACCTGAGTTCGGGATAAGCAGGTCAAAAAAGGCAAAAAAAAGAAGTCCAAAATTGTTAAAGTTAATGTACTAATAAAAACTCAACAAAAAGGACTTCTTACATGGACAACCTAACCGAATTATACTGCCACATTGACGACTTTTACCAAGCATTCAAACCACAATTTGAACGTCAGCTGATCGAAAATGGGACAAAGCGATTAAGAGCATGCAAGATAAGTGTACCAGAGATAATGACTATATTGGTACTGTTTCATCAATTACGTTACCGTCAATTTAAAGGGTTTTACTATCATCATATGCTAGGCATGATGAAAAAAGATTTTCCGGACTTACCAAGCTACTCACGTTTTATTGAATTAGTACCCCGTGCTCTTGTGCCTTTGTGTGCTTATCTTAAAAGCTTGATGGGAAGTTGCACAGGTATTAGCTTTGTGGATGCCACCAAACTATCTGTATGCCATAACCGGCGGATTAAGCGTCATAAGGTCTTTGAGGGGATTGCTCAAAGAGGTAAGACAAGTATGGGTTGGTTTTACGGATTTAAACTGCACGCGATTATCAATCATCACGGTGAGTTATTATCGATTAGAGTCACTCCGGGAAATATAGATGATAGAGAGCCGCTAAGACAGGGCCTAGCAAATGATATATTCGGTAAACTGTTTGGTGATCGAGGGTATGTCAGTCAAGATTTAAAAGATAAACTGTTTAATGACTTCAATATCGATTTTATAACCAAGCTTCGAAGGAATATGAAACAGCAGATTCTTAAACCTATTGATGAGGCGTTACTTAACGGACGCTCGTTAATTGAAACTGTTTTTGATGAGCTTAAAAACCTATGTCAGATTGAACACTCAAGGCATCGAAGCTTCACAGGGTTCGCTGCTAATCTTTTAGCAGGACTCATTGCTTACTGTTGGTTTCCCTTTAAGCCGACACTCAAAAACGTGTCGGCTTATGGACAAGCTGCAAAAAACTAAGCTGTTTCAATGATTTAGGCAAGCTCTTATCCCGAACTCAGGTTATTAATWGACTACTTATCGTTTTAC
>NZ_QEWQ01000024.1 GCF_003121845.1 Ignatzschineria ureiclastica | reverse complement strand
ATTCAGTTCAAACTATTGCAAATAAAGGTTTAACGTTTGCCGGAGACAGTGGTACGCCTCAAAATTTCAAATTAGGCCAAACGGTATCGATTGTTGGTGGTGAGACAGATACAACAAAATTAGTAGATGGTAAGAACATCGGGGTTGTTGTAGATGACGAAGGCAAGCTCAACGTCAAACTAGCGAAAGATCTTAATCTTGGTGCGGATGGATCAGTAACAACCGGTGATACCGTTGTGAATAATGATGGTGTTAAAGTCGGCGATAATGTCACATTAGGTAATACAGGCTTGACCATTGTGAATGGTCCAAGTGTTACCACTAGTGGTATTAATGCTGGTGATAAAGTGATCTCTAATGTTGCTGATGGCGTTGCTGATAGTGATGCTGTGAACAAAGGTCAGTTGGATTCAGTTCAAACTATTGCAAATAAAGGTTTAACGTTTGCCGGAGACAGTGGTACGCCTCAAAATTTCAAATTAGGCCAAACGGTATCGATTGTTGGTGGTGAGACAGATACAACAAAATTAGTAGATGGTAAGAACATCGGGGTTGTTGTAGATGACGAAGGCAAGCTCAACGTCAAACTAGCGAAAGATCTTAATCTTGGTGCGGATGGATCAGTAACAACCGGTGATACCGTTGTGAATAATGATGGTGTTAAAGTCGGCGATAATGTCACATTAGGTAATACAGGCTTGACCATTGTGAATGGTCCAAGTGTTACCACTAGTGGTATTAATGCTGGTGATAAAGTGATCTCTAATGTTGCTGATGGCGTTGCTGATAGTGATGCTGTGAACAAAGGTCAGTTGGATTCAGTTCAAACTATTGCAAGTACAGGTGTGACGTTTTCCGAAGTCCGTGGTACGCCACCA
>NZ_QEWQ01000023.1 GCF_003121845.1 Ignatzschineria ureiclastica | reverse complement strand
ATTTAGCAGATGATGCTGACGCAACTGCGGAAAACCTCCGTGTTGATGTTAATGATGATGGTGATCTAGTCGTTAAGATGTCATCGAAGTTAACCGGCATCAATGATCTTCAAGTCGGAAAACCAGGTAAAGATGGTGAAGATGGCGTAGATGGTAAGATCGGTGTTAACGGTAAAGATGGATCTTCAGTTGTGATTAACGGTGAAGATGGATCTATCGGTTTAACCGGTCCTGCTGGTAAAGATGGCAAATCGCCTGAACTGAATATCTCAGTGAAAGACGGTAGCCCAGGCTTAGACGGTAAAGATGGTGAAGTTCGTATCGTTTATAAAGATAAGGAAGGCAATGAGAAAGAAGTTGCAAGCCTTGACGATGGTCTCAAGTTTGGTGCAGATAGAGGTGATGATTTAGCGGTTAAGCTCAATGAGAAGCTCGATATCAAAGGTGGTGATGCTAATATCGAAACCTCTATTGATGAAGAGGGCATTAAAGTAAACCTTGCTAAGAATCTTGACCTAGGTAAAGACGGATCCTTGACGACTGGTCAGACTGTTGTGAATAACGGTGGTGTGAAAGTAGGCGAGAACGTTACGCTTGGCGATCAAGGCTTAATCATCAAAGATGGCCCAAGTGTCACTAAAGATGGTATCAACGCAGGCGATAAAGTGATCGCAGGTGTTGCTGATGGTAAAGATGGTAAAGATGCCGTTAACAAAGGTCAGTTAGATGAAGTTAAAGAAGGTCTTACAGAGGCAGGTCTTAAGTTTGCCGGTAACAAAGGCGAAGTTCAGAAGAAACTTGGTGAGACTTTAACTATCAAAGGTGATTTAGCAGATGATGCTGACGCAACTGCGGAAAACCTCCGTGTTGATGTTAATGATGATGGTGATCTAGTCGTTAAGATGTCATCGAAGTTAACCGGCATCAATGATCTTCAAGTCGGAAAACCAGGTAAAGATGGTGAAGATGGCGTAGATGGTAAGATCGGTGTTAACGGTAAAGATGGATCTTCAGTTGTGATTAACGGTGAAGATGGATCTATCGGTTTAACCGGTCCTGCTGGTAAAGATGGTAAATCGCCAGAATTGAATATCTCAGAGAACCATCTTCAAGAATAATCGCCGGCGTTCCCTGTACGCC
>NZ_QEWQ01000021.1 GCF_003121845.1 Ignatzschineria ureiclastica | reverse complement strand
GGGTCTTAATGTTGATTTATTCTTCTCGTGATGAGAATGGTAAATGAGTATTGAGATATAAAGAGAGATCGGGAGAGATTGCATTACTTAAGTAAACGATGTATTCAATTTTACTGACTGTCAGTTAATAGTATTGAAAGATATTGTTGATGAAGACAGATTGATAAAATGAGTTAACTTAAAGTGAAACGTTATCATGTTACATTCGTAGGAGAATTAGAAAGCTATTAAATCATATAGTTTGGACGATTCATTAAAAAATGAGTCTAATCCCTATTATATGGTCAAGTGAATAAGCGTACATGGCGGATGCCTTGGCGATTACAGGCGATGAAGGACGTGGAAGTCTGCGAAAAGTTTCGGGGAGCTGGCAATCAAGCTTTGATCCGGAAATGTCCGAATGGGGAAACCCGCACAGGCTTAAAACCCTGTCATCCACAGCTGAATAAAATAGGCTGCTGGAAGCGAACCTGGTGAACTGAAACATCTAAGTAACCAGAGGAAAAGAAATCAATTGAGATTCCCGCAGTAGTGGCGAGCGACCCGGGAGTAGCCGATATATGATAGCTGTTTATATAGAAGAACCATATGGAAAGATGGACCGTAGAGGGTGATAGTCCCGTATTCGAAATGTAGACAGTGGTACTAGGTATATCAACAAGTAGGGCGGGACACGAGAAATCCTGTCTGAACATGGGGGGACCATCCTCCAAGGCTAAATACTCGTAATCGACCGATAGTGAACAAGTACCGTGAGGGAAAGGTGAAAAGAACCCCTGTGAGGGGAGTGAAATAGAATCTGAAACCGTGTACGTACAAGCAGTGGGAGCCCTTTTTAGGGTGACTGCGTACCTTTTGTATAATGGGTCAACGACTTACATTCTGTGGCAAGCTTAACCGAATAGGGTAGGCGTAGGGAAACCGAGTCTTAATAGGGCGACCAGTCGCAGGGTGTAGACCCGAAACCAGGCGATCTACCCATGGCCAGGCTGAAAGTTAGGTAACACTGACTGGAGGGCCGAACCCACATCTGTTGCAATAGATGGGGATGAGCTGTGGGTCGGAGTGAAAGGCTAATCAAGCTTGGAGATAGCTGGTTCTCCCCGAAAGCTATTTAGGTAGCGCCTCATGTAATTTACTTCCGGGGGTAGAGCACTGTTTCGGCTAGGGGGTCATCCCGACTTACCAACCCGATGCAAACTCCGAATACCGGAAAGTATTATCATGGGAGACACACAGTGGGTGCTAACATCCATTGTGGAGAGGGAAACAACCCAGACCGCCAGCTAAGGTCCCAAAATTATCGCTCAGTGGTAAACGATGTGGGAAGGCATAGACAGCTAGGATGTTGGCTTAGAAGCAGCCATCATTTAAAGAAAGCGTAATAGCTCACTAGTCGAGTCGGCCTGCGCGGAAGATTTAGCGGGGCTCAAGCGATATACCGAAGCTGCGGATGTGTATTATAGAATATATGTGGTAGGGGAGCGTTCTGTAAGCCTGTGAAGATGGACTCGTAAGAGCCGTTGGAGGTATCAGAAGTGCGAATGTTGACATAAGTAACGTTAATGCGAGTGAAAGACTCGCACGCCGAAAGACCAAGGTTTCCTGTTCAACGTTAATCGGAGCAGGGTGAGTCGGCCCCTAAGACGAGGCAGAGATGCGTAGTCGATGGGAATCAGGTTAATATTCCTGAACTCTCGTATCATGCGATGGAGGGACGGAGAAAGCTAGACCAGCTGGTGATTGGTATGCCAGTGTAAGCAGGTAGGTAGAGATCTTAGGCAAATCCGGGATCTTAATACTGAGACGTGAATGCGAGGAGCTTACGAGCTCCGGAGTGGTTGATGCTATGCTTCCAAGAAAAGCTTCTAAGCAATAGTGATATGAGAACCGTACCCCAAACCGACACTGGTGGTTGGGATGAGAATTCTAAGGCGCTTGAGAGAACTCGGGTGAAGGAACTCGGCAAAATCGTACCGTAACTTCGGGAGAAGGTACACCTTCCTAGGTGAATGCTTTACGCAGTAAGCTAAGGAAGGTCGCAGTGAAAAGCTGGCTGCAACTGTTTATCAAAAACACAGGACTCTGCAAACACGAAAGTGGACGTATAGGGTCTGACGCCTGCCCGGTGCTGGAAGGTTAATTGATGGGGTTAGCGTAAGCGAAGCTCTTGATCGAAGCCCCAGTAAACGGCGGCCGTAACTATAACGGTCCTAAGGTAGCGAAATTCCTTGTCGGGTAAGTTCCGACCTGCACGAATGGCGCAATGACGGCCAGGCTGTCTCCACCCGAGACTCAGTGAAATTGAAATCGCCGTGAAGATGCGGTGTACCCGCGGCAAGACGGAAAGACCCCGTGAACCTTTACTATAGCTTTACAGTGGATTTTGAATCTTTTTGTGCAGGATAGGTGGGAGGCTTAGAAGCAGCGACGCTAGTTGTTGTGGAGCCATCCTTGAAATACCACCCTGAAAGATTTGGAATTCTAACTTAGGCCCATCATCTGGGCTAAGGACATTGTATGGTGGGTAGTTTGACTGGGGCGGTCTCCTCCGAAAGAGTAACGGAGGAGTACGAAGGTACCCTCAGCCCGGTCGGAAATCGGGCTTATGAGTGCAAAAGCAAAAGGGTGCTTGACTGCGAGACAGACACGTCGAGCAGGTACGAAAGTAGGTTTTAGTGATCCGGTGGTTCTGTATGGAAAGGCCATCGCTCAACGGATAAAAGGTACTCCGGGGATAACAGGCTGATTCCGCCCAAGAGTTCATATCGACGGCGGAGTTTGGCACCTCGATGTCGACTCATCACATCCTGGGGCTGTAGTCGGTCCCAAGGGTATGGCTGTTCGCCATTTAAAGTGGTACGCGAGTTGGGTTCAGAACGTCGTGAGACAGTTCGGTCCCTATCTGCCGTGGGCGTTGGAAATTTGAGAGGAGCTGCTTCTAGTACGAGAGGACCGAAGTGGACGTATCTCTGGTGTTCCGGTTGTCATGCCAATGGCATAGCCGGGTAGCTACATACGGACGGGATAACCGCTGAAAGCATCTAAGCGGGAAGCCTTCCTCAAGATAAGATTTCCCTAGGGGTTTAACCCCTCTGAAGGTCCGTCGAAGACTACGACGTTGATAGGTTGGGTGTGTAAGTGCAGTAATGCATTGAGCTTACCAATACTAATTGACCGTGAGGCTTGACCATATAATAGGTCTTAGACAATTTGTCTTACAATGAGACATGAGCGTTTCCAAAGTTACAATAGAGAATACAGAGAACTTGCTGTTACTAACCAACTAATCAAATTTATTCGTGAGTGGAGTGYGRTATAGAATGCAGAGATGCA
>NZ_QEWQ01000020.1 GCF_003121845.1 Ignatzschineria ureiclastica | reverse complement strand
AGGTAGTCTCGATAAAGGCTTGAACTTTGCGGGTAACACAGCTGGTACAGTTATTAATAAGAAACTAGGTGATACCGTTACAATTAAAGGTGGCTTAGCTAACAATGTTGATGCGAGTGATGAAAATCTGCGTGTTGATGTTGAAGATGGCAACCTTGTTGTGAAGATGGCGAAGAACCTAAGTGGCTTAGGCGATATCCAAGTTGGTGAAGCTGGAAAAGACGGAAAAGATGGCGTTGACGGTAAGATTGGTGTTACCGGAAAAGATGGTTCATCAGTAGTTATTAATGGCGAAGATGGATCAATCGGTCTTACCGGTCCAAAAGGTGAGGCAGGTAAAGATGCACCAACTCTTAATATTGCAGTGAAAGATGGAGCGCCAGGCTTAAATGGAAAAGATGGCGAAGTCCGTATTGTGTACAAAGATAAAGACGGCAATGAGAAAGAGGTCGCAAGTCTTGATGATGGCTTACTCTTTGGTGCGGATAACGATGGAGTTGTGGTTGAACGTAAGTTGAATCAAAAACTTGATATTCTTGGTGGTGCAAATAATGCAACCGATGCGAAGAATATCGTCACAACCGCAAATGCAGATGGTTCTATCCAAATCGATCTTGCCAAAGATCTTGATCTAGGCACTACGGGTTCTGTGAAAACAGGCAATACGACCGTTAATAATGACGGTGTTAAAGTAGGTGAAGGTGTTGTATTAGGTAATATAGGGTTAACTATTGCAAATGGCCCAAGTATTACAACAAGCGGTATTAATGCTGGTGGTAGCAAAATCACGAATGTTGCTAAAGGTGAAGATGGTACCGATGCAGTTAATAAAGATCAGTTGGATGACGCATTACAAGGAATTATTGCTAATAATAATGCATACTTGAATTTTGAAGGTGATACTGGAACGACTAAGGTTAATTCAGGAGATACAGTATCAATCGTTGGTGGTGAGTCAGATACAACAAAACTAGTAGATGGTAAGAACGTTGGTGTTGTTGTAGATGATGAAGGTAAGCTCAACGTTAAACTTGCAGAAAACCTTGATCTAGGCACTACGGGTTCTGTGAAAACAGGCAATACGACTGTTAATAATGACGGTGTTAAAGTAGGTGACAATGTCACATTAGGTGATACAGGATTAACTATTAAAGATGGTCCAAGTATTACTGCAAATGGTGTCGATGCAGGTGGTAAAACAATCACGAATGTTGCTGATGGTGTAAATGGTAAAGATGCTGTCAACAAAGATCAGTTAGATGCATTAGGTACGAATTTAACAAATACAGGCCTTACATTTGCAGGTAACAGTGGGGAAGTAAGTAAAAAACTTGGCGATAAAGTCACCATTAAAGGTGGTTTAGCTGACAATGTTGATGCGAGTGATGAAAATCTACGTGTTGATGTTGAAAATGGCAACCTTGTTGTGAAAATGGCGAAGAACCTAAGTGGCTTAGGCGATATCCAAGTTGGTGAAGCTGGAAAAGACGGAAAAGATGGCGTTGACGGTAAGATTGGTGTTACCGGAAAAGATGGTTCATCAGTAGTTATTAATGGCGAAGATGGATCAATCGGTCTTACCGGTCCAAAAGGTGAAGCGGGTAAAGATGCACCAACTCTTAATATTGCAGTGAAAGATGGAGCGCCAGGCTTAAATGGAAAAGATGGCGAAGTCCGTATTGTGTACAAAGATAAAGACGGCAATGAGAAAGAGGTCGCAAGTCTTGATGATGGCTTACTCTTTGGTGCGGATAACGATGGCGTTGTGGTTGAACGTAAGTTGAATCAAAAACTTGATATTCTTGGTGGTGCAAATAATGCAACCGATGCGAAGAATATCGTCACAACCGCAAATGCAGATGGTTCTATCCAAATCGATCTTGCCAAAGATCTTGATCTAGGCACTACGGGATCTGTGAAAACCGGCAATACGACTGTTAATAAGGACGGTGTTAAAGTAGGTGACAATGTCGCATTAGGTGATACAGGATTAACTATTAAAGATGGTCCAAGTATTACTGCAAATGGTGTCGATGCAGGTGGTAAAACAATCACGAATGTTGCCGATGGTGTAAATGGTAAAGATGCTGTCAACAAAGATCAGTTAGATGGTCTTAAAACGAGTGTTGAAGGTAGTCTCGATAAAGGCTTGAACTTTGCGGGTAATACAGCTGGTGCAGTTATTAATAAGAAACTAGGTGATACCGTTACAATTAAAGGTGGCTTAGCTAACAATGTTGATGCGAGTGATGAAAATCTGCGTGTTGATGTTGAAGATGGCAACCTTGTTGTGAAGATGGCGAAGAACCTAAGTGGCTTAGGCGATATCCAAGTTGGTGAAGCTGGAAAAGATGGCGTTGACGGTAAGATTGGTGTTACCGGAAAAGATGGTTCATCAGTAGTTATTAATGGCGAAGATGGATCAATCGGTCTTACCGGTCCAAAAGGTGAGGCAGGTAAAGATGCACCAACTCTTAATATTGCAGTGAAAGATGGAGCGCCAGGCTTAAATGGAAAAGATGGCGAGGTCCGTATTGTGTACAAAGATAAAGACGGCAATGAGAAAGAGGTCGCAAGTCTTGATGATGGCTTACTCTTTGGTGCGGATAACGATGGAGTTGTGGTTGAACGTAAGTTGAATCAAAAACTTGATATTCTTGGTGGTGCAAATAA
>NZ_QEWQ01000009.1 GCF_003121845.1 Ignatzschineria ureiclastica | reverse complement strand
ATAACAGGCTGATTCCGCCCAAGAGTTCATATCGACGGCGGAGTTTGGCACCTCGATGTCGACTCATCACATCCTGGGGCTGTAGTCGGTCCCAAGGGTATGGCTGTTCGCCATTTAAAGTGGTACGCGAGTTGGGTTCAGAACGTCGTGAGACAGTTCGGTCCCTATCTGCCGTGGGCGTTGGAAATTTGAGAGGAGCTGCTTCTAGTACGAGAGGACCGAAGTGGACGTATCTCTGGTGTTCCGGTTGTCATGCCAATGGCATAGCCGGGTAGCTACATACGGACGGGATAACCGCTGAAAGCATCTAAGCGGGAAGCCTTCCTCAAGATAAGATTTCCCTAGGGGTTTAACCCCTCTGAAGGTCCGTCGAAGACTACGACGTTGATAGGTTGGGTGTGTAAGTGCAGTAATGCATTGAGCTTACCAATACTAATTGACCGTGAGGCTTGACCATATAATAGGTCTTAGACAATTTGTCTTACAATGAGACATGAACGTTTCCAAAGTTAAAACGAAGAATACAGTGTACTTGCTGTTACTCACCAACTAATCAAATTTATTCGTGAGTGGAGTGCGATATAGAATGCAGAGATGCATCAGTACTTCAAACACAAACCAGTTTTCCTGGAAACAATAGCGCTATGGAACCACCTGATCCCGTCCCGAACTCAGAAGTGAAACGTAGCAGCGCCGATGGTAGTGTGGGAGTTCCCATGTGAGAGTAGGTCATTTCCAGGGCTTAATTAAGAGACCCCTAGTTCAATGAACTAGGGGTTTTCTTTTGTGGGGAAAAATATAGGATTTTAAAGAAAGTTTAGAGCACTAGAAATCAATATTTTTATAGACAACTTTTGATTTATTTTAATTACGAGTTTAATTATTTCTTTGAATTTTTATTGTTCTATTAAAAGGTGTATGATAGTTGTAATGTAAATTAACTTACCATCATTACTAAGAGTGTTAGTATAGAGAAGTTAATAATTGATTATAAAACTGTGGAGATATTGTGAAACGTATTTGGTTTATGGAGGCATATGCCTCTCAACGAGGTTTGATTTTAGGAATTAAAGATTTTGCGGCTGAGCATAAATGGGATATTGAAATTGTAGTTTCACATCGAGTTCCTCGTTATGAGTTATTGGAAGTTGCAGATATTTCTCTTATTGAACCCAAAAATTTGGAAGAGAGATTAGCCTTTATTATTGAAAAAATTGGTGAATACCAAATTGATCTAATCCATATTGTTAAAGATAGTGAGTGGTTTGAAGCTCATCGTGAAGAGATCGAAGCCGCTGGTGCACATTTAGTCACAGGTAGTACAGATGTAAAATGGTTGCACTGCGCTGAAGAGAAAGATCTTTATACCGAATATATGAATTCTTTGAATCTGCCTGTTGTACCTGCTGTTACAATTCCTACTTGGGATCTACTTCAAGAGACCTTAGATAATCCTCCTTTTCCTAAGCCTCTCTGTATTAAGCCTGTAAGAGGAATGTACGGTTATGGCTTTTGGCGCTTTCAGGAAGGTATCTCTTCTGCAGAATTACTATTTAATCCAGAAAAGCGTGAAATCTCTCCATCACTCTATTTAGAGCTCATGAAACGAGATACACGAGCTTTTATACCCCAATTATTAATGCCTTATTTTCCTGGGGCTGAACGTTCTGTTGATATTATTGCTAAAGATGGACAGGTTGTCGCTGCAATTGGTCGAGTAAAACAAGAAGGTGGGAAACAACTACTCGAAAAAGGGGGAGAAGCAATTGATTTAGCAATTGCTTCAGCTAAGGCGATGCATGCTGATGGTATCGTCAATGTACAGACAAAAGATGATGCCTCAGGTAAACCCTATTTATTAGAAATCAATATGCGACCATCAACGGGATTCGCATATACCTCTTTTAGCGGGGTCAATTTAGCAGGTCTTTTTGTAGCACTTCATTTAGGACTTATGAGCGCTGCTGAAATTGCAGAAAATGTTCAAACACAATTTCAACCTCAAGCGATTGATGTTGTATAGTTAAATTAATTTAGAGATAAAGTAGGTAACTCTCAAGAAATAGAGAGTTCTTGAAAATAGGTTTGTATTAATGTCTTAACAGGTCCGTTAAAAGGGCCTGTTTTTTTATTTCTGAAACCTGTTTCACATGAAACATCATGCATAAACCAGAGAGTGGAAATATAAGATAGAAATGTCGGGAAAAAATGCCGGACAAAAATTATGAGAGAAAGGCTATGATTCTTAGAATGTTTCCCGTGAAACATTAGTAAAGTACCTCATGAGTATCTAATAACTTTTATTGGTAATAGCAGATGAAATAGCGGAAATAATAGTGTGAAATCAATCTGCTTCAATGCTTAAATTCAATCTATTTTGTGATATGGTGAAGGGATAATAAGCATTTAGAGGAACAAGTCTATGTTGGATCAGAGAGATTTATTACTCGATCAGTATCAGTTACTCTGCCAAGATTGGCGAAGAGAAGCCAAAGATGTTGCCGATGTGGCGGCAAAAAAAGCCTATTTTCGTCAGCACCCGGCATTTATTCGCTGTCGAGAGATTCTCAATAAGGCAGATTATACGGTTCAGAGTATTTTAGTCGAGAATATGAAACGACTTGATCATCTCTCAATTCATTTTAATCCTCGTTTAACTGTATTGATCGGGGAAAATGCAACGGGGAAAACCACCGTTTGTGAAAGTTTAACCAAAGCCTTTTCATGGATTCTCAGTGCGATTAAACAGGAAGATTTCGCCGGCGCAGATATTGATTTAGATGAGATCAAGCATGGTAAGTTAGCCGGTAAGATTACTATTGATCTGCTTCTAGATGCTCATAATCACATTCCTTTTTCACTTGTCCGTAGCCTACAGGAAGGGGCTCATGCAATTCCTTCTAATTTTGATGATCTACGAGCCTATGCTACGGTTATTCGGGATATTTTAAGTATCGATAGTACTTCTGTAACGTTACCTCTCTTTATCTTTTATGGGGTAAACCGCCCGAACTTTATGCGTAGCGCTCGGGAAATTTATCTGCATCGAGCAAGTGCTTATGACCATGCGCTTGAGGATAAGGTGCGAGTATCCGATATGATCGAGTGGTTTATTATGCTTGATAATCTATCACAACAAGATAAATCCTCTGAAGTGCGTGATCTACAAATTTTTCAAGCAACATTGCAAGAGACAATTGCCGGTTTTAAGGTAAAACAACAGCAGGCAGATTTTCTGCAAAATTCGCTTTTATCAGAGATGATCACTGAGTTAGAAGAGAAAATCGCAGAAGCGCAAGAGAAGATTGATGCCATTAAAGCCCGTCCTTTTACGACAGCGGAGAAACTCAAAGCCTTAGTGAATGAAACAGTGCAGATTTTGATTCCAAATGCTTCTGCTATTTTGGTGGATCGTTCAAGTGGTAAGGCTCGAGTAGTGCTTGACATCTTCGGGGAAAAGCATGACATTCAATATCTCTCGCATGGGCAGCGCTCAGTACTCTTTATGGTGGCAGATCTGCTTTCTCGATTAGAAATTTTGAATCCGCATCTTGAAGATCCAAGACAAAGTCCCGGCATTGTCATTATCGATGAAATTGAACTTCATCTACATCCCACTTGGCAACAGACGATTATTGATTCTCTGTTGAAAATATTTCCTAATATCCAATTTATTATTACAACCCACAGCCCACAAGTAATCTCTTCAGTACATAAAGATCAAATTCGTTTTCTAAAAAATGATTTTGAAACCCATGAAGTGAAAGTGCATTCCCCGACATTCCAAACTCGAGGGTTATCTTCGGATAATATTCTGCTTCGTATTTTAAATATTGCCGATGCACCAGATACACCGGAATTTCAAAAGTACCAGCAGCTTGAAAAATTGATCGAGAATAATCTCGGCGATAGCGAAGAAGCACAGAAACTCTACCAGTTGTTAGAGAAACATTTTGGCGCAGAAAGTTTGGAGATGGAGAAACTTCAATCGCTTAAACGATTACAAGCGATGAGACAACGTATTTTAGCCCGTCAAGGTCAGTTGAAATCTGCTAATTCTGCAAAGAAAGAAATAGATAAGAAAGAAATAGATTCTATGGATAAAGAGAATCGAACTAAAAGTAAGGAACAACAAGGCAATAAGGAGTAGCGTATGCATCAACTTATTCGACCTAAGCGTATGCCGAAAACATTACGTCGAGCGCAAAAAAATCGTAAGCGCCGATGGGAGCAGATGCGAGGAAAAGATCGCCGGCAAATTTGGGTAAAGCTTCATGAAATGCAGGATCATTTTTGTGCTTATTGTGAATCTCCTTTAATTCGCGAAGATAGCCATATTGAGCATTTCTATCCGCGAGCTAAATATCCGGAATACACCTTTGAATGGGGGAATCTCTTTGGATCTTGCAACAATAGTTGGACTTGTGGCATCTATAAAGATAGTGGTCGAAACCCCGATAAAGTCATTCATGATATGATCATTAAGCCCGATGAGGAAGATCCTAGAGATTATTTCCGATACTATAAAAATGGTCGAATCGGTGTTCGAGGAGGATTGACAGATGAGGAGTATCATCGTGGAAAGGCGACGATTCGTTGGTTTAATCTCAATCATAATGCCTTGACCCAATTACGTGCTCGGCATTTAGCGCCTTTAAAGCAATTAGAAGCTGAATTTATTGCTTGGTATGATCATTGTGAAGAGAATCCCGATCTCTTGCTGGTACTTGAAGAGGAGCTTTGGCAATTGCTTAAAGAGCAACTGAGTACCGCTTTTCAAGCGATGAAAGTACATTATATTGTTGAGCACCTTGATCTATTGTCATTGATGGATCGTGGATTGGTAGAAGATCTATTAATCGATCATGCTTATGAAATTGGTCTACATCAGCAACAAGATTTCAGTAATAGATGAAAACAGTGGATCTTTGCGAATGAGGCGGTTATTTTGCCTATTAGTCAGATTGTAATGTGAGATATAGTCAATTTGGTTTAAGAAAAATGGTTTTTAAACAACACTTGTAAGATGCCGGATAGAAAGGCCCCCTACTGATTGCAACCGATACGCCGGCATTTAAATAAGCTTATCTTGAACCGATATTACTATATAATGATTACTTAAATTTCATTAATAGTGCTGAAATCCACGATATTACAACTGATTTTCAAGATTACAAAAAGGAGCTTACAATGATTGAACGAATTAACAAAGGTGCGCGCATGTCGGATGCGGTGATTCATAATAAAACGCTCTATTATACGGCTGTACCGACAACAATAGAGAATGATATCTATCTACAGATGAAAAGTACTTTAGCCGATATCGATCAGATATTGAAAACGGCTGGAACGGATAAATCTCGAATTTTAGATGCAACAATTTTTCTAGTTTCAAGTCGCGATCTTGAAGGGATGAATCGTGCTTGGGATGAATGGGTTGATTCGGAGAATGCGCCGGTGCGTTGTACAGTACAAGCCGGATTAATGAATGCCGATTGGAAAGTAGAGATGAAAGTCATAGTGGCTATGCCATAAGTGATCATTGAGTGATGCTTTAGGAATTAAGATAATCTATAGTAAATTTGGTTTAAGAAAGATGTTTTTTAAGCAGCTACTATGAGGGTTTAAAAGAAGGTACAACCGTACTAAACAACACTTGCAAGATGCCGGATAGAACATCGTCCTTGCCTCGATCAGCTGATGCACCGGCATTTGAATAAGCTTCTTTTGAATCGATATTACTATATCTGATTGCCGGGGCAAATGATCGTATTCTTATAGAAGTTATCGCACCGATGGAATGATCGTTCTATCAGAAACTCTATGTTGGAATATTATCTAATGTATGAGGCTTAGGAGTTTGATGGTTTCGCATTCATCCTATTTTGCAGTAAATAGGCGTTAAATCAGCTTAATAAAAAAGCAGAGATTTTCAAATCTCTGCTTTTATGATGATTAATCCGAATGGAATCAGTTAGGGGGCTACTATTATTTAGGCATCCTCAGAATCATCCGTATTATCTTCAGTTTCAATCACTTCAACGATCTCAACTGTTTCTTCGACTTCGATAATTGTATTGTTTGCTTCGTTGTTTTCGTCACATTCATCTGCATCGTTCTCTTCAATGCGACTCATGCCGACTAATGCATCGCCTTCATCTAAGCGAATGAGGCGAACCCCTTGGGTATTTCGGCCTAAGATGGAGACTTCATCCACACAGGTACGTACTAAAACGCCGTTAGAAGAGATGAGCATGACTTCATCATGATCTTCGACGATGCAAGCACCAATAATTTGGCCATTTCGCTCGGATGTTTGGATACCGATAACCCCTTTACCGCCCCGATTACGTTTAGTAAATTCAGCAATCGGTGTCCGTTTACCATAACCATGCTCTGTGGCAATAAGGACAACCGCTTCTTCATCAGCAAGCATCATGGTAATGACGAATTGCCCTTCAGAGAGTGAAATACCTTTTACACCACGAGAGCTTCGGCCCATCGCGCGTACATTCTCTTCGCTAAAGCGATTCACAAGCCCAGTGTTTGTGAAGAGCATAATATCATCTTGACCATTGGTAATTTGCGTTCCGATCAGCTCATCGCCCTCATCAAGATTAACCGCAATTAAGCCACTTGACCGCTGGCTTGCAAAACTTGAGAGAACGGTTTTCTTCACAACCCCATACTTAGTGGCCATAAAGATATAGCGATCATCATCGTAACTATCCACCGGAAGAATAGAAGTAATACGCTCATCTGTCTCTAAGGGAAGGAAATTGATAATGGGGCGACCACTGGCACCACGACCTGCTTCCGGCAACTCAAAGGCGCGAAGCCAATAGACTTTACCATAAGAGGAGAAGCACATAAGCTGCGCATGGGTACTGACGACCATTAAATGCTCTACATCATCCTCATCGACCACTTTAGCTGCAGATTTACCTCGACCGCCACGACGTTGAGCACGATATTCATCGAGTTTTTGATATTTGATATAACCTCGGCGCGAGAGTGTGACAACTACATCTTCTTCAGCGATCAG
This sequence comes from Ignatzschineria ureiclastica, assembly GCF_003121845.1. Lineage (GTDB taxonomy): Bacteria > Pseudomonadota > Gammaproteobacteria > Cardiobacteriales > Wohlfahrtiimonadaceae > Ignatzschineria > Ignatzschineria ureiclastica. Next base: position 37,124 of record NZ_QEWQ01000009.1, on the reverse strand, counting down.
ATCTTCAAGGTTGATATCTTCGGCAGCTGCGCGAATTTCTGTACGGCGAGCATCGCCAAAGTTATCCCGAATATCGGTAAGCTCTTCTTCAATCACTTCTCGTAAACGATCAGGATTAGTGAGGATTTCAATCAATTCACGAATAGTATCTAATAACCCACGATACTCTTCTAAAATTTTATCTTGTTCAAGGCCAGTTAAGCGTTGGAGGCGCATATCAAGGATCGCTTGCGCTTGCTCTTCTGAAAGACGATATTCGCTACCGATTAAGCCCACATTTTCTAAACCATCGGGCGTTGTTTTGAGCTCTGCCGCTCTCTCTAACATTGCCCCTACACCGCCGGGTTCCCAAGTGCGTGCGAGCATACGCTCTTTTGCTTCTGCACCTGTTGCAGAGGTACGAATGAGCTGAATCATCTCATCGATATTGGCAAGGGCAACCGTTAAACCTTCTAATAGATGGGCACGAGCACGAGCTTTTTTGAGATCAAAAATGGTCCGGCGGGTAATGACTTCTTGACGATGTAGTAAGAAAGCTTCTAATACTTCTTTGAGATTTAAGAGCTTCGGCTGGCCACGATCGATCGCCACCATATTGATACCAAAACTAGATTGAAGCGCTGTATGTTTGAAGAGCTGGTTGAGAATCACTTCCCCCATTTCGCCTCGGCGTAATTCAATGACGATGCGCATCCCATCTTTATCTGACTCATCGCGTAAACCATCTGGCGCAATGCCTTCAATTACTTTTTCCCGATAGAGCTCTACGATTCGTTCAATGAGGCGAGCTTTATTCACCTGGTAAGGGAGCTCTGTGATGACAATGACATCTCGACCCCGTTTTTCATCGTGTTCTATTTCAGCTTTTGCCCGAATAATCACGCGGCCTCGGCCGGTATGGTAAGCCTCACGAATCCCTTTGGTACCATTGATAATCCCAGCTGTTGGGAAATCTGGCGCAGGAATATATTGCATCAGTTCATCAATGGTCAGCTCTGAATTGTGTAAGAGCGCAAGTGAAGCATTAATGGTTTCTGTCAGATTGTGCGGTGGAATATTCGTCGCCATCCCTACAGCAATCCCGGAGGAACCATTGACTAATAAGTTCGGAATTCGCGTGGGTAATACAGAAGGTTCACTCTCTGATTCATCGTAGTTAGGAACAAAGTCAACCGTCTCTTTCTCGATATCTTGTAGTAAGGCTTCTGCGATTTTACTCATTCGCACTTCGGTATAACGCATTGCGGCTGCCGAGTCACCATCGATAGAACCGAAGTTCCCTTGGCCATCAATGAGCATATAACGGAGCGAGAAGTCTTGCGCCATCCGTACAACAGAGTCATAAATTGCTAAATCCCCGTGCGGATGGTATTTACCCATCACATCCCCGACGATACGAGCGGATTTTTTGTAGGGTTTATTCCAATGATTACTCGTTTGATTCATTGAATGTAATATACGGCGATGTACCGGCTTGAGTCCATCGCGCACATCCGGTAGCGCACGACCTATAATGACACTCATCGCATAATCGAGATAGGAGCTTCTCATCTCCTCTTCTAAACTAATCGGGACAATCTCTTTGGCAAACTCACTCATTGAACCAACCTTCTCAAACAATATTATAAAAATAATAGAACTAATGTAGAAAATAACAGCCGATTATAACATGTTTTGCCAATTAATTCGCCGGTTTGTAAGAGAAAATAGCGGAAGATTGATCTATTGAATCATACTAATATCCCCCTACGTGTCTTCACAAAAAGAGCTTAAAATCGAATATTTGCCGAATATTTCGAAATAGCGAGGATATAAGACGTAAATATCCTTAAAAATAGATGACTTCTTTCTTAAAATTGGGCATAAAAGTTGATAGGATTGATAAATGTCAGAAATTGATAAATAGAAATCAAAATCAGCGGCTAGAAAATAGGTAAATGATCATAGAGGATAAATGAGAGAGATATGAGCAAGGGACAGGTTCAAGCGGATACAAAGGGGTATGGCGCACATAATATGAAGCGCTATCTGAAAGGCTTTATGATTCTTGTCTTCGGATTGGGCTTAGCAGGCTGCGGTCAAACAGGTGGGCTTTTCCTGGTGGAGAGTGAAACGGAATATAACGAAGGGCACTTTATGCTACCTTATCGTGGCGATGGTAAAGCATCGGCATCGACAGAATCTGAAAATCAGCTAAATACGACTAATGATCTACCGAATAACAACACAGCACAATAATGAGATCAATAATGAAAGATACAATGAATAATGTAGAATTAACCCAAATTGCACAAACGTTTCAAACACCGCTCTATCTCTATGATGCTGCTCAAATTGAGGCGAATTACCGCGCCTACGCGAAGGGCTTTGGTGATTATCCTCATCTGATCTGTTATGCGGTAAAGGCGAATAGTAATCTCTCTATCTTACAATTATTAGCGAAAATGGGCTCAGGTTTTGATATTGTCTCGCAAGGAGAGCTCAAACGAGTATTAGCCGCCGGGGGAGATCCTAAAAAGGTGGTCTATTCTGGGGTTGGAAAACGTCGGGAAGATCTTATTTTTGCTCTGAAAACGGGGATTGCTTGCTTTAATATCGAATCGATTGCCGAGATTCATCTTTTAAATGAAGTGGCGACAGAGTTAAATATCAAAGCACCGGTTTCACTGCGGATTAATCCCAATGTCGATGCCAAGACCCATCCTTATATCTCAACAGGATTGAAAGAGAATAAATTTGGTATTCGAATGGAAGAGGCTTTTGAGCTCTATCAGATGATGGCAACAATGCCGTCACTTATGATCGAGGGGATGGATTTTCATATTGGCTCGCAACTGACTGAGATTAGCCCTTATGCTGAAGCTTTAGATTTAACGCTTGCACTGATTGATCGTTTGGCGGACGCAGGTATTACCCTTAAACACCTTGATATGGGCGGTGGTTTAGGGATTCAGTATGAAGATGAAACGTTAATCGACCCTGCTGATTGGATTGCACTTGCGATTGAAAAAATCGGTGCGCGTTCTTTAAAATTAGTGATTGAACCAGGGCGCTCTATCGTCGGTAATGCCGGGATGCTTATTACTGAAGTAATCCTCACTAAAGAGAATGAGGGGAAACATTTTGCGGTTGTTGATGCGGCGATGAATGACCTTATTCGTCCTGCGCTCTATGATGCGTGGATGGAGATTCGTAATCTTAGCGATACAGTACAGAATACGGCAGATATGAAATCCTACGATATTGTCGGTCCTATTTGTGAAACCGGGGATTTCCTTGGAAAAAATAGAATGCTCGCCCTTAAAGCCGGCGATTATCTGATGGTCAAAGATGCCGGCGCTTATGGTTTTGCAATGGCTTCTAATTACAACTCTCGCGGTCGTGCCGCAGAAGTATTGCTACAAGATGGTAAAGCACGTCTTATCAGAACACGGGAAACTGAAGAATCTCTCTTTGAATTAGAGGTAGCGCATTTAGTGAAGTAGTTTATTACCTGTACTGGCTATCAAAGTTTCAATATTAGAACCCTCTACTTAACTGGAGAGGGTTTTGTTTTTCGTTTTCCTAAAAGTGTAAAACTCAGCGTCATAGACATATCTAAAAGGAGATGTTTAAAAACCTGATTCAATGATGTTTCAACTATGCGGAATTTTCCGCGTAGTTCAAACAATAGGAGCTAGGCAAGTTTCTAGAAATATTACCCATTGCACTCTAGAGATAAACACCTCTAACCTATTCCCCCAATTTCCGTTTCCTTTTTGCGTAGGCAGGGCGTAGAATAACGCTCTATGAATTGCTCAGAATGATCGCTCAAGATGGGCTTGCTTGAAGGTTTAAGGATTATACAATGTTGAAACTCTCTGATTATGATTATCATCTTCCCGAAGAATTGATTGCTCAGTTTCCGCCGAAAGTGCGGGGAACGTCCCGTCTTTTAGTGCCTAAAGCGGGCGAGATTTATGATCATACTTTTGAAGATTTAATCGATTATTTAGAGCCGGGAGATCGGATTGTGATTAATAATACGCGCGTATTGCCGGCGCGGGTATTTGCCGAGAAAGAGACCGGTGGCAAGGTTGAAATTATGGTGGAGCGTCTTGTAAGTGAAACTGAAGTTTTAGCGCAAATTAAAGCAAGTAAAGCCTTAAAACCTGGTCAGAAAGTGATTATTGATGGAAAACCGCTGCTTGAGATGGTCGATCGTGATGAGGCATTTTTCCTGTTAAAAACGATTAATGGCTCACCTATTGCTACAATTTTGGAGACTTATGGTCATTTGCCATTGCCCCCTTATATTACCCGAAGCGATGAAGAATTAGATCAATCCCGTTATCAAACCGTCTTTAATAAAGAGGAGGGTGCGGTTGCAGCGCCGACAGCCGGTCTGCATTTTACAGCAGAATTTTTAGAGCGTATTAAAGCGAAGGGCATTGATGTTACTGAAATTACATTACACGTCGGAGCCGGTACATTTCAGCCGATTCGTACCGAGGATCTGAATGAACATCAGATGCATAAAGAGTGGATCAATGTACCGCAATCGGCAGTGGATGATATTGTAGCGACAAAAGCCGCAGGAAAGCGGGTGATTGCTATCGGAACAACGGCAGTGAGAGCCTTAGAGTCAGCGGCATTAACGGGGGAACTAAAACCATTTGTGGGGGATACCAATATCTTTATTAAACCCGGTTTTGAGTTTCGAGTGATTGATGGATTATTGACCAACTTTCATCTTCCTAAATCGACGCTCTTAGTGCTTGTCTCAACGCTAATGGGTAAATCTCGAATTGAAGAGATCTATCAACACGCGGTGAATGCTCGCTATCGCTTCTTTAGTTATGGCGATAGTATGTTATTAATTCCGAGTTTAGATCAAAAATAGACGGGTTAAAGAGATTCACAATCATTTGCAATCTCGGGTAAAATAGCCGGCTATTGATCGTTTATAAGGAACGAAATTGTGAATCGACGTTTAACTATGCAAGATGCGAAAACGCTGACGCTCTCCTCCTTAGGGGGCGCGTTAGAATTTTATGATTTTATTGTCTTTTTAACTTTTGCCTCTACGCTGAAAGTTCTCTTTTTTCCGGCAGAATCGCCTTTAGTGGCGACCATAATGACTTACCTGACTTATGCCATTGCCTACTTTGTACGGCCATTAAGCGGCATTGTGCTGGCGCATTTTGGGGATCTCATTGGTCGGAAAAAGGTTTTTATGTTTTCGCTCTTTATGATGGCGATTCCAACGCTCTGTATTGGTCTACTTCCCACATTTTCAACGGTGGGATATTTAGCACCGGCGTTGTTGCTTATGATGCGTATTTTACAAGGTGTGGCATTAGGAGGAGAAGTTCCAAGCGCTCACGTCTTTGTGACGGAGCACGTACCGAGGGAACGCTTCGGGATTGCCAATAGTGCGGTTGCCGCAGGCTTAACTTTTGGCGTTTTGATCGGTCATTTTGTCTCTTCGATGATGAATCTCTCTTTTGATGCGGTGGAGACGCTCGATTATGCGTGGCGTATTCCCTTTATTCTCGGTGGCGTTTTGGGATTATTAGCGGTTTATCTACGCCGTTATCTGCAAGAAACGCCGGTCTTTTTAGAGATGCAGCAGAAGAAAAAACTTCACGAAGGAATGCCTGTTCGCACAATTCTACAGGATTTTAAATGGCAAACCTTTATCGCAACGTTGAGCACTTGGCTACTGATTACCGGCGTTGTCTTAGTACTGTTAGCGCCTAATTTGATGAAATCAGATGTTTTTGGGATTGATGTGGCCTTTGTTAATAAAGCAGCCTTAGTGGCGACCTTTATGAATATTGTAGGAAGCCTTGCTGCTGGGTTATTAGTGGATCGAATAGGTTTACGTAAAACGCTCTTTGGTTTTGCCTTACTCCTTGCGGTGACAAGCTTTATCTTCTTCAATTCCCTTGAAAGTCAAGATCTCACAACGATCGGCATACTCTATGCGGTTGCCTCTTTCTTTTTAGGGATTGTTGCCTGTGTACCGATGATTATTATTCGTCTCTTTCCGGCGGATGTGCGCTTAACGGGAATGGGATTCTCTTATAATATTGGAAATGCCTTATTTGCTGGTCTTACAACCTTTTTAGTGCCCATTATTGCTGAGCATTTTCATCCGATGTTTATCGCATACTATATCCTCTTCCTCTGTGCTCTTGGCGTATTCTTAAGTGTCTACCTCGGCAGTCGTCGTTTGCCTAAGTATATTTAAGTCGGAATATGATATATAGAGAGACTCGGTGATTCAGTGATTGACTAAATTGATATTTTGAAAACTTATAAGCCTATTCTGATAGTTCGGAATAGGCTTTTTGCTAATTAAACGATCGAAATGATGGTTTTCATCCTATATGCATCAAAAAGCTGTTATTTTTATGTTATCAAATGTAAATTTTATTATATAACTAAATGGGGTTATCCCCTCTATGCAAGGGAGTATCTGAGTTTAGTCTCTATATTTAATGATGATCATTTTAAGATATTAGGAGGAAATTAGATGGAAAGAAGTTCGATTCAGATATTTTGGATCAGCATTGCCACAACGGCTTTGCTGATCTTTGTATCTCAATATGTCATTGGCAAGAAAGAGATCAATATTGGCATTGCGATGATTCCTATTTTACCAATGCTCTTTGCGGTCATTATCGGAATGGTATTATCCGCGTCATTTACCAAGAAAAAGCTCTCTTGGTGGGGTAAGATCTTTACTAAAAAAGAGGAGGCTTTTTGCGGCAAAATGGTAGGATTTAGCCTCTTAATCCTTGGCACACAATACGCCGGAATGATTGTCCCTAATTTGAAGATGATCTTCAGTGTCGGGATCCCGCTTTTTCTACAAGAGCTTGGGAACTTATTGCCGATCTTTATTGCAGTTCCTTTAGCGGTCAAATTTGGCTTTGGTCGTCGGGCTATTGGGGCCTGTTCTTCTATTAGCCGCGAGCCCTCGATTGCGGTTATTCAAGGAAAATTTGGTACAGGGTCACAAGAATATATCGGTGTGTTAGCGATCTATCTTTGTGGTTCTGTGATTGGAACTTTATGGTTTAGTGTATTAGGTAGCTTAGCGCCTTTAACAGGATTAAGTCCATTAGCACTTGCTGCGGGCTCTGGTGTGGGTTCGGGGTCGATGTTAAGTGCAGCTTCAGGTGCCTTGATTAGTGGATTAGATGAAACAATGGCACAACAGGTTTTAAGTATTGCCGCTGCGTCAAATCTACTCTCTTCGGTATTAGGCGCACTCTCTTTAACCTTTTTAGGACTGCCGTTGGCAGAGATGATGTATCGGATTTTTAATAAAGATCAAGCGCCACCTTCAGCACCGGCAACGGCGACACTGATTGAGACAGAACAGGTGTTAGAGGCCAACTTAAAGGAAGACGGGCTTGAAGAGCAGGCGATTACACCGCCAGTTGTATCCTCTCAAATAGAAGCCGATCAAAGCGCAAAAGATAGAGAGAAGCAATAAGGGGGAGAGTATGAAACAGATTATTATAGATATGAAATTGGTCTTTGTGGCGATTCTATTAGCCATGTTGACTCAAACATTAACTTCGGGGATTGCATTTTATGAGATGTGGGATAGCTTTATTGCGATGTCTCTTGTGGTCTTTATTTCGTTAGTGGTGAAGTTTTATTTACCTTCTTCTCTTCCGGCATTTGCTTATGCCACGATTATCGGGATTATCATTTGTCTTCCTGATACACCGGTACGCTATTTCTTTATTGATTCTATCGGGAAAGTCTCATTTTTATCCTGTTGTGTGCCACTACTCGCATTTGCAGGGCTCTCTGTCGGTGGACAATTAGAAGAGTTAAAAAAGATGTCTTGGAAAGTGATTTTGATCTTTATGATCGTCTCAACTTGCTGCTTCTTTGGCGCGTCAATTGTGGCGCAGATTGGCTTTAGTATTCAAGGAGTTATTTAATGAGTAATCAAAGTAATCATCAATACAATATTAGTGAAAAGTTACAAAAATTAGAGGCTTTTAGTAAAAAGGTGCGTCAAGATCTGCACCAAATTCCTGAGCCGTCAGGAGCGGAGTTTAAAACCTCACAATATTGTCGAGAGCTGATGGAGCGCTTCGGCTATCAGATTCGCACGCTAGAGGGCTATACGGGTTTCACTGCTGATCTGATTGTCAATCCCGCCTTCTCTTTAGTGGCTATTCGTGCTGATATGGATGGCTTAGAGATGCCCGATATGACAGAGGATGCTTATCGCTCAACCCACGAAGGTTTAGCGCATAACTGTGGACATGATACCCATATGGCGATTGCCTTAACGACCGCGAAATATCTCGCAGAACATCGAGATGAGATGACGCACAATGTCCGTTTTATCTTCCAAATGGCAGAGGAGGATATGCGTGTACCGGGCGCTGATAAGATGGTGGAGCTCGGTTGTATGGAGGGCGTAAGTGAGGTGTATGCGCTTCATAATAATGGGGCATTAGAAACAGGTTGTATCCACTTTAATAGCGGTGTAATGTCTTCTTGGGGATCTGCGTGGACTTTAACGGTTCATGGTGTTTCAGCGCATGGTTCAACGCCTCAAAAGGGACTTGATGCCATTCGGGAGATGACTCGTTTAATTGATTATATGGATTATGTTGTTGCGAAAAAAGTTGATCCATTCTCCCCGGCTGTTTTTGGTTGCGGTATGATTCAAGGGGGAACAATCCCAAATGCGATCGCAGATTATGCGCAAGCTCGGGGCACAATTCGTTCAATGGATGAAAAGACTGATCAAACTTTAAAAGCAAGTTTTGAGGAGATTGTCGCGCGTAGTGAAGCCGGCGGTTTTAAAACAACGATGGAATTTGCGGGATATCCGGCAGTCATTAATCACCCAGATGCTTATGCTGAGGTATTAGCAGCCGCACGTGCTTTTTTACCGGAAGAGAATATTGAAGCTAATGGTTCACCGATGACAGGAAGTGAAGATTTTAGCTACATGATCAATGCCACAAAAGATCGCAAAGGTGCGCTATTCTTCCTCGGAAGTGGTAAGAAAGAGAAAGGTATTAACAACTTTCTTCATTCTAATCCTTACTATATTGATGATGATTGTTTATTAGTGGGTGCACAGATCTTTGTCAATATTGTGACGCGATAATTGTGAGGAGAGGGTCATTTTCTAGTTAAAAGTGGTCAGCGGAACGCACTATTTTAAAACTACAGTCATTACTGAAATGATATTTTCAGGATTTGGCTGTAGTTTTTTATTGGTAGAGCTATTGTATTGTCAATAATAATCTAATGTTCTTCATTTCCTCGTCATCTCAATGTCACAAATGGCTGTTTAAATAGGAGATATCTTAATTGAGAGGGATTTCCGATGAAACGCAGTACGACATTTAAAATTAGCATTAAATCATTACTCACCGGCGTAGCATTGACGCTCTTTACGCCTATGCTTTTTGCGCAAAATAGCTTGACGATCTATACCAGTCAGCCCACTGAAGATGCACAGCAGACGGTTGCGGCATTTAATCAACACTATCCGGATATCAAAGTGAATTGGATTCGAGATGGAACCACTAAATTGATGGCGCGATTACAAGCGGAGCAAGCGGCAGGTGCGGCAAGTCCTGATCTACTCTTAATCGCCGATAGTGTGACGATGGAAGCATTGAAAGCACAAGGATTATTAGAGGCTTATCTCTCGCCGGAAGCAAAAGGATATGAAGCGGCGCTTTATGATCCGGAAGGCTACTATTATGGGACAAAGCTGATTACAACAGGGATTGCATATCATCAACAAGCACCCATTAAGCCCACTTCGTGGAAAGATTTGACGCGCCCTGAAGTGAAAAATATGGTTACGATGCCAAGCCCCCTCTATTCAGGTGCGGCATTAATTCATCTCTCAACATTGACGAATAACCCTGAGTTAGGCTGGCAATATTATGCTGATCTTAAGCAAAATGGCGTAATGCCACAAGGGGGTAATGGGGCTGTAGTTAGCGCATTAGCTGCGGGGAATCAAGCTTATGGTGTCTTAGTGGATTATATGGCTTATCGTGAAAAGGCAAAAGGCGCACCGATTGAGTTTCTTTTCCCGAAAGAGGGGGTAAGTTTGGTGACAGAGCCTGTTGCGATGTTAAAAGAGGCACCGAATAAGGCCGCTGCGAAGCAATTTATCGATTTTGTGCTTTCAAAAGAGGGGCAAGAATTGGTGCTCAAACAGGGTTATCTTCCGGCACATTCAGCGTTAGGGGTTCCTGCAGGATTCCCGGCGCGTGAAGAGATTATTTTAATGAATTTTGATGCAGCAAAAGCCTTGAAAGATTCTGAATCTGATAAAGCCCGATTTACTGAACTATTTGGTGCTCAATAACCTCTTATGAAGCGCTCTATTTTAAATCAGAGTCCTCCTAAAGTGCTGCTTTGGGGACTCTTGATCATTGTGATTTTCTTTAGTCTATCGCCAACCTTACAACTTATCATTGCGGCAGTTGCGGATCTGCCTGCCGGCAGAGAGAGTAGTATGGCGCGTGTTTTCAGTGATCAGCGAACGTGGACGGCCATTTATCATAGTCTTTATACTAGTTTTTGGGGAATGGTTATTTCGGTTCTGCTCGGCAGTCTATTTGCTTTCTGTCTGACATTAACCAATATTCGAGGAAAAGGCATTTGGATTTTTCTCTTTATGTTGCCAATGATGATTCCGCCTCAAGTGACGGCCCTGAGTTGGTTACAGCTCTTTGGCTCTAATAGCATTATTCTTAAAGCATTGGGATTTGCGCCGGGATTTGGTCGGACGAATCCCCTTCATTCAGCCGAAGGTATTGCATTACTACTCGGGATTCAGCACGCACCGCTTGTCTTTTTAACATTAAGAACACAGCTGATTAACCTACCTCAAGAGCAGATTGAAGCTGCGCGTCTTAATGGTGCTTCTTTGTGGCGTGTGTTGATCGATATTATGATTCCTCTCTGCCGAACCGCGCTTATTGCCGGCGCTGCGATTGCTTTTATCTCCAGTCTTGGAAATTTTGGTATCCCGGCGATGTTGGGGATTCCGATCTCTTATTTCGTATTACCCACACAGATCTATCAAGCGATGGCTTCTTTTAGTTCTACGATGTTGAATGAAGTGGCGGCAATGTCTGTCTTAATGGGCGTAATGGCTTTTCTCATTGTGGCGGTGCAGAGTCGTTTGCAGCAGCGATATGCGCTACCACTTATTGGTAGTAGCGGACGGGCATTAGATTTTAAATTGGGGTATAAACGGTTACTACTAGAGCTCTTTTTAGGGGTGATCTTATTGCTGATTCTTGTAGCACCATTATTAGCATTGATTGCTACATCACTGGTCCCAACCTTAGGGGTTCCACTCACTAGTGACACGATGACTTTAGCCGCCTATCGCACAATGATCGATCCTTACAGCGCCACGTGGCGCGCGTTGAGTAATAGTATGGTGCTCTCAGTATCAGCGGCATTGATCTTGATGTTATTGAGTATCCCTTTTGCCTATCTATTAGTGCGTTTTCCAAGTCGTAAACTACGCTTTATGGAGCGAGCAATTGATATTCCTTATACCTTACCGGGCGTTGTATTAGCGATTGCTTTTATTCTACTTTTTGCCAAACCAATACCGATTATTGAATATACGCTCTATGGCACTTTAGGTCTGATTTTTATTGCTTATTTAGCCCGTTTTTTAACGGTCTGTATGAAGCCGGTACACAATAGTATGTTACAGCTCGATATGGCGATGGAAGAGGCCGCAGCGCTTGCAGGTGCCAACTTTTATCAACGCTTACGGGATATTATTTTGCCGCTATTAGCACCGGCGGCCTTTGCCGGTGCGCTTTTGGTCTTTATGACGGCTATTAATGAATTGACGGTATCAGCCCTACTCTGGAGTACGGGGAATGAGACGTTAGGCGTTGTGATCTTTAACTTAGATGAAGGGGGCAATAAGGTTTTAGCCTCAGCAGTCTCGGTTTTTGTGGTTTTTCTCGTAGCATTGGTGATGTTACTTCTCAATTTAATGGGGCGCTATCTGCCTAAAGGGGCTATTGCGTGGCAACAGTAAAACTCTCTCATATCGATAAATTTTACGATAATCATTATCACGCCGTTAAAGATTTGAATCTCACCATTCCCTCAGGGGCGTTTGCCGCACTTTTAGGGCCAAGTGGCTGTGGTAAAACGACAATTCTACGAATGCTTGCCGGGTTAGAGAATATTAGTAATGGGGCACTCTATTTAGATGAGCGATTACTCGCAGATAGTACTTTACATACGGCGCCTGAAAATCGGGATATGAGTATGGTTTTTCAATCCTATGCCCTCTGGCCGCATATGACAGTTGCCGAAAATGTGGGCTATCCGCTGAAGATTGCTAAAGTAAATCGCGAAGCGCTTACTCAGAAAGTAAAAGCGGTATTAGACGTGGTTGAGTTAGGGGCTTATGCGGCGCGTTCGCCACAGGAATTGAGTGGCGGCCAGCGACAACGTGTAGCACTTGCCCGTTGCTTAGTCTCTAATCCAAAAGTGGTACTACTCGATGAACCGCTTGCCAACCTTGATCGCCATTTACGGGCGACAATGGAAGAAACCTTTCGCGATTTTCATCGGCGTACCGGTGCAACCTTTGTCTATGTTACTCACGATCAGGCGGAAGCAATGGCGCTTGCGACCCATATTGCCGTATTAGATCAAGGTCATCTAATGCAATGGGGTAAGCCCGATGAGCTCTACCGTGAACCTAAAAATCGTTGGGTGGCATCCTTTATCGGGCAAGGATCGGTATTGGAATTGGCCATTAATCGACAAACTTTTTTAGTGGATAATGCCCGCTATTTAAGTGGTAATCAATTATTAAATGCGTGGCCTGATTCAGAGCTCACTGAGCGTGCTCAAGTCTTTATTCGACCTCAACACGTGCATCTTGTGGAGGAAGGGATTGCGGTTAAAGTGATCAGTAGTATCTATCAGGGGGAGCGTTATTTGGTGACCTTACAGCTACAGGATCGAGCGATGAATGGTGCTACATTGCTCGCTTATCATCCGACACCTTTGATGTTAGGCAGTGTCGTTAAAATACGATTACAACAAGGGTGGCTACTTGATGAGTGAATTAAAGATTGAAGTGATTAGCGGTTTAGGAAGCAAAGCACCGGCGGCGATCGTCGTGGAATATGCGGGTATTCGGTTACTGCTTGATGCCGGAGGATTATTGGAAAATGATCAGGTTCTTTGGCAAATGCCGGAGCACCTTGATGCGGTACTTCTGAGCCATAACCACTTTGATCATATTGGGAATGTGGAGAATATCCCGCACCATATCCCGATCTATTGCACTGCGGTTACCGCGAAATCATTGCCTAAAAATCGGCTTATCCATATTATTTCGGTCAAAGGGGTCTTTAATATTGGATCGATCCAAATTACAACAGGCGCAAGCGGTCACGCTTATGGGGGCATTTGGTTTCATTTAGATTGTGCTGGTGGGCTCTTTTATAGCGGTGATTTTAGTCTTGAGTCACTGCTGTTCCAATTTGATCAACCACCACCGGCCCATATTGCGCTGTTAGATGCATCTTATGGGTTGTTTGATCGTACACAACTCGATTTGCGTACTGAATTAGCCCTTGAACTGCATCGGCCTATTTTATTCCCAGTGCCACCGTCAGGGCGTGCGCTAGAGATGGCTATTTGGCTCTATCAACAAGAGATTGAAGGGGTAGGCTTAGATAGTGCCTGTTTGGCGATGTTGCAACAAATGATGAGTGATAATGATGGTTCATTGAAAGCATCGATGGTGGGGCTTTTTGAAGAGATGTTAATGGGGTTTATTATCCCGATTTCTCTCTATGTTTCTGGACGTAACACTTTTTTAAGCCTCGCGCATCTGCCGACTTATCTTCTAGCTGGCGGGCCCGATGGCAATGCTGGAATGGCTGGGAAACTGCGGCAGATGAATCATTTTAAACATCATACGCTCTTTACGGGTTATTGTGATCAAGCTGCAAAAGATTCTATCAATGCCGGAAAAGCAAGCTTTTCCCGTTGGAATGTTCATCCCACCAAGCGTTGTCTTGAGCGGATTGTTGATCTTTTACAATGTCGATATATGATGCCGCTTTTCACTGATATAGGGGTCTCTAGCCGCTGGTCACAAACATTTGCGCGAGAAATTATTGATGAACCGATCAGTTATTTTGATGCACTAGGTGTGCGGCAACAATCTGTAGTGATCTGTTAATTTTTCGGCGATTTATCGACAGTGGAATGATTTTGAATGATCTTAAATGAGCCCAAATGAACTCGAATAAGCCAATACTCAACCTTGTTTTTTAATTGAAAAGATTGCCCATACGATGACAATAACTGAATCTTCTATCACATTACCCTCTTTAATCCGAAAATCATTTGTTCTTATTCGTCACGGTGAAACGCCCCTCAATGCGGCGGGTTTGATCGGCGGCATTACAGATGTTCCATTGACAGAACGTGGCCGAGTGCAAGCGTTAGCACAAGCGGAAAGTTTAGTTCCTTATCAGTTTGATGCGGTGTTAGTGAGTCCATTACGGCGAGCACAAGAAACAGCGCGTCTTCTTTTTCCGAAGAGACCAATGCGAATCGTTGCGGGTTTAGCAGAACGGAATTGGGGTGTTTTAGAAGAACGGCCTCAATCGATGCAACCACCTTATGAAGAGACACCGGAAGGTGGGGAAGTCTGGATTGATTTCTGTACAAGGGTGATTGAAGCACTCAATACGATTTTAGCGCAATATGAATCGCCGGTAATCGTGGCTCATTCAGGTGTTTTTCGAGTCATCTGGCAGCTGGCGAAGGGCTCTCCTTACGGAGATCGAGTGGGGAATGTGGCGCCTTATTGGATCTGTGCCGGTAGTAAAAAGCAGGGGTGGGTCATTCGGCCTTTAGCAGAATTATAGCGATGAACCATATGGATATTGGCTGATAGAGAAAAGATTGAGTCATTGTTATAAGAAGATTATTAAGAACGGATCTTAGTCATATATTGATCTAATATTGATAATATTTGTTAAAAACAATTAAAGTTAATGGGAGAAGTGTTATATAGTCAATTTAGTTTAAGAAAAATGGTTTTAAACAGTGATTGTGGGATTTTAAAAGAAGATAAACCTGACTTACCAACACTTGCAAGATGCCGGATAGAACAGCTTCCTTACCTCGATCAGCTGATGCCCGGCATTTAAATCAGTTTATTTTGAACCGATATTAGATATTACTATAGTAGAGAACTGTCAGAAAGAGATGAATAAGCATTATCCCTTTTAGACATTAGTAAAAATGGTATTAATGGAAGGACGTATTATGAAACAAAGTTGTGTGGTAGTAGATGTGGATGGAACCTTAGCGGCTTTTGATGTAGCGCGCGTAGAGCAATGGGTATTAGAAGAGGATAAGAATTGGGATGATTTCTTTGAATTTATGGCCGAAGCAGAAGTGATTGCACCGGTACAGCGTTTGGTACAGATCCTAAAAGCTTCTGGCGAAAAAATTGTGATCTGTAGCGGTCGTCCTCGTTCACATCAAGCCTATACCGAAGCGTGGCTCACAAAACATAATATTCCTTTTGATGGTGTATATCTTCGTTATGAAGAGGATGATGCATTACCCGATGAAGTGGTGAAAGAAAAACTATTAGCGCATATGCGCCAAGATGGTTTTGAACCTTGGTTAGTGCTTGATGACCGTACTTCAGTTGTGAATTTCTGGCGTGAAGCAGGATTACAATGCTTACAATGTGCGCCGGGGGATTATTAAAATCTGAATAAACAAAAAGGTGAAGAGGAATGACCCTATTCACCTTTGCTGTAATATCAAAAAATCATTTAATAATTATTGAATGATTATTGAATGATCGACGACTAAATGACTTCTAAATCACGTTTAGAGGAGCGCTTCCGGCGATTCAGGCAGGATTTGGCCACCGTCAATAATGATCGTTTGACCGGTAATATATTTGGCCTCTTTCGAAGCTAAGAAGGCTGCAGCATAACCGATATCTTTGGGCTCCCCCAATGTATGTGTGGGGATTGTTGCCCGCATTTGATCGAGATAAGTTTCTCCTTGGGCTTTGAGACCGTCAGTGAGGATATTGCCCGGTAATACAGCATTCACAGTAATACCAAAACGCGCATATTCGAGCGCAGCACTTCGCATAAAACCTAGTTGAGCGGCTTTAGATGCACCGTAATGGCTCCAACCGGGGAATCCTGTAATATTACCGGTAATAGATGAGGTGATAATAACGCGGCCGTAGCCCTGTTTTTTCATTGTTTTAAGCGCGGCTTGTACGATGAAAAAGGTTCCTTTAACATTGACTTGATTGCATCAAGTCCCAATCTTGTTCGGTCATCTCTTCAAGGGTTGCTTGTGGAAAGATACCGCTGTTAGAGCAGAGAATATCGAGCTTACCATATTGGGCGACCACTTCATCAATGCGCTGCTGACAAAGTGCTTGATTAGTGACATCGAGTTCAATGAAATCACCATTGACAGCTGTTGCAGTTTTCTCACCATTTTCTCGATTAATATCGGCAATAATCACTTTTGCACCGGCTTCTGCCAACGCTTCCACAATACCTCGGCCGATACCACTTGCCCCACCGGTTACTACTGCAATTTGATCTTTAAGTGAAAACATATAACCTCCTAATGATAGATAGAGAGTGCTCATCTAAGGATCTATATCAGGATTGATAACTCTTTAACGCGGGAGATCAATCTCTCTTTGTCAGAGTGCTAAAAACCGAGATGAATCCTTAATAGAATCCAAATGTATTATTATCATAGTACAGTATGGGGGAGAGAAGTCAAAAGGGGGATTTTAAAAAGGAACTCATTGAAATGATTTCAAAAATTATTCGATCTAACTTCTTTTGACGAGTAAGAGAAAAGCAAGGTGATGAGGGGCTTTTGGCGAAAAAAAGACCTTTTTCTGACCGAAATTAGATTTGGCATTGCAGTCGCCTTATGGAACAATAGAGGGTAACTTTTAATTTTATTTTTTATAGAGGCACACAATGATAGACAATGATGGCTTTCGAGCGAACGTTGGAATCATATTGTGTAATCAAGATCAACAGCTCTTTTGGGGGCATCGGATCGGTCAAGCGGATGCTTGGCAATTTCCACAAGGTGGTATAGATCCCGATGAAACACCAGAAGAGGCGATGTATAGAGAGCTTTATGAAGAAGTTGGATTACGCCCTGAGCACATTAAAATTTTAGGCAAAACAGATCGGTGGTTGCGTTATCGTTTACCGCAAAATCTGATTCGCCGCAATCCCTCTAGCGATCGAACTTGTATCGGACAGAAACAAGTATGGTTTATGTTAGAATTTGTAGGGAATGAAGAAGATTTTAATCTCAATGCGGTTGACCAACCGGAATTTGATCTCTATAAATGGGTTGATTATTGGTTACCACTGCGCGATGTGATTCATTTTAAACGTAAAGTATATGATAAAGCGCTCACAGAATTGGCTCCCTTAATCTTCGAAGAGATGATTCCTAAGAAACCTCGGGATGTCCGAATTAAACGGCGACACTCGTTACTACGAATGCATACTCGTAAAAAAAGTACTAAAACAGTCGGAAAACGCCGGATATATGATGAAGAGCGGATTATGATCCAAACAGTTTCAAAGTAGGCGATATCTGAAATGAACTGGTTTAGATTCATCATTTAAATAATGGAATAATGCAGTATCAATAGGTTCTCCACCTACAGAAAACCCCGATATTATCTCTGAATGTAGAGGCTGATATCGGGGTTTTTATTATCGGTTTTATCATCATCTTACAGTTGATGTGCTGGTATTTCACTGATGCCTATACTGCTTATTTTGAACCGATCTTATGATATTATCGCTCTATTTCAGAGCAGAGAGTGCGCGTCTAACAAATAGTACGGCAACAAAAAGGAAGACAAAGAGTCCGAGTAATTGCTGTACCATTGGTGTGCTACTACCAAAGATATCGGTCATACCGCCTAAGAGTGAGAGTGGCGCATTTTTTCGATCATCCGGAATCGCATCGATATTCATACTCACCACGATCACTGTCGCCATAATCACACCTACTAAACTCTCCCCTACAATTAAACCAGAGGCGATGAGGGCGCTTTTACGATCCGCTTTCTCATATTCTGATTTCCGTACTGCTTCAGGTCGACCGGCAAGGCGTTTTGCTGCGCGGCGCTTGATAATCCAAGAGAGTAAACCGCCGACAAAAATGGCAGTGGTAATACTTGGTGGCAGATAGATTCCCATTCCAACGGCAAGAGCAGGTAGACGGAATTTAGAACCCCGGTTGGCTAAGAACATATCAAGAACAATAATGACCGCCCCTAATACAAGTCCGATAATAATCATCGTCCACTCTAATTGATGAGAGAAGATCCCGGCAGAAATAGTTGCCATTAATGTCGCTTGTGGTGCGGCTAACACTTGTGATTCATCCATTCCCGGACGTGGCAGTGCGCCGGTAAAGCCATAGGCTTGATAGAGAATATCCAAGATTGGCGCAATGACGATCGCTCCGACAATACAGCCGATCAGAAGCGCAACCTGTTGTCGCCAAGGGGTTGCGTGTACGAGATAACCGGTTTTGAGATCTTGTAGGTTATCGTTAGAGATACAAGCAATGGCGATTACCGCACTTGTTGTGAATAGCGCTAAAGCCGTAGCAAATTGCGTGCCGGCAGCGGTTTCCATTAAACCGCCCGCTTCACCCACAAAGAGAAGTAGCAGTGCCGCAATAGTAATCGCAACAATTCCGATGCCGGAAATGGGACTAGCAGAAGAGCCGACTAAGCCTGCCATATAGCCACTTGCAGCGGCGACTAGAAAGCCCATTACAAAGGCAAAGATGACAGAGACGGCGACTAGCGTCCACGCAAATCCTGCTGACAGATCAGCATCACTGATAAAGGTGTAGAAAGTGCCCACTAAGATGAGGAGCATTGCGCCCATAATCAGTAAAATGGTTTTGGGTGAGAGATCTTGCTCTGTCCGATTTGTACTATTGCCGGTATCCCCTTTAAGTGCACCGAGTGACATTTTAATGCCCTCAATCACAGGTTTCATCAGCGTTAATAGCGTCCAAACAGCAGCAATCGCTAAAGTCCCTGCACCGATAAAGCGTACATCTTCTGCCCAAATAGAGGAAGCGATCGCGCTATAGCTCATCTCTGCCGGGAATTCTTGAATGGTACTTAAAATAGGCACTGCAATGCCCCAAGCCATTAATGCGCCGATAATAATCGCTACACAAGAGACAATACCCACTAAGTAGCCGGCACTCATCAACGCTAAAGAGAAGCCGAGCGGAATTTGGAAGATCGCCTTACCTGCGGTGACCCAATAAGCCGCGCCCCCTGAAAGTAAGCGAAAACCGCTGGTAAAAAGCGTGACGACTGCGGCAATGGCGCCGCCGAAGAGGATATCTTTCAAGCCCTCTTTTGAAGAGGTATTGCCTTTTTCATCCACTTGCTCATTGCAACCTGCTTTGAGAATCTCAGCGGCGGCAACGCCCTCAGGATAAGGTAGATCACTTTTAACCACCATAACGTGACGAAGCGGAATGGAGAAGAGCACCCCGAGCATACCGCCGGCGGCACAGATAAAGAAGGTCATCAAGAAGTGGAAATCTTGCCAATAGCCGATCATCAACAGTCCGGGAATCACGAAGATAATCGAAGAGAGTGTTCCTGCGGCCGATGCTTGAGTTTGCACCATATTATTTTCTAAAATGGTGGAGCCGGCAAAGAGACGTAATACGGCCATTGAGATCACCGCTGCCGGAATAGCAGAGGAGAAAGTGAGCCCTACCTTGAGCCCTAAGTAGACATTCGATGCGGTAAATACCACTGTAATAAGCGCCCCGAGGATCATCCCCCGGAGCGTCAGTTCTCGCATTTGATTCATGACGATCCTTCATTGTTAATTCAAAAAAGGATAAGTTTACTATTGATTGCAAAGGGTTGCATCTAAATGACCCCTTTTATTGATATTTGCAATCATTTTTAGTGATCAATCATCATAAAGTCAAAAATCACCATATTAGTCGTTAAGATGATGATTAAGGCGCTTTTTGGCTGAGGAAGCCTTGATTATTATTGTCATGATTGAGAATAATGGCCTGCATTAAAAGACTCGCTGTTGCGGTATTACAAGCATTTGGAATATTGTAGAGTGTAGAGAGGCGAATAAGAGCCTTCACATCCACATCATGCGGCATCGGCGTAAGAGCATCGGTAAAGAAGATGAGTAGATCAAGCTTTTCAGTACAGATCATTGAACCTAGTTGCTGATCGCCGCCGAGAGGTCCGCTTTTCAGACGAGTGAGGGAGAGATCAGGATAAGCATCTAGGATATGTTTTCCTGTGGTGCCTGTGGCATAAAGATCGTGTTGCCGAAAGTAAGGGAGATAATCCCCAATCCAATCTACAAGTAATTTCTTCTTAGCATCATGGGCGACAAGACCAATGGATAATCGTTTCATAGTTCCCTCTTGAGACATCATCAAAGTAGATAGAATGTTGGTTATGTTCTCGATCATATCTCAATCACATCACCGAGCATTCTTGAATCATTTTATTGTACCGATTTTTTGTAAAAAGGCGTGATTTAAAACAATTCTTTGAGGAATAAGTGGAGGATCTTTCCGAGCAGCTTTGAGCTTCTTATTTGCGGGCGCGGGATTTATCTAGATTTGCACTCATTCCCTCCCGCCGGGAATCAGATCTTCATTAAAATGGACAATAGAATACCACTAAGCAGATTAATCCCATCGCCGGGGGGAATGATCTTATTTTTATCGCAATTGTGCGCCGGCTATAGAGAGTGCTGTTATTTCTATACAAAAAAGCATCCCCCAATTCAATGAGTGATGCTTCAGTTGTTATACCTATCTCAATTATTATATCGCTAAATAATGATGTTCAGATCAACGGATATTTAGCGCTAGACGTTTTAACCCTCTTCTGATTCGACCGGCTTTGTTCTAAAGATCGGTAAGCGCCCTAAAATAGGAACCACTCTCCAATCGCATTTCATCGTTTCCATAAAGACAATGGGGGCGAGGAGGAGTAGCGCTGTGATATTGGGTAATACCATTAATCCATTAAAGAGATCCGCTAATTGCCAGACGATATCCACATGAATAAAGGATGCGCCGAAGACACCGATGACCACTAAAATCTGAAAGAGCGGTACGGCAGATTTGTGTTTAAAGAGATAACGCACATTGGTTTCCGCATAGTAATACCAGCCGATAATGGTGGAGAAAGCGAAAAAGAGGAGTGAGAAGGCGATAAAGATGCCGCCCACAGAGCCGAAGATCATCTCATAAGCATATTGCGTAATGGTAATTCCGGTACCTTGACCATCAAAGAAGGAGAGGAAGGAAGGATTTGCACTGCCTGAAGCTTCCCAGCCTCGAAGTCCTGAGGTGATAATGACAAGTCCTGTGAGTGTCACGATGACACCGACCACAAAAACCCCCATCATGGCAATATAACCTTGCTCTTCTGGCGTTTTTACCTTTGCAACAGCATGCGCGTGTGGCGTTGAACCCATACCCGCTTCATTTGAAAAGAGTCCGCGGGCAATCCCGAGACGCATCGCTTGTTGAATGGCAATCCCGGCACCACCGCCTAGAACCGCTTCAGGATTAAAGGCTGCGATAAAGATCGCTTTGAAAGCAGGTAGAATAAATTGATAATTCATCGCTAAAACGATAATCGCACCAATCAGATAGAAAAAGGCCATTGAAGGCACGATTTTTTCAGTAAATGAAGCAATATTTTTGATACCGCCGATCACTAAGAAGGCCACTAGAACTGCTACGAAAAGCCCTGTCACCCAAGTAGGAATAGAGAGCGATTTCTCAAATGCTGAAGCGATAGAATTCGATTGCACCATATTGCCGATTAAGCCTAAGGCTAAGATGATCAGAATCGCAAAGAGTACAGCCAACCATTTGATCCCTAAACCTTTCTCAATATAGTACGCAGGTCCACCAACCGCTTGGCCGGTTCGATCTTTGGTTTTATATTTTTGCGCTAAGATCGCTTCTGCATAGATAGTCGCCATTCCGAAGAAGGAGGAGACCCACATCCAGAAAATCGCCCCAGGTCCGCCTGCCATAATCGCAGTAGCGGGACCGGCAAGGTTACCAGTTCCCACTTGTCCAGCGATGGCGGTCGACACCGCTTGGAAAGAGCTCATGCCACTCTTATCAGCACTTTTGCCTTTGAGTGAGAATTTGGAGGTGAGCGCTCGAAAGGCGGTTTTAAATTTACGAATTTGGATACCTTTGAGCAGTAAGGTATAAAAAATCCCAATGCCACAAAGAAGATAGACTAAGAGATAATCCCAAAGAATATGCTGGAAAGCAGTTAGAAGTGATTCAAAGCTCATTACGGGGCCTTTATTGTGAGTGTCTATATAAAAGTAGAATCAAATGAAATCTTGCAACGATTACCATAATTGCAAGGGTGGAAAATGTGATATCAATACCATTGTTTATACCGCGACTTCTGATTGAGGGTAGAGAATCGCTGTATCATCAAAACGTCTAGAAAGGATTAAAATCTCATTATTGATCGGTGATCAACCTGAAGAAATAACACCTTATCGAGAGCCGTTATTTTATGATATCTCTAAAAGTGATCATTATAAACATAAATTGTGAAAGATAAAAGTTTAACAATGATTTATGAGAGATATTTTGAAGAAATGTGAAAGATTTCTGTCCTGTTTTTTTGGCTGTGAGACAATGCAACGTAATGAATAAGGTGTATTATCTTAGGGGAATGAAAAGTTCATTTAGAGGCAATCTAAAATGCGATCTTATAGCGGGATTCTGGAGTAAGACTCTAGAGTAAGCTTCTAAAACAAGCTTCTAAAACAAGATTCTAAAATACGTTTCTAAAGTAGATGGAAAGGAGAGAAGATGGATGTATTAGTATTAGGGAGCGGCGCGGTAGGCACTTCATTAGCCTACTTTTTAGCTAAAAAAGGATTTAAAGTCACTGTGGTTGACCGACAAGATGGTGCCGGATTAGAGACGAGCTACGGTAATGCCGGGCAGATCTCACCAGGATATGCTTCTCCTTGGGCGGCGCCAGGTATTCCGATGAAGGCGATTAAATGGTTGATGCAACGGGAGCATGCGCCTTTGGCGATTCGTCCTACTAAAAGTCTGAAGCAGTATCATTGGATGTGGCAGCTTTTGCGTAACTGTAATGAAAAGAGTTATGCCACGAATAAAGCCCGTATGGTGCGTGTTTCAGAATATAGCCGGGATTGCTTGCGGGATCTACGTAAAGAGATTGATCTACATTATGAAGAGCGGACGCTCGGCACAACACAATTACTGCGTACAGAAGCACAGATGCAGGCGATTCAGAAAGATATTGCGGTATTAGAAGAGTTTAATGTGCCTTATGAAGTGCTCGATCGTGATGGCATTGTCGCTGTAGAGCCGGCATTAGCAAAAAGTGTTCATAAATTGGCAGGTGGTTTACGTTTGCCGAATGATGAAACCGGCGATTGCTATCTCTATACTAGCCGTCTTGCTGAGAAAGCGAAAGCGCTTGGTGTCACCTTTAAATTTGGTGTTGTAGTTGAAAAGATTGACACTGATGGTAAGAAGGTCACAGGCGTTTGGGTGGATGGCGAGAAGCTCACCGCAGATGCTTATGCCGTCTGTCTAGGCAGTTATGGGGCGGGTAAATTAGCGCCCATTGGCATAGAGATCCCTGTTTATCCGTTGAAAGGCTACTCTTTAACCATTCCGATTATTAATCCTGAAATGGCACCGCAATCTACTATTTTGGATGAAACTTACAAAATTGCCATTACGCGATTTGATCAGCGCATTCGTGTGGGCGGTATGGCGGAGTTAATGGGGTACGATTTAAGTCTGAACCCTCGTCGCCGGGAAACCCTGGAGTTTGTCACCAATGATCTCTATCCTGAAGGCGGAAACTTGCCGGAAGCACTCTTCTGGACAGGATTACGTCCTGCAACGCCGGATGGTACGCCGATTTTAGGGCGCGCAAAATATGAGAATCTCTTCCTCAATATCGGCCATGGTACACTTGGCTGGACAATGGCTGCAGGCTCTGGTCGTTATGTGAGTGATCTCATTGCCGGGGAGACGCCGGAGATTAGTAGCGAAGGCTTAGATTTGAGTCGTTATCACGCATAATGTTTTGATCTTATAATTAATGCGATAGTGTACGATAGTGATAAATGCACTTTATAACGAAAAGAGGTTCTAATTTGAGAGAACCTCTTTTTTGTGGCTATCCATAAAATAGCTTTCTTACTATGAATCTAATCATCATCTAATCATGAATATAGTGCGCTTTCTCTCGATAGATCTTGACACCTACCGCATCAGTACCGGAAATAGCAGTGAGTTTATTAAGTTCAATGGAGAGCGCCGGAATATTAAATTCAAGAATCAGCTTCTTCGCTAATGTTTCGGTAAAGGTCTCTACTAATTGAAAAGCGGAATGCGCTGCGAACTCTTTAATGTAATTACTCACCTTTTCATAATCGAGTGTTAGATTAATATCATCTTTTTCCGCAGAGGGTCGATTATCCCACTGCATTTCAAGGTTCAGAGTAATAGGCTGCGTGGCGACACGCTCGTGGGGATAGATGCCGATAATGATGTCGAGTGCGAGATTTTTGATAAAGACAATATCCGCCGGGGGATTAGGGTGTAAATACATAGAATCACCTTATTGATGTACTTGTGATGTTGAACAAATCTGTATGCAATATAGGGTATGCAGTATAGGCAATAAAAAACGATAGAACAAACCGTTGTCTCTTATCAGAACTATTCGGATATTCTATCGTTGATATTGTACTGAGATTATTTTATCTCGCCTTATCGCACTAGATGTTAGTGAAATGCGCCATTGCTATAGCCAATTGCTAAGATAATACCGTAAAGAATCGCCAAAATGATGATGACAGCAATTGATACAATCCAATAAGCGCGGAAAAAATTGGTTCTATTGGGATTTTTACCATCAATAGCCCAAACGATAGAAGCAATAAAGCCCACGACAGGAATAATAAAGATAATCCAAGTAATCACCCAATCTTTCGTGGTCATTACCGGACTGACGGTTGGTTGATTTTGGGTATAGATGGGTTCCATAAGTGGCTCCTTTTATCAGAGTAGAACGATATTCACCATAAAATGTATGAATAGAGATTATATTAATACAGATCTTATTAATAACTGATCTTTAGGGTGTCATTCACTCATTATATATTCATAAATAAATGAACAAATGAATAAATGAATATTTAATAAAATAAATTATTATCTGATAATTATACGCCTTTATTGAGGGGAAACCCAAGAAAGAAACCCAACAACGACCCAATCATGAATGATTATTGGCGGTTATTGGGCTTATGAGATCAGCTTGATGATGCCATTTTGTGACGTGATCTTCTGATCATTGATCTTCTTATGAAGAGGATCTATTTAATAGAGCGCTACAGGATATGAGCCTAAAACTTTAAAGAATGAGGCGACTTCTTCAATCTCCTTGAGCGCAAGTTGCAGGCCATGTTCTTCATAATGCCCTAAGACATCAATAAAGAAGATATAGCTCCAATTGCTATTTTTAGATGGACGCGACTCAATGCGGGTCATCGTAATATTATATTTCGAGAGTGGGGCAATGAGATGCAGTAGTAATCCTGGGCGATCATTGGCAGATACTAGGATCGTCGTTTTATCCTTGCCACTCGGTGGAATCCGTTTATTGCCGATAATGAGGAAGCGTGTGCTATTAGTCAGATTATCTTCAATATTTTTCTCTAAAATAGGCAGTTGATATACTTCTGCCGCTTGTTTACCACCTAGGGCTGCAGTGCCAGCTTCAACAGCGGCGCGCTGTGCGGCTCCGGCATTAGAATTAGTGGCAATACGTTCAGCGTGCGGGATATATTCGTCAAGCCAAGAGCGACACTGCGCTAAAGATTGGGGATGAGCATAAACGATCTTAATCGCTTTTAGATCCTTCTCGTGAGTCATCAAATTTTGATGAATTTTTAGCTCCGTTTCCCCACAGATATAGACATTTGAGGTAGGGAAGCAATCGAGGGTTTGATTGACAGCGCCTTCAGTGGAATTTTCGATCGGCACTACACCAAAATCAAATTTACCCGATTCAACCGCATGGAAGATCTCATCAATAGTACGAATGGGTAATCGGCTGGCGGCTCCACCAAAATGTTTAATGGCTGCCTCTTCAGTGAAGGTACCTTCAGGTCCTAGATAAGCAATTTTGAGGGGCTTTTCCAAAGAGAGACAGATTGACATAATCTCTCGAAAGAGCCTTGCGATATCTTGATCGGCAATCGGACCAGGATTATGCGCCATTTTGTGTGAAAGTACTTGTGCTTCCCGTTCTGGGCGATACATCTCCGTATCCCCTGCGGCAATTTTGATCTCCCCAATGGCTTTCGCTGCAATAGCGCGTTCATTGAGTAGTTGTAAAATTTGAGTATCTATCTGATCGATGGTTGCGCGGTGGCGACTTAATGGATCTTCAGTCATCACGATTTTTATCCTCTGTTATTAGGGCAATATTCTTTCGCCAATCTGATGGGCATGAATAGGATTATTTTTTTATTCAGTGATAATTATTAACAGTAATTGATGGAAATAGAAAGTCTATTGATGGGAATATTCTTCATATCTGCCATTAGGATAACAATTTATAAAGAGTGACTTAGTCTCATAGACAGTCTTAAATAAGCGATGATCATTCAATCATTTTAGAGCGGGAAATTACTTAAAGATCACCTATTATCTGTTAAATAGGGCATGATGATAGAATCAAGATGTAGTAAATTGGGTGTAAAAAAATGGTTTGAGGTAGCGCGTGTAGGATTTTAAAAGAACATCAAACCGTATTAAATAATACATGCAAGATGCCGGATAGAATAGCTTCCTTGCCTCAATCAGCTGATTTGCCGGCATTTCAATAAGCCAATAAGCTTATTTTGAACCGATCTTACTATATTTTAAGGATACGCCTCAGTACACTGAGAAAGAGATTCACAAAATTTTCGCAGTGATTTGCGGAAGATTGTAATAGATTTAAAAATCAGCCTAAGTAAAGGGAATAGTTATGAAATCTAATTCAACACATCCGATGACCGATATTGCTCATCATTCGCATCCTGTGGGTGCTATTCGTCCATTTGAGGGGAAGATGCCCCAAATCGGTGCGCGTCCTTGGATTGATCCTAGTGCTGTATTAATTGGTGATATTATTCTCGGCGATGATGTCTCTATTTGGCCTGGTGTCATGATGCGCGGGGATGTGAATCAGATTGTGATTGGGGATCGTACTAATATTCAAGATGGGACGCTGATTCATGTCACTAATCCCGGAGCGAATCCGCCTCATGGTTATCCTACAAGGGTGGGTAGTGATGTGACGATTGGACATGGCGCAATGTTGCATGGTTGTACGATTGAAGAGGGCGTTCTAATTGGTATGCGGGCGATTTTGTTAGATGGCTCTCACGTGGAGAAGCATAGTATTTTAGGTGCAGGGGCATTATTAGCACCGGGGAAAATGGTCAAAACAGGGGAGCTTTGGGTCGGTGCGCCGGCAAGACGAGTGCGCTTTCTATCCGATCAGGAAATTGAGCAACTTTACCATTCTGCTAAACAGTATGCTTCGTTGAAAGATCGATATCTTCGGGAAGCATGGGCTAATTCTTAATACTCATCAGGCGTTTATCTATGAGTAAGTGATCTATCGTTTAAGGCTTCATCGTGTAGGGCTCCATTATTGAGAGTCGCCAGATGAAATCATTTTTCTAGACTATTTTCCCCGATATCCACAATCGTTACTAGGTTTATGATTGACAGTGAACGCTGGAGGGATTGTTGTATCCTAATGATTTTGAATATCAATATATTGATTGTTAATCGACATGATTCGTAAGGAATAGCGAGGTTGTGGATAACTTTGTGGGTAAGTCTTGTAGAGCTAGTCTTTGTGTGGCAAATGGCTCTTAAAATAAGGTTTAAAACCGCTCAAATATCCCATTTTTACGCGCTTTCCACAAATGTAATAGCGATAGCATGTGGGAAAATATCGTGTTATAATTTATCGTTTAAGCAATAAGATAGATTGACAATAGTATCGAACTATTAGCAATAAACTATTAGCATCGAACTATCAGACTATTATTTTAATCTGATCGATAGACGCCTTAATTGAGTAGAATTGATTGGCAGATGCGATCTTAATTCACTGTACTAACATAAGATTCTAGAAGAGGACATATGAAGTTAGTTATTCAAAGAGAACAGTTGATGAAGCCATTACAGGCGATTATCGGTGTGATTGATAGAACACAAACACTCCCGATTTTAGCAAATGTCAAATGTGTGGTCAGTGAAGATGAGATCACCTTGACAACTACCGATCTTGAGATCGAATTAACTTGCGCGTTCCCTCATATTCCTTTAGAGCAAGGAGCAACGACATTCCCAGCACGTAAGCTCTTTGATATTCTCAAAGCGCTACCGAGTGGCATCGAAGTTCAGATCGAAGTGGGGAGCGATTCTCGGGCGACAATTAGTGCCGGCCGTTCACGCTTTACTTTGAGCTGTTTGCCGATCGATGAGTACCCTGTTTCTGATCATTTAGAGTTTGATAAAACATTAACGCTTCCTAAAAATGCGCTTCGTAAGCTTATCGAACAAGTCGCCTTTTCGATGGCTGTGTCCGATGTCCGTTACTTCTTAAATGGTTTACTGCTTGATGTCAATGGTGCTGAGCTTAATGCGGTTGCCACTGATGGTCACCGCCTGTCTGTCTCTTACTATCAGTTACCTGAATCTTCAGAATTACAACAACAGCTTATTATCCCGCGTAAAGGGGTTGAGGAGCTCTTAAAGCTGATTGAAAATGAATCTGCACCGCTCCATTTAGAGTTAAGCGCTAATCATCTTCGGGTCGAGCTAGGCAGTATTGTTTTCACCACTAAATTGATTGATGGAAAATTCCCAGATTATCGTCGTGTTGTTCCGCCTTTAGGGGATAAAATCATTGCGGCAGATCGTCAAGGTTTAATCGATGGTTTAGTGCGTGCATCCGTCTTATCACAAGATAAATTCAGAGGGATCCGTTTTACAATCTCTGATTATCTACTGAAGTTACAGGTGAATAACCCCGAGCAAGAGCAAGCGGAAGAGGAAGTAGAAGTTAACTATCAAGGTGAAGGTTTTGCTACTGCGTTTAATGTGAGCTATCTCATCGATGCGCTGAAAGCCTTAGATGATGATATGGTACGACTGAGCTTTACAGCACCGAATTCGAGTTGCTTAATTCAAAACTCTGATAATGACAATGTGCGTTATGTCGTGATGCCAATGCGCCTCTAAGCGTCGGCATAATGCTTGATTTATCATGCTCAATAACATGTATGTTTCTACAGATTTTTAACCTGTGATTATTCAAACATTACAAGTTGAACAGTTTCGCCATTTAGCGAGTCAGACGCTCTCGTTTGACTCGCATTTTAATTTGATTGTTGGTAAAAATGCATCCGGCAAAAGCTCCCTGCTCGAAGCGATCTATTTTCTTTCTCAGCTCCGCTCTTTTCGTACATCCCGAATTAATCAAGTGATTCGGGAGGATAAGGATTATTTTCGTGTCATGGCAGGGTTAATATCGCCGCAAGGTATCGATTCTCATCTAGGGATTGAGCGTACTAAAGGCGGCGTATTGGTGCGGCAAGATGGCGAGACGATTCAAAAGCGCTCTCATCTTGCGAAATTATTACCGATGCTCTTTTTAGGGCCTGATACCGGTACTGACCTAATGGAAGAGCCTAAATCTCGCCGGCAATTTATCGATTGGGGTTTGTTTCAAAATTATGAAGCGTATCATCGTATCTGGCAGCGGTATGACCGAGCGCTCTCTCAGCGTAATGCGGGTTTAAAGGGTGGTTATCCCAATGCGGTTTTAGAGAGTATTGAGTCGGAGATGAGTGAGGCTGGGGAAACATTGAATCAATATCGCCGGCAATTTATCGAGGAGATCGCGCCGCTTGCTACAGAGTTATTATCGCGGTTAGTGAGTAGTGAGATTGAGTGGCAGTTTCATTATCAATCGGGCTTTACTGAAGGGATGTTACAGCAAGAATTAGCGCAATCGCGAGATCGGGATCGGCAGATGACCTTTACCCGTATAGGTCCACATCGAGGGGATTTTACGCTCAAATGTGATGGGCGAGTGGCGCATTATCATCTCTCCCGTGGACAGGTGAAGCTTGCAACGATTGCACTGATGTTAGCGCAGGTGAAGTTGCATCAAGAGATTAGCCAATCTTCGACGATTCTTTTAATGGATGATTTAACAGCGGAATTAGATCAAAAACGGCGGTTAATTTTGTTAGAGGAACTTCTAGCGCATAAGTCACAGCTCTTCGTGACTTGCCTTGAGGCATCCGAGTTCCCTGAGCTCTCTGATTTAACAGTGCAAAATGGCATGGTCACTTACCAACTTAATGACGGCCTTGCGCAAAAAATGGTATAATGGCAAGCTAATTTCTGACCGCATTGTTGATCAATTTCCGATCAATCTTAAATCAGTTACCGATTAGTTTGGAGAAATTACCGGCGATTAGGCGATATTTTTTTCAAATCTCCGATTTTAGTGACCCTTAGAGTATGTCTGAAGGCAGTTGAAGTAAATTGGTGAGGTATCAGCTTGAGCAATGTGTGTCTATCCATAGAATGAATCAGAATCAAAATGAATCAGTATTAAACAAGAGGTATTGTGAATGACAACTGAGAGTCAATCTCCAAGTATCAAGGTCCTACGTGGGCTTGACGCGGTTCGGAAACGCCCCGGAATGTATATTGGAGACACGGATGATGGAACCGGTCTGCATCATATGGTGTTTGAGGTGGTCGATAATGCCATAGATGAAGCTTTAGCAGGTCATTGTGATGATATCAGTGTGACCATTCACATGGATAATTCGATTACAGTGACCGATAATGGACGCGGGATTCCGGTGGAAATTCATCCCGAAGAGGGGGTTTCCTCTGCGCAGGTCGTGATGACTGTCCTACATGCCGGTGGTAAATTTGAAGATAATGCTATTTCCGGCGGTCTACATGGCGTTGGGGTTTCGGTGGTCAATGCGCTCTCGTCTAAATTGAAGCTCACAATCTACAAACATGGCAAGATCCATGAACAAGAATATAGTGGCGGTGAACCTGATTATCCACTTCGGGAGATCGGCGAGACCGATCAACATGGTACGACTGTTCACTTTAAGCCCAGTAAAGAAGTCTTTAACGATATCACTTTTGAGTACGATATCCTCTATAAACGTCTTCGGGAGCTTGCTTTCTTAAATTCAGGAATTCGTATTGCCTTTAAAGATGAACGCACTGATAAAGGCGAAGTCTTTGAATATGCCGGCGGTATTCGTGCTTATGTAGAATTGATTAATAAAAACCGTAATGAGATTCATCCCCATATCTTCTACTGTGATTGTCAAAAAGATAATATCAATGTGGAGATTGCTTTCCAATGGACCGATGGTTATCAAGAGAGCGTCTATTGTTATACCAACAATATTCCACAAAGCGATGGGGGAACCCACTTAGCTGGTTTTAGAGCAGCGATGACGCGGACGCTTAATCGCTATATGCAAGATGAAGGCTTATTGAAAAAACTGAAAGTGGCCACATCCGGTGATGATGCACGGGAAGGTTTAACTGCGATTATCTCGGTTAAAATCCCAGGGCCTAAATTCTCTTCACAAACCAAAGAGAAACTCGTATCGAGTGAAGTGCGTCCTGTGGTTGATGGCGTATTAGCGGAACGTCTTGAGCAATTTTTATTAGAGCATCCTGATGATGCCAAAGCGATCACCTCTAAAATTATCGATGCGGCGATGGCTCGAGAAGCTGCGCGGAAAGCACGGGAGAATACTCGCCGGAAGAGCGCACTTGATATTGCCGGACTTCCCGGTAAATTAGCGGATTGCCAAGAGAAAGACCCTGCACAATCAGAACTCTTCATCGTGGAAGGGGACTCGGCAGGCGGTTCTGCTAAGCAGGGCCGTAGCCGCAAATTTCAAGCGATTTTACCGCTTAAAGGGAAGATCCTGAATGTTGAGCGTGCCCGCTTTGATCGGATGATCAGCTCGGCAGAAATTGGCACTCTCATCACTGCGTTAGGCTGTGGTATTGGTCGTGATGAATTTAATCCTGATAAATTGCGGTATCATCGTATCGTGATTATGACCGATGCCGACGTGGATGGAGCGCATATTCGCACGCTGTTACTCACATTTTTCTATCGGCAGATGCGCGAGCTTGTGGAACGTGGGCATATCTATATTGCGCAGCCACCGCTCTATAAAGTAAAACGAGGCAAGCAAGAGACCTATATTAAGGATGATAATGAGTTAGCGCTCTACTTCCTCAATACCGCCCTCGAAAATGGATCGATGCATCCAAGTGCAGATGCGCCGGCACTCTCATCGGTGGTGATGGAGCGTTTAGCGAAGCAGTTGATGAAAGTTGAACATATCATCAGCCGTATTAGTCATCGTCTACCTGAAGCGGTGCTCTACTATCTATTAGATCTACCGGCATTAACGGTGGAGATGCTCAATAGTGAAGCGGGGCAAACGTGGGCGAAGCAATTAGAAGCATTATTACAAAGTGATACTTCAGAAGGCTCTGTCAATTATAGTGTGGATGCGCAAACATCGGCGGGTACGATTACTATTACCGGCGAGCGTTACAAATTAGAAGATCACTATCTTATTGATGAGCGTTTTATCCACTCTAATGAATATCAAGAGATTGCGGCACTCTCTGAAGAGCTTCATAGCTTGATTCAACCCGGGGCTTTTGTCCAACGGGGCGAGCGCACCTTAGCGATTGAAGGCTTTAAAGAGGGGCTCGATTGGCTCATTAATGAAGCGAAGAAGGGGCAGCAGGTATCACGCTACAAAGGTCTGGGTGAGATGAATGCCGAGCAATTGTGGGAGACAACGATGGATCCTGAATCACGCCGATTACTGCAAGTGAAAGTTGAAGATGCAGTAAAAGCGGATGAAGTCTTTACGATGCTAATGGGCGATGAAGTCGAACCTCGCCGAGAATTTATCGAACAGAATGCTCAATTAGTGGGGAATTTAGATATCTAGTTTAGATAGTTAATTCAGATAGAGATCAAGCATATTTGATCTAATCACTACAAGATGCATATCATTTAGAGCTCTAGGTAAGCAATTTCCTAGAGCTTTTATTTAAGTAGTAGTATTTATAGTAAGATCGGTTCAAAATAAGCGGCATTTAAATGCCGGCGCATCGGTTGATAGAGGCGAGGAGGCCGTTCTATCCGGCATCTTGCAAGTGTTGGTGAGTCAGGTTTTATGTTTTCTTAAACCAAATTTACTATAAATAACAGACATAGGAGCGATAATGGCGACGCTAAATCAAAGAAGTATAAAAGAACGAGTTTTCCACGCAGTGCTATTTGAGTGTCTAGCGATTGGGCTGACGATGCTGATGGGTGTCTATATTCTGAATAAGCCTGTAGCATCGATGGGAATCTTATCGGTGCTAATTTCGCTGACAGCACTTTTGTTAAATGTTGTGTTTAATGCAATCTTTGATCGCTATTTTCCCTTTGTGGATGGTAAACGCTCTGTGAAAATCCGTATTTTACAAGCAGTGGGATTTGAAGGCACATTAATCCTCTTCACTATTCCTATGATCGCCTTTTTTCTTCGGGTATCTCTTTGGCAGGCATTTATGATAGAGATAGGATTTTTAATATTTTTCCTTTTTTATACATATATTTACAATTGGTGTTATGACCAATTGCGATGCTACTTACTCAATCGATGATAAAAAAAGAAGCACGTAGTATAACAGTCATGTAGATTATTTATTTGATATTAGTCATCTTTTTGAGTCAATATTTATTCTATTTTTTAGGTTGTTAAATTCCTGTCATAATTATATGGGTTTGCTGTAATAGCTTGTGTTTTGGGAATTTTTATTAACTTTATTATTCTATTATTAATCGTTCAGTTTATTTTTATAGTTTTTGCGTCCCATGTTTTATTACATTATTGTAAGGGGATTTATTTTTATAGTTTAATATTATGTTTTGATTAGGATGTTGATTATCATGTGAAAAGCAATATTTGTATGCGACTTAAGGATATAGCTGTTTTAGTATGTGAGTGCCCGTTTACTTAGTAAAAATCATAAGTTTTAATGTATTAGTTCTTTGATTATCTGCTTGAATTTTAACTGTTTATCAATTTATAACAAGTAAAATAATTTTTTACAAAAAACTTGTTACTATTTGATGAAAGAAATTCTCTCTATATTCAATGGATTAAAAAAAATGAACAGAATTTATAGTGTTATTTGGAGTTATGCAAAGAAAACTTATGTGGTGGCTTCGGAGTTTGCGTCGCGGAAAAAAATCGCTGTCAGCGCAACGGGACTCACTATGGCAACATTGCTCTCTTTTGCTGTATCAGTATCGCCACTCTTCGCAGAGGAGCTATTAGCACACGATATCTTGCAAGCAGAAAATCCGACATTATTAGTTACGGATGTTGCAGATGCAGACAGTAACAATACGGCGAATCAAGAAAAAACAGCTTCTCGCGATCAAGATGCTGAAGATAAAGCTGTAGACGATAAAGCTGTTGTACTACGTCAAAATGAATTAACGCTTGCCGCTTTAGGCATTATCGCACCTACTGATGCCTCGGTATTAGAGGCACCATCAGTGATGTTGAATCGCGATAGTTTGCTGCGATATGCAGAAGGTGGTGGTACGGCAACTGGTGCTGATGCAATAGCGATAGGAACCGAAGCGGGCGCTAGTGGAGTCTCATCTATAGCTATTGGTAAATCTGCAAAGGCGAATGCTGAATCCTCTATCGCACAGGGTACCGGTGCCACTACAATCGGTAAAAATAGTATTGCGATAGGTACAGGTACGCAATCTGGTTCGAGCTTGGGATCGGGTGTAGCTATAGGAGCTCAAGCTATAAGTACAGGCGATGGATCTGTTGCAATTGGGGAAAGCGCAAGTGCTACACAAAGCCACGGGACTGCATTTGGCTATCACTCAAAAGCGCAGGGCGTAAACTCGGTTTCGCTAGGTGCTAGCTCCAATGCAGGCGGTTCGTATTCTCTTGCAATAGGTGCTGGCGCAACAACAAGTAGTGGAGTTCGATCTGCTGTAGCTATTGGTGACAATGCAAAGGCGTTAGGTGAATATTCTATTTCGATGGGGGCGTCCACAAATGCATCTGGTGCATCATCCGTTGTGGTAGGTGATAGGTCAAATGCGGCTGGTGAATCGGCTATTGCTCTAGGAAACAATGCAATCGGATTTGGCGCAAATGCTATTGCTCAAGGTAGCAGTGCTGCTGCGGCTGCTGAATCAGCTATTGCTATTGGTAAGGAAGCAGTAAGCAGTGGTGAATCAGCTATAGCGCAGGGAGCTGGTGCGAATGCATTTGCCGCTGGTTCAATTGCTCTTGGTAAGTCTGCCAAGACGAATGCTGCTGCTACAAGCGCAGTTGCTATTGGCGATGGCGCAAGTGCAACAGGGGCGAATAGCTCTGCTATCGGTAAGAGCGCATCTGCAACTGCTGAATCAGCTATAGCACAGGGAACCGGTGCGAATGCATGGGGAGTTGGTTCAATTGCTGTTGGTAAGTCTGCCAAGACGGATACTGCTGCTACAAGCGCAATTGCTATCGGGGATAACTCTTCTGCAAG
Source organism: Ignatzschineria ureiclastica (assembly GCF_003121845.1). Taxonomy (GTDB): domain Bacteria; phylum Pseudomonadota; class Gammaproteobacteria; order Cardiobacteriales; family Wohlfahrtiimonadaceae; genus Ignatzschineria; species Ignatzschineria ureiclastica. The sequence continues at coordinate 1,223 of NZ_QEWQ01000009.1, read as the reverse complement.
TGGCGTAAATAGTTCGGCTATCGGTCAAGGGACTTCTGCAACAGGCGATTATTCAATCGTATTCGGCGATAGCGCAAGCGCAACAGGGGTGAATAGCTCTGCTATCGGTAAAAGTGCTTCTGCAACGGGCGACTCTTCAATTGCATTAGGGAATGGTAGCGTCGTCTCTGCTAATAATTCTGTGGCACTAGGTGCTGGAAGCATTGCATCGGAAGCGAACGTAGTCTCAGTAGGCTCTTCTATATCGGATACGCGTAAAATTAAATGGGTAACAGAGGGAGAAATCTCAACAACCTCGAAAGATGCGATTAATGGATCGCAGCTCTATGGAACTAATCAATCCGTTGTTGATGGCTTAGGTGGTGGGGCGACCTTAAATCCTAATGGCACAATCAAAGGGCCAAGCTATACAGTTACTGATGTAGATGGTGATAAAACCACAGTTAATAATGTGGGTGATGCTCTAACGAAAATTGATGGCTCCGTTGCTAATAATACGAAAAATATCAATAATCTCACAACGACAGTCAACGGAGGTTTAACTTTCGCGGGGGATAGTGGAACGCCTCAAAATTTCAAACTAGGGCAAACCGTATCGATTGTTGGTGGTGCAGCACTTGCGAATTTAACAGACGATAATATCGGTGTCGTGGTTGAGGGTGGTAAGCTCAACGTTAAACTTGCAGAAAACCTTGATCTAGGCACTACGGGTTCTGTGAAAACAGGCAATACGACCGTTAATAATGACGGCGTTAAAGTAGGTGATAATGTCACATTAGGTGATACAGGATTAACTATTGCAAATGGTCCAAGTATTACCGCAAATGGTGTCGATGCAGGTGGTAAAACAATCACGAATGTTGCTGATGGTGTAAATGGTAAAGATGCTGTCAACAAAGATCAGTTAGATGCATTAGGTACGAATTTAACAAATACAGGCCTTACATTTGCAGGTAACAGTGGGGAAGTAAGTAAAAAACTTGGCGATAAAGTCACCATTAAAGGTGGTTTAGCTGACAATATTGATGCGAGTGATGAAAATCTACGTGTTGATGTTGAGGGTGGCAACCTTGTTGTGAAAATGGCGAAGAACCTAAGTGGCTTAGGCGATATCCAAGTTGGTGAAGCTGGAAAAGACGGAAAAGATGGCGTTGACGGTAAGATTGGTGTTACCGGAAAAGATGGTTCATCAGTAGTTATTAATGGCGAAGATGGATCAATCG
>NZ_QEWQ01000008.1 GCF_003121845.1 Ignatzschineria ureiclastica | reverse complement strand
TCATTGCCTTCCTTATCTTTATAAACGATACGAACTTCACCATCTTTACCGTCTAAGCCTGGGCTACCGTCTTTCACTGAGATATTCAGTTCAGGCGATTTGCCATCTTTACCAGCAGGACCGGTTAAACCGATAGATCCATCTTCACCGTTAATCACAACTGAAGATCCATCTTTACCGTTAACACCGATCTTACCATCTACGCCATCTTCACCATCTTTACCTGGTTTTCCGACTTGAAGATCATTGATGCCGGTTAACTTCGATGACATCTTAACGACTAGATCACCATCATCATTAACATCAACACGGAGGTTTTCCGCAGTTGCGTCAGCATCATCTGCTAAATCACCTTTGATAGTTAAAGTCTCACCAAGTTTCTTCTGAACTTCGCCTTTGTTACCGGCAAACTTAAGACCTGCCTCTGTAAGACCTTCTTTAACTTCATCTAACTGACCCTTGTTAACTGCATCTTTTTCATTAACTGCATCCCTAACATTAGAAATCACTTTGTCACCAGCATTAATACCACCTTGAGTTATGCTTGGGCCTCCTGTGATGATTAAGCCTGTATTATCCAACAAGATATCATTGCCTACTTTCACACCACCGTTATTCACAACAGTCTGACCAGTCGTCAAGGATCCGTCTTTACCTAGGTCAAGATTCTTAGCAAGGTTTACTTTAATGCCCTCTTCATCAATAGAGGTTTCGATATTAGCATCACCACCTTTGATATCGAGCTTCTCATTGAGCTTAACCGCTAAATCATCACCTCTATCTGCACCAAACTTGAGACCATCGTCAAGGCTTGCAACTTCTTTCTCATTGCCTTCCTTATCTTTATAAACGATACGAACTTCACCATCTTTACCGTCTAAGCCTGGGCTACCGTCTTTCACTGAGATATTCAATTCTGGCGATTTACCATCTTTACCAGCAGGACCGGTTAAACCGATAGATCCATCTTCACCGTTAATCACAACTGAAGATCCATCTTTACCGTTAACACCGATCTTACCATCTACGCCATCTTCACCATCTTTACCTGGTTTTCCGACTTGAAGATCATTGATGCCGGTTAACTTCGATGACATCTTAACGACTAGATCACCATCATCATTAACATCAACACGGAGGTTTTCCGCAGTTGCGTCAGCATCATCTGCTAAATCACCTTTGATAGTTAAAGTCTCACCAAGTTTCTTCTGAACTTCGCCTTTGTTACCGGCAAACTTAAGACCTGCCTCTGTAAGACCTCCTTTAACTTCATCTAACTGACCTTTGTTAACGGCATCTCTACCATCTTTACCATCAGCAACACCTGCGATCACTTTATCGCCTGCGTTGATGCCATCTTGCGTGATGCTTGGACCTGGTTTGCCATCTTTACCAATGATAGTTAAGCCTGTACCGTTGAGAAGAACATTATCGCCTACTTTCACACCACCGTTATTCACAACGGTCTGACCAGTCGTCAAGGATCCGTCTTTACCTAGGTCAAGATTCTTAGCAAGGTTTACTTTAATGCCCTCTTCATCAATAGAGGTTTCGATATTAGCATCACCACCTTTGATATCGAGCTTCTCATTGAGCTTAACCGCTAAATCATCACCTCTATCTGCACCAAACTTGAGACCATCGTCAAGGCTTGCAACTTCTTTCTCATTGCCTTCCTTATCTTTATAAACGATACGAACTTCACCATCTTTACCGTCTAAGCCTGGGCTACCGTCTTTCACTGAGATATTCAGTTCAGGCGATTTGCCATCTTTACCAGCAGGACCGGTTAAATCGATAGATCCATCTTCACCGTTAATCACAACTGAAGATCCATCTTTACCGTTAACACCGATCTTACCATCTACGCCATCTTCACCATCTTTACCTGGTTTTCCGACTTGAAGATCATTGATGCCGGTTAACTTCGATGACATCTTAACGACTAGATCACCATCATCATTAACATCAACACGGAGGTTTTCCGCAGTTGCGTCAGCATCATCTGCTAAATCACCTTTGATAGTTAAAGTCTCACCAAGTTTCTTCTGAACTTCGCCTTTGTTACCGGCAAACTTAAGACCTGCCTCTGTAAGACCTTCTTTAACTTCATCTAACTGACCTTTGTTAACGGCATCTTTACCATCTTTACCATCAGCAACACCTGCGATCACTTTATCGCCTGCGTTGATACCATCTTTAGTGACACTTGTGCCATCTTTGATGATTAAGCCTTGATCGCCAAGCGTAACGTTCTCGCCTACTTTCACACCACCGTTATTCACAACAGTATTACCAGTCGTCAAGGATCCGTCTTTACCTAGGTCAAGATTCTTAGCAAGGTTTACTTTAATGCCCTCTTCATCAATAGAGGTTTTGATATTAGCATCACCACCTTTGATATCGAGCTTCTCATTGAGCTTAACCGCTAAATCATCACCTCTATCTGCACCAAACTTGAGACCATCGTCAAGGCTTGCAACTTCTTTCTCATTGCCTTCCTTATCTTTATAAACGATACGAACTTCACCATCTTTACCATCTAAGCCTGGGCTACCGTCTTTCACTGAGATATTCAGTTCAGGCGATTTGCCATCTTTACCAGCAGGACCGGTTAAACCGATAGATCCATCTTCACCGTTAATCACAACTGAAGATCCATCTTTACCGTTAACACCGATCTTACCATCTACGCCATCTTCACCATCTTTACCTGGTTTTCCGACTTGAAGATCATTGATGCCGGTTAACTTCGATGACATCTTAACGACTAGATCACCATCATCATTAACATCAACACGGAGGTTTTCCGCAGTTGCGTCAGCATCATCTGCTAAATCACCTTTGATAGTTAAAGTCTCACCAAGTTTCTTCTGAACTTCGCCTTTGTTACCGGCAAAACTCATTCCTTTTTCGGTTAAGTCGGTGCCTACTTTATCAAGCTGACCTTTATTAACGGCATCAGTTGGCTTTTCACCATCAGCAACACCTGCGATCACTTTATCGCCTGCGTTGATGCCATCTTTAGTGACACTTGGGCCATCTTTGATAATTAAGCCTTGATCGCCAAGAGTAACGTTCTCGCCTACTTTCACACCACCGTTATTCACAATAGTATTACCAGTAGTAACCGAACCTTCTTCGCCAAGGTTAAGATTTTTCGCAAGATTCACTTTAATGCCGCTCTCATCTACAGAGGTTGTGATATTACCGTCACCTTTGATATCAAGCTTGTTATTAAGCTTAATCGCTAAATCATCACCACTATCTGCTCCAAAGATTAGCCCATCGTTAAGGTTTGCAACTTGTTGATCATTGCCAGCTTTATCAGTATAGACAATACGGGTTTCACCATCTTCTCCCGGCTTGCCATCCAAACCTTGCTTACCAGCCGACGTGAACTTAATAGTTGTACCATCTTTACCCGCAGGACCTGCTAAGCCAATGGTGCCATCTTTTCCATTGATCACAACAGAAGAACCATTTTTTCCTGTTACGCCAATTTGACCATCAATTCCATCTTGACCATCTGCACCAGCTTTACCCACTTGAAGATCATTGATGCCTGTTAAATTCGATGACATCTTAACGATTAAATCGCCATCCGTATTCACATCTACACGAAGATTATCAGCTATTGCATCAGCATCATCTGCTAAACCACCTTTAATGGTTAAAGTTTCACCAAGTTTCTTATTAATATCGCCTTGGTTACCAGCAAATGTAAGGCCTTTGTTAATAAGCCCTCCCTGCTCTATAAGCTGTTTACCTACATACTCAAAACCTTTATCAACACCATCTCCAATTTTTTTACTATCTTCAATACCTAGAGCTTCTGAGTAGTTTGGCATTTTGAGATTACCATCCGTTCCAATCTCTGATCCTCCACCTAATGCTAGGCTAACACTGTTGCCTAACATAAAGAATTGAGACCCATTAATCGCATCCGTTGAATCTTTAGAAATATCTCCGGCGGCTACACCCGTTAACTTACGACCTACCTTACCATTAGAGAAGTCAAAGATATTAGCATCTTTGGCAAGATCATTATCAATTACGATCTTCTCGCCATCAAGCTTCACAAGACCCGCTTTACCAGAGTTGATATTAGTAATATCACCTTCATTCTTTGTAACTCGCTCATTGGTCGCATGCAGTTGTTTTCCGCTTACCGCTTCATTCGAGCTCTCATTTAAGGTCGCTTCCGCAACGCCGTCGATCTTACGAGCAGCACCCTCTTTACTGCTTACATTAAAAATCGCACCATTCGCGCCTTCCACATCATTATCAAAGACAATCTGGTCACCTTTTACTTGGACAAGACCCGCTTTACCAGAGTTGATATTGGTAATATCCCCTTCAATAGTGGTGATCTTCTCGCCTTGCGCCGTTAATTGACCGCCGACATACTCAAAACCCTCCTCGACACTATTAAGATTTTTATCCGCAGTTAAAACATCTTTATAGTTCGGCATGGTTAAAGTACCATCTTTATCAAACTTCGCACCCGCACCAAATGCTTTTTCAATACCTTTTAGGCTATTATCGGCATTGTTAGTGATATCGGTAATTTGATCACCAATAGTCGTAATATCGCCTTCATTCTTTGTAACTCGCTCATTGGTCGCATGCAGTTGTTTTCCGCTTACCGCTTCATTCGAGCTCTCATTTAAGGCCGCTTCCGCAACACCGTCGATTTTACGAACAACACCATCTTTACTGCTTACATTAAAAATCGCACCATTCGCGCCTTCCACATCATTATCAAAGACAATCTGGTCACCTTTTACTTGGACAAGACCCGATTTACCAGAATTGATATTGCTAATATCCCCTTCAATATTGGTGATCTTCTCGCCTTGCGCCGTTAATTGACCGCCGACATACTCAAAACCCTCCTCGACGCTATTAAGATTTTTATCCGCAGTTAAAACATCTTTATAGTTCGGCATGGTTAAGTTGCCGTCTTTATCAAACTTCGCACCCGCACCAAATGCTTCTTCAATACCTTTTAGGCTATTATCGGCATTGTTAGTGATATTGGTAATTTGATCACCAATAGTCGTAATATCGCCTTCATTCTTTGTAACTCGCTCATTGGTCGCATGCAGTTGTTTTCCGCTTACCGCTTCATTCGAGCTCTCATTTAAGGTCGCTTCCGCAACGCCGTCGATCTTACGAGCAGCACCCTCTTTACTGCTTACATTAAAAATCGCACCATTCGCGCCTTCCACATCATTATCAAAGACAATCTGGTCACCTTTTACTTGGACAAGACCCGCTTTACCAGAGTTGATATTGGTAATATCCCCTTCAATAGTGGTGATCTTCTCGCCTTGCGCCGTTAATTGACCGCCGACATATTTAAAGCCCTCGTCAACGCCGTCTTCAATCGTTTTATCTCCTTCAAGACCTAAAGCTTCTGAGTAGTTCGGCATGGTTAAGTTACCATTTTCATCAAACTTCGCACCCGCACCAAAAGCCTCTGCGATACCTGTGAGGCTATTACCAGAATTATTTGTAATGTTGGTAATTTGATCGCCAATAGTCGTAATATCGCCTTCATTTTTTGTTACACGATTATCAATGTTCTTGACATTCTCATTGGTCGCATGCAGTTGTTTTCCGCTTACCGCTTCATTCGAATCTTTATTTAAAGCAGCTTCCTTAACACCGTCGATCGTACGAACAGCTCCATCTTTACTGCTTACATTAAAGGTCGCACCATTCGCTCCTTCCACTTCATTATTAAAGACAATCTGGCCACCTTTTACTTGGACAAGACCCGATTTACCAGAATTGATATTGCTAATATCCCCTTCAATATTGGTGATCTTCTCGCCTTGCGCCGTTAATTGACCACCGACATATTTAAAGCCCTCCTCAACACCGCCTTCAATCGCTTTATCTCCTCCAAGACCTAAAGCTTCTGAGTAGTTCGGCATGGTTAAGTTACCATTTTCATCAAACTTCGCACCTGCACCAAAAGCCTCTGCGATACCTGTGAGGCTATTACCAGAATTATTTGTAATGTTGGTAATTTGATCGCCAATAGTCGTAATATCGCCTTCATTTTTTGTTACACGATTATCAATGTTCTTGACATTCTCATTGGTCGCATGCAGTTGTTTTCCGCTTACCGCTTCATTCGAATCTTTATTTAACGCGGCCTCCTTAACGCCATCGATCGTACGAACAGCACCATCTTTACTGCTTACATTAAAGGTCGCACCATTCGCGCCTTCCACATCATTATCAAAGACAATCTGGTCACCTTTGACTTGGACAAGACCCGCTTTACCAGAGTTGATATTAGTAATATCCCCTTCAATATTGGTGATCTTCTCGCCTTGCGCCGTTAATTGTCCGCCAACATATTTAAAGCCCTCGTCAACACCGCCTTCAATTGCTTTATCTCCTTCAAGACCTAAAGCTTCTGAGTAGTTCGGCATGGTTAAGTTACCATTTTCATCAAACTTCGCACCCGCACCAAAAGCCTCTGCGATACCTGTGAGGCTATTACCAGAATTATTTGTAATGTTGGTAATTTGATCGCCAATAGTCGTAATATCGCCTTCATTTTTTGTAACTCGCTCATTGGTCGCATGCAGTTGTTTTCCGCTTACTGCTTCATTCGAATCTTTATTTAACGCGGCCTCCTTAACGCCATCGATCGTACGAACAGCACCATCTTTACTGCTTACATTAAAAATCGCACCATTCGCGCCTTCCACATCATTATCAAAGACAATCTGGTCACCTTTTACTTGGACAAGACCCGCTTTACCAGAGTTGATATTAGTAATATCCCCTTCAATATTGGTGATCTTCTCGCCTTGCGCCGTTAATTGACCGCCGACATACTCAAACCCCTCCTCGACACTATTAAGATTTTTATCCGCAGTTAAAACATCTTTATAGTTCGGCATGGTTAAGTTGCCATCTTTATCAAACTTCGCATCGCCACCTAAAGCGATAGCTGCTCCCTGACCTAATACAAAGAGTTGAGATCCATTAATCGCATCAGTTGAAGTTTCAGAAATTTCGCCAGCCGCTACTCCTGTTAACTTACGAGCAACAGGTTTTCCATCTTTATTTCCGGCAATATTGAAAATTGTGGCCTCTTCCGCAATCTTATTATCAACCACTAGAGATTGTTTATCTTCAGAGAGAATAATCAATCCTGGATTACTCGAACCTCCACCAACACCATTTTCTTCAAGATTGACTAATCTTCCATCTAGATACTTAAAACCATCATAAACATTAGTAATGGTTGTACCTACGGGTAACTCTGCAAAGGCCTTAGTGAAATCAACATTCGTTAAAATACCATCTTCGAATGTCGCTTGGCCACCTAAAGCCTTAGCAAGATCATCTCCGACTTGATATAACTGACTACCATTAATTCCATCGGTTGAGGTTGCATTCACAGCTCCTTTTGTCACGCCTCGGAGATTCCCGGTGCCATTAATATCGCTGAGATCAGTCATGTTACTATCTGGATTGAGTGTTAACGAGCCTTTATTAAGGTCAACAACGCCCTTGTCAATACCTAAAGAATCCACTTTCTGATCTTGACCATTAACATCTAAGACTATATCTTTAACGGTTAATGACCCATCTGCTAAGCTGTTTTCTAAAACAACTTTCCCCCCTTGATCCCCTGTCAGGCGAGTTTTCCCACTCCAACTATAATTATTCCCGGCAAGTACTAGAGTCTTATCTTTAGTATCAATCGCCAGATCTCCATCGCCGACAATATCTGCTATCGAACGGAAGTTACGATCCCCCGTGATGGTTAAATCAAGCGTGTTACCATCCTGAATATCATACTTACTCACAAAACTCTGATAGGCGATATAGTTCTCTTCACCACCATCAGAATCTTGTACTAAATTCTGGCTTGTAGTTATTTCAATATTTGCAATGACTGCACCATCTTCTTCGATAGAATTATCTCTATCGATAATCGAGCCATAGACATTGTTACTATCTTTGATACTTAACTTGTCAATATCCTCTCTCGTTAATCCGTCAACATTCTCAATTTTAAGAATATTCTGTTGAGTGCCCTTATCTAAATAGGTGTAATATTCCTTTTCTACAACTGAATTCTCATCAATCCAATCATCGCCAATGATGAGCGTATTATCCTCTCCCTCTAGCTTTAAACTTCCGAGCGTTTGGATATTGGCATCACTCGTGGGTTTTTCCTGCTTGGAAATATCAAAAATAGCGCCATTAGCCATCTCAAGGCCACCGAGCTTCATCCCATTTTGTGCAACCGTAAGCGTCGCATTCTCGCCCATCGCTTGCCCAAGTTTAATAGTGGTATTCTCTAGCATCCCTTTTTGAGCATCAAAAAGGTCTTCATCTGCACCGGCAATATAATTGATGCCATTAAACGCCAATGAGTCACCACGGAAAGTGGTCAGGAAATTCGCTCCTAAAAGCACATTAGTATCGGATGGAAGATCCTCTTCACCTTCACCTCGGTTAAAAACAATACTCCCGGCACTATTAGCCTGCCATTGACCATTTGCATCTTTAGCACCGGTTATTGTGTAATCAAAAGCGATAGAATCATCTATCTCATCCAGATCATCCACTATATAGTTTAAAACTAACAGGCTCTTCTCTCCCTCAAGCGCAATCCGTTCTGCTTTACCAAAAGCATCCACACCTGCGTCTAAGGCAAAATATCGATGTAACGCCCCATCAGCAATAGCAACCGTCCCTGAAAAGCTACTATCATCCGCCACTGAAGTAAAGTCAGCATTAAGATAGAGATCTGCCTCGTCCTCAACACGAATCTGGCCAATACCATGAATTATAGCAGCAGCTACTCCCACCCTAAACTGCCCATTAAAAACAGTATCACTCTCTACATCTTTACCAAAGATGATCTGACTATTCTCCCCTTGCAGATTAATAGTAATATTTGAATTAGGCTCAGTCGTTGTGCCCGAACCGACTCTATCACTTGGAATATTATTTTCATCCACTAACTTGATGCTAGCCCCATCTTTAACATTCATCACCATTGATGCACTTGAAGTCCATTGATCCTCAGGCCTAAATTGAATCAAACCATCAGTAATCGTATATGTAGCACCACCATCTTTTATGGCTATGCTACCCGCATAGAGAGGAGAATTACGGTCTCCTCCACTATAGTTAAAATAGGCACCACTTTCGTTACCTATAGCATCACGCCAATTAATTGCACCAAATCGTGCACCACTCCCTTCAATATTAACTGTACTTGTTGATGAGCCTGTTTTCTCAATCCGATTAATATAGCTACCATCTTCTAAAGTTAAAACAAAAGGAGATTGTTGGGACTCTTGTATAGTCATTGTGGCATTTTGGTAAATACCTTGGTTAGTGATATCCCAGCTACTATTTGTATTGTTTTTAATGACAATAGATTGAATTATATTATTCTCTGCTCCATCTCCGGTAAAAAGGAGTGATTGACCACTACACGTAAGTTCCGATCCAGATCCATCTAAAGTACACCCCTTAGGCAGAGCAAAGAGTGTAGGCTCAGCAGTGGCTACCGTACTGATACCTAATAGGCCGGATAAAAGTAGTGCTTGCCATAATCGATTGGGACGACTCGTCAGTATAGGAGAGCTTTCAACCGCCCCGAATGAATGACTTGACTGACTCTTCCCTAATTCACTTGTAACAACTTTCCGCTGTAATACATTATTCCAAATCACTTTGAAAATTCTATTCATAAACCTTTTCCTATTTCAACAAGCAGTAACGAGGTAATACACATAAGAAAATCAACATTACCCATTACAGAGAGGCACTTAAAAATCACATCAAAAAAATATTTTTATTAACAATTTAACAATATTTATAATATATAATAACAAAAATTAACATAATTTATTTACATAAATTTTATTTATTATACTACTCAAAGTGATTTTTTTGTATATAATTGGAATTTAAAAATAGAATATATCTGTTTTATATAGATAATAATTATTGTTAACAATAAAAAAAGCGACTCTTTCGAGTCGCCTTGTTAGGATCTCCGTCCTTTCCTCCTTATTGTTCTTTAAATCTCAATGCTATTGATTATCCATTAAGATCTTCCATATTCTTATTACATCCTTATTTCACTGCCGCGTAAGGCTCTAAGCCTAATACCATTCGACCATTTTTCGTTGCGATATTAATGGCCGCTTCTAAGTCTGTATAACGGCAACCTGTGATCAATAATTTAAGTTCTTCCCACATATCACCATCGCTAAATGGCAACATATAATCGGCAATATTATCGGTTCCTACGGCAACAGGAATTCCTGCTTTAGTAAGTTCATCTGCCGGGGTAATAGCATTACGTGTTGGACCATGATCCTCTCGGCGAGGACTATCAATCCAAGCAAATGGGCAGGCAATCACCATCATTTGTGCTTGACGCATTTTGTTATAGAGCATTTGACGATACGCTTCATCATGCGCTGTAATTGAGATACTATGGATCGCTACAACGCGCCCTTCCATACCATGTTCAATGGTCTTATCGGCAACAAGCTCTGTCTCTTTCTCATCTTTTGAATTAAATTGATCCACATGAACATGTACCATTTTGCCTTGTGATTTAGCTGTTTGAAGCAAAACATCCATATGAACAGCATCCATACCTTCACCATGATCCCGTAGATCACGACGTGGAAGTCCACCGATAATATCTACTTTTTCAGCGCCCTTATCGAACCAATAGCGGGCTTCTTTATCAATCACACCTTTTAATGTCTGATTCACAAATTTGATCGTAATATCTTTCTTGTAGATCTCGCGCGCTTTGAGTGCCGCATTAATAGCCCGCTCTTCACAAATGGGGTCAACATCGATAAAGCTTCCCACAGCCGTCACGCCTTGTTCGATCATTCGCTCAATCCCCATAGAGAATTGGCGATAATAATCTTCTTCCGTCATACTCTTTTTGATGCGATCTAATGTATCCCATTTCTCAATCAAGGTTTGCGTTTGATAGACTTCAAATCCTTCATAATCAATGGTAAAAGCACGATCACCATGCATGTGCGCATTCACCCAACCACCATTTTCCCGAATATTCTTCAATAAATAAGCTTTTAAGCTACGGGTATCAGTGTAAATTCGGTGTTCTTTCTCTACTAATGTGCTCATGCGGTTCTCCTTGTTATGAATACTATTGGGTATATGTTGATCTTCGGCAGAATGATACTTATCCATTACGGCAAAATCATTCGCGCAAAAAAAAACCTCCTAAATAACGGAGGTTTTTAATCAATTCAATAGAAAAACAGTAGTAATAGCAGTCACAGAGCAATAATTGCGAATCATTTCAGTCATTGCTGAAGCTCGCATCATAGATCGTGTTACTCGTACCATTGTCTCTCCTGATAAAATTCTTAGATCAGTTTCTCTGATCACTGTCATCTAAACAAACGAGTACATTCTAGTGATCAAAAAAATATTTGCAATCTTTTTTTCTCTTTTTAATGCTTTTTCATACATGATCGTATTCAAATAACAGCGATAAATTCCTTTTTAATACACCTTTTTTATGGTGATTCTACAAGTAAAATACCCAATCTTAACGCCGAACATTAGGTTGATTTCCCCAATTCAGCTTCTCTTTTAGAATTGAGAAGTAATGATAATCTTTCGAATGCAGTAAGGTTAAAAGATGATCTGAAGGTTCGATGGTTAAAGTTTCACCAGAAGAGAGTGTGAACAGCTCCTGCCCATCGCACGTAATATTCACAGGGTTTTTTTCTCGATCACTAATCACCACATCAATTCGGCTATTCGATGGAATCACTAAAGGTCTATGGCTAAAGGTATGAGGACAGATTGGCGAAAGTACAATCGCCGGTAATGTAGGATAGATAATCGGGCCACCGGTTGAGAGTGAATAAGCCGTTGAGCCCGTCGGTGTTGCCAAAATTAAGCCATCAGAACGATAAGTAGAGAGATATTGCTGATCTACATACACATCGATCTCGATAAGGCGCGATAATTCTGTCTTATGAATGACCACATCATTCATTGCAAAAGAGCGAAAATCACCATCTATCGAAGCTTTTAATAAAAAACGCTCTTCAAATTGCACATCACCGACTATTATCTCCGATAGATGTTCACTTAAACTCTGTTGATCTAGATCCGTTAAAAATCCTAACCGACCTAAGTTCACCCCTAAAAGCGGAATATTAAATTGATGAACTTTACGGGCAATGCCTAAAAACGTACCATCTCCACCAAATACGATAATGAGGTCCGTTTCTGAAATCGCCTGCATAATCGGTTCGGGGTACGTCAAATTACCACGATAACCAAAATTATCGACTTCAAAACATTCAAGTTGATGAGAAGCAATAATCTCTTTGGTATAAGTGACCGCTTCCTGAATTTCTTGGCTCTCTCTATTACCAAGTATTAAGGCGATTTTTTGAATTTTTTTCATGTTTTATGGTATCGTAAATTATTTAATTATGTGTCACATAGGATAGCACGATACTTTATCCATTAAAGTCCCTATTCGCTGTTTTATTGACACAATCTAAAATAACAATCCCTATTTGCCTACTTGGCAAATTTCTCACAAATGAAATTTTTAACATAATCGAGTTGTCCCTAATATTATAAATATGAATCGGGCAATTCTGCTTTATTGCGGGAATCAATCTGTTACCCACAGTATTTTATTTCTCTATTGATCAGCTGAAATCCTCGACAAAATCGAGCTATTTTCTAATGATTAATCATCAAGTAAGCAATAATAGGACATTGAATTTTAGAAAATGTTTAGAAAAAGCGATATTTTTAACGATTAAAATATTTAATTGTCTGTCACAAGATATAGATCAATTAACGATACTTTCAGTCAGTTAATCTTTCTATATGATTATTTCAAATCAGTCATAGACTCACAAATAATCGTTACAATATCATCCCTCTCAATGCGCAGAATAAATGTTGGAGGTATCATGCGTTATACCCTTTTTTTGTTGCTTAGCCTAGGTCTCTTGCCTAGCGGAGCATTCGCTAGCGAAGTCTCTCTCTTCGATGGTGCGACTCTCTCTCCTTTATGGTCTATTCCTTTTATCGGCATTATTCTCTCCATTGCCATTTTTCCGCTGTTTGCGCCTATCACTTGGGAACATCATTACGGTAAAATTACGGCAGGTTGGACGCTCCTCTTCTTTATTCCCCTTATTATCATGTATGGCGCTGGCGTTTCGGTAAATATTTTTGCGCATGCGCTGATTGAGGAATATATTCCGTTTATTCTGTTGCTATTAGTCCTCTTTGCCGCTTCCGGCGGTATTCATATCTCCGGCAATTTAGTCGCAAGTCCTAAATTTAATGTCTCTATTCTCGCCATTGGTACGCTCCTTGCTTCCGTCATGGGAACCACCGGTGCGGCAATGTTGTTGATTCGTCCTATCTTAATGGCTAATCGTAATCGTAAACATCGGATGCATATTCCGATCTTCTTTATCTTCTTAGTGGCGAATATCGGTGGCGGTTTAACTCCCCTTGGCGATCCACCACTTTTCTTAGGTTTCTTAAATGGTGTTGATTTCTTCTGGACGCTTGAGCATATGTTCCTGCCTGTGCTTATCTTCTCAGTGATTCTTCTGACAGTTTTTTACTTTATCGATCTCTATTTCTTCAGAAAAGAGCAGATAGCGAAACCGACAGAGAGCACCACGATTGTGATCTTAGGAAAACAGAACTTCTTTATTATTCTCGGCGTGCTATTTGGCATTATCCTCTCCGGCGTTTGGATTCCTGGTATTTCCTGGGATGTCTTTGGGGTAGATGTTCATATTGAAAATGTACTTCGAGACCTTTTATTTATTGTCTTAACGATTGTCTCGCTTAAAATCACTTCAAAAGAGATTCGTGAAGCGAATAACTTCAATTGGGAACCGATTATTGAAGTTGCCAAACTCTTTGCTGGTATCTTCCTTACCATTGTGCCGGTCATTACGATCTTAGAAGCAGGTAGTAATGGGGCATTCGGTGCAATTTTAGATATTACCCATACTGCCGATGGTCAACCTATTAATGTTGTCTATTTCTGGGTGACAGCTGCACTCTCTGCATTCTTAGATAATGCACCGACTTATCTTGTCTTCTTCAAAATGGCAGGTGCACAAGCCCCCGAAGGTATGGCCGCTGCGGACTATCTTATGAATGCAATGCCGGCAACATTATTAGCGATCTCAATGGGTACTGTCTTTACAGGACCATTAACCTACATCGGTAACGCACCAAACTTTATGGTTAAATCGATGGCAGAACAAGAAGGCATAAAAATGCCCTCTTTCTTCGGCTATATGTTCATTGCGATCATTGTTCTTGTACCGGTGTACATCTTATTAAATCTCATTTTCCTGTAATGTAAAAACCGCATAATATTGCATCAAAAGCATCACAGAAAGATGTGAGTAAAAGTGAAAAAAGCACTAGATTTTCTAGTGCTTTCTTGTAATATTTATAAGACGGTCGTGAAAAATTCAATCGCGATCGAATCTAAGAAAAATCGTACTTATCATCAAATAAGGCAGGATAAAATAATGACGCTGTTAGTACAAAAATATGGAGGAAGTTCTGTTGCGACCATTGAACGTATTCAGAATGTCGCGCGCCGTATTCAAAAATATCATAATGAAGGACACCAAATGGTCGTCGTTCTCTCGGCAATGTCTGGAGAAACCGATCGTCTCATTGGTCTTGCCAATGCCATTACTAAACGCCCTAACCCTCGGGAGATGGATGCGCTTGTATCAACGGGGGAGCAAGTCAGTATCTCTCTTCTCTGTATCGCTTTAGAAGCGATGGGCATTAAAGCAAAATCTTATAACGGCGATCAAGCACGCATTATTACCGATCACGCGCATACTAAAGCGAGAATTAAAAATATCGATACTACTGATATGGAAGATGATCTTGCGGCAGGTTATGTGGTCGTTGTCGCAGGCTTCCAAGGCGTGACGGAAGATGGCTCAGTCACGACACTAGGTCGAGGTGGCTCTGATACAACAGCGGTAGCCCTTGCTGCACGCTTGAATGCCTCAGAATGCCAAATCTTCACCGATGTGGATGGTGTTTATACCACAGATCCTCGCATTGAGCCCAAAGCGCGTAAATTGGATAAAATTGCCTTTGAAGAGATGTTAGAACTCTCAAGTTTAGGTTCTAAAGTATTACAAATTCGCTCTGTTGAGCTTGCCGCAAAAAATCGTGTTCCCATTCGTGTTCTCTCTTCACTCATCGATAATAATGAGGGAACGCTTATAACTACAGAAAAGGATATTGATATGGAAGCAGCCATTATCTCTGGTGTTGCCACAAGTAAGAATGAAGCTAAAATTACAGTATTAGGTGTTCCGGATCAACCAGGAATCGCCTTTAATATTTTAGAACAAATTAGTAATGCCAATATCGAAGTGGATATGATTGTACAAAATATCTCTCAAGATGGGACTACTGATTTTACCTTTACCGTAAATGAGATCGACTTTGATAAAGCCCTAGAAATCACTGAAGCATCTGCAAATGAGATGGGTGCTCGTAAAGTGCTCGGCGATAAAGATATTGTAAAAGTATCACTTGTCGGTTTAGGAATGCGCTCTCACGCCGGTGTTGCGAGCTTAATGTTTAAAGCCCTTGCGGATGAAAAGATCAATATCAAAATGATCTCGACCTCTGAAATCAAAGTTTCAGTGGTTATTGAAAGCAAATATCATGAGCTTGCAGTACGTACACTGCATGAAGCATTTAAACTTGCAGAATAAAATTCAACAGCATTATTGATCAATAATGCTAGATTGAATCTAACAATAGAATAGTATAACAATACCTAAATAGATTTCTCTACGATTGAAAAGGGACTATTTAGGTATTTTTTTGCCCCTTTAATAAAGCCCTTGAATCAACACCGAACGAATATTTAATATTTCACTGCATTTATACCATTTAACTGTAGGATTTCGATTCTAATTCAGCGGGAATCTTTGCACTTATAAAGGAATGCATTAAAATAGAGAACTATCTAACCAATAACAGAGGATCTTCTCCGTTACTATACCTAGGACGGTGCCATTTTATGAGAAAGATTAGCTATTTTCTAACGACCTTGTTTCTGTTAATTCCTGCGCAATTTAGCTTCGCAGAACGTCAGCTTTCTGTTGCCATAGAGGGAATTACCAATAAAAAGGCTTTAGAAAATGCTCAAAATGCCACCGAACTCTACCAACTCAATGGTAAAGAAGCACCTTCAGATTTGCGTATTCAATGGCTCTATGAGGAAGGTGCAAAAGAGATTGCTGATGCGCTACAACCTTACGGCTATTATCGGGCAAAAATCAAAGGCAATCTCCTCTACGAAGGAAATACCGTTAAAGTGGTCTATCAAGTCACGCCTAATGAACGCATTCCCATTGGTGAACTCAATCTCGGCATTACTGACTTAGAAGCAATTAAAGATCGTCCAACAAAAGAAGCAATGAGTGAATATCAGGCTTTTGATACTATCTTAACATCGACTAAGATGAAAGTCGGCGCACCATTGAATCATACCCAATATGAATCGACAAAAAGCAAACTCTCACAAAAAGCCTCTGAATTGGGTTACTTTGATGCCTATTACCCTGAACACCAAATTTTAGTCAATCTCGACGACTATAAGGCTTATATTGATCTTGAGATGACCTTAGGTGAACGCTACGTATTCGGCAATACTACCTTTCATCAAGAATATTTTGATAATGCATTCCTTGAACGATTTCTCATCGGAATGAAAGAGAGCAATGATTATAGCGATCAGAAATTGGTGAAATTACAATCCAACTTCAATGAATCAAACTACTTTGAAGATGCGGTGATTGTTCCTAAAATTAATACTGAAGAGAAAGATGTTCCGCTCGATATCTATCTTCGTCTTAGAAAACAGCGCACATTAACGCTCGGTCTCGGTTACTCCTCTGATATCGGTCTTAAAACTATGGGTGGAATGACCTGGCATTATGTTAATCCTTATGGTCATCGTTTAGTCACCAGCTTCCTATTTGCACAGAAAAAGCGAGATGCGCTCATCAACTACCAAATCCCCGGCTCTGATCCGCTCAAAGATCAATATAATATCTTCGCTAAATATGACTATGAAGATACATCCACTAAGGATTACACCACTTATATGGTGGGAGTTTCTAAAGAACGTATTCGTGAACAGTATAAGTATGGCTATTCTCTACACTATCAATATGATAGATTCCGAGATTTTGATGGTAGTAAACAGAATAGTCGTTATTTTGTTCCGACAATCTATGGTGAATGGAAGACAGCACCCACCATTCCTTTCGATCAGTTCGGCATGATAATCGATGGTCAATTACGGGGAGCCTCCGGTAAAGTACTCTCAACAACCACTTTCCTTCAAGCTAAATTAGGCGCTACCGCCTTTGTTCCTTTGGGGGAAAATAATCGATTTATTCTTCGAGGTGCGGCAGGCTATACCAAAATTCGAGATCGTGATATGCCACGCCTGCCTCCTAGCCTTCGTTTCTATGCCGGAGGTGATAACTCAGTGCGCGGGTATAAATATGATGGGATTGGTGATAAAGGCTACAACGGCGATATTTACGGTGGGAAAAAATTAATCGTAGGTAGTATTGAATATGAGCATAAAATTATCCCGAGTCTCTCTGTGGTTGCCTTTGTCGATGCCGGTGATGCTTATAATAGTAAGCTAGAGCTCAAATATGGTGCCGGCGCCGGTGTTCGTTGGTACTCCCCGATAGGTACAGTTAAGCTTGATTTAGCCCATGGTTTTGATAAAGAGTATGGTGATACTGTTCGACTACATCTTAATATTAACAGTGAGCTGTAACGATCAGAGAATTAGGCTATTTCCCCTAAAACCTTAAAATCAGATTTTACTGTGTGATCGGTACGCTACTATTACGCATTAAGTATGTATTCATGCATTGTATATAGTAAGATCGGTTCAAAATAAGCTTGTTGAAATGCCGGCATATCGGTTGATACGAGGCAAGGAAGCCTTTCTATCCGGCATCTTGCAAGTATTGTTTAGTAAAATTGATGATTTTTTAAAATCTCACTGCGACTTAAAAAATCATTTTTCTTAAACCAAATTTACTATAAATTTCAAATAAATATGACCAATAACCCTACTCTTCCCCGTTGGTATCATGAGATATTTCAACGTTATGCTTCTATTTTACAAACAAAATCAGCACTCTATGTTGCTTTAAGTGCTGGTGTTGATTCTAACACTCTGCTCCATTGGCTCTACAGCTTTAAAGCCGAGCTTCCACCTATTTATACTATTCATGTGAATCATAATTGGCATGATAATTACTCTCACCTATGGGCGCTCTTTGCTCGCAGGCGCTCTGAGCAATATGGCTTTACCCATATCCATTATGAAGCCCATTTCCCTGACCATGATCCTCGAGGATTAGAAGCGGCCGGAAGAGAGATGCGCTACCGTAAATTTGGCGAGACAATGCAAGAAAATTCCCTACTTTGCGTCGGACATCATCGCTCAGATCAAGCAGAAACCGTAATGCAACGGCTCTTACGTAGCGCGGGCGTTCGAGGATTAGGCGCTATGCGAGATTTTAATACCGTACAATTTGGCGAGTATGAGATCGAACTATTTCGCCCTTTCCTCTCTATCTCCAAAATGACGCTCTATCGCACTGCGATTGATCTACAAATTCCTTGGATGGAGGATTATAGCAATCATGAAACCGAAGAGATGGAACGTAATATTATTCGTAATGAGATCTTCCCTGCTATTGAAGGACGATTCCCCCAATATGAGAGTGCCTTTTATCAAGTCTCACAGTTTATGCAAGAAGCGGATGATCTCTTAGTGGAAGTCGCCGAAGAAGATTTGAAAATGGTGGGGGATCATCAGGATCTATCACAATTGTCATTGCCGGCACTTTTAAAACTCTCTCCTCGCCGGCAGAAGAATCTGTTACAAATTTGGATTCGTCCTTGGCATATCTCATTTTCAGCCAAACAATTACAGGAATTTTTCCGTACCTTTATCGAACAATCCCCTACACATCAAAGTCTCTTTAAACTTAAGGAATATGGTATTTACTACTATCAAGGAAAACTCTATTTACGCCCACTAAAATCTCCTATTATCAAAGACTTTACACTGATCCCTGCTCCCAATGCACCGACAGCTGAATTTTGGCAACAAAATCCTTGTCGTCTAATCCCAAGAGCTGGTGGTGAGCGTTTTCATCCTATTGGCCGCCATAAAAGTCAAACCTTAAAAAAACTGCTACAAGAAGCAGAACTGCCACAGTGGGAACGCACACAATGTTGGCTACTCCAATCAATCAAAACTGGCGATATTCTCTGGGTGAATCATTTAGGCTTTGCACAATCACTGGCTCCATTTATGGCTCAAGAAGGTTTAATCCCTAAACTGATTACGCAATAAAAGAGATAGAATTGATAAATTCCGATAGAATCGATAAATTCCATTCAATAAACTCATACTATGAGTTCTATGAACAATACAAAGGCCACATAGCGTGGCCTTGATTTTTAGATTTTAACTATCATCACTTTTATAGTGAGATCGGTTCAAAATAAGCTTATTGAAATGCCGGCACATCGATTGTAATAAGTCATAAAATCGTTCTATCCAGCATCATGCCACTATTGTTTAGTACGGTTTTATATTTTTTTAAATATTCCGCAATAGCTATTTAAAAACCTTTTTTCTTAAGCCCATAACCTGACTAATCAACTTAATTCCTTAACTTGAACAACAAATCTAATGGATACGTGCAATTTTCAATGCATTGAGTAATTGAGTAATATTCTGTTGGACAGCTAAATTCCGTGCATCCACTGCGCGAGTAGTTCCTAAATAAGCAGTTGTGACCGGCACTTTCTCAGTTGAAGTAATCTCTTGATCAAATAGAATCTTGCCACTCTTCTCATCCACTAATTGATACCGGACCACCATGGTTGTCGGAAATTGTAAACCCACACTTAATTGGCTAAATTGAAGCACGGTTGCTTTTAAGATCGCACTCTCTTTTGTACCACCAAACAACGTAGATTCATCTAAACTCTCTTGCAGTGCCTCAGCAAAGGCCTTTTTAAAGACAGGCTCATAGTTTCCTTTGCCCTCCACATTGAAAAAGAAGTGGTCTACAGGCTCAGCTTTAGCAATTTCAACATCCACTGCTCCTAGATGCAGTGGAATACGCTCTGCTTGTGTAATAGGGGTTACATCAGTTTCAGGTATGTATTGAAAATGATTTGTTGAGCAACCCGCAATGAGTAATAACAGCGCTAAAGAGGTTAATTTTTTCATAAGATACTCCTATCTAGTAAGGGAGATAGCGCCGATGACCATTCATAATAGATCTGGTTGAGTTCGGACGCTATTTTTAAAATAGTACAAAGACTATCGTACTTAATCTCTAATTTGCTATTATACGCTCAATAATTACTGACATTTATTGGTAATTTTTATCAAAAATTTATCTATTTTTAATCTTTCTAATCACAAGGATGTGAATTTTATTTAACTAATCTTTAATACGAAATACAAATGCCATAAAAATAATATCCGCTCATTTCCTAACAAAATGAGAATACTATTTCAAACAGCGCAATATTTTTGTATTAAAGCATCCATGGGGGTTAGCAAATGGGTTTACGTTTTAGAAAAAGAATTAAACTAGCCAAAGGGCTCTACATTAATATTGGTTCCAAAGGGATCTCTAGTATCTCTGCCGGCATTCCTGGTGCAACGATTAATACCAAAGGTCACACCCGCCTCTCACTTCCCGGCAGTGGGCTCTATTATCAAACAAACCTGTTATCTCATGCATCTAAATCAACCCGTAAAATAGAGACAGCGACAAATAGGGATTCAAATACAAATAATACCTATCGTTTGAATATTAATACATTACCCATTGACTTCAATTCTCTTGAAGAGATATCCGCTTATCTTATGGAAAATCATTATCATGGGGATATTCCGCCCTTAAAACTTTCTGGTTTACGCGTAACGATTTATGTCATTATTACGTTACTCATCTCGGCATTTGCTACAACGAATAGCATGATCTCTCCAGGAGTTGCCTTGATTGGCGCAATTTTACTTCTCACACTCTATCACCAACTTTGGGCAAAACCTCACCATTTAAAAAAGGCGACAGAGAAGATTAAAGCTGAAGCACTAAAGTGTCACGCTGATATCAATGAGGACTTAGAGGCACTATATGCACAATATCCTTCGGTAGATACCGTGGCTAAAATCTTATTTAAACATCTATGGATTGGAGAAACTAAAGCCCAATTGATCGCATCTCTAGGGGAACCTGATAAAGAGAACACTACTGTAAAAGCGACTAAAACAATTGAAAATCTCTATTTCAATCCGCTCAATGGTCGCAGTTATGAAGTAAAAGTGACCTTAGAAAATGGCCTCATATCCACTTGGACCGTGAATAATCTGGCATAAAAGATACCCAGATAAGAAGGAAGTAAGCTCACTAAAAAAGCCTCGAATGCATCATATTGCACTCGAGGCTCTAATATTTCATAACTTCGGTTCTTAAAAGTATTACTAGGATCTATATCGATTCTAATTACTTCTTAAGAATCACATAATCGACATCGATATTAGTCGGTTTGAAGTGATGACGATCCACCTCCCCTTTTAAGATCACTGTATCTTCAGGAGTTACTCGTAAACCGTACCAATCATCATCATCAATTTCTACCACAATCTCACCGGACGCATCTCTAAAGAGATAATGTTCATTACCTAAAGCTTCCACAATGGATCCCTCTAAAGTGACTTTGGTATCATCTCGTAGCTCTTGTGCGGCTTTTGCAGTCACAATGCCTTGAGGAGCAACACTACCACTTGCTGCTGGGCCCACAAATTGAGCAGATGCCACTGATGTAGTCAGAATTAACGCTGAAAATAATAGAACTTTACGCATAATGGACTCCTTGTCGTTATCCTAAATTCATTTTAAAGGTCAGTAAAAGCAAAAGTGGAACTAAACCCTCTCCCAATATTTTAAAATCTCTCTATCCCACCCGAATATTGGAAGGCTCTGCTTTTACTGCTTAAGGATAATATAAGGCCTCAACCTTAAGTGAAGCTTAATACATTGAATTTAAATATATTTTTATATGAGCAATGAGTATCTACTCACCAACATAGTTGCATAAATCGTTTTAAGCTTTGATACTACCCTAGGAAATATCGTAATCTATTGCTTCAAGATCACTCTGAAATATTTTCTAAAGAATCTATTAAGCTCAATATACGGACAACTTGAAGAGATCGAAGCTTAATATTACGATTATTAATTCTCTTACTCTTACTCTTTCTATTTCTATCAATACAAAGGCTTTTTATGATTAAACATATTGTTCTTGTTCGCTTCAAACCTGATACAGCACTATTCGATATCGAAGCTATTTTTACAAAAATTGGGAATTTACAATCGATCTTACCCACGATGAAATCTTATGATTATGGTCGATACAATGGTTCAGATGAACGATATAAAGGTTTTGATTATGCTTTTTATATGGAATTTGATACAGCAGAGGAACGTGATGCTTATCTGATTAACCCTGAACATGTAAAGGTAGGAACAGCACTTCGAGCGATGTTAGATACAGAAGGTTCAGAGTCCTTTTTTGCCTTTGATTACGATACCACGCGGTTAATTTAGAGCCTTTATTCCTATTTATTCTCCATTATAACCTAGCCTATAACCGCCGGCATTCCTTGCTCACAATAGCAATGCCGGCGACAATATTACTGAGGCTTCATTATTATTGATGATGCTTCATCCGTAAGTAAAATCGTCTGATTAATCTTAAGCGCTTCAAATGCATTGAGTGGCAATCCTGCTTCTTGTAGACTGCGCTTTAATGATTCAATAGGATCATCGAGAGATTCATCGGTTAACTCAAAAATCCCCCAATGGATTCCCACGGAATAACGAATATTTAATGCTTGATGTAATCGCACAGATTCCTGTGGATTCATATGTTGAGGAGCCATCAAATCTCTTGGCAAATAAGCACCAATAGGCAAAAATCCCAGATCGATATTCGGGAAATAATCAGCAATCGTCAATAATTGGGAACCATAACCGCTATCCCCACTGAAATAGATCGTCTTTCCTGCAAATTGCAGCATATATCCACACCAAAGCGAGCGATTACGATCCCAAATCCCGCGCTTACTCCAGTGTTGTGCTGGAACTGCCGTTATTTTTAAATTGGCACTGTCAGAGATCACATGATCATTTGTTGCTCTCTTACCTTGATCTGCTCTATTGTGTTCTTCCTGATCTTGATTATCACTATTTTGATTGCCCGTTAAATCCACAATATGATGAGATAATGCCTCATATTGAGCAAACCAATCTAACGCAATAACGCGAGTAATTCCTCTTTTATAAAACCAACGTTCTAATCCTAAGGGCACAATAAAAGTCACTAAAGGGAAATGAAATAATATCTCTCGGATTGTGGTTAAATCAAGGTGATCATAATGATTATGGGAAATTAACACATAATCTAAATTAGGTAACTCAGAGATTGACCAGTTTATCGCCACTTTCCGCTTAGGACCTAAAAAAGAAAATGGGGATGCCCGCTCTGAAAAAACCGGATCGATTAGCAAACCATAATCGGGTGTATGCAGATAGATAGAAGCGTGCCCAAGCCAAGTAACATAATGATGATCCTCACTCGGCAAAGTTAAAGGTAAACACCACTCATTATAAAATTGCGTATAGCCCTCTTTGGGTGCTTTTGGTAAATGCTCCTTCCGGCGTCGCCATAACCATTGCAATGCTTCCCATTGATTTAATCTTGTCGGTGGATTATTTTCAAAGCCATAGAGCCGATGATGAGGTTTATCAGGATTGTAATGTGGATTCTTATAACGAAACAAGGTTATTGCCTCTCACGGAATAGTATATTTCAAATAGATATCAATATTTTACCCAACTAATAGAGAATTGGGAACTCTTGTACTTTACCCTTAAAAATTGCTAGAGTGTTCAAGAGTAATCAATCGCTCACCCATCGCTATCGTTTTCTCTCTTGAGGTCCTATTTAATGCTCGCTTTTTTTCAATCCTTCATCTTGCAAGTTTATGCCTTATTGCCTTTCTTTATTTTAATTGGCACTGGCTATCTGCTTATTCGAGGATTTAAATGGCCCCATACATTTACAGAAGGACTCACCCGTTTTCTCTTCAATCTTGCGATTCCGGTGATGCTCTTTGGGGTAATG
The DNA here is from genome assembly GCF_003121845.1 of Ignatzschineria ureiclastica. Classification (GTDB taxonomy): domain Bacteria; phylum Pseudomonadota; class Gammaproteobacteria; order Cardiobacteriales; family Wohlfahrtiimonadaceae; genus Ignatzschineria; species Ignatzschineria ureiclastica. The sequence continues at coordinate 2,422 of NZ_QEWQ01000008.1, read as the reverse complement.
AGCCAATTTCATAAACAGAAAGCAATGGATCCTAGGTTAATTATTGCCTATTTCGGTGCCTCTTTTGTTCTCTTTTTTGTGGCACAAATCTATAGTCGAAAGATTTTGAAACTCTCCGCACAAGAAGCCTCTGTTTTTGGAATTGGGGGGATATTTTCTAATAACGTAATGATTGGTATCCCGATTATTATGCTCTTTATGGGAGATAGTGCAATTGCTGTCTCTGCATTAATTATTAGCTTCAATGCATTATTACTCTGGAGTTTGGTCTCATTTGCCATTGAGTGGGCAGAACATGGATCATTCTCAGTCAGAGGTATTATTCATACCTTACAAGGTGTTATCAAAAATCCGATCATCATTGGAATTATGTTAGGCTTACTAACGAGCTTTCTTCATATCCCCATTCCTAGCTTCATTGATAAAACAATTACAATGTTCTCCAATATGGTGGCACCACTTTCACTTTTAGTCTTAGGAATGGGGCTTGCAAGATATAAGCTTGGGGCAAATCTCAAGATTGGTATAAATATTACAATTTTCAAATTAATTCTACACCCACTTTTTATTTGGGGTGCTGCTGTACTATTAGGGCTTCCCGCCTTTGAGACAAAAGCCATTGTCATATTAGGTTCAATTGCCACCGGAATGAATGTCTATCTAATGTCATTACAGTTTCAAGTCATCGAAGATGCCGTAGCCTCAAGTATTATCTTAACGACTATTCTTTCCGCAATCACGACACCGATTATCGTCATATTGATTTAGAAAATTCTAGATACAAATAGAGCACGATCAAATAGTGAAAATATCAATCCTTTACAGAAATTTTATAAGCTATTGAAGGCCCTCAACCAAATTATAAAATTATCTTTTTTATATATTAATTTATTTGATTATATATAATCAATATTATATATTTATATATTCAGTATATCTGCATGATTCATAAGGAATCTGTATAAGTTACCGTTCTATAATATTTATATGCGATAAGGAGTCTTCAATATATGCGTAAATTAATACTTTCAAGCCTCTTTTTATTAACCTCTTTTGCCTTTGCCGGACAAGAGATCGGTATGGCTCCTGAGACAGTCTATCAGATGAAAATTACTGAAGAAGAGCCTGTACTTTTTATTGATGTCCGCGATCCTGTAGAGATTATGTTTATAGGGGGTACCGATATGGTAGACCTCAATATCCCTTATATGCTCGTAGATCGTGATAGCTGGAATGAAGAACGAGGAACATTTGAGTTACATCTCAATCCTAATTTTACAACAGAAGTTGCACAAGCCTTAGCAGATAGAAATCTTCCTCAAGATACTCTAATCGTAACAATGTGTCGCTCAGGCAGTGAACGTGGTAAACCAAGCGCTGATGCACTACGAGAAGCAGGTTTTACTAACGCCCATTATGTTGCCAATGGCTTTCAAGGAGATGCTATAAAAACAGGAGATAATAAGGGCTTTAGAACACAAAACGGTTGGCAAAATTCAGCACTTCCTTGGACACCCAAAGTAGATGGTAATAAAATCTATAGAGGTGCAGTAAATAAGAGAGATACCGATAATGATACTAGTGACGAGAATAAAGATAATGTTCAGTCTCAGTCTGTAGAAAAGTTAGATACTACCGATACAAAAGAGTTATCTAACAATATTTCCTCACAAACCCCCTTATCTACAGCAACACATAATAGTGATCAAGCTGATATTAAAAAAGAGGATTCCTCTCAAGAATCAATCAACTCAAGTAATAAGGCTGTAGATTTACAAAAAACTAAAGAGGAACACAAAATAGCAACTGAAGCCACAGACTCGAAAAACTCAAAAGTAATAACGGCTCCAGAGCAGTCTTCAGAAATAGATAGTAAAAAACTACCTTCTATTCCTACAAAAGAGAAAGAAGCGGATGATATCATTACTTTAGAAAAGTCTGCATAACTTGATATCCCCTAAACTTTTAATAGACAAAAGAAAAACCCCTAGTTCATTGAACTAGGGGTCTCTTGATTAAGCCCTGGAAATGACCTACTCTCACATGGGAACTCCCACACTACCATCGGCGCTGCTACGTTTCACTTCTGAGTTCGGGACGGGATCAGGTGGTTCCATAGCGCTATTGTTTCCAGGAAAACTGGTTTGTGTTTGAAGTGCCGATGCATCTCTGCATTCTATATCGCACTCCACTCACGAATAAATTTGATTAGTTGGTTAGTAACAGCAAGTAGACTGTATTCATAGTTTTAACTTTGGAAACGCTCATGTCTCATTGTAAGACAAATTGTCTAAGACCTATTATATGGTCAAGCCTCACGGTCAATTAGTATTGGTAAGCTCAATGCATTACTGCACTTACACACCCAACCTATCAACGTCGTAGTCTTCGACGGACCTTCAGAGGGGTTAAACCCCTAGGG
>NZ_QEWQ01000007.1 GCF_003121845.1 Ignatzschineria ureiclastica | reverse complement strand
AATACCTGTGCAACTTCCCATCAAGCTTTTAAGATAAGCACACAAAGGCACAAGAGCACGGGGTACTAATTCAATAAAACGTGAGTAGCTTGGTAAGTCCGGAAAATCTTTTTTCATCATGCCTAGCATATGATGATAGTAAAACCCTTTAAATTGACGGTAACGTAATTGATGAAACAGTACCAATATAGTCATTATCTCTGGTACACTTATCTTGCATGCTCTTAATCGCTTTGTCCCATTTTCGATCAGCTGACGTTCAAATTGTGGTTTGAATGCTTGGTAAAAGTCGTCAATGTGGCAGTATAATTCGGTTAGGTTGTCCATGTAAGAAGTCCTTTTTGTTGAGTTTTTATTAGTACATTAACTTTAACAATTTTGGACTTCTTTTTTTTGCCTTTTTTGACCTGCTTATCCCGAACTCAGGTTAAATTAATAATGAAATATTTGTTTTTTTTACTCAGGGTGAATATGATTGAAAATAACTATCATAAAATAACTATGTAACTAAACGACTCCCTTACCTGCTTTATCGTTCAACGCCGATGTTTATGATTGCAGCCAGTAAGCCTTGGGTAAAAGAGGCTTATTAATTGCGATAAAAATAAAGTCCTATCAACGTTATTAAGAGCGGACAGGACTTTTATGATCTTTATAATTTCTAGTATTAAGGGGTTGAAATAACAGCTTTAGGTGTGGTTTTTCTTTGGTGAAAATAAGCGGTAATAAGCAACATAGCATAAAGTATTGCCCCCATCAGCCATAACAGACCATCCCAATAAGCGACGCTATAACTATAAATAAAGGCAAATAAAAGGGGACCAATGATCCCGGTAATATTGGTTAGGCTCACCAGAGTACCTTGTAATTTCCCTTGCGCATTATCATCGACAGATTTTGATAAATAACCTTGTAATGCGGGTTGCCCCATACCTCCTGCCGCTAAGCAAATTAATGCTGGTAAGATGACCCAAACGTGGCCTATCCACGCTAATAATAAACAGCCCATCATATCAATAGACATACTGATCATAATGGTGGTTTTTTCGCCCCATTTTTGTGCCAATTTCCCAGCGACAATCGCCTGAAAGAAAATATGTAATACACCCAGAACCGCCAAAGACATACCGATAGAAGTTGTGTTCCAATCAAAACGATATTGTGTAAACAGCACCCAGATGGTGGCAGGAATTTGCCCGATAAGCTGGATAATAAAATAGGTTGCTAACCAAAAGTAGAGGCTTTTCTTAAAAAAAACAGTGACTGTATTTGAGGCAGTTTGGTTTTCAGGTGTCCTATTGGCAACAAGCGCTTCTCTTTTTTGTGTTTCTCGGAAAAAGAGCAAAGAGAGTATTAATAATATCGAGTGTGAAATAGCGGCAAAAATAAATGGCATATGAGCACTGATATCACCTAATAATCCCCCTAGCATTGGGCCGATAATAAGGCCAACACCAAAAGCACCACCTAAGAAACCAAAATAGCGAGTTCGATTTTTAGCGGGAGTCACATCACTCATCGCTGATGCACATACGGCACCTGTTGCGCCTGTGATCCCCGCAATGATGCGCCCAATATAGAGCATCCAAAGTGTGGTTGAGAATGCCATTAAAAGATAGTCGAGTGCCGCGCCTAAAAGGGAAAACAGCAAGATGGGTTTTCTGCCGTATTTATCAGACAGTCGTCCTAGAATAGGAGCAAAAATAACCTGCATGGTAGCATAGAGCGCTAATAGCACACCGTAATGGGTTGCCAGTGAATTTTCACTGACAAATTCATTTAATAGAGTAGGGAGTACTGGCATGATAAGCCCGATACCAATGGCATCTAATACGGTGATCAGCAGTATAATAATAATTGATTTATTCATTGAGATCCTAAAAATCTATCAGTGATAGAGTGGGTGTAAAATATCTCTATCAGTGATAGATTGTCAAGGCTATTTTATTTTGAGGTAGGTAATGGCAAAGCTAGATAAAGAACAAGTTATTGATAATGCGTTGATTTTACTTAATGAAGTTGGTATTGAAGGATTAACAACGCGTAAGCTGGCGCAAAAAATAGGTGTGGAACAACCCACATTGTATTGGCATGTAAAAAATAAACGCGCTTTGTTAGATGCATTAGCAGAAACTATTTTGCAAAAGCACCATCATCATGTTTTGCCATTGCCGAATGAAACATGGCAGGACTTTTTGCGAAATAACGCGAAAAGCTTCCGCCAAGCCTTATTAATGTATCGTGATGGTGGCAAAATTCATGCGGGAACACGCCCCTCTGAAAGTCAATTTGAGACATCAGAACAGCAACTACAGTTTTTGTGTGATGCTGGGTTTAGTCTATCTCAAGCCGTGTATGCATTAAGCTCTATTGCGCATTTTACATTAGGCTCCGTACTGGAAACTCAAGAGCATCAAGAAAGCCAAAAAGAGCGTGAAAAAGTAGAGACGGATACTGTTGCCTATCCGCCATTATTAACCCAAGCCGTTGCAATTATGGATAGTGATAATGGTGATGCTGCATTTTTGTTTGTCCTTGATGTGATGATCTCTGGACTTGAAACAGTATTAAAGAGCGCTAAATAAATCTAAATTCGCTGACGCCCTTTTTGGCTAATTAGTTGCCCTTGTATGTCAGCGATACCAATGTGAGCAATACAACCTGCATTAAATTGTAAATAGTCATCTTCGATGCCATCAGAGAAAATTACGCCATTCTCTGGCATCAAAGATCCTAATTGCAGTGGTGAGTCAGGCTCAATAGTGCCAAAAGTCAGTGCAACACCTGTTGTTCTACTTGGAAATGGCTCTCTTACACTAAATTGTAGCTTTCGATCACTCCAGCTAAAGCCTTGTAATAGAGGGTGCGAAGCTTCTCCTGTAATTGCCATCGCACCAGCAAGAATAGATTGAAACCACCCCGTTGATCCCAATCCTGTTGATACAATAATGCCTGATGAAGATTGCACTTCTTCAGCGCCATTCCATTGCAAAATATACTGTGCGGAAGTGTGGCTTTTAGGGCCAATAAATAAGTCATTAACCGCTAATAAGGATTGACCATCATTGGTTGTTGCTTGTGCAAAAGTGACCGTTTTAAATGGCATTTTTTTATTAATGGTGTTAATAACTGTCTCTTTTAATTGCCCTATTTCAAAGGGTAATAATTTACCATCCCACCTTGATGGATCAGGATTTATGGCAATGATAGGCTGTCCATTAAGGTATTTCAGCGTATTGGCAACAAGCCCATCTTGACCAATCACCACCACAATATCGTGAGGTGAGAATTGATAGCTGGGTAATAAGCCTCTTTCTAAAAGTTGAAATCGTCCTAATGATTTTAAAATCAACTCAGCTTCTGTGAGTTGCTTTTGATATAAATTGTGTTCATTGAGATAATCCTTTACCTCAACATTGTTGTGTTCTAAATAGAATTTGGCTTGTGACCAGGTATTAAAGCGCTCAATTAATTCCTGTAAGCGGCTTTTTCTCATCACCAGCACAAAGCGAAAATCTTCGTTACGTTGCATTATTTACTGCCTTTTTTCATAAATTGGCTAAATAAATCAGGTGTGATATTCAACTCGCCGATTTTTCCTGAATTCAGTGCTAAGGTTTCAAATGCCATTGCCGCTAAAGGCGACGCTGGTAAGAGCTGGTCAGCATATAGTGATTTTATAATTGGTGAGATCAAAAAAGATGCTTCCAAATTCAGTAAGAAACGTCCTATACGCGAGTATTTAGATGGGAAAGAAGAAGACTACGATTTCTCAAGGTAGCGGGAAAAACTGACTACCTAGAACAGTCTGTTATAAGCGGTTTTCTTATAGTGGTCTGTTCTCGGTAGTCTATTAATAACCTGAGTTCGGGATAAGAGCTTGCCTAAATCATTGAAACAGCTTAGTTTTTTGCAGCTTGTCCATAAGCCGACACGTTTTTGAGTGTCGGCTTAAAGGGAAACCAACAGTAAGCAATGAGTCCTGCTAAAAGATTAGCAGCGAACCCTGTGAAGCTTCGATGCCTTGAGTGTTCAATCTGACATAGGTTTTTAAGCTCATCAAAAACAGTTTCAATTAACGAGCGTCCGTTAAGTAACGCCTCATCAATAGGTTTAAGAATCTGCTGTTTCATATTCCTTCGAAGCTTGGTTATAAAATCGATATTGAAGTCATTAAACAGTTTATCTTTTAAATCTTGACTGACATACCCTCGATCACCAAACAGTTTACCGAATATATCATTTGCTAGGCCCTGTCTTAGCGGCTCTCTATCATCTATATTTCCCGGAGTGACTCTAATCGATAATAACTCACCGTGATGATTGATAATCGCGTGCAGTTTAAATCCGTAAAACCAACCCATACTTGTCTTACCTCTTTGAGCAATCCCCTCAAAGAC
>NZ_QEWQ01000006.1 GCF_003121845.1 Ignatzschineria ureiclastica | reverse complement strand
CTAGACTAAAAGGTAGATTCCTATGCATTACTCACCCGTCCGCCACTCGCCACCAAAGAGTAAACTCTCCGTGCTGCCGTTCGACTTGCATGTGTTAAGCATACCGCCAGCGTTCAATCTGAGCCAGGATCAAACTCTTCAGTTTAAATCCTTAATAATGTTTTAAATCTCTCGATCTAACCCATTTACTCAATTACTGCTACTATTCCCATTATTAAAAATAGTGCTGGAATTGTTTGGTTAGACTTCTATCTTTTTGCTCTCGCAAAGCGATACAAGCCCCCATACAAACTTACTTAAGATTAATTTGTTAAAGAACGCTTAGAAACTAGTGAAAGTATTCATCACCTAAAGGCCCGTTTACTTGTTTTTCACCGCCCTAAGCAGACGAACTATACTACAGATCGAGATGCTTATTGTCAAATTTATTTTTGAAGTTTTTTAATCTTTTTTGAAATCAGTTCTAAATGAATTTTTAAAACTCATTAAAACCAACATTAAGATTAAACACTTCTAAATCTGACCGTTTTAAAAGTTAAAATAAAAATTAAACATAACTCCCAAAACCGCTCTCTTCTCTGCCACCTCGAAAGGTGTCGTCTGAATCAAGAAGGAGAATTCTACACTCTTTTTAAGATCTTGCAAGGGGTTTTCTGAAATAATTTTACTGTTATTGATAAAACAGATTCAATCTATTGATTTTTCTATGCTTATATTTTGAAGGTATTTAATTTTTGGAAGTATTTGCCCATTTGTCTTATCACATAAACTTCCATCATCTGCATCCCCCATTCTAAGAAAAAACCCTCGTGATTCTTTTTTAAAGAAAAGAGCACTCCTAAGAATGCTCAAATAAAGTAACTTCTTATGACACTAATGAGTAATAAAGAGAGTAATAATATCTAACCAAATAATGCGATAATTTTTTTCAACCCCGCAACTAAACGATCAATCTCTTCACTTGTGTTATAAACACCTAACGACATTCTTGCTGTAGCGGGTACTTTCATTCGTTTCATCAGTGGTTGCGCACAATGGTGACCCACTCTAACTGCGACCCCTTCATGATCAAGCAGAGTGCCAATATCATGCGGATGAATCCCTTTAATAACAAATGAGATCACACCCGCTTTATTTTCTGCCGTTCCGATAATTCTCAATTCTGGGATTTGGCTTAAGGCGCTTGTTGCATATTCTAATAGCGCTTTTTCATGAGATTCAATCAACTCAAACCCAACAGATGTGACCCATTTAATCGCTTCACCAAATGCAATCACACCAGCGATATTCGGCGTTCCTGCTTCAAATTTATTAGGAAGAGGGGCAAATGTGGTTTTTTCAAAAGTAACGACATCAATCATATCTCCACCTGTTTGGTAAGGAGGCATCGCTTCTAATAATGTTCTTTTGCCATAAAGTACACCAACACCGGATGGTCCATAGAGTTTATGTGCCGAGAAAACATAAAAATCAGCATCAAGCGCCATAACATCCAAAGGCTGATGCACTACACCTTGTGCGCCATCAATCAATACTTTTGCCCCAACCTTGTGCGCCTCATTAACAATTGTAGCAACATCATTGATTGTGCCTAGTACATTAGAGACTTGGGTTACTGAGACAATTTTCACTCGATCATTCAACATTGCTCGATATTGATCCATCTCTAGTTCACCGGCATCATTGATCGGAATCACCTTTAAAATAGCCCCTTTCTCTTCACAGATCATCTGCCAGGGCACTATATTAGCGTGATGTTCCATCTCTGAAATAATCACGATATCTCCTGCTTGTAGCACTTTACGTCCATAACTTTGCGCCACAAGATTAATACTTTCAGTTGTCCCTTTGGTAAAAATAATCTCTCTTGGATCTTCCGCTTTAATAAACGCTCGAACTAACTCACGAACCGCTTCATATTCTTGCGTTGATTTTTCACTAAAATAGTAAACACCCCGATGAATATTGGCATAATAGTGCTCGTATACCGCTCTTTCAGCATCAATCACCTGTTGCGGTTTCTGTGCTGAAGCACCGGTATCTAAAAATGCTACCGTTTGGCCTTTCACCGCTTGTTGTAAAATTGGAAATTGCGCTCTTATTTCAGGTAGTGCGATCATGATAACGTCCCCACTTATTTGAATGATGAAATCTTTCGATTAATTTTCGAGATTAATAATTTTTTGATTTTTGGCGATGAGTAGATTGTGAGTAAAAGGCGTATGTGTGGCTCACAATTATCCGCTATTGCACTCACCCATTATCTATACCGTATCTCTCAATGTAAGAAGAGGGATAAATTCCCTTTATCCCCCCAATAATATTGCCTATTTTGACTTATAGTAAAATTGCAATATCGTGATCTAATCTATGCGCTAACCAGTCACGAATAGATTCACTACGAATTGTATCCACAATCTCAACCGCATAAGCCCGAATCAACATCTTCTTCGCTTCTTCCGCAGAGATACCCCGAGAACGAAGATAGAATAGATGATCAGGTTCGATAAAACCGACCGTAGCACCATGAGTACAGCGCACATCATCCGCATAAATTAATAAACGAGGAATGGTCAATGCACGAGCACCATCATTCAAAAGTAGTGAACGAGTCATCTGGTCCGCATCGATCTTTTGTGCATCTTGAAAAACATGAATTTGTGCATCAAACAGTGCTTCGGCACGATCTTTTAAGATGTTTTTGACCTGTTGATTACTGCTACAATTAGGTACTTTATGATCTAAATCGACCACATGCGAGATATGTTCCCGACCTTCAGCAATATTGAGCACATTCAGTTCACTATAAGCACCTTCCCCTTCTACAGAGAAAGCAATATCAGAGCGGGTAATCGCTCCTTGAGATTGATAGCTCATATAGTGCAATTGACTCTCTGTTGCTTGTGTTGCCACAAAATCAAAAAGGCTCGAACCCACTTTGCTATTAATCCCCGCATGGACAAATTCAATATTCGCTGATTCAGCTAGTGAAACACTCATTGTGCCTAAGTTAAGATATTCTCCATTACCCGCTTCTACTAATAGAAATGAGGCTTGAGATCCCTCTTCAGCGGTTACGACGATATTAAAATCAACTTGTACTGCTGCATCTTGCCCATCTGTTACGTGATAAATCACGATCGGGCGATCAACCACAGCACCATTCATTAGGCGAATTTCTAATAGATTACTCGTTGCTCGTACTAAAAGGCTTTCTGGTAATGAGAGTTCATGAATCCAACGGGAAGCAACTTCACCATTGTAGATGGGGAGAATAATAGCACCTTCCGGCAATGTTTCATTAACCGGCGCTGAAGCTTCTTTTGACACAGGCGCTTGCCACGCTGTTGAAAAGAGCTTCCGCAATGGCGTATCTCTAAAGCGCTCACGATGCGCATTATCTTGATATTTTGTTAGCATGATGATCTCCTTATTTATGAACTCGAGTACCGCCCGCTTCTTCACCGCGGAATGCAACATACCCTTCTTTCTCAAGTTCAAGCGCTAACTCTTTACCCCCACTTTTCACAATTCGACCATCCGTCATTACATGAACAAAATCTGGCTGAACATAATCAAGTAGACGTTGGTAATGGGTAATTAATAAGAAGCCACGATTGGCATCCCGTAACGAGTTGATCCCTTCAGAAATTACACGAAGTGCATCGATATCAAGCCCTGAATCCGTTTCATCTAACACCGCAAATTTAGGCTGAAGTACTAACATTTGTAAAATTTCGTTGCGTTTCTTCTCACCACCAGAGAAACCTGCATTGACAGCACGCTTGAGGAATGAAGAATCCATTTTTACAGTTTTCATCTTCTCTTGCAGCATCTCATAGAATTCAAGCGCATCAACTTCCTCTTCCCCTCTTGAACGGCGAATCGCATTAAGCGCGCTGCGTAAAAAATAGTGATTATTCACGCCTGGTAATTCTGCAGGATATTGGAACCCTAAGAAAATCCCTAATTGTGCTCGTTCATCAGGATCCATCTCTAAAATTGAACGTCCTTCAAAAAGGATATCGCCTTCAGTGATTTCATAACCCTCTTTTCCCACGATCACATTTGCAAGAGTACTCTTCCCTGAACCATTAGGCCCCATAATTGCGTGTACTTTTCCTGCTTCGATCTCTAAGGTCACGCCTTTAAGAATCTCGGTACCATCAACTTCTACATGTAAATTTTGAATGCTTAACATATTTTCTACTCTCAATTAATTTTTATAAATTCTGTTATAAACGCCGATATAGGTTTAACTGGTCAAAATCAACGATTAACCCACACTACCTTCTAATCGTAGCTCTATCAAACGTTGCGCTTCTACGGCAAATTCCATCGGCAACTCATCAAAGATCTCTTTACAATAACCATTCACAATAAGGTTAATTGCATCTTCTTCTGATAATCCACGTTGTTGACAATAGAAGAGCTGCTCTTCTGAAATCTTCGAAGTAGAGGCTTCATGCTCTACTTTTGAACTTGAATTACGGACATCAATATAGGGGAAAGTATGTGCCCCACATTTATCTCCCATCAAGAGCGAATCACACTGAGAGTAATTGTAAGAGCCTGTTGCATTAGGACTAATTCTCACTAATCCACGGTAAGAGTTCTCAGAGTAACCTGCAGAAATACCTTTTGAGATAATCGTCGAGCGAGTATTTTTACCTAAATGGATCATTTTAGTACCGGTATCAGCTTGCTGACGGTCTTTGACGAGTGCCACAGAGTAGAATTCGCCAACAGATTCATCCCCTTTGAGGATACAGCTTGGATATTTCCAAGTAATCGCCGAACCTGTTTCTACCTGTGTCCAAGTGATTTTAGATTGAAAACCTTCGCAAATACCCCGTTTTGTCACGAAGTTATAGATTCCACCCTCTCCATTTTCATCGCCAGGATACCAGTTTTGAACCGTAGAATACTTAATGGTTGCCTTCTCTTTTGCCACCAACTCAACAACGGCTGCATGGAGCTGATTCTCATCCCGCTGTGGCGCTGTACATCCTTCAAGGTAAGAGACATAACTCCCCTCATCTGCCACGATCAATGTTCTTTCAAACTGACCGGTATTAGAAGCATTAATTCGGAAATAGGTAGAAAGTTCCATTGGGCAACGAGTGCCTTTAGGAATATAGACAAAAGAACCATCGGTAAATACTGCCGCATTCAGTGCAGCAAAGTAGTTATCATCGTGTGGCACAACCGTACCGAGATGCTCTTTTACTAATTCAGGATACTCTTGAACCGCCTCACTAAAAGAGCAGAAAATAATGCCTTGCTCTAACAAACGCCCTTTATAAGAGGTTGCCACAGAAACTGAGTCAAAAACCGCATCTACGGCTACACCGGCGAGGATTTTTTGTTCTGAAAGTGGAATCCCTAAACGCTCGTAAGTGTAGAGTAATTCAGGATCTACCTCATCTAAACTCTTAGGACCATCGGCCATTGATTTAGGCGCTGAATAGTAAGATATCGCTTGATAATCGATCGGATCGATCTGTAAATGTGCCCAATCCGGCGCTTCCATCTCAAGCCAAGCACGATAAGCGGTTAAACGATATTCTAATAACCACTCTGGCTCTTCTTTAATCTTAGAGATATGACGAATCACATCTTCATCTAAGCCGGGGGGAAGCGTTGTCTGTTCAATATCAGTGGTAAAGCCATATTTGTACTCTTCACTGGTGATCGCTTCAATTCTATCTTTTTCTGTAATTTCTGCTGTCATAATTTGTTATAGTCATCCATCAATTAGATTTATCAAGGATCTATTCTTATCTTCTACCCTATCTATATATTGTTATATACAATCAGTGCCTAAAAAGTGATTCCGTTACTTACTCTACTAGCTTCCTTAAATCTTGTGCTGATCCAAGCAGCGATTTTAAAGTCACTTCCGAGAAACTCTCGTAAAGCTTATGATTAATCACTCTCCAATGCGGTGCTAATGTGCAAACAATCGCTTTATCACAAGGATTCTCCATGTCATTACACGCATTCACTGCTACCGGCCCTTCGATCGCTTCAATAACTTCCAATAAAGTGATCTCTTCAGGATCTCTTTGTAATTGATAGCCACCGTAAATCCCGCGAGTAGAGGTTAAAAGCTCTGCTTTAACCAGTAATTTTAAAACCTTACTCACTAGCGAAACATTGAGCTCACATATTTCAGCTAAAGCCGAAGCGCTTAGCTTCTCTTCACGAACCGCTAATTTCGTCAGTACTAACAGGGCATAATCTGTTTCTCGAGTAATTCTCAATGTATAGACTCTCTAAAAATAAATATAGGACTAATATAGTACTATATTAGTCCTAATTCAAATTTGTTTTACTAATGATGCTTAATTAAAGCTTAAATCTAAAGTTTATTTCTCAAGCGCCAAGATCAAAATAGCGATCTAAAACGATCAGATCCTCACTTTAATGCATCAAGACAATCGTTGCTTAAAACTTCACCGCTTTAAATGCTTTTTGACCCGCATATTCCGCTTTATCACCAAGTTCTGCTTCGATACAGATTAAACGGTTATATTTTGCAACCCGATCTGAACGGCAGAGTGAACCTGTTTTGATCTGCGTTGCTACTGTTGCAGCTGCAATATCCGCAATGGTCGTATCTTCCGTTTCACCAGAACGATGCGATACAACTGCAGTGTAGTTCGCATCATTTGCCATATTGATCGCATCGATTGTTTCAGTCAATGTCCCAATTTGGTTTGGCTTAATAAGAATTGAGTTGGCAACGCCTTCTTTGATACCACGTTCAAGAATTTTGGTATTCGTCACGAAAAGGTCATCCCCAACGATTTGCACACGATCGCCGATACGCTTAGTAAGGATATCCCAACCCTTCCAATCTTCTTCATCCATACCATCTTCGATGGTGATAATAGGATAACGATTTACCCAATCTTCTAAGAATGCTGCAAATTCTTCAGAGGTAAAGGCTTTGTTTTCAGAAGCCAATACATATTTACCATCTTTATAGAATTCAGAAGCGGCAATATCTAAACCTAAGAAAACATCTTTTCCTGGCTCATACCCTGCACGTTTAATCGCTGTCATAATGACTTCTAATGCTTCTTCGTTAGAACCTAAGTTTGGCGCAAAACCACCTTCATCACCAACACCTGTAGAAAGGCCTTTTTCCGTTAATACTTTACGTAGCTCATGGAAAATTTCAGAACCGTAGCGAATCGCTTCAGCAAATGTGGGTGCGCCTACAGGAAGAATCATAAACTCCTGAACATCAACAGAGTTATCCGCATGTGCGCCACCATTAACGATATTCATCATCGGTACAGGAAGTGTATATTTTGCACGATCTGCAAGATATGCATACAGCGGTAGACCTTTCTCATTCGCAGCTGCATGCGCACAGGCAAGTGATGCCCCTAATAGTGCATTTGCACCTAATTTGGACTTATTATCGGTGCCATCTAATTTGATTAAGATCTCATCGATTTTTTTCTGATCTGAGACTTCAACGCCCTTTAATGCTTCAAAAATAGGACCATTGACATTACTACAAGCTTGCAACACACCTTTACCGCCATAGCGTTTTTTATCACCATCGCGAAGCTCTACAGCCTCTTTAGCGCCGGTTGATGCACCGCTTGGAACTGCAGCCTCACCCGAAATGCCTGAATCTAAAGTTACTTTAACCCAAACTGTTGGATTTCCACGTGAATCTAAGATTTCTCTTGCGATAATCGAGTTAATTGCTGACATATAATATCTCCAAATAGTTATTATTGAAAAAATCAGAGGGTGTAGCTACAAAGCAGCTACACCCTCTATTATTTATTGTTCTTGATGAAATATCAAATTGGACTTACCAAAACTTATTTTACATCACGAATTTTAGGTCCAATATAACGTTGACGTGGACGACCAATCTTCATATTAGGATCTGCAATCATCTCTGCCCAATGGCTAATCCAACCACTTGTCCGAGCAATAGCGAACATTGGGGTAAACATCTCTACAGGAATACCCAATGCTTTATAGATAATACCTGAGTAGAAATCCACATTTGGATAGAGTTTACGTTCAACGAAGTATTCATCTTTCAATGCGATCTCTTCTAAGCGAACGGCAATCTCCATTAATGGATCTTTACCATATTTTGCTAATACTTGATCCGCGATGCCTTTAATAATACGTGCACGTGGGTCGAAGTTTTTGTAAACACGATGCCCAAAGCCCATTAAACGGAATGGATCATCTTTATCTTTCGCTTTTGCCACATATTTATCGATATTGCTGACTGAGCCGATCTCTTCAAGCATTACCAATACAGCTTCATTCGCACCCCCATGTGATGGCCCCCAAAGTGAAGCGATCCCTGAAGCAATTGCCGTAAATGGATCCGCACCTGAAGAACCTGCAAGACGTACAGTTGAAGTCGATGCATTTTGCTCATGGTCTGCATGAAGTGTAAAGAGCATATCGATTGCTTTCTCTGCAACAGGATCAATCTCATAATCAGAGCAAGGTGTTGAGAACATCATTTGCAAGAAGTTACCTGCATAAGAGAGATCATTGCGAGGATAACGAATCGGTTGACCTTTTCCATGTTTATAACAAGCCGCAGCAATCGTTGGCATTTTTGAGATCAAGCGATGTGCGATAATCATACGATGCTCAGGATCAAAAATATTCATCTTGTCATGATAGAATCCCGCCATTGAGGCTACTGAACCTACTAACATCGCCATAGGATGAGAATCATAGCGGAAACCTTGTAAGAAGCGTTTCATGTTCTCATGCATCAATGAATGCGTCATGATGATCTCTTTGAATTCTTTCGATTGAGATGCATCTGGCAATTCACCATTCCAAAGTAAGTAAGCAACATCAAGATAATCTTTCTTCGCTGCTAATTGCTCGATTGGGTAGCCACGATAAAGTAACTCACCTTTCTCACCGTCGAGATAGGTAATGGCACTTTCACAACTTGCCGTTGAAACATAACCTGGGTCATAACTGAACATCGACATCTCTTTATTGAGTTTAGCGATATCGATCACAGAATTGCCATACACAGAATCAAGAATAGGAAAATCTGCTTCCACACCTGTTCTATTGTTAATAAAGGTCACTGTATCTTTTTTACTCATACTAATAATCCTCCGACTAGTCAGTCGCCATTCCCCTGCATAGAAAACAACTTCTACTTCGAAAAATAGTGAGTGCTAGCATACTTTTATAAAAAAACTCAAACTTGAGATAAATCATATATTCCGACCATAGTAGTACATATAATGGGAATTTAAAATAGATAAACCGCTTAGTGAGCTATTCAATTTTCTAATCGGTCTAGTAAAGCTTGGTTTATTTCCTCAATTAAAGCAGGACCTTCGTAGATAAAACCTGTATAAATCTGTACTAATGAAGCACCAGCATCGAGCTTATCTAAAGCATCTTGAGCCGACATTATGCCGCCTACACCTATGATAGGGAATGCACCTTGACTCTCTTTCGCTAAAAAACGGATCACTTCTAATGAGCGTATAGTTAAAGGTGCACCACTTAAACCACCCGGTTCCGCGCTATCTGGTGACTGCAATCCTTCCCGATTAATTGTCGTATTCGTTGCAATAATGCCGGCAATTTTAGCCTCTAATACAATATCAACAATTTCCCGAAGCTGATCTTCAGAGAGATCCGGCGCAATTTTTAATAGGATCGGTTTAGGTTGATCATAACTTTGATTCTTATTCTGCAAGGTTTTTAGTAGATGCAATAACGGCTCTTTTTCCTGTAATGCTCGCAAATTAGGGGTATTAGGAGAACTCACATTTACCACAAAATAATCCACCACATCAAAAAGTGTTTCAAAACAGATCAGATAATCATTGACCGCTTCATCATTCGGCGTTGCTTTATTTTTCCCGATATTACCACCAATAATAAGCTGATGACCCCGTTTTAAGAGCCGAAGTTTCGCGGCATCTACACCATCGTTATTAAACCCCATCCGATTGATAATCGCTTGATCTTCTACTAAACGAAAAAGTCTCTTACGAGGATTACCCGGTTGCCCTTTCGGGGTAATCGTACCAATCTCTATAAACGAGAAGCCAAGCTTTCCTAGCGCATCATATACCTTCGCATCTTTATCAAATCCGGCAGCAAGTCCTACAGGATGACGAAAATGTAGCCCCCAAAGTTCTTGCCCTAATCGTGAATCATTCGATGCGGTCTGTTTGCCAAGCACTAACTGCGTTAGAAAGGGAAGCGCTGTCAAAGCACGAATCCCCCAAAATGAGAGATGATGTGATTTCTCAGGATCAATTTTAAAGAGCATTTGTTGAATGATCGATTTAAGCATAATGATGATCTCCCCATTTTATGCACATAAATAGATAACCGTTTTGCTTATTCTTATTAAAGCTCATAACAGTCAAAATCGTTGTATAGTAATATCAGTTCAAAATAAGCTTATTTAAATGCCGGCGAATCAACTGATAGAGGCAAGAAAGCTGTTATATCCGGCATCTTGCAAGTGTTGGTGAGTCAGGTTTGATGTTCTTTCAAAACCCCACAATAGCTGTTTAAAAACTATTTTTCTTAAACCCAATTTACTATAATTCGCAAAGTTACTTTAGGATATTAAGGATTTTTGGATACGAAAAAAAAAGCATCTCTAAGAGATGCTTTTCTAACTCTAAAATAGTACTGCGTTGTTCATTAACAATCCGCCAGTCATTAGGAATACAATTCCCATTAACGACCGTATTTTTTACGGAAGCGATCAACACGACCTTCAGCGTCAAGAATATTTTGTTGACCTGTGAAGAATGGATGTGATGCAGAAGTAACTTCCATACGCACTAATGGGTACTCGTTACCATCTTCCCATTTGATTGTATCTTTAGTTTTGATTGTTGAACGCGTTAAGATTGCAAAATCGCTTGATGCATCTTGGAACACAACAGGGCGATAGTTAATTTGATTTTCTTTTGACATAGTTATTTATCCATTAATTAATGTTATGAAGCTATTTTCTAAATACGCCGGAAAGATTCGTCAATCTTCAGCTTAATGTATTAAAAAATAATCAAGAGGGGAATTTTACTGCAATCCCCCACTCTTTGCAAATTTTTAAGATTTTGTCAGCTCAATGGTAGGCAACTGTCTGCCCTTTTTGAGCGGGATATCTTAACCTTTCATCATTTGGAAGAATTCCGCATTTGTCTTTGTCTCTTTCATTCGATCAAGTACAAACTCCGCTGCTTCAATCTCATCCATTGGATGAATTAATTTGCGTAAAATCCACATTTTTTGTAACTCTTCAGGATTCATCAAGAGCTCTTCACGACGGGTTCCTGAACGATTGACATTAATCGCCGGGAAAATTCGTTTCTCAGCAATACGACGATCAAGTTGAATCTCCGAGTTACCCGTTCCTTTAAATTCTTCAAAGATCACTTCATCCATCTTCGAACCTGTATCGACCATTGCCGTAGCAATAATCGTGAGGCTACCACCATTTTCAATATTTCGCGCAGCACCAAAGAAACGCTTAGGACGGTGAAGCGCATTCGCATCAACCCCACCCGATAATACTTTTCCTGAAGATGGAACCACGGTATTGTAAGCCCGCGCAAGACGTGTCATCGAATCGAGTAGGATCACAACGTCGCGACCATGTTCAACTAAGCGACGCGCTTTTTCAATCACCATTTCAGCCACTTGAACATGTCGAAGTGCCGGCTCATCAAAGGTTGAAGCGACCACATCTCCTTTCACAAGACGTTGCATCTCCGTTACCTCTTCAGGACGCTCATCAATCAAAAGAACAATCAAGTACGCTTCAGGATGATTAATCGCAATTGATTGAGCGATATTTTGCATCATAATGGTTTTACCCGCTTTAGGCGGTGCCACGATCATGCTTCGTTGACCTTTACCAATCGGTGCAACGATATCGATCATTCTTGCGGTAATATCTTCGCTAGAACCATTCCCAAGCTCCATTTTGAGCGGTTGATCAGGATGGATCGGCGTTAAATTTTCAAATGCAATTTTCCGGCGATTTTGGCTGACAGGCTCATAGTTGATCTCATTGACTTTCACGAGCGCAAAGTATTTTTCATTATCCTTCGGCGCGCGAATAACCCCTGAAACAGTATCACCCGTACGAAGATTAAAGCGACGAATTTGTGAGGGACTAATATACACATCATCGGGGCCGGCTAAGAAAGAGCTATCTACACCCCGTAGAAAACCATAGCCATCATTCAGGACTTCAAGCACGCCATCGCCGATGACCTCGCCCCCTTTCTCAGCTTGCGCCTGCAAAATAGCGAAAATTAATTCATGCTTTTTAGCACGCATTAACCCTTGGATATCCATAGCTTCAGCAATATCAACGAGCTCTTGCGCGGTTTTCTGTTTTAATTCTGTTAGATTCATAGATTGATGGTAGATATTTATTAAATATATAAAAAGGGTTCTAAACGACGTTAGAATCTGATAGATCAATAATGGGTGATAAGTGGGCGATACAGATGCCCGAACAGCCTTTTCTCAACAAGTCTTTTAATTTTAAACTTGCACATAACTCAAAAAGGGCGAAAAGAAAATTGTATAAAAAATCTGTATAGAAAATCTATATTAGCGGAAAGTTTATGCTTTATTATCTTTTCGTGCAACTTTATTTCTTGAACGAGCCCACATCGCCTTTAAAATTTCAATTCCGATAGGCAGTGCCGAGATAATCACAATGCCTATAACCACTAAGGAGAAATTTTCTTTCACAACCGGCATAGTTCCGAAAAAGAACCCTGCACCTAGCATACTCGTTGTCCAAAGTAGCGCTCCCGTTACATTATAAAAGCCAAATCGGCGATAACACATCTGACTTGCGCCCGCGACAAAGGGGGCAAAGGTTCTCACTATCGGAATAAAACGCGCCAAAATAATCGTTTTACCCCCGTGACGTTCATAAAAGGCTTCCGTTTTTTCAAGATATTTGAGCTTAAAGATCTTTGCATCAAGTTTAAAAGGCTTAACCCCTAAATGTTTACCGATCTGATAATTAACCGCATCGCCGAGAATCGCCGCAATCAGCAATGTTCCCCATAATACCCAAATATTCATTGCGCCAATCGCCGCAAGTGCGCCGGCCGCAAAAAGTAACGAATCGCCCGGCAAAAATGGGGTAACAACGAGCCCTGTTTCGCAAAATACCACGAGGATTAAGATAGCGTAGATCCAATACCCATACTCCGCAACGATCACTTCAAGATAGCGATCAATATGCAGAAAAATATCTATAAATTGTGTGATCCACTCCATCTCTTTTCCTTAATCAATTATCCAATAAAGGACTCATCATAAATCATTAATAATAACGTGCCATATCGCTCAAGCAATATCAATCTCGCTATACCAACCTAGCCCGAACAACATTGGTGAATAAACATTCAATTGCCTTAAAAATCCGTAATGGGATTAAGCTGTAGATCCTTTAATTGCCAACATTGATCCATTTTTCGTGCAAGTGATAGATCATGCGTGACGACAATTAAGGCCGTTCCTACTTCATCATTAATTTCACACATCAAATCAAAAATCGCATGCGCATTATCTTCATCCAAATTCCCCGTTGGCTCATCTGCAAGTACTGCCGCCGGCTTAGTCACTAAAGCTCGCGCAATGGCAACCCGTTGCCGCTCACCACCCGAGAGTTTTCCAGGACGATGACTTAAACGATGAGAAAGCCCTACTCGCCCTAACAATACTTCAGCTTCCGCTCTTGCCGCCTGAATATTACCGCCACCAATCACTAAGGGCAATGCCACATTATCAAGCGCCGTAAACTCCGGCAATAGATGATGAAACTGATAGATAAAGCCCAAATACTTATTACGCAGATAGCCCCGTTTCGCTTCAGATTCCCGATTAAAATGGTGCCCGTTGAGATAGATTTCACCGCTTGTGGGTTTATCAAGTCCCGAGATCACGTGCATCAAAGTACTCTTACCTGCACCCGAAGCGCCGACAATCGCAATACGATCCCCTTTATGAATTTGAAAACTCAAATCTTTAAAGATCGCAATCTCCTCTTTCTGATCAATAAAGACTTTTGAGATTTTCTCTACATCCAGCACGACCTCATTTGAAGTAGATGATGCCCCTGAAAGTGACGAGGATAATAATTTACTCATAGCGTAGCGCCTCCGCAGGTTGAGTTCTTGACGCTTTCCAAGCGGGATAGAGGGTTGCTAAACTTGCTAATAGGAAAGCAATACCGGCAATCGTTGCCACATCTGAGAAGAGCACAATTGACGGGATTTCTGAGATCGGATAAATACTGGGTTCAAAGAGTGTTTTACCCACTAAGTGCTCAATCCAATGGACAATATCCGCCACATTAAAGGCAATGAGCAATCCTAAAATGATCCCGATAACCGCACCAAAGAATCCAATAAAGGTGCCTTGTACCATAAAGATTGCCATAATTTTCCGAGGAGGAAGACCTAGCGTACGCAAAATCGCAATCTCTGAACGTTTCTCGGTTACCACCATTACGAGCATTGATACCACATTAAACACAGCAACAGCGACAATCATACTCATAATAAGGAACATCGAGATCTTTTCGATCTCAATCATCTTAAAGAGTGCCGCAAATTGATTCACCCACGTATAGACAGCGTAAGATTCTTCAACATTATTACCCTCATTCATCCCTTGATGTTGCAATTGCATTTGGGCACGATCTTGTAATTTAGTTTGTAGATAAAAGGCGGTTTCTCTCGCCTTCATTGGCTCGGCTAATTTTAAACGAACGCCGGTCACACTCTCTTTCGGTAAACGGTAGAGAATCCCTGCATCTTTAAGATTCACAAAGATATTACTAATATCATATTCATATACGCCGGCTCTAAAGAGCGCCACCACTTTTAAGCGCTTCATCCGCGGGGTTGCGCCGGCAACGGTAACATTAATATCTGAGGTAATCAGGGAAATATAATCGCCGATACGCACCCCTAAGCGATTGGCCATATCTTGACTAATCATCACTCCAAAGGGTTGTGTTGAGAGAATATCAAAAGTCCCTTCTGTCAGTTGGCCATTATCATCTTGAATGGTAATCGTGTTTGCAATCGGCGATACTTCCGCCTCATATTGTGGATCAACACCATAAACTTGAACGGGCAACATCAATCCTGAGGCATTAATCAAGCCTTGCCCTTCAATAAAAGGCGCACCCCCAATCACGTTATCCTCTGCTTTTGCTATCGGAATCAATGCTTCCCATTCAGCAATATGACCTGTGCGATCATTGAGAATTTGATTATGAAAAGCCATCGCAATACTGCGTTCAGCCACCTCTTTTTGGAAGCCATTCATCACCGATAACACCACAATCATCGTCATTACGCCTAGCGCAATCCCCCCGATTGAGACAAAAGAGATAAACGAGATAAAATTATTTTTGCGTTTAGCGGCGGTATAACGTAAGCCGATAAAGAGCGGTAAAGGTCTAAACATAATCACTCATTTTATAGGTAAATTAAGGGGTTATTATAAAGCAAAAAACGATGCTGTCAGAAGATATTCCCTAACAATAGGTAAAACTGATCAGGCAATGTTCTTTGAGTATAACTGATAGAGACATTATAGAAGATCAAATATAGAGGATTAAATATAAAGGATTAAATCACAAGATCTTCTTCCTCACCGGCAAGCTCTTTAAAGAGGGTTTCTAATTCCGGCAATGGCGGCAGTTCTTTGAGAGATTTGAGGTTAAAGTCATCTAAAAACTGCTCTGTCGTTCCATAAAGAATCGGCCGTCCCGGCGTCTCTTTGCGCCCTACCACCTTAATCCATTCCCGATCTTCTAAGGTTTTAATAATATTACTATTGACCGCGACGCCACGAACAGCTTCAATATCGCCGCGAGTCACAGGCTGTTGATAAGCAATCAGGGCAATGGTTTCAAAAAAGGCGGTGCTATAACGCTGTTGTCTCGCTTCAAAGAGCTTACCGACCCAAGGTGCAAAACGCTCCGGCACTTGAAAACGCCAACCAGAAGCGACTTCGACTAATTCGATTCCCCCTTTTGCTTGACGATAATGATGTTCTAACTCAAAGAGCGCGCGAATAATATCACTCTCACCGTATGCTTCACTTTCTAAAATGGACAGAATCTCCCGCAGGGATAGCGGTACTTCTGAAGCCATCAAGATCGCTTCTAATAATGCTTTTAAGCTCTCATCACTGCGCTCTTGCTCTTCACGCTTCTCAGTTATCTCCTGCATACTTCCTCTCTTCTTACGCTATCTTACACATTATCTTATAGATCTTGTTGATCGCTACATTGATCACTCAGATCGTAATTTTATGTTCTTTTCCCCTAAAAACATAGCCCAAGATCACGATGATTGCTGAAATATTACGATCTATCTCCTCGATACAACTCTCATAAATTCTCAATTACACTCTAACAAACCCCCAATTATGCGTTAATTAATGAAATTAATTGATCATCTTTAAAATGTCACTCGGTCAAAAACAGCTTGATAGGATTATCAATAGGCATTGATTTAAAATAAGCTCCTGTAAGCTCAAAATAAGATTGAGCACAACCGATTAACCTTATACCTTTCAACAAGCTATCTATTCGATTCTATCTGTTTTATAGACCTTGAGCTCCAATTTCTAGATTGTTTTCTAGCATTATTGAGAGAATATACCTCTATTTTCATTAGGTTAGCGTCTAACGAAATAATTCCCTAGGCAAATACTTTTTAGATATAAGGGCTCATCACGCATAGTGCAATAGAAATCGATATTGTTCTGAAAAAGCTAATTCACTATAAATCACAGTAAATTACTGAAAATAAATTATTTTAAAAAGGGTTTTCCCGCTAAATATTCAACAATATTTGACGCTTATCATAAACAATATAATAACTTTTTATTATTAATAATAATCGTGATAAATTTTTAATATCTTATTACTAGGATGATTATGTGAAGTTACTTCTCTCATTTGAAATTAAGCAACCTTACATAACCCCAAGAATCTGATAAAAAATGTGAAACTATACCCTAAAAGGTTTCATACAAATCCATCGCATTATTGAGGAGATTGCTATGCGAGACAATCAAAAATGGGTCGAAATGCTCAAAGCGGTCAAAAAAGAGGTCTTACCTGCTTTAGGTTGCACAGAACCAATTTCACTCGCTTTAGCCTCTGCTATTGCAGCCTCTCATCTCGAGGGTGAGATCGATTATATCGATGCCAAAGTCTCCCCTAACTTAATGAAAAATGGGATGGGCGTAACGGTTCCCGGCACAGGAATGCAAGGTTTACCTATTGCAGCTGCGGTTGGGGCTCTCGGAGGCGATCCTGAAGCGGGGCTTGAAGTGCTCTCAACCTTAACGCCAGAGTTAGTCTCTGCCGGTAAAAAGCTATTAGAAGAGAATAAAGTATCCGTCAGCATCTCACCAAAACCGAAACTTCTCTACGCCGAATCAACTGTTGTTTCAGGCGATCATAGTGTCAAAGTCGCCATTGCTGATTCTCATACTCATGTCATTCTCATTCAAAAAGATGACCAGGTTCTCTTTGAAGAGATTGAAGAAGTTGGACAAGAAGAGAGTAGTGCTTACTCCTTTGACGGTATTAATACCCACGATCTCTTTGAGTTTGTGAGTAATGTACCCTTTGAAGAGATTCAATTTATTCTACAAGCCGAAAAACTGAACGATGCCCTATCTCAAGAGGGACTCAAAAATAGTTATGGTCTTCATATCGGTGCAACGTTAAAACGGCAGATGGAAAAGGGTTTCCTTGCAGATGACCTTCTCACCAAAGTATTGATTCGTTCCACTGCGGCGGCAGATGCCCGAATGGGAGGTGCGACATTGCCGGCCATGAGTAATTCTGGTTCTGGTAATCAAGGTATTACAGCAACAATGCCGGTGGTAGTGGTCGCCGATTTTATCGATGCTTCACCTGAGGATCGGGCTCGTGCGTTAATGCTCTCGCACTTAATGGCGGTCTATATCCACGATAAATTACCCCGTCTGTCTGCGCTTTGCGCCGTTACCACAGCAGCAATGGGTGCAGCGGCAGGTATGGCTTATCTTTTAGGCAAAGGTGAATATGAACCGATTAGCCGAGCGGTTTCGAGCATGGTGGGGGATCTAGCCGGCATGATCTGTGATGGCGCTGCAAATAGCTGTGCTATGAAAGTTTCCACCTCTGTAGGCTCTGCATTTAAGGCGGTATTAATGGCATTAGACAATACCGGCGTAACAGGCCAAGAGGGAATCGTCAGTCATGATGTCGATGATTCTATTGATAATTTATGCGCTTTAGCAAGCGGCAGTATGCAACAAGTAGATACACAAGTTCTACAAATTATGGTGAATAAGAAATAGTGCGTCATAACAAAATCCCTAGTTAGCTAACTAATATTTTGTTATTTCACGTTACGCTCGTTTCAATTTCACCGCTTCAGCTTCACTTTGTTTAATTTCACTTCTTCAACTTCTTTAGGGGTAAACTTATGAACGTGTTCGATTCTGGCCCAATATTTGAAGGGACCTTCTTTGATAAATTCCTCGCGATTACACACTATCAAACATTGGTCTGTATCTTTATTCTTCTAGTCTGTTTCTATATTATGAAGCAGCTCCAGAATAGAAAGATGACCTTCTCAATGCGTATGCTTGTAGGCCTTATTTTAGGGGCTGTGCTTGGTTTAGTGATTCAACTTGTGGCGGGCTTCCCAGATAGTCCTGCAGTTTGGATGAAAGAGACTTCCGTTTGGTACGGGCTCTTTGGACGCGCCTTTATTGCCTTCATCCGAATGCTCGTTATTCCACTGATCTTTGTATCGATTGTAAAAGTCATCATCGACTTTGCAGGTAAAGAGAATCTACCGAAAATTGCTTTTAGAGGGATCTTCTGGTTACTCTTCACTACGGGAATAGCCTGTATCGTGGGCATTATTCTCGCGAATATCTTTAGTCTTGGTGAAAATCAAACCAATATTGAGATCGCAACCACCGCAACTGCAAAACAATATACCAATCTTGTAGATACCTTTATCCGCCTCATTCCAAGTAATATCGTTTCAGCAATGAATACTGAGAATATCGTGGGTTTAGTGATCTTCTCTGCACTACTCGGAATTGCGGCAAACCGTATGGAGAAAAAGAATCCTGAAGCCATCGGGGCTTTTAAACTCTTCATGCAAGGTTTCTATAAAATTGTGATGTCTGTGGCAATGACCATTATTAAATTCATGCCTTATGCAGTGATTGCATTACTTGCAAATACAATTGTTTCAAATGGTATTCCGGCGATTATTGAAGCATCTAGTTTCGTCTTAGCCGTCTATATCGCTATGATTGTTATGGTCATCGTTCATATTATTATCGTTGCGATCCATGGTGTCTCTCCGGTGATGTTTGTGAAAAAATCATTAGGCGTATGGTTAATGGGATTCACTAGTCGCTCATCAGTCGGAACTTTACCGATGACCATTTCAACCTTAACAGCTCGTATGGGGGTTAACGATGGTACAGCTAACCTTGTAGGTTCTTTAGGAACAACCATGGGGATGAATGGTTGTGCTGGTTTCTTCCCTGCACTGATTGCCGTCATGGTCGCCCACATGGTAGGGATTGAGACAGATCTACAGTTCTATGTCATGATGGTTATTGTTGTGGTCATTGGCTCTATCGGTATTGCTGGTATTCCAGGTACAGCTACCGTTGCGGCAACAATCGTCTTATCAGGGATGAATATGGCAGAGTACTTCCCACTAATTGGTATGGTATTAGCTATTGACCCAATCATCGATATGGCGCGGACATTAACAAACGTATCAGGCACCTTAACTGCAGCTGTGGCAACAGATAGAGAGGTGGGTACGATGAATATGGAAGTCTTTAATGATCCCAATGCAACCTTAGAAAACTTAACAGATGATCATATGGATTAATGGAATAGCATAATATTGATCTTCTACGTGACTCTAAAAGAGTACACTAAGGAAATAGGTTAAAACTTAAATAAAAGTATTCAATCAGAATCGCCCCTTTCGAGGGGCGAATTGTTACCGAAATCTCGTTAGAGGTGAAATAAAATGAATTATCTAATTTTAGGGGCAAATGCAGCCGGAATGTCTGCGGCTGTCAGAATTCAAAAATCGGACAAATCCGCAAAGATCACTGTACTTGAAAAGAGCGATGTAGTCTCCTTTGGTTCCTGTGGTATCCCTTACTTTGTTGCTGGAGAATTTACCTATATTGAGCAGATGACTGCGCGCCCCTTAGAAGATTTTCTAAAAACAGGCATTGATATTCGTTGCTTTCATCAAGCTATTAAGGTTGACCCTGAGCAAAAAAGCGTAACGGCTCGCAATCTCCAAACAGATGAGACTATTCAATTTTCTTTTGATAAGCTCCTCATCGCAACAGGCGCATCACCAAGTGTTCCGCCGATTACCAGTTTAGATGCCGAACATGTCTATACAATGCATTCTCGATATGATGCGAAAGCGCTCGTTGAACGTTTACCTCATACACAAAATGTGGTCATTATTGGGGGTGGATTTATCGGTGTTGAAGCGGCAGAAGCATTTCAAGAGCGCGGCAAAAATGTCACGCTTATTGAGTTTGCACCTCGTATTCTCGAAAAAACCTTTGATGCCGAAATTACACCGCTATTAGAAGCAGAGCTACGACAAAAAGGGGTGAATCTTCGTACGGAAGAACGGGTCATCGAAATTGAAAAAGAGGCTACCGGCAAAGTCAGCCACGTTATCACGAATCAAGGTCGTTATGCTGCGGATTTAGTTGTGTTAGCCACAGGGTTTAAACCCAATACCGAGTTTCTCCAAGGTGTGATCGACATGACGCCGCAAGGGGCCATTATCATTGATGATCTATGCCAAACCAATCAAACCGATATCTATGCTGCCGGTGATTGTGCTACCGTACAACATCGTATTGCCGGCGATCGTTATCTTCCACTGGCCACAACGGCTAATAAACTTGGTCGTTTAGTTGGTGATACCATGGCGGGTAGACCTCGCCCCTTTATAGGCACTTTAGGATCAAGTGGTATTCGGGCATTTAATCTAGAAGCAGGTCGCACCGGTATTGGCGAAGAGGAAGCAAAAGCCCTTGGACTCGATTACAAAACGGTCTTTATCCAAGATAAAAATCATACTGATTATGTGCAACCCCAAACGAATATCTGGGTAAAACTGATCTATGATGCCAAAACACGCGTTATTTTAGGGGGACAGATGTGTGGTGCTTATCTAGGTGGCGCGGTACATCGTGTAGATGCCTTAGCGGTTGCCATTTATAGTGGTTTAACTGTAGATGAGCTTGGCTTTATGGACTTTATCTACGCCCCACCTTTTGCTCGCA
This sequence comes from Ignatzschineria ureiclastica, assembly GCF_003121845.1. Lineage (GTDB taxonomy): Bacteria > Pseudomonadota > Gammaproteobacteria > Cardiobacteriales > Wohlfahrtiimonadaceae > Ignatzschineria > Ignatzschineria ureiclastica. Next base: position 268,403 of record NZ_QEWQ01000006.1, on the reverse strand, counting down.
CTTGGGATGTGCTCAATATTGCCGGCAATGTTGCCAAGTAATATCCCGATAAATATTCTCAATAAGATCAATCTCTGATACCCAAACCCTATCTGATTCATCTATTTACGAAAAATAAATAGTGAGAGATAGGGTTTTCTGTAATTGAAATGCTCGTAATAGCAAGACTCATCATTGAGATCTTCGGGATTAATATTCTGTGACTAGAGAATGCTAGATGGGATGATAACACCATCACTAGCGAACAACGGCAACAGCACTTAATGAGAGTAGACGTTCACCTGATAGTGCAAAAGCCACACGTCGAAGCGCATTCCAAGGATTCTCTTTCAGTTGTCCTTTCGTCGCTTGGTCGATCTGTACCATCATCTTCATCACATTTTTAATCAACGGTAAACTGATTCTCGATAAGGCCCGTTGGTAGAGCGGTTGTTTATTACGCCAAACTTTTGAGAGCACCTGTTGCATACTCTGTCCTGCCTGCAAATTAAGTAACATCTCCCGAAGCGTCGCCACCTCTTTTTGTAATAAAGAATTAACTAATACCGCCGACTCATTCTCCTCCTCAAAGGCGTTAATAATTCGATGAATACGCGCAATATCGCCCTCTAAAATGGCATCACTTAAATCAAAAGCGATAAATTTCGAACTCTGCGTTAATGCATCTTTAAGATGGGCTTCTGAAATTGATTGATCCCCGTAATAGAGCGCAAGATAATCTAACTCTTGAATCACCGAGAAGAGATTTCCCTCATTATTTTGCGCTAATAGCTCAACGGCTTCCCGCTCAAGATGCAAATTTCGGCGTTTCGCTTCATTAAAAATCCAACCAGGGTATTCATGAACTCTCGGAGGATAGAGAAATGAGACAATTCCGGTCTTATCGATTGCCGTTACCCATTTAGTTTTCTGCTGTGCGGATTTTAATTGCGGTGTAGAGATCAACAGAAAAAGATCCGGTTCAGGATGAGAAAAATAGGATTCTAATGCCGTTTGCGCCTTACGATCAGGAAGATTATTAAAGCGTAATTCAATGATCTTCTTCTCAGAAAAGAGTGAAAGCGATTGTGTCGCCTCGGTAAAAAGGTTCCAATCAAATTTGGCATCAATCTCAAAGAGATCCCGTTCAGTAAATCCCGCTTCTCTGCAAAAGGCACGCGCTTGATCCATTAAACTCAGAACTAAATAAGGCTCATCACCTGCCGCTAATAGCGCCGAAACTTTACTGCCATGTTTTGCTAATGCCGGCATCACTTCATAAGCACTTAATCGCATATCTCTCTACCCTTTACAACCATTATCTCAAATGGAATCTCGAACGAATCTATTCATCTATATAGAATCCAACATCTTACTATAGACCGAGATGAAGTATGGACTTTTTCTCTGCGCGCAACAATCAACTAAGTCGCTTTGCCATCTACTTGTAAGATTTGTGCGATATGCCGGCGAATAAGCTGCCGATTAACTCTGAAATCCTCAACAACTGAAAGACTATCAAAGCCACAACTAACCGCTATCAACATCCAAGTGGTCTCTGACGCACTTTGGATATGAAAGCAACCTTGTTGAACACCTTCTTTAACTAGCTGCAAAATTTGCTGATACCAATCATCAATCGACTGTTTATACGCTTTTTTAATCTCGGCATCCTGCTCAGCAAGAAATTGTGACTCACTCCACAATCGGCGCATCGTATTGCCAATATCCCCTTCTTCATAAGGACAGAGTAACTGGATTAATTGATCTAAGAGTGTCATCTCTTTTAGCATTACATCATTCTGTTTCAGTAACGCTTTAGAAATTGTCTCTAAGGCCATCGCCTTCAATTGGCTAATCGATTGAAAGTGATGATGCACTTGTCCTACTGCAATTTGCCCTTTTGTTGCAATGTTCCGAGCTGTAATAGCAGATAACCCTTCTTCTCGAGCAATCATCGTTGCAAGATGTAAGATCTCCTCATAACGTTCTTGTTTCGTTAAATATGCCACAACTCATCCTTTACCAATAGTGATTACGAGATTATAAAAAAATATGGACATGTGTTCAACTTCTATATAAAATTCAATTTGAATTATTGTTCAACTTATTCAAAACGCATAACAAAAAGGATTTTTATGCATCTCAAATGGAAGATTTTAGCCCTTATTATTTTAATCTACCTTCCTGTTTCAATTGATGCGACGGTACTACATGTCGCCCTCCCTACACTCGGTTTAACACTCTCCGCCACAGCAACAGAACTCTTATGGATTATCGATATCTATTCGTTGATGATGGCAGGATTACTATTGCCCATGGGGGTTTTAGGGGATCGAATGGGCTATAAGAAACTCGCAATCTTAGGATTAATCATTTTCGGATTCTCCTCCCTTTTCGCAGCACTCAGTACAAGCCCGATGATGTTAATCGTTGCCCGCGCATTTTTAGCCGTTGGAGCGGCAATGATCCTACCGGCAACACTCTCCGGCGTTCGCAGTACCTTTACGGATGATGCAGAACGCGCCATGGCTTTAGGGCTTTGGACCACCATTGGGGTTGCCGGCGCAGCTATTGGGCCTCTTGTCGGCGGTTATCTCCTTCAATATTTCTACTGGGGCTCTGTCTTTCTCATTAACATCCCGATTGTGATTATTGCCATTATCGGTATTCTTTGGATTGTTCCGGCACAAAAAGAGAATCCCGCACAGCAGTGGCAAATTGGCAAAGCGTTACTGCTTATTATCGGAATTTTAATGACGATTTATGCGTTAAAATCCTTCATCAAAATGGATGGCAATCTTCTATTGCCGATAACTCTTGGAGTATTGGGGATTGCGCTTTTAATCTATTTTGTCAGACGAGAATTGCAACTAGAAAACCCGATGTTCGACTTTGGATTACTCAAAGAACGTACTCTCGCTATCGGAGTCATTATCGCTATTACAGCGATGATCAGCATGGTGGGATTTGAGTTTGTGATGGCGCAAGAATTACAATTTGTTTATGGATTTACACCGCTTAAAGCAGGGTTATTTATGCTCCCGTTAATGCTTGCAAGTGGCTTAGGCGGTCCGATTGCAGGTTGGCTTGTGGCGCGTTTTGGTTTACGAGCTGTGGCAACTATTGGTATCGGTATTAGTGCGATTAGCTTCTTTGGCTTAGCCTTTACCAATATTATGACGCAAACTTACTTAGTATGGGGCTTCTTAATCTTATTAGGATTGAGCATTGGTATTGCCCTGCTAGCTTCAACAACCGCAATTATGTCAGCAGCGCCACCGGAAAAATCCGCATCTGCTGGTGCAATTGAAGGGATGGCTTATGAATTAGGGGCCGGCTTTGGTGTCGTTTTCTTTGGTATGTTCTTAACCTTGATCTTTTCTCACCATATTATGGTGCCGGCAGATCTACTTCCTGAACAAGCACAAATGGCTTCAAGCTCTATTAACCAAGCCTTTTTAGTGGCTGAACAATTAAGTAACCAAGAAGCAGCACAGCGCCTCGTCGAAACGGCACGAGAATCTTTTGTCTTTGCCCATTTCTTCTTACTTCTGCTATCAGGAATCTTATTATCCCTGTTAACAGTGATCGTTTGGCGCTTCTTACCTAAACGAATGATCACATCCGGTTCAATAAGCCACTAATTAGAAAGGGATCTTGTAGAGTGCAATATAGTGTTTTATTTTAATCAATAATCACTATTGAATAATCTCGTTACAATTTCTGTATCATTTATAAAATTACAAAAGCGCTATCTGCCTTAAATCCGGCAATAGCGCTTGATCTTTTTTAGACAAACCTAAAGTATTTAAGTTATAGATATAGAGGGTTCTAGTGATCTACCTTTGAATCATTACCCACCCATAATATCTATTCGTTATATCTACTTGCTATATCCAATTCTAATAACTACTAATATCCCGATGTTTCCCGTGAAACATTCATACCCCTAAGGAAGAATATGACCTACGATTGCAGCCTTTTATCGTCCACCTTACAGACTCAGGTTTTCACAGATATCAATGCCTTGAAAGCGATTACCGAACCTGACAAACCTTTTACTCGTAGGGCTTTTACTGAAAAGTATCAAGAGGGTCGGGCATATCTGATTGCGCAACTTGAGCCACTTGGATTAAAACCTTTTATCGATAATGCCGGAAACTTACGGGCTCGTTTACATGGGAAAACTGAAAAAACCCTTTATATCGGCTCTCATAGCGATACTGTTCCAAATGGTGGCATATTAGATGGGATTCTAGGGGTTATCGCCGGTGTTACTATTTTGCGTTACTTTGTGGAGAATAACCTTACGCCACAATATAGTCTTGAGCTCATTGATTTTCTAGCGGAAGAAACGAGCGATTGGGGAATTTCTTGTATCGGCAGTCGCGGTTTATCGGGTCAATTATCCGCTGAGCATCTTGCGTTAAAGCATCCGAAAACAGGTGAAATATTAGCAGATGCCATTCAACGTATGGGCGGTTCACCAGCAACACTTTCAGAATATCAAGCGATATCAAATCCTCTCACTTCGCAAACGGAAAATTATTTTCTAGAACTGCATATCGAACAAGGCCCGGTATTAGAACGGACAGAGAAACAGATCGGTATTGTAACCCATATCGCCGGCATCACACGTTTAAAACTCACGCTATTGGGCGAAGCTAACCATTCCGGCACGACGCCAATGAGTATGCGCCAAGATGCTTTAGTAAAAGCCGCAAAAGTTATTATCGCAACCGATAAAATCGCGCAACAAATCGCCGAACAAGCGCAAATAGAAGGCGATTCTTTTGTCGCAACCTGTGGTTATATCGAAAATGTTCCAAATGCTATTAACGTAGTCCCCGGTAAAACAGTTTTGATTCTTGATATTCGCACCACGAATATGAAGTTATTAGAGACTTTTCAAACATCATTAAAACACTCTTTAGAATCTTTTGCAGGTGATTATCTCGAAGAAGTATTGAGTCAAGCAGAACCTGTGCCGATGAATTCACAACTAATATCGCTCAGTGAAAATCTTGCCAAAATCACCCATATCTCCACGTTAAAAATGGCAAGTGGTGCAGGTCATGATGCGGCCTTTATGGCATCCATTGCAAAAACAGCCATGCTCTTTATCCCCAGCATTGCCGGCATTAGCCATAATCCCAAAGAGGCAAGTTACGAGAAAGATATTCTGTGTGGTATCGAATTACTACTACAGCTGACAATAAAACTTGCACTTAATGAAAAGAAGTTGTAGCTTGTATTCATAACAATAATTACAAAAAAGAAAACAAAATTTATCAATTGTCAAGATTCTTAATGCCTTATATCTAGGATTTTGCGTTTCAAATGTCGATAAATTTTGTGACAAACCATCAAAAAATACGGAGAGAAACATGAAAAGCTTGGAAGTCTTGCAATCTTGGCAATCTGAAGCTCAAGAAATTAGACGTTCAATTCACCAACACCCAGAGCTTGGCTTTGAAGAACAACAAACACAAAAGACCATCAACGATCTCTTAACACGATATGGTGTCGATTCTATCGATCTCAGCTTTGCTAAAACTGCCGTTGTTGCCGTTATCAAAGGAAATTTACCAGGCCCGATGATCGGTTTACGCGCCGATATCGACGCGCTCCCGGTCACCGAAGATAATACCTTTGATCATCGTTCTCAACATCAAGGTACTATGCACGCTTGCGGGCATGATGGTCATACCACTATGCTCTTAATGGCTGCAAAATATTTAGCAAGCCATCGAGATTTTGCCGGCACAGCAGTACTCTTTTTCCAACCTGCAGAGGAAGGACGAGGCGGTGCGGAAACACTCGTTCTAAAAGAGCAAGTATTACAAAAATACCCCGTAGAAGCAGTCTACGCCATGCACAATTGGCCAAGCCTACCGGCAGGATGTTTTGCTATTAAACCCGGCAGTATTATGGCAAGCTCTGACCGTATCTTTATCGATATTAAGGGAAAAAGTGGCCACGCGGCACAACCGCATCATACCCAAGATCCTCTCTTAGTGGCGACCCATATTTATCAGGGAATTCAAGGATTAGTAGCAAGAACCATTGACCCACTCTCTCCGATCGTTGTTGCCATTACCCAACTCCATGTAGGAGAAACGACCAATGCGATTGCCGGTACAGCAAAAATGGCAGGAACAATCCGTACCCACAATGAAGCTGTTCGCGCGGATATTCTCGCAAAATTAACCGCACTTGTGGAAAATATGGGCGCAGCCTTTGGTATGGAAGCAAGTATTAAACTGGGCCCTGTAAGTCATCCGGTAACTGTCAATACTGAAGCAGAAGCAGCTCGAGCAATTGCGGTTGCGACTGAACTGGTTGGTCCTGAACATGTTGTATTAGATATTACTGAACAGATGACGAGCGAGGATTTTGCTTTCTTCCTACAAGAAGTACCGGGATGTTACCTCTTCATCGGCAATGGTGATCAAGCAGAAGGACATTCTGTGGGATTACATAACAGTCATTATGATTTTAATGATGCGATTATTCCTTTAGGGGCCTCCTTTTTAGTTGAGGTTATTCGCTCGTACCAACAAGCAATTTAACCCTTAAGATCGATCTCAGTATTATCTGAAATCGATTCTATTACATTCAACGATTCTCCATAGATGCCTGCGAGATGATGCAGTAATGATCTTTCATTGTCTGTATCATCTGCCGGTATTTTTCTCTGCCTGCGAACGGCTAAAATAATTAAAACAATCAAAATAATAAATAAAAATAACTAATTAAACAAATTATCAATTTTATTGATAACTATTCACGCAAGATCTTATCGCATTTGACGATTATAATCCGTGAAAATCAGGATTTATAGAATCCACAATTAAACCTTCATGCTACCCAATATAGGGCGAGCGCTTTAATACTTATAGATCAATAACGCCCGGTTTACTGGGTTGGAGGCTACTTATGCAGAAAAAAAGTTGGTTCGATTATATTGAAACCATCGGGAATAAAATTCCAAATCCACTCTATCTCTTTATGATTTTCTGCCTGATTATTGCAGTAATATCAGCGATTATGAGCGGTTCAGGACTCAATATTACCCATCCTGTTTCACATGAAACAGTGCCTATTCGCAATCTCATTAGTGGCGAAGGATTAGTCTATATTCTTCAATCAACAGTCACAAACTTCATTAACTTCAAACCCTTAGGGCTTGTGCTCTGTATGATGATTGCGGTGGGCTTAGTCCAAGAGGTTAAGTTAGCCGATGTTGCCATTAAAACATTACTCCTTAATGCGCCTCGCCGGTTTGTAACAGCGTCTATCTTTTTAGTGGGCATTGTGGGTAACTTAGCCTCTGATGCCGCCTTTGTGTTAGTGCCTCCCCTTGCCGGTATTATTTTTGCCGCAACAAAACGCAATCCAGTTGTAGGAATCTGTGCCGGATTTGTGGCGGTTGCAGCCGGTTTTACAGCCAATATCTTTATTGCCGGTACGGATGTATTACTCTCTGGCGTCACCAATGAAGCTTCCGCAACGATTAATGGGGCTGAAATTACACCGGCAGCAAACTGGTATTTTATGCTTCTTTCGGTGCCATTTCTCACCATCATGGGCACTTGGATTACGGAAAAACTTATTGAACCCCGCTTTCCCGTAGAGGAAGATTTTGGGGCAAAAGCTTCTGATGAGAGTCAAAAATATGCCGTTTCCGATCGAGATCGCCGGGCACTTAAATATACAGGGCTCTTTGCGCTACTCTTTATTGCGCTCTTAGTCATTACGATCTATCCCGAAAATTCCCCACTGCGTGGTCCTTCAGGTGGATTAGTACCCTCTCCATTCTTAAGCGGCATGATTCCGATTATTATGACTTTCTTTATCAGCTGCTCAATCGTCTTTGGTGTTTTAGCTGGCACAATTCAAAGCTTTGATGATCTTCCAAGATTAATGACGAATGCTCTTAAAAATGTGGGCGGTTACATTGTTTTGGTTTTCTTCATTGCGCAATTTATCGGCTGGTTCAATTGGACGAATCTCTCCTTATGGCTTGCTGTATCGGGTGCGGACTTCCTCTCAAGTGTAGAATTGCCCTCTATCGTAATGTTAGGTGCACTTATTATTCTGTCGGGTTTAGTCAATCTTGTAGTCTTCAGTGGTTCAGCACAATGGGCGATGATGGCACCGATCTTTGTACCGCTATTGATGCTCTTAGGCATTGAGCCCGATGCCATTCAGATGGCTTATCGAATTGGTGATTCCACAACCAATGTCATCTCCCCGACAAATCCTTACCTTCCGATGGTATTAGCGCTTATCGCCCAATACAACAGCAGAGTGAAATTTGGCACATTCCTATCGATTATGTTCCCCTACTCGATTATCCTTGTCACCACTTGGGGTGCACTCTTCTTAGGTTATTACGCCTTAGGATTACCCTTAGGGCCGATGTAGTCATCGGATCACCTATTTGATATAAGATCTAATCAATTGATAGAACCTCGGAATTTTCCGAGGTTTTTTTACTATAAAAATCAAGCTAATAGATTGATTATTAAATTAATATTTTCAGAAATGTAAATGTTATTTGTAAAAAATTCTATTTCCCTTTAGCTTCTTTTTTTAATTTTGCTATACTTTTGCGACGCTATTGAAGAGGTTCTAGCGCAACCCTCTATAAAAAACTAAGGAGATTCATGTGAAACAGCAGCGAGCAATCGTCGTATTTAGCGGCGGTCAAGATAGCACTACTTGCCTTTTCTGGGCAAAAGAGAGATTCCAAGAAGTTATTGCTTTAACGTTCGATTACGGACAACGCCACCAGCAAGAGGTGCAACATGCTAAAGCGATTGCCAAAGAGCTTGGCGTAGAATGGCTTCCTTTCCAACTCGATCTCTTCTCTAAACTCACGCAAAATGCTTTAACCAGCAATCAAGTCAACATCGAACAGAAAGAGGGAGAATTACCTTCAACTTTTGTTCCCGGCCGTAATCATCTCTTCTTCTCTATTGCAGCAATGGTCGCTTATCAGAGAGAAGCTCAACATATTATTGTGGGCGTCAGCCAAACCGATTTCAGTGGTTATCCTGACTGCCGAGATAATTTTGTAAAATCCCTCAATGTCACATTAAATTTGGCAATGGAGGCCGATTTTCAAATTCATACACCTTTAATGTGGTTAGATAAAAAAGAGGTATGGGCGCTCTCTGATCAATTAGGCGCTTTTGATTATATTCAACAAAAAACACTGACTTGTTATGAAGGGATTCCGGCTTCTGGTTGCGGTGTTTGCCCGGCCTGTATTTTACGGCAGAAAGGATTAGAGGCTTATTTAGCGGAAAAGGGGGAATAAGATGTTACAGCAATTCTACCCAACGCCGGCCCATCCTTTTCGTTATGAGCTAAATAAGGATCTTCATTTTGCGGCAGCGCACCATATTCCAGATCCATCCGCTGGCATCTGCCAACAAATTCATGGCCATACCTATTTTGCCAATATCACAATTGTCGGAGATGCGCTGGATGAGTGTGGTTTTTTAGTGAATTTTCAGCTGATTAAAAAGCTTGTTCATGCCCCCTATGATCACACTCTACTCAATAACCATGAGGATTTTAGTACGCGCCCACCATCCACCGAAGTAGTCACCGAAGCGATTTGGCGACGAATACAAGATCATCTAAATACCCTTCCCCACCAGCCCCGTTGCCTCCAAGTCTTAGTGCGCGAAACACCGACAAGCTATGTCTGCTATCGACCCAAAGCGGAGGATTTTATATGAATTTCCCGGTATTAGAGATTTTTGGCCCGACGGTTCAAGGTGAGGGAATGGTCATTGGGCGCAAAACTTGCTTTGTTCGTTTTGCTGCCTGCGACTATCAATGTGTTTGGTGCGATTCGAAATTCACTTGGGATGGATCGGTCAAACCCACTTTAATGAATAGTGAAGAGATATTGGCCGCACTCATTGCATTGCAACAAGATCATTTACAACACAATCGTGTAGATCATATTACCATTAGTGGCGGTAATCCGGCGCTCTTTAAGGGATTAGATCAATTGGTGAATTTGCTCCATCAGGCAGGTTTTAAAGTTGCGATTGAAACTCAAGGATCTCATTGGAATGAGGCGCTTTTAGAAATTGATGAGGTCACCCTCTCCCCTAAACCACCCTCAAGTGAAATGATCACCAATTTTCCCTTATTAACTGAAATAATTCAGCAATTAAGAGGACGGAATATCTCCCTTAAGGTTGTGATTTTTAATGATGAGGATCTACGCTATGCCGAGGAGATCTACCAGCTTTATCCGGATATTCCCCTCTATCTACAAGTAGGAAATGATCAATTAGAGGATGAAGATGAAACTGCGACAGCTTACTATCTACTCCAAAAGTATCGGCAGCTAGTCGATCAAGTGATGCAATCGACCACTCTCAAAAATGTTCGTGTATTACCCCAACTACATGCCCTGCTCTGGGGAAATCGCCGAGGCGTTTAGGCGCGTTTAAGTCATCTAACATTGATGATTCAAACATTCAATTTTTATGATCAAGTTTCAAATATTTAAACTCTCCCTCTCTATCGTAATGATTTTCTAAAAATAGACCTATCATTAATAAAACAAATGATAACAATGGATTAGGTGATGGTAAAATAGAGAGTAGATCCAATTTAGCTTGCCATCATCTTTTTGATTTGTAGCCGAGCACACTTATGATCGATCCATAAAAAATCATAGATATAGCCCATAGAGAAGGGTTCATATTGGTTGATTAGCATCTGTTGATGTGGATATATGTGGATATATTTATTTATATTAATTTATTTACATTAAATGATTATTATTTATAAAAATAAGTGATTCCCCTATAATAGAATCTGTTTAAGATGATGACATCTTATCATTTGACTAAAATTATGGGAGTAGACAATGGCTAAGAAAAAAGTTGCCCGAATTGTGGTAGAAACATTAGAAAACTTTGGGGTTAAACGGTGTTATGGGGTGGTCGGTGATACCCTTAATGAAGTAACAGATGCAATGCGCTACCATAGTAAAATTGAGTGGGTGCATATGCGTCATGAAGAAGCAGGTGGTTTTGCCGCTGGTGCAGAAGCATTTATGACCAAGAATCTTACTGCCTGTGCAGGCTCTTGTGGTCCTGGTAGCTTACATTTTATCAATGGCCTTTTTGAGAGTCATCGTAACGGTTCCCCTGTTGTCCTTATCGCTAGTCAATTACCGACTAATGTCCTTGGCACCAATTTCCCGCAAGAGGTAGATTACACACCTATCTATAAAACATGTTCTGTCTTCTGTGAAACTGTCACAAACGCGCAGGAAGCCAAACGGATCTTAATGAGCGCTTGCCAAGCGGCAATTACAGAGAAAGGAGTTGCGGTTGTCATTCTACCTTCTGATATCAGTGCAACAGAAGTAGAAGATGCCCCAGTATTACAACAGTATCAACCTAAAAACCCTGTGGTTCGTCCGCAAGATGATGAAATTCAAGCAATGGCAGCACTCCTTAATGCCGATGGTAAAATCGGAATTTATGCCGGTGCAGGCTGTGAAGATGCAAGAGATGAAGTATTAGCGCTATGTGAAAAGCTCAATGCCCCCATGGCTCATACCTCTCGCGCGAAAGATTTTGTTGAGTGGGATAATCCTTACAATGTAGGCATGACCGGAATGTTGGGCGTTAAATCAGGTTATGAGATGCTGATGCATTGCGATACGCTCTTAATCCTTGGTGCAGATTTTGCTTGGTCTCAATTTTATCCAAAGCACGCCAAAATTATTCAAGTGGATATTGATCCTAAAAAACTCGGCCTTCGTCATGCAATCGAATTAGGGGTAATTGGTAATGTCAAAGATACCATCAATGCCCTGCTCCCTTATCTACATCAGCGAGAATCCACAGAATTTCTCCACACCTATACCGAGATGCACAAAAAAGCGATGGAGAAACTCAATGAGAAAGCTATCGCTCACGATCATGATCTGATTCATCCGCAATATCTCACAGAGCTACTCAGTCAATATGCTGATGAAGATGCCCTTTTAACCGCAGATACAGGGTCAGCAATGGCTTGGTCTTTACGCCATTTCCATACGAATGGTAAACGCCGAACACTACTCTCTATGAAACATGGCACAATGGCCAATGCAATGTCTCAGGCGATTGGTCTTCAGAAAGCCTATCCAACACGCCAAGTAATCTCTCTCTCCGGTGATGGTGGTTTTGCGATGTTAATGGGCGATCTCTTAACACTGGTGCAGGAGAAGATTCCTCTTAAAGTGGTGATTCTCAATAATAGTACGCTCGACTTTGTCGAACTTGAGATGAAAGCTGAAGGGATTGTCAATAGTTATACCGATCTCCAAAATCCTGATTTTGCTAAAGTTGCAGAATCTGTCGGCATTAAAGGTTTCTCAGCAAAAGATTCACATACCTTAGAAGAGACTGTGAAAAACTTCTTAGCCTTTGATGGCCCTGCGGTCTTAGATGTCTACGTCAATCGTTTAGAATTAATCTGGCCGCCACACCCTGAATTTAGTAACTTCGAAAATATGGCACTCTATGGTACTAAAGCTATCTTAGGAGGTGAGGGTCATACTTTCATTGATATGCTTAAAGACAACTTCATCAAGAAATAATCATTAATATGAAGAAATCTATCGATGAAATAGATCGATAAGGTTTAATCAAATAACCTTTCATCAATGAACGAACCCCGATGATGCAGTAGATCAGATAAGAATCTTTGCCCATTGGGGTCTCTTTTATCTCGGATTGTTCATCCCATTAAGAGTACTCAAGGATGAAGTATCCGTCAGGAAGACGGGTGATGAAGATCCTGATCAACAAAAGGATACTAATATGTCTCACAAAAAAGTCGCCCAGATTGTCGTAGAAACTTTAGAAAATTTTGGTGTAAAACGTTGTTATGGGGTTGTCGGAGATACCCTCAATGAAGTCACTAATGCGATGCGCTTTCATACCGATATTGAATGGGTACATATGCGCCATGAAGAAGCAGGCGGATTTGCTGCCGGTGCCGAAGCACTGATTAGTGAGCGTTTAACTGCTTGTGCAGGCTCTTGTGGTCCCGGTAGCTTACACTTTATCAATGGTCTTTATGAAAGTCACCGCAATGGTGCACCTGTTGTATTAATTGCTAGCCAACTCCCCACTCATGTCCTTGGTACGAACTTTCCACAAGAAGTGGATTATGCACCAATCTACCAAGGTTGTTCGGTATTTTGTGAAATAGTCACTCATCCCGGCGATGCTAAAGCCATTGTGACTCGAGCCTGTCATGCTGCGCTTAGTAAACGGGGATTAGCGGTGGTTATTCTTCCCTCAGATATCAGTGCAGCAGAAGTAGAAGATCCATTGGTATCTCAACTCTATATTCCAGAACAACCGCTCGTTCGACCGAAAGATCGAGAAATTGCAAAGATTGCTGAACTACTCAATCAATATCAAAATATCGGAATTTACGCCGGCGCAGGCTGTGCAGATGCGAAACCTGAACTCTTAGCCCTTGCCGAAAAACTCAAAGCACCCATTGCTCATACCTCTCATGCAAAAGATTTTGTAGAGGGGGATAATCCTTACAATGTAGGGATGACTGGTATGATGGGGATACGCTCAGGTTATGAGATGATTGAGCATTGCGATCTGCTTCTGATCTTAGGAGCCGATTTTGCGTGGTCCCAATTTTATCCTAAGAATGCCAAAATTATTCAAGTGGATATCGATCCTGATAAGCTTGGTCTGCGCTTCCCAATCACCTTAGGTGTAATAGGTCATATTCGCGAAACTATCACCGCCCTACTTCCTCAATTGACGGCTAAAACCGAAGATCATTTCCTCAAAACGTATCAAACACTCTATCAAAAAACGAAAGATCATCTCAATAAGAAGGTTATCGCCGGCGATGATGGCTTAATTCACCCGCAATATTTAACATCCCTTATCAGTCAATATGCCGATAAAGATGCCCTAGCAACGGCAGATGGCGGTTCAGCTACTGTCTGGTTACTGCGCCATTTTGCGATTGAAGGGACTCGCCGGACACTGATTTCACTCAAACATGGCACGATGGCAAATGCGATGCCACAAGCGATTGGATTACAAAAAGCCTATCCTCATAGACAAGTCATTGCTCTCTGTGGTGATGGAGGGTTAACAATGCTGATGGGCGATCTATTGACCATTGTTCAGGAAAAACTCCCCCTTAAAATAGTGATTTTGAATAATGGGACGCTCGATTTTGTAGAACTTGAGATGAAAGCTGAAGGATTAGTGAATCACTATACAGAACTACAAAATCCCGACTTCGCTAAAATGGCTGAGGCTATAGGCCTTAAAGGCTTTAGCGCTACGAATCCACATACATTAGAGGCAACAGTGCAAGCGTTCTTAGCCCACGAAGGTCCTGCACTTTTAGATGTTCACAGCAGTCGATTAGAGTTAATCTTTCCACCGCATGCAACAGTGGCAAACTATGAACACATGGCACTGTATGGCACCAAGGCTATTTTAGAAGGACAAGGAGAAGATTTTATCGATCTATTAGAGGATAACTTTCTTAAAAAATAACAAATATAGTAAATTTGGTTTAAGAAAAATGGTTTTAAACAACACTTGCAAGATGCCGGATAGAACGGCTTCCTTACTTATTACAACCGATGCGCCGGCATTTAAACAAGCTTATTTTGAACCAATATTACTGATAATAACCTCACTAGCAACAATAGATATCAATAAAAAGCCCAGACATTTCTGGGCTTTTCTACAAATCATCAATGAATAACAAGCGATTAAGTCATCGACATATCCGCTAAATTGAGTAAAACAACGCCGAGAACTACTAATGTTAAGCTGATGATCTTCTGCACAGTAAGATGTTCTTTGAAAAAGATCGTTCCTGAAATCGTCATTAAGACCGTCGAAAGCCCGGCCCATACTGCATAACCGATACTCATATCAATACGACGCATCACTAATGTGATGAGAAATAGAAAGAGTGCATAACCGATGACAACGCCGGCTAAAGTCAATTTAGATGCCCCACCGCCTAAAAATTTAAGACTCGTTGTAGCAAATGCACTACAAAAGATCGCAAAAATCAGCAGCACCCAAACGTTAATACTGTCGATAAAATGAATGACTGTGCTCATGCTTTTTTATCCTTTTTCTGATCAACATTACGGGGTTGAGGTTCAAAAGTTAAACCTATGACGCCAAGACTAATGAGGATAAAGGCTACAATTTTAAGACCGGAGATATGGGCATCAAAGAAAGCAATATCGATAAGTGAAATCGCCACCATACCAATTGCCGTCCAAAGTGCATAAGCGATCGAAATTTGAATACGGGCAATGCAGGCTACAAAAGCTAAAAAACCAAGGCCATAGAAAAAAAGCATAAAGAGAGAAGGTATCACTTCGTGAAATCCATTCGATAGCTTCATACAGACGGTTCCGAGTACCTCAAAACAGATGGCGAGCGCCATTAAAAATCCTGCCGGCATAATCTCCCTTTCTCAACGATCTTTATAAATTGATGACAACATTCTACACATTTTTTTTAAATTGATCTGTTCTAATTCCGTAAAAATGATGATTCTGTGACTTATTACGGCGTTTTATCCTAAAAAGTCGACAAAATAGAGCTCTATTAAAAATGATTTCCAAAAATAGATGCGATCTTATCCACTCCCTATCTTTCTATCCTCATCCTATTCAGCCAAAAATCACCTATAAACATCATCAAATAGATCCTTTAAAAACAACACAATGCCTCTTATTTATCTATTTTTATAAAATAATATTTGCATTTAACAGATTCCTGTATATAATAGCTACTTCATTGACGCGGGGTGGAGCAGTCTGGTAGCTCGTCGGGCTCATAACCCGAAGGTCGTTGGTTCAAATCCGGCCCCCGCAACCAAATAATAATAAAAGCCCGTTTTTAAACGGGCTTTTTGCATACTCGAAATTTTATTTAACCTAAATGGAACATTATCACCTATATGCGTAAAGATCCTTACAATCTTACAGAACTCCTAACACCTTCCGTAGAGGCATTAGGATACCGGTTATGGGGGATTGAATTTCATCCAAATACTAAAAATGCTATTTTGCGCGTCTATATCGATAAAGCAGATGGTATTGGTATTGAAGATTGTGAAATCGTCAGTCACCAAGTAGCAGGACTTTTAGATGTCCACGACCCTATCACGATGGCTTACACGCTTGAAGTATCATCACCAGGATTGGATCGATACTTTTTTAATGCAGCACAATTTGCTGAATACCCCGATCAACTCATTGCTTTTCAATTACGTTCTGCGATTAATAATCGCCGTAAATTCCAAGGTAAAGTCTTGGCTGTCACAGATACAGATCTCTCTGTCTCTATGCGCCTTGAAAACAATCAGTTTTCGGAAGAGCCCGTAATGATTCCGCTATCTAATATTGATCGAGCACAGCTTGTGATCGACTTTTAATTTTATCAAAGAGAGTTCTCAAATGAATAATAAAGAAATACTACTCGTTGCAGAAACCGTCTCAAATGAGAAAGGGATTTCTCGTGATGAGATCTTTGCGGCATTAGAATTCGCATTAGCTGCAGCTGCACGCAGAACTTATACTATTGATGTTGATCTTCGTATCGAGATCAATAAGGCCGATGGCTCTTATCGTACTTTCCGTCGTTGGATGGTGGTTGATGATAATCTTCCAAAAGAAGAGCAAGTGCCTACAAGACAAATTACCCTTTCAGCAGCACAAATTGATGATCCTGATATTCAAGTCGGTGATTTCATCGAAGATGAGATCGAAAATATCCCATTTGCGCGAATTGGCGCACAAACCGCTAAACAGATCATTTTCCAAAAAATTCGGGAAGCGGAAAGAATGCAAATGGCTCGTCGCTATGAGAATCGTATTGGCGAACTCATTCGTGGCACCATTAAGCGTATCGATCGTGGTAATTTCTACGTGGATATCGGCGATAATGATGAAGCATTTCTCCCAAAAGAGAATATGATTCCTCGTGAATCACTACGTATTGGTAATCAAGTACGTGCCGTGCTTGAAGAGATCAGCATGGATAACCCTCGCGGTCCTCAAGTAGTGCTTTCTCGTAGAAGTGATGCTTTAATCAAAGCGCTCTTTGAAATCGAAGTACCTGAAATCAATCAAGGTTCAATCGAAATTATCGATGCAAGTCGTGATCCCGGTAGCCGTGCGAAAATTGCCGTAAAAACCCACGATCAACGAATTGATCCTGTGGGCGCTTGCGTAGGGATGCGCGGTTCACGTGTGCAGAACATTACGAAAGAGTTAGCCGGTGAACGTGTTGATATCGTGCTTTGGGATGAAAATCCTGTGCAATTTGTCATTAATGCGATGTCACCAGCCGAAGTAATGTCTGTCGTCGTTGATGAAGATCGTCACATGATGGATATTGCAGTCAGCCAAGATAAACTTTCTCAAGCGATTGGCCGTGGTGGTCAAAACGTTCGCCTTGCTTCAAAACTCACCGGTTGGGAATTGAATGTGATGGGTAGCGATGAAGCGCAACAAAAATATGAGAAAGAATCTGGTCGCATTATTGATCTCTTTATTGACGGTTTAAATGTCGATGAAGAAGTTGCGGAAATCCTCGTACGTGAAGGTTTCTCAACACTTGAAGAAGTAGCCTATGTTCCTGTTTTTGAAATGCTTGAAATCGAAGAGTTCGATGAAGAAATTGTTGAAGCATTAAGAGATGCGGCAGTTGAAGCGCTCAATAACAAGAAAGCGTTACTACAAAATTTAGGTGAATCAGCACCTACGCCTGAACTTATTGCGCTATTAGATGACAATGAGTTACTTGCAATTACCCTTGCGAAGAGTAATATCCGTACCATAGATGATCTTGCAGAGCTTTCAACTGATGAGTTATGTGAACTGATTGAAGTTGAAGAAGAAGATGCAAGTCGGTACATTATGGCAGCAAGACAGAGCTGGTTCGAATAGTATGAATAGATAAAGATAACATTGAAATAGACAGATTTTGTCTACTTGGAAGATAAGAATGAGTGAAAAAGATAAAGCAAAAAGCCCATCTAAAATTACGCTAAAACGCAAAACCCATACAGAGTTAAAGGTTGAAACAGCCCCAGGACAAGCACGTACTGTGCCTGTAGAGGTTCGTCGTCGTCGTACTTATGTGAAGCAGAAAGTTGAAGATAACGTGATTGCACCAGAAGAAGCTGCAATTGCAGAAGTTACTTCAACGGCTAATGAGGCAGTAGCAGAGCCAGCGGCAACACCTCCGGTAGATAAATCTGTCCCCGCATCTTCAGAAGCTAAAGCGGCAGAAACCGCGACTCAGGCAGATGACGTTGTTGCGCCTACAGAATCTCTCAAAACACCTGCAAAAGAGATGGATCAAAAAAATGATGCCGAAGCGAAGCGTAAAGCTGAACTAGAAGCAAAACGCCTTGAGGCAGAAAAACAAGCACAAGAGCGTCAATTAGCAGCAAAAGAACGCCTTGAACGTGAACAAGAAGAGAAACGTGAAGCTGAACGTCTCAAAAAAGAGCAACGTGAAAAAGCACAGCAAGCAGAAATTGCTCGTCTTAATAAGATGGCATCTGCGACTGAAAAGCCACTCTCTAAAGTTGCGATTCAGTTCCAAACACAAGAGGAACCTGAAGTTCCGGATGTTATTGAAACAGTAGATATTGATGATCCTACTCTCATCAAAGATGATGAAGATGAAATCACCGTAAAACCTGTCAAAAATGTAGCTAAACTCACCGATGATAAAGCGAGTGCTAAAAAATCTCGTAAATCAGGTAGTCGCCGTCGTGGCCGTGATGACGATGATGATCGTGCTGAAATTACGCTTAAACGTGAAAATAAGAAAGGTAACCGTCGCCAGACTAAACGCGGTAGTCAACCACAGCAACAACATGGTTTCCAATTACCTACGGCAACAAAACAAGTTGAAGTTGAATTAGGGGAAACAATCAGCGTTGCTGATCTTGCCCACAAAATGGCAGTTAAAGCAGCAGAAGTTATTAAAGTTCTCATGAACTTAGGATCGATGGTTACGATCAATCAATTACTTGATCGTGAAACTGCAGCGATTGTGATTGAAGAGATGGGACATACTTATAAGTTTGTAAGTGAAAACCCATTAGAAGAAGAGTTAATTGCTTCTATCGAACAAGGGGATCAAGATCTTCTCAAACCACGTCCACCAGTTGTCACTATCATGGGTCACGTGGACCATGGTAAAACATCGCTCCTTGACTATATTCGTAAAGAACATGTAGCAAGTGGTGAAGCAGGAGGTATTACTCAGCATATTGGGGCATATCATGTGCAGACAGACAAAGGTGTCATTACATTCCTCGATACCCCTGGACATAGTGCCTTCGCCGCAATGCGTGCACGTGGGGCGAAAGTAACCGATATCGTAGTATTAGTCATTGCTGCAGATGATGGGATTATGCCTCAAACAATTGAAGGAATTCAGCATGCGAAAGCATCTGATACACCGATTATTGTCGCCGTAACCAAAGTGGATAAACCTGCTGCGGATAAAGATCGTATTATGTCTGAATTGACACAATATGGCATTGTTTCTGAAGAGTGGGGTGGTGATAATCTCTTTGCTTTTGTCTCTTCAAAAACAGGTGAAGGAATTGATCATCTGCTCGATCAGATTTTAGTTCAGTCAGAAGTGCTTGAACTTAAAGCCATTTCTGAAGGCCCTGCTCGCGGTTCCGTTATTGAATCAAAACTCGATCGTGGTCGTGGTCCTGTGGCTTCTATCCTCGTACAATCAGGTTGCCTCAAAAAAGGCGATATTCTCCTTGCAGGTTATGAATATGGCCGCGTAAGAGCTTTAATTGATGAAAATGGGCAACCCGTTGAGAGTGCATCACCATCGATTCCTGTAGAGGTAATCGGCCTTTCTGGTGTGCCGAATGCGGGTGATGAGGTGATGGTGGTTCCTGATGAGCGTAAAGCTCGGGAAATTGCCCTCTTCCGTCAAGGTAAATTCCGTGAAATTAAGCTTGCAAGACAGCATAAATCAAAACTTGAGAATCTCTTCAACTCAATGGGTGAAGCCGAAACGAAACATGTTAATATCGTGCTTAAAGCGGATGTCCAAGGTTCCGTTGAAGCGCTCACAAATGCACTACATGAGCTCTCAAATGATGAGGTCACAGTAAGCGTTATCGCAAGTGGAGTGGGCGGTATTACTGAATCTGATGCAAACCTTGCAGTCTCTTCTGATGCGCTTGTAATCGGCTTTAACGTCCGTGCCGACAATAGCGCACGTAAGATTATCGAAGATGAAGGCCTCTCTCTTTATTACTATAGCGTCATTTATGATGTAATTGATGAAGTGAAAAAAGCCCTTATCGGTAAACTTGCACCACAATTTAAAGAAGAGATTATTGGTATCGCTGAAGTGCGTGATGTCTTCAAATCTCCAAAATTTGGCGCAATTGCCGGATGTATGGTAACGGAAGGTTTAATTAAACGAAATAGCCCTATTCGGGTACTTCGTGATAATATCGTTATCTATGAAGGGGAACTTGAGTCACTTCGTCGCTTTAAAGATGATGTTGCTGAAGTAAGAGCTGGTATCGAATGTGGTATCGGTGTGAAAAACTACAACGATGTGCGCCCTGGCGATCAGATCGAAGTATTTGAAACTGTGGAAGTAGAACGTAAATTATAATGAGTACTAATTCACGATTAAAACGCATTAATGAGCAGCTCCGTCAGGAGCTCTCGATGCTTATTCGCAAAGAGATTACTGACCCTCGGGCGATGTTAGTCTCTATCACTTTGGTGGAAACTGTACGGGATTTCTCCCAAGCAAAAGTCTACGTGACCTATTTAGGTCCTGATGAAGAGCGGCAAGAGATCATTGATCTACTCCATGAGTATGGTCCTGAGTTCCGCCGGCAACTAGGTAAGATCCTACGCTTACGGACCATTCCACGTTTTCACTTTGTCTACGATGATCTGTTAGAAAAGAGTAATGCGATTACGTCTCTCATTACCGAAGCGATCCGCTCTGATGAGCAAAAAGCCAAAGAACATCCTAGCGAAGAAACTTCTCACAGTGAATTTGAAGATGAATCAAAAAATTAAACATAAACGCCGTCATCTTGACGGCATTTTGCTTTTAGATAAACCTAAAGGCATGACAAGTAATCACGCTTTACAACGAGTAAAGCGTCTTTTTAATGCCGAAAAAGCGGGTCACAGTGGTACGCTTGATCCTATGGCAACCGGAATGCTTCCAATCTGTTTTGGGGAGGCGACTAAATTTGCAGGGCAACTACTCGATAAAGATAAGCAGTATCAATTTACCTGTAAATTAGGGGAAAAAACGGCAACGGGTGATGAAGAGGGGGAAATTATTGAAATGTGTTCCCCACCACAAAATTTAACACCAGAAAAACTCAATAACATATTACAACAATTTATAGGTGAAATAGCGCAAGTGCCCCCTATGGTTTCGGCACTACATCATAATGGTAAGCGTCTCTATGAACTAGCGCGTGAAGGGATTGAAGTAGAACGAAAACCTCGCTTGATTACTATCTCAGCTTTAACGCTTGATCATCTGGGCGAATATGAATTTACCGCTACTGTGACTTGTTCAAAAGGGACTTATGTACGCGTTTTAGCGGAAGATATTGCACAAAAACTCGATACAGCAGGTCACTTAACAATGCTTCGCCGATTAGCCATCGATCCTTTTATCGATACGCCGATGGTCTCTTTAGAAACACTCGAAACTATGATCAATAATGATCCAAATCCGTTACAACTTGATCAATTTCTCTACCCTATTGATCATGCTTTAACAGACCTGCCCATCCTGACATTTAATGCGATCGATAGCGATCGGATTCTCCATGGACAACGCATCCATATAGAGGGTACACTCGAGTATCCACTTTATCGCCTTTATAGCGATCAAAACCAATTTTTAGGCATTGGTGCACCTCATACGCCAACCTCCATTGGCCCTAAACGCATCATTCAACCCAGAATTTAAAGGTTATACATTCAAATTACGACAACTATGTTGACTGTATAACCAATCTTTTTAGTAATTTTATTTTTTATTTCTATTTAACTTTTAAAAATTTTGGAGGATTTATGCAGTATCAACATATTATTGTGCCGGAAGGCGAGAAGATTACGATTAACTCAGATTTTTCGCTCAATGTACCAAATCAACCCATTATTCCTTTCGTTGAAGGTGATGAAGTCGGTGCAGAAATTACGCCTGTAATGCAAAAAGTGATCGATGCGGCGGTTCAAAAAGCCTATAACGGTGACCGTAAAATCGCTTGGATGGAGGTCTATGCCGGCGAGAAATCAACAAAAGTGTATGGGGAGAATGAATGGTTACCACAAGAGACTTTAGAAGCTTTAAAAGAGTATATTGTCTCAATCAAAGGCCCTTTAACAACCCCAGTTGGCGGCGGTATTCGTTCTCTGAATGTGACGATGCGTCAAACACTCGATCTCTATCTCTGTATGCGCCCTGTGCAATATTTCCAAGGCGTACCTTCGCCGGTTAAAGCCCCAGAAAAAGTAGACATGGTGATCTTCCGGGAAAACTCTGAAGATATCTATGCAGGAATTGAGTGGGAAGCCGGCTCTGCTGAAGCGAAGAAAGTGATCGACTTTTTACAAAATGAGATGCATGTCACTAAAATTCGTTTCCCTGAAACTTCAGGTATTGGTATTAAACCGGTATCAGAAGAGGGAACAAAACGTTTAGTGCGTAAAGCGATTCAATATGCGATCGATAATGATAAACCGAATGTCACACTCGTGCATAAAGGAAATATCATGAAATTCACTGAAGGGGGCTTCCGTGATTGGGGATATGAGTTAGCAAAAGAAGAATTTGGCGCAACATTGATTGGTAACGGTCCTTGGTGTGAGTTTAAGAATCCTAAAACCGGTAAAATGATCACTATCAAAGATAGTATTGCTGATGCCTTTTTACAACGCATTCTCTTTGAACCAGAGAAATACACCGTTGTGGCCACTCTCAACTTAAATGGTGATTACATCTCTGATGCACTTGCCGCTCAAGTAGGCGGTATTGGTATCGCACCAGGCGCAAATCTCTCTGATTCCATTGCCATCTTTGAAGCAACCCATGGAACGGCGCCTGATATTGCCGGCAAAAATATTGTTAATCCAGGTTCGATTATCTTATCAGCTGAGATGATGCTTCGTCATTTAGGTTGGACAGAAGCGGCAGATTTAGTGATTAAAGCGCTCAATGGCGCTATCTCATCGAAGAAAGTCACCGCTGACTTTGCTCGTATGATGGAAGGTGCAACTGAAGTCTCTACAAGCGAATTTGGCGATGTCATGATTGCAAATATGTAAAGATAGAGATTTTGTTGTCATTTCTATAACGTAATAAGTAATATATAAAACCCTTCGAGCAATCATCACTGCTCGAAGGGTTTTTATTGTTCATTAAATTATAGTCAATTTGGTTTAAGAAAAATGATTTTAAACAACACTTGCAATATGCCGGATAGAATGGCTTCCTTACTTATTACAGCCGATGCGCCGGCATTTAAATAAGCTTATTTTGAACCGACATTACTATATTTACTAAAACCTAATGAATAAATAAAAGAAAAACCTTCTAAGTTAGACCTAGAAGGTTTTTTTATGTCCGGTAATTTTTGTTCTAGAGGTTACTAATTACGCATAACTAACAATCTTGGAACAATTAAACAACCTAACTCTTACTTAATAAAAGAATATTAAGCAGGCTTACAAACAGTTGTTTGAAGACCACGATCGCTCTCTTTGGCTTCAAATTCAACTTTTTGACCTTCCGCTAAAGTACGGAAGCCATCGCCTTGGATAGTTGAGAAATGTACGAATACATCAGCACCACCATCATCAGGAGTAATAAATCCGAATCCTTTAGATTCGTTGAACCATTTTACAGTTCCAATACGCATAAAAAACCTCAAAAATAAAACTTATATGATCTAAAATCATATTTAAAAAAAGAAACTGTCAAACCTGTTTTAGGTAGACAGTAACTAACATTAAGCGTAAATTCAATTAAATGCAAGATATATATTTATTATTTTTTTAAAAGGATCCCATGTCTATCGCTTACCTCTCTCTTGGATCGAACCTGAACAATCCTATAAATCAGGTTATATCAGCAATTTCAGAGATTTCATCCCAACCTGATATCAATCTGTTAGCACAATCATCCCTCTATGAAACACCTCCTATTGGTCCAAAACAACCGAACTTTATCAATGCAGCGCTCAAAATAGAGACGAATCTCTCCGCAGATGAGTTATTGCAAGCGATGCAAAAGATTGAGCAAGATCATCAGCGCCAGCGCACTATCCATTGGGGACCTAGAACCCTCGATATTGATCTACTACTTTTTGATAATCTCTCTATTGATAAAAATAATTTAACAATACCCCATCCTTTTTTAGCAGAACGTGCCTTCGTACTCGTCCCTCTCTTAGAAATTGAGGCCGATCTTACAACCCCTCAGCATGGTAAATTGCAAAATTGTCTTATTCAACTTGAGGATCGATTTGATATTAAAGCGATATCTACTCTCAAAAATGATTAAAAAGAATGAGAATGAGAATGAGAATGAGAATGAGAATGAGAAAAAAATCTCTCACTTTTTAGGTAATTACCGTACGAATAATGTACATTTTTTAACCATTTACAAAGAAAATTTTAGCTTATGAAACAAATTCTTATTGCCAGTAACAATATAGGTAAAATTACTGAGTTTAAATCACTATTTACCCCTCTTAATATTGAGGTTTTATCCCTTAAAGAGGTCGGTATCACCTCAGATCCCGAAGAAACAGGTCTGACATTTATTGAAAATGCCCTGATTAAAGCGAGAAATGCAGCCAAGATAAGTGGTCTTCCTACACTTGCAGATGATTCAGGATTAGTCGTTCCAGCGCTCAAGGGCATGCCGGGAATCTACTCAGCCCGTTATAGTCCGGAAGGCTCAGATCAGGCCAATAATACGCTATTACTTGAAAAAATGACGAAATTTCAAGGGGAAGAACGCACAGCTTACTTCAAAGCAGTTTTAGTACTATTACGTTCAGAAAAAGATCCTGTGCCACTTATTGCCGAAGGTGAGGTTCATGGCTTTATTACGGATACTATCTTAGGAAAAGGGGGATTTGGGTACGATCCTCTTTTCTTTTACCCCCCTCTTTCTCGCACCTTTGGTGAACTTTCAGCCTCTGAAAAAAATCAAATTTCTCACCGCGCCATCGCTCTTCGTGCATTATCCTCAAGACTATCTCAAATATAACCCTTCATAAATAGCTACTTACCGCTATTATCCACATTTATTGTTAAAATCTATCAGGATAAGTTATCCACAAAAATGTGGATAACTAGTGGATAACTTTCCTCTTTTTTATCGACAAATTCATACAGATATTTATGCGTGGACTTTTCAACAGCAAAAAACTGTCTTAAGATAAGTTATTCACTGAATTTTACCAAAATCTGTGGATAACTCTGCATACTCATCATCATCTATTCTTTATAAAAGAGATGTTAATAATAAAAGAAGTACAAGATTTCTATTATTTGATGGCAGGCTGGCATAGATCTTCACAAGATCTCTATTTTTCAAATAAAGGCTGTAACCCTCAGACTTTTTGAAAAACTCTTTTTATTTCAATTAAAAATACAAGCATGATGCATCTGTATTAATAGAGAATTCTTATGTCTAGAAAAACATTATTTATTGGATTTATGCTATTTGCGCTTTTCTTTGGCGCTGGCAATTTAATTTTTCCCCCGACGGTTGGTCAATTAAGTGGTAGTCACTTTGTACCAGCGATTATCGGATTTATTGTCACGGGTGTCGGTTTACCGCTCATTGGAATTATTGCGGGCTCATTCTCAGCAGAAGGCTTCCGTTCAGAAGCAAAACGGGTCCATCCAATTTTTGCAATTCTCTTTATGGTTGTGATCTATCTGACTATCGGACCATTCTTTGCGATTCCTAGAACAGCGATGGTTTCATATGAGATGGCGGTATTACCTTATCTTGAAGGTGGTGTTGAGACTTTTAGCTCAAAAATTATCTTTGCTTTAGTCTATTTTGCACTCACTTTCTATCTCGCTCTTAATCCATCAAAACTTGTTGATCGTGTTGGTAAAATTTTAACGCCACTCTTATTAATCACGATTATCCTATTGATTGTTAGAGCCTTCTTCTTACTCAATGACCCCATTACCGAAGTCTCTAAACCTTTTATCGGTAAAAATGCTTTCTTTATTGGTTTCTCTGAAGGCTATCAAACGATGGATACCATTGCGGCTGTAGCTTTCTCTCTGATTGTTTTAAGTGCAGTAAAAGCAACCGGTTTAGTGGAACAAAAATCGATCTTTAAACAAGCGGTGATCGCTGCGATCATTGCCGGCGTTGGTCTTGGTTTGGTCTATATTTCATTAGCTTGGATTGGTAATAACTATCCTTTGACCGCAGATCAGCTTCAAGGCGGTAATATGGGTACCTCTATTTTGACCGGTGTGGCTCGTTTAACATACGGAGAAGGTGGACGGTTCCTTTTAAGCTTAATCGTGACACTTGCTTGCTTAACGACCGCTATTGGTCTTATTGTGGCTGTTAGTAGTTACTTTAATGAACTCTATGACAAGATCTCTTATAAGGTCTATGCAGTGATTTTTACCCTTATTAGCTTTATTCTTGCAAGCCAGGGCTTAAATAGCATCATTATGGGAGCCGTTCCGATTCTCTTAATCATCTATCCGATTACAATCGTATTGATTATTCTGATCTTCATCGATCGTTTATCAAAAGGGATCTCAAACCTTGCTTTCCAATTACCGATTTATGTCACGTTGATTATCAGTTTCTTATCTGTTCTCCTTAGCTATATGGGAGAATCGAGCTTCAAATCGCTTTTTGACTTACTTCCCTTCCAAGATAGCTCTATGGGATGGATGGTACCGGCTGCGATAGCTTTAGTGATCGGTTTAGTCTTTGGTAAACGTCGTCCTAGAGCGAAAACAATCTAATTTTTTAATAGTTAGTTAAGTTTAATCAATAAGTTACTAATGTATGATAAATTGATTTAGTTCGAAAGGATCCGTAGGTATGGATCTAAAGCTACATTTGTAATCAATATATTGAGATATATTTTTAAACAAGATTGGATAATTATCCGCAAAAAAGCGGTAGAAATCTGTGGATAACTTTGAGATAAAAAGATCGAGAGGTTATCCATTTTTTGATCCAAAGATTTATATCAAGAGATATTCACAGAAAAAATGAAGGCTAACAATTGAATAAATCAATGTTTTTATAGAAAAATGTGGATAACTCTGTTTACTCATCATCATTTATTCTTTATAAAAGAGAGATAAGAAGTAAAACATAACAAGAATTTTAATTTCATTTTCAAATCGAGGTTTCATATGTTAAAAAAATTATTAGTTGCATCCTCTTTCCTTCTTGCAAGCCAAGCAATGGCACAAGATGTCATTAAAATCGGAATTGAAGGGTCTTATCCTCCATTTAGTTATATTTCTGAAAATCAAACAATGGAAGGGTTTGAGCCTGATCTAGCAAGACTTTTCTGTGAAAAAATGAATCAAAAATGCGAGATCGTTCAAGTCGATTTTGATGCGCTAATTCCGTCACTTAATACACGTCGTATCGATGCCATCTTAGCGTCAATGTCTATTACAGATACCCGTAAAAAAGCCATTAATTTCAGTAATAAGTATTACCAAACACCCGCTAAATTTGTTATTCCTAAAGGTAAAACTGCTGATGTCACAGATGAGGGTCTAAAAGGAAAACGTATAGGAGTACAAAGCGGTACAATTCATGAAATTTATATGAATGATAAATATAAGCGCTCTGCAGATATCCGTAGTTATCGGAACCTTGATGAGGCAATGATGGATTTAGAAACAGGTCGTATTGATCTTATTTTTGCGGATGTTGTAGCCCTTGATACAGGTTATTTACAGAAAGATTATGGCGACCGCATTGAATTTATCGGTCCTGATTTCTTTGAAGAAGAATGGTTTGGTGAAGGCGTGGGTGTCGGCGTTCGTAAAAATGATAATGCATTGTTAGAACGTTTTAATGCCGCTATTAAAGCTTCTCGTGAAGATGGTTCATATCAAGCCGTTGAGAAAAAATATTTTGACTATGATGTTTATGGTGAAGATAAGTAATTATTTCAATTTAAATAATTTCAAGTAAATTTTAGCCTTAGTGATATCTTCAATCCACTAAGGCTTTTTTATCCGTCTTTTTAAATATATCGTAAATTTGTTTTAAGCAAAATGGCTTTAAGTGGCTCGTGTAAGATTTTAAAAGGACATCAAACCGTACTAAATAATACTTGCAAGATGCCGGATAGAACGGCTTCCTTGCCCCAATCAACCGATGCGCCGGCATTTGAATAAGCTTTTTTTGAACCGATCTCACTATATTTTCATAATGCAATAACAGCGTAAAATAGGATGTAATGCTTTTATCTCTATTAGCGAAAAGCTATTCTAAAATTGGGTTTCAATGCTATGATAAAAAACAAATAGGAATCAATCTTCACGCAGATAAAGTGATTGATATTCCAAAGGTTAGTAACATTAGCAATAATGATTGATATAAGAATGAACAGGATGATCAACAAATGACGGCGAAACACTTTTTACCCCATATTACAAAAGCCTCTGGTGAAGTAATGATTCCAGGCTCTAAGAGTATTTCTAATCGGATTTTACTATTAGCGGCGATGAGTGAAGGGGAGACGGTGATTCATAATTTGCTGAAAAGCGATGATACCGATCGAATGTTAGAAGCGTTATTAGAATTAGGTGTCGAAGTCACTGTTGTGGATCCGAAAACGCGCTCTTTCTTGGTGAAAGGTTGTCCTCAAGGTTTTCCGAATAAAGCTGCTCAATTATTCTTAGGCAATGCCGGAACTGCCTTTCGTTCTTTGACTGCAGCTCTTGCGCTTAATGGTGGGGAATATCGATTAACCGGTGTGCCGCGGATGCATGAGCGCCCGATTAAAGATCTTGTGGATGCGCTTGATGGTTTAGGCTTTCAGGTGGATTATCTTGAAAATGCAGGCTATCCTCCATTACAGATTCATCCCGGCAAGTTGCAATCTAAGCATATTACGTTGAAAGGGGATGTTTCAAGTCAATATCTTACGGCGCTACTTCTAACCTTACCGCAATTAAATCAAGCAATTGAGATTGAGATTGTGGGGGAACTCATCTCAAAACCCTATGTGGCGATTACGCTTATTCTACTTGAGCAATTTGGTGTAGAGATTCAACACGATAACTATCAACGATTTTTCATTCCAGAAGATGCCAAATATCGCTCACCCGGCGTTTTCTTTGTCGAGAGTGATGCATCTAGCGCTTCTTATTATCTTGGCTTAGGCGCGCTCTGTGGGCCTCTCACTGTAAAAGGTGTGGGAACAGATTCGATTCAAGGGGATATCCGCTTTATTGAAGCGCTTGAGATGATGAATGCGACTGTGGAGTGGCGTGCGAATGAAGTAATCGTTGGACCCCCTCAAAATGGCGTTTTAAGAGGCATTGATCTCGATTGTAATCATATTCCTGATGCAGCGATGACTTTGGCTGTATTGGCCGTTTTTGCCGATTCTAAGACGATTTTACGCAATATTGGTAGTTGGCGCGTGAAAGAAACTGACCGAATCAGTGCAATGGCCACTGAATTGATGAAATTTGGGGTTCAAGTGGAAGAGGGGGATGATTTCTTGGTAATTTATCCACAGGATAAGCTTAATGAGAATGTTGAAGTCGAGACTTATGATGATCACCGGATTGCGATGTGTTTCTCATTACTCTCTTGTAAAGTACCTTTAACCATTTTAGATCCGCAATGTGTGGATAAGACTTTCCCGACCTATTTCGAATGCTTTAGCGCAGTGACACAATAGTTGTGGATAAAGGTATGATGCTGACACACTCTTTTAAAACCTTCTATAAGCAAGGGCTGTCCCTTGTTGAGTTGATGATTATTTCGGTGATTATTGCCATTTTAATCGCAATGTTTTCGCAAAATGTGTTAGGGATTAATGATGAATCGAAGATTACCACCGTTCATCAAAATATCCGTTCTATCGAGGGCGCGTTGTCGATTTTTCGTGAAGATTTTGCCCGTTATCCAACGAATGAAGAGGGCTTAAAAATTTTAGTAGAAGATTCAGGTTCAGCCTTATGGCAAGGGCCTTATATTCAGCCTGAATTGTTAATCGATCCTTGGGGTATTCCTTATTATTATGAGATTACGCCTCAACAATATTTTCTCATTACGCTTGGGCAAGATCGCCGAGAAAGTGGTAAAGGTTTAGAGGAAGATATTGTCTATACTCGACAACTCTATTCATCACAATCTCGATAATGATTTTCAATAGCCTCTACTTTTAATGACGAATTTAATGACCTCTATAGCTGCCAATAGTGAGAATGATATCGCTGCACAATCTGCAGAGACTGCATCTCAACCCATTACACCTGACCCAATTACAACTCAAACATTAGAGATTCTCTATCAAGATGAGGAGATCATAGCGGTCAATAAACCTGCAGGCTGGTTTGTTCATCGATCTCTGTTAGACCCTAAAGTCACTGATATCGTTCTTCAACATCTGCGGAATCAGGTTGGGCGTTATCTCTACCCTATTCATCGTTTAGATCGACCGACTTCCGGTGTGCTTCTTTTTGCTTTTACTGAAGAGAGTGCGCGTATTTTATCTCAATCGTGGCAAGAGAATAGCGTGACAAAACGATATTTAGCTATCGTTCGAGGTTATCTCACTGATTCAGGGGAAATTAATGAGCCCTTAACTGTGATGAAAGATAAAATAGCCGATCGTTATGAGGGAATAAAAGAGGCACAGGAAGCGCGCTCTTTTTACCGAGGTATTGACTCAGTTGAGCTGCCGTTATCCACAGGGAAGTATCCCACTTCTCGTTATTCATTAGTGGAATTACGACCAGAAACCGGTCGAAAACATCAATTACGCCGGCATATGAATCATATAGCCCATCCTATTGTAGGAGATACAACACATGGTGATTTACGGCATAATAGGCTCTTCTCAGAGCATTATGGGGTTGATCGATTATTACTTCACGCTTATCAATTGGAGATTATTCATCCCACTCAAAAAACGACACTGATCATTACAGCCCCCTTAGATAACTTGTGGGTAACTCTGTTGATAGCATTGGGATGGAAAAATCCGATCACCCTATAAAAATAATCCTATATATACAAAATATGAATATAAAAAAGGATCGCTACCGCCTAAAATAAGCGCTGAAACGATCCTTTTTATTTTTTAGATATAGCCTATCGAATCTCTAATTCCATAAATACAATCTCATTGATTGTTGTATTTAATAGGCTATATCTAATACTATAATTTTAATATCAATGGGTTATTAGCACCCTTATTTTTCATCGGTTTGAATATTATTGATGATTTCTTTAAAGAGGTTTTTGATACCGCCTTCAATTTTTTGAGTGACTTCATCAATCTTCTGATTTTCAGCTTCAATAGCTGAGGCTAATTCAGAGACTTTATCACAACCATCACTATCGCCTAAAATACAAGCTTCATTGTACCAATTGCTGGCTTCAATCAGATCAATATCCACTGATTCCCCATTTTCATACATAAAGCCCACATTATAAGCCGCCGGCGCGTAGCCTAAACCTGCTGCTTTTTGGTAAAGCGCAAAGGATTGTTCATAACTTTGTGGTACACCTAGGCCAAGATCATAGATACTCGCTAAGTAGAAGAGTGCTTCAGCATGATCACTATTACGCAGTTTTTCAAAGTAATAACGTGCTTTAATCATATCTGAATCTGATTCAGCGGTATCAAAGTAGATTTTACCGAGATAGAAAGTTGCATCATTGTTACCCGCTTCCGAAGCAATCTCGAATAATTTGATAGCTTGATTGAGCGTATCGACATCTTCAGTATCGTAAGCTTCTAAGAGGAAGAGATAACCCGATAAGAAGAGGTTTTCGCCTGTTGTATCTGTTTTGATATTTTCAAGGATTTGAGGCATCTCTTCGATCAAGAATGCTTTTGCTTGAGCCGGATCTGCCGCTAAGATAGAAGTGCTATCGAGGGTTAAAGTGGGTTCAGGTGCCACACTGCCCATAATTTCATTAAAGAAAGATTGTAGAGCAGGCGTTTCTGCTTTAGCACCTTCCTTGTTTGCAGATATTGATGAGGATGATGAATCAACCGTTAATGGATTGTTTTGTGTCAGTTCTTCAGCGGCTTCTTGTGTTTCGAGTAATACCAGCTCAGGATCTTGAGTTTCTAATTCTGTTGATTCTACCGCAAGTGTTTCTGCAACTTCAGCATCTGTTTCTGCATTATCACCGCTATTATCCACTAATGTTTCATCGAAGTTGTCAGCAACAAGCTCTTCGTCAGCATTACTATCAGCCATCATATTGATCTCATCATTGGCATTCTCTGCTAATGCTTCATCATTATCATCTTCGATATCAAATGGGAAGTAAGATTGCACGATAGAATAAGCGTAGCAGCCATCTTGATATTGCATATCACAGGCTTTTTTATACCAATTGAGTGCTTCACGGAGATCTTGTTCGACATATTCCCCATGTTCATACATATAACCTACGTTAAAGGTTGAGGGGGCATGACCTAATGAGGCCGCTTGTTGATAGAGCTCTAATGATTTAGCATAGCTCTGATCAACGCCCTCTCCTAAATCATATTGAACAGCAAGGCTAAAGAGAGCTTCAGGATAATCGCTCAGGCTTGGATTTGAGTAGTATTCAAGTGATTTTTGATAGTCTTGTTCGACCCCATTACCATAATAGTAGAGCTCGCCAAGATTATAGAGCGCATCTTTCGATCCTAATTCAGCGGCTTTTTCAAAGATCACTTTTGCTTTCTGATAATCCGCTTCACTGTTATTCAGCTCCCCTTGCGTTTCATAGAGTAACCCGAGGAGATAAGTATCATCAGCATCTTGTGCTTCTGCACCTTCAACTAATGTTAAGGCATGATCATTTAAGAGCATGAGTCTCTCAAAAGTGTTTAATGCCAGGATATCTGCGACAAGTGGTAAGGCATCGGTGGCATTATTCACCGCTGGCATCTCTTTTTTAATTTGAACTAAAAGATCTTCAAAACCTTCAGAGCGAACGGTTAACTGATCTTGTGATTCACAGCTTGAAGCATTCCCTTGTTCACACCCTTTTTGATACCATTCAAGGGCTTTTTCACGGTTAGGAGCGATATCACCAATATTGCCATTTTCATAAGTATAGGCGAGGACATTAATCGAGTCAGGATGATTTAAATTCGCTGCTGCTTCATAGAGTTCAACCGCTTTGTTTTGATTCTCTTCTACACCCCGACCGGACATATAGAGAGATGCAAGACTAAAGAGGGCTTCTGCTTGACCTTGATCGGCGGCTTTTTGGTAATATTGTGCCGCTTTGGGATAATCTTGTTCAACGCCTTCTCCATAATAGTAGAGTTCACCTAAAAGGTAAGAGGCATCTTTAGAACCCAGTTTTTCTGCATCTAAGAAATATTGTTTCGCTTTGGCAAAAGTTTCGGGATTATTATCATTTTCCCCTTCTGAATAGTAGTAATATCCAAGGAGAAAGAGGTCATCAGGATTTTGTGCTTTAGCACCTTGCTCGATTGTATTGAGATTCGATTTGAGTGTTTGATGACGAGCTGTTTGAGATGAAGTGAGCAATTGTTCGATAGAGAGTTCTGCACTCTTATCTGCTGCAATTTTTGTTTCAGAAACTGTCTGATAACGATCGAGTGTCTGATCGATATAATCTTCGAGGGAATTTGCGGCAAGTGCTGGAGATAGCATTGCTGAAACAATCAAGGAGAGAAGTAATTTTTTGGAAGAAATCTTACGCATATTGAATAACTCCTGATAAGTAGTCATTAAGAGGTGAGTGCTCTTAAATTTAGTATTCGAATAAAGTTTATCTCTCAGATTGAGCATCTTTGTAGGATAGCTAAATGCTGTAACATTTTGAGAGAACATTAGATTCTGCATGAATCTCAGCAAGAATCTCTAATTCTTAGTCATTATAAACTGAAATAAGCTACAGTGGCATTATTACAGAGAATAAATTTCATTTTTAATAAATTTTAATAAAATTAAATATTAATAGGTCTTAGATTGTAAGAATAAAAAAAAGAGTAGAAATAAGCTGATTGCCTATTCCTACTCTGTTGTAGATGATCTATAGTTCTATTTATATTATAGCAGCTTATAATTTTATTATTATAATATATAAATATTAACATTATCAATGTAAAAGTGAATTAATCAATTAATTTATAAATAGTTTATGTTAATATTTAATATAAATATATTTTGTTTATATAATTATGCTAATAAGTGGCGATACCTCATCTTATATAAATAGCCTATAGTGATAATATGCCTTAATCGAGTATTTTACCTTTTGTTTCAGGAATTAAGAAGATAAAGGCCAGTGCCGATAAGAGATATACGCCGGAGATTAAGCCTAATGCATAGCTGATACTATATTGCATTGCAAGGGTGCCGATAATAACAGGTGCAAAGCCAGCAATACCACGACCAATATTAAAGATGATATTTTGAGCGGAAGAACGGGCTTCGGTAGGATAGTGCTCAGAGAGAAGGGCTCCATAGCCTCCCATCATGCCATTTACAAAGAAGCCCAAAATCGCGCCTAAGAACATTAATACATAGTAATTCGATTGTTGGAAATAGATCCAAACAAAAGCAGCGCTGACTAAAAGGAAGAGAATATAGACAGGGCGACGACCAAATTTATCGGATGCAGAACCAAAAGTGAGAGTACCGATCACCATACCGAGCGTTGTAATAAGCGTCCAATAGAAAGTCCCTGAAAGCGTAAAACCATGTTCTTTTGCTAGCATCGTTGGCATCCACACCATAATGCCGTGAAATCCGAAGTTTTGTACGCTTGTCGCGATAATAAGACCTAAAGTTGTGAGCGTTGTGCGCGTATCTTTAAACAGCGGTTTAATGGAGATTTTATTGCGATGCTCTCTCTTCACTTGTAACCAAATTTCAGGTTCACTTAGATTGCGGCGCGTCCACCACACTAATAATGCCGGCAATGCCCCAATAATAAACATGCCATGCCAGCCGATATAAGGAGAGAGTAACCCTACAACTGCCGCTAGCACAATCCCGATTTGAAAGCCGATTGCAACTACTGCCGTTGCTCTTGAACGTTTATTCGCCGGCCAGGTTTCCGCAACTAATGTCATTCCGATGCCAAATTCACCGCCTAAGCCTAAACCTGCTAAGAAACGGAAAACGGTAAACATCTCGGCACTTGTAGAGATCGCCGCTAATCCTGTGAAGAGTGAAAAGAGTAGAATTGTCCAGTTAAAAACACGCACACGACCATATTTATCGGCCAACATTCCAAAGACAATTCCCCCGATAACGGTTCCGATTAGGGTGATTGTCTGAATCATACCGCCTTCGGCATCTGTTAAGCCAAATTCGGCTTTAATAAGCATCAAGGCAAAAGCGAGAATCATAATATCAAGGCCATCCATAGCGTAGCCTAATGTAGATGCGAGAAGCGTCTTACGATCCCCTTTCTCAATTGTGGGGACGTGATTGTGCTGTGTCATAAGAGATCCTTCTGAACAAGTGTGAGATATGCAATAAGAGAATGTGAGAATTTGCAGAGGTGCAAATTTCAAGCGTTTAAAACGGGAAATATTATAGCAACTTATTCACAATGCTCATAAAAAAAGGGATTGAAAAAAACGATTCCTTTGATATCGCAGTGGTAAATTCTCTAGAGCTGGATTTAATAAATTAGTTTGTAGATAACGTTAGAGATAACTTCATCGTTGATTTGAGGGATCAACAAAGATCTGTATTTTTGACAGGAATATATTCTCCTTTTTTGTCATCAATAACCGAAGAATGGTATGATCACCTCTGATTTAGTGGTTCGTAACCCTCCCACAATAAAAAACTAAGGATCCATTATGACAACGGATAAAAAAACACAATTAGAAAATTTAACATTACTGGGGAATCAAGCAACGATTTACCCTACGGAATATTCGCCGGCGATTTTAGAAACCTTCAAAAATGCGCATCCTGAACGAGAATATTTTGTGAATTTTCATTGCCCTGAATTTACAACACTCTGCCCGTTAACGAATCAACCTGATTTTGCCACAATCTATATCTCTTATGTCCCGACCATTGAGATGGTTGAGAGTAAATCATTGAAGCTCTATCTCTTTAGTTTCCGCAATCATGGCTCTTTCCATGAGGATTGTGTCAATATTATTCTTAATGATCTAGTGACATTAATGGATCCGCTCTATCTTGAGGTGCGTGGTGAATTTACTCCTCGTGGCGGCATTTCTATCCATCCTTATGCCAACTACGGTAAAGCAGGAACGCGATGGGAAGCGGTTGCTCAAAGTCGGTTAGAGAACTTTCAGTTTTAAGATTCAAGTCTAAGAGAGTGATCTTAGAGTAGATTTAAAATAGAGATAAAAAAAGAGATCTATTTGAGTAGGACTGCCGTGTGGCGACATCCCAAGTAGATCTCTGTTGTTTTTTATCATGAGCATAAATAGTTGAACATAAATAGTTCATGATTGATCGATATTGATAGCATCCTTGCTTATATCGTAGCTATTTATTGTCGTTATCTCTGATGTTCTAATCTTAGATCAATCTTTTGTCTCAATTAATTCTTGGTCAAGTGGTTCTTTCTCTAATCGCTCTCTCTCGCCGGCTTCAATCTCTTTGCCTAAGAAGAAAGAGATGGCAGTACGAATGACCACAATGCCGCCTAAAATTAACATATCGTCAATCGAGGGATTCATAATGGTTTCGATAATATCAGAAGCTATGAGTATCTCTAAACTCAAGAGAATATAGGAACCGAGATAGATCTTAATACCATTATTTTTATGAGCGATAGCAAAGCGATCAGCTTTAGAACATTCATTTTTGATAAAGCCAAAAGCCGCTTTCACCACTCCGATTAAGAGTACAAGAATTGAAAAAATATTGAGAATATCGACTAAGAGCTCAACGCCCCATTCAATATAAGCAAATATCATAGTGATTACTTACCCCAGCTACTTGGATCTTTATTCCATTCAGTGAGGGCAACACGTTCCTCTTCGCTAATGATATTTTTACTAAGCGCTGTTTCAAGCAGTGCAGGATAATTACTTAGAGTTGCATAATGTAAACCTGCTTTACCAAAGTTTTCTGCTGCAATAGGTAAATCGTAAGAGAAGATTGCCGCAACACCAATCACTTCAGCACCGGCTTCTTTGAGTGCATCTGCACAGGTTAAAGAGCTGCCACCGGTTGAGATGAGATCTTCTACGATCACGACTTTTTGGCCCGGCTTAATAATTCCTTCGATCATATTCCCACGGCCATGTTTCTTCGGTGAGCTACGAACATAGACCATTGGTTTTTCTAAGACCGCACTCACCCAGGAAGCATGAGGAATACCCGCCGTTGCGGTTCCTGCAATGACTTCTACTTCAGGGAAGTTCTCTTGGATTAATTTAATCAAATTTTTTGAGATAAATTTCCGCACTTCAGGATGACTGACAATAAGGCGGTTATCACAATAAATGGGTGATTTAAGACCCGATGCCCAAGTAAAAGGATCATTAGGCGATAATGAAACGGCATCGATAGAGAGCAGTGCTTCCGCAACCTTATGTTTTACGGTTTCATCATGTTGTAAATTCGCAGTATTATTGGTATTCATTATTCTGTTCTCTCCCATTCTTCTTTCACTGTGTAATATGCTTTTAACGGATCTTTCGCTTGTGTGATTGAACGACCTACAACGATATAGCTTGAACCATTTTTCTTTGCTTCAAAAGGAGTCATAATCCGGCGTTGATCATCTGCAGCATCAGAGGCTAGACGAATCCCCGGTGTGACACAAAGGAAGCTATCGCGCGTGTTCTCTTTGACCATCTTTGCTTCTAGCGCTGAGCAGACAACCCCATCTAATCCAGAATTATTGGTCATCTTGCTGTAGTGAATCACAGATTCAAGTAGACTTGTCTGAATATTTTGCTCTTCTTGCATCTCTTTTTCACTCATACTTGTCAGCTGAGTAACGGCAATAAGACGTGGACGTTTTGAATTGCCACTTCCAATCTCTAAGCCTTCTAACGCCTCTTCCATCATGCGTTTTCCACCGGCGGCATGGACATTCACCATATCAACGCCCATTTTAGCAAGACCGATCATAGCACTTTTTACGGTGTTTGGAATATCGTAGAGTTTGAGATCTAAAAAGACCTCATAACCTCTTGCTTTGAGGGTTTCAACTAGCATAGGTCCTTCGTTATAGAAGAGCTCCATCCCAATTTTGATATAGAGTTCTTCCCCTTTAGGCATCATCTCTAGAAAAGCTTTTGTTTCGAGATAATTGGGGAAGTCGAGGGCAATAATGGGTTTTGTCATAACAATCTACTTTTATTTTATTTTTCCAAAAAAAAACCGACTATTGTCGGCTATTCCTCTTATGAATGATTGATTTGTGAACAACGAGTTTGACGTGTTTGTTTCATCTGCAAATCTCCCTATTTCACTTTCATTCATTTAAATTGGACATATTCTAGCACCGTGGATAGGGAATGAAAAGCATTTAATTGAAGGATATGGCTTGTGGATAACTTTGTGGGTAATACTGTCTATATGTTGATAACAACCTTGAAAAAATCTATTAAGGCTCGCTTAAGGGAACTCTTTTATAGTCATCATTAATGCTCCTCGATAGAGAAATTGGAGAGGGAAGGTGAGGCATTAATAATAAGGTTAGTCCTTGGGAGGCTCAGAGGGAAAGGGAAAAAAGGGGGCAGTATTGGAACAATTTAAAATAATTTTTGAATATGAAAAGATAGTAATCATCAATCATCTCATTGATTTATTAAAAAAATATGAAAATTTTTGATAGAAAGAGTAGACAAGCAGATTATTTTCAATAATAATAAGAATCATTCTCAAAAGAGACAAATAGTCAATTGAGAATAAAAACGTAAACTTTAATGACGTGTTCTGTAACTATGAAGTTTAAATATATCTCGTTGATATATTTCTAAGATAGGCTTGCTAAACCTATCTACCCTATTCGTTGATTAAGGGTGGCTTATTAAAAGCATTTTACTCTTTGAAGAAGACATTCTTTAATAATTAATAAAATATATAAAAATACTCGGCAACCCATGATATTGCTGAATCAAAGGACAAAAATGAAAACTCTGTTAAAACGTAGTGTTTGGATGCTCCCTTTAATGACAGCACTCTCTGTTATCTCCCCTTCTATGGCTGTGGATAAAGGGATTGTCATGGATTTTGGTGCTGTAGATACCCTTAAAGCGCTAGGTAAAGAGGATAGTATCTCTGCGTTGCCAATACAGAATTTACCAACCTATCTTTCAGATTTAGATCTTAAAGATATTCAAAATAGTGGTGGAATGAAATCGCCTGATTTAGCGGTATTTGCAGAGTTAAAACCGCAGTTTATCGTGATCTCTCCTCGCTTAGGCGGTCGTGTTGATGAATTAAGCGAATATGGAAAAGTGCTTAATTTCACAGTAGATTCAGATAATTATGCCCAATCTGTTGCGACAAATATCTTGGCATTAGCTGAATTAGTCGATGCCGAATCAGAAGCAAAAGCGTCATTAGATGCATTGAATGGCAAATTAGATCAAGTGCGGGCTGAAATTGCGCAATCGCCTGAAACAGCGCTTGTGATGATCCATAATGATGGTCACTACATGGCAACGCCCACAAGTGGAACGGCAAAATTTATTCATCAATTTTTAGGGGTGAAGAATGCGGCTCCTGAAGCGGCACAACCCACAGAACAAGATAAAGATGCTCGCCCTGCGCGTCAAGCAGTGGATGAAGCTTATTTGAATAACATTCAACCCGATCTTATTTTTGTAGTAGATCGTAGTGGTGCGATTGGTCAAACGCCGATGGATCAATCTCTATTTGAAAGCAATGTTGTCAGTAAAGCAACGAATAAAGAGGGCAAAGCCATTAAAGTGGTCTATCTTGACCCAACACTTTGGTATCTTTCAGGTAATGGCTTAATCAGTATCGAAAAGCAAGCGAATGAGATTCTTTCAGCATTAAAAGCATCCTCATCTTCTACCCAATAATAGAATATTGAATAGGGAATTAAAAATAATCGACCCTATTTAAATCACTCTAATTTTTAGGATAGTAGCGAGATTTTTTGTAACTGCTATCCCTTGATAAAACTCAGTTTCTGCTCTTGACCCTGATCCTTAGAAATAGAATTTGTTGACTTCCTCCAAAAAACATGCAAATTATATCCTAAGACTTCTAAACGATCAGGGTTCTTTTTTTATCTTGAGATTATGAATGTCACGATAAAAAAGGAACCACTAGTTTCAAGTGAGAAATCCCCCATTTATAAGGAATTTAAAGATGACCTCAACTATTTTAACAACACTTCGCCGTTGGTGGCCTGTGATGAAATATCGCGGGACGTGGTGGCGTGTCAGTTAAAATAAGAGTCACCTAGAGATTTTAAGCCCGCAATATGCGGGCTTTTTTGATGCACTCATATTGTGGAATGAAGTCTTCGGTTTATCCCCGTAACCCTTCAATCAATGATGGATGATGAAAATATCCATATATAAAACAGTAAGTTAACCGCAATAAGAGGAATCAAATCATGCCTTACACTACTTTTAATCGTTCACAAATATTCACGCTTACAGAATCACTGACAAAATCAGCAGATCACTATTTTGATCCTTGCACACTCTTTACAGAGCTTGTGCATCAAAATCCACAAGCGCCTTACCTACTCTTTGAATCTGCTAGTACTGATGATCAACGAGCTCTTAAAAGTTTGATTATTACCCAATCAGCGCTTACGATCAGCGCATTAAAAAGTCATGTTACTGTCCGAGCAATCACAACTTTGGGAGAATATTTACTTGCGTATCTTCAAGAAATTTTTAAAGCTGAATTAATTCATTTTCAGGATCAAGAAGCAATATTTGATCTACCTTTTGAGGCAACCGTTCGCCCACGAGGTGTATTGACTATTTTAGATCCGCTATTAGCGCTTAAAAGTCCCGAATTTTCTCCCTTTATTGGGGGATTACTCGGATATGATCTTGTCGGGGATGTTTATCAAATCACCATTCCTGAGGAGGGTAGAGAACGAGATCTTTCTCTCTATCTTGCAGAAGGCTTGATTACAGTAGATCATCAAACAAAAGAGAGTCGCTATGAAGAACTCTTTTTGAGTGAAATTACGACGCGCCTTGAGAGTTATAAATCTTTTAATCAACATTTAAAGCATTATCAATCTATCCTCGATAGAATGAGTCATCACACTGATTTCCCCATAATATCCCCAGAGTTATCCACAGAAGATCATACGATTCAAGCAGTCCCTACGGACAGAAAAGCGAATCAAAATGGACTAGCTTCTTTATCCAGAGGTTCTACTCAGGGTTATACGCACTCTTATCATCAACAATATTCACAGAGTTATCCACAGGCTGATGGGGATATGCGGAGTGTGATGGACCCCAAAAAAGGTGTTCAAATCCCTGATAGAGAACCTTTTAAAGCTGTAGTCGAGTCTTATATTGAACAGATTCACGCGGGGAAATTAGCGCAAATTGTACCCTCCCGTACTTTTACAGTGCCATGTCCGGATCCTTTAAGTAGTTATCGAGCACTTAAAACAGCTTATCCAAGTCCTTATCTCTTCTATCTTCATGATCCTGAATTTACGCTTTTTGGTGCTTCGCCAGAATCTTCTCTTAAATATGATCCCAAAAGTCGAGAATTAGAGCTCTATCCGATTGCCGGTACTAAGTTACGGGGGATGATTAATGGGGAGATTGATGACGCGCTAGATCAGCTTGCTGAAGAGACCTTGATTAATGATCCTAAAGAGCGTTCAGAACACCTGATGTTAGTGGATCTGGCAGAAGAGGATTTAGCGCTTGTTTCTGATCCTGAGACCATTGCAGTTAAAGCTTTAATGAAAGTCGATCGTTATCGTTATGTGATGCATTTAGTTTCACAAGTTGTGGGTCGCTTGCGAGATGATCTTTCACCGATTGATGCCTATTTAGCGGTGATGAATATGGGGACTTTAACCGGCG
The DNA here is from genome assembly GCF_003121845.1 of Ignatzschineria ureiclastica. Taxonomy (GTDB): domain Bacteria; phylum Pseudomonadota; class Gammaproteobacteria; order Cardiobacteriales; family Wohlfahrtiimonadaceae; genus Ignatzschineria; species Ignatzschineria ureiclastica. The sequence goes on along the minus strand of NZ_QEWQ01000006.1, from coordinate 226,058 downwards.
CACCCAAGCGTTATGCAATGGAAGAGATCTATCGATATGAACAAGTAGCCCGAGGGAGTTTTGGCGGAGCTATTGGTTATATTCAAGCTACGATGGAAGGGGAATATTTCGATAGTGCAATTGTGATTCGTTCGGCTTATGTGGCTGATGGTATCGCAAAAGTACAAGCGGGTGCCGGTATCGTGGCAGAATCGAACCCCGATCGAGAAGCAGATGAGACAGAGAATAAAGCAAGTAGTGTCATTATGGCCATCTTGCAGACCTCATCTATGGCAAAAGTTGCGTAATAGACTTTATAGAATATGGCTTTTTAACGCGATACTTATACCTATTTATTGTAGAGCGTATTGACTACCGATTTTAATGGGGCGTCAATACGCTTTTTATATTATTTAAGACATTGAATAATCACAGCAATCATTATTGATTTAAATAACTTATAGTATTTCTATTTTACGATTAGAATCTAAATAGCGAGGGCAGTGTTTATGCGGGAAAACGTGGTAATATAGTGACTAGGGATCCATTATGGAATAAAAATTCGATATATTTAAATATAGAATTTGAAGGCATAATGAATAAATAAAAATGGCTATCTATCAACCACGATTGAATAGCGTTACTCATGTTTTTTCTACCATATATTTTCGTAAAAACATTACAAATACGATAATAGACGTTATAATCTGAGAAAATATGTTCTAAAATAGTGGAAGAAGGATATTTCTACTGGGGATTGAAATGGCCCTTATTGTTAGATAAAAAGCTATCCCAAGGATGAATAGGATAGCAAAGTGGCTACTATTTCAATCAGCCAAAAGCGTATTCTAGTCGGTTAATGCTCTATTTTATCGCGCTCTATGATAGAATTCGGCATCAATGAACGATAAACAGTAGAAAAGCATCTTGTTTTGAGGGAAAAGGCATGCATAAAAAAATTAAAGTCGCATGTGGGAACTGTAGTTTACAGCAACTCTGCTTGCCAGTTGGTTTAGAAAATAATGAGTTTGTAAAGTTAGAAAAGATCGTACAGCGCGGTAAACCTTTATCACGTGGGAAACATATCTACTATCCCGGTGATCCTTTCACATCACTCTATGCCGTACGTTCAGGAGCAGTAAAGACCTATAAAGTCGCCAATGATGGAACAGAGTATGTCACGAGTTTCTATCTTCCTGGGGAAATTATCGGTTTAGATGCTTTAAGTTCCGGTGTTCATACTTGTGGTGCTAAGACTTTAGAAACAACGAGCCTTTGCGAAATTCCTTATACTCAGCTTGATACGATTGCGGTGACGATTCCTAATATCTCTCGGCAATTACTCAAGATTATGAGTCATGAAATTAAGTGCGATGAACAGATGATGACCATGATTGGTTCTCAACCAGCAAAAGCACGTCTGATTGCGTTATTCTTAAGTCTTTCTGCGCGTTTAAAACGTCGTGGTTATTCTGCCACTGAATTTTCATTGAGTATGTCTCGTGCCGATATCGGTAGCTATTTAGGCTTAGCGGTGGAAACAGTGAGTCGATTATTGAAAAAGCTACAAGATCAGGGTTTAATCGAAGTAAACCATCGCCAAATTAAACTGCTTGATTTAGAAAAACTACGGGAATTAGTCAATTTAGAGATCCATTAATATTATTGTAATTATTGCAATGATTGTAATGTGACTCTAAAAATATCGTTTGTCTATCTAAATGGTCTAAGCTATTTAAGTGATAGATATATTAGATTGTAGGGATATGATTATAAAAGGGAAGTTCGATTGAACTTCCCTTTTTGTTGTATAGTAAATTTGGTTTAAGCAAGGTTTTAAGTAGCTCGTCTAGGATTTTAAAAGAACATCAAACCGTACTAAATAATACTTGCACGATGCCGGATAGAATGGCTTCCTTACCTCGATCAGCCGATGCGCCGGCATTTCAATGAGCTTATTTTGAACCGATATTACTATATAGAGTCAATGGTCGAAATTAGCCTACGACACTAGGGAGCTTTAAAAGCTCAGGGAATGAACCTACAACAATGATTACACCAGCGCAGATAAGCGCTAAAAGAAGCGCTACATTACCGCCTCGTACCGCTTTTCCTTGTGGATTGCGTTTACGTGCTTTGTAGACTAGCGCTACCGGTAAGATAACGCCGATAAAGGCGAAGATAACGCCGGCAAAGCTAAAGGCGCTTAAGAAGATATTGGGGTAGGTAAAGCCCACAATAATTGGCGGAATAAAGGTTACTGCGCCCACTAAGGTGTTATTCTTACTCATATTAAAGTGAGAGAGAAGATCTTTGACCGCATTCGATAATCCTAAAGAGACACCAATATAAGAAGTCGTTAAGGCAAAAAGCGAGAAGATACGCACCATTTCACTAATAGTTTTACTGCCGGTAGTCACTTCAAAGGCTTGAATTAAACCATTGAGGTTCGGCGTTTCATTGAGGATTGCAATCAATTCGGATTGTTTAAGCACCCCATGCGTTGCCATTTGCCAAATGATGTAGATGATAAAAATACCGGTTGAGCCGAAGAAACAGGCCATTCGTAATTTACGATTATCCCCTTTGAGATACTCATTAATGGTCGGCGTACAGATATGAAAACCAAAGGTCATAAAGAAGATTGGCAGTGCCGAGAAGAAGAGTAGATTATTCGTAGGCTTATATTGCAGATTTGTTACGTTAAATTTGCCAAAGAGAAGATAGAGCAGAATGATAAAGCTGATCACTTTCAAGGTAAAAAAGAGGCGATTAGTGATATCTGATAACGCGATACCGATTGTAACAATGATTCCGAAGAGAATTGCAAAAGAGAGCGAAGCAATTTTCTGTGCTTTTTCGGGAGCTAAATTGAAAGAATCAGGTATAAAGCTAAAGAGTAGATCGCCACTACCGGTAATATACGCGGTTAATACGGCATACATAAAGAAGAGTAGAACAAAGTTGACGATCAATTTACCCGTTAATCCAAAGTACTGCTCTGTAATGCCGGCAATGCCGTAATCATAAGGACTATATTGATGCACTTCGGCATAGAGCAGTGCCGTAAAGGTTAAGAGCACCCAGAGGAAAAAGAGTAGGGCAAAAGTCATTCCAAAGCCCATTTGTGCCGATGTCAGAGGCATGGCCAACATTCCTGCGCCCACCGCTGTTCCGGCGATGATGAGCGTACTTCCAAATACACGGTTTTTCACGTTGTTACTATCCTTATAGTGAAGACATTATGGTGAAGATAAAGACAATCAAAGTTTATGAACTCACGAAGATTGAGGGTCAATATTTGAGATCAATAGTTAATAAAATTTAGGCTACAAAATCAGTATGATCAGAGTTTTGTTTAACGCTCACCACTTATTGAGTCACGATTAAGTGGGTAAGAATATAACGGTTTCTTATCATTGGCATACAAATATTGATTGTTGAGCTCTGATTTTAACTATTTCTTTGATCATAGTAGAGAATCTATAGGTTGTCTAAGAAGATTTTGTAAAAAATAATAATTTTTTCTGACCCTCAATACTTTCGAATACCGAGGTAAATAATTGACAATGAAGAATGATTTTAAAAAGCGTGTTATTTAAGTCGGTGTTACTTTGAAAAAAATCAAAAAGAGTATTGACGATTCTGAAAATTTCTCTATAATGTCAATCCTTGTCGGGTCATTAGCTCAGTGGTAGAGCAGTTGGCTTTTAACCAATTGGTCGAAAGTTCGAATCTTTCATGACCCACCAGACTAAAAAAGCACCTATTAGGTGCTTTTTTCTTATCTCGCTGATTAAGTTCGATCAATATCATTGAATCTGTTTTCAAGATAATCAAGATAATTTTAAAAATAGGGTTGACGAATCGAATAAAAAGATTATAATAATCACTTCATTTGGGTCATTAGCTCAGTGGTAGAGCAGTTGGCTTTTAACCAATTGGTCGAAAGTTCGAATCTTTCATGACCCACCAAATTGAAAAAACCTCCCTTTGGGAGGTTTTTTTATGTCTATCTGTTGATGCCTAGCTCTATCTTTTTTGATTGCTTTTATGGTAATGATGGTAATAAGGTAATGAAGCAGAAGAGCAATGAAATAGAAGAGCGTAAGAAATATGATCCTGTTTTGGCAACAAGCATTGAGTCAATATATTCATCCGTTATCCCGGCAATTGTGGGTGATAGAATGTGCTGATAGTTTTGAAATGCTCGATTTCCCAGCGTTACTCTCCGCCTTTAAAGCCTACTACCCACAAGCGCTCCTCTTTTCAGATCAGCTACAGCTATCAGATGAACAGACGAAGATAACTATAGAGCCCCTCAGAGCGACACGGCACTATCTAGGTGCAACGACAGAGGCGGTACTACTCGATGTTAGGCAAGGGTTTCCCTTAGATTATTTCTTAGCGATTACAGCGACAATTAGGCAAGGGGGATTGCTCATTCTGTTACTCAACAGAGAGGATAAGAATAGGGATAAGGGGATAAACGGTACATTTGGAACGATTGAGAGTCTACGATTTCATTCCGAAGCGATTGCCACCCCTTTTTTTGATCGTTATTTACAGCAACAGCTCTCTTATTACGGGTATCGCTTTGTAGATCATCGGGTGATGATTCCCGACTATCTACAAAATCCACATTTGAATCTCCTCAATCAAACGGAAAAAGAATTAGACAGTGGAGAAGTCATTGAGATAACCCCTGAACAGCAGGTCATTATCCACGATTTTCAAGCACAATCCGCCGGTATTTATACGCTCTTTGCGCCTCGAGGGTGTGGGAAATCGTGGCTCTCCTCCCAGTTAGTAGCCCATAATGTGAGCGACTATATTGTGACTGCCCCGAATCAATCAGCGATTTCTCAATATCAACATATTGATGGATTACAATTTCGTGCCCCCGATGCGCTGTTTCTTGCACAGAAACCTGATCAATATGCTGAAACCTTGATTGTAGAAGAAGCTGGGAAAATGCCGTTGAATCATTTGGTGCGTCTATGTCAGCGTTTTCAGAAAATCCTCTTAATCTCTTCTACCGATAATTACGAAGGGACAGGACAAGGTTTACAGCAGAAATTGCCAGATCTGATTACAATCCATAAAAATTACCAGCTCAGCCAGATTCATCGATTTGATCCGCAAGATCCCCTACAGCAACTCTCTAATGCCTTAATGTTGCAAAATGGAGAGCGCTCTACAGCCTCTTTGACTTACTCAAAAGGGAACGAGGAAAAGGATTATATCTTACCTAAACTTATTTTTCGCTACTTTGATGATCATAATATAGCCGAGTTACGAAGCAATATTCCGGCGATGCGTGCGCTCTATCAATTACTCAATCGCACCCATTATCAAACTCATATTCAAGATCTACGTCGCCTTTTTGATCTGCCAGGTCAATGTTTTCTTCTAGCGTATTTACCTCAAGCTGAAAATGGGGAAGATATGGCGGAGAATCATCGATTGATAGGCGCTATTTGGGGCGTAGAAGAAGGGGGATTATCAGAGGATTTAATTGCCGGCGTGTTTAATGGTTATCGCCGGCCTAAAGGGAACCTTGTGGCGCAAATGCTTACAGGGCAGAGCTATTTCCCAGAAGCAATGAGGCAACATTCTATTCGAATTTCCCGAATCTCAGTTGACGAATCCTATCGGCGTTTAGGTATTGGGCAAGCGATGGTAAAGCAGTTAGAAGAGGCGATCAAAGGTCGACAACGACCTATTGATCGACCTATGGATTTTATCTCGGTCAGTTTTGGTTTAACGCAAAATCTGCGCGATTTTTGGCGTAGTTGCCATTATCAGATGATTCATTTGGGGTATCATTTAGATAAAAGTACCGGATTGTATTCAGCGGTTGTGATTAAAGCGCTCAATGCTGTGTCAAAAGCTTGGATTGCGGAATCGATCGGGAAATTTCAGGCAGATGCCTTTTTACATTTGCAAAATCGTACCTTTTTACCAGAAATTAAGAATATATTGGAAGAGTATGCGAAAAACGGAAAATTTGATCAACGAGATCAAATGGTTATAGAGGCTTGTGAGCAAGAAAAACGAGCTATTTATAGCGTGCAAAATGCCTTAATTCGGCGAGATGTAGAGAAAAGTAATGAAAATATTGATTAAAGATTAGACATCTGTTGACAGAAGTAAAACTCCTCTCTATAATCCTAATTCTGAAATGTAGTTCAGCCGGCGTAGCTCAGTTGGTAGAGCAACTGACTTGTAATCAGTAGGTCCCGCGTTCGATTCGTGGTGCCGGCACCATACAGTAAGAACCCAGTAATGAAAGTTACTGGGTTTTTTGCTTTTTCTCTATTATTAATTATCTATGTAGACGAATCATCTTCCTCAAAAGTAAGAGTGAGAATAAGAGCAATAAGAATGGGGCAATGTTTAAATGCTAAAAGCCCTAAGAAATCTGATCAGTAAGATGGATTTCTTAGGGCTCTGTTGTTATTGCTGAATACTCTCTAAGTAGAGAGTCTGCTCTTGTATAGTAAATTTGGTTTAAGAAAAATGATTTTAAACCACACTTGCAAGATGCCCGATAGAATGGCTTCCTTACCTATTACAGTCGATGCGCCAGCATTTAAATAAGCTTATTTTGAACCGACATTACTATAACTTGTAATTTGAAATTTGATCGGAACTTAGGTTAGGGAATTGAGGTTAATCTTCTAATATATCGGGATTCATCTTTTTAACGAGCGCTTCAATTTCTGGTGTTGGATAGGGTGCGCGATGCATTAAGAGTGAATAGAGCTCAGGATCTTGCATATCAAGCAGAGATAGATAGAGATCTTTCTCTTCAGTGGGTGCTGATTCAAAGTGTTGCTCTAAGTAACGATCGCATAATGCATCAAGTTCTCGCATTCCTCGGCGCGAGCGCCATTTAATTTTTCGAAGATCATATTGTTCGCTCATGGTAAACCTCCTGAAAGGGATAATTCTTTTAGTGATATTTTTAGATAATAGTTCTAGTTTATCGTTTTTATTACAAAATAGGGAATATCTTATAGCGCCTTATGGTATATGTTGAATTGATCTGTCGCACTGCAATATTCTTTTTTGATCTAGCCGGCTCAGGAATCTCTCACTTAAAACAGATGATTATCTGAAATTCGTAAAAAAAATGAGCAAATGATGCGCTATTTTTGATATGATCTATCCCTTGCTAAGAATTGACAGAGCGTGATCAAGATCACTTTTGCTTGATTATCTGCCATTTCTTAGCTAGTATTCTCCCCTTTAATTATTGTGACAGATGGTGTGAACTATGAACAGATGGTTTGAATTGACGCTCAAGGCAGACTCGCGTTTGACCGCAGAATTACTAGATGAAGCTTTGGTAGAATCAGGCGCAGTGGCTGTCACAATGAAAGATGGCGAAGATGAACCTATTTTTGAACCGCTTCCTGGCGAAACACCGCTTTGGCGTGAAACATTAGTGACAGGGCTCTATGAAGAGCCTTGTGATGTGGATGGGATTATTGCTTTCTTGAGTCAATATCTCGATGAACCGCATCTACCGATCGTGGAAACCCACGAATTAGAAGATAAGGATTGGGTGAAAGCGTGGCAAGATCACTATAAGCCTATTAAATTTGGGCCTAATCTTTGGATCTGCCCAACACATTTACCCTCACCAGAACCTGAAATTGCCACCGTACGCTTAGACCCAGGTTTAGCATTTGGTACAGGCACACATCCGACAACGGCGCTTTGTCTTGAGTGGCTTTCAGAAAATCAATCTCTCTTTATTGATCAAATCATCATTGATTATGGTTGCGGTTCAGGGATTTTAGGGATCGCCGGTCAATTATTAGGGGCAAAATCTTGTTATAGCACTGATATAGATCCTCAAGCAATTTACGCGACAGAGCAGAATGCCGAGCGCAATAATGTAGAGATTGTTGCCTCACTACCTGAAGGTTTTTCACCGCCTAAAGCGCGGGTTGTGCTCTCTAATATCCTCTCAGGACCATTAGTCGAATTAGCCCCTATTCTCGGAAATCTAGTAGAGCCGGGGGGCCATTTAGTCTTAGCCGGGCTTTTAGATCACGATGCGGAATTTGTAAAATTGGCCTATCGAGACCAGTTTGTCTTTGAGGCAGATAAGAGTTTAGATGGTTGGACACGACTCTACGGCATCAAAAAACAGTAAGCAATGAATATCGGTCAATATCAACTATCATCGCCTTACGTGTTAGCACCGATGGCGGGGGTAACGGATCTTCCTTTCCGTAAAATTTGTCGCTCAATGGGTGCCGGGCTTGCCGTATGTGAAATGGTCAATGCCAATGCAGAGTTGTGGGAGACAGAGAAGTCGCAATTGCGCTTTACCTATGAAGGAGAAGTCTCGCCGGTGAGTGCTCAGATCGTGGGTTACGATCCGGCAATGATGGCTGATGTGGCGCGTTATAGTGTGGAATGTGGGGCAGAGATTATCGATATTAATATGGGGTGTCCTGCTAAGAAAGTATGTAAAAAAGCGGCGGGATCGGCACTTCTACAAGATGAACCTTTAGTGCAGGCGATTTTAGAAGCCGTAGTTAATGCTGTAGATGTCCCTGTGACACTGAAAATTCGCACCGGTTGGAGTCGAGAGCATAAAAATGCAGTAAGAGTGGCAAAATTTGCTGAAGCTATTGGTATTCAGGCTTTAGCGATTCATGGTCGTACTCGGGAAGATCGCTTCAATGGAGAAGCAGAGTATGACACGATTGCAGAGGTAAAAGCTGCGATCAATATCCCAGTAATGGCAAATGGGGATATTGATTCGGTAGAGAAGGCGATCAAAATAAAGGCCTACACCGGTGTTGATGCCATTATGATTGGTCGCGCAGCGCTTGGAAATCCTTGGCTCTTTCGTTCATTGGTGGAAGGGAAGGTATATCAACCCTCGAATAGAGAGCGGTTAGAGGTCGTAATGACTCATATTCGTGAGTTACATGAATTTTATGGAATTGAAAAGGGCGTCCGTGTTGCGCGGAAGCACCTACTTTGGTATTTGCAAAATCGCACTATTGCGGAGGATTGGCGTAGCGCTATGTTACGGGAATTAGATCCCTCAAGGCAACTTGAATGGGTGACTCGAATCTTTGGTGAATAGTCGATGGATGGAATATCGCATTATTGAGTACTTATTTAAGTAGTTATTTAAGTCTCAATTGTTAGTTTCAGTGATTAGTTTAAATTATTAGTTTAACTTATTAAATTACAATTATTTTAGGAGTAACAACATGATTTCTCGTGAGCGTCTTAAAGATCACATTCCTTTACGTGAATCGGTCAAAGAAGCATTAGATGAAATTTCTAATTTATTAGATGGTAAATATCCACCTAATCTCTATCGTTTAGTGATTAATGAAGTAGAACGTCCACTTTTTGAGAAAGTTTTAGAATATACGGATGGTAATCAGTCAAAAGCCTCGGAAATTTTAGGGATTACCCGTTCAACGCTCAAAAAACGTTTAGATTACTTTGATATTGATCCTCGCGAGCATAAGTCATAAGATAAGCGCTATCTATTCTGCAATAGGGTGGTTATCTATGATTCAATATTGATTCATCCTATTTTGCAGTACCGAGTAGTTTAAATTATTCAATTAGAGGAGAGAATCATGAAAAAAGCAAATGATGTACGTCGTGGAGATGTGATTGCACATAACAATCTCTACTATTTAGTACGGGAAGTGGAAAAGTCAGCACCGACAGCTCGTGGTGGTAATACTACATTTAGAATTCAGATGTTCTCGATTCCTGATAGTCACAAAATTGATCTCTCTCTTCGTGCGGATGATGAACTAGAAGATGTGCAATTAAGTAAGCGTGCGGCGACATTCTCTTATAAAGATGGTGAAAGCTATGTCTTTATGGATAGTGAAGATTATAGTCAATACTATCTTAGCGAGAAATTAGTGGGTATTGATGCCGGTTTTATCATTGAAGGAATTGAAGGATATTATGTTTCTCTGATTGATGAAACACCAGTTGCGCTCTCTCTACCACAAACAGTGGTGTTAGAAGTGATCGATACTGCACCTGAAATGAAAGGGGCAAGTGCAACAAAACGCAATAAACCTGCGAAGCTCTCAACGGGGATTACCGTTTCTGTACCAGAATATATTGAAAATGGTACGAAAATTATCGTCAATACAGATACAAGAGAGTATTCAAGTCGCGCTTAAAGAAGTGGCTTAGTCACTTTTTATATAAGTATACTGAAAAGGTGAGGTTCTTTAGAATCTCACTTTTTTTGTGGGTTGAAATTAGAGAAATAACCCCCATTATGAGATGATGTAAAGAAACGTTAGCGGTTATTGTTGTTGATAATCGTAACGTATATTCATAAAGAATGTTGAATGATATAGAGGAGTAGAGAATGAAAAAATTGATGTTAGCCGGCGCTTTAATGGCAAGTTTAATGACGGGCGTAACGATGGCCGCTGATGAGGTTAAAGCACCGCCTCTCTATGTCGAAATGGATACAAACCTTGGCAATGTCGTCTTTGAATTAGATGAAGCTAAAGCTCCGGTAACCGTAGAAAATTTCAAAAACTATGTGGATGATGGTTTTTATGATGGCTTAATTTTTCATAGAGTGATTGATGGTTTTATGGTGCAAGGGGGCGGTTTTGATGCCGATATGAAGCAGAAGAAAACAGCCGCACCGATCAAGATTGAATCCGATAATGGACTTAAAAATGTTCGTGGATCAATTGCAATGGCGAGAACGATGGATCCTAATTCAGCCACAAGCCAATTCTTCATTAATACTCAAGACAATACGTTCTTAGATTACCCAGGACAAGATGGGTATGGTTATACTGTATTCGGAAAAGTGGTTGAGGGAATGGATGTGATCGACAAGATGGAGAAAGTCAAAACGACTTCAAAAGCGATGCATCAAGATGTCCCCGCTAAACCGATTGTGATTGAAAGTATGAAGTTTGTGGAGAAACCATAAGTTTCCACTGATTTAGAATTTATTCATCAAGTTCATTCAGCCTAGGAGTTTACTATGAAAAAGAAATTAATTTTAGCGCTCAGTGCTACATTATTACTCGCCGCTTGCGGTGATGATAAAGCGAAAGAGATCACACCTGCCGAGGTTGATGCCAATAGCGTTGAGTTTTCATCTGAGCATACCGCACAAAATTCATTAGATTATGCCGGTGTTTATAAAGGACAATATCCTTGCGCAGATTGTAGCGGGATCGATGTGGAATTAACCTTAGATTATAATGGAAATTATGATCTGAAACAGACCTACTTAGATGTGAAAGGAAAAAATGAAACCTTTAATGAATCAGGTCGTTTCACGTGGAACAAAGAAGGACAAGTTGTCACATTAGAAGGAACTGATGGCGGGCCAGATGGTCAACTACGCTTCTTCGTGGGAGAGAATATTCTTTTCCCAGCGAATAAAGAGGGTAAACGCATCGAAAATGAAGGACCATTTGATTACAACTTGCAGAAAGTATTACCGGAGGGTTAATACTATTTGAAGATACTTTTACAGTGCGAGGAATCAACTGCAATCATCAGAATTATTGTAATAATAATTATCTCAATACTGAAGGTGACACTCTTTCTACTGTAGAGTATTTAGTGATTAGTGAGTAGAGGTTTCAAAAGATTTTGGATTCACGTGAAACCTCTCTCTTTTAACCGTTTTGTGACATTCATATGTGACATTCATATGTGACAGTCAATATCGACATATCAATATATCAACATTAATATAGAAGGATATTCCTATGCTTAAGTTTCACACGACAATGGGTGAGTTTGTCATTACTTTAGATCATGAGAAAGCGCCAATTACAGCTGCTAACTTTGTGCAATATGCTAAAGAAGGTTATTTTGAAGGAACGCTTTTTCATCGTATTATCCCTGGATTTATGGTGCAAGGCGGCGGTTTAGAGCCAGGCATGCATAATAAGACGAAAGGTCATCATGAGCCAATTCAAAATGAAGCGGATAATGGTCTTAAAAATGTCCGAGGTTCAGTTGCGATGGCAAGAACGATGGACCCCCATTCTGCAACAAGCCAATTTTTTGTGAACTTAGTGGATAATGATTTCTTAGATCATAAATCACAAACACCACAAGGTTGGGGCTATGCTGTATTTGGTAAAGTTACCGAAGGGATGGATGTGATCGATGCGATGGCAAAAGTGAAAACTTCATCTAAAGCAGGTCATAGAGATGTGCCGGTTGAAGATATTATCATTGAGCGCGTTGAAGTGATTGGCGAGTAGTGAGTCAATTAAACTACGATATTAGTTGAGAGTCATTTGTGATTGATGATGGATTTCTTTGATTCTTAGACAGGAATGACGTGATAAAATAGTGATTCAATTAGATCGTAATCAGATCGCATTAAAATCACAATTAAATCGTAGTAGAGGAGTGAAATATGGAGAGGAGTTATCTCGGCGTGCAATCGGCGCATCATCCTATCTCACTCTTTATCAGTGATATTCATTTAAGTGAGAGTCGTAACGATATCGTTACGGCTTTCTTACAATTTGTGACAGAGGTTGCACCTAAAGCTGATCGTCTCTATATCCTCGGAGATCTTTTTGATTTTTGGGCAGGAGATGATATTGCAACACCTTTAACGGAAAAGGTTGCAGTGTATCTATCAAAGTTAGCGAAATCCGGTGTTGAGATCTTTTTTTTGCCAGGCAATCGAGATTTTGCATTAGGGAAACGCTATGCTCAACAAGCTCACTTTCAGATTCTGCCAACGGAATACCGACTTATAGTCGAGAAGGATAGTGAAGCGAAATCACTGAATTATCTTAATGATATATCGGATGATATAGATAAAAATATTGATGATTCAAGAGAAAGTGCTGACTGCCTTGATATTGATTCTCCTATTTTACTGATTCACGGGGATGAACTCTGTATTGATGATCTCGCTTATCAACGTTATAAAAGATGGATTCGTCAGCCCATGATTTTAGGTTTACTTCGGCGATTACCAAGAACTTATCGTTTGCGACTAGCCGATAAGATCCGGCAGAAAAGTCGAGATTTGCCTAATAAAGCAATCATTGATGTCAATGAAGATTTTACCGAGCGATTTTTTGCACAAAAGTCGGTATCCACTATTATTCATGGGCATACTCATCGTGCCGGTATTCATCGGTATCGCAAGGGACAGATTCGTGTTGTGTTAAGTGATTGGGATCGAACAGGAGATTATTTAGTACTTGAAAAGGGTCGACTCTGTCGCCATACATTTAAAATAACGAATCAGGGAATGGAAGCGATAAGGTAGCGCTTTGGCTGTATCATTTTACTCTAAAATAGCGTAAGATAACCGATGGTTATGTGAAACCTCTTCACCTCAAAGATTCAAAACAATTAAGAATAAAGAGTAAGTATATGAATTCGATTATGCCTTTTATCCAACAAAACTGGATGTTTGTGGCAGCATTTGTTGTTGTTGTCGTTCTTTTAATTGCCAATGAGATTAACGCTGCTCGTGGTAAAAAGTATCGTATGAGTATTACCGATGCTTTGAGGGAATATAATGATGATAATGCTGTATTTATTGATATTCGCCCGAAAAAGGATTTTAAAAAATTGCATATTCCTAATGCGGTTAACATTCCAACAGCCGAGCTTGAGAAACAATTAGAGAGTTTAACGCAATTTGGCGATAAGAAAATTATTGTATATAGCGATACTGATCCACGTGCTAATGAAGCGTGTATTAAATTACGTAAATTGCATCCGAATGCAGCACTTAATGTGCTTGTAGGCGGTATTGTCGGTTGGCAAGAGGCGAATTTACCTCTTTCTAAAGGTTAAAGGAGTAGAAAATGAAAAAAGTAGAAGTCTATTTTAAAACCACTTGTGGTTATTGCCGTCGTGCATTTGAAGTTTTAGCGCGTCACAATGTTGAGCCTGTCAAAATTGACGTGGATAGCGATCCAAAACTTTGGGAAGAGTGCCAAAAACGTTCTGGTCGTAATACTGTTCCTCAAATTTTCATCGGCGATTATCACGTCGGTGGTTGCGATGATCTGATGATGCTTGAGAAGAAAGGTGAGCTTGATGATTACCTTTCAGGTAAGTTACCTCAGTAATTGTCGTAATAGATAAGAGTGTCGATGCACTCTCACTAAGCAATTTTAAAACGAGGATCATCTATGATGATCCTCATTTATTAAGTTAAAAGGGTTAAAATCCATGAGCGAAACAAATCAAACTAACGAAGTAAACCAAGAGAACCAAGCATCATTTGATATCTTAAGAATCTATACTAAAAATGTCTCTCTTGAATCTCCTAGCACACCTGAAATCTTTAAAATGGAAGTGCAACCAGAAATTCAAATTCAATTGAGTAATGAAGAGCGTGAAATCGAGCCAGGTATTCACGAGGTGGCATTAAAAGTCACCGTTACTGCAAAAAGCGAAGATAAAATTATGTTTATCGCCGAAGTTGAGCAAGCGGGTCTTTTCCAATTAGTGAACTTCCCAGCAGAGCAACTACAGGCTATTCGCGGTGGTTATTGCCCTAATATCCTCTATCCTTATGCGCGTCAATCACTTGACAATCTCATCTCTAAAGGTGGGTTCCCGCCAGTGATTCTTTCACCTATCAATTTTGAAGCCGTCTATGCAGAGCGTCAAGCACAAATGCGTGCAGATGCTGAAAATATGGATGCGTAATAGATAATTAGACATTTCTAACATCGGATATTCAGTAGAATACTCTATCGAATATCTATTGAATAAAAAGAGAGCTGAATGACGATTGAATCATTCAGCTCTTTTGTATTATGGTAATGTCGGTTCAAAATAAGCATTATTTAAATGCCGGCGCATCAGCCAATCGAGGCAAGGAAGCCGTTCTATCCGGCATCTTGCAAGTGTTGTTTAGTACGGTTTTATGTTTTTTTAAACCCCACAATAGCTGTTGAAAAAACATTTTTCTTAAACCAAATTGGCTATATAATTATCTTTCTAAGGCTGATAAGTCTGAATTCGGTTTTTCCAGCCGGCAAGCCAGCGAGATTCCCCTTTTGTAGGATCTGCGTTATTCACTCGATTCGTTAATACCTGTACAGCTGAACGGCGAAAATCAGCGAGGATCGCTTGATCTTTCTCTGCTTTAGTCTGCCCATTATGAGTGAGTGCCATATTCTCTAATACCTGCATTAAGCCCCAGCCTTCCCCTTGATAGCGCTCATTGGTATTAATGCCCTCGCCTTTGAAATTAACATAATCAATGAGTGCATAGAGGCCATTTTGGGCATTGGCCACTTCGTAGAATTTAATCTCTATAAAATCAGGATATTGGGAGACTGCTTTCATTTTACCGAGGGCATTTTGTAATCGTTGGAAGATAAAGAGCGCCTGATAATCTTTGGTATTGGCCAAAAATTGGGTTAATTCTTGTAGCT
Source organism: Ignatzschineria ureiclastica (assembly GCF_003121845.1). Taxonomy (GTDB): domain Bacteria; phylum Pseudomonadota; class Gammaproteobacteria; order Cardiobacteriales; family Wohlfahrtiimonadaceae; genus Ignatzschineria; species Ignatzschineria ureiclastica. The sequence continues at coordinate 210,642 of NZ_QEWQ01000006.1, read as the reverse complement.
CACCGCGGGCTTTTGCTTGATTAAAAGCTTCTCGATGAGGCCAAGGGGCTGTCGGATACTTTTGTAATATCGCCGGTAATGGCACGCCACTTTGTCGTAAAAATGCCACTAAAGCCGGGAAAGTCTCTTCATATTTATCCCGTTCCCCCGCTTTATACCAGATAAAGTGGCCAATCCCGAGTGATGGGAAATTTTCGCCGACATTCCACGAGACTAGATTTTCTAGCTTTCCCCCAGTCTCATTTTGATAGATCTGTTCCCCAACGCGCGCGAGAGCTTGTTGCGAAATATGGATGGGTTGGGCGGAGGCGGTGGAATTCGAACTTACCCTATTTTGAGCCGTCACCGGCACAAAGAGTAACGCACTGATCCCTACCGTCATACTCAATAATAGCTTCAGTGAAGTTCTTAATCTCAATCGATGATGAGAATTACGAAGCTCTTTACGATCTGAATGTTGCGATCTGAATGAGGATAAAAATCGAGTGTGTTGTGCCATATCCTACCTTGGTCTGTTTAAGATTAATTCGTGGGTTTATGGTCGTTATCTTACTTGATCTTGTTATTGCAATCTAGAAGATCACTCGAGAATGATGTAAGAGATCGTTTAAAAATTTAATCCATTGAACAAATAAAGCTTTCTTTTGGTATAAATGTTTTGTATATTAAACAAAATTAACTAAAACGAGACTAAAAGTTTAATAAGAGACGTAATTATGATGATACCCGTTGAGCATCTTAAGAAAGTAATCAAGGATCGTGGTTTGACGCTACAGCGCGTTGCGGAACAGTGCGATATGACGAAAGGTTACTTGAGCCAATTATTGAATGGCAAGATTCAAAACCCTAGTGCTGTAAAGATGAATGCGCTCTATCAATATCTCAATATTCAACAATCGGATACGCAAAAACAGAAAGTGGGACTTATTTTTGGAGCTTTCTATCCACTTCATACCGGGCATATCTACCTTATTCAGCGGGCGATTAGTCAGTTAGATGAATTGCATATTGTGCTTCGCTACAATGAGGCGAGAGATCTGCAAATCTTCGAAGATAGTGCAATGAGCCGGCAGCCTACACTGAAGGATCGTCTGCGATGGTTACTACAGACTTTCAAGTATCAGAAGAATATTCATATTCACTATATTGATGAAGATAATTTGACAGATTCTGCAAAAGATCAGGCTTTATGGGCTGAAAAGGTTGCTTATTTTCTCAAATCTCACAATATTCAACCGGATTTGATCTATACAAGCGAATTAGCAGATGAAGTTTTTTATCAAAAATATCTCAATATTCCGACCAAAATTATTGACCCGGATCGAGAATTTATGCCGATTCACGGGGAAGATATTCGCCGGTCGCCCCTTGCCCATTGGGAATATATTCCGACAGAAGTTCGCCCCTTTTTCGTGAAAACAATTGCGATTTTAGGCGGAGAATCGAGTGGAAAAAGTATGATGGTCAATAAGTTAGCCAATATGTTTAATACTACAAGTGCTTGGGAATATGGTCGGGAATATGTCTTTGAACATTTAGGGGGCGATGAGCGCGCACTGCAATATTCTGATTACGATCAGATTGCCCTCGGTCACGCGAAATATATCAATTTTGCAGTGAAACACGCCAATAAGATTGCCTTTATCGATACCGATTTTCTCACAACGCAGGCTTTCTGCATTCAATATGAGGGCAAACCGCATCCCTTTGTACAAGCGTTGATTGATAGCTACCGCTTCGATTTAGTGATTCTACTGGATAACAATACCCCTTGGGTGGCCGATGGTTTACGGCATTTAGGGGATAATCAGGTGCGTAAAGAATTTCAATTGCTTCTTAAAAAATTGCTGCGAGAAAATCAGATTGATTATGTGGAAGTCACAAGCGATCAATATGATGAACGATATCTTCAATGTATTGAATTAGTTGAAGAATTACTTAGAAATGCCCGTTAATGTATGAATTAAATTATCCAATGAGGACGTTACAATGACTTACAATACTCAAGAAGCACCGGTTACATTGACCTCTTCCCCGATAAAGATGAGTCCCTTTTCTCGGGCTGTATTGTCGATCGGCCGCCATAAATCTTATCCTTATATCTGTTTTATTTTGGTGGTTGCCGCCTATCTCTATACGGAACCTTTTGCCGAATTTGATTTGCGTTATGGAATCTCATTTTTTGGCGCGATTACCGGGTTAATTTGTGTGATTTTAATGACCCGAAGAAGTCAGATTGCCAATTACTTTGGTCTACTCTCTACATTTGGTGAGAGTATCGGGAATTTCTTAGGGGGGAATATTGGTGCAGGATTACCTCATATCTACAATTTTAGTACCCACGTTTACGGTGTTATTAATTGGCGCAAAAATCACGATGCTGATGATAAAGTGATTACCCGTTCATTAACACTCAAGCAGTATCTCTATGTAGCACTCGCCTTTATCCTGATCTTCCTCTTTAATATCGTGATAACTCGAATGTTAGGCGTGGAGAACACCTTTTGGCAATTGATACTCAATGGCTTTATCTTTGGCCTTGCGATCCCGGCGCAGACGCTCTTAATGATGCGTTATGATTTTAGTTGGTACCTTTGGGTATTGATGAATATCTTTATGGTGATTCTCAACTTCTTTGGTCCTGAACCGAATCCTGTTATTGGGGCGCAATATAGTGTTTACCTCTTCAATTCCCTCTATGGATTAGTGGAATGGCGCACTTTTGCAAGAAGTTATGAAGCTGAAAATAGCGCTGTTTAAGTCGATATTAATCAGACAGGAACTAGGGATGAAGTATCTATTAAGTGGCGAATGAAAAAGATAGATATTCACTGTTATAAGTGCAATAGTGCTATAATCATCTAAGAATATTGAAATAGATAGATAAAACTCAATATAAGATAGTTGTTTGATCCACTTAATGTAGGAGATAAGAAAATGACAAAAACTAAAGGCGATATCGTTAAAGAAAATATCACTCACGCGGCTGAAAAATTAGGCAATGTGGCTGCGAAGCTGACTGATGAAACGATCCTTAAAAGCCACGAAGCGAAAAGAGCATTAGATGATCAGATCGCAACGCTCAAAGAGAAGCGTGATGCGTTAGCGGATAATGCTGATGAAGCGAGAAGTTCTTTGAATGAGCAGATCGAAGCATTAAAAGCGAAAGCAAAAGAGCTATCTCAATTAGCGAATGATAAAATTCAAAAGATGTAATCAATATTATCAATATCATCGATTGCATTGAAACAATTATAAAAGCCCCGATAGAATTGATCCTATCGGGGCTTTTTTATGGTTATAGGTTGATGACCTTTGAATAATCTTGAACTACTCTATCTTCCGGATTAATTAAATCGTGCCATTGTAGCTTGGAATTGTTAATCCCCGTTTTTTCCAGTAGAGAATCAGTAGGAAACCGGCAACTGCACCGCCTAAATGGGCAAAGTGGGCAATGGGGTTCCAAGAGAGATTCATCAAACCTAGAATAATCTCTAAAATGATAATGCCGGGGATAAAGTATTTTGCTTTAATCGGATAAGGAATAAAGATAATCATCAAGCCGGCATTGGGGAAGAACATCCCAAAGGCGATTAATACGCCATAAATCGCGCCAGAGGCACCCATCATCGGCCGGAGATATTCACTGACTAATTCCATTAAAATAGGCACACGATTAATAATCTCACTGCCGGTAATATTGCCTAGCGCATCCATTCTAATTGAACCGGTAATTTGTGCCAATATTTCAGGGGAGATGCCGAGTGTTGTGATCACATTCTCTTCGAGATTATGGATAGAGAAATAACTCTGTGCATTGAAGAGGATAAATGAGCCAAATCCCGCTACAAAATAGAGGATTAAGAAGCGTTTCGTTCCCAAAATTCGCTCAATCATTCCGCCAAACATCAAGAGCGCCAACATATTAAAGAGCAGATGAGAGATACCCGCGTGTATAAAGAGATGAGTAAAAGGTTGCCAGAAATGAAAGAGTGGCGAACCGGGATAATAACTGCCGAGAATATAGCTTAAATCGGTAATCTCAAGGTAAGAGAGGAGCAGAGTGAGGATAAACACCCCGACATTAATGAAAATCAATGAACGGGTCGCTATGGGAAGCTCTTTTAGCATAAAAAATCCTTATATACGCTGAAAATAGGATGGCAAATCAAGTCGTTCAGTAGAGACGTAATTTTAGTGTCATTTTATCATAGAATCCCTTTGGGCAATGATTTGGGAATCGCTGATTCTCTGATAGACTAATGAATCGATTGAGGTCGATCTAGCCTAATCGCTAGGCGATACTATTTTTATAGTAAATTTGGTTTAAGAAAACATAAAACCGTACTAAACAACACTTGCAAGATGCCGGATAGAACAGCTTCCTTACTTGTTACAACTGATGCGCCGGCATTTAAATAAGCTTATTTTGAACCGACATTACTATATAATCTCTTTTCCCACTTTGTCGCAAAAGGTTCTATATTTATGACTCAGATTAAAGATAGCGCAACACAGCTTCCTTGGATTCGTTATGACCGTAATCCTTACGGTGTGCCGTTGTTAGATCTTCGTCCTATTACATTTCAATTGGCAAGTGATGTGGGGGAAATCGCGCTCAAACATTTGGACAGTTATAGTTTAGAAGATGGGGCGACCTTTAGCGGATTATTGCCGGGGGAATCGCCGGAGAATCGTGGCAATGATGAGAATAATGGTGATACTGACAAGAGCAATATGGATAAGCGCGATACAGATCAGGATGACGGGCATTTCGGAAGTCTTATCGAACCGGTATCTGTAGAGACAATTCGACGAGTTCCTTGTGAACTCTCTTATGAGACGGTTGAGAAGCTCTATCCAGGCTCACTCTTTGTGCCACAAACGCCGGAGGATCGTTGGGCGATCTTCTTCGATGGGGGTTATATCTACTTTGTGCGCAGTTGGTCTCGGCAATTAGTGGCAAGGGCAAAGGTGGAATTAACGCCTCATCAGCTCTTGATAACGGAGATTGAGGGGGCGATTTTAGAGGAGTTTGAAACAGAGAATCAGACCATTGCACTAGTAAATTTTCTAATGTTAAGCCACGTGTTAGGCGAGAGTGCGCCGGTGCCGTTGCTCAATGAACTTGAATCGGACCCTAATCGCGCGGCTGTTTGGGCATTTGCCTTTTGTGGCCATAAAGCCAAAGTTGGAGTCTTTGCCGAAGATGCTATTTTCCCGGCGCAAGGGGGCATTATTCGTTCAACAACCGCTTACCATATTGCCATTGCCAATGATGATAAGGAGAGCGTGAAGCTCATTCTCTCTCAAAATTGGGTTGATCCCAATGTGATCGCACAAGATGGCTTTACCCCGATTCATTGGGCACTCTATACCGATCATTTTGAGATGATGGAATTGCTTGCCGATAACGGTGTGGATATCAATGCTTATTCCTTGTCACAAACAACGCCCTTGATGGATGCGGTTGAATTACGTTCAGAGAAAGGGGTCCATACGTTATTAACACTCGGTGCTGATCCCCTATTAGAGGATCAATTGGGCTTTACGGCACTTCATCGTGCGAGCGCTATGGGTGAACTCAATATTGCTAAAGCGCTTCTGTTAGCGGGAAGTGATCCTTATCAAGCGAATAAAGCCGGCATTACCGCTATTGATTTAGCCAAAGAGAAAGGCAATAGTGCAATGGTTGCACTGCTTTCGGAGCAAGCTTAAGGCTTACTTAATCTTAAGTTAGGATCTTAAGATTGATCTAAAGGTCGATCGGATCAATTTCATCAGAAAGTGGTAAAAATAGTGCAAATATATTGCAAATAAATTAGATGAAGTAAAAAAGAGACTTGTCAATAAATTTATGGCTTTATTACCATAAATTTTGTCTTTTTTTGTCAAAATTTCTTGAAAAGTGAAAGTTAGCCCCCATTTTGTGATACGTAAGGGGAATAATCTAATGACTTAAGAAAGTGTGTAGGATAAGAATAGAGTATTAGGTTCCAACAATCCCCAGCTACGATCAATAAACTTATAGGGAGATTTTGGATGAACCAAGATAAATTTACACAAGCATTTTTAAATGCGTTAAGTGGTGCGCAAACATTAGCGTTAACCAATGATAATCAATATATTGAACCAGAACATATTTTAAGCACGATGATCAATCAGCGTGAGGGTTCAATTTTGCCACTTTTCCGGCAATGTCGCGCGAATATTGCGCTTTTAAACCAGAAAGTGAATGAAGAGATTGAAAAATTCCCGAAAATTTCGGGCAGTAATGATATTCATATTAGTCAAAATTTACAGCGTGTTTTAGTCGCCTCTGAAAAAGAGATGCATAAACGCGGTGATGGCTATCTCTCATCTGAGGTATTTGTATTAGGGGTATTAGATGAGAATAAGAAATTAGCCGAAATTCTCAAAGAGTGCGGTGTCAATAAAGAGGTTTTAAATCGTGCAATTGATGCGATTCGCGGAGGTGAAAGCGTGCAAGATCCTAATGCAGAAGAGAAACGTGAAGCATTGAATAAATATACGGTAGATTTAACTGAGCGTGCAGAGCTTGGTAAACTCGATCCTGTGATCGGGCGTGATGATGAGATTCGTCGTGCTATTCAAGTATTATCTCGCCGTACCAAAAATAATCCCGTATTAATCGGGGAACCTGGTGTGGGTAAAACTGCGATCGTGGAAGGGCTTGCCCAACGTATCGTGAATGGCGAAGTACCGGAAGGATTGAAAGGAAAACGTGTTTTATCATTAGATTTAGGCGCGTTAATTGCCGGTGCTAAATTCCGCGGTGAATTTGAAGAGCGCTTAAAAGCGGTTTTAAATGAGTTAGAAAAAGCCGATGGTCAAGTGATTCTCTTTATCGATGAGATTCATATGATGGTCGGAGCAGGTAAAACAGATGGCGCGATGGATGCCGGTAACTTACTCAAACCTGCGCTCTCTCGTGGTGAACTGCACTGTATCGGAGCAACCACACTGAATGAATATCGGGAATATATCGAAAAAGATGCCGCGCTTGAGCGCCGTTTCCAACAGGTATTAGTGGAAGAACCTACGGTGGAAGATACCATTGCGATTCTGCGTGGATTGAAAGAGCGGTATGAGATTCATCACGGTGTTGAGATTACCGACCCTGCGATTGTCGCAGCCGCAACGCTTTCTCATCGTTATATTACCGATCGACAATTGCCAGATAAAGCGATTGACCTGATTGATGAGGCGGGAAGCCAAATTCGTATGGAGATCGATTCTAAACCGGAAGCGATGGATAAACTCGATCGCCGCATTATCCAGCTCAAAATTGAGCGGGAAGCGATTAAGAAAGAGACCGATGATGCGTCTAAAAAACGCCTTGAAACCTTAGAAACAGAGCTCTCTAAATTAGAGAAAGAGTATGCCGACCTTGAAGAGGTTTGGAAAATTGAGAAGAGCTTAATGCAAGGGGCAACCTCTCTGAAAGAGGATCTCGATCAAGCGCGTATTGAGCTTGAAGCGGCGAAACGTAGCGGTGATCTTGCGAAAATGAGTGAGCTGCAATATGGTCGTATTCCTGAGCTTGAGCGTCAATTGAAAGAGTCACAAGCAGCCGAAAATCACGAAGAGCGGGAACATAAACTTGTTCGTACTAAAGTAACGGCGAATGAGATTGCTGACGTCGTTTCTAAATGGACCGGTATTCCTGTGAGTCGAATGATGGAAGGGGAGCGGGAAAAATTGCTTCGGATGGAAGAAGTTCTCGGTGAGAATGTCATCGGTCAGAAAGAGGCTATTACAGCAGTATCCGATGCGGTGCGCCGTTCTCGTGCGGGATTATCAGATCCTAATCGTCCAATCGGTTCATTCCTTTTCTTAGGCCCAACCGGTGTGGGTAAAACAGAATTAACAAAAACATTGGCCACATTCCTCTTTGATGATGAGAATGCAATGCTTCGTTTAGATATGTCTGAGTTTATGGAGAAACACTCGGTTGCGCGCTTAATCGGTGCGCCTCCAGGATATGTGGGTTATGAAGAGGGCGGTTACTTAACAGAAGCGGTTCGTCGTCGCCCTTACTCTGTCATTCTGCTTGATGAAGTGGAGAAAGCGCATCCTGATGTCTTTAATATCTTATTACAGGTATTAGATGATGGTCGCTTAACCGATGGTCAAGGTCGTACGGTAGATTTCAAAAATACCGTTATTATTATGACCTCGAACTTAGGCTCACATCTGATTCAAGAGCAAGCAAGTCGCCTAAGCGATTTGAGTGAAAAAGATCAATATCTAGCAATGCGCGAATCAGTGATGGATGTGGTCGGTCAACATTTCCGCCCAGAGTTTATCAACCGTATTGATGATATTGTCGTCTTCCATCCATTAGGAAAAGAACATATCCGCGCGATTGCTAAATTACAGGTGAATCGTGTTGTTAAACGTTTGCTTGAGCACGATGTGATCTTAACGGTGACAGAGGAAGGCCTCGATAAATTAGGTGAAATTGGTTACGACCCTGTCTTTGGTGCGCGTCCATTGAAACGTGCAATCCAAACGCATCTTGAAAATCCACTTGCGAAAGCATTCTTACGTGGAGAATTTAAAGGTGGCGATACAGTGATTATCGATGGCGATCTGAATATGGATATTATCGATGCCGAAATCATTGTTGAGTAATTGATATTACTTGATCTTGTATCATTTTGTATAATTGATAATCAACCTTGTCTATCTTAGGATAGGCAAGGTTTTTATTTATCATAAACTCGGTGCTAACATAGCATTTATGGGAAAAACCGATCATAATGGTGAATGAGATTCTAGTTTCAGATAAAAATTGAGAAACTTCTATAACCCGTAGTATTTGATGCCTTATTTATAGTGTGCATAATGCAAGGGGGAAGAGAGGTGAACGATGGAGAATAACAATGATGAGACGAAAAAGAGCGGGTATTTATCGCGCTAAATCTGTAATGCAACAGGGCTGTCAGGTAGAGATTACTGCTAGAGACCATACCATTATCGCTGATGAGCCGGCACCGATGGGGAAAGATAGTGGGATGATGCCGATTGAGTTATTACTCGCGGCATTAAGTAGTTGTAAAAGTATTGTCTTACAAGAAACGGCTAAAAATTTACAGATTCCTTTAAGTCATCTATCGGTTGAAGTAGAGGGCGATTTTGATCCTGCGGGGTTTATGGGCGATCCGACTGTTCCGATAGGCTTTAGTGCGCTTCGTACTCTCTATCATATTGAGAGCCCTGCAACATCAGAAGATATTGATACCTTGATTGCTTATGTGGAGAGCCATTGCCCGGTTGCAGCAACGCTTGCGAATACACCGGAATCGACGATTGAAATAGATTACCGCTGTACCAGCGCAAAATCTTAACATAACCATTCACAATGATAACCCTAGAAGCAGATTATAGTAAGATCGGCTTAAAATAAGCATTATTGAAATGCCGGCACATCAGCTGTAATAAGGGAGGATGCTGTTCTATTCGGCATCTTGCAAGGGTTGTTTAGTACAGTTTTATCTACTTTTAAAATTCCACACAAGCGATATAAAACATTTTTATTAAACCAAAGTTATGTTATTTCCAATAAAATCATAACGTTATATTTGACTTGTGTTTAGTTCTAGGCAATAAAATGGATTTGTCAGGAATGGATAGAGGGGTCTTGAATATAGTTTACATATATTTATTTATGATAAGGGGATATTAGCAAGGTGCTCTGTTGAGCGGTGGAGGTAAAATGGAGGTCATCAAGCATATTCTCTATAGCGCAAATGAATTATTGTGGTCCTATCCATTAGTACTGCTTTTAATTTTGGTGGGTGTTTTTTTTACAATCAAAACCGCTTGTATTCAATTACGCTGCTTTAAAGAGATGTGGCGACTATTGCGTGAGCGACCACATAATGGTCAAGGGATTTCCCCTTTTCAATCCTTTAGTTTAAGTTTAGCGAGCCGAATTGGTTCGAGTAATATCTTAGGGGTCGCCTTAGCGATTAGTATCGGCGGGCCGGGTGCTGTTTTTTGGATGTGGTGTGTGGCTTTCTTAGGGATGGCTACATCCTTTGCCGAAAATAGCCTTGGGCAACTCTATAAAGTGAAAGATGGTGATCTCTATCGAGGGGGCGCGGCCTATTATATTCATAACGCCTTGGGCTGGCGCGTATATGCGATTTTATTTGCGCTACTGCTCATTGTCAGTTTTGGAACGCTCTTTACTTTAGTGCAATCGAATATTATCGCTGAATCTTTCAGTATGGTCTTCTCACTTGATGAAGAGTGGGTGGTGATGTTTTTGGTATTAATCACCGGGATCATTATCCTCGGCGGCGTGCGCCGCATTGTCCACGTGACTGAGATTTTAGTACCTTTGATGCTTCTGATCTATCTGGGGATCAGTGGTTATATTCTATTACGGAATATCAATCTATTACCCGATATATTGTCCCTGATTATCAACAATGCACTTGGGGTAAAAGAGTTATTAGGAGGCGGTATTGGCATTGCCCTTGTACAAGGAACACGCCGAGGGATCTTTTCGAATGAAGCAGGTACGGGTTCGATTGCGAGTGCAGGTGCGAGTGCTAATGTTTCACATCCGGCAAAGCAGGGATTTGTTCAGAGTTTAGGGGTATTTGTCGATACGATGGTAGTCAGTACAATGACGGCATTTATCATCTTAATTTCAGGTTTATATGGTCAAGGTGTGCCGAATGGCATTCTACTCACACAAGCCTCAATGGCGATTCATATAGGAAGCCTTGCACCTTATTTAGTCTCTATTTCCCTTTTCCTTTTTGCCTTTACCTCGGTGATTAGTAATTACTATTACGGGGAAAGTAATCTCGTATTTCTGAGTAAAAAACGAGGAATGCTCTTTGGCTATCGCGTTTTATTTCTATTGATGTTGATGTTAGGTCCCTTTATTGAGGCCAGTTTTATTTGGGAATGTATCGACCTGATGATCGGGCTTATGATGTTGATGAATGCGATTGCATTACTTCGTTTAACGCCCACAGTGATGATTCTCTTTAAAGATTATGTGCTACAGCGAAAAGCAGGGCTTGATCCTGTATTCTACGTGGATGACTTCCCCACGATTACCGGCACCGAATGTTGGCAAAATGAAATGCCAGAGAATATCGATGCAGTAGATGATCCTTACTTTAAAGCAATGCCTCAGTAGGAGATTCAAAGCCTTTAGGTGATGAGTGATGATCAATCTCTCGGTATGAGGAAATGCCTCATTTGCCGGCGCACGATTACGGTAAGAACGGGATATTTCGCCCCGGCGATGGAATAGCTCTTCTTAGTTATTCCAAATAAAAGCTGATGCCCGGCGGGAGGGAATGCTTGCAAAGCCAGACAAATTCCGCGCCCGCGGAGGAACGAAGATCAATCTCTCGGTATGAGGAAATGCCACAACTGCCGGCGCACGATTGCGGTAAGAACGGGATCATTTGCCCCGGCGATGCGAGAGATTGTCTGAATGATTTTAAGTAAAAGCGGATGATTAAATCTTCTTAATCACTTCGTGATCAGACACCAAAATTTTCCGATCTTTAAAGAGCGCCCCTAATGCTTTTTTAAAGGCTGATTTACTGACACCGAATGCTTTATGAATCTCTTCAGGGCTACTCTTATCGCCTAAAGGCATCTTACCGCGATATTCGCTCAATTTCCGTAAAATCGCTTCCTCTAAACTCTCTCTTGCTTCAGCCGTTTTGATGATCGGACGTTGGATCACATCGAGCTTATCATCTTCCCGGACAAATTTAATAAAGCCCGGCACTTCATCGCCAATTTCAAGATCGCCAATGACATCGTTATGGTAGATTAAGCCCCAATGCGCGTGATCCACAATCACTTTCACTCCGAGATCGGTTTTCTCTGCCACGATTAATGAGACTTCGTGACCGTCCTGATACATATGCGGTTTTTGATCGAGGAATTTCTCGATTTTCATACTTGCAGTAATCCGTTCAGAGATAGGATCAATATAAGTATATACAAGGGCAAAGTCACCAGCGTGAAGAGTACCGATCTCTTCACTAAAGGGCATCATCAGATCTTTCGGTAAACCCCAATCGAAGAAGATCCCATAATCATTAATCTCGACCACTTGTAGATCGGCAAATTTCCCTACTTCCGTATAGGGACGGGTTGTGGTGGCGATATAATCATTCTTATGATCAAGATAGACAAAAACATCAAGCCATTTTCCTACTTGATGCGGTTGATTGTGGGGAATTTCTTTGGCAGGAAGTAAAACATCCCCCTCGAGGATCAGCCCCATTTTGTTTTTTTCAATAATGGTCAGACGATTCATCTGCCCTAATTTGGGTTCATTGTCGTGATAGTAAGACATACGGCCTTTAAATGTAGATAGAGAACAACAAGTTTGGCACTTAGATGTGCCGAACAATCTCTCTATTATAAGCACTTCCTACAAAAGCGATAGGATAATTGTAGAATTATCAAGCTGAATGGAAAATCTAAAATTTAATGTAACTAGCTATAGTTCGTTATCTTCAATGATTTTCAATGAGATTTAAATTTAAATTAGCAGTTGATGCGCTATTGTAAAGTATCGTTGTTATAGTTCTGTGATAATTTTTGATTACCTTATTTGTAGAGATTGATCTCTATGTGATAGTGAAGAGCTGTAAGAGCAGAAATCGAGAGAATAACTATTTTAATATCTTATTTAATATCAATAAGTTATATTGTGTTCTTCGGTGCTATTGAAAGTGCTGTTAATGACAATGGAAGAGGCGTTTATGAACTTTATCCCTCAGTTGCTACAATTTAAAATACAACAGGAAGAGAGTCTTGTTTGGAAATTATTACGCGCCGATAATGCACCTTATATTTTAGCTTTTATAAGTGCGCTTTTTTCGGAGGATAAAGAGATTCCCTATACGCAAGCGCGTTTAAAGTTAGATCATTATATCAAAGCAGGATTACAGCAAGATCTTTGGAATGCGGGTGAACAGAGTGCTAGCGATTATTTGCGAGCTTGGATCTATGAGGGATGGTTGAGAGAGTCGAATGATCATTTACTGACCACAGATGCGAGTGAAGTTGCGCTTCGTTTCATCTATTCCCTACAAGAACGGCGCCTAGGAACCACCGCTTCCCACTTTCGAATTGTACAAGAGGCTGTTCGGGATTTGACCATTACTTTGACGCAAAATGTCGAGGAACGAATTGCGTTGTTACAGGCGGAACAAATTGCATTGCAGCGAGAAATTGATGATCTACAGCAATATGGTATTGTGCCGTTAAAGGCAGAAGAGAAGCGTGAAAAAATATTAGAAGTCTTCTATCTAGCATCCCAATTAACGGATGATTTTCGAAAAATAGAGGAAGAGATACGTCAATTAGATCAATCTATTCGGATGAAGATGATTGAACAAAATCGCACTAAAGGGGAGATTTTGACGCAAATTTTAGAAGCTGAAGAAACCCTATTTAATGAGACAGAAGCGGGGAGCTCTTTTGAGAGCTTTTATAAGTTACTTTGTGATGCTCATCATTTTAATGAATTTCGATTGCAATTACGCCATTTAGTACAAAGTGAGCTAGGACAATATCTTAAACCCCCACAACAAAAATATCTCTATTCATTAGCGCAAGTATTAAGCCGAGAAGGGGAGAGGGTTCGGGCTATTCGGCGTAAGACGACCGAAAGTTTAAGAACCTTTATTGAACACGATCTCTATGAAGATAATCAAGCCGTAGCGAAGTTAATAATGCGATTAGAACGGCAATTATTGCAGTTGAAGAATGAAGGTATTGATGTTCGAAATTGTACCTTACCGCTCTCCCTGCCTACGGGTGTTCCCATGATAACAAGCCCTATGTCGATGCGTCTACGAGTGCCTGACGAAGAGATAGAAATAAGTCAGATTACGACTCAAAAGAATAGCCGTACGGTCAGCGCCACCATACTCAATTATTTAGAAACAGTGAATATTCTTGAGCTGGCTCAGAAAGTGAAGTCACTCTTAATAGCGCGAAATATGGCATTAAGTATTGGGCAAATTTTAGAATATTTACCGCCCCGCTTTGGTTTAGAAGAGGTCGTGGCGCATATCAGAATAGCAAGACGTATCGGTGCTCCCCAACTACCCTTGCAAGAATCGGTCATGGTTACCGATCAATATGGGGATATTGCCTTAAAGCTTCCTAAAATTGTATTAAGTGCCGCACAATTTCCCGATGACTTTAGTGAATGGATGGTTTAGTAATGACAATTGACGAGCAAAATCTTTTTAGACAATTAGTAGCAGATAAAGAATCTAGGCAGCGCAATGATCGGGAATTAGATGAAGGATCAGGTGAAGGATCAGAGGCCGCTATATTCGATCAAGAAGACTCAGAGATGCCAGATAATGGACAACCATCTCAGCGGCAAGGTTCCGATGAGGGGGACTTAGAGACCGCTGAAGATGATCTTCAATCAATGCTGCTTCCGTTAGAAGTTCGTCGTGCATTGGTCTACTTGATGCGTCATGGCGCCGTGTTTGATCAAGATAAACCTCATATTTACAAGATATTGACCCAATATGAGCAGGAAATACGACAACATTTAGCAAATTTTTGTCTACAGGTTATTCATGACTCTCAGCAGAAGTATCTTTTTCTTGCGGATTATGAAGGAGATACTGAAGAGGAAGAATTTCCCTCTTTGATCAGTAAAAGAACATTATCTCTCTATGACACGATTATTCTACTTATTTTACGTAAACATTATCAGGAACGGGATCGCGCTGGAGAAGCGGTAATTATGATCGATTTTGAGAAGCTCTTAGATGAGTTACAACCTTTTATTGGTCTCATCGCTAATGAAAATCTTGAGCGTAAAAAAGTCTCCGGGCGTTTAGAAGAATTTGCAAAGCGTCGATTGTTACAAAAGGCCAGTGGTACGGAGGGTCGTTATCAAATCACCCCGATTATCTGTTATGTGGTGAATAGCCACTTTTTGACAGAGTTATTATCTGCTTATGAAGCCATTGCTCAGCAAGCAGATCAAAAGCCTGGGGAGTTAGATATCGTAGATGTCGTAGATACCGTAGATACAAGAAATTTAGACAAAAGGCCTATAGCTTTAAAGCAGAGTATTTTTGATATACCAGAAGATATAGACAATGAAGAGGCTCTAATCGAGATTGCGCCCCTTAAAGAGGATTGAAACAGATGCAAAATTATGATCTTTTAGGCACCACTCAAGTATTACTGACTGAATTATCTGTTTGTAATTGGGGATCTTTTACAGGGATACATACTGCACATATCAATCCCGGCGGGACATTAATTACCGGAGATAATGGTGCGGGAAAGTCCACCTTAATTGATGGGTTAATGGCGCTTTTAGTTGCCCCAGGTAAAGCCGCTTTTAATATTGCGGCCGCGCAAGGAGATCGTACCGATCGGTCACTTTTAACTTATATGCGTGGAAGTTTCGGAGCCGATCACGATGGGAGTACAACGCGGACTAAAAATAAACGAAATCGTGGGGTGATCTCCGGTTTACGAGCGCTCTATCGTTTTACAGATGGTGCTGAAGTCACCATGGTGGCACTCTTTTGGACTTCAAGCGCGAGTAATGATATGAGTGATGTGAAGCGACTCTATATTGTCGCTCGGCAAAATATGACGTTAGAGGAGATATTAGCTGAATTTGAGAATGAGAATATTCGCAGATTAAAACAATTTTTAAAAAATCATCCTGCAATTTTATATGCCGATAATAAGTTTGGAGATTATCAAAATATCTACCGAAGCTGCTTGCATCTGGATAATCAAAATGCGCCGGGATTACTTTCTCGGGCCCTAGGGCTGAAGAAGGTGGATGATCTGACAACCTTGATTAGAGATCTTGTATTAGAACCGATTAATCTTCGAGAATCTGGTCAGAAAATTGTGGAGGACTTTGAGAATTTAAAAGCCTTATATGAGACGATTGTAGATATTGAAGCACAAATTAAACATCTTCAGCCATTAGTTGAATATGATCAGCGGTTGCAAACCGGGAAGATACGAAAAGAAGAATTACAACAATCTCTTACGATATTACCTATTGCCTATGCTAAAACTCAAGTGAGTATTTTGCAGACAGATATCGGCCAATTAATTGTTGAAGAGAAGGCCGTAGAGAGGGCTCTAAAGGCATGTATCGATCAGTTAGATCAACAACGTTTAGCCTTAGAATCACTCAATCTGAAATATCATCATGCCGGTGGCGGGCAACTTGCAGCGCTTAAGCAGAAACTAACACAGACCCATGAGACCTTGCAAATGCAGCAAGCTCAGGCAGCCCGTTATCAAAAATGGTGTCAGAGCGTAGGAATTGATGATACCTTAACGTACTCTCAATTTGAACAGCATCAAGCCAAAGCGGCGGAGATGCTTGGTAATATATCGTCAATGATTGAAGTATTGCAAGATGCCGTGACGGAGATTGCAATTGAGTTACAAAATCATCAGCAATCGGCCGAAGCATTACAGCTAGAAATTACTCAGTTAGCAGCATCGCCTGATTCTAATATTGATAGTCGATATCAGACAATGCGTAGAGAGTTAGTGTCGGCATTATCGCTTTCGGTTGAGGATTATCCTTTTATTGGGGAACTGATAGACGTTAAGGAAGAAGAGAAAGAGTGGCAAGGGGCTATTGAGCGTGCTTTAGGTGGACTTCGTACCACACTATTAGTTCCTGAAAAAAATTATCAGCAGATTACTGCCTGGTTAAATCAACATCATTTAGGGTTACATGTTCGGGTGCAAGTAGTGCGTGAAGCGATAGAGCGTGATGATGATCCGATGAATGGATTTAACCCACAAGGATTCTTAGCGAAGTTGATCTGGAAGCAACACGGTTATCGAACTTGGTTACAACAATTTTTACAGCGTTTTGATTTAACATGTGTCGATTCAGTTGAGCAGTTAAACGTGACGATTCATTCAATGACACAACAGGGATTAATCCAACGGCAAAAAGGGCGATTTGAGAAGCAAGATCAACAAAAGGTGATGGATCAACGGTATTGGAATATTGGGTTTAATAATCAAACAAAGTTGACGCTTTTAAAGAAGACCCTTGATGAACAGATCGCCTTTATAAAGCAAGCAGAGACAGAGAAACAATCTCGGCAAAAAGCATTAAAAGAGGCACAAAATAATCATACTATTTGGCAAAAACTCTCGGAAATTCTCTGGGAGCAGATCGATATGGTTAAATCTCAAGCAGAGATCGCAGATTTAACTTCGTTGATTACAAAGTTAGAAAATACGGAAGGAAGCCTTGCGAGCATTCAGCGTGACATTGATAACGTGAAAAAAGAGATCCAAGGGCTAGAGCAGCGTCGAGAATCTTTTAATCGAAAAGGGGGAGAATTAGCACAACAAAAAAATGAGAAACAGAAGCGGTATCAGCTGTATCAGCAAGAGGCTGCAATAGAGATTGATCCTGATACATTGCAATTATTAACCCCCTATATAGAACGGTATTCATTAGAAGATAATATTGCTTTTAAGCAGATAAAATCAGAGCTTGAGCAACAGTTAGCACAGATGAATGAACAGATTCATAGTATGAATCGTAAGGTTGAGGGAATTATCACTAGTTTTATGTCCAAAGATCAATGGCGTTCTTTATCATTAGAGTGGCCAGTGGGATTAGAGGCACTGCCTAATGCCCTAATGTATTTAGAGGCATTAGAAAAGGAGGGATTACCTGCACATAAATTACGTTTTAAGGAGCGATTAAATCAACATACAACGCAATCCTTAGCGGATTTTAATAATATGATGCGAGGCTCTTTAGAAGAGATCGAGGATCGTATACAGGTGATTAATCGAGTATTAGCGAGAACCGAATTTCGGGAAGGAAGTTTTTTACGGTTAGGTTACAAACGGGAGCGAATCGCCTTATTACAAACATTTCAACAAAAAATAGATCGTACACTACATCTTATGTTGACAGCGGGAGAAGATGACCATGAAGCTCGTTTTATCGCACTGAATGATGTTATTACGATTTTAGATCGTGCTTGTAATATTGCGCCTAATACGCAAGAGAGTATTAAATTGCTAGATACCCGTTATCAGCTCTCTTTTTATGCTTCAGAAATTGATCGTGATAGTGGTGAAGAGCGTGATGTGTGGGAATCTTCAAGTGGTAAATCGGGCGGTGAAAAAGAGGCTTTTGCCGGCACGATTATCGCCGCAAGCTTAGCTTATGTCTTAACGCCAGAGGGAAGTGAGTTTCCTGTATATAGTACGGTGTTTCTTGATGAAGCTTTCTCTAATACGGCAGAAACGGTGAGTCGCCGGGTTTTGAAGGTATTTAAAGCATTACAATTGCATATTAATCTGATCACACCTTATAAAAATATTACGATTGCTCGAGAGTCTGCAAGTTCCTTATTGATTGTTGAGCGGGATAATCACCAACATGAGAGTCGTATTTTAGAGTTAACTTGGGAAGAGTTAGATGCACAGCGACGACAATTATTACAACAGAGGGTAAATGATGAGATAGCGGGCAATTAGGAGTATTCCACGAAAAAGGGGATTGTCGTATCTATTCTCTTATTATCCGATCATCAGTATCAATAGAATGATCAATAGAGCTCTCAATAGAAGTAGGAATTAGGTATGCAAAAAGCACGATCATGGGGAATTTTGCCTGAAGTATTAATTAAGCGATTATGGCAACGAGAGTGGCAAAATAGAGGACGCTTAAAATCGCGGTTGTTAGACTCCGGTTTTACACCTATTGAAGTGGGATTAAAGCCACCGACAGAACAGATTATTTTACAGGATATACCGGCATTTCAAGCATTTGTCGAGGCATGGCGGAAGTGGGATGGAAAGATTGAAGTGATTTGGAAAACATTTCATTATCCTCGTATTGGAAAACAATCTATCCCTATTAAAATCCGTATCTCTTCTCTCTTAGCGTTAGCGACTTTTCTCGGTGAGGAAGCGCTACAATTATGGGAAGATTGGCGTACTACGATCGAACGATTTCTCTATGGATTAACCCCGGGAGATCAAACGCCTTCTTTTACGCTTTTTAGTGCTATTGTCAATTCCATAGAAGCACTCACAGCGCTCTCTCCTTTAGATCAAGAGCGCATGTTAACGTTATTACCACAATTATCTTATCGCATGGGAAAAGGTTGTTATCTTCGAGCATTGAATGTGACCGGAATCGATACGAAATTCATTGAAAATAATGGGACATTAGTGGCAGCACTTTTAGCAGGGATCTATCCTTCAGCGCCGTTAGATCGTGAATGCGAAACTGAAATTTCTGGAACTGTGATAGAAGATATTACAAACATAGGGCTCTATCGTTGGTTAGATGTGAAACAGACGCCTAAAGATTGGCTGTTAGTACGTTTGCTCTGCCCACAATTACAACTTCAATATCAAGGATTAGAACTTCTAAGGTTACCGGCAGCGGTATTAATGACACACTCCTTTGAAGTGGAGAATATTTTGATTATTGAAAATGAACAATCGGCCTTCAGTCTTCCTGAATGGCCTAATTTATTAGTGATTGCCGGCACGGGGAAAAATCTGAATTGGTTAAGTGCACCATGGTTACAGGGTAAGCGCATTGCCTATTGGGGGGATATTGATCTTGATGGTTTAAGTATGCTCAGTCAGGCTCGAGCGCTTTTCCCTGAGATTTCCCCTTTAATGATGAATGTATCGACCCTTACTCAATATCGAGATTATATGGTGCAGGGAAGTCAACAATTGATCTATGATCCCCCTTTTTTAACTGCTGAAGAAGGTGCTTTATTTCAACAATTACGCACCCATTATTATGGTGCTTCTCGTTTAGAGCAGGAGCGGATCTCTCAAGATGAGGTTATTGCTACAATTCATGATTGGATGAATGAGCGAGCAAAATAACACTTGCAAAATGCGGGATAGAACGGCCTCCTTACATATTACAACCGATGTACCGGCATCTAAATACGCTTATTTTGAACCCATCCTACTATAAAATGATCGATAGAAACTCATAAATAGACTATTCATTTTCTTAATCTACGTGAAATCATCCTCACGATCCTTGAATATTAGGCCTTCTCAATCTCAATAATCGGCCATTGGCGCGCTTTGGCAATGGCCTCAAGCTCGGCATCCGGCTGAATAATATAGGGGAATTCTACTGCTTCTAAGAGGGCGATGTCATTAATGGAATCGGTATAGAAGTAACAATCTTCAAAAAATTCTGCATCTGATTGTCGATGCTCTTGGAAGAGGGTTAATTTTCCGCCTTGATAAGGGGAGGTGCCGATAACATCGGTAGTATAGAATCCATTGTTTTCCGCCACTGCCACCCCGAAACTTGTATCAATATTAAAACATTGCTTGGCAATGGCGCGTACGAGAAATTGAGGAGAAGAGGAGATAATAATCACTTCTCGATATTGCTGATGTTGCCGAACGCACTCTAACATCTGCGGAATAATAATCGGCGTGATCTGCTCTTCAATATAACGCGTGAGAAGTCGATCAATCTCGGTAATAGGCAGATGAACCACCGGCGATAATGAGAGTTTGATGTAATCTTCCACTTTAAGTTTTTTCTGCCGATAATGATCCATCAGTTCCGCTTCTCTTTTATAAAAGGCCGGTAAATCCTCGACAAAACCTTGATCGGCAATCCAATGACACCAACGAGTGGAGGAATCCCCATTAATGAGTGTTAAATCAAGATCAAATATAGCGGTCATAACGGTTCCTTTTACTGTTTTTAGATTGCAATATGAGTGCAGAATTTATTACCAATTTCTTACTGCAACATCTTATATTGTTTATTTTATATCAAGAGGATATGAAATATTGAGAATCTGAGTAAATACGGCGGAAAAGCGTAATTTGAACTACTCAAAATCCCAATCAGCTAATGCTTTACTAATCAGATTATTGGCGTGATCATCATATGCTTCATAGGTTTTGAGTAGTTCATAGGCTTTGGCTTTATCTACAGGAATCCCCCCTAATCCTTTGTAATAGATCTCGGCCATTTTATATTTTGCTAAAGCGTGATGCCGGCCCTCTTTTACCGATGTTTGTGCAAAATATTCGAGGGCTTTGGGGATATCTTGAGTAATACCGGCTTCTTCAAGATAGAGAATATCGCCGGCTTGATGGGCGCAGTTACTATCATTGAGCTTCGCACCTAAATCGAAATAGAAGAGCGCCTTATGGATATCTTGAGGAACCTTGTTATCCGCTTTGCGGTAGAGATTACCAAGGCGATTGTAGGCAAAAGCCACCCCTTTTGCGCCGGCTTCTTCATAATAAGCAATAGCTTTATCAATATTGGGTAAGACAATTTCGCCATTGATATAAGCATCACCGAGCGCCACCAAAGCCCGATCATTCCCCTCGGCAATACTCTGTTCTAGTTGACGTAGCTTGGGCAGATAATCGCGATAGGCAAAAGAGGCTTGTAGCGCTTGCCCTTTTAAGATTGCATCAAGTGCCTTGTCTGTAGGAAGAATCGCTTGTAACTGAGCAATCTGATCGGTGAAATCAAAGGCAACGCTATAGAGTAGCGCCGAATAATAATCCTGTATTTGTGAGAAATAATTGACTAAATAACTACCGGCAGCAAGAGATTGATAATGGGCTAGCTGTGTTAATGTCTCTAGGCCAAAATTTAGCGCTGCTTGATTATGGGAGAAGCCCTCTTTCCCTTCAATTGCATTGACGCCAATAGGGTAGAAGCGTTCGAAGAGGCTTTCAAAATCAAAGGCGATATCAAAAGAGATTAATTCATTAGCGTGTTCAAATGATAGGGGCAGGCTCTTTTGAAAATGAGCAATGGCTTTGACTTCATTTGCCGTAGATGAATGATCCCCTTTAAGTGAAAGTAGCCCAAGGTAAAACTCGAGATCGCTATCTTCTACATTACTCTTCTCTGCATTAGTCAAATATTGTGAGACTAATTGTTGAAGCTCGGCAAAAGAGATCGTATTTTGACCGAGTACTGCGCGTTGGATCAATTGTATAATGACCTGATCTCTATATTCTTGCTCGATCAATTGCGGGATCAGATTGAGTACGGCCTCATCTCTGCCCTGATACAGAGAATATTGCACAAGATATTTCTGCGTGATGGGCTGTGTAATAGATGATAAAGTTTTGACAATTTCAGCATCAATATCTTCAATATCGGGTGCATATTGATATTTCGTGAGTGTATCTACATAAAGCGTTGCGGCATCAGGATTACCAGCTTTAATCGCGGTTCGAAGTAATGAAATTGCTTGCGCGTAATAATCTTGGAATGCCGGATAATATAGTAGTCGTTCCGCTAAGGTCACATTAGCATCGATGCTACCTGCTCTGATTAGGGCTTTTAGTTCATTATTTCCCTCAAGATAGGAGCGGTTTTGCAACGTATACTCTTTAAAATAGTGGTGCTGCGCTTCAATATCGCCTTGTTCAGCGGCTTGTAGCGCTTCCCACTGTTTTAAAACGCGATCCCCGGCATAGTAATTATTGTGACGACTTATTTGAAACCAATGCGCAGCCAATGCGAGATCTGTATCTGCAAAAAGATAACCTAATTCTGCAGCTGAAGCGCCATCGCCCAGCATTGCTGCTTGTTCATAATAGGTTTGCATAGAGGAGGGATTGATCGGTGTCCCTTTTCCTTTATCGTAGGCGGTTGCCAACGATTTTAAATGGTGAATTTGAGCCTTTTGGTCGAGTAGGTTAAAGCGATCGGGATCATTGACTATGGCTAAGTTTTGTTGAAATTGGGTGATTTCATCGAGGAAATGTTGCGCATTTGGATAGTGGGTTACATTGGCTTTTAGCCACTGTGTGATCTCTATTTCAGTGAGTGGCGATTGGGGATACTGTGTATAGAGTTGATAGAGCTTCTCATCGACTTCCGGTGCTTGTTCTTCACCTGCGCTAAGATAGAGTGATTTGGCTTTTTGCAGATCTTCAGGTCTACCGGATTTGAGTAATCGATCGGCTTGATAGATTATTGCAGCAGTATCGCCCTTTTGTATTGCTGACTCTAGGAGTGCTGTCGCTTTAGTCTCTTCTTGCTGAGCTTCATAGATTTCCGCTAGGGAGATAATGGCTTCGCTATCATTAGCTTGAACGCCTTTCTCTAGAGCGGCGAGTAGCGCTAAACCCTCTTCATTTTGAGTTCGAACCCAAGCATCCTCATCTATCTCTGAGGCTTGTAAAATGGCTTTTGCCGCTTGGAAATCCTGCATTTTGTGGTAATCATCGATCAGATCCCGTTGATAAGCTTCTCTGTTATCCGTTGCTACCGCAATGAGTTGTTTCTCTAATTTGATCCGTTCTTGGCGCGTGTTATCTTCAAAAAAGGAATATTGCGATAACTTCTCACGAATCGCCGGCTCATAATTGTCGGCAACGAGCTTATCGAGCATTTCGTTGGCTTTTTCAGGTTCAATCGATTTAAGAATCTTGGCATAATTGAGTTGTTGCTGTGGGATTTTTGCCTGATCCCCGGCCTCGATTAAGGTAAAAGCCTCGATACTTTCAGGGAGAGATTGGCGCTGATAGATATCATATAGCCACATTTGGACATTCGTGAGGTCAGGGTGTGCAAATAGAGCCGTATGAATGTCGGCATCCTCTTTAAGCATTAGAGAATGGGTGAGGTAAAGCGACCCTTCATTTTGTGACTCTAGTGAATCTTGTGATAGAAGCAGCAACCCAAGCGGTTTTTCGGCTCTACTTCCTGCATTACGATAGAACTCAATTGCTTTATCTAAGTTAATCGCTGTGCCTATTCCATAGTGATATATTTCGGCTAATTCAAACGCAATTTTAGGGACATCTTCATAGCGAGCAGAAAGTTGCAACAGAATTTGTAAGGCAGCGATCGCATTAGCATCATTTTCAAGATCTGCTTGTGGCTGACCGGAGGGTGCAGTATCGGAGAGTGCGGTATCGGAGAGTCTATTATCAGATAGTTTGTTGGAAGCGATAGCGATCTTTTTCAGTAAACGAGCTTTTAAAAATAAGGTGTCGTCATAATCCTCATCTTCAGGGTCTTGCAAGGCTTGATCATAATATTGAAGTGCTTCTGTAAAATTTTGCTTTTCACCCTCTAATTCATAGAAATAGGCCGCCGCTCGTGCTGTTTGTGGTAGAAGTGGTGCAATTTGTAACAGTGTCTGAATGTAATATTCATAGAGATTATAGTTTTGTGTGAGAAGATCATTATCTTGCCATAAACGAATTATCTTGAAATAGGCTTCAGGATTAGATGGATTAAGAGTAATCGAACGCTTGGCCCATTCTAATGCTTTCGGTAGATCTTCTTTGATATTGTAATCATACCCATATTCTATGCCGGCATAGAGATTGATTAATTTGGTGAGTGATGGAAAATCACCTAATGTGGCCGCTTTAATAAGATAATCTTGCGCTTTTGCAAAATCTTCAGGAATCTCTTCGGCATAATATAGATCTCTTGCATAAAATTTCGCTAAAAGTCCAAGGCTCACTGGATCATTCTGCTCGGCAGCGGTCAAAAGATAGGGAATGACCCGTTGTAAGCCCTCGGGATTATAACGATTATGATCGATTAAAGATTGCATTCCGCGGAAATCACCTAATTGTATGGCTTTTTCAAACCACTCATTAGCTTTGTCATCGTCTTTTTTGCCCGTAAAGACCCCATTTTGGAAAATTTGAGCTAGACGATAGCTGGCTTCACCACTCTGATCCGCTGCTTTTCTTAATGTTGTGAGAATATGGGTGATTTTTTCAGGACCTAAGGATTGAAAGATCGGTGCTGGGCTACTTAATAATTCAGACTGATACTCTAACATTTGAAAAAAGAGATCTTCCGGTGAAGGTGACTCAATATCTGCAATCAGAGAGGGATCAAGTCCGATCTGTTTGCTGATATCGGCACTATAAAACTCCGTCAAAGGCATTGCCGCAATTTGATAACCTTGATGATAGAGCGCTACAAGGTCGTTGATACTTTGTGTGATATCTTCGGTTGTGAAGAGTGAATAAGCAATCTCTTCAGGTTCATTAATAAAAGTACCTAAGGTCAAAAATCCCAATAAAAGTTGGTGTTTATCAGAGGGATCGATCGCATAGAGCTCTTTGACCCGCGCAATCACCTCGGGCAATGTTAACATTCTCTGATAGCGCGATTCTAACTGATCGGGATGGGTTAGCTCAATTAGAAAGGCATCGGCATATTGAAGCGATTTCGCGCGATCGAGGGCGGCTTTAAAGTCTGTATAATCTCCCTTAAATGTACCATTTAGATAGTAGAGGGCAAGATTATAAGCCGCTGGCGCACTTCCTTGGTTCATTGCGGTGATTAACCACGATTGGCCGGCCTCGGGGTCGGCTGTACCTAATTCCCCTGTTAATAACATCATCCCGACAATATAAGCGGCATTGGAATCGCCGGCATTCGCCGATTGTAGAAACTCTTGATAACTGGTTTCTAGCCGGTTATCAAGATAAGCATCAAGCCCTTTATTGATATCCGCAAAGGTCAGCGAGGCATTAGTGAAGATCAAGGATAAGGTCAGGGCAAGAGCGTTTTTTTTCATTGGAGAGAACCTATAAGAGAGATTTGAACGATGAAGATGGGGGAAGTTCAATTTAATATGTATTTAATAGTTGTTATTAAAAAGCATCTTGATTAAAAATCAATATCTTACCAAATTAAAATGAGGGTTAATTGATATAATGCAGAAACTAATCTGTAGAAACTCATCTTTCAGAAAACATATTCAGATATGTAGATATATAGTGAAATCGGTAGTGAGATCGGTTCAAAATAAGCTTATTAAAATGCCGGCGCATCAGTTGTAAGAAGTGCGAAAGCTGTTCTATCCTGCATCTTGCAACTGTTGGGGAGTCAGGTTTTATGTTTTTTATATTAGGGAAAAGACCTGATCCTAATGGCTTATTTCGCTAAAATCCCTTTTGCAGCACAAACTGCTGAAGCCCAAGCCCATTGGAAGTTATAACCGCCGAGCCAACCGACCACATCGACCACTTCCCCGATACAGTAGAGATTTGGGCAGTATTGGCTCTCCATTGTTTTGGCATTGAGCTCTTTGGTATTGATACCGCCTCGTGTGGCTTCTGCAGTTTTATAACCATCGGTGCCACAAGGGGTAATGGTCCACTGATTAAGGCTCGTTGCGAGTGCTTGTAATATTTTATTGGGAATCTCAGGGAGGGGTGTCGTTTGATGCTCTGCAAATTCAGGGCGATTGAGCCAAAATTGAATAAGGCGTTTGGGCATTGCCGGAATGAGTTCGGTCAGTGCCCGTTCAAGCTGATATTTGACACTTGTTTTGAGGGCAATTAGTGCCGATTCTAAATCGACTTCAGGGGAGAAGTTGAGCGTAATAGTTTGACCGGGTTGCCAATAACTGGAGATCTGTAAAATAGCAGGTCCCGATAAGCCTTTATGGCGAAAGAGCAGGTCTTCTTGGAATGTGATCGTTTTTTTACCTTTTTGATCTTTTGCGGTTGAGACACTGACAGGCAATGAAATGCCGGCAAGGGCTACAAAATGATCCTGCTCCCAAAAATCAAAATGAAGTGGCACTAATGCCGGACGTGGTGGAATAATAGTATGACCAAAGGATTGGGCGATCTCATAACCAAAATCTGTTGCCCCAATTTTCGGAATGGCTAAGCCACCGGTAGCGATAATGAGATGATCAGCGGTAAAAAATCCCTCTGTTGTCTCGACTCTAAAACGTGGGCTGTGTGGGTTGTCAAGGTGCTCGCTATGAGGTGTTCCATTCTCTGTTGTGATGCTGTGAATGGCGTGAACTTTGCAAGGATAGCGCAGATCTACATTCCCTTTACGGCACTCATTGAGGAGCATTGCTACAATATCTTTAGAAGATGCCTTTTGTTCACGATCACAAAAGAGCTGTCCTCGATGTTTTTCGGTATAAGGAATCTGATATTGTTCGACTAAGGCGATAAAATCTTGCGCGGTAAAATTCGATAAGGCATAACGCACAAATTTAGGATTTTCTGAAACATAGTAATTTGAGGCATCAAAACCATCGATATGGGTATTGGTAAAGTTACAAAATCCCCCGCCGGCGATGCGAATCTTTTCCCCAATTTTAGGCGCTGCATCGAGCAGCAGCACAGAATGACCTGCTTGCCCTAAGCGACTCGCCGCCATTAAACCTGCGGCCCCTGCGCCAATAATGATTGTTTGAAAGTGATGCCCCGTTGTCATAATTATTCCAGTGACCTATAAGGTCGGTTTTATCTCAGTTCTATCTCAACGTTATCCGAATTTTATTCGAATTCTATTTTAACGCTATTTCAAGGTTGTTGAAACGAGGGGCATTATAACCTATAGGGGAATAACAATATTGTAAATCTCGGTGAGAAGCCACTATCAAATGAACGATAGAATCGGTGCTAGGAATCCGTAGATTGAGGGATATGGGATAAGTGGATTGTAAATTTCCGATCTGTCAGTAGTGAGGTTTGCTACACTGATTTCGATGCCCCATAGGGCAATCAAGGGTAGAACGATCAGGGATAGATTTATCAGTGATCACAATAACGATAAATAAAAACAGATAATTAAAAAGATAAGAGTCGAATCAAAAGGAGATAGGATGTCAGGGGAGATTATTGCCATATTAATATTGGTCGCTGTGGTTGCAGGCTTTATCGATGCGATCGCCGGCGGTGGCGGATTGATTACATTGCCGGCATTACTGCTGTCGGGGCTTACGCCGGTACAAGCGCTAGCCACGAATAAATTACAATCCTCAGCGGGTTCTTTTTCGGCGACAGTGGCCTTTTTTCGTAAGGGATTGATTAAATGGCATTTCTCAAAATGGGTCTTCTTTATGGCTTTTGCCGGTGGGACGATTGGTGCGCTATTAGCCACTAAATTACCGGCGACCTTTTTACAGGTGATTGTCCCGATTCTTCTACTCTGCGTTGCGATCTACTTTCTGCTTTCTCCCTCATTAGATGGGAAAGAGAAGCGAGCGAAGATCTCACGTACGCTATTTCTTCTCACTTTTGTCCCCTTGATCGGCTTTTATGATGGAATCTTCGGCCCGGGCACAGGCTCATTCTTTATGGTGGCATTTGTGCTGATGCTTGGCAGCACGCTTATCAATGCCATTGCCGAAACTAAATTGGCCAATTTTGCCTCTAACATTGGCTCACTCTTTATCTTTGCTTTTTCCGGTGAGATGCAGATTCTGCTCGGTTTATTAATGGCTTGCGGTGCTTTTATCGGCGCACAACTCGGCGCGCGTTTTGCTGTGAAATATGGTGGGCGCGTGATTCGGCCGTTACTGATCGTGATGAGTGTCGCAATGGCACTTAAATTACTCTTAGAACCGACCAATCCACTTTCACAATGGTTATTGCAGTTTTTCTGATTGGGCGTTTATTTATCTTAGGAAGGCATCCTGAGTAGGAGTTTTAGGGATAGCTATTCTGTATATAATATTTGATACTTATAAAAAACATGATAAATAACATTAAGTTAAATGATTAATTGAAAATAAATTTATCAAGCAAATCGTTTTTCAATTAAAATTTATTAATTTATCTTATTTATATAACTTATTAAAAGAGTATTAAGAATGTTATTAAAAAGCAGAATTGCCATGGCTCTATTGGCTACTATTTATTGTGTGCCCTCCGTTGCTGCCGAAATTTGGAATGAGCCTGATCCTATTCCTTCTGGACAGGGAAATTTAGAGATTATGGGGGGATTAACGATCAGAGCTGATGTAGAAGGTCAAGATCGTATTCCGCTTTATGGTATCTCTGTTTCATCATTTAATGCTCGAGATTATTATCGAGTAATACCTAATATAGAGAATGGTCAGACGGGTATTACGATCAATTTATCTGCTGCGATAGGAACAATCACAGGGGTCAATGTAAAGGGTTTATATGGTCCTGCTAGTGTTGATTTAGGGAGTGGTTCTACTATTCTGGTGACAAGCAAAGACGAGGGGCCAACGGAGATATATGGAATAAGATTGGCTCAGCAAGGAAATGTTCAAGGGGATAATCTTACTATTAATCTGACAGGAGGGCGCAGGACAAATGTTATTACTGGTATTTCTATTTCAGGTGTCAATGATCAGTCAAGCGTAACTCTAGGAGGAGAATGGAATAAGATTGTTATCGAGGGAAATTCGGGAGATGCAATATATCTAATAGGGCAAAGAGGAAGTACAGCTGAATTAAATGCGAATAATCTTACGATTGAAACTAAAGGATCGGGATCAAATCATGGTTTTAATGTTCAGAATAACTCTGTTGTCAATCTGACTGGTACAACGACGATTGCATCGGAGAGTACCGCCATTTGGACTGTAGGAAATAGCTTAAGCTATGGTCAATCTGCTGGTAAGGTATTCGCAGAGCAAGTGAAGATTACGACCACAGCTTCAACGGGTAATCCCAATATAGATAGTGAACGTGCAGGATTATTGGCAAGCGGGAAAGGGCAGATTAAAGTAGGGGCAGGAAGTGCTATTACCACGGCAAATATGCCCGGCGTGTATGCTATAGAAACTAACTCATTAATTCATTATAAAGGGACTCAAGAGCAGCGTAATACTATCACGGTAAGTGGTCAGACAGGTGCCACAGCAGCTAAACAAGGGAAGATCGTCCTAGAAAATGTAGATGTGATCGCTAAAGCTGAGAATTATGATGTAGTCGGCATTCGTGCAGTGGCTGGAATATTAGAGGCTGCGAATATCAATGTAAGCGTTGAGGATGGATTCAATAAGAAATATCAATCAGTCGCAGCTGTTCGTTCAAGAAATGGGATGATTGAGCTTACAGGCGATAATGTGATTGATGCTTCACGCGCCAAGAATCGGGTTGCATTATTAGCGGATTATGGCGGAGCGATCACTGTAGATGATCAAGCGATGATTACTGGTCATATTCATATTGGTAAGGGTTCTGGCTCCTCGATCCGATTAGATTTAGCGAATGGTTCAGTACTCACAGGTAATACTCATATAGAAGAGAATGGCACCATTAATATGAGGTTCAATGAGGGGAGCCGTTGGATTATGACAGAGGATAAGTCTAGTTTAACATCGGTGACTTTGAAGAGAGGCAGCGCTCTCTATTTACAATCGCCTGAGAACTTTAATAATAACAATACTTTTAAGCCTGTGGAGAGAACAATTACAGGTAACTTTATCGGTGGGGGAACGCTCTACTTTAATACGGTATTAGGGGATGATAATAGTGCAACTGATCGTTTGACCATTAAAGGGGATGTAGAAGGAAAAAGTCTGATTGTGGTGAATAATGTCGGAGGGCAAGGTGCAGAGACGATAGAGGGAATTAGATTGATTACCGTTGAGGGTAAGGTTGCTAAAAAAGATGAGGCTTTTCAGCAATCAGGGCGTATAGGTGCGGGCGCTTATGAATATGAACTGATCTCTAAGGATAATCAATGGTATCTCTCAAGTGCGTTTTGTGGCGATGATTGCCCCGTCGATTTACCACAACCTGAAACTCCCGAAAAACCAAACCCCGAAACACCGGAAGGATCAAACCCCGAGACACCGGAAGGATCAAACCCCGAGACACCAGAAGGATCGAACCCCGAGACACCAGAAGGATCGAACCCCGAGACACCGGAAGGATCAAACCCCGAGACACCGGAAGGATCAAATCCCGAGACACCGGAAGGATCAAATCCCGAGACACCAGAAGGATCAAACCCCGAGACACCAGAAGGATCGAACCCCGAGACACCAGAAGGATCGAACCCCGAGACACCGGAAGGATCAAACCCCGAGACACCAGAAGGATCAAATCCAGAAACACCAGAAGGATCTAGTCCCCCTGTTATGCCGCCGAGCCCAGAAAAAAATAGATTACGAGCAGAAGCTGGAAGCTATCTTCATAATCAGATGCTGGCGAATAATCTTTTTGTGATGAATTTAGCAGACCGAGAGATGGGGGAATTTGCCTATTTAGAAGGTTCGAATGAGCAGAATAATCTACATCAACTGTGGATTCGAATGGCGGGCGGGCATTTAAAGTTCAGGGATCAGAGTCAGCAATTAACCACGACTAGTGATTATTATGCCTTACAATTCGGTGGGCTACTTCAAGAGTGGGTGAATGATCGTAAAAATCATTATCGACTTGGTTTGATGGGTTCTATCGGAAATGCTTATGGTACAACTAATGGAAAATATCATACAAAAGGCGGGGTGAATCGTTCACAATCCCACCTAACAGGACAATCGATAGGGATCTATTTTACCTATTATGCTGATGAAGAGAGTCGACAAGGTGCGTATCTTGATACATGGGTACAACATAACTGGTTCCAAAATAGCGTAGAGCCTGATGGAAAGCCCACTGAGAAATATAACTCTCGAGGTTTTACGGCATCTCTTGAATCAGGGTTTTCACTGCGATTAAATGAGTTAACGGAAGCATTTCCTTATCAATGGTATATGCAACCCCATATTCAATTGACCTATATGGGTGTGAGAATGAAAGGGCACCGTGAAGTGAATGGTACTTATGTAAGATCAGCTAATGATGATAATGCCCAGGTAAAATTAGGTGTTCGATTTGCTTTGAGTCCTTATGCGACAGCACAACCTTATGACATTAAGGGATTCGCTGATCTTAGTTGGATCAGCAATAGTAAAGATTTTGGTGTCAGCCTCGATCAAACGGTAGTGGAATCAAAAGGTGCTAAAAATATTGGAGAGCTGAAGGTTGGTGTCGAAGGAACGGTCAATAATAATATTAATCTTTGGGGGAACATTGCGGTGTTAAAAGGTGGTAATAAATATCGTGATACCCGAGTTGTATTAGGGCTTAAATACTTTTTTAAGTATGATTAATCAATATCGCTTATTTTAAATTCTCTAGGTAGTGCTTAGATCCTTTTAAGATCTAAGCATTTTTATTTTCATTTTCATTTTTATTTAATATCAACATACGACACTAACAGGACTATAACAGCGGAATATCTGCGATTAAAGTATTATCCTACTAATACAATATTTCATAAAATCACATTCGATAGCTTGCATTTTAAATAAAATCAAGGTAATGATAAAAGGGTACAGAGGATTGATTTTCTCAATATCTTTTCGCTGAACGTCAACAATATATTCTATTTTGCCATATCACCCTAACACTCTAATTCATAATAAATAAAGGGAATTGGCAGGTAGGCATTTATTCATTATATAGGAGGAATTATGACGGATCGCTTCATAGGATCAAGGCTTATTGCGCCTTTTAAACGGGCACTATCAGCAGTAGCAATTATCGGTGCATTAACCGTTACAGGTGCGCAAGCGGCGACTTTAGTCTACTGTTCAGAAGCTTCGCCCGAGACATTTAATCCGCAGCTCTCATCTACCGGTACGACTTTTGATGCAAGTGGTATTCCACTTTATAACCGCTTAACAGAATTTAAACTGGGGACTACGGAATTTGAACCGAGTTTAGCAGAATCGTGGGATGTGAGTGAAGATGGGAAAGAGTTTACCTTTCATCTTCGTAAAGGGGTGAAATTCCATAGTAATAAGAGTTTTAAACCCTCTCGTGACTTTAATGCCGATGATGTGGTCTTTACCTTTGAACGGCAGATGAATCCAGATCATCCTTACCATAATGTATCGAGCCGACAATTTGAATATTTTGAAGCGATGGGTTTCCCGGATCTGATCGATTCGGTGGAAAAGATCGATGATTATACGGTTAAAATCAATCTCACTCGTCCTGAATCGCCATTTTTAGCGAACTTAGCGATGGCTTTTGCCTCTATTTTATCAGCAGAATATGGCGAGCAATTATTGGCACAAGGGAAACCTGAAGAGATTGATCTTAAACCGATCGGCACCGGTCCTTTCCAATTTAGAACCTATGAGCAAGATTCTCGGATTCTTTATACCAAGTTTAAAGATTACTTTGGTGAGCCGGCGAAGCTCGATCGTTTGATCTTCTCCATTACCCCTGATGCAGCGGTGCGTTATGCGAAGCTACAAAAAGGGGAGTGTCAGGTAATGCCTTATCCCAATCTTGCGGACCTTGAGCGGATGCGCCAAGATGAAGCGATTGATGTGAAAGAGCTAACGGGGCTGAATATCGGTTATATGGCCTTTAATATGGATAAACCGCCTTTAGATAAGTTAGAGGTGCGTCAAGCGCTCAGTATGGCAGTGAATAAGGGCGATATTATCGAGGCGATCTTCCAAGGTAATGCCGAAGAAGCGAAAAACTTCATTCCGCCAACAATGTGGGGCTATAACGATCAGATCGAAAATGATACGTACGATATCGAGGGTGCAAAAGCGCTCTTAGAGAAAGCAGGTCTTCCGGATGGCTTTGAGTTAACCCTTTGGGCAATGCCAGTGCAACGGCCTTATAACCCTAATGCTCGGCGGATGGCCGAGATGATTCAGGCGGATTGGGCGAAAATTGGGGTGAAAGCGAATATCGTGACTTATGAATGGGGCGAGTATCTGACCCGTATTCGTAATGGTGAGCACGACGCGGTCTTAATGGGCTGGACGGGCGATAATGGGGATCCTGATAACTTCTTCTCATTTCTTTTAAGCTGTGATGCGGTGAAATCGGGTTCGAACTATTCACATTGGTGTAATCCTGAGTTTGATGCGCTCTTAACAGAAGCTCGTTCAACCACAGATCACGACCGTCGTGTAGAGCTCTATCTACAAGCGCAAGAGATCTTAAAAGCAGATCAACCGGTACTCAATATTGCGCACTCAACTGTCTATATGCCTGTGCGTAAAGAGGTGGTGAATTACATTATCGATCCTCTTGGTACGCATAACTTTAATCAAGTAGATGTTGAAGATTAAGGTTAAAGATTAAGGCATTAGGCCATTCGTAGCCTTATCGGTTACGGGGTAGTCATAATGTAGTGTAGTGTCATCAAAAGGAGCGCCGGGGAATCTGGCGCTTCTTGTTGTTCGCTTACCCGGTTTGATCTTTTTCTATTTTTCTCAATATATTCCCAATATATTCAATAGGGTAATGCTCTTATGGTTCAATTCTTTTTTCGACGTTTAGGGATGATTATTCCTACCTTTATTGGAATTACACTCTTAACGTTTCTCTTTATTCATCTTATTCCTGGCGATCCGATCTTAATTCTCGCCGGTGAGCGCGGGATTACCCCCGAGAAATATGCCGAGCTTCGGGCGCAATTTGGCTATGATCAGCCTTTTATTGTGCAATATTGGGATTATCTCAAGGGCGTATTACAAGGGGATTTGGGCAATTCCTTGGTTACACAACGACCGGTTTGGAGCGAGTTTTTGCCGAGATTTAAGGCGACATTAGAGCTTGGAATCTGTGCGATGATCTTTGCGGTGGTTGTGGGTGTTCCTACAGGGGTGATTGCGGCAGTAAAGCGTGGTTCGATCTTTGATCATACGGCGGTTGGGCTCTCCTTAACCGGTTATTCGATGCCGATCTTCTGGTGGGGAATGATGCTCATTATGTTGGTATCGGTTAATCTCGATTTAACGCCGGTATCAGGACGCATTAGCGATATGGTCTTCTTAGATGATAGCGAACCGCTCACCGGATTTATGCTGATCGATACCTATTTTTATGGGGAAGAGGGCGATTTTTGGGATGCACTGCATCACTTGATTCTACCGGCCATTGTTTTAGGCACGATTCCCTTAGCGGTGATTGTTCGAATGACCCGCTCTTCAATGTTAGAAGTGTTGAGTGAAGATTATATTCTAACTGCTAGAGCAAAAGGTTTAGGGCGAGCACGCATTATTTTAATTCACGCTTTAAGAAATGCCTTAATTCCGGTGATTACGGTAATTGGCTTACAAGTGGGAACGATGTTAGGGGGCGCAATCTTAACGGAGACGATCTTCTCTTGGCCGGGGGTAGGTCGTTGGCTTATTGAGGCGCTACAACGGCGGGATTATCCCGTTGTACAAAGTGGCGTACTTTTAGTAGCCTCACTGATTATTATCGTCAACTTTTTAGTGGATCTGCTCTATGGTTTTGTAGATCCCCGTATTCGACATAAATAGGAGCGACAGATGACACATCATAATCGAGACTTAAATGTCCTATTAGAAGATGGGGAGATGCGGTTAGAGGAGAATCGACCGGTAGATCCTGAGCTTCTACTCTTAAAAGCACCGCAAGGTGCGTTTGCCCAATTTTGGCGCTATTTTAGTAAAAATCGGGGTGCCGTTGCAGGTTTGATCTTTATTCTATTCATTATTATCGTTGCACTTGCTGCACAATGGATTGCACCCCATTCGCCGGCAGAACAATTTCGAGGACATCTCTTAATGCCTCCGGTTTGGATGGAGGGCGGTTCGTGGCAATTTATCCTCGGCACCGATGATGTAGGTCGGGATATCTTAAGTCGGCTGATTTATGGCGCGCGTCTATCGCTACTGGTGGGCGTTGTTGTGGTGATTGTTTCTTTAATTTTAGGGATAACCCTTGGGCTATTAGCGGGCTATTTTGGCGGTATTTTAGAGACCATTATTATGCGCGTTGTGGATATTATGCTCGCGCTCCCTAGTCTTCTGCTTGCGTTAGTGTTAGTGGCGATCTTCGGACCCTCTATTGTCAATGCTTCTATTGCGCTCGCCTTTGTGGCGCTTCCTCACTATGTACGCTTAACCCGGGCAACGGTGATGAGCGAGATGGAGAAAGATTATGTGGTTGCCTCAAAAGTAGCCGGTGCGCGCCATACTCGGCAGATGTTTATCAATATTTTGCCCAACTGTTTAGCGCCCTTAATTGTGCAAGCAACATTAGGGTTTTCCAATGCGATTTTAGATATGGCTGCATTAGGATTTCTTGGGATGGGCGCACAACCGCCGACACCGGAGTGGGGCACGATGCTCTCAGATGTCTTGCAATATACTCAATCTGCTTGGTGGGTTGTGGCATTTCCGGGCATTGCGATTTTATTAACGGTATTAGCATTTAACCTGATGGGCGATGGTCTGCGGGATGCGCTTGATCCGAAGTTAAAGGTTTAAGGGGGAGAGAATGACACTATTAAGCGTAGACCAACTGACAGTGGAGTTTGGTGAAAAAGGGGATCGTTTCCGCGCGGTAGATCAGATCAGCTACTCTGTTGATGCCGGTGAAGTGGTCGGTATTGTTGGGGAATCTGGCTCGGGTAAATCGGTGAGCTCTTTAGCGATTATGGGCTTGATTGATTTCCCGGGAACGGTGACGGCAGAAGCACTTCGTTTCAATGATATTGATTTGCAGACCTTATCTCACAAAGCGCGCCGGAAGATTTTAGGGGCGGATGTGGCGATGATTTTCCAAGATCCGATGACGGCATTGAACCCTGCATTTACGGTGGGTTATCAGATTATGGAGACCTTAAAGGTGCATCAAGGCGGCAGTCGCCGAACACGTAAAGCGCGGGCGATTGAGTTGCTCACAGAAGTCGGCATTCCCGACGCCAAGAATCGACTGTCGCTCTACCCACATCAATTATCCGGAGGGATGAGTCAGCGGGTGATGATTGCAATGGCGATCGCTTGCCGGCCGAAATTACTCATTGCTGATGAGCCCACAACAGCGCTTGATGTCACGATTCAAGGACAGATTATGAATCTGTTATTGAAATTACAACAAGAGCAGAATATGGCACTGCTGCTGATTACCCACGATTTAGCGTTAGTGGCGGAAGCGGCGGATAAAATTGTCGTGATGTATGCCGGACAAGTGGTGGAAATTGCGAAAGCGGATGCGATTTTTACACACCCGCTACATCCTTATACTGAAGCCTTGTTGAAATCATTACCGGAATTTTCACAGGGGAAATCCCGTTTAGAATCGTTGCCAGGTGTGGTGCCGGGGAAATATGATCGCCCAAGTGGTTGTCTACTCAATCCTCGCTGCCCTTATTGTCAGCCTCGCTGTGTGGCAGAAGAACCTGCTTTAGTGGCGGTAGAGGATCATTGGGTGAAATGCCATTTTCCATTAATCACAGAAAGAGAGATGCCGGTTCAAAAAGATGATACGGCAAAGGGTGAGGAGGTGA
The DNA here is from genome assembly GCF_003121845.1 of Ignatzschineria ureiclastica. Classification (GTDB taxonomy): domain Bacteria; phylum Pseudomonadota; class Gammaproteobacteria; order Cardiobacteriales; family Wohlfahrtiimonadaceae; genus Ignatzschineria; species Ignatzschineria ureiclastica. Next base: position 173,522 of record NZ_QEWQ01000006.1, on the reverse strand, counting down.
ATTATGTATAGAGAACATCAAGCAGATGCCACATTACAGATGGTAGGCGAAGCGCCAAAAACCATTGTAACCGAACCCTTAGAAGCGGCGACAGAAGCGGCGACAGATTCAGTAGAAAAGCCTAAAGCAGAGCGCAACGATACTCAAGCCTTGTTAGTGGCAGAGAATTTAACGAAATATTACACCGTTAATCGTGGGCTCTTTCGGGGAAAGGGGAGCGTAAAAGCACTCAATGGGATCTCATTTACCTTAGAAAAAGGACGAACATTAGCGGTTGTAGGAGAATCCGGCTGTGGTAAATCCACTTTGGCAAAAGTCTTAACGATGATCGAAACGCCAACCGGTGGCGCGCTTTTATATAAAGGGGAATCATTATTGGCGCGATCGGCTGAGGTGGAGTCGATTCGCCGGCAGAAGATTCAGATTATTTTCCAAAATCCATATGGTTCACTCAATCCTCGCAAGAAGATTGGTAAAATTCTTGAAGAGCCCTTATTGATTAATACCGATCTCTCGGCGGATGAGCGTAAAGCGAGAGTCTTAGCGATGATGGAAAAGGTGGGACTTCGTACCGAATTTTATGATCGCTATCCCCATATGTTCTCAGGGGGGCAGCGGCAAAGGATCGCCATTGCTCGAGGGTTAATGCTCAATCCTGATATCGTTATTGCCGATGAGCCAGTCTCAGCGCTCGATGTCTCGGTGCAAGCGCAGGTTCTTAATCTCATGATGGATCTACAGGAGGAGCTTGGGCTTTCGTATCTCTTTATCTCGCACGACTTATCGGTGGTGGAACATATTGCCGATGATGTGATGGTAATGTATCTCGGCAAGGCGGTGGAAAAAGCGAGTAATGAAGCGATTTTTGCTCATCCGATGCATCCTTATACTCAAGCGCTCTTATCAGCGACACCGCGCTTAAATAGCGAGAATAAACGGGAGAAAATTACATTACAAGGGGAGTTACCAAGTCCATTGAACCCGCCAGAGGGCTGCGCTTTTAATACCCGTTGCCCATTTGTGATGACAAAATGCCGGCAAGCGCAACCGGCATTGAAGCCGTATCTTGATCCCAATGGAGAGTCTCACGAAGTAGCGTGTTTTAAGCTAGATGATCTCTCTGAAGCGTAAGCAAATTAGCGCAATCAATGAGAATGATTGAATGAGGATTATTGAATCAGTTCGATCACTTCAATGTTGTAGTGTGACTGTACACGATAGTAATATCGGTTCAAAAGACGCTTATTAAAATGCCGGCGCATCGGCTGATTTAGGCAAGGAAGCTGTTCTATCCGGCATCTTGCAAGTATTGGTGAGTCAGGTTTTATCTTCTTTTAAAACCTCACAATAGCTGTTTAACAGCCATTTTTCTTAAATCAAATTTACTATATTTTATAAAACAAAAAGAAAAGGTGTCACAGCGGACAGTTGTGACACCTTAATACTGTTATCTAGTCAAAGGTATGGAGACATGAAAAGATAACGTGATAAAAGAAATTATAATCTTAATTTGATGTCGACATTATAGACCGAAAGAGGCGTGATTTTAAGGATAAACTAATCTTTTTTGTAGATTTTTTGTAGTATGTTTTTGAAAATGCGCATTCTTATGAGGTTAACGATCTCTTACCAAAAATCGCTTTTTGACAAAAAAGGGTAAGTTTTTCCAAAATAATTTAGAAAATTACACTAATTCATTGAAATAGTATGTAAATAGCTTACAAAAAAGCTATTTATTCGTAATGATATCGATACAAAAAGGGGATGAAATTAATCCCCAAATAAGCAAATCATGCCTATTTGAGGATTGTGCTGTCACGACAGGGTTGATCGTAAATGATGAATTATAAAATGCTACTGATCATGAAAGATATTTTTCAAGAAGTTTTGCGCGCGAGTGCTCGGCGTACCATTGAAGAAAGCCTCTTTAGAGAGATCGTCATAGATCTCACCGCTATCGATAAAGATCACCCGATCGGCCACGCGTTTGGCAAAACCCATTTCATGAGTCACGCACATCATCGTCATCCCCTCTTGTGCGAGTTCTGTCATCACATTTAAGACTTCGTGCACCATTTCAGGATCTAATGCCGAGGTAGGTTCATCAAAGAGCATTACTTTCGGGTCCATCGCTAAAGCGCGGGCAATGGCCACCCGTTGCTGTTGGCCGCCTGAGAGTTGCGTGGGGTATTTACCAAGATGGGCTTTTAAACCTACTCGATCTAATAGCGCAAGGGCTTTACTGTGCGCTTCCTCTTTAGAGCGTTTAAGTACCTTCATTTGCGCGAGCATCAGATTTTGCTCAATGGTCATATTAGGGAAGAGCTCAAAGTGTTGAAACACCATCCCTACTTCTGCGCGCACTTGATTGATATTGACCTTAGGATCCGCTAAAGAGTGACCATTGATAATGATATCCCCTTGCTGAAAAGGCTCAAGCCCATTAGCGCACTGAATTAAGGTGGATTTCCCTGAACCGGAGGGACCGCAGACCACAACCACTTCTTTTTCGGCAATTTGAGTTGAGCAGTTTTTCAAGACCTGAAATTGACCATAAAATTTACTGACATTTTGATAAGTGATCATGCGATTTGTCTCCTTTTTTGCAAATACTGCACAAGACGGGAAAGGGTGAAACAGATAATAAAGTAGGTAAAACCGGCAAAGAGAATCATCTCCATTTTGGCATTATTGTTGTAGCCGATAATATCCGTTGTTCTAAAGAAGTCATTCAGGCTCATAATGTACACCAGCGAAGTATCTTGAAAGAGGATAATTGCTTGCGTCAAAAGAAGCGGGACCATATTGCGAAGCGCTTGCGGTAGAATCACATAGTAGATGGCTTGTGCCCGATTCATTCCTAAGGCGAGGGAAGCACTCATCTGCTGTTTGCGTACGCTTTTAAAGCCGGCCCGAATAATTTCAGAATAGTAAGCCGCTTCAAAGAGAGAAAAGGCGATAATGGCCCACATTAAGCGCACGCTACTGCTATTGCCTAAGCCCAAATATTGCTGAACTGTCGGACCAATGGCGAGATAGAACCACATTAACACCATAATGAGCGGGATTGAGCGAAAGAGATTGACATAAGCGGTGGCTAAAAAAGCGATCGGGCGCGGTGCATAGAGCCGAAGAACTGCAAGAACAATTCCCCAAACCATTCCGACTAAAATCGCGATGATTGTGATCTGTAAACTCACCCCTAAACCTTGGAGTAGAAAATCGCTATTTTCCTGAAGAATATGCCATAGACTGCCAAAAGAGAAATTTCCCATATTAAGCCCCCTTAGCCGTAGGTAGTGCAGTCCAACGTTCAATCATTTTCATAATAAACATTAAGGCCACATTAATGATGATATAAGCGATGGTCACGAGGATAAAAGATTCATAGGCTTTAGCCGTATAATCATTAATTTGTGCCGCTTGTCGAGTAAGCTCCGCAAGACCAATTGTTTGTAGCACCGAAGAGTTTTTGAAGATGTTAAGGAGCTCAGAAGTCATCGGAGGCAGGATAATTCGTAATGCTTGCGGTAAGATGACATAACGATAGGCTTGCAATGTAGTCATCCCGGTAGCAAGGGCCGCACGTAGTTGACCTTTTGCGAGGGACTCGATACTTGAGCGCACCTGTTCAGCGACTCGCGCAGAGGTAAAGAGCCCAAGGCAGAGAATCCCGGCAGTCATAATTTGGACAATGGGATCTTGCATTTTGATCCATTGACTAAAGGGTTCCGGCATCAAATTCGGCCAGACGTAATACCAGAAGAAGAGTTGGACGATAAGCGGCACATTACGCAGACATTCCACATAGGTTGCGCCGAGAAAACGGAGGGTTTTACTAGGAAGTGTGCGCATTGTGCCGACAATAATGCCGAGGATGAGGGCGACAATCCAGCTACTACTTGCGGAGATGATCGTCCATTTTGCACCTTCTAGTAACCAATCAAGATAGGTTTCATTCATAACCGCTTCTTGAGAGAGCATTGAAAAATCTAAACCAAACATAGAAAACCTTTTTTATTGCTGACACAATTTGCTTACATAACAAAAGGGTTGTTGAATCAGATAGATAAGTCAGGATATATGCGCCAAGTAGATATACAGGATAGCTATACAGGTAGGGATACAAGATAGACACAAACTAACTACTGAGAGCATCTCAGTGATTCTCTCAGTAGCCTGTTTCTGTTATTTGTCATCGGCGCTATATTGAATCTGAGCGATTAACTGACCACTAAATAACCAGTAAATGACGACTGGTCATGATCGTGATCAGAGGCTTCTCTGATGACCAACATTCCCTATGATGATTGATTTACTCATAAGGTTGATCGGTAGGCGCGGCAAAAAGCGCTTTCATACTCTCTGAGAGTGGGAATTCAAGATTCACATTACTCGGTGGAATCGGCTGCGTAAACCAGCGATCATAGATTTTTTCTAGTTCGCCACTCGTCGCTAATTCAGCAATCACTTCATCAGCAAGGGCTTTAAATTGCGGATCATCTTTACGCATCATACAGGCATAAGCTTCTTGGCCTTGTGATTCCCCCGTTACAACCCAACGATCAGGTTGTGGGGACTTCGCTCGCTCGCCATAGAGTAGCGAATCATCCATGACAAAAGCCACACCACGATTATCGGCGAGCATCATAAACGCATCACCATGATCTTTCGCCGCTTGAATTCGAATATTAGCACCTTTTTCCGCATTCATATTGCGAAGCACTCGCTCAGAAGTGGTGCCTGCTGTGGTAATGACCACTTTATCTTTCAGATCATCAAAACTATGAATGCCCGATTTAGCATCGGTAATCATTCGAATATTGACGATAAAGATGGTATTTGTGAATCCTGCTTCTTGCGCCCTTGCGGTGTTATGGGTTGTGGAACCACACTCAAGGTCGATCGTGCCATTTTTCATTAAAGGAATACGATTTTGAGAGGTAATGGGCACTAGTTTTACATCGATTTTTTTCCCAAGCTTCTTCTCAATCCCTTCAACGATCTTGAGGCTGACTTCGTGGGAATAACCGATCACATTTTGTTGATTATCATAGTATGAATAAGGAATTGATGACTCTCGGTGTCCTAAAGTGATTGAACCTGAATCATTCACTTTTTTGAGAGTGCCGGTGAGTTCTTCGCCATTTGAGAGCGCAGGGAAAACGAGCAGGCTGCTAAGCGCAAGCCCAAGAAGGGTCTTTTTCATTGTATCTATCCTCTGATGGTTTACGGCTCCATTGTGTGAAACCGCGATTTTTAATATTTTGTTGTTATTGTGGTAATCGATCTTATGAGATTGAGATTACAGGCTGCTGCTTTATGGGGTAACACTACAGAATGTATTGCTACTCTTTTGAGTTGTATTATTGTTAGACAGCCTTACTTAGATATAAACTAGCTATATTTAAAAAGCAATGAAATAGAATAATTATTTTTTTAAATCAAAAACCTATTGTTAGTTTAAAATCCGTTAAAATGGGGTAAAAGTAATGCGTGTATGCGAAATAATACAGGGTAAAATAACCCTCAATTGAATGTTGCAATACGGATAGGATAGAGATCATGAAGAAAAAATTAATCGTGTTAGGTAGTAGTAATGTGGATTACATCTTAAAAGTGCCTCATTTTTTAGCGCCTGGAGAAACTCTTGCCGGCGATCATTACCAAGTAGCATTAGGGGGCAAAGGTGCCAATCAAGCGGTAGCGGCAGGCCGAGCAGGTGCGAACATTCACTTTATCTCTGCTGTCGGAGATGATGAAATGGGGACGGCTGCCATTGCCCAATTTGCCAACGATCAGATTCAAACTGAATTTATTAAAGCGATCCCTAATGAAAAAACCGGCGTTGCTATGATTTTTGTGAATCAAGAGGGGGAGAATATGATCGGCATTTATGCCGGCGCCAATGCCCATGTGAATGTGGATTTTATTACCCCATTAATGCCTCAAATTACCGAGAGTGATGCACTCTTAATGCAGCTAGAGACCCCGATTGAAGCGCTTGAGTTAGCCGCGCAGAAAGCCAAGGAAAAAGGGGTATTAACGGTACTCAATCCTGCACCTGCAAAAATGCTTTCAGATCAATTTTTAGCCAATATTGATCTGATTACGCCGAATGAAACCGAAGCTAAAATTTTGACGGGAATCGACGTCATTGATGATGCGAGTGCCGATAATGCGGCTCGTATTTTGCATCAAAAAGGGATTGAAACTGTCATCATTACTTTAGGAAAACGGGGCGCTTGGGTGAGTCGCAACGATCGAGATGCGCAGAGTATTACAGGGGAATTAGTGCCGGGATTTAAGGTGAAAGCGATTGATACTATTGCAGCCGGCGATACCTTTAATGGTGTGTTAGTAACTGCACTTTTAGAGGGCGAAACGCTCGAAAAAGCAGTGGTGATGGGGCATGCCGCAGCGGCTTTAGCTGTGATGAAAGAGGGGGCACAACCCGCTATTCCTTGGCGTACGGAGATTGATACTTTTCTGAAAGAGATGAGTAAAAATTAATCAGATTTCAGATAACGTATTTGCATCAAGCATTCTTCATCCTGAAAGTTTCATTAAGAAGTTTTTATCAATAGAATAGCTTTATGAAGAAAATATCAGTACTACGATTGGCGAGCATTTTTAATGGAAGATTGTGAGTAAAATGACGATCTTTTTTAATCGTTTCTCTCTTATTTGTGAAATATTTTTTAAAAAAAATCTACAAAGGTAATCTTAGGATTATCAATAGCTAGAGAGAATTTTCCTGATTAGAAATGGATAACCCTTTACAAAAATGTTTGCTTTTTGCAAAAGGCTGTGATTATTATAACGAACGCAAACGAAATGCGTACTTTATCAAGAGTGGTGGAGGGACAGGCCCTGTGAAACCCGGCAACCTGGATACGAAAAAGGTATCTAAGGTGCTAACTCCTACAGTAGAACCGCAAGGATTTACTGAGAGATAAAAGCGATTGGATTCTAACCAACACTGCTTGATAAGACAAAAGTGTTGGTTTTTTTATGCCTGCTCAATTGTCAAAGACTCAAATCTCATAAGGTCAATCAAGACGAGACCAAGGGAGAGTTTGAGGGAAATGAATGATGATGAATGATGATTTTATAGAGAATTTGTCATAGAGAACTCGTCATAGAGAACACGTCACAGAGAACATTTCCCAAATATTTTAAGAAGTTATTGTAATTATTTTCAATTGATAAGCACTCAAAAAAGGAGACAATCATGGCTGTAGCACACATTTTAGGATTCCCTCGTATTGGCGCGAAACGTGAATTAAAATTTGCATTAGAGAAGTATTGGCGCGGGGATATTTCCCAAGAGGCCCTATTAGACGTGGCTCGAACGGTTGAGGAAACTGCTTGGCAAGCACAACAAGGACTCGATCTATTAACCGTTGGCGATTTTACTTTCTATGATCATATTTTAGATACTTCAAGTCTTTTAGGGGTTATCCCTTCGAGATTTAATCATCCTCAAGGGGAAGAAGTAAGCCTTGATACCTATTTTCGAGTAGCGCGGGGTAGGGCGCCCACCGGCGAAGATGCGCCTGCCTCAGAGATGACAAAGTGGTTTGATACCAACTATCACTATATCGTACCGGAAATCAGCAAGAACCAAGCCTTTACCCTCTCTTCTCAAAAACTCTTTGATACCGTAAAACGGGCGACAGCGTATGTGGCGCGAAATGCCAAAGACAACAATGAACCTCAGGCGGTCAAAGCGGTATTAGTGGGTCCTTTAACGTGGCTTAAATTGAGTGCCATTAAAGGAGAGACTTTCTCTAAACTTACTTTAGTACCGGCCTTAATCGAGGCTTATCGTACAATTTTAGTGAAACTTGCCGAGAGTGGAGCGGATTGGATTCAGATCGATGAGCCGATTTTAGCCTTAGATCTCTCTGAGGAGTGGCGAGCGGCATTTACTACCGTTTATGAAGCTTTAGCAGCGGTGAGTGATCGCTTGATTCTCACAACCTATTTTGATGAGATTGGCGATAATCTTAATACGGTCAAAACATTGCCGGTCGCGGGTTTACATATTGATGCGGTACGAGGGGATCTTGATTCGGTAGCATCTGCCTGGCCGAATGATAAAATTTTGTCAGTGGGATTGGTGGATGGTCGTAATATTTGGGCGAATGATTTAGCGAAAAGCTTAACGATTTTAGAGCCCCTTGCAAAACAGTGGGGCGATCAATTATGGGTGGGTTCCTCTTCCTCCCTTCTGCATGTGCCAGTGGATCTCAATGCCGAGGAGAAGCTCGATGCGGAAATTCGCAGTTGGCTTGCATTTGGTATTCAGAAAATTGCCGAAATTGAAGTCTTAACTCAAGGGTTAAATCAAGGGCGAGAAGCGGTGAGTGATGCTCTAGCGAAAGCAAGTGCGATTCAAGTTTCACGTGAAACTTCTACTCGGATTCACAATAGTGCCGTCGCCAAACGAATTGCCGACATTCGCCCAGAAGATGCTAAGCGCAACGATCCTTTTACGGTGCGTGCAGCGCTACAAGCGGCTAAATTCCAATTGCCGCTCTTCCCAACAACGACAATTGGTTCATTCCCGCAAACAGGGGATATCCGCCAAACTCGATTACAGTACCGTTTAGGAGGGATTAGTGAGGCAGAATATAAAACAGCTATTCAAGCACAGATTCAATATGCTATTGAAGAGCAAGAGAAGCTAGGTTTAGATGTTTTAGTGCATGGTGAAGCTGAGCGGAATGACATGGTGGAGTATTTTGGTGAGAACTTAGATGGCTTTGCCTTTACCCAATTTGGTTGGGTACAGAGTTATGGTTCTCGCTGTGTTAAACCCCCGATTATTTATGGAGATGTTGCGCGTCCGAAAGCGATTACTGTTGAGTGGATTCAATATGCACAGAGCTTAACGAATCTTCCAGTAAAAGGAATGCTTACAGGTCCCGTTACCATTCTCTCCTGGTCATTCCCGCGGGATGATGAGTCTGATGAGACAACCGCTTATCAAATTGCTTTAGCCCTTCGTGATGAGGTACAAGATTTAGAAGCAGCCGGCGTTCATATTATTCAGATCGATGAGCCGGCGATTCGGGAGTTATTGCCACTTCGTAAAGCACGACAAGCCGCCTATCTTGAGTGGGCAGAGCGCGCCTTTAGATTGAGTAGTTCCGGCGTTGCGCCTACCACACAGATTCATACGCATATGTGCTATTCCAACTTTAATGAGATTATTCATTCGATTGCCAATCTCGATGCCGATGTGATTACGATTGAAACTTCCCGCTCTCACATGAAACTACTCGATGTTTTCAGGGAGTTCCAATATCCAAATGATATCGGTCCTGGGGTTTATGATATTCACTCCCCGCGTATTCCAACCACTCAAGAGATCGAAACTTTGATCGAACGGGCGACGGAATATCTACCGAAAGAGCGGATTTGGATCAATCCTGATTGCGGTCTTAAAACTCGGGGATGGGATGAGGTACGTGAAGCACTGAATCATCTTGTCGCTGCGACTAAATCGCTACGTCAAAAGTATCAAGCGCAGTAATATCATTGCCTTTATGGCCGTCATCATTCGTGACGACGAATCATTATATTGAATCAACCTCGTTGTGTGACTTATCCCTATCTATTGTTTATTACTAAACAGGATAGGGATTTTTTTGTCTATTCTGATTACAAGCGACAGGTCGGCATTTGGAACAGTCTATTTTGAACTGATCTTGCTTTTATTATCTCAAACTATTTTGCTTCTAAAGAGCGTAGCCATGCGATCTCATCTTTCCAAATTTCTGGCTCAATGGTTTCGAGAATTAATGGCATATTGCGAAAACGATCATCTTGCATAATATAGCGGAATGGTGTTTCTCCAATTTCCCCTTTTCCTAAACTATGATGCCGATCCACACGACTATCGAAAGCCCCTTTAGAGTCATTGAGATGGAGCGCCCGAAGATAATCAAATCCGACAACTTGATCAAATGTTTCAAAAGTTTGATCGCATCCCTCTTCAGTCCGAAGCTCATAGCCAGCCGCAAAGGCGTGGCAAGTATCGATACAAACACCCACACGACTCTTATCTTCTACATCTTCGATGATGCGCGCGAGATGTTCAAAATCAAAACCTAAGTTTGAACCTTGTCCTGCGGTATTTTCAATTACGGCGGTCACGCCTTTTGTTTGATCTAATACCATATTAATGGATTCTGCAATGGTGGCTAAGCAATCATTCACCGGCATCTTATTAAGATGGCTACCTGGATGGAAATTGATGAGTTCAATGCCGAGCTGTTCACAGCGTTGAAATTCATCTAACAGCGCATTACGAGATTTCGCTAATTGTTCAGGATCGTGGTGACCAGGATTAATCAGGTAACTCGCATGGGGCAGAATATGTTTCGGTGAGTATTGATAGACTTGTAAAAAGCGTTGATAGCTCTCAATATCAGCTTTTTTAAGAGGTGGTCCTTCCCAGCGACGATTATTCTTGGTGAAGAGGGCAAAAGCATTCGCGCCAATCTCATGGGCATTTTTTACACTATTTTGTACACCACCTGCGGCGCTCACATGCGCACCAATATAATATGTCATCATTGATCCCTTATTTTGTTCATTATTAGGATCTATTGTACTCAATTTGGCAAAAAAATCCTTTTTAAAGGATTGATCACGACTATTATAGTAAATTTGGTTTAAGAAAAATGGTTTTAAACAATACTTGCAAGATGCCGGATAGAACCGCTTCCTTACTTATTATAATCGATGCGCCGGCATTTGAATGAGCTTATTTTGAACCGATCTTGCTATAATACTGTAAAAAAGAGGCGATTCATTGCAGCCAGTTCAATGATATAAAAAAGGACCGCTTCTTATGAAACGATCCTTTTAGCTATTTTTTGTCTATGGTGAGTAATCTACCATTAATCATTCTACTGAGTATTTAAAGCATCATGATTTATTAGACTCTGTCTTATTAAAATCAGGGTGATTGACTTGACGATATTGTTGAATCGCCTCGGCAATCCCTTCACCGCCCACTTGCGAACGAACATATTGACCTGAGAAGAGCGCTTGTTCTGCTTTTGCCTCTTCAGATTTATCCGTTAAAGAGAAGATCATCGTTACGATAAAGGCAATCGGAATCGAGAAAAGCGCCGGGTTGTTATATGGCAGAATTCCCTCGCCATTCCCTAAGACTTTCCCCCATACTTCAGGGCCGAGAATAATCATAATCACTGCAGAGGCTAAACCGGCCGCACCGCCAATGACAGCACCCCGTGTGGAGAGCTTTTTCCAATACATTGAGAGGAAGAGTAGTGGGAAGTTCGCCGATGCTCCGATAGAGAACGCAAGCCCTACGACAAAGGCGACGTTTTGATTTTCAAACATCATCCCTAACAGAATCGCAATGACGCCCAATGCAATCGTTGTATAACGGGAGATTTTCAGCTCCGTTTGCATGTTCGGTTTTCCTTTCATGATCACATTGGCATAGATATCATGACTAATCGCAGAAGCCCCCGAGAGTGTTAAACCGGCGACAACGGCTACGAGTGTGGCAAAGGTCACCGCTGACATAAAGCCTAAGAAGAGATTACCACCGACAGCATGAGCAAGATGGATCGCCGCCATATTATTCCCACCAATGAGAGATTCACCGCTCATATATTCCGGTACACCCATTACATAGACAATAGCACCAAAGCCGATAATAAACATCAAGAGATAGAAGTAGCCAATAAAACTTGTGGCATAGAGTACAGATTTACGCGCTTCTTTGGCATCTTTAACGGTAAAGAATCGCATGAGAATATGGGGCAATCCTGCGGTTCCAAACATTAAGCCAACGCCAAGAGAGATCGCATCAATAGGATTTGGGAACTGTAAACCCGGTTTCATAATATCAATACCTTTCGGACTCTTCGCAATGGCATTACTAAAGAGCGTTTCCAGGCTAAAGCCAGACCAATAGAGCACAACCACAGACATTAATGTTGCACCAAAGAGAATCAAGACCGCTTTAATCATCTGTACCCAAGTGGTCGCTAACATTCCGCCAAAGAGAACGTAAAGGACCATTAAAACCCCGACAATCATCACTGCTAAACCATAATTGAGGCCAAAGAGTAGCTCAATCAGTTTTCCTGCACCCACCATTTGAGCAATCAAATAGAGCAGTACAATCGCCATTGTGGAGAATGCTGCTAAAATTCGAATAGGGCGCTGTTTTAAGCGATAAGCAGTCACATCGGCGAAGGTAAAACGACCGAGGTTACGGAAACGTTCTGCCATTAGGAAGAGAATCACAGGCCAGCCAATAAAGAAGCCGAAAGAGTAGATTAAACCATCATAGCCAGAGGTAAAGACCATCGCCGAGATCCCCAGGAATGAGGCAGAGGAGAGATAATCTCCGGCAATCGCTAAACCATTTTGAAAGCCGGATAAGCCACCGCCAGCGGTATAGAAATCAGAGGCTGACTTCGTCTTATTTGCCGCCCAGAAGGTGATATAGAGGGTTGCTAAGACAAAGACGAAGAACATCGCAATCGCCGTCCAATTCTTTCCTCCGGATGCATGTTGGGCAAAAGCGGTAGATAGTAGCGGTGAGCTGATAATCAGACCGGCAACGAGTGTTCCAAAGCGCATTCTATGGCTCTCTTGATTTTGCTTTATGGGTAGAGAGTGTGAGGATGCACTATTTAGGTATTGATTATTTGAGTGTTTATTATTTAAGCGTTTCATTAGCGGCCTCCTCAAGTAGCGCTTCATTCATAGGGTCGAAGACACGATTGGTTTTTTGAATGTAGTAAGCGGTTAAGAGAATGGTCCAGATAATCAGAAAGAATCCGGCGATAATTCCCCAAGTTGTAACACCGCCCTCTACAATCGGTTTGGCCACAAGATCAGGTGCAAAGGCTACTGCGAGCATGAGCAGAATATAAAATCCGAGCGTAAGCGCGAGAAGCGTTAAGCTAAAGAACTGTTTCTTTTTAACAATCTCATAAAATCGAGGGGATTGACCGACTGCGGTAATCATCTCATCATAATCGCGCTCTGCGCGTTCCTCCGTAAGATGTGTAGACATCTTGACCTCCTTTGTTGTTATAAAAATAGGTAATTAAAGCTTTAAATATCGTTATTGTTGTTCTTATCTGTTTTTATCTGGCCTTATGTAGATCTTATATAGATCCATATAGGCTTATGTCAGCTTATATCGGATATTGATATAAGGCTTTTTGTTCGCTAGATGAACGTTTGTTCTTATAATGTAATAATTTAAAGCTATCATAGCTATTTTTTTATAGCAATAGAGAGCGGGCTTCTTTATGATCAAATAAAGTGCTAGATGCTCGTTTAATGACTTGAAATTGATTGGAAATATTATCTTGATCGGAAATGGCTGCTTCGATTGACGGTTGTCGGTTATCGATTGAATGAGCGTGAGTTCGGAAGAGATTATAGGCATAAAAAAGCGCTCAAAGGAGATTCCCCATGAGCGCTTTATAGCGATTTTTTGCGTTGATTTTTAACGATTTTTATAGAAGTCGGTTAAGCCGATTCATCAAAGACTCGATATTGTGTAGATTTATATTGTGTAGATCTATTGCGACAAATATTAGATAACGCGAGAGAAGCGATTATCATTTTTTTGCAGATAAGCATCAAATACCATGCCGATATTACGGATTAAAAGCCGACCGGCATCTTGTACATAATATTTATCTTTATCCACAATGATTAAGCCATCATCTTGCATCGCTTCAAGCTCTGGAAGATCCGCTTTAAAATATTCTCGTGCATCGATATTGAAATCTCGGCTCACTTGATCAAGATCGAGTTTAAGATTACACATAATTTCTGTAATCACATGCCGGCGAATCACATCATCCCGCGTGAGTTTAACACCGCGCATAATAGCGAGTTGACCACTATCGATACGCTCTTCATATTGCGGCATCGTTTTGGCGTTTTGTGAGTAGATATCTCCAATTTGCGAGATTGAAGAGACGCCCATTCCCACAACATCACAATCCGCATGCGTACTATAACCTTGGAAATTACGGTAGAGTAAGCCCTCTTGCTGTGCAATCGCAAGTTGATCTGTCGGTTTCGCAAAGTGATCCATCCCAATATAGACATAGCCAGCCTCCGTTAAGCGTTCAATCACTAATTTAAGGATCAAGAGCTTCTCTTGTGGCGATGGCATATCGGCGGCATTCATCTGCTTTTGTGTTTTGAAGAGATGCGGCATATGAGCATAGTTAAAGACCGAGAGGCGATCTGGGGAGAGTGCAATCACTTCATCAAGGGTTTTATCAAAGGTTTCTACTGTTTGGAACGGTAAACCATAGATCAGATCCAGTGAGATAGAGTTAAAACCACAATCGCGTGCTGCAGTTAAGGTTTCAATCGTGATCTCTTTTGGCTGAATACGATTGACCGCTAATTGCACTTTGTCATCAAAATCTTGTACACCCATACTAAGACGATTAAAGCCGATAGAGCGAAGGAAGCGAACGGTATCGGCATTCGCCTCCCGAGGATCAACCTCGATAGAGACTTCCGCTTCATCATTTGGCAGTAGATTAAACTCTTCGCGAGTTTTATCCATTAGGGCTTTCATCTCATCATGCGAGAGAAATGTGGGTGTACCACCGCCCCAATGTAATTGTTTTGCCGGCGCGCGATTACTGAAGAGTGCTCCTTGCATCTCCATCTCTTTAAAGAGGCGCTCAAGATAAGGTTCAGAACGTTTACGATTTTTGGTGATAATTTTGTTACAACCGCAGTAGAAACAGATCGTGGCGCAGAAAGGAATATGAAAATAGAGCGAGAGTGGATTAAGCCTTTCATTAGAGGCTTTCGCCGCTTCGATATACTCTTTGTTGCCAAATTCGTCGGTAAATTGCACTGCCGTAGGGTAGGAAGTGTAGCGTGGGCCTGCTTTATCGTATTTCGCGATGAGGGCTTCATTAAATATTTTATTTGTCATATTACCTATATACTCTAATGATAAGCTTCTGCTCGAAGATTAAAAAATCACTTGAGATCAGTGATTGTCTGAATGATAAAAATCATGAGATTGTTATACTATTTATACTATCTTAAGTGAGACCGGTATAATTTTATTGTAATGATTTGATTGATTTTATGTTTCTCTTAATTATAGCGGAAACAATGATATTGTGACGGTTTTATCCTGATTTGTTAAGCTAAGAATATAAATTAGCGTTATACTTTACACTTATCACGAATCTTTCAATTTTCTAGAAATGATTTTTTAGAGTAGATTGAAATTTTTTTAGAGCAACAGAGGAGATACATTGATGCGTCGTACTAAAATTGTAGCAACATTAGGCCCTGCAACTGATAAACCTGGAGTATTAGAAGGCATTATCAAAGCCGGCGTGAATATCGTCCGTCTCAACTTCTCTCATGGTGAGCATGCTGAACATGAAGCGCGTGCAGCAGCCGTTCGAGAAATTGCTAATAAGTTAGGGGTTAGAGTCGGTATTCTCTCTGATTTACAAGGTCCTAAAATTCGTATTGAAAACTTTATCGATGGACGAGTAGAGTTAGAGGAAGGACAAACTTTCGTGCTCGATTCCGCACTGGATGAAGATGCCGGTACCAAAGAGCGTGTCGGGATTGCTTATAAAGAGCTCGTCAATGATGTAAATATCGGTGATATCCTCCTGCTTGATGATGGTAATATCGTCGCAGAAGTGACCGGTGTCACTGAAACTGAAATTCAAACTAAAGTATTAACCGCTGGTCCATTATCTAACCGTAAAGGTCTTAATCTTAAAGGGGGCGGTCTATCTGCCGCAGCATTAACCGATAAAGATAAAGAAGATCTGATCTGTGCTGCAAACTTTAATACCGATTTTATCGCTGTCTCTTTCCCTAAAACCGCCGCTGATATTGAAGAAGCACGTGAACTTCTCGTCAAAGCGGGTTCAAATGCCGGTATTGTGGCAAAAATTGAGCGTACAGAGGCCTTGGATAATATCGATGAAATTATTGAAGCCTCTGATGCGATTATGATTGCCCGTGGAGATCTCGGTGTTGAGATTGGTGATGCAAAATTAGTGGGTGTACAAAAACGTTTTATTAAACGTGCGCGTCAACTCGATAAAGCCGTTATTACCGCAACACAGATGATGGAATCGATGATTGAACACCAATCCCCAACCCGTGCAGAGGTCATGGACGTTGCGAACTCCGTACTTGATGGGACGGATGCAGTGATGCTTTCAGCAGAAACAGCCGTAGGTAAATATCCTGTGAAAACTGTCCAAGCGATGTCAGCGATCTGTCAAGGTGCGGAGAGTGAAGTGGATTACTCATTAGAAGGCTATTCACTCCGGGAAGAACCTTTCAAATTTGAGCGTACCGATGAAGCGATTGCAATGTCTTCAATCGTGCTTGCAAACCACTTTGATATTAAAGCGGTAGCTTGTTTAACAGAAACCGGAACCACAGCGCTCTTAATGAGCCGCGTGACTTCACAGCTTCCGATTTATGGTATTACGCGTAATGAAGCAACTTGTGGTCGCCTCACAATCTGCCAAGGTGTACAGCCCATTCTTTACGATTTCAAACCATCACCTGATGATGAAATTGTCCGTCAAGTCGTGGGTGTGTTAAAAGCACAAAATGCAGTAGAAACCGGTGATCGTATCTTAGTCACCTTTGGTTCATTTAACTTCCAACAAGGTGGTACAAACTGCCTTAGAATCGTAACAATTGACTAAAATTGACTAATTAGCGATCAAAGTAAGGAAATAGCGAAAAAATAGTTGCAGATGAAGATTTTTTCTCTATAATAACACTTCTTACATGGAGGCGTGGCCGAGTGGTTGAAGGCACCGGTCTTGAAAACCGGCAACGGGTTAAACCGTTCGTGAGTTCGAATCCCACCGCCTCCGCCATATATCAAAACCCTTAGCATTCGCTAAGGGTTTTTTCTTGTCTGGTGTTTTTAAATTATATTTAAATCAATTAGTTACGCTATTCCTAACATAGCGTGTTATCTTTTTTACAGTGTGAACCTATCCGTCAGCCAACTTAATGGTGGTAAGTTTGGTGGTAAATCAAGAGATGGAAAATTTTACCAACAAAATAGTTGAAATGGTAGTAATAATCAGGCTTAACTGCGATTGGTGTAGGATATGTAGTTTAGTATAGGGAATAAAACGTGGCATTAAATTATACGTAACTAAAGAATCTGAAGCCTAAGAATATTTGATTGAAAAAAACTGTTATCACTGCCAATATTGTATTGTTAAGCCATTATATTGTAATGAATAAAAGAGATTATTATCGATTGTTTTTAGCAGTCATAACATAAGGCAATAGAGAGCTATAGATTGTATATATGTCGAAGGCCATAGAAGAAACGTCGACATGGAAGAATGACAAAATCATATTTATTACAAAATTAATCGAAGAAACAGCACAATAATCTAAGAAAAAGAGCCAAAAATTTATAGCTATGAATTAGTAAATGTTTTGTTTGAGAAGCTATATCACCATATTGGTAACTTGGTTGAGAGTAATATGACTAAGCGTCAAACAGCATCGATATATCTACAAAAGCTATGTGGTATTGGTTGAGCACACAGCTGTCCAAGATAAGTTGTTTATTAATGAGGATTTGATTGAATCTCTAATATAACCCCTCCTGAAAATATCTAGATTTGACAAAATAGGTTAGATGCGACATGGAGCAATAATTTAATTAAATAAATTTATATTAGATATGACACAACCATGACACATTACCGGTTAAAATCTACAGAATGATAGTGGGGATAATATTATGGATAAAGAGTTTAATATAGCAATAGTAGCAACCATGAGCGCAGGCAAATCTACTCTAATTAATTGTTTGTTAGGAAAGGAATTATTACATTCAGCAAATGAAGCTACTACAGCAAAAGTTACCTGCATTGAACAGGATAATCATAAAGAATACTTTTCTGGAACAATAAGGAAAACTAGAGATATTAAGACATTTACTGATATTTATTCATGGGGGGGAGAACTATTAAAACCTTACGAAGATATAGCAGTAGATAATATATCTCTAGAAAATTTAAAATTATGGAATCAGGATTCTAATGTCCATTCTATAAACATATCAGGTCCTTTTAGAAATCTTCCCGATATGGGTAGCAAAATTAAAATTTTTGATACCCCAGGACCCAATAATAGTCAAGACCCAACACATGAAAAGTGTTTAATTGATTTTGTAGAGAATCAACAAGTAAACTTAATGATTTACGTTATAAATGCAACGCAAATTGGTACCAATGATGATCGAGTTTTGCTTGGTAGAATTATAAAAAATGTTGGGGATAATATCAAAGATATTCTTATTGTATTGAATAAAATAGATAAATTAGATGAAGAAAAAAATGAAAATTTAGGTGATATTCTTGGAAAAATGAAGGACTATTTAAATGATATTAAACCATCGTTTAAATTTAATATAACACCTGTTTCTTCGTTAAAAATATTATTGGCTTCAAAATACTTACATAATGAAAGTATGACAGCAAAAGAAAGAGCTCAATTGTTAGAAGAAATAGATCAATATGCTCTGGCTAATTTATCAGATATTGATATTCATCAGAAGGATTATATAGCAAAAAAAATGGTTTTTGATCAAGTTACTAAACAAGCAGGTTTGGGTGCTTTAATAGAAGTAATTGAAGGCTATATTGCAACTCGCACATCTTTACATTGAACACAACCCATTATCATTTGAAAACTCTCAAATTTAAAGAGACTTGCTTAGCTTTACCAGAATGATTGATTAATAAGTAAAAATTAAGAGGATAATATGATTAAAGTTGAAATAGAATATAACCCATTTATTGTACATACTACCTTCAAAATTGAAGATGTTGAGATTGCAGAGGATTCGTTCTTATCAAAGTATGCGTCATTAAGATTACAAGATTGGATCGATGATTTTGCAGAAATTCTATATAGTGTTTTCAATAAAAATAAACAATATGATATCACGTTTACAGGCACTAAAGAGGATTGTGATGATGTTGCTGAGGCAGTTGAATATGCAGTTAAAAATAATAGTTTTGATATAAAAATTAACTATAAAGTTATTAAGGGTGCTGAATCTCGATTAACTGAAATAGAAAACTTGGTTAAGGAAGCGGAGAAAAGTAAGCTTTTATCAAAATATATTAATGCTAGTGTTAGTAATAAGACAGCAATAAAAGAAGCTTTTAATAAAGATTTTGATGCCTTTGTTGTAGCAACCATGTCGTCAGGTAAATCTACATTTATTAATAGTTTGTTAGGATATGAATTATTACCTGCAGCTAATGAGGCGACGACTGCAACAATAGCGCAAATCAACAACACGAAGGATCAGCTATCAGGTGTATTTAATCTCCAACTGGCTTCAAGTCAACATGATAAAAGAAATAATTTAGTGGTTGATTTTAATGATAAGGACAATATTTCTAGTAACTTAAAGCAATTATCTGATTGGAATGCTCAAGGTACCTCAAGAATAAGAATAGATGGTAATTTGATCGGTATAGAGAATTATGAAAATTCTCGTTTAGTTTTAACAGATACTCCCGGACCTAATAATAGCCGAACTACTGAGCATAGAACAGTTACGATTGAACACATTCAAGATAGTAATAGAAATCCTTTAATTCTTTATATCATTAATGCAACACAAATTGGTACGGATGATGATATGAGCACATTAAATGATATAGCCAATGCTATGCAGAAAAAAGGTAAGCAAGGGAGAGATAGATTTTTATTTTTGCTCAATAAGGCTGATGAATTTGATTTAGAAAAAGAGAATATGGATAAAATTCTTTTGAATGTTAAAAACTATTTATCAGAGAATGGTATTGCACAGCCAAAAATTTATCCAATATCAGCACAACTAGCACTATTATTACGAAAACAGCAACTGTTAGAAGAATCTTTATCATCAAAAGAAAAAAGATTACTACAAGGTTTAATTGGATTGTTTGAAGATGAAAAAGTTTATGATTTTGTGCAATACATGCCATTAAATCGTTCAGAACTTGCGTTGATGAATCGCAATGTAGCATCAATGAGTCAGAGTGTTAATCCTTTAGTATTAGAGCGTAGTGGCATTCCTGCGATAGAAGCAGTAGTTTCTAATTATATTAATAAGTATAACTTACCAAATCGAGTTTATCGTATATATGGTTTATTAAGCAATATTCTTAAAGATAGCAATGCTGAGGCGCAAATTAATGCGAACCTAAATTTAGAGCAAAGTAAGTTAGACACTTTAAAAAAAGAGCTTGTAGCTTTAGAAAAGAAAAAGAGAGATGGTTTTGATGTTAAGCAATTTATCACAAGATTAGAGGAGCGAGAAGCTGCAATCCCTGACATTATTGTTGGTTTAATGCATGAGGAGCAATCTGATATTGACAACATATTAGAAAAATTAAAAAAACAATTTGTCACAAAAGAGAAAGTAAGTGTGGCATCAGCATATAAATCATTAGAAAAACTCGAAAAAATCTATACTGAATTTTTAGAAAGCTTTCATATCAAGTTAGAGAGCATAGAAAAATCAAGTCAACCTATTATTCAAAAGCAATTAATAGCAGAATATAATCAGTACTTAGAATCATTATTTGGAAGTATGATTGATGATAAAGATATTTTTCCTATTTTAGATGGATTGAAGATAAAGCTTAAGAATTCAATGAATGGTGCTTTTATAGAAACATTACAGAATAATGAAATAAAAATAAGAAACTATAAACAAAAAAGAGAACGCACAGTACAAGAAAGAAATCCTTGGACATTATGGATTACAAAAAGAGATAGAATTGAAGAATATGAAATAGATGTGAAAGAAGAATTTGTAGACTTAGAAAGCTTGTGGGCAGCAAGAGAGCATGATTTATACTCAAAATTTGAGAAGCAAATTAAAATTTTACAAGAAGTAATAGGTGAAAACTCTAAAGAAATGTCATCTATTTTCGCTGAGTATGCTGAAAAACATTTTAATCCAATTTTTGATAACGTGATGTCAGACTTGAATAGCAAGATGGAAAATGTAGCTGATAGAGAGCGAGCAATTCAAGAAGGTAGGAATAATTTGGATGAAATTAAACAATTTCAAGATAAATTATCACAAATAATTTCAATGAATCGATAGGTGACATTATGACGGTATCAAAAGCACAATTCTTAAATAATTTAAAAAATGGCTCTAGGCCTGTTGAATTGGATCAAAAAGACTTTAAATCATTAGATAGTAATTTATTTTCAGACAAATCATTAACGCCGGGTGCAATATTCTCCATTGTAGAAAATGAAGGTATAGAATGGATTAAGCCTAGGTATTTTGATGATTTAATAAGCAGTCTGAATTACGAAGTATTTAATGAAAAACGCTGTTTACATGCTTTAGATGTTAAAAAATATTTGCAAAATCGCAAGAATATTCAAGGATTTATCATTGATAATGATGAGCGTCAGGAGAGTAATTCAGCGGCACAAAAGCCTGAGGATAAAACTGAAGAGAATAACCAGCGAATAAAAGATATAGATGTTAATCAGTTGTTAAATGATAAAAAAAACCTTTTAGACACTTTTTTGGTAACAGATATATTAAGAGAGTCTATAGAAGATGCAAAAAATGGTAATGGTTTAAGTAAGTTAAAGTCATACATAAAATCTTGTGTTAGACATGATGATTTTTCAGTCCAAGATGTTTTATTGACTATCTTGTATAGTTATCAAAAAATCCCTGATTTATTTGAAGATTATTCGGTTTCAAAATTCAGTCCTGCAATTGATTTAAATGAATCATTATGGGATGAGCAATATTTAGGTTCTCAAATGAATTATATTACTGGGAATTTTTCTCTGGAGCGATTAATGCATTTGATTAATGTGCTTAATAAGTTAAATAAAAAAAGTACTGTATCTAAGCTTGTAAAAGAGAAAATATCTTCATCTTCTAATCAAGAGAAGAATTATGGAAAAAGTGATAGTAATACAAGTAACTTGCAATCTGATAGACAAAAGAATTTTATTAAAGTAGCAATTGCAGCAGGTGGAGTTGTGCTAGCAGTAATCATCGCTTTATTCATTATATAATTTAGAGAATTATTATGTCTGATATTGTGGAAATTGAGCGTAGTTTAGATAAAGCAAGTTATGCGCTTGAAAATGCTAGCTATATTATCAATAAAGGTTATTTGAATGATTTGATGCACTATTCTGTAGATACTTTTTTTAAAAAAAATGAATTAAGTTTATCTGCCGATATTAGATTATATAAGTTAGATCGAATTGTCTTTGATAGTAAGCTCTCAATACAAGAAAGTTTATCTGCTATTTACAGTGCAATAGGTACAGCTGGCTATACCGTTTTTATATATATTGATTCCAATGAATCAAAAACGGATCTTTATATCGGTATTCGTGGTCAAGCAAAGAAGGTACAAGGTTTAATAGCTGGAAAATTATTAGAAGAATGCTTCAACGGACATTTTGATGGTAGTTTATTATCGCCTGTAGAAAATGCAGATGTCAGTAATTTATTATCCAAAATTAAAGATGATAAAACAAAAGCGATTACTTCTGTTTCTGGTGTTCCATCTTTGGCATTAGAAAATGGTCATGATTACATGCAAGGTATTGAAAGACTCATTGATGCATCTGAAGGCAAAGATTATCAGGCTTTAATTTTGGCTGAACCTATTTCAAATAATGAATTGGAAGTGGTAAAACTTGGTTATGAATTAGTTGCTAATCAGTTATCTCCATTTTTAAAGCAGACTTTGACTTATGGCCAGAATGATAATGAATCTATTACTCATGCTTTGAGCACTAATATATCTGAATCATTGGGTAAGAGTGTTGCTCTTACAGAAACAACAGGTACTTCGATTACTTCAAGTTCCTCTGTAACAGAGGGTACTAATGAGTCTATAAGTAAAGGTACATTTACTTCTAAACTTGCTTCGGGCGCAGCAACTGCAATTGGTGCGGGAGGAGCTATTGCAGGGGGATTAAAGTTAGTTAATCCTCTTGTCGCTATGGCTATCGGTGCTGGAGCTGGGGCATTTGCGATGGCTTTTCAAGGCAATGAAACCAAAGGAAAAAGTGAATCTACAACTAAAGCAGAAACTACAGGGAGCAATCAGAGTTCTTCTAGAGGTACAACTGATACAAATACTTATACAGTAGGCACAACTACTACAGATACTACAGGAAAAACAACCGGTACAAGTAAAACAATGTCTATCGAAAGCCTTAATAAAGGAATTGATAATTTATTAAAACAAATAGATAAACAATTTGAAAGAATCGAGGAAGCTAGATGTTTTGGTGGATGGCACAGTGCGGCTTATTTTTTTGGTGAACACTTATCTACTTCAGAATCCTTAGCGAGTATGTATCTAGGATTAATACGTGGCCAAAACTCAAACTCAGAGTTTTCAGCTTTAACAACTTGGTCATTAGATCGAGATCAGAGCAAAACTAAAGAGGTGAAAAAATGGTTATGTAATTTCTCACATCCTAGACTGTATGCGGATTTTTTACAAAAAGAGAATATCAACTCTTTAACACCCGCAACTTTAATTTCAGGAAAAGAAATGAGTGTACAACTAGGTTTACCTCGTAAATCTACATCGGGTACTGTTGTGATTGAAGCTCAATCTTTTGGTCGACAAATACAATTACTAGATGGACAGAGAAAGACAAATAATGCTGATGATAAATCTATAGTATTGGGCGATATTTGGCATTTATGGAAAACTAGGAAGCAAAAAGTTGCTTTGAATGTTAATGAATTGACAAAGCATATGTTTATTACAGGATCTACAGGATCAGGAAAAAGTAATACTACATATGAAATTTTAGAGCAATTACAGCAGAATAATGTTCCTTTTTTAGTGATTGAGCCAGCTAAAGGGGAATATAAGCATGTATTTGGAAATTCAGATGATGTTACTGTTTATGGAACTAATCCAAGCTTAAGTAATTTATTGAGAATTAATCCTTTTGCTTTTCCTGAAAGTATTCATGTTCACGAGCATGTTGATCGTTTAGTTGAGATATTTAATGTATGTTGGCCAATGTATGCTGCTATGCCTGCTGTTCTAAAAGAAGCTATTTTAGATGCCTATGAAGACTGTGGTTGGTCATTGCAAACTTCTAAAAATAAATTTACCCCAACTATTTATCCTTCTTTTGTAGATGTTTTGGTTTCACTAGAAAAAGTGGTTAAAAACTCTGATTTTTCAGAGGAAGTAAAAGCTAATTATAATGGTTCATTGGTTACAAGAATAAGATCTTTGACTAATGGATTAAATGGTGAAATCTTCACATCAGATGAAATAAATCCTAAAAAGTTATTTGATAAAAGTTGTATTATTGACTTAAGCAGAGCGGGTGCATCTGATACTAAAGCATTAATTACAGGGATTTTGTTGGTTCGTTTAAATGAGCACAGAATGGATGAAGGTGGCATGAATTTACCTTTGAAGCATGTTACTGTTCTAGAAGAAGCTCACAATATTTTGAAAGCAACAACATCAGCAGGACAAGAAGGAGGGCAAAGTTTGGAGTCTAAGTCTGTTGAAATGCTTAGTAATTCAATTGCTGAAATGAGAACTTATGGGGAAGGATTTATTATTGTAGATCAATCACCAGGAGCTGTAGATATATCTGCGATTCGTAATACAAATACCAAGATTATTATGAGATTACCGGAAGAAAATGATCGAAGAGCTGCAGGAAAATCTATAGGTTTAAAAGATGAACAACTAGATGAATTATCAAAATTACCACCAGGTATTGCTGTGGTTAGTCAAAATGATTGGTTAGAACCGGTATTGTGCAAAATTAAACACTTTACTCAAAGTGAAAATAATATTTATGATCATAATGCAGTGTATTCAGAAATGGTTTCTGAGGCTGGATTTAGAATCACGATTTTGCAGATGTTATTTAATGAAACGCATGGCAATAATTCTTTGGTGATTCCGCAAAACATTAAAATTGGTCTTCAAAAATTAAAATTGAGAGGTTTTACCAGAGGGCATTTGATGAATGCATATATAGATTTTAAAAATGGGAAATCATTGGTGTTATTGGAAGATCGAAATAAACAAGTATTAATAGATGTATTATCTGATATTTTTGATATTAATTTTAATGAATTTGAAAGTAATAAAGAATTGTACTCAGTATTGCAGGAAAGAATTAATCATTCTGTTTATGCTTATAAATTACTAGATCAGATGATGGGATATGTGAAAGCAGAGGTGATTGAGTGTTAGAGAAAACAGTTAGTAATAATATGGAGCGTATTAAAGATCCTGTGAAGGATAAAAGGGATGTACAAGACGTGAAGAATGATGTCACTTGTTCTGCAGTGGAGAGTAATAAAGATGTAGAACAAGAAGAGCAAATATCAGAGGTTGGAGAACAACCAGTTAAAAGACATATTGAGTGTAGAAACTCATCTTTAGAGGGGGATGTTCATCCAGTAACAGGTGTGCCTTTTGAGAGAAAAAGTATAGAGCATGATGGTGAGATTATTGAAGGTGTTTTCCCTCAATTTGAAGTTACTTTTGAACATCAATTAGATACAGAGAAATATGAGGCAAGTAATAAAGAACAATTTAACGATGCAAACCAAGCATTAAAAGAAAAATGCGAAAAAGACCCTGAGTTTAGAAAACAATTTACGGAAGAGCAGTTAGTGCAAATAGCAAATGGTGATAGACCTGATGGCTATGTTTGGCATCATTCTGAAGACCCGGGGAAGCTACAATTAGTGGATAAAGATACGCATGACAAAACAGGACATACAGGTGGCCAGGTAATTTGGGGAGGCGGAAATGACAACAGATAAACAAGCAGTAGTTGGTTGGAAATACATAAAAAATAATGTGGATGTATCAAATATTAAAAATTTCGAGAAACTCACATCTTATATTTTAGATGAAAAACTCATTCCATTTATATTGTCCCATAATAATGGTAGGCCAATAAAAAATGAATTAATGGAGGAGAAATCCGGTAAAGAGTTTATATTTGATAAGTTATTGTCATTTAATGAAGATGATGTAGAAAATGTTTTTACAACATATAAAAGCTTACAGGGATCGATTGATGAGAATTTAATACCTTTAGCTATTGATCCATCAGGTAATTATTTCTGTCTAGCCAGAAATTCGAAAAATGTCATTTTTTATTGGCATGAGACAGGTTTAGAATATGATTTGAATCTACCTTTATTGAGTTTAATTGATAAGTTAGTATGAAATTTATGGGGCTTGTTCAAGGATATATTCTATAAGGTGTCTTATTATGTTTGATTAGGATGAAAGATCCAATTTACATATATTTGTAGATTCAAATACGGAGTGCAACAGATGCGTTTTTAGCTAAAAACTCATAAGGCGTTAAATATCTTAACGCTTTTCTAGGTTGATTACGTTCTTTGAATTAGCCCAATCAATTAATTTCTGACTGATATATTCGGGATCATTATCATATCGAATCGCTGCAGGCTTTCCTCTCCACTCAATAACTCTCTCTAAGGATCGAATCACTTTTTCTGTCGGTAAACTAAAATCAATATCCACACAAAGACCTTCCCGATAAACCCTTAAAACTCGCTTATGATTCCATTGGAACTTTTGAATATTTCTCAAATAATCAAAACATAAACCAAACCCCAACGCTTATGAGCTTAGCAACCAAGTTTCAATGAGTTTGTTTTCTGACGTAGCTTTGGCCTGATAGTGAAAAGCTGTTTTGCTAATTCCAAATATCTCACAAACCAAACGAATGGAGATATCTTGAGTCTTGCATTCTCCGCTTTTAGCTCTTTTAGCCGAGTAATCATCGATGCATCCATGCCACCATATTTTGAACGCCACTTATAAAATGTCGCCGAACTAATCCCATACTCTCGACATAAATCAGTCACTTTCACGCCTGATTCATTCTGCTTTAAGATCGACATGATTTGTGTGTCTGTGAATTTTGATTTTTTCATAGTTAATTTCTCCTAAGATAAATAATATGAGAAAATTCTACTTATAGTCGGTATTATTTTTAGGGGATTACAAGCCAACTTAATGGTGGTAAGTTTGGTGGTAAAGCGAGTTGAGCAGTCTTTCTGAAATTTTTGCATTCTTAATAAAGCAGATTCACGGCGGGAGGGAATGTTTGCAAGTCCAGCACAACCGCGCGCCCGCGGGAGAGCGATTCTCAATCTCTCGGCAATGAATCAGATCCCGGCATTCAAGATATTTCTCGGCACTCAAGATGCCAAACCTGCCGGCGCGGGATAGCTGGAAGAACGAGGTCATTCGCTCCGGCGATGAGATTAATTTTCTTAGTGATTCACCTTTTTATCTAATCGCTAATATTGGCTTGTAATAGATACCTTATCTTAGGGATAGTTCCTTTTAAAATGTGGAAAAATTATCTATTTCTAGAAGCATAATAAGTTTTCTTAGACCTAAATAATACTTAATGTTTCTAGAGATGCGTAGGTAGAAACAGTCATATTAATGTATAATTCGTCTTTTATTTGTTTTTACAAAGATGATACTTAAATGAAAGATGTTTTTTTGAATTTACTGCCAGATTTTTCATCGTTATTCCAGTTGCATGAAGATGGTTTAACAGCGCTTTTTATCTTAATTTTATTCGCTATATGTGTTTATTGTTGTAGCTATATCTTTGTAAAGAAAAGAAGCAGTATTCATAAAATTAATAGTTTAGTACAGTTATTTCAAAAGTATAAGGATCAAGATGTTTATCTACAAAAATATGAGTTTGAGCAAGATATTTCTGCTATTAGAGATCTAAAAACAGGGGAGTTGGCCAAAGATTATAAGGATACTTTAATTTTTAATTCTCAAGATGAAAAAGTCTATAGTAGTATCGATTCAGAATATTATTTTAATACTGAGACGTTAGCCTCTGCAATTACACATAATCGGTTACTATCTTCTATTCCTAGTTTATTGGTGGCTGCCGGTGTATTAGGAACGTTTGTGGGTCTTGTTACAGGGCTTCGCGGGCTAGATATTCATAGTGATGAAATTGAGGTATTAAAAAGTGGTATAGGTCAATTAGTTGCGGGAATCTCTTTTGCTTTTATGACTTCCATTTGGGGCGTTTTATTAAGCTTAATCTTAAATTTCGTTGAAAAATCCGTTGAGCGTAGCATTACGACAAAAATTGATAATCTGAATGGCTTAATACAAGAGATTTTCCCCGCGATTACTTCAGAGCAAAATTTGCAAAAAATTGCGAATAATACCGAAGAGAGTAAAGAGGCGTTGCAAGAGCTTCATGAGAAATTAGGCTCTACCATGCAAGAGGCCGTGAGAGGATTAAGTCAGGGATTAGAGGAAGCAATTACGGTCGCTCTTAACAATGTTATGAAGCCAGCGATTGACTCATTAATAACGACAACGCAAGATCATTCTACTGCAGCTTTAGAGGGACTTATTGATCGATTTACTGACGGCTTACATTCTGCGGGAAAGGCTCAAGAGATGCAATTAAGAGCTGCGGGAGATACTGTAAATCAGGCAGCACTTCAAATGGGAACAGAACTCAAATCATTCCTCGAAGTGCAACAACAACAAGCAACACAAATTTCAGAGCAAGAACAGGCGCGACAAGAGATTGTTAACCAGCAATTAGCGCAGATGCGCGAGCAATATGAATCTTTTTTACAATCGACTTCAGAATCTGAAAAAGCGCAACAAGAAGTTACCGCAAGATTATTATCTCAACATGAGGCTTTATTGACTCAACTTCAGAATGTAACAGAAACCATGCGGATAAATGGTCAACACCTCGATAATAGTAGTAATCAGCTAGGGCTATTATCAAATAATCTGAAACAGTTAGTGGATTCATTTAATGAAACCTTAGTTCATGTGGCCCAAAATGTCGAAAAAGCAAGTGAAAAGAATAATGAAGTTGCTACATTGCTTGATAGTCAGTTTGACGCATTAGCAGAAATCTCTATGTCATTAAAAGAGACCTGTAATGTTCTAGGGCGAAGCGCTGAGCTTGCTAATGATGGCTTTAAAAATTTAGAAGAGCATCAGACTAAATTTTTAGACGATCTTGGTAATGAATTTGCCGGCATAACAGATCTACTTGTGGGTGAAGTGGATAGGCTTAAAGAATCAGTACGCGAATCTTTGATCGACTACAATGAGCAGGTGACTAATCAAATAGCAGATCGATTCAAAGAGTGGAATACCCAGACGATTAGCTTTGCGAACAATATGAGTAAAATTGTCGCTACGATTGGTGATTTGGTGGATGAAATAGAAGTGAAATCTAAATATTCTGGCAAATTTTAAAAGGAAAAATAGGTTATGAGAAGAATTCCTTTTAAAAAAAATAAAAAGCGTGATGAGGAAAATCCTTATTGGATGTCTTTTTCTGACATGATGTCTGCGCTTTTGATGGTTTTTATTTTAGCTTCTATTGTTTTAATACTACAGTTAATGGAGCGACAAAAGGCTTTTGATAAACAGGTGCAAGAGTTTAATGAAGAGATCTTGCTATTAAAGAAAGCAGAAGAGGTTCGGAAAACGATCTTGATAGAGGTGGCTCAAGAATTAAAGCAAGAGGGCATCAATGTTGAGATTAGCGAGAATTATACTGTTTTACGGATTCCCAATGAATTACTAGGTTTTGATACCGGTGCCTATGAAATACTCCCGCGTTATGCCGATACAGCACAAAAAATAGGTGAAACCCTTTATCGAGTCATTAATAAAGAGGATCGTTTAGAGTATCTCGATACTATTTTTATAGAGGGGCATACCGATAAGCGTCCTCTTAGTGGATTGTCAGGTAAGGGGAATTGGGGGCTTTCAACATTTCGCTCAATATCATTATGGCAGTTTTGGAATCAGAAATTACCAGATAATATGGCATTAGATCGGATGCTGAATAAAGAGAATTCCCCATTGTTCTCTGTAAGTGGCTATGGCGAAACAAGACCTGTCATTATGGAGCAAATTACAGAAGAAGATTACAAGAAGAATCGGCGCATTGATATCCGCTTTACAATTAGGCGACCTGATAGTACTGATTATGAAGCGATTAAAGCAAAGCTGGGGGGATAGTATGAATCGACTCCCGAAAATTCGTTTTAATCTGCCAGAGTCTATTAATATTGAGGCATGGCAAAAGCTTAATGATGAATTAGAGACGATTGCTAATACGCTTAATAATACGGGGAAGAGTGTCAAATTAAAAATCGATCTACTGCGTGATTTGATAGATAAAGAGCGTTGGGATGAATTGGATGCAAAAATAGCGCAACGCTCTTTTGTCCGAGCTCTTTTTACCTTGTGGTCTGAATCAGAGGATTATCTGCAAAAAAGCATTACAATAGCGCGTTTAGAGCTGATAAGGGATCAACATCAGCATTTAACGACACTAGCGTTACAAACGTTGATCGGCCTTTATATTTATTATTATGATCGCTTAAATCAATATGTTTCTGAGGAAGAGAGAGGGCAACCTATTAATTTGTTTCAAAATATGATTCGTACTCAATTACGAAAGCGTTTTGAACACAGTAGAGATGATCAGATCAATCAACATCAGGATTTATTTCAGTTATACCGATCTTTTCACTATCTTTTTGATAAAAATGGAGTTGAAAATATTGTCCAAACCTCCGTGAAAGAGAATATTGCCTTACAAATATTACTAGAAGAGACCTCTATTTTTAAAATTGCACCTACCGGCCGTTATTACGATATTTGCTATCAACAATATTATTTGGAACAGTTAAAAGAAATCCCGTTAGGTCAATATCATAAGATTTTAACGGAACTGAGTGATGTAGAAGTCTATTCAACACCTCATTTATCTGGCCATACATTAGGATACGAGGCGATTTGTATTTTATTAGATCGTTCCGAAATGCCACCATCAGAAGAGTGGACAAACTGGATTATTAAGATTGCAGGAGATCCACGTTTAGGTCAAAAAACAGGTGCATCTTACCGCTATTGGAGTGTTTTGGGTGAAGCGCGTCGAGCGAAGGTTTTAGCGGCTTTAGCAGGGTTGGATCTGGGGCTCTTCTTAAAAGCAGTGGAAGCATATGGTGAAGAGCATCGTGATTCTGATTTATTACGAATGTTCCCTGCGCGTAAACGCTTTTTAGAGGGATTAATTCACTTAAAATTAGTGCGTAATGCTCGATTAATGATGGGTTCTACAGCAGAGCTGAGCATTAATAAATTTCTAGGAAAAGAGAGATTTAGCAAAACTCATATAAAGCTTGGTGATTTATCGCAACACTCCATTATCTATCTTGATTGTGGGGATTTCCATTTAATTGAGGGATCTCATAATTTTCGTTTATGGATTTATCTCAAGCGGCCTTCAGAAAGATTGATGAATTTTCATTTTAGAGGCCCATTAAATAGAGGGGATCTATTAGAGGATGGAATAGTTAAAGAGTATCAAAAACAGAACCCCAATCTTCCTTATAAAGGTATCACTCATAACTCCACATGGATTGTAACTACATTAGACTTTTTAGTCGATCAAGGAATTTCTCTGGATGTTACCTGTTTAACGGATGATCCTAATATTATTCATCGATATAAATATATGATGATTGAGAAGTCAGGGAGAGTTCCTGCTAATAAACCCATGATGAATCCTGGCAGATCTTCACTATCTTCAACGAATAGTGTAACAGTCCTTTTCAATGATAAATCTCGATCACTATTAGATCGAGAACGTAAAGTATTATTTTATTTGTATGAGCATTCGGGTGCCTCTATTCAAATGATTGAACAAACATTGGGATTGAAAAATGTGCTGATGCTGATGAGAGGTGCTTTATCCCCTTATTGTGAGAATTGGCATACGGACAGACAATCTTATTGGAGGCTGAATGCCACTGGTAAGGCATTGGTTGAGCAAATGAAAAAAGAGGGATAGTGTATGGCAACATTGTTAGATCGGATCAAAAAAATTTTTACAGGCAAAGATGATCCTCAAATCTTAACCACTTTCACACAGCGGCATTACTTTGAGTCATATCCCGTTAGTGATGGATTCGTTTTTAAACTTCCTCTACCAGAAATAGAGAAGTTACGGAATGGGGAACACTTAGGTGCAAAAACGCTCCAATTCTCTCTTTTAGAGATGCTTGCAGAAGAGGGATTAGCCGAAGTTACTGAAGATGGATTTTTGTTGCCCACTCAGACGGTAGGAATGTTAGTGGATGCGGAGAGATTAGATGTAGATAATGTGACCCATGAACTCTATCCTTATCGAGGATTGACAGACATTTTACAATTGCCCAAGCCTTATTATGGGGAATATGCCGCCAAAATTCGTAGTAATAGTGCTCGCGAAAATTTTCATGTAGAGTTGCAAGCGATAATGAATGGTGGAAGTTACCCTATCCACTATATCTCAGGAAGTGCCGAATTACAGCTCTCTCGGAGGGATCGATTTTCGATTGGTTGTGCTGAGATCGAGGCTTTAGAAGCTTGGACTCGTCATAAGAACCTGCATGAGTCGGAAAGAACAGAGAGTGAAAATCTTCGTCTACTTACTTACCTTCATGAAGCTAAAAATATGGGAATGCCGTTGGATTTAGGGCATTTAACAAACTTCACATTTAAGCGGCCTAAAAAAGTGGGGGTTTCCGTTACCCAGCATTCTCAAGGAGATTTATCGCTGATGCCGAATTGGGGCGATACTCATGATGTTGATGCCATAGAGCGCCGGTTACATCATTTAAGCGGTGTGAAAGATGAGGGCGTGCTTCGAATTGATAACGATGTGGTTCTTTTTGAGGGGAATGCTCTAAAGGCCGTTAGAAATATTATTGAAAATAATCGAATCCCCGCACATCAGGCCACGCAATTTTTTAAAACACCGAGTGCATTTTTAGATGGATCAATCGTTGATTTAGATAATGGCTTTTCAGCTCGTGTAGAAGGGATTGGAGTTTTAAAGCGTTTTGATTTTGGATTTGATGATTCTGAAAAAAATGATTGGTTTAATGTCAAAGGTCTCACTCTATCTTTTGGTGATATCAAGGGGCAGATTAGAGATGAAGAGTCACTAACGCAGGTGATTGATGCAATTGAAAAAGCGCAAAATGAGGGGTTAGACACTATACATTTTAATGACCATACTTATACGATTGATAACCCCGAAGAGATAGATACTACTATTAATCATATTAAAGCTCAGCTTGCTCAGGAAAACGCTGAAGCTCAATCTTTTGAGCAGGGTAAGAGTAGTACTATTTTAGAGGAATACGATACGCAGCAGTATGGTGTAATAGTCAAGGATGTTTATGAACAGAATCAAGCATTGCTACAAAGGGCCGCAGAAGCATTAGGCAAATCTGTAGACATTCATTGGCGAGAATATAAAAGATCCCCTTATCCGCATCAAAAAGAGGGGGTTGAGTGGATAGTTGGCTTATTACAGCAAGCAATAAAAGAAAATCCTGATGATTTAACGCGTGTACGAGGGGCTTTATTAGCGGATGATATGGGACTTGGTAAAACGTATATGTCATTGATTGCTATGGCAGAATATTACCGCATGCAAAAGCAACGAGGCGCGATTGAAAAACCGATATTAGTCGTTGCCCCTTTGAGTTTATTAGAGAATTGGGAAGAAGAGGTTGCGAAAACGTATCATCATTCGATTTTTGAAGATCTTGTTATTTTACAAACTCACCGTGATTTAAATACATTTCGTATTCATGGTTTAGCGCAGGAATCTAAGCAGTTAAAGACATTATCATCAGGTGATTTGATAAATCTTGAGTCAAAGATACGGTATGCGTTAAAAATTGGGAAAGAGCATGGGCGTGCACGCTTAGATAGGGATCGGCGTCTAGTATTAACAACTTATGATACACTTCGAAATTATCAGCTTTCACTCTGTAGTATTGATTGGGGCATGGTTATTTTTGATGAAGCACAGCATATTAAAAATGCTAATTCTTTACAGACTCAAGCCGCTAAAGCACTGAAGAGTGATTTTAATTTACTCGTTACAGGCACGCCGATTGAAAATAACTTAGCAGAATTCTGGTGTTTGATGGATACAGCTCAACCGGGTCTGTTAGGAGACTACCGTTATTTTAAAGAATCTTGGGTTGATCGTCTCAATGCAGAGAATGATGAGGATGCAACATCATTAAGAGAATCAGTCGGGCGGGATCTGCGTAGTGCAACCGGTGCTTTTATGTTGCGTAGAACAAAAGAGGATGAGTTGGAAAATCTTCCCGTGAAGCGAATTTTTAGTGGCACAAAATCTTTTATAGAGGGCGTTGAGTTTCTCCCCTCATTATCAGAAGAGATGGTTGGAGAGCAGTTATCTCTTTATGATGAGACATTAAAGCATTATCATTCATCCAAAAACGCACCGAATAATCAGCATGCACTTGCGACATTATGGCGACTAAGACAGATCTCTTTACATCCAGAACTTGTAAAATCTTCTAATCCTCATGCCATTTTAGAGAAGAGCCGAGGCCAAGAGGATCAATATTTAGAAGCATCGGGTAAGTTAAAAGCATTGACTTCGATCTTGAATAAGATTGCCGAGAAACAGGAGAAAGTGATTATCTTCTGTATTACAAAGAGCTATCAACTGTTTTTAAAACAGTGGTTAGAAGCCATTTCAGGTTTAAACATCGCTATTATTAATGGAGATACTAAGGCTGTGAGTAGTGGTGCGAATACGGAGACGAGAAAGTCTTTAATTAAAGCATTCGAAGCAGTTAATGGATTTAATATTATTATCATGTCACCGGTAGCCGCAGGGACGGGATTAACTGTCGTTGGCGCGAATCATGTTATTCACCTAGAGCGTCACTGGAATCCTGCTAAAGAAGCGCAAGCAACCGACCGAGTTTATCGAATTGGACAAGAGAAACCTGTTTCGGTCTATCTGCCAACCCTTACTCATCCAGATAAAATATCATTTGATGAGCATTTAGATGGATTGCTCCAACGAAAAATGTTAATTAAGGACGCCGTTGTGGTACCTGAGGTAGTGACTGAAACGGAATTTATGAAGAATTTCTTTAATTAAAGGTAAAGGGGATATTATCCATTTTACTGATTGTTGTGGGGAGCGATTCTCAATCTTTCGGCAATGAACCAGATCCCAGCATTCAAGATATTTTTCGGCACTCAAGATGCCACAACTGCCGGCGCGGGATTGATGGAAGAACGAGGTCATTCTACCGGCGGTGGGATAAATCCCCTTATAAAACATCTATAGTTATGAAGAAAATGTCTGTTTTTAGATGTAGTAAAAATATTAAAAAGTTTTATTTTTAATATCGTAAATAATAGTGTACTAACATATTTCTTTGGAATTCGGTTACAATTATCCCAATTTATTTAAAAATATATTATATAGTTTATGGCCGAATCCTATGGGATTAATCTGTGAGGTGCTCAAATGTTTAAGTCGTTTGATAATAAGAATATGTTGGTAGGTGATGATCTACGAGAAGAGTTACGCACGGGATCACGACTTAAGATTGCAGCATCCTGCTTCTCTATCTATGCTTATGAGGCGTTAAAGAAGGAGCTTGCTGATATTGAGGAATTGCAGTTTCTCTTTACCTCTCCAACATTTGTGGCCGAGCGGGATCTTGAAGGGGGCGGGAAGAAGGCGAAGCGGGAATTTTATATCCCGAAACTTGGGCGGGAGCGGAGCCTGTATGGTACGGAATTTGAGATTGCGCTCAAGAATCAATTAAGCCAAAAAGCGATTGCCAAAGAGTGTGCCGATTGGATTCGGAAAAAGGTGAAATTTAAATCGATCACATCCGCGCAGTTTATTCAACCTTTTATCTACCTTGATAATCAGGCTGAATCTTATGCCTATACGCCTGTGTCCGGTTTTACAACTTCCGATTTGGGGTTTCAATATAGTGATGCTATTAGCTTTATTACTCGTGCACAGGGCGCCGGCTTTACCGAGCAGTTTTTAACCACGTTCAGGCAACTCTGGGCAGATCCCGAGAAATCCACCGAGGTGACCGAGACGATCTGCCAACATATTGAATCAGTCTATGAGGAGAACTCACCGGAGCGGATCTACTTTATTATTCTCTATAATATCTTCCATGAATATCTACAAGAGATTGATGAGGGCTTTCTGCCGGATGAGAAGACCGGATTTACCAAAACGGTGATCTGGAGTAAGCTCTACGATTTTCAGCGGGATGCGGTGAAGAGTATTATTAATAAACTCGATACTTATAATGGCTGTATCTTAGCCGATAGCGTGGGGTTGGGGAAAACTTTTACGGCGCTGGCGGTGATTAAATATTACGAACTGCGTAATGCTCGAGTTTTAGTCCTCTGTCCTAAGCGCTTAGCGGCGAACTGGCAGGAATTTAATCAAAATTTAATTACGAATCCCATTAGTGAAGATCGGCTCCACTATACGATTTTAGCCCATACTGATCTTGATCGTACCGGGGGTGAATCTTTTGGGATTCAGTTAGATCGCTTTAATTGGGGGAATTATGATCTTGTTGTGATCGATGAATCTCATAATTTCCGCAATAATGAGGCGAATAGAGAGCGGGAAACCCGTTATCAGAAATTGATGCGCAAAGTGATTCAAGATGGCGTGGATACCAAAGTCTTGATGCTCTCTGCAACGCCGGTGAATAATCGATTTACGGATCTGCGTAATCAGTTAGCGCTCGCTTATGAGGGTAAATCGGAGCAACTTCGAGAGAAGCTCAATATTGATAAAGGGATTGAAACGATCTTCAGTCAAGCGCAAGCCGCCTTTAATCGCTGGAGTCAATTGCCAACGGCAGAGCGAACAGCCGATACCATTCAAGGGATGCTCGATAATGATTTCTTCCTACTACTCGATAGCGTCACTATTGCTCGTTCTCGGAAGCAGATTCAGAAATATTACGATATCTCTAAAATTGGTGCATTCCCAAAACGCCGTAAACCGCTCGCTTTCCGCGCACCTATCTCCACTGAATCTAATTGGCTCAATTTTGAAGAGATCTTCGAGATTCTCTCCTCCTTGCAATTGAGTATCTATCGTCCCTTAGCCTTTGTTTTTCCTAGTCGTTTGAAGAAATATGAAGCGATTTTCGATTCTGCTGTAGATGGTAAAGGAACTCTCAAACAGCTCGATCGTGAGAATGCATTAGTCGGATTGATGACCACAAATCTACTCAAACGGCTAGAGAGTTCGGTGCACTCTTTCCGCTTAACGTTGCAATCTTTAAAAGCGAAACACGATGCCACCTTAGCGACACTTCAGGCTTTTCGGGAGCGCTTTAGTAGCCGTAGTTCTAGCGATGCAACCATCGCAATTGAGGATTTTGCCGGCGTTGAGGAGGATGAGATTCTACCCGGTAGCGAGGAGGTATTCTTAGTAGGGAAAGGGGCGCAGATTAGCCTTGATGATATGGATATCGATAGTTGGGAACAGGAGCTCTCCGGGGATTTGGAGCAGATCCATATTTTGCTCAATTTCCTTAAAGATGTCACGCCGGAGAAAGATGCCAAGTTGCAACATCTCTTAGCGCATATTCGCCATAAAATCGAGAATCCCATTAATCCCGGCAATCACAAAATTCTGATCTTTAGCGCCTTTGCCGATACTGCTGAGTATCTCTATCAGCATATTTCCGAATTAGTACTTCGGGAATTTAATCGTCATTCTGCCTTGATTACCGGCGGAAGTAATAAGCCGGAGACCACGTTAAAACTCAATCGTCAAAAGTTAGGTTTACAAGAGGTACTCACTTTCTTTTCGCCGAAGTCGAAGGGAAAAGCGCTTATCTATCCCGATATTGATGCAGAGATTGACCTTATTGTGGCCACTGATTGTATCTCAGAGGGGCAGAATTTACAGGATTGTGATTATCTGATTAATTACGATATCCATTGGAATCCGGTGCGCATTATTCAGCGTTTTGGCCGAATTGATCGAATTGGTTCGCAAAATAGCGAAATTCAACTGGTTAATTATTGGCCCGATCTTAATTTGGATGAGTATATTAATCTTAAAGATCGCGTGGAAGGGCGGATGGTGATTACCGATATGGCTGCAACCGCCGATGATAATTTGCTGGGAAATAATAAGCATAATGTGGATTACCGGGAGGAGCAGCTCAAGCGAATGCAGGATGAAGTGGTGGATCTAGAGGATGTGAAAGCCGGCGTTTCTATTATGGATCTAGGGCTTAATGAGTATCGAATGGATCTTCATCAGTTGATCGAAAAATATGGTGAGCCGAGTAATACACCGTTAGGGTTACATGCTGTCGTGCCAACCCATTTAGAGATCGGGATTCGCCCAGGTATTATCTTTGCGCTAAAGAATATCAATTCTCCTAGTGATATGGATCGTAAAAATCGAATTCATCCTTATTACCTAGTTTATATCAGCAATGATGGAGAGTTGATTCTCGATCAATTTAAGGTGAAAGAGATCTTTGATATTTTGCGTCTAAGCTGTAATGGTATTGATCAACCCATTCTTGAAGTTTGTGATATCTTCAATCGCAGAACGCAAGATGGGCGAGATATGGAGTACTGCTCTTCGCTGTTAAGTCAAAGTATTCGCAGTATGGTGGAGATTAATGAAGAAGCCGATATCGAGAGCCTCTTCACAATGGGAAGTACCACCGCACTTGAAAACAGAGCGAAAGGTTTAGATGATTTTGAATTATTAGCCTTCATCGTGATTCAAGAAGCGTAGTATTCCCCAGTATTCAAGATACTTCCCGGCGCGAAAGCGCCTCAACTGCCGGCGCGGGATTGTCGGAAGAACGAGATCATTTTACCGGCGGTGGGATAAATCCTCTTATCTCTCGGCACTCAAGATGCCAAGCCTGCTGGCGCGGGATTGCCGGAAGAACGAGATCATTCGCTCCGGCGATGAGATAAATCTTCTTATGAAATATCTATAACTATAAAGATAGTATCTATTTTTTATATGTGGGAAAAAGATTAGAAATTTTTTCATTCTTATCAAAAGCTCATTCACGGCGGGAGGGAATGTTTGCAAGTCCAGCACAATCGCGCGCCCGCGGGAGAGCGATTCTCAATCTCTCGGCAATAAATCAGATCCCGGCATTCAAGATATTTCACAACGCGAGAGCGCCCAATTGCCGGCGCGGGATTGCCGGAAGAACGAGGTCATTCGCTCCGGCGATGCGGTCAATCTTCTT
This sequence comes from Ignatzschineria ureiclastica, assembly GCF_003121845.1. Lineage (GTDB taxonomy): Bacteria > Pseudomonadota > Gammaproteobacteria > Cardiobacteriales > Wohlfahrtiimonadaceae > Ignatzschineria > Ignatzschineria ureiclastica. Next base: position 134,230 of record NZ_QEWQ01000006.1, on the reverse strand, counting down.
ATTTCAGACAATAAAAAAGCCTTCATTATGAAGGCTTTCTTTTTATCTTAATCCCTTTTCAAACATGATCCCGACGTGATAAGTCGAAAGCTGTCAAGGAGAATTGGGAGTCTTAATCCCTTTTCAAACAGGGCATGATCCCGACGATGAGTCCTACTACCAAGAGGTAGAGGATACCTTGTCTTAATCCCTTTTCAAACAGGGCATGATCCCGACAAAACACGTAAAACGTTGCCTATGGGAATATGAGTCTTAATCCCTTTTCAAACAGGGCATGATCCCGACAACTCACGAAAGTAACATTGAAGATGTATCTGTTGTCTTAATCCCTTTTCAAACAGGGCATGATCCCGACACTATAGAAACCCTTGATTATATGAAAGGAGGTCGTCTTAATCCCTTTTCAAACAGGGCATGATCCCGACTATTAACTCTACTCTCAATGTAGTATCTAAGTGTCTTAATCCCTTTTCAAACAGGGCATGATCCCGACCGCTGCTGATACAGTAACTGGCGGTGTTATCACGTCTTAATCCCTTTTCAAACAGGGCATGATCCCGACGGAGGTTCACAATGGCTACATTCAAAACAACAGCGTCTTAATCCCTTTTCAAACAGGGCATGATCCCGACGAATTGGCGCAACAAAGATCACGTAGAGAACAAGTCTTAATCCCTTTTCAAACAGGGCATGATCCCGACTGCCACGTTGGCTCGATACCTGTGTGTGTTCGGTCTTAATCCCTTTTCAAACAGGGCATGATCCCGACCGCACCATTAAAATTTTATCTTTAATATCAACAGGTTACAACACCTGTTTTCAATCTTTACAAATTCACAATAGATGACATTGAATAACATATAATCACCGTTGTTTGTATGGATTTATCAAAAATAACATTTTAGTATCTGATCGTCGAGATTAGGGATCTTTAAAGTGTGTATTATAGCAATATTAACGGAAATTACTAAGGTTTCTGTGGATCTTATCAAAAGCTCATTCCATGCGGGAGGGAATAATCGCGCAACCAGCACAACCGCGCGCCCGCGGGAGAGAGATTCTCAATCTCTCGGCAATGAATCAGATCCCGGCATTTAAGATATTTCCCGGCGCGAAAGCGCCCAACTGCCGGCGCGGGATTGCCGGAAGAACGAGGTCATTTGCTCCGGCGGTGGGATCAATTCTTAAATTAGATGAACGGGTTTAGGTACTCCACGTTATTTATAAATATCTTTTCGATGTCCAATATTAATGACTTCAATTGTAATGGCCTTATCTGAAATATTACAGAGCAAGCGATAATCTCCTACTCTATAGCGCCAATCAGCTAATCCACCTTTGATCTCTTTTCCTTTCATTCTAGGATCGGCACAGCCTATTAAGTTTTTTTCAATCCAATTTAAAATAAATTGCGCCTGAGTTCTATCGATCCTTTTCAAAGATTTCACCGCTTTTGCGGTATAGATAACTTGGTACATTTATATCTTTAAGATTTTTTTAACTTCATCATGGGTATAGGTTTCGGGATGTTTTTCATTGTAAGCCATCGCTTCTTTGAGCAGTTTTAAATCGAGCTCATCTTCCATTTTTTCAATCACGCTACTTTTAAATAAGGATGACAAACTTTGACCATGAAAAGCGGCATATTCTTTAAAAATCCGCTCTTCTTCTTTATTTAATCTAACACTGACTACTGTCATAATGATTCCTCCAATACTAATTGTATTACATTGTAGTGCGATTGAATATTAAAGACAATGGAGAAAAAGAAGTCGGTGCCTAAGGAATTATAAAACCCTCTTAGAACCTCACTATAACCATAAAGATAGCACCCACTTTTGAGATGTGGGAAAAAGATTAGAAATTTTTCATTCTTATCAAAAGCTCATTCACGGCGGGAGGGAATGTTTGCAAGTCCAGCACAACCGCGCGCCCGCGGGGGAGCAGTTTCTCAACTTCTCAAACAACCCCGGCACTCAAGATGCCAAGCCTGCCGGCGCGGGATTGCCGGAAGGACGAGGTCATTCGCTCCGGCGGTGAGATAAATCCTCTTATGAAATATCTATAACTATAAAGGTAGTATCTATTTTTTATATGTGGGAAAAAGATTAGAAATTTTTTCATTCTTATCAAAAGCTCATTCACGGCGGGAGGGAATGTTTGCAAGTCCAGAACAAGCGCATGCCCGCGGGAGAGCAGTTTCTCAACTTCTCAAATAACCCCGGCACTCAAGATGCCAAGCCTGCCGGCGCGGGATTGCCGGAAGAACGAGGTCATTCGCTCCGGCGGTGGGATAAATCCTCTTATTTCAGACAATAAAAAAGCCTTCATATGAAGGCTTTCTCTTTATCTTAATCCCTTTTCAAACAGGGCATGATCCCGACACTGTAAATGCAGGTCTTACAACTATCTCTACCGTCTTAATCCCTTTTCAAACAGGGCATGATCCCGACTAATCTAATGTTAGGGATGACCACAAACAACCCTAAGTCTTAATCCCTTTTCAAACATGATCCCGACTCTTGAAATGAACCCAATAAAAGATTTGATTGGTCTTAATCCCTTTTCAAACAGGGCATGATCCCGACAACTTAAAACAACTCTCTAAAGCAACTATCGCGTCTTAATCCCTTTTCAAACAGGGCGTGACTATGAGTCATTATAGCAATATTAACGGAAATTACTAAGGTTTCTGTGGATCTTATCAAAAGTTCATTCCAGGCGGTGAAATAAACCCTCTTAGAATCTCACTATAACCATAAAGATAGTAGCCACTTTTGAGATGTGGGAAAATTATTTTAAATTCAGTTAAAATTATGACAATTTATTAAAAAATAGATTATATCGCCTATGCCCGAATCTTTGGGGATCAATTTGAGGGGAGTTCAGATGTTTAATCAGAGTAGGGTAAAAGTGGTAGATCATTTTAAATTATTCATGTGCATTGTGATGCCAAAGGAGTAGCAGATGGCCTATTTTCAATATCCTACAGATGCGCTCTATCAGAAGCCTTTAACCAAAGAAGCGTTACTGAAACATCTGACATTAACGCCGGAACTCAAGCGAGCGCTGACTGATGAGATTCAGAAGATTGTTTGGCTCTATAAATTAGCGCCGAGCACAACTCGGTTAGAGGCGGGCGAGCGTGTTCCTGAATTTCAGATATTTCAGATCACGCTTAAAGGCGAAACCCTTAATCCCGAGCTATTAAAAGCGATCGATACAGCGATTCCGCAGATTACAATTTTTGAGATCATCACGCCGAAAGAGTGCTATGTAACTGCCACCCATAAACGGTTAGATGCGACAAAGAAAAAAATTATTCAGGATTCCCCCTATTTCCAGAGTCCCTACTATCCTTTAGATAAGGAACGAAAACCGTTGCCCACCGCCATTACTTTAGAGCATCTTTATGAGGCGATTCTCAAATCCCTAATGCCGGCGGAGATTGTGCCGGAGGCGGAAGTTCCGATTGAGGTGCTTCTCACGCAGGCGGAAGAACGCCGGAAGTTAGAGGCGGAGATTGCCAAGCTCAATAAGCAGATTCGCAATGAGAAACAATTTAAGAAGCGGGTGGCGCTTAATGAACAATTAAAGCAGTTAAAAACGCAATTAAATGAATTAAAATCGGTAAATAAAATTGTTTGATAAGTAAATAAGATTACACAAAAAGTAAATAACCGTTAGACATAAATAATTAATTAACTCATAATATTTGATTTTTAATAATAACTTGAAAATCTATTGATAATTATGAATAAGTTGAAAATGATGTCTGCGGACTTAACGGCGCACAATATCGATAAAATTGCCGAGCTGTTCCCGATGTGTGTCACAGAAGTGAAAGATGCCGAGGGCAATATTACTCGCGCTATTGATTTTGATCTCTTAAAGCAGGAGCTCTCCGCTTCACTCGTAGAAGGTCCCGTAGAACGTTATCAGCTCGATTGGCCCGGCAAACGGGAATCGCTCCTAGCCGCCAATGCGCCCATTGCCAAAACCTTGCGCCCAGCGCCAAAAGAGAGTGTGGACTTTGAGGCCACAGAGAATCTCTTTATCGAAGGCGATAATCTCGAAGCCCTGAAATTACTGCAAGAATCGTATCTCGGTAAGTTTAAGTTGATTTACGCAGATCCGCCCTATAATACTGGCAACGACATTCTTTATAAAAATAACTTCCACGAGACTGCTAAAGAGCACTATCTATCCACCGGGCAGATTGATGCAGAGGGAAATCGCTATGTGACTAATTATAGTAGTAATGGGTTATTTCATAGTAATTGGCTAAATATGATCTACCCTAGATTGCGATTAACGAGAAATTTATTACAGGAAGATGGTTTTCTATGTTTAGCAATCGATCATAACGAATTGGCAAATTTTATTTCCATTATTGATGAAATATATGGAGAGCAAAATAGAGTTGGGATTATTTCTGTTGTGCATAAACCTGAGGGTAGAAATCAGGCGAAGTTCTTTGGGCCGAGCAATGAATTTATGTTGGTCTATGCAAAGAATATTGAACAAGCGAAGTTACGTAAAGTAGTATTAGATGCAGAGCTTGCAAAAGAGTATCAATTTAGTGATGAAAAGGGTCTCTATAAACGAAAGAACTTTATTCGATTGTCCGATGGCAAATACTCCCTAAGGGAGAATAAACCTTCCTTCTTTTATCCTATTTATGTAAATCGAACGAATTTAGTTATCTCAATGGGTGATGGAGAAGGTTTTGAGCCGATATATCCTATTACTCAATCAGGACAAGAACGCACGTGGAAAACAACACCAGAGACGTTCTGGCAACGTTACGAACAAAATGATATTGAGGCTGTAATTGAAGATGGGAAGATTATTATTTATGAAAAATTACGGGAAGATCAAGTAATTAAAACTCATTGGATTGATAAGAAATATCATGGATATCATTATGGCACGAAATTATTAGATCAACTATTAGGTGCAAAAACCTTTGATTTTCCTAAGTCGCTCTATTTGATTAAGGATATTCTTAAGCTGATGACAGATACTAATGATTTCATCCTCGACTTCTTCGCCGGCTCTTCTACAACTGCCCACGCCGTAATGCAACTCAATGCTGAAGATGGCGGGAATCGCAAATTTATTATGGTGCAATTGCCGGAAGCCACCGATGAGAAGTCGGAAGCTTATAAAGCCGGTTATCAAACGATTGCCGAAATCTCCAAAGAGCGCATTCGCCGCGCCGGTAAGCAGATTTTAGAATCGGAGAATATTCACGAGGATTGGAATCGGGATATCGGTTTCCGGGTCTTTAAAGTGGATAGTAGCAATATGAAAGAGGTTTACTATCATCCTGCCGAGTTATCGCAAGCGGATCTCCTTGAACAGGTGGATAATGTGAAGGCAGATCGCACGCCGGAAGATCTCCTCTTCCAAGTGATGCTTGATTGGGGCTTGGAACTCTCACTGCCGATTGCCACTGAAGAGATTGAGGGGAAAAAGGTCTTCTTTGTGGCGGGTGATGCGCTGATTGCTTGCTTTGATGCCGGCATTACCGAAAGCCTTGTGCAAACCTTAGCGGCGAAAGAACCGCTGCGCCTGCTCTTTCGGGATAATCATTACCTTGATAATGATACGAAGATCAATGCCGAACAGTTAGTGAAGCAGATTGCGCCGAATACAGAATTGAAATCGATCTAGGAGGGCATTGTGAAGATTAAATTTAAACAATATCCCTATCAATTAGCCGCTGTGAATGCGGTGGTCGATTGCTTTGAAGGGCAACCTTTTAGTACCGGCGTGCAGTATCGCGTTGATCCCGGCACAACGGCAAAAGGGCAGACACAGACTATTCAGCAAGAGGGCGCGTATGATGCGGGGTTTAGAAATGCGCCGTTACAACTGAAAGGCCAAGAGATATTAGCTAATATTCAAAAAGTACAACAGCAACAATATCTCAAAATCTCTGATAAATTGATCTCAACACCGCAAGCGCCGGTGAATCTCGATATTGAGATGGAGACAGGAACGGGGAAGACCTATGTCTATATTCGGACCATTTTTGAGCTCAATCGGCGTTACGGTTGGAACAAATTTATTATTATGGTGCCGAGCATTGCGATTCGGGAAGGGGTCTATAAATCCTTTCAGATGACGAAAGATCACTTTCTCGAAGCGTACCATAAACAGGCGCGTTTCTTTATCTATAACTCTAGTCGTTTGAATGAAGTGGAGGCCTTTTCAACAGATGCCGGCATCAATGTGATGATTATGAATATCCAAGCCTTTAACTCAAAAGGGAAGGATAATCGCCGGATTTATGATGTGTTAGATAGCTTCCAATCTCGCCGGCCGATTGATGTGATTAAGGCGAATAACCCTATTCTAATCCTCGATGAACCCCAGAAGATGGAAGGAAAGCGCACAATGGAAGCGCTTGAGGAGTTTAATGCGTTAGCGATCCTCCGTTATTCAGCGACTCATAAGACAGAGAATAACCTCATTCATCGCTTAGATGCCGTCGATGCTTATAATCAAAAATTGGTAAAGCGGATCTCTGTGCGGGGCATTACCCTTAATACCAACGAGGGAACGCATGGCTATCTTTATCTTGAGGGCATTGATCTTTCGAGCAAAAAACCGCCGGTGGCGCGTTTGATGATGGAGGTGAAAAGCAGCAGTGGCAACATTTCCCGCGTTGTGCGCAAAGTGGAGAAAGGGGATAATCTCTACGCGCTCTCCGGCGAGATGGAGCAATATAAGAGCGGTTATTTGGTCACCGATATTGAAGTCACCCCTGATTATCAGCGACTCTCTTTTGAAAATGGTGTGCAGTTAAGCGTTGGCGAAGCTACCGGCGATGTTTCTGAAGAGGATATCCGCCGGATTCAGATTCGTGAGACGATTCGTGCCCATTTTGAGAAAGAGCCATATCTCTTCAAAAAAGGTATTAAAACTCTCTCCCTCTTCTTTATTGATGAGGTAGTGAAATATCGGGATTACGAGCGAGAGGATACCAAAGGGCTCTATGCGCGGATGTTTGAAGAGGAGTATCAGCAGATTCGCGATCAATATCTCTCGGAGTTAGCGCTCACTGAGGAGGATGAAGCCTATCACGATTACCTAAAGCAAGCGGTTGTCGAGTCGGTGCATAAAGGCTACTTCTCCATTGATAAGCAGAATCGCTTAGTCGATCCTAGCGGTAAAGGGGAATCGACTGATGCGAATGATTATGACCTGATTTTGAAAGATAAAGAGCGCCTACTCTCCTTTAACGAGCCGACTCGTTTTATCTTCTCCCACTCGGCACTGCGGGAAGGTTGGGATAATCCGAATGTTTTTACCCTCTGTACGCTCAAACATAGCGATAATACGATTTCCCGCCGGCAAGAGATTGGGCGCGGATTACGAATTTCAGTGAATCAGCAAGGGGAGCGTCAAGATGATCCGGCGATGGTTCACGATATTAATGTGCTAGATGTGGTGGCTAATGAATCCTACGAGAGTTTTGCATCGAGCCTACAAAGTGAGCTGTTAGAAGAGTTGAAAGATCGTCCGAGAACGGCGAGCGTCAGTTTCTTCAAAGATCGTAGAATAAAGACAGAAGATGGGACGGAACTACTCATTACCGAAGATTTAGCGGAAGATATTATGGGGTATCTGCGGGAGAATGATTATATTCATCCGGCAGATCGTACGATTAGCGATCACTATCAAGAAGCAAGGAAAAATGACGCGCTTGCACCGATCAGCGGCACGCTTGCCGGTAAGGAAGAGGAGATTGCGAAACTCGTGGATCAAATTTTAGATCCGAATATCGCCAAGAAGTTCTTAGAAGATAGTGCTAAAGCGCGGAAAAACCGGATCAAGCAACATAATCTTGAGCGCAAAGAGTTCCAAGCACTTTGGAATCGGATTAATCGTAAGGCGATCTATCAGGTCAAAATCGATACGGAAAGCTTGATTAACCACAGTGTGACAGCCATAGACCAGGAACTGCGCGTGCGAAAATTGGAATATGTGATTCAGCGGGGAATGCAAAATGCATCGATTTCTGATGACGATATTGCGAAGGGAAGTTTAATCCAGTCAGGAAAGGTGAAGCGGGAATCCTATCAGCACGAATATAGCGCGTCGGTGAAGTATGATCTTTTAGGGAAAATAGCGCAAAATACCTATTTAACCCGAGAGACGATTGCCACGATTCTATCGAGCATTGAGTCGGCGGTATTTGCCCAATTTGCGCAAAACCCTGAGGATTTTATTACGCAAGCCTCGCGGATTATCAATCAGCAAAAAGCGCGGATTATTATCAATCAGGTGACCTATAATCCATTAGAAGCGCGTTATGAAACCGCGCTCTTTACCGATGCACAGGTGAAAATTGATTCTAAAAGCGCCAATGGTCCACTTGAGAAACACGTTCTAGAATATGCGGTCACAGATTCCCAAGTGGAGAAAAATTTTATCGCCGAGCTTGAGAAGAATGAGGAAGTGGTTGTGTATGCTAAATTGCCAAGTGGCTTTAAAATCCCAACACCGGTGGGTGATTACAACCCCGATTGGGCGATCACTTTCAAAGAGGGGAGCGTAAAGTATATCTATTTTGTGGCAGAAACCAAGGGAACCACTTCCACCATGGAGATTCGTGGCGTAGAAGCGGCCAAAATCGAATGCGCCCGCCGTTTCTTCAATACGATCAATCCCGGTGACCCTTCGATCTCTTATGGGGTTGTCAAAGATTATGCCACAATGCTCGATATTCTTCGTAAATAAGCGCCATTGATAAGTCTCTAACATTAGAGGAAGGGATTATCATTCCGTCAATGAAGAACGTTTTATCCACAACAAAATAAACCCACAAATCCCGCCCACCGCGGGATTTTTATTGCCCCGCACAAAGTAAACAACGCCGGCGGGATTGCCGGAAGAACGAGGTTATTTTACCGGCGGTGGGATAAATCCTCTTATCTCGGCACTCAAGATGCCAAACCTGCCGGCGCGGGATTGCGGGAAGAACGGGATCATTCGCTCCGGCGATGAGATAAATCTTCTTAGTGATTTTTAATAAAGCAGACTCACGGCGGGAGGGAATGTTTGCAAGTCCAGAACAACCGCGCGCCCGCGAGTGAGCAGTTTCTCAACTTCTCAAACAACCCCGGCATGCAAGATGCCAAACCTGCCGGCGCGGGATTGCGGGAAGAACGAGGTCATTCGCTCCGGCGGTGGGATAAATCCTCTTATTTCAGACAATAAAAAAGCCTTCATAATGAAGGCTTTCTCTTTATCTTAATCCCTTTTCAAACATGATCCCGACTTCTAAAGTTAAGAAGTCTACTTACAACTCAGTGTCTTAATCCCTTTTCAAACAGGGCATGATCCCGACCATAACTGCTGTAGAAACCACTACAGACTTATCTGTCTTAATCCCTTTTCAAACAGGGCATGATCCCGACCTCGTTGTATAACGCAACACATTGGATTGGGAAGTCTTAATCCCTTTTCAAACAGGGCATGATCCCGACCTCAAATCTTTGGCGAAATCCCGCAAGGATAAAGCGTCTTAATCCCTTTTCAAACAGGGCATGATCCCGACTATATAAAGATCTACCTACATTAGAGAATATTGTCTTAATCCCTTTTCAAACAGGGCATGATCCCGACATCTTCTTCTTTCCTTGAACGTATGAAGAAACGTGTCTTAATCCCTTTTCAAACAGGGCATGATCCCGACACTACGGTTGATCTGCGTTCGTAACCAGATCTCCGTCTTAATCCCTTTTCAAACAGGGCATGATCCCGACGGAAGAGTCTGCGGAAACCCGTAGAAGTAATAAGTCTTAATCCCTTTTCAAACAGGGCATGATCCCGACTTCAGCGGAAGCTGAGAGACGCGTGAAAATCTGTCTTAATCCCTTTTCAAACAGGGCATGATCCCGACCGCAGTGTACAAATCAGGTAAATGGCTTAAAGTCGTCTTAATCCCTTTTCAAACAGGGCATGATCCCGACGTGGCTAGCTCTGCCACTGTGGTAACTAAAGTGTCTTAATCCCTTTTCAAACAGGGCATGATCCCGACGTATACGAAGACTGTGATGATATGGGGTACCTGTCTTAATCCCTTTTCAAACAGGGCATGATCCCGACCGTTGTCTTTGGGAATATGAATTATCCCAAGGCGTCTTAATCCCTTTTCAAACAGGGCATGATCCCGACTTGCTCAGCAGCGTTCACGTAGAGAGCAAAAACTGTCTTAATCCCTTTTCAAACAGGGCATGATCCCGACCTGTTGGAGAAGTGGATGCACGCGTTGATGCGGTCTTAATCCCTTTTCAAACAGGGCATGATCCCGACGAGCAGAAACTTGCCACTGATGCACTTGCCACGTCTTAATCCCTTTTCAAACAGGGCATGATCCCGACCTGCACGCAACAGCAGGGTAGAAGTCGAAGAGGTCTTAATCCCTTTTCAAACAGGGCATGATCCCGACCGCACCACTAAAATTTTATCTTTAATATCAATAGGTTACAACACCTGTTTCCAATCTTTACAAATTCACAATAGATGACATTGGATAACATATAATCACCATTATTTGTATGGATTTATCAAAAATAACATTTCAGTATCTGATTGTCGAGATCAGGGATCTTTGAAGTGTTTATTATAGCAATAATAACGGAAATTACTAAGGTTTCTGTGGATCTTATCAAAAGTTCATCCCCGGCGGGAGGGAATGTTTGCAAGTCCAGAACAAGCGCGCGCCCGCGGGGGAGCAGTTTCTCAACTTCTCAAACAACCTCGGTATTCAAGATGCCAAACTTGCCGGCGCGGGATTGCCGGAAGAACGGGATTATTCGCTCCGGCGATGAGATAAATTCTCTTAGTGATTCTTAATAAAGCAGACTCACGGCGGGAGGGAATGTTTGCAAGTCCAGAACAACCGCTAACCGCGCGCCCGCGGGGGAGCAGTTTCTCAACTTCTCAAACATTTTCCCGGTATTCAAGATATTTCTCAGCGCGAAAGCGCCTCAACTGCCGGCGCGGGATTGATGGAAGAACGAGATCATTCGCTCCGGCGGTGAGATAAATTTTCTTATTTCTTGTGATGATATTTAATCATTCACATCTTATTATCCGCATTAAAAACAGACTCATAATGTCATATTACTGAAACAGAGCTTGTAATACGATCGCTTCTTTAATTCGTATCTAATATTTATCAAATGATAGTTATGATATTAATTTAATTAATTAATAAATTAAAATAAATATCATTGAAATAAAAACAATATAAATATATTATTAAAATAATAAATTTAAGTAATTTGACTTATATTTAGTTTTATCTACCTAATACAAAGTGTTAGAGAGTAATTATATTTCAGAGAAGGGGCGAGTATGAGTCAGCGTGGATTTTCTCGACGAGATTTTTTAAGAACAATGGTGATTGGGGGCGTAACGGTTTATATTGCCCCGCCTTTTAGCTTAGCTCATGCGGCATTATTTGATAATGGGATTTTGCAACCACCTGTGTGGGATAGTAAAACTCATACAGTGCAACATCGACTAGATGCTTTTGCAAAGGCAACGGGTGAGAAAGTATTTGCTTTTGATATTCGTGCGAAAGATATGCCAAATTGGCCTGAAAAGCAGGCATATGCTTTTGTGGTCCGAGTGACTCAAGCAGATAAACTGTATGAAGGATTAGATCTCTCTTTATTGCAAGAGAATGATTTGATGCCAGATAAACTCATAACTGCTGCAACGATGGAAGCAGATCAGGTTAAATTACCCTCCTTTTTCGGTGATGACCTTTTATTGCCGGAGGGGAAAACGCCTGCTTATTTAGGGCAAGCTGTTGCTATGCTGATTTATAATGATTTTGCGAGATATCGGTTTGCGAAAGAGACATTGCAATTTAAAGATGACATTATTCAATATGGCAAATATACAGGGTTTTTAGAGCGTGATCCTTGGTGTACTTATCGAGGAGTACGAATTGGTGCAGATAATCCCCTCTCGCCTGATATCTATTCTGCATTGGAATATTCTACGATTTCCCGTGAAGGATATCGGAAATATATCCCATTTTGGCCTGAAGCGGATAAGGGCGGGAATTTAGATGAAAAGGGGATGTATTATGCAGATCAATTAGCGAAGGAGATGCAAAATCCACCTGAAGATTGGTTGGTACTTGACCGGACATTCTACTCTCAATCTATTGATGCAAGTGCGATGGAACCTTGTAGCTCTAATGGTTGGTATGATGCAGAAACCAAGTCACTACATTTTGTGGTAGCAGATCAATCTGCAATGGATGTCAAAAAGCATATTATCGAGATGGTAAAAGCTTCTAAATATCCCTTAGAAAAACTCTATCTACATCCTTGTACAACCGTAGGTTATGGTACAAAAGGAGGTGCGATCGAACCGATGTTTGGAGTTGTCGCAAGCCTATATAGTGATTTACCCGTGAGATTTGCGAATAATCGTTATGAACAATTCCAAAGTGGTATTAAACGACATGCCTTTACTATGCGCTATCAATTAGCGGTAAATAAGAAAACGGCAAAGATCGAATCATTTATTGGTAATTTTATTGCGAATGGCGGAGGGCGTTGTAATTATACGCCGGGCGTTGTTACTGTAGGGGCAACCGGTGTTCAGGGGATTTACTATATCCCTAAAAGCGATATTATTGCCGAAGGAATCGCATCAAGAGCTGTAGATGCGGGTTCTGTAAGAGGATTTGGGACATTACAATCCATGACAGCATTCGATACGTTGTTAGATGAAACGGCTAAATTATTACAAAAAGATCCTGTGGAATTTAGGCTTAATAATCTGATGCAATCTGGTATGAAAAATACTCAAGGTGCAATTCCTGCAGGCATGATGCGTGGTGGTGAGGCACTTAAAGCCTGTGCAGAGCATCCTCTATGGAAAGAGAGAGAGGCACGAAAAAAAGTTTATGAAGCGAAACATCCGGGTAAAATTTTCACGACAGGTATCTCTTGTACTCAGAAAGACTTTGGAACGGGAAATGAAGCATCCTTTGCAAAAATAGAGATATCACCGGAAGGGGAAATTACTTTTTGGCATAGTGGATTAGAGATCGGTTCTGGAATGGAAACATCGCAAACGGTACTCTGCGCTAAATGGTTTGGTGTTCCGGCTCATCATTCCCATTTTGCATTGACAGAATGGCCTGATCTACCGATGAATACTAAAGATAAGCATCATTTAACACAAGAGAAGCAAGATAAGCTACAAGAGGATCCACTATGGACTCCTGAATTTAGCTCCTCAACGGGTGCGAGTAACTCCGCTTACTATTTCTCCCACGTAACCTCTGAAACGGGGAGAATCCTTTTTGATTATGGTATTTGGCCAGCGGCGCTTTCAATATGGACTGAGGGAATCGGCGGTGGGCAAGCACGACCTTTAACTGTGCGTAGGGAGGATGCAAGATGGACTGATGCAGGGCTTACGGCCGATGGTTTACAGCCTTTAACATTGCAACAATTAGCAAAACGCTTATATGAACTTAATGGATTAGTGGGGGTTGTAGCGCATGGTTATAATCGTTGGCAATGGGCGACTGCAGATTTTAAAATCAAGGATGAGGTCGTCACAGTGCCGCTGGATGGATTGTCATTGAAATGGGCTAATAATGCTCAGTATGAGATTAATAAGCGGTTAAAAGTTAACTATCCTGCTGTACAGCGCAATAATGCAGCCGTTACAAACTATACGGCGGTGGCTGCAGCAGTAGAATTAGCTATTGATCGTGCTTCGGGAGAAATTGAAGTGATTAATCATCACTCTGTACTTGAGTGTGGGAATATGATTGTGCCGGATCTTGTCTCAAGTCAGATGCAAGGCGGTGTAGCGATGGGAATTGGTCATGCGCTCTATGAGTATCTTCCTTTATATGAAGATGGTCCTGGCAATGGGACGTGGAACTTTAATCGTTATCATCTCCCGCTTGCAAGCGAAGTAGCGGTATGGGAACAAACTGCCGAGGTATTACTACCATTATCGGATACAGATCCTCCTAAAGGGATGGCTGAAGTTGCCATGATTCCGATAGTCTCTGCTATCACTAATGCGGTTGCTGCCGGCACAGGTCACTATTTCTATCATCATCCTATTCGCCCAAATGAAGTTTTGGAGGTTCTGAATGAAAATAATCTATAAACCCCTCACGATCACGATTAATGGGGAGAAAGTGGGCCCGATGGATGTCCCTGAAGGGCTTTCGATGCTCGATTTCCTCCATGAATATCTCAATATGACCGGCACTCGTATGGGTTGTAATCAAGGGATTTGCCATGCGTGCGTCATTATTGTCGATCATCCTGATGGTACGAGTGAAGAGATGCGAACCTGTATTACCGGCGCACATTTCTTCGATGGAAAATCGGTGCGCACGATTGAAGGTATTGCGCATAAAGAGGCTGATGGTGAAGCAGTGCCGTCGCCGGTGCAACAAGCCTTTATGGATCATTTTAGTTTCCAGTGTGGGTACTGTACGCCGGGATTTGTCAATGCAACCACCGTTTTTATGGAAGAGCTTGCGCGTAATCCTATTGAACGCGCGGATCTTGAACAAGCGATTATGGATGCACTGAATCCTCATATTTGTCGCTGTACGGGCTATGTTCGTTACTATGAAGCGGTACGGGATTTAGTGGAAAGTACACCGGGATTATTAAAGGGGTAAGCGATGACAGAGAATAAAAAAATCGAAGATCAAACCGTTGATCAAGGAATGAAACCTCATCAAAAGCGGGGGCGATTATTTAAATGGATCGTGACGCTGGTGATTATCATTATCTTGGTGATTCTCGTGATCGTAGGGTTTGATTTTTATGAGCGTTTACGACCCTCGGGTGCAAAACAGGTGCTTAATAGTCCGCCGGAGTTGATCGAAAAAGGGCGTTACTTAGCTGCAGCAGGAGATTGTGCTTCTTGTCATACTACAAAAGAGGGCGCAATGTATGCCGGCGGTTATAAGATCGATACGGCCTTTGGAACGATTTATAGTAGCAATATTACGCCCTCTGCAGATTACGGCATAGGACGTTGGACGGCTGATGATTTCTATCGTTCGATCTCTGAAGGGGTGTCACCGGTTCATCGGAATCTCTATCCGGCAATGCCGTATCCGTATTATGCGAATATTACTCGGGAAGATTCTGATGCCATGTACGCTTACTTTATGTCGGTTCCTGCAGTAGATGAACCGAGCCCGAGTAATGAGCTCTCATTTCCTTATAATCAGCGCGCAATGTTGATGGGATGGAATATGCTCTTCTTTGATAAATCGCCATTACCTGCTGTGTCAAAAGGTGATTCTGAAGCGTGGAAACGGGGGGAATACCTTGTCAATACGTTAGGTCACTGTGCGATGTGCCATACGCCGATGGGAGATTTTGGCGAAGTGGAGCGGGAGAAGATGTTTACCGGCAATGTGATGGGGCGGTTTTTAGCGCCTGATATTACACCGGAAGGCTTAGCCGCTCGTGGATGGACGCAGCAAGATCTTGAGCGCTACTTTGCCGAAGGGATTGCCCCCCAAGGTTCTGCCTTTAGTGATATGTATTTAGTGGTGCACAATAGTACAAGTCAATTAACGCCGAAAGATATCAGTGCGGTGGCGACATTCCTCTTGGGCGATCAAGCGCCGGCGCCGAAAGTGGTAGATGTGAAAACAGACGCACTACAGGGGGCTGGATATGATAGTTACCTCAATATGTGTTCCGGCTGTCATAACCTCGATGGTTCCGGTAAGCCGAATGTCTCTGTGCCACTGGTGGGTAATAGTACGGTGATGAATCCAGATAGTCGTAATTTAATCGTATCGATCCTAGATGGATTACCTTGGCAGAGTTTCCCGAATGACGAGCGTTTCCAATCCATGCCAGCATTTGCCACAGAGATGAGTGATGCTGAGATTGCTACATTAGTCAACTTCTTACGCTCTGCGTGGGGTGATTTACCCAGTGATGTGACGGCAGAGGAAGTGAAGGCCTTGCGGGAGTAATATGCAATAATTTCATCCCACTCATGAGGATACAAGGATCAAGAGATCGCTAGAAAAGGGCGATCTCTTTTTTATTGAGAGACGATAGGTTATATAAATATATTGTTAAATATATTGGTAATATACTCATCTGTAATAATATGGGTTTGAACCTATAGCGCATTGTTCAATATTCTACCGAATCAAGGAGTTACAATTGTTACTATTTTTAGGCAGTTATCTGATTATTATCAATTGCTTGGCCTATCTGCTCTATGGTATTGATAAACGACGTTCAATTAAGCAGCAATACCGTATTTCAGAGAAAACGCTTCTATTCGTTGCATTCTTAGGGGGCGGTGTTGGCGCATGGTTGGGGATGAAGCATTATCGACATAAAACTAAGCATCTTAAATTCACGATTTTAGTACCGCTCTCTATTGTAACAACGATCTTTTTGATTGCTGTTATTCTGTCGTTTAGAACGGTTCACTTGCCGGGGTAAGTCGTAAAAATATAGTGATGTAAGGGTATTGTGTAAAGAACGATGATGGTGAGATTTGTGGCGAAAAACAATTTCTTAATGTTGTCTAATTTATAATCAATTATCGATATTGGATAGAATTTATAGTTAAGTCATTTCTCTAGAGGGAAGTGACTTATTTTTTTATTGTTTTTTCAGAAGTTGAGTATTTTTATTCCGTAGATTCTGTTGAAAAAATAGCCAAATAAAATCAAAGGGATAGTTTGAAGTAAGAGAATATCACAATTTATCAAGATATCCTTTTTAAAATAGATAAAAATTGAAGAATAAAATTAAAAATTGATAACTGTTTGCGCTTCTGATAATTTTCTTATTCGTGAATGATTCCTATTTAGATTTGAGTAGACTATGTTATCGAAAACCACTTTTTCCTCTATTATGCTTTTTTCCGCTGTTTCAACTACTTCACTACTTTGGGCGCAATTGCCGGATGAGTTTGACAAGTCTGATGGAACGGACCCTATCCCTACGATCGATCTCGCGAAGATTGTCGTGCAAGGAACAGCTCTGCCTGCAACGCCTTTTCAATCGGTGCAGAGTAGTGATTTGATGCGGCAAAATATGGTGCAAGATGAGCGTGATCTACTACGTAATGAGGTGGGAGTAGGCGTAACAGAGAGCGGTCGGGCGGGGAGTAATGGTTTTGCTATTCGAGGGGTCGATAAAGATCGTGTGGCGGTATTAGTCGATGGATTACCGCAAGCGGAGAGTTTTATGCCCTCGATCTATAAAGGTTATGGTTATTTTAATGGTTCGATTAATAATACGGAGTATGAAAATATCAGCCAAGTAATGATCAATAAGGGCGCTAATTCCGTTACAGATGGAAGTGGAGCCATAGGCGGATCGGTACGTTTTACCACCAAAAATATCGAAGATTTTGTCCAAGAGGGACGTTCTTTAGGTGGATATTGGAAGAGTGGTTATAGCTCTAAAAACCGGGAATGGCGGCATGTTTTAGGCGCAGGTTTTCGTCATAATGGTCTCTTCGGCTTTGCACAGATCGCTAAGCGCCGGGGACATGAAACGATTAATAATGGGCATGGAGAAAATATCTATGGTTCTGCTCGCGGAAAACCGGATCCTTTGTTGCGTCATTCGACAGCTTGGCTCAGTAAAGTGGGCTATGAATGGGAGGATCATCGTTTAACAGCCTTTTATGAGCGCCGAGATCAGCGGCAAAAGATGGCAGAGAAGAGTTTTGATAGTTGGGGTACTTATCGTTTTGCCGAAGATACTTCCCCCTATCGTCGCTATGGCCTGGAATATGATTATGTGGAAACGGATTCGAATTGGCTCGATACAATCAATGTCATTGGGGCTGTGCAGAAGATCTGGATGCGCTCCGATACCTATAATGTGAAGCAGAGTGATCCCTCTATTGTCGATCAGCACTATTTTCGAGAGTTTCAGCAAAATCAAAAACTATTGAAAGGCGAGCTGTTTACGCAAGCTATTGAGATAGGTGCGCAGAGTCATTCTTTCCAAGCGAAAGCTGAATATCGGCATGGGCGATTACAGAATAGTAATCACGATATTCTCTATCTTGAGGGGGTTGCTCATCCATCTCGTTATAGCATTATGACGCCGGTAAAATCTCGGGTATTCTCGCTTGCTTTACGAGATGAGATTAACTTGAGTGAATCACTACAAGCAGTGGCAGGACTTCGCTATGATGATTATCGTTATGCACCGCAGTTAGATGGGAGTAATAAATTCCCGGTGAGTTTTGATGATCAACAGAAGCATTTCCGCAATCTCTCTTGGCAACTTGGTTTAACGTACCATCTCACGCCGGAGCATCAAGTGAGTTATCAGATCGGCACTGGCTTTCGCGCCCCTCGTATTGAGGAGATGTTCTTTGAGTTTGGCAAAGGCGGGATGAATCATTTTATGTCTAATCCTGATTTGAAGCCTGAAAAGGCGTTGAATCAAGAGGTGAGTTATCAGTTTCAAAATGATATTGCTCTTTTGCGCGTAGGTGCTTTCTATAGTCAATATCGAAATTTTATTGAAGAGCGCGTCAGCGAGGGACGATTGCCGAATCCTTGGTATGATCCGAATAGTTACTGGGGCGGTGAACCCTATCTTTCGATCAATCAGATTCAATTTGTGAATGTGGCAAAAGCCCATATTTCAGGACTTGAAATCTCGGGCAGTTTAAATGGGGAAGCTCTAGGATTATCGAATCAATGGAATTTTCATCTTAAAGGGCAGTATAGTAAAGGACGTAATCAAGATGGAGACCCTCTAAAATCCATTCAGCCTTGGAGTGTCATTGCCGGCATTGATTATCGTGCAGATAACGGGCGGTGGAATGTGTCATTAACAGGGCGCTATAGTGCTGCGAAAAAAGGGAAAGATACCTTAGAAACTTACTACTCTTGGCGCGGTGCGGAGGTGAAAGAGTGGCCCTATTTAAGTAATAGTTATTTTGTGGTGGATCTCACGAGTCAAATTAAGATCGATCGGGATATTACCATGAATATTGGCGTTTTTAATCTCTTCAATCGAAGTTACACCACTTGGGATAGTTTGCGAGATCTTCCCTCTTTTGGGACGACCAACCGCATTGATCGACAAGGAAAAGGCTTAGAGCGTTTTACCGCTCCTAAACGTAATTTTGCCATCTCTTTTGAGGCGAAATTCTAACAACGGTTGATTTTCCTACAATAGTCATTGTGATCGTCATCACTGCATCAGTGATCGATCAAGTTATTCATTTATCAAACCACTAGATCATACAAGATCAGTTGTTTATAGAGTTTATTAAATATATTTTTTGATATATTTAAGTAAATTATTAAAGTGTATTATCATGATGAAGAATAATTAAAACAGATGATATTGATCGTTATAGCGGTAAAGTCCTAGACTTTACCGTTATTGACTAAAGGAGAATCTATGATTGAATTAGGAAAAGCCGTATTTTTAGGTGTTGTATTACTTTTACCGCTTGCTAATCCATTAACGGCAGTGGCAATGTTCTTAGGGCTTGCCGGCAATATGCCAAAATCAGAACGGGATAAAACCGCTTTTCAGAGTGCTTTTTATACGCTTTTGATCCTATTAGCCACTTGGTATGCCGGGAACTATATTATGCATGCCCTGGGTATCTCAATTGCGGGGTTACGAATTTCAGGGGGAATGATTGTCGCCTTTATTGGCTTTACGATGTTATTTCCCTCGGCAAATGAGTCAGATGTGACGCCATCTAAAGCGGCAAGAACGAGCTCTAGTATCAGCTTCGTTCCTCTTGCAATGCCAGCAACAGCGGGGCCCGGAACGATTGCTCTAGTGGTCAGTACCGCTTCTACCTTACATGCCGATAAGCATGTTTCTGAATTTGTCTTTTTGTTAGCTCCCCCTTTAGTTGCCCTCATTATCGCCGGCGCTCTTTGGATGGGCCTCTATTTCTCGAATGCGATTATGCGATTTTTAGGAGAGAAGGGCATTAATGCCATCTCTCGACTGATGGGATTCTTATTAGTCTGTATTGGCGTGCAATTCGTGATCAATGGCGTACTTGAGATTATTCAGCAGTATCATGGGTAGTGTTAAAATATTTTATAATATTATGTTTGGTTATACTATAATTATTGGATTATATTTAAAATCCTATTAAAAATTAGTGGTGGTTATAAAATTATGGCAAATATTTATCAAGTTCAACATCACTCAATGCATACTGTAAAAGAGCATCCTTTTCAATTAGAGAAAGAGATGCAGCGTGTTTTTGAAGAGAATCTCACGTTATTCACAGGATTGACTTTGGTACGTTCAGAATTTTCTTTAAAGCAGTTCCGTTTTGATACAGTTGCTTTTGATAAAGATAGACAAGCATTCGTGATTATTGAATATAAGCGAGATCGTAGTCAGAGCGTTGTTGATCAAGGTGTGGCTTACCTCAATGCCATGCTTGAATATCGAGATAGTTTAATTATTGAATATAATGAGCAAAATCCTGATACACACTTGTTACGCAAAGATATAGATTGGAGTCAAAGTCGTGTGCTATTTGTGGCAAATAGCTTCACTGATTTTCAGAGAAATGCTACTAATTTTAAAAATTTAGGTATTGAATTAGTAGAGTTTAAACGATATGACAACGGTATCTTAACGGTGAATTTCCTAGAGCGATCTAAGAATGCTCCGACATTAGAAGCAAGCACTTTTGCTGAATCGAGCGGATCTTATAGTGGTGCATCTATTAAAACAAAAGTGATACCCGCAATTCCAAAAGAGATTATTGAGTATGACGAGGAGTATCTATTACAGGGAAAACCTGATGCGATTTGTGAATTGTTTCAAAAATTTAAAGATGCTATTTTAAATTTAGACGATAGTTTAGAGCTCAAATTTAATAAGTTATATGCCTCTTTTCGAAAGGATCGTTCTAGTATTGTCGATATTCATTTGCAAAAAAGTGCTCTGAAGCTTTGGATTAATGCTACTTGGGGAACACTTGATGATGCTAGAAATCTCTTTAGAGATGTTAGCCAATTGGGGCATTTTGGAAGTGGGGATTATGAGGCTGTTATTAAAGATACTAAAGATTTAGAGTATATCTTAAGTGTAATTAAGCAGAAGTTGCAATGATTGTGTGATTCATTTAATGTAGTAAACAAATAAAAATGCCTTACTTATCAATGATGAGTAAGGCATTTTCTAGGGGATTAAAAGCATTATGAGTTGAACGATTAGTGTTTGAGCTCTAATTTTTCCTCTACTTCATCTGTAATATCTGCCATATAATAATCATCGACTCTTTGTCGAATATGTGCCGGGATCTCACTTGGATCATCTATGATACGTTCACTAACCGTCTCTCGATATTGAGGTCGACCGAAGAGACCTCGGAAGAATTTACCAATTGATGTGTCATAAAGGGGCTCATAAAGCTTCACAACTTGTTTATAGAGTCCATTTCCTATTTTTTGAATTAAAATGAAGTAGCGTTCTATCTTATTACGAACGCTTGCCGGAAGTTTTTGATAGATCGTTTGGAAGAACTTAACAATCTGTTTCCAAAACTTTGAAATAAAAACACCAGCGGCAAAGGCAGCTGCGCCTACGAGTAAGAGAGGTACCATAGTGATGAATCCTTAGAATCTTGAAGCATTAAATTTTTGATAGGGAATGGAGTTAGCAATGAAGGTTGCCAAATAATGTCTGCTCACTGATCGAAAATGATTATGCAATATTACGCGCTTCATCTTCTTTCATAATGGTTTGTAGCAATGTCGCCGTCTCTTTACAGCATTTGGCAAAATCTTCTAAGGCCTTATCCATCTTGTCAATTTCAGCAGAGAGTTGATCGAACCACTCTTCATTGGTGGCGCTATTGTCGATGTCGAAAGTGGACACTGCGAGATGATTGATATATGGGGTAAAGGGTTTACTATGTTTATGTAGTAGCTGTTGAGCCTCATAGAGAATCGGCATATTGTCATCAATATAACGGCTAAAGGATTCCCGCACGAGATCGGCTTGAACCGCACAATTAGTCCGTTGTACTCGGATGGTGATTGCTTCTCCGGTTGCGGCGATTTTTTCCCAAATGCCGGTATCTAAGGCACCGAGATAGTAGGAGCAAGATGAAGCTTTGAGCAGAATTCGACTAGACTCTAATAATTTACCGCTCACTTCAAAATCGATATCGTCAAGTTGGGCGATGATAGGTTGATAAGCGTATTGCATAAAGGTCTCCTTAGAATGGATAAAATCAAAAGTCTAATGGTCAATGAATACAATGTTGCAGGATGAGACGGTTTAAAAGTACCTACAAGCGACATCTGTGTAAGAAATTATGAGCAGGGATCTTACTCAAACATCACTTGCAGGTGCATTTATGATTGCCTCTAAAAGGGGGCGGTTATTTGATTAATCAACTTGAATCACTTCAGAGATAATATTCATCTGTGCCTGAGGCATAAGCCCTTTATAAAGAACTTTATTCTCATTCAGCTTGATCTCTTGCACTAGCTTCTGTTGAACCATGATATCCATTAATGCTTTTAAAAGATCTTGATCTAATTCCCCTAGCGCCGTTTTTTGAGCGATTTGATCAATAGTCGCCATTCCTAATTTTGCTACTTCCTCGCTACCGGTCTTGGTGACTTTTTTTAACGATTTTCGTTGATCTTTGATCAAGCGTTCAAGGCGTGATTTCATATCAAATTTAATAAGTGCAGAGGAGAGGTAAACACTTGCTCCTACCGCGCCCAATACTGCTAGTGTAATCCACCACCAAGCGCTATCTTCTAAAAACTTATAAGCAAAATAACCAAATAGAGCTGCAATGGTTAGCATGAAAAAAGAGTAAATACCGGGTACTTTGTCAAAGTTTGTACTATCTTTTTCAAGTTCTTTTACAGCGATCCGATATTGCTCAATTTTTTCTTGTTGCTGTGTAACTTTCTCTATTGCTCTTGCAAATTCAGTATTCACAGACCCTCCTATGCTTTAGGGGCAGAAATTGGGTATTTAATAGGAGAGTTTTGTAATAGATCCGCTTTGGCTTCTTTCGTTAAAACTAGAAGTTGAGGAGAAATCGTTTTTTCTCGCAAGATATAGTTTTTCTGTTGATCGATAAAATAGAGCTTAATATCGACTTTAAAATGCCCCATACGCGCATCCTCTTTGATAAGGTAGAGTTCGCCTCCTAAAGCGGTAAGGTTCTGAGCCTTTGCTGTTTTGATCATATCTTGATCGACAGACGGGCTAAGTTTTTGAATCAGTTCATCGAGTGTTAATGATTCTGTTTCGAACTGTTTTGCAAATTGTTCAAACATATTGCCTAGTGCATCAAGCCCTTGTGCCATCTGATCAATCAGAGAAGGTCGTTGCTTCTGATTGCTTGCAGAAGCGTTGTTTTCAGCGGTTCGATTTTCAGCAGTTTCATTTCCTGAGGTTTGATTCCCTGAGGTTTGACTACCAGCATTGTCACTATGTACTCGGTTTTCTTCAGCGGCTTGACTGTCTGCACCTGAAGTTTGAGTGGTCATCTCTTCTTGAAGAGGCTGTTGATTGTTAGGGTTCTGAGTCATAATAGATTCCTTTATGATTTAGTTGGCAAGGGCAAGTTGTTCAGAAGTTTCATCAGAGATATCCACTTCTTGCTGTTTTTTCAGAGCATTTCTAATATGTTCGGGAACATCGTTTGCCTCGACTTTTTTCTCAACAATATGCTCTCTCCATTGATCCTCTTCAGGATTGTAAGAGTAATGTTTGATGATGTTTTTAAGTACCGTCCCCACTTTACGAACTAGTGTGACAGCTCCTTGAATTAAACGTTTATAACGATCGGGTAGTAGGTCATAAGCGCTTTTGAGAAAGCTGACAATTTGTTTCCAAAATTTTGAAACGATAACACCTGCAGCAAATGCAGCTGCGCCAATTAATAAGAGTGGGATCATACTTTTAATTCCTCTGTTTTTTCTGAGCCTAATTGAGAGACAACATACTCTTCGCTAACAACTCGCGAGGTTTCTGTTGTTTGGGATTTTGAATCACCTGCGTGATTCGATGAATGGGTGTGCGCGTTACCGCTATTGGCTTTTTTGCTCTTTTTAATTTCATCAATTGCTTTGATAAAATCATTTTGATCTACTTCAGTCGCGCCTCTGCGAGCTGCTGCCATAGCTGCTTTACGAACACTATTGGAGATATCACTGCCGGTAAGCGTTTCTGACATTTCGGCCAGTTTTTGCAGATCTGCATTGTGTGGTAATTTACGTGGAATATATTGTTGCCACAGCTTTAACCGGCACTCAGCATCGGGGAGGGCAAAATAGATATGTGCGAGGATTCTGCGCATAAATGCTGGATCGTAGTTCTCGATAAAGTTAGTGGTAAAGATAATTAAACCATCATGATTATTCATCTCGGTGAGTAAGACTGAACGAGTCTGATTGACACTGACATCTGTTGCATGAGACATGCCGGTGACGCGGCGACTGAGCATTGCATCGGCTTCATCGAAGAAGATAATGGCATTATGTTCTTTTGCTTGACGGAAGATCGAGGCGATATTTTTGGAGGTTTCACCGACATATTTCGATTCAAGACTTGCATAATCGATCATAATCAGCGGATGACCTAGTTCTTTGGCAATCCCGTAAGCAGCCATCGTTTTCCCGGTTCCGGGAGGCCCGTAGAGATTAATGGCGGTCTGTTTCTGATGTTGGTGAGTTTCATTTAATCCCCAATCTTCATAGAGTAATTCTTCATGGGCTTTATGGGCTAGAAAGTCCTGAATACTGGCTGCCGTATGTTGGGGCACAATCAGGTCATCGAGTGAATATTTAGGGGTAACAATATTGAGCTCAAGCTCTGATTTTTGAGCTTGCGCTTGTTTCTCAGCTTCAGCTTTAGCAGCTTGTGCTGCGATATTCGCTTCTTCTTCAGCGCTAAGACGCGGTCCTATCGGCATAGTGGCTCCATCATTAATACACAGGTTTAATCGGATTTTATAATTCGTTTTGGTTTATATAATCTCTCTAGCGTATTTGAACGCTAGAGAGGAGATAACTCGAGATGTTTCTGGAGATCGCGCTATCTATGTGTGTATCTTAATGGAGGGGTTTGACAGGATGTGTCATATATAAAAATATTTTCAATTATTTTTATCAAGTGATTTTTCTTGATAAGAGAGATGCGCTGAATATCGGTCTTTTTTAAGAGAATAGAAGAGGTAAATCATTCTTAATTAAGAAACAATAGGATACATTATTGATCACTTTGGGGATTACTATTAAGGGCATTATCTAGAGAGTTATTGAGAGAATTATAAAGGCTGTTGTAAGTAGTTATAAGTCGTTATAAGAGATTTTAAAAAGAACATAAAATCTTACTAAACAACACTTGCAAGGTGCCGGATAGAACAGCTTCCTTGTCTCTTACAACCAATGTGCCGGCATTTAAATAAGCTTATTTTGAACTGATTTCACTATAGTGTTCATTTTAATGTTTTATTAATGTTCGCTCTCTATTCTTACTTCTTAATGGTTTGTTACAGAAGTGAGAATTCCTGATGAAATCCTTTTTATTACTCAAAACTTATTTGGCCAAATGGCAGGTACCCTTACCGTTTTGGGGCGTGTTGTTGATCACATCCTTGTTATTTGCGACAGTAGAGAATATCGTTTTCTGGCGAGAGTTTTATTATTTAATGAGCTTTGATGGCTTTGGCAGTTACCTCTTTGCTTTTTCGGTATTCCTCGTACTTTGGTCAGCCAATTTAATCATTGTCTCCTGCTTATTGTGGAAACGTATCGGCGCTGGTATTTTGTTGATACTACTGCTTTTATGTACCATTTTTAATTACTACTCTTATCGTTATCAGATCTATATGGATCGCGATATGCTCATTAACATTATCGAAACCCACAGCGGAGAAGTGGTGAATCTTTTAAGTTTTCAGTTAGTGATTTGGATTTTATTGGGGGTATTAGTACCGTTTGCGCTCTATCTATTGATGAAGGTTAGGCCGATCAGCTGGTGGAAGAGCCTTTTACAGCGAGTATTATTAATAATCGGCGCCCTATTGTTGTCAGGGGCTATAGCGCTGATCTTCTATAAAGATTATGCCTCTTTTTTCCGTAATCATCGACAAGTACAGAAACTGATTATGCCGATTAGTTATGCCACAAGTGCTATCTCTTATCTTAAAAAACAGTATGAGGATCAATTGCCTTTTGAAAAAGTGGGTGAAGATGCGACCTTACAAAAGCCCGTAGGATCAGAGAAAACGCTCTTTGTGATTGTGGTTGGGGAAACGGCAAGAAGCAAGAATTTCTCTTTAAATGGATATCAGAAGGAGACAAATCCACTGTTAGCACAACAAGATGTAATTAGTTTTCGGGAATTCTATTCTTGTGGGACGGCAACCGCCATTTCTGTGCCTTGTATGTTTTCTCGATTAACGCGTGCTAATTTTGATAAGAGCCGAGCTCAGAATCAAGAGAATGCCCTCGATATCTTACAGCGCGTAGGTTACAAAGTATTATGGCGGGAGAATGATAATGGATGTAAAGGTGTGTGTGATCGAGTCCCTACGGAATTTGTGGAGGAGTATGTTAATCAGCCTAAATCGATCACCGGTTTTTATCATGATGAATATCTGCTTGAGAATCTTAAATCCTACATCGAATCCCAAGAGAACCAAGATGAGAATCTTGTGATTGTATTACACATGAATGGCAGTCATGGCCCCACTTATTATCAGCGTTATCCCGATGATTTCCGTCATTTCACGCCGAGTTGCGATACGAATAAGATTGAAAATTGTGATTTAACCGCACTTGAGAATGTGTACGATAATACAATTCGTTATACCGATTATGTATTGAATGAAACCATTGAACTGCTTAAAAGTTTTGACGGGGAATATGAGACATCGATGATCTATCTATCAGATCATGGCGAATCATTGGGTGAAAACCGTTTCTATCTTCATGGTGCACCTTATGCCATTGCACCGAAAGAGCAGAGACATGTGCCGTTTATCTTCTGGGCGAATCAGGATTTTTACCAAAACCGGCAATTAGATCAGAATTGTCTTTCAACAATAGCTAAAGCAGATCCCTTTTCACAGGATAATTTCTTCCATTCACTCTTAGGATTACTCTCCGTTAAGACAAAAGAGTATGATGAATCCTTGGATCTTTTCAAGGCTTGTAGTCGGGTTCCATAATACAGAGGCTGCTCACCTGTGGGATCGTAATCAAGATACTAGCATTTCACATTGGGAATCGCTTTTGGTTTGAACTTAGTAAGAAGTGTTATTGCATCGCCGGAGGGAATAATCTCGTTCTTACAACAAGTGAGCGCCGGCAGTTGTGGCAAATTCGTTGCTGAGAGATTGATGATCACTCACTTGCGGGCGCGGGATCGAGCTGGATTTGCAAGCATTCCGGCCCACCGGGAATCGGCTTTGATGGTAGTATTATCATAATGTTAAATAGATTAATTTTGTCAAGTAAGCTTGCAGAACCATAGGATTACAGAACTATAGGATTGCAGAAAAATAGGGGATAGAATGAAGATATTAGTCGTAGAAGATGATCTCTTATTGCGAAAGGGGTTAGAGAAAGCGCTGATCAAAGAGGGATATGCCGTTGATGTGGCGGAAAATAGAGAGGAAGCCGAGCGTTATCTCGATTCTCAAGAGGCCTTTTACAGTGCGATTTTGTTAGATTTAGGCTTACCTGATGGCCATGGCATCACTTTACTGCAAAAATTGCGTGGCCAAAAGAATCAGGTACCGGTGTTGATTATTACCGCCCGGGATACCCTCGATGATCGAGTGAAAGGATTAGATGCCGGCGCGGATGACTATCTGCTCAAACCTTTTGAATTAGCAGAACTCTACGCAAGATTGCGGGCGATTATCCGCCGGCATTGTGGTGTGGCGAATAATCAGGTGGTTATTGATGATTTTACGCTCGATTTGATGCAAAAAGAGATCCATTACCAAGGAGAGCTTTTAGAATTGACCTTACGAGAATACGCCATTTTATCACGTTTGCTCTTAAAATATGGACAAGTGGTTCCGAGAGAATTTTTGGTGCAAGATCTCTACTCATGGCAGGATTCCTTAGGATCCAATACGCTAGAAGTCTATATTCATCGCTTACGACAAAAACTCGGTAAAGCGCGTATTGAGACCGTACGGGGTTATGGTTATCAATTAGTCTCGGAGTCGAAGGCATGAGCTTAAAACGCCGTTTAATGTTGCTCTTTTCTCTGATTTTATTAGTTTCAGGTGTGATTATTATCGGTCTTGTCGGTTATGAAACGAGTGAGCAGATGGATATTCTGACAGATACGATTTTAACCGATAGTGAAAAGATTCAAGAAATGCAACATGAGATTCAAGAGATATTAGTGGCGATCTCTATCTTTGTCGGGGTTGTGCTATTGGGTGCGCTTTTGATGATTCGCTATGTGACAAATCAATTTTTAACGCCTTTTGTGAATCTTGTTGCGCAGTTATCAGAGCGTGGATCCCTCAATTTAACACCGATTATCATTGAGTCCCGTTCTAAGGAAGTTAATCTGATTGCTGGAAAAATCAATCATTTATTGTCGAACATTAGTCAGCGTATTGATCATGAAAAACAATTTACCGCCGATGTTGCTCACGAATTAAGAACGCCACTAGCGGGGATGCGATTAACGCTCGAGCTTATGGATGATCTACCGGAGAAACCACTACTGATTGCACGAATCGATGAGCTTTTAATTACGATTGAGCGGTTACTACAATTTGCGCGTGCAAGTCATGAGTTGCACTCAGATCAAGTGGCAGAATTATCGTTCTATCAAGAGGTGATTCAACCACTACAAAATGAGTATCGAGATAATTTTCCGCATCCTATTATTTGGAATATCCCGGCTGATCTTAAAGTTCGAGGAGATGCAAGTTTGCTCTACCTACTTCTGAAAAATCTATTAGATAATGTGCAGTTTTATGCAGGGCAAGGTGAGAATACTGAAGTATTGGCGCAAAAGACTGCGACAGGGATAGAACTTATTGTTGAAGATCGAGGGCCGGGCATGAGCGAAGTACAAAGGCTTGCCATGACAGAACGGTTTCAACGGGCTGATGAATCTCGGCAAGGATTTGGTCTAGGGCTGAATATCGTGCAAAAAATTGTCGAAGCCCATCAAGGTTCCTTGCGGTTTGACGCGCGATTAGATGGCCAGCCGGGGCTGCGAGTGGTTGTATTACTGAACGATTAAAGAGCATTGCAGTCATTAAGGGAGCGATATTTACCTTATACTTTTTTCACAAAAAATCTCAACTTTCTTTATGATAAAGCTTTATTATAAATAGATGTATTCATAGATAACGCTATGAATTTTCATAATAAGTATCAAAGGTTTTATGATAGGGAAGAGAGGACATCATGAATAAAAAAGAGGTCGTGGTATTAGGTGGTGGCGTTGCTGGTTTAGAATTTATCTATCGTTTGGCAAAGCAGGATAAAAATCAACGATTTAATCTCACTTTAATTGATCGTAATGCGCTTCATATCTGGAAACCGATGCTTCACACCTTTGCAGCAGGCAGTCAATCGGCCGATGAACAGAGCATTCTATTTTTAGCACAAGCTAAGCGACATGGTTTTCTCTATCAGCCGGGAACGGTAGAAAATATCGATCGAGAGGCAAGACAAATCACGTTAGCCGCTCATTATGATGAAACCAATGAAGAGATTTTACCTGTTAGATCAGTGCATTATGATTACTTAATTGTCGCTATGGGCAGTCAGAGTAATGACTTTGGCATCAAAGGGGTAAAAGAGTATGCGAGTAAAGTGGATGATCTTCGTAGTGCTTTAGAATTTCGTCGAGTCTTTACCGATCAATTAATGCGTTCAGCGCTGTTGAAGCAGAAATATCATCTCATTATTGTCGGTGCCGGCGCTACGGGTGTTGAGTTGAGTGGTGAGTTGATTGATCAGTTAAAAATCAGTTCGAGCTATAGCAATGAAGATTTAATGCAATATATGGATATTACCGTTATTCAGGCAGATGACCGGGTGCTTCCCACATTTAAACCCACCATTAGTGAATCGGTACGCCAATCGATGGAAAAGATTGGTGTAAAAGTATTGCTCTCTACTTCCGTATCAGAAGTCTTTGAAGATCATGTGGAGCTTAAAGATGGCGAAACGCTTCCGGCAGATCGCGTGGTATGGACTGCCGGTATTAAAGCACCGGATGTGCTTAAAACTCTGCAAGATGTAGAATTAACAAGAATCTCGCAGTTAGTGGTTGATCCCTATTTTCGAGTGTTGAATGATAATCGTATTTTTGCCATTGGGGATTGTTCTTATGTGAAAGAAGCACCTTTAGCCCCGACGGCGCAGTCAGCTTCTCAAGAAGCGCTCTATTTGAGCAAATATTTTGTGCAGATTATTGCCGGTAATGAATCAATGATTCCAGACTTTAAATATGTTGATCGAGGTTCGCTAGTGAGTATTGGTCAATATGCTTCTTTCGGAATGTTCGGTCGAAATACGGTATTCAAAGGTTTAGAATTTCGAGGGTTATCGGCAAAAGTGGCGCATATTACACTCTATCGCCGGCATCAGATGCGAATTTTAGGCATTTGGAGCGGTCTTTGTGCTTGGTGCGCCGATCAGTTCCGCCGTTGGGCTAAAACCCGTTAGTACCATACTTTAGGTATATAAAACTAGCTTAAAAGAAGCATCATTTAAAGGCCGGCAGATCGGTTGTAAGAAGTAAGGGACAGGTTCTAGCCGGCCTCTTGCAAGCGGTGTTGAATATGATTTAATGCTTTTTTAAATTCCTAAAAAAGACCCAGTTACATTATGCAACTGGGTAAAATGTGAACGTTTAAAAGGAGGAATAAACGGTTCTCTTTTAATATGGGGATGATTATTCTTTTTCAAAGAGCGGTGTTGAAAGATATTTTTCACCGCTATCAGGAAGAATGACGACGATATTTTTCCCTTTATTCTCTGCCCGTTTCGCCACTTCGACGGCCGCTTTAATGGCAGCACTTGAAGAGATCCCGACGAGTAATCCCTCTGTTGCGGCCACCTCTTTAGCCAATTCAAATGCCTCGCTATCAGAGATGGTAATCACTTCATCGTAGACTTTAGTATCGAGTGTCTCAGGAATGAAGCCTGCACCGATCCCTTGAATCTTATGGGGCCCTGCTGTGCCTTTTGATAGCACCGGAGAAGATTCAGGTTCAACGGCAATCACTTGAATCTTAGGATTTTGAGCTTTGAGATATTCCCCGATCCCGGTAATTGTACCGCCGGTACCGATACCCGCGATGACGATATCCACTTTCCCTTCGGTATCATTCCAAATTTCAGGACCTGTTGTTTCACGATGTGCTTTGGGATTTGCCGGATTAACAAACTGTCCAAGGATCACAGCATTGGGAATTTCCTTTGCTAATTCATCCGCACGACCAATAGCCCCTTTCATCCCTTTAGCCCCTTCCGTAAGGACTAATTCCGCACCGTAGGCTTTCAGGAGATTTCGGCGCTCAATACTCATTGTTTCAGGCATTGTCAGGATAATACGGTAACCTTTCGCTGCTGCAACGGAGGCTAAGCCAATGCCGGTATTACCGCTCGTGGGTTCGATAATCACTGATCCTTTTTTGAGAATGCCAGCTTTTTCTGCGGTATCAATCATCGCAAAGGCAATTCGATCTTTCACACTACCTGCGGGATTGAGGTATTCTAGCTTTCCTAATAATGGCGTAGAAAGGCCTTGCTCTCGGGAGAAGCGATTAAGCTGCAGTAAGGGCGTATTACCAATGAGTTCAGTTAAGCTTGCGTAAATTTTAGCCATAATATGGATTCCTCTCTAAAATGCGATAATCTTCGGATCATTTAAAAATGAGTTGACGGATATTAGTCATACCTATAATATATGTTTTGTGTGTATTAATCTAACAATATCAGGTTATTTCGCTGATTGTCAATGATATTCACAAGCAGTAAGTATCTTTTTACCGATTATCGTTTTTTGAGAATAGATCTTACTTCTTCAAATCTTATCTATTAGGAGATCTTATGAAATTATCTGCCAAATCTCGTTATGCTTTAGCCTCACTTGTGAAGATGGCGCTCGTGCATCAAGCCCAGCCAACGGTGACTGTACTCGAGATTGCTGAAACATTGGAAATCTCTAAGATCTACCTCGAGCGGATCTTCTCCGAATTACGTCGTGGCGAAGTCGTTGGTTCTATTAAAGGATCGCAAGGGGGCTACTATTTAACAAAAGCGCCCAATGAAACCACCTTGTATGAGATTCTCGCAAGCGTGGAACCGGCATTATTTGCCACTAATGATGCAACGGTAGAGACGACTGCGCCGAAAATTGAGCGTGCGCTGACAGCGGTTGTTTATGAACCGATGCACAATACATTAGAAACCTTACTGAAAGGCATTACCCTCTCAGACATCGCATTACAAGCGCAAGGGGAAGAGGGGAATTATATGTATTATCTGTAAGCGCAATCGTTAGTCAATTGTTAGCTGATTGTTAGCAGATTGCTATTCGTCATTGAAGAAAACCCGATATCTGTAGAAGATACCGGGTTTTTGTGTGAAATTGTTTGCGTTGACATTGCTTAACTCAAAATCACGTGGGGATAGAAGCGTGAAAGATCTTGCGTAATTCGAGAATGGTCTTCGCGAACGGAGAGTCCACAGGCGCTATCGCCGACAATCCAGCTACCGAGTACCACGTGGCTCCCATCGAACACTGGCAGTTTCACATATTCTTGGATAATAGAACCTTCTACGCCATAAGGGCCATCGGCACTTTCAAGGATTTCACCATTTTCCACAATCTCTACATTCGCCCCTTCTCGTGAGAAGAGCGGTTTTTTCACATAGTTCGTTAAGGTTTTAGCCTTAGGATCATTCGCAAAATAGGCCGGCAATAGATAATGGTGATTCGGGAACATCTCCCATAAAAGAGGTAACAAGGCTTTATTCGACAAAATTGCTTTCCACGCAGGCTCAAGCCACAGAGTGCGATTCATATCGAGATAATTCGCAAAATCTTCCCCAAGCATAAATTCCCAAGGATAGAGTTTGAAGATCGCTTGAATCACTTCATCTTGCAGATCGGTATATTCAAGTTCGCTATTAATGCCAATCTCTTCGATATAGAGAAACTCTGTCTCAAGGCCTGCTTCAATCGCACAATCTTGGAGATATTCTACCGTACCACGATCCTCTTCTGAATCTTCGCAGCAGCTAAAGAAGAGCTTCGTCACATTATGGTAAGCCCGTAAATCGCCAAAGCGGGAGATCAGTTTTTCTTGAATGCTATTAAACTGATCCGCAACCATCGGCAGCTTTTTCGCTTCGATCTGATCTTCTAGCCAGAGCCATTGAAAGAAAGCGCTCTCATAGAGTGATGTCGGAGTATCGGCGTTATATTCCAACATTTTGAGATGACCGGCACCATCATAAGCAAAATCAAATCGACCATAGAGTGACGGCGCGCCTTGTTCCCAGGTTTCACGAATATAGCGCCAATTTTGTGGAGGAATTTGAAATTGCTCCAATAGTCGCT
This sequence comes from Ignatzschineria ureiclastica, assembly GCF_003121845.1. Classification (GTDB taxonomy): domain Bacteria; phylum Pseudomonadota; class Gammaproteobacteria; order Cardiobacteriales; family Wohlfahrtiimonadaceae; genus Ignatzschineria; species Ignatzschineria ureiclastica. The sequence continues at coordinate 100,589 of NZ_QEWQ01000006.1, read as the reverse complement.
CACTTTTCACAACACGATCAACCGCAGCCAGCGCCATTTGATGTAACTCTTCTGTAGCATCTTCAATCAGCTCAATCTCTTTGAGACCAAATTGATAGTAATAATCTTCGCACCAATAGCGTTCCCCATACATCGTATGGAAATTAAAACCATACTCCTCGGCTTGTGCTTGCCAATGAGGCCGCTCTTCAATTGCAACGCGTTTCATTGATTAACCACCTGAAGAGAAGCTACGGCGACTATTGCTAGAAGCACTTGAAGATCTACTATTCGTGGTCGATTTTGCTGAAGAAGCTGCCATATTCTGTTTAGACACCATCTGCCCAAAACCACCGCGACGAAGCGTTTGTCCAGGTTTACCTGGTTTAAGGTCATTTTGATTAACCTTCACTTTACTGCCCGGCGTAACATTACCGAAATTCTTACCACTTGCATCATAAAGATTGCCTTTGCCAGCGCCTGCTTGTGGTGCATAGAGCGGTTTATGTGCCCCAAAACCGCTCATCATACGACCAAAGAGGAATCCCGCCATTAATGGCATCCAGATACTACCGCTAGATTGTTGTGCAGTGGCATTTTCAGAATTGACCGGTGCAATTTGGCAGTTATTTTCACCAAATTCCGCAACGCAATCCTCTCTTGAAGTAAAACGAGGTGCAGTTTCTAAAGCTTCCTGTTGGGCTTTTGCAAAAGTGGTTTCACATAGCGCTTTATCATCAGGATTGTAGCGTACGCACTCTTCAACATTGCGATACATTGACACTTCTTCGGTTTTGGCATCGCTATTGTTACAGGCTGCCACAATAAATGCCGTAGCGACGATAGCCGCTAAAGGCTTTAAGCGTAATGATTTTGGCTTTTTACGAAATTTATCAAGATTAATAGTGGTCGTACGTTTACGCATTCTAGAACTCCATGATCAATAGGTTTGATTTACCATATAATGTATCACGTGATTATACAAGATTTACTAGTGATGATGCGGAATTTCAGTGAAATTTATTGAAATAAACAAATAGGTTAAATCAAAAAACCGATAGATAATTAAGTGGATAATGAAGCAGTCATGCGGAAAATAATTTGTAAATTTAGTCATCCGCTGCAAGCAATAAGATTGTCATGGGTAAAAGTGATATTGGAGGATTGGCAGTATTAGCAATCTTATCTGAAATACCCATCATTTGATTGAATGATAATATTGAGTTGTAACAAGCTCATAGGAGGCGATGATGCTACAAAAAGGGGAGCGCTTTAATACTTATACCCATCTTTTCGGGACACTATTAGCGATCGGAGGAATGGCTTTTTTGATTGTCTACTCAAGCTTATATGATGATGCTTGGAAAATTGTGAGTGCGGCGATTTATGGTTCGGCCTTAGTCTTACTCTATCTGACATCGACAATCTATCATCTCTTAAATCAAGGGCGAGCAAAGGCGGTATTTCAGGTATTAGATCACTGTGCCATCTATCTGTTGATCGCGGCTAGTTATACCCCTTATACCCTGGTAACCTTACGCGGCCCTTGGGGTTGGTCGCTCTTTGGTGTCTCTTGGGGGCTCTGTGTCATTGGAATCATCCAAGAGGTTTGGATTGGTCGGCGTACACAGATTTTATCGATGATCATCTATCTTGTAATGGGCTGGCTCATTGTTATTGCTGCAAAACCGCTTTCCATCGAGCTCTCAAATGCTGGCATTTTTTGGCTAACACTCGGCGGTATTATTTATACGCTCGGTGTGATCTTTTTTCTTTTAGATGAAAAGGTGAAACATGCCCATGGAATTTGGCATCTTTTTGTCTTGGGAGGCAGTATCTGTCAATACTTTAGTATTCTGTTTTATGTGCATTAGTGATAAAGCTAGAATGAGAATGTAAAAAAAACGAGGCTTTATCAGTATTGAGTTAATAACAAATCGATAACGAGTCGATGAGAACTCAAACACTTCATAATGCCTCGCTTCTGTTCCTTGTAACGATTAATTAGGGCTTATTCCAAGCTAAAGGTAGATCATAACCGGCAAAATTCTCGGCGATATATTTTTGAAAGCCTGCAGAATTCACAATCTCGGTAAAAAGTGTCGCCCACGGTGCAGTAACTTGATCTTCTCGGACAACAGCCCAATTGATAAAGTGTTTACTCGATTCAATGTAGAGGGCATCGGTGAGCGGAATACCGGCATCAACCGCATAATTACCATTAATAATGGCAAAATCTAGATCGTGACGTGCACGCACCATTTGTGCTCCGGCAATTTCGACGATTTGAAGTTGATAGGGATTACTTGCGATATCACTAGTAATGGCTCGGAAGCGGTTAGGAAGATCGGCACGTAATTGGATCCAGCCTAATTGCTCTAAAATCCAAAGTCCTCGCGCAAGATTAGTGATATTAGAGGGAATACCGATTTTTGCCCCTTTTTTGAGCTGATCGAGAGATGCTATTTTGCCGGAATAGAGTCCATAAGGCGCGGTGGGTACTTGTACAAGCGGCGTTAAAGTAGTTTTATAATTTTCATTAAATTCATCAAGATAGGGCTTATGTTGAAAGATATTAATATCGAGTGTGCCGTCATTTAAACTTACATTTTGAATAGTGCCATCAGAGATCTCGGCAAGGGTAAAAGGATACCCATTTTTAGCTAATTCAGGTCCAATATAATCCCGGACAAAATCGGCAAAATCCCCGGCAGTTGTAGCGATATGAATGGTTTTGCCACTTGGGTTTTGGTGATTTTGAGATTGAACATTAGGATTACTGCCACTATTTGTGGGATCACTACATGCAGACAATATTAGCAGTGTTGAGATAGCTAAGGGTTTATTCAGAGATTGTGCATGCGCGCTATAAAAGCGCAATAATGGTCGGATCAGGTAATTGAATAGGGTTAACATAAAAGGCTCCTTTGGGATTATTGTTATAAGTATCGAGTTTGATCATTTTGATTATTGTGATGATGTTTAATGCTTTTGATAACGCCTTGATACGAAATCGATAAGACGATTTTTGGGATTTAGAGTGGTAATTTAAGCAATATCTTCAATGCGAATATCTTGATAGAAACGTTTTGCAACATCAGGATGCGAACGTAAACGGCCTTTTAGAAAATTTTTACCCACTTCAGTAAAGAGCGGGTTTTTCGGGTCTTGCGTAACAGCAAAAGCCTTTCCTTGCAGCGCTTCGGGCAAGGTCACTAGCGGAACAGTGGTATCGAGTTGGGAGGTGAGGAAGTAAGCAATGGAGAAGCGTGATCGACCCACCGGGGTTGGTGCCACACGATGTAGTGTCGCTTTGAGATAGCCTTGTGTGGCTACTTCTAACAGCTCGCCAATATTGACCACAAACGTGCCTTCAATGGGTTCTGCTACAATCCATTCATCGTTGTAGAGCACCTCTAAACCGGGTGTTTCATCTTGTTGTACAAAGGTAATAAAATCCGAATCCTTGTGAGCACCGACACCTTGTAAGCCGCCAACGCCGGGATAATGAATCACTTTACTCATAGCTGAAGGCTGATGTGCATAAGTTTCGGCAAAGAAATCTTCCGGTTGGCCTAAAGCAAGTGCAAAGGCAGAGAGCATGGATTTGGCAAGTTCTGTTTGTGCTGCTTGTAGTTGTTGAAATACTGCCTTAAAACGAGGAAGAGTGGCCGGCCATTGATTCGGGCCTTGAAGGCGTAACCAGGGTTGATTTGCTGGAATTTTTTCAAGAGGAATAGCCTCATATTCGGCCATAAAATCAAACTGCTCTCGGCTATCGGGTTGCTCGCGCGTGATCTCGTCATGTAGACAAGTATAACCTCTAAAATGAGGAGAATGGATCATCTGAATGGCGCGTTTCTCTTCAATAGGCAATTGGAAGAATGCTTTTCCGAGCGCTTTCGCCTCTTTAATAAGGTCTTGAGAGATACCATGATTTTTGAGGTAGAAAAATCCAATTTCATGCGCGGTATAACGTAACTCATCGATAAATTGCTCTCGCGCTTTACCCCCTGCTTGAAAGAGAGAGTAATCGAGAATAGGTAGCGTAAAATCCGTGGTCGTTGTTGTAGTTGCAGTTATTGTAGTGGCTGCTTGAGTGGAAATCTGTGACATATAGGGCTCCTTCGATGAATAGAATTTGAAATTTGAGATAAATTCTTACGGATCTGAAAATCCATAAACCGATTGAGCATCTAAGGGGGAGGGTTTTTCTCTATTTTTGGAGAGAAAATAAACGCTTTAGCTGTTGTGCCCGCAAGCTGTGATCAAATCGGCAATCTATCAGTAAAATATTGTTACATACGTCTATATAATATTTATCACGATGTAAAACAATACATATATGTATATGTTATTTTTATGTGTCAGGTCAACTTTTAATCGTAAATAGCGGTGTAAATAATTGTAGAAGATTCTGATTTCGGGCAATAAAAAAGCCAAGCGGTTAGGCTTGGCTCTTGAGAATGATGATTTTTCTAGACTTCAAGAAAGGCACTTCTTTGAAGAGAATTTTATCATTTTGGATTCTTTTCCCAACTTGAAGGATAGAGGAACCCAGGGAATTTTTCATAACTGTAGGCTTTAAATTCCGCAGAATCAGCAATTTTCTGCATCAGTTTTACCCAAGGTAGTTCACGATTCTCTTGGTTGATGACAATCCAATTGATAAAATCGCGTCCAGGCTCTTGATAGAGCATCTCTGAAAGGGGAATTTTCGCATCATAAGCATAGGTGCCGGTAATGATTCGATAGTCATAGCTATTGGGTTTATTGGCAATGCGATGAGGACGAATTTTCTTGATGACGAGATCATATGGATTATCAATAATATCTCTGACATCCGCAGAATAAGGATCGGCAAGATCTGTGCGCAATTTAATCCAGCCTAAGTTTTCTAACATTCGTAAACCGCGTGCAAAGTCGATCGGCTCAGAGGGAATCGCAATGGTCGCGCCTTCTTTAATATCTGTTAAGCTCTTTAACTTGCCGGGATAGAGTCCATAAGGTGCGGTTGGAACCTGTGCTAAAGGATAGAGAATACTCTCTTGCTCCTCATTAAATTTTTCCATACTAGGTTTATGCTGCACAATATTGAAATCGAGCGTTTTCTGCTCAACACTCACATTGGCAATCCCTACATCAAGTACGGTTGTAAGATCAAGGCGATAAGTAGGATCTTCCTGTGCTTCAAAAGTCGGAATGAAAATATCGCGCGTCATATCAGCCAAATTACCGGGGGATGTACCGATTTTAAACCAGGTTTTCTCCTCATCTTCAGCTTTTTGTTGATGTGTGCGAGTATCTGCTGCATAAACTTGCGTTGTGAAAAGTAAGGCTGTCGCCGTGACTAAAATTGAACGTAATAGTCGAGGAGATCTTTGAGCATTCGACATAGGATAATCCTTTATAATTTTTGTGAAATATTGCTCAAATTATACGCTTAAGGCGGATTCTAGCAAGCATCTTTGAATAGTTAAACAATTGAAAGAGATAAATTAAAAAGTTTTGAAGAAGATTTGCAGAAAGTGATTATCTTTATACAATTTTCGGTAACTAGCTGGGGGATCTTCTTTAAATGTGACATGAGATACAATCGCCTCTATTCCCCTATAGAATGATTGTCATGCTTCTCATTCCGCAGTATAGTAAAAATCTGTGAATTCTTTACGACTGAGTAGATTCTCTATTCATTCAAAGAATTGTTTCGATTTACAATTCATTAGAGCTAGTAGATTATGACAACCATTACCAATATTGAAGATTTACGAATTTTAGCCAAACGCCGTGTACCGAAGATGTTCTACGATTATGTAGATTCGGGATCTTGGACAGAATCGACTTATCGCTCAAATGAATCGGATTTTCAAAAGATCAAGTTAGTGCAGAAAGTGGCACGCAATATGGAAAATCGTAATCTCAAACGAGAAATGCTCGGCATTGAGATGTCGATGCCATTATCTATTGCACCCACAGGTTTAGTGGGAATGGTGCACCCTGATGGAGAGATTTTAGCGGCACGTGCGGCAGCGGAATTTGGCATTCGCTATACTCTATCGACTATGAGTATTGCTTCCCTAGAAGATATTAAGCGAGAAGTGAATAAGCCGTTTTGGTTTCAGCTCTATGTGATGCGGGATCGTAAATTTATGCGTAGCCTCATTGAGCGTGCTAAAGAGGCCGGTTGTGATGCATTAGTGATTACCCTTGACCTACAGATGATTGGTCAGCGGCATAAAGATATTAAAAATGGCCTCTCAGTGCCGCCAAAGCCCACTTTGCGCAATTGGATTAATCTACTCACCAAACAGCGTTGGTGCTGGAGCATGCTTAAAACAAAACGCCGGCAGTTTGGTAATATCGTGGGTTATGTGGATGGTATTGATGATCCAAGTTCGCTCTCTTCCTGGACATCTCAACAATTTGACCCGTCGCTTAATTGGGAAGATATTGCCTGGATCAAAGAAGCATGGGGTGGCAAGATTATCCTTAAAGGGATTTTAGATGCAGAAGATGCCAAATTAGCCAATAGCGTCGGCGCTGATGCGATTGTCGTCAGTAATCATGGTGGTCGTCAGCTTGATGGCGCGCTCTCATCTATTGCGGTCTTGCCCTCTATTGTGGAAGCACTGAAAGGCACGTCGACAGAGGTCTTTATCGATAGCGGTATTCGTTCAGGCCAAGATCTGCTTAAAGCAGTGGCCTTAGGGGCAAAAGGCGGCATGATTGGTCGTGCTTATCTCTATGGCTTAGGCGCTATGGGGCAAGAGGGCGTGATGAAAGCATTAGAACTTATGCGCAATGAATTTGATGTCAGTATGGCCTTTTGTGGCGAAACAGATGTGAATAATGTCGGTCGCCATATCTTAGTACCCTCTACAATTCCCGATCCTTTTAAATAGCTCAAGACGCTGTAAACTTCTTATCTGCAGGCGCGGGATGTGTTTGGTTCTGTAACTAGTCTATCCGCGCCGGCAAGCTTGTAATCCGTTTTTAGTCTTGAGGTCTTAAGCCAAGCGTGTGACAAATGGCGTAAGTGAGCTCCGATCGGTTTAGGGTATAGAAGTGGAAATCTTTAATGCCCTCATTGCGTAGGACTCGAACCATATCGATAGCGATACTTGCACCGACTAAGTTACGGGTTTCGGGATCTTGCTCTAATCCCTCATAGCGTTTATGAAGCCACGAGGGGATTTTGACATTTAAGGGGCCTGCGAATTTCACTAAGGATTCATAGTTCGACACCGGTAAAATGCCCGGAACGATCTCGGCTTCAATGCCGACAGCGACACAACGATCCCGGAAGCGTAAAAAGGCATCAATATCAAAGAAAAACTGACTAATGGCAAGATTAGCACCAGCATCGATTTTGCGTTTTAGATGTAGAAGATCTGCCTGTGCATTTTTTGCATCAGGATGCACTTCAGGGTACGCGGCGACCGAGATATCAAAGTCGTGACGTTTTTTGAGCAGTGAAACGAGATGATCTGCGTAAATACCGGGATTATCCGCGCCTTTTGGCAGATCGCCACGAAGCGCTAAAATTTGACGAATCCCTAAATCCCAATAGTTATCGGCAATTTCATTAAGTTCTTCTTCCGAGGTATCAATACAGGTGAGATGTGGCACTGCAGTGAGATCTGTTTGGGTCACAATATCTTGAATGACTTTATGGGTACGATCACGAGTCGAAGCATTTGCACCGTAAGTCACTGATACAAATTGTGGTTTAAGGACTTTTAGGCGCTCGATGGAGTTCCATAAAGTCTTGACCATTTGCTCGCTATTCGGGGGGAAAAACTCAAAAGAGACATTCACATCCTTGGGTAATTCTGCCAAATTTTGATTTAATAGTTCTACATATTGTGCGCTCATTGCTAACCTCTTTACTTTTATCGTTGTTATTGTTGATCAAGTATCGATCTGTTTTTATGGGGTTACTGGCACAAAAAAAGCCAGCACTCTTTTCTCATCAAGTGTTGGCTTAGTAACTCAACTTATCTTTCAGTGGGAACTCGTTAAAGCTCAACCACTGAAGGAATTAGCACCTTAATTTTCATCAGGTTGCCGGGCATCATAGGGCCTTTCCCTCCACCGCTCTTGATAAGATATGATATTAAATGTGTTGTTTTATTAATATCAGACTTTAATCACTATAGAGGAAGATGACAGGCAAATGCAAATTTTTTGTTGTAAAGATTGTTGACCCTTTATCCGTTTTTGAATGATATAGTAAAAGTAAGACAGGATCATTATTGATCATTGTTTTAGAAGAAAGTGATTAAAAACTTGAAAGTGAGCCTATTAGCCTCATTATTATAAGTAAGCTCGTTATTGTATTAGTTGTAAATAAGTAATGGTTCAAACTCAATTTTGAAGCGGAAATCTCTAAGATTGAGAAGCAAACAGTTATCAGGAGAGTAGTTTTTCAGACGATTCAATCTGAATGGCAAGACGCTAAACATTCACATTTGTCACAATGAATAAGGAGTAACATTATGAAAAAACAGTTATTAGTGGTAGCACTCGCAGGATTATTCTTGGCCGGTTGTCAAACGACTACCGCATTAGTGCCGGAGAAAGTAGAAGCAACACCACAATTACAAAAAGCGATCCATAACTATACCAAAGATAATAAAACAGATTATAAAGTCGCTTATGCGGATCTCAATAATGATGGTATTCAAGATAGTATTGTTCTGCTTGAAGGGGCTGAATGGTGTGGTTCTGGGGGCTGTACAATGTTAGTGTATGAGGGCTTACCGAGTGGGGATTATAAATTAGCCTCTTCCTCAACGGTTGCAAGCGCACCGATCTATGTATTAGAGCAAACCTCGAATGGTTGGTCTGATCTATCCGTTTATAGTACCGGCAAAGGGCAGGTCGTGATGAAGTGGGGCGGTTCGGGTTACCCTTCTAATCCGTCGTTACAACCCACTTTGATTATCGATAATAAAACAGTCAAACCGGCTATTCCTGATATCAAAATTCCTTAATGGAAATAAGAAGTAATGCAATTAATCTCTAGCTAAGACTTTAGTCGTAATGCCTTTAGTGGTGATTAGTAGTAATAGTTTTAGTATTGATTGATAGTTTGCTCAATACAATAGAGAAAAGATGACAAACGCTACTGAGAGAAATCTTAGTGGCGTTTTTTCCGATTGGGATTCCCATTATTTTTGATAAAAAATGATAGACATTCCTATCGGCTTGCATAATGATAAGAAACAGTGTGGTTTTCACTTGAGTGAAAGAAGTAGAACGGATTTTTATCAACATATTCGCTCTAATAACAAATAGATAGTTTTAGGGAAATCTAGGGGAATTCGGTAAACTGATCGATTAAAATAATGTTCAATGTGATTACAAGATCATCATTATTGTAACGATTGATCAATAGTTCATCCCAATTTTAAATGATCTCATAGATGATCTAAGAGACTGTCTGATAGATAATAGAAGTCATCAATATTACACAATAATAGAAGATGTTAACGCGAGGAGCAGTAATGGATGTAGTAGCACAATTGAGATCTTTAGTCACCCAACGGATTTTAATTTTAGATGGCGCAATGGGAACGATGATCCAAAAGCACCGGTTAGAAGAAGCCGATTTTCGGGGGGAACGATTTGCTGATTGGCCACAAGATCTTAAGGGTAATAATGACCTACTTTCCATTACGCAGCCTGATATTATTCGCAATATTCATCGTGCTTATCTCGAAGCCGGCGCTGATCTATTAGAAACGAATACTTTTAATGCTACCCGAATGTCGATGGCCGATTATGGGATGGAAGCATTGGCCTATGAGCTCAATTTTGCCGGCGCGCAATTGGCCAAAGAGGCTTGCGCCGAATATTCAACGCCAGATAAACCTCGATTTGTGGTCGGGGTTTTAGGCCCAACGAGTAAAACAGCTTCGATCTCGCCTGATGTTAATGATCCTGGGTTTCGTAATACCAGTTTTGACGCATTAGTAGAGGGCTATCTTGAAGCACTCGCCGGCTTAATTGATGGTGGTTCCGATATTTTGATGGTGGAAACGATCTTCGATACACTCAATGCTAAAGCTGCACTCTTTGCGATTGAAACGATCTTTGAAACCCGTAATATTCGTTTGCCGGTAATGATTTCAGGGACGATTACTGATGCTTCAGGCAGAACACTTTCCGGTCAAACGACAGAAGCATTCTACAATGCGCTGCGACATATTCGTCCATTTTCAATAGGGCTGAACTGTGCGCTAGGTCCTGATATGCTACGGAACTATGTGGCTGAACTATCGCGGATATCAGAATTTTATCTCTCGGCACACGCTAATGCCGGCTTACCGAATGCCTTTGGCGAATATGATCTTGGGCCTGCGGAGATGGCGGCTGAAATGGCCGAGTGGGCAAAATCGGGATTTTTAAATATTGTCGGTGGTTGCTGTGGTACCACGCCGGAGCATATTGCCCAAATCGCAGAAAAAGTCGCAGGGATTGTTCCAAGAGTGCCGGAAGAGAAACCTAAATCACTACGTTTATCGGGATTAGAAGCTTGTAACCTGACGATCGGGCAATCGCTCTTTGCCAATGTGGGAGAGCGAACCAATATTACCGGCTCTCTTCGTTTTAAGAGATTGATTAAAGAGAAAAATTATACAGAAGCTTTAGAAGTTGCCCGGGATCAAGTAGAGAATGGTGCGCAAATCATCGATATCAATATGGATGAGGGAATGCTTGACTCTAAAGCGGAGATGGTGACTTTCTTAAATCTGATAGCCTCTGAGCCGGATATCTCAAAAGTACCGATTATGGTGGATTCTTCTAAATGGGAGATTATTGAGGCGGGGCTTAAATGTATTCAGGGTAAAGGGATTGTCAATTCAATCTCGATGAAAGAGGGGATTGAACCTTTTGTCGCCCAAGCGAAGTTAGCCAAAAAATATGGTGCCGCGATTGTTGTGATGGCATTTGATGAGGATGGGCAAGCGGATAATTATGCGCGCCGCGTAGAGATCTGTTCGAAAGCATACAATATTCTGATCAATGAAGTGGGTTTCCCGGCGGAAGATATCATCTTTGACCCCAATGTGTTTGCAGTGGCAACCGGCATTCCGGAGCATAATCGCTATGGCTTAGATTTCTTAGAAGCTACCCAATGGATTCGGCAAAATCTGCCTTATGCCCATATTTCAGGCGGGATATCTAATGTCTCTTTCTCTTTCCGCGGGAATAACTTTGTACGAGAAGCCATTCACGCGGTCTTTCTCTATCACGCCATTGCCCGCGGGCTTTCGATGGGGATTGTCAATGCCGGACAATTAGCGCTCTACGAGGATATCCCACAAGAATTACGAGATGGTATTGAAGATGTCTTATTTGATCGCGATCCTGAAGCGAGTGAGCGATTATTAGAGCTTGCACAAAAATATCAAGGTGAGGGGGCAGAGCGTAAAGAGGAGAATCTAGCTTGGCGAGAATTGCCGGTAGGTGAGCGTTTAACTCACGCCTTAGTGAATGGGATTGATAGTTATATTGAGGAAGATACAGAATTAGCGCGGCAGAGTTTTGCCCGACCGATTGAGGTAATCGAAGGGCCTTTAATGACCGGTATGAACGTGGTCGGCGATCTATTCGGCGATGGTAAGATGTTCTTGCCACAAGTGGTAAAATCGGCGCGCGTTATGAAGCGAGCAGTGGCTTACTTGATTCCTTTTATCGAGGAAGAGAAGAAAAAATTTGGCGATACGAGTCAATCAAATGGCAAAATTTTGATGGCAACGGTGAAGGGCGATGTGCATGATATCGGTAAAAATATTGTCGGTGTTGTGTTGCAATGTAATAACTTTGAAGTGATTGATATGGGCGTTATGGTGCCAACGCCGGCGATTATCGAAAAGGCCTTGGCCGAGAAAGTCGATGTCATCGGGCTTTCGGGGCTTATTACCCCGTCACTAGAAGAGATGGTGGGTTTTGCGAAAGAGATGGAACGTTTAGGGCTCGATATTCCGGTGATGATTGGTGGTGCGACCACTTCTATTGCCCATACGGCAGTGAGAATTGCCCCACAATATAGCCATACAGTGATACATGTCCGCGATGCTTCTCGTTCTGTGGGCGTGGCGCAATCGTTAATTAGTCCAGAATTACGGGATGAATTTAAGCGAAATGTGAAAGAGGATTATGAAAAGCGCCGAAAGGCCTATTTAGAGCGGCAGCGCGATATTAAGTTAATTCCTTTTAATCAGGCGGTTGAGAATAAATTAACACTCACTTTTGATGCTATTGTGAAGCCAAAGCAGTTGGGGATTTTTGAATTTGAAGTACCGCTCTCTGAATTAGTGGATACAATCGATTGGACACCCTTTTTTGCATCGTGGCAATTACGAGGAAAATTCCCTGATCTCTTGCAAGATGAGGTGATCGGTGAGGAGGCAACTAAGGTCTATCACGATGCGCAGAAGATGCTTACTCAAATTTTAGAGGGTAATTGGTTAACGGCAAAAGCGGTGGTTGGACTATTCCCAGCACAAAATGCCGGTGAAAGCACCATTTTATTTACAGATGAAAGTAGAACGGAAGAGCTAGCGCGCTTACATCATCTTCGTCAGCAAACAGAGCGCCCGAATGGGATGCCGAATCGTTCTCTAGCGGATTTTATTGGCGAGGAAGATTATATCGGTGCCTTTGCGTGTACTGCCGGCATTGGGATTGAGCCCTATATCGAAGCTTTTGAAGCAGAACACGATGATTATAGTGCCATTATGCTTAAAGCGCTTGCTGACCGTTTTGCTGAGAGTTTAGCGGAATATCTGCATAAAAAAGTGCGCCGAGAATATTGGGGATATGCAGCGGATGAAACCCTTGATAATGAGGCCTTGATTCGTGAAGAGTATCGTGGGATTCGCCCTGCACCCGGTTATCCCGCTTGCCCTGAACACACCGAAAAAGCTACCTTATGGGAGTTACTAACCCCTACAGAACGGATCGGCCTTGAGATTACCGATAGCTTTGCAATGTATCCACAAGCCGCCGTTTCAGGCTGGTATTTTGCTCACCCTGAAGCCAGCTACTTCGGCGTTGGTAAAATCGGCCGAGATCAAGTGAAAGACTATGCAAACCGCAAAGGCTGGGATCTCAAAGAAGCAGAAAAATGGCTTGCGCCCAATTTAGGGTATGAGCCGGAGGAGTAAGGACGCTTTTATTACGTCAAAATAAAAACCACAATTTATTTGTGGTTTTTTTATATTCATCTCTCTTCTATTTTACAGTAGGGATTATTCATAGCAATCAGTAATAATCCCTTAATTTCGCCTCAATATTCCAACTTATTCCAGATCTAACGCTATTTAATTTGCATAAATATTGATCAATCATCTTTAAAAGAGTCTCAGAGATCAACTTTTAGGACTCTCCAAGAAGATGATGATCGTCTTTTTGAAAAGAGCGAAGGATCGTAAAAATAGAAATTACTGCAACTCTTTAAGTTATAAGGGATTTGCCTGAGTTAAAGAAGGCAAAATGATAGGCATTTGAACACTTCGACTGTAACGAAATCAAATTCTATTTCAAATTAAAACTTTAAATCAGATTCCAATATTGTAGTAAAAATATTAATTACAAATCACAAAGTAGCCTCGCTATCCTATTTTGTAATCAAATGTTTACAAAAAATAGTTTAAATTAAAGTGTAATTAAGCTGAAGAATTATTGAAGCTAGTATTAGTTTTACAAATGATATCAGGGGCTTTTTTAGGGTTTGCGACTGATATTTCCAATAGATAGGTATTTTGATGAACTTCCCTAATGAGGAAGGAATTCCTTAGAAGCAATTCGAGGGTTCATTAAATCCACTTGTCTTACAGGGAGATTTATGACAAACACAAAAGAACATCAACCAATGGAGCTGAGTGATATTACAATCGTAAAAGGAGATCAATTCAAGAAAGCGATTACCGCAGCAGCACTAGGTAATGCGATTGAATGGTTCGACTTTGGGGTTTATGGCTTCTTAGCCTATGTGCTCGGGAAAGTCTTCTTCCCAGAAGCGTCCCCCGGCGTACAGCTCGTTGCATCATTAGCAACATTTTCCGTTCCCTTCTTAGTGAGACCGATCGGCGGGATCTTTTTCGGAATCCTAGGGGATAAATTTGGGCGGAAGAAGATACTGGCAGTGACCATTATCATTATGTCCGTTAGTACCTTTGCTATCGGTTTGATCCCCTCCTATGCCACTATTGGTATCTGGGCTCCGATTCTCTTACTAATTGCCAAGCTAGCACAAGGCTTCTCTGTAGGCGGGGAATATACTGGGGCAGCGATCTTTGTGGCGGAATATGCGCCCGATAGTCGCCGAGGATTTTTAAGTAGTTGGTTAGATTTTGGTTCTATTGCGGGATTCGTTTTAGGTGCCGGCGTAGTGGTTTTAATTACAGCGCTGTTAGGTGATGCTCGTTTTGAATCTTGGGGCTGGAGAATTCCTTTCTTTATCGCAGGACCTTTAGGCATTTTAGGGATGTATCTGCGCCATGCGTTAGATGAAACACCTACTTATCAAAAGCATGCAGATACGCTTGAAGAGCAATCTGAGCCTGTTGAGAAAGAATCGCTTATTACTATTATTCGTAATAATACTAAGAGTGTCTTTCTCTGTATCGGAATCGTGATTCTGACGAATGTTACCTATTATATGCTCTTAACGTATATGCCAAGTTATCTATCGCATAGTTTAGGTTACAATGCAGATCACGGTGTTCTAATCATTATTGCGATTATGATTGGTATCCTCTTTGTTCAGCCTATTGTAGGCTTGTTGAGTGACCGATTTGGGCGTAAAGTCTTTATTAAGATTGGTAGTATCGGGATGTTAATCGGGGCAATTCCAGCCTTTTATCTTATCAATACCGGCAATGTTGCTTTGATCTTCTTAGGACTTGTCTTCTTAGCGTTGATGTTAAGCTGTTTTACTGGGGTCATGGCATCAATTTTACCGGCGATTTTCCCAACAAAAGTACGTTATAGTGCAATGGCAACAGCCTTTAATATCTCCATTTTAATCGCTGGGTTTACACCTACAGTGACTGCGTGGTTAATCGAGTTAACCGGTAATCTCTATGTGCCGGCTTTCTATCTGATGGTTACGGCAGGTGTTGGAATCTTCTTAACCTTTAATATGAAAGAGACAGCTAACCGGCCACTTCGTGGGGAAACACCGATTGCTTCTGACCGTCGTGAAGCAAAAGAGATCTTACAGGCCCATTATGATCATATCGAGAGTCGTATTGAGAGTATTGATGAAGAGATTGCCCGCTTGCAAAAACGCCGGGAACGCTTAATTGATCAACATCCTGAGATTGATGGCTAAAGATTCGACTCTGAGTTTATAGCGTTTGGAGCAATACTTCGGACTCACTTCTATTTTTTAAGAGATGTTAGAAGTGAAGATATAAAACCTATTTATCGACCTGTATCAAGAGGGGGTAAATGGGTTTTTTATTATCTGCAGTAAAAGGGAAATCTAGAAAATAGCGATCGGAAATCGACATTAGTATAGTGAATTTGGTTTAAGAGAAATGGTTTTTCAACAGCTATTGTGGAGCTTTAAAAGAACATAAAACCCTCCTAAACAACACTTGCAAGATGCCGGATAGAACGGCTTTTTTGCCTCGATCAACTGATTCGCCGGCATTTGAATCAACTTATTTTGAATCTATATCACTATATATTAAACAGCTATAGAAAAACCGCCCTTGCGAGCGGTTAATAACGTTATTGTCGTATTATTTAATTCGGTGATAATTGATTATGCACCGAAGACGATAAAGCGTTCATCGGTTGGCATAAAATCTTTAGGTTCTGCCGGTGATTCGATCGAACCGAAAGGCATTTGTGCACGCATTGACCAACTGTCAGGGATATCCCAGCGTGCTTTTACATCCGCTTCAATGAGTTCATTATAATGTTGTACTGTGGCACCGATATTCACTTCTGCGAGCGCCATCCAGATACCATAAAGAGTAATACCATGCGCATGCTCTGACCAACGTGGGAAGTTATGAGCATACGCTGGGAATTGTTCTTGTAGACCTTTTACAACCGCTTCATCTTCATAGTAAAGAATAGAACCAAAGCCGGCGCGGAAAGAGTCGATTTTCGCTTTTGTGGGTGCAAAGTTCTCAGCAGGAACAACCTTGCTTAAGGCATTTTCTACGATATCCCAAAGCGCATTGTGTTCATCGCCAAAAAGAACGACAACACGAGAGCTTTGTGAGTTAAATGCTGAAGGTGCTTGTTTAGAGATTTCGCGGATAATGTCGCTAATCTCAGCGGGTGATTGTGTTACATTTTTGCCGATATGGTAGATCGAACGGCGTTTAGTGGCTAATGGTAATAATGTACTCATAATAAACTCCTTATAAAAGTCGTAATAGATTGATACATCTCTCTTTATTATAAATGAGTGATAAGAAAGTGTTTGAAAATCAATATACTATTGTAACTGGTTGTGATCACTAGTTGTGGTAACTGATGTTTGTGCGGTGACGGTAAAGTTTTTGATTGAATTAGTGAATATTCAATTGAAGCAATTTGTACCGAGCCCTAAATCATTTGAATGATCTCATCATAGCGATTTACGGGAGTGCTTACTACGGAAAAAAAGAAATTCTTTTATGCCTGCAAGGCATAAATAAAGCATCGTCTATTCGTTATATAGTAAATTTGGTTTAAGAAAAATGATTTTAAACAACACTTGCAAGATGCCGGATAGAATGGCTTTCTTACTTATTACAGCCGATGCGCCGGCATTTCAATAAGCTTATTTTGAACCGACATTACTATATTTTAGGGAAACGAGATCATTCTTATTTTAAATTAGACTTTTTAACAACAAATCATCTACAATAATAGTCATTAAAAAATAGCTGTGTTGAATATTTTATTAATGGTAAGGAGTGAGTCATGAAAAAAGTCGATGTAACGCCGGCAGAATGGGAGATTATGCG
Organism: Ignatzschineria ureiclastica; assembly: GCF_003121845.1. Taxonomy (GTDB): domain Bacteria; phylum Pseudomonadota; class Gammaproteobacteria; order Cardiobacteriales; family Wohlfahrtiimonadaceae; genus Ignatzschineria; species Ignatzschineria ureiclastica. The sequence goes on along the minus strand of NZ_QEWQ01000006.1, from coordinate 83,622 downwards.
TGTCCTTTGGGCAAATGGGGAAGCGAGAAGTGCTGATATTATTAGGATCTTTCAAGAGAAACGACATTGGAAGCCTACCACTACTAAAACGTTATTATCTCGTTTAGTTGATAAAAATTGTGTAGGGACGATTCAAGAAGGCAATCGCTATCGTTATCGACCATTAGTGACGGAATTAGATGTTTGGCGCTCGGTGACGAATGAACTTTTCACCTTTGTTTGTGACAAAGATCGAGCATCTCGAATCGCTCAGATGATTGAAGCTTATCCATTATCGGAAGAAGATCTTGCTTTGATTTATCAGAGTCTAGAACGCGCTGAGGGGCGCAAAGTATCTCAAGTGGAATGTCACTGCTTTAAGGGGCAATGTCGTTGTCATTTAGCATAGAGCGAGGCTGAGAAAATGATGACTGGAGAAAAAGTGATGCAAAGAGAGCAAGAGGTAGAGAAAGAGGTAGGAAACGTATCGGTATCTACTGAGGAACAATCTAGGGCTTTTGCACGGTTAGCGATTACAGGCATGACTTGTGCGAACTGTTCGGGCAGAATTGAACGGGTGTTAGGGAAAAAGCCTGGTATCTATCGTGCAAATGTGAATCTAGCAAGTAAAAAAGGACGCTTTGAGTATGATCCTACTCTATTAACTGAGTCGGATATTATTGCGATGGTGGAAAAAGTAGGCTTTGGCGCGATTCCGGATGATGATGCACACCAAGCGGAATTATTAGCTTATGAGGCAAAAAATGCCAACAAGATGCGTCTACAGCTGATCATTAGCATGATATTGAGTCTGCCGATGTTACTAGGCATGATTGCGATGATGCTTGGGTTTCATGGCGGATGGGTGACATTTGTCCATAAACCCTGGGTGCAATTGTTATTGACCGCACCGATTCAATTCATTATCGGTTGGCGCTTCTATAAAGCCGCTTATGCTTCTGTTAAAGCAAAAGCACCGAGTATGGATCTACTAGTGGCACTTGGGACAACGGCGGCCTTTTGTTATAGCTTCTACAATGGCTTTTTAGGAGGCAATCCCGAACATCTCTATTTTGAGAGCAGTGCGGTGATTATTACACTGATTCTTTTAGGGAAATATCTCGAAGAACGGGCAAAAAATCGTACAGGTGCTGCAATTCGTGGATTGATGGCTTTACAGGCGAAAACAGCTTTGCGCCTAGAGCAACATGCTCGATCAAATGGGGAGATTGAAACTCGAATGATCGAAGTGCCCATTGATGCGGTGATGGTGGGTGATCAGTTACTCGTGCATCCCGGGCAGCATATTCCGGTGGATGGTGTTGTAATTTCAGGGAAATCAACTATTGATGAGAGTATGCTGACAGGGGAAAGTCTACCCATTGATAAGGTGGCAGGAGATCCTCTCTATAGTGGTACTGTGAATCAATCAGGATCGTTGACAATGCAAGCGACCAAGATGGATAGTGATAGCACTTTAGCGAAAATCATTGCGCTTGTGCAAGAGGCACAAGGGAGTAAAGCGCCGATTCAGAAAGTAGCAGATCGTATTTCGGCGATTTTTGTACCGGCGGTGTTAGTGATTGCGCTTGTCACACTATTGATGACTTGGTGGGTTACCGGAAGCGGAGAGTCGGCGCTCATTCATAGTGTGGCAGTATTAGTGATTGCGTGTCCTTGTGCATTAGGATTAGCCACACCGACAGCGATTATGGTGGGTACCGGCGTGGGCGCTCGTAATGGGATCTTGATTAAAAATGGGGAATCCCTTGAGCGAGCAGCAAAGATCAATACGATCGTTTTAGATAAAACCGGCACGATTACTGAAGGAATGCCGAAAGTCACCCATTTTGCTACGAAGATGGATTTGAAAGCCGAGATGGGCGGGAATGTAGAAGGATTAGTTGAAACAGAAGGCCGATCGACAGATATTGAGTATAAAACAGCGATCTTAACTCAATTAGTGGCACTAGAAGCGCATTCTGAGCATCCTCTTGCGAAAGCGATCTTACATTATGGGGATCACTGCGGAATTACGGTTCGGCCTGTAGTGGAGCATTTTAAGGCTTTAGTGGGAGCCGGCATTGAGGGAGAAATTGAGGGGAAATCCTATTTTGTAGGTTCGCCTCGATTAATGAAAGCACGAGGAATCGAGGATCGATTATTTGCTGATCTGATTGCTAAGCACGAATCGATGGGGGAAACTGTAGTATTGTTAGCCGGTGCTTCGAAAGGCGCTCTTGCGGGATCTCAAATCAGTCAATCTCAAAGATCTGAATCTGAGGAATCTGAAATTCTCGCGATGATTGCCATTGCTGACCCTGTGAAGCCCAATGCTAAATTAGCCATTGAAACACTACAAAATCGAAATATTGAGGTGTGGATGTTGACCGGCGATAATGCGCGCACTGCCGCGAAAATTGGTGCAGATGTGGGCTTAGATGAAGCCCATATTGTGGCCGAACTGAAGCCTGAAAATAAAGCAGATGTTATCGCACGTCTACAGAGCGAAGGACGAATTGTCGCGATGGTGGGTGATGGGATGAACGATGCACCGGCGCTTGCATTGGCAGATGCCGGAATTGCGATGGGAACCGGGACAGATATCGCCATTGAATCGAGTGATGTGACGATTATGAATGGGGATTTAGAGAGCTTGCCAAAGATGATTGAGCTTTCTGAGCAAACGATGCGTAAGATTAAGCAGAATCTCTTCTGGGCTTTTATCTACAATGCTATCGGGATTCCTTTTGCCGCATTTGGTTTCTTAAGTCCTATTTTGGCAGGTGGTGCGATGGCCTTTAGTTCAGTGAGTGTGTTGCTCAATTCTCTCAGTTTGAATCGTCTTCGATTAGGATCGATGCAGACAAAAAGAGAGGATTAGTAACAGTTGTATTTTAAAAATAAAAATGAATCCTCTCAATTGAGGTATTAAAAAAGCGTTTCAAGGAGACTTTCTTGAAACGCTTTTATTTTTATGATCAACCATTTATGTGATTTCTACATAAAGGAGAAGGCAAATACAATTAGAATCAATGCCGGAATCACATATTTAATATGGTAGAAGAGCAGCGTTGCTACTTTCTGATTGCAAGAGCCATCATTGGTGATCTCTTTGATCGCAAGCTCTTTACGAAGAACAAAACCGATAAAAATAGCGCAAAGTAGACTTGTGGTAATAAAGAGAATATTGGCGCTAATATAGTCAAAGGCATCAAAGATCGACATGCCGAAGATATGGACATCTTGCCATACGCTACTTGAGAGAATGCTCGGCACATTACCGAAGATAAAGACAACGGCTAAGGTCAAAAATGTGGCAACTGCACGTTTCATTTTGGTCTTTTCAATGAGTGTTGTGATGGCCACTTCATAGATGGTTAATGAGGTTGTCAGAGCGGCTAATAAGAGCAGTAAAAAGAAGAGTACCGCAAAGAAAGCGCCTAGAGGAATTGTGGAGAAAACTGCCGGTAATACCTGGAAGACCAAAGAGGGTCCTGATGCTGGTTCAATGCCTGCAGAGAAAAGGGCAGGGAAGATAATAAAGCCGATCGCAAGCGGAATGAGCGTGTTGATGATGCCGGCACTGACACTGATGCTCACGATATTCTCTTTTTTACTAAGATAGGAAGAGAGTGTAATCATGACGCCAAAGCCGATACTTAAGGCGAAGAAAACTTGTCCGAGTGCGAGCAGAATAACTCGTGAAGTGATCTTACTGAAATCAGGAATGATATAGAATTTAACCCCCTCCATAGCATTCGGCAGAAATAGTGCTCGAATCATCAAGGCGATGACGAGTAGTAAAAAGAGCGGCATGACCCAACGGATCACTTTCTCAATACCATCAATAATCCCTTTCACAAGAATATAGTAGTTTACAGCGACGAAGATAAAGGTATAAAGGATCATCTTCCAAGGATTGTGTGTCGAGCTTTCAAAGAAGTTTTTGGCTACTTCTGCGGAGAGTGGAGTTGAAAGATCAATTTCACCAAATGAGATCCCGCCAATATAGCTCATAACCCAACCACCTAACACCATGTAGTAAGCGAGAATACCGAACGCCCCTAAAAGCGCTAAAATCCCAACGCCTTTCCACCATTTTGAAATAGGGTGATCAATCTCTTTATTACTGAAAGAATCAATGACATTGGTATGTAGACGGCGACCAATAAGGTGCTCGGCGACCAACATCGGTACACCTAATACTAACATAGCGATAAAAAAGACGAGCAGATAGGCTCCACCACCATTTTCACCAACAAGGTAGGGGAAGCGCCACGTTGCGCCAAAACCAATCGTTGCGCCCGCAACGGTTGAAATATAAATCAGTTTGCTGCTCCAGCTTTCGCGAGCCATGAATAAGATCCTCCAAAACAGAACCATCTGCTATTACGTCATCTGATTTGAATAGATTATAACGAGCCTTGTTGCAAAGCGTGCTCGATTGCCTCTATTAGTAGAATAAGATTGTGCGTCAGCAGAACAAAATGTTCAAAAATGATAAAAGTTACTTTATTAGTAGCACAATGATCAAACTTGTGAAGTTTTATTTTTGCCTATCGGGTTTAAAGTGACCCTTAAAGAATAAAAAACCGGCACTATGCCGGTTTAATTTTATTCATTTATTTTGATATTACGATATTACAAATACAATTTCTTAATGATTAATTTTTATAATCATCTTTGGGTATCTAATAGATAACGTTTATCATTTGCGTATTGTTACTACATGTTATTACTATTTTTGTGCTTCTGCTTTCACCATATCTTGATCTAATAGCATAGTGCCATTTTTGGCAAGATTAGTATGCCAAGAGAATGCTTCTTCTAACAGATGAGGTGTATTACCACCGCGCTCTTTCTTCGCACGTTCAAAGTAATCGCGCGCTTGTTGCTTATATTTTGGATGCATACAGTTTTCGATAATCTTCTCAGCTGCTTCTACAGGGCAAAGACCGCGAATATCGGCATAACCTTGCTCGGTAACAATGACATCGACTTCATGATTAGTATGATCGACATGGGTCACAAATGGCACGATTGCAGAGATTTTGCCATCTTTTGCGGTTGATTGGGTTACGAAAATTGTGATACGAGCATTACGAGCAAAGTCGGCAGATCCACCAATTCCATTCATGACATGGGTGCCGCTCACGTGGGTTGAGTTGACATTACCGTAGATATCGACTTCAAGCGCAGTGTTGAACGCGATAACCCCTAAACGGCGCACAACTTCAGGGTGGTTTGTGATCTCTTGCGGACGGAATAGAATTTTATCTTTATATTTCGCGAGGTCTGAAGCGAGATTCTCAACACGTTTTTTGGAGAGTGAGAAAGCGGTTGCCACAGCAAAATCTACAACGCCGGCATCAATCAGGTCAAAGATCCCATCTTGTAATACCTCAGAGGAAACAGTGAGATTTTTGAAACGATCTGATTTAGCCATGCCACTCAATACGGCATTTGCAACAGATCCTACCCCGGATTGTAGTGGGGCAAGATTAGGACCGAGTCGACCATCTTCAACCTCTTTACCGAGGAAATGAAGGAGGTTGTCCGCAATGGCTTGCGTCTCTTCATTGGGCTCAAAAAGTGGTGATGGAATATCAGGGCGATCAGAAAGAATCACGCCTTTTACTTTTGCCGGATCCACCTTAATACCAATGGTACCAATACGTTTACTTAGATCATCATAAACAGGAATTGCCTGACGATTGTCCCCTTGATCTTTCGGGATATAGATATCATGAATTCCTTCGTAGCTATCAGGAGTTGAAGTATTGAGTTCAATAATAACGTGTTTCGCACGTTCAACAAAGATAGGAGAGTTACCGACAGATCCTGTGGGAATAATCATACCCTCTTCCGTAATCGCCGCCGCTTCAATGATGGCATAATCAATGTCACCTAGATTTCCTTGACGAAGGGTTTCTGCGGTATGAGAGAGATGTTGGTCGATATATTTGATTTCGCCGGCATTGATCTTTTTACGAAGAACAGGGTTACCTTGATAAGGCACGCGAAGATTGATAATATCTGCTTCTGCCATTGCTTGGTCGGCATCAGGGCCCAGTGAGGCACCCGTATAGAGATTGACTTTGAATTTCTCTTTTTTACCTCGTTCCGCAAGCGCTCTAGGGAAGACTTTAGGTTCCCCAAAGAGGGTAAAACCACTCATACCAAGTGTCATTCCATCTTCAATCCAAGAAGCCGCTTCTTCTGCCGTGACAATTTTATCTAGAAAATCTGCATGACGAATCTTTTTGCTTACATCTACTGTCATAATGTTCATCCTTTAAGGTTTAATATATCTATTATTACTTCAATTCTGAAAAATATACTTGTCATTAGGAGGTCTTCCCTCTATTTTATGACACTATTTTTATTTTTTTAGACGATGAAAAGTTTATTCATTAATATAGGCAGATAATGGGTAATACTTCAAGTATAAAAGTGTTTTTTTAGCGTGATAGCTGGGATAGTAAGAAGAAAGGAATAATGCCACTTCTTTTGCTATCATTATCTATTTACAAAAATTATTTTTGGATTTCGTTAAATATTTTCTTATAATTTAAGTGTTGATTTGTTAATATGTGTTACTAAGAAGATCTATTTTGGTATTATATATATCTAGTTGAATTAAAGAGTATTAAGAATTGAAAGACGCTGTTATATGACGGAGTGACGAAATAATCGTTTGGAATTTATTACAACCAATTAATGAAAGTGTAATTGCTTGAATTCTTTATTTGAGAGAGTCTATGTCAAAATTTTATATAACCTGTGCCCAAGGGCTCGCACCTTTTGTGAAAAGGGAGCTCACAGATCTTGGAATAGATGCCAAGGAAGAAGGGACAGGGGTTTCATTCACAGGGGAACCTAAGGATGCTTATCGGGCATGTTTGTGGGTTCGTTGTGGATCGCGCGTCTTATTAGAGCTTAAAACTGGGAAGTTTGCCTCGCTTGATCAACTGCATGAGGAGCTTTCGCTCTTCTCTTGGTCAACGCACATGAAAGAGACAGATACCTTTGCGACAAAGGTGACAACGCGAAAAGCGGGCAATATCCATACGCATTTTGCGGCACTTCGGGTCAAAGATGCAATTGTTGATTATTTTAATGAGTTAATGGGAACACGTCCAAATGTAGATTTAGACGCACCTGATCATCGTTTCTATCTGCATATTGATGAGAAACAGTATACGTTGTATCTCGATATGAGTGGTGAGCCACTGCATAAGCGCGGCTTTAGAAGTGAACAGGGTACAGCGCCTATTAAAGAGAATTTAGCAGCAGCATTACTCTACCGCTCTAATTGGCCGGAAAAAGCAGCGAACCATGAGCATTTTATCGATCCTTTATGTGGTGCCGGCACAATCTTGATTGAAGCTGCACTCATGGCACGAGATATTGCACCGGGTCTGTATCGTAACGATTTTGGTTTTATGCGTTGGCGCCGATTTAATGCCATAGATTGGGATGCTTGCTATCAAGAAGCTCAACGACGGGCTACCGAAGGGGAAGCACGTTATCAAGGGCAATTAGTGGGTGTTGAGCGTAGTTCGATGATGATCGGGATTACCAAGGCGAACGCCGATAGAGCACGAGTTCTTAAAAATATGTGCTTTAAACACATGCCCTTTCAAGATTATAGCCGTGATCCTGCATTGACTTCGGGGCTTATTGTCACGAATCCACCGTATGGTGAACGGTTAGGAGAGAAAGAGACGCTTGTTGAAACCTATCAAGATTTGGGTGATTTCTTAAAACGTTATGAAGGCTTTACCGCCGGCGTAATTACCTCTTCGCCGGAGCTTGGGCGTGTGATGGGGCTTCGAGCAAAGAAGATCAACAAGTTTTGGAACGGGGCGCTTGATTGTATTTATCTACAATTTGAGATTGCACCGGAATATTTTGTTGACCGAAAAAAGGCTGATGAAAATGATCGCCGTATCGCCTTAGATTCTCTGTTAGAAGGTGGGGGCGATGCTTTTATGAATCGTCTTTCTAAAAATTATAAACATTTAGCCAAATGGGCTACGCGGCAAAATATTGAGGCTTATCGTCTCTATGATGCCGATATTCCAGAATTTAATGTTGCGATTGATCTTTATAAAGATCAGATCGTGATTTATGAATATGAAGCGCCTTCAACAGTAGATAAGAAATTGGCTGAAGCGCGCTTTAATAAAGTTGTACAGCTAATTCCTCATGTGATTGATGGGATGACTCTTAAAGATATTCACATCAAGCAGCGGGCAAAACAACGAGGAAAATCGCAGTATGAGAAGTATTCTGACACAGAAGGAGACCTCTTCTCTGTGAAGGAAGGGGATGCAGAGTTACTTGTGAATCTCACTGATTATCTCGATACAGGACTCTTCCTAGATCATCGGGAAGTTCGAATGATGATTGGTAAGATGGCAAAGAGAAAACGTTTTTTAAATCTCTTCTGTTATACCGCAAGTGCGACTGTGCATGCCGCAAATGGGGGCGCGTCAAATACGCTCTCAGTGGATCTTTCCCGCACCTATTTAGCTTGGGCAGATCAAAACTTGGCACTCAATGGTCATTTCAATGGTCATGAGTTAATCCAAGCAGATGTGCTTAAATGGCTGAAAGAACGTGTAGAAAAGATGCGCGCAAAACCGTTATTGAAACGAAATGAGGATAAGTTTGATTTGATCTTTATGGATCCCCCGACATTCTCTAATTCTAAACGAATGGAGGATATATTGGATATCCAAAGAGATCATATTGCACTAATTAATGATGCAATGCGTCTATTAGCGCATGAAGGAACGCTTCTTTTTTCGACAAATCTACGGCGGTTTAAAATGGATAGTGAATTATTGGAAATATTTGATATTACGGATATTTCTAGTAAAACATTACCAGAGGATTTCAAACGAAATCCCAAAATTAGACAATGTTTTTTAATTAAACATAAAATAAATATTTAATGTTATTAATATAATTTATATAATGGTAATAACTAGTTTTTGCTGGTTATAATTAATAAAGATTATTGGAAATAGTCATTTTATTGAATGGAGACATGTAAGTGATGAAAGATTTAGATTTAGATGGATTAAGTATTGATAAGATGGAGACGCTTATTACTGAATTAAGTCAAGAGATTGAGAGTCGTCGTGCCGCTGAAGCGGAGCAAGTTCGTAAAGAGATCGAGAAGTTATTAGATCATTCAGGACTCTCATTCCACGATGTATTTAGAGATAAAGTGGGTCGTAAAGGACGTAAGGTACCAATGAAATATGGTAATCCTGATAATCCTGAGCAACTCTGGAGCGGTCGTGGCAAGATGCCTCTTTGGATGAAAGAGAAAGTAGAAGCTGGCGCAAGCAAAGAAGATTTTCTACTTGCTACTGAAGAGTAATTTTGTACCATTGCATCAAGCGATGTGTAATAACGTGTTCAATAGCTTAAGGCTAGCTCGAAAGATTGAGCAGCAGGAGTATCGAACAGTTATTAGTGCAAGGAAAGCAATTTTAGTGACTAACTAAAGTGCAGGTGTTTCATTGTGAGGGATTTCCCGCATGATGATCGGCCAAGAATGTGAGGAGAGTGTTGTGCGAATAGGCACAGCATGATCACAAGAGAGATCTGTGATACAGGTGGACTTAATCATTGAAGTAGGAAGGTAGAGAGCAAAAGCACTCTTTGTTTCACTCTTTTGATGCGTTAAAGTCTGAAGTAGAAGCGTTCCTTCTTGTAGATCGCCTTGCATTTTTTGATGCTTAGGATTTAAAAAAAGTGTGCGTAAGGCTTGTAGGCCTCGACCATCAGCTTTGAGATAGGCTTCTTTTGCGGACCACAGAAGAAAGAAACGTTCTATTGCGTCAAGCGATAGAATTAAATCCTTCTGGAGAGGGAGTGCCGGCTGTTCGGTTAACCCTAAAATCCATTGGATTTCGGTGATTGAGAAGGTTTTTTGTAGCAATCCGGCAAAGTTTCGTCGTTGCTTTATTGTTTCAATATCGATACCTAATGGATGATTACCTCTGGTAATCAGAAGTCCTAGAAAATGATCTGTATGGGTCAAGTTAAAGCTGATATTACAGGTTGGGAAGTATGGTTTCCCATGGGTAGAATAGGCGAGCTCGGGCAGCATGTCGAGATCGTAGTAATTTTGCAAAACATGTAGTAATAGTGCACGACTTAGAAGATAACTAATTTGCCGTTTCCCCCTCAATTTTTCATTGAAGAATTGGGGGTAATTTTTTTGTGCCCAATCAATACTGCTATCATCCACATTGAGTAGAAAGACCTGCGGTGTTTCCATTACTTGATGATTAATCATGATCGATGATTGGGTCATATGGCAACTTTAAGGGTTATAACTGGCTATAACTAGTTATAATTCAATTTCAGCATTCCAGAAGATCTCTTCTGTATGGGTGAGCTTTGCAATTGTTCTTGCCATAACAAAGAAATAGTCCGACAAGCGATTGAGTAGCTTGAGTGAGTACTCATTGACTTGTTCATCTTGGCTTTTAAGTGCCCAAAGCGCTCGCTCGCCCTTACGACTAATCGCGCGAATATAGTGCGTTTGTGCAACTAATAGTGAACCGCCTGGAAGAATAAATTCTTTTAGTGGTGCAAGACCATCATTATACTCTGTGAGCGCGATTTCTAATTTGGTCACATGATCTTCTTTGATCAGATCGATGCCGGGCATTGAGAGCTCTCCACCGATGTTAAAAAGCAGATGCTGAATAAAAGACCACTCTTTCTCAATGGTGCGAAGTTGCGTTGCCGATTGTGGCGCATTATTCCCTTCGTAGTGGGCAATTTCTTGATGAAGATGGGCAATACCCACACCGAGTAGAGAGTTGAGTTCATCAATTAAACCAATGGTTTCAATGCGTGGATGATACTTCTCAAGGCGAATATTGCCGGTAATCCCTGTTGTGCCGCTGTCGCCGGTTTTTGTCACAATCTTCGATAAACGATGTCCCATAATGTTCTCTACCCTTTTGTTTTTATTTGTAAAATCCGTACCATTTCGTAGTGCTTATTGAGATAGTTACGGTAAGTAATTGAGAAAAAGTCCAATAAATATCACTAATCCCACGTAATGATTGTGTAAAAAAGCTTGAAAGCAACGTATCTTGTCGTGTGTTTTAATGAGTGTAACTTGATAATAAAACAGAATGATGACAAAGAAAATGGCCCATAGGAAGTAGGTTGTTATTTGTAACTGTAGTGCGATGGTGATTAGGCATAAAACCATCAGTACTTGTAGCGCAATAATCAGATAATAATCTCGTTTACCTAGTAATGCTTCAAATAGCAGGGCGGAGGATTTGATATTGAGCGCTTTATCTTCTTCGCGATCACTCATTGCATATTCAGTATCATAAATCAGTGTCCATAGAATGTTGGTCACAAAAAGGAGATAACCCACCGCCGGAATTCTGCCTTGAATTTCCATAAAGGCCATTAATATCCCAAAGGCAAAGGCCACGCCTAAATGAGCTTGAGGCAGTGAATGAAATCGTTTCATAAAGGGGTAAGAGAGTGCAATTAAAAGCGCCGGAATAGAGAGTAGCAATGTCTTCCAAGAGAGAAAGAGTGCTAGAATGCCGGAGAGCACCACTAATAAAACAAGGAGTGAAATCGCCTCTTTTAAGCTGACTTTCCCGGCAGTTAAAGGACGATTTTTAGTTCGCTCAACATGTTTATCAATATCCCGATCGGCAATATCATTAATGACACATCCTGCAGAACGCATCAGAAATACGCCGAGCATAAAGATCACCACAATGTGTGCTTGTGGCGCTCCTTCACTTGCCATCCAAATGGCCCATAATGTCGGCCACATTAAAAGATAGCTACCAATAGGTTTTTCCACTCGCATGAGTTGTAGATAGTAAGGGATATGTTGAATTTGTAGCATCAGAATACTCAATATCGGTCTATTTATGGATGAATGTATGGATTGATGAAATATCGATCGCTGAAAAGCGGTATTTTAATTTCCCGAAATCTTCTATCAGGATATAGAGGTTGTCTCTAGCGAAATTTCGATCAAGAGAGAGTACCACCTTGTTACCATACCACATTATACAGCTTATAATATGCAGAATAGAATAGGCAGATAGTTAAAAGCGGATGATTAGAGATAGAGGGCTTAGGCAGAGATCTTAAATAGATAGCTCTAAGATATCGATATCTGAGATATAGGGTTGTAATAATCAGCGCTTAAAATGTGATACAGTAAGAGCTTCATTGAGCATCAGATAATATGTAAGGTAATGGCTATGATCGATACAGCACATCTCTCTCTTTCCCCCTCTTTTCAACCCTTTACCTTTAGTAGCGCTTCGTTAGCTCGTTTGGTTGAAAGTTCAGCCTATACTCTAATCGGTAAACGAGTACTCTTTGGGATTCGAGGGGCGACTTTAGTGACGGGAGAGTATGGGCAATTTAGCTCAGAGGTGACCTTAGTGGAATCGATTTTAGATGGCGAGAATCTTCGGTGCTTAATGGGGGTTTGGGATTTAACCAATGGTAAAATTGCACTTTTCCCCGCTTCTACGATCCCTCATCAATATTGGCAGCAAAAGCAGATCGATTCACCGAAAGAAGCAATTGCGAATTGTTTAGGAATGGGTGCATATGATTATCGTATTGGTGCGCATGAACCCCATAATCGACCATTTGAAGAGGGCGCTTTTCGCTTAAGTCGATTGCAACCAGTTTTTGCTTGGCGTTTTTATCAAGCAGATCATCAATATCGGCTTAAAAATGGCAAGGGAACACTCGGCATTGTGAATGATAATATCCATAGCGCACAAACAAGTTCTCAACCACAAGGAATCTCTTTTGCTTCTGCGGGTTGTCAAGTGATTGAAGGCGATCATTGTCCACCGGAGATGCCAAACGGATATTATCAACAATTTCGGATATTATCAGGACAATCTGCCATGCCATCCCCTTTAGAAGTAGGGCAATCGTATCGTTATCTACTGACCTCCGCCCGAAAATTAGAGAGCATCGTTGCTGGCGATAGTGCACCTGAATTATTACAAGGTTCCACCGGATATGCGGTACGTTTACTCCAAGAGGCTCTACTTAAAGAGGGCTTATTAGATGAAGAATATATTGATAAAGGTTATTTTAACGGTCATACCGCTTATGCACTCTACCAATTACAGCAAGCAAAAGGCATATTAGCCAATGGTATTATGACCACAAAATTATGGCGTATGCTGCAGTTGCCGGAAGTCTATTTTCATTAAACTCAAATTAACGCGGCACTTGGTGAACCTGTAAATTGAGCACTCCATCAATCCATCCATTAATTATGGGTTGATGGATCGATGATGAGAGTTCTATCGTCTGTGTCTGATGAGATCCGGTAGTGATAGAAGGATAGTCAATAAGGAGTAGGAGAAAAAGTTTCAATTTCCTCTTTAGTAGTAGATATCTCTTTGTTTATCAGTGGTATATTGGGTTAAGTTAGAGGTTTTGTCTTGGTTTGTAGGAGGGTGAGATGAAAAAAGATTCATTTGCGGCTATTTTTGCAGACATTAAAGCAGATCCGATGAATGCGACTTATGAACAGCAAGGAATTGATCCTTTATATAGTGTGAATAAACAAGCTAAAATTGTGATTGTGGGGCAAGCGCCGGGGAAACGGGCAGAAGAGAGTGGATTATATTGGAATGATCCTAGCGGTGATCATTTGCGGGAATGGCTCAATGTAAGTCGGGAGGATTTTTACCATCGTTCTGAATTTGCTATTTTGCCAATGGATTTCTATTTCCCGGGAAAGGGGAAATCAGGGGATCTTCCACCTCGTAAAGGGTTTGCAGAAAAATGGCATCCCCGTCTATTACAATTAATGCCGAATGTTGAATTAACACTGTTAGTGGGGAATTATGCCGTTCATCGCTATTTACAGCAACCAAGTAAAGTGTCATTAACAGAGATCGTGCAGCATTATCAGGATTATCTACCAGAATATTTTCCGTTGGTGCATCCATCGCCCCGTAATCGTATTTGGGAGCGTAAAAATCCTTGGTTTGAAGCAGAGGTGATTCCGGAATTACAACAGCGGGTAGCGAAGATTTTACAAGGATAGAAATAGGTAGGGTAAGCAAGAATATTTCATAGACATCTAGCGTATTTACTGAATAAGTAGAAACTATAGGGATATATAGTAATATCGGTTCAAAATAAGCTTGTTTAAATGCCGGCGCATCGGCTGTAATAAGTAAGGAAGCCGTTCATCCGGCATCTTGCAAGTGCTGTTTAAAACCATTTTTCTTAAACCCAATTTACTACACTATAAAATAACCCCGAGTCTAAGACTTGGGGTTATTGCTTGCGACTTTTAATAGGTTGTTACCTGACAAAGTCTTTAATGTATAAAGTTGTGACTTTTACAAATACTTTTTTACTTAGAGACCTTTGCAGGTAAAGTCATACCCTTTATCATCTGAAGTACCATCCCAGCCAGTTAAATCTTCTGCAAGAGGAATGCCCCGAGCTTTTTGACGTTTTGCTTGCCAGAAGAAGAGTGCTACCAAGATGACAGTAATAATCGCCGCGCCAATTTGTGAAGTGGTTGAAGGAAGATTAAAACCGATCGGCTGCTCAAGGATATAGGTTGTGGTGACCATCAACATAAAGACCCCAGGTAACAGTGAAACCCAATAGTTACGACCACCGATATAGAGGTAGATAGCACCTACGAAGAGAGCAATAACAGCAGTGGATTGGTTTGCCCAAGAGAAGTAACGCCATAAGATATCGAAGTTTAACTGTAAGAGTACGACGGCAATTAAGAAGAGCGGGATTGCGATGATTAAGCGATGAGACATCTTCTCTTGACCCATTTTAAGATAGTCTGCCACAATCATGCGGGCACTTCTGAAAGCAGTTGCCCCAGAGGTGATCGGTAAAATGATAACGCCGAGGACAACAATTGTACCACCTACGCTACCAAGAAGCATCGTTGCAATTTTGCTGACTACAACTGCTGGATCTTCCCCTGCTTGTGCGAGAATTGCACTTAAGCCAGTGCCATAAGGAGTTCCTGGTTCATAGAACATGGCCATTCCAGCGCCCGCCCAGATCATAGCAATAATTCCTTCAGCAACCATCATTCCGTAGAAAATCAGGCGACCATGACCTTCATTTTGCGCTGTACGAGAGATAATCGGTGATTGCGTTGCATGGAAGCCAGAAAGTGCCCCACAAGAGATTACTAAGAATAGAAGTGGGAAAATTGCGGTACCGCGAGGGTTTAAGTTTTCGAGAGTTAGTTCAGGGATATTGCCCACTTTACCTGAAAATAGAAGGCTTACACCAATTCCGATAGCACTAAGCACTAATAGGATTCCGAAGAATGGATAGAATTTACCGATAATTTTATCGATAGGAAGGAGGGTTGCCAAAATATTGTAGATGAAGATCGCAATGATAATAATTACGATACTGACATGACCGCCCATTAAATCGTAAAGTAATGTGCTCGGTGCAGTAATAAAGACGGTTCCCACTAATACCAGAAGCACTAAGGCAAATGCATTAACAATATGGCGCATGGATTTACCCAAGAATTTTTCGGTGAGCTCTGGTAAGTGCGCCCCGCGATTACGGATAGAGATCATTCCTGTAAGATAGTCATGAACACCGCCGGCAAGGATACAGCCGAAAACGATCCAAATAAAAGCGACAGGCCCATAAAGAGCCCCTAAAATAGGACCGAAAATAGGGCCAACACCGGCAATATTGAGGAGCTGAATAAGCGAGTTTTTGCGGTTAGTCATCGGGACATAATCAACGCCATCGCCTTTAGTGTAAGCCGGCGTTGGGCGTTTACTGACACCAAAAACCCGTTCGACAAATTTACCATAGGTAAAGTAGCCGACAATTAGTAATACAATGCCGCCAAGGAATGTAAACATATGTGTTTCCTCCGAATAATATGGAACAGATCACCTATTTTTAATCTCTTAATAAACTTAAGGGCCAAAAGGATATGATTAAAGGTATATGATTAAAAGCCTATGATTATGTATTGATGTGACTTTTAATGTGACTAAAGGGTGCTAAAATCCTTTCTACTTCATTAACCATTGGTGCAATTTTGCTTATCTCGAGATTAAATCGAACATTAAACTAAAATATATAATTTGTATTAATAGGGTATTTTCAATGAGCTGATTTTTCAATGAAATTTTTCGGGGAAAAGATGCTCAGAGTCAGGTTTTTAGTGCCTTTTAAAATTTCGGTATAAATCATACATTATGGAAAATAAGTAAAATGTACTAAAATAAAGGCTCGACCGGTTACGTGAATGGGTTGGTATTGATCCGTTATCCGTAAACCGACAATAGGCGCTAGCTGTGATGCATCTTGATGAATAGGGTGTTTTTAGCGATAAAGAAACGAATATAGAACGCTAAAGAGAATAGAGGGTAACTTGATTACGCAATAAAGCAGAAATCAAACAGCGAATCTAGTATCAAACTTTGAAGATGACATAGACTATGCGTGATTTATCATAGGAAATATCTATTATGGCTAAGAAAAAAGGTAACACGAATGGGCAGATTGCCGGTAATAAACGTGCTTATCATGATTATTTTATTGAAGAGAAAATCGAAGCAGGGATCTCGCTTCATGGTTGGGAAGTCAAGAGTTTACGTGACGGGCGTGGACAATTATCGGAAGCTTATGTCTATATTCGTGATGGTGAAGTTTATCTGATCGGTTCGCATATTCCGCCACTCAATTCTGCCTCAACGCATGTGTATGCAGATGATACAAGAACGCGTAAATTACTATTGCATCGCAAAGAGATCGATCGCTTAATGGGAGCGGTGGATCAAAAAGGTTATACATTAGTACCTTTGAGTCTCTATTGGAAACGAGGTTTAGTGAAGGTGGAGATCGGTTTAGCGAAGGGTAAGAAAGCTCACGATAAACGAGCAACCCTGAAAGAGCGTGATTGGAATCGTGAAAAACAACGGATTTTGCGTCATGATAATCGTTAATCGATAGAATTATTGACTAGAATGAATAGCAGACCCTCTATATTTAATATAGAGGGTTTTTCTTATTGAGAAAGGAAGCTAGAGCTTCACGTAGTAGAATGATAAGGTAGTGATAAAGTAGATATAAAATGATGAATAGGATAGAAGGAGATCACTATGAGCAAAAGTATTGTTTTTTTAGATCAAGGGACTTTAACGAGAGGGAAGCTACGTTTTAATTTTCCTTATACTTTGACGGAGATTGATAATTGTCCTGCTGATGAGGTTTCAAAAGCATTACAAGGTCATGAAATTGCCATTACTAATAAAATTCCGATTAATCGAGCGGCAATGGAGGCGAATCCTCAATTGAAACTGATCGCGGTTGCAGCGACAGGCTACAATATGATTGATATAGATGCTGCACGAGAATTAGGGGTCACTGTCTGTAATGTAGCAGGTTATAGTCAAGTGGCAGTAGCAGAGCATGCGTTTATGATGATGATTGCTTTGATGCACCGTTTACCACTCTATGAGGCGCAAGTTCGAGAGGGCGCATGGCAAAAGTCGCCTTTCTTTACGATTTTTGGCGCACCTATTTTTGAATTGAAAGGAAAAACATTAGGGATTGCGGGTAAAGGGAGTATCGGACAGCAACTAGCGCAATATGCAGAGAGTTTTGGTATGCAAGTGCTTTTTGCCGAGCATAAAGATGCAAAAGAGGTGCGCGCAGGTTATCAATCCTTTAAATCGGTATTAGCGCATAGTGATGTCTTCTCATTACACTTACCTTTAACAGAGAGTACACGTAATTTAATTGGCTATGAAGAATTAACGCAGATGAAGCCGGGGGCAATTTTACTCAATGTGAGTCGAGGCGGGTTAGTGGATGAAGAGGCGCTTGCAGAAGCTTTGAGAGAGAATAGAATTGGTGGCGCCGGCGTTGATGTACTGACGACAGAACCTCCTACAGCGAATCATCCTTTATTAGCTAAGGATTTAGGAAATTTTATTTTAACGCCACATACAGCCTTTGCGAGTGAAGAAGCATTAGCAACTTTAGTACATTTGTTAGAGAATAACATCAATCAATTTGTCGCAGGGAATCCCGTTAACGTTGTAAGTTAAATTGGGGAAGGCAAATTTTAATCTGATTGATCATAGGTCGAAATTTGTAATCGACCTTGATTGATCTACTTTTACATTTAAAAGGAATGATGATGTTAGCAACTTACTATATGGGCATTAAGCACACGCATATAATGCTTGCCTTTTTTTCGATTATCTTCTTCAACTTTCGTTTTTGGAAATACTTTTTAGTCTCTAGGCCGAAATGGGCGCGTATTATTCCCCATATTATTGATACCTTTTTACTACTGACCGGGGTATTGTTAGCCGTAATATTGCAGATTAATCCTTTTGCACCGGGCGGCGGTTGGTTGGCTCTGAAATTACTCTTTATGGTGCTCTATATTCTCTTTGCTATTTTTGCAATGCGCCAAAAATTAGTGCTATCAACTCGTCTTATTGCTTATTTAATCTCAAATAGTATGGCGATGGGTGTGGTCTATATGGCGATTGAGAAACCTTTTATCTATTAGTTTATTCCTGAATGAGGTTAATTCTCTGTTCGTTTAGATTAAATTATGCTTATTTAGTATGCAAACTAGAAAAAATAGGACTTATTTTTAGTTTTATGATGATATTCGATGCCGTATTTGCAAGCAAAAACAAGATAAATTTACCGTATCTTAAATGCTTTAAAAACAACAATTTGAGGTGATGGTTGCAAAAAGATGTAAAAAATATTGCGCAAAGAGTGATCAAATTGTTGAAGAAGGCAAATTCTGATGTATACTACACATCTTAGTTAAGCGCCCATAGCTCAGCTGGATAGAGTACCTGGCTACGAACCAGGCGGTCGGAGGTTCGACTCCTTCTGGGCGCGCCACATAGATAACCCGTAACAACAGACGTTGTTACGGGTTTTTCTTTATCTGCTTTTTAGAAGGGTATAGAGTGGTATTCATATCTTGGCTACAAGCACTGGGATATGGCTTGGTTTCTTTTATAGTATAGTTAAATCGGTTTTAAATTATTAAGTGAAGATGTTTGCAAGCTTGTAAGAATCTTCATCCTATAATGATTGTGAATTTTCACCAGCTATTGTAGGGTTTTAAAAGAAGATAAACCTGACTCACCAACACTTGCAAGATGCCGGATAGAACAGCTTCCTTTCCTCGATCAGCCGATGTGCCGGCATGTAAATAAGTCTATTTTGAACCGATCTTACTATATAAGGCTATAGCTTGTATTTTTGTGTCTTTATACAAAAAATCCTGCCGAGAAGGCAGGATTTGATAAAAGATTGAATGCTTCCCATAGCTATATTTTAAATATCGGCTACAGTCAATGAAAATGGCGCTTAGTCGCTATTTCTACTTTTCGAGAAGCGTATACTCATAGCGAGGACGATCACCTTCGCGATAGTATAGAAAATCCTTCTGATAGCTATCTAGGAATCGTTGGCGTTCAGCTTCGCTATTAAACCAACGCTCTGCACTAAAGTTTTCGCCAAGCAGGTTTTCACGACGAAAGGTTGCAAGTTGTGGAAGGGTCATTTTGACGCCGTACTGTTTACTCATTTCAGGATCCCTTTTAAAGTTTGTTGATATATCTTTGTTGATATATCCAATAGTACTAAAATTCGGTGTAAAAGCTCAAAAAATGTATGATTTGTACCATAGAACTAATGAGGTTAACCTCCTGTCATGGACATAATCCGTTTAATCTTGGTGGCATCGGTGCGGAACTCATGTTTTTGTGGTTTTAGGTCAATCGCTTTACGAATTGCTTGATGTAGCTCTTCATCGCTACAGCCATCTCGGAGCATTTCCCGAAGTGGATAGGCTTCTTCTTGGCCTAAACACATATAGAGTGTGCCATCAACAGCTAACCGAACACGATTACAAGTATCACAAAAATGTTGGCTCATCGGGGTGATGAGGCCCATTGTGAACTTGCCATCCGGTGATTCATAGTAACGAGCAGGACCTTGGCCTAAGGTTTTAGTTGAATCAATCAAACCATATTTTTGTCGTAAAGTCTCTAACAGCTTGGTGAGATTATCTCCTTGTGTCTGCTGCCCCGTAACTCCCATTGGCATCGCTTCAATAAGGCGGAGAATTAAACCATTATCCATACAAAATTGGATCATAGAGTCAATATCTTGGTCATTGACACCTATCATGGGCACCATATTGATTTTGATTGTTTCAAATCCCGCTTCTTTAGCAGCAAAGATTCCTTTTTGTACTTTTTCAATACAATCATTACCGGTAATTTGGTGCACAGTGAGCGGATTAATAGAGTCTAAGCTAATATTAAGCCTGTTAAGCCCGGCTTCTTTAAGTGCTTTGGCATGACGTTCAAGCTGCGTCGCATTCGTCGTCATAGATAGGTCTTTGATCGTGGGAATAGCCGCCATTCTAGCGATCAGTTCCGTCACATCTTTCCGTAGTAACGGCTCACCGCCGGTAATTCGGTAGTGATCAGTTCCCATTGCGGAAAACGCTGTGACAACTCGCATAATTTCATCAAATGTGAGCCAATTTTTATTGACCTCAAATCCTTTGAAGCCTTTGGGGATACAGTAAGTACATCTCAGGTCACAGCGATCTGTGACCGAGATTCGTACATAATCTATTTTCCGACCAAATTGATCGATTAACATCGAAAGCCTCCTACAACGGGGATGAAAAGGTAAAAATTACAGTTTGAGATCTAAAATACATTTAGCAATCATCTCTATTTTACGCATTTGAGTGAACTCTTTGCGATAAATAAGTGCTACTTTGCGGGTCGGAACTGGTTCTGTAAATGGGATATAGTGCAATAACTCACTTAAATGATCATCCATTAAAGCATATTTAGGTAATACAGAGATCTGATGACCTGCTGCCACGATATTGCGAATGGTTTCAAGCGAGTGATGATGGGAGTTTGTTGCATTGATCTCTTTACAGCTATCTAAGACCTGATCTCTAAAGCAGTGTCCGATATTGAGCAATAGAGGATCATATTCATGAATCTCTTCTGGCGAGATAATCTCTTTTTCTGCTAAAGGATGGCCTTTAGGGGTTACAACATAGAAAGGCTCTTCATAGAGTTCGATCACCTCAAAAGTTGGATCAGAGATTGGCAGCGCTAAAATTGCAGCATCAATCTCACCGGTTTTTAACATCGGAAGAAGGCTATCTGTCATATTTTCATAAATATGGAGCTGGATCTCTGGCGCATTTTTACGTAATACAGGAATCATTCTAGGAAGAAGATAAGGGGCGATTGTGAAGATCACGCCTAAATTAAAACGGCCTTCCATAGAGTTCGACTCATGGCTAAGCGTAAAGAGTTCGTCAACAAGTTCAAAGATTCTTCTGGCTTTAGGGAGTGCTTTTTCCCCCTCCGGCGTGAGTAATACTTCGTTGGTGGTTCTTTCAAAAAGAGAAACCTCCATTGAAGCTTCTAGGTTTTTGATGCCGATAGAAAGTGCGGGTTGGGAGATGAAGCACTTTTGAGCAGCACGTCCAAAATGTCGCTCTTCTGCGACGGCGATAAAGTAACGAAGTTCATTCAATTTCATGCAACAACCTCATAAAGAAAACTAATTGTGTTAATGATTTACATACTACCATATTTAGATTAAGGTAAATTTAAATAAGCAGGGGAATAATAAAAATTGTCTGGTAGGGAAGGTTGTAAAACGTTAGGCGCAAAAGGCTATAAAATGGGCTAAATGATGAAAGATAGGTTATAATAAAAATAATTTCTTTCTTTTTTAGTTCCTGTCAATTTTTTTTAATCCAAGGTAAATGTGAGCGATAATATGAAACTAATAGATAAGTTCAGAGAAACGTCGGCACTCAATGGTGCAAATCAGACCTATGTAGAAGAGTTATTCGAATCCTATCTGGAAGATCCTCAATCTGTGTCAGCAGAATGGCAACAATATTTTGCTGATTTCAAAAATGAGGATGGTCAAGATGTAGCGCAAGGTCCTGTGAAAAGAGCCTTTGAGCAGATGCGTCATCGAGGCGTTGTTGTGCAGGGTGGAAGCGTTGATGAAGCGCATCTTGCAAAACAGGTAGGTGTTTTACGTTTAATTGAAGAATATCGTCGAAGAGGGCATCAAGTTGCAGACTTATGCCCTCTTCATTTGCGTGAAGATAAAGTGGTTCCTGAATTAAATCCTGCATTCTTCGGTTTAACCGAAATGGATATGGATACCGTCTTCCAAACAGGTGGGCTTGCAGGTAAAGATGCTATGCCACTACGTGAGATCCTCGATACTGTAAAACGTACCTATACCGGTCATATCGGTGTTGAGATCGAACATATCACCAATGATGAAGAGCGTATTTGGCTTAGAAAGCGCTTAGAAGAAGTCAAAGATGGTTATCGCTTCTCAAATGAAGAGCGGATTGAAACGCTTAAGGAATTGGTGGCAGCAGATGGCTTAGAGCGCTATTTACATACGCGTTATGTTGGTCAAAAACGTTTCTCACTCGAAGGTGGTGATGCGTTAATTCCTATGCTTCATGAGATGGTTGTCGGTGCTTCAGACTTTGGTGCTGAAGAGATTGTGATCGGTATGGCGCATCGTGGTCGTTTAAATGTATTGATCAATATTTTAGGTAAAGCACCGAAACAACTCTTTGATGAGTTTGAAGGTCGTCCGACTTTCACTAAAGGTTCAGGTGATGTGAAATATCACATGGGTTTCTCTTCTTCTGTGAAAGCAACCCCTAATAACCCACCTGTTCATTTAGCGCTAGCATTTAACCCATCTCATTTAGAGATCGTGAATCCTGTGGTAGAAGGATCTGTTCGTGCTCGTCTTGAGCGCCGGGTTGGACCTGATACCCCAATGGGCCAATTACCATTTAATACGGTTTTACCTGTATTAATCCATGGTGATGCCGCATTTGCAGGGCAAGGAATTGGTTTAGAAACCTTACAATTGTCACAAGTGCGTGGTTATGCAACGGGAGGTACTTTCCATATTGTTGTCAATAACCAAGTTGGCTTTACCACATCAAACCTCTTAGATGCTCGCTCTTCTGAGTACTGTACAGATCCTGCGAAAATTGTCCAAGCTCCTGTTTTACATGTGAATGGGGATGATCCTGAAGCGGTTAAACATGCGACACAATTAGCATTAGGCTATCGTAATACATTCCATAAAGATGTTGTGGTAGATATCGTCTGTTATCGTCGTCTTGGTCATAACGAGGCTGATGAGCCAAGAGCAACACAACCGATGATGTATAAAAAAGTAGGTGCACATCAAACACCTGCGCGTGTTTATGCTGATAAACTCATTGCAGAAGGTGTCATTACGGAAGAAGATTTCAAAAAATTCACCCAAGAGTATAAAGAGAAAATGGATGCGGGTACGCCTGTGGGTTTCCCAACCATTGATTCAATCAATAGCTCTTATATGCAAAAATGGGAAAAAATCGCTAAGGCACATGACAAGTTTGATGAAGAAGGACCTGTCGTTCCTGATACAAGCGTTGTGAAATCGCGTATTACTGAAATTGCGCAGATCATGAATAAATTGCCTGAGAACTTCAAACTTCATAATCGCGTTGAGAAAATTCATGAGAATCGACTCAAAATGGGTGAAGGTGAGATCGAAATGGATTGGGGCTTTGCAGAAGTCATGGCTTATGCAACACTTCTTGAAGAAGGATATCCTGTGCGTATTTCTGGTGAAGATGCTGGCCGCGGTACATTCTTCCATCGTCATGCGGTTTATCATAACCAAGAAGATGGTAATACTTATATTCCGTTGCAACACCTTACTAAGGATCAAGCACGATTCTCAGTGATTGATTCCATTCTGTCAGAAGCGGGTGTTTTAGGTTTTGAATTCGGTTATGCCGCAACTGAACCTAATGCGCTTGTTATTTGGGAAGCGCAATTTGGTGACTTTGCCAATGGTGCGCAAGTCGTGATCGATCAATTTATCGCTGCGGGTGAAACGAAATGGCGCCGGTTCAATGGCCTTGTCATGTTGCTACCACATGGTTATGAAGGCCAAGGTCCTGAGCATTCATCAGCAAGACCTGAGCGTTTCTTACAAATGTGTGCTGAGAACAATATGAGCTTAGTGGTACCAACAACACCGGCACAGACATTCCATATGCTTCGTCGTCAAATGTTACAAGAGTATCGTAAACCGCTCGTGGTGATGACACCTAAGAGCTTGCTCCGCCATAAACAAGCGGTCAACGTATTAGATGATCTTGCAAATGGTAAATTCCAATCGGTATTACCTGAGATTGATGCGATTGATGCAAACAATGTTGAGCGTGTTGTGATCTCTGTGGGTAAAATTTTCTATGATGTAAGAGATCGTCGTGAAGCAGTGAAAGATAGCAAAACTGCGATTATTCGCCTCGAAGAAATCTATCCATTCCCAACAGCAGCTTTGAAAGCGGAATTGGCGAAATATCCAAAAGCAGCAGAAGTGATCTTTATCCAAGATGAGCCTGCAAACCAAGGTTATGCGACATTTGTTCGTCCATACTTAGAGAATGTGGTCACTGATGAGCAAGAATTAGTCTTTATCACAAGACCCGCTGCCGCTGCGCCTGCGGTTGGTTATAACAATGCCCATGTAAGACAAGAGAAAGCATTATTAGATGCAGTTTTCCCGCTTGCAGATGCCGAGTAAATAAAGTTTTATAACTAAAAACGTTGCGATTTTAAGACTCTATGGTGGTTTAAAGATCGCAACGATCTTCACAAATAAATTAAAGTTTTCTTAAGAGGGATATTCATATAGAGTTACATATAAATCACATATGAATTACATATAAATTTAATTATTAAATTAATATATAATGAGTTTATTAATAAAATAATGGTTGTACTGTATATTTATGAATTCTTAAGAAACTAAAAATATTTTTCAGAGTTATGTTTTAAAAATAGGAGAAATTACAATGAGTATTGAGATTAAAGTTCCAACGCTTCCTGAATCTGTTGCGGATGCGCTTCTTTCTACTTGGCACAAACAAGTGGGTGATCACGTTGAAGAGGGCGAAAACCTTGTTGACCTTGAAACTGACAAAGTGATGTTAGAGGTACCTGCAACGGCAAGCGGTACGATCAAAGAGATCAAAGTCACAGAAGGTACGGATGTAACCGCAGGTACTGTACTTGCAATTATTGAAGCAGGTAGTGCACCAGCAGCGAAAGCAGAAGAAGCCCCCAAAGCGGAAGCACAAGCAGCAGCGCCGGCAGCAAATGAAGATGATGAAGTAGGTATGTCACCTACTGTACGTCGTTTAGTGGAAGAGAATAAACTCGATATTACTAAAATTCCTGCAACAGGCAAAAATGGTCGTCATTTAAAAGAAGATATTGAAAACTTCTTGAAAAATGGTGGGGCTAAAGCAGCGCCTGCAGCTAAATCTGCATCAGTTGCAGCAATGCCGGTAGGTGAGCGTGTAGAGAAACGTGTTCCAATGACGCGTTTACGTGCGCGTATCGCTGAGCGTCTTTTAGATGCAACAAACACCACTGCGATGTTGACTACATTTAATGAGATCAACATGGAACCTGTGATCAGCATGCGTAAGAAATACCAAGATCGCTTTACTAAAGTGCATGGTGTGAAATTAGGCTTTATGTCTTTCTTCGTGAAAGCTGCTGTAGAAGCATTGAAAAAATACCCTGCAGTGAATGCCTCAATCGATGGTAATGATATTGTTTATCATGGTTATTTTGATATCGGTATTGCTGTATCATCACCACGTGGTTTAGTGGTACCTATTATCCGTAATGCGGATCAATTAAGTCTTGCAGATATCGAGAAACAAATTATCGAGTATGCAACTAAAGCGAAAGAGGGTACGCTCACAATTGATGAGATGACTGGCGGTACATTCACAATCACCAATGGTGGCGTATTTGGTTCAATGTTATCAACACCTATCATTAACCCACCACAAAGCGGTATCTTAGGAATGCATAACACTTATGAGCGTCCTATCGTCAAAGATGGTCAAATTATTGCAGCACCAATGATGTATGTTGCACATTCTTATGACCATAGAATTATCGATGGTGCAGAAGCGGTTGGTTTCTTAGTTTCTATTAAGAATGCCTTAGAAGATCCAGCAAGTATGATTCTTGAGCTCTAATATTCTCAATTATTTTGAGTCTATTAAATCATCATTAAGATGAGATGATTGCGATCGTTGTAAGCGATATATTAAGGTCATGAATTATAAGTTATTAATGACTTTACGTAATCTCTCAAGCTTGAATTAAAACTGAAGAATCCTTTATTGCATTAGTCGATAAAGGATTCTTTTTAAAGGAGAAATATAATAATGGCACAAAAAGAATTTGATGTAATCGTTATAGGTGGCGGTCCTGCGGGTTATGTCGCGGCGATTCGTGCAGCGCAATTAGGTTTAAAAACAGCTTGTGTTGAGAAGTGGATCGGTAAATCAGGCAAGCCTGCATTAGGTGGTACTTGCTTAAATGTCGGTTGTATCCCATCTAAAGCATTGCTGGAGTCTTCTGCGCTTTTTGAAGAAGCGAAAGATCATTCAGCGGTTCATGGTATTACAGTGGGTGATATCAAAATGGATCCTAAAGCAATGATTGAACGTAAAGATAAGATTGTTGCAGAATTAACCGGCGGTATCGCGATGTTATTCCAAGCGAATAAGGTGGAATGGCTACAAGGTACAGGTAAATTGCTCAAAGAAAATGTTGTTGAAGTGACAAGCCATGAAGGTAAAGCAGAAACTTATAAAGCGAAAGATATCATTCTCGCCACAGGTTCTGTGCCTATGGATATTCCGCCTGCAAAAGTGGATAACAAACGTATTATCGATTCAACCGGCGCACTTGATCTGACAGAAGTGCCAAAACGTTTAGGTGTAATTGGTGCAGGTGTTATCGGTCTTGAGATGGCAAGTGTTTGGTCACGTTTAGGGGCAGAAGTTGTGATTTTTGAAGCAATGGATCAGTTCCTTTCAGCGGCAGATCAAGCTATTGCGAAGGATGCAGCGAAACACTTCAAAAAACAAGGGTTAGATATTCGTTTAGGCGCAAAAGTAACGGGCTCTACAGCAACGGATAAAGATGTCACCGTTCAATATAGTGATAAATCAGGTGAACATGAAGAGACGTTTGATTACTTGCTTGTTGCTGTTGGTCGCCGGGCATTTACGGAAAATATCGTAGATCCTGCTGTTGGTCTTGAAATGGATGGCCGTATGGTGAAAGTAGATGACCAATGTAAAACAAATCTTCCACATGTTTGGGCTATTGGTGATTTAGTACGCGGTCCTATGCTCGCGCATAAAGGTTCTGCAGAAGGGATTGCGGTTGCACAGTGGATTGCTGGGCAATATGGTCGTGTGAATTATGATGTGATTCCTTGGGTCATCTATACGCATCCTGAAATTGCTTGGGCAGGTAAAACTGAAGAGCAGTGTAAAGCAGAAGGCATTGCTGTGATTACAAGCTCATTCCCATTTGCAGCATCAGGTCGCGCAAAAGCGATGGGAGCGACTGAAGGGATGATCAAAATGATCGCCGATGCGAAAACAGATAAGTTACTCGGAGTTCATATCGTAGGGCCTAATGCTTCTGAATTAATCCATGAAGCCGTGATCGTACTTGAATTTGGTGGTACTTCTGAAGATATCGCAAGCACTATTCATGCACATCCAACGTTAGCGGAAGGTGTGATGGAAGCAGCTCATGGTATTCATAAGAGTGCGATTCATATGATGAATCGTAAATAGATAGTGATAATATTGTAATTTTTACGATAGAGACGTTGTCAAGAGTGCTGTAAAGCATGAAGCAATACAAAATAGATGCCATTGATGAAAGTCAGTGGCATTTTTTATGATCATTGATGAGATATAAGCACATTTTTAATGAAATTGGTGAATAGAGCTGATAAAACTTGGTGATAAACTATGAAATAACAATATGATTTTTGAACTTTGGTTTGGCTTTAAAATTGTATTGATACAATATCCTTGCCTTGCTATAATTTTCGCGCCTCTTGATAGATTAAGGAGAGGTTATGTCATATCATATGAATGAAATTGACATACTCAAGCTATTATTTGGAAACTTTTCTGTACAGAATACACAAAGATTGCTTATCGAAATCTTTATATAAAAACAGGTCATTGTTCAAGTTATCCAATTTAAAAATCTCTTTTTATTGTCTGTATTGCCAATCTAAGTATTTTGTAGAAATACCGTGATGATCCCCATTTCACGAAATAATGATCAAGTCGGAACATTCAAGATCTGAATAACTATCTCATGTATCCTAATTTTGTGAATTTTGCCAAATGCACCCTAGAGAATATAGCAGTGACGTTGTTTCAATATCTGTAATATACTTTGCATAAGTCGTTTGAGAGGGATTAACAAATATCCTGATATTTTAATTTAAGGATTTTATATGTCGAATCGAAATACAAGTCAGAGTTTAAATAAAGCTAAAAATGAAAAGAATGATGAATTTTATACTCAATACTCTGATATCGAGAAAGAGATTCAGGCATATTTAGACTTTAATCCTAATGCTTTTAAAGACAAGACAGTTCTTTTACCTTGTGATGATCCTGAATGGAGTAATTTTACACGTTATTTTGTTCAAAATTTTATACATCTAGGTTTGAAAAAGTTAATCAGTACCAGCTATGCCTCTCCCCAAAATGAAGTGCAAATGCCTTATCAGTCAAGGTTATTTGAATTAGATGACCTTGAGTATGATAAACAGAAATTAGCTCAAAAAGGAAAAATTTTCACGCTTACTAGCGAGAGTAATGCTCATAGTAGGATTAACGTAGATGATTTAGAGTGGAAGTATTTACAAGGAGATGGTGATTTTAGAAGCGATGAAATCAAAGTCTTAAGAGACGAAGTGGATATGATTATCACGAATCCCCCTTTTTCTCTATTCCGTGAATTTTTAGCGTGGATTATGGAAGTAGATAAAGAGTTCGCTATTATTGGGAATATGAACGCTATCACTTATAAAGATGTCTTTCCACTTATTCAAGCGAATAAAATGTGGCTAGGAGCAACTATTAGTAGTGGAGATAGAGAATTTAGAGTTCCTGATAACTACCCTTTAAATGCTGTTGGGACAAGAATAGATGAACAAGGGAATAAATATATTCGTGTTAAAGGAGTACGTTGGTTTACCAACATAGAACATGGCCGAAGACATAAACCATTACAACTAATGACAATGTCAGATAATTTTAAATTCAATAAAAGCCTATCAAAAACAAGAGCTTATAAAGAATATGATAATTACAAGGCAATAGAGGTTCCTAGAACAAATGCAATCCCAAGTGATTATCAAGGGATTATGGGAGTCCCTATATCTTTCTTGGATAAATACAACCCTGAACAGTTTGAAATTCTAGGTATGGACTTTTACGTGAAAGATGGTTTTTTGAACAGTGTTATTTCAGAAAATTGGAATGGTAAGCTTGATCGGGCTTATTTGAATGGCGAACGATTATATTCAAGAGTATTGATTTCTCATAAGGGGATTTAAATGGATATTTATTACGTTGATTGCATAAATGGAGAGTTGATCCAAGATTCCAATGGAGAAGCATTATGCCATTCCTTCTCTAACTTACCATTTAGAATTCAAAAAATTGTTTTAACACCTACCAGTCACAGTAGCATTAACATCATTGAACAAGCTAAAAAAAGGTTGGAGTTGATTAGGTTTAATCCTGCTAATTCGTCAGGTGTTATTAGAGATAATACAGAAATTAGATTTAAATCATTTTGTGGTCTTATCATTGAGCAGTTGTGTTTTTCTATGCTCACTTATTACAATAAAAATCCTAACGTGAAAATTGAGCTAGATGATAATAATCATTCAATAAATCAAATTGACTTAAAAATTCAAAAGAGATGGACTGATCATCAATTGATTGAGAGGTCGATTACAAAAACAGTGGAAATTAGATCTTCCTTCCCATTCAAGCCCATAGAAAAAGTGGTTGCACAAGATTTCGATATTTTAGGTGGATATAGAAATGATGTAAAAAAAGGGGAAATTGAAAAGGATTTTTACCTTAGATTTTTATTTTCTTTAAATTACACGCCTGAATCGTATGTAAGAGAAAATCAAAAAATTGACTATAGCAAAACATCTACTAATGTTTTAAAAAATGTTTATTTTGATGAAAACCTAAATCTTAAAACAGATTTAACGATATATTTCATTGGTGGTGCGACAAATTCAATGATGTTAGATGAAAGTATCGCGTACAATGGGAACATGAGATCATCCAATTTTAATCAGTCTAATATAGCCCAATATAAAAAGATCAAAGCCAGAAATGCTCTTGATTGTATTGCGATCATGCAAATGATGTTAAATGTCATCACAACTGAAGCCATTAACGGCAAGTAAATAATAGCTCCAAGACAATTTTACAATAAAACCTCATTTGTAATAGTTTTTATATGTGTATCTTTTTGATATTATTGATATAAATGTAGTTGATCAAAAAACAAACAAAAAAATCTTTAAGAATGTTTGACATAGTAGGGTTCCTATACTATTATAGCCTCCTGTTCACGAGGAACACCTAGTAAACAGCGACGATAAGTCCCTATCGTCTAGTGGTTAGGACACTGCCCTTTCACGGCGGCAACCGGGGTTCGAATCCCCGTAGGGACGCCAAATTAAGAAGCCTACTGTTTCAAACAGTAGGCTTTTTTGCATAATCGACTTTTATTGTACAACCAAAATTTATAGCGGGTAAAAGGAGTATATTATGGCGAAAATCTTGATCTGTTCTATTTCTGATGTTGCGCCGGGCGAGATGCGTAAGTTTGAAACAGAAGTCGGCGATCTCCTGTTATTTAACAGAGAGGGGGAGTTTTATGTCACTGACGATCAATGTACCCATGCAACGGCATCACTCGCAGAAGGGGATTATTTTGATGATACCGTGAGCTGTCCTAAGCATTGGGGAGAGTTTAATATTATCACAGGAGAAGCGACCGCCGCGCCTTGTCGAAAACCCTTGAGAACTTATTTTGTGATGGTTGAAGATGATCAAATCTATGTAGATAGTGAGCGTGAAGCCGCGGGTGCTTTGAAGGCTTAAATGCGCTTATTTTAAATCGATCTTACTAGATATAAACGATATTAGATGCAGATGTTGTAGACTAAAAATCCCCGAAGGATAGAATTCCCTCGGGGATTTTGCTTATTAAGGCTTGGTGGTTTAACGTCACTTAATCGTGAAAGATTGTGTTTTAACGACTATTGAGTGACTTTTTTATTGACCAAATCTCAGAGATTGTTTGAATCATTGGCTTAATGATAATCGATGATCACTTTCATCGCTTTCTCATCCGCTGCATTTTTGAAGACTTTATAAGCATGCTCGAGATCTTCAAATTTGAAATGATGGGTAATCATTTTATCAAGGGGTAATTTACCTGAACAGCACGTTTTAAGGAGCATATCAGTTGTATTAGCATTCACTAAACCGGTAGTAATTTTTAAGTTTTTGATCCACAATTTTTCAAGTGCAAAATCGACAGATTGTCCATGTACACCTACGTTAGCGATGTTACCACCCTCTTTTACAACGTGCTGACAGACATTCCAAGTCGCCGGAATACCCACTGCTTCAATGGCACAATCAACGCCGCGACCATTCGTGAGCTCGCGAATCTTCGCAATGGCATCCTCTTTACCTGAATTCACCACTTTTGTTGCCCCCATTTCAAGCGCCATATTGAGACGGTTTTCATCCATATCAACAACGATAATTTCGCTAGGAGAGTAGAGCTGTGCCGTTAAGAGCGCCGCCATACCGATAGGGCCTGCACCGACAATCGCTACAGTATCACCAGGTTTAACATCACCATACTGTACACCAATCTCGTGAGATGTCGGGAGTGCGTCAGAGAGAAGCACCGCGATATCTTCATTGAGTTCTGTAGGAATATGATAGAGCGAAGTATCCGCAAATGGCGTACGCACATATTCGGCTTGGGTTCCATCAATCATATACCCCATAATCCAGCCGCCCTCATTCATACAATGGGCATTGAGCTGTTTTTGACAGTTTTCGCAAGTACCACAGCGGCTCACACAAGAGATAATGACTTTATCTCCTTTTTTGAATTTTTTAACGGCGCTACCGACTTCCTCAACGATGCCAATCCCTTCATGTCCCAAAATACGGCCATTGAATGTGCCATTTTTCTCGATTTCAGTCGCCTCAATTTCAGGATTTTTGCCCTTCATAATACCAAGGTCAGTACCACAAATAGTCGTTTTAGTCAGCTTGATAATCGCATCAGTGGGTTCGATGATCTTAGGGGTAGGGCGCTCTTCAAAGCGAAGATCATTTTCACCATAATAAACCATTGCTTTCATTGTATCTTTCATAGACAAACTCCTTGCTATCAAGTGGATAAATCAGTGTTGTCTATCTATATTAGTGGATAATATAAAAAATAACAATTTATTAAAATAATTTAAATAAATATATAATTATTGTATATATCTATATTTTTAATCAAATGGTTATTTCGATGGTTTTCAAAGGGTTCTGATGGTTTTGAAAATTTTTATTTCAAAAAAACATTCTAACTCAAAGTGTTATTAAGGCTACTTCAAATGTGCTAGATAAAAAATATCCTCAGTCGCTAATTTATATCAAATAAGATCAGTGCTGAGGATCATTATCGTAACGGTTTTTATTTTTAAAGTGTTTAAGCTTTTTTCATAAATTCTGATTTCAACTGTAGGCTAGTACCATTCACTTTGCAGTCTAGGTTATGATCGCCTTCAGTGATACGAATGCCTTTAATCATCGTGCCTTGTTTGATCACCATAGAAGACCCTCGAACTTTGAGATCTTTAATCACAGTGACCGAATCACCATCTTTAAGGATAGTACCGTGCGCATCACGTGCTGTGAGTCCTTCCTCTTCAACGGCTTCTTCTGAAACAGACCATTCATAGCCACAATCCGGGCAGAAATAGAATTCAGTATCACTATAAGTGTGATCCATTCCACATTGTGGGCAAGTTGGCATATTTGTCATAGTTTTATCTCCAAAAAATTCATAATCGGCTATCGACTAGTGTTTGATTTGATCTTGAGCGATCTTAATATAAAGGGGCTATCCTTAATATGAAAGCGCAATATTAATAATCTCATGAGCGTAAAGCTTAATATTGTTAAATATTGCTTACATTATTCTATTTAATCTTATCTAATCGACTTATGCGGGCAATATACCGAAATAAAATCAAAAAATCGAGGAGTTTTGCCTTTTATCCTCAGAGAATAAGCCTTGAGATTCGGGGGGAGAGTGGATTAAGATGAAGGTAAATATCCTGTTTTCACATTTTCAGAGAGGTTAATATGATGAAGTCAACTGTAAGTAGCGCTCCTCAAACAATGATTAAAGGAATTGCATTTGATCTTGATGGCACGTTGATTAATAGTGCGGCAGGCCTTGCTGAAGCTGTGGATATGATGCTGGCTCGCCTAGGCTACCCTGCGGCCGGTGTTGATAAGGTATCGCTCTGGATTGGTCACGGGGCGATTAGCTTAGTAGAAACTGCGTTGAAATCTGCCGGCGGAGAAGTCGCTATGCAGCAATTCCCGCAAGCATTTTCGCTATTTAATCAATTTTATAAGGCAGTCTTAGAGAAAGGAAGCGAACTCTATCCTGATGTGCGAGAGACACTGTGGACCTTAAAAGAAGCGGGATTACGATTAGGGATCGTGACCAATAAACCGACTCAATTTTTACCTGATCTGCTTGATGAGTTGCATTTAACTACGCTCTTTGATCTTGTGTTAGGGGCAGATGATGTAGTGATGAAAAAACCGCATCCTGCGCCACTTTTTAAAGTTTTAGGGGAATGGGGATTATTGCAATCAGAGTTACTCTTTGTGGGGGATTCTCGCAATGATATCCAAGCGGCAAAAGCTGCCGGCATTGCCTCAGTGGGATTAACGTATGGCTATAATTTTGGCGTTCCGCTTGCAGATTCAAATCCAACCTATCTGATTCGAGATTTTAAATCCTTATTGCAGATTGAGCCACTTAAAGCCTTAGTTGCACCCTTCGTTAAATCAGAATAGAGGTCATATTTAGTATTTAGTAAGTTCAGGAAGATCAGTAACAGTAGCAAAATTGAGTATCGTAATATCGGTGCAAAATAAGCTTTAAAATAATCCTTATTGAAATGCTGGCACATCGCTTGTCAGAAGCAAGGAAACCATTCTATTCGGCATCTTGTTGCTATGGTTTAGATAAAGTTTTATCTTTTTTAAGTCTCATAAAATAGGCAATAAAAAATCCGTAATCGTTGAGGTTTTAAATGATCTCAATATTACGGATTTTTATGCTGTCGATGATTCAATCTACCGCTAAGAGTAGTAGATTACAGCGCTTTATAGCAGATTGATTATGCGCCAATTGCCGGGAAGATAGGAAGCATCAAGAAGACCTTAATGACAATCACATTCACTAAGTCAATAAAGAATGCCCCTACCATCGGGACGACTAAGAAGGCTTTTTTCGAGGGGCCAAAGCGTTCTGTAACAGCCTGCATGTTGGCAATCGCCGTAGGGGTTGCGCCTAAACCAAATCCACAGTGCCCCGCTGCAAATACTGCCCCATCTAAATTACGTCCCATCACATTGTAGGTTACGAAAATCGCATAGAGCGCCATAAAGCAAGCTTGAACTGCGAGAATAATAATCATCGGGATTGCCAGTGATTTGAGTTCCCACAATTTAAGGCTCATTAAAGCAAGCGCAAGGAAAAGGGAGAGACTGACGTTACCCACGAGAGAGACAGATCGTTCAAAGATAATCTGATCACTAATCAGAGAGAGTACATTATTAATAATGACGGCGACAAATAGCACACAAACGAAAGTGGGAAGGGCAAATTTCGTGCCATCTAGTGCATCTGAAATAATAATCCCGAGGGTAATGGAGATCAGAATCATCGTAATAGTTTCAAGCAGGGCACGTGAAGTGATCCGGCGACTTGCTCTAGGCTGTTCAAACGCTGTACTGTCGTCTGAAGCTTCTTCTGGTTTGGGATCATCTAAAATAGAGCTATCAAGTTTCGGTTGACGTTTACGAAGTAGGAATCGAGCAACTGGTCCACCGACAAGTCCGCCTAATACTAATCCGAAGGTTGCACAAGCCATTGCTAATTCAGTGGCATTGGTGAAACCATATTTTTGGGCAAAAGTCGTTCCCCAAGCGGCACCTGTTCCGTGACCACCGGCAAGAGTAATGGATCCTGCTAAAAGCCCCATTAATGGATCTAAGCCTAAAAGCGAAGCCAAGCCAACCCCCACACTATTTTGGATAATAAGGAATACAACAACGACAACGAGAAAGATGACGAGCGAAAGACCGCCGGAAAGAAGGCTTTTGAAGTTTGCATTAAGGCCGATAGTTGCGAAGAACATCAGCATCAATGGCGTTTGTAAAACTGTATCGAATTTAATTTCAAAATCGAAGAAGCTTTTGAGAATCAAAATGGTGAACGCGACAATTAAACCGCCGGCAACGGGGCTCGGGATTGTAAATTTATCAAGGGCAGGGATCTTTGCGACCACTACGCGTCCTAGTAGTAATGTCAGACACGCCATAACCATCGTGCCATAGACATCAAACGAGATCATACTTGAACTGATCATATTGTGACTCCTATGTTTGCAATATTATTAGAATAATTTTTGCCATAAAATCTAGCATACTTCTTGACTAATTTATAACTAAATTTAAATTCACTTACAAATTACGGGAATTATTCTCGCCTTTAACTCATCTATTTTTGAGGTTTTGAAAGGTGTCGCTGGCGGGTAGGGCGATTAATGAAGGGAAAATGCCAAGTAACGTTGGGCAGAGAAAGTATTCCTCGAATGCGATCGGATAGATGATCGAGGAATCTGTTATAATGATTCAATCTTTGCGGATTAAAATATTGGACTATTTCAGCGAGTTATTGATGAGGATAAGTCAGAAATAGGGAGAAAATCCCGAACCGAACTTTTAATCATGGCATTAAAGAAGAGGAATTTAATTGAATTTTTCAGCCACTGAAAAGGTGAGAATCTATGTATAGAAGAATTTCGCAACAAGCTAAGAAGCGCTGTTTATTAGCGCTATCATGCTTGACATTCATGACATTAACTTCGCAGTTGAGCTTGGCTGATGAGCGTTTCATTGTGGATTATTTTAAGAATTTCCAAACGCTCGAGGCGAATTTTACGCAGGAAATTACCACTAAAGAGAAAACCGATAAGACAGCAGGGCATCTTATCATTGAAAAATCAGCAGATAAGAATACCGAAACTGTGACAAAAGCAGCTGATCAACCGCGCTTTATCTTTGACTACACAGAACCTTATCATCAAATTTTAGTGAGCAATGGTCAGAAATTTTGGTTCTATGATGTTGATCTAATGCAGGTGATTATTAAACCGGTGAAGAGTGTCTTAGAGAATCCTGTTTTGCAAATTCTATTAAGCGATCAACCTTTAACGGCGAACTTTAATATTAAAACAGTACGTGATCGCCGGGAATATCTCTTAACGCCGAAGCAGACCTATAATGATCTTCAAATCAATGATATCCAAGTCGTATTTGCCAATCGTAAGATCTATTCTTTTAAAGTAGAAGATGTGACCGGGCAAACGATCTCATTTGTGATGAAAAAAGTGGTTGAGAATAAGCCTGTGGACGCAAGTCTGTTTGATTTTAAAGTTCCACAAGATGTGGATATCATCGATGAGAGCAAGTAATAATGGCGGATCTATTTGATGCGTTACAAGAATCAACGCAACAACAATTTGCACCATTAGCTGATTTAGCGCGCCCCAAAGATCTCTCTGAAGTGGTGGGACAACGGCATCTACTCGCCGAAGGAAAGCCTCTCTTTGAAGCTTTTAAAAGCGATATTCCACATTCAATGATCTTTTGGGGACCACCGGGTGTTGGTAAGACAACGCTTGCGCGTTTGGTGGCCAAGGCTTTCGATGCTGAATTTATCGATCTTTCCGCGGTATTTTCAGGTGTGAAAGAGATTCGAGAAGCGATCAAAGAGGCCGAAGTGTATCGCCTACAAGGTCGGCGCACGATTCTTTTTATCGATGAAATTCATCGGTTTAACAAAGGGCAACAGGATGCGTTGTTACCTTTTGTGGAATCAGGATTAGTGACCTTTATTGGAGCAACCACTGAGAACCCCTCTTTTGAAATTAATCAGGCACTCTTATCTCGGGCTTTTGTTTATGTCTTGCAACCACTTGATGAAACCGCGGTTACCACGCTTTTGAATAGAGCTTTAACGACCTATTATCCCGATTATCAATTGACAGATGAGGCGATGGCGTTGTTAGTGAATTATGCCGGCGGTGATGGTCGGCGGTCACTCAATCTATTGCAACAGCTCTTGATTGTCGCGCAGAGTAATGATTTAACAACCATTGAGAAGTCGCTTGTAGAGCAGATTCTAACGAGTCAGCCGAAGAAGTTTGATAAGGGCGGCGATTACTTCTATGATCAGATTTCGGCATTACATAAATCCATTCGGGGCTCAGATCCTGATGCGGCTCTCTATTGGTTCTGTTTGATGATGGAAGGTGGCGTTGATCCACGCTATCTAGGTCGGCGAATCTTAATGATGGCTTGGGAAGATGTGGGACTGGCTGATCCACGTGGAACACAAATTGCTACCGATGCTTTAACTACTTATGAGCGTCTAGGAAGCCCTGAGGGCGATTTAGCATTAGCACAAGCTGCGATCTATCTCGCTTGTGCCGCGAAATCAAATGCCGGTTATATGGCCTTTAAAAATGCCCGAAAATTTGTCGCTGAAGATCAAACAAGGCCAGTTCCTTTTCATCTACGCAATGCCCCCACGAAGCTTATGGCAGAGATGGGACATGGTAAAAATTACCGTTATGCCCACGATGAACCCGGTGCATACGCTGCCGGCGAATACTATTTCCCTGATGGCATGGAAGAGATGCAGTGGTATCATCCCACCGATCGCGGCATTGAGAAGCAGATTGGCGAAAAGCTAAAGTATCTTAAATCGCTAGATGAAGAGGCTCGGCGGGGAAAATAGCCGTTGTTGATGTTTACAATTCATTTCAATTAAAAGAGTGCTTTGCTATATAAAAACACCCCAAAGTTATATTCAACTTTTGGGGTGCAGTTTGCTTTTCGATGCTTCTTTTATTCTATTAGAAAGATGACTGTTGAGAGTAAAACTTCATTAAGAGAATAAACGATCTCACTAACCCTCAATCATGGCGATGGCTTTACCAAGACGATCAAGCGTTCGCTCTTTGCCCACTAAGAAGAGGGTTTCATCGAGATTAGGGGAGTTGGTACGACCCACGATTGCGGTGCGAAGTGGCATACCCACTTTCCCCATACCTACTTCAAGGACTTGCGTTACTTCCTTCACCGCTGCATCGAGATTCGCTGGCGTCCATTCAGCGACATTCCCGAGGATTTCCACGAGTTTCTCAAGTACAGGTTTTGACACCGGTATGAGCTGTTTTGCTTTCGCTGCTTCATCCATCTCAATGGTATCTGTGAAGAGGTAGAGTACCATTTCGGCTAGCTCAACCAGCGTTTCACAGCGTTTTACATGGGCTTCCACCACTTGAGTGAGATAGTTATCAAACTCAGGGGATGTTTCTGTTTGAACGCCGAGTTTCTCTAAGAAAGGTTTGAGTAACATCGCAAGCTCGGTAGGGTTTTTCTCAATCATATAGTGCTGATTGAGCCAACGAAGCTTAGAAGTATTAAAGGCACTTGCTGATTTATTAACATTATTTAAATCAAAATATTGCACCATCTCTTCAAAGGAGAAGATCTCTTGGTCGCCATGTGACCAGCCGAGGCGAACAAGATAGTTAAGGACTGCTTCAGGTAGATAACCTTGATGATAATACTCCATCACGCCAACTGCGCCATGACGTTTTGAGAGTTTTTGACCATCATCGCCGAGAATCATTGCTAAATGGGCAAATTTAGGAACTGGTTTATTCATCGCTTTGAAGATATTGACTTGGCGATAAGTATTATTGATATGATCATCCCCGCGAATAACGTGGGTAATTTCCATATCGACATCATCGACAACGACACAGAAGTTATAAGTTGGAGAGCCATCTCCACGAGCGATAATCAGATCATCAAGCTCACTATTTTGTACGCTCAAGTTACCATGAACAAGATCCACGAAGGTGGTCGCGCCTACTTGGGGTTGTTTAAAGCGCACCACCGGTTGAATCCCCTCAGGAATCGCCGGCAATGTCTTACCTGGCTCAGGGCGCCAAGTGCCATCGTAACGGGGCTTCTCTTTTTTCGCTTCTGCTTTCGCGCGCATTTCGGCAAGCTCTTCTTGTGTGCAGTAGCAGTAATAGGCATGACCTGATTCGAGGAGTTCCGCAATCACTTCTTTGTAACGGTCAAAACGCTTTGTTTGATAGTAAGGACCCTCATCATAATGTAATCCTAACCATTCAAGACTCTCAATAATCGCCGCAACGGCTTCCGGCGTTGAACGCTCAAGATCCGTATCTTCGATTCGAAGTACCGTTGTCCCTTTATTGTGAAGGGCATAGAGGTGAGAGAAAAGGGCAGTTCTAGCACCGCCGATATGAAGATAGCCCGTTGGAGATGGGGCAAAGCGAGTTTTAACCATCATAATTGTTTTATATTTCCAATAATTAAATAGTAGGTAAAAATAACGAATATGTCTCTAATTGTAACACTGATAGTGACAAATCGCTGATTAATCCCTTGATTCTGCTCTTGATAAGGGGTTGATCGTGTGTTGTTGTAATCGATTATTATTTTAGGGGGGATTCAACGTGTTAAGTCACGAGAATCCCTATTATGCCTTATAGTCGGTTATGACTCTTTTTCTGTCGTTTCCGCCGGAGTATTCGAGTTCCCATTTTCGTTCTCATTCTCGAGCTCTTCCGCTTCTTTTAAGGCACGTTTCTTCTCAATGCGCTTGCCGATATAGAGACCTAATTCAAAGAGTAGAATCGCAGCACTTGCGAAGATAATCATCGAAAATGGATCCGGTGGTGTTGCGATTGCCGATACGGTAAAAATCCCGACAATAATGTAAGGACGTTTACTCATTAGGCTCTCTGTTTTTAAGATTCGTAGAGAAACGAGGATAATGAGAATAATCGGAATCTCAAAGACCACACCGAAGAAGAAGAAAAGGCGAAGAACCGTCGAGAGATATTTATTGATATCGGTGGCAATCTCAACACCAGCAGGAGCTGAGCCTGAGAGGAATTTGAACATCACCGGCATCACTGCATAATAGGCAAAAAACATCCCAAGATAGAAGAGGCAAACACTGGTAAAGATAATCGGGAATGCAACCCGTTTTTCGTGCTGATAAAGCCCCGGTGCGACAAAAGCCCACACTTGATAGAGCACCCAAGGAATGGCGATAAAGAAAGAGACCCAAAGCGTCAATTTAATCGGGGCAAGAAACGGTGCAACCACATCCGTTGCAATCATCTTTCCGCCCTCTGGCATCACTTTTAATAGTGGTGTTGCCACAAAGTTATAGATATCATTCGAGAAGTAAACCAGACAGACAAAGACGAGTAATACGCCAATGCCGGCACGAATGAGACGATCTCGAAGTTCGATCAGATGATGAATAAAGGTCTGTTCTTTTGTGGGGTTCGTGGTCATAGTTGTAATCAATATTCGTAATATAAGATGAATCGAGATAGGGTAACTTGAAACTATCAATTGTATAACAGTCGCAAGGTCACTTTAAGTTATTATCTGCTTTGAATGTGACAAGGATACGATTTTAGAGATTAACTTGTTGATTGTATTGTGCTTGACAGCGCCGATATCTCAATCGTTGTTTCAGGCGTAAAGAGAAACTCTTGAATTAATCTTGTACCTGTAATCCCTAACAGTAAGATGACAGCTGTAATTAAAATATATTTGGCTGCCGCTTGACCCCGTAAGCCAAATTGGTAGCGAGCAAAGAGAATCGCACCGTAAAGTAGCCAAGCAAAGCCAGTGAGAATTGTTTTATGGATAAAGTGCGCTGTAAACCATTGATCAAAAAAGGCAAGGCTCGTGAGTAGGCTAATGGTGAGCATAATAAAGCCGATCAAAAGCAGCTGAAAAAGGAGATGTTCCATTCGCATAATCGGTGGCAATCGATGAGCAATCGAGCGCTTTTGTTTGAGAGAGCGATCTCTAAAGTAGACTAATAGCGCTTGAATCGAGGCTAATAGTAAGATTGCATAGGCGACAATTGAGGTTAGTATATGAATACTGAGCCAAGCAGATGGGGTACCAAAGCTCACATCATTGGTATCAAAGAGCGATAAAACTTGTGTTACCGCCGCAAAGAGGGTGATGATAATCGCCGTGTTTAAATGGCGCTTAAGGTAAGGGAGGACGAGTAATACCATAATTAATGAGGCCAGTGACAGTGCTTCAAAGGCACTAATCTCATCAAAATTACCGAGCGTTAATTGGAAGCTTAAATTATAAGCTTGTAGAATCAATCCGGCGACAATGGTTATACAACCAAGGGGCCAGCACCATTTGGGGCCTTTTCTTAACAGCGTTCCAATGAGAAAGAGCGTTGCGAGAAGATAGAGTCCGATATTGAGTGATATTAACGTCATAGTCTTACAAATCATCCCTTTTTATATCTAGAAGTGAGCCTTTAAAGAACTCCCTATTTCAAGTAAACTATACAGTGATTTTACTAGAAATTTTATAAGAATTATAAATAAAAGCTAAAAAGGGTTTTTATGTTTGAGAATTTAAGCGGTCGTTTACGACAAACGATGCGTTCACTGCGTGGACAAGCAAGATTAACCGAGAGCAATATTCAAGATGCATTGCGTGAAGTGCGGATGGCGCTCTTAGAAGCGGATGTCGCCTTACCGGTTGTACGGGAATTTATTAATCAAGTCAAAGAGCGCGCGGTTGGACGTGAGGTCATTGAGAGCCTCAATCCTGGGCAAGTTTTTGTGAAAGTGGTACACGAAGAGCTTATTAAGATTATGGGGGAGGGCAATGAGTCCCTTGATCTTCGTACCCAGCCACCGGCAATTATCTTGATGGCCGGTCTCCAAGGGGCGGGTAAAACGACGAGTGTTGGTAAATTAGCGCGTTTCTTACACGAAAAAGAGAAGAAGAAAGTGGCGGTGGTGAGTGCGGATGTCTATCGTCCTGCGGCAATTGAGCAGCTTCGTACCGTTGCGAGTAAGGTAGG
This sequence comes from Ignatzschineria ureiclastica, assembly GCF_003121845.1. GTDB lineage: Bacteria > Pseudomonadota > Gammaproteobacteria > Cardiobacteriales > Wohlfahrtiimonadaceae > Ignatzschineria > Ignatzschineria ureiclastica. Next base: position 41,221 of record NZ_QEWQ01000006.1, on the reverse strand, counting down.
CGCGGAATTTATCCCCTCAACGGTAGATCAAAAGCCGGCAGATATTGCGCGAGATGCCATTGAGAAAGCAAAATTGATGAATGCCGATGTATTGATTGTCGATACTGCCGGTCGTTTACATATTGATGAAGTCTTGATGGAAGAGATTAAGGAAGTTCATTCGGTGCTCAATCCGATTGAAACACTCTTTGTGGTCGATAGTATGACGGGGCAAGATGCGGCGAATACCGCGAAAGCTTTTAATGATGCCTTGCCTTTGACGGGGGTTATTTTAACGAAGATCGACGGGGATGCCCGTGGTGGTGCGGCGCTGTCAATTCGTCATATTACACAAAAACCGATCAAATTCTTAGGTGTGGGGGAGAAGCTCGAAGCGCTTGAGCCATTCCACCCTGATCGTTTAGCTTCTCGTATTTTGGATATGGGCGATGTATTGTCGCTTGTGGAAGAGATGGAAGCGAAGGTTGACCGAGGAGAGGCGGAGCGTTTAACGAATAAGTTTAAGAAAGGGGAAGGCCTCGATCTCAATGACTTTAAAGCACAGATGGAACAGATGCTCAATATGGGCGGTATTAATACCTTATTGACCAAACTTCCGGGAATGGGCGATATTGCCGAAAAGGCGAAAGGTAAAGTAGATGATAAAATCTTCGTTCAAAAAATTGCGATGATCAACTCAATGACACCGGCGGAGCGCGCAGATCATAAAATTATTAAAGCCCCACGTCGGAAACGGATAGCAGATGGCGCTGGTGTGAATATTCAAGAAGTGCATAAACTGCTGAAAGAGTTTGATCAGATGCAACGGATGATGAAACAATTTAAAGGCGGTGGCGTACGTAAAATGATGCGCTCTCTGAAAGGTAAATTGCCAAAACGATAGAATCTATTATCGTTCCTATATTAACGGCTTAACAACCATTTTTCTTCAATCAAATTGACTATCCCTTTATGAGTGAAAGAGGCGAACGATCACCTTATGAGCGACCAAAATCCCCCACCTTTAGATAGCGGTGCATTGAATCATCAGCGTTCAGCGAATCAAAATAATTCCTCACAAGCGGAATTATCGCAGGCGCTTTTAGCACAAACTTTAGCGGCCGCGCTCAATAGTGCCACTGTTGAAGCGCGCCGGAAGCGTCGTTGGGGGATCTTTTTTAAGCTCCTATTTGGCTTCTTCTTTCTACTCTTTTTAGTGATCTTTATTGGACTTAAATCTTTAAGTAGTAGCGATCTCTACTTGGATAGTAATGGAAATGTGGTGGATCGTTATAGCGCTGTGATTGATGTTAAAGGGGTGATTGCCGATAATAGTGAAGCAAGTGCAACTCGTATTATCAAAGGCTTACAGCGGGCTTATCAAGATCCGAAAGTGGCCGGCATTATTCTTCGGATCAATTCAGGTGGCGGTTCGCCGGTACAGAGTGGTTATGTCTATGATGAGATTCAGCGTTTACAAAAACTCTATCCTGAGAAGAGAGTGATCGCCGTCATAGAAGATATTGGCGCATCCGGTGCTTACTATATTGCCGCTGCAAGTGATGAGATCTATGCGGATAAGGCGAGTTTAGTTGGCTCTATTGGTGTCACGGCGGCAGGCTTTGGCTTTACACAGTTGATAGATAAAGTGGGAATTGAACGCCGGCTCTATACTTCCGGCGAATATAAAGCCTTTTTAGATCCATTCTCTCCTCAAAATGCAGTGGAAACAGAGTTTTGGCAAGGGGTGCTTGATGGGGTACATCAGCAATTTATCAAAGCAGTAGAAACAGGCCGGGGAGATCGTTTACAGCGCAATTATCCTAATCTCTATAGCGGTTTAATTTGGAATGGGGAACAAGCATTATCAATTGGTCTGATTGATGGTTTAGCCTCGCCGCAGTCGATTGCGAGAGAAAAATTCGCCGCGCCTTTTATGGTGGACTTTACCGAGAAAGAGGATCCTTTTGTTAAACTGATGCAAGCAATGGGAATGGGGATTGCAACAGGTGTCAAAACCGCTTTCCCGGATGTGGGTTGGCAGTAGCTGATATTATCGTATTCAAATGCCGGCGCATCGGTTGATCGAGGCAAGGAAGCCGTTCTATCCGGCATCTTGCAACTGTCATTTAGTATGCGGCTTTATGTTTTTTTAATCCTACACGAGCTACTTAAAACCATTTTTCTTAAACCAAATTTACTATATTTTTCTTCATTTATTTTGTGGAATGTGTTGATTTCATATCTTGATCTCGGGTAGTGAGATATTGCCGAAGTCCCTCTTCCAGCTCAATTTGCAGATGTTGGGGAGAAAGAATTTCGACATTGGGAATCCAATAACGCATCAGCGCTAGAATTTCTTGTGCGGCCACATTTTGACTAACCACGATAAGATCTCCCTCATCGTTCTCTTCTTGAATGATTTGATTGGGGAGTAATTTTCGCCGAATAAAATAATTAGCAACCGAAGCATCAACTTTGATAATCACTTCATCGATCTGATTACCATAATAGATGCTATCGTTCTGTTTGATCTCTGCAAGAAGATGGGGATCGATGGTAAAAGTCTCTTTTAACACACTAATTTGACTAATTTTGGCAAAACTAAAGGTTTTCACCTGCCCCGAGTCAATCGCGATTAAATACCAAATGCCAGAGCGGTTGAGGAGTAGGTAAGGGCTGACACGATAGTTTTTAACTTCGCTCTTATTTTTATGATAGGAGAAGTCGAGATATTGATGGGCTTCAATCGCCGCTTTGATGAGTTCAAAATCAGCGCTTTTATGAGAAATATCCTCATAATTATGGCCTTTCACATAGATACTCTGTGTTAATTGCTTTTGGAAAAACTCCCGATCGATTTTAGGGAAGAGATTCTGAATACTCGCAAAATGGGCAAAACGCTCGATATCTTCTTGATAAAGCTGGCCAAGCGTTGACTTTGATAGACTATAATATTTCGGCCCACACTCTTCCCACTGTAGAAAGACAAGTCGATCTTTGAGATCACGCATAATAGTGCGTGGTGTCACATTAAACTCTTCGGCAAGTGCATTCACTTCAAGGCGTTCCCCTTGATTGAGTTTTGCGAGAATATCAGCTAGGCGACAGGCTAAATTAAGATTTTTACTGGACATACAATACCTTAAGAGAAGCGGGGTTAAGAAATAGGCGTGAGTGTTTGTTTAAGATTTGAAGAGATTTTTAATTTTATTGAGTAGGTTATCGGTGCTTGGTTGCCCTGAGTGATCGCCAAAAGGGTTTCCCTTTGCAAAAGAAATTTCTAATGCTTCGCTGCCACATTTAGGGCAGCTGCCGAAAGATTCAATGACATCACTACTTTGTTTGTGTGACCAACCACATTTTTTGCAACGGGTGATCATCGGATTGGGTGGGGCAAAGGCCATAGTAAACTCCTTAGGAAATGTAATATGGGTTGGTCAATAGGGATTGGTTAATAGGGATATCGATCTCTTATCTATAAACGCATCGCATAAATGCGTAGTAATAATGATCGTGTTGATGAATCTACTGTAACTAACTGATATTTATATTCAATGCATTGCTCTGTTAATGTTAGTTGAGGGATGTTTGATTCCTATCATTCGATTACTCGATCATCCGACCATGAGCGGGTAGATAAGCAATTAACCATAACAAATACATTATAAAAAAGTACAACGACAGGTTATGTCATTTGGGTCAACTATTTGATCCCTTTCATCTAATTGTGCTTATGGTTCTCACACATCAGCAGTATCGGGAGCCGTCATTATTCAAATAGAGCCATAGCAACAATAATTAATGATACGGTTATCTTTGTTTTATTTTTGGAATGCTTTTAGTTTATTTTAAATAATTTAATTTTACACTGTTTTGTATTTAAATTTTAAACTTTGCTTGTGAATATACTTAAATATAATGATTTGTAGTTTATATTAGATATATTTTAAATATCTGTTATCTTAAATAAAGATAGATCTATCAAATAGATTTTTTGTATATTTTAGGTTAATGAACATCTTCTTTGATTGATATAAGTAATCATTTTTTAGATGGTTTCTCAATAAAAAATTTTAAAAACAAATTTTAAAACAAATTTTATTTAAATAAACAGAGATTCACCTTCTTGAAATGCAAAGCGTGATCTTCCAAATTCGGCTATTTTCAAAGGGATTAATAAGATAATGGGTTATTTTTTGATTATTTTTAATGATTTGCCAAATATTGATAAAGCATTTTAAGTGAGATTGTTACCCTTTAGCCTATATAGATTTTAAAAGCGAGACAGACTATGAGTAAGCAATTAGTGACAGCAGAAGTAGTTCGTGAATATAAGCAGCAAGGAGAGGTGCAGATTGCCTATGATCCTAAGCTCTGTATTGTAACGCCGGAGGCTCGAGTGGTAGCAGAAGAGCTGGGTATCGAGATTATTCTATTAAGTGATGCGAAACAGGATATGGGAACTTGTAGTGTACCTAATCCTAAGGTTGCTCAAGCACAACGAGTCGAAAGCCAAGCGCAATCTCGTAAAAATATGGCTAACGCGTATAGCCCAAATGCGGATGTTGCAACTCAAAAGAGAGCACAACCTGCCGGGCGAGCGTTATCTGATCGCGATTTTAAATTGATTCGTGAAGCTGTACTACAGAAGATGCCACAAGGGGCTAAAATCAGTGATGAACTATTAGCACAATTAGTGGAGAGAGCAATTAAAGAGGATGCACTCTCAAGCGCTTCGCAATCACATACTTCTCAGCCCCATACAGCTGATGAGAGTAGTCAAACTTTAAAAAGTGGTATCAAGTTAGTGAAAGGAAATTTGGCTAAGACAACACTCTTCGATGGCGCAGGACCAAATAATCGGGTATCGATTGCCGATGTGATTACTGGTGATGATAACAGCAGTATGTCTGCCGGTTATATGAGCTGGGAGAAAGGCGCCTTCCCTTGGACGCTTAATTATGACGAGGTTCAGGTGATTTTAGAGGGTGAACTTCATATTACTTCTCAAGGTGAAACAGTGATCGGTCGTCCTGGCGATATTATCTTTGTGCCGAAATCTTCCGCTATTGAATTTAAAACCCCTACTAAGGTTCGGTTTGTCTATATTGCTTGGCCTGCTAATTGGCAAGCACAGTAGTGAGCGATTTATCACAGTTCTGTAGAGTAGAGTGAGGTTCAATATGGGCTTATTTGTAACAGAAGATTGGCTAAGAGCGAATTATAGTTTGAGTGATGGCACGGAGATTCATCTTCCCGCAGATTGTCGCTTAACACCGGCAGCACGTACGCTGATTTCAGATCATCACCTTGTGATTAAGTATTTAGATGAGCAAGGGCGACTCTTTGTGGAGAAAAGTGCAGAGGAGCGCATTAATGAACCTGATGAATTATTAGTGCAATCTGGAGAAGGGGTGATTTTAAAACCCGTTCATGGTTTAACAAGCCAAGATCACTATGAGGAAGCTTCTTGTCAGCTCTGTCAGCAAGGGGTTCATAAAAAGCCCGACACAATGACCCATTTAAATGCCCATACGCTAGTGTCTAAGGCCGATCCTCGTTTAGCTTTTCGTGCAAAATTAGATAGTACAATTGCCGTTGCGGTTTGGTTGCAAGGAGAGATTTCAACAGAAGCACAAGGTTGGCTCAGTGATATTCGTTCTGTCCTTGGCAATATTATGCGTGCCGATGCAATGGATGAACCTTTACCTCACTTTGTGATTGGGGGGTTAGACGAAAAAGCAATTCATCGACTCTCGCATTCCCCCTTGCCCTATTTAGAACACGATCATATTGTGCCCTCGGTGGAGCATGGACGAGATGTGCGATTATTGAATCTACTACGCACCTCTATTCGAGAATGTGAAATTGCAGCTGCACAGATCTTCATTGATCGGGATTTTCGAGTGATTCGCCCTGATCTGATGCAAGGATTGAATCGGCTTTCAAGTGCAGTGTATGTCTTGATGTTGCTCTGCCTTCGCTTGACTCAAAATAAGCCTTGGTTGACGAAAGAAGCCTTACTGCAAGCATTAACCTTGAAAGATGAGCGTTAAGGGATAGAAGATAATGAAAAAAGAGAAGATGACATTAATCGAACGTTGCCAGGTAAGCGCGAAAGGTGCGCCGGGTTGGGTTGTATTTCCCGATGCGGTTGATGAGCGTGCTATTCGCGCTGCGATTGCAATTCAGGAAGCAGGGTTTGGATACCCTTGGCTATTGGGAGATTTTGCTGAAATTAAGGCATTGTGCCAAAAGAGTAATCTCTCTTTTGACAAACTTAATATCATCGATCCTCAAGCATCCCCTTGGTGTGAAGAGTTTGCACATCGTTTAGAGGGAAAAGTACGCAATAAAAGTTTTGATGAGTTATTAACGATGGTGCAAGATCCGCTCTGGTTTGGCGCTTCAATGTTAGCTACCGGTCGTTGTGACTTCTGTATCGCTGGTAATCTCTCTTCGACAGCGGATGTATTGCGGGCGGGATTACGGGTTTTAGGATTAACGCCGGGAAATAAAACGCTCTCATCATTAATGATTATGATCTCACCGAATGGTGAGGAGATTTATGGATTTTCAGATTGTGGTGTGATTCCTGTTCCTACCACAGAACAATTAGCAGATATCGCGCTCACTTCGGCATATAACTTTGCCGCAATTACGGGGGAAGATCCCTCAGTTGCCATGCTCTCTTTCTCAACAAAAGGCAGTGCAAAGCATGAAGTTGTTACAAAAGTGATGGAAGCAACCGAATTAGTGCGAGCCCGAGATTCATCACTCAAGGTCGATGGTGAATTGCAGTTTGATGCGGCGATTGTGCCGAGTGTCGGTGCAAAAAAAGCCCCAAATAGCGATGTGGCCGGACGGGCGAATGTCTTAATTTTCCCCTCATTAGAGGCAGGCAATATCGGTTATAAAATTGCACAACGGCTTGGAGGATATGAGGCGATTGGTCCTTTAATTCAAGGCTTAAATGGTCAAATGCATGATCTCTCTCGAGGCTGTAGTTGGCAAGATATGGTGCAAGTATTGTTGATTTCCACAAAGATGAAAGCAAGTACAAATTGAATAGTCATAGTTGGAAATTAACAGATTTAAAAATTCAGAGCTTTACCGTTAGGAAATAGTGAGCTCTTAGGTCGGTGATCGCAATCACCATTGTTCAACGTCCCATATCGGGATTTCAATAAGTAGAGGTAGTTATGGAAGCATTAGGAATGATTGAAACGAAAGGGCTTGTTGCTTTGATTGAAGCATCAGATGCAATGGTTAAAGCGGCTCGCGTAACACTCGTAGGCTATAAACAAATTGGTGGTGGTCTTGTCACAGCTATGGTTCGTGGTGATGTGGCTGCGTGTAAAGCGGCAACTGATGCAGGTGCAGCCGCGGCACAGCGCGTGGGTGGTGAAGTGATTGCTGTTCATGTCATCCCACGTCCTCATGGGGATTTAGAGCATCTTTTCCCAATCAAAATGTCTCATGAGAACCAATTAGACTAATTGATCGATAGATGATGTTCGATTAAGGTGCGTGCTGATTGGGGAGTGATAACTTTATCGATCAGCTCACCTTAATCTCTTTTAATGAAGAAAGGATCAACTCATGAAATTAGGAATTGTTGTCGGACAAGTGGTGAGTACAGTGAAGCAACCTGGGTTTGAACAGGAGCGTTTATTAGTGATTGATGTCATTGATAAGGCAGGTTCAGCCTCCGGTGAGCGCATTGTCGCAACAGACTCTTTAGGCGCTGGCAATGGTGAGTGGGTTCTAGTTGCAAGTGGTAGTGCTGCGCGAAAAACAGTGCGTAACGCCAGCAATATTGAAGCACCGGTAGATGCCAGTGTCGTCGGCATTGTCGATGAAGCAGTGGTAGATGGTGAAGTCTTTTACCATAAATGAGTGACCATAAGTGAGGTAGGACGTGGATATTAATTCAAAAGCAATTGAAGAAGTTGTCAAAGCTGTGCTCAGCTCAATGGGACAGCTATCAAATGGGGCAACCAATAATAGTAATGGAACCGCTACTTCAGGTTCATCACAGTCGCTTACCGTGGCGGCAGGTGTTTTTAATGAATTAGATGATGCAGTTACTGCAGCAAGAGTGGCTGCAAAATCATTAAAGCTCGTAGCGATGCGTGATAAAGCCATTGCGGCGATTCGAGAAGCGGGCGAAAAACATGCTAAGGAATTGGCAGAGTTAGCGGTCAAAGAGACCGGTATGGGGCGCGTTGATGATAAAACCGCTAAAAATAAGCTTCAAGCAAAAGGAACGCCGGGTACTGAGTGTCTACGTCCTGAAGTAGTGACTGGTGATACCGGTTTAACCCTGATTGAAAATGCACCTTGGGGCGTGATTGCTTCGGTCACACCCTCTACGAATCCAGCTGCGACCGTGATTAATAATGCCATTAGCATGATCGCCGCCGGTAGTGCCGTAGTTTTTGCGCCTCACCCGGCAGCGAAACAGGTGTCGCAACGAACTATTTCTATCTTAAATGAGGCAATTGTTGCAGCAGGTGGTCCTGCGAACTTATTAGTCACCGTTGCAAATCCCAATATCGAAACGGCACAACGTCTCTTTAAATATCCTGGGATTGGACTATTAGTGGTAACTGGCGGCGATGCCGTTGTGGAATCAGCGCGTAAACATACCGATAAACGTCTGATCGCAGCCGGAGCCGGTAATCCGCCTGTGGTGGTAGATGAGACTGCTAATATTGAGAATGCTGCGAAATCAATCGTTTTTGGCGCCTCATTTGATAACAATATTATCTGTGCAGATGAGAAAGTCTTAATCGTGGTGGATTCTGTGGCGGATCAGTTGATTGCTGCTATGCAACGGCATAAAGCATACTTATTAACGGCAGAGCAAGCAAAAGCCTTAGAACCTGTTCTTTTAACAAAGATTGATGAAACAGGTCATGGGGTTGTGAGTCGTGATTGGGTAGGTAGAGATGCTACGAAGATTGCCGCAAAAATTGGTATCAATACACCGGCAGATACTCGATTACTGATTGTAGAAACAGGGAAAAATCATCCCTTTGCAGTGACTGAATTAATGATGCCGGTTTTACCGATTATTCGAGTGAAAAATGTGGATGAAGCGATAGCGCTGGCGGTGGAATTAGAGGCAGGTTGTCATCATACGGCGGCAATGCACTCTACTAACTTAGATAATCTTGACAAGATGGTACAAGCAATGGATACCAGTATTTTTGTCAAAAATGGCCCTTGTATTGCGGGCTTAGGTTTCGGCGGAGAAGGTTGGACCACAATGACTATTACAACGCCAACAGGGGAAGGTGTGACAAATGCCCGTACCTTTGTGCGGTTGCGTCGTTGTGTTTTAGCAGGGAATTTCCGCATTGTGTAATTGATAGTGTAGTTAAATCTTAAGGTTGAGGGAGAAATGATGAAATTAGGCGATGTGAGTCAAATCATTTATCGAGCAATGGATGTGATGAATGCTCGAAATGTTCGTAAATTTAGCGTTCCCCCTCGTACCTATATGGGACCTGGGTCACTCACCTGTTGCGGTGAAGCAATGGTCGCAGAAGGGCATCATCATGCCTTTGTGATGGTGGATGCACTCATTCACAATATGCATATTGTCGATGGACTCTATCGTTCTTTAGAAGCTGCGGGAATGGGTTATCAGCTTTTTCTCTACGAAGGCGGTGAACCTGCTTCAGATGTGGTAGAAGTAGCTGCGAAAGCCTTAGTAGACGCCGACTGTGATAGCGTCATTGCCATTGGTGGTGGCTCTGTGCTTGATGCGGCTAAAGTGACTGCAATGTTAGCAGTTAATATGCAGCTTCCCCTTGAGCAGCTATTGAGTCCTGAAGTGACGTTACAAAAGCGGTTGCCGTTAGTTGCGATTCCAACGACTTCTGGAACCGGGTCTGAGGCAACGGATATTGCGGTGATTACCAATGTTCAAACGGGTATGAAGCAGGTTCTTATTCATGATCAGTTGATTCCTGATTTGGCGATTATTGATGCTTGTTTGACATTAGCGGTTCCCCCTTATATTACCGCCATAACCGGTTTTGATGCCCTAACGCATGCAGTTGAGACTTATGTGGGACTGAAGGGCACAGCGCTTACTAAAGGTTTTGCCTATCGGGCTATTTCGATGATTGGGGAGTCATTACCGTTAGCGGTAGGACAAGGGCAAAACATTGAAGCAAGAGAAGCCTTAATGCTGGCCTCTTATATGGCAGGAATGGCTTTTTCAAATGCAGGCTTAGGATTATCCCATGCGACAGCGCATCAAATTGGTAGTAAGTACCATATTCCGCATGGGCAGTGTAATGCCATTATGTTGCCGGCAGTGATGCGGTTTAACAGTTTAGTGTGCAAAAAAGAGTATGCCGAAATTGGTCATGCTTTAACCGGACGGCATATTAATGGGGATGAGACGATCGTAGCTGTTGAAGCACTGATCTCTGAACTTGAATTAAATCAACTTAAACCTGAGTGGCAATTGGCAGAGGAAGATATTCCGGAGCTATCTGAAGTTGCGATTCAAGATATCTGTTTAACCACGAATCCTAGAACCACGACGGAGGCACAGATAGCACAAGTTTATCGAGATGCTTTTCAACAATACTCCTAAGAAGTTACCTATAGCGAAAGCATCTATAGAAAATAGCAATAGCAGGGAATCAGAATTTTATTGAGAGATTACAAAAGTGAGTGAGATGTTCACATTAATCAACGCAAAGCGCGGGTTATAAAGCCTGTAGAAGCGGATAGTTAGGTAAGGGGCAGACAATGGGTATTAATGAAATAATAATTTGGTTCATGATGATCTTTATGGTGATCGGGGCATTTGACCGCATCATGACACAGTTTGGTGGCTCAACTAAAATTCTTAGCAAAGTTGGATTGGGTCGCATCGGAAAGGGCATCGATGGGGCGGGACATCAATTTGATGAAGGTTTCCTGGCAATGGGCGCTCTAGGGTTAGCAATGGTGGGTATTACCGCGCTTGCGCCGGTGATTAAAGAGGTCTTAGGGCCTGTGATTATTCCGCTTTATGAGAGTGTAGGCGCGAATCCTGCGATGTTTGCAGGGACTATTCTTGCCATTGATATGGGGGGTTATCCGATTGCTGGTAGCTTAGCAAATGGCGATGTGGCCGCTGAACTCTATTCGGGGATTATTCTAGCCTCTATGATGGGGGCGACAGTGGTTTTCTCCATTCCTGTAGCACTTGGCATCATCAATAAACAAGATACTCGTTTTATGGCATTAGGGATGCTTGCCGGTATTATTGCGATTCCTGTCGGCTGTTTAGTGGGCGGTATTGTCGCAATGTATTCCAATATCGAGGTCAATGGGCAGTTAGTGGTATTTACCTTTAGCATGCTCTTAGTGAATCTGATTCCTGTTATGGTGGTTGCGATCCTCATAATTTTAGGCTTGAAATTAATACCTGAAAAGATGATTTCTGGCTTCCAAATTTTTGCCAAAATTTTAGTGGTGATTATTACGATTGGTTTAGGTGCTGCAGTCTTCGAATATTTGACGGGCTTCCAAATCATTCCGGGAATGGATCCTATTTTTAATACCGGCGATGGTGAGATGCGTGCCATTGAGGTCATTGGTTCGATCTCTTGTGTTCTTTTAGGGGCTTATCCGATGGTTTTCCTATTAACACGTTGGTTTGATAAGGCTTTTATGCGTGTTGGTAATCTCTTAAAAATGAATGATATGGCTGCCGGTGGCATGATTGCGACATTGGCGAATAATATTCCGATGTTCAGTATGATGAGCAAAATGGATAATCGCGGTAAGGTAATTAACTGTGCATTTGCTGTCTGTGCCTCATTTACGCTTGGGGATCATTTAGGTTATACCGCCGGTGTGATGAATCAGATGATCTTCCCGATGATTGCCGGAAAATTAGCCGGGGGCATCGTAGGTGTGGCCATTGCAATGCTCATTATGCCGAAAAATATCAATGAGATTATCAGTGAACCTGCGCTTGAGAGTGCGGGGGATGAGATCGAAGCGACTGATCCTGTAATGACATCTGAGAATGTACAAGAGAAGTCTTAATCAATAATCGTTAATAAGGCAAGGTCAATATGGCGGCAACAGTACTTCATAGTGTTGGTATTGATGTGGGAACTACCACAACACAAGTGATCTTTTCACGATTAGAGTTAGTGAATCGTGCAGCAGTATCGCAGGTGCCTCATTATGAATTTACCAAGCGGGAGATTCTCTATGAGAGTCCGGTGATCTTTACACCGATCAATTTTGAAGGACAGATTCGTGAAGAGGAGTTACTGAGCTTTATTTTGAGTCAATACCAAGCAGCCGGTGTTGCACTTGAGTCATTAGAATCTGGGGCAATTATCATTACGGGTGAGACTTCTAAAGCCCGTAACGCTCGGCCGACGATTATGAATCTCTCTGAAAAATTGGGTAACTTTGTGGTAGCAACGGCAGGCCCTTATTTGGAATCCATTATTGCGGGGCAAGGGGCGGGAGCTGCTGAAATTTCTCAGGATTTGAAAGGACGAGTGCTCAATATTGATATCGGTGGGGGAACTGCGAATTACGCCATATTTGATCATGGAGAACCTCAAGAGGCCGCTTGCTTAAATATTGGTGGGCGTCTGTTGGAGCTTGATGAAAATGGAGGTGTATTGCGAGCACATCAACCGGCACGGCTTATTTGCGCAGCATTATTTGGCGCGGATTTTGATCCTTTAATGCTCTCTATGGATCAAGTGCGGGAAGTGGCAAATACTATGGCGCAATTGGTCTATGAAGTCGCCATAGGAGAACCCTCAGATTTAGCCAAGCAATTGATGATGACCGATGATCTTCCCGCAAAGGGGAGATTTCAAGCGGTGACGATCTCAGGGGGAGTGGGGACTTGTCTTTATGAACCGGTTGCTAGTGAAGCGCTTTTTCAATATGGCGATATCGGTCCTTTATTGGCAGAAGCCCTGCGCAATAACAGCGGAATGAAAAGATTAGCATTGGTGCAACCGAAGCAGACAATTCGAGCAACAGTGATCGGTGCAGGTGCTCATACGCTCTCTCTTTCGGGAAGTACGATCTGGTTAAAAGAGGTGGCATTGCCATTGCGCAATATTCCGGTCATTCAGACACGATTATCCGGTATTGATCTACAACCTGAACAGTTAGTGGATGATTGGGAATTTGCAATTAAGCAGCATGACCTTGACCCGGCTTTAGATCTCTATGCAGTGAATCTGCCTAAGGATCTACCGGTGCTTTATAAGGATATTCAACAATGTGTAGAAGCCCTAATTCTCTTTGTAGAGCGGTATCAGAGTCAATTGCCGCTTATTTTAGTGGCAAAGCAGGATTTAGGGAAAGTTTTAGGAATGCTTTTACAGCCTTATATCGGGGCGAGAAAGCTAGCGGTAATAGATGAAGTTGTGACTCGAGAGGGTGATTATATTGATGTAGGCAAGCCACTTTTTGAGGGTGAGATTGTCCCTGTAACCATTAAATCACTAGCATTTCCGGCATAGTTAAGGAGTAGAAATAATGAAATTAAAAACGCAGTTATTTGGCCAAACGTACCAATTTAGGGATGTGAAAGAGGTTTTGGCAAAAGCCAATGAACTTCGTTCCGGCGATGTGTTAGCAGGCGTAGCCGCGCAAACCTCTCAAGAGCGAGTGGCCGCGAAACAAGTGCTATCTGAATTGACCGTTGCGGATATTCGTAACAACCCTGTCGTTCCTTATGAAGAGGATTGTGTTACTCGTTTAATTCAAGATAATCTCAATGAAACGGCTTACAACCGAGTCAAAAATTGGACGATCGGACAGCTTCGGGAATATATCCTCTCAGATGATACAACACTGACAGATTGGAATTTTATTAGTAAAGGGCTCACTTCAGAAGTGATCGCCGGTGTGGCGAAAATCTGTTCAAATGCAGACCTTATCTATGGGGCGAAAAAAGTTCCTGTTGTAAAACGCGCGAATAATACGATCGGTTTACCCGGGCACTTTGCTTGCCGTCTACAACCGAATGATACTCGCGATAATGTGAAAAGTATCGAGGCGCAAATTTATGAAGGTTTATCTTATGGCGCAGGAGATGCGGTCATTGGGGTAAATCCTGTGACAGATGATGTGGAAAATTTACGTCGGGTATTAGATACGATCTATGAAGTGATCGATAAATATCAGATTCCCACACAAGGTTGTGTATTAGGCCATGTTTCTACACAGATGGAAGCTATTCGTAAAGGTGCGCCAGGAGGACTTATTTTCCAAAGTATCTGTGGTAGTGAAAAAGGGCTTAAAGAGTTCGGTATCTCTCTTGAGATGCTCGATGAAGCGCAAGCGGTAGGACGCGAGTATAACCGTATTGCCGGCGAGAACTTCTTCTACTTTGAAACAGGACAAGGCTCAGCGCTTTCAGCAAATGCGCACAATGGTTCAGATCAGGTGACCTTAGAGGCGAGAAACTATGGGTTAGCGCGTCATTATGATCCTTTTATGGTGAATACCGTTGTGGGCTTTATTGGTCCTGAGTATCTCTACGATGACCGTCAAATTATGCGTGCAGGGTTAGAAGATCACTTTATGGGGAAATTACATGGTGTGGCAATGGGCGTTGATTGCTGTTATACCAACCATGCGAATGCGGATCAGAATGTGAATGAAACGCTCTCTATTTTATTAGCAACGGCAGGCTGTAACTTCATTATCGGGATGCCATTAGGGGATGACATTATGCTTAATTATCAAACCTCTGCATTCCACGATACTGCGACCATTCGTCAATTATTGAATTTACGTCCGTCACCTGAGTTTGATGCATGGCTTGAGAAAATGGGGATTATGCAAAATGGTCGCTTAACGAGCATTGCCGGTGATGCCTCACTATTTTTCTAAGGGGAGAATGAACAATGGATCAGAAACAAATTGAAGCGCTTGTACAGCAAGTGATTAGTAAATTAGCGGTGCAATCAAATGGTAATGGCCAACATTTTACACAAGGTCATTCTGTGGATAATGGCGGGTACAATGCCGGTCATTCTCAAGGGAGCGGCACTCATCATCAGGTGGAATCCTGCAGTCTTGATCTAGGCTCGGCCGAAGCTAAAGCTTGGATCGGTGTTGAACATCCACATAAGCCTGATGTTTTACAAGGGTTTAAAAATAATACAGCCGCACGGGTCGGTTCAGGTCGCGCCGGTGTTCGTCCTCGAACACTCTCCTTAATTCGTTTTTTAGCAGATCATTCTCGCTCAAAAGATACGGTTCTTAAAGAGATTCCGGTGGAATGGGTAGAACAACAAGGCTTATTAGAGGTGCAATCTGAGGTTAAAGATAAAGATCAATATCTGACCCGTCCTGATATGGGCCGTGTGTTAAATGCTGAATCGATCGCACTGATCAAAGAGAAGTGTGTACAACAACCTGATGTACAGGTCATTATTTCAGATGGTCTATCTACAGATGCGGTATTAGCAAACTATGAAGAGATTTTACCGCCATTGATGGCAGGCCTTAAAAATACCGGCCTTAAAGTGGGAACGCCTATTTTTGCCCGCTATGGTCGTGTGAAATTAGAAGATCATATTGGTGAAATCTTAGGGGCAAAAGCGGTAGTTATGTTAGTCGGTGAGCGTCCGGGATTAGGACAATCTGAATCGCTCTCTTGTTATGCGGTTTACAGCCCTACGATTCAAGATACGGTAGAAGCGGATCGTACTTGTATCTCTAATATTCACCGTGCAGGAACGCCACCAGTTGAAGCCGCTGCGGTGATCGTTGATTTGGTCAAACGTATGCTTGAGAAGAAAGCATCCGGTATTAATTTATTAAGATAGGAGGCAATCATTATGCCAGCATTAGATTTAATTCGCCCAAGTGTGAAAGCAGTGCGATTGATCGCTTCACTACATGAGGATTTTCGTAAAGAACTCAATTTACCTGATGATATTCGCAGTTTAGGTCTATTGACGGCCGACTCTGACGATGTTGCCTATATTGCAGCCGATGAAGCGACGAAACAATCGGTTGTTCAAGTCGTATATGGTCGTTCACTGTATGCCGGGGCTGCTCATTCACCCTCACCTACTTCAGGAGAGGTCTTGATTATGTTAGGGGGACCTAATCCTGCAGAAGTTCGAGCAGGGCTTAATGCTATGATTAGCGTGATTGAAGAGGGACCTGCATTCCAATGGGCTAATGATCAAGAAGATACTGCCTTTTTAGCGCACGTTGTATCGCGTACAGGTTCATATCTCTCGGAAATGGCGAATATTCGCCACGGGGATTCTATTGCCTATCTAGTTGCCCCCCCATTAGAAGCCACTTTTGGCATTGATGCTGCTTTAAAGGCGGCGGATGTTGAGATGGTCTCTTATACGCCACCTCCTTCAGAAACCAACTATTCAGCGGCCTTTTTACGGGGTAGTCAAGCTGCGTGTAAAGCTGCATGTGATGCGTTTACTGAGGCGGTCTTAGAAATTGGTCGGAATCCGATTCAATCAGCTTAAATAGCAAGCGATTCAAGATCCTCTTTTAAGATTGATTGAGGATCAGTTTCGCATCTATTGAAAACTGAAATTGGGGATATCTACGGTAGATTATCCCCCTATTATTCATGAAGTGTAGAAAGGAGTTACAGGATGATTAATACACTAGGGTTATTAGAAGTGTATGGCTTTGTAGCCGGCGTAGAGGCGATGGATGCAATGTTGAAATCAGCAAACGTACGATTATTGAGTCATTCTGTAACACCCTCTGCATTAGTTACGATTGTGATTGAGGGCGATCTTGCCGCTTGCCGAGCCGCGCTTGATGCAGGTTGTGCCGCAACGGAGTATATCGGTGGCAAAGTGCTCTGTCAGAAAGTATTAGGTCGACCGGAACGAGATACAGAACGAATGGTATTAAGTTTTTGTGGTAATGATTCCGAGTTACACCAGGAGATTTTACAATCTTACGGCGTTGCCTCAAAAGCGGTAGAAGTATCGGTGGATAGCGCACCCCAATTGACCGAAGTATTTGAGGAAGAACCCCCATTTGAAGCCGATAATGAGCCGGTCGAGAATGAGACAGTCGATCGCTATAATAGTCAAATGGATGAAGACGAAAATGAGCGCATATCTCAGCAACCGGAGTTAGAAATAGAGGTTTTAGACCTTGAAGAATCCACATTAGAAGCATTAACAGAAGAAGTAATTTATCATGATGAGGTAGAAGCTGTAGAAAGAGGCGATGTTTCACGTGAATCGTCTGAGCTTCCCGATGATGAGGAAGATTTATCGCAAGAGGAAGTAGCAGAGGCAATGATTGAGGCCGCTATCGCCGAAGCGAATTTAACAAATGAAGAATCATCGATTGCGCAAGAAGTGGCAGAGACTCGTAATAAATTAGCGATTACTGAACTTGAGCGAATGGCACATGCCTCTATCGAACACGAGCATAAAAATGCAACAGATGAGCTGGATCTCACCGATGAGTTACTTGCGGAGGACTCTGTTGTAGATGATGATACAGCAGATGATGAAATAGCAGAAGTGATGGGTGAGTTAGAGGTTGAAGAAGTTGTAGAAGAAGCTGAGGAGGCTGAGGCGCATGCCGAGCTTTCAGAAGTAATCATCGAAGAAGCGACTATTTGGCAAGCAGAACGCGATGAGCAAGCTAATGCTGTGAGCGAACACTCTGATGGGGTTGGTCAAGATGAGACTGAAGAACAGAATGAAGAACAGAATAACGAGTCAAATAAAGAACAAAATAAAGAACCAAATGAAGAGCTGAATATCGAAGAGAATCTTGAATCATTGGATCTAGATGAGACGAATTTAGAGACGTTAGATTTAGAGGAATTGTTAGAAGATATTGATATCGAGTTTGATCCTGAAATGGAAGAGATCTTCAAATTAGTGGCTTCTTTCCTACGAGATAAAGGGGAAAAGGGCTCTAATTTATTAGAGATGAGTAACCGGCTTGGTATCGATTTAGCAAATCTTAAACGTGTGTTGCACCGCAGTGTTCGCCAGAAATTATTGCGGAAAAATAGCAATCGCTATTTTATCAATCTATAGGATTCAACGGATAGAGCTCAACTTATAAAGCTTAAGATGTGAGACTCAATTTTTAAGGCTCAATTGATCGGGTACGCAGGTACTTTAAGAAAGGGAATGTAGGATGAACATTGATCGTGAAACTATTAGAGCGCGAGTACAACAAGCTGGAATCGTCGGAGCGGGCGGTGCCGGTTTTCCCACTTATGTCAAGTTTGGTGCAGAAGCTGAAATCTTTCTAGTGAATGGGGCTGAGTGTGAACCCTTGTTGAAAGTAGATCAACAATTAGCAGAATTCAATGCCGAGCTATTAGTGAAAGGGATTGAGTATGGAATGATCGCCACTGGTGCAAAAGAGGGGATTATTGCTCTGAAAGGGAAGTATAAAACTGCGATCAGTGCCTTAGAGGCGCAGTTGCAGGGTCATCCACATATTCGTATCCATATTTTAGACGATATCTATCCCGCAGGCGATGAAGTTATTACCATTTGGATGGCTACCGGTCGTCGTGTACCTCCGGCGGCTCTTCCGCTCTCTGTGGGGGTTGTGGTGAATAATGTACAAACATTAATTAATGTGGCAAAAGCGGTGGAGCATGAAGCACCTGTAATCGATAAAACCTTAACGATTAATGGAATGGTACAAAATCCTATTACAGTCACAGTCCCTATTGGTACAACTTATCGTCAAGTATTGGAGATGGCTGGTGGTGTAACAACACCGAATCCGGCTTATATCAATGGTGGTCCGATGATGGGTACTTTGGTGACAGATCTTGATGCGCCGATCACGAAGACCACCGGGGGCTTATTAGTACTACCACAGGATCATCTCTTGATTCGCCGGCGAACACAAAATATGGAGAGTATTATTGCGATGGCGCGTACCGTCTGTGAGCAATGTTGTCTCTGTACAGAGCTCTGTCCACGTCACCTAATCGGTCATGAATTACCGCCGCATCTGATTGTTCGAGCCGTGAATTATCGGAAAGCAGATCAAACGGAATCTTCCACGGTATTGTCAGCTTTAACCTGTTCAGAATGTGGGATCTGTGAGGCTTATGCCTGCCCTGTAGAGATTTCTCCCATGCGCCTGAATCAAGCCCTTAAAAAAGAGTTCCGCAGTGCCGGGGCTAAATATGAGGGTGCGCTACGACCTCTTAATCCCATGGCAGAGTTCCGTCTATTGCCGATTAACCGACTCTTAACGCGGATCAATCTCGATAAGATGAATCATAAAGCACCCTTGATTGATATTGATTGGCAACCTGATCGTGTTACTTTACCTTTTTCTCAACATATTGGTGCACCTGCCAGACCGATTGTGAATGTGGGGGATCGGGTAAATCGAGGAGATCTGATTGCAGTAATGGAACCCGGACAATTAGGTGTTCCCTTACATGCTTCGATCTCAGGGGTTGTGGAACAAATTAATGCAGATAATATAGTGATGACAAAGGAGTGATAGATGTTACATGCAATTGGATTAGTGGAATTAAATAGTATTGCCAAAGGTATTGAAGTCACCGATGTAATGTTGAAAACGGCGGATGTAACGCTTCTTACTTCTAAAACGATCTGTCCCGGAAAATATATCGTGATGGTTGGTGGGGAGATCGCTGCGGTTACGCAATCAGTGCAATCGGGTGCGGAAGCAGGTGGATTTCTGCTAGTGGATCAATTTATTCTTCCTAATATTCACCCAAGTATTTTGCCGGCTATTAGCGGCGTGACAGCCGTTGAACAACGACAAGCAATCGGTGTTGTGGAAACTTATAGCGTCGCTGCTTGTATTGAAGCGGCTGATGCTGCAGTGAAAGCTGCTAATGTGACATTAATTCGAGTACATATGGCCTTTGGTATTGGTGGCAAATGTTATTTTGTGGCCGCAGGCGATGTGGCTGATGTGCAAGCAGCGGTAAATGTTGGGCAGGAGAGTGCCGGTCAGAAAGGGCTATTAGTCTATAGTATGGTCGTTCCTCGTCCACATCCTGATCTTTGGGAACAATTGATTTAGGGGGATACACAAGAGGGAAAGGATCGAGAATTATCGTCAATTATTTCCGACATCATTCCAATATCACTCCAACATCAAAAGCGATCATAGAAGACTTCATCACATAATTGAGAGAAGTCGCTATGATCGCTTTTGATATGTGCAGAGTTACTATTGGGGCAGATATTATAGTAATATCGGTTCAAAAGAAGCTCATTTAAATGCCGGCGCATCGGTTGTAAGAGACAAGGAAGCTATTCTATCCGGCATCTTGCAACTGTTGGTAAGTCAGGTTTTATCTTCTTTTAAAACCCCACAATAGCTGTTTAAAAACCATTTTTCTTAAACCAAATTTATTAATATTTACTCCATTACTCCGTCATTCAATGACAGCCCCTAAAGATTCTAAATAGCTACGAAAGCGCGCGATATCCTCGGGGTTTTGTGTGTTCATCTCAAAATAAGGTTCCGGTAAGCCACATTCCCGTAGAATTTGTCGCACTTTAGGGAGATCAATGTTGGGAAGATCTACCTTTGTGATCACCGTAATAATCGTTTTATGATTATAGATCTCTAAAATGCCACGAGGAAGCCGGCAAACCTCATCATCTGCGGCGTGAACATAGATAATAATCTCAGCCTCAGTTGTCGTGCTTATCATCGCTTTATAGAGATGTGGATGGCTAAAGAATTCCCCGGGGGTATCGATACCCCCGGCGAGATTATAATCCACTGCTTGTGTCTTGCGAGCAAGTTCAAAATCGCCTTTGAGCGCATTAAAAATGGACGTTTTGCCGGCATCAACCGCACCGACAAAGACATATTTTTTAGTTTTAGGTATCGCCATAATGATGATTTATTTCCTTTTGTGCTTTCAGCTTCTGCAAAAACTTAAAACAATCATGCATAACAGTCTGTTTTCGGAATTTAACTTAGCTTCGGGTGAGCGGACAAACTGTATACCCTAAGGTATTTTCTAAATTACGAATCGTCTGTATGAGTGCTTCTTCAATAGCGCCTACAGATCCATAAAGTACTAATGCACCGGTGAAACGATCTAGAAAACCGATATTCACATCCGCAGCTTTAGTGGCATAATCGCCGGCAATCATGGCAGTTTCACTCGGTGTTAAGGTCATAATACCGATTGCTTCAGCGCCGGGAACGCCAATTTTAGTAGCAAGATCCGCGCCAGGATGCGCAATCAAATGGGCCAGTGTGACCTGTTTACCAGGCACAAACTCTTGAATAATGCGGGTAGGAACTTTTTCAAAATCCATAAAAATATCTCCTGATCTCAATGATTACTATGGGTTTAAGCCTGATAAGCGGCAATAGCATAGGGGGTAAAGAAAATCGCGTGCTCAGGTAGAATTACCGTAAGCTCAGGGAATTCTTTCTGAAAGAGTGGTTGAACGCCGGGAAGCATACAGCTACCGCCCGATAGATAGAGCCGATCTACAGGATAATGCTGTAAATGTTGTCGGGTGATATCTGCCATTTTTTCAAATACAGGACGAACAATAGGCCAAATCTCTTTGCCCTTGGTAATTTTCTCTGTTTCGGCATCTTCATAGCTTTTACGCAGACTACCTGCAATAGTTAAGGTCACGTGTCGGCCGCCTGTTGCCTCATCGCCGGAATAGATCACCTCACCGTCTTTAAGAATCGCAATTCCCGTTGTTCCGCCGCCGATATCTACGACAGCAGCTTGATTGAGTTTTAAGAGATTCGCTACTGCAGAGGGTTCATCAATCACAGCAGCCACATCTAACCCCGCAGCCTCAATGACATTTACCGAGATTTTGGGATCTGTTCCAGGAGGATAAGAGGTATTGGCCGCGGTGAATTCTGTTTTTAATAAGGCTTCTAGTTCGCTAATCTGCTTTTTAACAATGGTCATCGCTTCATAGAAATTGACGACCACACCGTCACGCACCACATCCGCCCAACTAAGACGAGCGGCAATGGGGTTATTATCAGCATCTAATACCACTGAGACGATGTCACTCGTTCCTAAATCGATTCCGAGTTTAAGGGGCAGTTTAGGATTGACGACTTTGTAGTCGCTATTCACAATTTTGGCTAATTGTTGCAGATTATCGCTAACCCAGCTTGGGAGAAGTTCTGTGGATTGTGTCATAACATGTCCTTAAGAGAGATCTATTGGGGAAGATAACGATTTAAAATCGGTTCAATGAGCGCCCGTAAGGTGGATTCATCCGTTTGATGATTGGGATATTGTTGCCGAAGTCGCTCGATGACGCGAAAGTAGATCAGTTCTCGATCAGAAATCGCAAAGTTAGGGCGAATCCCACAAAATTGAGGCTTGATTGTGGAGTGAGGACTTGATTGAGAGGGAGTATCCTCTGTTTTTGTGCGCGTGATGGTTTCTAAAGTGATGCCATATTCTTGCAAGAGATCCCTTGCTTCAGGTGTAATAAGATCACGGGTTTCACAGTAAGATAGCCTCTTATCCCCTTGGCGGATTAAAGTACGAACCGTATCGGCTGTAATGATTTTTTTCATATTATCTCGCTTATTCAATTCGGGATTATCGCTACATTAACAAAACACAGTAGCAATCAAAATGATCTCTTAATATCAATATTTGGCAAATTATGAAAAAAGCGTATAAATATTGATTCAAGTAGGAAAGACTGTTTATGAAGTGGCAGACGAATTGCAGATGCTATATAAATAATCCTTACTAAACGCATACCATAGACTTTTTAGGGATTTTTAGCATTATTGTAAGTTTTATCAGTTCTTTATTGTGATATATAAAATTCATTGACCAAATGTGTAATGAGTCATGTATTAATTATTGTATAGGGTAATATAGATAAAACAATTAAATAATATTTATTGATATTTTAGTTTGGATTTTAATTGAATTTTTAAAAAATAGTTAATCAAGAATAGTCATTTCCGAGTAGCCATTCAGAAAGAGCCATTCAAAAAAATGATTCAAGAATAATCGCTATGCAAAATGATCATCTAAATGATCTCTATTTTAAGATGTGTTTGTCCGATTAAATCAAACTTGCTTCGATCAAATCTGATCAAAGTAGAGTTTGAGTTGATAGTCCCTTTATTTCAGTAAGAATAGGGGAAGGTGAGGAATGTGATGGGTTACAAAGATAAAATTGATCTTCATCGATTTCATAAATACTCTACAAATCTTGTTGATTCAGCAGATAACTTGCGTCCTATCGCAACACTGAATCAGATTCAACTACGTCAATCGAATGATGTCTATGAACATGCGTGTAATATCACCGGTTGGCAACAGCTCTATAATCAGATTCAACCTGGGGAATTTTCTGGGTATGTTAAAGAGGGATGGATTGAGGGCATTCAATTCTTTAAAGAGTACACTAGTAAATTGGTTCAGCAAAAGTGTATGGTTTGGCCGGGTGCGATTTGGATCGGGATTCCTGTACCGAATAATAGCGAACATGGGATGATCGGTCATAATGAGCTTGCGGATAACTTGGTTGGTATTCAAATTGGTGGGCAGGAATTTGGTCTCAATACTCCGGATGACTATACGATCTTAGGATTAGTGGTCGATCTCTCACTATTAGAGAGTTATTTTGAAGTATTTCTACAGCGTCCATTACCGCTGAAACATTTAGCCAGTCAAATGACTATTGCAATGCAGCCAACAGATAAATTACGTCTCTGTAATACGATTGAGGTGTTGCTTGAGATGGCGCAACATACGCCGCATATTCTCAATAATGAAGCCACACTTAAAACATTGCGTTATGACTTGTTAGATTTGCTTGATCTGCTTTTTCATAATATCGATCAATCTCCCCGTATTGTACTTCCTAAATCCCGGCTGAATCATATCAATATTGTGCAAAAAGCCCATGAATTTATTCTTGATAATGCCCGATGCCGCGATGAGATGACGATTTTAGATATTTGTGAATATCTCCATATAAGCCGACGAACGTTACAAACGGCCTTTAATAATATTTGGCACGTTTCACCGGTTACTTACCTGAAAGCGATTAAACTCAATGCTGTGCGTAGGGAATTAAAAAGTCCCTATTCTGAATTTATAACCGTTCAAGATGCCGCAATGGCTTGGGGATTTTGGCATATGGGTCAATTCTCCCAAGATTATCAATCCCTCTTTAAAGAACGCCCCTCTCAAACACTGAATCAGCGGTTACGGTTTCATTAAAATTGATTCTTTCAATATAAGAAAGGGATCAGTGTGGATTGATCCCTTATAGAGTGATGCATGTTAACTTGATGTAAGCAATCCTTTATTATCTGCGTTGGCATGAAACAAAGCTCAGATCTCCATCATTGATCGTGAGCTTACCTTTATTGAGATGATAGCTTGTTTCTCTTTTGCCATAGGTTTGGGAATAATCCGGTGCAAATTGGAAAAACTCTGCTATTCCACCAAAGGCCTCAGGGGTATTAAAGTCTTCATTATCGCCAGCATTTAATCCAGGAAAGCTCTCGGTATAGGTGAACATCCAACCATTTAAACGAACAGTATCCCCAGAAATTGTGAGAATATATTGGCTATCATCTAAAATCTCCGGATTACTACAAAGAGATTTATCTGTCACCCAGGTACCGATAAAATTCCGATGAATGAGATCTGCTCCGGGAGCTGTTTTAATCGTCATTCGTGGTAATTTAGGATTGTCTACAGAAAAGAGGTAGAGCGGTAATTGCAACCAACGACCATCGGGTTGCCTCTCTTGAGCATCCACGATCTCAAATTCATGTAGTGCATCAATACATTCTGTTTCTAATAAGCCAAAAGTTGTACTTGTAGCATTAGAATCTCCAAAGCCCTCGATCTCTAGTTTTTGCTGATCAATAATTTGACCGAACATATCTTTCGCATTGAGTGAAAGTTTTAAATTCTTAAATTCCGAACCTGAACCACCATTATCGACTTTAAATAGATAAGAGCAGTAACCTTGACCAATATAGTCTGAAGTTATCGGCATAATACGCGCACTTCTCTCAGTTTGCCCAAATGCCAATGACATTGAAGAAGCCAACAAAGTGAGCGTAGCTATTTTGAGTAGTTGTTTCATTTTTCTCTCCGGTGGATGTTTAATAGGTTATTGATTTATAAATATAGTAGCATTGTTTTATGACAGGTTGTGTCTATAGAGTCATAATAAATTAATCTTATTATATAATTATAATAAGATATTGCTTTGTATCTTATAAGCTATTTAACATAATTTTTAAAACAATCGGTTATTGATTTATCTGTTATTTATCTAAAACCAGAAAACCCGCTTGCGCGGGTTTCTCTCTTCTTTCTTCTATCTCAAGCACTGTTTCTTACAATAGTTCCTACTCAGGCAGAATGGCTTCTCCTAAATTGAGCATTAAGCGATTTGCCCAGCCGAAGATTGAGACTGCTTGGATGAGGTCGAGGATTTCTAATTCATCAAGACCTGTGGCTTTGAGGTTTTCGATATATTGCGGGTTGAGTGTGCCGGGTTGTTCGGTTAGGGCAATGGCAAGGTCAATAATCGCAGCATCGCGAGCTGTTTCTGCGGCAGTCCTTGGATTCTCAAAGATCGGTTGCACCAGTTCCGGGCGTTTTGAGGCCATTACAAAACGTTGAGAATGAACAGAAGCACAGTAGACACAGCCATTAATTTGCGAGACAGTTAACGCGCCGAGCTCCCGTTCGGCTCTGCTTAATCCTTCGGGGGCATACATAATCTCATTATAGGTTTGCGAGCGATGATGTAGAATTTCAGGTTGATGTGCGAGTAGCAGATAGTAATCCATCGTTTTAGCTTTAGGGTGGCTCTCTTCTAAAACCGCGATCTGCTCCGACGTTGCTTGTTTGAGGTCGAGGACTTTGAGCCAAGCTTTCCAGCCGAGCACTTCATTGGTAAAGCCATTGGCTCTAATTGGGTTTTTCATTGGGTATCCTCCAAGGCTTGCATTGCTTTCAGACCGGTAACTAACCGAATTTGATAAGAGAGAAAGGCGATCAACTGTGCCAAAGCGATACAATCTGCCGTTGCAACACCGGCGCTTTCAAGGTCGAGTAGGGCGCTTTGATCCCCTTCAATCGGCTTGAGGGTTAAAGTGCGGGTAAAGTGTAAAATAGCGCGTAAAGTAGGCTCAGAAATGAGATCAAGATCATCCTGCAAAACCGCTTGTAAAGCCTCTTCAGTAACACCTGCATCCTCTGCTTCATTGAGATAATGACGGGTTAATTCGTGCGATTGTGTCAGTTGAGCGGCATAGAGTGCAACAAGCCAACGGGTTTGTAGGGGGAGATGTAGTTTGTTGCTAAAGAGCGCATCATAGCTGGCTTGTGTGCTGTGACAGATATTATCTCGAAAATGGCGCGCGCGATAGGTGCTTCCTGCGGGATTGAGTTTTAATAGCGTATCGATGAGATCCAATTGATGCGTCTGATTTTCGGCTTGATGCTCGGCGGGATTGTCCGCACCGATCTGCATCGTGGGATTCAATTGTGTCATAGAGATTCCTTGAGTAGATCTGTTAAAAAGGTTTGTACTGCCTGCCAACTCGCTTCATTTGCCTTGGCATTGGCTTGAGGGCAACCTCCATTACTATTAATGCGCCCTGAAACCGGATGCGTATGGGTAATTTGCGTTGTGGGTAGATAAGGGAAGAGAATGTTATGTCCGGCATTAGGCGTATCACACCAGCGGACAGCATAGGGAAAATCATATTGCGCCAATCGATCAATAATCATTCGGCAATAGCGGCTTGAGGGCCAAGCCCCATCATCAGTGCCGGAGATTAAGAGAATCGGCGATCGGATCTTCTCCACAGGAATCATCGCACGTTCAACGGCTTCCGGGTCATCAAGGGCTGTTAAGATTGCCCATTCGTGCCGATGAGGATTAGGACCTTCATCAAAAGGGGCCCAGCTCGCAGTGCGATTATTCTCCCAAAGGTGGGGGAGCGCTTTCCCTTGATAGTACCAAGTAGGCGCTTCTCGCCCAATTTTTGGATCGGCCGCATTTTGTCCGGAATGAATTACAGCGCCCGGAACATAGGCGATTACAGCGGAAACATCATCAGGAAAGAGGCTTGCTAATAGTAATACAAGTTCGCCCCCTCGAGATTGCCCGTTGAGTGCCACAAAGTTATGGAGAGGTGTATAACGGTGACGTAACCAATCGAGCCCAGTTTTAAAATATTCTAGATTCGTATTGGAAATATAGTCTGATAGTCCCGGTGCTTTGAAGTAGGCCAAGGCAAAGGCGATATATCCTCGACTTACATAGAGCGCTGCGCGGGGTTCATTCATTCCGCCGCCAGAACCATTGAGAATCATTATTGCCGGATGAGGCCCTTCTGTTTTCGGTTGATATATTACACCGACTAATCCCTTTTCTCGCACTTCAATACGGCGAATCCCTTGATCTGCAAGTTGTTGCCAGAGGGTTGCCTCTATAGTGCCTTGTACCCCAGTAACCCTTACTTGGGTCGCAATAGTTTCGAAGAGATCTTGAGAGAAAATCGGTGTATCTGTCGCGTGATCTTGTGCGATCTGATCCGGTGTTTGAGACCAGATCAGTCCCATAGGATCGATCGTTTGATAATCTTGATCTCTATCGGGCAAGGGGGCTTGTTGAGTGAGATCGACCATTCCCGTTACATCGGCTTTAAATCGTGCGTGACTGCGCCAAGGAATGCCCGCGCGGAGTGTTTCTGTGGATATTTCGATCGTTTCAAATGGTTGTAAACCACTGACTCGAATCTCTCGAGGAGTATCAATGGTCGCTTTAGTGGGCGTAATGATCAGTTCCATTAGATGAATGCTCCTTTTGGCTGTTTTGAAATTGTTTAAGATTTTGCAATCTTTGAGATTCGATGACAGTGATCTATTTACGACAATGGGATACTTGCCGTATTGTTTCTAGGGATGATTGCTATGAATTACTTTTGTGGCGTAACCATTTGCGGTACAGTTCGATCTGAACGAAGGGGTTTTACGATTAATCCTTTTTTTGCTGCCCAGATATTTTTGTAATGAAATAGCGGAATAATACCCACTTCCTCACTCACAGTAACCGCTGCCTCTTGCATTAAGGCTTCTCGTTTTGCACTATCAAATTCAGTAGTGACCGCTTTCAGGCTATTATCGAGTTTTTCACTACTATAGTGTCCCCAGTTAGATGCCCCTAAACCCGCTTCAGGATTCACCGTTGCGAGAATATTAACCATTGCATAAGAAGCCTCGCCGGTACCATTTCCCCAAGCAATGACAGATACGGCATACTCATTTTGACGAGCTGCAGAGGAGTAGACCGCCCAAGGCACCACTTCTACCTGTGTTTTAACACCAATGCGCGTCCAAAATTGTGCAACGGCTTGGACTGTTTCCGGCGCTAAAGGATAGCGATCGGTCGGCACGTGAATGGTAATTTGGAACCCATCAGGGTAACCCGCTTCCGCTAAGAGGGTTTTTGCCCTTGCCGCATCGAAGGGAATCGGTGCGATATCCGGGTTATAACCTGTACTATCTTTCGGCATCCACTGATTAGCAACGGTTACGCCATTTTGTAAAATACGATCGGCAATGGCTTCCCGATTAATAGCGATTGATAATGCTTCTCGCACTCTTTGATCGAGGAGGGGATTGGTTGGTAGAGGCTTCCCGTTATTATCGGTAATATATTGATTCACCGCAGAATTGAAGCTCGGTTGCAGTAGGAATACCCGTAAACCATCATAGGGGAAGACTTCTACTTTTGACTCTTTCTGTAAGCGGGCAAGATCTGAAACCGACACTTTATCGATTACATCAACACCGCCGGATAGGAGTGCCGCGGTACGGGAAGCGGCATTTGGCATATAGAGATATTCTACCGTATCCCAAACCGGTGCTTCTCCCCAATATTGCGGATTCTTCTCGGCTACGACTTTTTCCCCCGGTGTATAGCTCACCAGCTTATAAGCCCCTGTACTCACTAACGCTTTCCCCGAGTTAAAATCTTCGCTACTCGCTTGCTCAGTAACCGCTTTATTGACAATGTAGACGGAAGTGAGATTGAGCGGTAAGTCAGGATTGGGCACATTCGTTTTAATTTCGAGCGTTGTAGGATCTAGAATCGTCACCGTATCAATGGTGCGAACATAGCCGGTAAAGGGTGCAACAGAGCCGGGAACATTGCGAATACGTTCAATGGAATAGACCACATCTTCGGCAGTGACAGGCGTACCATTATTCCAAAGAATATCGCTGCGAAGCTTAATTTCCCAGGTCAAAGGATCGATATTGCGCCAACTTTCAGCGAGTGCGGGATAAAGTTGTCCGCCATTTTTATCTTCTACTAAAGTGTCAAAGAAGAAGATGCTTGCAGAGCGATCGCCGGCAAAATTATTGAGCTGTGGATCAAGTGATGAGAGGTTATCGGCAAATGCGATTTTGAGATGATTTTCTTGCGCTAGTGCCCCGGTGCCGAGTAGCCCTGAAAGTAGGGCGATAGTCAGTAATTTTTTCATAATATCTCCTTGGTGTTTATAGTTTGGTGTTATCTGGGGGTGATGTATTGTTGTTATCTTGTTCTTATTGCTACGAGTGATAATGATTTGAGTAGATGATCGGCATTAAGCATTGGGGTTTTACGCCTGATCATTGAGATGACAAGCGCTGAAATGTTGGGGGCTTACCTCTTTTAACAAGGGCGCGTCTACTCGGCACTGCTCTGTGGCAAGCGGACAACGTGGGTGGAAATGGCAACCTGCCGGGGGATTGAGGGGGCTTGGAATCTCTCCTTTAATGGCAACAAATTGTTTTTTACGATCGGTAATACGGGGAATTTCAGCTAATAGTGCTTGGGTGTAAGGATGATTAGGATGCGCATAGATCTCTTCGGTGGTAGCGGTTTCCACTATGCGGCCTAAATACATAATTGCCACGCGATCAGAGAAATGCTCAACAACGCCTAAATCGTGACTAATAAAGAGATAAGTGAGATCTAATTCATCTCGCAAATCCATAAAGAGATTTACGATCTGTGCTTGAATCGAAACATCGAGCGCCGCCACTGCTTCATCGCAGACCAACATATCCGGTTGTACGGCTAAAGCACGGGCAATACCAATTCTTTGTCGCTGTCCGCCACTAAATTGGTGCGGAAACCGCTGCCGGTAGCTTGCATTTAAGCCGGCGCGTTCAAGTTGTTCACTGACATAATGATCTACAGATTGGGTAGAGACTAAATGATGAATGAGCGGTGCTTCCCCGATACTATTCGCAACACGTTGCCGAGGATTAAGACTTGCATAAGGATCTTGAAAGATCATCTGAATGCGTAGTTGCGTCTCCTTCCATTCTTGACGATTCATCCCATCAATGGCTTTCCCCTCGACACGCATTGTGCCGGCAGTCGGTGGAAGAATTCCGGCGACAACACGACCTAAGGTGGATTTGCCACAACCTGATTCGCCCACTAATCCCACAACCTCACCTTTTTGAATCGTGAGATTGACATCATTGACGGCTGCCGTAATGGTAGGGGATTTCTGTAAACCTAAGTGGGTTAAATAGTGCCCAATCCAGCCCTGTTTTTTTGCACCAAAATATTTAGAGATGCCTTCTAATTGTACTAATGGAGAGTTCATAGTGTCGGCTCCTCTGCTATTGCGGTCGATGAAGTGGTCGATGATGTGATAGATTGCCTGATTTGTCTCTTTTCAACAGAATGACTTGGGAAGAAACAACTGACTTGATGAGGAATGTCGGAGTTATCCTCTGAAATGGGGGTTAGATGCGGTTGAGTGTGACACTGTTCGGTGGCGCGTTCACAGCGAGGGGCAAAGGCACAACCTGACGGGAGATCGGCTAAATTAGGGGTAATGCCATTAATCTGTGTTAAACGTTCTCCCCGAATATTATGGCTCGGTAAACTGTTGATTAAGCCCTGTGTATAAGGATGTTGTGGATGCGTTAAAACGGCTTCGCTGCTGCCTGATTCCACAATTTTACCGGCATACATTACGGCAATACGATCGGCTAACCCCGCAACAACAGAGAGATCGTGGGTAATCCAAATCAGCGCAGTACCATAATTATGCGCAAGCTTCTGTACTTCCGATAAGATCTGCGCTTGTATCGTGACATCGAGTGCTGTCGTCGGCTCATCGGCGATAATCAGATCCGGTTGCAGTAATAGAGCAATGGCAATGGCAACCCGCTGACGCATACCGCCGGAGAGCTGATAAGGATATGATTGCAGTCGCTCTTTAGGGCTAGGAACTCCCATTAGGGCTAAGGCCTCTTCGGCGCGTGCTCGAGCGGCTTTATAGCTGATCTTTTTGTGAGCTTGTAATGTCTCTATCATCTGCACATCAATGCGTAATACTGGATTGAGCGTCATCATTGGATCTTGAAAGATCATTGCAATTCGATTACCCCGAAGAGAACGCATTGCTTTTTCGGGTAGTGTTAGCAGATCTTGTCCTTTAAAATAGACGTTCCCATTCACCACTTTTCCCGGCTTATCAATGAGATTCATCAAGGAAAAACCAGTCACCGACTTCCCTGAACCTGATTCGCCGACAAGTCCTAAAATCTCCCCAGGTTGTAACTGTAAACTGACATCATTGACCGCAAATAGCTCCCCCTCTTTACTTGGGAAAGCGGTTTTGAGATGTTGCACATCTAAGAGTAATGATCGATCCATTAGCGTAACCTCGGATTAAACAGTGTCCGGCAACGATCGCCGATTAAGTTTAGAGAGACAATCGTTAAGAGCAATGCAATGCCGGGAAAGAGGCTAATCCAATATTGTCCTGATAGTAGATATTGATAGCCATTTGAAATTAAAAGACCTAATGAGGGCTCAGTAATCGGAACGCCAAGCCCTAAGAAACTCATCGTTGCCTCAAGGGTAATCGCTCTTGCAATTTGTAAGGCACCAATGACAATGAGTGCAGGTAAACAGTTGATGAGAATATGTTTGAGCATAATGCGGTATTTAGGAATCACAAGATTTTGCGCAGCTTCCACATACTCTTTTTGTCGCTCGATTAAGGCTTGACCGCGCGCAGTTCGAGCGTAGTAAGCCCATTCAAGGATCACCAAGGTTAAAATGACATTACTCACCCCTTTTCCGAGATAGGCGAGAATCATCATCGCAATTAAAATAGAGGGGAAAGAGAGCATCAAATCTACGGTTCGCATTAAAATTGCATCGATCCGGCCACCAAAGTAGGCAGAAGTGATGCCGATTGTGGTACCTAAAATACTCGCGATAATCGCCGAGCCAATGCCGACAATAAGACTAATACGAAGTCCATAGACAATTGCCGAGTAGAGATCCCGACCTTGTCCATCGGTGCCCAACCAATAGGTGTAACTGCCTAAACCATTTTCACTGCCGGGCGGTAAGCGGGAGTCGAGAATATCGAGTTGCAACAGATCGTAAGGATTTTGTGGCGTAATCCAAGGCGCTAAAATGGCAGCCAATAAGAGAATCAGCGCCATTACAAATCCGATAAGTGCGAGTTTTGAGGCAAAGAAAGCTTGCAAGTTTTCTCGAAAAAGAGAAGGTGCGCGTTGAGGGGACGGATGATTGGCAATATTTTGTGGGGTCATACTGTCGTCTCCTTACGGGCACGAGGATCAACAATGCGATAAGTGACATCGACAAGGAAGTTAATCGTGACAAAGAGACAGACAATAATAATGAGATAGGCCAAAATCACGGGGCGATCGAGTTGATTGATGCTATCTAAGATCAATTTACCCGCTCCCGGCCAAGCAAAAATACTCTCAGTCACTACAGCACCGGCAATCGTCGCGCCGAGCTCTAATCCCACAACGGTCACAAGAGGAATCAGCAGATTCCGAAAAATATGAACACGGATAATGCGTGCTGGCGATAAGCCTTTTGCCCTGGCAAATTTAATATAATCTTGTGGCACAATCTCTTGCACGCCGGCAAATGTGAGCCGAATGACCAGAGACATCTTGAAGAGTGCTAAATTAAAAGCCGGTAAAATAAGATGATAGAGGCCATCGCCGGTTAAAAAAGACCACTCTAAACCAAAGATAGTCACTGTATCGCCCCGACCGCCCGCAGGAAGCCAGCCGAGTGAAACACTAAAGGCCATAATGAGCATTAATCCAATCCAAAATGTAGGAAGCGAAAAGCCCAAGATGCTGCCGGTCATCACAATCTTCGAGAAGAGTGATTCAGGGTAGAGTCCGGCAATAAGCCCAAGTGGAATCCCGATCACAAGCGCAATAATCAAGGCAGCAAAAGCTAGCTCAATGGTAGCCGGCAGTCGTTGTAATACGAGTTCTAAGGCAGGTTGATTATAGACGAAGCTATTGCCAAGATCTCCGTGAAGTGCGCTCACTAAAAATCGCCAATATTGCTGCCAAATAGGGAGATCTAAACCAAGTTGAGAGATCAGCATTTCTCGATCTCGTTGATCCGTATCGGGACCGATTAAGATATCCGCCGGGTTGCCAATGAGATGCAATCCAATAAATACAATAATAGTCATTAACAGGACAATAATGCCCGCCTGTATTAAACGCCTTAATCCCCAGCCAATCATCGATTTCTCCACTCAATCCTTGTGTGATGAGAAATCGCAGCGTGATGAACTCAGTAGCACCCCATCATTCTCGGCGCATAAGTTTCCCCATCCTTGGTATTCCCATTACATACTTTGATAGTATTCTTTAACATACTTTTTTTATATGAATTATATGTATTGAAAGTACAAACTATTTGCCACAGTGTCAATATGTTTTTTGTGAAATGGGGAAATAGTGATTAAAAATAATCAGTTATGGTTTTTAAGAGGCGGTAATCTTGAGGAAGGGGATAGATAAAGAATAGAGATCAAATAAAAGTGATGAGAGGCTTGCTAAATGGGCAATATTAAAATAGAGGATCTCCTGCAATGAAAAATATCATTCTTTCTTCTATCATTCAGCTTTGCTCCTATTACTTAATTATTTATTTTCAGTAAATTGATCTAAGTAATAAATTTCTTATATTTTAATATATGACTTACTTTTTATATTAAAACTAATATATAGTTTATATATGTTTTATTAAGAATTATTTTGTTACAACAGATACAAAATTCTATGTAAGGTCATTATGAAATTTTATCGCGCTAAACTAATGTTCATCTCTTTCCTGACCTATATGATTATGGCGGGGCTCTTAACGCAAGTCGGGATTATTATCGATCCCATGGCGAAATATCTTGGAATTCCTATTACTGAGGCTGCCTCAATTTTCTCCTATTTAACAGGAGGGACATTGTTAGGAACCATTATTTCGATGTTTGCCTATTCTAGGTTAGAGATTCGAAAAGTTTTACGGCTCAATTATCTGCTTTTTTTAGTGATACTGGCATTGATCATCTTCTTCAATTTTCAAAGTGCGGTAATGGTTTCTCTCTATTTATTGGTCATAGGCGCTTGTTGTGGTATCGGTTTATCGGGTGGGGCGGTGATTATCTCTAAGATCTTCAATGAAGAGAAACGGGCTTCCGCCTTTATTGCGACGGATTGTGCTTTTAGTGCGGCAGGCTTTATCTTTCCTAGTTTAACTACACTCTTAATTGCTTCCGGTGTTACTTGGACTGGCGGATATGCCGTTGTAGGAGTCATCGTCCTCTTTGTCTTTTTAAGTACTTTTATCTTTCAATATCCAGAAGAAGCACCCACCGAGAAGATAGATGCTCCGACTCGACCGGCTCTCTATGCAAATTTCAAAAGTATTATCAATATTCGTGTGATTTTAGCCGGTATTGCTTTAGGTCTATATCTGCTAGCGCAAATAACCTTTTTAACTTGGGCACCTAATTATCTACAAGAAGTGTTTCAATTATCTTCTCAAGAATCGAGTTTAGCCGTTAGTAATTATTGGGGGCCTTCTATTTTTGGTCTGATTACTGCTGCTATTTTAGTGAATAAGTTTTCAGCGCGTTATATGCTAGTTATTATTCTTTTTGTTGCGATTTTTATTACCACATTTTTAAATCTTACAACGAGTGCAACCGCTTTTCTCTATGCAACAGTCATATTTGGTTTCTTCACCTCAGCGATCTACAAGATTGGTATTTCAATTGGCTCGCAACAAATTCAAAATGCACCGGCTATTCTGGTGACCTTTCTACTGACTTGTGGTGGCATCGGTAGTACTGCAGCACCGGCATTTTCTGCTTTTTTTGTGGGCAATTTTGGTATTCATAGTGCGATGATTATCACAACGACAGCATTTGTTGTAGTATGTGTACTCTTTATCATTTGTTTAATATTAGAAAAACAAGCGACAAAAAAGCTTTAACATCTATAAAGGTAAAATAACGATGACAGATATTAGAAAAAAAGTGATTTTTGATACCGATCCCGGCATTGATGACGCAATGGCGATTCTTTTTGCCGAAGCACATGAGTCGATTGATTTAATCGGTATTACAACAGTATTTGGCAATGCTACTATCGAGAATGGTACACGTAATGCGCTGTTTTTGAAGAAAAAGTTTGGTCTAAAAGCCGATGTGGCGCAAGGAGCGGATATTCCGCTTACAATTGAACCGGGTGAACCAACCACTTTTGTTCATGGTAATAATGGCCTTGGCGATATTGATATTCCCGATGAAGATTTTGGGGAAGTTGATCCACGCCCGGCGCATGATTATATTATCGATCAGGTGAAAGCAAATCCTCATGAGATCACGATTATTGCGGTTGGTCGTTTAACTAATCTTGCTTTGGCAATGCAGAAAGATCCGTCTATTATCCCATTAGTGAAAGAGATCGTTGTAATGGGCGGTGCTTTTGGTTTCCACGGTCATACAGGTAATGTAACACCCTTTGCAGAGGCTAATATCTTAGGTGATCCGCATGCTGCTGATATCGTTTTCACAGCCGCTTGGCCGGTTGTCGTAGTAGGTCTAGATGTTACTCAGCAGAGTATTATGGATCCTCAATATTTAGAAACATTGCGTGATTCTTCAGAGAAATATGGTGATTTTATCTATCAAATTACCCGTTTCTATGCTGATTTCCATAAGAAATCAGTTAATCTAGATGGCTTCTTTGTCCATGATGCTTCAGCGGTTGCTTATGCCATTGATCCAAGCCTCTTTACCACTAAAAAGGGTAATATCCGCGTAGTGACTGAAGGCCCTGCCATCGGGCATACTATGTTCAAAGGAAATCCTCGCATTTTCCCTGTAGATGAGTGGAGTAATAAACCGCTTCAACATATCTGTGTCGATGTGAATAATGACGCATTTTTAGAGCTCTATATGAAAACATTAGTCGGTTAATATAGAACAGCATTGATAGGTCATAATTTGTAATAATAGATACAGATAGAAGCACCGCTAGAAGGGATTTTAGTGGTGTTTTTGTAATTGACGTTGGTAAAGTGGGCACTAGATTTAGTTGAATCCCGCCCAAATTCCCGCACAAATTTATTTTAAAAATCAAAAAGCCCGCTAAATAGCGGGCTTTCACAATCATGATTGGTGGAGGCGGCGGGATTTGAACCCGCGTCCGAAAACTATCCATTCTTGGTACTACATGTTTAGCCGTATCTTTAATTTAACTTCACATCGTCCGACCGGCAGGAGATGCAAAGCTGTTCTAAGTTAAGTTTCGCAAAATACCCCTTAGAAATGATATTTCACTATTTCGTTTAAGTTGACTGATGATAATACCGAACGAACACAGTATCATGATCAGTTAGCAGACTAAGCTGCTAAAGCGTAGTTGTTATCGTTTGCAACTATACAAATTGCCGCGTTTTTACAAGACTCTCGACCATCTTGACATGCACCTCAAACTTCAACATCCCCGTCGAATCCAAGAACGCCCCCGTTTAAGTTGATAGAGAATTATACCTCTTCTACAGGATTTACGCAATGTTTCCCTGATTTTGTAGGTTGATATTCAGGATAACGTTCATAGAGTTTCTGCAATTGAATCCGTGCAGGCGTGAAATCAGCTTCGGCAGCTTCTTTCAATAATGCGTAAGCTCGTGGGATATCTTTGGTAACGCCGGGGCGAGATTGCATTAAGAGTTTGGCAAGTTCCATCTTGGCATAAGGATGACCCTCATTCGCGGCTAACTCGTAAAATTGTAGCGCCTTAGGAACATTAAGACCCACAACAACATCATTGGCATACATATAGCCCACCTTGAACAATAGCTCTTGTTGCGCCTCACTAGCTGGCAAGGCAAGAATTCTCTCTTCTAGTTCGCGAATCTGCTGAAGTGCTTCAGGGCTCTCTTGCCGAGAAAGCAGAAAGTAACGCAAGGCAAGGGAGAGATCAATGAGCTTTTTCTCAGTTTTGAGTTCAATTAATCCAAGGTAAAAGAGCGCTTTGTAGTATTTCTTATTTGCGGCTTTCTGTAGATAGGCTTTTGCTTTTGCAAAATCTTGCGGAACATATTTCCCTTCATAATAAAACGTTCCCATCCGATAGAGATCGACTTTATTATTCAATGCTGCCGAGATACGTGTGAAGAGATATTCTAGAGAGAATGTCATGATTAATCCTGTGGTGATGTTAAAAATAGCTACTCAGCAGTATAACTTCTAAGATTAAGCTCGTAACGCTTACCTTTTTCATAATAAGCGATTAAGGCCGGAAGGTAGTAATCTTCTGGTGCAAGTCCAAGTTCCACACGATCATCGCCTTCACCACTAACATAGAGTTTAATTGTGGTATTTTTGCCATTAATTCTAGCTACTTGCGTGCCGGCTCCGGTAAAAGTGGGGCGCTCATAGATCTTCTTACCATTAGTTGTTTGAATTTTTTCGGTGAGAGGACCTTTATTGAGTGCTGATTGCCAAGCAGTTGTAAAGAAGTCTTGCGCTAATTTGGTCATTTCTGCGGAGAGTTGTTCGCTGGCGCGGCCATAAGTGATAGTTCTGTTTTGAGTATCAAAATCGGCATAAGCATAAGGTTTATTACTACGAATATCCCGGAATTTTTGCGTAATGAGGCGATTACCTTGCATCGTTCCCTCGCTCTCAAACACCATTTTTTTGAAAGGAATGTTGACGATCGTTTTAAGTTGATATTTGCCATTGCCATATTGGAAGTCCATTGTCGCCGGTACTTGAAAAGGGCCGACAAAATTAAGACGCATTTTATGGGGCATTTCTTGGGCTATGGCGATCATCGAACAAAAAATAAGTGAAAAAATGAAAATAAATCGTTGCATGAATTGTAGAAACCTCTAAAAATGTAGGAAGGGTTCTATAACCCTGATATGATGAAAATCCCATTTTAACATGGGGGATAAGTGGATAAAACTGAAGCTTTTGCATCTGAAGTCAAAGGTTAAGTGATCATCAATACCACGTTCTATATTATAACCATAACACAGCAAAGAGGAGCTGCGCATGCAACCTAATTTACGTCAAAGACATTTTTTAAAGTTACTTGATTTCTCAAAAGAGGAGATTCTCTATTTAGTAGGACTCGCTGAAGAGCTTAAAAGAGCGAAGAGAGCGGGGATCGAGCAACGACGACTAGCAGGGAAAAATATTGCGCTCATCTTTGAAAAATCTTCAACTAGAACCCGTTGTGCATCAGAGGTGGCGGCGGCAGATCAAGGTGCAACCACAAGTTACTTAGGGAGTGAAGGGACTCAAATTGGCCATAAAGAGTCAATGAAAGATACCGCTCGTGTTTTAGGAGATATGTACGATGCGATTCTCTATCGCGGATTTAGCCAAAAAGTGCTGGAAGAAGAGCTTGCGGCTTATGCAGGTGTACCGGTTTATAATGGTTTGACGGATGAATTTCATCCCACACAAATGCTCGCGGATCTTTTAACGATGAAAGAGAATAGTGATAAACCTATCACGGATTTGAGTTATGCCTATGTGGGAGATGCCCGAAATAATATGGGGAATTCCCATCTTGTGATGGCAGCGAAATTAGGAGTGGATTTCCGCGTTGCTGCACCGAAACATCTTTGGCCGGAAGAGGCTTTGATGAAACAATGTGAAGCCTTGGCGGCGGTGAGCGGCGCAAGATTAACCTTTACTGAAAGTGCAGAAGAAGCCGTCAAAGGTGTTGATTTTATCCATACAGATGTGTGGGTATCGATGGGAGAAACAGAAGAAGCATGGCGTGAAAGAATTGCCCTTTTGCAACCGTACCAGGTTAATGCCGCTTTAATGCGTGCGACAGGCAATAAGAATACGAAATTTATGCACTGCTTGCCGGCATTTCATAATCGTGAAACAACGGTCGGTGAATGGATCTATGACACATTTGGGTTAGATGGTGTTGAAGTGACAGAAGAGGTTTTTGAAAGCGCTCAAGGAGTCCAATTCCAACAGGCGGGTAATAGAATGCATACGATCAAAGCGGTGATGGTCGCAACCTTAGGATAAAGGATAAACTATAGATAGAATCTGACAATGATATGTTATATCCGATTGTTAAGTATGTTTATATAACACCTCTATCTCTTATTTATAAGTACAACCATTAGATTGAAAAAGCCACTTTTCTATATAAAAGTGGCTTTTTTGTTGCTGCTGATCTGTCTTAAATACCATTATTGAGGCGTTTTAATAATTCAATCGCTTGCTCTTGCGGGTAGTTTGTCATGATATTTAAGGCTCTAGGCGCAAAACGATCGCCTTTCATTGCTGCTTGTTGAAATAAGTTGTAGGCTTTAGCGTAATCGGCGGGGAAGTCCGGAGTATTTTGTGTGTAGAGTAATCCTAGACGATAAGCCGCATGCGGTTGTTCGTTAGCTGCGAGTTGATAGAACTGTGCAGCAACAGGAATATTAGCAACGGTGCCTTGTCCTGTTTCAAACATATTGCCGGCATTAAGTGCTGCACGAGTATTGCCTGCATTCGCCGCTTGTTGGAAGTAGGAGAGTGCTGTTTCTGGATTTTTTGCGCTACCTTGGCCACTGTAATAAGTCATACCAAGATTGTAGAGCGCATTGGCATTACCTTGCTTCGCTGCTAATTCCCAATAGCGTTTTGCTTGATTCATATCTTGAGGGACTTCGGCACCTTGAGCATATTTATTTCCAAGATAATATTGTGCGTATTGATCGCCTTTTTGTGCAAGCTCACTTAATTGGCTAGTGCCTAATGTCCGAACCATTTCGATATGTTCAGGGGAAATAACTGTAGGTTGTTGTGGCGTTGTTGATGTTGTTGCTAGACAACCTGTAAGAATGAGGGCGAGCGATGTTGCAAGAAATGTATGTTTTAACATAGTAAGAGCCTTTAGTATTTAATATTGATGTAAACCTTAGTTGTACCAGATATCTATAAAAAGGTTTAAAAATAGTGAGATAACTAGAAATAGGGTAAATGATGAGCTTCATTGTAGAAGATGAGTCTATATTTCCCAAATATTTAACCTGCACAAAGATGAATATAATTATAAATCAAATAGTTGTAAATGATTCAAGGCATGTTTAAGGGGAATATATTCGAACCTTAACCGAAAACGTCTAAAACTTTAGCAATAAAACCCCTTGCAAGATCTCAAAAAGAGTGTAGAATTCTCCTTCTTGATTCAGACGACACCTTTCGAGGTGACAGAGAAGAGAGTGGTTTTGGGAGTTGTGATCAACTTTTAAAACGGTCAGATTTAGAAGTGTTTAGTCTCAGTGTTGGTTTTAATGAGCTTTAAAAATCCATTTAGAACTAATTTCAAAAAGATTAAAAAACTTCAAAAATAAATTTGACAATAAGCATCTCGATCTGTAGTA
Organism: Ignatzschineria ureiclastica; assembly: GCF_003121845.1. GTDB lineage: Bacteria > Pseudomonadota > Gammaproteobacteria > Cardiobacteriales > Wohlfahrtiimonadaceae > Ignatzschineria > Ignatzschineria ureiclastica. The sequence continues at coordinate 446 of NZ_QEWQ01000006.1, read as the reverse complement.
TAGTTCGTCTGCTTAGGGCGGTGAAAAACAAGTAAACGGGCCTTTAGGTGATGAATACTTTCACTAGTTTCTAAGCGTTCTTTAACAAATTAATCTTAAGTAAGTTTGTATGGGGGCTTGTATCGCTTTGCGAGAGCAAAAAGATAGAAGTCTAACCAAACAATTCCAGCACTATTTTTAATAATGGGAATAGTAGCAGTAATTGAGTAAATGGGTTAGATCGAGAGATTTAAAACATTATTAAGGATTTAAACTGAAGAGTTTGATCCTGGCTCAGATTGAACGCTGGCGGTATGCTTAACACATGCAAGTCGAACGGCAGCACGGAGAGTTTACTCTTTGGTGGCGAGTGGCGGACGGGTGAGTAATGCATAGGAATCTACCTTTTAGTCTAGGATAACTACCCGAAAGGGTAGCTAATACTGGATGTGGACTACGGTTTAAAG
>NZ_QEWQ01000005.1 GCF_003121845.1 Ignatzschineria ureiclastica | reverse complement strand
TACCTCACCAACTAGCTAATCCCACATAGGCTCATCTCTTAGCGCAAGGTCCGAAGATCCCCTGCTTTAAACCGTAGTCCACATCCAGTATTAGCTACCCTTTCGGGTAGTTATCCTAGACTAAAAGGTAGATTCCTATGCATTACTCACCCGTCCGCCACTCGCCACCAAAGAGTAAACTCTCCGTGCTGCCGTTCGACTTGCATGTGTTAAGCATACCGCCAGCGTTCAATCTGAGCCAGGATCAAACTCTTCAGTTTAAATCCTTAATAATGTTTTAAATCTCTCGATCTAACCCATTTACTCAATTACTGCTACTATTCCCATTATTAAAAATAGTGCTGGAATTGTTTGGTTAGACTTCTATCTTTTTGCTCTCGCAAAGCGATACAAGCCCCCATACAAACTTACTTAAGATTAATTTGTTAAAGAACGCTTAGTGAACAGTAAAAGTATTCATCACCCAAAGGTTCGTTTACTTGCTTCTCACTGCCCTAAGCAGACGAACTATACTACAGATCGAGATGCTTATTGTCAAATTTATTTTTGAAGTTTTTTAATCTTTTTGAAATTAAAATTAAAACTAACATTTCCTAAACTTGACCGCTTTAAAAGTTGATCACAACTCCCAAAACCACTCTCTTCTCTGTCACCTCGAAAGGTGTCGTCTGAATCAAGAATGAGAATTCTACACTCTTTTTGAGATCTTGCAAGGGGTTTTCTGAAATAATTTTAATGATATTGACAAAACAGACTCAATCTATTGATTTATATGAATTTATATTTTTATGGTTTTTAAGTTTTATCATCGCAATTCAATCTTACTATTCAAAAATACATTAATTAATAAGAAATAGCCTTTATATCCTCTTTCTCATCTTTTTCTAGGTATTCTCTTTTTCTACATCTTTTATCTAAGTGTAAGGCTTCTGCCCTTCTTGTTTATCTACGCCTATTTTTACTAATCCTTATTGGAAGCAACTGTTATTGAAAATAAATAAAAAGAGGATCTTAATGATCCTCTTTGAGTATATCTGTATATACCTATATTTTAATCTCTATTCTAGAGATTTTACTTATTGAATTAATGTTAAAAGCTACTCTTCGTCATCCATGATTATTACTCCCATTCAACAGTTGCAGGGGGTTTACTTGTAATATCGTAAACCACACGATTAATGTGTTTGACTTCATTCACCATTCTAACAGAAATTTTCTGTAATACATCCCAAGGGATACGCGCAAAATCAGCGGTCATTCCATCAATAGAGGTAATTGCGCGAATAGCAACAGTGTAATCATAAGTCCGAGAATCACCCATTACTCCAACACTTCTTAATCCTGTTAAAACAGTGAAGTATTGCCAAATGTCACCCTCAAGTCCGGCAAGTTTGATCTCTTCCCGTAAAATCGCATCGCTCTCACGCACGATTTCTAATTTCTCTTCAGTGATATCCCCTAAAATTCGAATACCTAGTCCTGGCCCTGGGAATGGTTGCCGCCATACCAATTCATGTGGCATACCAAGCTCAAGCCCTAATTCTCTCACTTCATCCTTAAAGAGCGTTTTAAGAGGCTCGATTAATTGGAACTTCATATCTTCTGGCAATCCACCGACATTATGGTGCGACTTGATTGTTTCAGCTGTATCTGTACCACTCTCAATAATATCTGTATAAAGTGTTCCCTGAGCTAAGAAATCGATATCTTTTAGCTTTTTCGCTTCATCATCGAATAGGTAAATAAATTCATTACCAATAATTTTACGTTTTTGCTCAGGATCACTAACGCCGGCAAGTTTACTCAAGAAACGATCTTTTGCATCAATACGAATAATATTAAGACCAAATTTACCACCAAGACTCTCCATTACTTGATCTCCTTCGCCTTTACGAAGTAGACCATGATCGACGAAGATACAGGTCAATTGATCTCCAATCGCTTTTTGTAATAGAACACCCACCACACTAGAATCAACGCCCCCTGAAAGTGCTAATAATACCTTCTTATCGCCGACTAATTCTTGGACTTTTTTGATCTCTTGTTGAATAAAATAATCCATTTTCCACTGATCAGAACAGCCACAGATCTCATAAGCAAAGTTACGAAGTAATTCGAGGCCAAATGAGGAATGTTTCACCTCTGGGTGGAATTGAACGCCGTAAAGATTTCTCTCGGGGCACTCCATTGCGGCAATTGGACAATCACTACTATGAGCTGTCACTTCAAATCCTTCTGGTACTTCCGTCACAAGATCACCATGACTCATCCAAACAGATTGTGTTTCTGGTAGCCCATCAAAAAGTGTTGTCTCTTTGAGATCAACATGTAAAAAAGCTAAACCATATTCCCGATTTGCTGCTTTTTCGACTCTACCGCCCAATTTGTGGGTCATCAATTGCATACCATAGCAGATCCCTAATACAGGAATACCTAGGTTAAAGATCTCTGGATCAATCGAGAATGCATTTTCTGCATAGACACTATTCGGACCGCCTGAAAGAATAATGCCTGAGGGCGCCATCGCTTTAAGCTCTTCTGCTGTAACTTTATGCGAGATTAACTCTGAAAAAACCCCGATCTCACGTATCCGCCGCGTGATTAGTTGATTATATTGACTACCATAATCCAAAACGATGATTTTTTCCATCAAAGCGCTCCTCAAAAGCTTAGTTTAAAAAAGTTCGATCTATTATAGCTGATCTACAACTAATTTAACTATTTCCTCAAAAATTTAATCAAGCGTAATTTACATCTACAGCCTAAACCTTTTGATTATTCTACTTTCTATTTGAAGTTAATTTCATTAATACAACCATTCTCTTTACCTTTCTCCATCGAAGTATGTCATAAAATCACAAAAAGAATACAACGATTCACCGACCTCCGATATAACTACAAAAATATATTATCCTTATCGACATTTGCAGAAAAGATAACCCAATCTATATTCATATCATCTCTATCATGATAATAAAGCATTATTAAAAATTAATAAGTTATGAGAAAAACAATCGAGTTTTAATTTAGAATTCTATTCTATAGAGTCGTACAGTAAAGGCAAACCTCACCTCCTCTAAATCTAGCTCGAGCACACACTTAGAGAAAGAACACATTCTAACTAATTGATAGATTTTATCTTGCATCTATTCTTCATAAATAAAACAAGTGATTAAAACCTGATTATTGTCACATAAAATGACAAACTTAATTGATAATAAATCTCAATAGGAATATATTTACATCAGTATTTTACTTTCCTTTATATTTATCGAGAGTCGATTATGACAACATTCACCCTTGATCAATTAGCGGTTAATGAGACTGCTATGATTAAACAATTGAATACTGCTGAACCACAATATCGCAATAAACTACTCGCTATGGGAATTACTCCGGGTTGTGAAGTAAAAGTGATTCGCACCGCGCCGTTAGGTGACCCTATGCAGATTATGATTAGAGGCTTTCAGCTCTGCTTACGTAAAGCGGAAGCATCTTCCATTATTGTAGAAAAGGGTATTTAAATTATGGCGAAAACAATTGCCCTCTTAGGGAACCCTAACTGTGGAAAAACAACCCTTTTTAATGCCTTAACAGGCCATCAACAAAAAGTGGCTAACTGGCCGGGTGTCACCGTTGACAAAAAGAGTGGGCATTTTACCGTTAAAGGTCAATCCATTGAAGTAATCGACCTTCCAGGTACTTACTCCTTTGAGAGTAGCGATAATAATACCTCTCAAGATGAGTTAATCGTACGAAATTATCTCCTCAATGCACCGGACACACTCATTATCAATGTCATCGATGCCGCCAATCTACAGAGAAGTCTCTATCTTACATTTCAGCTTCTTGATCTAAAACAGCCGATGATTATCGCACTCAATATGATGGATGTAGCGAAATTAGAGGGTATTGAGATCTATCTTTCATTATTGCAAGAGAAACTACACTGCCCCGTCATTGGGCTCTCTGCCCGTAAAAATGAGGGTGTTGAAGAGCTCAAAAAAATGATTGCAGTCTATGAACCAGCACCTTATTTAGATCATGAAGAGATCTTTGCAACACAGAGCCCTGCGGTTACTCAAATTATTAATGATGGCATTGCAGCGCTCCCAGAAAATAGCCCTATCCGTTCGGCAACGCCTTGGCAACTATTGGAAGCAATTAAAGGGGAATATCAAACCATCCCCTTATCAGAACAAGATCAATCTGCCTTGCAATCTATGCAGCAACAGATTGCGCAATTAGCCGATTGCGAACTTGATATTATTTTAGCTAGTAGCCGCTATGAAGCGATTGACCAACTAGCCCAATCAGTAATTAAAACAACGGGAATTGCAAGTGGTAAATTAACCGCTAAAATTGATAACTGGGCATTAGGTCGCTTTACCGGCATCCCTATCTTTCTCATCGTTATGTTCCTCATGTTTGCTATTGCGATCAATGTGGGTTCTGCCTTTATCGACTTCTTTGAGATTCTGTTTGATGCTATTTTTGTCAGTGGCTTAGGTCATCTTTTAGCATCCATCAATGCTCCTGATTGGTTAACCACCTTCTTAGCCAATGGGATTGGTGAGGGGATTAAAACTGTTGCTAGCTTTATCCCCGTATTAACAATGATGTTCCTCTGCCTCTCACTATTAGAAGATTCTGGCTATATGGCTCGTGCAGCAATGGTGGTCGATCGTGGTATGCGCGCCATTGGCCTACCCGGTAAAGCCTTTGTGCCCATGCTAGTTGGCTTTGGCTGTAATATTCCAGCTATTATGGGAACGCGCACCTTAGAGAATGAGCGCGATCGATTAATGTCGATTATGATGATTCCCTTTATGTCTTGTGGGGCTCGTTTACCCGTTTATGCGCTCTTTGCTGTCATTTTCTTCCCTAATAATATCGGCATGATCGTCTATGCACTCTATCTTCTTGGAATCATAGTCGCTATCTGCACAGGATTAGCATTAAAATTCTCTATCCTTAAAGGCCCTAACACCCCTTTTATTATGGAATTACCGGCTTATCATATGCCAACGCTTAAAGGGATTAGCATTACAACCTGGGATCGACTCAAAAGCTTCATCTATCGGGCGGGTAAGGCTATTATTATTGTGGTAGCTATTCTCGGAATTCTCAATAGCGCCGGGACTGATGGCACATTTGGTAATGAAAATAGTGAAAAATCAGTTCTTTCTACCATCGGTAGAACTATCACGCCAGCCTTTGAACCCATGGGTTTGACTGAAGAAAACTGGCCGGCAACTGTTGGGATCTTTACCGGTATCTTTGCTAAAGAATCAGTGATTGGTACCTTAAATTCCCTCTACTCTCACGATGCGCCCGAAGAAGAATTTGATTTCTGGGGGCAAGTTGGTGAGGCTTTCCAAACTATTCCAGAGAATCTGGCTGAATTACCCAAATTACTGCTCGATCCTTTAGGCATTAATGATCAGGTGGCCGATGGCGATATTATGGCAATCCAAGAAGCGAATGATGTGAATGATACGACCGTTTCTGAAATTCAACATTACTTCACCTCCACCGCTTCGGTGATCTCTTATCTGATCTTTATTCTACTTTATACCCCTTGTGTTGCGGCCTTGGGCGCTGTTTATCGAGAGGCAGGATTGCGTTGGACGATATTAGTGGCAAGTTGGACCTTTATTATCGGTTGGATTTTAGCAACAGGCTATTATCAATTCCATCTTCTTAATATGGGAGCTGGCATTGCGCCGATTATTTGGATCATCTCCTTAGCTGCTGCACTCTTTGCACTCTTTATGCTTCTTCGCTATATGGGTAAAAAAGAGATCTTTACAGAAAGCAAACAATTCATTGCACAGAGCCACAAAAAATCTTCTAAAGGGAATTGTTGCCAATGATTTTGATTAAATTAAAAGCGTATGTTGACCGAGAGAAAGAGGTTCCACTCGGTCGCCTTGCTCATCATTTTCAAATGCCGGAAGATCTTATTGCCAATATGATGGAACACTGGGTACAAAAAGGGCTTATCCAAAAACAGACAAGTCAATGCGGTCAATTAGACGCATCACTCTGCGGTGGGTGTACTTCTAATTGCCATACAATGGCAGCACCGAAAGCAACACAAACAACAGTTATCTATCAAGCCGTAGAAAAATAAGGATCTCAATAAGGATTATTTTTCAATGATTAAACGATCAGTACTACGTCATTGAACTGAGTAATCGAACTGACCCATTAAACTCACCAGCTAAATTATAAACAATAAAAACCACTTCTAATGATAACTAGAAGTGGTTTTTGATGCGTTATCTATCACTATCAACAAGATTTTTTAGAGATAGAACTGAATCCATCTTTCTTATACTACTATTAACTTGCGAGTTCTAACTTCACAGGAATATTTTTATAAGCGGGAATTCCGGACTGTTCATCGAAGTTCTCTAATTTCACCAAGTTATTCGCCTCTGGGAAATAGGTAGAGACTGATCGATCCGCAATATCGTAGATCACTACTGTTAAATTATCTAATCGACGATCCGTTGGATTACGATCTTTATCTAACGCAATAATATTGACCTTCTGCCCTGCTTCAACACCTTGCTTTTTCGCTTCGTTTTCACTAATAAAGAGTACATCTCGTTGCCCAAAAATACCGCGATAACGATCATTCATACCATAAATAGTTGTATTGTATTGGTCATGACTTCGCACTGTTGAAAGTGTCAACTCGGCATTCATTGCTGAACGTGGATCCTCAATTAAGCCATCCTGAGTTTTAATAAAATTCGCTTTACCACTCTTAGTGACCCATTGACGTACTGTAGCAGGATTCAAGAGATGAAAACCCGTTGGTGCTTTAATACGCTCGTTATAATCATGAAATGCCTCATAGACAAAAGCGATATCGTCACGAATCTTACTATAATCTGCGACAAGATCATCCCAAGGGACTTTCGTGTCTGGAATAGCCGCTTTAGCAATACCCGCAACAACGGCACATTCTGATTTTAAATGTTCACTGACAGGTTGCAAAATACCACAAGATGCTGTGACAAAATTCATGGAATCTTCCACTGTGACAACTTGTCGCCCTGTTTTTTGTATATCGATTTCTGTACGCCCTAAAACCGGTAATAGATAGGTATTCTTAGAGGTTAAAAGATGAGAACGATTCAATTTGGTAGCAATATGTACCGCAAGATCTAATTTCTGCATTGCGGCATAAGTTTTATCATGATCTGGCATTGCTTCAGCGAAATTTCCGCCCATACCGATAAAAGCTTTTGATGAACCGCTATACATCGCCTCAACAGACGCTACAACGGCATGTCCCCATTCAGTAGGTGCAGTAAAACCATATCGCTCTTTGAGTTTACCTAACATCGCGGTACTTGGTTTCTCGGTAATCCCAACAGTACGATCTCCCTGTACATTAGAGTGCCCACGAAGTGGGAGAATCCCAGCGCCTGGTTTCCCCATATTCCCTTTCAGCAATAGTAGATTCACAAGCTGTTGGATATTTTGTGTACCATGCTCATGCTGCGTAATTCCCATCCCATAGCAGATAATAGTTCGCTCAGCTTGAATATAGAGCTCTGCAAACTCTTCAATTTCAGCTTTAGTTAATCCAGATACATGGGTAATATTATCCCAATCCGTATTAAGTACATCTTCCCGTACCGCCTCGTAGCCTACCGTATGATCTTTAATAAACTCAAGATCTAGGATAGGTGCATCACCATTAGCAACTGCCGTTTCATGTCGCTCAATCACAATACGCATCAAACCCTTCATCAGAGCAACATCACCGCCTACACGGACTTTATAGTAGTGAGACGCTAAAGGTGTCGCATGATCTGTCACCATATCTACAGGATTCTGTGGATAGAGGAAACGTTCAAGCCCACGCTCTTTAAGCGGATTAACTGCCACAATTTTGGCACCTCTTTTCACAACACTACGATAAGTGCTCAAAATACGAGGATGATTTGTACCAGGATTATGGCCGATATCAATGACCAAATCAACGGTATCAAAATCCTCAAAGACAACTGTTGATTTCCCTACACCAATAGAAGCAGCTAACCCAACACTTGTGGGCTCATGACACATATTAGAGCAGTCCGGGAAGTTATTCGTTCCATATTCCCGACCAAATACTTGATAAAGAAAAGCAGCTTCATTAGAAGTACGCCCAGATGTATAGAGTTCTAATGTTGTATGATCTTGATACCCTTGAAGAATCTCTCCAATCTCTTTAAATGCATTATCCCACTCAATAACCTGATAACAATCCGTTTCAGGATTATATTTCATAGGATGCGTTAATCGACCAAGATCTTCAAGGGAATGCGCATCCATCTTCGCGAGCTCTGATACAGGATTTTTAGCAAAAAAACCAGGGGTTGCTGTTTTACTAGTCGCCTCCCAAGCGACTGCTTTTGCGCCATTTTCACATACATCAAAAATCGGCGTTCTAGCAGGATTAGGCCAAGCACAACCTGGGCAATCGAAACCATCGTGCTTATTCATATCAAAGAGTGCACGAATATCAGCCCCTTCCCGATCTTGTGCATCTAATGCTTCTACCACAGCTTTTAGCGCACCCCAGCCACCGGCAGGTCCTTTATAATCTTCAATTTTCTTTGTCATTTTAAACCTCACTCAGGGATCTCATTGATTGTCTATACAACACAATCAATAAAAATAGATTCATCAATTTCAATAAAACTCAACAGTTAACTATCACCCAAACTATTTATTAATATATAAAAATATACATTAAAATACAATTTTATTTATTTTATATAAACTAGTATAAACATTTATAAATATTTATAATATGTTTTAATAATAGACGATCTATTACTGAGTTTTCCAAATGTAGTGAGATTGGTTCAAAAGAAGCTTATTAAAATGCCGGCGCATCGGTTGATCGAGATAAGGTAGCCGTTCTATCCGGCATCATGCAAGTGTTGTTCAAAAGCCATTTTTCTTAAACCAAATTTACTATAACTCCTCTGAATGAAGATCAGCAAAATGCGGCAATAAGATAATATGGGAAAAACACGATTATTCTTAACGAGAAGTTCCCTAATTGATATCACAAATTTGTACGGTCATCTCCCTACTCTCTATATAGATTTTCCACATAAAAAAGCACCCAAAAGGGTGCCTTAATGAGTTACTTATCATCCTATATTTTGTGTCTTATCAATATCGAGATTCTCAAATCACTTTCTCCGCTACCTCTAAAAAAGCAATAATAATAAGGTAACGTACGCCTTTTCCAATTAAAATTGCCAAACTTGCTTTCCAAACATTGAGTCGAAACCAGCCAGCAGCGATTGGCAAAATATCGCCGATAAAGGGCATTCCCGAAAGAAGCAGCGTCCAAGAACCATATCGACGAATGTAATACTCTGTTCGGGGTTTAATTTTCTTGTGATTTGGAATAATACGTCCGACAAAGAGCATAATCATACTGCCTACAGTATTAAAAAGGGTCGCAATCAACCAAGCGGATAACGCAAAATCAGGATGCTTATGCAAAAAAGCCACCAATGCAACCTCTGAACTTCCCGGCAAAATAGTCGAAGACGTCACACTAGAGAGTGCTAATAATGATAAAGACTCAACAACTGAGAGTGCCATAATCGATTCCTTTCAAGATTTATCTCACAAATCAATCATAAAATAGGGCTGATAAATTTATTCGGCTAATTCATTTGTCCTATTCATTCGGAAATAGGGTCATAATGGTCTCTAAAATTTGTTGAGCAATCTCTGACTTATCGGCTTTAGGCAACGGGATACGCTCGCCACTTCGGGTAAAAAGAATCATCTCATTCTCAGATTCACCAAATACTTTACCCCCTGAAACATCATTTAAACAGATCATATCCACATTTTTACGCAGTAATTTCGCTTTTGCGTGCTCTTCCACAGATTCCGTTTCAGCGGCAAAGCCAATACAGAGCTTAGGACGATCATCCCCTTTGGCAATCGTCGCTAAAATATCGGGGTTTTGTGTCAAAGTAAGCGTTAACAGATCTTGCCCTGTTTCTTTCTTCATCTTCTGAGAAGCTCGATTCACCACACGATAATCGGCAACAGCCGCAGAGGCAATAAAAAGATCGCAAGCACCTTTCGTATCACTTGAGGTAGCTTTAGTGACTTCAGCAAGCATCTCATCAGCACTTTTCACCTTGATTAGTCGAACATTTTGTGGCGCTTCAAGGGCAACAGGTCCAGAAACAAGCGTCACCTCTGCGCCCATTAGAGCGGCTTTCTCAGCTAAGGCATAGCCCATTTTACCGCTAGAATAGTTACTGATATAGCGCACAGGATCGATCTCTTCTACCGTTGGGCCCGCGGTAATCACAACCCGTTTACCGGTAAGAGGTAATGATTTGACTCCTTTCAGATCAGAGAAATCATTCAAATCACTCACATCACTCGAATGGTTCGATTCCTTCAGTGGAAGTGAAGCCTTCATTGCTAAAATCTCATCACGAATCTCCGTAGGCTCTAACATTCGCCCTTCCCCTATCTCTCCACAAGCTTGCGCGCCGTTTCCCGGCATTAAGATATGAACACCGCGCTGTTTTAAGGTTGCGATATTGGTCTGAGTTGCGATATTACGCCACATTAAACGATTCATTCCCGGCGCTAACACGATCGGTTTCTCAGTGGCTAGACAGATCGCCGTTAAAAGATCATCTGCCATTCCCATCGCTAATCTTGCCATACAATTCGCACTTGCCGGCGCAATGAGTATCAAATCAGCCCAACGCGCTAACTCGATATGCCCCATTCCCGCTTCGTGACTGGGATCTAGAAGATCATAAACCACAGGATGACCGGATACTGCCTGTAACGTCAAGGGCGTAATAAAACTCTGCCCCCCTTTTGTCATCACAACGCGCACACTGCATCCCACTTCCCGCAAACGGCGGACTAAATCTGGCGATTTATAAGCAGCGATACTTCCTGAAATACCCAAGACAATATTCATAATAATTTCCTACGACTAACCCTGATAATCCATCTGATGAGCTATTCAATGACCTCTTGAATAATCTATTGAATCTACATCATAAAAAGAGCGCTACTGTTGATCTCTCGCTTCAACGGATAACGCTCTTATAATCTACCTTTTCATCTATTTTGGCAATGATGTGTGTTAATTCTATTGACCCATCTATTTATGCCAATCTACTCTCTACTTCATTACATTGGGACAATATCAAATTGCTCTACAGGATAGAGCTCTTCTGCTTGCAATCGAATATTCGCATCAATCTGATTTTGCAGATCAGCCACACTATGTGCTTCTTCATCTAATAACCGTTCAATCACTTCCGGTGCAGCTAAAACAAGAAACTCTTTAAGCGTTGGAAAACGTTTTCCATCCCGAATTAATTCCCGCAATATCTCAAAGCAAACGGTCGCACTGGTTTTCACATAGCCATTTCCTTGACACTTAGGACAAGGCTCACATAATAACTGCACCAAGCTCTCCCGAGTGCGTTTACGCGTCATCTGCACTAATCCTAATGAGGTTACCTCACTAATAGAGGTTCGAGCATAATCTTGTGAGAGATGTTCAGAGAGTTCTTCTAAAACCCCTTGTCGATGCTCTTCGCTCTGCATATCGATAAAATCAATAATGATAATACCCCCAAGATTACGCAATCTCACTTGACGTGCCAAAGCTTGTGCGGCTTCAAGATTCGTTTTATAAATGGTCTCTTCTAAATTTCTAAACCCAACAAAGCCACCTGTGTTGACATCAATGGTGGTCATAGCTTCGGTCTGTTCGATCATTAAATAACCACCAGACTTGAGATCTACTCGTTTTTCTAAAGCAAGATTAATCTCTTTTTCGGTATTAAAGAGATCGAAAATCGCTCGAGGGCCCACATAATATTCAATGCGCTCGGTCATCTCAGGTAAAAAGCGAGTCGTGAAATCCATCATTCGCTTGTACCCATCCATCGAATCAATCCGCACACGCTGAATATCTTTCGAAATATAATCCCGGAGAATACGTTGCTCTAATGGGAAGTTACCGTAGATAATTTCGCCCACTTTTGCTTCTGTAATACGCTGTTTTACTTCACCCCAAAGGCGATTTAAAAACTGCATATCGGCCCGTAATACCCAAGGATCCGCACCTTCCGCAGCTGTTCTTGCGATATATGCGCCGGGGATCTCTGCTTGATAATTTTGTAAAATCCCTTTTAACCGATCCCGTTCCTCTTCATCTTCTATCCGAATCGAGACACCAATCACATCGGAATTAGCGAGGTAAACAAGATAACAAGAGGGAATCGAGATTTGTGTAGTAATACGCGCCCCTTTTGTACCTAAAGGATCCCGTATTACCTGCACAATTAATTCCTGACCTTGAGTCAGCAATTTAGTGATATCAATCGCTTCAGGATTACGTTTTGTGGGAAGGCGCTCATTCTCTTCTTCGCCATCACTACATTGATCACACTGCTCAGGTGCATATTCACTACAGCTTGTCTGAATATCACTCACGTGTAAAAAAGCGGCGCGATCTAAACCAATATCAACAAATGCTGCTTCAAGGCCCGGTAATACACGAATAACGACCCCTTTATAAATATTGCCAACTAATCCTCGTTTTTCATCTCGCTCAATCAGCACTTCCTGCGCTATTGCATTGCTAATTACAGCAGCACGCGTTTCATTTGGCGTAATATTAATCAAGATTTCGTTATTATTCATCATTAATTTGCTCGCTTTTCCAACATCTCAACAGCCGGTAATACTTTACCTTCTAAAAGCTCCAAGAATGCGCCTCCAGCAGTTGAAATATAAGAGATTTTATCTGCAATCCCGAAGGTTTCTACAGCAGACACTGTATCGCCACCGCCGGCAATCGAGAAAGCACTGCTTGCTGCAATCGCTTCACCGACTTTCTTAGTACCTTCTGCAAAGTTTGCAAACTCAAATACGCCTACAGGACCATTCCATACGATTGTTTTCGCTTTCTCTAAAATATGGCGATAAAGCTCTATCGTTTGTGGACCAATATCCATAATCATATCATCCGCCTCTACATCAGAAATAGCTTTAACCACCCCTTCAGCATCTGCAGAGAATGCTTTTCCAACAACCACATCAATCGGTAGTGGAATCTCTTTACCTTCAGATTCAGCACGCGCTAATAGTTTTTTAGCTTCAGGAACAAGATCTTTCTCCACTAAACTATTACCCACGTTATACCCTTTCGCAAGTAACAATGTATTCGTGATACCCCCGCCGGTAATGAGCTGATCCACTTTATCTAACAGCGCATTAAGGACGGTGAGTTTAGTGGACACTTTCGCACCACCCACGATAGCCACCATTGGTTTTTCAGGATGTGCAACGGCTTTAGTTAACGCTTTAAGCTCTTTCTCTAAAAGAAGCCCTGCAGCCACCTCTTTCGCTTCCATACCCACACCATAAGTAGATGCGGCTTTACGGTGCGCAGTAGCAAAAGCATCCATCACATAGACATCACAAAGATTGGCCATTTTTTTAGAGAGCGCTTCATCATTTTTCTTCTCGCCCTCAAGGAAACGAACATTCTCAAGTAATTTCACTTCACCGGGTTTAATTTCAACGCCGTTGATCCAATTTTTTACTAAAGGAACGGGCATACCTAAACGATTATTAAGCCATACAGCGACAGGTGCCAAAGAAAACTCTTCATCTTCAACACCCTCCGTTGGGCGACCAAGATGTGATGTCACCATTACAGCGCCACCCTTCTCTAAAATCTTTTGAATAGTTGGAAGTGCAGCTTCTAAGCGAGCATCGGAAGTAATGACACCATCGTGAATCGGTACATTCAAATCTTCACGAACTAAAACACGTTTACCTTCTAAATTAAGATCATCTAATGTATTAAATTTCATACTTATTCTCCTCATTGTGAATGCTACCAACACTATCTAAATAACGCTCGGCATCGAGCGCCGCCATACATCCTGTCCCTGCTGAAGTGATTGCTTGACGATAATGAGAATCCATCACATCACCCGCAGCGAATACGCCTTCTACTGAAGTCGCTGTAGAATTTCCATCTAAACCTGATCGTACCACAATATAGCCATCACGCATTTTCAGTTGTTCTGCAAAAATCGCAGTATTCGGTGTATGCCCAATCGCAATAAATACGCCGGGGACACTTAATGATTTAACATCATCATTAACCGTTGAAGAGAGCTTCACACCGGTCACACCATTTTGATCACCTTCTACCTCATCGAGTACACAATTCAAATGTAACTCTATCTTACCATCTTTAACGTGTTGATAGAGTCGATCAATCAGAATCTTCTCTGCACGGAAACTATCCCGGCGATGAACTAAATGGACTTTTGATGCGATTGCACTTAAATAGAGCGCCTCTTCCACTGCAGTATTGCCACCGCCGACAACAACGACTTCTTGATCTCGATAGAAGAAACCATCGCACGTTGCACAAGCTGAAACCCCTTTACCGAGATATGCTTCTTCCGAGGGTAATCCTAAATATTTTGCTGAAGCACCTGTTGCAACAATCAACGCATCACAACTATAAGTCCCATTTCCGCCGGTGAGCGTAAAAGGTCTTTTTGAGAGATCCACCGATTCAATATGATCAAAAATAATCTCTGTACCAAAACGCTCGCAATGGGCTTGCATCTTCTCCATCAATTGGGGCCCTGTTAAGCCCTCTTCACCACTAGGCCAATTATCCACCTCTGTGGTAGTCGTCAATTGACCGCCCATTTGCATTCCAGTAATAATGACAGGATTGAGATTAGCGCGCGCCGCATAAAGCCCCGCAGTATAGCCCGCAGGTCCTGATCCTAAAATAATTAATGAATGATGAATAATACTCATAGTTACCTCTATTTGAAATAATCGTTATAAATCTTAGATAGCGATCTCCTTATCAGTATCACCCTCTTTAATTTACATCTCTGTACTTTTGTGCTTTTTTACTTTTGCACTTTGGTAATTTAATTTTAATCTGCCTTTCATTATACATAAAAAAGAGCGCCTCTTTCGTCCCTCTGTCAAAACCTTATTAAAATTTTAACATTTCTCTACAAATCATAAAAAAAGCACTCAATCATTGAGTGCTTAATTTGAATATTGATGAAGTAGTTATCTCATCATTACCAGACTTAGCTAAGTAAAATAGTGTGATTAGTGAATACAATCTCTTTCACTTATTTCTGTGCTTTAATTTTCAACCATTGACGCATCAATTTTTTCTGTTCCCGCTGTGTATAAGGTTGCTTCACATTTAATAGGGACAATGTTTCCTCTGAGGGATAGAGCGCTTTATCATTCAATAACTCTTGATTCACATAAGGGAATGCCGCTTCATTGGACGTTGCATACTCCACATAATCTGCAGCCCGCGCATTAACTTTTGCATCTAATAAGAAATCAATAAAAGCATAGGCTTCATCTACATTTTTAGCATTTTTAAGAATCGCCAATTGATCAAACCAAAGTAGCCCCCCCTCTTTCGGAATAAAGTATTCGATATTCACACCGGCATTCGCTTCTTTCGCTCTTGCTTTTGCTAAATAGAGATCCCCAGACCAACCTAAACTTAAACAAGCATCACCATTGGCCATGGCATTGATATATTCTGAAGAGTGGAATTTGGTAATATAAGGACGAATCCCCTCTAATACTTCATTGGCTTTCGCAAGATCTGCATCTGACGTACTCTCTGGATCTAAGCCTAAATAACGCATTAGCATCGGGTAAAACTCACTGGGGGAATCAATAATATAGATCCCACAACTAGCCAATTTTGACGCATATTCAGGATTAAAAAGAAGTTCCATGGAATCAAGCGGCGCATCTGGCACGAGTTCTTTAATCTTATCCACATTATAGGCAATACCTGTTGTTCCCCACATATAAGGCACTGAATATTCTGTGGCCCCCGGCAACTCTTCAAGCCGCTCCTCCACAAAAGGCCAAATGTTACCAATATTTTGTAACTTGCTACGATCAATCTTCTGTACCGCATCCGCTTGTGTCATATAGATCAGCGTATAATCCGATGGCACGACAATATCGTATCCTGAATTGCCGGTTAACGTTTTTGCCAATAATACTTCATTACTATCGAATGTATCATAGATCACCTTAATACCTGTTTTATCGGTAAATTCAGTAATCAACTCTGGATCAATATAATCAGTCCAGTTATAAACCCGTACTTCTTGCGCTTGTACTGCTGTTGAACCCAATGCCAAACCTAAAGATAAGAGCGTTGCCAATTTAAATTTTTTCATGACGCGATCAATCTCCTATAAGTGGGAAATATAGAAAAGGCGGCTAGCACCACGCTAACCGCCCTTGATTGTATCTTAGATTTATCGTAATAGCCTAACAAAAAAGCCCGTTACAATAAGAATCGATTAAAGATGATGATTTAAAATCATCGATCGGCTATTAATCTAATTTGAATGAATCATGACAAGACTTACAAGTGCCGCCTAATTTACCCATTTGTTGAGCAAGCGTCTGTTTTTCACCTGCAGCTTCAACCATTTTGCCACTCTCTTCAATGAATGCCGCTAAATCCGCATCAAACTCTGCACGATTTTCAGCAATTTTAGGACTTGCACTTGTACCTTCATAAGTACCATCAACGAATGTCGCACCCACAGCTTTCGCCATTTCATTAATGCGTTTTGCTGCTGATACTGCTTCTTCAGGATTGTAATCGATTTCGCCTTTAAGCATGCCACCTAAAACGCCCATATTCCAACCTGCAACGGTGAAAGCAGCTTTACGATATTTAATAACTGCATCAGTATCCGCTTGCGCCATAGAAACGCCCATAGTCGTTACTGCTAAGATTGCTGCTAATGCTAATTTTTTCATTGACTTCTCTCCTTATAAAAATTCTGCCCTATCCTGATTATTATCAAGATATTCTCCCTTCATTATAGATGATATTTTGCAAAGAATTGTGTTAAATCAATTTCTTTTTAAAATTCTTTCTTAAGATTATCACACACAACAAAAAATATCAGCAGGTTACCGCCTTTTTCGTAACGATAGATAGAAAAATAATAATCCGAATAAGGAGATAGAAACTGTACCCCCTAGTGATAGATCATCCCATTTAAGTAATAGCGCTAATAAAAATACAGCACCAACACCCCCAAAAATTCTACGCTTACTCTCTTCAGACTGAATGGCTTGTAATTGCTCCCATTGTGTTTGGGCGAGGTTCACCTTCAACTCACCTTTCACAGCTTGACGTAAAACAATATTCCCGTTTTGCATCATATCCGGAATCTGTTCAAGCCAGATGGGTAGATCGTGCTTATACCGTTTTATAATCGCTTTTGGCCCACGCTTTCTCTTCACAAAATCAACAAGGTAAGGTTTTGCCGTTTCCCATAGATCTAAATCAGGATACAGTTCTCGTCCTAAGCCCTCAATTGCAAAAAGTGTCTTCTGCAACAACATCAATTGTGGTTGCATCTCCATTTTAAAGCGACGCGCCGTTTGAAAGAGTGATAATAGAAAACCACCAAAAGAGATATCTTTTAAAGGTTTATTGAATACGGGTTCACAAAGGGAGCGAATCACTGCTTCAAAATCTCCCACCGGCGTATCTGGCGGTACCCAACCAGATTCCACATGAAGTTCAGCAACTTTAAGATAATCTCGATTAAAAAAGGCTAAAAAATTACTTGCAAGATAATGCTGATCATCTTCATTCAACGTTCCAATAATACCGAAATCTAGCGCAATATAAGTGGGATCTTTCGGATTCGTCACATCCACAAAGATATTACCGGGATGCATATCCGCATGAAAAAAACTATGTTCAAAGACTTGGGTAAAGAAGACATCAACACTTCGTTTAGCAAGTAATGGGATATCTACCCCTAAGGCTTTTAAGGTTTCAATATCACCGACAGGAACGCCGGAAATACGCTCCATCACAAAAACATTTTTACGCACATAATCGATATAGATCTCAGGCACATAGAGCGCTCTTGAACCTTTAAAATTCTCTCTTAATTGTGCGCCATTTGCAGCTTCAATCGTCAAATCAAGTTCATTCAAAATTGTCCGTGCATGCTCTTCTACAATCTCTACTGGACGAAGCCGTTTACCATCCGGATAGTAGCGTTCAATAGTATATGCCAGCACTTCCATCAGACCGATATCTCGCTTAATCACTTTTTGAATACCGGGACGTACGACTTTAACAACAACCTCTTGACCATTGAGAAGCACTGCTCCGTGTACCTGTGCAATAGAGGCTGCTGCAATCGGCGTTTCATCAAAAGAGCGGAATATTTGATTAAGCGGCTTTTGATAAGCCTTTTCAATAATATTGATCGCTACATCACTTGGAAATGGTGGCACACTATCCTGTAGCTTTACTAACTCATCGACAATCTCTTTATCAAGCAGATCATATCTCGTTGAGAGCGCCTGCCCTAATTTAATAAATGTAGGTCCGAGTTGTTCTAAAGCAAGGCGAATACGCACCGGCAATGGCGTTGTTTTATAGCCATTAAAAAGAGACAACACCGGTTTAAGAAACCGAAGATGCCGCAGTCCCGGCACCATAAAAGCAAGATCATATAGACCAAACCTGAGGAATACCCACCAAATTTTGATCATACGCAAACCACGAGAAATCATCTAATTATCCTTAAGTAAACAGAATATGAAGTAGGAATTCTCTACAATCCCTACTAATAATCAGAGCTTATCATTAAAGTTGATAAACTCTATATTAACTAGCACTTAGGCTAATTCTTAGGCTAATATTTAATAGACAAATCCCCGATGAATTGCCACAATCCCGCCGGTTAAATTCTTATAATCCACTTCATCAAATCCCGCTTCAAGCATCATATCGCGAAGTTCTTCTTGTGGTGGATGCATCCGAATCGATTCAGAGAGATAGCGATAGCTATCGCCGTCTTTTGCAATTAATTCGCCCATACGTGGAATAATTTGGAATGAATAGAAATCATACAGCGTCCCTAATCCAGGAACCACAGGTTTAGAAAACTCCAACACTAAAAGACGACCGCCAGGTTTTAAGACTCTACGCATCTCTTTAAGCGCTTTCATTTTATCTGTTACGTTACGAAGCCCAAAACCAATTGTTACTAAATCGAAAGTCGCATCTTCAAAAGGAATCTGCTCAGCATTAATCTGTTTAAATTCCACATTACCAACAATCCCTTCATTGATAAGACGTTTACGCCCCTCTTCTAACATTGATTCGTTGATATCCGATAAAACCACTAAGCCTTCAGCACCTACACGTTGACTTAAACGCTTCGTTAAATCACCGGTACCGCCGGCAAGATCAAGGACTTTCTGTCCACGTCTAGCACCCGATAAACTTAATGCTGTATTTTTCCAAAGACGATGAATCCCAAAACTCATCACATCATTCATCACGTCATAACGACTCGCCACTGAGTGAAACACTTCTGCAACTTTCGCTTCTTTCTCATCACGATCGACCGTTTGATAACCAAAATGGGTTTTTTCTTCAGACATAATTCTCTTTTCCTTCATGAATGGATTTTGCAAATGATATCAAAATCTAGGATTGAATGCCTGATTAAAGGCACGTTTTAGCTTAACTTTCTTATTTGTATTAAAGATCCAAAAGGGAAATAATGTTTATCAATATTACCGCCCAAAGATCGCCATTACCCCCTCTATCGAGGGCTTCTTCCCAAACCAAAATTCAAAGGCATATACGCCTTGCTCAATGAGCATCCCTAAGCCATCATAGGCTTTTTTACCACCGTTATCGTAGATATATTCCATAAAAATAGTGGGTTGATTGCTATAAACAAGATCATAACCGATAGTATCGCTACCGATCGTTCCTTGTGGTAATGCCGGGAAATCTTGTTGCAGTGAGGCACTTGTCCCATTAATAATCAAATCAAACTCATCTTGTAAATCATGCCAAGCCACTGCTGAAATATCACATTGTGTACTATTTGCAAACTCTTGGACTAATTGCTCTGCTTTAATCAAAGTACGATTACTCATCATCACAGAATGCGGTTTTTGATCTAAAAGCGGTTGCATAATGCCGCGAACTGCCCCACCGGCCCCTAATACTAAGACTCGCTTACCGGCAATTTGAATTCCTTTTAGCTCGGTTATATCCCGAATAAGTCCAATACCATCAGTATTATGACCATAGATCTTCCCTTCTTGAATACGAATTGTATTGACGGCTTTTGCTGTGCGGGCTTCAGGTGTTAAATCATCACACAGTTGATATATTTCCTCTTTAAACGGAACGGTAATATTAGCCCCAACAATCCCTTGATTGACCCAATGCTTTAAGGTTCCTGCAAAATCATCGAGTGGTGTTAAAACTTTTAGATATTCAAGATTAACGCCGACATTATGAGCAAACTGCATCTGCATCTCTGGAGATTTCGATTGCGCAATGGGATTACCAAAAATAACGCATCGTTGTAAGGTTGTTGAATTCACTACTCACCTCGTAAAAAGAGTTTATCTAAATCAGTCAATGCTAACGACCGCCAAGTAGGACGACCATGATTACACTGTCCTGATCGCTCTGTACGTTCCATATCTCTCAGTAGCGCATTCATCTCTGGTAAGGTTAAACGCCGATGATGACGAATAGCGCTATGACAAGCCATTGTTGAAAGAATATCATGGATATGTTCCGTAATCTTTTGACTAGACCCATAGCGATCAAAATCTCGTAACACTTCGCTCACTAATTTCTCGATATTAGCACGAATTAAACTCGCCGGAACCTCTCGTACTACAATGGAATTATGACTTAATACTTCTAAAATCAAACCTATTGAGTGAAGTTCTGCCTGAAATTCCTCTACAAGCGCAATCTCTTTCGAGGTTACTTCAATAGTTTTAGGAATTAATAAGGCTTGTCTGACAATCCCTTTATCCGTATCCACTGCACTCTTAAAACGTTCATAAATAATTCGCTCATGAGCGGCATGCATATCCACCATCACCAAACCCTGCCGATTCTCCGCCAAAATATAGGCCTCATGAAGTTGCCCGAGCGCATAACCTAACGGCGCATCATCGGGATCGAAATCTTGATCATTTTCATTACCGATTTGATCAGTCGCTGAATGATTGCCTGTGGTTGAAGAAGTTCTATCTATTAGCCCTGCAAATGCTTGTTGCCCTGATGAATTTGATATATTGCGACCGGCACCAATCGCTTCATAGAGATTAAGAGGTTTATAAGACTTACCCTGCCCACCATATTGATTGCCAAAAGAGAGCCCTGTTTGCCGTTGATTTGCAATGGCACGACTCTCTGATGGCGCTTCTTGTACTGATAAGGGCTGTTTATCCTCTATTGAAGCCACAACAGGAAGCGCATCACTCCCCTCTAAAACTTCCGGCCGAGAGATGACATGATTAAAGGTACTAAAAAGGAAGTTATGAACAATTCGCGACTCTCGAAACCGCACCTCATGTTTTTGGGGATGAGCATTAACATCTACAGCAGCAGGATCAAGCGTAAAATAGACCACAAAAGCGGGATGTTTATCACTGTACATGACATCTCGATAAGCTTGACGAATTGCATGCGCCACAAGACGATCTTTGACCATTCGCCCATTCACATAGACATACTGCCATTCATTGTTATTGCGGAAAAAAGTGGGTTTTGCAACCCAACCTTCTAACGTTAAAATTCGAGTTGTCCCCACATCATCAATCACCACTTCTTTAGTATGTGAAAAGTGGAAACAATTATCTAAAAATTCTTGATTAAAAACTTGTCCTATTCTGGCCTGTTTTTGTGCCATTGTCTCAGCAATAGGCGCTGAAAAAAGCTCACGCCCATTATGAATAAGAGTGAAACTAATATCGAAACGAATAAGCGCTAACCGCTTCACTAAAGTTTCAATATGACTTAGCTCTGTTCTCTCAGTGCGTAAAAACTTCCGTCTTGCTGGAACATTAAAAAAGAGATCAAAAACTTCAATCCGAGTACCTTGAGGGAGCGATGCCGGCATCGGCTCATTAATTTCATCATGGCCTTTACTCTGCACTTTAAAGGCATACTCTGCTCCCGCTTCTCTAGAAATAAGTGTTAGGCGAGAAACTGCCGCAATACTCGGTAACGCTTCTCCTCTAAAACCTAAAGTGGCGATCTCTTCTAGATCATTGGCTGAACGAATCTTGCTCGTGGAGTGACTTGATAAAGCAAGACTTAGATCCTCCTTAGCAATCCCACTCCCATTATCTTGTACAATAATCTGCTCGATGCCCCCAGCACGAATATCTATTACGATTTCAGTAGCATTGGCATCGATACTATTCTCAACTAACTCTTTCACAACTGAAGCCGGTCTCTCAACCACTTCACCAGCGGCAATCTGGTTAATGACATGCGGATCAAGTTTCGCAATTTTCTGTCCCATATCCTCTCTCTGCTCCTTCTGAGATAGCTTATTGTACTTATTGTACATAAACAAAACGCCCGATTAATCAATCGAGCGTTTTTATTTTACCAAAATTGTGAATAACGATTCTAAACTTACAATATTCTACAACTTAACAGCTGATTTGATAAGGTTGTCGAATTTATTGAAGTTTAGTTGAAATTCGATCCACTAACTCTTCTAAGTGATTGAGCGTCAAGACAGGTTGGATATCAATTTTTGCCTGGCCATTACCCAACTCATTCACGCGAACGTAATATACTTCCCCTTCACGATCATAGCGTGTGAAGAAGAAAAACCGACGTTTTTTAGTTGTCCGTCCAACTCGATAAGTGTTGATATCAGAATATTGCTCTAAAACATTAAATTCAGAACCATCATCTAAAATATCACCCAATTGTTTCCATACATCTTGTGGTGATCTATTACTTATGGTGAGGCGCATCCCTTCTCGATCAATAGCCGGGATACTACCACCCTTTCCCGAGGCACCGAGACCATCGCCTCCTACGCCTAAACGTGCAGATAATCGCGCTAAGAATTCAGCTTCAAGTTCCGGATCACTCCCACCATCAACCCATTTATGGAATTGTTGTTCATTACCCGTTGCCTCATCTTTAAGAGAGTAATGTGTCACAAAGACTAATACTCGATCTCCATCACGCTCTAAACGAATCTTGAACTTATCCTTAGAAGTAGAACCTAGTAAGT
The DNA here is from genome assembly GCF_003121845.1 of Ignatzschineria ureiclastica. Taxonomy (GTDB): domain Bacteria; phylum Pseudomonadota; class Gammaproteobacteria; order Cardiobacteriales; family Wohlfahrtiimonadaceae; genus Ignatzschineria; species Ignatzschineria ureiclastica. The sequence continues at coordinate 61,726 of NZ_QEWQ01000005.1, read as the reverse complement.
TACCGGCGACTTTACGAATTAAGCCACGGATAAAACCATCATCTACATTCGCTTGGTTTTCAGCCCACTTAGTTTCAATAATACCCGCTTCAGGTGTTTGTGATTCAATCTCTAAACCAAGCTGACGAACAAGTTGTTGTACTTGTTGCCAAACATAATCAGGCGAATGCCCTGTATTGATCCAACGACGTCCGCCTTCAGATTCTATAAAGGTTAGACCAGCGCTGTCTCCTGTAGGTAATACTTTTTGGACAACTTGCTTCTGATGTTGACGATACTCTTTAAGTGTCGTAGTCGCTACCGTATCTGTCGCTGTTGTCTTCAATAAGCTTGGTGGATACTCCAGTGGATTAACTTGCGATGATGATAAATAACGCAAGCTATCCCGAGGTTGCACTTTTTGCGTAGAGCAACCGCTAATTACCAAGCCTGATAGCAATACCGCAAACGCTATTTTTTTTGTATACATGGACCTAATCCTTAACGAATAAATTCTTGTTATTGTATGAGCGATTTTCATTAATCACAAAATACTTTTTGTGGGATTATAACGTAAAAACAAACTGATTGCTCTTTTTATCCGATCAAACTGATTCCTTCAATAAGATCGAATTAAGAAATACCAGCATTTTTCATCGCTTCACGTACAGTCAAATGATATTGCTTATCAAGTGGCACAAGAGGAAGTCTAATTCCCGCATGGATTTTTTTCATCTCTTGCAATACCCATTTTACCGGAATAGGATTTGTTTCTAAAAAGAGCACATGATGCAATTCTTTGATTTGATCATTAATTTCATACGCTCTTGCTTCATCTCCCGCAAGCGCAGCGGCAATCATCTCATGCATTTGAAGAGGTACAACATTAGCAGTGACCGAGATTACCCCTTTAGCGCCCGCTAGCACACATTTAGCAGCGATCCCATCTTCACCTGTTAAAACATCAATTTGATCTCCTACTCGGCGAATCAATTGCTCTACACGTTCAAAAGTACTCGCCTCTTTAATTGCAACGATATTTTTAAGTTCAGCTAACCTTGCAACTGTATCAACTTGAATATCAGAACACGTTCTTCCTGGCACATTATAGAGAATTTGAGGGATATCTACTGTTTCCGCAATTAATTTAAAGTGTTGGTAGAGCCCTTCTTGAGGAGGTTTATTATAGTAAGGCGCAACAAGCAAACATGCATCCGCACCATCTTCAGCAGCCCAATGTGTTAAACGAATTGCCTCTTCTGTAGAATTGCCACCCGTTCCAGCAATAACAGGCACACGCCCATTAACATATTGAACAACGCGTTTAACAACTTCACGATGCTCATCAAAATTGACAGTTGCAGATTCACCCGTTGTACCTACAGCAACAATCGCATCAGTCTTATTTTCGATATGAAATTCAACCAACTTTTCAAATGTATCGTAATCAATTCGACCATCAGGAAACATCGGTGTGGCAATCGCCACAATACTACCACCAAACATACTTTCTCCTTTATGAAATGCGTGTATCCGGTAACTTAAGAAAACTCATTATTCAAGTTTAATATCCTATATATACTATATATATAACTAACACATATCTTATGTACATACTTAATATATCCCTTATTCATCGCTTTGAGTAATACTCAAATTATCTTTTGAATAAATTTGGAATAAACTTTGAATAAATTTCGAATAGATTTTGAACCAATATTGAACAAATTTTATTCAGAAATAGTCTCTATAGCGGTCACCTTTTATACTTTCATTTTTAATAGTTGTAATAAATCATTATTTAAATACGGCAGAGACCGGCGCATGATCTGACGGTCGCTCTAAGGCCCTATAATCAAGATGAACCATTGATGCCTGATATCGACGGCCTAATACTTTCGATGATAATAGATGATCAATACGAATACCACTATTTTTCTCAAATCCGCCCTGCCGATAATCCCACCAGGTAAAAGTTCCTTTCGGTTTCGCTTCAATACGCAAAGTATCTAAGAAACCTAGATCAAGTAATCCTTGAAAAGCGGCTCGTTCTTGATCAGTACAGAGTATCTTCCCTTTCCATGAAGCAGGATTATGAACATCATCATCTGTAGGGGCGATATTAAAGTCCCCGATAACGATCAATTGAGGATATTCTTCAAGCAATTGTTCAAGGTAATCAGTAAAAGCTGTCAACCACCGTAATTTATATTCATACTTATTAGAATCAGGATTTTGCCCATTAGGTACATAAGCATTCACAATGCGTACACCGGCGACTGTTCCGGTAATCACCCGTTTTTCTTCTGAATCAAAGCCGGGAATATCAAGTACCACATCGTCAATTGGCTGACTCGCAATTAAAGCAACACCGTTATAAGTCGGCTGACCATTAAGTACCACGTGATAACCGGTTGCCTCTATTTCTGCTAATGGAAATTTGTCATTGGGGGCTTTCAACTCCTGTAAACCAATGACGTCGGGCTTTTCAGTTTCAAGAAAAGAGAGAAGATGCGTTAAACGGACATTGATGGAATTAACGTTCCATGTAGTAATTTTCATGAATATGAATCACCTTTCATTATTATTTAGTGATTGTTCATTATTGAAGGATAATGATTAAGAAAGAGATATTCGTTATTCACTCTTTTTAAAGTGAATCGTTCTTTATTCTACGTCACTCTGAGCAAAACATAAAGCAAGGAATTTCATCAACTTTTTTTACAAAAATTTCTAGCTATCTTACCGTTATTTCTCTATAAAATTAGTGTAGAATAATTAATTTAGTGATCAAAAATTTGAAGGAGAGAGATCCAATGGCGGCAGATAGTATACGTTCTGTATTAGAACTCATTAAAGAAAAGGGTATTTTATTCGTTGATCTTCGTCTTACAGACATGGTCGGCCAAGAACACCATTTTACTATCCCCGCACGACAGGTAAATGAAGAGCTCTTCACACAGGGTAAATTTTTTGATGGCTCTAGCTTTAAAGGTTGGAAACAAACCGAATCATCTGACATGATTCTTCTACCAAATGCAGAGAGTGCATTTATTGACCCTCTAATTAAACATCCAACGTTAGTTCTCATTTGTGATGTTTTAGAGCCCGATACTATGGACTACTATTCTCGTGATCCTCGTGCTTTAGCGAAAAGAGCAGAAAGTTATCTACAAGAAACAGCAATTGCAGATACCGCATATCTAGGCCCTGAAAATGAGTTTTTTATCTTTGACAATGTGCAATATAGCACCGACCCTAACCATGTAAGCTATGAATTGAATTCCTCAGTCTGTTATTGGCAATCAAGTGGTCCGAATGCTATTTCTGGTCATTTAGCCGAAAAACAAGGAGGTTATGCACCTTTACAACCCGTTGATAAACTCCATGATCTACGCAATGAAATCACACTTATTGCCGAAGAAACCGGTATTGAAGTTGAAATTCATCATCGGGAAGTCGCCTCTGCTGGCCAATGTGAAATTGGCTCTCGCTTCAATACACTTCTTAAGAAAGCAGATGAGACACAAAGATTAAAGTATATTATTAAAAGTACCGCTGAACAGCATGGTAAAAGTGCAACATTTCTCCCTAAGCCTTATTTTGGGGAAAATGGTTCAGGAATGCATGTACATATCTCACTATTTAAAGAGGGTGAAAATATCTTCTGTGGCGATGGTTATAGCAACTTATCACAAACAGCGCTCTACTTTATTGGTGGCATTATCAAACATGCCAAAGCACTTAATGCCTTTACAAATGCTTCAACGAATAGTTACAAACGATTAGTACCACATTATGAAGCACCTGTATTACTCGCTTATTCTGCAAAAAATAGAACTGCATCAATTCGTATCCCTTACATTGCAAATGAGAAAGGTCGTCGTATTGAGATCCGATTCCCTGATGCAACCGGCAATCCTTATCTCTCATTTGCTGCAATGTTAATGGCAGGAATTGATGGTATTAAAAACCAGATCGATCCAGGTCCTGCTTCTGATGAGAATCTCTATGATCTCTCTAGTGATCAATTAAAAGCGATTCCAAAAGTAAGCAAGAATTTAGAAGAAGCCTTAGAAGCTTTAGACAAAGATCGTGAATTCTTACTGGCAGGAAATGTCTTTAGCAATGATCTTATTGATGCTTATATTCAATTAAAACAAAAAGAAGTGAATAAAGTTGCGGAAACACCACATCCTGTAGAATATGAGCTTTACTACTCAATCTAAAATTTCACTACTGAATGTTTTTTGAATAACTACAAGGTACATATTTTAAAATACATATTAAGCCCACTATATACTCCAATATAGTGGGTTTATTCATAACCTAAAATTACTGATTAAATCAAAAATATAGAGTAAATTTGGTTTAAGAAAACATAAAACCGTACTAAACAACACTTGCAAGATGCCGGATAGAATGGCGTCCTTACTTATTACAGCCGATGCGCCGGCATTTATAGTGAAATCGGTTTTAAATTATTAAGTGAAAATGTTGGCAAGATTGCAAGAATCTTCATCCCATAATGATTGTGAATTTTCTTAAACCGGAACGACTATAAATAAGCTTGTTTTGAACCGATACTGCTATAAATACACCATCAAGGACTTATTTTTTAATAGCTAGTACTTATCATTGAATGACTATTTCACCATATATTGACAGCAAAAATCCCGATATTAGATCGGGACTTCTAACTCATTACTTCTTTTCATTATCTGAAGAAGCTGCCATGATCCGTTCATAAACTTCTTCTCTAAATATTTTTACATCACTAGGTGCATCAATACCAATGCGAATTTGGTTTCCTTTGAACTCTAGTACTGTAACTGTGATATCATCGTTAATAACGAAGCGCTCACCTGGTTTTCTAGTTAAAATTAACAAGACATTCCTCCTTGTGTCATATCTATCGGCAGACCCAATAATCAACTCCTGCTCGAGCCTTGAAAATAATAAACATTAATTGATAAATAGTCAATATAATTGACAATATTATCATTAATATAAATTAAATTTTATTAATAAGTTAATGATTATTAATATCTGCTTTGTTATGACGCAGCGCAGTTCTCCGAAGAGATTCTTCTCGGCGCCAAGCTTCAATCTTGGCATGGTCACCTGAAAAGAGAACATCAGGGACGGATAATCCGTTAATTTCTCGTGGTCTTGTGTAATGAGGATGGTCTAACAGATCTCCTTCACTAAAAGAATCATTTTGATGAGATGCTTCATTAGACATTGCATCAGGGAGTAGGCGTACCACAGTATCTATCACTACGGCTGCAGCTAACTCTCCTCCTGAAAGTACGTAATCCCCTATTGAAAGCTCAAAATCAATTTCTGTATCGATAATACGTTGATCTACGCCTTCATAGCGTCCACATAAAAGCACTAAGTGAGGTATCGCCACCAATGCTCTTGCTTTCGATTGCTTTAGAACCTCACCTTGCGGAGACATATAGATACGAACACCACGACTTTGCCGATAATCTGCAATTGCATCGAATGTCTTTTTCAAAGGTTCATACATCATCACCATACCAGGGCCGCCGCCAAATGGCCGTGCATCCACAGTATGATGACGATCTTCCGTATAATCTCTAGGGGTCCAAAAACGAAGCTCAAAGAGTGATTTCTGATGCGCACGACTGACGATCCCATCTTCAATAATTGGCTGAATAATCTCCGGAATAAGCGCTATAACATCAATAATCATCTTGTTCACTTTCTACTCTTCATCCCAATCGACTACAATATAACCTTCTTCTAAATTGACTTCCATGACGATATATTCCATTGAATAAGGGATCAAGATCTCTCCCTTCTCACCTTTCACGGCTAATACATCATTCGCCCCAGTTTCAAAGATATCTTCAATAATACCCAATTCTACATCTTCATGATTAAATACTTTGAGTCCGTAAAGATCCACCCAATAGATCTCATCTTCAGCTAATTCTGGCAGATCTTCCCGTGCAACATAGAGTACTGCACCTAACAAAGGTTCAACTGCATCCCTTGAATCCAATCCCTTAAATTTAAAAAGAATATGCTTGCTATGCTTCTGTCCTACTTCAACTTCTAGAGTTTCCCAAGCACCATTTCGCTGAATCAAAAAATGCTTATAATGCAAAATACCTTCTCTTGGTCTAGTTTCAGAAAATACTTTAATAAACCCTTTGACCCCATGAAAACCATTGATCTTACCTACAACAATCTTCTCTGCTTGCATTATTCTGACTCCTCAAAAGCGAATAAAAAAGCCACCTTATACTAGATAAGATGGCTCTACATTAAATTATTGAACGATTAAGCTTCAACTGCTGCTTTAGCTGCCGCTCTTTTTGCTTCTTTAAGTAATGAAGCAACACGTTCAGAAGGCTGTGCACCTACACCTACCCAATAATCAACACGGTCTTGAGCAAGCTGTAAACGTTTCTCCCCACCTTTTGCGATGGGATTAAAAAAGCCAAGACGCTCAATATATTTACCTGTTACTGAATTTCTTTGATCCGCAACAACGATTTGGTAGAAAGGACGCTTTTTTGAGCCCCCACGAGCTAGACGAATTGTAACCATAAAAATTTATATCCTATATTCAACTAATATCCAAAACTTTTTTATATTATATAGAGACACGTTATTCAATATAAAATCGTAAACTAAAGACTATACTCCAATTTCTCTCAAAATTAAAGTATTTCCCATAAAATTAATTCCAAGCAGGTACCGTGAAAGTCACAGGCGAATGTTCAGCTTCTTCATAAGTGACAATCTCATAAGCTGAAGTATCTTTCATTAACTCACGAATCAGCATATTATTCATCATATGCCCTGCTTTATATCCTACAAACTCTCCGATAATAGGGTGCCCTAATACATAGAGATCACCTACAGCATCTAGGACTTTGTGACGCACAAACTCATCTTCATAGCGAAGACCATCTGCATTTAAAATACGATAATCATCCACAACAATAGCATTATCCATACTACCGCCTAATGCAAGATTCAGCTCACGCATTACTTCGAGATCCTTCATAAAACCAAAGGTTCTCGCTCTTGCCACTTCATCAATATAGTATTGACTTGAAAACTCACAACGGTGTTGTGGATTTGTTTTATCTAATACCGCATGGTCAAATTTGATTGTAAAATCTAATCTAAAGCCATTGTAAGGCAACAATTTAGCAATCTTGTCTTCATGCTGGTACATGACCGGTTTTTTAATCTTGATAAATTTCTTAGCGGCATTTTGCTCCTGAATACCTGCTGATTGAATCAGATAAACAAAAGGGGCAGAACTCCCATCCATGATAGGAATTTCTGGTGCACTCACTTCGACTATGACATTGTCAATCCCTAAGCCACATAACGCCGACATAAGATGCTCAATAGTTGAGATCGTCACATCGGGTGCTTCAGGAGATGCAATCATTGTCGCAAGCTGCGTGCTCACAACCGCATCAGCCGCAATTTTAATATCTGGTGAAGGTACATCCGTTCTACGGAAAATAATACCTTGATCAATTCCTGCAGGTCGTAAAGTCAAATAGACTTTCTTCCCGGAATGTAATCCAATCCCAGTGGTTTGTACCAGACTTTTTATCGTTCTCTGTTTTAACATAACTTTTCTTTCTTAGAGTTCTACGAATTTTAAGAATTTTTTCTTAAAAACGCAGGAATATCTAAATAACCTGTTGAATGTGAACCGCTCGGTTTAGCACTCTCTTTTACAGCTTCTGGTGCTACTGCAGGTTTTGTTCGACCTAACAACTGATCGGCAATACTCACCTTCTCTATAGAAGATTGATACTCACCCAATCCCGTCGCCACAAGCGTTACTCGGATATCATTGCCCATCTCTTCATCAACAACGGCACCAAACACAACTGTTGTATCTTCATCTGCATATTCACTGATAATGGCACCGATTTCATGAAGGTCACCAATACTCAATCCTAGGCCACCAGAAATATTCACTAAAAGACCTTTAGCACCTTTAAGACTCACTTCTTCTAAAAGCGGTGAAGAGATCGCTTGTTGAATTGCTTCACGCGCAGCATTATCGCCAGATGATAAACCTACACCCATCATGGCGAGTCCTTGCTGACGCATCACCGTTTTGACATCATTAAAGTCAAGATTGATCATGCCAGGCTTCGTGATACTGTCTGTAATACCTTGTACAGCATTGAATAACACATTGTTAGCAGCGCTAAATGCATCATAAAGGCTTACACCTTTCCCAAGCACACTCATTAAACGATCATTCGGGATCGTAATTAATGAATCGACATTTTGCGCCAATTGTTTTAAGCCTTGAGTCGCTGCTTGATCACGCTTACGACCTTCCATAGAGAAAGGACGAGAGACTACTGCAACAGTTAAAATACCTAATTCTTTCGCAACTTCTGCCACGATAGGTGCAGCTCCTGTACCGGTACCTCCACCCATTCCTGCGGCAATGAAAACCATATCTGCACCATTTAATTCAGCTTTAATATGTTCTTTCGTTTCTTCTGCCGCTTGACGACCAATCTCTGGGTTTGCCCCAGCTCCTAATCCACGAGTTAACTGCTCACCTAATTGAATACGAACATCAGCTTTCGCCTGATGTAGATCCTGAGAATCTGTATTCGCGGCAATAAAAGTTACACCGGTAAGACCAGAATTCACCATATGCGTGATAGCATTACCACCCGCGCCACCGACACCTATTACTTTGATAATAGGACCATGTTCGTTATGATCTTGCTGCAGTTCAAAAATGGACATTATTAATCCTCAATTTTATTCGTATTCTTTAATGTAATTGTTTGACCAGAAATAAATCACAAATAATTTCGACATATTCCAGCGATTTTCTTATATATATTACTAAAGATGTTACCACTTGGCATTGTTTTTTGTAACTCTTTTTGCCAAATATTCTCATATTTATAGGAAGCAAGAAGACCTACGACAGCAGCATGTTCTGGCGTTAAAGGTTCTGAACTTTTATAACTGACATTAATCGGTAAGCCAATTCTACAAGGCTTATCCATCACATCCCTTGCTAATTCAACACATCCCACCATTTGACTTGCGCCACCCGTCAATACAACACCGGCATCATGCAACTGATAAACCCCTGCTTCTTCTATCTTTTCTCGAACAAATTCTAGAATTTCACGATAGCGGGCATCAATAATAAAAGAGAGCTCACGAACCGACATTTTACGATTTTCACTCTGATTTGTTATAACAGGCAATGTAAATGTTCCATCATAACTGGCATACCCCATACATGAACCATGTTCAATTTTGATACTTTCTGCGACTTGAGTTGAAAAGCGCTTCAATTTGGCGATATCTGCCGTTACATCATCGCCCCCTAAAGGAATTGAGTCATGAAAAACCACAGCCCCATCTTGGTAAACTACTACATCAGTAACACCCGCGCCGATATCTATCAGAGTTACACCTCTTTGACGCTCATCCTCTGTTAAGACACTAATTGCCGAAGATAATCCTTCATAAATAACATTATCAACATTAACATCGCTTGCTGCAATACAATTACGGATATTCGTAATTTCATTGGTTGCGGCAGTTATCAAATGCGCAATCAGTGTAAAGCGAACACCCGCGAGACCTATGGCATTCTCAACAGGTTCGCCACCATCAACAATATATTTTTGTGGCAATACATGAATAACACTCTCACCAGGATCTAATTTCAATTTCCCCGCTTCGATTAAAATACGTTCATAATCCCGCTCAGTAAATCGTTCGTGGTCTTTAGCGAGTGTGATCACGCCTGTATTCTTTCGACTACGAATATGTGATCCGCTAATAGAAGCAGAAACCGATAATACATCGATCTTCAAATCGCGTTCAAGTTCAGTAATGATATCTTTAACAATTCGAGTGATGGGCTCAATATTATTAATAACACCTCTTTTAATACCTCGAGATGGACGAGAGGCAATCTTTACAATTTCGATAATTCCGTCTTCTCGCGCTTTTGCCATCATTCCAACGACTTTGTGCGTTCCGATGTCGATACATACACCTACGGACTGTATTGAAAGTTCTGTCATACTCTGCACCTATTTATCGTTTTTATTATTCATTGCCTATTAATACTTTACTAATAGTCTATTAAATATTAGCGTTAATCTATTTTTTCCATTTTACCGAAAAACCATTTCTATAACGAAAATCAATATGCGATATCGCATCTAATACATTTTGATCGGGTAATTGTCGTAAAAAACGCGCTAATCGTTCATCTAGCTCTTCTGAACCCATGATAAGCAACAAATCACCATCAAGCAAGATACTCCAAGAATCTTGATCATCTAATATAATTTCTTTAACCTTAAAACCATTAGCCGCCAATTGTGGAGCAACCTTATGATAAAACTGTAAAATCTCTTTAGAATCTTCATCCGCTCCAGTGAGATAAACCCAATCATAAGCCGGAATATCCTTTGGCGAAAAGATCTCTCCTTCGCTATTAAGCATTTCAGTATTATTCCAAATGGCCACAGGCTGTTGTTCTGTCAGATACACATCTAATTCATGAAACCATTGCCGCTTTAAATCTACAGACTTTACCCAAGGTTCACTCAATATTTGATCCTGATACTCTTTAATGTCTAAACCCACTAGGTTTTTCCCAACAGCATCTTTAACCAGCTCGTTCACTCGATCATGGGGCAAATAATGGATATCCCCATAAACCATCACTTTATCAATTGTAAAAAAGACGGTGCTTCGCTTCAGATATTGCCATCCATAGTAAGGACCTGCTACGATCAAAATCAGTAGCGCTACTAAAATAAATCCTCGAACAATACGGAAAAACAGTTCCCAAAACCGCTTCCAACTAAACTCTTTCCGCGGTACAACGCCTTGTTGATAGCGCCGTGATTTTCCTTTTATTCGTTGATTTGATGAATATAACAATAACTGCTTCAAAGTAAATAATAACCCATCAATGTGTCCATATTTATAGTACGAAAAACTTACGATATTCTCGATCCTACTACCGATTTTAATTAAAATAAGTTTTCCAAGTTTTTCTACAACATCTGCTACGCCGCAAGCGTCTCTTCTAAGATCAGCCAACAGAGCTTTTCAAAAGAGATACCGGCCTCTTTCGCCGCCATAGGAACTAACGAGTGGCTTGTCATACCCGGCACTGTATTGATCTCTAATAACCAAGGATTATTTTCCTGATCGACCACTAGATCAATGCGCCCCCAACCACATGCACCTAATGCTTTAAATGCAGATTCGCAAAGCAATCTAAAGCGTGATTCATCTTCATCTGGCAAGCCTGCAGGACAGTAATAACGAGTATCATCTCTCAGGTATTTAGCTTCATAATCGTAGAAAGCGAGATCTGTCTCCATACGAATCAGAGGAAGCGCGGTTCCATTTAATAGGCCACAAGTATACTCACCCTTACCAATAATCCAGTTTTCAGCAAATACTGCTGAATTAAATCCTCCAGCCGCCTGCCAAGCGCTCACTAAGTCCTCGGCACGATCAACTCTGCTCACGCCAATACTTGAGCCCTCTTCCGCAGGTTTCACTGCTAATGGGTAAGACAACTCATCTTTTAAGCGTTCAACTGTCTCAAGATCTTCTAACAAGTAAGACTCTAAAACAGGCAAATTTAAAGCTTTCCAAATTTGCTTCGTTTTCAACTTATCCATACCCACACTAGAAGCTAATACACCACTGCCGGTATAAGGAACCTGTAGATACTCAAGCGCCCCTTGTAACACGCCATCTTCTCCGCCCCGACCATGAAGCACGATAAACACACGATCAAATTGTTCTGATTTAAGGTAACTCAAGAGCTCAACAGCTTGCGTATCGACACCATGTGCATCAATACCTTGTGCTTGAAGCGCCTTTAATACCGCCTCCCCCGACCAAAGAGAGACTTCTCGTTCTGAAGAATTTCCACCGTAGACCACCGCTACTTTACCAAAAAGCGCTGGATCTTCAATACGTTTTATTAAATTATTATATTTATTATTCATATAGTTATCGCCCTAAAGCGCCCCTCCTTTATAAAAGTTTGCAGCAATACCACCTATATTTCCAGCGCCCATCATCACAATCAGATCCCCTTCTTGTGCAATAGCAGCATATTGATCTCGAATATTATCAATACTTCCTACAAACAATGTCTGATTCCCACCTTTAGTCGCCACATCTTTTGCGAGTTGTTCACCACTAATACCGGCAATCGGTGTTTCTCGTACGCCGTAGATATCTGTGACTAAAACGGTATTAATCGTTGATAAGACATCTACAAATTCATCATAGAGTTCTGCTGTACGAGAATGGCGATGAGGCTGGAATGCAACCACAATTCGTTTCTCAGGATATGCCGTAGTCAACGCTTCATATACAGCCCGAATTTCGGTTGGATGATGACCATAATCTTCCATCACCTCCACATTGCCACCCGCTTTAAGTGGAACTGAAGGGTGAAACTGAAAACGACGACCAATTCCTTTAAAACGACGAAGTGCGCGGCGAATAGCGGGATGTGGCACCCCTAAATCATTGGCAATAGCAATCGCAGCAATACTATTTAACACGCTATATTTACCAGGTAGAGCTACCGTAAATTCACTTGTGCCATTAGGCATTTTAAGTTCAAAACAAGTCTGCATGCCTTTCGATTCATAACGCAATAGTTGATAGTCCGCGCCCTCTGCTTCCCCGTAAGTAATGATCGGACGATGAATACGTGGCACTAAATTCGCCACTTCTTCATTATCAATACAGAGTACCGCTAAACCATAAAAAGGTAATAAATGTAAGAATTCAATAAAAGTCTTGCGTAAATTCTCAATATCACCGCCATAGGTACTCATATGATCTTGATCGATATTGGTAATAATCGCTGACATCGGATGAAGGTGCAAGAATGAAGCATCAGATTCATCGGCTTCTGCAACAAGATATTGTCCTAATCCTAAACGCGCATTTACATTTGAACTATTTAAACGGCCACCAATCACATAAGTAGGATCAAGCCCTGCCTCATCTAAGATCGAAGCAAGAAGACTTGTTGTTGTCGTTTTACCATGCGTTCCGGCAACGGCGATACCATAGCGAAAACGCATTAACTCTCCAAGCATTTGAGCCCTTTGAATAATAGGAATACGTGCCTCTTTCGCACTAATGACCTCAGGATTATCTTCTTTAACTGCAGTAGAGACAACCACAACATCGGCACCTAAAGCATGCGCCTTATCGTGACCTATCCAAACAAGCGCACCCAAATCGATAAGGTGTTCAACAACGGGGGAACCGGCGATATCTGAACCCGTTACTTCATACCCAAGATTGAGAAGTACTTCTGCAATCCCACACATTCCTGATCCACCGATTCCCACAAAATGGATACGCTCAACTCGGCGCATATCAGTAGGACAAATATAACTTTTATGATTCATGATGCTATAACCTTTTGAATTTCAGAAACAATCTTTTGGGTTGCTTCTGGTTTTGCTAAAATTTCTGTCTTACTCGCCATCTCTAAAGCTGTTTCACGAGTAAATGATGTTAAAAGTTGTTCTAATGTTGATACATCCATCTTTGATTCAGGATAGAGAAAAGCGCCACCAATATCCGCAACTGCCTGTGCATTTTTAGTCTGATGATCATCTACAGCCTTTGCAAAGGGGACAAAACAGCTAGCGACATGCACTGCTAAAATTTCAGAGACAGTCAATGCGCCTGCTCGACAAATCACGAGATCAGCCCAACCATAAGCCTCATCCATATTTTCAATAAAAGGGGTTAAACGATAATTCTCGCGATTAAAACAATCATCTTCTTTATGTGCTTCGTAGAATGCAGTGCCGGTTTGATGCCAAATGTCAAATTGCTCCGAGAGTTCCTCTTCAGCAAACTGCTGCATCAATTGATTTAAGATACGCGCCCCTTGAGACCCACCAAAGACCAATATACGTAAAGGTTCATTTCCCCTTGACTTATAACGCTCACGATAATCAGGTAGAGCCAAAAGAGAAGCTCTGATAGGGTTACCTACGACTAATGCATTCGGTAATTTTTGATTAAAGGCAGCAAGATTACGTTGACTCAATCGAGAGAGTAGACGATTCACCAATCCAGGCTCGGCATTTTGCTCGTGAATCACTAACGGAATTCTCAATAATCTTGCAGCAATACCACCGGGTGCAGCTGCAAAACCGCCGAACCCTACCACACATACAGGATTAATCTCTTTAAGGAATGTTTTCGCTTCACGTATGGCTTTTAAGAGAATAAAAGGGGCTTTTAACCAACCAGCAATACCATTTCCTCGCAGCCCTTTAATCGTGAGTGAATGCAGAGGCAATCCATTTTGAGGGACAAGACGCGTCTCTAAACCATTCGCCCCTAACCAATAGATATTATACCCCGCTTGCTGTAAATCCTCGGCAACAGCTAGACCAGGAAAGATATGTCCGCCCGTTCCCCCCGCCATAATAACGATATTGCCCTTATTATCACGCCCTGTTCCTGAATCTTTTTGTATCTCATTGAGGCTCATTTTATCGTCACCTTAATCTTAGAATCTGCTAATTCTTGCTCCGCTCTTGCTGCTTGTTTCTTCTGATAATCTGCTAACTCTTCAGTCTGTACAAAACGATCCACTTTGAATAACACACTTAATGCAATTAACATCATCACAATACTTGACCCACCATAACTAATCAAAGGCAGCGTCAATCCTTTAGTGGGTAATAGGCCTGAAGCCACACACATATGAATTAAAGCTTGGATACCAAACCAGAAACCGATGCCATAAGAGATATAAGCTGCGAAATACCGCTTAAGATTTTCTGCCCTGCGTCCTATATCAAACGTCCGATAGACAAACGCAAGATAGAGAAGCACGAGAATCACGACGCCAAAAAAACCAAACTCTTCGGCATAAATAGAAAAGATAAAATCGGTATGCGCTTCTGGAAGATAGCCCAATTTTGACATACTCTCCCCAATGCCGACACCCGAAAGCTTTCCTCGCCCAATCGCAATAAGTGAATTAGCCAATTGATAACTTTGATTATAAGGATCATCCCAAGGATTCATAAAGCCTGATAAACGTGCTCGGCGATAGGGGGATGTCAAAACAACAAATGCCATCACACCTAAAGTTGGCACTAAAACACATAAAAACTGCCAAATACTGACGCCCGCAATAAAGAGTAATCCTAACCCAATCACAAAGATGATCGCAGTTGAACCAAAATCAGGTTCTAATAGCAGTAAAATACCAAGAAACCCCATCACCACAAGGGGAATAATCAGTGCTGTAGCGCGTACATCAATCGTCTCTTTATGCCGATGAAGATAGGAAGCGATATACATCACAATCGCGAATTTAGCCACTTCAGCAGGCTGGAAGTTAAAGACAAAGATCGGAATCCAACGCAACGCCCCATTAACCTCTCGCCCAATCCCAGGAATGAGTACTAATATCAAACAAATAATCGTAATGATCATCAAAATAGGGGTTAACCGATACCACCGATCTAAACCTATCTTCATATAAACGGCAGAACCTAAAATAGTCCCTATGGCAATATACATTAATTGGCGCATCCCATAATGGTATGGTGATAAACCATAATATTCTGCAACATATCCTGAGGCTGTTGTCACCATTAAAAGCCCAATCAGCAAGAAGATAACCGTCGTTACTAATAACCACGGATCTGCATATATTTTTGTAGTTGACAATGCGTTTTTCAAAATACACCTAAATTTAGTCAATATGGTCGAAATTGTAACATACTCTTACTCTAGAGATCATAATGACAACATCTCATTTACGAAACAATTGTTAAAAAAAGACATATATCACAAATAATATCAACATTATACACCGATATAATCTCCAACAATCTCTAATAACCCCTGATACCCACTAATACTCTAACATTATCTTTTTTATAGTAAATTTGGTTTAAAAAAAATGGTTTTTAAAACGCTATTACGGAATTTTAAAAAATATAAAACCTGACTCACCCACACTTGCAAGATGCCGGATAGAACGGCCTCCTTACTTATTACAACTGATGCGCCGGCATTTCAATAATGCTTATTTTGAACCGATCTTACTATACTATTTCATTGCCTCTTAATAGCTATTTAATAGCAATTTAGTAGCGATTTAATCTACTGTCGCATCTAGAACCATTAATCACTATTTATAATACCTATAATGCTCGAACCATCTCTGCAAACACTTCACCGCGATGTTCAAAGCCTTTGAACTGATCGAAGCTAGCACACGCGGGGGAGAATAAAACAATATCACCTGCGGTCGCCTCTTGCCGAATATCCGCTATTGCTTGAGTTAATGTATCGCTCTTAAAACAGAGAATACCCTTTGGAATATGGGGCAAAATCGTAGAGTAATCTGCACCAATCAATGCAACACCTGCCACATTATGCGTTAATAAGCTTTCTAGAATAGAGAAATCTTGCCCTTTCGTGACACCGCCTAAAATAACCCACTTGCGCTCAGGAAACCCTAAAATCGCGGCTTCCGTAGAAGAGATATTCGTTGCTTTTGAATCATTGTAATAAGTCACACCCTCAAGGGTACGCACTTTCACAGTTCTATGGGCCAGCGGTTGATAGTTTGTAATACCTGTCTCAATGGCTTTGAGAGGTGCACCAAAAATCTCAGCCGCTCCGGTCGCCGCAATCATATTGAGGACATTATGTAAGCCCCCTAAATGACTCTCCCGGAAACTCACTCGCTCCCCTTCTCTACTAATAATCATCTGTGTTTCTAAGTCCGCCCAATAATCGATTTGCATATTATCATTATCGCTTGTAGATCTATCTGTCAGCGCAAAGCGATAGATTGAATCTTCTCCTAATTCAAACTGATAACGATGATCTGCCATTCCTGCCCTAAGATCCGTTTCGATTGCAGTAATTCCGGCAGGGATCATAATATTATTTGACTGGGCAAAGAGTCTAAACTTAGAGGTAATATAGTGCTCATAATCACGATAGCGATCGAGATGATCCGGCGATAGATTGAGCAATATGCCCACATCGGCTTTAAGACTCGTTGTAGTTTCCAACTGAAAGCTCGATAACTCTAAGATAAAGAGGGGTTCCCGTAGATCTGCTTGATCTCGAGATTGATACTTAAGCCAAAGCTCTAGTGCCGGAAGCCCAAGATTCCCCCCCACATAGAGATCATAACCCGTTTCAGCAAAGATAGTGCCTAACAGCGTGGTCACCGTACTCTTTCCATTCGTGCCGGTAATAGCAATGATATTCTCTTCTACTAAGCGGGCAAATAACTCGATATCGCCCCCAATATGCGATTGTGGCAGACGCACTAAGGTTGATTGTAGCTCAGGAGTCGCCAGTGCAACGCCAGGGCTTAACCAGAGATAATCACATTGATCTAATAAAGTTGCTGAAAAACCACCGACAGCTGTCTCTTCACACAATGGTGCAATTTCAGCATAATTTGGGGGATTCTCCCGAGAATCAAGTGCCCAAATATGTTGTACATTTAAAGCTTTTAGAGCTTTAACGATAGAGAGGCCGGTAATACCAAATCCGACCACAAGATGTTTCGCATCTACAGGGAACATAACGTATCCTTTGTTGATTAATCGAGAGAAAGATAGCCGTATGATACGCTGAAATAGTTCAAGACAAAAGAGAAACCCCGCATAAAAATACGGGGCTTCCTGCACGATTCTATTTAAGCATATTTCCTAAACGTTGCCATCACAACTAAGATCGACTTATGCTTCTTCCTCTTCTTGTCGAATCTCTTGTCCTTGCTTGCGCTCAGCGGTCATTGCTTTCTCTTTCTGTTTGAGCAGTTGACGCTCAATTTTACCAGCAAGTTCATCAATTGATTGATACATATCCTCAGAAGTTGCTTCAGCGTGAAGATCTTTACCCTTCGCAATGTTTAAGGTAATTTCAGCGGTTTGTTGTTTATCTTTTAAACTTAAGATCACGTGTGCGCCGGTAATATGATCACTAAAGCGTTCAAGCTTAGAGAATTTCTCCTCAATACGACTGCGAAGTCCATCAGTTAACTCTAAACCTTGGCCTGTTAAATTAACATTCATACAAACTCTCCTTCATTTCATTATCAATTGTTATATCAAGAGCTTCAAAGCAATCAATGATCATCCATTATTAATGTTGTTCAAAGGCTTCTACGCCTATTCATCAATTGAATAATCTTGATCTACCTTTACTTCACCCTATCACTTTTTATGAGAAAGGGATAGCCCTTTTCAGCGCTAAATCATTTCCCCTTTTGATCTTATGCCAAAAATTGTCTATAAAAATGACAAGATGAACACAATAAAACGTCAAGTACTTCTTCGATCTGATAACAGCGGTTTTTTAAGATATCTAGATGATTATTTTTGACATTGAGGGCAGAAATAGGTAGCCCGATTGCCAAGTACAATCCGCTCAATAGGGGTTTGGCAAAGTGCACAAGGTTGCCCTTTTTGCCCATATACTAATAACTCTTGGGCAAAATAGCCCGGATGACCATCCGGCGTTGTGAAATCTTTCAGGGTCGTTCCTCCTTGAGTAATCGCCCGAGTTAATACTGCTTTAATCGCCGACACTAAACGCTCAACTTCCTCTCTGTTCAGATTATTCGCCGGACGCTCAGGATGAATGCCCGCCATAAAGAGGGATTCATTCGCATAAATATTCCCGGCACCCACAACAAAAGCTTGATCCATCACCACAGATTTAATCGGTCTTGTGCGACTATTTAATTTAGCAAAGAGGTAATCTGTAGAAAAAGCATCACTCAGGGGTTCGGGGGCTAACTTTTCTAAGAAAGGAATTTCTGCCTCTCGATCGTAGAGCAGAATAAAACCAAACCGCCGAGGATCGTGATACACCATCAACTGATCGTTATCCATCTGCATAATAAAATGATCGTGCTTTTGCCACTCAAGATCGCCCTCATTCTCAACGATGCGAATTGCACCAGACATTCCAAGATGAATCAAAACCTTATGCTTTTCGGTATAGAGAATGAGGTATTTCGCCCGGCGTTCAATTGCCATAATCTCGGCACCATAGAGGGACTCTATCGCTTTGGGAATGGGATATCGCAAACGATCATTACGAATCTCTATCGCGCCAATTTTCGCCCCTATTAGATGAGGGGAAATACCGGCTCGGACCGTTTCAACTTCAGGTAGTTCTGGCATACTTTGCTCTCTCTTCGTTCAATGATAAGATAGCGCCTTATCACTTCATATTTCTATTAGACATACAAAAGCGAATATCACACGTTGTTAAACGCTTAAGGATTAGATGACTATAATGCGCCCGATTGTTCCTATTTCAAGAATTTCCACCTTAGTGGCTTACTTTGCCCTCTTCTTTTTTACGATTTACTGTATTGTGAGTAACCAAATCTACCCAGATCAGCCTCGAATTTTCCTGATTATTGGACTACTGATGCCACTGGTATTCCCGGCACGAGGGTTATTACGCGCTCGCCGTTTTACTCACGCGTGGACGAGCTTCCTCTCACTCTTCTATCTTGTCGCTGCAACTGATATTTGGGTTTCAGGTCATCCAGCCATTGGTAGCGTCTACTTTCTCTTAACGGTTATTCTCTTCATCAGCTGTATTCTCTATGCGAGATACTCGCCTCTTCCTTTTCGAGAATAGGCACTCACGATATCCACTACAGATGCGCCGGCATTTGCATAAGCTTATTTTAAACTGATCCTACTATCCATAGTTTAACTGCCATCAGTGAGTTGCCGGCAATGAACTTCTAGTAATTAATTTCCGGCAATAAGAGCGCCCTATCAACATCGTAAGGCTTAAGAGCAGTAGAAAACTGACACTCCAAAATAGATCCCCCAAACGCGCATAGGCGGTCATTCCTCGAATCGGCGTTACGGCGACTTCTAATGTACCCTCTTGAAATTGTGGCAACATTGCTTTCACTTGCCCATTAGAGCCAATCCAAGCGGTAATCCCATTATTAGTAGAACGCACCATCTCTTTCTGTAATTCAATCGCCCGAGCGCGGGTAATTTGAAAATGTTGCCAAGGACCAATGGAATCCCCAAACCAAGCATCGTTACTGATATTGATTAAGAAATCCGACTCTCGCCCCATTAAACGCGCCTCATCTCCAAAAACCGCTTCATAACAGATCGAACTCCCTCCTTGGAAGCGGCCTTGTGCCGTCATAAACGAGAGCGGTTTTTGTATCATCGTTCCTTCCGACAGATCCGCGAAAGGAATTTCAATCATATTGCCAAAGAGACTTAATAGCGAACGAAAAGGAATATATTCGCCAAAAGGCACTAAATGCACTTTATGATAGAGCTGATCACTACGGCTATCTGCACCATAAGCCACTATAGAGTTGCGAATTTGAGCCCCTTCCGTTGAAAATATCCCTGTGACAATCGTACTCCCTGACTCTGCAGAGAGATCTCGTAATACCGTTGATAACGAAAAATCATCTTCATAAATCCCAGGGATTGCCGTTTCTGGCCAAATAATTAAATCAACTTTCGGTGCAACCTTTTCTGTTAATTGGTAATAACGCCGGATAATCGCTTGATATTGCGCTTGGCTAAATTTCATCTCTTGCGGAATATTACCCTGTACCAAGGCAATCTGGATCTTTTCATTCCCTCGTTCAATCGGCGTTGAGATAGTAGAGACGATCACCATCAATAAGGCAACAATCACCCCACCGGCAATACTTGGGACAAGATAGAGTAGAAACTGTTTTCCCCATAAAGCCCGCAACAATAAGAAGAGCAATCCGGCAATCCAGTAAACCCAGAAGCTTGCCATCAATGCGCCCATTTGCGGGAAGAGCCAATAAGATACCGGCAAATCAGTAAAACTATAGCCTAAAGCTAACCAAGGAAATCCAGAGAAGAGGATACTGCGCAGATACTCTAATAACACACCGACAAGTGGGAAAATAAGACCATATTGTATGGCAAATGCGATTAACGAGCTTTTTGAGGATCTCGCAGGTTTTGAAGTGCTCATTGTCGATTCTTGAGTTTGAAAAGCAGCTTGTAACCACTTACCTAATCGCTTTGTGATATAGAGTAACAAACTATAATAGAACGCTAGATAGAGTGCCAGCAGTAGTGCCACAAACGATCCAAGCGCTAAGGGTGCCCCGCCAAATTGCACTAAACTAATTCGCACCCAGAAAATGCCCCAAGCAAAAAAACCAAAGCCAAATAAAAGGCCTAGCAATGCACTAAAACGGGGGGATTGAGACACCGTTAATTGTAAAAGTGCCACTAATGCTAGAGGCACAATAAGAGACAACGAAAAAGGTGCAAAGCCCAATGGCATTAAAGCGCCCAACAGAAGCGCAATGATCATTATAAATCCCTTTTTGCCACGCATACCGTTACCCTCCTTCAAATCGTTCCTTTTCATTTCCCCATCCCTGCTAAGTCTTGGTAGATTGCTTGAATCATATTCAAATATCGCCCTGCCGGCAATCGATCTCCATAAAAAAGATGTTGATTTTCAACCGGGTTAATCACCGGTGTATTTTTACGATTGGTTAAATAGATCATCGTTAATGCAATTTTTGGATCGCGCATCACAAGGCATCCGGTCCAACCAGTATGACCAAAGGATTGTAAGGAAGCCTCATCTCCGAACATATAACGCATATCCGGCCCATTTAAACGCCAACCTAAGCCAAAGGTCGGATCAGAAAAGGCCGGCGTTAAAAATCGATTAATTGTCACTTCATTAAAATAGTCATTGGGCTGATACATCAAACGAAATAGTGACAAAAGTGTTCTCGCATTAGCAAATAACCCTGCGTGCCCTGAAATGCCATCCATACAGTGATAGGCTTTCTCATCCTGCACTTCCCCTTGGGTCATCTCTGTTCTGATATTCGGGAAACTAATCACACCATCGCGCGTATTGCCATATCTTTCAGTAGCAGCTAGGGTATTGAACGATCTCCCAGAGTCTAATGGCTTGTAGAGAATATCGCAAAGCCCTAAAGGCTCCCAAAAAATCTCTGATAATTGATGTTCAATAGATTTCTCGGCATAGCGCTCTAAAATAAAGGTTAAGAGCATAAAATCCACATCAGAATAGAGCCCTTGAGCGCCAGGCGGATGAATTAACGGTGCTTGTAACAATGAAGTTAAAAAACCCATCCTATTTTGACAATAGAGCTTTAGATCATACTCAGGATCATAAAAGAGCGGATTCGGTTCAAAGCCGGCGTGATGCGATAAGAGCATTTCAACCGTAATATTGGCAACCAACTTATTTGATGTAATATTTAGTAAATTGGGCCAAAAATCGACAATTCGTTGTGTGAGAAGTTTTGGATCTCGCTTCGCATAATATTGAAAAAGATAGGTTGTGGCGAAAATTTTAGTGAGCGAAGCAATATCAAAAAGTGTCTTCTCCGTTACCGGCGCACCCCGCACTACCTGTAATTGATCGTCAACCACTTGGCACTGCGTCAAAATTTGACTGCCAAAATTGCGTTCATAGATCACCTCGCCTGATAACTCAAGCAGTAATTGCCCGCCGGGAAAACCACGAGATAGAGATTCTTCAATATTTTCAGTGATATGCCGCCACATATACCGTCTCACTTTTATAATCACAAACCTTTATTTTACCCTGTTATATCAATAGCCCTTCGCTATTGCGCAATAATACAGCAACATTACATCTTGACGAAGTCGGGATAATGCTGTTTAATAGCCTTCATCAGCACGGCTTGATAGCTCAGTCGGTAGAGCAGCGGATTGAAAATCCGCGTGTCGGCAGTTCGATTCTGCCTCGAGCCACCATATTAAGAAACCTAATAACGAAATGTTATTAGGTTTTTTTATTTTTCTCTTCTCACCTGATTCCCTTCCCTTCGAACCCCCTCCCTCATTTGTTCGATAACTATTAATACTATAGTAAATTTGGTTTAAGAAAAATGGCTTTTAAAGAGCTTTTTAAAGAGCTATTGTATGGTTTTAAAAGAAGATAAAACCTGACTCACCAACACTTGCAAGATGCCGGATAGAATAGCTTCCTTACCTCGATCAACGGATGCGCCGGCATTTTAATAAGCTTATTTTGAACCGATCTTACTATCTGTTAATGCTTGTACTTATTTCGATCAAAATCCCCTCATTCTAATGAAAAGATCAATTTCTCCTTGACGAAGTGCTCATTATCCTGTTTAATACCTATCTTACTTCTTACGGCTCGATAGCTCAGTCGGTAGAGCAGCGGATTGAAAATCCGCGTGTCGGCAGTTCGATTCTGCCTCGAGCCACCATATTAAAAGACCTAATAACTCAATGTTGTTAGGTCTTTTTTTATGACTTTATAGTCGAATCATCGTCAAAATTTGATACGCGTCAAACTCCTCGCAGAGTTCTACCATTTCGCTAGATTCCCCTTTGATTTTATGGAATAGTAAGCTTAACTCTATTTTATAAAATATTTATTTATCAATTCAGACATTTCTGATGATAAACAATAACAAAATGAATTATAGAAATAATATTCAATAAGTGGTTTCAACCTAAGTAACATCTATTTAACATAGCGATATTATGAGGTAGTAATTTATGACAGCACTTTTTGGGGCAGATCCCTATTTCATCTTCATCATCGGTTTTGGTATCGTCTTTATGATTGCGATGCTCTCTTTTCTTGGCTATTTCTTTTCAAAGAAGATCAAAGAGGAACAGAAGCAGCAATCTAAAAAATAGTAGGCTCTCACTACCTGTTTAATATAGTGAAATTGGTTCAAAATAAGCTTATTTAAATGCCGGCGCCTCAGTTGTAATAAGTAAGGAGGCTGTTCTATCCGGCATCTTGCAAGCGTTGGTGAGCCAGGTTTTATCTTCTTTTAAAATCCCACATTAGTGGCTTAAAAACTACTTTTTTAAACCCAATTTACTATAAAAAATACTCTTAAAACAACAAAAAGCGCCCAAATGGCGCTTTTTGTCATTAGAAAGAATAGACTGTAGAAATTTATCCTTTTTTAAATGATCGGTTCTATCCTACAGACTCGACTTCATAAGCGTTATCACTACTCACCACTATGTTTCGGGTCTTTCTTCAATGATTCCTCATAAGCATCCCAAGCAGCCCACTCGGCCTCTTCATCTCCTTGCGTCATCGCTTCAGAGAGATAGTAGAAGATCTTCTCTCCAAGCTTCTCTTCAAGATGATGAATACGATCTTTAAAGCTGACCGGCAGGACAGGATAATCAAAGCCATCTCGGTCATTACGACAGATCATCAACTTGCCATCACTCAAATCTTTATGCTGTTTATCAGTGACAAATACCGAGCGAATTTTCTTCCCGTCGTGGGTAAAATTAAAGCGCACATCCCCTTTCTCTTTATTGACTCGTTCCCGGTCGATCAGATCGCGCATTTCGCTACGAGCACGATTTTTCTCCTGCTCCGCTTGAATCGCTTGATTTTTCTCACGATCCATCGCTTTTTTCGCCTCATCAAAGGCTTTAAGTTCCGCCGCCTTTTGTGCTTTTTCAGCCTCTATTTCGGCTTTGAGCTTCTTATCACGATGCGCTTGAAACTTCCGTTTAGATCCCTCATTCTCCACTGCCTTAGCTTTCTCTTTAGAAACTATTCCAGCTTTCACTAATTGATCTCTTAATGACATAATAATCTCTCTCTTTGAGTTTGAATCGGTAAAATATCCCTTACAAAGGATTATCGTTATGATGTGTACAATCAATATTAGATATAAATATAAATATAAAAAATGGACTTATGCCATTGCTATAAGCCCATTATATTTATATATTCGTAATAACCAATAAAAATTTACAAATTTACTGATGATCCTAATATAAAATCCGGCATTTTAAGGTGCCTTTGATCTCTTTCATACCTGTTTGTAATTTCTGCGCATTTGTAGAATCTCCAGAGACATCTAATACGACATACCCGACTTCTCCAAGCGTTTGCAGATACTGCGCATTGATATTAAGATCTAAACTCGCTACAAGATCATTTACCGCACGCAGAATACCCGGTGTATTTTCGTGAATATGTAAAATACGATGACTACCTGGTTGTTTGGGCAACATTACCTCAGGGAAATTCACTGCTGAAACCGTTGAACCATTATCAGAATAGAGTACTAATTTAGAAGCTACTTCAATTCCAATATTTTGCTGTGCTTCTAATGTTGAGCCTCCAATATGTGGTGTTAAAATCACATTATGTAGATCCCGTAGTGGCGTTTGAAACTCTTCACTATTAGATTTTGGCTCTACAGGGAATACATCAATTGCGGCACCTAAAATATGTTCAGCCTTAATGCTATCCGCCAATGCGTCAAGATCCACAATCGTACCACGCGCCGCATTAATGAGCACAGAACCCTGCTTCATCTTTTCGATACGCGCCCGATTCATCATATTTTTAGTTGTATCATCTTCCGGAACGTGAAGTGTTACCACATCAGCCACCGATAATAGCTCATCAAGTGTCTCTACTTGTTGTGCATTACCTAAAGAGAGTTTTGATTCGATATCATAAAAAAGCACTTGCATACCAAGGCTCTCGGCAATAATTCCAACCTGCGTTCCGATATGACCATAACCCACAATCCCTAAAGTCTTACCCCGCACTTCATAAGAACCTTTAGCCGATTTATCCCATCCTCCTTGATGACAGATATAGTTTTTATAAGGAATACCACGTTTAAGCATAATCATCTCTGCAATGACAAGCTCAGCAACAGAACGCGTATTAGAGTAAGGGGCATTGAAAACAGGAATTGCCAAATGTTTCGCCGCCTCTAAATCCACCTGATTCGTACCAATGCAGAAGCAACCAATTGACATTAAGCGAGGCGCTTTTTGCAATACTTCCGCGGTCAGTTGGGTGCGGGAACGGATACCGATAATATGCGCATCTTGGATCGCTTCAATCAGCGCATCTCCCTCAAGCGCCGTAGAGTGAATCTCAAGATTACGATATCCTGCACGTTTGAAATAATCAATTGCATCTTGATGAATTCCCTCTAAGAGTAGTACTTTCATCTCATCTTTCGGAAATGATGTTTTTTTCATAATATTTTGTATTCCTTAGTCTAAAACGGCTTCAATAAATTGACGTAGCAGCGCGGCATCATTAGCCATCACCTCTTTTTTCTGTGGCAACGCTTCAATCCTCGTCACCTCAGTCAAATCAAACGGCGCGTCCTTCACCGCTTGCTTAATCGTTTCATAGAATTTAATCGGTTTTGCAGTCTCAAGACAGAGCTGTGTATGTTGATCTAAATAATGACTTCCCACAAAAACGCCATCGGCAGTGTGAGGATCGATTAATTCACCTGAATTTTCAAATACAGCTTGAATCGTCTTAATACGATCTGCGTGCGAACTTGAACCCGATTCAATATTCCACATTGCTCGCTCTGCCCACAAAGGATCTTTCGATAGATCAAAGGATCCTTTCTCATCAATCTCTTGCCACAGCGCTTTAGTCTTGTCGCTTCCGGCTAAGAGATAGATGAAACGTTCAAAATTACTCGCTTTAGCAATATCCATTGAGGGACTTGAAGTTAAATGCACCTCTTTCGAGGCACGTGGCTGATAAATACCTGTTTTAAAGAATTGATCTAAAACGTTATTCTCATTCGTTGCTAAAATCAATTTATGAATCGGCAAGCCCATTTTACGCGCCATTATGCCGGCAAAGATATTACCAAAGTTCCCGGACGGTACAACCACATCGATTTTTTCATCATTACTTTTCGTGGCCATAAAATAGCCTCTAAAGTAATAGATAATCTGTGCTAAGATCCGCGCAAAGTTGATTGAGTTCACCGCACCTAAATGATGTTTCTCTTTAAACGCAATATCATTATTGAGTGCTTTTACAAGATCTTGGCAATCATCAAAAACGCCTTCAATCGCGATATTATGAATATTCTCATCTTGTACCGAATACATCTGCGCCGTTTGGAAAGCACTCATTCGATTATAAGGACTTAACATCACCACATTAATGCGAGGCTTACCTTTCATCGCGTGAATCGCACTCGAGCCAGTATCCCCTGATGTAGCACCCACAATATTTAAAGTTTTATTCTGTTTTTCTAAAATATAGGGGAATAATTGCCCTAAAAACTGCATTGCCATATCTTTAAAGGCAAAGGTCGGACCTTCTGATAACCCTAAAATCGTTACATTTTTAGCAATATTGCGGGTAGTAATAATAGATTCTGTCGAGAAATTCACACCATTATAAGCACGATCCATCATTTTTTTGAGATCTTCCCGAGGAATATCGGTCGCATAGAGTGAAGCGATTTCTACCGCTAAATCACTATAGTGCTCTATCTTTCGCCATTGATCTAATGTTTCACGTGAAATCTGTGGGATCGACTCCGGCATTGCCAAACCACCATCTCGGCATAGACCTTCTAATACAACATCACAAAAAGATTTGGGCGCATCGCCCCCGCGTGTACTGATATATTTCATTCGTTCGCCTGTTTTAATATCATCAATAAGGAATCAATATCGTTTTACTTATGATCTCGTTTATTACATCTTGTGTATTACATCTCATTCATTAGCTTAGCTATTATCATTTTTGATATCCGCTTTTTAAGCTCGCTTTTCATCATACCGAAAGCAGAAATTTTTTGCTGTGAGATTTCCATTTCTCACCCTCTCTATTTGTAAACTATTTCGGATCCTTTTAAAACCTTCTCTCCCCCTTTTCTTTTCATTTATGTCATCAGAATCCCTCCATTTGCCATTACAGTGAGTCACATAACATTCCCTATCTCCCGATAACTCCTTCTGCCGAGCTTGCTAGAAAGTGATACACTAAATAACAATTTACAGCGTGATTGCAATGAGTAGTTGCAATAAACAGAATCAGAAAAGGAATATCGCTATGAGCAATAAAACCATCCAAACGCGCCTCAGCGCTCTTCAAAAACAGATGCAAAAAGAGAGAGTCGATGCGTGGCTTATTTTAAGTGCCGATCCTCATCTTTCTGAATATCTCCCTGATCATTGGAAACTGCGGGAATATTTCTCAGGATTTACCGGTTCAGCGGGTTCTCTTCTTGTATTGCGCGATAAAGCTTATCTCTGGGCAGATAGTCGTTATTGGGTACAAGCAGAGAAAGAGCTTGCCGGCACCGGTATTACATTGATGAAATTAGGCGAAGCGAATACGCCCTCTTATACGGCCCTGCTACAAGAGATTTTGCCTGAAGAGAGCCGGGTTGCCGTTTTAGGCGATACAATCTCCATTGAGAAGTTTGTAGATCTATTTGAATCGCTTGCAGAAAGTGGCATTGAACTCACTACGGAATTTGACCCCTTTTCTAAAATTATGCCAGATCGGGCAGAATTACCTTGCGAACCGCTCTACCTCCACGATCCACAATTTGTTTCGGAATCAGCAAGCGCTAAAATTCAAAAAATTCGCGCCGTAATGAGTCACTATGGCACCGATGTTCATCTTGTTTCAACCCTTGATGATATTGCCTGGATTACTAATCTACGCGGACAGGATGTCACTTATAATCCTGTTTTCTTAGCATTTCTGATGATCACCCAATCTTCGGTAACGCTCTTTATTGATGAGCGTAAAATCACCTCTGAAGTGAAGAAATATCTTGGCGAACATAAAATTACTGTCTTCCCATACGATGTCTATTATGAAGAAGTGATGAATATCCCCACCGATAAAGTATTAATGCTCGATGAAAAGCGCAATACTTATGCAACGCTTGAGGCACTTGATGAAGAGATTGAGATTCACTATCTCACTAATCCAAGTACACTGCTCAAAGCACAGAAAAGCGATGCCGATATTGCCAATATTGAGAATGCAATGCGAGAAGACGGCATTGCAATGGCACACTTCTATAGTGCCTTTGAAGCACGCTTAGCCCAAGGGGAAACACTCACAGAATTAGATGTGGCTGATCTTCTTGCCGAAGAGCGCGCTAAACGTCCACACTTTGTCGATTTAAGCTTTGATACCATTGCCGGATTTAATGCCAATGGTGCGCTTCCCCACTATCGAGCCACAGAAGAGAATCACGCAACCTTAGAGGGAAATGGTTTACTTCTCATCGATTCTGGTGCTCAATATCAAAATGGCACCACCGATATCACCCGTGTTATTCCGATTGGTACGGCGACAGAAGCCCAAAAACGGGACTTTACTCGGGTCTTAAAATCACTGATTGTAATGAGTGAAACCATCTTCCCTGAAAATATTCCAATGCCTTATCTCGATGCCATTGCTCGCCGGCCATTGTGGGAAAATCATCTCGATTATGGTCACGGCACTGGTCACGGAGTGGGATACTTTATGAATGTTCACGAGGGGCCACAGGTACTCTCTTTTAGAGCACCTGTAACGGCTGAAATGAGTGTTAAAAAAGGGATGATTACCTCTATTGAACCTGGTCTCTATCGAGAAAATGAGTGGGGGATTCGTATCGAAAACTTAGTCGTTGCTTTACCGGTTGAAAAGCAACAAGAGACAAACTTCGGACGTTACTTCTACTTTAAAACTCTAACATTCTTCCCGATTGATACACGCTTAATTGACCGTTCATTATTAGAAGCAAAAGAGATCGAATGGCTCAATCGTTATCACAAAGAAGTCTATCAAAAACTCAGTACCGGCATTAAAGATGACTCTGTACTTGCTTGGTTAAAAGAGAGAACAGCAGAGATCTGATAGATTCAGCAGATAATCATATTACTACTTGAACGTATTAGATCAATTTTAGACCTAGTATCCATAAACAACCCCAAAGTATCATTATGATATTTTGGGGTTTTTAATAGATATTTAATAGGCATTTAATAGATGCCGTAATAGCTAGTTATTATCGATAGAGTGGGAGTCCTCAGCCTTTTCCTCTGCCGTAGAATCTTCGACCTGATCAGCTTCCGCTTCAATCGCTCTTCCGATCTCATCTTGACGGGCTTTAATATCCTTATAGATCGATTCAATAACGGCAATATCATATAAACCGTTCATCGCCATTACCGGATCTTGACCAATCGGACTATAGGTTAGGCATTCTGCTTCTTTCTTAAAGAGCATCACCATTGCCGAAACGCCCTGCTGTTTATCAATCGCAAAAGTGCCATCGTGAAAGGTAAATTCCCGAGCGCGACCAAGTATCGGCTTCACGACTAAGCGATCGCTTTTTAAAGTGGTCGTTGACACAGAAGTGATATAGAAAAAGATACCGAGTAGCACAAAGAGCAATACCGGCACACGTCCTACTAATAATTGTTCAATCACAACAATGGCCACGACTGCAAACACAATCATTAAGATTAAATTCGTTTTGGCTTTACTAGAAATAGTATAGACTTTCTCTTCCATTTTTATGCCTCTCTTTTTAGACAATCAAAAAAAACGACCCTGATGACAGGATCGTTTCCTATTCGGATTTGGAATATTTTTCGTATCTCAAATGTTTAATGCGATACATCATTATGATTTCCAAGTCATCATCGATAGTATAGCATCAAAATATTAGTTATAAATAATTATAAACAGATATAAATTTACATAAATATATTTTCTTACATTTATATAATAATATCTCCTATATATCCCCTATACATCTAGCCTCTTCCCTTATTGATGACAGTTAAACCTAGCGAATCTCTAAAGGTGTAAAAGATTTCACTACTTCATCAACAGCTTTGACTCGCTCTAAAAATGGTTTGAGTAGAGAAAGCGGTAATGCACTAGGGCCATCGCATTTTGCACGATCGGGATCCACGTGTGCTTCTAAGAAAAGACCCGCTAATCCTGTTGCCATCCCTGATAGGGCTAATTCTAATACCTGCTCCCGGCGACCGCCTGATGCTTTCTCTAATGGATTACGTTGTTGCAAAGAGTGAGTCACATCGAAGATCACCGGTAAGTTGTGGCAAACCTTTTTCATTACGCCAAAACCGAGCATATCTACCACTAAATTATCATAACCAAAACAACTGCCACGCTCACAGAGAATCACCTGTTCATTGCCGGCTTCTGCAAACTTTTCGACAATATTCCCCATTTGTGACGGGCTTAAAAATTGCGGTTTTTTCACATTAATCACGCGCCCAGTTTTAGCTAATGCTTCGACCAAATCCGTTTGCCGTGCTAAGAATGCCGGCAATTGCAGAACATCCGCCACTTCAGCCACAATCGGTGCTTGATGCGGTTCGTGTACATCGGTAATGACCGGTACGCCGAATTCTTTTTTAACTGCTTCAAAAATTCGCATCCCCTCATCTAAACCCACACCACGATAAGAATGGATAGAAGAGCGATTGGCTTTATCAAAAGAACCTTTAAAAACAAGGGGGATTCCTAAGCTTGTAGTGGCTTTAACATACTCGCCACAAGCGTGCAATGTACTATCAAGATCTTCTAACACATTAATGCCACCAAATAGGACGAAAGGTTGCTCATTGCTAACCGAGATTTTCCCAACTTGAATACTCTTTCCTTGCATTGCCATAACTCCTTGCTTATATATTCATTGATTATACATTTATTGATTATTACGCAGATGTAGCACATTCACCACACCATACTGTTGCCGTGATATCTAGTGAGATTGATTTAATCATCTCGATTTGATTTGTACCCTATTTTACCCGAATCAGAAAAAATTCGCTGACCCTTACGAAGATTCTTATGATGATCTTTAT
The DNA here is from genome assembly GCF_003121845.1 of Ignatzschineria ureiclastica. Taxonomy (GTDB): domain Bacteria; phylum Pseudomonadota; class Gammaproteobacteria; order Cardiobacteriales; family Wohlfahrtiimonadaceae; genus Ignatzschineria; species Ignatzschineria ureiclastica. The sequence goes on along the minus strand of NZ_QEWQ01000005.1, from coordinate 29,942 downwards.
GACACGGATCATTGTAATGATGATATCGTCCAAATATTGAAATAAAAGAGAAATCACGTTCCCGAATGAAATCCTGCTACACTAACGAATATCTCAAGATCTCTATCTGATGTCCTTTATCTCATCCTTAATCATCTCTATCGTGAGCTCGCTATGAATGCTAATCTGTCGCCCGAAAACTATAAAAAAGGAATTCTCCTTACCCTTACTTGCTATATTATTTGGGGATTCTTTCCTATTTATTGGTTTCCCTTAGCGGGACTTGATCCACTTCAATTAATGGCTCAACGTATTGGGTGGGCACTGCTCTTTATCGCGATTTTACTGCTGTTTCGTAGAGAGGATCGGCTACTGCTTGCGGATGCTTTTCGCAATCGTAAAATTCTGCTTACCTTTATTGGTTCCTCATTTTTTCTCTTTCTCAATTGGTCAATCTATCTCTATGCCATTAGTAGCAAACAGGTACTTGAAGCAAGTTTAGGCTACTACATCAATCCGTTAGTGAGCATCTTCTTAGGACGATTACTCTTTAAAGAAACACTCACCTCAATGCAATATATCGCCATTGCAGTTGCCGGAATAGGTGTTTTATGGCTTGCCATTTTAGGCGGAACATTCCCCTTTATCGCACTTCTACTTGCGTTCTCTTTTGCCTTTTATGGCGCGATTAAAAAGATCGCCTCGCTCCCGCCATTGCCGGGGCTCTTTCTCGAGACGCTCTTTATGAGCCCATTCACAATCATCTATCTAACAATGATGTATCAGCAAAATACACTTGTATTTCTAGAGTTAGAGAGTCTACCACTCTTTGTCTTAATCTTCTCCGGTGCGGCGACGACAATTCCCCTACTCCTCTTTGCTAAAGGGGCGAAATATATTCCGCTCTCCATTGTCGGCATTTTGCAATATGCCTCTCCGACTCTACAATTTATCTCCGGCATTTGGATCTTTGAAGAAGCGTTCTCACTCTCAAGATTTATCGGTTTTGCTATTGTGTGGGGCGCAGTCTTCCTCTATATCGGCAGTGAGATTTACCGATTTCAGCGCAATAAGAGAGCTTCCAAAATTGTAAAATGATTTCAAAATAATTTGCAAACCTCTTATCAAACACCTTGCGCCCACGATACTCTATTCTTGCACCGATTGAATATTGCCTAATGGCCCTTTTAATCGGGCAAGCTTAAAGCCGGCAAAATGTAATACGGCAAAATAGAGTATAATAATCAGAAGAATAACGCCGATCATCAGCGGTAATTTGAGCCAGATAGAGGCTGTAAACCAAAATGATTGGTAATGATTAACCCCTATTAGCGCCACAATAAGAAGCCCATTGGCCGGCAGTAGCGCAAGCATTTTACGAGTTAAGAGATCTTTAAAGTAATGCACTTTCATCACAATCAATCCACCGGCAAGTAGTAACGCATTCACCCAAGCGGCAATCGAGGATGAGAGCGCTAGCCCTGCGTGTTGATAATAGCGTACCAAAATAAGTTGCAATAAGATATTAGTGCCAATGGCAATCAGACTAAAATACATCGGGGTTTTCGTATTTTGCCGAGAAAAATAGACCGGCGCCAAAATGCGAATAATAAAGAATGCCGGAATACTCAAGGCATAAGTCATCAGACTTCTGCCCGCCATTACAACATCTGTTGCCGTAAATTCTCCTCGCATAAAGAGGATCGCTAATAAAGGTTCTGCCAAGAAGACCAATCCTAACATTGCAGGGATACCGATAATAAGCGATAACTCTACCCCCCAATCAATCGTTTTGCCCAAATTAACCCAATCTTTTTGGGTATGTAACTCCGAGAGTTTTGGCAAAATAACCGTCCCTAAGGCCACTGCAAAAGTACCAATCGCAAATTCGACTAAACGATCTGAATAATAGAGCCAAGTAATACTACCTGTTTCTAAACGTGAGGCTAATTGAGTATTAATCAAAATATTAATCTGACTACTCGAAGAACCAATCAAGGCTGGAACCATTAACCACATCACCTTTTTGACCCCCGGCGATGAGAATCGAATTGTCGGCTGACTAAGAAGCCCTGCCTTTTTGACAGCAAAGAGTAAGGTCAATAACTGCACAATACCCGCAATAAATACCGCATAGCCAAGAGCCATAATCGGTTCAGCCCAGAGGCTACTGATCATTGCGCCGGCAATAAGAAAAAGATTAAGTAGAATCGGCGTTGCGGCGGGAATAGCAAATTGATGTAAGGCATTGAGTACACTACTATACATCGCCGTCATACAGATAAAAAAGAGATAAGGAAGCATCAAATGTAAGAGCGATTCTGTAAGATAGAATTTCTCGGGATTATCTCGAAATCCTGAAGCAAAGAGAAGAACCATTTCTGATGAGAAAAATAGCCCTAATGCAGTAATAGCGAGTAAAATAACACCCAGCGTACCACTAACTTCCGCTAAAAACCGTCGCAGTTCATCAAAACTTCTCTCTAAGCGGTACTCACTAAACACAGGCACAAAGGCTTGATTAAACGCCCCCTCTCCAAAAAATCGGCGAAAGAGATTCGGGATTCTAAAAGCAACACTAAATGCATCCATTGCAGCAGTTGCACCGAAGAAGCTTGCAAACACGATATCACGCAATAGTCCCATTACCCGTGAGAGAAAGGTAAAACCACTCACAGTAAAGAGCGAACGAAAGAGCGATGATTTCATAAAATTCCCCGATAGTGACTCATATGAGATAGATCTTGGTGAAAAATAGTAATATTGGTTCAAAATACGCTTATTTAAATGCCGGCGCATCGATTTCAAGAAGTAAGGAAACCGTTCTATCCGGCATCTTGCAAGTGTTGCACTTCATTCTTGAATCTAAGTTCTTTTAAAATCCAATATGAGCTACTTAAAAACCATTTTCTTACACCAAATTGACCATAGATCTTCAGACGATAGATGTTAAGAAAACTGTGCTTGATTATACGCCGATCTTGATCGAAGATACAAAAAGCCCTGCATTTTATTCTGCAGGGCTTTTGATTGATCTCAAAAATGAGAAGTTTTGGAAGATCTCATCTCTGAGTAGACCGGACTTTCGTCTATTGTGAAAGAATTATATTGATAATCCTCAAGCAGTGAATCATTTAATTATCATCTTAGATCATAATCTTAAAATCATCGTCTTAGGATCATAATCTTCAGACTCAAAACGCAATGATTAGCGCTCTGCTTTTTGGCTTAATTCATTCATACTTAAACGTAAATTCTGACCAATACGGAATGTCACAACACGGCGTGCGCTGATTGGAATCTCTTCCCCTGTTTTAGGGTTTCTTCCTGGACGCTCTGATTTATCACGTAACTCAAAACTACCAAAACCAGAGAGCTTAACGGCACGGCCTGAAGCTAACGCATCACTAATTTCCCCGAAGAAATCTTCTACAAATTGCTTTGTATCTTCCCGAGAGATATTAGTGCTGTGATAGAGGTTTTCCGTAATCGCAGCTTTCGTTAAAGTAGACATATATAACTCCTTTACATATAACTTATTTGTATCAAACATCGAATTATTGTCGTAGCGTGACACCTAATTGCGTAAGATCGCTTAATATCTCCGCTACCACCTGATCAATTTCCACATCTTTGAGGTTTTCCTCACGATTTTGGAAAGTAAGACTAAATGCCATATTTTTTGAGGCCTTTTCATCTTGATGGTTCTTCGGTGCATAGATATCAAATAAGTTAACGGAAACAAGATATTTACGAGGCGTTGTTTCGCCTTGCATTACATCTACGATCTGCTGCGTCGTCACTGACGCTGGTACAACGAGCGCTAGATCTCGTTTTGACACAGGGAATCGAGAGAGCGCTTGGAACTTAGGTGTTTCAGATTGACTGAGAAGATCATAATTAAGTTCAAAGACGAAGATATCTCGATTCAGATCTAAAGCTTTCACCACAGATGGATGTAATTTTCCTAAATAGCCGACTGTTTCACCACTTTCTAACTTGATATCTGCCCTCTGTCCTGGATGTAAAATTTCACGCTCTGATGGTACAAAACAGAAATCTTTTCTGCCTGTCCGCTTTAAGAGTGCTTCTACATCCCCCTTCAAATCAAAAAAGTCAGCCGCTCGAGCATCAACGCCCCACTGTAAAGGTGCTGCGGTACCACAAATAGCACCGGCAATATGCAATACCTGTACAGGATTCTCTAATGTCCCATTATAAGTACGGCCTGACTCAAAAAATCTTAATCGTGTCTGTTGCCGTTTCAAGTTATGATCCATCGCCCCTAAAACACCCGGTAATAGCGTTGTTCTCATCACAGAAAGATCATTAGAGATCGGGTTTTTGAGTGCGATCGCATCTCTACCCGGATCTAAAATCGCTTGCCAAGTAGGACTTGTAAAGCTCATCTCAATCACTTCATAAAAACCACGATCCACTAAAATCTGTTTGAAATCCGCTAATTTGACCTTTGATTCAGGCACAGGATTCATCACAACTTGTGATAGCATCTCAAATGAAACAGGAACTTCATCATACCCATTTAACCGCGCGACTTCTTCAATAAAATCTTCTTCTATTTGTAAATCAAAACGATAACTAGGTGGCTCAATGATAAGGTAATCATTGTGAACTTCTGTCACATTTCCAACACGACTTAGCAATGTATTTATATCATAGTTTGTAAATTTTTGTCCAATTATTTGATTTATTTTACAAAATCTTACTTTAATCGGTAGACGCTTTGGTAGCAAATCTTCACTTACAATACGAGTCACTGGCCCTGCTTTTCCCCCCGCATATTCACGAATGAGACTTGCCGCATAAGCTAATGCTTTTTCTGCTAAAGCGAAATCAACACCTCGTTCAAAACGGTGCGAAGAATCAGTATGTAGACCATAATTACGCGCGCGCCCCGCAATAGTAAGCGGATTAAACCAAGCGGCTTCTAAGAAAATAGTCGTTGTTGTATCATCACAACCACTCTCTAAGCCCCCCATAATCCCTGCCATAGCAAGCACTTTCTTCTCATCAGCGATCACAAGGGTATCTTCTCGAAGCGTCACTTTATCTTCATTAATGAGTGTTAAAGCCTCGCCTTGACGAGCCCGACGTACATGAAGATCTCCCTCAATTTTGGCAATATCGAACGCATGTAACGGTTGACCTACTTCTAATAGTACATAATTGGTGACATCTACCAAGATACCATGAGGACGAATACCACTACGGCGTAAACGCTCTTGCATCCATAAAGGTGAAGGGGCTTTAGGATTGACATTCTCAATCACACAACCTAAATATTTAGGGCAATCTGTAGGGTTATCCACTACAACCTGCTTACTAAAAGTGCTCTCTACCGTTAAAGGCGCTTCTTCAAAGGCGCGCACAGATTGTCCGGTCATTGCCGCTAAATCTCTTGCAACCCCTAAAATACTTAAACAATCTCCACGATTGGGCGTTAAATCGATTTCAACGATCTCATCATCTAAGTGTAAGACTTCTCGGAAATCAGCGCCGACCGTTAATGATGAATCTAAAATCATTAACCCTGAAGCATCTTCATTTAATCCTAACTCTTTTGCAGAGCAGAGCATTCCAGAAGAAGCAACACCTCGTAATTTGGCATCTTTAATCTTAAAATCACCCGGCAAAACAGCACCCACTAAGGCAGTGGGGACTTTAATACCGACAGCAACATTGGGTGCACCACAAACGATCTGTATCGGTGCCTCTTGTCCAACATTGACCTGTGCCACCCGAAGGCGATCTGCATCAGGATGTTGCTCTAAAGCGACGACTTCACCGATCACAACCCCACTAAATGCCGGTGCTGCTAATTCTACACCTTCTACTTCTAATCCCGCCATCGTTAAACGATTAGCAAGATCTGCAGGAATCTCTTGAATCCACTCTTTTAACCAAGAAACTGAAATTTTCATATCTTTTTACCAATCCTATTATCTAAATTGCGTTAAGAAGTTCATATCATTTTCATAGAAAAGGCGCAGATCATTGACGCTATAACGAAGCATCGCTAAGCGCTCAACGCCCATTCCAAAGGCATAACCTTGATAAACTTCAGGATCGATATTGACTGCTTTTAACACATTAGGATGCACCATGCCGCACCCTAACACTTCAAGCCAGCCTGTATTTTTACAAACACGACAACCATCGCCATTACAGATCACACACTCAATATCCACTTCTGCTGATGGCTCTGTGAATGGGAAGAAGGATGGGCGAAAACGAAGTTTTAAATCTTTCTCAAAGAACTTTTGCATAAACTCTGTCAAAATGCCTTTCAGATCCGCAAAAGTCACCTCTGTATTCACCACTAAACCTTCCACTTGATGGAACATCGGACTATGGGTGACATCTGAATCACTGCGATACACACGACCATAACCGATCATCTGAATAGGCGGTTTCTCTTCTTGCATCACGTGAATTTGAGTATTCGAAGTATGTGTTCGAAGTAACATATGCTCATCAAAATAGAACGTATCGAACATCGCTCTTGCAGGATGATGTTCAGGGATATTAAGCGCTTCAAAGTTATAGAAATCGCTCTCAATTTCAGGTCCTTCCACCACATCAAATCCGACAGATGAGAAGAACTGGTGAATACGCATCATTGTCCGAGTAATAGGATGTAAGGCGCCCATATCACTATTACGGCCAGGCTGAGTAACATCGACAGTTTCTGTCATGAGTTTGCGATACAATTCTGCTTCTTCAAGCGCTGTTTTTTTCGCTTCAAGCGCTTCTGTAACCGCTCTACGCACCTCGTTAATTTCAGCGCCTCGCGCCTTTCTCGCTTCAGGATCTAATTTCCCAAGTTCTGCCATTAGGCCACTGATCTGCCCTTTTTTACCAAAATAGGTGACACGCACCTCTTCGATAGCTTGTAAATTATCCGCTTTAGCGATGGCTTCTAAAGCAGTTTGAAGAATTGTCTCTAGACTCATTAGTTCATCTACCTACATATCTGTAATTACAATAAAAAAAGGAAAAGAGCAATCAAAGTGCTGCTTTTCCTTTTTGTTCAAACTCTTATATTAACTAAGAGAGATTTATGCTAATGCTGATTTAGCCCGTTCTGCTAATGCGCCAAATGCATTAATATCATGAACAGCCATATCTGCTAGCACTTTACGGTCAATTTGAATTTCTGCTTTCTTAAGACCATTGATGAAACGGCTGTATGAAAGACCAAACTCACGCGCTGCAGCATTGATACGAACGATCCATAGTGAACGAAAATCTCTTTTGCGTTGACGACGGTCACGATAAGCGTATTGACCCGCTTTATAAACCGCTTGGGTTGCTGTACGGATTGAACGTGAACGTGCACCGTAATAACCTTTTGCTTTTTTTAAGATTTTTTTGTGACGCGCTTTAGTCGTCGTCCCGCGTTTAACTCTTGCCATTTTATAATTCTCCTAATTAATAACTTATGCGTGTGGTAACAATTGTGCGATTTGCTTATGATCTGCTTTCGAGATCACAGCCTCCCCACGAAGATGTCTTTTACGCTTAGTTGTTTTCTTAGTCAGAATATGGCTACGGAACGCACATTGGCGTTTGAAACTACCACTTGCTGATTTGCGGAAACGCTTTTTTGCGCCGCTATGTGTTTTTAATTTTGGCATTTTAATCCACTCGCATTTCTATCATTTTAATAAATTGGACTAATCTTTCGGCGCAGTTTTGATCGGTGCTAGTACCATGACCATTTGTCGCCCTTCCATTTTTGGACGCTGTTCAACAGTACCGTACTCTTTCAAATCTTGCTCAACCCGAAGTAATAGATCCATACCTAGATCTTGGTGCGCCATTTCACGCCCTCTAAATCTGAGCGTCACTTTGGCTTTATCACCATCTGTAAGGAAACGTATCAGGTTGCGTAGTTTTACCTGATAATCACCCTGATCCGTCGAAGGACGGAACTTGATCTCTTTTACTTGAATTTGCTTCTGTTTCTTCTTCGCTTCATCTGCCTTTTTCTGTTGCTCATAACGGAATTTACCGTAATTCATGATGCGACATACAGGCGGACGGGCAGTCGGAGAAATTTCCACTAAATCAAGCCCATCATTGTATGCTAAATCTAACGCTTCATCAAGTGGAACAATTCCTTTTTGTTCCCCATCAGCTGTAATCAAGCGTACTTCTTTCACCGAAATTTTATCGTTAATTCGATGTTCATATTGATTGCTAATAATACTATCTCCTATGCTAATGAATCTTTAAAATATCTTTTGAATATGGGTTAAATAGTCATTTCTGAATAAAATTCGATAGAAATGTTTTTATAAAATATCTATAAATATCCCATAAATTATATCAGTTACCGACTATTTAAGTGATTAATTACGGGCATTTTTCTAAGAATAATCCCCGTTTAATGTTTTATAAGTTCAATATTCTACAATGATTTTTGTAGAAGTTCGAGAAATTCCTCAAGCGTCATTGCACCAAGGTCTTCCCCTTCACGAGTTCTTACCGCAACTTTGCCCTCTTCCATCTCACGATTTCCAAGCACTAAGATATAAGGAATCCGTGCAATCGTTGCCTCACGAATCTTATAACCGATCTTCTCATTACGAATATCAAGCTTTGTTCTTATATTAAGGGCTTTCAAGCTTTTTTCAAGTTGTTCAGCATACTCTGTTTGCTGACTCGTAATCGTTAAAATTGTGACTTGTTCTGGTGCTAACCATAATGGCATCGAACCGGCATGATGCTCAATTAAAATACCGATAAAACGCTCAAATGAACCTAAAATAGCACGATGTAGCATTACGGGACGTTTACGCGTATTATCTTCATCCACAAACTCAGCATCCAAACGTTCAGGCAATACAAAATCGAGCTGAATAGTGCCTACCTGCCAAGAACGGCCGATTGCGTCTTTAATGTGATATTCCACTTTAGGACCATAGAAAGCACCTTCTCCTGGTAACTCTTCCCACTCAATGCCTGCACTACTTAACGCTGAACGAAGTCCTGATTCAGCTAGATCCCAAACACGATCATCTCCCGCTCTTTGATCAGGACGAAGTGATAATTTAACGCTGACATCATTAAAACCGAAGTGATCGTAAACACTCATCGCAAAACGATGGAAACGCTCTACTTCAGAAACCACTTGATCTTCGCGACAGAAAATATGAGCATCATCTTGTACAAAGCCCCGAACGCGCATCAGACCGTGCAGCGCGCCTGATGGCTCGTTACGATGGCATGAACCAAACTCTGCCAAACGCATTGGAAGATCACGATAAGAGTGAAGTCCATTATTAAATACTTCGATATGACATGGGCAGTTCATCGGTTTAATCGCATAATCCCGATTCTCCGATGAGGTGGTGAACATATTCTCTTTATAGTTTTCCCAGTGACCCGAGCGCTCCCAAAGCGTACGATCCATCACAAGCGGCGTACGAATCTCTTGGTATCCTTCCTCTTTCTGGCGACGACGCATATATTGTTCTACCGCTTGCCAAATCGCCCAACCTTTAGGATGCCAAAATACCATTCCTGGTGCTTCTTCTTGTAGATGGAATAGATTTTGTGCTCGACCAATACGACGATGATCCCGTTTTTCCGCCTCTTTAACACGTTCAAGATGTTCTTTAAGCTCTTTTTCTGTTGCAAAAGCCACCGCATAAATGCGGGTTAACATCTTATTATTGGAATCACCGCGCCAATAAGCACCGGCAACATTCGTTAATGCAAAGGCTAACTTCGCTTTGTTAGTGGTTGGAAGATGTGGTCCACGGCAAAGATCCATGAAGACGTCTTCCCCATTATTTCCTTGACGATAGAGAGAGATCTCGGTCTGCTCTTCCGGCGCACGTTCGATAATATCCGCTTTATAAATTTCCCCTTTATTGAGGAAATACTCGATCGCTTTCGCCCGAGGCCACATCTCACGAGTAACCTCTAAATTCTCTTTGAGGATTTCACGCATTTTGGCATCAATCGCCGGTAATGCTTCTGGCGTAATCGGTTCTACAAAATCCACATCATAATAAAATCCATTTTCAATAGTCGGTCCGATGGCCAATTTCGCATCAGGATAGAGCTCTTTCACTGCACGGGCAAGCACTTGCGCTGCAAGGGTATGCCTTGCAATATCTAATCCTGCCGTATCCTTTACCGTTAATACTTTAAAGTCTACATCTTCTGTAATCGTATAGCTAAGATCCTTATCTTCTCCATCGACAACAATTCCTACAGCAGCCTTTGCAAGACCTGGACCAATATCATTGACAATATCAAATCCTGTAACGGCGCCTTGGTACTCTCTTTTACTACCATCAGGCAATGTAATAACGGGCATTGATTTCCTCACTCTAATTAAAACAATGTAAATGTCTATAAACAGTCTATTATAGACTATTCTCTATTCGGTGTACCATAATTTCTTATCGTAACGCAAGTTAGATGACAATTGAATAATCTTTATCACACTTTTCAAGCTCTCTCTTCTAACCGCCATTAATTACGGACAAATAAAAAGCAAGAAATAAAAAAGCGAGCTAATGCCCGCTTCTCTGATAGTGCGTAACTATCGAAAAATAGTTACGACTTATTATCAGACCTCTTAGATCCATTCAATCCCTAATCTATTAGGTCCTCAGTCCATTGATTCACACCGCATTAACCTAAGGCTTTTCGGGCATTACGGAAGAGACGCATCCAAGGGCCATCTTCCTGCCATTCTGCCGGATGCCAAGAGTTACTCACTGTTCTAAAAACACGTTCTGGATGTGGCATCATAATGGTTGCCCGACCATCTTGGGATGAAACAGCCGTAATACCGGCAGGCGAGCCATTTGGATTGGCCGGATATTGTTCTGTTACTGCACCATAAGCATCCACGTAACGTAAACCGACTAAACCTTGATTGATCAATGCCTCTTGATGTGCTTGATCTCTAAACTCTGCAAATCCCTCGCCATGAGAAACCGCAATGGCTAAACGAGAGCCCTCCATGCCTTTTAAGAATAGAGAAGGACTCTCTAATACTTCCACCATACTAAAACGAGCTTCAAAACGCTCTGAACGGTTACGCGTAAAGCGGGGCCAGAGTTCTGCACCAGGTATGAGATCCTTGAGGTTTGACATCATCTGACAACCATTACAAACGCCAAGTGACAATGTATCTTCCCGCTCGAAGAATGTTGCAAATTCGGCACGAACACGCTCATTGAAGAGGATTGATTTAGCCCAACCTTCCCCTGCACCCAATACATCGCCGTAAGAAAACCCACCACAAGCCACTAATGCCTGGAACTCCTCTAAAGTTCGCACGCCACTCAATAGATCACTCATATGGACATCAATGGCTTCAAATCCTGCACGATCAAAGGCTGCTGCCATCTCTACATGTGAATTAACGCCTTGTTCCCGAAGTACAGCGATGCGAGGTTTGGCTTTACCGATAATATAAGGCGCTGCAATATCGTCATTCTGATCAAAAGTGAGATAAGGATTAATACCAGGATTATCCCAATCTGCTTTAGCTTCATGCTCTTCATCGGCACAGAGAGGATTATCCCGCTCTCTTTGCATCTGCCAAGTGGTTTCTGCCCACCAGAGACGCAGCTGCGCTGTACTATTATGATAAAGCGCCTCACCATTTTGAGTCAGCACAAAATCATTGCCTGTTGTTGCTTCCCCTAACAAATGCGTGACTGAATCTAATCCCGCTTTCGCAAAACGTGCCATCACAGCATCTAGATCTTCAGCACGTACTTGAAGCACCGCCCCTAGCTCTTCAGTAAAGAGGACTTCTAATGGATTCTCACCTAAACCGGCAATATCCACTTCTACGCCACAATGACCGGCAAATGCCATTTCCGCTAATGTTACAAATAAACCACCATCAGAGCGATCGTGATAAGCTAATAGCTTCTGATCACGCACTAACTCTTGCATCACCTCAAAAAATGCCCGAAGCTTATGAGTATCTCGCACATCTGCGGCTGATTGACCTAATTGGCGATAGACTTGTGCTAAAGCGGTTGCCCCTAACGTATTACGCCCCTCCCCTAGATCAACGAGCAATAGCTTATTCTCAATCGCAGGCTGTAATTGCGGTGTGACCGTCCGGCGAACATCTTCCACTCGTGCAAAGGCTGTAATCACCAATGATAACGGAGATGTCACCGAACGCTCAGATCCATTGTCGCTCCAAGCCGTTTTCATCGACATCGAATCCTTACCGACAGGAATGGTTAAACCTAATGCCGGACAGAGCTCCTCACCAACGGCTTTAACCGCTGCATAGAGACCTGCATCTTCACCAGGATGACCGGCAGCCGCCATCCAGTTTGCAGATAATTTAATCCGCTTCAAATCACCAATGTCAGTTCCAGCAATATTCAGCAATGCTTCCCCTACTGCCATACGTGCAGAGGCTGCATGATCTAACAATGCAACGGGTGTTCGTTCACCCATCGACATCGCTTCACCATAATAGCTATCAAGACTTGCAGTGGTAACAGCACAATCAGCCACAGGCACCTGCCAAGGACCCACCATCTGATCTCGCGCCACCATTCCAGTCACAGAACGATCGCCGATCGTGATTAAGAAGGTTTTTTCTGCAACCGCCGGCAAGTGCAATACTCGCTCAACGGCTTCAGATAACGAAATATCCTGCAAATTAAGCGCTTCACCTACAGACTGACGAGAAGCCACCTCTCGTGTCATCTTCGGTGTTTTACCCAACAGGATATCAAGAGGCATATCAATAGGTTGATTCTCAAAATGTTGATCATTTAATACTAATTCATGCGCTTCTGTCGCTTCACCAATAACAGCATAAGGCGCCCGCTCCCGTTGACAGATCGCATCAAATTGCGCCAAATCTTCTGGCGCAACGGCTAATACATAGCGTTCTTGTGATTCATTACACCAGATTTCAAGCGGTGTCATTCCGGGTTCATCGCTAGGTATATCACGAAGCTCAAATCGGCCACCGCGCCCACCATCACTCACTAATTCCGGCATTGCATTTGACAAACCGCCGGCACCGACATCGTGAATAAAGAGAATAGGATTCTCATCCCCCAACTGCCAACAACGATCGATCACCTCTTGGCAACGTCGCTCCATTTCAGGATTATCACGCTGTACCGAAGCAAAATCCAGATCGGCATCCGATTCACCCGATGCCATCGAGGAAGCAGCGCCACCACCGAGTCCGATATTCATCGAAGGCCCACCCAGAACAATTAATTTTGCCCCCACAGGAATCTCACCTTTTTGCACGTGTTCGGCCCGAATATTTCCAAGACCGCCGGCTAACATAATTGGTTTATGGTAACCACGAACCTCTTCGCCATTATAACTATTGACCGATTCTTCATAAGTTCGAAAGTAACCCAAAAGCGCCGGGCGACCAAATTCATTATTATAAGCTGCCCCACCAAGCGGACCTTCCATCATAATGTCGTATGCCGATACGATTCTCTCAGGCTTGCCAAAATCCACTTCCCAAGGTTGAATAAACCCTGGAATCCGAAGATTAGACACTGAAAATCCGGTTAAACCTGCTTTAGGTTTTGCTCCTCGACCCGTTGCGCCTTCATCACGAATCTCCCCGCCGGAACCTGTCGCTGCCCCCGGCCAAGGTGAAATTGCAGTAGGATGATTATGAGTTTCTACTTTCATCAGGATATGATTGGGTTCTTGATGATATTGGTAATGCCCCGATTTCTCAGGGAAGAAACGTCCTACCGTTGAGCCTTCCATCACAGCTGCATTATCTTTATAAGCAGAGAGCACATAATCTGGCGTTTTTTCAAAGGTATTTTTAATCATCTTGAAGAGCGATTTAGGCTCAACTTTACCATCGATAATCCAATCGGCATTAAAGATCTTATGCCGGCAATGCTCAGAGTTTGCTTGTGCAAACATATAGAGCTCAACATCAGTAGGATTACGCTTTAACTGAGTAAAGGCAGCTAAGAGATAATCGATCTCATCAGGCGCTAAAGCTAGTCCTAAACGGATATTTGCTTCTTCCAGTGCAATACGCCCCTCTTCTAAGAGATTAATACGCGTTAAAGGCGCCGGCGTTTGTAGTGTAAAGAGCACCTCTGCCTCCGCCATTTCCCGGAAGACTGTTTCCATCATACGATCATGTAGGTGTGCTGTTAAAGCTGTCATCTGATCAGCTGTTAAGCTACTGCCTTCGGCAACAGTAATATAGTAGGCAATCCCTCGCTCAATGCGCTTCACTTTATCAAGTCCACAATTATGCGCGATATCTGTGGCTTTAGATGACCAAGGGGATAGCGTGCCAGGACGAGGCGTAACAATAAAGAGCATACCTTGTGGGGCATGCTCTTTAAGGGTAGGACCATAATGAAGAAGTTGCGTTAACCGTGTCATCTCATCAGTTGTTAAGGGTTCTGATAGATCTGCAAAGTGAAGATACTCTGCATAGATTCCGGTAATAGGGAGATTCTGTTCGGTAAATAAATTGATAAATTTCGTAACACGAAACGGAGATAACACAGGTGAGCCACGCAAAATTTCCATAGTTTTTTAGTTCTCTCTCTTATTAACAATCGAGCTTAATGCTCAGGGATAAGGAGAATCATTATAGAGGAATCAAACTCTTGACGGAACTACCGAAACGATGTTTTTTATTAAGGCACTGTCCTATTTTCTAACTCTATTAGGTAGTGTAAATAATTTTTTGCCCAATGATAATTTCCAAAATAAATCATCATCAAAATGATTAAAAAAACCCTATAACTGCATTAAACAAGTGTTTCATACTACTTTAATCAAAGTATCATCTTATGCCTTTATATTCCCTATTCTTCCCCCTTGTATGAGAAAATTCTTGATATAAACAAACTTCTTTTAACCTTCTACTACATATTTTTTTTAAAATAGAATAGAATAGTGCAATATTTAAGAATTATTTTGCTCAACTTAGCTGATCAAATCCCGTAACTTAGCGATTTAAGCGTTAAAATTACAAGGTTTAATGAGTCCGCTATATGAAAAGAACAACCCAAATTTAGGAGAGAAACGGCTGTGCGTTTTAATTATAAAGCTCTAATTGGAATGAGTGTCACGTTGATGTTAACTCAAGTGAACGCCAACGAAATTACACCAAATTATGATGCAGGAAAAAAGATCGCGGAAACTTGCGTCTCTTGTCACGGTAAAGATGGCGTAAGCGCAAATGATCTATATCCTAAGCTTGCAGGACAACATCAAAAATATATTCGTACTCAACTCTATGAGATGAAACGTTCTTATAGTGATCCTGATAATGGCCTTCGTTTTGATAAAGATATGAGCGTCGAAGCGAATAAATTAACCGATCAAGATATCGCAGACGTTGCGCTCTATCTCTCTAAACAAAAACGTAGCTACGGTACAGCGGATGAAACACTCGCAATTCGCGGTGAGCAGATCTATCGCGGTGGTGATCTCGCTCGTGGTATTCCCGCATGTTCTGCCTGCCACAGCCCAACAGGCCAAGGTAACGCTGCTGCAAATTATCCAGCACTTGCAGGTCAACATGCATTCTATACAGAAAAACAATTAAATCGTTTTAAAACAGAAGAGCGCAAAAATGATCCCGCGCGTATTATGCGCGATATCGCTCAACGCATGAGTGAAGCTGAGATCAAAGAGGTTTCTTCTTATATTCAAGGTTTACAACCTTAAACTGAATGTTTAAGATTTTGATTCATTATGAATCTTAAAAAAAGTGGGCTTTTGCTCACTTTTTTCTTTTTGATTCACATTAAAAATAGAGGTCTATCATTCATTCCTTAATAGATGAAAGAGTTATGGTAAAATTCAAATCTCATAAAGATCTCTAGCAAAGATATAATCCCGCAAATTAAGAAGGAGTTATGTGATGTTTAAAAAATTATTAATGACAGGTACTTTACTCGTAGGCTCATTACTCGGTGCAGCTAATGCCCAAACTTATGAGACCATTACCCCCCCAGTTGCGTCTATCTATGATCCTAATAAGATCGAAGTCGTTGAAATCTTCTCTTATGCTTGCCCTGCTTGTTATATGTTTGAAGGTTATTTTGAACCTTGGCGTGAAGCGCAAAAAAATGTTGATGATGTCGAAGTCATTACACTCGCATCTCCAGGACAAGCCCTTTGGTCACTCTATGCCCAAGCATTTTATACGTTAGAAGCGATGAATGAATTAGATAAAGGGCACGAAGCATTCTTTAAAGCTATTCATGAAGATAAAAAACGTTTTATCAATGAAAATCAAATTGCAGACTTTATGGCAACCCAAGGCATCGATAAAGAGAAATTCTTAAAAGCATGGAATAGTTTCTCAACAAAAAGCTCCTTTAATCGTGCAGCGGATCTTATCGGAAATCAGTATCGCGTGAACTTCACACCTGCAGTTGTTGTCGATGGTCGCTATCTTTTAAGTGCTAATAGTGCTAATAACCGTCCTGGCAATCAAAATGCTTATGAAAAATTCATTCTCACCATCAATGATGTAGTAGAAAAAGTGCGACAAGAACGTAAAGCACAACAAACAGAAGCGAAAGCTGAAGAACCTCAAGCCATTGAGACCGTCACTGAAACTTCTGTAGTTGCCGAATAATAAACCGACAAACTTTGTCTCTAGGGGGTTTTACAACAAATATAGATGAAGCAAAGATCCCCTATTTGAATTGAGACTATCAATAGTGAATACTTCATTTCTAAGTTAGGCTTTAGAGGCAAAATCCGCTACAATCTACAAGGGCTAATTTAGCCCTTTTTTATATGAGTTTAATTATTAAATGGCTTAACACTACAAGCCTATTATTGTTACCACCCTATTCTTGTTTGTAAGAGGATTGAATGTCATCACTCTACTTTGCCCCTCAAATTGATCCTATTATCTTCTCCATTGGGCCTGTTGCGCTTCGATGGTATGCTTTGATGTATATCGTTGCGCTTGGACTAGCGGTATTACTGGGCTCCTATCGTGCTAAAAAGCCCAATTCTGGATGGACGGTTGCACAAGTCAGTGATATGGCTTTTTATCTCTTCTTAGGCGCTATCTTAGGCGGTAGAATTGGCTATACTCTCTTCTATGATTTCCCTCATTTTATAGAAAATCCAGCTTCGATTATTGGCTGGACGGGATCTAGTATTGAATGGGCTGGCATGAGTTTTCATGGGGGTCTAATCGGTGTTTTAATTGCTAGCTTCTTAGTGGCCAAACGCTATAAAAAAGGATTCTGGGAATTTACTGACTTTATTGCACCACTGATTCCGCTAGGGCTCTTCTTCGGTCGCCTTGGTAACTTTATTAATGGCGAGCTCTGGGGTAGATTCACCGATCAAACCTGGGGTTTTTACTTCCAAAATGCGCCCTCAACAGTAGATTATATTTATCGTCATCCTTCGCAGCTCTATGAAGCGTTCACCGAAGGGTTACTGCTCTTTATTATTCTTTGGGTTTATACCGCCAAACCGCGTCCACGCGCAGCCGCTTCAGGCCTATTCCTCCTTGGTTATGGGGCATTTCGTTTCTTTGTAGAATTCTTCAGAGAACCTGATGCGCACCTAGGCTATATTGCCGGCGGTTGGTTAACTCAAGGAATGTTACTCTGTATCCCAATGATCGTCATTGGTCTTATCATTCTCGTTATCGCCTATCGCAAGGATAAAGCATGAAACAGTATCTTGATCTAATGCAAAAAGTACGCACGGAAGGGGCTTTTAAAGAAGATAGAACGGGTACCGGTACCTATTCTATCTTCGGTCATCAGATGCGTTTTGATCTCTCACAAGGTTTTCCATTAGTCACCACCAAGAAGCTTCACATTCGTTCAATCATTTATGAATTGTTGTGGTTCTTGAAAGGTGATACTAACATCGCTTACTTGCAAGAGAATGGGGTTCGCATTTGGAATGAATGGGCAGATGAAAATGGTAATCTAGGCCCTGTTTATGGAGCTCAGTGGCGCTCCTGGCCAAAAGCCGATGGTACCGTTGTTGATCAGATTTCTGAGCTCATTGAGCAGATTAAATCGAATCCTGATTCTCGTAGGCTCATCGTTAGCGCCTGGAATGTAGGAGAGCTTGATAAAATGGCGCTTCCTCCTTGCCATCTACTTTTCCAATTTTATGTCAGTAACGGTAAATTATCCTGCCAACTCTATCAACGATCAGCCGATATATTCTTAGGTGTTCCCTTTAATATCGCTAGTTATTCGCTATTAACACACATGATTGCCTATGTTTGCGGGCTTGAAGTGGGTGATTTTATCTGGACAGGTGGCGATTGCCATCTTTATGCGAATCATATCGAACAGGCTGACCTACAACTTTCAAGAGAGCCCATGGCACTTCCAACACTGAAAATTCACAATGATCCACAATCGATCTTTGATTTCCAATTTGAAGATTTTGAAATTTGTGATTATCAGTCTCATCCCGGTATTAAAGCTGTTGTTGCGGTATAAGCTCCACCTTAACCGCTTATTTCGCTCAATACACTCGACTTCAGCATCTACAAGAAACAAGAAATAAGAATTTCTATGACGACTCATCAACAAACCTCTCAGAATTCATCCAAGCCTTCTCCGGAGGAGCTTGTATATGCTTATACAGATGGCGCTTGCCGAGGAAACCCTGGCCCTGGCGGTTGGGGCGTATTATTGATCTATAAAGGTCATGAAAAGACTCTCTCGGGATTTGAAGCTGAAACAACTAATAACCGTATGGAATTAACGGCGGCCATTAAAGCTCTGCAAGCGCTTACTCGCCCTTGTCATATTGTGCTGACTACAGATTCTCGGTATGTCCAGCAAGGTGTATTAAACTGGATTGATGGTTGGATCCGCCGGGATTGGAAAACTGCCAATAATAAACCGGTACTCAATCAAGATTTATGGCGCTTACTACTGAAAGAGCGGGAACGCCATCTTTCGATTGATTGGTGTTGGGTAAAAGGACATGCTGGACATCGGGAAAATGAGATAGTGGATCAGCTCGCTACCGGGGCGATTACCGAGCATTTAGGACAATAATCAGGAATCTTCTCTCATACTTCTTTAGGACAAATCATGAGTAGACAAATTGTATTAGATACCGAGACAACCGGTTTTGATTTTAATAAAGGCGATCGTATTGTTGAGATCGGCTGTATTGAGATGATTGACCGCAAAATTACAGATAATGATTTTCATGTCTATATTAACCCTGAGCGATCAATGCCGATTGAAGCTTTTAATGTTCATGGGTTAGGCGATGAGTTTTTAGCAGATAAGCCTCTTTTTGCGGAAATTGGTCAAAGTTTTCTAGATTATGTCGATGGTGCAGAGCTCATCATTCATAATGCCGGCTTTGATATTCCCTTTCTGAACTTTGAACTTCAAAGAATGGGATTACCGAAAGTCACAGAACGTTCCGAGGTGATTGATACCCTCAAACTTGCGCGAGAACTCTATCCTTCACAAAGAAATACACTCGATGCACTCTGCCGGCGTTTAGGGGTTGATAACTCCGGTCGAGAGCTTCATGGTGCGCTATTAGACTCTGAATTACTCGCACAAGTTTACCTACTGATGACCGGTGGACAAGAATCTCTCTTTGATGATTTTGCCCCTCCTATAATTTCTGAAGAGATAGAAGAAGCAACGGAACAGACCTCGATACAGACCGCAGCAAAAACCACTCAACGTAAGATTCTCTACGCATCTGACAGCGAAATTGCGGCGCACGAGGCTTTTATCGCGAAGATTACGCCCAAATAATTCCCTGATCGGTAGTGATGTGGATCAACCGGATCGCTTATTTTATCCTGAAGCATTAAAGCGGTAATCTGTAGAACTATTTTTATAATTTTAAAGGCTATTGTAAAATAGCCTCTCTATTTATGGCTGATGATGATTTCTCCTCATCTCAGTTATTTTCACTCTATTGAAGGTTAAATTTGTGACAGCAAAAATTGGATTTGTATCATTAGGTTGCCCTAAAGCGCTCGTTGACTCGGAATATATTTTGACGCAACTTCGCACAGAAGGGTATGAAATTGTTCCGCAATATGATGAAGCGGATCTCGTTGTCGTCAATACTTGCGGCTTTATTGATTCTGCGGTACAAGAGAGTTTAGATGCCATTGGGGAAGCACTCGACGAGAATGGGAAAGTCATTGTAACCGGTTGCTTAGGCGCTAATGCCGATAAGATTCTTGATCAATATCCTAATGTTTTAAGTGTGACAGGTCCGCATGCTTTCCAAGAAGTGATGGCAGCTGTACATCAGCATCTTCCTCGACCACATGACCCATTCCTTGACCTTGTTCCACAAACAGGAATTAAGCTCACGCCTCGGCATTATGCGTACCTTAAAATCTCTGAAGGCTGTAACCACCACTGTACTTTCTGTATTATTCCTTCAATGCGAGGAAAACATCAGTCTTATCCTGTGGGCGATGTGCTTTCACAAGCTAAAAAATTAGCTGCAGCCGGCGTTAAAGAGCTGCTCGTTGTAGCACAAGATACAAGTGCTTATGGCGTTGATGTGAAATATCAAACAGGATTCTGGGATGGCAAGCCGGTTCGTAGTCATATTCAAAATCTGTGTGAAGAATTAGGCAAACTCGGTATTTGGGTACGTTTACACTATATCTATCCTTATCCTCATGTAGATCATCTCATTCCACTGATGGCAGAGGGGAAAATCCTCCCTTATCTTGATGTACCGATGCAACATGCCTCGCCACGCATTCTGAAAGCAATGAAACGCCCGGCGAATAGCGAGAATATGTTAAAGCGGATTCAAAAATGGCGGGAGATCTGTCCTGACATCACGATTCGTTCAACCTTTATTGTCGGCTTCCCGGGTGAGACAGAAGAAGAATTTCAAGAATTACTCGACTTTATCAAAGAAGCGCGCTTAGATCGCGTGGGTGCTTTTATCTATTCACCCGTCGAAGGCGCTGTTGCCAATGATCTTGCTGAAGCGATTCCATTAGAGATCCAAGAAGAACGATTAAATCGTTTCATGACACTGCAAGCAGAGATCTCTGCTGAAAAATTACAAGCCAAAGTGGGGCAAACATTAGAGGTACTGATCGATGATTTCGATTATGAAGAAGGTGTTGCCATTGGTCGAACTAAAGCCGATGCCCCTGAAATTGATGGCCTTGTCTATATTGATGATGCAACACCTGAAATGATTGGGCAGATCATCTCCGTTGAAATTGATGATGCAGATACCTATGATCTCTACGGCGTTGTTGTCAATGCTTAAATAAGCACCGAATAAAAGGGTGAAAGTTTAAAAACTTATCACATAGAAAAAGCCACTTGAATTGTGAACTACAGCTCAAGTGGCTTTTATCCTTCTAGTTATTAGGACTTATGGTCAATGCCTCATTAAAGAAGCCATTCAATAGGCAACCATGTTAAGAACTTCACAAAGCCGCGTTGCCAAATATTAGTATTCGGTTCCACATCGTATGTCTTTACTAATTCGCCATTCTCAAAAACTTGCCAACGTAACTTACCTTCTTCACTGATGACTTTATAAGAGCGATCTAAGAGATTACGTTTAATAATACTCTCTACATCTTGCGTTAATTGATCATTTAAGATCACAACTCCCATTTCAGTATTAATCTTTGCAGAACGTGGATCTAAATTCAGTGAACCGATGAAAAGACGTTCGCTATCTACTACAAAGGTTTTTGCATGCAAGCTTGATGCCGAGCTTCCCACAAGTCCGCGATCCGAAGGTTCTGGTACATTATCGGCATAAGATTTTTTGAGCTCATAGATATCAACGCCCGCTTCAACTAAACCTTGACGATAATTAGTATATCCTGCATGAACAAAAGGCACATCTGTCGCTTCATAAGCATTTGTCAATACCGAGACAGTGATACCATCTGCCACTAATCCCTCTAAAAACTCAGCACCTGCACCGGTAGGTACAAAATAAGGGGATACAAAAAAGATCTCTTTCTCTGCTTTCCCTAAGGCTTTCACTAGTGGCTTATAAAAATCGTCCTCACTCCAGACCCCCAATGCTTTACTCGGCGGATCTGAGATTAAAATAGCCTCAGACCATTGCCAATCAACATTATTATTCATGATTTTTTCAAGTAACTTTGAACCTCGTAATGCTTGCTGATATGTCTCTACATCGGCTCGATATTTGACACGACGAAGCTTATCTAACGCTGCAGTATAATCAGTACCATATTCTTTGGTGATAATTTGCCCCGCTGGATAAGCTAATACACTATTCCAATAATGGTCAAAATCTTGTGATAACCTTGGCACTATTTGTCCTATAGCAATCACATCTAAGTCAGAAAAGACCATGCCATCGCCGGCTGCAAAGTACTCATCTCCGATATTCCGCCCACCAGTAATGGCCGCCTTGCCATCAACAATCAATGACTTATTATGCATTCGGTGATTCAATCTTTTCAGATCAATGAGATAACCTAGAAAACGTAATTTACGATTAGTAAAAGGATTAAATAACCGCACTTCAATATTAGGATGACTATCTAGCACCGAAATGAGATCATCCATTCCTTGCGTATTATTATCATCTAGTAATAATCGTACCCGCACACCACGCTCTGCAGCACCTAAAATATCGTAAAAGAGCATAATTCCAGAAGTATCAGGTCGCCAAATATAGTATTGAATATCAATAGACTCTTCGGCAATATTTAAAAGAGCAGAACGTGCTACAAAAGCATCAAGTGGATCACTTAGAGGGACAATGCCTGTAAGACTACGATCTTCTGGCAGATCTTTTTCAATGGCTTTAGCTAATCTCGTATTTTCATTGGGGGGGGAAAAAGCATGGCTTTCTACTTGCTGTAACTTTGGCAATGGTTTTACTGCACAAGCTGTGACAACCACCAATACAAGTAATATCAACCCTCCCATTATAAAAAACATTTTCATATTGCGCCCCATCGCGAATTTTGATCTTCTGATAATTTTATTCCTAGTACGAAGTATAATTAAGGTTTCAAACCTTATAAAATAGTGACCAATAACGATTAATGATATCGAGAAAAGGATTAATAAAAAAGAGACTTTAAGTCTCTTTACAATCAGATACTATAATCTATCTTAATAGCCCTTTATCATCACACATAAGAGTATCTCCCATACAATTGAGAAAATTTAAACTGATTCAATCATTGACTTTACTCTTCGGCGATAGGCTTTAAAATCATGGTCCGCATCTAAGCCCACTTTAGTCGTCACTGCCCACTGTAAAGTCGTATAGAGATAGATATCGGCACAGGTGAATGTCTCTCCCATTAAAAATGATTGATTCTCTAACAGAGGCAATAACGAATGGTAACTCTTTAAAATATTACTCTGCCCCGCTTCAAACCAATCATCACTCACAACTTGACCAAATACTCGACGAAAAATAGGCTGATAGGATTGATGAATTTCTGTAGCAATAAAATTAAGCCAGCTTAACTGAGCCACTAAGGCTTCACCCTCAAAAGGAAAGAGTGTTTGATTCGGCACTAATTGACAGAGATAAGCAGCAATCGCCGGCACCTCACTAATGGTTTTACCATTATCTAATTGCAATACCGGCACATAGCTTTTCCCCGTTTCTTCAGCGAAGAGAACGCCATTTTCGGTCTTCCCTGTCGCAAGATCTACAGCGATTAAATCAAGTGTAATATTCAGCATCTTAGCAATCGTTTGCGGAACTTCTGAGCAGGAACCTTTAGAATAGTAGAGTTTCATTTATATCTCCTTTTATCTTTAGCTTTTATCTTCAACTTTTACGTTAAGCTTTCACCGTATCTTCAGCATCTTGAATAGGATTAATCTTCAGTGGCAATAAGATCAATAAGATCGCTACATCACTCATAAAATCTATCATAAAATCAAAATGAAACGTCAACTTTCTCTGATATAGATCAGGAAAACTGATACCATATAACTCGGTCTAGATTGTTGTTTAAAATTTAATAAACAACAACACAAACTTTAGTAAATCGTAGTAAAAGGAGTGATCAACGATGACATCTATCAGTGATATTGCAGCAAAACGTTACACTTGCAAAGAGTATGATCCTAACAAAAAGATCCCACAAGCAGACCTTGAGCAGCTCTATAAAGTCCTCCAAAATAGCCCTTCATCAGTAAATTCTCAACCTTGGCACTTTGTCATTGTAGAATCAGATGAAGCAAAAGCTAAAATTCTCCCCGCAATCTTCGAGTTTAATCAACCTCGTATTACCAAGGCCTCTCATGTGGTGCTTTTCCTTGCCCGCAATGAGTTTTCAGATGCCTACCTCAAAGAGATTGTAGACCAAGAAGATAAAGATCAACGCTTCCCTGAAGAAGAGATGAAAGCGGCAAATGATCAAGGTCGTCGTTACTTCGTAGACCTTAATAGTCAAACAGAAGCGCAATTACACGATTGGCAAAATCGTCAAGTCTATATTGCACTTGGTAATCTGCTATTAGCAGCGGCAGCCCTTAATATCGATTCAACACCGATTGAAGGATTTGATGCACAAAAATTAGATGAAATCCTCAATCTTAAAGAGAAAGGTTTTAGAAGTCTTGTAGTTGCTTCATTAGGTTATCGTTCAGAAGAGGACTTCAATGCGAAACTACCCAAATCACGTCTCCCCTTCGATGAGCTTTTTACTATTCTCTAATACTCTCTAATGCCTCGTATACTTAAAATATGCTAACGGTAGATGCTCTATATTGATTAATAAGCCTAGAGAATCTACCTAGAGAGCCAGGAAAAATAAGAAGATCAATAAAATCATATCGCCTTTTCTAAAGTGAGCAATACCTGAGAAAAGGCTTTTTTACTGTTAATCCAAATGATAATAGATTAGGTTGCAAAAGTCGTTCGGTTTCAATCGTGATTATTTCTTCAAATAAGGCTTGAACCCTTGGGGTAAACACTCTAAAATTCAGCCCTTGCACACTATATTGCACTATCTCAATAAGAGGCCTTTTTGCCCCTTCCTATTCACCCTTATTAAAGGTATGTTCAGAACGCCTTTAATAAAAATGTGGAGGCGTTCAATGCAACAGAGCCGTTTACACAAAAATGAACCTTGGCGTGATCCTAATTCCGTCCCTCATGTTGAAATTATTGATATTGTTAAGCGTTATGATGAACATCTCGCGGTAGATAATATTTCACTCGATATCTATAAAGGTGAATTTTTCTCTCTCTTAGGTCCCTCAGGCTGTGGTAAAACCACGCTATTAAGGATGCTTGCCGGTTTTGAAACACCGACATCTGGCAAGATTCTTCTAGAAGGGGAAGATATGTCAAAAATTCCTCCTTATGAACGTCCTGTCAATATGATGTTCCAAAGCTATGCGCTCTTCCCTCATATGACGGTAGAAGATAATATTGCCTTTGGTCTTAAACAGGATAAGGTCAAAAAACCGGAGATTCGTAAACGTGTGCAGCAGATGCTCGAGTTAGTCCAGTTAGAGCGCTTTGCTAAACGTAAACCGCATCAACTATCAGGGGGACAACGTCAACGGGTTGCCCTTGCTCGAAGTATCGCTAAAAAACCTAAACTACTGCTACTCGATGAACCATTAGGGGCGCTTGATAAGCGCTTACGAGAGCAGACCCAGTTTGAACTGATGACCATTCAAGAAGAACTCGGCATGACCTTTATTATCGTTACACACGATCAGGAAGAAGCGATGACCGTTTCAAGCCGTATTGCTGTGATGGATTCAGGTAGCTTAGCGCAGGTTGCAACGCCGGCAGAGATTTATGAATTCCCGAACTCCCGTTATGTCGCCGAATTTATCGGAGATGTGAATATCTTCGAAGGCGTTATTTCTGAGATTGCTTCTAATCGAACAACGGTAGAGAGTTATGAATCTCTAACGCCGCTTGTCTGTGCTCAAGGCGTGGGAGCTACAGTCGGTTCACAAGCTTGGGTCGCTGTTCGCCCTGAAAAACTGGATATCTCTTTAACCCCACCAGAAAATCCTACAATTAACTGCGTAGAAGGAGAGGTTTGGGATATTGGTTATATGGGCAATGTCTCTATCTATCATGTCAAACTGGATAATGAGAAGATGATTACCGTCTCACAGATGAATGATACGAGGATTATCGAACAACGAATTACCCACGAAGATCGTGTTTATGTGAGTTTTACTGAAGATTCAGGAATTGTACTCATCTCTTAGCGTTTATCGTTTATATCTGGAGGTTTGACAATGCCCCACCGTCAACAAGAAATCGGCACATTTACGGGTAAAATGGCAGAGATTGTCTCACGCATTAGCTTTACCCACCGTAGATTGCTCCGATTTGCACCTTATCGTTTTATTGTAAGCCTTGGTAACAGCCATCGCTTTATCATCGGCGTACCTTATATTTGGCTAACGCTCTTTTTCCTTATTCCTTTTCTGATCATTCTGCGCATAAGTTTTACTGAAGCAGAAATTGCCTCACCTCCATTCTCTAATCTTTTAGAATGGGTCGATGATGGGCTATTACAGATCACTGTCAACTTTCAAAATTATATGGAGATTTGGAGTGATGGGATCTATATCCATGCCTATCTCAATAGTATTAAGATCGCGTTCTTTTCGACATTATTAACCCTCATTATTGGTTACCCTATCGCACTAGCGATGTCGAGAGCATCTAAAAAATGGCAACTTTTTCTCGTCATGCTTGTGATACTCCCTTTTTGGACCTCTTTCTTAATCCGTATCTATGCATGGGTGACAATTCTCTCCCCTACCGGCGTGCTCAATAACTTTATTAACTGGGTTGGAATGGGCGTTGGCTTGATTGATCCTGATTCACCGGTAACGCTACATATTCTACATACAGATTTTGCCGTCTATATCGGAATTGTTTATGGATATCTACCCTTTATGATCTTGCCACTTTTTGCAACATTAATGAAGATTGATGATACGTTGATTGAAGCAGCATTAGACTTAGGCTGTCGACCCCTTAAAACATTCTGGACAGTGACCTTTAGGCTTTCACTCCCCGGTGTTTTAGCCGGTTGTTTCTTGGTCTTCATCCCGGCCACAGGGGAATTTGTTATCCCCGATCTGTTAGGTGGCTCTAATGTGACAATGATCGGGAAAGTTCTTTATGATACTTACTTACAAGGCATGAACTTACCGCTTGTATCTGCAATTTCCGTTATTCTCCTTTTAATTGTGATTATTCCAATCTATATCTTTAATCGCATTCAAGAAAGACAGTTCAACTAGGAGACAATAATGAAAAAGAAAATGACAGCGCTCAACTGGATGGCACTCATTGTTGGACTATTTTTTCTCTATATTCCAATTATCTTGGTCATTATCTATAGCTTCAATGAATCGAAATTAGTGACCGTTTGGAGTGGTTTCTCGACAAAGTGGTATGGTGATCTTTTTGAACAAGAGGGAATCTGGTCTGCGGCTAAAACAAGTCTATTATTGGCGATCGGCACCTCTACCTTTGCCGTGATTCTTGGCACGATGGCTGCATTCTCATTAGTGAAATTCCGCCGTTTTAAAGGCCGAACACTCTTCTCCGGCATCACCTATGCACCGATGGTCATGCCTGAAATTATTATGGGAAGCTCATTAGGTTTAACCTTTGTCGCTTTAAAATTTAGTACCGGATTTTGGACGATGATGATTGCTCATATCACCTTTACAATGTGCTATGTAGTCGTTGTGGTACAATCTCGCCTCACAGGTTTTGATCGACATATCGAAGAAGCGGCAATGGATTTAGGTGCGGATGGCATTCGTACGTTCTTCTATATTACACTACCGATGATTCTGCCGGCGATTATCTCCGGCTGGCTACTCTCATTCACATTATCATTAGATGATTTAGTCATTGCCACCTTTACAACCGGCCCTGGAGGCACAACACTTCCAATATGGATCTACTCTAAAGCCCGTTTAGGAGTAAGCCCTAATATTAATGCCCTATCAACCATTATGATCGGCATCGTAGCAACGGCTGTATTCTTAGTAACATTACTAAATCTCTATCTTACTAAACGGCGAGAGCAAGATGAAAAAAATGCAATTCGTGAAGGCATCTAAGCTTCAATAAAATTTAATAAGATTTAGTAAGAGTACACAACTGCGACACTTATAACATCATTAAAATCTCACAAACAGCAATCATCTCTTATCGTTGATTGCTGTTTTTTTATACGAGTTATCAAGTTTTCATTTCCATTACAAATTGTCGCAAATCTCCCCCTTTTTACTAAGATATTGATCAATTCTCAAGACCACGTTTCTTTAAGATCGGTTAATTGTATGATTTTTGCTAATCCCGTTAATGCTTGCATACTCTCTTCATGTTGCTTAGATGTCCCTGCAGCACACAAATCCTCAATGACATTGACTGTAAATCCTAAATCATGGGCTAAACGAGCGCTACTTTGAATAGCAAGTAAAGAGCTCACTCCAGCGAAATAGAGAGTGTTGACCCCTTCTTCTTTTAAATAATCGGCCAAATTATTACCAGCGAAAGCACTTACCCCTTTTTTAATCCAGAAAGAATCACTATCTGTGAGTGCTAATCCCTCAACCCAATCACAACCCGGCCCGCTTAGCTTAAAAGCTCCGATCTCTTTAGCGTGATGAAACATTGGTGAACCCGCCGGAATATCATGATAATCATCGGCAAACCCTACTTTAACAGCAATCACTGGAATATCCTTTTGATGAGCTAATTCGAGGACTTGATTGGTTTTAGCAATAATGTCTCTCTTGATAATTTCTGAATAACTACTATTCGATAATCCATCTTCACTCGCTATATCATTAATCAGATCTATAATAATAAGTGCTTGATTAATGACTATTTTATTAATAG
Organism: Ignatzschineria ureiclastica; assembly: GCF_003121845.1. Taxonomy (GTDB): domain Bacteria; phylum Pseudomonadota; class Gammaproteobacteria; order Cardiobacteriales; family Wohlfahrtiimonadaceae; genus Ignatzschineria; species Ignatzschineria ureiclastica. The sequence goes on along the minus strand of NZ_QEWQ01000005.1, from coordinate 1,073 downwards.
CTACTTTATTAATACCGCTATTTTCTTTAGACATTGTCATAATCATACATAACTTCTCCTCTCACAAAACTTCAACTTTCGATTGATATCGCTGAAATTACTATAGGTATATCATAAGTCTTCTAGGCGATTTAAAGCTAATAAGTATTGTAAATTGGGTTTAAGCAAAATATTTTTTATGTAGCTAATGTGGAACTCTAAAAGAACATTCAATCGCACTAAGCAACACTTGCAAGATACCAGATAGAATAGCTTTCTCGCCTCGATCAGCTGATATTGAAATAACATTAGTTTTCGGTCAATTGGGCTATAAAACAAGCTTTCTTAAATAAAAAGCTTTTACATTTTTTTCACCCAAAAGAAAAACCCCTAGTTCATTGAACTAGGGGTCTCTTAATTAAGCCCTGGAAATGACCTACTCTCACATGGGAACTCCCACACTACCATCGGCGCTGCTACGTTTCACTTCTGAGTTCGGGACGGGATCAGGTGGTTCCATAGCGCTATTGTTTCCAGGAAAACTGGTTTGTGTTTGAAGTGCCAATGCATCTCTGCATTCTATATCACACTCCACTCACGAATAAATTTGATTAGTTGGTTAGTAACAGCAAGTTCTCTGTATTCTCTATTGTAACTTTGGAAACGCTCATGTCTCATTGTAAGACAAATTGTCTAAGACCTATTATATGGTCAAGCCTCACGGTCAATTAGTATTGGTAAGCTCAATGCATTACTGCACTTACACACCCAACCTATCAACGTCGTAGTCTTCGACGGACCTTCAGAGGGGTTAAACCCCTAGGGAAATCTTATCTTGAGGAAGGCTTCCCGCTTAGATGCTTTCAGCGGTTATCCCGTCCGTATGTAGCTACCCGGCTATGCCATTGGCATGACAACCGGAACACCAGAGATACGTCCACTTCGGTCCTCTCGTACTAGAAGCAGCTCCTCTCAAATTTCCAACGCCCACGGCAGATAGGGACCGAACTGTCTCACGACGTTCTGAACCCAACTCGCGTACCACTTTAAATGGCGAACAGCCATACCCTTGGGACCGACTACAGCCCCAGGAT
>NZ_QEWQ01000004.1 GCF_003121845.1 Ignatzschineria ureiclastica | reverse complement strand
TTGGTTTTACGGATTTAAACTGCACGCGATTATCAATCATCACGGTGAGTTATTATCGATTAGAGTCACTCCGGGAAATATAGATGATAGAGAGCCGCTAAGACAGGGCCTAGCAAATGATATATTCGGTAAACTGTTTGGTGATCGAGGGTATGTCAGTCAAGATTTAAAAGATAAACTGTTTAATGACTTCAATATCGATTTTATAACCAAGCTTCGAAGGAATATGAAACAGCAGATTCTTAAACCTATTGATGAGGCGTTACTTAACGGACGCTCGTTAATTGAAACTGTTTTTGATGAGCTTAAAAACCTATGTCAGATTGAACACTCAAGGCATCGAAGCTTCACAGGGTTCGCTGCTAATCTTTTAGCAGGACTCATTGCTTACTGTTGGTTTCCCTTTAAGCCGACACTCAAAAACGTGTCGGCTTATGGACAAGCTGCAAAAAACTAAGCTGTTTCAATGATTTAGGCAAGCTCTTATCCCGAACTCAGGTTAATTTAATTATACTTATCGTTTTACTACTTGTCGTTTTACAGTTATTTTAATTCCATATTAATTCGGTACTTAACATGCTTCATGCGGCCAAAATGGCCCGTACAGCAAAATTGCTTTCACTTTCTAGTCTAAATCTATAAATCTATTAGATAGAATACCCTTAAGTTCATTAGCGAAAGAAAATCATTAATAATAGGGAAGATACGATCGTTCTTGATGAGGCATATTTGTTGCTAAACGGCTATCATAAAATCGTTCTATAGGCGTGTTCATTAGGGGAACTTGTGGTAGTCTAGCTCTATGTTTTGAGCATCAAACAGATATTAAAACAAACTATTTTAGTTGATTGATTGAATTAGCGAGAGGTCATTATTAATGCATAACCTAGAATTAGAAAATATTCTCGATACCTTTTTACAGAGTAAACAGATTAAAGATTATACGATTAATGGCCTTCAAGTTGAGGGTAGACCTGATGTGAAACGAATTATAACAGGTGTTACAGCAAGTTTAGAGCTTATTGATATGGCGATTGAGCGAGGGGCCGATGCACTATTAGTACATCATGGATATTTCTGGAAAAGTGAAGCACCGGCTATTCGGGGGATGAAATATCAACGTATTAAGCGTCTGATTGAAAACGGAATTAATCTCTATGCTTATCATTTACCTTTAGATCTTGAACCCACTCTGGGTAATAATGCAATGCTCGGGAAGCTCTGGGATATTGTAGATATAGTACCTTTGTCAGAGGCGCAGCCTCTTGTATTAACTGGAGAGTTACCTGAGGCAATGGATATTGTTTCATTAGCAAAATTGATCGAACAAAGTTTAGATCGCAAACCTTTTGTCGAAGCTTCCGGGCCAAAGTTAATTAAACGAATTGCGTGGTGTAGTGGTGCAGCGCAAGATATGTTAGAAGAAGTGGCTGAAGCAGAATTTGATGCTTTTATTACCGGTGAGGTATCAGAAAGAACGATTTATATTGCCCGGGAGTTAGGGATTCACTTTTTTGCAGCAGGGCATCACGCAACAGAGCGTGGAGGCGTAAAGGCGCTTGGTGAATGGCTACAGTCAGAATATGGACAAAGTCATGGACTTGAAGTCGAATTTATTGATATTGATAATCCGATCTAACCGATATCATTTATAAATAGCTGCTTGTATTTAATGAGACCTTTTATGAAAAGATAATTATTCAGATGATCTATGGTTTAGAAAGAGATTATTAAAAACTTTATTTTTTGAAGAGAAGTTTAGATAGAAGGGTGATAGGGTATTTCTATGGAAGTACTGAACTATTTTAATCTTGTTATAAAACAAGGTAGAATACCAGATCATATCTCATTATCAATAATCACGTGAATTTAAAAGGTGAAGATGAGCGATAAAGCAGAAAAGTCATCTATGAATAGGAATACTGATAAAGTACAGCACGATAGTGTACAGCATTCGAAAGAATTCACTATTCAGGAAGCTTCTACCACTGAAAATCAGCAAAATCAGACGCAAGAAGCTGTAGGTGACTCAAAACCAGAGGACACTAAAAAAACTAAAAAGCCTAAAAAGTCGAAACGCAGAAGACGTACGCTTTTAGGCCGTTTTTTGACGTCTATACTAAATCTGCTTTTGATTTTAATTGTTGCGATTGTTCTACTCTTCTTCTATCTATTAGATACAGAATCAGGGCTTCGTACTATTGTTAATGTTGCCAATCATTATTTCCCACAATATGTTTCAATTCACAATGCCGAAGGACAGTTAGGCAAACGTTTTACACTTGAAGATGTGACATTAAATCTCCCTAATTATGAACCATTAGAGATTCCTCAATTAACACTTGATTGGAATTATGGGCAATTATTAGAGATGACGGTTGCGATCAATCATCTTGAAGTAGAGGGCGCGAATCTTAATTTTACACCAATTGAGAAGATCGAGAAGATTGAGGAGGCAAGCGAGCCATTTTCATTAAAGTCACTGAATATTCCCATTAATGCCGAAATTAAGACGATTGATATCACAAACAGTACGTTAAAGGTAGATGATTTCTATCTAGCGATGAATGATATTCAGCTGACCAATGCCAAACTTGAAGATAATCATGTCACGATCGAAAATACAGTGGGAGATTTACAAGCATTAGTGGGTTCTGATGTCGATCTCCCATTCGTTGTCGCACTGAATGGTAATGTCGATATCCCTACGGAAACTTTTGATCTTAATTTAGCGATTTATGCGCAAGAAGCCTTTATTAGTGGTAACGAGCTCAATTTAGCGCTTAATACCGAAGTAAAAGGCGAATTAGAGAAGTTTACAGCGGATCTCAATGGTCGGGTGGATTGGGCAAATTTCTTGAATGACCCTATCTTACTGAAAGTGGATAATGAGGTGACGGGATTAAGCGATATTAAAAGCTATCTGCATCTTAAAAATCTTTCAAATCAGATTATGCTCAATAGTGAGTGGTCTGCGCAGAATCCATTGAATGTCGATCTTGATTTAAAAATGAATGCACCTTACTTATCACAATTGCATCCGGATATCAGTGGTTCTTTAATGGGGAATATTGATCTTAAAGGGGAAGTACTCAAGCCTATTTTAGTAGCTGATGTTAATATCTCGAATATCAATGCTTTTGGTCTACAATTACAATCCTTATTATTGAAAGCGAATCATGAAGATTATAATGCCGATATATTGTTGCAACTCGATAGAATGCGTTTTGATACGATCTATTTGGCGCTGTTAAAGCTACAGTTTGATGGAAGCTTAACGGATGAGTTTGACCTTGATCTTTTAGTGGAAAATCTAGAGCAAGCTAAAAGCGCAAAAGAGGCTGATCAGTCGGTGAATAAGATTGAAGTTGCTAATATTAAAGAGCCTGATGGTGAGATTGATGAAACTTTAACTTATCAAGAGAATAAACCAATGGCATTATTGCCGGCAGATGATCGACAAGTGCTTGTGAAAAAGATGGAGTATAAAGTTACAGGAAAAGCAGATTCACATCATTTTAACTTTGATCTTGATAGTATTGTCGGAACGATTAAATCAGATGGGATAGCCTCGTTAACAGATGTTTTTACGGATCCCACTTTTACTCTCTATCTACAAAACTCAGTGGTCAGTTCTGATTTTGTGGGGGATTATAAACTCAATAAACCTGCTTATTTCTACTATAGAGCGAAGAATAATACGATCTCGTTGAGTTCGGCCTGTTACGAGCAAGGTTACATTGTATTTTGTGCAGAAGGCGGGCGCAGCATTGAAGGGGTTAATACGGCCGTTATTACGCTTAATAACTTACCTTCATCCCTTATCGATAGTTATTTGCCACCTGATCTCTCGATTAATACCAAAGCGAATGTGACCATTGCCGGACAATTTACAACAGAAGAAGATTTTGTCGGCGTTGTAAACTTAGCGCTCTCAAAAGGGGATATTCGCTACCGTTTCCAAGGTCGAGAAGTCTTAATTCCCTTAGATAAAACATTATTAGAAGTTCATGCACTTCCTGAAAAAGTGACGAGTAATCTCAATGTCGATTGGGGGAAATATTTGCGTGTTCAGGGTAAGGGAGAGATGAACGATCTCTTTAAAGAGAATCTCGTAGACGCGAGCGTTGTCGCTAATATCCCAAGTTTTGATTGGGTATCCCCCTTAATGCCGGTATTACAGGATCTTGGAGGAGAGGTTCTCTTAAAAGGTAAAGTACAAGGACCTGTGGCTCATCCTAAAATGGGTGCTAATTTTTCCATTAAAGATGGGCATCTCTATATCGCCTCGCTCAACAGTCGTTTAAAAGCCATTAATTTAGATGTCGCTTTACAAGAGGGAACGCCTGAATTCTTTATTAAAGGAAGCGTCGGAACTAATAAAGGAACTTTAAATCTTGATGGTTACTATAATATTGCCAATTTTAGTACAGAATTGAATGCATCAGGCGATGATATTCAGTTAGCCGATAGTCGTGATATTAAAGTCATGATTTCCCCTAAAGTACAATTTACAGGGAAACATTCAGGTAATATCCAACGTTATCAATTGAAAGGATCTATTTTAATCCCCGAACTCTACTATATGCATACCTCTATGGGCGGCGGTGGCTCTGTCGTGAAAGTCTCAGAAGATACTGTTATCGTAGGCGATGGCTATGATCAAAAACGTAGTGAAAGCTTTATGGATAATTTCTCTATGGATCTTAATGTCATTTTGGGGAATGATATCTTAGTGGGGGCTGAGGGGCTTAAGGCACACTTAAGTGGTGGTTTAAAAGTCTTGAAAGATTACGGTAGTCAACCAATACGAGGACTAGGAGTGATCAATGTGGGGCAAGGGGAATTTGATATCTACGGTCAAGTATTGCAGTTAGATCGTGGTAAGATCCAATTCTCTGGTGCATCGATTACTAATCCGGCACTTGATATCCAAGCTTCACGACAATTTATGAATGAAATTGAAGGTCGGGAGCTGCGTGTCGGCGTGAAAGTTTTAGGTAGTGCAGAAGCACCAAGAGTGGAACTCTATTCATCACCTACCATGACAGATATCGAAATCGCTTCTTACTTGTTTCTCGGACGTGGTCCTAACTTAGGTTCAGCCGCTGAAAACTTAATGCTTCTCAATATGCTTCGTAAGATTGCGATGGGTGAACCTGTATCCAGTTCTGATACGAGTATTGCGAGCAAAGTAGGGCTTACTGATCTTGGGTTTATGGAGACGCCGAATGGGCATATTGGTGTGGGTTTAGGGAAACGATTTGCCAATAGTTTCTATGTCGGATTAGGCGTTGGCGTTGAAGAGGGCGAGAGTGCATTTGCACTGTTACGTTATAGCTTCCTGAAATATTTCAACGTGAATGCGGCCTTTATGAGTGAGGGCGAGAGTGTGAACTTGAACTATTCACGGGATTTCTAAAATTGAGATTAGATAGGGATGACTGACTTTCTATACGCTTTTATCTCTCTCTATTCTTATCGGTTTTTAAGTAGCTAGTATGATATTTGAAAAGAACATACTTACTAAACAAAAGCTTGTAAAATGTCGGATAGAATAGCCTCCTTGCCTCGATCTGCTGATGTGCCGGCATTTCAATAAGCTTATTCAAATGCCGGCGCATCGGTTGTAATAAGTAAGGAAGTCGTTTTATCCGGCATCTTGCAAGTGTTGTTTAAAACCATTTTTCTTAAACCAAATTGATTATAAATAGATAGAATATGTCTCTATAATTTATATGTGTATATTTATTTATATTGAATAGCAAAAAGGCTAAGTAATCATATCGTTACTTAGCCTTTTTATTGAAATTATTGAAGTTATTAAATCTTATTAGAGTCTTAATTGTTAAGCTTCAATAATCTCATTGCAACTTAATCTTAGATGATATCTAGACAACCTTAGGAATCACAACACGAGGTTGGAATGATTCTGCTTGTGCAATATTCCAAATGCTTGAGTAGTAGTTACTTTCGATTTCATCACCGAGTAGTGCGCCTTCAGGTAGATAGAAGTGCATATTAGAGAAGAGACGAATCTCATTTTCAGAGGAACGCATCACTAAATGCTGAGGTAATAGTTTAGATGGATGGGAAACGCCGGCAGAAGAGAGCATTTCCGAGAGTGCATGAAGTGTATTGTGATGGAAGTTTTTAACGCGAGTCATTTTATCTTCAACCACTAATGCTTTTTGTCGTAATGGATCTTGTGTAGCAATTCCTGTAGGACAATTATTGGTATGACAGCTTCGAGATTGAATACAACCTAAAGCGAACATAAATCCACGAGCTGAATTAACCCAATCAGCACCAATAGCAATGGTCCGAGTGATATCAAATGCAGTAATGATTTTACCGCTAGCCCCAATTCTAATCTTTTTGCGTAAACCTGTTCCCACTAAAACATTATGAACGAAGAGTAGCCCTTCTTGTAGCGGTGTTCCAATATGATCGGCAAATTCAATAGGTGCTGAACCTGTCCCGCCTTCTTTACCGTCAACGACAATAAAATCGGGGAGAATATTAGTGAGTAACATGGCTTTAGCGATCCCCATAAATTCCCAAGGATGCCCTATACAGAGTTTGAAACCAACAGGTTTACCGCCGCTTAATTCACGAAGTTTCTTGATAAATTCAAGCAGCTGAATCGGCGTTGAGAAAGCACTGTGATTAGAGGGTGAGATACAATCTCGATCCCGAGGTACGCCGCGAGTTGCGGCAATCTCTTCACTAATTTTATCTTTAGGTAATACACCACCATGTCCTGGTTTTGCACCTTGGCTTAGCTTAATTTCAATCATCTTAATTTGAGGATCAGCAGCTTGCTGCTCAAATTTTACGGGATCAAAGAAACCATCTTCGGTGCGGCAACCAAAGTAACCGCTTCCTAATTCCCAGATCAGATCACCGCCATGTTTTCGGTGGTAAGGGCTAATGCCACCTTCACCGGTATCGTGGGCGAAATTCCCCATTTTTGCACCCCCATTGAGTGCCTCGATTGCATGAGCGCTCAGTGCACCGAAACTCATGGCGGAAATATTGAGAATAGAGGCAGAATAAGGGTGAAGACAATCATCACCGCCGATGGTCACTCGGAAAGTTGCAGGGTCACTTGCAGGGACTGTTGCCATCGAATGGGTAATAAATTGATAACCTGGTTCGTAGGTGTTTTGTAGTGTTCCGAATGCTTGTACAGAATCTTGTGCAATATTCTTAGCGCGTGCGTAGACAAGCTTGCGTTCAGCGTGGGTAAAGGGAACGGCATCGTTATCAGATTCAATAAAGTATTGGCGGATTTCTGAACGGAAATGTTTGAGTAGATAGCGCAGATTCCCGATGATAGGATAGTTTTTTCGAACAGCGTAGCTGTTTTGGGAAATATCGATGATTCCGATCACTGAAAGAATCGCAGTAATGCCCGTCAGAACCCATATAGTTGTGGTATGATGAGCGAAGAATAATCCATAAATTGTAAAGAGAATGGACAAAACTAAAGGGAGGTAACGCCCAAAGCGAGCAAGCGTATGCATGTTAGGAAGCTCCTGTCATGATCGTTGAATGGTTATTGTAAATTGCCTCTATCATAACGCATTCCATAATTAAATTTTAAAAATTTTTAAGATTTATTGTAAGTGTTATTTGTATGGAATTGAGACTTGTTGTCAATATTTATATATTAAAAATCGACTTTTTCTATAATTTTTTAAAGAGCCTATGAAGAGAGAAGAATTGAATCCTTGGGATGATGAGATCGTTCCTCGTAAAAAATTAGATGAAATAGAAGTCAAAGGTCGGCTTCGGAATGTGCAACGTGAAATCGGTAAGATGTCCCGTAAACGCTCGCCTGAAGAGACTTACAAGATGCTCACAATCTACCTTAAAAGATCACTACAACTCTCCTACATAGAGCCCTGGTTTCAGTTCTTTTTACCGCCAAGATTAAAAGGACGGCTTTTTATTGCGACAATTGGTAAGCGCTATTGGGTAATCGGAACGCCTCGAGGGGAGTTTGGTGCGGCATTTAATTTCTATCAAAAAGAGATTCGTAAATCTCTAGAAATGCACCTGAATAAGATCTCTAAAAAACGGTGGAAAATTCCCCCATTTCGAATCTCTATTATGCCGGAGAATCCTAATACTCGAGCTTTTGATGAAGAGATCGAGGCCTTGATGCAGATTAAATCAGTACCGATGAAGTCTCAAGAAGAGAGACGAGCGATGCTTGCTAAAGAACGCCGGGAGCGATTAGCAAAACAAACATTCAATGAAAAATCAGCAGACATTGCAGTATCGAACAATCAGCGAATAGATTCAGGGGAGTTAAAAAGTTCAAGAGGGTCAGAAATATCAGAGGGGGCAGAAATATCACAAGATGCCCAACATATTATTTCCGATCTATTTGCGGAAGTTCTACAATATGAAGTTCGTCGGCGGACTCGGCAGTAGAGGTGATGTGATGAGCAAATCAAATATCAATGATGCGATGAGTAGTGAGAAATTTGCAGCCCTTGTAGAAGAGATCAAACAGCGAGATTCTCACAGAAAGCAATCTCGAAGAGAGCAGCAACAAAGTTATAGTAGATCTCGAAAAGATCATTCTTTCATAAAAGCCGATAACGCTATAGATCCCCAAGATCTTGAATGTATTGAAGATAGAGATCAAACATTGAAAGATTATGTTTTAGAAGAGAAAGCGGGGATATCGCAAGAAGATTTAACTGCACAGCTGTTAGCCGCAGCGAAAAGAGAGGAGGAGCAGGCGCGAGAATGGCGATATTGGCGAGAACGTGCGATGAATTTCTTGATTCGTCGAGAGCACAGTGAAGTGGAACTTCGACAAAAGCTACAACAAAGACAATGTCCCTCTGCATTGATTGATCCGATTATTGATTGGCTCTATGGTGAGCGTTATTTGAGCCTTGAGCGATTTGCTTATAGTTACAGTAAAAACCGCGCGGACTTAGGTTATGGGCCCATTCGAGTTCGTTATGAATTAGCACAAATTCACCGAATATCTGAGAGAGATATTACGGCGGCTTTTAAAGAGATTGATTGGCATCATGCTCGCTTAATTGCCGAACGTAAAGTGGGTAAAAAGGAGGGGGCTAAATATTATGCCGCGCTCTATCGCCGCGGGTTTAGTGGTGAAATGATCGTTGAGGATGATCTTTGAAAATTGATAAGATGAGGGGGATCAGTAGAAGGGGCGGTAGTATAGGATGAATGAAATTGTCTGCTTTTGATCTAACTTCCGCCATTAGAACAAAATCAAGGTATAATATTGCGTTAGTTTATTTTTATTTTATTGAAGCGGTTTTTCAGTTTTTAATTTATTTAGATTTGAGTAATGCATAAGAGGATGAGATATGGCATTAGAGGAACAATTGCAAAAGTATGGCTTGAGCTTTCAGGATTTGCAAAATCATCAGGGTTTAACAGAAGTTGATACATTATTTCAACAATTTCTACCCGATGAAACGCTGCAATCACTACTACAATGGCGTCGAGGTGAGCTCAATTTTACCGCAATTGAAGAGTCAGAATTTCAAATTCTCTTAGGGCAATATCTCAATGGCTTCATTGCGAAACTCTTTGGAATTGAAAAAGAGAGTCAAAAATTAGAAGAGCGAGCGGCACAATATAATCGTTTAATGCGTTTTAAAGAGCAATTTATTCAGCGAGGCGCTAAGCGTTATCGTCAAGCGATTGAGGGTGATTTTGCCACACATCATGCCGCTTTATTAGCGAAAATGGGTGTGAGTGATGAGGATCCGAATTTAGAGGCCAAAATTGCAGAGTATGCGCTCTCCCTTGATGCAGAAAAAAATGCTTCAGAGATTGAAGCGCTCTATCAATGGGGTTCTTTAGCGGAATCTGATCCTGTCGGTGCGGAACGCGTTGCGGATTGGATGACTTTTAAATTCCCCGCGCGTTTAGATTATGATCATCTTGTCTCTACTAAAGAAGAGACGTTCCAAGGGATTCCAGTGAAAGTAGGGACGCATTCTCTTCGTAAACGGGATGGTTTTGCGCTTACAGATCAACGCATGAATCGTTATGAAGTGGCTAGTGAAATTGAATATTGCAAGTATTGTCATGATCATGATGGGGATTTTTGTAGTACTGGTTTCCCTGTGAAAAAAGGGGATCCAGCCCAAGGTTTCCGTAAAAATCCTTTTGGTGCAGCACTGACGGGTTGCCCGCTTGATGAGATGATCTCAGAGATGCAGCGCCTTGAAAAAGAAGGGCTCTCAATTGGCTCTTTAGCAATTACTATGGTTGAAAATCCTATGGTGCCGGCAACGGGCCATCGGATCTGTAATGATTGTATGAAATCCTGTATTTATCAGCGTCAAGAGCCGGTTAATATCCCTCAAATTGAGACCAGCGTACTCTCAACAGTTCTAGATCTACCTTATGGTGTTGAGATCTATAATCTGCTTGCGCGTTGGAATCCTCTTAAACCAACAGATTATCTCCCTGCAAAAGAGAATAATCGGAAAGTATTAGTGGCAGGAATGGGACCCGCGGGCTTTACGATGGCGCATTATCTATCGCAACAAGGTTGTTATGTTGTGGGAATTGATGGTCTTAAAATTGAGCCATTACCCCAAGAATTACTCACTGCGCCGATAAAATCTTGGGCGGAGTTAGAAGAGAATCTTGGTGATCGGATATTAGCAGGGTTTGGCGGTGTTGCAGAATATGGAATTACCGTTCGTTGGGACAAAAACTTCCTTAAATTGATCTATTTGACCTTAGCACGCCGAGAAAATGTCGATATCTATGGCGGTGTCCGTCTAGGTGGGACTTTAACACTCGATGATGCTTTTGACTTAGGGTTTGATCATGTTTCATTAGCTGTAGGCGCAGGTTTACCTCGTGTTCTTAAAATTGAAAATTCCTTAGCAAAAGGGATGAAGCAAGCCTCAGACTTTTTAATGGCGATGCAGTTAACAGGTGCCGCAAAAGATAGCTCCATTGCGAATCTTCAAGTAAGATTGCCAGCCGTTGTGATTGGTGGCGGATTAACTGCAATTGATACCGCAACAGAAGTACAGGCTTACTATATTAAGCAGGTAGAAAAAGCCCTTCATCGCGTTGAGATCTTAGGGGAAGAGAAAGTTCGGGAGAATCTATCGCCGGAAGATAATGAGACTTTAACGGAATTTTTAACCCATGGTCGAGAAGTGCGCGCCGAGAGAACTCGTGCAGCAGAAGCCGGTGAAGCACCTGATTTCAATCCACTTCTAGCAAAATGGGGCGGTGTTATGGTGGCCTATCGCCGGAAGATGCAGGAATCACCCGCTTATACGCTGAATCATGAAGAGATTACGAAAGCCTTTGAAGAGGGTATTCATTTCGGTGAGGAGCTCAATCCTCTAGGGGTAGAACTTGATCAATATGGCCATGTGAAAGCCATTCGCTTTATGAAATCAGGAGAGACGGAAGTAACAGTTCCGGCACGAGCGGTCTTAGTGGCGGCAGGGACATCACCGAATACTATTTATGGCACAGAGTATCCAGGCTCTCTTGAAATTGAAGAGAAGCATCATTTCCAAGGATATGATTTAGAAGGAAATTTAGTACCTTTTGAGTGGGGGACGAATAATAAAGAGGCATTTGCGCCCTTTACCTCTTTTAGACGGGGTGAGAAACGTGTCTCTTATATCGGAGATACTCATCCTGTTTTTAACGGAAATGTGGTTAAAGCGATTGCAAGTGCGAAAAAGACCTCGAAATTTGTGATGGAAGCATTAGCAAGATTGCCGGAGAACACTTTAGGTAATGAATCATTAGCTACGACAATGAATGAGGGATTAGTCGCGACTATTGAATCGATAGATAGTAGTAATCCAACCGTTTGTGAAGTATGGGTTAAAGCGCCGATGGCAGCTAAAAACTTCAAACCAGGTCAATTCTTTAGAATGCAGACCTTTGAAACCGGCAGTGAGATTGTTGCCGGTACGCGTTTACAAATCCCACTTTTAACTGTTTCAGGGACAGGATCTACAGAGGATGCGATTCGCCTTTTAGTATTCCAATGGGGTACAGGGCAACGATTAATTCCCTCTTTAAAACCAGGTGATCAAGTTATCCTAGCGGGTCCTACAGGCGCACCAACAGACCTTCCATCAGGTAAAACAATCTTGGTGGTTGCAGGTAAATGGGGCGCTGCTGTTATGCTTGATATTGGATCTGCACTTCGTAATGCTGGCAATAAGGTCATTTACCTTGCGGCAATGGGGTCAAAAGACGATGTGGATCAAATGGATGCCTTAGAGGAGGGCGCAGATCAAATTATCTGGGCTGTAGGTAAAGGTGAGCCGATTGAAGCAAGAAGACCTCAAGATCATTCAGTTGTCGAGTGGGATGTCATTAAACTGATTAAAGAACTCGATGATCAAGGTATTGTCGAGATGAAAGCTGTTGATCGTTTAATGGCAATGGGCTCAACAGGAATGTTAAAAGGCTTCCAAAAAGAGCTCTCTGAAGGTGGATCTCTCTATGATCGTTTCAAAGAGGATCTACATATTACCGGTACTATCGGTAGCCCTATGCAATGTATGATGAAAGGGGTTTGCGGGCAATGTCTGCAGTGGCAGATTGATCCTGTGACGAAAGAGCGCACTCAAGCTGTATTTACCTGTTCACAACAAGATCAACCCCTTAAAAATGTGGATCTCGATAACTTGACTGCAAGAACGAGTCAAAATCGTCTCCCTGATATTATCTCTTCTCATTGGCTTAGCTATGTATTAGCAGAGAAGTCGAAACAACAAGAATCATAGTTTATTCCTTAATGCTGTATAAATTGACGTTATATAAAGTTTAAACTGTTGAAAGCCTCTTCGTCAGAAGGGGCTTTTTAGTGTTGAGGAGTTAGGTAGCGAGGTTAGGTCGTTAATGATAGTAAGATCGGTTCAAAATAAGCTCATTTAAATGCCGATGCATCGGCTGATAGAGGCGAGTAAGTCGTTCTATTTGGCATCTTGAAAATATTGTTTAGTAAGATCTTATGTTTTTTATAGTAAGATCGGTTCAAAAAAAGCATTATTTAAATGCCGGCGAATCGGCTGTAAGAGACAAGGAAGCTATTCTATCCGGCATCTTGCAAGTGTTGTTTAGTACGGTTTGATATTCTTTTAAAGCTTCACACTCGCTACATAAAAAATCATTTTTCTTAAACCAAATTGACTATAAAACGACGAAATAAATAAATCCCGCATTATCTCTCGATAGTGCGGGATTTGGTTTAATTATGAATAGAATTTTAAGGATTTTAGTATAGCAATTATTATTTAAATTTGCATAGGTAATTATTCTTTTTTAGTTAAAAGTTTTTACCAAACCTTAAAAGATCATTAAAAATGTCTATTTTTACTCGCTGCAATACGTAAACGAAGGGCGTTTAACTTGATAAAGCCACCTGCATCTTTTTGATCGTATGCACCCCCATCATCTTCGAAGGTTGCGATATTTTCATCAAAGAGTGAATCATCTGATTTACGGCCAACAATAATGACATTGCCTTTGTAGAGTTTTACACGAACAACACCATTCACGAATTTTTGTGATTCATCGATCATTGTTTGAAGCATTTTACGCTCAGGAGACCACCAATAACCGTTATAGATCAAGCTTGCATATTTGGGCATTAATTCATCTTTAAGATGAGCCACTTCACGGTCAAGTGTAATAGATTCAATAGCACGATGTGCTTTTAACATTACAGTACCTGCAGGTGTTTCGTAGCAACCGCGAGCTTTCATTCCCACATAACGATTTTCAACGATATCAACACGGCCAACACCATTTTCGCCTGCGAGTTTATTGAGTTTTGCCATCACATTCGCAGGAGAGGTTTCCACGCCATCAATAGCAACAATGTCCCCATGACGATAAGTCAATTCAACATAGGTAGGTTTATCAGGTGCTGCTTCAGGAGAAACAGTCCAACGCCACATATCAGCTTCAGGCTCTGTCCAAGGATCTTCTAATACTAAACCTTCATAAGAGATATGAAGTAAGTTAGCATCCATTGAATAAGGAGATTTTTTACCACCACGATCGATTTGGATGTTATTTTTCTCTGCATAATCGAGGAGTTTTTCACGAGACATTAAATCCCACTCACGCCAAGGTGCGATAACTTTAATGCCTGGTTTAAGGGCATAAGCACCAAGCTCAAAACGCACTTGGTCATTTCCTTTACCTGTTGCGCCATGAGAGATGGCATCAGCATTAGTTTCATTGGCGATTTCAACAAGGCGTTTTGCAATTAATGGACGTGCAATGGAAGTTCCAAGAAGATATTCTCCTTCATAGATTGCATTCGCACGGAACATTGGGAAAATAAAGTCGCGCGCAAATTCTTCACGTAAATCATCGATATAGATCTCTTTTACGCCTAATGCTTTTGCCTTTTCACGTGCAGGTTCAACTTCTTCGCCTTGACCGATATCTGCGGTAAAGGTGACCACTTCACAGTTATATTCATCTTGTAACCATTTAAGGATCACAGAGGTATCTAATCCGCCTGAGTAGGCGAGCACGACTTTATTGATTTTGTCCATTCTAGTCTCCTAACGACTTTGGTGTTGATCATAATTTATGATAAGTGATTTTATAGTAAATTATTGATTTATTAATTGAAATCAATCATTGGTTAGCTTATTTTCTAAGCTCAAAAAGATCTTCCACTTCTGGAATACTCTCTTTATCGGTGATAAATAAAATCAGATGATCGTTCTGTTCTATAAACATAGAAGGTTCAATCTTCATGACTTTACCACGGCGAATAAGACCTGCAACGACCACATCTTCAGGCCAGCGAATACCCTCTAGGGATTTGCCGACGATTTTAGAAGTCTCTGCATTACCATGGGCGATAATTTCCATCGCTTCTGATTCACCTGATCTTAAAGAGTATACCTGAACGATATCTCCTTTTCTAATATAGGTGAGTAGAGTACTCAAGGTCACTTGTTGAGGGGAGAATGCTAGGTCAATATTTGATTCATCTTCAATCATCTCCAGATACGAAGATCGATTAATAAGTGACATTGAGAATTTAGCCCCTAATCGTTTAGCGAGCATCGCTGCCATAATATTGGTCTGATCATCATTGGTCAGGGCACAGAATAGATCAGTATTCTCAATATTCTCCTCAAAGAGAAGTGTCTCATCAGTACAATCGCCATGTAAAATTAAGCTACGATTGAGTTTAGAGGCGAGTGCATTCGCGCGCTCAGCACTTGCTTCAATAAGTTTAACATGGGCAAATGATTCTAGTGCCTCGGCGAGTGCTGCACCAATATTGCCACCGCCAGCAATAGTAACGCGTTTTGCGATCCGTTGTTTCGATTGAAAGAGTTCAATGACTTCTCGTGCATCAGAACGAGCACAGAGGAAATAGACTTCATCATCCTCCTCTAAAACAGTATCTTCTTCGGGAATAAACTCGCATCCCTCGCGATAGATAGCCACATAGTTGATATTGAGGTGGCGTGTTCGGCGTTTAATTTTGGAAAAGCGACGGCCAAAAAGCTGTGAATCTTTCTCAACCCCCATTGAGACAATTAAAGCTTCCCCTTTCGCAAAGCGAAGTACATCGAGAGCGCCAGGAAGTTCGATGATATTTTTAATATAGTTGGTGATGAGTGTTTCGGGGCTAATGACCACATCGATATGGAATGTGGAGTCAAGTTTATTGCCAAAGAGATCACCTGCACGTAAATAATCTTGTGAGCGAACACGGGCAACTTTAAGTTTGATGCCAAAAACCGTATGCGCAATTTGTGAGGCGACAATATTGACCTCATCACTTGAGGTCACTGCAATCAAAACATCCATACTCTCCGCTCCCGCTTCTTTAAGCAGGATCGGTGATGCCGCATTACCACGGATAGTGCGAATATCGTAACGTTCTTTGAGTGCAGCAAGTGGCGCATATTGATTATCAATAATAGTGATATCATTTTGCGCCTCTTTCGATAAGACGTGGGCCACTGTTGAGCCAACTTGGCCAGCACCTAATATTAGAATTTTCATGAGATCTTATTATTTGAATTTCAGATAGTGCAATCATACCGTAAATGAGAAGAATTGTGCATCTCAATTTCATGATTCTCAGGAATAGTATTATCTTTTTATGTAAAGGAATACAGGATATTAACTCTTTATTAAAGTCTTTATTAAAGTCTTTATTAAATTTTAATTAATGCCTTGTTTTTTGAGATTATTTTAATCCTTTTTAAATTTTTGTTTAAATATCTTTTAATTTTTTGTTGTTCAAATTTTCATTGTGTCGTTATTTGTATCGTTATTTATATTGTTATTTGTTGAATTTGGGCTATATTGAGAGTCAAATTATATTTAGATGATTATTAATATGATCGATATTATTCAAGTTTTAATGCCTATTTAGAGTATGCAAAAGGAGTGGATGATGTTACCTCTTATCAATATGGGACGTGCCCGACGTTCGGTATCGAAGCAAGCAATATTGCTAAAGACAATATTATGGTTATTATTGATTGTGATGTTGATTCCTGTGGCCTCTTTTGCTGAAGAAACACAAGATCATATTCAAAAAGTGTATATTTTACATACTAATGATACACATGCGCGGGTGATTGGTGATGACGTTCCTGGTAAAGATGGAAAACCCCTCGATAAAGGATTAATAGGTTATGCTCGTTACAAAGGGGCGATTAATACTTTTAAGGAGCGTTATCCTGAGCAAGTATTAATTTTGGATGCCGGTGATACTATTCATGGAACCAATTTTGCCACTTTATCGAAGGGGCAGAGTGTGATCCGTCTCTTAAATGAGATAGGTTTAGATGCGATGACACTTGGCAATCATGAGTTCAATTATGGGCAAGAGGACTTAAAAGCCGCTATTGCAGAAGCACAATTCCCCGTATTAGCGGCGAATGTCCTTAATAGTGAGAATCAACAACCGGTATTTGAAAGTAGCACGATTTTAGAAGTCAATGGTTTAAAAATTGGGGTAATCGGTTTGGCTACGCCGGAAACTAAGGTCAAATCATCCCCTAAAAATACCGAAGGTTTAGATTTTGCTAATCCTGCGATGATTGCTGCAAAAGAAGTTGAAGCATTAAAGGCACAAGGTGTTGATGCCATCATTGTCTTGAGTCATTTAGGAATGGATGATGAATCAGAAATTACCTCTTATTCAGTGCTTGATCAGGTGGCGGATATCGATCTTTTAATTGATGGTCATAGCCATACGCTGCTACCGGAGGGGAAACGTTATAAAAATACAATGATTGCATCGACAGGGAATTATCTCGAAAATATTGGACTTGTGACATTGACGTTTAATAATCATCAATTAGTAGATATTACAGCTGAAACCATTGATTTTATCCATGCAATGCAGTATCCGATAGATGAGGAGATTAGTAATGCAATTGAAGCTATTAATCAAGAGAATGCGCGTGTGACTGCAGTTGAGGTAGGCACATTACTCAATGATCTGAATGGCGAACGGGAAAATGTTCGGGGTAAAGAGACAGACTTGGGGCAGTTATTAGCAGACTCAATGCTTTGGGCAACAGATGCCGATATTGCATTGACTAACGGCGGGGGGATTCGAGCCTCTATTCCGGCGGGTAAGGTGACTTATGGTGATTTCTTAACGGTATTGCCATTTGGCGGTTTAGTGACTGTTATTGAGGTGAATGGTCAAGATATTCTGGATGCCTTAAATCATGGTGTGGATGCCTATCCTGCTGTTGCTGGTAAATTCCCACAAGTGGCAGGTTTAACTTATCAGCTTATTGCACCTAATGGGGATCAATCTGAAAAAGCGCATGTTACCAATGTCATGATTCAAGGAAAGCCGCTTGATCTTAATGCGAACTACCGTTTAGCAACCAATGATTTTATGGCCATTGGTGGAGATGGTTATGAGATGTTTAAAGGGAAGCCACAATTATTACTTCAAGGTTTAATGGTGGATATTTTGATTGATTATGTCAAAACAGAATTGATGAATGAGCAGGGTGAATTTCAATTTCAGATGGAAGCGCCTAGATTAATCCTTGTAGAGTAGTCCATGATGAACTAGTGACTTTAATTTTGTAGAGCATTAATGCTACATCGTTATGAGTAAATGGTGAGATAAATTATCTCATTGAGGCATTATCTCATTGAGGGAGAAAGGGATTGTAGAGGAAAAGAATACAATCCCTTTTTTATTATTTCATATCAATTTCATATCACTAACAGTATGATAGATATAGTAAATTGGGTTTAAGAAAAATGTTTTTTATGTAGCTAGTATGGGGCTTTAAACGAACATCAAATCGCATTAAACAATACTTGCAAGATTGCCGGATAGAGAAAAGCTTTCTCGACTTGAACCGTTGATGTGCCGGCATTTAAAAGAGTTTATTTTGAACCGATCTTACTATAGTTATCTTTGTCGCTACTATTGTTGTTATCTTTATAACTAGCTTTATAGCCCTTTTTATTGGTAAAAAGGGTAATATTGAATTTATTGGTAATAAAAGCTACAATGTCGACCTTTCAAACCTGATCATTCCTATGATTCTTTTTCGCTAGATTTAGCACTATTGCGATGATTTAAGTTGGCTAGGATGCTTTAAATAGGGATTATTAAGATCAGTCTAGATGTCCCTGCTACGATTTTCGTCTGATGTTATTTCAACCGATTATAACTATTATAGCTTAGATACGAGCTAATTTAGAGACAGACGTTTCTCACCTCGTTTTTCGGTCACAATTACTTACAGGAGTATGTTTATGGCGCCACAACATGCAGCAAAACGCCCACAACACTTTGCCGAAGAAACCGTTGGTTCTTTGATGGACTTTGATTTTATCTGCGTTCCAGAGAGCTATACCGTAGGAGAAACTTTCAAATATCTGAGGAAGAATGTGCATGGTAAGGCCAACATTCATTATAGTTATGTGATTGACCCATTGGGTGTCCTAGTGGGAGTCCTCTCTTTGCGTCAATTATTAGGGGCAGAGGAAGATCAGGTTTTGCAGGATATTATGTCACCGGCAACCTTACGTCTTGATTATGAATTAGACCAAGAGCAAGCAGCGAAAATTTTCCAAGATTGTGATCTTGTCACACTTCCTGTGGTTGATAGTAATGGCCGAATGATTGGTGTATTACATGTGGATGAGATGATGGATGTTATGCAACAAGAAGCCACAGAAGATATTCATAAAATGGCTTCCATCTCGGTAGATGACGATGAAGAGGATAAGGGATTATTAGAATCCTCTTTTGGTTGGCTTTATAAAAAACGCATTGGCTGGCTCGTCATTCTTGTGTTTGTGAATCTTTTATCGGGTGCCGGAATTGCGAGTTATGAAGATCTTTTAGGGAAGTATCTGCATATTGTCTTCTTCTTACCGCTTTTAATTGCAAGTGGTGGGAATGCAGGATCGCAATCGACAACGCTTGTGATTCGGGCTATGGCAGTCGGGGATGTGACGGTCAAAGATTGGTTTAAGGTGATTAGTAAAGAGGCATTAGTCTCTTTTGCGCTAGGTTTAACGATGGCGGTAGCGATCTCTTTAATCGGTTATTATCGAGGAAATGCTTATAATGTTGGTGCAGAAACAGCGATGATTGTTGCCATTGCCATGGTCGTAGTTGTTATGTTCGGAAGTCTATTGGGTGCCATTTTACCCTTTATCTTCCGTCTCTTTAAACTTGATCCTGCAACTGCAAGTACGCCGTTAATTACTTCCATTTGTGATATTGCCGGTGTCTTTATCTATCTTGGTACTGCAAGTCTTTTCTTAGTGTTTGATTAGCCAATAATAAGGAATGCCTATGAAGTATCAAAATTGGGTGAGTAGTTTTATGCGCTATTTCTCGAAGCAAAATTTATCGGTAGCCCTGTTAGGTTTCTCATCGGGCTTGCCGATTTTAATGACGCTCTCAACGCTCACCTATTGGCTCTCAACACTCAATATTGAGAAGGGAACGATCGGGCTTGCTTCTCTTTTGGGCTTACCCTATCTTCTGAAGTTTCTATGGGCGCCTTTATTGGATATTTTTCATCTGCCTATATTAGGAAAATTAGGTAGAAGAAAAGGCTGGATTATCTTTTTTCAGATTTTCATCGCACTCATTTTTTTAGGATTGGCTTGGGTTGATCCTTTGGAAAGTCCATATCTTTTAGGATTTATGATCTTTCTGCTAGCATTTGCTTCAGCGAGTCAAGATATTGTGGTAGATGCTTATCGTATCGATTATCTTGATAAAGAGAATCAAGCATATGGTGCAAGTGGGTATCTCTTTATGTACCGCATTGCGATGCTCTTTATGGGCGCAGGCGTTTTGATGCTATCTGATCGTTATAGTTGGTCGTTCATTTTTCAGATAATTGCGATTTTAATGGGCATCATTGTTGTATTAACGCTGATGATCCCAGAGCCGAAGACGAAAGAGACAGTTATTACTCATTCAGAAAATGAGAGTGCCTCGGAAGCCTTGCTGCGAGTTTTAAATCGGTTTATTGAAGGATTTGTGCACTTTTTTCAGCGGGAAAGAGCACTTTGGTTTTTACTATTGGTAGTTTGTTATAAGTTGCCTGATGCCGTTTCTGGAGTCATGGTCACCAACTTTTACTATGAGTCAGGATTTACCGGCACTCAAATTGGATTAGTCACAAAAGTATATGGCTTAATCGCTACATTAGTGGGCGCATTTTTAGCTGGTGCGATTATTAATCAATTAGGCCTCTATAAGAGTCTTATTATTTCGGCGATTCTAATTGGCGTTACCAATCTAGGTTATCTTCTGATTATTGCTTATCCTGGTAGTACATCAATGCTGACAGTCGCCATTAGTGCGGAGAATTTCATTTCAGGATTCTCAAGTGCGCTCTTTATTATGTTTTTAGGGCTACTTTGTGATCGAAATGCTTCAGCAACACAATATGCGCTATTAAGTGCCTTAGCTGCTTTTGGGTTGCGTATTTTAGGTGGTGCTTCAGGGTTTATGGTAGAAGGACTTGGATGGACTGATTTCTTTATTATGACGGCAGTATTATTTATCCCTAGTTTAATTCTGATTATCATGCTCCGTCCCCAAATCCAGAGATTGAAAGCGCCAGAATAGTATTCATAATTATTGAGTGGAGTTGAGCAACGAAAAAGAGTTGCTATTATATGGCGCACTAGAATAGACAAAGCCTGCAATGAATGCAGGCTTTTTATATGGTAGATATCTCTAAGGATATTCTTCTATTTATTGAGTCTTGGGAAGCGCACCTACAACAGGGCAGTGAACTATCCATGACTTAGCAAGCGTTACTATTACGTTGGATAAAATATTTGATCTCTTCAAACCAATTGAAGCCACCATTTTTGTACCAAACTTGCTCGGTATTATCGTCAATACGGATAATGGTATCCCATTGTTGATCTCTCATAAGGCAGTTGCCGACAGATACCGCATTTCCATTTTTATCAATAGGTTGTTTCATATTAAATCTCCTAATTTTATTATTAATATGGTGATAGGAATAACTCATTTTTGAGTTATGACTTATTAAATTTGTGATTTATGCTACGAATGAACAAAATCGCATTTTTAATAGGGTTTTAAATTTTTAATATGTTATATAACTTAATGTCTTTTCGACAAATTAGCTAGAGGGCTAGATAACTTTATGAACTTAAGGATGCAGATAAATTGATCCTGAACAATATATGCAATCTAGCGCAAACATTGCGACTTAACAAAAGTCAAATTACAGCTCAAATGTTAGAAAAAATTTTAAACGAATTTATTGTAGAGATCGCTATGGTTATTGTTAGTGTTATATAAAAATAAAGAAGTAAAATGATCATCTACAATAAAGTATGCATATTTGCATTGAATTAGTATAGTGCTATCTTACAGCAGATGCAACATTTTTATGTTCAATCAAAAAATATTTGGATAATACAGCAATATGATTATCTCGAAATATTCTTAGCTAATTCATTAAAATAGATGAATATATTTTTGAGTATATTTGTGGATATGTCTGACTGGATTTTAATTTACTAGAGTTTAATTGAAAATTGATATTAGTCTTATCTAAGGGTGGTTTTCTAAGGGGAAGCGATTATGTCGAAGTGATATCTGCTATGATGAGTAGGTGCTTTTATATTGATAAAACAACTAGGAGAATATTATGTTTCAAGCCCTCTACTTAGAGCAAAATCCTGAGTTTCATTGCCAAATTCAAACGTTATCATTAGATACTTTGAAAGCGAATGCACGTGAAAAAGCTGATGGCGATACGCTTGTGAAAATTCATTACTCAACGCTCAATTATAAAGATGCACTAGCGATTACTAATAAAGGGCGAATTGCTCGACGTTTCCCGATGATTCCTGGGATTGATTTTGTTGGAGAAGTGGTAGAAACCACTCATACAGAACTCAAAGTAGGGGATCTTGTCTTTATGAATGGGCTAGGGTTAAGTGAGAGTTATTTTGGTGGCTTGTCTGAATATGCTTTTGTACCGGGCGAGGATCTATTACTGGTTCCTGAATCTTTTACTGAATTTGATGTGATGGCCTTAGGAACTGCAGGCTATACAGCAGGGCTCTGTGTGAATCGTTTACTAGCGCATGGAATTAAGCCTGATGATGGTGAGGTATTAGTCTCAGGCGCTACAGGGGGGGTTGGTATGGTAGCCTTAATGTTGCTCAATAAATTAGGGTTTAAAACGGTCGCTTTAACTCGTAAAGCGGATGCTGAGCATTTTTTTGAGGCTTTAGGTGTCAGTAGAATTGAGCAAAATCCAGCCTTTTATGAGAAAGGAAAGGTATTACAGAAAGAGCAATATCAAGCCGCGGTCGATGTATTAGGTGGTCATCCTCTTGCGAATATTTTAGCGCAGACTCAATATAGTGGGATTGTTGCCGCGTGTGGTTTAGCCAGTGATATGGCGCTTCCTACAACTGTTGCACCGTTTATTTTACGAGACGTAACGCTGGCAGGTGTTGATAGCGTTATGGCACCGAAGAAGAAACGGATAGAGGCTTGGGCGTTATTGAGTCGATTACTGACCTCAAAAGATCTTCAGGATAAAGTGACAGAGATTCCGCTTTCTGAAGTGAGCTCAGTTGCAGAAGCGATGATTTCAGGGACTATTAAAGGGCGCTTTGTCGTAAAAATTGCTTAACTGGATTTACCTGGCACAATGTAATTAAATGTAACGTAATTTAACAAAGTCTCAGACTTAACCTTTGATTAAATCTAGGATTAAGAAGGATGCTTTAGAGTATAGAAGGCGCGATTGAAATAGATCAGCGCCTCTTTCTCTTCTGAAGCCCGAATTTCAAAGAGTTCTAGAATAAAGAGTGTATGGGTGCCGACTTCATAGGTTTCAATAATATGACCCTCGAGTTGTGCGAGGGCACCTGTTAGCAGCGGTAGTCCTAATGCCCCTTTTTCAAACGGGAAACGGGCAAAGCGAGCTTCCATAGAGACCGGATGTATTCCACCAAAATATTCAGCCTCAAGTTGTTGTTTAGCGCTCAAGATGTTGACAGCCATTGTGCCATTTTCTTTAAAGATTGCATTCACCGCACTATTGCGATTTACTGAGATCATCATCGTGGGCGGCGTATCGGTAATAGAAACCA
Source organism: Ignatzschineria ureiclastica (assembly GCF_003121845.1). GTDB lineage: Bacteria > Pseudomonadota > Gammaproteobacteria > Cardiobacteriales > Wohlfahrtiimonadaceae > Ignatzschineria > Ignatzschineria ureiclastica. Next base: position 567,449 of record NZ_QEWQ01000004.1, on the reverse strand, counting down.
CTGCAGTTGCCGTTAATCCCGCACATCCAGCCGGACCATCAGTCGTAATAACGTTAACACCTGCACCGAGTGTTGCCATTGCATCTCGAAAAATTTTTTTTACATCTTGATGTTGTGAATCCATACCCTTTGTATCCCTTACTGGCATCTTAGCAATGTGATGCAAGATTTCCCATATTTTGATTTTTCATATTTATTATTGTTAGCTCTATTGATTCTAGCGATTAAATATCATTTTGCAAAAAATAATCACAGAGCGCATCATTCTTTGAAAAGATCAATAGAATCAGAATCAAAAACATAAAATACAATATCGGAAATATAAAAAGATATCTCACAAACAGGGAGGACTGGTAGAAAAGAACCAATGTTTAGGATGATTGTTGGGTTATCAAGCGATACACATCAGGGTAATTCTCTTTCCATTTATCATGACCTGCAATAATCTCAGTGCAATCGATGTTATGAATACGAGGATGTTCACTTTTAATACAGTAGTAGCCTATTGCTTTACTCAATCCTGCATTTGCGATCTTGTAGCCATAGCGTAATGTATCATCATTTTTAGAGTAGCAATTGTAGATATTGCCGGTAATATGATCGGCAATTTTTTCCCAATCTTCCGTTTGATTCCCGACTGCACCGCCCAGTAGATAGAGGTTGTGGAGTTTTTTCTCGGGCTGTTGTAGTAATGCTTCTGCAGTATAGTAGATTACTCGGCAACCTAGGGAGTGCCCTGCAAGTGAGTAGGAATCTTGAGTTTGTTGCAAAATTTCTCCGAGTATCTCGCCGGCATCTTCAGCCTTTTTCATAGAAACATGCCACGGGTTAGCGATAAGACCATAAGCAACCATTGTCCAAGGCGTTCGACGTATAAGTGTCGAGGCGGCGGCTGAAGGCGAGACAAAGCTTTTGATAAAATCATTTATCTCTTTTGAATCCCACGTTAAGCCATAAAGTTCAACATTATCTGGAATATCGTTGTAGGCCTCTAGCCAATCTTCAAAGATTTTAGCTTTATCATTTAAGAAGCCATTAATAAGAATGATTTTTTGCGCAGGAGAATCATCACCCGCTTGAGGCGCTTTTTCGAGTTTTAATAGATTAAAGTGTTGATCTTTTGCAAAATAATCCCCTAAAAAAATTTCTCCGAGTTTTTGCCCAAAATGGCGATCATCAGGTTGCTCTTTGAGTTTTTCTACAATCTCTGTAATTTCAGCCGTTGTCAGTTTGTCTTGCGGGTGCTTCTTCATTACATTTCCTTTTTGGGGATAAATTAAGTCAAAGATTCCTCTATTATTGTGGTAGATGTTTCTGCCGATAACGATCCACCCAGAGAGCAGTGCCTGCGCAGACAGAAGCCGGCATAATAAAGAGGTTTAAGATCGGTACCATAGTGGCAATATAGACTAAACCACCAAAAGGCATATTGGTAATGCGATCTTGTTTGAGGCTCGCTAACATTACAGGAAAAGAGATCTTATGATTATCAAAGGCGTAATCACAATACTGTAAGGTCAACATCCAAGCACCAAAGATAAACCAGAGAAATGGCGCTGCCACGTTGATCACCGGTACAAAAGAGATAATAAGGATGAGTAAGGCGCGCGGGATATAATATTTGATACGTGTCCACTCCCGGTGAAGTGTTCTTGGAATATCTTTAATCACATCAGACCAAGGCATTGATTCTGCTGGTATACCTCGCAGTTCAGCTTCTACTTTTTCTGCTAAAAAACTATTAAAGGGGGCTGCGATGATATTGGCAAGCGCACTAAAGAAATAACCGAATATTAGAAGAATAGAGGCTAATACCATAGGCCACATGAGATATTTAAGCCACTGTAGCCATGAGGGAAGGTGGGTTAAAAGATATTCAATCCAATCGTCTACTTGTAAGTAGAGCCAAGAGAATGCGCCCCCTAAAATAATAATATTCACCAATATTGGCATAAAGACAAAACGCTTCATTCCGGGGCGCATCATTAAACGAAAGCCCTCAAGAAAATATTGTAAGCCATTTTGGTTATTGCGTTGAGATGCAGTGGCACGCATGGTAAGAGATCCTCATATTTTAATGATGCTTAATCAAATTGAACTACACTAAGCTAAATTATCATTAAAGTTAAGTTAGATTAAGCAACTAGATTAAATCATAATATAAACAATATTATTGCCATTATATAGTGTTAGAGAATGGATATTTCAAGTAATCATAAGTTATTGCTTGAAATATTCAGCGCGAACAATATTAATGATCGCGCTATAGTACGCGACTCAAATAATCTATTTAGCCGGGAAATCCCAAATTTCAAAGGTATAATCATATTGATTTTTCTCATCTTTATGATGCGCTTCCTTAAAAATCTCAGTAGCGCCAGTAAAATCAAATGGTGGCATTTGAGTATCACCCTCAATGTCAGCGTGAACATGGGTAAGATAGAGGCGATTCATTAAGGGAAGTGCGCTTTGATAGAGTTTTGCCCCACCCATAATCATGATCTCTTTTGCACCTAAAATCTCTTCAGCATACTCAATAGCTGTTTCTAATGAGGTAAAGGTATGGCAACCAGTAATCTCAGTGACCGTTCTTGAAACCACTAAGTTCTCTCTACCTGGCAATGGTTTTCCAATCGATTCATAGGTTTTTCTGCCCATAATAATGGGTTTACCGAGCGTGCTCTGTTTAAAAAACTGTAAATCTTTAGGGAGATGCCAAGGCAGGCTATTGTTATTACCAATAGTGCCGTTATCGGCCATAGCAAGGATGAGAGAGATAATAGGTTTTGACATAGTTTTATCGCATCAAATTGAGAAATTATTAAAGCCATTATGATCTCATCACATATATTTTATTAAATATGAGATCAGAAAATATAAGATCATCAAACCTAAGATTAGGAATCATAGGAAAGCAATGGCGGATTACTAAAAGAGTTCTTAGTTTAACACGAAAGGTTACAAAATATCCGTTGAGGATAAGCGCCTCTATTTTGAATTGAACAATGATGATCATTGCGCCCTTTATGATCTATCTTATTGATCATTAATGGCAGTAAATTTTTCTTTATCGAGTTTACTCTAATCTTATTTTCGAGGTTTAAAGTTACAAACAACGAAGTAGATCAGGATTCGTTTAAACTTCTTCCTTAATAAAAAGGGGGAGAGTGTTATAATAATGACTTACTTTTATGAATATGATGGATAAACAATGAGTAATCAAAAAGATTCCAACAAACCGGCACAAAGAAAAAATAATGCGATTTATGCCTTACCCAATCTCATTACCACAGCTTCGATGCTCTGTGGATTTTCTGCGATCCTAATGGCATTAGATGCTTACTATGGCGCTTATGGCGGTGCGGATATGCCACAAAGCTTTACCAAAGCGGCTATTTTAGTCTTTATTGCAATGATCTTTGATGGTTTAGATGGTCGTGTTGCGCGTATGACCAATAGTGCGAGCGCTTTTGGAGAGCAATATGATTCACTGTCAGATCTTATCTCTTTCGGGATTGCACCGGCGCTGATTATCTATCTTTGGGCGCTTAAAGAGAGCCATTTTAATATAATTGGGGGCTTATCTTGGGTGGTGGCTTATATCTATTTGGCTTGTGCGGCGCTTCGATTAGCGCGCTTTAATGTCCAAATTGGCAAAGTGGATAAACGTTTCTTTGTCGGTATGCCAAGCCCAACAGCTGCTGCGATTGTGGTGGGATTCGTTTGGTTCGGTGAGAATATCGGCCTTGATTCACCTTGGAAAGATTATATTGCGCTCGTATTAACGCTCTATAGTGGTTTGATGATGGTAACGAATATTAAATTCTTCAGCTTTAAAGATATTCGTTTCCAAAATCCGGTACCTTTCTTTTATTGGGTACTGCTTGTGATCCTATTAGGAATTTTAGCGGTTTGTATTGTGCGTTTCCCCGGCCAAGCAATCTTCTTAATTCTATTGGCGTATGGCCTTTCAGGTCCAATTTATGCTGTAATGCGTTTCCGTAAACGCCGAGAATTACAGAGTCGCGTTAAAGATCGAGCAACTAGACGAGCTCATCGAGCAGCAAAATCGGCTACAGCTACTGATAGCGCTGAGATTAAAGAAACTGCTGTGGAGTTGACCGCTACTGATAAACAGTCAACTCAAGAAGAGACCGCATCACACTCAGAGACAACTTCACAAGATAAATAAAGTAGCCTGAATCACTCAGACTCGGAAGATCGGTAATTCTATTGAGAAAATAGAATTACCGATTTGTTATTTTATCCCTTTAAATATAATATTGAGGCTCAGTAGTGAGATCGATGAAAGGATATGGGAATGGATACAAGGCAGGCCACTTACCTAAAGCTATTAGGCATACAAGCTTGGTGTAAACAGGAGGATTTGCCTCGTATTCGAGAATATCAAAAAGCGCAAGCAGGGCAATCTGTCAGCGTTGCATCGGTCAGTGGCACATCGGTTAAGGAGCAATCGGCAATTGTTGATCAGAGTACGCTCATTCCACCGCAAGCCGATTACTCATCTAATAATGTAATGAATAGTGCTGAAACCGCAACAAGTCAGCGGAAGCAAGGATTTTTTAGTGATCAGCTATCGTCCATTATTGATGGGGAAAAAGGCCAACCTCGCCGGCAAGTGATCAATGAAGCGGAAACTAACGATCAAGGCACCACGACAAGAACATTAGAATCAAACGTACACAATATTCCACAGAATCATCAATCGGCGAAAGCTTTTAAAGCCGAGCCATTCGAGGCCACGTCATTTCAGGGCAAGTCATCTGATACTAAGTCATTCGAAGCTAAACCATTTGAATCTAAGCCATTTAGTAGTAATAAAGCGACTTCAATCTTTACATCTGATTTTCTACAATCGATTCGACAATGTACCGCTTGTGAATTCTCTCAAAGCCGTCAACAAGCCACGCTTCCAAGACAGAATCACAATGCAAAAGTAATGGTCATTACCGATATCCCTCTCAAAGAGGAGATGTATCAAGGCGTTGTTCTTGATCGGCAAGATGAATCATTCTTCTTTAAGGCATTGTCGGCGGTGGGATTACCACCGGAATCGCTCTATATTACCCCTTTTATTAAATGTCGTCCGCCGGAGCTACGAGATGTGACGGCACAAGAGTGGCAAGCCTGCGTACCGATTTTGCAACAGGAAATAATTGGTTTAAATCCTGATTTCCTCTTTATATTAGGGCGAACATCGGTGAAGTTTCTGTTAGGGCAAGAGTTGCCTTTTGATCAGCTTCGAGGAGAGATTCATCAGGTGAATATGGCAGGGCAACAGTTCCCGGCGATCATCTCTCATTCGCCGAAAGTCTATGCGCATAATGCAAGATTAAAAGCGAATTTTTGGAAAGATGTTAAATTGCTACGACGATCTTTAGCGGACTGATCAATAGCAGTGATATCGACAATAGAGAATAATAAGCGAAGAGCAGATTAGGGAAAAAGGGGAAGAGAGTAGTATGGCAAAGATTGAGATTGTGCCGGCAACATTAGCGGATTTAGATGCCATTTTAGAGATTGAAGCACGCGCGTATCCGGTTCCTTGGAATCGAGCGCAGATGGAAGATGTCTTTCATCAAAAGGTGATTCGTCAAAAACTACTCTATGATGGTGTTTTAATCGGTTATACCTTTGTTTCGATTATTTTAGATGAGGGACATCTACTGCATATTACTGTTGATCCTAAGTATCAAGGTAAAGGGCTTGGGCACGTGTTGCTAGATTCGGTGCTTGCATTGGGCGAAACACATCAATTAGCGACGATTTTTTTGGAAGTAAGAGCAGGGAATACGCCGGCAAGAGCGTTGTATGAAAAGCGAGGCTTCAATCAGATCGGTCTTCGTAAAGGATATTATCCTTGCCTAATTAATGGCCGGGAAGATGCTATTGTGATGGCCTATACCTTAGCAACTGCTTTTGATTTTAAGTAGATTTGACATAGATTTCAGGAGACTCTGAAATCATCCCCGAAAATCGCTATAATAGACTACTTTTATAATGCTGTATCAATGGCAGATCAATAACAGATCAACAACGAATCGTAGAGATTGCCAAACGTCATTTTGGGCGTGAAGGTAGATTTTTAACGGATTGATTTGCATAGCTTACTTCACAATGTGAGTCATATTAGGATTGAAATAATGATAGAACTAGATTTAAAAGGACTCAATTGTCCGATGCCGATTCTAAAAACGAAACAGGCAATGAAGAATATGGTCAAAGGCGATCAATTGCGAGTATTGGCGACAGATCCTCATTCAGAAATCGATTTTAAAGCGTATTTGGCGCGTACCGGGGATCATTTACTCGAATGTTTCGAGGCTGATGGTGTCTTTACGTTTCTAATTGAGAAAGCTTAATTTGTGATATGTCACTATTTTTATCAATGTGAAAACTAATAATCTCTAGGCACTACAATAACTGATATTGCTTATAACCTATACTGTTTATTTTATGAAAATTATCCGTAGAACGGCGCACCACTCTTATCAACGTCCAGAGCATTCGACACTGCTACAGCGCGTGCTAGCGAATCGTGCGATTACAGAGGATTCAGAATTAGACCTTTCGCTGAAAGGGCTCTATCCTTATCATTCGCTGAGTAATATTGAACCAGCAACACAATTGGTGGTAGAGGCTATTTTAGCGGAGAAAGATATCCTTATTGTGGGGGATTATGATGTCGATGGTGCCACAAGTATCGCGCTTGCAATCCGTATTTTACGGGATTTTGGGGTTTATAATATCCGGTATACCGTACCACATCGTATTCTTGATGGTTATGGACTTTCTCGCTCTCTAGTACAAAAGATCCTCATTGATCCCCCCGATCTACTCATTACGGTGGATAATGGAATCTCTAACATTGATGGTGTGGCTTTAGCTCGTGAAAATGGAATCGATGTTGTAGTCACAGATCATCATTTACCGCCTGAAACATTGCCTAATGCCAATGCGATTGTGAATCCCAATTTGCCGGGGGATCAATTTCCAAGCAAAGCATTAGCCGGCGTTGGCGTTATCTTTTATCTACTGTTAAGTGTACGGGCTAAACTGATTGAAGTGGGTTATTTCAAAGGGCAAGCACAAGGGGCAATTCCGAACCTTGGGCGTTACCTTGATATTGTGGCGCTGGGTACTGTGGCCGATTTAGTCCCTTTAGATGGGAATAATCGCCGGATGGCGCAACAGGGGTTACTGCGAATGCGGCAAGGAATGATGGTGCCCGGCATTGCGGCTTTAATCGAAGTATCGCAGCGTAATCGAGAGAAGCTCTCGACAAGTGATATTGGATTTAGTATTGCCCCCTTACTCAATGCCGCAGGTCGCTTAGATGATATGCAGGTGGGAATAGAATTATTATTAACAGATCAATATGAAGAGGCTTTTGCTATTGCGCAACAGCTCTATGCGCTCAATGAAGAGCGGAAAATGATCGAGCGGGGAATGCGCGCTGAAGCGAATGATGCTCTTGAAAAAGTGCAGTTAAAACGAGATGAAGTACCCCTTGCAATCTGCCTTTATAACGAATTGTGGCATCAAGGGATTACCGGGATTGTCGCTTCTCGGATCAAAGAGCAATATTATCGACCTACATTTATCTTTGCTTATGATAATGAAGGGTTACTCAAAGGTTCCGGACGTTCGATTCAAGGCATTCATCTTCGGGATGTGATTAGTAATGTTGCACGTGATAATCCGGGGATTATCAATACCTTTGGTGGGCACGCAATGGCGGCAGGGCTCTCGATTTATGAGGAGTATTTGCCACAATTTACTGAAGCGATTAATGCCGAGATGGCAAAATCTTTAGAGGCTTTAGAATCCGCAGATGAGATTTTAAGTCAGAAGATCTATACCGATGGAGCGCTTGCTCTAGAAGAGTATCGATTAGATCTGGTAGATGAGATGAAGCTGGCTTATCCTTGGGGACAACAATTTCCTGAACCACTATTTGATGATCGTTTTGAGGTGGTGGATTACCGTATTTTAAAAGATCTACATCTGAAATTTACCTTACGAAAACCCGGCACTCACACGCTCTTTGAGGCGCTTGCTTTCTTTCAAGCGCATCAAATTGTCGATAATGTGACGGAGATTCACTGCGCCTTTAAGCTTGATATTAACGAGTGGCGCGGAGAGCGTAAATTGCAGTTGTTAATCGATTATTTTGAAGCTGTATAATTGTTGCTGATTCTTGTTATGAATGTCATATATAGTAAATTGGGTTTAAGAAAGCTGATTTTAAACAGCACTTGCAAGATGCCAGCTAGAATAGTTTCCTTACTGATTACAGCCGATGCGCCGGCATTGAAATAAGCTTATTTTGAACCGATATTACTATAAATCTGAATAACAAATCATAATAGCAAAGCTGAAAAGTCATAGAACTCGTTAGACATTTGATATAAATCTTATCAAATAGATAATTATGGTTAATATTTGCGCATAATCGTGCTCTATCTCATTTAAGATCGTGATAATCTGTCTGATATCTGTTTTTAAAGGAGATTGTAGTTCAAGTAATCTGAATATGAAAATGAATAAAAGATTATTTGAGTGAATGTTAGGGCAAATATTATGAATAAAATAACAACTGAAGATAAGGCCTTTTTTGGTCATCCGCGACCATTGAGTTCGCTCTTTTTTACGGAAATGTGGGAACGTTTTTCGTTCTATGGTATTCGACCGCTACTGATTCTTTTTATGGTGGCGACGGTGAATCAAAATGGTTTAGGAATCGATGCGGTTACCGCCTCTGCGATTGTCGGAATTTTTGGTGGTGCGATTTATCTCGCGGCACTTCCTGGTGGTTGGGTCGCTGATAATTGGCTGGGGCAGGAGCGAAGTGTTTGGTATGGTTCCTTAATTATCGCGTTAGGTCATCTCTCTATTGCACTATCTGCTTGGCTATCGGTGCACTTTTTCTATCTTGGTCTGATCTTTATCGTCATCGGCTCAGGACTCTTTAAAACCTGTATTTCCGTCATAGTCGGGATGCTCTATAAAGAGGGAGATCCACGCCGAGATAGTGGTTTCTCAATCTTCTATATGGGGATTAACTTGGGGGCTTTTATCTCGCCGATTATTGGCGGGATTCTGAATGAATCTTATGGTTGGCACGCGGGCTTTGCCGTAGGCGGTATAGGAATGTTAATCGCCTTACTGATCTTTCGTCTAAAGGCTATGCCGGATATGCGTCGATTTGCACAAATTGAGGGGATTGAACCCACGTGGCAAACACCGAGCACAATTTCGCCATTAACTAAACGAATTGGATTAGGCTCAATTGCACTAATTGCAATTTTATTTATTTTGATTAGTGCCGGGATTATTCCATTCTCGCCCGTTGCGGTGGTGAACTATACGACAATCATTATTGCGATTACGGTAGGAGCTTATTTCTTAGGACTCTTTTTCTTTGCGAAGCTCAACAAACAAGAGCGCTTTCAATTGATTATCTGTTTGATTCTTTTTGTAGCGGCTGCATTTTTCTGGTCCGCCTTTGAACAGCAACCTACCTCGATGAATCTCTTTGTAGATAGTTACACAGATCGTACCATTTGGGGTTTTCAGATTCCAACGGCTTGGTTCCAATCGATTAACTCAATCTTCATTATTATCTTCGCACCACTTTTTGCAGCACTTTGGATGGCGATGAGTAAGCGCAATATTGAACCCAGTAGTATGACGAAGTTTGCATTTGGGCTCTTCTTCGCGGCGGTGGCTTTTATCTGTCTCTATCTTGCAAGTAATATTGTTGTAGGTGAGGGCTCTAGATTAGCATCCCCAATGTGGATGGTCGCTTGTATGCTCTTTTTAACCTTTGGTGAACTCTGTTTAAGTCCTGTCGGACTCTCGATTATGACGAAAATTGCCCCCAAAATGATTCGTGGACAGATTATGGGATTATGGTTTGCCTCTGTTTCACTAGGAAATCTAGTAGCTTCAAAAGTTGGGGGAAATGTGCAAGCAGAAACCATTGGTGATTTACCCGGCATCTTTATGACCATTATTATTGCATTAGCCATTGTCGGCGTTTTACTACTCCTCATTAATTTAGTGGTTCGTCGTTATGTGAAAAATGTTTAGTGGTGAATAGGCAATAGGGTTTATTTCTGACTTGTTTGTGACGCATTGATGATTCGTTTATCATCCAGCGCTCGATCTTTGGGATCGGGCGTTTTTTATGGATAATTCCCACAAATTCTCCTCTTAACCTAATCTTTAGGTAACTGAAGTTTAGAAGCACATCATAATCGTGAGAGGGGAAGATGATGATCAGTTATGAAATTAAAAAATTTGAATTATTGGGGAATAGAGCATCGAATTTTTCAGCGATAGCTGTGGAATTTAGACGGTTATTAGTGGCTCTGATCTGTAGTTTAATATTATCCATTATCGGCATATTGCCGGTGTTTTCAGATACTTTAATGCCTCTGCAACACGGTGTGGCAGTGAGTGATGCTAAATGGGCAACGCTACCGGTAGAATATTACTATGTCAGTGAAAAGCTCGATGGCGTTCGGGGTTATTGGACGGGGAAAGAGATGCTCTCAAGGCAAGGTTATCCGATTACTGTGCCTGAGTGGTTTACCCAAAATTTAGGGGATAAACCTTTAGATGGGGAAATTTGGCTTGGAAGAGAGACTTTTGAGACGCTCTCTGGATTAATTGCGCGTGAAGATGTGGCAGATCCTTTATGGCAATCTGTAACTTATCAGATCTTTGATATGCCGGCGGAGAAAGGCACCTTTAAAGAGCGGGTATCAGTGATGAAAGAACATATTGCCTCGTTACATTCGCAAAATCCCCATTTGAAAATGATTCCGCAGGAAAAATTCAGCTCAAAGGAAGCGCTTGAAGCGCAGCTACAGGCAGTCGCCAAAGCAGGGGGCGAGGGATTAATGTTGCATCATCAAGATGCTTATTATCAACCGTATAATCGCACCAATGCATTGATTAAACTCAAAGTGATTGATGAAGGTTGCGCATTGGTTCGGGGCTATTCGCCGGGAAAAGGGAAGTATCAAGGAATGGTGGGTTCACTACGAGTGGAAACCGTCATTGATGGCGAAAAACGTTACTTTAAAGTAGGTTCAGGATTAACAGATCTGATGAGAAAAGATCCACCGGAGATAGGGCGGGCAATTATCTATCGGCATAATGATTTCACGAAAAATGGCATTCCCCGTTTTCCTCGTTTTAAAACGGTGCACGTAGAGGAGAATTGTGATGGTTATTGGGCAAAAGAGGGCGTTGATGGGTTAGCGCAGTAGGAGCGCTGAGGTTAACATTTTTTTCTCGCTTTCTATACTATCAATTTGCTGATGATTGATTAGAGCAAACGACTGTTCCTTAATGCATTATGATGGGGTTGTTGCTATAATAATCAGGATTTATTGTAACAATAATCTGATAAAAGGATTTCAATATGAAAAAATTAGCAGTGGTGAGCCTTGCGCTCTTGACTATCGCGGGTTGTACAAACTCAAGCCTCTATTCTGGTGATGTGTATACCGGCAATCAAGCAAAAACTGTGCAATCGGTCTCTTATGGTACGGTTGTAGGAGTTCGTCCTGTCACGATCCAAGCAGATGATTCTTCACCATTGGGTGCGATTTCTGGCGCAGTATTAGGCGGCGTTGTCGGTAATGCTTTTGGTGGCGGTAGTGGTCGTAATATTACAACGGCTGTAGGCGCAATCGCAGGCGGTATCGCAGGTGACAAAATTGGACAAGAAACTAGCAAAGTCAATGGTGTTCAGTTAGATATCAAAACAGATAGCGGTCAAACGATTGCCGTGGTCCAAAAACAAGATAAAAACGTGATTTTTGCACCCGGTCAACGTGTTCGTATGACAGGCAGTGGTCGTAATATTAACGTATCTCCGCTCTAATGCGATTGAACTATTGATTCGATCATTATTGATTTTGACTGAGTCAGTGATGACTTGAAGGATTAAGCGATCAGTATCGGTTGATCACTCAAAATGGATGATAGAAAGAAACCCTTTTAGTTGAACTAAAAGGGTTTTGTTATATTTCAATAATGATTATTGTGTATTGATCTTACTATTTGAAGAAGTTGAGTGTTCCGACTTGGAAGACTTCCACTAATAGATGAGAAACAATAGCAATTAAACCGTAAATAATAATGATATAAGGCATCACTTTTCCGCCGAAAGCTTGGAATTTTAAGGGCGCATTTGGATTGCGTTTACGGTAGCTGATAACCATTGCAGCCGGAACAATGACTGACCAAATGGCCGCAAAAAGGCCGGCAAAACCGATGGCTAAGACAAAACCATTTGGGAAGATCATTCCGAAAATAGTTGGAGGAAGGAATGTGATTAAGGCGGTCATCAAGCGACCTTTTGGCGTATCATCAATTTTGAAAAGATCGGCAATATAGTCAAATAATCCTAATCCTGCACCTAAGAATGAGGTTACAACTGCGAAAAAGGCAAAGAAGCGAAGAGAGAGATCTGCAAATTCAGAGGCATTGACTTGATTCAATAGCCAAGCAACTTCATCACTGCCCACTGTTAAGAAACTAGCACGATCGATGCTTCCCATAATGGCCGTCATCCAACAGAGATAAAATACGAAGGTAATAATCATTCCCCAAAGAATCGCTTTACGAATTTTGCTACCCTCAATTCCATAATATTTCACAAAGCTTGGAACACTTGCGTGAAAGCAGAATGAGGTAAGGAAGAAGGGAAGGCTTGCAAATGCATAGAGTGCAAATTTACTTTCGCCGGTAGGCTCTAGTAGATAAGGAATTTCTATCTGTCCTAATAATCCCGTAACGGCTGCAAAAAGTGTGATAAACATCCCGATCATTAAGACAGTTGAAAGGCGATCCACCGCTTTAGTACTCCACCAAACAATCGCAGTAAAGAGTAGGGCAAAGATAAAGGAGGATTGATAACGAGGAAGGGGAATATTGAAATTACTCATTAAGGTATCGCTAATGACCGATCCTGAGCCCACCACATACGCATAAAGCAGAATATAGAGAACAAAGGCGACAGAAAAACCATTAATGAAGCGCCAAACATTACCGAGATTATATTTGACTAAGGTATCGAAGCTGGCACCGGGATTATAGTTGAGATTGACTTCGAGGATCTGCTCGGCTGTCACATACATAAAAAAGACGGTCATAATCATAATGAGTACTGTCCAACCATACCACATACCCGCTGAGGCAATCGGTAAACTGAGCATACCTGCACCGATCATTGTGCCGGCGGCAATCATAGCACCACCAAGGACGGTGGGGGATTTATCTACTTTTGTCATAATCTTTCTTCTACTGTTTATTACGCTACTATTCAATAGCAAGGGTCTTTTTAATTACTGCCACTCTTTAATGAGAGATGTATCAGTCTATGCCGATCTATCGAGATCTATTGTATTTGAATGAGTCTTTCATTATCTAAAAGTCTTTCCTGATCTAAATATATCGTTCATCGTTGATTCACTATAATAGATTCTTGTGTAAAATAAGATATTCGTATAAGAATCAATCATTAAACAGAGTATTTTGTGGGCTAAATATGGTTTACTTATTTCAATAAAGAAGCAAACTATCGTAAATAGTAGCACGTTCAAAAGGGGCTGCAATCAATAAAACAGAAGATAGATCAATGAAGATTCAATAATAGACCCATAAATAAGCCAATAAATAAACCAATAATAGATTTATAGGAAGATCAGTTCAAAATAAGCTGATATAGATGCCGGCGCATCGGACGTAAAAGGCAAGGAAGCGGTTCTACTCGACATCTTGCAAGTGTTGGTGAGTCAGGTTTTATGTTCTTTTTAAAATCTCATACTCGTTGCTTAAAAACCATTTTCTTAAATCCAATGGGCTATAATCGTTTATTAAGGACTTTCTTCTCTAGGATATTGCCGTAGCGTAATCTATTAAGGTTTATGAGCGATAATGATCTCCCTGTATCGTATTATTTTTAGGCAGATAAAGACTATACATTTGCAGTTTTTGTGATAGACTTGCGAAACGTTTTGCGGTGGGATAAAAGTCCTATTTTTTATATTAACTTACAGCACATTTTGAGTCTTCGGTATATTTTTTCTTCTTGCGTAAGTAGACCATTTCACCATTCATCACCGCCTTGATTAGAGTTCTCTCTAGGGATTTCTTGCAAGATTAACGTCACGGGCTATCTATTCACTTTTCCCTAACAAGTTTGTACCTAATAAGTTTATGAGTTGATGAATCATTAAGGTCATTGAGTTTTCATCATCTGCCTTAGGCTGAGCTTTTATCGAAGGGATGGCTAGATAGAATTTTCTCCTCTTTTTTCGACTTTGTGAGGAAAATGATCATATGAGTATTGAAGTATCCCCTGTTGAAGCTGTACCTACTAGAATGCCGACCTTAATCGAGGCATTAATTCCTATTGTCTTTATGATGTTTGCCTTAGTGGTGGGCATATTTTTTTGGGGGGTAAGCCCTCATATTCCATTATTACTGAGTGTTTGTGTGGCGATTTTAGTCGCGATGCGCCTAGGTTTTAAATGGAAAGCGATTGAAACCGGTATGCTTGATGCGGTACGTTTAGCACTGCAAGCGATCGTCATTCTAATCGTGATCGGCACGATTATTGCTTCGTGGATTGCCGGCGGTATCGTACCCACCTTGATCTATTATGGACTCAATCTTTTAGCGCCTGAATATTTCTTAGTGGCCGCTTGTGCGATCTGCTGTATTATTTCCATTGCTTCGGGTAATGCTTGGACCGCTGCGGGGACTATCGGGATTGCCATTATGGGAATCGGCTTCGGCCTTGGAATTCCTGCTGAAATGGTAGCAGGGGCTGTGATCTCCGGTGCATATTTTGGCGATAAAATCTCGCCGCTTTCGGAATCAACGAATCTCGCACCAGGGATTGTCGGTGTAGATCTTTTTGAACATATTCGTTATATGCTCTATACCACGATTCCGGCATTAGTGATCTCTTTGATTCTTTTTACTATTTTAGGGTTTACGATCTCGGCGGATTTCAGTAACACTGCCGCAACGAACTTTACGCTACAGCAAGATCTTAAAGATATTTTTGTCATTAGCCCTTGGTTATTATTGGTACCAGCATCGATTATTATTGTAATGATCTTCCGTATTCCTGCGTTCCCTGGTTTAATGATGGGTTCGATTCTTGGTGTTCTTTGTGCGATTTTTGTGCAAGGGGCGGAGCCCAGTATGGTTCTGACAGCGCTTTATGATGGTTACTCAATTCAAGTAGCCAATGAAACGCTCAATGAGCTTTTGAATAATGGCGGAATTGTCTCTGTATTTGCCACAGTATCACTTGTGATTATTGCGATGTGTTTCGGCGGTATTTTAGAGTTTACTGGCATATTCCAAACAATTGTATTTAGTATTGTTAAATTAGCGAAAACAACGAGAAGCCTAATTATCACAACGGTGGTGACTTGTATTACCGGAAATATTGTTGGCTGTGATCAATATATGTCGATTATTATTCCGGGCAGAATGTATGCCGAAGAGTATCGCAAACGGGGTATTAAGGGCAAGGTACTCTCTCGGACATTAGAAGATGCCGGTACAATGACCTCGCCACTGATTCCTTGGAATACTTGTGGTGCCTTTATGGCAACGACGCTAGGGGTTGCGACCTTTAGTTATCTTCCTTATACCTTTTTATGTCTATTAAGCCCTGTGATTGCAATTGTTTATGCGGTAACTGGTTTTACTATTGAATATTATGAAGATGGAGAAGCACCGAAAAAAGTTCGACGTTTTAGAATGGCGAAACGAATCTAAAATAATCTCTATTAATTCAGATTAAGCAAATGGAGCACTTCAATATTGAGGTGCTTTTTTATTGCCTAAAAGTTAAAGGCTTTGGTTTTTTATTTGTGGGCACGTGGTTTGCCTGGATTTGCACGCATTCTCTCCCGCCGGGAATCAGATTTGATTTGCAATGACTAGAAGATTAATCTCATCGCCGGGGGGAATGATCGCGCTCTTGCCACAATCTTGCGCCGGCAAGTAGGGCAATTCTTAATGCCGAAAGATATTTTGATTTCAGTAAATTACTTGGATTATTCTGATAGAGATGATTGCCGAGAGATTAAGCATCGCTCATCTGTGGGCGCGAGGTTTGTCTGGATTTGCAAGCATTCTCTCCCGCCGGGAGAATGATCGTGCGCTTGCCACAGTCTTGCGCCGGCAAGTAGGGCAATTCCTTAATGCCGAAAGATATTTTTATTTCAGTAAATTACTTGGATTATTCTGATAGAGATGACCGAGAGATTAAGAATCGCTCATCTGCGGGCGCGAGGTTTTTCTGGATTTGCACGCATTCTCTCCCGCCGGGAGTTAGATTGAATTTGTAATGACTAGAAGATTCATCTCATCGCCGGGAGAATGATCGTGCGCTTGCCACAGTCTTGCACCGGCAAGTAGGGCAATTCCTTAATGCCAAAAGATAGTGTGATTGCAATAATTTGTGTCGATAGCTGTGAAGGTTATCCTTACTAAGGATTATTCACTATTATCTTGTTTTTTAACAAAAAAGGCTCATCTCTGCACAAATTCTATTTAAAATCTTTAATTGACCTATGAAAATGTTAAATATGCTGTAAAATAGCAATCATTATCATTCGTGTTCACATTTCATTTGTAAAAGGAAAAGGCTTTTGTTCATGAGAATACATTTTTGGGTTCTCATTCTCATTGTATTATCTGTGATCTCTCTCTTTGTAGGAGTCATCAATATTTCTGTGAATGACCTCTTTCATCTGACAGATGCGCAAAAACAGACAATCTTAATTAGTCGCTTGCCGAGATTGATTGCGATTCTGATTGCCGGCGCTAGCCTCTCGATTAGTGGCCTCATTATGCAAAAGTTGAGTCAAAATCCTTTTGTTTCGCCGACAACGGCAGGAACGATGGAATCTGCACGATTGGGGATTTTAGTAGCTATCCTTTTTGTCCCTGGCGCTTCGCCACTTTTGAAAATGGCTCTGGCTTTTATCTTTGCATTGGGTGGAACCTACATATTTGTTCAAATTCTCAATCGTATTCGCTATAAAGATGCGATATTTATTCCGCTGATTGGCCTAATGTTTGGCGGTATTATAGGTTCTATTTCCACCTTTATTGCCTATAAATATGATCTCATTCAAAATCTAGCTTCTTGGCTCATTGGCGATTTTTCGATGGTAATGGCAGGGCGCTATGAGTTGATCTATATTGCCGTTCCCTTGATGGTGATTGCTTATCTCTATGCACATCAATTCTCTATTGCTGGTATGGGACAAGATTTTGCTAAAAACTTAGGGCTTAAATATCAACAAGTGGTGAATATTGGTCTTGCCATTGTGGCAATGGTCAGTGCTTCGGTGATTTTAACGGTTGGAATGATCCCATTTTTAGGGCTAATTGTACCGAATATTGTGTCACTCTATCGGGGTGATAATATTCGGACTACCTTGCCATTTACCGCTATTTTAGGGGCCATTATCGTTTTAGTATGTGATATTGCTGGACGATTAATTATCTATCCTTATGAAATTCCTATTAGTGTTATGATCGGTATAGTCGGGAGTATTGCTTTTATCTGGCTTCTCTTTAAGAAGGTAGGTTCGGCATGATTCAGACGCAAAAGGGCTTACAACGAGGTTTAAGTCATCGTACCAAATTGATTATTTTAGTAATCCTGGCGATAGCTTCCGTTGCGCTCTATCTCTTCTATCAGTTAGGCAGTAATTGGGATTATGTCTTGCCACGCCGAGGTTATAAAGTGGGGGCGATGGTGATTGCCGGTAGTGCTATTGCATTTTCGACGGTTATTTTCCAGACGGTGACACATAATCGAATTTTAACACCTAGCATTATGGGGCTCGATTCGCTCTATCTGTTGGTGCAAACCATTTTAGTCTTTTTCTTAGGTGGCAAGAGCTTTGCGATGATGGGGAGCGTGCCGCTCTTTTTCATCTCTGTTGGGGTATTAGTTTTTTTCTCATTAATCCTGTTTAGAGGTGTTTTAGGAAAAGAAGGTCGATCGGTCTATTTCTTACTATTAGTCGGGATCATTTTTGGCGCACTCTTTCAGAGCCTTTCAACCTTTATGCAGGTATTGATTGATCCGAATGAGTTTCTGATTGTTCAAGATAAGATGTTTGCAAGTTTTAACAATGTGCAGGTGAAATTAATTTGGTGGGCTTTGGGGATTTTAGGCGTTGTATTTTTAGCCTATCTACCGATGATTAAATATCTTGATGTGCTAACACTTGGGCGAGATCAATCACTCAATTTAGGCGTTCCTTATCAAAAAATAGTGATGATTTCGCTGATTGTTGTGGCGATCTTTACCGCTGTTTCAACGGCGCTGATTGGGCCGATTACCTTTTTGGGATTATTAGTTGCGAATCTAGGGTATGAAGTGCTCAAGACCTATCGCCATACGATTTTGTTAATGGGTACGGTATTGATCAGTATTATTGCACTGGCCTTTGGGCAGTTATTAGTAGAACGTGTCTTTAGTTTTTCAACGACATTGAGTGTGATTATCAACTTTATTGGGGGAATCTACTTTATGTATCTATTGTTAAGAGGGAGTCGTTAAATGATTACAGTTGAACATATTTCTAAATCTTTCGGTCATAAAAAGGTAGTAGATGATGTCTCTTTAACAATTCCTGCGAATAAGATTACTTCTCTCATTGGTCCTAATGGTGCAGGCAAAAGTACATTACTTGGCATTATGAGCAGAATTTTAACTCCAGACAGTGGTCAGGTGGTGATTGATGATGTGCCGATTACCGCCTGGAAAGAGGAGGATCTTGCGAAAAAGATCTCGATTCTAAAACAGGCAAATCATCTTAATTTGCGGATTACTGTACGGGAACTCGTTACTTTTGGGCGTTTCCCTTATTGCAAAGGTCGGCCCACAGCAGAAGATCAGCGCTATATTGATGAAGCAATCGAATATATGGGGCTTGTGGATCTACAACATAAATATATTGCCGAGCTTAGTGGCGGTCAGCGTCAATGCGCTTTCATTGCAATGGTTGTGGCCCAAAATACAGAGATTATTTTCCTAGATGAGCCCCTTAATAACCTTGATATGAAACACTCAGTAGAGATTATGCAAGTGCTTCGTAAGCTCGTTGATGAAAAGGGGAAAACGGTGGTCATTGTGATTCACGATATTAATTTTGCCTCTTGCTATTCCGATCATATTATCTCGCTCAAACAAGGTGCATTAGTGCATGAAGGGGATACTGCTTCGATGATCGATAGTAAAATTTTACGAGATATTTATGATATGGAGATTCCTATTCAGATGGTGGATAACCGCCGGATCTGTGTCTATTTTTCTTAAATAGAGCTTGTGAAAACAATTTTGTTAAAACAAGAGCAGAGAAGTGACTTTTAAAGCAACAATAGATCAACAATAATTCAAAATTATAAAGTCACACTATTGATTCCCAATAGAGATTCAAAATAGGGATTTAAGATATTCAAATTAAAAATTTTAGTACCAATTTTAGTTCATTTTAATGATTACAGTAAGGAGATATACGATGAAGAAATTGAATAAGGCGATTATCGCATCCACTTTAGCACTACTATTAGTGGCTTGCGGTGATGATAAAGCGCCACAAACAGAGAGTAATACAGCGGCTTCAACTACAACGGCAGCAACGACTGCACCTGCGAAAACCGTAACTATCAAACATGCTTCCGGTGAAACGGTGGTTCCTCTTAATCCAGAACACGTTGTTGTATTTGATTTTGGGACTTTAGATACTTTAGAAGCACTTGATATTGATGTTATGGGTCTTCCTAAAGCGAATATGCCCGCCTATCTCTCAAGCTATGATAATGGCAAATATTTAGATTTTGGAACTTTAAAAGAGCCAAATTTTGAAGCAATTCATGGGGCAAAACCTGATTTTATTGTGATTTCTCATCGCCAAGCACCACTTTATGAACAATTTTCTGAGATTGCGCCAACGATCAATTTAGCGATTGATAATAAGCATTATCTTGATTCTGTAACCGGTAATATGAAAACGTTAGGTCAAATTTTCGGTAAAGAAGGGGAGGCAGAGAAAGAGATCAAGGCGATTGAGCAAAAAGTGGCAGATGTTCGTGCGCAAACTGCGAATATGGATGAAGGTGCTCTTATTTTGCTAGTGAATGATGGCAAAATTAGTGCTTATGGTCCTGGCTCACGTTTTGGGTTAATCCATGATGTGTTAGGTATGAAACCAGCAGATCCATCTATCAAAGCAGAATCCACTCATGGACAAACTGTTTCATTTGAATATGTGATGGACTTAAATCCGGATTATATTTTTGTGGTGGATCGTAGTGCTGTTGTAGGTAATAGCGATAGTTCTGCGAAACAAGTGGTGGAAAATGATCTTGTGAAAAACACCAATGCTTATAAAAATGGCAAAATTATCTACCTTGATCCAAACGTATGGTATCTCTCAGGTGGCGGATTTAAATCCACAGAAACAATGATTGATGATGTACAAAATGCTATCAAAAAATAAGTAATCGTTACTCATTGTTAATAATAGAAACGACAGAAAATGCCTTTATTAACCTTTGAGATGCCTTGCGCGTATCAGAGGATTTAAAGGCATTTTGCATTTCATCTTTCAAATAAAAGTTCATTCTTGGCGGGAGGGAATGCTTGCAAGTCCAGATGAAGTGAGCGCCCGCAGATAAGCGATTTTAATCTCGATATTGAAAAAGTGCCACAATTGCCGGCGCGGGATTTAGGGAAGAACGGGATTATTCGATCCGGCGATGGGATAAAATTGTCTGAGTCATTTCCTATCTTTAAAAAGGCAATAATGCTAATACATCATACGCCGGAACTTCATAGGGATGGGCTTCTTTCATAGCTTTAATAGCCTCTTCGATCAGTGGCTTGGCAACGACTAATTCTACACGCCATTCAGGGACGATTTTAAGTGTATCAATAGTACCAGAGTACGGATGACTTCCGGGAAGAGGTTTAAATTGCCCTTGACCTAATGTTTGCCAAGCGCAATGACTATAATGACCGATTTGACCGCCACCGGCAGCAAAAATTGCCTCTTTGACAGATTCAAGATGAGATTCCGGGACGAAAAAGATGAGTTTATACATAATCAGAAATACCTTCTGTCTGTGAAAGGTTATATAGTAAATTGGGTTTAAGAAAAATGTTTTTTAAACAGCTATTACGGGGTTTAAAAGAACATAAAACCTGACTCACCAACATTTGCAAGATGCGAGATAGAACAAGCTTTCTTACCTCGATCAATTGATGCGCCGGCATTGAAATAAGCGTATTTTGAACCGATATCATCTACATTGATCTTTATTTTTTGGTAAGATGAGCCACAAATCATAGCTCGCTTTCATCAATACCACACTTTTTATAATAGAGATCAATATCAGATGCGCCCATTCAGAAATAGCATACTACTGCTTACCACATTGAGTCTACTTTCGGCTTGTAGTACAACATCAATGCCGGGAAAAAGGGTTGAGTTACGTATTGCTTCTCAAATGGTGGATTGTGTCGGCGTTGTGCCTCAAAAGTGTCTATTGGTTGAAACAATTTCCGAGGGGAATGGATCAAAAGAAAACAGCTTCGTTAATTCGAGTGGGGATCAGCCTGATTGGCACTATTTCTATCAAACAATAGAGGGGTTTGAATATCAGCCGGGTTATGAGTATCAGATCTTAGCGCAGGTTGTGCCCGAATCTTTTGATCAAAATGATGTGGCCGATCGATCCTCTATTCGCTATCAGCTGATTAAAGTTATTTCGAAAGTCGCCGGAGAATCCCATCATTTACCGAAAACGCATCACTATAATGTTGCGCCTCGCCGGTCTTAATAGGGACGGCTATGGAGTTTTACTATAATCCGCCGATTGAACCTTGGCTCGATATTCTCTATCAAGATGATGATATTATGGTGGTCAATAAACCGGCAGAACTTCTCTCCGTACCGGGTAAGGGGGCCGAGTTACACGATAGTGTTATTTCCCGCGTGCAATGGCAATATCCCTATGCGGAAACGGTTCATCGATTGGATATGTCAACGAGTGGGATATTAGTGATTGCGCTCACTAAAGAAGCCGAGCGGGAATTAAAACGACAATTTCGAGAGCGAGAAACGGAGAAAGCCTATATTGCAGATGTTTGGGGCATTATAGAAGAAGAGGGTGGTTTGATTGATCTGCCACTCATTTGTAATTGGCCGGAAAGACCGAAACAGATGGTCTGCTTTGAGCGAGGAAAATCAGCAAAAACGCTTTATAAGGTGATTCATCGAGATATTGCGCATCACTATACGCGCGTCTCTCTTGTTCCCATTACCGGGCGCTCTCATCAATTGCGAGTTCATCTGTTAAGTATCGGTCATGTGATTTTAGGGGATCGTTTTTATGCCGATGGTGAAGCTTACTATTGCCGGGATCGCTTAGCGCTCCATGCTTATCAGTTACAATTTTCACATCCCATAACAAAAGAAAGGCTCACCTTTAGCTGTGAGCCTCCCTTTTAGTTTCTCAGAATCTACGGATTACTCAAGTGGTTGTCCGGCAGTCTCTTTGACTAAGAGTAGTGCAATCAAGCTCACAAGCCCCGTTGCAATGACATAAAATGCCGGTGACAGTGGATTATCTGTCCAGCCGATTAGAAGCGTGACGAAGAATTGGGCAAAACCACCAAAGATCATGACCGTAAAGCTATAAGAGATCGAAAGCCCTGTTGCACGAATACGGCTAGGGAAGATCTCAGCACAGAGAACGATACTTGCAATCCCATTTCCTACTAAGAAGAACGCTAAGATTGCGACAACAATAAAGAGCATATAAGGTTCAGGATACTTATTAATGAGTAGGAAAGCAGGGTAGATAAAGAGCACAATTCCCATACGTGTCCAGAAGATCATCTGTTTACGACCAATTTTATCAGTTAAAATCCCCATAAATGGAGAGAGTACAACTTGGACTAAGCCTGAAACAGTGACTGCCCAAACAGTATATTTAAAGTCCATTTTGAGCTGGGTTGCGGCATAGTTAGCCATATAGTAGGCGATAATATAGGTGGATGCAGTAATACCAAGAATAATAAGAACGCCGGCGATGAGCGTTTTCCAATAATCTTGGAAGAGTTCTTGTAAAATCGCTTTTTCAGTTGCTTCATCTGTAGTCTTCTCTTTGGTCTCAGGGAGATTACGGCGGATATAGAGTGCAATGGGAATGATGATTAAACCTACAGCAAAGGCCGCGCGCCAGCCCCATAGTGTGAGTGCATCTTCGGAGAGTACTAATCCTAAAATCCCCCCAATAAGCGATGCTAAGAGCTTATTAAAGTTTTGGCTAAACATCTGCCAGCTACCATAGAATGCACGATTTTGATCATTTGCATACTCCATTAGCATAGCTGTAGATGAGCCTAATTCCCCGCCTAATGAGAAGCCTTGTAGTAAGCGCGCCGAGATAATCAGAATCGGGGCGGCAATCCCAATGGTGTCATAGGTGGGGGTTAGGACGAATATGAGAGTCCCAAGTCCCATTAAAAAGAGTGTCAATAACAACGCCGGTTTTCGGCCATATTTATCGGCATAAAGACCGATACAGACAGCCCCTAAAGGGCGGGTAACAAAGCCAACACCGATGGTTGCAAAGGTGAGCAGCAATTTGGCAAATTCATTATCTGCCGGGAAGTAGAGTTTACCAATTAAGACGGCAAATACCGTATAGATACCAAAATCATAGAATTCAATAGCATTTCCCATAGTAATGCCGGCAATATTCTTGATTCTAGCGCCACGGCTATCATTTTTTGAAACAGTAATCACGTTAAATCTCCTCATAGCCTTTAGGCCGATGGAATGGTGAGTCAAGGCGCCTGATTAATGATAAGTGAGATTGTGCGGATCATCACTTATGCTATTGACTTATTTCAGGCTCGATAAAAGGCCACATAATGTAGCCATATAAATACTAATTAGTAATCGATAGTAGAAAGATTGTAAAAAAGGGGTAAAAGGTTAAGTAGGGCGATTAAGCAGCCTGAAGCAGTATGAAGCTACAAGATCTTTCTTATATGAAAGCCTTTGTTATCTACCACTCTATAAGAGGCTCTATAAGAAATTTCGACCTTGTTATGACTGCTTGGGACAAAAAGCGTAGACTAAATTCACCCAATAATTAGCCACAATGGGAATCAATGCATCGTTAAAATCATATTTCGGATTATGTACAGAACAACTATAAGTACCGATATCGCCATTTCCTACAAAGAGATAACACGCCGACACTTCATTCGCAAAAAAGGCGAAGTCTTCACTTGCTGTCATTGCCGGAAAATCATCGATGATCTTCTCATCGCCTAATACTTGACGCGCCACATTCTGCGCAAACTCCGTTTCTGTGGCATGATTATAAAGAATAGGATAAGAACGAACATAATCAATCGCTGCCGAAGCACCAAAACTGGCGGCTTGTCCATTAATAATCTCTTTAACTCGTGTTTCTACTTGATCTTGTGTTGCAGGATCAAGGTTACGAATAGAGAGTTGCATCGTGGCAGTTTCGGGAATGACGTTAAAGGTCTGTCCTGCATGGATAGAACCCACTGAAATGACCGTCATTTTCAGAGGATCAACATTGCGGGATACGATTGTTTGCAAGCTCATGACGATAGAGGAGGCGATAACAATCGGATCAATGGAGAATTGCGGCATTGCGCCATGTCCACCTTTACCGGTAATAGTGACAGTCACTCGATCAGAAGAGGCCATCGCGGAGCCTGCTTTAAAACCAAAGTGCCCGGCAGGAAATCCTGGCATATTATGAAAGCCAAACATTGCATCACATGGAAATTGCTGTAGCGCACCATCATCAATCATCGCTTTAGCACCGCCAAGCCCTTCTTCAGCAGGTTGGATATAGAGATTTACCGTCCCTTGAAAATGGGGATTCTCTGCAAGATATTGTGCCGCAGCCAATAAGGTTGAAGTATGTCCATCATGACCACAAGCATGCATTTTGCCAGGATTTTGACTTTTATGGGAAAAGTTATTCTCTTCAGTAATGGGTAGTGCATCCATATCCGCACGTAAACCAATAGTCGGGCCATCCCCTGTTGAGAGTTGTGCCACCATCCCAGTTTTACCAAAACCTCGAGTCACTTTATAGCCCCAAGCAGTTAATTTCTCTGCTACAAGATTACTTGTTTCGATTTCTTCAAATCCTAATTCTGGATGTTGATGTAGATAATGACGAATTTTAGTTATCTCTTCAGCAATCGTCTGCATTCCCGGCAATAACGACATGATAATTCACTCCTTTGATTTTTTATTGTTATGATCTATTGATCGGTCGTTGTTCAATTGAATTGATCTAATCTAATTCAGTAGATTGAATTTAGTAACACGACTTTTTTAGTAATAGCAGGAAAAATGTAAATGTGTATATAGCATATCTCATTTTTTGTTAAAAATAGTTGTGACAATTTTATGCAATTGATTGAAAATATGGCTATATCAAAGCGTTAATAATGATTTATTGTGGGTGAGGATGGCGGAGAGATGGAAAAGAATGATGTGAAACAGAAGGGGTATGCTATTGATTCTATTCGAGGCTATTTAACAAAGAAAGGTGTTTCCCTCTCGCCTCGAATTTACTTTATTCAAGCCCTGAGTTATATGGCATTAGGGCTTTTTTCATCGCTTTTAATTGGGCTGATTTTAAAAACCATCGGCGATAAGTTGGGAATTACGACTTTAACGGATATTGGTCAATTGGCGATGGATAGTAAAATTGTCGGGGGTGCGATTGGGGTTGCGATTGCAAGTAGTCTCCAAGCGCCGCCACTAATTCTTTTTTCGGCACTGTTTGTCGGGGCGATTGGTAATCAATTAGGGGGGCCGGCCGGTGCGTATGTCGCGGTACTTTTAAGCGTAGAAATCAGTAAATTATGCTATCAAGTGACTAGGCTCGATATCATCTTAATGCCACTTTTAATGCTGCTGATAGGTTATGGCTTAGCGCATCTTGTTGGTATTCCTGTGAGTCATCTGATGCAACGTTTAGGGCAGTTGATTAACTGGGCAACTACGCAAGAGCCTTTCAGTATGAGTATTATCGTAGCACTCGTGATGGGGCTTGCTTTGACTGCACCGATCTCAAGTGCGGCACTTGCTTTTATGCTCGGCTTAGAGGGCTATGCTGCCGGCGCTGCGGTCATTGGTTGTAGTGCGCAGATGATCGGATTTGCCACGATAAGTTATCGTGATAATAGTTTTGGGGCTGTTATTGCCCAAGGGATTGGCACTTCAATGTTACAGATCGCCAATATCATCAAAAATCCTTGGATCTTACTGCCTCCTACATTGGCTGGTATGATTGTCGCTCCTATTGGCATTCTGCTGTTTGATATGAAAAATAATCCTGCAGGTGCCGGCATGGGAACGAGTGGTTTTGTGGGGCAATTTATGGCATTTGAGACGATGGGCTTTTCTTGGTCTGTCGGTTTTGCAGTACTGCTTTGCCATATTGTCTTGCCGGCATTATTGGCTTGGGGCTTCGCTTCTTTATTAAGAAAGATGCATCGGATTCAGGATGGGGATTTAACGCTTAATTATCAGTAGAGTGCTATTTTATAAACATGATGATTTTGTTGAGTAAGGTCGCTTCAAAATAAGCATTATTTCAATGCCGGCGCATCAGTTGTAATAAATAAGGAAGCTGTTCTATCCGGCATCTTGCAAGTGTTGTTTAGTAAGGTTTTATCTTCTTTTAGAATCGCGTACTAGTTGCTTAAAACCATTTTTCTTAAAATAAATTGACTATCATTTCAAAAAGAAGAGAAATAGATCAACGAAGAAAATTGTGAGGATCATGAGAAGGATGGACGCTACAACGAAGAAGATCGGGCTTACCCATTCAAGCAGTGGTATTATAACGAAAGGGAATGTGTTACCCACATTCCATTGTCACAATTTTCTTTTGTAATTTCATCATTTATTAAAGGAGCTTCAATATGTCAAATAGAACAGGTATTACAATGGGCGGCAATCCTATTACATTATTAGGAACAGAAGCGGTTGTAGGAGAGAAAGCACCACAGTTTACGGTAGTAGATAATGGTTTAAAGCCCGTTACATTAGCGGATTTTGCCGGCAAAGTGAAATTGATCTCTGTTGTTCCCTCTATCGATACAGGCGTCTGCTCAATCCAAACGAAGCGCTTTGAAGAGGAAGTGGCAAAGCTAGAGAATGTGGCAATGATGACCATCTCTGTAGATCTTCCTTTTGCGCAAAAGCGTTTTGTAACGGAGAATAATCTTACCCATAATCAGCTACTCTCTGATTATCAAACACACGATTTTGGGATTGAGTACGGCTTTGAAATTGAGAATCTCGCACTCTTAGCCCGCGGTGTTGTCGTGATCGATCAAGATGACGTGATCCGCTATGTGGAATATGTCAAAGAAGTGACGACTGAGCCTGATTATGAGGCGGCGTTAAATGCGGTGAAAGCAATTTAATGACGGCTGAAGTACTGATTTAATCGCAGATTTAATCATAACCTAATTATGTATGTCACAGCTGAAGATCTATGCTTAAGTGATCAATCGTAATCATAGTATTAATTACAGTATTTATGACTAGCAACAATCTATTTAGTTCAACAAGAACCTGAAAAGAACCTCTTTTCAGGTTTTTTCTTGAATGATAGATCTATTGTTTTCAGATTTTGATTTTAGATTTTTATCTTTAGCATTCTTTTTATAGTAAGATCGGTTCAAAAGAAGCTGATTGAAATGCCGGAGCATCAGCTGTAATAAGTAAGGAAGCCGTTCTATCCGGCATCTTGCAAGTGTTGGTGAGTCAGGTTTTATACTTTCTTAAACCAAATTTACTATAAAATCCCCTCAAATAGCTGACTATTGCTCGTTTGATAGGTGTTTTTAGTAGTAAAAAGTTGTAAATCATAGAAATATGATGCAATTGTTACAGAATTGTCACAATCGATTTATATACTGTCTTCAGTCGCGGGAATGAAGTCACAAAATCTACCCCGTCTCCTTAAATCATAAACTTTTATTTTGTACACTTAGGAGCGTTTCTATATGAAAACTTTAAAGAACAACATCGCAAAATTAACTGCTGCAGTCGCTTTTGGTGTTGCAGTAAGTGCAACAGGCGCAATGGCGCAAAACCCTGTAACAGTTACCGGAGCGGGTGCTTCTTTCCCAGCACCAGTGTATGCCAAATGGGCTGCTGAATATGCAAAAGAGACTGGTAATCGTATTAACTACCAATCAATTGGTTCATCTGCAGGTGTTAAACAGATCGAAGCGGGTACAGTAGATTTTGGTGCAACAGATGCGCCCCTCTCTGAAGAGCAACTTAAAGAGAAAGGTTTAATCCAATTCCCAACGGTTATCGGCGGTGTTGTATTAGCAATCAATGTTGATGGTATCAAAACAAACGAATTAGTCTTAGACGGTGAAACGTTAGGTGACATCTATCTTGGTAAAATCAAGAAATGGAATGATCCAGCAATCGCTAAATTAAACCCTTCATTAACACTTCCTAACCAAGATATCTCTGTTGTTCGTCGTGCAGATGGTTCAGGTACTTCATTCATCTTCACAGGTTACCTTGCAAAAGTAAATAACGAGTGGAAAGAGAAAGTAGGTAGCGGTTCAACTGTAAACTGGCCTGTTGGTATCGGTGGTAAAGGGAATGATGGTGTTACAGCATTCGTTCAACGTATCGAAGGTTCAATCGGTTATGTTGAGTATGCTTACGCAAAACAAAATAACTTAAGCTACACAAAATTAGTCTCTAAAGATGGCGAAATCGTGAGCCCAGGTATTGAGTCATTCAGTGCTGCCGCTAAAGAAGTTAAATGGAATGAGTCTTTCGTACAAGATATGACTGACAAACCAGGTAAAAATGCGTGGCCTTTAGCGTCTACAACATTCGTGTTACTTCACAAAGAGCAAAAAGATCCAGTGATTACTAAAGAGATCGTAAACTTCTTCAACTGGGGTTATGGTAAACAAGGTCAAGAGATCGTTATCGGTCTTGATTATGCACCACTACCAGAAAATGTTGTAGAAATCATCCAAACGACACTTAAAAAAGATTTTAATCTTCAATAAGTTGATAGATTGATAACGGTTCAATACTCGATGATTAGAATGATTCAATATCAATCCTTCTCAGAGAGTTGTAGTTAAACAAAGAAAACCCAATCATAGAATGAATTATTATGATTGGGTTTTCGTCTTCAATATCAATTTATCATTTATATTGTTGTAAATTGGTTTATGATATTGAATTTTTAGAAATGCATAAATGTAGAGCTAGAAATAAAACTACAAAATAATGTTTGAATGAATATTTGAATTAGTTATCTATTTATCACTTGATCTACCGCATAGCTATTTCTTCTCAGAGGAATAAGATAGAGCCGTAGAGCAAGGCAGTAAAGTTACTCAAAAATGTTACTCAAAACGATCAGTCAACGATCAACCTTAAAGAATCTAAAGAAGAGACTCGATGAAAACGATAAAGAATCCTCAGTCGCCTATTCCTGATAAGATTTTTGCCATTAGTGTAAAATCCTCAGCGATATTTGTTTTAATCCTCTTAACCGGCATTATGTTGTCCCTTATTATTGCTTCAATGCCGAGTATCAAAGAATTTGGTTTTAGCTTCCTCTGGAATAAAGAGTGGGATGCGCCAATGGATCAATTTGGTGCTTTAGTACCAATCTATGGAACGATTATTACCTCTGTGATTGCACTTGTGATTGCGGTACCGGTGAGCTTCGGAATTGCCATATTTTTGACAGAATTAGCTCCCCCTTGGTTGCGTCGCCCAATTGGTGTTGCAGTTGAATTATTAGCAGCGATCCCAAGTATCGTGTACGGTATGTGGGGACTTTTTGTATTTGCGCCACTCTTTGCAAAATATTTCCAACGTCCATTAGAATCATTTAGTAAAGATATTCCATTTCTGAAAGAGCTCTTTGCAGGACCTGCTTTCGGGATCGGTATCTTAACTGCCGGGATTATTTTAGCAATTATGATTATCCCTTACATTGCCTCTGTAATGCGTGATGTATTTGAGAGAACGCCGAGAATTATGAAAGAATCGGCCTACGGTTTAGGTGCAACCACTTGGGAAGTGATCTGGAAAGTGATTCTACCTTATACCAAAAAAGGGGTATTCGGTGGCGTAATGCTTGGACTTGGGCGCGCACTAGGAGAAACGATGGCGGTCACATTCGTAATAGGGAATACCTATCAATTTGATAGCTTCTCACTCTTTGCACCAGGCAATAGTATTACGTCATCCCTTGCGAATGAATTTGCAGAAGCGTCAAGTGAATTACATACAGCAGCCTTGATGGAGTTAGGTCTACTGCTCTTTATTATTACTTTTATCGTCTTAGCGATCTCTAAACTCTTTATGAAACAGGAGCGTGCATAATGAGCTCTTCTAATAACATTCGACAAGCAACGATGACGCAAGCAGAACGCACTGCTGTGATTGAAGCACGCAAGAAAAAGCAACAACGCCGGAAATATATCAATAAATTCGCCATTACCTTATCGCTCATTGCGATGGCTTTTGGTCTCTTCTGGTTAATCTGGATTTTATGGACCACTGCAACAAAAGGAATGGGGGGCATCTCTCTGCAATTCTTCACCGAAATGACACCACCACCGAATAGTGAAGGCGGCGGTTTACTCAATGCGATTGTGGGAAGTGGAATTTTAATTCTCTGGGCAACTGTAATCGGAACACCTTTAGGGATTTTGGCCGGGATCTATCTGGCAGAATATAATGCCGAAGGGAAGCTCTCAGCGGTTATTCGTTTTATCAACGATATCCTCTTATCAGCACCCTCTATCGTGATTGGTCTCTTTGTCTATACTGTTGTGGTCGTTCGAATGGGGCACTATTCAGCACTTGCCGGGATTATTGCTTTGGCTCTGATTCAGATCCCTATTGTGATTCGTACTACAGAGAATATGTTACTGCTCGTACCGAATACACTTCGGGAAGCCGCGTATGCCCTTGGAACACCTAAATGGAAGATTATTCTACGGATTACCTTGAAGTCATCTCTATCAGGAATTGTTACAGGGATTCTATTAGCGATTGCTCGAATTTCAGGGGAAACCGCACCGTTACTCTTCACAACGCTCTCTAATCAATTCTGGAGCACGAATGTGATGGAGCCAATGGCAAGTTTACCGGTTACAATCTACAACTTTGCAATGACGCCAGATAGTAACTTGCAAGCACTTGCGTGGTCAGGGGTATTCTTTATCACAATGGCGATCTTGTTACTCAATATTATCGTTCGGGTCTTCTTTAAGTCCAATACGAAAAACGATTAATAACTCAGGAAAAATAGATATAAAACAATCAAGATGGCAGGAGAGGAGAGTTTTGATAGAGATGAGATGCTTATTTTGTCATCATTCTGTCATATTGATTGTTTACACTAAAACCGCTTATTCCCTCGAATGTCGCGAGAGGATACTCAAACTCTAGTAGGAATAGTAGAATGAATTTAGATAATAAAACCAATGCCGATCACATTGATAATGCTGCGCACGATCCATTTATAGCGGCAAGCAATAAAGCGCCGGTAGAGAAGAAAGAACACGCAGCGAAGATTAGTGTGCGTAATTTGAATTTCTATTACCAAAAATTTCACGCGCTACACAATATCACGTTAGATATCCCAGAGAATCAAGTAACCGCATTTATTGGCCCCTCGGGTTGTGGTAAATCAACGCTACTTCGGACATTTAATAAAATGTTTGAACTCTATCCGGAGCAACGTGCTGAAGGGGAGATTCTCATTAATAATGAAAATATCTTAACGAGCAAGCAAGATGTGGCGCTATTAAGAGCGAATGTGGGGATGGTTTTCCAGAAGCCTACACCATTTCCGATGACCATTTATGACAATATTGCTTTTGGTGTAAAGCTCTTTGAAAACCTTTCACGTGCGGATATGGATGCGCGGGTAGAGTGGGCATTGACGAAAGCGGCGCTTTGGAGTGAAACCAAAGATAAATTACACGATCAAGGAACGAATCTTTCCGGTGGTCAGCAGCAACGTTTGAGTATTGCACGTGCAATTGCGATTCGTCCTGAAATTTTGCTAATGGATGAACCTTGTTCGGCACTTGACCCGATTTCAACGGGGAAAATTGAAGAGTTAATCTTTGAATTAAAAGAAGATTATACCATTGTGATGGTAACCCATAATATGCAACAAGCGGCTCGTTGTTCAGATAAAACCGCCTTTATGTATCTTGGTGACCTAATTGAGTTTGATGATACTGATACGATTTTCACTAAACCGAATCATAAGCAGACAGAAGATTATATTACTGGCCGTTATGGTTAAGCTATTTTTAAAGCATTATTAAGAAATACTTGAGAAGCGACTAGATCGGGATACAACCGATTGTAATAAAGGTACACAATGATTGAAGATCGCCAAAATAAGATGTCTAATTAAACAGGATCGGTTTTGGTGATCTTCCCAATTTTATGGGTTCATAGGTAATTAGAGATGAAAAAATTAGATTTTAATAGCCATATCTCTGCACAATTTAATGCAGAGCTTGAGCGCTCAATGAGCAAAGTATTAGAGATGGGGGGATTGACTGAGCGTCAAATCCAAGATTCTATTAAAGCGATGATCACGCAAGATGAAGTACTTGCGAAAGAGATTATTGCGCGGGATGAAGTGATTAATGAATTAGAAGTAGAGATTAATGAGCTCTGCATTATGATCATTGCTAAACGCCAACCGACCGCAAGCGACCTGCGTCTTTTAATCGTTATTATCAAAACAATTGCCGAACTTGAGCGTATCGCCGATAGTGCGCGTAATATTGCTAAAATGGCGTTTACACCATTACCAGAAAATCACGCGTCGATCTTAGTATCGCTTGAATCATTAGCAAATCGCAGTCTACGTTTCTTTGAAAAAGTACTCGATGCCTTTGCGCGTATGGATTTTGAAGCGGTATTAGAGATCTATCCTGAAGATGATCGCATTGATGGGGAATATGATAATGTTATCCGTCAATTAATGACCTATATGATGGAAGATGGTCGCACGATTCCCTCCGTATTAAGCGCAATGCAATGTGCTCGTTCTTTAGAGCGGATTGGGGATCGTTGCCAAAATATCTGCGAATTTATTATCTACTTCGTCAAAGGCGTTGATATTCGCGTTCAGAAGAATGCACGTTTAGAAGCTTTACTTGAAAATCGTGATAAGAAAGCGTTGTAAAATTTCAGTGGGTAGATCAAAACCTCAGTTTTTTAGCTGAGGTTTTTTTATTGATTTTTATGATTCTTCATCAATTAATCGAATAATCAATTAATTAAGTAATCTATCTATCGTATTCAATGCTCTATCTATTCATTTGAAATATTTATTATAGATTACTTTGAATGACGCAATATTGAATGAATCGCATTATATCGAGGGTTTGTAACGACCTCTTCCCCTAACTGATGAGCTGCAATCCAGCCCCAACGTGGATTGAGTAACATTCCTCGGCCAATGGCAACAAGATCTGCTCTCTTCTCGGCGATTACTGATTCTGCTTCTTGTGCTGTAGTAATTAAACCAACGGCAATTGTGGTAAGGTCAGTTTTTTGTTTAATCGCTTCAGCAAAAGGTACTTGATAGAGCGGTTTGGCTGGGATTTGTTGTTCTAATGAGAGCGCGCCGGTGGAGACATGGATAAAATCAGCCCCTTTTGCTTTTAATTGTCGAGTTAATTCAATCGATTCTTCTAAATTCCAGCCGCCCTCGACCCAATCGGTTGCAGAGATACGAACACCGACAGCCACTTTAGGAGATACTTTCTCCCGTATAGCAGTAAAGACTTCCATAAGAAAACGAATACGGTTCTCAAAACTGCCGCCATAACGATCTGTACGTTGATTGGAAAGTGGAGAGAGGAATTCATGTAATAGATAACCATGTGCAGCATGAAGTTCTAATAATTCAAATCCAGCACGTTCCGAGCGAAGAGCCGCTTCAACAAAACCTTCAACGCGGTCAGCAATTTCTGCCTCTGTTAATGCCTTTGGAGTCGCATCATCGATATTAAAGGGGAGAGCAGAAGGTGCGACAGTCTGCCAGCCACCTTCGGCAATCGATAATTGTCGATCTGTTTTCCAAGGAATATCGGTCGAGGCTTTTCGACCTGCATGAGCTAACTGAATCCCCATTTTAATAGGAGAATACTCTTTGATTTCTGATAGCAAGGATTTAAATCCAGCTTCCTGTTCATCATTCCAAATCCCTAAATCAGCAGAAGAAATTCGACCCTCAGGTAATACCGCAGTTGCTTCCACAATTAAGAGAGAAGCCCCTGATTGTGCTAAAGAGCCATAGTGCATTGAATGCCAAGCAGAAGGAATACCTTCTATCGCTGCATATTGACACATTGGCGGAATTACGAGACGGTTTTCAAGTTGCAAAGCCCCTAGTTGATAAGGTGAAAATAGTTGACTCATAGTATGCTCCTCTTTGCGTTGATCTATATCAAAATATAAATGGATATATTATGGTAACGCGGGGAGTGTCAATACAAGTTGTTTTTTGTAAAGGGCTGATTCAATCTATTTATTGGCATGATTTATAAAAGAACATAAAACCGTACTAAACAACACTTGCAAGATGCCGGATGGAACAGCTTCCTTACTTTTTACAACTGATGCGCCGGTATTTGAATAAGCTTACTTTGAACCAAATATTATTACAACTCCTCATCAACTCCTCATTAATACAAACCCAAACTTCGTGCCTTTACCTACTTCACTACTGACTTGTAGTTGACTGTCATGGTTGTTCAGTGCGTGTTTGACGATGGCAAGCCCTAAGCCACTACCGCCGGATTGGTTGCGGTTACGGGAGGAATCTACTCGATAGAAACGCTCTGTAAGTTTGTGAAGATGTACAGCAGGAATGCCGGCACCTTGATCTTCGATGGTGAATTGTACTTTTTTATTCTGTTCTGTTAGTGAGATATGAATCGGTGTTTCAGGTGGGTTATGCTCAATTGCGTTATAGAAGAGATTACTGACGACTTGTCGTAATTGCTCCAAATTGCCCCAAACTTCAATATTGGGGGCAATATTACTTGTGATATAAGTGCGTGTTGTAGGATGATTTTGTTGATAATCTTCGATGATTGAAGTCAGTAGGGCAGAAAAGTTAAAGGTCGTAAATTGATCTTCTTTAGGGGCTGTTTCTAAGCGAGTGAGTGCCATTAGCTGAATGACAAGTGCATGTAGCCGATCGACTTGCTCTTCCATTCGTAAGAGTGCTTTTCCCTCAAAAGTATCTTTCTCTTCATCAGAAAGATTATTTTCAAGCATTTCAACATAGCCTTTAAGCACAGTCAGCGGTACCCGTAACTCATGATTGACGTTAGCAAAAAACATCTGCCGAGTGCGTTCTGCGATCTGTCGATCCGTAATATCTCGAATGATAATCAGTAAGTTATTTTCGATATAGGGATAGTAAAAGCGGCACTCTAATTCACGTTGATCATGTTTTAATAGAAAGGGTTGATCAAAATCCCCTTTCTTAAAGTATTCGACAATATCCGGTTTACGAATAAGATTAAAAATATTTTGTCCCTCATCTTGAGGCCAACGGAGCTTAAGCATCGTTTCTGCTTGTGGGTTACACCAGTTTAACCGGCCATCTTTATCACAAAGAATGGTAGCATCCGGCATTGATTCTGCACCTTTGCGAAAGTACTTAATAAATTCAAGTAGTTGATTTCGCTCTTTTCGTTGGTCAAGACGCATACGCCGTAAACCATGAAATATTCGCAGCCAAACACCTCTTCCTTCCGGTGGATAGATATTATGATCCACCCAAATCCAATGAGAAAGCCGGTAGGCTTGCCGATAATGCCATATCAAGAGGAGTAAGGTTGCAAGAAAGAGCCAAAGGAAAAGATGTCCAACAATAAATGAGAGCAAAATTGCCGGTAATGCAGCGAACAGGAGTTCTAAAATAAAGTGTTTTATGGAGATATGGCCTAGCATGTAAGCATCTTTCCTCATGAATATTAAATATTGCCTATAAGATAATGGAAAACGATGGGAAATGTTTGAATCATCGTCATTATGAATATTTAATAGGCAGATTGAAATAAAGGGGAATGGATCATTCTCGATATGAGATTGGTTATCTAGTATGAAATGATACTTATATTAACTATAAAGTAGGTTATGAGGGTGAAAAACGATAGCCTTCGCCCCGAACAGTTTGTAATAACTTATGATGTCCTGTTTGTTCTAATATTTTCCGTAATCGACCAATTGTCACATCCACTGTTCGTTCATCCACATAGCTATCAATTCCCCATACATGATCGAGCAGTTTTGCCCGGCTATATACCCGATCTAAGTGAGTCATAAAGAAAGCTAGTAAGCGAAATTCAATCGTGCTGACATTCAGGGGCTGCCCTTCGATGACAATACGCTGCGCATCAAGATCAAGCTCAATGCCGGAGATTTCAATAATCTGATTCTCTTCAGGGATATACTCTTCAATACGGCGAATGAGGGAGTTGACTCGAGAGAGGAGCTCTTTCATGGCAAAAGGTTTGGGGAGATAATCATCTGCGCCAGAATCCAGTCCTTCTAATCGGTCTTCTAATTCTGCGCGGGCACTGAGCATAATCACAGGAATATGACGGTTTTTACGGCTATCTTTGAGTTCTTTAAGAAGATCAATACCGGATTTTTTAGGAAGCATCCAATCGAGGAGGATGAGATCGATTTTCTTTTGAGAATTGAGAATCTCTTTCGCCTCAAGGCCATCGAAGGCTTGGGATACATCGAATCCCTCGCTGGTTAAAAAGTGTTCAATCATTTCTGAAATAGGAAGTTCATCTTCAACGATCAAAATTTTCTTCATAGTGCTCTCAACATATATTTCGTGATTATCAATTGCCATCTGATTTTGTCATACAGCTGTAATAGATGGCTTCAAGTGTAAAATTGAATTATGACAATTGTGTAACAAAACTAGTGTTTGACTGATATTTTGTCATATTCTTGTCATAGAGTCGGTTAATTTTCATTCTTTGATGTTCGTTGATCTTCCTTGGGAATTATTGATGAAGAGTCGTAAATATTGAAATCAAAAAACTAAAAAAGCACTAGATAGAGTAAAGCCCCAGAATCATCTAGAGTGATCCGGGGCTTTATGATAATTTACAAGTTTGGAAAAGAGTTAATCGATGATGTTTGACCTGTTTAATCACACTAGATAACGCTAGGATTATTTATGCAAGCACCATATTTTCTAATAACACCTTTTTAAGACGTTCAACATAGATCTCACATTCATTTTGATCGCTACTTTCCACCATAATGCGCACTACAGGCTCAGTCCCAGAAGGGCGGATGAGAATACGGCCTTTGCCTGCAAGCAGGGTATCGATAACAGCGATCTCTTGTTTGAGAGCATCGCTTTCCCAAAGTGCGCCTTTTTCAATACGAACATTATGCATGACTTGTACAGTCTTAGGGATCTCATCGCGAATCTCGGCAAAGCTTTTACCGAGTTTTTGACTAAATAGTAATGTTTGGAGCGCAGCAATAATGCCATCGCCGGTAGAATGTTGATCTAAGCAGAGAATATGACCTGAATTTTCGCCACCAATCGTGAGATTCTCTTCGTTGAGCATCTCAAGGACATAGCGATCACCTACTTTTGAGCGAAGTAATTCAATGCCGGCTTTTTTCAGCGCTTGCTCAAAACCAAGATTACTCATAATAGTCCCCACAACGCGCTTCTCTTTTTTTGCGATCGCAAGGAGATAGAGGATATCATCACCATC
Source organism: Ignatzschineria ureiclastica (assembly GCF_003121845.1). GTDB lineage: Bacteria > Pseudomonadota > Gammaproteobacteria > Cardiobacteriales > Wohlfahrtiimonadaceae > Ignatzschineria > Ignatzschineria ureiclastica. Next base: position 529,453 of record NZ_QEWQ01000004.1, on the reverse strand, counting down.
AAATGGACGGCCTTGATGATCGACAATAAGCAATCGATCCCCATCACCATCAAAAGCAATACCACAATCTGCTTTTTGAGTTAATACCGTTTCGATTAAGGTTGCCGGCGCAGTTGAGCCCACATGATCATTAATATTGGTACCGTTGGGTTCTGTACCGATAGTGATGATGTTGGCTCCTAATCGTTTAAATAATGTTGGCGCTACTTCATAGGTGGCACCATGGGCACAATCGAGAACAATGTTTAATCCTGAAAGATCGAGATTATCGGCACTAGCTCGGCAAAAATCGATATATTCAGCAACACCATCTACAAAATATTGTGTTCTGCCAATAGAACCATTGTCTGGCATGGTCATTGGCATATCAATCAATGCTTCGATATGTGATTCTAACGTATCATCGAGTTTTTCCCCTTTTTTACTGAAAAACTTAATGCCATTATCATAAAAGGGATTATGAGAAGCAGATACAACAATTCCGGCAGAAAATTGATGCTTAATCACTAAATGGGCAATTCCGGGGGTTGGTAAAATACCTGCAAGGAGAACATCAACGCCGGCATAGTTTAATCCTGCTGCTAAGGCTGTTTCAAACATATCCCCAGAAAGACGCGTATCTTTTCCGATCAAGACAGTGGCTTTAGGATGTTGTTCCGCTAAAGCTTTACCTGCGGCAAACCCTAATTTGAGGGCAAAATCAGGTGTTAATGGGAATTCCCCGACTTTTCCTCGAATCCCATCGGTTCCAAAATATTTTCTCATCATTCAATCCTTTTATGATTTTCTATCACTTTCTTGTGGGTGATATCTAGTTTATAGATTTACTGAATTTATTTAAATATTTAAACATTTATAATGTCGGCATTTTACGCTATTTGATGACAAATCAAAGAGATCTTTATACTATCTGAGATTATTTTGCACAAATAGAGAAAAATATGAATCTGTTATTTGATACGGCTCAAGATTACGTATGAAGATAGATAGTAGGAATTCAATGTATTCAAGATTTATCACTATTGGATATCTATTGGATATCTATTGGTGCTATCTCATAATGATAGCTGATAATCATATTCATCTTTTATCATGAAAATAGGTCCTATGATGATTGGGAATTTGTTATACTCAGAGAATTATGTAGCTATTTTAATTCAGGAGCAGAGATGAATAGAAAAAAAGTGAGTATCTTCGGCGGCACCGGATTTATTGGTTCTCTTTTGAGTGTTGCATTGGCCAAAAATGGTTATCGTGTCACTGTGTTTTCACGAGATCCTAATGTACAAAATGATGCTTCATGTTATTCCTATGTGGAATTTATTGATCAGTGCAAATTAGAAGATGAAGCTTTAATTCGTCATCATATGGCTGGTTCTGATTATGTGATCAATCTTGTAGGAACACTCGATAATAATCGTCGTCGTGCAACTAAGGCGCATGTTACATATCCTACTAAAATTTATGAAATTGCGAATGATCTTGGTGTGAAGAAGATGATTCACTTTAGTGCATTAGGTGCAAGTAAAGATGCCCCCGGCACATTCCTTTCTACCAAAGGAGAAGGGGAAGCTGCACTCATTGATTTAGCCAAAAATCACACAACAGAATTAGCGGTGATTGCGCCTTCACTTGTGGTGGGTTATGAAGATCGCTTTACCTATCATATTGCCCGATGGGTTCGTACAATGCCGATTCTCTTTTTACCTATGGCGAAAGCAGAGGTACAGCCGGTATTTGTGAATGATATTTTAGATGCAGTATTACAAATTTTGGCCAACGATTATGAGCAGACACGCTTTGAATTAGCAGGTAAAGAGACTTATACACTCAAAGAGATTGCACAGAAAGTCGCGAAAGAGATTACCCCGAAAAAACGGACTATTATCGGTTTTCCCAATAGTTTTGCGGCGTTGATCGCATTTTTTATCGGATTTATGCCACGATTCCCTTATAGCCGTAACTTAATCAAAACTTCAAAAACCCCTTCAGTAACGAAGCGAGATGATTTTGCAGTGTTAGGATTAACGCCGGCTAGTTATGAATCAGTACGTCAATTTGAGATGCCGACAACTGTGTTAGACAAATATTATTACGATCGTTTGAATGCGCGTCGTTCAACAAAATTGTCGTAATTCTAAGGTTATCACTATCATAAATATAGCTAAAAAAGGCAGTTACCAATTGATCACCAGAGTGATGATCAACGTATAATTATAAAAAATATAAATAATCAGAGCGAAATGATAAAAAATTAAAATTCAGCTCGGGTGTTTTAAAAAATCCATATAGATCAATAAGGTATTAGTTATTGTCGAATAGTTTATATTTAAATGTCGACAATTGATGACTTTCTACACAAAGATAAGAGCAAGCTTGTGAGATACTCTAGCGAATAAGAAAAGATCTCATTAGCTTGCTTTTTTGCAACAAGGATTATTGGACGATTATTGAAATAGTCGTTAATGGTGCAATAAAAGTAAAAAGCTAATAGGATTAGCGAATTAGGAGAAAATAGGATGTTACAGGTTGATTTTAAGATTTTAGATGCGCGTATAGGGAAAGAGTTTCCATTACCTAACTATGCAACGGCAGGTTCAGCAGGGTTAGATCTGCGGGCAATGATTACAGAAGACACCGTCATTAAAGCCGGTGATAGTCTGTTCGTAAAAACAGGGATTGCTATCTATCTTAAAGATCCTCGCTATGCGGCCATGGTGCTTCCACGTTCAGGTTTAGGTGTGAAGCATGGAATTGTTTTAGGGAATTTAGTGGGTTTGATTGATGCTGATTATCAGGGTGAATTAATGGTTTGCTTATGGAATCGTGGCAAAGAAGATTTCACGCTTAAAGTAGGTGAGCGTATGGCGCAGCTTATTATTGTGCCGGTAATGCAAGCAACTTTAAATCTTGTAGATGAATTTGAAGAGAGCGAACGCGGTGAAGGGGGCTTTGGTCATACGGGTCGCCATTAATGCGCATTGATATTAGAATCTATTGATTCTAATCGCATTACAGAGGATCCATTGAAGCAATTCGATTGGATCCTTTTTTATTATCCTGACAAGAATGTAAATCAGAATTCTCATTAAGATTTGGATAAGTATGTTAAGGAGGATTCTGATTTGGATTTAATGAAGAAAATAGCAGGTAAATTGTATTTTTATTACTTTACTTCAATATTCGTGAAACTAATCAATAGTTTTAATATAACTATTTTTTTATTGTAGAAGTAGTTATGGAAGAAATCATTGTTGTAAAAAAGAGATCGATTGTTAAATAAATAATGTGAAATGAATGATGCCAAGCAAATATGTTGCGCCTATATATTGGGTGCATACATTAAGCCTAGATAACATTATCAATAAAAAGTAGAAATTAAGAGATAAAAATAAAGGAGTTATGAGATGAATTCGTCCGTCCGATCGAAGCCCTATATGGTGCCGATAGCCTGTTTTTGGTTAGTTTTTTTAGCTGCGGCTTCGCTTCGTGTGACCTTGACCTCTTTGGGGCCTGTTTTAAGTGATATTGCCAATAATTTAGATCTATCTAGTGCTATAGTCAGTTTTCTTGTGACAATTCCTATTATTTGTATGGGGGTATTTGCACTATTTGCTGCTCCTCTTAGTAATCGATTTGGAATGGAACGGATGATTACCATTAGCCTCTTTTTAATTGGTTTATCTACCGTTACTCGTAGCTATTTTCATTCGACTCTTTGGCTCTTTCTCTCCTCTTTTTTGATGGGCATCGGGATTGCGATTGCAGGTCCGCTATTATCAGGTTACGTGAAGCGACATTTTAAGCATAAAAGTAATGTGGGCATGATTTTCTATACCTTTGGGATTAGCATTAGTGGAGTATTAGGTTCGTTTAGTAGTTCATTTTTAAATCAATACTTAGGCTGGGATTGGGCGATAACACTTGAAGTTTGGGCAGTCCCTATTTTATTGGTGTCAGGTATTTGGGCGGCTTTTTATCTCTTTAGACAGAGTGAAGATAGCGCTCAAATGAGTGCCCCTAAGGCTAAAATGCCTTGGAATAAACCACGCGCTTGGATGCTTGTTGCTTGCTTTGGCTTACAGTCTGGACTTTTTTATACCAATGTAGCTTGGTTGCTGCCTTTTCTCGGAGAAAAGGGGATTAATAGTTTCCATGCCAATATGCTCTTTAATCTCTTTATCCTCAATGGCATTGTTGGCAGCTTCTTAATTCCTATTATTGTGATTCGTATCGGTTTGAAAGCAACGGCAATCGGGGCTATTACGCTGATTATGCTGATGATGTTACTGTTATTATTGGGTAATAGTTCTCTTATATTAGTCTATTTAGCTGTAGCTATTTTGGGGATATTGATTAGCTCAGGGCTCTTTGCAATTACGATGCTTCTTCCGTTTAATGAGGTCAATGATGGTAATGCAGTTGCAAGTTGGACGGCTATGATGCTCTTCGGCGGTTACTGTTTTGCCGCATTTATTCCGACGCTATTAGGATTGCTGTATGATTTAACCGGTAGCTACAGTGCTATCTATTGGGGAGGAATGATAAATGGCTTTTTACTCTTTGTGATGTTCTGTATCTTCTTTCGTAAGAAGGGAATCGAGAAATAATCGGTGAGTATTTTTGCATTGAGATCGGGGGCGAGTAGATTGATGACAGAGGCCAGTACCAAGAAGGATTTAAAATAGAATAGAGTAGAAGGAAATAAATCAGAGGATGTGAATTATTTAACCAAATAGCGCTATGATTTTAGATCCCTTTTTCGTATATTGAAAAGTACTTACCACAAAATGGTCATCAATTGCTTTGATTAATGAGTGAAAATCCACAAGATTAAGCTTATTAGATCAATAAATTACAATAAATAGAGAGTTTCCCTTGTATCTATGTTGGGGTTAGAGGCATATTAGTAAGGTGTAACGCTGTAGAGCGATATCGTTCTACCTCATCAATTTATGTGTAATTACGCTTATCATAAAATAATCATCAGGAATTATCGTTTGTTAGTGACAAAAATTAACAGCGGTAATACAAATAGATAAACAGATCAGTTAAAAGAAGAGAATTGGAAGATGAAGATATTAGTTTTAGCCGGAGATGGTATTGGACCTGAAATTGTCGGGCAAGCGGAGCGGGTATTAACAACAGTTGCGAAAAAGCACTCACTCAATATCGCACTCGATTATGCCAATATTGGTGGAATTGCAGTAGATAAAGATGGCGCGCCTTATCCCGCTGTCACTGCTGAGAAAGCCAAAGCTGCGGATGCCATTCTTTTAGGCTCAGTGGGTGGACCACAATATGATAGTTTACCGAGAGATCTTCGCCCTGAGCAAGGCTTATTGGCGATTCGAAAAGAGCTGAATCTTTTTGCAAATCTTCGTCCTGCACAAGTATTTAAAGAGCTCGCACACGCTTCAAGTTTAAAGGATGAGTTAGTTGCCGGGCTTGATATTATGATCGTTCGTGAATTAACCGGGGATATCTATTTTGGGCAGCCGCGCGGCATTGAGGAGCGTAATGGTGAATTAGTGGGTTTTAACACCATGATCTATTCGGAATCAGAGATTCGCCGTATTGCACATGTAGCATTCCAGGCGGCACAAAAGCGTAATAAGCACCTCTGTTCAATCGATAAGATGAATGTGTTGGAAGCAACGCAACTCTGGCGTGATGTGGTTAAGCAAGTCGCCACAGAATATCCTGATGTGACTTTAACTCACTTGTTGGTCGATAACGCCGCAATGCAATTGGTGCGTGCGCCAAAACAATTTGATGTCATGCTTACCGGTAATATCTTTGGGGATATCCTCTCAGATGAAGCATCTATGTTAACCGGTTCAATCGGAATGTTGCCATCAGCTTCTTTAGATGAAAACAACAAAGGGCTTTATGAGCCAATTCATGGTTCAGCGCCGGATATCGCAGGGCAAAATATTGCTAATCCATTAGCTACTATTTTATCGGTAGCGATGATGTTCCGTTATACTTTTGATCGAAACGATATTGCAGATGAAATAGAGAATGCTGTGAAATCAGTATTAAGCCAAGGTTATCGAACTAAGGATATTGCGACAGCTTCAGAAAAAGTGGTTAGTTGTTCAGAGATGGGCGATGCGGTGATTGCGGCCTTAGGTTAATGGCTTTCAAATGTCGGTATAGACCGAATATTGTAAGTTTAGAGTAGTTGATACAAGATACAATGCTTAATATTCATCTTAAACGGGAATATTGAGCATTTTTGTGTCAGGATTTATCGTAGTCCTTGTCGCTTGTTAAAGGAATTGATAATACGGATGAATAATAATTGTGGTAGATGCAATGAGCAATGAGCAATGAGTTTTATCTGTCGTCATTAGTTGTGGCATTGAATAAATTTAATAAATAATAAACAGTCTTAAAAAGAGGATAATCATGAAAAAATTGGGTTTAGTCGGTTGGCGTGGCATGGTGGGTTCTGTATTAATGGAACGAATGATTGTTGAGAATGATTTTGCCGGCATTCATACCACTTTTTTTTCAACATCAAATGCCGGGGGTGAAGCGCCTACGATTGAAATCGATGGTGTCACTGCTTCAACGGAAAATGGTCTTGCAGATGCCTATGATTTAGAAGCATTGCGAGCGCAAGATATTATTATCAGTTGCCAAGGAGGCGATTATACCGCAGCTGTTTTTGAATCATTGCGGGATAGCGGTTGGAAAGGTTACTGGATTGATGCTGCTTCTTCGCTTCGAATGAAAGAGCACGCGATGATTATCCTTGATCCTGTGAATCGGCATATTATTGATCAGAGCCTTGAAAAAGGGGTTAAAGATTTTATCGGCGGGAACTGTACTGTTAGCTTAATGTTAATGGCACTCGGTTCACTCTTTAAAGAGGGATTAGTTGAGTGGGCTACTTCGATGACTTACCAGTCGGCATCAGGAGCTGGGGCACAAAATATGAAAGAGCTTTTAGCTCAAATGGGCGCGATTCATGGTTTTGTGGCTGCAGATCTAGAGAATCCTGCGAAATCTATTCTTGAAATTGATCAAATGGTGACCGCTTCTTTCGATATGGATCATTACCCAAAATCCCGTTTTGGCGTACCCTTGGCAGGGAGCTTAATTCCTTGGATTGATTCTGAGCTAGAAAATGGTCAGAGCCGGGAAGAGTGGAAAGCGATGGCAGAGAGTAATAAACTCTTGCAACTTGAACGACAAGTTCCGATTGATGGGACTTGTGTGCGTGTTGGTGCAATGCGATGCCATTCTCAAGGTTTAACACTGAAATTAACCAAAGATATCCCGATAGCAGATATTGAAGCGATGATCAAAGAGAGTAATCGTTGGGTGAAAGTCGTGCCAAATCATCGGGATATTACAATGCAAGAGTTAACGCCAGCAGCAACATCAGGCACACTGACAATCCCTGTCGGACGTTTACGTAAGATGAATTTGGGAAATGAGTATCTAAACGCATTTACAGTAGGCGATCAGTTGCTATGGGGTGCTGCAGAGCCACTTCGCAGAATGCTCAATATTATTCTTGAGCGGGAAGAGAAGTTATAACTGCAGGTGCTCAAAAATTAATGTAATGAATAGTGACTGAACGTATAAGTATAGATGTCAAAAAATGATAATTTGAAACGCTATTTTTTAGGAATAGCGTTTTTCTTTTGTATAAGAATAATCCTTTAAATTGGGTTTTAGGGGGGGGATTAGTTTTAGTGTATAGCAATATCGGTTCAAAATAAGTATTATTCAAATGCCGGCGCATCGGTTGTATAAGTACGGAAGCCATTCTGTCCGGCATCATGCAAGTGTTGTTTAGTATAGTCATTCCGGTTTAAGAAAATTCACAATCATTATAAGATGGAGATTCTTACAAGCTTGCAAACATCTTCACTTAATAATTTAAAACCGATTTCACTATACAGTTTTATCTTCTTTTAAAACTCCGCAATAGTTGTTTAAAAACTATTTTTCTTAAAATAAATTTACTATAGTTTTAGCGTATATATCATTGGTAATTTGTATTAACTTATTGTTTGTAATAGAAATAATAACGATTTATAATTAGTTATCTGTATAGTAAAAATAAATGCTGTAGATTCAATATTGATAACAAGGAACTTATTTCTAGTAAACAGGGAGTCACTATGAGTGGTAAGTTTGAAATATTTTTGGCGAAAAATGATAAATTCTATTTCCGTTTAAAAGCGGGGAATGGGGAGATTATTTTAAGTAGCCAAGGTTATGCTACAAAGACAAATTGTAAGAAAGGGATTGCATCCGTACAGAAGAATTCAACAGATCCTAATCGCTATGAGAAAAAGAGCTCAGATACTGGGAAATTTTCTTTTAACTTAAAAGCGACCAATGGCCAAGTGATAGGCAGTAGTCAAAGTTATAAGAGTGAGTCAGGCTGCGATAATGGAATTCAATCTGTGGCAAAAAATGCAGTCGATGCAACGATTGTGGATTTAACTGCAGAGTAGTGATGTATCACCAATTTAAATAACGAATATAGATTAAGAAATACCTAATAAAACGCCTAATAAAGTTATTAGGCGTTTTCATTTTTACGATAAATTTTCAGTCTAAGCTTTACAGATTGTTGATCTTCAATATCTAAGATTACTTGCTTCTAGTGGACTTCTTCGTTCTAGGAATTCCCTGATGATTCGTCGTAAATTTTTGACCACGTCTAGCAGCATTAGGGCGTTGACCATTTCGATTGATTGCACCGCGTTCCCGCTCTCTACGGCTCTCTGCGGGGATTAAGCACTCTTTACCAGAGCCAATAAGTTCCCCTCGTCCCATGTATCTGAGCGTTTGGCGAAGTAATGGCCAGTTATCAGGATCATGATAGCGGAGGAATGCTTTATGAATTTTCCGGCGCTTGAGGCTTTTAGCTGTTCCTACATGCTCTGAATTGCGGCGAATAGGTTTGAGAGGATTACGCTCTGAGTAATACATCGCTGTGGAGAGCGCCATCGGTGTGGGTAAGAAGGCTTGTACTTGATCGGCACGAAGATCATTTTTCTTGAGCCAAAGCGCAAGATTAAGCATATCTTCATCGGTTGTTCCCGGGTGAGCTGCAATGAAGTAAGGAATGAGATATTGCTCTTTGCCGGCTTCTTTAGAGTATTTTTCAAAGAGCACTTTAAAGTCTTCGTATGCTTTCATCGAAGGCTTCATCATTTTAGAAAGCGGCCCCTCTTCAGTATGTTCAGGTGCAATCTTAAGATATCCACCCACATGATGAGTAACTAATTCTTTGATATATTCCGGCTCTTGAGATGCCAAATCATAACGAACGCCGGATGCAATATGAATACGCTTAATACCATCAATCTCTCGCGCTTTACGGTAGAGCTCGATCAGGGGTTTATGATTGGTATCGAGATTTTGGCAAATGCCAGGGAAAACACAAGAGAGTTTCCGGCAATGCTTTTCGATATTGGGATCTTTACAGGCCAATCGATACATATTCGCGGTAGGACCACCCAAATCGGAGATATAACCTGTAAAACTTGGATCTCGGTCGCGGATCTCTTCAATTTCATTGAGAATTGATTTCTCTGAACGACTCTGAATAATTCGTCCCTCGTGCTCCGTAATAGAGCAGAAAGAGCAACCGCCAAAACATCCCCGCATAATGCTGACAGAGTGTTTAATCATCTCCCAAGCAGGGATATGTGCATCACCGTAACTAGGATGCGGGGCGCGTTCAAAGGGAAGTGCATAGACAGCATCCATCTCTTTTGTAGAGAGCGGAATAGGCGGTGGATTAAGATAGACATCTAAATCCCCATGTTGCTGCACTAAAGGGCGCGCATTAAAAGGGTTCGTTTCAAGATGTAAAATTCGACTAGAGTGAGCATAGAGTGCCGGAGTTGCCGAAACATCATCAAAACTAGGAAGACGGATTGTGACATCCGTTCGAGTGATTTTCTCACTTTTCCCTACTTGCGCTTCTGTGGGAGCTTCGAGTGCCACATTCGTTTGACATTTTTTGGCATCTACCGATTCCCCATAAGGATTAATATAAGGGTCAATTTTCCCCACATGATCAAAATGTGTTGAATCGAGTTCATGGCGATTAAAATGATGTTTACCATGAGGACGCAACATAGCCGATCCTCGAATATCGGTAATTTGATCAATTGTTTCTCCATTGGCAAGACGATGACTTAGTTCAGTAATAGAACGTTCCCCATTACCATAGAGTAGAAGATCCGCAGCGCTATCCACTAAAATCGAACGGCGTACTACTTCTGTCCAGTGATCATAATGAGCCACCCGGCGAAGAGAGGCTTCAATTCCGCCAATAATAATTGGAATATCTTTAAATGCTTCTCGAAGTTTTTGTGTATAGACAATCACCGCACGATCAGGGCGCTTACCGGCAACATCCCCGGCAGTATAGGCATCATTTCGACGAATTTTACGATCAGACGTGTAGTGATTGACCATAGAATCCATATTGCCGGAGTTGACGGCGAAATAGAGATTCGGGGGTCCTAAACGTTCAAAATCCTCTAATGAACGCCAATTGGGTTGGGAGATTACGCCAACACGAAAGCCTTGCGCTTCTAATAATCGACCTAAGATAGCGGTTCCAAAGCTTGGGTGATCGATATAACTGTCGCCGGTGACGAAGATAATATCGCAACTATCCCAACCTAAAAGATCCATCTCTTCTCGTGTTGTGGGTAAAAAAGGCGCGGTACCAAACCGGTGAGCCCAATATTTACGATAAGAAAAGAGTGGGGTAACCCCATCAAATTGACGCATAATATAAATTCATTCCTCTGTGTATCGAAAGTCTAGGGGGAGATAATACATTTTTTTGAGAATTTATTCAGTAGCAGTGATGTAAAGATCGTGATTTTTTTCAGAAAGAACGCTATTTATAGCATTCATTTGTATTCTGCCATTTTGACGGATCTTTTAATAAGACTTTATTTATAAAAGATCTACCGTTGATCTGTATAAATATTGATCTATATCAGGTAGAGAATCATTAATATGATTACAAATAATTCCTATTTACAGTCAAGGAGTATTGTTAAAAAGTCTTGCAATGCCGAGGATTGCGTTAACTCTGAATCGAATTATCATACATCTTTATTTGTGAATTGTTGCCATTTGTATCTTTTTGATTGTGGGAATCAATCTCGATTCGTCAATCGTCAGGATATTACTTATACTATAGAGGTGAAGAGTAGATTATTCTTTCGTTACTGAGCATTAGTGAATACTTTGTGTCTCGTGAATATCGAGTAAGAGAGAAAGGTCTGCTTTAAGATTAACTGAGAAAGAATTAGTAAAGGGAATCGATTATGAAAGGTAATAAAGAAGTTATTGATTATTTAAATGTATTACTCGCAGGTGAATTAGCGGCGCGTGATCAGTACTTTATTCATTCTTCGATGTATGAAGAGTGGGGTTATATGAAGCTTTATGAGCGCATTGCCCATGAGATGGAAGATGAAACCGAACATGCAAAATTGATTATTGCCCGTATTTTACTATTAGAAGGTACGCCAAAAATGGTACCTGATCAGATCCATATTGGTGCGACTGTACCTGAAATGTTACAAAGTGATCTCAATTTAGAATATTCTGTGCGTGAAGCGCTTAAGAAAGGGATTGCACTTTGTGAAGAGAAACAAGATTATGTCACTCGCGATATGTTAGTGGTTCAGTTGCAAGATACTGAAGAAGATCATGCGCATTGGCTTGAAAAACAATTACGTTTAATCGATACAATCTCATTACCGCTCTACTTACAACATCAATTGGCTGAGTAAGCGAATAGGATGATTGATTCTGATCGGTTACAGGATAGATTATAGAATATAGGTAATTTGATATTAATTTATTACTAATCGGTCGGAATTCTTGTGAATAGAGATAAAAAGCATTATTAAAGGGAATGGATATCATGAAAATTGAACGTACTGTACTGCAGCATCTCAATAAGGTGTTAGGTCAATACCTTATCTCAATTAACCAATATTTTTTACATGCGCGTATTTTAAAGAATTGGGGCTTTGAAGGATTAGGGCATCCGATCTATAAAAAATCGATCGAGTATATGAAAGAGTCTGATGATCTGATTGAGCGTATCTTATTACTCGAAGGTCTGCCTAATTTGCAGGAATTAGGGAAGTTATTGATTGGTGAAGATGTACCGGAGATTTTACAATGTGATCTCTCTCGGGAATATGAGAAACGTGCGACATTAGTGGCGGCTATTGAACATCTAGAATCTGTACAAGATTATGTTTCTCGTGATCTTCTATCTGAAATGTTAGATGAGAGTGAAGAGTATATTGATTGGATTGAGACTCAACAAGAGAATATCGAATTAATGGGTCTAGATGTTTACTTGCAAAAACAGATCGAAAAAGCAGATTAATTCTATTCATTAGCTGAATATAACAAGCTGAATATGATAGAAAGTCAAAACCCTCAAACTACAAAGTTTGAGGGTTTTTTAATCCGTTCTCAATTCATTTCGATTTATACTAATGTTAGTACAATGTTGCTAGTATTCGCGATGAAAGAGTGTCTTAGCGTAATTCATACGCTTGAGGGACAGGCATCCCTTGTTCGATAGGAGAAGCTTCACCAGGTAGAAAACTTTTGGCAATATCCGCACAGCTTCCACAACAAGTTGCGACACCTAATTGTGCTTGCAATGCTTCAAAAGTAGTCACGCCATTCTCGACTGCTTCGACGATTGCTTTATCGGTGATCCCATTGCAAAGACAAATGTACATGATTTAATCCTCTTATCAATAACTTTTCTATATCTTAATAATAATTATTCCCATTTGCAACTGATAAATGATTTTATTCCTAGAAAATGGGAAAGGTATTAAGATCATTCAGGTGAAATTGAGAAATATGTACTATGATAATGCTATTAAGCTACTAAACTACTAAGCTATTAAAGAGGAATTAATGCCTCAAAAAGTAGATAGAGATCTAATTTATCGGATAATCATAAAGGAGTAGATCAATTAATGGCGCAGGCGATAGATACAATACAGGAACGATTATGGCGGCGAGGAGTGTTATTTCGTACAATTCGTGATTACTTTTTTTTGGAAGAAGTGGTTGAAGTAGATACCCCGATTTTAAGTCAATTTGGTAATCCTGATCCGGCACTACTGAATTTTGTGACCACTTATCATGGTCCAGGAGAATATTATCGAGCCCCTTTTTACTTGATTACCTCCCCTGAATATCATATGAAGCGCTTGTTAGCACAAGGACTTGGTTCTTGTTACTATTTAGGGAAAGTTTTTCGAGATGGGGAATTAAGCGGACGACATAACCCAGAATTTACCATGTTGGAGTGGTATCGTTTGGGTTATGATCTTGAAAAATTGATGGAGGAGGTGATTCTTCTTACCAAAATCTTGACAGATCTACCCCTTGAAGTAGAGAGGGTAACTTATCGTGAGGCGTTCTTAACCTATTTACAGATTGATCCTTTTACGGCAACCCTTGATGAATTAGAAGCGATATTAGCATCGAATAAGATCGATTTAACCTTTACATTACGAGATAGGGATGAAGCTTTAGATTTGATTGTTTCTCATCTGATTGAACCTCGATTTAACCCCCATAAATTGACGCTACTCTACCATTATCCCGCTTCACAAGCCTCTTTATCAAAGATTGTAGAAGTCGATGGTCAACTTGTAGGTAAACGCTTTGAACTCTATTGGAAAGGCTTAGAGTTAGCTAACGGTTATGAAGAGTTGACCCATGCCGAAGAACAGCGTAAGCGCTTTGAAGCGGAAAATAAGAAGCGAGTCGCATGCGGTATGCCGGCCGTTCCAATTGATGAATTGTTATTAGAATCTTTAGATCAGCTTCCCTTTTGTAGTGGTGTGGCCTTAGGTGTCGATCGATTATTGATGGCGATAGAACAGACAAAAGAGATTGAAATGGTCATTCCATTTGGCTGGGAAGATGCTTAAATAATGGAAGGGGAATTTCATAAAAGTGTAACGCATAGTCAGAGCGGTTCAAAATAAGCATTATTTAAATGCCGACGCATCAGTTATAAGAAGTGAGAAAACGTCACACAATCGATGACTCGCCTGGATTGAATAAACAAGAAAAAGCGCATTATCATAATAGATAGTGCGCTTTGAGTATTGAAAGAAGTTGTCAAATTCGGTTATTTCTACCAAAAGTTTATAAAAGGAATACCTTTTAGTACCACTAAGAAAACAACGATGATCAGAATGACACTTGGAATCTCATTGAAATAACGATAAAACTTGTGGGAATGCTTATTTTGATCCTTTCTAAAGATCATCATATAGTGGTAACAGAAGTAGTGATAGATCACTAATAGAAATACTAGCGTGAGTTTAAAATGGAACCAACCGAATTTCCATAACATTGGGTTTTGCATAACTAAAATCAGACCAAAAATAATGGTTAATGCGCCCCCAATATGGGTCATAATCATGAGTTTACGTTCCATGATTTTGAAGGTTGCGCTGGTTTCAGGATCTGTTGTAGAAGCGTGATAGACGAAGATTCTTGGAAGATAGAAGAGACCGGCAAACCAAGTCACCATAAAGATAATATGGAGCGATTTAAAGACTAAATATGACATAATAACCTTTCCCCAAAATAGAATAAAAGAAGAGTGATAAAATAAGGTTTTATTATAGCAAATAATCAGATAGTGCGTCTGCTTGTGAAAGTGGACGATTTTAGCGATAATAGCCCACAATATTTCTCTCACCTTAAAGGATATTTACATGGTTTTTACCATTAAAAGACGACCCACAAGTCAAGTGATGGTGGGTAATGTCGGCATCGGTTCTGATTATCCCATTCGTGTGCAATCGATGACGAATACAAATACGGAAGATGTTGATCAAACGGTATCGCAAATTATCGCTTTAGCGGATAGTGGCTCTGAGCTTGTTAGGGTGACTGTCAACACTGAGAAGGCGGCGAAAGCAGTCCCATTTATCGTAGAGAAACTCTCAACTTTAGGGTACGATACGCCGATTGTTGGTGACTTCCATTTTAATGGTCATCGCCTGCTACAAGCGGAACCTGAGTGCGCTAAAGCTTTAGCAAAATTACGTATTAATCCCGGTAATGTCGGACGTGGAGCGCGTAAAGATGAACAATTCTCGGCGATTGTTGAAGAGGCTCTCAAGTATCGTAAACCTGTACGTATTGGTGTGAACTGGGGAAGCCTTGATCCTGAAGTTTTAAAGCGTTTAGTAGATGAAAATCTTAAACGTGCAGTGCCCTTAACGAATGATGAGCTTATGTGTGAGGCAATGATTGTCTCGGCACTTGAAAGTATTGAGTTTGCTAAAGAGATCGGTATGACTGATGAGGATATTATTCTTTCGGTTAAGGTGAGCCAAAGTCAGCAATTGATCAAAGTCTATCGTGATATCGCCCCTAAAGTACGAGTTCCATTGCACTTAGGATTGACAGAAGCAGGAATGGGAATGAAGGGAATAGTTGCTTCGTCAGCAGCGTTAGCGGTGCTCTTACAAGAGGGAATTGGCGATACAATCCGCATATCTCTCACGCCGGAACCGAATGCTCCACGCACAGAGGAGGTTTTGGTAGGAAAAGAGATTTTACAAAGTCTACAGATTCGTGCTTTTACGCCTAAAGTGGTCGCTTGCCCCGGTTGTGGTCGCACAAGTAGTGATGATTTCCAATATTTAGCGCAAAAAATACAATCTTATATCGATCATAATATGCCTATTTGGAAGCAAAACTATGAAGGTGTTGAAAAGATGGTTGTCGCCGTAATGGGCTGTATTGTGAATGGTCCAGGCGAATCGAAAATGGCCAATATCGGTATTAGTTTGCCGGGAAATGGTGAGAAGCCTGTAGCGCCCGTCTATATTGATGGTGAGCGTGCAGTGACATTGAAGGGTGAGAATATCGCCGAAGAATTTAAACAAATTATAGATGAATATATTGATGGAAAATATCGTAAACAACAATAAAGATGAGCAGAGCTCAACAGAGCATTCGTCGAATAACGCATTAGATGAATCTCTCCTAAATGACAGTAAGAATGTCGGTGAGCTCGATATAGATGCCATTAAAGAGAAAGCCGGTGGTCGTTACATTCGAACTATTCGTTCATTTGTAAAACGGGAAGGGCGCTTGACTAAAGGTCAAGAACGGATTTTGGCAGAAAGTCCTTATCTTATTGATCATGAAGCTGTAAATGCACGTTGGAATTTAGATGCGCTCTTTGGACGTACGAATCAGAAGCGAACACTTGAGATCGGCTTTGGGGATGGCGCTTCACTCTCAAAGATGGCTGAGCGGGAACCTGATCGTGATTTCTTAGGATTAGAGGTACATCGTCCTGGTGTAGGCCGTCTACTTTTAGATGTAGAGGAGAAGGGGCTCACTAATATTCGAGCCATTGATTATGATGCCGTTCATATTCTCAAACATTGTATTCCTGATGAGAGCTTAGAGTGTGTCCAAGTCTTTTTCCCTGATCCTTGGCACAAAAAGAAGCACAATAAGCGTCGCATTATTCAGCCAGCATTTGTAGCACTCATTGCACAGAAGCTAATGAAAGGGGGAAGACTCTGTTTAGCAACCGATTGGGAGCCTTATGCCGAGCATATGATGGAAGTTATGCAAAGTGCGCCAGATTATATAAATAGCGTGGATGCTTCAATCAATGGGGGATTTGTGATGGAACCTAATCACCGAATGCCCACTAAATTTGAAGCTCGTGGTAAGCGATTAGGTCATGGCGTTTGGGATCTTATTTTTTTGAAAAAATAGCCGAATAAGTGGTCGCATTCATTATTCAAGAGAGTGATAAAATCAGCGCAATAATGTAAAAAACTCAGTAGAATAGAGCGATAGAGATAATGTATAACAATTTGATCTCTATCGTTTTTTATTGTGAGTTTTATGGTGAATAACTGACTTTTTCTTTTTCTTCTTCACTCCTACTTAACTGCTTTAAAGGTGCCACAATGTTGTTAGCGATTGCTATTTTTATCTTTACGTTGATTCTAGTCATAGGGCAACCTAAAGGGCTAGGAATTGGTTATAGCGCTACAATAGGCGCCTTATTAGCATTAGTGAGTGGTGTCATTGATTGGCAAGATATTCTAACGGTTTGGGGAATTATCTGGAATGCAGTATTAACCTTTATTGCGATTATTCTTATTAGCTTAGTATTAGACGAAGCCGGATTCTTCCGTTGGGCTGCACTCTATATGGCGCGTTTAGGGCAAGGAAGTGGCCGGCGATTATTCTGTTATATGATCTTATTAGGGGCCTTAATTTCAGCCTTTTTTGCTAATGATGGTGCTGCACTGATCTTAACACCGATTGTAATGGCGATTTTATTGCAATTAGGTGCATCTCGAGCTTCAACGCTCGCTTTTGTGATGGGCGCTGGATTTATTGCAGATACCGCTAGCTTGCCTTTAACGGTTTCAAACCTCGTTAATATTATCTCGGCAGATTACTACGGCATCGATTTTGGTCGTTATGCATCAGTTATGATTCCGGTCAATATTATCTCTGTATTAGCCACATTAGCGGTACTCTATCTTTTCTATCGCCGGGATTTGCAATTTCAATATCAGTTAGAGGCAAAACAAGATGCCGGAAGCCTTGAAGCCCTTATTCCCCGTAATGCAATTGTTGATCCCCTAACTTTCAAGGCAGGCTGGTGGGTTTTAGGGTTGCTTTTAATCGGTTTCTTTATCTCTGATCTGATCTCGGTACCGATTAGTATCATTGCCGGCATTGGCGCACTCATTTTACTATTGATTGCTAAAAAAGGGCAGAAGATCAATGTACCTAAGATCGTCCTATCGGCGCCTTGGCAGATAGTGCTCTTCTCATTAGGGATGTATTTAGTGGTATTTGGCTTACGAAATGCAGGGCTGATGGATTACTTAGTAATCTTGCTCAATCAATTAGCAGAATTTGGTATTTGGGCAAGCACTCTAGGAACAGGCTTTTTAACGGCGATATTGTCATCGATTATGAATAATCTTCCTACCGTTCTGATCGGCGTACTCTCTATTGATGCCTCAAATGCAACGGGCTTAATACAAGAAGCGATGGTCTATGCTAATGTGATTGGTAGTGACTTAGGGCCGAAAATAACCCCTATCGGTAGTCTTGCAACGCTCCTCTGGCTTCACGTCCTATCGCTTAAAAATATGAAGATCACTTGGGGCTACTATTTCCGCGTCGGGATTGTGTTAACATTGCCGGTACTTCTGATGACACTGATCGCTTTAGCGGCAAGGTTAACACTGTTTTAACGAATAATCTTTAGTGGATAGTGGAGATAATATGAGAGGCGAACCGTTACTGCGCTTCACTACTTTGTAACGGCGCTTCTAATTCCGCTCTGATTTCATCGGGCACACCATAATGAATCTCATCGATAAACCACTGTTTTTCTAATAATTCAGTGCGGACAATCACCTCATCATCCACTTCTTTACCTAGGCAAGCTTTGGCAATAGGAGAGTTGATAGAAGCATAATCTTTATGATGAGCAATCTCATCAGCACCAACAATCCGAAAGTAGAGGCTATTCTCTTCTTCATCTGAAAGCCGTACCCAAGCACCGAAATAAATCTTTCCCTCTTGGCTGGGGGAATAGGGCACCGGGCGAAGAAGCTCAAGGCGCTTACGAAGATGACGTACACGCCGATCGATAGCCCTTAATTTCTGCTTGTTAAACTGGTAATCAGCGTTCTCAGAGCGATCGCCTAAGCCCGCAGCCCAGGTGACTTTTTGGGTAATTTCAGGGCGCTCAATACGCCATAGAAAATCGAGCTCTTTTTGCAAAAGGGCAAGGCCCTCTGGCGTAATTAAATTTACACTCATGACTTTATTATGAATCCTTTTTTACTATTGATGTGTGTCGATCAATTACTGATTGATTATATTCTTCAAAATCTAAGGTTATTTTTTACGATTGTTTTTAGTTCTTGGGCGACGTTGTGTGCGGCGATTATTATCTGAATTATTACCCCCATTGCCACTGTTGCCATTTCCATTGCCATAACCTTGGGTGATATTTTGAATAAAGTTGCCATTCGTAGATTGACCGATACCGCCAGGAACACCGAAAGGATCTCGACCTCTACGGCGATTTTCGCGTGCAATATTGGCTTCAAAAGAGCCTGATTCAAAGGGTAAGCGATTGCGGTTGACGATCTCATCTTGATTAATATTAAAGAAATCGCTCTGGCTATCCCCTGTTGACTGATGGCTATTATGATTTTTGTTATTGCGACGATCATTGCGAGGATTATTATTCCGCGCTTGCCCTCGTTGTGTTGATGAACGTCTATTTTGTCGTTTATCAGCATTACCATGGCCATTATTGTTGTTGCTATTTTCTTGAGATTCATCCGCTTGTGAACGAGTACGTTTGGGCGCTTTACGATTCTTTTGTGAACGTTCTCTCGATGGTGTCTGATGTGGATTATCTTGACTATTATCGTGCGCTTGTTGTGCCGAAGTCGATGTAATTACACTTTCTTCATTTTGAGGACTGACATTTTTACCTATTTCAGTATCATTCACTTGGTCTGTTTTGTGATCAGTTTTCTCGGCTTGATCTACTGTCTGTTTAGAATTTCGTGGTTTTTTCTGAGCACCTTTAGCCTGCTTTTCTGGCTTATGATTCGCTTTTTTCTCTGTATCATCTTTCGGTTCTCGGCGCTTAGGGGGTTCGATATCGATAGGAATAATCGGTAATCCTAATTGCGGATACTCTTCAGTGAAAGATTGAATCCAAGCTTTATCATTTTCTGTGGCAATAGAGATAAAGTGTGCCGGCTTATAATGATTTTGAATAAACTCAAAACGTTCGGCATATTCTGAATAGACGGTAGGGAAATCGAGGAACATGACAGAATCACATTTCTCAATTTTAGAGGCAAATTCTTCGATAACTCGGTGCATTAAGATAAATGCGGTAAATTGTCCTTTATTGTAACGATCAAATAGGCTAGTTGCTGTCTCATCATTAATTTTTTCATGAACCACACGACTACGAATACGTGCTCGATAGAGGTATTTTTCGAGTAATCGTGCGGATTGACGATTATGGGTAACAATCAAAAGGTGTTGTAGATGATGAGTTCGAATATAATCGCGAATATATTGGCGTTGCAGATTTTTAGGCACTAGCGCAATAAAAGGAGTTTCCGGTAGTGCCGGTGTTTCAGCTTTTGAGGGTGATTTTATTTGATCAGAAGATGATGCACTATCTTGTGCAAGATCTGTGGTGACAGAATGTTTGGAGTTTTTCTCAGTCTCTTTACCTTTGGTGTGTTTCGTTTTTGGGGTATCTACGGTTGTTTGAGCTTCGACGGCTACTTCTGTTACATCTGCTTCATCAACCTTGGTTTTTGTTGCTTTTTTACGTTTTGTTGAATCCGTTTTTGTGGGGACTTCGATCGGATCATTAGGCTGTGTAGCTGTGGTTTTTTTCTTTTTAAGCGTAATTTTTTGCGGTACTTCTACGGTTGTTTCTTGGACTTGACTGATTGTTGACGACGTTGAATGGATATTCGCCGTTAATGTTTGCGTAATAAGGGTAAAGTCAGAAGCTAATAGAAGGCTTTCATTTTCAATGGCAAGCAGTGACCGATTTAATTCATCGACAAAGAGCAGATCATGTAGAAAATTAGCAGGGATTGCTTCATCGATCATAATAATATCAAGATCGAGTAATGGTAATGAATGTTGGCGAATTCGCTCTAACGAGAAGAGAGGGTAGGGAATGATTGTGATATCTGCTTGATTAAAGCTAATTTGGGAATCTGGTGTATCCGCTAAGATGAGATGCAATTTTAACTCAGGATTTGCTTCGGCTAATAGCATACGAATAAGAATAGCATCGCTAATATTCAGTGTGAGAAGAAGCGTTTTATGAAGTTGTTCTGTTGCAATGAGCTGTGAAACTTGTGCTAATAACTCAAGAGCCTCTGGAGATTGAATCAGCTTTAAGGCGTGCTTCTCCTGTAATAAGGTCTTTGTTGCAAGTGAGAGTTCTTTCCAATGCGTTAATGTGGTCTCTTTCATAAAATCCATGTAGTTTTTCTATTTATATTGATTACTCTTTGTGACATAAGTCCGGATATCAAAATCGAATCAATTCCAAATCAATTCCAAATCAATCTATAACGTCTTTACTGCTTATTAGGTGTGTATTAAGTTTAGAACTTCTATGAATATATCCGTAAATTCCGAATGAATTTTGTGCCATATCCAGATTCTCTTATTCAATATTTGTTGTTATCGATACATTTACTGATGTGCTCGTGACTGCTCCAAAGCAAGATCAAACATTATCTGTTATTAATATTTCTGTTACCTATATCTAAATCACTAGGCAGAGTGTAGCGTGCATATTCAATCTATATTCGATCTATAGTAAGTTTATGCACTCGTAATTTTACTTAAATATATTAATGGGTTATTAAAAATATTATATTAATCTACGATACTCTTTTGGGCTGTAATTATTATATTATCTCACTTTGTTATTATTGATTGAGTCAGCTATCAAACTTGATAAATGGTCACAAATAATTACCCGCTCAAATTAGAAAGCTAAATTCTATATTCTGGAGAATTCTGTTTTAGTTATTATTACATGCTATTGCTATTTTAAGTTGCCGTAATTTCTTATTTAAGGCGACTATCTTTGATATATATGTTGATATATCTGAAATTAACAACTTATAGTATATCCAATAGATCTGATAAGATCCCAATAGGCATGAAAGAAACAACTCATCTCTCAATATTTTAACAAGAATACACAAATATTGCTCAATTCTTCTTATCTTTATTGAAAAATGGTTCTTTAACAATCTTCTCAATCCTTGATAACGCTTTATAATTTACCACGATAAAGGTAAAATGCAAAGATTGCAATAACAAATTATGCTACAGTATAGCAGTCTGATTATTGATAAATAATCTAAGTTAATCAATGAACAAATAAACAACAAAAACAAATTAATCAACAATATCAAAGGATCTATAAACCTATGAAGCGTATCTATTTTTGGTTGAAGCTGGCAATTTGGTTATTTATCTTTGCGGTGGTTTTTATTATTTTCTATGTCAATCGCGATGGCCAATTAACCTTTAATTATCTTTTAGGCGAAGCAACACTCAATACCTCGATCTTTATCTGCATCGTTTTTATTATTGGCGCACTCTTTACATTAGGTGTTCTAATGTTGATTAATATTCCAAGTCTCTTCTCTCATTTTGCGCTGAAAAGTAATTTAAAGCGTCTCGAGAAAGAGAATGCTGAATTAAAACGTAAGACACACGTGCTTTAAGCTATAAGATATCTGTTTTCAACATACAATATTTATGAAAATTCTATAAAAATGTAATCTATCCATGATGATCGCTATAGAGACTGAGCAGAGCGTATTACTATATCAATTGATTGGTCTATTCAATCAAGGATCAAACGCGCATGTTTGAATATATCTGGTTACTGCTTCCGCTCGGTCTCTTAATTGGTTGGCTTGCGGCAAAAAGAGATAACCTGAAGAAGCAGAAAATGCTTCGTTATCTCAATCTGCGCTATTTTGTTGAAGAGAGTAAAGAGGTTGATGCCTCGCTCTTAACGTTACCGCCAGATTATGATGTCGACAACCTCAATTTTAGTCTAATGCTCGGGGATCTCTTTCGGAAAAGAGGGGAGATTGATAAAGCGATTAATCTCCATGAATATCTGCTCAAAGAAGCCCCGACACAAGCACTGACCGATAAAGTCTACTTGTCTTTGGCTGAAGATTACCAAGTTGCCGGAATGTTAGATCGTGCCGAGAGTACTTTAAGATTACTACTCGAATCATCTATCTACAAAGAGACGGCACTGCGAAAACTTGCCAAAATTTATAAACAACAGCGGGAATGGCTACAAAGTATCGCAATGCTTGAACAATTAACCGAGCTTGATGATAATTTAAATGCTGAAATTTCGCATCTCTACTGCGAGCTTGCCGAAGGGGAGCTTTTGCAACCAGAAGCACTTAATTTAGACCGATTAACGCTTTGGCTTGATAAGGCGCTGAGTGCTGATCGCAACTGTGCTAGAGCAAATCTGATCCGTGCTTATGCGCTCTATTATTATGGCAATTATGAAGCTTCGCTTGAGGCATTATTGCTTATCGAGAAGCAAAATAGCGACCTAATTCCCATGATTCTCTCAATGGTGTATCATCTTTCGATGTTGCTCAATCGGACACAATTTTTTCAAGATTGGTTAGCGAAGATGATGACGAAGAATCATCATATCTTTCTTAAAATTTGGCAAACGCATTGGCTGATTAAAACGGTATCACTTGAATCCGGCATTGAATATCTGCAAAAGGTATTAAATAACGAGAGTAATCTCTATGGCTTAATGGTTTTAAATCAACTACAGAAGTACCGCATTGATGTGACTGAAGTTCGTTTGATTGAGAAAACTTTCCGAGAAATGTTAGATCAATATGCACAATATCAATGTAGCTCTTGCGGCTATACCACTAAGAGTTTGCAGTGGAGTTGCCCGAGCTGTTTTGAGTGGAATCGTTCTATTCCTGTGAACGATATTATTGCATTGAAAGTGAAACATTAAACTGAAAGTGTATAATAGGGCGGATTGAATCGCCGCTCATAATACGCTGTATTGTAATTTGGTTTTGGCAGATAAATCCTTTTATATTAATGGGTTATATCAGAGTGTCATATCGAGATATCATATCAATCTATTATCGTAGCGTGCGGTCTCATATCGCTATCCATAACCTCGTTATTTAGACTTGAGAGACTCTATGAAAGATCAATTACGCTATCATCTCGAAGATAAGCCCCCCTTTTCCATTTCCCTTTTACTTGCCGCGCAACATCTTCTTGCTGCACTGGGTGGTATTATCGCAGTACCTTTAGTCATTGGTAGTGCGCTCAATTTAAGTGCGGCCGAGAAAATTGCTTTAGTAAATGCGGCGCTTTTAGTTTCAGGAGCAGTCACATTTGTCCAATCTCGTGGTATCGGACCGATTGGTTTACGACTACCGGCGGTGATGGGGACAAGCTTTACCTTTGTCGCCTCCGCCATAGCGATTGGTAATAGTGAATATGGCGTCAGTGGAATTTTAGGTTCTTCATTAGTAGCTTCCTTAGTGATGATTATAGGAAGCTTTTTTATGCCACAAATTCGTAAACTTTTTCCGCCGGTTGTGACGGGAACAGTTGTCGCGATGATCGGTTTGAGTCTATTACCGGTTGGACTTGATTGGTTTGCGGGTGGTCAAGTGGGCTCGACACAATATGCCACAGCTTCTAATCTATTAGTGGCTTTTTTAGTGCTCTTTGTTGTGATTGGGCTTACACAGTGGGGAAAAGGGATTCTCTCTTCTGCATCAATTGTGATTGGAATGGTTGTGGGTTATCTTGTGGTCATTCTGTTTGAAAAAGGTTTTGGCTTTGATCTTGGCTTAACCCATTTTAGCGGTATTAAAGAAGCATCAGTATTTGCATTGCCTGAACTCTTTAAATATGGTTTCTCATTTCCTATCTCAGGAATCATTGGAATGAGTATTGCTTATCTTGTGACCATTGTGGAATCAAGTGGTAACTTCTTAGCATTAGGTGAAGCAACACAATGTAAAGTGACCGGCAAACGAATGAAAGGCGGTATTCTCTGTGAAGGGTTAGGATCGGCTCTAGCAGCTTTAATGTCTACAACCCCATTTTCAACTTTTGCTCAAAATATCGGTATTATCTCGTTGACCGGTGTTGCGAGCCGTTTTGTAGTTGCAATGACCGGGATTTTGTTAGTACTTGCCGGCATTTTCCCTATCTTCGGGGCTTTAGTGGTCTCTATTCCACTACCGGTGCTAGGGGGTGCAGGCTTAATGATGTTTGCGATGATTATTACTGCCGGTATTCAGGTCTTAGGTCGGGTTGAAATCAATAAGCGTAATGGTCTTGTGATCTCGGTTTCGCTTGGTTTAGGTCTGATGGTCACTATGCGCCCTGAAGTCTTAAATGCCTTGCCGGAGTTTATTCAAGTGATCTTTAAATCAGGGATTACAGTGGGATCGCTCTCTGCTCTCATTTTAAATCTCATCTTACCCGGTCGAGAGATTGTGCAGGATGATGAGCTAGAAGAAGCTTAATCAATCAATTGGAAAGTGATTGTCTGCGGTGTTTATTAAACAGCCAAGAACAAACAGCCAATAACAAATAGCAAATAGCATAAAACCTAGAGAATTGTGAAGGATATTGGATATTTGTAAAAGCTTGCAAAAGTTGCTTGAAGAACTCACATTCCTCAGATTTTACAATCAAAAATCGCTATAATGGCACTTCAAATTGAGAAGGAGAAAAGTATGAGTGATGAGTTAGATGATTTAACATTTGATCTTGATAATCTCTATGCGGGCGTAGAAGGGAACTCTGAACGTCCAATTGATACTTCAACCCCTGAAGAGATCGAAGATACCGGCTGTGCGGGCGGGGCTTGTACTCTGTAATAAGCTTGGGGATTGCAAGTAGTCACAATCAGTAGAATATCACTGAACGATATCATCAAAACGGTGAGCCTTAACTTAAGGTTCACCGTTTTTTATGATCGGTTCAAAAGAAGCTTATTCAAATGCCGGCGCATCAGTTGATCGAGGTAAGGAAACTGTTCTATCCGGCATCTTGCAAGTGTTGGTGAGTCAGGTTTATCTTCTTTTAAAACCCACAATAGCTATTTAAAAACCATTTTTCTTAAACCAAATTTACGATATGATCAACCTCTTCGGGGTTCATGATAAGGGCGAAGTTCAAAGAGAAGAAATTCAGCCACAACTGTTTTATCGCTATCAAGAGAAGTGGTTTCTATCGCAGAAAGATCCGTAGCAGAAAGCCCTGTAGCAGATAGCATCAATTGTGTCTCATCATAAATACGAGCACCATCGCCAGCTTTAAAACGATGACCATTTAAGGACAATTCCCCTTTAGCGAGATGAAAATAGTAGAAACGGTCCTCTTTTAACGGAATATCGAGAGATCCTGTTGCCGTTAATCCACCAGCATAAATTCGAGTCTCTTGGCGAATCTGCAATGATTGATCTTCACCATTAGGGGAGACAATAAGGGTTAATGGGTTCTGCTTTTGATTATCGAGCAATTCTAATTGCTGATATCGTGGCGGCGTATTTGCCTCATTGGGTAATAGCCAGATTTGTAGGAGATGAACAGGATGGTCACTACCGTTTTTCTCGCTATGAACAACGCCACTACCGGCGCTCATCAACTGAATTTCCCCCGCTTTGATCGTTTCACTATTACCCATTGAATCTTGATGGGTCAGTTCACCCTCTAAAACATAAGTGAGAATTTCCATATTATCGTGAGGATGGGCCCCAAAGCCTCTATGGGGCGCAATGCGATCATCATTAATGACGATAAGATCTGAAAATCCCATTTCGGTAGGCTCATAATAGCGAGCAAAAGAGAAGGTGTGGGCGGCTTTTAACCAACCGTGGTCGACATGTCCTCGATCTTCTGCCAAACGAACTTTAATCATTTTAAATCCTTTACCTATTGAATAGGTGTAATGTTGTGAAATATCTGTCTATTTATGTGATTAGGTCAATGAATGAGGTTAATGAATGGAGTCAATAAGCGATATTGTAGTGTATTAGTGCAATAAGATAATTAAGCGTAAATGAGGTATAATAGAGTCTCTATCATTGAATAATTAGAAGATAAAATATTAGAAGTAAATTGTTAAAAACAGTTGATGTAGCTAATTATAGAGAAGAAAATATTCAACATTAAGTGAAATTAATAGATGCTTATCTTCGAAATTTTTGAAAATGGATGAATAGTTATGAATAAAGGAGTGTAAAATGCGACTCACTTTAGAGGCGATTAAAGTGATTGAAACAATTGCAAAGACAGGCTCATTTACTAAAGCCGGGGAATTGCTCTATAAAGCGCCATCGACGATCTCTTATACCGTTTCTAAGATTGAAGAACAGATGGGATTGCAATTTTTTGAACGCAATGGCCCACATGTGACCTTAACACCAATTGGTCAAATTTTATTAGAGGAGGGTAAGCCGCTCTTAACCGCTGTTTCAGATCTTGAATCAAGACTGAACAAAATAGCGGGTGGGGTTGAAGAGTCGATTCATATTGCGGTAGATGAAATTTTCCCTATTACACAAATTTTACCGTTGATCACACAATTTCAACAATCATTGGTGGCAACACCATTAACCTTATCTCGAGAAGTGATGATGGGCGCGTGGGAGGCATTATTGAAATTCCGTGCAGATCTTGTGATTGCTGTAGGAGAAGGGCCCTCAGGGGGCGGATATCGTACTTATCCAATTGGCGTTGTCCCTTTTATTTTCTGTGTTGCGTCGGACCATCCTTTGACGGTGATTGATCGGCCTTTAGAGCGGAATGATTTATTGGCTTACCCGGCGATTGTATTAGCGGATAGTGCGCGTTATATGCCTTTAAGAACGGCAGGATTGTATGAAGGGCAGCAACGGATTACCGTTACGACTTTAGCAGATAAAATTGCACTACAAAAAGCCGGGATGGGTCATGGATTTTTGCCGGAATCAATGGTTCAAGAAGCTATTAAAGCCGGGGAATTAGTGACCTTACCGGTGCTTGAAGGGCATAAAGAAGAGACGCTCTATCTTGCTTGGAGAACTGCTGATGAGGGATTAGCGCAACAATGGTGGCGAGAAGCATTAGCAGATCATTGGGTACGATAATGGAATCAAATTAAGTTATAGTCAGATCGGTTCAAAATAAGCTTATTCAAATGCCGGCGCATCAGCTAATCGAGATGAGGAAGCTATTCTATCTGGCATCTTGCAAGTGTTGGTGAGTCAGGTTTGATGTTCTTTTAGAGTGGCACACTAGCTATATAAAAAACATTTTTCTTAAACCCAATTTATTATCATTCAAATCGGTAATTGTAACTGTGATAAGCCGCTATTTAATTGTGTTTTATCAAGATCGATATTCGCAATGGCAAGTCCCATCAAACGAATACCGCGATCAGGATGAAGTTGAATTTTATCTAATAGCCAAAGCACGACTTTCCAAAGCGTTGTAAGATCATCGCCGAGCGGGAAGGGGGTTGTGATACTACGGGAGAGTTGACTAAAATCGCGGTAACGGACTTTAAGCGTACAATTTCGCCCAATAAAGTCACTCTTTTTCGCTCGGCGAATAAGTTCAATGGCAATAATCTCTAACTCTTCAATCACCTCTTCTTTGAGTTTTAAGTCGATAAAAAAGGTCTCTTCTACGCCGACAGATTTCTGCGGTTGATTCGGTTCCACCGGACGAAGATCGATCCCTCTTGCGTAGTGATAATAACTTTTTCCGGCCTTACCAAAATGCTTGATGAGAAAGGTTTCATCAAGATTCTGAAGATCGGCGCCGGTACTAATGTGCAATTGATGCATCTTTTGTGCAGTTGCTTTACCAATGCCAAAGAAATCTTCAATGGGTAATTGCGCAAGGAATGCTATAGCCTCTTCTTGTTGAATTGCAAAAAGGCCATTGGGCTTATTCACATCTGAGGCAATTTTAGCTAAAAATTTGTTATAGGAAACGCCGGCGGAGGCAGTTAACCCGAGGGTACTTTCTATTTTTTGCTTAATCTCTTGTGCGATTACAATGGGGTCATTGATGTTAGGATGATTTTCGGTGACATCTAAAAAAGCTTCATCGAGTGCAATCGGTTCAATAAGTGGGGTATATTGCCGGAAAATGTCCCGAATTGCCCGAGAAATCTCCCGATAACGATCAAAGCGAGGACGGGCAAAAATAAGATGAGGACAACGCTCTTTAGCAATGCGAGCCGGTAGTGCCGAATGTATACCAAATTGACGGGCTTCATAACTTGCTGCTGCGATTACACCGCGGCCTTCAGAAAATCCCACAACGAGCGGTTTTCCACGATATTCAGGATGATCGTGCTGTTCAATAGAGGCATAGAATGCATCCATATCAATGTGGAGTATCTTTCGTTGCATCATTTGAGTAGATCTACTTTATCCGTTGTGATCAACAGTATGCTCATAAGATATAGTCATATCGGTTATCAATGCCCGCCGGCGTTCTCTAAGATTTGGGCAATTTCATCGAATCCTCTCTCTTTTGCTAGAGAGAGCGGTGTTTTACCATATTTATCGGTCATATTAGGATCAGCTCCGTGCGCTAATAGTAAGCGAATAATCGCTTGTTGTGTCGCGCCGCCATCATTAAGAATAATCGCTTCTAATAATGGTGTCCAGCCGACGAAATTAGTGTGATTGACATTGATCGAGCTCTTTTCAAGTAGGAGTTGCACCATCTCTAGATGCCCCTTTTCAGCCGCCGGTGTAATTCCTACACCGCCAAAGCGGGTTAAACGCTTTAGATCAGTCCCGGCATTTAGCATTATCTCAACGAGTTTCAAGTCATTGTGGATACAGCCCCACAGAAAAGGATTAAAACAGATTTGATCCTGAAGATTAATATCCGCACCTTGTTCTATTAGGAATTGCACCACATCATATTGCTGATGTTTAGCCGCGACTAAGATTGCGCTCTCTTCTGTACGATTAAGGGCATTAATATCACCTCCCGCGTGAAGATATTGCTCAATGGCTTTTAAATCGCCTGTTTGTGCGGCTTGATGAAAGTGGGCAATAGACACCATAGTTTCGGTAGTTGCAGTAGTTGTAATCGGCATCTGCTTAATCTCCTTTCGATAAATTGATGAAATAGACGGTAGTCATCACCTATTTCATCGTATTAAACCCATATTCTATTGAATCGATATTTTATTGAATCGATATGTTACGGAATATGTGGTGGATTCATCCTTGAATCTTCTTTGATTTTTGAACTAAATAGTGAGCTGATGACTATTTTTTAGGTTTACGACGTTTTTTCTTTTTGCTTCCTTCGCTAGAACGATCTATCTTTTGATTCTTTGGACGATGACGCTTCGATTTTTTCCCAGTTTTACCCTCATCACTACGGCGTGGTTTTTTAGGGACTTTTTGTCCTTTAGTAGCATTTCCTTCATTGGGTAGAGGAGAGATTAATTCAAAATCGATATGTTTTGTTTCAGGATTGGATTCTAATACTTTAACGCGCACCACATCGCTGAGGCGATATTGTTGGCCTGTATTCTCCCCAATTAAACGATGTTTTGTATCATCGTAGAGATAGTAATCTCCTTGCAGTTGGGAGATATGGACTAAACCCTCAATAAAGATCTGATCGAGTTCGATAAACATCCCAAAACTAGTAATACTTGTGATTCTGCCATCAAACTCATCGCCGATAAAGCGTTGGAGATATTTGGCTTTAAGCCAATCCATCACATCACGAGTGGCATCATCGGCTCGGCGCTCTGCCATTGAGGTGTGTTCGCCCATATGTACCATTTGCGATTCTGTGTAGAAATGCTCAAAATTCCCTTTTTGCAGTAGCAATTTAATCGCTCTATGAATAATTAAATCGGGATAGCGACGGATCGGGGAAGTAAAGTGGGCATAATGGGTTAAGGCTAGACCAAAGTGACCATCATTTTCTGGTTGATAAACTGCTTGGCTTAATGAGCGAAGCATTACCGTTTGGATCATATTAAATGCCGGTAATTCTTTAGCTGCTTCTAACGTATCAGCATAATCCATCGGCGTGGGTTCATCGGCGCCGGCAAGTCCTAATTTAAATTCCCGTAAGAAATCGCGAAGTGCTGCTAATTTTTGACTATCCGGTTTTGGATGCACGCGATAGAGCGCAGAGAGCGGTGATGACTCGATAAAACGCGCAGCGGCGATATTAGCGGTAATCATACACTCTTCAATAATTTTGTGAGAATCAAATCTCGCATCAGGAACGATTTTATCAATCTCCCCATCTTCGTCATAGAGCACTAAAGTTTCAACGGTATCAAAGTCGATCGTACCCCGTTCATTGCGTGCTTTACGGAGAATTTTATAGAGCGAGTAGAGATTATCTAAATGGGGAACAAGTGATGCATAGCTTTCACGAAGCGCACTATCGCCATCGATAATTTGTTGCACTAATTCATAGGTTAAACGTGCGTGAGAGCGCATAACGCCTTCAAAGAAGGTATATTCAATCAACTCTCCTTGATGATTAATCTTCAATTCCGCAACCATTGTTAAACGATCTACTTCAGGATTGAGTGAACAGATCCCGTTAGAGAGTTTATGATGAAGCATCGGCACAACATAATTAGGGAAATAGACTGAAGTAGAGCGCAGATAAGCATCTTGATCTATCGCTGAATCCCGTTTGACATAGTGCGCAACATCGGCAATGGCGACATAGAGTTTATAACCTTCTGCAATGGGCTCACAGTAGACCGCATCATCAAAGTCCCGCGCCGTAATACCATCAATGGTCACAAGCGGTAGATCACGATAATCTTTACGTCCCTTATGCTCTTGCTCGCTCACTTCATCGGGAATGGACGTTAATTCACTTTCAGTCTCTTTTGAGAATTGATGTGGGATATTATGCTCTAAAATTGCTTGCATAATCTCAAGATCAACAGTCATCTCTTCCCCAAATGTCTCAAGGACCTTGGCCTTCGTTTCCCCTTTATCAGAAGGATATTCGGTAATTTGAATGCGTACAAGGTCTAGGTGTTTTGCTTTGAGTGTATCAGCATCATCGATCTTAAATTCAACCGGAATTTTACGATTTTCGGCGATGACGATATTGTGCCCCTCATCACGATAGAAACGGCCAATAAGCTCAGTGAGTTGATGTTCGATCACTCGCGTAATACGGGCAATCGCACGTCCTCGATTATCAATACCATCAATCGCCGCTTCGGCAATATCCCCTTGAAGTAATGATTTCATCTCATTCGGTGGAATATAGAGATTAGGCGCACCCTCTATCTCTAAGAAGCCATATCCTTCGGCGTGACTTGCAACTCGACCGGTATAACGTTGATCAGGATTGATCACTTGTAATCGATCTTGCTTATCAAGATAGAGCGCCCCTTGACGAATCATCGCATTGAGGCGGTTCTCAAGGGCATCGAGTTCCCAATTTTTACGAAGCTTAAAGATATTCGCCATTGCTTCAAAATCAAGATTAGGATGATTTTGTAGTAGCTTTAAGATAAAAGCGCGGCTCGGCACCGCTCGGCCATATTGCTCTTTTTGCATTTCATACTCGGCATCATTCTCAAAGTAACGTGCAAAGTAGTCTAAATTTTTGGTTGGTTTATTCACTAATTGATTCCTTTTATTATTTAATCTGTCTCTTTCTTGGAATTCGAGAAGGTATTTTGTATTGTCTAAGATTCTCACTATCGCAAAGAAAGGGGGAAGGTGAGAGACCATTATTATGAGTGATTATTACAAGCAAATGATATTCTAGAACAAGGGTATATAAAATGTTATTTAGATATATATTCAAGGAGTTAGTCGTCGCTAGAATGGAGTTTGCTATGGTTGTAAATAATAAAATGATCTACTCACTGATTGTTTGGGTTATATGAAATTGCCTAATGAAAGGCAAAGATCTTCAGAAGGTGAATCTATAACATACGATATCAAGGTCGCACTTTTTTGTGATGAATCGGACGCTTCTGAAAGAGGTGATTGTCTGTTCTTTGATTGTTATTGATCGTAGGGATCTATTTTTAATCATCTTTTCTAATTATCTTTTTTACTATCTATTCTACATTGTACTGCTTCATTCTAACAAATTATTGAAAAGAAGATCGGGATTAGTTGTGAGATTGCCGATATTATTGGATATAGATATCCATAGGAATAGCGATAGATAGTTATATTATGAGTATCTAGTTAATTTAGAGGGAAGTAAATACCGCAGAGCCTCTATTTACGATGTTTTGGTAGAGATCTTTTCAATGATCTCATCGACTAGAGATTCCGGCAATGAGAGTTCTAGTGGCACACGCCAAAGGTTTTCTCTTTTGAAATAAAGGCACTTGCTCGCATCTTTTTCGGTCATTAGAATCGGCGTTGTAATATCGGCTAAATCCGCTTCTGTCAGCGCATAATGATCAGGATAACTCCGAGTCGTAAATTGTAATCCTTTAGCTTCAAGCATTTGATAAAAATTTTCAGGGTGCGCAATGCCGGCAATAGCGGTAAAGGGGATTGTTTGCCATTCAGTAAAGGGAAGAAGTGCTTGAGAATGGAGCGATCTTGGATCTTGTAATGAAGCTTTAAGTTGGATAATGGGCGTATCCATCATCTCTTTTAAATGGTGAATAGTCTCTTCATCGGTACCATTTGCCCAAATATAATCAACGGTTTGTAGTCGTTCAAGCGGTTCTCGTAAAGGGCCCGCCGGCAGAAGATAGCCATTTCCGAATCCTTGTTTGCCAATAAGGGCAATTTCGATATCGCGTGCAAGTTGACGGTGCTGTAAGGCATCATCGCAGATAAAGCAGTCAATGTGTGGATTTTGTGCTAAAAGCGCTATTCCTGCTTCGTAGCGATTATGATAGATCGCCATCGGTGCTGCTGTTTTTTGATAGATCAGGTATGGCTCATCTCCCATTTCGAGCGCAGTAAGTTCAGTGGAAGCAAGGGTTAATGCTTTATGATTGCGACCAAATCCACGAGAGAGAATCGCAACCTTGATCCCCCGAGCTTGCAGAGCCTGCGTTAATGCAATGGTTGCCGGTGTTTTACCAGTTCCGCCCACATTGATATTGCCAATAACTATGGTAGGCTTCGGTAGTTTTTGTGCCTTGAGTGCTTTTTGTTGTAACGATCGATGAGAGATCAAACCATAGAGCTTTGATAAGGGCCAAAGTAAGCGCGCCGGCATTGCCCGCTTTTGCCAAAAGTTAGGCGTGTGTTGCTTTATTGCCATATTTTTGTTCGTAGAGATAGATTAATCCTTTGAAGATCAGCGTTTCATCGAAGCAGATATCGGTGTCTATGAGATCTCGATAATAATTCATATTACCGCCGGTAAAGAGTACTTGTTCAAGGGGCATTGTTTTACGCATTTCGGCCAATAATCCTTGAATCATATAGTAATGGCCATTGATCGTGCCGATACTCATCGATTCAAAAGTATTGTGGCCGAGCGGTTGCGGTAGGTAGCAATATTGCATTTCAGAGAGTAGTGCCGCTTGGGCGTAGAGTCCTTGTAAACTCGTTTGAATGCCAGGGGAGATCGTTGTTCCGATAAAATTGCCATCTTGAATCACAAAAATGGTAGTAGCGGTTCCAAGGGCGACAACGGCACAGTTTTTAAGTTGATAGCTTGCTTCTACGCCATAGAAATTAGCGACAAAATCCGCACCTAAGAGATTGAGATTAGGGAGTTTAAAACGACTCCAATCAACCGGCAGATCGTGCCGTAAACTTTCCACTGAAAGTTGCCAAAGCGCACCTATTGCCCGAATTGTTTCATTGAGCTTGGGCACCACTGAGACGTAGATAATTGCTTCGAGCTCTCTTACATCGAGTTGAGCATTCTCTAAGTCTGTGATAATCGCTTCCGGCGTTAGGTTTAGCGCATCTTGTGTGAAAGGCCGAATGAGGGGCGACAGCTCACGAGTCACCGTATCATAGAGGCGAAAATCCGCTGTTGTATTACCGATATCTACGAGCAGTAGTTTCATTATATAATGCGCTTTTCCAGTGAAATAAAGTCCTATATTATAACGTTTTTAGAGATAAATTCACGTGAATCCTATTTTTCAGCCATTATCTTGATTATGATCTAATTGCCGAAAAATAGTCGCCTAAGGAATAGAGATAATTATAGTAAATTTTTTTTAAGAAAAATGATTTTAAACAACACTTGCAAGATGCCGGATAGAATGGCTTCCTTACTTATTACAGTAGATGCGCCGGCATTTAAATAAGCTTATTTTAAACCGACAGTACTATATAGGGTCATTTATAGGACAATTATGAAAATATTATTACAGAGAGTCAGTGAAGCATCGGTTACAGTAGAGAATGAAGTGATTGGCGCAATTAATGCCGGCATTATGGCGTTAGTGGCGATTGAAGAAGAGGATGATCGGCAAGCGATAGAGAAGGGGATTACTAAGCTCTTAAAGTATCGCGTTTTTAGTGATGATGCCGGTAAAATGAATCTCTCTCTTTTAGATATTCAAGGGGAATTGTTACTTGTTTCCCAATTTACCTTAGCCGCTGAAACGAATAAAGGGCTTCGCCCAAGCTTCTCTAAAGCCGCAAAGCCTGAAGTGAGCGAAGCGTTATTTCAATATGCAGTGGATTTTGCCAAAACCCAATTAGCGATTGTAGAGACAGGCAAGTTCCGGGCAGATATGAAAGTCGCGCTTATTAATGACGGCCCGGTGACTTTTCTGTTAGAGATTTAGCAAATTTCTTGAGGGGTTCTTATTGATCCCCTTATTGAGTTTACTGTTGAGTTTATTATTGATTCTCTTGTTGAATCTCTTGCATCACTTCACTGAGCAGTTTAAAGGAGTGAAGTCGTTTTTCTCTATCATATACCATCCCGGCAAACATCAATTCCTCCACCTCAATCTCTTCTAAGAGCTCGGTAATATAGGCTTTAACATCTGTTTTATCGCCAACCGCAGAGAGCTTGAGCATTGAGGAGGCGTGGCGTTTCTCTAATGGATTCCAGAAGCTTTCAATATCCTCGATAGGCGGCGGTGTTAATCTGCGATCATCTCGGATTAAGAGGGTAAAGCTCTGTTGCATTGTGGTAAATAGATATTGTGCTTCTTCTCGTGAATCGGCGACAATGGCATTCATACAGAGCATTGCATAAGGTTTCTCTAAATATGGCGAAGGTCTAAATTGCTCGCGATAGATCCGTAATGCCTCTTTCATTTGCGCCGGTGCAAAGTGGCCGGCAAAAGCGTAGGGTAATCCCATATAAGCGGCAAGTTGTGCGCCAAATAGGCTAGAACCTAAAATCCAGATCGGCACATCTAAACCCATTCCCGGAATAGCGTGAATGCGTTGATTATCAACAGGATGAAAATAGGTGAGAAGTTCTGCAACCTCATTCGGAAATTGTTCTGCTCTACTGGGATCTCGGCGAAGGGCATAGGCGGTTGCTTGATCGGTTCCCGGTGCGCGTCCCAATCCTAAATCAATTCTTCCGGGATAGAGGCTCTCTAAGGTCCCAAAGGCTTCAGCGACCATTAAGGGTGCGTGATTAGGGAGCATAATACCACCAGCACCGACGCGAATCTTCGACGTTTTCTCAGCTAAATGACCGATGAGTACTGCCGTCGCTGAACTTGCGATATTGATCATATTATGATGTTCGGCTACCCAAAAGCGTGTATATCCTTGTTGCTCGCCCAATTGCGCTAAGGACACAGCCCGCTGAAAGGCATCCTTGGCTTTCTCTCCTTGATAGATATTGGCTAGATCTAAAATAGAATATTGCATCTGAATCTCCTTATATGATGAATCCCTCGATAATTAACCAATATGAGATCGACATATCAATTTATTAGTTGAATTAAAAGGGATCTATTTGAAATGGCAATAATAAGTGAATGGGGATTCAGATCAAGAAAACCAAGTATTCATTTTGATGCATAGCGGTCAGCTAAGAGTCATTTATAGTAATATCGGTTCAAAATAAGCTTATTTAAATGCCGGCGCATCGACTGTAATAAGTAAGGAAGCCATTCTATCCGGCATCTTGCAAGTGTTGTTTAAAATCATTTTTCTTAAACCAAATTTACTATAAGAGCCATCTAATAATCAGCACGTAGTGAGTTGTGGCATTAATACCACGTTTCCTGCATCTCTTCGATGAGTAACGAAAGTTGGCGATCATCAAAATAGAGCGGGCGGAAATTGAGTACAAAAGCTTTGATATCTTCAAATGAACCCTGTAATTCACAGCTCTCATCATTAGGCTCATATTGAAATGCGCCTTGTAGATCGGTCAATTCATTCTCAAGATAAAACTCAATAATATCCACCCAATTGTAGCCACTACTCTCCATTTCAAGTGCATCAAATACTTCAAAACGTTCGTGCGCCGGGAAAAAGAGACCAAAGTGATTTTCATCATATTGGATAATTTCAAAAGGATGAATACGTTGTAGATCTTCCATCAATAAAACCTCTGATTGTATGTTTGTGA
Organism: Ignatzschineria ureiclastica; assembly: GCF_003121845.1. Lineage (GTDB taxonomy): Bacteria > Pseudomonadota > Gammaproteobacteria > Cardiobacteriales > Wohlfahrtiimonadaceae > Ignatzschineria > Ignatzschineria ureiclastica. Next base: position 492,235 of record NZ_QEWQ01000004.1, on the reverse strand, counting down.
TAATTGATATTTAGAAAGCCATAAGGCGCGCAGTAGTGCATCATTTTAACGAAAGACGCTATTTTTAGGCTACTTTTATTCACAAAGAGGATTATAAAAATAAGTAGGATATTATTGATGTGGTTTTTTAGCAGATGTTTTCAGCTCTTTAATCACTAATTTAGCAATTTTTTCGATCTGTTTAAGATAAGTTTGCATTTTTTGTTGATCTTCTAATAATCTGATTTGCAACTCATCTTCGTGCCCCTCACTTTGACACTGTGCTCGCAGATCAATTGTATGCTCGATCTGTAAACAGTAATCTTCAATCGTAAAAATATGTTCCCGAATTAAATTGAGAGCATTATGTGAGGGATCCTGATGTGCCGCTTGATAGATTGCCCCATCAATCAAATTGAGTAGCGCTTGTTGTAATACGCCAAGCGAACCTAAATTCTCAATAATATCCAGATTAAGTGTTAATATTTTGAGAATAGAGATCGATTCAATGGGCTTAAGATGATAGACAGACATACGATGCTCGATTAATTCTTCAATATCGATCGTTTGTAGTGTTTGTAAGGTGTCCGCAATATATCTAGCTAAAATAGGAGCATCAAGGGCACTCGATTGCGCCGCAACCATCTCCTTAAATGAGGGGAAATGGCTAATCTCTTGATAAAGTGAAACAGTATCTTGGTCGCTTAATGTCTGTGTCATCATTATGCTCCTTCATCATCCTCGTTATTCTACCTCTATACACTCCCGTAAACTTCTAAAATAGAATGTTAATCCTTGATTATTTTAAAGTCTTCATCGGTGAGTACCACTATGGATTCTAGCGCAAATAAGTGGCAGTTTGTAACATAACTCAGGATCATCTGACTAAAGTCAGGTTATGATCAAACAAACTGCCTTATTGATAAGTAGAAAATTTAGGACTAACAAATGTAAGCAAATGAAGCAAGACATCATTTTGACTTGTAAATCAAAAAGATGATTCTTCTATCGGGCTTTCTCTATTCATTGTTTAGTACAATAGGTTAATGAATAGATTAATAACGAGATAAGCCTGTCTGATTATTTTCGTTCACTAGGTTTAATTAGGGCGAAATTGATATGACAGTAACCTTGTGGATTTTTAAGGAGATAATCTTGGTGAAAATCTTCCGCTGGCCAAAATGTTTTGAGGGGCTCTACCTCTACAGCAATCGGTGCAGCGTAAGCTTGTTGCTCTTGAGCGATAAACTGCTTAATCACAGGAAGATCTGCTTTATCGCTATAGTAGATACCGGTGCGATATTGTGTACCGATATCATTGCCTTGTTGATTGAGTGACAGCGGATCAATCATTCGAAAGAGGTGTTCTAAAATCTTCTCAAGCGCAATGACATTCGCGTCATAAACAATCTTCACCACTTCCGCGTGATCGGTTTCCATCGTACACACCGCTTCATAAGTCGGGTGATCAACAACCCCTTGCGCATAACCTACCTCTGTTGCTATAACCCCTTTAAGCTGCTGATAGTAAGCCTCAACACCCCAAAAACAACCGCCGGCAACGACAATCTCTCTAATGTCTTGTGTCTCTTCAGTCATCATCTATCTCCTTTTTATAATGTTTTTCTCAGGTTGATTGTGCCATAACTTACAATCTTCGACTATAGTCTTTATTCTGTTTCTTTATGTTGCAATTGTGAGAGATAAACGATGAGGTAAAGATCGGGGGATTGAGGGAGATTTTTAAAAAGATCTATAAAATTATTAGGGATTACTCATATTAATTACTCATATTAATTACCTATTGATGATCTATTTGTGACCTATTTTTATTGGATATATAACTCATTTTATTAAAGAATTATAAAAATATTTTTCATAATTTAAATCTGTAATATTTCTGTCACATATGATTGTTATTCTTCGATTTTAGAAAGAACCTCTATTATTCTTGAAGGATGATTATCAAAATGCAGTTAAAAAAAACCGTACTCGCCACATTAACGTATATCTCTCTTTTAAATCTTACGCCTGCGATTGCCGCACCTAAATATACTGAAGAGGCAACAGGTTTAATTACAGGTATTACGACTTTAAACAATAGCGAGCAAGGCAAGAAAATTCTTACACAGAACCTTGCAAAGAGCCTTGAAATTAACAAAAATTCAACGAAAGCCGAACAACAGCAAGCGCTTTATGACAATACATTAATCGGTTTAATAGGCTCTATTGATAATGGGTTGATTGTGGCGGATGCTCTTGGAGGTAAGATGAAAGAGGTATTTTTTGAGAATACTTCGATAAAAATAGATCCTACAACGTACCAAAATGTGGGGAAATCTTTTTCTCCAAGTTTTAAATCTCTCTTTACTCAAGTCAATTCAATTGTGAGTAGTGATAATGATTTTGCTAAACATTTCTTTGCGACAGGTGAAATTGAAGGAAAGCCGTATTTAAATTTAGCGCTTCCAGAAGGCGGCATTTTTGGGGTTTATGATGAAGCTTACAAAGATCAAATAGCCAATGGTGGTCATCCCAATGGTGTAGGAAATGCAAGACCTGCGCAAGTTTCTCCTGATAGTATTGTCATTTTTGAAGGTACAGATTTCTTTGGTAAGCCTGCCTCATCAGATAAGGATGCGTTAGCGACAATTCAAGATAGTCCCGCTTATCCTAGTGGTCATTCGGCATTAGGTTTCTCTTCGACATTACTTTTTGCTCAAATGGTGCCGGAGCAGTATCAAGAGTTTATGGCTCGTGGTTCAGAATTTGGGAATAGTCGTGCAGTATTAGGGGTGCATTATACGCTTGATATTATGGGTGCACGAATTATGACAACTTATGCTGTTGCACAAATGCTCAATAATAATCCTGATTATACCAATCAGGAAATTAAAGGGATGCTCGGCAATAGTATAACAACTACCGGCAACTTTCAGACCTTATTGGCGGATGCTCAGAAAGATCTGCGGTCAATGTTAGAGCAAGGTTGTCAAATGAGTATCGCTGATTGTAAAAAAACAGCACCGAAAAAATCAAAAGAAGAACGAGCTAAAGAGCGTCAGGATTATTTAGATCGTTTAACTTATGGTTTAGATCCTATTGGAGATACAACATTAGAAGCAGTAGTGCCTGAAGGTGCGGAAGTACTAATTGCAACTCGTTATCCTTATTTAGATAAAGCGCAACGCCGAGAAATTCTTCGTACAACGATGATTGAATCAGGGCACGCATTAGATGATGGCAGTGGTTGGGCGCGTCTTAATCTCTATGATGCCGCCGGTGGTTATGGTTCTCTTGAGAGCGATGTTGTAGTGAATATGGATGCTTCTCAAGGTGGGTTGAATGCCTATGATGAGTGGAATAATGATATTAAAGGTACAGGTTCACTTGAGAAAAAAGGCACAGGGGTGCTTGAATTATCAGGGGATAGCAGCTATACAGGCTTAACCACTGTCAGTGGGGGAGCATTGATTGTTTCAGGTTCTTTAGCTTCGGATGTGTTAGTTAAACCGCTTGCGATTTTCCAAGGTAGCGGTATGGTGGGTAGTGTAACGGTAGAAAAAGAGGCCATTATTGCCAATAGTAGCGAAGGTGCTTTAACCGTGAATGGAGATCTATCTTTAAATGGCGCGACTTATCTTGTGACAGTCAATGCCCCTGAAAATAGTAGAGGAAAGAGTACTGAAGATCGTACTGTAACTAATTCTCAAGGGATTATTGTTAAAGGCAACGTTCTATTACAAGATGCCACATTGTCAGTCGTTGCATCTCAAGATCAAATCGGAACATTAATGGGTCAGAAACAGCAGATTTTAACGGCCAACAATATCACTGGTGATTTTACTATTGAAAATCAGTATCTGCTGGTCGATAGCCTCATTGAGAAAAGTAATAGCGGGTTAGATTTAACCTTAACGCGTAACCAAAATGCTTTAGGAAATTATGCGCTCAATCAAAATGGTCAAGCAGTCGCCACTGCGTTAGAGAGTATGCCATTGGATAGTCCGCTTTATAATCATTTCTTAGCCTCAACTAATGCCGCAACTGTGGGACAAGAATTAGGGCAATTATCCGGACAAGTCTATGCAGATATCGTGTCATCAACTATGGAAGAGAGTCATCTACTTCGTGATCAATTACAATTACGCCTTAATGATCGGATTGATGAAGTGCGTAATGAAAAACTCACCAATCTGTGGGGGAGCGCTTATGGTAATTGGGGGAAAGTGAAAGATCGCGATAATCTAGTGGGCTTTAAACGAGATACTCAAGGGCTTTTAATCGGGCTTGATACAGGAATGCAGAACAATATGATTCTTGGTTTTGCTGCGGGTTATAGCAAGAGCAAAATGAAGTGGGATCATCGTCCTAATGTAGATCAAGATAACTATCAATTAGCGGTCTATGGAGCTACGAATTGGGATCGGTGGAAACTATCGGGAGGATTAAGCTATGCTTGGCACAGAGCGGATGTTGATCGAGCAGTGACACTTGGAACTTTATCAGAGCAACATAGTGATAAATTTAAATTGGAAACAATGCAAATTTTTGCTGATTTAGGATATCAAATCCCGGTAGCGAGCAGTAGTACATTAGAGCCTTTTGTAAACTTAGCGTATGTCAATGTGAAGAATAAAGACTTAACTGAATCAGGTATCACAGGTCTTGATGTGAAAAGTAAAAATCATCACTACTTTGCTTCTACTCTAGGGCTTCGTTTGAATAGTCATATTGGTGGCGATAATAGTGCCTTACAATTTGCAGGAACGCTAGGTTGGAGACAACAATTTGGTAACCTTGATCGTGAAGTAGATCTGCGTTTCCAAAATAGTGCAGCAAGTTTTAAAACAATGAGTGTACCTGCTTCAAGAAGTGGTGCAGTGATTCAAGCAGCTCTCTCTTATCAGATGAATCAACGCAGTGAAATTAGCTTTGGTTATCAAGGACTCATTTCCAAAAATGCCCATGATCATAGTGTTAACTTAGGAATCAATATTGATTTATAAGATGGAAGCATCAGAAAAGTGATCAAAAGCGTAGTGTAATAATCAAGGTCATTAAGATGACTAAGGCGATCTTATCTAAGATAAGATCGCTTTTTTGATTCTCTAGGGAGAGGTTGTTCATTCGTTTTTACGCATATAGTTATATAGTAAATTTGGTTTAAGAAAACATAAAACCTGACTCACCAACACTTGCAAGATGCCGGATAGAACAGCTTCCTTGCTTGTTACAACTGATGCGCCGGCATTTCAATAAGCTTATTTTAAACCGATCTTACTATAAATAGCTATTGTAGGATTTTAAAAGCAGATAAAACCTGACTCACCAACACTTACAAGATGCTGGATAGAACAGCTTCCTTGCCTCGATCAGCTGATGCACCGGCATTTGAATAAGCGTATTTTGAGCCGATATGACTATATTTTATCAATCTAAAAAAAATCCCGCACAATGTACGGGATTTGATAGTGATGATTGTCTATTGAGACCAAGAATTAATTGGCAACGATATTGACTAAGCGATTAGGGACAACGATAACACGACGAATTTCACCTTCGATGAATTTCTGTGCATTTTCATTGGCAAGTGCTGCTTTTTCAATCTCTTCCTTAGAAGCAGATGCCGGTACAACGACTTCACCGCGGAGGCGACCATTGACTTGTACCATATATTTCACTTCATCAGAGATCAGTGCTGATTCATCCACAAGAGGTAGTGCATGATCTAGAATATTGTCACCAAATAAAGTTGACCAAATAGTATGAACAATATGAGGCACAATCGGACTCAATAGGCGAAGCATAATAGAGAAGCCTTCACGTTTCACAGCCGCTTCATCCGGTGAATCTTTCAATTTCGTAAGGACATTGAGCATAATCATATTCGCAGAGATGACCGTATTGAAATGGAAGCGCTCATAATCGTAGAGGGCTTTTTTCAATTCCTGATGAATTTCTCGGCGAGCATCTTTGGCGGCTTTATCACTGATTTTACTAGCATCAAGCGTATGATCTTTGAGGATTGCTTGATTCTCATAAGCAAAGTTCCAAACTCGGCGAAGGAAACGGTCAGCTCCTTCAAGGCCTGACGTTGACCATTCAAGCGTTTGCTCGGGTGGTGAGGTAAACATCATAAAGAGACGGGAAACATCAGCGCCATACGATTTAACGATTGCCTCAGGATCAACCCCATTATTCTTCGATTTCCCCATTTTGAGAATACCGTAGTAAGTGACAGGTTCACCATCTTTTTTGAGGATGTAGCTCTTCTCACCATTCTTATCGATCACTTCAAGATCATTGATATTGAACCATTCATAACCTTTACTTGTATGACGATAGAAAGCGGGAGAAACCACCATTCCTTGAGTGAGTAGTGCCTTAAAAGGTTCAGGGCCAACTTTTTCAGGATTACCTAAAACACCCTCATTACGCATCAATTTATGGAAGAAACGGGAGTAGAGTAGATGTAAAATCGCATGTTCTACACCGCCGATATATTGATCTACCGGCAACCACGCTTCAGCGGCCTTAGGATCAACCATTCCTTCATTGAAATGACTTGATGCAAAACGGGCATAATACCAAGAGGATTCTACGAAAGTATCCATTGTATCGGTTTCACGTTCGGCATCACCACCACATTGCGGACAAGCAACTTTCTTGAAGGAATCGAGTTTATTCAGTGGGTTACCGCTGCCATCAGGAATACAATCTGTTGGTAATACAACCGGTAGATCTTGCTCAGGAACGGGGACTTCACCACAGCTTGGGCAATTGATGATTGGAATAGGGCAACCCCAATAACGTTGACGAGAAATCCCCCAGTCCCGTAAGCGATATTGTGTTTTAGGTTTACCTAAACCTTTGGCTTCAAGTGCATCTCCAATTTTTTTGAAAGCTTCTTCAAAATTAAGACCAGTAAATTCACCAGAATTAATTAAAGTTCCATGTTCACCGAGAGAATCGTGCCAAGTATCTAGGTTATGATCACCATCATTAGGCTCAACGACCATTTTGATAGGAAGATTGTATTTGTGAGCAAAACCAAAATCTCGGGCATCATGTGCCGGAACGGCCATTACAGCGCCATCGCCGTAGGACATTAGTACATAGTTGGCGACCCAAATTGGAACTTCTTCACCGGTTAATGGATGTTTAGCAAATTCGCCTGTTGCCATTCCTTTGGCTTCTTGAGTGGCAAAATCGGCTTCACTGGTGCCCGTTTTTTGACACGCTTTGATAAACTCAGCAAGTTCAGGATTATTTTCCGCTGCTTTTGCTGCAATCGGATGTTCAGGAGCAACCGCGACATAAGTAACGCCCATTAATGTATCAGGGCGCGTTGTAAAGACATTAAATTGCCCATCTTGATGGAGGAATGTGACTTCCATACCTTGAGATTTACCGATCCAGTTGGCTTGCATCGTGCGTACTTGCTCAGGCCAATCTTCGAGTAATTGAAGATCTTCCAATAACTCTTCGGCATAATCGGTAATTTTGAAGTAGTACATCGGGATTTCTCGGCGTTCAACTAACGCATCTGAGCGCCAGCCACGACCATCGATGACCTGTTCATTTGCCAATACTGTTTGATCTACGGGATCCCAGTTAACCATCCCTTTTTTACGATAGATCACCCCTTTTTTATAGAGTTGAAGGAAGAACCATTGTTCCCAACCATAGTACTCAGGGTCACAAGTTGCAAACTCTCGAGACCAATCAAAACCGAATCCGAGCTCTTTAAATTGTTTGCGCATATAGACGATATTTTTATGCGTCCAATCGTGTGGAGAGACTTTATTGTCAATCGCCGCATTTTCTGCAGGCATACCAAAGGCATCCCAACCAATGGGTTGCATTACATTGTAGCCACTCATTTTTTTATAACGAGTAATCACATCCCCGATAGTATAGTTACGCACATGTCCCATATGCAGTCGACCTGAAGGGTAAGGGAACATTGAGAGGCAGTAATAATTAGGTTTGTCAGTATGATTTTCTACTTTGAAAGAAGCATTCGCTTCCCAAAATGCTTGAGCGGCTGCTTCGATTTGGGCAGCTTCGTAGGTTGGTTTCATCCTATAAAATCCTTTTGTTTCTCTTCAGAAATTGAATCAAAAAATTACGTTATAAATTGTGATTGTGTCTATATTGTTATGATAATTTGTCTGCATTAATAATGCCTAATCAATGATATCCTAATAAATGATTAATAAGGAATATTAATAATGTGTATGAATAACATATCGTATTATTAAGAGTTGATTAGATCCTATTTTCAAAGATTCAATCTTGAAGATCAAACCTTCAGATGGGCATAGGTCAAACTTTTATAAACTTACTTTATTAAGATCACTTTAAACTTCGCTAGTATACACTAACTTAGTCTGAAATTGTCCTCTTAGGAAGAGAGATTTATAACAAATGTACATCGTCTTTCTTCGAATGTTGTTATAATGGCAGACTTGCTTTATGTCATCGAAACTGTAGGAATATTCATATTATGTCAAGTCAACCCACATTGGTCGTTGAAAATATCCATAAGTCATTTGGAGATCGGGAGATTTTAAAAGGAATCTCGCTCACCTTAAATAAAGGCGATGTCGTCTCAATGTTAGGGGCTTCAGGATCTGGAAAGAGTACCTTTTTGCGTTGTATCAATCTATTAGAGAATCCTGATCAAGGTGAAATTACGCTCAATGGTGAGAAATTGATCCTAGTTCCTAGTGATAAAGGTTTAGTGGCAAAAGATCAAAAAGCATTACAGAAAATGCGAACAGAATTGGGTATGGTATTTCAAAACTTCAATCTTTGGGGTCATATGACGGTGCTTGAGAATATGATCGAAGCGCCTGTTCATGTCTTAGGATTATCGAAGAAAGAGGCAAAAGCACGAGCGCTGAAATTGCTCGAAAAAGTGGGGATGAGTGAACGGGTGAATGACTATCCTATCTCTTTATCGGGTGGGCAGCAGCAACGTGTGGCGATTGCGAGAGCGCTTGCTATGGAACCGAGTGTGATTCTCTTTGATGAACCTACATCGGCATTAGACCCTGAGTTAGTGCATGAAGTGTTGACAGTCATGCAGGATTTAGCGAAAGAGGGGATGACGATGATTGTGGTAACTCATGAGATGGATTTTGCCCGTAATGTCTCTAATCGAGTTGTCTTTTTCCATGAAGGGCGTATTGAAGAAGAGGGGGATCCTCATGAGCTCTTTACGAATCCACAATCAGAGCGGTTTAAACAATTTATTCAACATTACAATGGATGATTTCTTCCCCTAACTTTTATGCTAATAGTTGTTAGCGAAGATAAAATCAATGATATATTAAAGAAGCGCTCTCTTGGCGCTTTTTTTATTCGGCTTTGTTTATGAGAGCTTTGTGATTACAAAATTAGATTGAGTGTTAATAAAGTAGCAAAATAAGTAGCAACGATGAATCTATCACTTCATAGCGCTATCGATTGAAAAGGATAATCAATGAAAAGAGTATGGGATATTGCTGAAAACTTGAATGATACAACCCAAAGTGAGCTGAATCAGCAGGGGAAAGGGGAGATTGAACTTTTGAAGCTTCCCACAAAGCCCCATTTCTCGGATATGGTTTATCTTGATTATGCTGCGACAACGCCGGTAGATCCTGCGGTGATTGAGACGATGGTCAATGCAATGGAACGCCATTGGGCCAATATCAGTAGCCCGCATGAATTAGGTGCAATGACAACGCAATATGTGCAAGAAGCGTTAGAAGAGATTGCTCGTCATTTTAATGTCACTCGAGAAGAGATTACGATTACAAGCGGTGCAACAGAATCGATTAATCAAGCACTCAAAGGCGTATTACAGGCGCAAAAAAAACGGGAAATCATCACCACGACTATCGAGCATAAAGCGACGATTAATACAGTTCAAAGTTTGATGAAGATGGGTTATAAGGGGCATTTTATTGCGCCTAATAGCGAAGGGACGATTACCGCGGAGATGATTGAATCTGCGATTAATGAAGAGACTGCGCTTATTTCTCTTATTTGGGTCAATAATGAAACGGGTGATAAATTGCCGGTAGAAGCTATTGCTAAAATGGCTCGGAAATATAAGATTCCCATTCATATCGATGCAACTCAAGCCGCTCCTCATTTTCAATTTGATGCTTCTCAATTTGACCTTGTCAGTCTGTCGGCTCATAAATGCTATGGTCCTAAAAATATTGGATTACTCTATCGCCGAGCATTCCCAAAATTACCGATGCAACATTTGATGGATGGTAGCGGTGGACAAATGCTGCGTGCCGGCACAATGCCGAATGAGGGTGTTTTAGGATTTGCAAAAGCGTTATCTTTGATTGCGGCGAATTGGCGTGATGAACGTCATCGTTTAGTGCGGTTAGAGGGCTTACTACTTCGTCAATTACTGCCTCTTGGCGTTGAGGTGAATAGTGCTTCAATTGTTCGGAAAGATTCACAAGATGATCAGCAAATGGGGCAGCAAAGCAGCCAACAAAGCAATCGGGAGAGAGATAAAACACTCACTGATATTATCAATTCAGAGCCACAATTTGCCGATATTAAATCAGGTATAAAGGTTAAGGCAGAGCGGGAGCCAGGCGTTTTAAATCTCTATCTTCCGGATGTTCATGCCGATACTTTATTGGCCTTAGTGCCGAAGTTAGCGCTTGCAAAAGGCTCGGCTTGTAATAGTGACAGTACTTTACCCTCTTACGTATTAACAGAGACGGGCTATGATGAACGCCGGGCATTCTCGTCAATTCGTGTGAGTGTGGGGCGCTATACGACGGAAGAAGAGATCCTCTACGCCGGTGAATTATTGCGAACGGCCATTGAATTTATTCAAAGTATTGCTAAAGGTCGGCAAACCAATTGGTATGGGGAATATAATATTTATGATCCTTATATCGAATCATTATTGTCGCCCACTTTTATTGCGCATGATTTTAAGGAAGAAGATTTTGATGATTCAACGCATCTCATCACGATTGAAAAACCCTATTTTTCTCTATCATTATATGGTGTTTTAGAGCGCAGTAGCATCGCAGATGGGGCAGTATTTCGCTTCAGAGAACTCTCCGCTAAGGCTTATGGTGCGCCATACTATCTTGCGCTTTTCCAAACACTCATTACAAGTTTGCGAGAAGAGATGATTACAACGCATTTTAAGTTAGAGCAACTGATAGACCAAAAAACGCCGGCAGAATATTTAAGGGATACCATCTATATCGAAAGAGCGTTACAAACTTTTTTACAAGATCTGCAATAGGCGATAATTAATAGGATTGAGGCCAATTTAGAGAGAAGTGAATAGAAGCCTAAATGACAGTGCATTATTCAATAATCGCATTGAATTATCAATATATTTAAATAGTTGTAGCTTAAAGTATATTCTTTATAGTGTTAGAATAGATCCTTATGAATCAATTTGTATGGTTTTTTAATAGATATATAGAATGAAAGTTCAGCGAGGTCCGCTATGTTATTTTTTCTCTTCCTCTTTTTTGTAGTCGGTGTTGGTTTACGTCATTTTTTAGATGATCGTGCCGTTGTGATTGCATCAGTCGCTATTGCGATCTGTTGGATGTTTGCTTTTAATATCGGTTGGGCGATTGTGACGCTCATAGAGCTATTAGTAGGGGCATTTTTAATTGGTCCGCCAGTACTCACTTATTGGAAAAATAGACGCTAATTCTTCATTGAGTATTCAATTTTATTAAAGGAATGGATCATGCGACGATTATTACAACGAGTGAGTTTATTGTTACTCTGTGCCTGTAGTTTTGGGGCAGTGACTTGGGCTTCTGACTATATTCTTGCAACGGAGGCGAAGGTTTATGAGGGCTATATCCGTAAAGTTTGTGGGGAAGTAGCAACAGTTGATGTCACTGAAGAAGCGATATATCTCAATTTTGTACAACCCTATCCGAAGGAACCTTTTTATGGTTTTATTTGGCGAGAAGATCTAGCAGATATCGGTTCACTTGAGTGGGCACAATCATTAGCAAAACAGGAAGTCTGCCTCACAGGTCATATTGATAGTTATGAAAATGTCCCCTTGATGATTATTACCGACCGAGATCAAGTTGAAGTGATTGATCTTTAAGCTCTGATTTTGGTATTTTAGCTTCATCTATCGAATTTTTTAAGCATATTTATTGAATGATAAGATCCCCGATATTGTCCATATTGGGGATTTTTTTCGATAACAAGAATGTAATGTGGACTATTTCGCTACTGTTGTTTCGTATAGTTCTATTGGGTAATGGTCAAGATTGACTAAAAAGAGTGTAATAATGCCAACTTTCATTAAAAAGTTGATATTTGATCCTTAGTGACTGATGTTTTAGATCAATATCACTTTTATTTATTCATCATTTATTGCATGCCTTTGGGTGAGAAGATCTTATGTTGAACCGTCGTCATTTTCTTAAAACAGCTTTAGCTTCCTCTTTATTACTGCAATTTCCGGCATTGGTCTTTGCTAAAGAGCAATCATTTTTAATGGAAGCTTTTGGTGATCTTCCTAAGCCTCAAACGATAGAGCGAATTCTAAGTGCGGGCCCTGTTGCTGATATTTTACTGCTCTCTTTAACACCGAATAAGCTGATCGGATTGGCATCCCTTAATCTCTCTTCAAAGCAGAAGCATTTTCTACCTGAAAGAATTCAAAATCTACCCTCAACGGGCAGATTAGCGGGCAGAGGATCGACAGCCCCTCTTGAGAAAATTATGGCCTCAAAGCCTGATCTGATTGTGGATATCGGTACGGTATCGCCGAGCTATATTGGCGTTGCAGAGCGTGTTCATCAGCAAACTCAGATCCCTTATCTACTTGCAAATGGGCAATTTTCAGATACAGCAGAGCAGTTACGGACATTAGGACGCGTTTTAGGCGTTGAAGCGCATGGGGCGCTATTAGCAGACTACGCCGAGGGAGTATTGCAACAAACGCATAATATTGTCTCAAAGAGCAATCAGGGGGAGATAAAAGTTTACTCAGCTCGTGGTGCTGATGGACTTGAAACTGGATTAAAAGGATCTATTCACACCGAGGTCATTGAATGGATTGGTGCGACAAATGTTGCTGAAGTGGCTGGTGAAAAGATGATGACTCGGGTGTCTTTAGAGCAATTGATGTTATGGCAACCCGATGTGATTCTGATTATGGATGCAAATTTTTATCAAACGATTCAGACAAATCCTATTTGGCAACGTTTAAAAGCAGTGAAAGAGAAGCGTTACTATTGGGTACCGAATCTACCTTTTGGCTGGTTAGATATGCCACCGGGTATGAATCGTCTATTAGGCGCTTCGTGGCTTGCCTCGCTATTAGTGCCGGAACGTTATTCTTTAGAGATGGCAAAAAAAGCGATTATTGAGTATTTTGCCCTTTTTTATCAATACTATTTGAGTGAAGATGAATTAAAAAAAATAACTGCAGGGCCTCAATAATGCGTCTTTGGTTAGCACCTATTTTTTTGGTCATCATGTTTTTGATTTCCATTTCTGTTGGACAGTATTCCATTTCGATCGCAGAATTGTGGCACTCTTTAACGAATATTGCACAAGGTCATGATTTAACAGATCACGATATTGTACTTTGGCATATTCGGATGCCGCGGATGTTAACAGCGATGGTTGTGGGAAGCGCGCTAGCCATTGCTGGTGCGACCTATCAAGGTATGTTTCGTAATCCGCTAGTCTCCCCTGATATTCTCGGTGTTTCTGCGGGTTCAGGATTAGGAGCCGTAACGGCCATTTACTTTGGCTTTTCGGTGGTTGGGATTCAAGTAGTAGCATTTCTATTTGGCTTAGCAACGGTAGCGCTTGTCTATCTTATTTCACAAATGGTACGACGGTTAGATCCTATTTTAGCCTTAGTGCTCTCAGGGATTGCTATATCTGCTTTACTAGGTGCCGGGATTTCACTTGTGAAGTTGCTCTCAGATCCTTATAGCCAATTAACACTCATTACTTTCTGGCTAATGGGATCTTTGACAATGGCAACCTTGGAAGATCTCTATATTGTTGTTCCGCTCTTTATTATCAGTTTTATGCCACTTTTCTTACTTCGCTGGCGGATGAATCTTCTGAGTTTAGATGATGAAGAGGTATTAGCGCTCGGCGTAAATGTTCAATATCTTCGTTTAATCTTTATTTTATCAGCGACATTAATGACATCGGCTGTGGTTTCAATTAGTGGTGTCATTGGTTGGATTGGGCTTGTGATTCCTCATATTGCAAGGCTTTGGGTCGGACCTGATTTTCGTCGATTGCTTCCGACGGCACTCTTTATGGGGGCAGGATTTCTACTCTTAACCGATACGCTTGCGCGCACTATTTTCCCCATTGAGATGCCCTTGAGTATTTTAACGGCCTTTATTGGTGCGCCTTTCTTTATTGGGCTATTACTCAAAGGAGGCGCACATTAATGAGTAGGGGCGTGGCATCTATTATTGAATTGCAGAATGTAAGTTTAGGCTATGGCCGCAAAAAGGTTGCCTCAAACTTGTCTTTGCAATTTTATCCTAATGAGATTGTTTCGCTCTTAGGGGCAAATGGTTGTGGCAAAACTACGCTCTTAAAAACAATTATGGGCATTATTCCAATATTAGGAGGCGAGATCTCAATTGCAGGGAAATTGCAATCAAAGTGGTCTCGTAAGGGATTGGCCAAAATGGTGGGATATGTTCCACAAGCGCAAAACAACTACTTTCCATTTACCTCGGAAGCTATCATTTTAATGGGACGAACCGCTTCTTTACATTGGGCAGGAACGCCAAAAGCAGAAGATATGGAAGCGGTAACGAGAGTGATGAAGCAATTAGAAATCGAGTATTTAGCAGGTAAGCTCTATCCGCAATTAAGTGGTGGTGAAAAACAGTTGATTCTGATTGCTAGAGCCTTAGTACAAGCGCCGAAGATACTGATTATGGATGAACCCACATCAAGCCTTGATTATGGTAATCAGCTTCGAGTCTTAGAGCAGATTAGTCGATTGAAGCAGGAAGGAATGACAATTTTAATGACAACTCATCAACCTGAGCATGCAGTTCGAGTTGCTGATCGTCTGCTGCTCTTTCATCAAGGTCAAATTATCGCAGATGGTGCAAGTGATCAGGTTTTAACAACCCATAATCTTGCGACAATTTATCGTCTACCCGAAGAGATTATTAGAAAGAACCTAGAGGGTATTTTACTGTGATGTCACGATCTGCTTAGAAGTGATATTAGATAAAACGACATTAGATAAAATGATATGTCCTTGATATGTATGTAAGAGAGAGACAAGGGATAAGAGAGAGGAGAATAATAATGAAAAGAGATTTAACAACTATTTTTGATATTGATTTTGGTGAACTCTACCGTTCCCATGCCAATGAATCTATCAGGCAACCTAAGTTGCCGGAAGATTGGGATCAAAAAGCGAACCGTATGCGTACCGGTGGTGGCTGCGTCAATGCAGATTATATTTCGGCATTTTTAGCGAGGATGGATTTAGAGGGTGTAGAGACAGCTCTTGATATCGGTTGTGGTGGCGGCACGATTGCTCTTGCGATTGCACCGATGATCAAGAAAGTTTATGCCTTAGATTATAGCCCAAAGATGTTAGAAGTAGTCGATGAGAGGGCCTCGGAACTTGGTATTACCAATTATGAGACGATCTTAAAATCGTGGGATGAGGATTGGTCTGAGATTCCTGAATGCGACATCTGTATCTCTTCTCGTTCTTCTATGGTGGCAGATTTAGAAGATGCGCTTGCAAAACTCAATGCAAAGGCGAAAAAGGCGGTCTATATGACGATGACTGTCGAAAAGGATTTTGTAAATCGCGATATTCTGCGAGCCATTGGTCGGGATAGTGTCGGCTTTCCCACCTATATCTATGCGGTCAATCTACTCTACCAACAAGGTTATCAAGTGTCGGTGGATTTCATTGAAGCCAATCATCAAGTTAGTCGTCAGACTATCGAGAATGTAGAAGATTTTATTCAAGCGGTCACCTGGTCAATTGGGGATTTAACGGCCGATGAAGTTGAGAAGTTAACCCAATATTATGATGATTTTGGGCATACATTGCCTACGGTTTATCACGCAAATCGTCCCTGGGCTTTCTTAAAGTGGCGAACAGATCGAAAGCGAGGCTCAGATGTGAGAAAACCTTAAAAGCGTACCGGAGATGTACCTGATCATTTTATAAAAATGATTCATAAAACCCATTTCATAGAACCTATTTCATAAGACTTATTGCATCAGATTATAACGATTCAATAATTTATTAATAATCTACATCAATGACCCGATAAAAGAAGCTCTTTTAGTCCGGGAGAGGCTTTTATTGTCCATTTTTAAGTAAAACAGTAACGACTATTTATCAACGAAAAGGAGAACTATGTTCATCAAACAAAATAATCAGGCATTCACAAGCACAATGCCTCAACCGAAAAAAACAGCTCTTGCCGTACTATGCGCGTTATTTCCACTATTATCTGTAGGGTTTGCACAAGGCGTTGATCGTATTGATCAGTTAGAATCGGAAGAATCAGTGACTAAGATTAGTAATGAAAAGGGTGATCAGTCCGGTTCATCAAAAGATATTGATTCTAACCAAGTTTTCACATTGGGAACCGTGTTAGTCAAAGGTTCTATGGAAAAAAACTTATTGGAATCTTCAGATTTTTTTGAGAGTTATATTAGTAAAGAAACCATTGATCTATTTGAGGCAAAAGATGTAGGACAAGCATTAGCCTATACGCCGGGTGTCTATTATGATGCGCCGATTGGTGCTTCGGGGAGAAGGGCGGCGAACCGTTACGAGCCGAGTGTTTCCGTGCGGGGCTATGGATTGCGCTATGTGCCGGTATTTGTCGATGGTATTCCTGTCTATATTCCTTACGATGGTTACTCTGATATGAGCCGTTTCTCAACGTCGGATATCTCTTCTATTGAGGTTGCTAAGGGCTATAGCTCTGTGATGTATGGTCACAATACATTAGGCGGTGCGATTAATATTGTGACACTAAAACCTCGCTCTGAATTGGATATTTCAGGGGTTGTAGGTGCCGGGGAAGGTCAAACTCATGAAGTGGGGCTGAATGTCGGAACCTTACAGGAGAAATGGTATGCTTCAGCGAGTATCTCTGAGCGGGATCGCCATTCTACAAAGTTAGCTGAAAATTATGTAGGTAAAGATGCTTTAGATCGAGAAGTGGATTCTGATAAATATCTCTATCGCACCAAAGATCGCCGTATTAGTATGAAATTAGGTTGGACACCGGTAGAAGGGGATGAATATGTCTTGAGTTACTCAAAACAGACAGCGAAGAAGCATCCTGGTAGTCCTGATGATAATGGGATTATTCCTACCAACTGGATTTGGCCGAAGTGGGATCGTCAAACAATTTCGTTTGTCTCAAACACATGGCTCTTTGAAGATCAGCTCTATATCAAGCCGCGCGTCTATTATGATACATTCAAAAATACGTTACTCAATTTTAGACCGAATCAATCAAGTAAATATGATGATAAGGCATTTGGTGCATCGGTAGAGGCTGGAACAACGGCGATTGATCGACACTTAGTGAAATTGATGTTGAGTTATAAACGAGAAACTCATAAATCGATCGATGAGAATTTATTAACTTCTCACACGACAAGTTCAGAAGCAACACAGAAATTCTATTCTGTTGCGCTTGAAGATAATATTACGATTAATGATCAATGGGAAGCTCAGTTAGGGGTTATTTATACTCGTCGTACCGCTGATGCTAATGGTATTGGTAAAAATACCGAAGCATTATTAGCGCAATATCCACAAGCGGGTAGTATGCTGTCGCCTTCTATTCATACAACGGATTATCAAGCGGCGCTTTTCTATAAACCGAACGATGTAGATATTTTCCGTTTTGCAATTGGCCGTAAGACCCGTTTCCCAAGCTTTAAAGAATCTTATTCTAACTATGGGGATAATGAGAAAAAGTGTCCTAAAGGTGAAACATACTGTATTCCTGGTCAACTTTATCCAAGTATTGCTTTACAAAATCCTGGTTTGAAACCTGAGAGTGCACTCAATATTGAATTAGGCTATTCCGGGATGCCGTTAGATAATCTTCACTTTGATGCTTCTCTATTTTATAGCCAATCGAAGGATGCGATTCAACGTAGTGATGATGATTGGTCTATCTTCCCAGGATATGCAGTCACTCAAAATATCAATCTTCCCGGGAAAGTGATCCGTAAAGGGATTGAATTAGGGCTTGATTATGATGTGAATCAGTATTTACGGGTAGGGGGTAGTTATACTTACCTGCATGTCAAAAATAAAGATCATAATGAGATCAAAATTACAGATATTCCCAAAAACTTTGGTTATGCTTACGCGACAATTAAGCCTGTTGATTGGCTTGAAATTACACCTTCGGTGACAGCAAGAAGTACTAGTTATGCTGACAGTAAAGGACTTACGAAAAACCGGGGATATGCAACTTACAACCTGAAGTTTTCTGTACGTCCGCCACAATGGAGAGGCATGACATTCAATGCCGGCGCTGAGAATATCTTTAATAAGAACTATGCATCGTATAATTCAACCTATCCTTCAGCGGGGCGCTATCTCTATATGAATATGCGTTATGATTTCTATTAATAGTTGGTTGTGATAAGCAGATTTATATCATTCTTACGGTATTGATCAGTATAAAGTGATAAAGGATAGTCTCCTAATCAATGGTGACTATCCTTTTTTATGTTCCCTATGTTTTCCATGTGACCTATGCACCGGCATTTAATGCTGCTTATTTTGAACTGATCTTACTATATTTTTTATAGATCAAAATGATAGTGGTGTAATGTCTACTTTAATATCTAAAGGTTTTGCATAATAAGGAGCTGTTGTAACGATGCCTTCAATATCGGCTTCGATATACTCGGTAATATTTTGTAGATTAATACCGCCGGCGGCGAGAATACGCAGTGTAGGGTGCTTAGATTTAAGGGAATAACTCGCTTCTTTAAGGGCTTTCGGTGTCAATTTGTCAAATTGAATAATATCGGCGCCCATTGCAATAAAACGTTCCGCTTCTTCTACGGTATCTGCTTCCATAACAATATGTTTTTCACAAGTCAGATGTTTAATCTCTTGGATTTTATTGGCAAGTGACTGGTCATTTGGAAAGAATGCACGATGTTGCTTAAAGATCAAAATCGTTTCAGATAACCCTAACCGGTGGGGAACGGCACCGCCGGCCATGATGGCATTAATCGCTAACAGTTTAGTGCCGGGGATATTCTTGCGAGTGGTCAGAAGCGCAATAGGCTTAGGGGATTGCCGGCAAATATGTGCCATTTTTGCTGTATAACTTGCAATACCACAACTATAATCAAGTACATTTTGTCCAATTTTCCAAACTGTATGAATCGCTTCGGCAGAGCCCTCGCCGGAGATCAATAATCCATTCGGGGTAATAAATTCCCCATTTTGTTGATACTCTATAGGGGTAATTTGACATTGTTGAAACATCTTTAGAATGACATCAATACCGGCAATGACACCTGATTCCCGAGAACGATACTCGATGCGCGCACGTTGCTTTGAGATGCCCAATAGAGAAGATGTAAGGTCAATGTAAGGAAGATCTTCGTGAATGAGTCGATCAACGAATTCGGTACTGATAAACATGTTTACTCCCATAATAGTAGTGGTGTATCTACAAAAAATGCAGATATTAACCGTAGATATGTACCATTATTTAACCTGAAGATTACTCAATCAATAGTTATAGTGGGTAATTGACAATATGATTACAGGTTATTTCAACTATTCGATATTAATCATAATGTTTATCGCAATATGAGCGTTAACTCAGCACCATTCCACTGACTTCTGCCTACTCTAATACAACCTTGATGAGATTCCGCAATGAGAGCAACATAGGCAAGTCCTAAACCATGACCGCCGGTTTCTCGGGTTCGGCTATTATCTAATCTTGAAAATGGTTTAAAGATCTCTTCATAGGCCTCTGGAGGAATGCCGGCACCATCATCGCTGACTTTGATATAGAGCGCCTCATCCAATACAGACATGCTGAGGGCAACTTTAGAAGCAGTGTATTTATAAGCATTGAGCAGAAGATTATTGAGCGCAAGCGTTGCGAGTTTTTGATCTATTGAAAAGGTTGTATTTTCAATGTGCTCTTCAAGGGTCACTTCTATAGGTTTCATTGGCATTAATGAATGAATGACGTGAGATGCCCAATTCTGTAGATCTACGGGAGTTTTGTTAGGCAGAATTTCCTGCTGTTGCATCTTAAAGAAATTGAGGCTGGTATTGATCAAGGCTTCTAATTCCTCTAAATCGTGATGAATTCCCGGTAATTGTCGTTTCATAGCTTCAATAGTATTGGCTTCATCCATCATTGTAAGACCAAATCGGAGTCGGGCAATAGGGGTGCGTAATTCGTGTGCCATGGCATGGAAGATCAATTTACTATCACGCATCTGTTGATTAAGACGATTCGCCATTGTATTGACTACTTCCGTTAGCGTTTTAAAGAGCCAACTATTAGCCTTAGGTGTTCGAGAGGAGAGGTTGCCAATGGAGAGCTGATCGGCAGTGGCACGAAGTCGCATAGCATCACGCCAAAGAGGGAGAAGCGCCAAAAAGAGAAAGCAGACGAAGACAATAGCACTTACAAGTGAGCAGATGAGAATAAAGAGAAGCAGTGCAGAGGTGTCAGCATCAAGAATATCATTATTGGCAAGCGGACCTATTTGTAATAGTTGTTGATCTGGGCCAAATCGTAGATAAATGGTATTGAGGCGATCATCATAAGCGAGATGATCTTCTTGAAATTGGGCATCAATGTCCGGTGGTAAGGTGGTATCTAGCGGTAAAATTTCGACTGCAAATTTAAAGCGTTCACTGATTTTATCCACTAAGGCCTCATCGTGAATAGGATCGCCATTGAATTGCTCTGTTAAGAGTTTGGCACTTTCGCCAAGCATTTCTTGATAAAATTGATAATCTTCACTCAATCCTGTCCACGTTTGAGGAAGTGCCACGAAAATGTGAAGCGCTCCATAAACAATAATACTTTGAGCAACAAGCATAATGCCAAGATAAAGAATCACACGAGAGGTCAGGGATGGTTGTTTCGGATAATCTTTTGCTTGATGATGGGAGGGATGTATTGGTTGACTCATATAATGATAGATTCCTCTATTGAATGCGCACAATGATCACTATGTATTATTCAATTCCCTATGGATTATTAAATACTTTGTGCTGGCGTATCTAGCGTAAAGAGATAGCCTTTGCCGCGAACGGTCTTAATCCACGTAGGATTGTCGGGGTCTTCTTGCAGCTTTCTGCGAACACGGGATATTTTGGCATCAATAGAGCGATCATCCCCATCAAAATCAATACCTCGAAGATCATTAAAGAGATCATCCCGCGTTAAAATAGTGCCGGCATGACTTGCTAATAGCCATAGAAGATCAAATTCTGCGGTTGTGAAATCAAGTAGTAGCTCTTTGATTTGCACTGTACGGTTATTGCCATCAATTGTAAGATCGCCAAAAGTGAGTCGTTGAGATGATTGATACTGCGGTTGAATAGAGTTGATGGGGATTGAAATGGGTGTTTGCGATGAATCATCTCGACCATTAGCCGTTATGGGGCTTAAATGATGATGAGTAGGTTGCCTACGTAGTAATACTCGGATTCGTGCAAGTAAACGCCGAGGTTCTACCGGTTTAGTAAGATAGTCATCTGCCCCTAGTTCAAGGCCGATAATTTCATCAATATTATCTTCACTTGCCGTGAGGATCAGGATAGGATTGCGATAGAAAGGACGAATATCTCGGCAGATATCAAATCCTGATTTACCGGGTAGTAGCACATCTAAAATCACAAGGTCAGGCATTAAACTTAAAATGGTTGATTCAGCAGTATCCCCTCGAGTATGGCAAGTAACGGTAAATCCTTGCATTTGTAGATATTCACTAGTAAGGGTTGCAAGACGTGTATCATCCTCAATAATCAGTATATGTTTAGACATGATTTTCTCGGTTTTTGGCCAATAAGCCTTGAAAATGTGATGAAAGTTAAATATTTGTCAATTATAACATATTCTTTCTCTTTTCGAATTCTGAGTGGTTACACAAATTACACAAAAGTTGTATAGCGTATTAAGGGAAACCTAGGATAATAACGCTCTATATTTGAGTAAATTTAAGTAAATCACCCAAGGTAATTCAAAATAATTCATAATTATTTTAAGGTTAGAGTATGACAATGAATAACATTGTATTGTGTGACTTTGATGGAACTATTAGCCTCAAAGATGTAACGGATACCTTGATTGAGCATTTTGGCGAAGTCGGCTGTGAGGCTTTAGAAGAGGCTTGGGAATCTGGGAAAATTGGATCCTTAGAATGTATGGCAGGTCAAGTAGCGCTATTAAGAGCAGATCAAGCCATGTTAGATGCTTGTTTAGAGACAATTGAAATTGATGAAAGTTTTATCCCCTTTTTAGAGATAATGCGCCGGCGTCATATTCCTGTAGCCATTGTCAGTGATGGCTTAGATTATGCAATTCGATATATTTTACAAAAGCATGGTATTACTGACGTTCCTATCATCGCTAACCATCTTATCTATGAGGGGGATTCTCATTGGCGGTTGGAGTTCCCTTATGCAACTTCTTTTTGCAAGAAGCAAAGTGGTAATTGCAAATGTCATCAAGCGGATCGACTCTATGAACAATATTCACAGATTCTCTATGTAGGCGATGGCACTTCTGATTTCTGTGTCTCCCATGTGATTGATTTTGTCTATGCAAAAGGGAAGCTTATTCATTATTGTCACAAACATGGCATTCCTCATCAAGCGATTATGAATTTTGCCGATATTGTGACGCATTTAGATGGAAAATAAGTGTAATAGCGCTATTGATGAGGATTATTGGTGAGAGCTGTGGAGAAGAATGAGTAGTTGAATAAGCTAAAAAATAAGCTAAAAAATAAGTTAAAGAAGTATTAAAAGAAGTATTAAAAGAAGTATTAAAAGAATAAGTAAAAAAACAGAAAATAGGTAGTGAATGAATGATTAAAGATGTCAGCTTTATGTTGCAAGGGGATCGAAATATTGGCGTATTATTGATCCATGGTTTAACCGGTACCCCTAATGAAATGCGTATCTTAGCAAAGGGGCTGAATAAAGCAGGTTTTACCGTTTATGCGATGCAGATTGCTGGCCACTGTGGAACAGAAGCGGATCTTTGTAAAACAACTTGGCAAGATTGGTATCAGAGTGTTGAAACTGCAGCTGAAAAATTACAGCAAGAAGTAGAGCATCTTTTTGTCGCAGGTCTTTCAATGGGGGCGGTATTAGCGTTGAAACTTGCTGAAGAGCGGCAAGATATTGTGAACGGGGTTATGACCTATGCAACTACTTTTCGATATGATGGGTGGAGCATTCCCTTTTATGCGAAGCATCTCTTTTTTCTACTGAAATGGTTTAAGAAATGGGGGATATTTCAAGATCGAGCTTTTGCTGAAGAGCCTCCTTATGGCCTTAAAGATGAGAAAATTCGTAAAGTTGTCTCTGATAGTATGTTAGGCGGTGATGCTGCATCTGCGGGGCTTGCGAGAAATCCATATACGTCATTAGCAGAGATGCTCTATCTATCGGAAGAGGTTGAACGTAATCTTGGCAAAGTGACGGCCCCTTGTTTGATTATGCATTCAAGTCACGATGATATTGCTGATATTGAGACTAATGCGCGTGTGATTGAGCAGAATGTGTCAGGTCCTGCGACCTTAATTCCATTACATGATAGTTATCATCTTATTACGATTGATCGGGAACGCAAAGCGGTGATTGATGCTTCAGTCAATTTTATTGAAGAAGTCGTTCAAGAAATGGCAAAAGACTCTGTTGAGGAAGCCGGCAAAGGAGTTGTATGACAGGGTTAATTTTAATTCTATGGATTGCCAATGTGGCTTTCGATACGTTAGGACAGATCGCTTTTAAATATGCGGCGAGCAATGAAACTGATAACGAGACTATGTGGCGCTATTGGCAGGGAATCCTTCGACAAAAGTGGCTGTGGGTCGGTATTTTTTCCTATATCGCAGAGTTTTTTCTTTGGCTTGCCTTTCTGACCTTAGTTCCCTTGTCAAAAGGGGTATTACTTGCCGCAATGAATATTATTACTATCATGCTGGCAGGACGCTTCCTTTTTAATGAGAAGCTGATTCCTTTGCGCGTAATCGGGATTGCCTTTATTACTGCCGGCGTAGCGATTGTGGGGATCTTCTAATGAAAAAGTTTTATTTAATTGGTTTTGGTGTGCTCCTTCTTTTCGATACATTAGGACAGACCAGCTTTAAGTTAGCGGCAATGGAAGCAGAACCTCTAGAGATGAGTCTTGAATGGATCATCCGGGTTTTTACTAATGTTTGGATTTATGTGGCCATTTTTGGTTATATCGTCACATTTCTTGCTTGGATGACGCTACTTCGGCATGCGCCTGTAGGGCCGGCATTTGCGGCTGCTCATATGGAAGTTGTGACCGTTATGATCGTATCCGTTTGGCTCTTTAATGATGAAATTACCTTTGGACGATTTACGGGAGCTTTGTTTATTATTATTGGTATTATTTTTCTAGCCTTTGCTGAGAAGAAAGCCATGGCACTTGAAGAGGCGGAGAAAGCTCAAGAAGAGGTCAATCAGTAAAAATAGCGAGTAGGGAAGTGAGGATAGAGATAGTATCTTTAGGTTAGAAAACGAGTGATTCAAGAGAGAGTCACTCGTTTTTATTCATCAGGTTATCTGTTATGACGTCAAGTGCTCAATAATTCTTGTGTTAAAGGCATTTTGTTGTTCTTGCCAAATGGTGAGAGATTCCTGTGGAATGGGGGCTTGTTGATCGAGTTTGCTTAAGAAGCGTTTCCAAGGGGTTTGATAATGATATTCGGATACTTCACCGGTAATATCTGCGGCGATAATACGGGGTTTGAGTTGATCGATGACTTGCCATAAATGGTGTTCTTCTAAGATTCCTTGATCCCAATTGGTCTGAATGACATCTCTACTAAAGGCATCTTTATCGATGGAGAGATAGAGATTATGGGTCTCATTTTTCATAGTTTGTAAAAAGCAGTCGATTAATTGATCCGGTGAAGCAAAACTTTTAAAGGCTTTTTTTAAGCCGATATAGTGTGCCCACTGTGTGTTGACCTGCATTGACCAATAAGTGAGTTTATTGCGATAGAGCGGGCGGAAGTGATTTTCAATTGCATGGGCAAAGCCAATATCATTTGAGGTAATTCCTATAACATGAATATGCCGAATTTGTGGCAGTTTCGCGGCATGAAATACCCACGAGCCACAATGAATGCCGAAAGGGAAGCGCATATTATCAGGGTGATTATCAAACACAATAAGATCAATGGGTTGATGATCTGTAAAAGTGCCTATAAGGTTATTGTTCTGCTTTGCTAGAAGTCGTTCTAATAATAGAAGCGTAATATGATGATAATCGCCACTGCCCATAAATACCGGACCATATTGGTCTGGCATTTGGTGATTGAGTGCTTGACGTAAGATATCAAAATTTTTCATACTTGAACCAAATCGAATGCTCTCTTGCCACTCTGTGAGTTCGATGGTTTGAGCAGATGTTAAATGTACACTCTGATCAAAATTGAGAATAAGGGGTTTTTGCGCTGTTATTTCATTCATTGTGATAGTCACTTTCTTATGAGTCTGCTGTGAATCCACTGACTGATTTTATCAATCTTTTTGATTCAGTTTTTCTAAGGTGTTTTGATCGCTTTCAAAATGATGACTTAATCGCTTTAAGATGGCTCTTAAAATAGGGTTACGAATATAGATCGCATGCTCAGTTAGGGTAAAAGAAGCTCCTAAATAAGCTTTAATTTCAGGATCAGTCCAACCGGCAATGTAACGTGTTAAGCCATGAGTGGCAGCATAATCTAAATTATAGAACCAACTTAAGTAGTAAAGATTATGGGTTCTAGCATCGGGGTAGATAAAACCGACATATTTATCAATCAAGCTATCACCCACGATATAGCAGATATTGTAGCCGATCAGTTTTCCTTGATAGGAATAGGTAAATACTAGGCCATGACTGCTGCTATCTTGCAAAATAGCGCTGAAAAAGTCTCGGCTTAATTGATCAAAATGAATCTCACTCTGATTAAAAACATTGAGGTATAACTCATAATAGTAGGCTAATAATGCTTCATCAAAGAAACATTCATCACCGGTTTGAAGAATCTGAATCTCGATATCCGCCATACTTTTGAGTTTACGCCGCATATCTTTACGCCGAGATTTAGAGAGCCTTGCGATATATTCTTCTGAATTAGCAAAATCAATGGGAACCCAAGCAAGAGCTTGCCCTGAGAGTATCAGAAAATTCTCAGTCACGAGCGCTTCTTTAAAAGCCGAAGCTGCTTGATTGGCTTCATCTGACAATAAGGGCGAGTTTTGGGGAATATCTTTCACGATGGTCAGGGCAAAATCGCGAGTATATTGTGAGCGAATCTGTCCGGCAAGATTCGCTAATTCAGCTTTATTAGTGACTTGAGGTAATAGGCAATATTCAGACACAGTGGTGCCCACAAAACAGCTATTCCACGTTAAAAGCCGTGTTAAGAAGCGATGTAATGGGATTTTAGAGAACTTTTGAACAAAATCATGATCGGCGGTTGTCAAAAGATTAAAAGGCGCACTAAATGCCGGGAGCTCAGGGATTCGATTTTGAATGATAAAATCATAAGGTGGGTGCGCGTTGAATTGATTGATAAGAGAAGTGGGTTCCAGTTGTGTAAGATATTGCACAATAATTCCCTTAAAAAAATGAATATTCAAAAAAAGAGGGTCAATTTAGTCCAATCTATGATCTTTCTAAATCAACCCTCTCTCTATTTGATACTTTTAGTGTTATCTTTCAATATCGTGTTTAACACTATGATTTAGCTCTTTTTAGCACGCGTTAAAAGCTGATCTAATAAGGCTAAACCTTGATCAATCTCTTCAGTAGAGATATGAAGCGATGGAGCAAGGGTAATGACATTTTTGTAGTAACCGCCGACATCCAGTACTAAGCCCATTTTTTTGCCATTCCATTCAAGATCACCGGCTAGACCAATATCTACCATCTTATCTAGTAATGGTTTATTAGGTGTAAAGCCATCTTCAGTACAGATCTCGGCACGAAGTGCTAAGCCTAAACCATCGACGTCACCAATCTCTTTATGGCGTTTTTGTAGATCACGTAGCCCTTCTAAGAAGTGTTCCCCTTTCTTGGTGACCATTGTTTCATAATCCATCTCTTGGGTCATCTTCATCACTTCTAAGCCAAGTGCTGTTCCTAATGGGTTTGAAGCAAAGGTTGAATGTGTTGATCCAGGAGGGAAGACTTCAGGATTGATTAGCTCTTCACGGGCCCATAATCCGCCGAGTGGGTTGAGGCCATTAGTGAGCGCTTTTGCGAAGACTAATACATCGGGCGTTACATCAAAGTGCTCAATTGACCAGAGTTTACCCGTACGATAGAAGCCCATTTGGATCTCATCGACCACTAATAAAATACCATATTGATCTAAGACTTTTTTCAAGCCTTTAAAGAAGTTGCGTGGTGGAATTACATAACCGCCGGTGCCTTGAATGGCTTCAATATAGAATGCCGCATACTCAGCTTCATTCACTTTAGGATCCCAAACACCGTTATATTCTGTTTCAAAGAGGCGAGCAAATTCATTGACACAATGTTCGCCGTATTCCTCAGCAGTCATTCCTTTAGGACGACGGAAAGGATAAGGGAAAGGAATAAAGTGCGCACGCTCACCAAAGTGACCATAGCGACGGCGATAACGGTAGCTTGAAGTGATTGATGAAGCTCCTAAGGTTCGACCATGATATCCGCCTTCAAAAGCGAACATTAAGCTTTTGCCATTGGTTGCATTACGCACCAATTTTAAGGAATCTTCGATACATTGTGATCCGCCGACATTAAAATGAACACGACCCTCTTTACCAAACTTGCGTTCCATATCGGTAGCAATCGCTTTAGCTAATTCGATTTTTGTAGGGTGAAGATATTGGCTCGCCATTTGTGGTAATGTATCGATCTGCTGCTTGAGTACATTATCGAGGCGTTCATTTTTATAACCGAAGTTGACCGCTGAATACCACATCTGTAAGTCGAGATATTGAATATCGTTAGCATCATAAAGATAGCTACCCTCACAATTCGTGAAAATTTTAGGCGGATCTACATAATGAACTGTATCCCCAAATGAGCAATATTTTGCCTCATCTTTTAATAATTGCTGTTCATCGATAGTGTGATTTTTCATCTGCCAAGCTCCGTGTTGTCAATGAATTAAATGTGATATGAAATATTGCGTTATGGTTGAAGATCTTTAAATAAGCCCTAATAGGTTTCTAATGGCGTAATTGCTCACTAGAATTAGGGCATATCAAAAAATGCACCAAAATAATTTATTTAACGTCAATATTTATCAATAAATATATAAACGAGCGCATTATCTATTACATCATTCTGCTTGTGTATTAGCTTTCTGTGTACTTTTTGTAACAATTAAGCGTTTTAATATGTAATCAATTGATATTAATAATGATTATAATAAGGCTTATAAACGTTACCTTTGATGTTGATGAACTTTAGAATTGATAGGCAAATCCAAGTTGTAGAGAATAGAGATTGTTGCGATTGACCATCGGGCTTCGACGGATCTGCTTATTGAGATGATCATAGCGCGCTGTTCCCATAATCTGCCATTTAGGTGTGGCTTGATAGCTTAGATTGAGCTCGATATAAGGATTAATACCCTGTTTACTCTTATATTGCGCTAGACCAGAACGTTTTGACTCTGCTTCCGTAATGCCATAGTAGTAATTATTGTAACGACGATCTTGCCAAGTAAGACCGATAGAGGGCATTACAGTGAGTTTATCAAAGGTTTGTGCAACGCTATAATTGACGGCAAAAGTAGTACCTTTACTGCGTCCTAGAATATCGTGATTTAATGTTGCCCCAAAAGCACCAAAGGAGGTAATAACGGTATAATCCAATGTTGCCATCGCACTATATTTCCGGCGATCTAGTTGTTTCATTTGCCAATTATCACTATGTTTAGGTTTAAAGCCAGTTTCATCATAGAGTACACCAAGAGTCAATTGTTGCATTGCAGATTGATGTAGATAAAATCCCGCTTCTAAGCCATCGATATAGAGGTAGGGGGATTCGTAATTAATATAGGGCTTCACATTATTATCGTGATCAACGCCGATATAAGGCGATTGGTCGATCTCACCTATTAAACCTAAACTCAGAGAATCTGCTTGAGCAATTGTTGTCAGACCGCTAAAACCCAGTGCCAATATAAGTTTAGAAGATAATTTCATACATTCATGATCCTATTCTAAATGAGTACAGTTTATAGATATATTGATGAATAACTTATTCAAAAGGTGAGTTATTGTACTTTAATAATGTCAATTTTTCTAAAGTTATATCAATTGCCAAGAAGATTATTGAACTCTTTACCGAGTGTAAGAGGAATAAACATGTATCGTAATATCGATTCAAAATAAGCTTGTTTAAATGCCGATGAATTGGCATTGAAGATTATGTAGCGCGGTTCTCAAACTTTATTAAAAGAGACAAATGTCTACTTTTTCTGGTCAGCGTAGAAGATAGTGAGTCAGATTCACTAAGATTTTTGTGGAATTTTTGTAGGATTTTTAAGAGGGTAACTGTTTAATTACTGCACAATATCTTCTAAATCTAAAGGGAAAAATAGGCATAAGGCATTAGAAAGGGCGTTATTTCAAATCATAAAAGTATTAGAAATGAGCGATTTATATCGATTTTTATCATTTTTGCTCGATTTAAATCGATAAAGTGACTCTATAAATATTGATTTCAAATATTTTAAATCTTTTATGTTTCATTTTGTTAGATGAAATTCTAAATGTATAGACATATATTTGAATGTAATAAATTTACAATAAATTTAATTTTTTATAAAAGATCTGCTATACCTAAGACAGAGCACAAAAAAGCAACAAATATAAAAGTGACTCATACATAAGATAATAATCTTACAAGAAAATAATAAAGTAAGAAATGACTATACCAAAGGAGCAACTATGACGACACAAGCGATTAAGCCGAGTCTCTTTATGCGATTTTTAAATAAAATCGAGTATTGGGGGAATAAATTGCCTGACCCGGTGATGATCTTTATCGGATTATCAGTTTTAACTATTATTGCATCAGCTATTTTACATTTTTTAGATGTGACCGCCTTTAACCCTGTTACTAAGCAGACAGTGGAAGTCGTGAATTTATTGACGATGGATGGTTTAACGCAGATTGTAACGAAAGCCACCTCTAACTTCACAGAATTCCCGGCCTTAGGTGTCGTACTTGTAGTCATGTTTGGAATTGGTGTTGCAGAGCATAGTGGCTATTTTAAAGCCTTGATGATCTCAACGGTAGAAAGAGCCCCTACAAAGCTTATTATGCCGGTGATTATTCTCGTTGCGATGATTGGTACTGTTGCCGGCGATGCTTCACAAATTGTGGTTCCGCCACTTGCTGCGATGATCTTCTTACGCTTAGGTTACCATCCTATTGCAGGATTAGTAATGGCTTATGCCGCGGCATTAGGTGCCTTTGCTGCGAATGTGATTATTGGTATGGCTGACGCTTTAGCACTGTCGTTTACAGAAGCAGGACTGAAAACCATTAATGTAGATGTGCCGGTGAATATTGCGATGAACTGGTACTTTATGACTGCATCGATGTTTCTGCTGCTTTTTGTGATTCTTTTTGTAACGCATAAAGTGATCATTCCACGTTTAGGAACCTATCAATCCGTAGATAATGTTCACGATATTGATGATTTAACTGATCTTGAAAAGAAAGGATTAAAATGGGCAAACTATGCCTTAATGACTATTTTTGTCTTAATTACCTTAATGGCCATTCCTGAATCGAGTTTCTTGCGTAATCCTGAGTCGGGCAGTTTAATTGATGGGCCTTTAATTAAAGGCGTGGCAATTGTCATTGCAGTAATCTTCTTCGTGCCAGGTCTAATTTATGCGGTCATTACTAAAAAAGCGCAAAGCTCTAAAGATATCGTGGAGATGATCAATCGCTCAATGGCAGGAATGAGTTCCTTTATTGTCATCGTATTCTTCTCAGCACAGATGATTGCACTGTTTGCTTGGAGTAATTTAGGGCTCATTATCGCTATAAAAGGGGCTTCACTTCTTGAGCATCAAAGTGGCTTTGTACTCATTATTGGCTTTATCTTTATTACCAGTGTGATCAATATCTTTATTGGGAGTGCTTCGGCTAAATGGGCACTTTTAGCACCGATCTTTGTGCCGATGTTCCTCTTCTTAGGGTATCACCCTGCATTTACTCAGATTCTCTATCGTATAGGAGATTCTATTACTAATCCTATTACACCGATGATGGCTTATTTACCGCTATTGCTCACTTTTGCGAAGAAGTATGATAAGAATATGGGGTTAGGAACCTTAATCTCGAATCTCTTCCCTTATACTTTGGCATTAGGTTTGATTTGGACAATCTTTGTTTTGATCTGGTACTGGACAGGTTTACCGGTAGGTCCAGGGGGGCCGATCCATCTTGAGCAACAATATTTTTAGATAGATGGAAGATCGCCATTGATCAGATCATTTATCGGTGATGAATCTGAATCTGAATCGAAATCGAAATCGAAATTGAAATTGAAATTGAAAGTTAGAATTAGAACTAAAATTAAAATGGAAAAAAATTTGAGGATCATCAGAACTTGGTTATTTGATGATCCTCAGGATTAATAAAGATTACTAGGAGGAATATTATGAAACTAGTTACACAAGCAGAATTACAGCCTTATGAAGCAAAACTTATTGAAAATCGTCGCCATCTTCACGCTCATCCTGAGCTCTCTTTTCAGGAATATGAGACTGCGAAATACATTATTAGTGAAATGGAGCAGTTGAAACACGCGGAGATTATTCGGCCCGTTGGCACGAGTGTATTAGTGAAATTTGTGACCGGCAAGCCCGGACCAAAAATTGGGCTTCGTGCTGATATTGATGCCTTAGCGATTGAAGAAGAGCGGACAGAGTTACCTTTTTGCTCTCAAAACGATGGTGTAATGCACGCTTGCGGTCACGATATTCATACTTCAATGTTACTCGCTGCTTGTCGTTATTTTGATGACCACTTTGATGAATTAACAGGAGAAGTATGGGCTATTTTCCAACATGCAGAGGAATTACTTCCTGGCGGTGCGCAAGAGATGGTCAAAACTGGGCTATTTGATGAGTTGGACTTTATCTATGGCCAACATATCTGGTCAGGAATGCCGGTGGGGATTATTGATATTAAAGAGGGGCCGGCAAGCTCAAACTCAGATACTTACGAGATTCATATTCAAGGTAA
The DNA here is from genome assembly GCF_003121845.1 of Ignatzschineria ureiclastica. GTDB lineage: Bacteria > Pseudomonadota > Gammaproteobacteria > Cardiobacteriales > Wohlfahrtiimonadaceae > Ignatzschineria > Ignatzschineria ureiclastica. The sequence continues at coordinate 459,704 of NZ_QEWQ01000004.1, read as the reverse complement.
GGGCGGACATGCGTCACAACCTGATATGGCCATTGATCCTATTATTATTGGTTCAATGATTGTCCAGAAATTGCAGACAATTGTTTCCCGTATGGTTTCACCACAAGAACCGGCAGTCATCAGTAATACGGTATTTCAAGCGGGAAGAACAGAGGCTTTAAATGTGATTCCAGATACTTGTCGTTTAGGTGGTAGTGTGCGCTCTTCGAGTGATGAAGTGCGTGAGATTCTTAAAAGTAATATTACAAAAATGGCCGAATCTACCTGCAGTGAATATGGCGCAACATGTACGATTGACTATATGGTGGGTTATGGTGTGACCTATAACAATCCTGAAAAGACAGCTTTTATGCGTCAAGTAGCTGAAAATATTGAAGGTGCCACTATTATTACAGAAAAATGTATGCTCGGGGGTGAGGATTTTAGTGCATTCTCAAAAATCGTACCTTCTACTTTTCTCTTTGTGGGGGGCGGCAATGAAGAGATGGCCTTTAATTACCCGCATCATCATCCTAAATTTGGGATTGATGAAGATGGAATGCGTTTAGGATTACAGTTACTGGTGAATGCAGTAGTACAGTATCCGCATTATTTCAAATAGATTCAAATTTGCTAAAACGGGATGAGTGTAATAACACATTCATCCCGTTGTTGTATTCACTATCCTATATTTCTGTATATGAAGTTATCATGTATAGTAATGTCGGTTCAAAATAAGCTTATTTAAATGCCGGCGCATCGGTTGTAATAAGTAAGGAAGCCGTTCTATCCGGCATCTTGCAAGTGTTGTTTAAAATCATTTTTCTTAAACCAAATTTACTATATAACCTACAGGCTTAAGACTTACAGGCTACAGGTTATAGAGAAATGCGATAGAGAGGCTCTGTAAGGTAATATAGCGATAAAGGAAATAGCTACCTACAACAGAGACAATAATCAGTATAATGATTCCTAAAGGTGTTCCTGTACGAGATGGTGGACCATATTGATTAAGCTGTTTATTGCCGGGCATAATAAAAGGAAAGAGTCTAATTGCAAGGCTCACAGTAAAGAGCATAAAGAAGTAAGTATAAAAAGCCCCTCGAGAGAGTGTCATCGGTAACATGATGACCGCAAGGTCAAGTAGATAGGGGCAGAGAAAGAGTAGGCAAGACCACCAACCTGAGAGTGAGATATCATGTAAGCGCATAATAATCATTCGTAAATAGAGCACTATGATCGCCCCCACATAGCCACTATAGAAAATAAGGCGAATGAGATTTTTTGTCATATCAATGGATTTATCATTTTCACTAAATAATGAAAAGATCCCTTTTTCTGCGACATAGAAGTAGAGCAGATAGATTAGAGTAAAAAGTACCAAGTAGGTGACAAAACGATTGGCAAATTCTAATCGACCAATTCTCCCTGTAAAGCTTAAAGAGAAGTAAGGCGGTGCCTTGATTCGTTCGTGTTGTTTGCTCATGAAACTCCTTATACAGGTGATATTGCATGATTGATTAAGAACGTATTATAGGTTGTTCTATAAAACCACTCAAGCTGCGCAATTTGATTTCAATAGGTTCATATAAAAATCCCCATTAAAAATGGGGATTTCATTATGAATCAAAGAGTAACCAGAATATAAACGGCACTTATTTAATAATACTTACTATAACAATGCTTATTTGTGCTCTTTAGCTTGCTTAGCTTCAGCTTTCTCTGCTTCGCGCTCTCTAAGTTCTTCAGGTGTTTCAAAATTGAGGGGTTTGCCTGTTAAGACACGCCAGATCACTTTTTTGAAAGCCCAAATATTGACAATGCCGAGTACAATGAGCGCTACAATGACGAAATAAGCAAAGTAGAATTCAGACATTAATTTTGGATCTGCTAAAAATCCTGAAGTATCAAAACGAATCACAATGAGTGATACAAGCATTATCACAAATGCAATAAGTAATAAGCTCATCCATAACTTTTTGACCCCCTCTTTTGATAAAAAGAAGAGAGAGACAATATAACCGATGACAGCAATAGCAAAAAAACCTACGACAATCAGTAATTCCATAGACATAGTAAACTCCTATCAATAATAAAAGAAAAAATTATGCATCCTGCGTAGGGGTATTTTCATGACCTTGTTTATTTTGTTCCTTGAGATATTCCACTAAAAATTGGTGAAAGTCCTCCACTTTTTGTGCGCCTTGTATTGCGACTTCATTGTCAATGACAAAGAAAGGAACGCTTTGAATATTAATTCGGTGAGCAATGGCTTCATCATCGCGTACCGCATTGACGTAAACCTCATCATCTAATGCTTTTTTAACATCCGTCAGATCGAGTTTAAGTTTATCGGCGATTTCAATCAGTGCAACGATATCACTTAAATTAATGCCATCTTGAAAATAGCCTTTAAAGAGCAAATCGGCACAAGCTTTAATCTTACTCGGTGCTTTGTTTGCAACATAATGCAACAGTTGGTGCGCTAAGAAAGTATTGGTAGGAATGATTTTATCATTATTAATCGTTAATCCTACAGTTGCTGCCATACCAGCAGAGTTCACCGTTAGCTCTTTTGCTTTTTCTACAGTTGTTTGGTAACGTTCAGCTAATACTTCCGCGAGTGTTTGATCCGTAAAAAGAGGTGCATCAGGTGCTAATTCAAAACTGCGGTATTGAATTTTGATTTGCGCCATTTCATCTTCGGAGAGAAGCATGATTGCCTGTTCTAGATTATGCTTGCCGATATAACAAAAGGGGCAAGAGAAATCAGACCAAATTTGGATATTCATAGTGATTCTTTCCTTTTTCGAGGATAAATGAGATGATTCTTGCTATTGTAGCGTAAAACCGCATCATAAAGCACTATCATCGTAACTATTTATTAGTTTTTGCCGATATTTTGCAAAATAAAGTCAATCTTATTAGTGAAATAGAAAATCGATAATAGATAGTGCTTAGCATTGAGATAAGCTTATTTTGAACCGATACAATATAATAATGGAGAGGAGTTTATGAAAGGTGAAAGAACGGTTACGGCGATTAATCGCTATCAAGGAATGAATCTTTTAAAGACATTAGAGATTGAAATTCTACAATTAGAGGCTGATTATGCGGAAGCGATCATGCCGGTGACTGAAAAACATCAACAGACAATGGGATATCTACATGGTGGGGCAACGATTGCTTTAGCTGAAACCATTGGGGGTATCGGATCGTATGCGATTTTACCTGCTGAGCTCGGTTGTGTCGGTATGCAAATCAGCGCAAGCCATATATCATCGGCAAGAGTAGGGGATCGAGTGATAGCTAAAGCGACATTACAGCATCGTGGTAAGCGGACTCATGTTTGGGATGTGAACGTCTATTCCGGGACCACAGGCAAATTAGTTTCAACCATAAAGGTGACTAATGCAGTAATTACGCTCCCCACCGATAGCGGGCAAGTAACTAGGTAGAATGACATTTACATAATGTATTAGTATGCTAGTTACCAAGATTATAGCCAAAGCTAAGGCGACCATAGACTTGATTAGAGTAGTCATTGCGATAATGCATACTTGGACTACTAGAAGCGCAACCGGCGATGATCAAGGTGAATAAGATGATTGTTGTGGGGATTAAGATCTTTTTCTTCATGATTAAACCTCTTATATATCACTAACATTCTACCATATTACTCATATCGAGTTTATTTTGCCAAAACTAGCTATAGTTAAATCCCGAAATGATAAAAAACCCTAGATCGAAATCTAGGGCTTTTAATGTTACTCACATTGAGTAGCTTATTAATGTACTAAATACTTAGTAAACTAAACAACGATTAGTAGTAACGGATTCTACGGTTCGATTCGCGCATTATACGTTTATAATGACGCTTTTGAGCCGCAGCCTTCTTACGCTTTCTTTCAGTTGTCGGTTTTTCATAGTACTCACGTGCACGCACCTCAGATACGATACCTGCTTTCTCGCAAGACCGTCTAAAACGACGCATAGCAACGTCAAATGGTTCATTCTCACGAATTTTGACGGAAGGCATTGAACATCACCCCAATTTAATAAAGTTTAAATAAAAATTGCTCTTATTAAAGTATGATAATCAGGCTTTAAGAAGAGCACCAATTCACTAGTGTAGCCTAAATCATTTGAGATTTCAATGAAGAATCAAGGATAGAGGCTACTTCATGAATACTTTTGACTATCTTTGCGCTTGATTCATAAGCTCATCGAAAGTTTTCTTTTCAGTAACAACTGCCGCTTTTTCAGCTAAAAGATCAACTACTTGATCTTCAAGTGCGATATTGCGGATATTTTGCATACTGTTCTTATCTTTTTTGAAGTGTTCGATCACTTCAGCTGGATCTTCATAGGTTGAAGCGATGAGTTCTAAACGCTTATCAACATATGCTTCATCAGGTTTCATTTGGCTATCTTCGATAAATTGGCTTACAAGAAGACTTAAGCGTACTTTTTGTTCAGCTTGTTTTGCGAAAATTTGTTGGATTAAGCCCATTAACTGATCAGCTTCTTCACGTGTTTTTGGTTGTGGGAAGTTTGATTGTTGTGCCATTGATTGTGCTTCAGCGATGACTAATGCTTCAGGCACTTCTACTTCATGATTTTTCTCGAGAGATTCAAGAATAGAAGCTTTAAAGCGATTATGAATTACGTTATTTAATTCACGCTCCATATTTTTGCGAAGCTCTGAACGAAGTTTTTCAACATCGCCATTTTCAATGCCGAAACGTTCTGCAAATGCAGCATCAATTTCAGGTAATTGACCTTCTTCTACTTTATTGACTTCAATATCAAATTCAGCTTCTTTACCCGCTAACTCTTCTGATTGATAGTCCATAGGGAAGGTGACTTTAATCGTTTTGATATCGCCTTTTTTCATACCCACGATTTGATCTTCAAAACCAGGGATCATTGTGTTAGAACCAAGGAGAAGCGGAGTATCATTTGCAGAGCCACCTTCAAATACTTCACCATCAACACGACCTACAAAGTTGATGGTTACGCGATCTTCAAGTTTAGATGCAGCTTCTGTTTCTTTCCAAGTTTGGCTCTGTTTTTGAAGTGTTTTAAGCATGTTCTCAAGATCAGCATCCGTAACTTCTGCTTCAAATTTCACAGCTTCTAACTTGTCAAGATGATCAAGTTTCACTTCTGGCATCACTTCAAATTCTGCAGTGAACGAAAATTTGTTCTCTGGATTTGGCATATCTACAACAGGTTGACCTGCTGGAGAGAGCTTGTTTTCAGCGATGATTGCTTGGTATTTTTTGCCAATAGCTTCGCCAATGACTTCGTTCTCAACTTCTGCACCATGCATGCTGCGAACGACTTTAACTGGTACTTTCCCAGGGCGGAATCCATCAACACGGACGCGGCGAGCAAGATCCTTGAGACGATTCTCAATATCTTTGTTGATCTCTTGCTCATCAAGTTCAATCACTACACGGCGTTTGAGGCCTTCTAATGTTTCTACTGACATATCTTATACCTGACTGTTAAGTTGAATCTGAAAATTAAATCAATAAATCAAATCTAAACGAAAAATTTGAATTTAACCTAATGTAAACCTTGGTTATTTTAACTAAATTTAAACGCTTTGATTAAACTATTTTGCTATATAACTAGAACTATCTAGAATTACTAAAAATTTAAATATAAAAAAAGGTGCTATGTAAGCACCTTTTAAATCTTATTAAGGTGATCTAATCACCATAACTAAATATGGTGCGAGCGGAGAGACTCGAACTCTCACGGATGAACCACTAGATCCTAAGTCTAGCGCGTATACCAATTTCGCCACGCTCGCATTTGAGATGTAGATTATACAGTACTATCAAATCTTGTCAAGAAATTATTGCGTATCGTTTCTTTATTTCAGTTTGAAAAGATCGTTGCTGACAGACCGTTGCTACAGAGAAAGATGATAATCTATTTTGGTAAAATTACAACCCTTTTTCTTACTCAAAATTGTAGAAATAATAGGCGATATTGAGAGTTTCCCTTAGAAATAGGGAGTTACATATCTCTGATATCTGTAATAGGATCATCCGACAGCATGGTAGGGCGCTGTATATACGCAATGATTTTTTCAGCGCATTCGTGGGGTGTGAGTAGAGTGCCACTCTCTTTCATCTCAATAAAACGCGCAACACTTGGGAATGCGGATTGCTCGCTTCCTCGAATCTCTTTTTGCATATCGGTATCAATGACTCCGGGGGCTAATGCCGTAACCGCAATAGGGTATTCCATAGATTGTTGCTCAAGATAGAGTGCCCGACTAAAGTGATCGATGGCGGCTTTGGTCGTGCAATAAATTGACCAACCTTCGTAAACATGACGACCTGCACCAGAGGAGATATTGATAATACGTTTAGTGATAGGAAGTGATTGTGTCAGTGCTACAAAGGCATTGCTCAGTTCAATCGGTGCAGTCACATTAATCGCAATCGCTTTATGAATAGCATTGGTGTTTAACGCCCCGATTTTTTGAATGGGTTCGATAACGCCGGCATTGTTAATGAGCGTTACTTCACTTGCTAACGGTAAGAGCGGCGTTAGCCATTCCATAATGCGTAATGTGGCTTCCGGTGCTGTAATATCCATTGTCATCAGATTAGAAAAACCTGCAGGATTAGTTCGAGCAACTCGTAAAACTTTATGTCCTTCCGCTTCTAATATTGAAGCTAAGCTATTACCAATACCTTTCGATGCCCCTGTAATAATATAGACTTTCATAATCTCTCCTAGTTGGCTGTTCTATTAATGCTATTGAATGTTATTCAATAACAAACTGACGAATCTTATTTTAACATTAAATCTTCAATAAGTGGTTGATGAGGTTATTAGAACTATTTTAGATGTTATTGCTAATAACGTTATGATCATCAGTGTTATTACGGATTGAACCCATTTTCGAGAAACCTTTCAAAAAAATTCACATTTTTCAGGTATAATAACCCCCTTGTAAATTCGATATAGATACAGATTAGAGATAGGATCCTCATTATGATGAAAGCTTCTAAACGACTACTTACCCTCGCTCTTTTAACAAGTTGCTTCGCTTTAGCTTCTGCGGAACAGCTCTATATTAGTGATAAGCTACAAGCGCCGGTTCGAGCAGGTTCAGGGGATAACTATCGAATTACTAAGATGATTAATGCCGGAGAACCTGTAGAGAAGCTCGCTACGCGAAACGGTTATGTACAAATTCGTTACGATGGTAATCGTACTGGGTGGATTCACAGTCAATTTCTGATGGATGAACCTAGTGCCCGTAATTATATTGAAGAGGCGAAAGCCCGTTACGAACCACTTCTTAAAGAAAATGAGTCGTTAGAGGCTGAAATTGAGCGATTGAAGCAACAAGAAGAGAGCAATATCCAAAAGCTCAATGATGAAAAAAATGCTATGGCTTCAGAAGTTGAAATTTTAACGGCTGAAAATGAGGCGCTAAAATTGGAGATTGTTGAACTCAAAAAGCTCTATTCTCATGAGATGGAATTAGCTCAAAAGAATGAGGAGCTCAATAAACAAGATCATGTGCAAAAGGTTGAAATTACCCGTTTAAAACAGGAAAACACCCGTTTACAAGATGCGAATCGGAGTAATGAGTGGACGGTGGGTGCCTTAATTCTATTAGGTGGTATTATTCTAGGATCAGCGATCCTACCTCGTCTTTTTGCGAAAACACGCCGTAAGCGTAGTTGGGACTTCTAATAAGCGTCTATTCGTGTATGAATACAAATTTATAAATGGGAATGAAGTGTTATAAATTGTTTGAGGCTTGAGAGAAAAATTTGACACCTCTCATAATAAGCGCTTAAATAGAACTTGCCGATTTGATACAGCTTGCGGGCACAACAGCTAAAGCGTGATATAGAGAGTAGAGTCATTAGACTATCTCTTCTATCCGAATAGATGACCCGTAACAGATGTTGCGGGTTTTTTTGTGTCTTTTTGGTAATGAATTATTTAGGTCTATCTGAAAAGTGCATCTGAAATAGCCATTCGAATAGTTGGATTCAAATAGCTATATACGAACAATATATTCGGATAACAATTTTATCGATGATGTCAGGTAGTAGACCAACATCTCATAGGACGAGGAGGAATTTTAATGAAGCAATACTTTCAGCGATTTTATCAACACACATTGGGTAAAATAATCACTATAGTTGTGATCTCAGCTCTAGTGCTTGTGGGTTGTAATGAGACACAAAAAAATAGTGAAATAGGTCAAGCAACTGATAAAAAAGAGATTGTTATCGGTGTTACCGTCGGTGTCAACGGGCAAATGGTGCGAGATGTTGTCGGCCCACTGCTTGAGAAACAAGGTTACAGTTACAAGCTCATTGAATTTGCCGACTATATCCGTCCTAATTTAGCACTAGCTGACGGTGATTTAGATATTAATATCTTCCAACATAAGCCCTATTTAGATGCTTTTAAGGCGCAACACAATTTAGCCATTGAAGAGGTTTTTCAAATTCCAACGGCTCCTTATGGACTATATGCCGGTAAAACTAAACGCTTAGAAGATGCGCATCAAGGAATGAAAGTCTCTGCACCGAATGATCCTTCTAACTATGCGCGAGTGCTTGTGATTCTCGATCATTTAGGTTGGATTAAGTTGAAAGAGAATACGAATTATCTGACAGCTTCTCGCGAAGATATTGCTGAAAATCCCCTTAATATTGAGATTATTACATTAGATGCCGGACAACTGCCACGTTCATTACAAGATGTCGATTTCTCAGCGATCAATGGGAATTTTGCGATTAGTGCGGGTTTAGATCCTAAAAATGCGATCTTCACAGAGCCGACTTTTACCTTTGTTAACTGGTCAGCTGCGCGTATTGAAGATCGTGATGCACCGTGGTTAAAAGCGATTACCGAGGCATTTAATTCAGATGAACTCAAAGCCTATACTGCTGAACATTTTGAGGGTTATCAATTGCCGGAAGCTTGGGCGCAAGATAATCGTTAATCGATTCAATAAGTTACATTCAATAAGATATAGTTAATGGTATGCATTCAAGAAAATATATTTAAGAACATATAGTTAAGAAGATACCTACATACCGATATTTCACATCGACTTCATAATCAATGAAGATCATCTTAAGGAGATAATATGAAACAACTCGTTAAAAAAAGTCTTTTAGTTGCATTAATCGGTGCAACTTCTATTTTAGCCGCTTGTAATTCTGAGGATAAAACGGCGGATTCTCACGATTTGAAAAAAATCCGTATCGGCACAACAGTCGGGGATTTTGCAGATATGGTGACTGATTCTGTAAAGCCACAATTAGAGAAAAAAGGCTATGAAGTAGAGCTTGTTGTTTTTACCGATTACGTCTTACCCAATAGAGCATTAGCGGATGGTTCACTAGAGATTAATACCTTTCAGCATCTGCCATATTTGAACTCTTTCAAGACATTGAATAATTTAGATTTAACCGAGGTATTTCAAATCCCGACAGGGCCTTTAGGGATTTATAGTGGTAAGAAAAATAGCTTAGAGAATTTACCTAAGGGAAGTAAATTTGCCGTTGCCAATGATCCTAGTAACTTCTCTCGTACTTTGATGTTGCTTCAAGATGCCGGCTTAATCACACTGAAAAACGGCATTGATCCACTGAAAGCAACGAAAGCAGATATTGCCGAGAATCCTTATGCCATTGAGTTAGTACAATTAGAAGCACCTCAATTACCGCGCGTGCGGGAAGATGTAGATTTTGTGGTGATTCCTGGTAACTATGCGGCAAGCTCAAAAATTCCTTTCTCTGAAGCACTTTTCACTGATCCTGGCTTCATCTTTATTAATTGGGCAGCGGTGAAAACTCAAGATGTCGATGCGCCTTGGTTAAAAGATGTGACTGAAGCTTATAATTCGGATGAATTTAAAGCTTATGCAAAAGAGCGTTTTGCTGGTTATAAATATCCTGATGCTTGGGGAAAGTAGCAATCGATGAGTCGTATTAAGTAATATAGGTGTAATAAACACAAATAAGCGTATAGAAGTAATAAGATATAAGATAAGGATTAAGCCATTATACTGATGAGTTCTTGAAGAGAATCAATCGGAATAATGGCTTTTTTATTTCTTCCAATTTTTTTCTCACCTCTATTTCATCGCTTTAGTGTGCCGGTACCATTGAGCCATCTTGTAGGATTGCGTGAATCTTTCCATCCCAAAATTCTACTAAAAATAGATCCTCTAATTGATGGAGATTTAATTGGGCAAGCTCTCTTTTTAACCAAGCTTCATCTCGGCCAATTTTTTCTAATTCATCTTTATAAATCTCCCCTTCTTTTAGTAACACTATTGAGGGCATTTGCGCACGATCACAGATAATAGTCAGTTGGCCATTGGGTTCAATTTGCGCAAAATAGACCTCTTGAAAAGAGTGAATACCTTGAGCATGCATTTGGGAGAGAATATTAAGAATATCTATTTTATTCTGTTTCTCTTTCAGTGTTTCCATCTGAAATTGACCATCTTTGATAATCGTAATGGGATTACCGATAGTCACATTCCGTACTAGACGAATATGCTTGCTAATCCAATGAATGAGGCTAATCATTGAGACGCCAATGAGTAGCACGACAATATATTGTGTTAAGGGAATAGCATCGCTATAGATGACACCGCCGATAATACCACCGAGTACAAAATTACCAATAAAATCCACCGGCGTCAGTTGCGATAGCTGTGTCCGACCGGTGAGATTCATATGGGTCAAAATAATGGTAAAGCCAATCATAAATTTGATAATTGCTAATAGATAGTAGGGCATAATGTCGCTCTTTTATGTTGTTGACAATGAATCAGTTAAAAGGGGGGCTTTGGAAAGTCTTTGAAATAACAAAATGCAATAACAAAACGCGATAATAAAATGTTATAACCAAAAGGAGATAACAAGATAAGTGCTCTCTTATTCCTCTATTTTAAATAGATTTAAAAATATTGATATTCTATTTAAGTGTTATTGCTTCTATGATGACGTTATTTGTCGATAAAGGATTCTCTTTTGCCAAAATCAATGATTTAATAAGAGGAATAAACTTTAAAATACTTTAACTTATATGTTAAGTATGCTTTAATGATTGCATGAAATTGTATAATGAAATCATATAGTGAGAAAGTAGCCAAATTGAAAAGGAGATTGTAGATGAAGCGATATGTGAAGTGGTTAGGCGTTGCACTAATAGGATTAGTCGTTGCCGCTTGTGGTAATAGTGAACAAGATGATGCTAATAAAAAGGTATTACGTGTAGGTATGCCACCTAGTGCTCATAATGTATTAGTAGAAAAAGTGGTTAAGCCACAATTAGAGGCGGAAGGTTATACGATTGAATTTCTCAATTTTAGTACGCTTCGCGATGCTAATACTGCGTTAGTCGAGGGGGGAGTTGATTTTCATACCGCACAGCATCAAGCCTACTTAGATGTCTATAATCGGGAAACAGGGCAAGATTTAGTGTCGATTGTTCATACGCCTTCAATTCCTGCATTTATCTACTCGATTAAACAAGATTCTTTAGATAATATTCAGTCTGGTGAATCAGTTTTAATTCCAAACGATCCTTCTAATATGGCGCGTTCCTATGCACTTTTAGATAAAATCGGCTGGATTAAAGTTGATCCCAATGCGGATATTGCGACTTTAACGCAGAAAGATATTATTGAAAATCCTAAAAACCTGCAGTTCAAAGAAGTTGATTCAGCTCTTATTCCTCGTCTATTAGATGAGATCGATTATGGTGTAATGCCGGGCGGTGTTGCACTTCTTGCTGGCATTGGTTCAGAGCATGCATTAGCGCATGAGACTTTTTTACCAAGCCTTGAGTTATTGGTGACAGTGAAAGCAAAAGATGCCAATACAGCATGGGCCAAAGATGTAAAAAAAGCATTTCAATCTGATGAAATGCGTCAATTTATCGAGAATGATCCTGAAAGCAAAGGCTGGTTTATCTGGCCTGAGGGTTAGTAATGATTTGATAATATAGAATGTTTTAAATTCTATATAGATAAAAATAAGTCAAAATTGATTAATAGCCGTTTCTTTTGAGAGAAAGAAACGGTTTTTTTGTGCAAAAAAAAAGCAATTTAAAATATAAATAAGGTGGTTTTAACTTACCTATAATAATTCTTTGTTAAAGATAACTATTTAATAATAAAAAGATATCTTCTATAAAGCGATTTTTCATCTTGGATCTTGATATAGATCCTAGCTCAATTTATCAAAAATTGATCGTGATCAATAAAAAAGAGGCGTGATATGATACGCGCTTCGTAAATTTATTTGATTTTTTATAAACAATTGGTAAAGGTAGTTAAGATGAAAATTTCACGACGAAAATTCCTTATCGGAGCTGGTGCAGTGGGTGCATTAGGTGCAGGAGCTGTAGTGACCCCTATGATGCGTAGAGAAGGAACGTTGATTCAAACTAAATCTCGGGCGCAACATGTTGTGGGGACTGAAGGTCCTTTACCAAAGCAATCTGACGTTGTGATTATCGGTGCTGGTATCCAAGGGATTATGACAGCGATTAATCTTAGAGAGCGTGGTTTAAGCGTTACTATCTGTGAGAAAGGTGAAGTCGGTGGTGAGCAATCAGGTCGTGCTTATAGCCAAATTATCAGCTATAAAACCTCTCCTGAAATTTTCCCTCTACATCATTATGGTAAAAAATTGTGGCGTGAAATGAATGCGCGTGTCAATGATGATACAAGCTATCGTACACAAGGCCGAGTGGAAGCCATTGCAACAGATAAAGAACTTGCAACAGTGAGAGAATGGATTGCACTCAATAGCGAAGATCCAGGTTTTGATACACCGCTTAAAACGCGTATTATTCATGGTGAAGAGCTAGCAGCTCGTCTTCCAAATGCGCAAACGAATTGGGAGATCGCCGGATTTGAAGAAGATGCAGGTTCTGTTGACCCTGAAACAGGGACACCTGTATTAGCACGTTATGCTCAAAGAATCGGTGTAAAAATCTTCACTAATTGTGCAGTACGAGGCATTGAAACTGAAGGTGGTAAAATTGCTGATGTAGTTACCGAAAGAGGCAATATCAAAACCTCATCAGTGGTACTAGCTGGTGGTATTTGGTCACGTCTCTTTATGGGGAACTTAGGCGTTGATCTTCCAACTCTCAATGTTTACCTTTCACAACAACGTGTTTCAGGCGTTCCTGGCGCACCAAAAGGTAATGTTCATTTGCCAAATGGCATCCATTTCCGCGAACAAGCTGATGGCACTTATGCTGTTGCACCGCGTATCTTCACAAGCTCAATCGTGAAAGATAGCATTCTGTTAGGTCCTAAATTTATGCATCTTTTAGGGGGTGGTGAATTACCGCTTGAGTTCAAAATTGGCCCTGATTTCTTAAGTTCATTCCAAATTCCAACCTCTTGGAATTTAGATGAAGTTACGCCATTTGAGAAAAACCGTATTGTAACGGCAACTCAAAATAATGAGCATTTAGATGCGGTATTTAATCGGATGAAACGTGAATTCCCACAATTTGAAGCATCAGAAGTGGTTGAGCGTTGGGGTGCAATCGTAGCACCAACTTACGATGAATTGCCGATTATCTCTAAAGTGCCACAATATCCAGGTTTAGTGATTAATACTGCAACCGTTTGGGGTATGACAGAGAGCCCTGCAGCAGGTGAATTGACGGCTGACTTGGTCATGGACAGAAAACCTGTGATTAATCCAACACCATTTGATGTAACACGTTTTAGTTAATATCACAGTAACAGATGGAAGATCTTAAGTATTTTAGACGGAGATCTTCTTTGATCAAGGTAGGTTATCTGCCGAAATAGTGAGATCCGGTAATGGATTTCAAAAATTGTTAAATAGGAGTATATATTATGCGTTTAAAGAGTCTTTTATTAGCCCTTCCATTCGTGGTAGGTGTTGCAAGTGCTGACGATGCAGTGGTTTACCATAAGTTAGAAGGTATGCCTATTTCTCAATCAGTAGAGATTCCTGCAGGCAAAAATCTCGTATTTTTAAGCGGTAAAGTTCCTACTGTGAGCAATCCTGATGCACCCGCTAATTCACTCGAAGCATACGGTGATACAGAAGCGCAAACTGTGAATATCTTAAAACAAGTAGAAGAGAATCTTGCAGAACTTGGCTTGACTATGGAAGATGTTGTTAAAATGCAAGTCTTCTTAGTAGGTGGCGAAGAGACTGATGGCACAATGGATTTTAAAGGTTTTATGAATGGTTATTCACAATTCTTTAACCCAGAAAAAACGAACAAGTTACCAGCTCGTTCAGCATTCCAAGTGGCTAAATTAGCGCACCCAGCATGGCGCGTTGAGATCGAAGTCACTGCCATTCGTCCATAGGATTGATCTTTATAAGGTATATCCTTATAAGTTGTAAACTGATGAATAATTAAAGCCTTCATATTCTCTTGAGAGTGTGAAGGTTTTCTTTTGGGATCCTCATAATACTCGTAAAAATGGTACAATATCCCTCAATAAAGTAGCGTTTATGAGATATTGTCAACTATTAGAGAGATAGACTTTCATCTTAGATGATTTATCTTAGAATTTAAGTAACATAGACGCATAGACAGTACAAGTATAGTAATATCGGTTTAAAATAAGCTTGTTTAAATGCCGGCAGATCGGTTGTAATAAGTAAGGAGGCCGTTCTATCCGGTATCTTGTAAGTGGTGTTTAAAACCATTTTTCTTAAACCAAATTTACTATAATGTAGATAGCACATAGGTAAGGAGATATGATGACCTTAGGAGAAGCGCTCAACATACGCGCAGATTTACAAAAAAGAATTGCTCAACTTAATGAACGTTTATTAGAGAATGTCAAAGTTCAAGAAGGTGATACACCCGCTTTAGATCCTATTGAGGTGCGTAAAGAGCTCTTTATTGCTATTGATCAATTAGGACATTTAGTGGGAAGAATCAATCAGACTAATAATGAAACCCCCTTTTCTGAAACAATGAGCCTTGCGGATGCCCTGATCGAGCGGGAGAATCTGATGAAAAAGCGGGATACATTAAATCAGATGATCAATCGAGCATCCGAAAATGCTAATCGTTACAGTATGTCTGAGATTAAATTCTTAAGCATTGTCGATGTCGCCGAGCTTTCTAAAGAATATGATGCACTTGCTAAAAAATGGCGAGAATTAGATACCCAAATCCAAGCGACTAATTGGCGTACAGCGCTTGTAGAGGCAAAGTAATGGGTTATAATGTTTAACGGCAAAGTAGAAAAGGCGAGTGCTAAAACCAACCCTTAACCAATGAGCGCTAACAACGCAATCCTTATCATCATTTACGTTAAGAATCATTTACAGGCTCACTGTAAAATAACACTATTCACTACCACAGCACTGATTTTCTACTAGGGTGGGATCGGGGAAAGGCCTCAGTATCGAAAGATGCTGAGGTTTTTTGTTGTTAGAATAAAATCTATTTTTATTAAGTAGTTATATGAATAATTAATCTAATATGATAATCTTATTTAAAATTTAACTTTTGAGATTATTAATATGGATTATCTTTATGGATCTGATCTAAAAGCAATTCTTCACTCAAAACGCGCTAATATTTTCTATCTCGAACACTGTCGTGTCATGCAAAAAGATGGGCGTGTCCTCTATCTTACAGAGGCGAAAAAGGAGAATCATTACTACAATATTCCCATCGCTAATACTACTGTGATACTACTCGGTACCGGAACTTCTATTACTCAAGCAGCAATGAGAATGTTGGCATCTGCAGGAGTTCTAGTAGGTTTTTGTGGTGGAGGTGGAACACCGCTCTTTATGGGGAGTGAGATTGAATGGATGATGCCGCAGAGTGAATATCGTCCTACGGAATATATGCAAGGGTGGATGGGGTTTTGGTTTGATGAGCGTAAACGCTTTAAAGCCGCACAGGAATTTCAACAAGCACGTATAGAATTTATTCAGAGAGCCTGGCGTAAAGATCGAGATCTTAAGAATGAGGGATTTGATGCTGATAATGAAACAATATCAGTTGCTTTTCAGGTGTTCTCTCGAAAAATTAATGATCTGCATAAAGTTGGTGATCTTCTTCTTGCTGAAGCACAAATGACAAAGCAACTCTATAAGTATGCGGCAACACAGGTTGCGATTAAAAACTTTGTACGTAATGCCGAGCAAGGAGACTTAGCTAATGATTTCCTCAATCATGGTAATTATCTTGCTTATGGCTTAGCCGCTTGTACGCTTTGGGTCTTAGGAATCCCTCATGGTTTTGCCGTAATGCATGGGAAGACAAGACGTGGCGCATTAGTTTTTGATGTTGCTGATCTGATTAAAGATGCTGTTGTATTACCTTGGGCTTTTATCTGTGCCAAAGAGAATATGACAGAACAAGAATTTCGTCAGCAAATTCTACAAAAATTTACAGAACATAAATGCCTTGATTTTATGTTTGATGAAGTGAAGCGAGTGGCACTTCATCCATGGAATGAAGCTCTCCAGGAAGAATCTTCCAAGTCGGAGGATCTCTAATATGATCGTCACTTTTATTAGCCAATGTGAGAAGAAAGCATTAAGTCGCACTCGGCGTGTATTAGATGCCTACGCAAACCGCATTGGTGATAATACTTGGCAAACGATTATTACAGAAGAAGGCCTATTAATGGTGAAAAAGCTCTTGCGCCGAACCGCCTCAAAAAATACCGCAGTGAGTTGCCATTGGATACGTTCTCGTTCAAGAAGCGATCTCTTATGGATTGTAGGGAATCGTCATCGCTTTAATGAGATGGGATATGTACCGGTGAATTGGACGATGAAAGATTTAATAATGGATGTCACAACAATGAAAGCAAAAGAAAACGAATTATATGCAAATACTCAGTTACAACCTTTAGCAGAACACCTATTTGCCGTAGGTTGGCTTGCGGAAGAGATTTTCAAACGAACTGTGAAAAATGAGGAGTATCAAAAACTTTCTCAAATAGCATTTTTAGCAGGTTGCCTACATGATTTAGGGAAACTTGATCCTTATTTCCAGGAATGGGTTCGTAAAGGAAAACAGAAAAATCCCGAAGATGATGGTCAACATATTGATGTAAAATTTACGTTTGATAAACACCCTAGACATAATGAAATTTCTGCAATTTTATTAGCGATTTTTGATTCCGAGCTTCAGGGATTAAATTTAAGGCAAAAGGAAGCATTAATTCATGCGATCTATTGGCATCATGCAAAACCTTTTAGAAAAACCGATGATTTTGAAGAGGTTTTTAAAGCTTATGAATATCTACGAAAAAACTTAGATAGTAGTGCTTTTCAAAAGTTAATGAATGGTACGAAAGCGTTGCTCAAAGCGATACAGAGCATTGCGGCTCAATATCAAAGTAAGGAATCCCTTATTACTCGACAAAATTGGTCTGTCGATGCCTTAGCGGATCTTTTTGAGCAATTTGAATATCACTATAAAGGGAAAACGTTTGCAGAATTTAAGAGCTATTCTTTAACGGATGACTTTGAACAATTGAGAAATAATATTCAAAAAAATGCTCATAATAATCTTTTACGAGCGTGTGTGATTAGTGCTGATCGATTGATTTCTCAACAAACAGCAGAAAATTTATTGTCCCTAATTGCTGAAGGTCGTTTAGATGTATTGATTGAAAATGTAACAGAAGATGAGATTTCTTTATTAATCCCTCATCTAGAGTCTGCATCTACCAAGTTTCCAATGAGTGAAAGAACGCAGGTGCAAAATAAAATGGCAGAGGAGCTGAGTCAGAAACGTGATATTCCTGTGCTAGCAGGACCTGCTGGATGTGGTAAAACAAGAATCGCTTTAGAGTGGGCGCGTTTGCAAAATGCTTCTCAAATTATTTGGGTATGTCCAAGAGTTCAGGTTTGCCAAGGGATCTTTCAAGAATTAATTGAAACTTATCTCCCCGATGCGGATGTTGAAATTTTTACTGGTGAATTTAAATATACCAAGGAATGGGGCAATGAAACACCAGAAGAGGCTTATTTTTCAGGAGATGTCATCGTCACAACGATAGATCAAATTTTAGGATCAATTGTGACCCATACTCGCGTTGATAGCTTAATTCCATTTATGCAAGCCCATGTAGTATTTGATGAGTTTCATGAATATATCCCTATGGATATTTTTAATATTTTGTTTGCAGAATTAATTGCGAACAAAAATATGCATGAAAATTATCAGAAAAAAGCGTTGTTAGTATCGGCTACGCCTCACTATTTTTACTTAAAAGAGATTTTAGGGATTCATCCTGAAGATGTAGTAGAGATGGCATCTTTTAATCCGAGTCAATATCAATTGCAATTTGTTGAGTATGATGAAAAATCTTTGGATAACAATCCATTTTTCCAATCTTACGAAAATAATACCTTTGTCATTAGTAATACAGCATTAACAGCTCAGCTAGGTTTTATCTATCAAAAAGATCAAGAAAATAGCATCCTGTTTCACTCGAAATATAAAAAGAGTGATAAGCGAATTTTATTTGATGAAGTATATAACTCCTTTAAAAAGGATGGAACTCATAAATATGCTGTTTTGAGAAGTGGTCCTATTGTTCAGGCATCTTTGAATATCTCTGCAGATGCGATGTTGACAGAGATGACATCACCAGAAAATATGTTGCAACGCTTAGGGCGGTTAGATCGCTTTGGGCAGAATAAAGACCCTAATATTTTAACCATTGCCGTTACTGAAGCGGTTAAAAATGGTAAATCTCTTGGTACATCAGCTTATTTTCTCAATCAATTAAATAGCTTGCAGACAACTAAGCATTGGTATGATTTTTTGCAAGAAAAAATAGGAGATCGTACTTTTTCATTGACGGAGTTATATCAGATTTATAAAGATTTTTATCATTCTGAATTAGGTGCTAGGGCGACGCAAGGCGATTTAGAGAAAGCCATTAAACAGAGTATTACGCTAATTGGTAAGAAAGTGGCTGAGCCAAGTGTAGTGGTTAAAAATAAGGCTAAGGATCAGAAAGCAAGAATTAGCAAAAACTCTTTACGGGGCGATAGTCGATTTGTGCAATTAGCACTATTAGATCTTGATGACTATCGACATCCTATCTTCATGAATGCTTATGTTTATGAGCCACCACTTGATGATAGGAGTGAATACGATAATTTGACAGAATCTTTGACAGCAGTGCGTGACCTGATGCCATTTATTGCTCAAAAACAGGGCATTATCGATCCAAGTCATCCAGTGAAGGGAATTCCGGCGAAAAAAATTAAGTTAAGAGAGCAAGTGTTAGAAGGGCATGCTCGAGATCCTGATTATCCACTCTATTTAAGCTATCACATTGATGATTTAGATAAAGTCGGCGGTGTAGGGCAAAGAAATGAACATGCTATTTATTATGCGATATGTAGTCAACAAGCAATTGGCATGATTGCTTATGACAAACTGCAATTATTAAATCAATCAGAAGGAGAAAATCATGAATAAGGTAACAGGGATTAAAAGTGTAGATTTTAAAATTAAAGCTTTGGGTTATGGTGTGGTGAATTGGAATGGCCCAACAACGTTAATGGGTGATAACGGTAAAACGGTCGATAATCATACACTTCCGAAACTGCGAGGTTATACTAATCTATCCGGCAAAGTGAAAGATGATACAGGTTATAAATATCGTAAAGAAGCCTCTGATATTAATTTCCAAGAAACGCCTATGTATATCAGTCAAAATTGTATTCGTCATCATCTCTTTAGAGATCAAGCTTATGATCTGCATTATGCAAAAGATAAAAATTTAGAAGATGTAATTGCGTCTATTACAGGGCTAATTAGAGGCTATGTTGTTCCTTCTAGTCAATGTAAACGTACAAGTCCGCTTTTGATTACTGACTTTGTAGATCAATTAGGGAATGGTAACTTTGAGCAGATGGGACGATCAGGCTCAAAAGAGAAAGAGACCAATAAGAAAGGGGAAGAATCGAGTAATTCTTTCTTTTCTAAAACAACCTTTGGAGATACTGAATACGAAGCTTATGGCTCTATCAGTATTGAACAATTAGAATTTATCTCTCTTGATAAAAAATTTGATCGTGCTGCTATGGTCATCAAAGAAGGTGAGGGAGAGAAAGTCGCACAAAAAGTGGCCGATTTTATCAAGAGCTTAGATCCCTCTAGAGATCCTAAAGCTATATTTCACCCTAATTATGTCCGGGTAGGAACGATTTTTGAAGAAGGGGAAGCAGGGATACTGTTAGATAACACGGCGATTGATATTCTTGTAAAAGAGACCTTAAAAATGTTACAGAATCTCACTATTCGCCAAGCAAAAGGTTATATGTATGTGGATAGTGTTGAGGTTGATTACAACGATAGTAATAAGATGATGCGAATTAAGCGCAATCCTGAACAGATTGAACCTACACCAGAGAGCGATTATGCGGTTTATTTTAAAGCGCAATAGGAGGAGGCATGCAAATCATTATTGATTATGAATCCTCTTGGCGAAATTCTTTCTTAGATGGCTCTAATAATGAGCCATTACCAAAGAATGGTCGTAAGTTTATTGCATCTATGACTGAATTAAAGAAAGCGGGTAATTATAAAGCGCACCAAATCACCAAAGATACAGTGATGGGGATTTTGAATAGATTAATAGGGGATCAGCGTAAGCTCTATCAATCAAGGTTAGATGAAAACTACTATTTTCAACATATCGAATCTATATTGACAGATAAGGATATCGAAGATCATATTCAATACAAAGATCAAGAAATGGTATTTATCCGTAATATTTCAGGTAGTGAAGATCAAAACTCCTTTACAGGCATGATTAAGACAAAAGATCTATCTTTTAATAGTGAGTTTTCTGCAAGTTTATGGGGTGTATTATTTATACCTTTCCCAGATATCGCTAATTGGATTCTTGCTGATGATATTCAAATGAATACAGAAAATCTTCCAATTTTAGATCCTATTAGTGTGATTGAACAATTAGAGTTACTAAATACACTTAAAGCTATTGGGTTAGAGGGGAAGTTAAAAGAGGCTTATGAAAAAATAGTCCGTAGTTTTCCGGAGGTCGATTTTAAACTTACAGCGAAAGGTCTATTTACCCCTATTAGTTTTTATACAGCGGCTTTATATATTCAACTCGATCGTTTAAGTAAACAATATGATTTAAGTGAAGTTGTAACCGCGCAAGGAGGGTTAAGTGGTATATCCAAAAGAGGATTTACCAAAAAAGATTTTATGAAACGTTATACGACGGGTCCCAAAAAATTAGTATGGGGAAATCCTTATTTACTCAAAACGAGAGTAAAGGGTGAGGGGGAAATGACACAGCTACTGACTAAAGCAACGGGAAAACTTACGATAAACTTGAATATTTCTTTTGAAGAAGCACGTGATCTAGAAGATAAGATTCGAAATGCCGGAGTTTCAGCCTTTTATCTTGGTAAGAAAGGATTAGCGTATGTTTCAGATATTCGTATATAAAGGAAATGTAAGATGAAATATTACATTGAGTTAACATTGATTGAGAATAGTCAAGGCAACTTGTATTCCCTTTGGTCTAGAATTTTTACCCAGATACATTTGGCATTTGTAGAGCGTAAAGATAAAAACGGCAGAATCCATTATGGCGTATCTTTTCCTAATTACTTTTTTAATGAGAAAGCCAATATTGGTATCTTAGGAGATAAAATCCGCATTTTTGCAGAAACAAAAGAAGAGCTTTTTCTTCTCGCCCTTCCAAAGTGGTTAGATCGATTATTAGATTCTGTACACATTCAATCAATTAAGGAAATCCCCACTAAAATTGATGGTTATGCGAAATATCTTTATTGCCGACCAAAAGGTGAATCTCGATTGAGAAAAGAGAAGAGGGAATATGCTGAATACTACGCTCAATTACATTCAATATCTGTAGATGAGGCTCTGACTCGGTATGATGATTGGGAGTTTAAAAAAGTCTATTACCCTTATATTCAGATGAAGAGTCTTCATCGAGATAATTCATTTAAGCTTTTTGTCAAAAAAGAAGTTGTGCAAGAAAAAAATTTAGAAAATAGCACTCATCAGCTATTTACAACTTATGGTTTATCTGCTGGGGGCATTGTTCCTGAGTTTTAACCATTATTTTTTGCTCTTTAAAAAATTGGATATAATTCAGTAGGTTATAAGAAAGGGAGAAATCATTAGTTTTTTAGGGTGAAATACTCAAGAAATTAGAATTTCTCCCTATTTTGAGCTTTTAATCTATAGTTAACCGCCACATAGGCGGCTTAGAAAAAACCTTGATTCCGCCATCGTCACGAACAAGCGTTAACCGCCACATAGGCGGCTTAGAAATCATTTACGATGAATTTGCGCTTGATCTTAAAGTTAACCGCCACATAGGCGGCTTAGAAAATCTGTTGATCGCTTTACTACATCGCCCTTAAGTTAACCGCCACATAGGCGGCTTAGAAATCAGGTAAAGCATTGAAAGATATGACTTCTACGTTAACCGCCACATAGGCGGCTTAGAAATAAAAATTAATCTGTGGCAGTGCTAAGCATCGGTTAACCGCCACATAGGCGGCTTAGAAAGGCAAATTGCTGACTTGTGTCGAGTACAGGCAGTTAACCGCCACATAGGCGGCTTAGAAAACTCGATCTCTGAATCGATTGTTACAAGTGAGGTTAACCGCCACATAGGCGGCTTAGAAACTTCGCTTTCCACGATAAAGAGCCATCTTCAAGTTAACCGCCACATAGGCGGCTTAGAAATGACATTATTTTAGTTATTGTTGTCGGGCTAAGTTAACCGCCACATAGGCGGCTTAGAAATCCGGCTTTAGACCTCTAGAAATAATCGATAAGTTAACCGCCACATAGGCGGCTTAGAAATACAGAGAATGCCTGATGATCAAATTAGAGTAGTTAACCGCCACATAGGCGGCTTAGAAAAGTTTAAATTGCCGTATTTCTTTTTGCCGTCGGTTAACCGCCACATAGGCGGCTTAGAAAGATCTTTTAGAACCTTACACTAATCGAAAAGAGTTAACCGCCACATAGGCGGCTTAGAAATTTTTGATTAGCTCCTATGGTTGCCCTGCAAAGTTAACCGCCACATAGGCGGCTTAGAAATCTTTCAAGCCCCAAATGAGCGACTTTTTGAGGTTAACCGCCACATAGGCGGCTTAGAAAGATAATCAAGGGCGGTCGAGTAGAGTCAGGTCGTTAACCGCCACATAGGCGGCTTAGAAATGAAATGATCTTTACGGGATGGGCTGAGGGTGGTTAACCGCCACATAGGCGGCTTAGAAAGTATGCTAGATCAACGTCTGATTGCTCGCCCCGTTAACCGCCACATAGGCGGCTTAGAAATACAGGCACACCGCAATAGAGGTCAATATGATGTTAACCGCCACATAGGCGGCTTAGAAATTGAAGTGTTCATTCTCAGTCGTCAACATGGAGTTAACCGCCACATAGGCGGCTTAGAAAAGTCAGACAGTTCAGCCAATCTATTATCCGCGAGTTAACCGCCACATAGGCGGCTTAGAAATGTCGTTTTCTTAATCGGCAAATCATCAATTGGTTAACCGCCACATAGGCGGCTTAGAAAAAAAATCATAAAATCATAGATAAAGCGCTTAAGTTAACCGCCACATAGGCGGCTTAGAAATGATAATTCAATGCCGGTCGCATCTTTCACAAGTTAACCGCCACATAGGCGGCTTAGAAATAAAAAAAACTGTGCGTTTTGCGCATTAGATAGTTAACCGCCACATAGGCGGCTTAGAAATTAATCTTCTCTTCTTGACCTGCTGCGATTCTGTTAACCGCCACATAGGCGGCTTAGAAAACTTTGGTGCGGGAATGTTCGGGGTTTGCTTTGTTAACCGCCACATAGGCGGCTTAGAAATTTTGATTGAATTGAGCATCCAACAAAAGGGTGTTAACCGCCACATAGGCGGCTTAGAAATCAATGTTTAAATTCATTCAATGAAAATACTTGTTAACCGCCACATAGGCGGCTTAGAAACAGTCTGATTGTTGATCTCATAATCGAGATCTCGTTAACCGCCACATAGGCGGCTTAGAAATAAATGTTCCGCCTGTTCCCGTAATTTTTTGAGTTAACCGCCACATAGGCGGCTTAGAAAACAGGATACGGTTGGGCAAGTTCTCAATTAAAGTTAACCGCCACATAGGCGGCTTAGAAATGAAAAATATATCAATAAAGCGATTAAATTTAGTTAACCGCCACATAGGCGGCTTAGAAAGTAATTCTCTTCATCTTGACCGGTTAGGTCATGTTAACCGCCACATAGGCGGCTTAGAAAAAGTAACAAACATTGCATAACATATTGATTTAGTTAACCGCCACATAGGCGGCTTAGAAATGAGATCTATGTTCAATATATTTTTCAAACATGTTAACCGCCACATAGGCGGCTTAGAAAAATTTATCATCGCTTTGGAATGTCGTTTTGATGTTAACCGCCACATAGGCGGCTTAGAAAAATCCCGCCACCTAAAAGAGAAAACGCCGGAAGTTAACCGCCACATAGGCGGCTTAGAAAAGCGATTTTCTGCACCAATTCATCAAGCGTCAGTTAACCGCCACATAGGCGGCTTAGAAATTTTTGGGCTTCTTCTTCAGCTCTTTTGATTAGTTAACCGCCACATAGGCGGCTTAGAAACATAATATGCTCACCGATCAGGCTGACTTCAGGTTAACCGCCACATAGGCGGCTTAGAAATTTCAAGCGCTCTAATTCCTCTTTGCCAATCAGTTAACCGCCACATAGGCGGCTTAGAAAAAAAAAGGAAAAGATGACTGGCTTTATGAATTGTTAACCGCCACATAGGCGGCTTAGAAATAGATACGATGTTCATGCAAGCGCAGGTCATGGTTAACCGCCACATAGGCGGCTTAGAAAAATTCGGACGGGGGTTCGCGGGACGTGATTTGGTTAAGCGCCACATAGGCGGCTTAGAAAGGCTGGTGAATGATGTTCGCCGGTCATGTGTAGTTAACCGCCACATAGGCGGCTTAGAAAATTTCTTCAAAGAGCGGCAGCATTTCATTTTCGTTAACCGCCACATAGGCGGCTTAGAAAAGAAAAATGATTGATGAATTAAAAGCCTTAATGTTAACCGCCACATAGGCGGCTTAGAAAAATCGCTTACACTTCTAACGATTTTAGTAATGGTTAACCGCCACATAGGCGGCTTAGAAAAGAAGTGAAAGAAGATCCGCGAGGTATTGCTAGTTAACCGCCACATAGGCGGCTTAGAAAGCACTGGGTTATTAATCAACTAATCGAACTGTGTTAACCGCCACATAGGCGGCTTAGAAACTCATCATTCTCTTTCATCAAATAGCGCTCCCGTTAACCGCCACATAGGCGGCTTAGAAAACACCGCTATATTGCTCACGATCTGATACAGAGTTAACCGCCACATAGGCGGCTTAGAAAACACCGCTATATTGCTCACGATCTGATACAGAGTTAACCGCCACATAGGCGGCTTAGAAAGTCTACGCTTGATCTTGCAAAAGCGGGTGATGGTTAACCGCCACATAGGCGGCTTAGAAAATTTTGCTGATCTCCTCTGTTTGCGGGGCAACGTTAACCGCCACATAGGCGGCTTAGAAACTGAAAGCACAGATCCCAATGCACAAACGCCGGTTAACCGCCACATAGGCGGCTTAGAAAGTTCTTTAGTATTTCTCTTATATGCACTATGCTGTTAACCGCCACATAGGCGGCTTAGAAAGAAAACTGAGCGAATCAAAGGACTCACGTCGAGTTAACCGCCACATAGGCGGCTTAGAAATTTACGATCTCTCTCTCACAAATTCTGATGCAGTTAACCGCCACATAGGCGGCTTAGAAAACAGAATAGCGCTCTGCATCTGCTTTAAGCGCGTTAACCGCCACATAGGCGGCTTAGAAAAAGAAGTTGCTTGTGCGAGCAAAGACTTCAAAGTTAACCGCCACATAGGCGGCTTAGAAAGGAATGTTACGACCGTCCACAGTTGGACCCGAGTTAACCGCCACATAGGCGGCTTAGAAAAATACGACTCCCAAGGATTGTGGTTCCAAATCGTTAACCGCCACATAGGCGGCTTAGAAATAAGCGCAGTGACTGAGCTTTTACAGTCTGAGGTTAACCGCCACATAGGCGGCTTAGAAAGCATTTAATTGCGCTAAACGGCTACGAGGTCAGTTAACCGCCACATAGGCGGCTTAGAAAAAAACATCACAATAGAAAATGTGAGCTTGCATGTTAACCGCCACATAGGCGGCTTAGAAAGTCGCCGTTAAAGGCAGAGGGGATGACAGGTAGTTAACCGCCGGATAGGCGGCTTAGAAAAAACTTTCAAACGCCATTAGCTGACTTTTCAGGTTAACCGCCGGATAGGCGGCTTAGAAATGCGGAAAGCCCAGGCATTGAGATCACGCTTAGTTAACCGCCGGATAGGCGGCTTAGAAAACCCGTGATCTCTTGATTCTTTAATTTCATTCGTTAACCGCCGGATAGGCGGCTTAGAAATTTACCGCTAAAAAATTTCACGATCATTTATAGTTAACCGCCGGATAGGCGGCTTAGAAAATTCAGGACTTGCAGTCATCATATATTCGACCGTTAACCGCCGGATAGGCGGCTTAGAAAAAAAAGCGAGCAACTTAGCTCAATGGGGGAAAGTTAACCGCCGGATAGGCGGCTTAGAAACAATTGCCCACACTGAAGATATCTTATATATAGTTAACCGCCACATAGGCGGCTTAGAAAGCTTCGATCGTGGGTTCTCGTTCTGTGCATTGGTTAACCGCCGTACAGGCGGCTTAGAAAAACGGGAACGTATCGAAGCAGATAGAAACATTGTTAACCGCCGCACAGGCGGCTTAGAAAGCTCGTAAGACCTCTTCTTAGGAAGAGGTTTTGTTAACCGCCGAACAGGTTTTTTAATAGAAAATCCCGCCAATTGGCGGGATCTTTTTATCTCTATGTTGGATATGAGAAATTCTGATTAATAGGAAAGTATATTAAATCTTTTCTGCCATAATTTCAGCAACATCATTTCCCCAAACAGGGACTTTACCATCGGTTTCAAAGAAGAGGGTTTTATATTGCATTTTGAGCATATAAGGAATACGACCCATTTTGAGAACCTGTGTATCGCCACCAAACCAAGAGTTCGAGCGAATGTAGAAGCCTTTGCCGCTTCCAATATCACCAATACAAAATACCCAAGGTTTAAGGGTTTCATTGGCTTTTTCTGCATCCATTTTGCCAAGATCCAATGCAACTTGTCGGCCGATGATTTCACATTGTTGATGGCCGATAGCCCCTAGTTTTGGCATGGTAACTGCAGCACAATCACCGGCAGCGAAGATGTTTTTGTATTTTGGATTACGCATTAAAAGGTCAGTAATAATAAAGCCTTGATTATCACTAATCTCTAAACCTTTTAGGAAATCATGCGCTTCCCAATCGGGGAAAACAATCTTCAGTTCTGCAGGTAGTTCTGTACCATTTGCAAAAACAATAGAATCTTTCGTCAATTTCACGATATCTTTGGTGTTATTCACATATTTGAAGCCCATTTTACCGGCAACATCTAGTAATTGTGGCACCACTTTATCGCCGGCATCTTCGGCAATCATCTCGCCAGGCGTTGTGATTGTGATTTTAGAAGCATCGCCCATTTTATGGCGCTCAAGCCAATCGGCTAAACCTAAACTGATCTCAACAGGTGGTCCTTCGCAAGCGGCCATTGCATCTGGAATCTGCCCGCCAGGATAGGGCTCAAGTCCTTTGGCGCCATCGCCTTGATGGAATCTTGCAGAACCTACAACAATAGGACCGCCTTTATAAGTTCCATCATGGAGTTTTTTACGTAATTTATTACCATGATAGAAGTCAGAAACCGTATCACCATACTCGGCAAAACCTTCTATCTTGTCGTAAGCGAGTTTTGCTCCTAATGCAATGACGAGATAATCATAAGCGATTGTGTGCGGTTCAGCACCAGGGCGCTCATTTGGAATTATTGAAACAGTCTGGGCTTTTGGGTCAATCTTGGTAACTTCGGCATGGATAAAATCAATTTTATCTTTCTTCAAAGTGGTAGGAATATCCATTTTGAGAGAGTACTCAGGATTACGATTCTCTAATACTTCAGCTGGAATATTGGGAACATAAAGCAGATATGACTTACGGTCAATAACCGTAATATCCACTTCATCTTTGGCATATTCACGAATTTTTTGCGCAGCGCCTAAACCGGCAAAGTTACCGCCTAATACGATGACTTTTTTCTTCATCATAAGTGCTCCTTTTATAGTCTTAACACAGAGATAGAAAATAACCACTTATATTCATTGTTAGATGCAATCGAAATTACAGAAACAGATCTCTACAAGCGGTTACCGTTACTCACTAAATCACTATAAAATCCTTTTAATAGTTAACTAAGATTCCATTAATCTGTTTTTAGTTAACGTATTTTTTAATTAACTTGTTAATTTCAAATAGTAAATCTTAGCTAACATCATTATACATAAATATATATTTTATAAAACATTATTTTAAAATGTTATTTAATATTTGATTTATCTATTTTAAATTATCCGTTCTGAGCTATAGTTTCTTAGTTATGGCTTCTGAGCTATAACGTCTATTCGCTGTGTTAATTCATTCAATTGCCATTTTTTGACTAAAAGAGGCTTTATAGAAATAAGTCTGAGCTAAAATATATTTTGCGATAGATAGGCAAGGGCATATTGTGCATAGAGTTCTGCGCCTTGCTTGAGCGTCGATTCATCTACATTAAAGCGACCATGATGATGTGCCCATTCGCTATCTGCTTCAGGGTTTGCGGTGCCGAGGAATGCAAAACAGCCCGGCGCTTTTTCTGTATAGTAGCTAAAATCTTCAGCGCCAGTGGTTGGGCGATCTGTGATAAGTGCATCAAGGCCAAATTGTTGTGTCACAACTTCTGTTGCCAATGCCGAGCTCTTCTCATCATTGATGACGGGCAATGTACCGTAATGATAATCAACGGTCGCTGAAGCACCATACATAGCTGCCGTATATTCTGCAAAGCGATGAATAGCATCCCGAATGCGATCTCTATTTTCAACTGAGAATGTGCGAACAGTTCCTTCTAAATAAGCATTTTCGGCAATCACATTAAAGCGTGTACCGACCTCCATTTTTCCAATGGAGATCACTGCGGCATCTAAGGGATGAGTTTCTCTTGAAACAGCCGCTTGGACATTCATGACAAAAGAGGAGGCCACCACTGCGGCATCGACACATTGATTAGGCAGTGAACCATGGCCGCCTTTACCTTTAAAATGGATCTTTACGATATCCGCAGAAGCCATACGAGGACCCGCTTCACAAGAGATTTTACCGGCCGGCATTACAGTCCAAATATGCATACCAAAGACATTATCGACATTCTCCATAGCGCCTTGTGCCACCATCTCTTTTGCGCCCTCAGCAATTTCCTCGGCAGGTTGAAAGATAAAACGAACGTTGCCGGGAATTTCATCTTTAACTTCATTTAGCACCCTTGCAGCCGTCAATAGCATAGCTGTATGTGTATCATGGCCACAGGCATGCATTTTCCCCTCATTTTGAGATTTATAAGGAATATCGCTTAACTCTAAAATAGGTAAAGCATCGATATCACCACGCAAAGCAACGGTTTTACCAGGCTTTCCTCCTTTAATTTCGGCAATAATACCGGTCGGTTGAGTAAGGCGATATTCAATCCCGAGTTTATCGAGTTCACGCGCAATGCGTTTTGTTGTTTCAAACTCTTCCCAAGGAAGCTCGGGATGCATATGCAATTCTCGGCGAAAGGCGATTAAATCAGGTTCTGCATTTTGAATGAGTTCTTTAATTTGATGTTGTAACATGGTATCCCCTTTTTACTTTTAGTGATTTTTATGGATAGCTATTGTGATCTTGCTTTTATCTATTTAGATTTGGCTATTCTCATTGATTCTATTCACTGTAGGCATTTTTGGAGTGAATGTCAGCTTATTTTATTTTTTGATCAATATAGTGAGATCGGTTCAAAATAAGTTTATTAAAATGCCGGCGCATCGGTTGATCGAGACAAGGAAGCCGTTCTATCCGGCATCGTGCAAGTGTTGGTGAGTCAGGTTTTATGTTCTTTTAACCCCCCACAATAGCTATGTAAAAGCCATTTTTCTTAAACCAGATTTACTATAATTCCCCAAATAAACAGTTAAAACGATAGAGATAAGAAAATCTGTCTGATTAAATCGGAACTGCTACAATTTTGCCCATATTATCGAATCCTTCATCGAATCGAATATCGAATTTTTATTATTCCCTTAAGCTGAGTACACTATGAATCCTTATCTTTTTCCCTTTTTTGCGGTATCTATCTGGGCATTCAATACGATCGTAAGCAAATTAAGTGTCGGCGTTGTGAATGCCGAGGCAATGGCATTTTATCGTTGGTTCTTTGCCTTTCTAGTTTTAACGCCTTTTGTAATTCGAGGGATTAGACAAGAGATTCCTTTTTTACGGACACACTTTTGGAAAGTGGCCGTCTTAGGCTTTCTGCGAATCGTACTCTATCAAAGTATCATCTATTATGCAGTACAGATGGTGCCGGCAACCACATTGGCGATTTTTGGCGGCTTAGTCCCGATTCTAATTCTGCTTTTCGGTACATTTCTTTTACGAACGCCGGTAACGATTTGGCTGATCAGTGGGTTTTTATTGGCCTTTTTGGGGGTTATTTACCTAAGTACTAAAGGGGAACTATCGAATTTGATCGCATTAGAAGGGCACAAGGGGGAGTTTCTACTCTTAATCTCATCATCGGCTTATGCGCTCTATACCGTCTTGGTCAAACGTTGGAGTCTTGAGATTAATACCTGGAATTTTCTCTATCTACAGATCGGCATTGGACTTGTGATTCTATTCCCCTTTTTTATCTATCAAGGGCATTATGCGCTATCATTCAATGCCGCAGGGCTGATTGCTTATGCCGCTATTCCGGCATCCTTAATTGCCCCTTATCTATGGCTACGGGGCGTTGCACAAATTGGTGCGAATCGTTCGGCTCTCTTTCTGAATCTTACGCCTCTTTTAACGATTACCTTAGCGATATTAATTTTACAAGAACCGATAGATCGCTATCTGCTTATCGGCGGTGGATTAATTCTGCTTGGAATCGCTACAACTTTTATACCTAATCGCCAAGCTACAAAGGCAGGTAAGATCACAGTTTAGACATAAAATAGACGTAAAAAAACAGGATCAACTCTATGAAAAGTGATCCTGTTTTAAATTTACGATCATAATCTGATTATAGATGTGTGCCATTGCGGCGATTAAACGCTTCAATCTTTTTATCAGTATTATATTGAGATAATTCATACACAGCCCAGATCGCTGCTGGCACCCAGCCGATAAGAGTGATTTGTAAAATAAGGCAGACTAAGCCTGAAATAGGACGACCAATGGTGAAGAAGAGCAACCAAGGGAGGAAAATGGCAATAATTAAACGCATATTAAAAATCTCTTGTGAGTGAGTCGAAAAATAATAAAAATAGCTCAGTTGTATATATCCATTACATATTGAACCCATTGTTCATGATCAATTGCTCATGATTAATGAATTTGAATATATATTGATACTCGATAAGGCATCATTATGATAAATAATCACAAATATCATAAACATCATAAATTACTCAATGAATATACTCAATGGATAACTTAAGAGTTGCTGAATTTATAGTAAGGACTTCATCTCTTTTTTCAACTATTGTGTTATCAAAATAAATTATTGATCTTATTCCGGTTATCTTTCGGAGATTGAGAATGAAAAGTAGGGAAAGGCTGACATCAACGTAGTAATATTGTTATACTTTCAAAGCGAGAAATAACGCTCACTATTTTGTAAATTTAGGGCTATTTTCGTGTAACAAAGCACCACACAACTAACCTCATTTTTATAATCACAATCAATCGGGATGGAATGATCGGATGAAAGTTTTAATTGTCGGAAAAGGGGGCAGAGAACATGCCCTTGCTTGGAAAAGTGCCCAAAGTTCATTAGTATCAGAGGTATTTGTTGCGCCGGGAAATGCCGGAATGGTGCAAGATGCAACGTTAGTGGATATTGCCGAAACAGATGCAGTTGCGCTTGCTAATTGGGCGGAAGCCAATGATATTGATGTGACCATTATCGGTCCTGAAGCAAGTTTAGTGGCCGGTGTTGCTGATGAATTTAATCGCCGTAATCTGCTTGTTTGGGGCCCAAGTGCTAAAGCTGCGCAGATTGAAAGTAGTAAAGATTTCTCAAAACAGATGATGGTTAAATATGGTGCGCCGACCGCGCATTCTCAAAGTTTTACTGATAGCCAAATGGCTAAAGCCTATGTGGGTGAAATTGGTCTACCCATTGTGATTAAAGCCGATGGTTTAGCGGCCGGGAAAGGGGTTGTCATTCCTGAAACACTTGAAGAAGCTTTTGCGACGATTGAGGATATGCTTGAGGGAAATCGCTTTGGCGATGCCGGCGCATGTATCTTAATCGAAGAGATGTTGGTCGGAGAAGAGTTCTCATTGATGTGTTTTGTCCATAATGGTCAAGTGATTCCAATGGTGATGGCGCAAGATCATAAACGAGCTTATGACAATGATGAAGGTCCTAATACTGGCGGAATGGGCGCTTATGCGCCGACTTTTAAAGCGGATAGCGATGAAGTTGCAACTGCGGTGAAGACAATTATGCAACCGATTGTTGATGGACTAGCAAAAGAGGGAACGCCTTATACCGGATTTCTCTACGGTGGTCTATTTTTAACTGCAGAAGGCTTTAAAGTCATCGAATTTAATGCGCGTTTTGGAGATCCTGAAGCGCAGATTATTCTACCGCTTCTCAAGACTGATTTTATTGAGATTATTCACGGCTTATTAACTGGTAAAGCGCTACCGGCGGTTGAGTGGCATGATCAATATGCTATCGGTGTTGTTTTAGCTGCCGAAGGTTATCCTGACGCACCACAATTGGGTTATCCGCTCAATAAACCTGTGATTAATGGCATTGATGAATTAGTATTCTATGCCGGCGTTAAAGCAGAGAAGAGCGGAGATAGTGAGGTGCTTTTGAGCAATGGTGGCCGAATTTTGTTAAATGTCGCTATCGCCGATGATTTTAAATCAGCCTATGATAAGGTCTATCAGACAATGGAAGCCTTAAAAGTACCGCATACTTTCTATCGTAGCGATATTGGTCATAAACAATTTAAACGCCAATCGTAATGAGATAAGCCGATAGTTACAGTAACTGAGTAAGGGCTAATCTATTGATATAAATAATAGGCTATCAACAAGAAAAACGATCAATGAATGTCTGATTTTAGATATTCGTGATCGTTTTTTGTTTTTATCCTTCAGTAGATTTTTAAAGAAATGACAAAAGAATGCATAGTATGGATAGTACGGAGGATAGTACTTTCTATAAACTGGTAACGTTATAATAATGGTCAAGATTATATGGGTGATTATAGTTTTATTATAAATGTCAATGATATGTATAAATTTTACTAAATATTTGGCAATCGGTTTTATCTTGCAAAAGAGAGAACTATTTTATGCTGATTTCTTTCCCTAATAGAAATTCAATATTTTGAGAGGATTAGTTAACAGTTGGATTTATATCATAAAAATGGTTTTATGCTCAGAAAGTCGTAGAAAGGGCGTTAGGCGAACGGATAGTACAAAAAAGGTCTAAAAATTCTGCGAAATATTGACAAAAAAATAAGCTAATTTTATTGGTTTTAACGGGTGTAACATGAGAACTGATTGATATTGTGCTATTATTTTTCAATTATTTTAGATCGTATATGATCGAGAATTATTAAAGACATGGGGTCTTTAACGCAATTTAATCTCTCTAACAGCAGTTCAGAAAGGATTATATATTATGGTGGCAACAAATATTAAAGGGAATTTGCCAGAGAATGAGACGAAAAAAAAATCCGAAGGTGGCTTATTTTCATCTCTGCATTTACCCGTTTTTATTAGCGCGAATATTATTATTCTCGCAATTATTGCAATAGCAATATTCCATCCTGATGCGCCTGATTTTTTCTCAGGGCTATTAGGTTGGATTACAGAAAATCTTGGATGGTACTATCTACTCGCTGTAGGTATTATTCTTCTTGCTTTCATTTATGTGGCACTAAGCCGATTTGGAACTATCAAGCTAGGGCCAGATCACTCGGAGCCAGCGTATAGTGATAAGAGTTGGTTTGCGATGCTCTTCTCAACCGGGATGGGGATCGGGATCATGTTCTTCGGTGTTGCAGAGCCTCTGCTTCATTATCTACTTCCCCCTATCGGTGATGGCGAGACTATTGAAGCTGCAAAGACAGCGATGAATATTACCTTCTTCCATTGGGGAGTGCATGCTTGGGCTATCTATGGAATCGTCGGTTTAGTATTAGCCTATTTTAGTTTCCGTATGAACTTACCGCTCGCATTAAGATCAGCACTTTATCCGATGATTGGCGATCGTATTTATGGTCGTTGGGGTGATGCAATTGATACTTTTGCTGTGATTGGTACCGTATTCGGGGTTGCGACTACACTCGGCTTCGGGGTAATGCAGATCAATACAGGTCTGAATGTACTATTTCCTTCGATTCCGGTTGCTTCGACAACGCAGGTGATTTTAATCATCGTCACAACTGCTTGTGCAACGCTTTCGGTGAGTATGGGGCTTGATAAAGGGATTAAATTCCTATCAGAACTTAACCTGATCTTAGCTTTTGCCTTAGTACTCTTTGTCTTCCTATTTGGTGGCAAGGTACTCTTCTTACTCGAAGTGTTAATGCAAAATATCGGAAACTATTTCTCTAGTATTTTTGGCATTACCTTTAATATGTTTAGCTATGAAGCGGCCTCTTCACCGGCGCTTAAAGAGAGTATCGATGGTTGGTTAGGTGGTTGGACTATCTCATATTGGGGTTGGTGGATTGCTTGGTCTCCATTCGTAGGGATGTTTATTGCTAAGATCTCTCGCGGTCGTACGATTCGTAACTTCGTCGGCGGTGTTCTCTTAATTCCGGCAGGATTTACCTTCTTCTGGATGACGGTATTTGGTAACTCAGCAATCGATATGCTCGAAAATGATCATATTATGGCGCTTAAAGAGACACTTTTAGGACCTGATGGAAGTTCAAAAGCACTCTTCGCTTTTATTAGTCATTTCCCAGTTTCAGAAACAGTACAAAACTTCATTCCTGCAGAATGGATTCGCGGTGCGATTTCGTTTGTGTCAGTGGTGATGGTGGCAGTCTTCTTCGTAACGAGTGCGGACTCAGGTGCGCTTGTCATGGATATGCTTTCAAGTAAGAAAGATGTGGAAGTCACACCACTTTGGCAGCGGATCTTCTGGGGTTCAATTACAGGTGTGATTGCGATTGTATTACTGTTAAATGGGGGGTTAGGGTCACTACAAGCCGTTTCTACAACGACCGCATTTCCATTTAGTATTGTTATTCTAATCTCAATTTATGGGCTCATTAAAGCGCTCAGAATGGATATTGGTAAGATCGATATTCGTAGCAAAGCGAATATGTATGTACAGCCAAGCACTGTTGACTCTGGTGGTTGGCAGAAGCGTCTTCGTAATGTAATGGTCTATCCTCGTCGTGGTAATGTGATTAAGTTTATGGAAGCGGTTGTCATTCCTGCTTTTGAAGAGGTAAAAGCAGAGTTTGTCAAACAGGGCTTAACTGTCAACATTAATACAGAGCAGGATGATGATATTACTTTTGAAGTAGATCATGGTGAGAATGCAAACTTTATCTATCGTGTTAAAGCAAAACATTACCTCAAACCCAGCTTCACATTGATAGATGAAGAGACAGATCAGGAAGATCAGAAATACTTCCGCGCAGAAGTCTATCTCGATGATGGTAGTAAAGGTTATGACATTATGGGTTACACCAAAGATAATGTGATGAATGATATTGTGGATCAATACACAAGTCACCATTACTTCATTCAAAACTTTGAAATGCGTTCTGATTATGAGGTCGGTTCTAATCCGAATGATTAATCAATTGACGTAGTCGTCAGTCAAGTATTGAGATAAAGAAAAGCCAAGATCTGATGAGGATCTTGGCTTTTTTATCTCTTCCTTATTATTAAAAGATAGGTTTTTTATAGTAATATCGGTTCAAAATAAGCTCACTTAAATACCAGCACATCGGTTCTAAGAAGTAAGGACTCTGTTTAATCCGGCATCTTGCAAGTCTTGTTTAGTACAGTTTTATAGTCTTTTAAGATCCCACACTAGCTGCTTAAACCAATTTTTCTTAAACCAAAGTCACTATATCAATGTTTTTAATCCTGTTGACGCATAATCTTTAGAATCCAACTGGTGATAATTGCAATTATTCCGCCAAGAGCCGTTTCTACAATACGATCAGTTAATAGCGCTAAAACAGGATGATTCCAATACATTGCTAACTCGACCATCACTAAACTATAGCAGGTCACCCAAAATGTGACGGTGGCAAACCCTTTTGTAAAACTCAAGGGTAAGATAAAAGAGAAAATGAAGAGTAATCCGATCATATAGTAAGTCTCATTCATCTGCGGTAGATATTGTGGGACTTGGAATAGTAGAAAGAGTACAAGTACTGCCACAATACTTCCTAAGAAACGCAGGAGAGAGTTACGAAAGACGGTTGAGGCTTTTGGTGGCATCACCATAACAAAGGTAATGGTGGCCCAATAATTTTTCTCAATCCCGAGATAATGGGGGATGAGTAGCGTTAAGAACATGCCTAAACTATAGATAAAAGCGCGCGGAATCAGATGGGTTTGTAGCCGAAAGAGATCCTGGCTAAAAATCCCCTGTTTAAAAGCTTCAAGATCCATATTTTTACGCAATAAAAAGTGACATACAATCAGCGCTGAAATGGTGCCAATTGCAGAACCAATGGGCAAACCATCGGTAATTTTCGGGAGGGCTGTCCCTATAGTTGAGAGAATAATGACAAATCGCATCGCGCGATCAAATACAGGATCTCGTCCAAAGAGATAGTAGTAGAAATAACTTAAAACAAAGAGATAGAGATAAAACCACCAGGTCAAATGGAGCATCTGCCCAACATAAGCACTTCCAAGTACCAATGTCATCCAGAGAATGAGATAGAGGTAATTAGAACGATCGGGTTTAGCATTATAGAGGGCATAAGTACAGAGAACAGAGAAAGAGGTCCAAACAATCGCGCCTCGTAATCCCATAAATTGGGCGGCAATCAGCGCACTGAGAATCATACTTCCTAAGAAAACAAAGCTATCTTTAAAGTAGCCACGTTGAATATGAAATAAGTTCATAGTCGTAAGTTAATCCTTTTAAATTACAGAAAATAGTATCGTGAGCCTTCTACCCATATTTCACGATAGCCCATTAAATAATGAACTAATGATGAGCGTAAATAACTAGCTTAAATAATTATAAGAATATTTCAAATACGATATGACTAAATATTAATAATCATAAATAAAAAATAAATAATGCATCTAAGATAATCTCTTTAAATTAAAAGAGATATAGACATTTCTACAATCAGGATTTATGTAATGATTGATCTATAAAGGCGCATTGACTAAATCTAATTGTTGATAACTAAAATCCCCATTTTCAGTAATAAGGCTACCGTCAATGATCTTTTTAAGTTCCGGCATCGCATCTGCAAATTGCGGCAAGGGCAGTTGCAAGCGGCGTGCAACGGCTTCATAGTAGCAAATACGAGTAGGATGGCAGGGTGAAACAATATTGTAGATCTCATTTTGTATAGGTGTATTTCGCGCAATCAGTGCCGAGATGGCGGTAATGACATCTGTCTGATGCACCAAATTAACCAGTTGGTAGGGGCTTGCGATATGATCTCTACCGCTCAAATAATAAACCGGATGGCGATTAGGTCCGATTAGCCCGGCAAGACGAAGAATCGTAGCGGGAATGGGGCTTTCTATAAAAGCGTCCTCTATTAACCGACAAATCTGCGCTGATTCCGTTTGGGGCAATGCCGGCAATGCTTCATTAATAATACCGCTACTGTTGCCATAGATCGAGGTTGAGCTTGTATAGAATAGTCGTTTCACACCCAATTTTGTCGCAATGAGCAGGAATCGATCGATTAAAATGCGTGTCGATTCTAAGAGCGATAATGCGAGCTCTTCTGAGTTTAGAGGTTTAAATGCACTAGGTGGCAGTGTAAAAATCACCGTTCGATGACTCAATAACTCAGTAAAATAAGCACGTTGGCTGACACTTAGATTCTCTAGATCAAGATTGGCAATATCTTGTATCTGAAATGGGCGATAGTGAATGGGATGATTTTCAATTAGCGTTTTTTTATCGATTACTTGCCGCTTGGTCGCAATTACATCTGCCCCTGATTTTGCTAAGCTAAGCGCTAGAGCAGAGCCTAACCAACCGGCACCGATAATGGTGATCTTAGCATTCATCGGGGAAATGGGGTTTTGTGGAGAATGGTTAGATAATTGAGGCATCATTAAACTCGCAATAATAGAGAATCAAGGTTGAGGAAATAAGAGATAATAGGAATCAATGAGTAAATGTAGGTACATTATATTGTGTATGTATTGCCGGCAAAAGGGACAAACGCCTTCAGTTAAAGTTTGGTAGACTAGATAGGTTATCAGCTATATAACATCATTGGGCTTTCGAGTCATATAGCGATCCGAAAGTCTCAAGAGAATTATTAATATCATAAACTCAAATAGGAGTATTTCCATGAAAAAAGTCGTATTAAGTATCCCTGAAATTAGCTGTGGTCATTGTACTTCTAGCATTGATGCTGCATTAAATGAGTTAGATGGCGTGATTAGCGCGACTTCTAGTGTTGATAAGAAAGAGACAGAAGTTGAATTTGAAGAGAAGATCATCTCAATCGGCGCTATTATCGAAGTCATTGATGATATTGGTTTCGCCGCAACGGTTGTTGGAGAATAACTGAATAGATAAGTGGAGGAATGAAGTCTATTCCTCATCAAAAGGAAAGGCCATCCTATCACGGCGATGGCCTCTCGATGATCTATTGTTTACTATTGAATGATTATTCGAGGAAGTGAATTGATGTAGAGTAATATCAGTTCATGATAAGCATTATTTAAATACTGGCGCATCGGCTGATCAAGGCAAGAAACTATTCTATCCGGTATTTTGCAAGTATTGTTGTGTAAGGTTTTATCTTTTTTAAAACCCCATATTCTCTGCTCAAAACCATTTTTTACACCCAATTTACTATAATTAATTGAATTAAAGTCCTAGTGCTTGGCATTGCTGAGTAATAAAAGGGTTATCATTGCCTTGTACCGATTCAATAATCCGATTACGCTCACATTCCCATTTTTGTACGGGATAACTTTTATTCCAAGCGCTCATTAGACGTTCTTCGTTTTTGGAGAGGTTTAATCCGTAGCGATCAGCCATATAGAGATAAGTTCTAGCAATCATCCCTTTAATCTCATTACGAGG
The DNA here is from genome assembly GCF_003121845.1 of Ignatzschineria ureiclastica. GTDB lineage: Bacteria > Pseudomonadota > Gammaproteobacteria > Cardiobacteriales > Wohlfahrtiimonadaceae > Ignatzschineria > Ignatzschineria ureiclastica. The sequence goes on along the minus strand of NZ_QEWQ01000004.1, from coordinate 420,112 downwards.
CTGCACCTGACGATTTTTAAAATCAGTAGCAAATTGACATTGACCATATTGATTAAAAGTTTTCGTGAACTCATTAAAACCAAAATTAGAGCGATCCGCATTGACCTCACCCACAGCCGGCTGGAGATTATGCATATCGCCTTCCATTGTATTAAATTGAATACTGTAATTCGGTTGTGTTTTACAATTCTCTCGACCGCCATTTTTCCAACATTGGAGTTGATTGCCGAAAGCATATGCCGGCATGACATGTTCCCATTCAATCCGATTGGCGCGTACCTCATTTTTACGAACTTTATAACCACAGCTTTTCAGATCAACAATACCCTTTCGACCTTCCCAAGAGAAATCACAACCACAATAAAACTCTTTCTGTTCGGGATGAGCTTTATAGATTTTGGTAAGTTCAGTTTTCGCTTTATTAAAATTTTGTTCAGAGATTACCCGTTGCCGAGCTTCTTGATCTTTAGGAAATTCAAATTGGCGAATATCAAAGTCGGTAAAATAAGCCCCCAGCACGAGCACGATAATGCCTAAAAGCCAATAAATTGGATTCTTCTTCTGAAAGAATTTGTTTGCAATATTAGCAACTTGTTTCTGATTTTTATTGGTTCGTCTTTTTTTAGCCATAATATTTTATAATATCGAATAATAATGAAAGGGATCATTGTACTGCAAAAGAGTAGGCTATTATGGGCGAAAAGCGGGCATTTATCAGTAAAGAGAGCCAGTGTTATAAATAACCTTATGGATTTCAAATGCTTATACTTGATAATATGCTTCGTTTAATTTTAATTAATATTACAAATTAACATTATTATAATGATGTACTATATTTTTATATAGGGTGTTTTGTATCGAAACCCTATTTTTTGTTCTTTAAAAATTTGCATAAACTCAATGTGTTAAATCTGACTGAAAAATAAAGATAAGAGAACACAAAATTTTGAAACTTAAGATGATAGGTAGATTTACAGTAAATCTCTTCTAGTTAACCACGAACGGGCAGAATAAGCTTATAAATATTTTGACAATATTTATGTAGATAAGTAGCATATAAATTATTATATGCCCGGTTGCAGTAAGCCTACCACTCTATTTAAGGTAGTGCCGAACCACCGGGCTTTTGTTTTTTTGAGGTAATATCAAATGCCAACAGCCATATTAATTGATGGTGCTTTTTTGATAAAAAGATCTCGTTATTTAAGCAACAAATATCCTAAAGGGTTATCCCAACAAGAAGTAGATGATATTTGTATGATCCTAAAAAAGTAGCTACTTTTATTTTTGAATATGCCTTGTCCCATTTGAATGCGAAAGGAAATAGCAGAAAGAGAGATCTCTATAGAATTTTCTTTTATGATTGTCCTCCTGCTCAATATAAAGGGCATAATCTAATTTCTAAAGTTACTTATGATTCAACCAAGACTAAAGAATATCTATTTAGAACAGCATTACATATTGAGCTTAAAAAATTGAGAAAGTAGCTTTACGATTTGGAAAAATTACAAATACTAGCTGGACCTACAAAAATAGAGTTATTCAAGATCTCTTAAAAGGAAGAAAAAAACTAGAAGATATTACTGAAAATGACGTAGAGCCATCTTTTAGACAAAAAGGTGTCGATATGAAAATTGGAATCGATATATCATCATTAACCTTGAAAAAGCTTGTTAAACAAATAATTTTGATTGCAGGCGATGCAGATTTTGTACCTGCTGCAAAATTAGCTAGAAGGGAAGGGATTGACTTTATATTAGATCCGATGGGTATTGATATTAATCCAGAGTTATTTGAACATATCGATGGACTCCAAAGCCCCAAAAAGGATCTTATATGGATTCCTAAAGAAAATAGGCAAAATAGATCTAAGAGTAATGATAGCAAGTAATAACAGGTCAATTTGAAAATGCTACAATAAATACTCCTATATAGGAATTATTGTCACTATTCACAAGGAGTTTTGTTATGGCTAGAACGGTAAATGGTTTTGCAGCGTATGAGGCGAAAGATGCTCTGAAACCTTACACTTTTGAGCGCCGGGATCCTCGGCCGGATGATGTGGTGTTTGATGTACTCTATTGCGGTGTCTGCCATTCTGATTTGCATCAAGTAGAAAACGATTGGGGCGACTCGACTTATCCTATCGTACCGGGACATGAGGTTGTCGGGCGAGTGACGGAAGTGGGTAGTGAGGTTACCAAATTTCAAGTAGGAGATCTTGTGGCTGTTGGTTGTATGGTGGATTCTTGTCGGACTTGTAACCCTTGTCAAGCGGGATTGGAGCAATATTGTGAAGAGGGTAATGTTGGAACCTATAGCGATATTGATCGGCATGATCATCTACCAACCTATGGTGGCTATTCAAAAATGATGATCTGTACAGAGGACTTTGTATTAAAAGTGCCGGAGAATCTCGATCTTAAAAGTACACCACCAATTGTTTGCGCCGGGATTACCACTTGGTCACCACTTCGTCATTGGAATGTCGGTAAAGGTAGTAAAGTGGCGGTTGTAGGATTAGGTGGACTTGGTCATATGGCGCTTAAATTAGCGAATGCATTAGGGGCGGATGTCACACTTTTTACCCGTTCTTTGAATAAAGTGGAAGATGCGAAGCGATTAGGTGCTCATCATATTGTCTTGTCAACAGATGAAAAGGCGATGGAAGCTGTCGCTAATCAGTTTGATCTCATTATTGATACTGTCCCCAATAACCATGATCTTTCGCCTTATATTCCTACATTGACACTAAATGGAACATTAGTGTTAGTAGGCTATTTAGGGAATCTCGATGAAGTCAACACAGTGCCCTTAATTCTCGGAAGACGCACTATTGCCGGCTCTGTAATTGGCGGTATTCAAGAGACCCAAGAGCTATTAGATTTCTGCGGTCAGCATAATATTACTGCCGATGTAGAAGTGATTAAAATGGAAGAGATCAATGAAGCTTATGAGAGAATGCAAAAAAGCGATGTGAAATATCGTTTTGTGATTGATGTGGCTGATTTTCAGTAATGAGTGCGGTCTTTAATCATCATTAAAGAAGAGAAACCTGAGTACAGTTTGAAATGTACTCAGGTTTTTTGATGTGTTACGGTGTCATTAAGCGTAGAAAATGGGGATTGCTCAATTTAATTTGTAATTGATCATTGTATTGTTCAATAACGCCTAGACCACAAAATCGGCGATTAAGATATTGATCGAGTTTACCCAATTTCTCTTCAAATTGAGGATAGTGATTATCCCATATTAATAAAGTTAGCGTCTGTTTGGGGAAAGGTGCATCGAGATTGAGATAATGGCGATTCTTGAAATGTTTAATCTCTGCTAACTTTCCGCAAGCCAATACCGATTGATTAAGATAAAACGGCGCTTTGAAAGCCTCAATTTTGGTCTCATTAGCGCTTGCAATGGCGCTTAAGCAGAGCAGACTAAAAACGATACAGATGATGTTTTTATACATAGATAATCGCCTATAGGGAATCGTTATGGGTAGGATTAATGAATTTGCTCTAAAGAGCGCAAGTTAATACGAGGTTTATTTTTGTAAGACTCGATTTTACCTTCAATACAGAGCCATCTTTTCTCTGTGGCTTTGGCTTGTAATTGCGCACTATCACTATTTTTGTTATCCCAAAGTACAATCGTTAATGGTGTATTAGGATAAGGGCGGTCAAAATTGAGGAATATCCCTTTCGCAAAAGATTTTTCTTCAACAATATTGCCACAAACTAATTTTGATTGGCCGATATATTTGTAGGCTTCTTGCGCTGTAATATAGCTCGGGGAAGTTGTTGAATGATTAGCTGAAATGGTCTCCTTTTGTCTACTAGGAGATATCTCATTATGTAATAAGGCTTGTTTGTTAGCGATAGGATCATTATTAGGTTGATCCGCTTTTTGCATGTTACTGGTATTATTGAGTGTTTCTGAAGATTGAAGCATGGCTGAAGGCTCATTGGTCGGAGAATTAGCGGTCGCGATCTCCCTATTGTTAGTAGCAGGATGAGTCTGATTAGATTTATCAGTGCTAAAAAATAGAAACCCAATGATCAGTAAAATAGCAATAACTGCGATGCCGATGTAGAGAGTCTTTTTTATTTCCGTTGTTATGGAGCCTAGTTCTGAGTTTTGCCAATTTTTAAGATTAGAGAGCTCTTGTTGCATGCTTTCGAGTTCATGCAGATGATTCTGCTTAAAGAGAGATAGACTTTGTTTAACAAGGGCGATCTCTTGCTGCTGTTCTTTGAAGTGCTCTGAAGATTCTTGGTCGTTATTATTGACTTCAGCGATTTGTTGCGATTCATATTGGGCAATTTTAGCTTCATATTCATCAATCAATGCTTGAATTTGAGTCTGTTTAAGTTGCTCGGTCACTTGTCGATTGGCTTGTAATCGAAGGGCATTTCGAATCTCTTTTCTGACCTCATCTTGATGTCTGAAGGCTTTTTTATTGGTATAACGCAGAACAATACCAAATTGTTGAATGAGATCATTTTGCCGCTCTAAGAAATCATTGAAGACGCGATATTCTTTATTATTAATCTTCGAGTAACCATCGAGTTCGATAGGGAGTTGATAGCCTTTTTCTCGATTGAAGATCATAAAATCGATATAGCGATTATGACCTCTATGATCTTTAAAGGGAAATTGCGCAAAGAGATCTGATGGGGTGATCTCTGGAATTTTACTCAAAATTTCATCAACAAACTTCTCTTCATATCCCACAATATGTTTAATTTTATCGCGATTTTTAAATTTCCAGGCTTGCCAATCCAAAACGTAATCCTTTCTCTTTTCTTGTTAATTTTTATTGCGAATAATATGCACTATTTCTGGATGAGTGATAGTTTTCGGTTTTTAGGAAAGTGAAGGGCTTCTATTCACTTATAGTAAATTTGGTTTAAGGGACATGATCGTTAAACAGCTATTGTAGGGTTTTAAAAGAAGATAAAACCTGACTCATCAACACTTACAAGATGCCTGATAGAACAGCTTTCTTGCCTCGATCAGCCGGCATTTCAATAAGCTTATTTTGAACCGATCTCCCTATATTAAAAAGAGTCACTATTCCCTAAAATCATAATCATAAACTAATAGCATAAATAAAACCGTAAATATCGGTAAAATTTTGCCTGTAAAATAGACAAATAGAGCCTCATCTCAAGATTCTATTAAACGCGTGTTATGATGTGAGTTATAACATAAAGGTAAGTTTACGAATTTATCTATGGATCTCATTATTTATTGTAGAAAGGGACTATTCCTATGACCCAATCCCCCATTCTCATTCGTCCTTTAAGTCGACCTGAAGATTTTCAGGATATTATTAATATCTGGTTAGAGGCCTCTATTGCGGCACATGATTTTATTCCTACTAGCTTTTGGGAATCGAAAGTAGCGGACATGTGTAATATCTATCTGCCTGCATCGGATCTCTATTTAGCGGTGAGAGATCAGAAAGTATGTGGCTTTTATGCTTTAAATGGAGAGCGTTTATCGGCACTTTTTGTAAAGCCGGAAGTGCAAGGAGAGGGAATAGGTTCAGCGCTACTAGAGTATGCAATGAAGCATCAAAATCCATTAATTCTAACCGTATATAGCGAAAATCGGCGGAGTATTCATTTTTACGAGAAGCATGGGTTTCAGAAAATCGCTGAGCAAGTGGATTCTGAAACTGGGGCGAATGAATGGGTGATGCGTTGGGAACAATAATGCTCTTCGAGCTCTCTTCTATCTTGTCGGATGGTAAACTGAGTAACACAGAAAGTTAAAACTGATCAATATATAGTAATATCGGTTCGAAATAAGCTTGTTTAAATGCCGGCACATCGGTTGTAATAAGTAAGGAAGCCATTCTATCCGGCATCTTGCAAGTGTTGTTTAAAACCATTTTTCTTAGACCAAATTTACTATAAAATTGATAGAGCAAATGAGAAACATAAAAAAAGCGCAAGTCTTGAGGGCTTGCGCTTCTGTTTTTGATATATAACTGCTAGATATTTCTAGTCGCTGTGTATTATGAGTCACTATAAACTGTAAGATTATGGTTTACAAGTTAATACGGCTTTATATTCCTCTTTTACTTCAGGTGTTAATACCGTTAACGTGCCTGATTGTAGGGCAACAAAATTATCTTTATACACCTCATCTACATCGAGTGTCATAATAACTACTTCATCAGGATTACTCCAAATATGAAGATGCTCAGGATCATAGTGAGTCCGTTTGACGACAACCGGCTTATTTTGTAATTTGATCACCATAGAATCTTCTTTTTGACCCACGCCGAGTGCAAGCTCAATTTTTTTCTGTTGAGTCTCAACGGCAAAAGGTTGAGAGAGGGAAATATCACAACGGTAAACAAGATCTTTCTTTTTTACAACAGGGCGCGGTTTTTCATTCGTCGTGGCAGCATTCTTATCATCTGCTTTATGGGTCTCGGTTTTAACTTTCGGATCAGCTTCTTTTTTATCTGCTGTTTTCGCATCATCAGTCGCTTCTGGTTGAAGTTCAAATCCAAGTGCTTTTGCATACTCTTGATCGCTGATATTGGGCGTTGTGACAACAGGTGTTTTAGCAAAAGCATGATTGATGAATAATACGCTACTTAACGCTAAGAAGATGATAACTTTTTTCATGAAACACTCCATATTCTTATTAGATTTAGAGGATAATATTACCATGATTAGGCGCATAATATGGGAAAATCGCATAGAATGGGAACCTTAAATAAAGTTTTGAGTAAAACAAATCGATCAAAAGAGGTGATGTTGTGGCAATAAGATTATTGATTTCAGAGAGTCATAATCCGCACTTTAATTTAGCGGTGGAAGAGGCTATTTTTAAAAGCATGGATCCTGCGCATAAAGTGCTCTTTCTTTGGCGTAATGATAATACGGTGGTCATTGGTCGTGGGCAAAATCCTTGGAAAGAGTGCAATACTAAGAAGATGGCGGATGATGAAATCATTTTAGCCCGTAGAAGTAGTGGCGGCGGTGCAGTATTTCACGATTTAGGGAATAGTAATTTTACCTATATGGCCGGTAAACCTGATTATGATAAATCTGTATCTACCGCTATTATTCTCTCGGCATTACAGTCCTTAGGTATTGATGCAGAAGCCTCAGGGCGTAATGATCTAATTGTCTTACAAAATGGTGAACAGCGTAAAATTTCAGGATCGGCATATCGGGAAACTGCAGATCGTGGATTTCATCATGGAACATTACTAATTGATGTGGATTTTACGAAACTCAGTAATTATCTGAATCCTGATCCCAAAAAATTAGCGGCAAAAGGGATTACTTCAGTGCGTTCTCGTGTGGCAAATCTGAAAGAATTTGTGCCAAGTTTAACCCACGAAATGCTGTGTGATGCGATAGAGAAAGCCTTTTTTCAGCATTTTGCAGATGAAGTTGGTGAGAGCGAAATGGTTATTCCTGAATTAATTTCAGAAGATAATCCCCCCAAAATCCCCGGATTTGCAGAGCTTTATGAAAAGCAGAAGAGTTGGGAGTGGAATTTTGGCCAAGCTTTACAATTTAGCCATGAGCTTTCAGAGCGCTTTCCTTGGGGCGGTGTTGAAATTCATCTAGATGTGGTGCGAGGTGGTATTATGGAAGATGCCAAAATCTTTACCGATAGCCTGTTTGTTGAGCCATTTGAGCGATTAACGAGCCTTTTAATAGGGAAGCGCTATAACGTTGAGGATCTTCGTCTGCTCTTAAACAATTGGATTACTGAATTTCCCGAATATAATGCAGAACTACAGCAATTTTCAGACTGGTTTACTCAATCTCTTGCTTGATCTAGTCGATCTTATTAGATCGCTAAACGTTAGATTTGAATCATTCTCTTCTGAATAATTAGATCCTAAATTAGATCCTATATGGGTAAAATTCTCGTAACTTTTACCTCATTATTCGCAAAATTATTTGAATATCTGTTCCGCTATGGAGCAGATATTTTTTTGTGCGAATGTTTTTTCGAGAATTTATGTGATATTTCGTGTCTATTTGCAATGAAATTTGTTGAGAATATTTTGATTTTGAGCAGAAAGTAGTTATTAAAGGTAATTGCAATTAAATAAAACTCTTAATTTATAAACTAAATACATAATAAATTAGCGTGACTGATAATGTAAATATTTATATAAATGTTTTATATCAATTGACTGATCTTAATGAAATATATTTACATCTATTGATAAAAAATAACGGATAACTATACTGAGAATTAGAAGTTAATTGTTAATGAATAGGCAATTTTATTACGTTTTTATTCGGGGATTAGTAATGATTGATTAAGTCATTTTAGATGTGAAAATTTTATCAACATTCCCTTGCTAATATTATGAAGTCGTCATTATCGATTAACAGAAGATACCAATGAGCCTTAGCTTATAAAGAGCCTCAACTTATAAAGGGCTTTATCTTATTCGCAGCTCTGAGGTTTTTATTGAGTAATGATGTTGATTCGTAATTTTTATTTCTGGCTTGAATTTATGTAGGTGCGTGATAGGTCTTATCAGACTTCATCTATGCAAATCATTGATCATTAAAAGGAGTATTGCTATGAGTGATACTAATGTCAGTAAATCATCAGGGGCTAAAAAACAACTCGGGATTTTAGCGATGACGCTGCTTGTGATTAGTGCAATGTTTGGGGGCGGTGTGTTTAATGTTCCTCAAAATATGGCGCAATCAGCAGCATTAGGAGCGATTATTATCGCGTGGATTGTCACAGCGCTAGGGATCTTCTTCTTAGCAAGAACGTTTCAAGTTTTATCAAATATTCGACCTGATATGACATCAGGGATCTATATGTATTCTCGAGCAGGATTTGGAAAACTAGTGGGTTTCTTAATCGCTTGGGGTTATTGGATGTCGGCGGCATTCGGGAATGTGGGCTATGCTGTCCTCTTAATGGATGCGCTTAACTACTTCTTTCCCCCTTATTTCCAAGGTGGAAACACTTGGCAAGCGGTATTAGTCGCTTCAGTGGTTATTTGGGGCTTGAGTATCTTTGTACTTCGTGGGGTAAAAGGAGCTTCGTTACTCAATAATATCGGTACTTTTGCGAAATTTGTTCCGATTCTGCTCTTTATCCTGATTGTCGGTTATTTTAGTTTTAATAAAAATCTCTTTAGTTCAGACTTCTGGGGGAATGTGGCGAATGCCGGCTTACACGATAAACCTTTAAGCGGTATCTTCGATCAAGTGAAAAGCACAATGCTCGTCACACTATGGATGTATATCGGGATTGAAGGGGCTGTGGTGATGTCTGATAAATCAGATGCGAAAACAGTGGGTAAAGCGACTATTTTAGGTTTTATAATCACTACGATTCTCTTTGTATTCGTCTCTGTCATTCCTTTTGGCGTGTTCTCCCAAGGGGAATTGGCGACAATGGCTCCGCCCTCAACAGCTGCGATTTTAAGTAGTCTTGTAGGTGAATGGGGTTCTATTGTGATTAATGTGGGTGTGATTATTGCATTGCTCTCATCTTGGTTAGTCTGGACTTTATTGGTGGCAGAATTACCTTGGGCTTGTGCGAAAGATGGTACATTTCCGAAAGTCTTTGCCAAAACCAATAGTAAAGGTGTTGCCTCTGTGTCGCTTATTGTTTCAACGGTGATTATGCAAGCGGCAATGATCTTCGTCTACTTCGCAACAGATGCTTGGAATGTGATGCTCTCAATTACCGGCGTTGTGATTCTTCCGGCGTATATCGGCTCAGCGGCTTATCTCTGGAAAGTAATGGCGACCAAACAATATCCAAAAGCTGCGCAATATGGTGCAACATCCGCCTTAATTGTCAGTATTTTAGCAACGCTTTATGGCTTCTGGTTGATCTATGCTGCGGGCGTGCAATTTATCGTTGCCGGTGCCTTTATCTATGCTTTAGGTTTGATCGTCTTTATCTGGGCAAGAAGAGAGCATTCACCACAAGAAGCGATATTTACCAAAGTGGAATGGATTGTAGCTATTGCTTTAGTGGTTGTCGCCGTACTTGCAATTTGGATGCTCTTTAGTGGTCATCTACCTGAAGTCTATAAACCTTAATTATCAAATATCGTTCAAATAGTCGTTTAAATAAGTTGTTCATATTGGATTTTATATTGAAAGTGATATTGGAATTTGCATTGGACTTTACATTGTAGTTCTCGTTGTAAATCACAATCAATTCAAGCAAAAAACTCTAATAAAAGGAGAGTGCTATGAAAGATGTAATGAAACCACGGAATAAAACTTTTACCGTTGGAAAATGGATGCCGTCTGATTATGAAACTTTACGCTCTTGGATGGAAAAAATAATGGCGAAAGCAGAGAAAAATGATGCGCCATTATTGCCGGTGATCGAAAATTTCAAAAACTTTATTGAAACAGACCCTAAAGCGTATATGTTCTTTACACAGATGTTTGACCAAGTCGCGCATACGCATAAAACATCGCCTGCGGATTTACCGCAAGTGCGTGACTATCAACATATGTTGCAATTGATGAATGTGATTATGACGCACGCGCCTGATTTTGATGAAACAGGCTTAGTGGGCTTTCCATTCAATGCGATTTTAGATTGGTCAATGGCCACAAAAGGCGGTTGGGCAGGTTTTTTAGATGAGAAAGTGAATGCGCATCTGAAAGCAATTCTTAATGAGTGGGCAACTTTCTTACAATCAGAAGAGAGTACCGCTGTTTTAAGCGATGATCCTGTTTCTGGTTGGTTTGGGGCGAATGCACAAAAAGCGATGCCAACCTTTGTGGATGATTTTATCTGCGATCCCTCTGCACCCCATTATGGCTTTAAATCTTGGGATGACTTCTTTACTCGGCGATTCCGAGAGGGCGTTCGTCCGGTCGCTTCCCCTGAAGATGACTCAGTAATCGTTAATGCCTGTGAATCAGCGCCGTATCGAATTGCAAAAAATGTTCAATTGCGGGATAAATATTGGATTAAAGCACAGCCTTATGCATTGCAATTTATGCTCGATAACGATCCTTGGACCGAGCAATTTGTCGGAGGAACAATCTATCAGGCATTTTTGAGTGCTTTAAGTTATCATCGTTGGCACGCGCCGGTTTCAGGAACGGTTGTGAAAACCAAAATTATCGAAGGAACCTACTATTCTGAAGCGCTGTCTGAAGGTTTAGATCCAGCCGGCCCTAATGATTCTCAAGGATATATTACTGAAGTGGCAACGCGGGGTTTAATCTTCATTGAAGCAGATAATCCTGATATTGGTTTAATGTGCTTTATGGCTGTCGGGATGGCAGAAGTTTCAACCTGTGATATTCGCGTCTTTGAAGGACAACATATTGAAAAAGGGCAAGAGATAGGGATGTTCCACTTTGGTGGCTCTACGCATTGCTTAATTTTCCGTCCTGAAGTGGATATTGAATTTGATCTACACGGTCAAACGCCGGGATTAGATAGTCATAATATCCCTGTACGAGCTAAATTAGCCACTGTTAAAGGTCGTAAATAGGGATCTCTCTAAGATTCAATTAGAGAAGCAGTATTGAATATTAAAGTATTGAAGTATTGAAGTAATTTAATAGATAGAACGCTCTATTCGTTAATAGGGCGTTTTTTATGTAGCTAGTGTGGCACTTCAAAAGAATATCAAACTGTACTAAACAATACTTGCAAGATACCGGATAGAATAGCTTCCCCGTATTGATCAGCTGATGCGCCGGCATTTGAATAAGATCCGATATTAACTATATATAGAGCAACCTATGGATGTAATGGGGTTGATTGTCCAATTGCCGGGAATTATCTGATAATGATATCGTTATTTTGAGCGCACATATCTGTGTATTTTTAATTCAGCGAATCTCTCTGACTTGAAATTTGGAAAATGAGCACTATTAATTAAGACAATTAGAAGAAGTTGAGGGAGTTCGTTCCATAGTGAGCGATTTTCATCAGACTCAATATTGAGACGATATGTAGTATTTATTCATAATAGTGCAGAAATAGATTGAAAATTAGGAGTTAGGAGATTATGACAGATCAAACACGTGCAGAGACTATGCAGTTTCAGACAGAAGTGAATCAACTTTTAAACCTGATGATTCATTCTCTCTATTCCAATAGAGAGATCTTTCTTCGGGAGTTGATTTCAAATGCGTCAGATGCATTGGATAAGCGCCGTTTTGCTGGATTGACTGATCCTCTATTAATTGAAGGACAGGGCAATCCTGAAATTGAGATTGCCTTTGATCCTGAAGCGAAAACCTTAACGATCACTGATAATGGGATCGGGATGACTCGGGAAGATGTGATCGAAAATATCGGTACAATCGCAAAATCGGGTACTAAAGCATTCTTAGAGAAATTAGAAGCGGATCAGAAAAATGCTTCTCAATTAATCGGGCAATTTGGGGTGGGTTTCTACTCCGCCTTTATCGTGGCTAAAGAGATTGAATTAACTACTCGCCGGGCAGGAGAGCCTGCAGATAGCGCTACTTATTGGCGTTCTGAAGGGCAAGGGGAGTTTACCATTGCGCCAACCAATCGGGAAAAAGCGGGGACAACGGTAACACTTCATATGCGAGATGAGGATGTCGATCTCTTAAATGAATGGTCGATTAAGGATATTGTGAAGAAATATTCCGATCATATCGCTTATCCCATTATGATGGCTGTTGAAAAGCCGATTATGCCTAAAGAGGGTGAAGAGGAGAGCGAACTCAAAACTGAGCGGGTTATTGAGCAGATCAACTCAGCAGAATCTCTCTGGCAACGGGAACGTTCAGAGGTGAGCGATGAGGAATATATCGCTTTCTATAAAGAATTAACGAATGATTATACTGACCCACTCACGTGGAGCCATAATCGTGTAGAGGGTAATACCTCTTATACCTCATTACTCTATGTGCCGGCGGTCGCGCCGAGAGGATTGTGGGATCAAGAAGTGAAATATGGTATTGATCTCTATGTTCAGCGTGTCTTTATTATGGAAGGCTCTGACAAATTGATTCCTCGCTATTTACGCTTTATGCAAGGGGTTGTGGACACGCAAGATTTACCGCTCAATATCTCGCGGGAAATTTTACAAAGCTCCAAAACAATCGACACGATTCGCCAAGGTCTCACTCGCCGTTCATTAACAATGCTTGAGTCATTAACGCAAGATGAGACTAAATATCAAACATTCTGGAAGCAGTTTGGTCGAGTGATCAAAGAGGGATTAGGAGAAGATTTCAGTAATCGTGAAAAAATTGCTTCGCTCTTACGTTTTGCTTCTACGGTAACGGATGAAGAGGTTGTATCGCTTAAAGCTTATAAAGAGCGAATGCAAGAAGGGCAAGATAAGATCTACTATATTACTGCTGATTCTTTGAATACAGCGAAGAATAGCCCTCATCTTGAGATTTTCAAATCAAAAGGTATTGAAGTGCTCTTAATGACCGATGTGATTGATGATTGGATGACTGGATTCTTACACGAATTTGACGGCACAGAGATGGTCAATGTCGCCAAAGGGGATGTGAAACTCGATGGCGAAACTGCAGAAGAGAAAGATCAAAAAGAAGATCTCTCGGAAGCAGATCAAAAATTGGTGGATCGGGTGAAAGAGGTCTTAGGAGATCGTGTTGAGAGCGTTAAAATTTCCAAACGTCTAACGGACTCAGCTTCAGTACTTGTACGCAATGAACACGCATTAAGTGGCCACTTTGAGAAGATGTTACGGGAAGCGGGACACGATGTTCCCACAATGAAACCCTGGCTTGAGATCAACCCCAAACATCCGCTCTTAAAAGCATTAGCAGATGATAAAAATAGCAATGAAGCTGAAGATATCGCAATGTTAATCTATGAAGAAGCACTATTACTTGAGGGCGCGCAATTAGATAATCCGTCAGAATTTGTAGCGCGTCTCAATCGATTAATGAAAGAAAAGATTGCTTAATGGTCATATCTGAAAACGTCTCATCTGAGAAGATAAGATCTTTGTAGGAGAAAAATTCTGAAAGCATTCATCAACTTGTCAATGATCAAGTTGTAGATTCTTAACATTAGTGACTTAAAGCAGTGAAGCACTCTATGAACAGTTGTTCGTAGAGTGTTTTTTTATGTCTCAAAAAAGTAAAGTGAATCGCTTGTGGAGACTCATTTTAAAAATAACTTTATGAAAAAGTTGAAGAAAAGTAGAGCGTGGAAGAGGTTTTTTCACTCAAAATTGCCTATAAAATAGGCAAAAATAGTATAAAAAATGATCATTTTATGGGATTCTATATTAAAAATTAAGGAAATAATGTGCTTTTATGTAATTAAAAGCTAAACAATTATTGCCCCCCTAAAAAGTCATTCTATCTTATTGATTTAGGGTAAAAGCCTCACTCAATTTGCTTGTAACCTCGATATAATCAGTAAAATTCACATATTTTGTTAAATGAGTTTTATTATCAAATTTACATAAATTTACCAAAATATTTACAATATTTGGGTCGTAATCTATTGCTTATGATCTAAAATTTAATAAAAAACTTTATAAATGATTAGTAATCATCTTTTATTGTCAAGAGTTGTAAATTGATCTAGGTCAATATATACTCGCCGTTGTTATTTTTTGTTAGATAAAAATGGTTAAAAAATGAATAAGATTTATAAGGTTGTGTGGAATGGAATCCTCGGTCATTGGGTAGTAACATCGGAGCTTGCGCGCAGAAGTGGTAAGGTAAAAAGTTGCCAACAAACTGTGAATGCAGTGGATAAATTGACAGTATGGCCTAATACCAATGGAGCCAAATATAAATTATTAGCATTAGCTACCTTTTTAGGTTTGAGTGGCAGTAGTATTAATATTGCAATGGCGCAAAATCCTAACTTTGTGATTCGTCATCAAAATGATCAAATTTATTATCCCGATCACGAAGTAATGTCTCGGGATGGTATTACACGCGATAGCATCAATGGCATTATTTTTGATTCATCGCTCACAGGACAACAGGATGTGACCTTTGAAGCGCCGAATGCCAAATTGAATAGTACTCGAGTACGTTCCGCGATTCAGGTTGGATTGTATGATGTGCCTGAAAACATCCGATATAGCCTCGATAGTTTAGGTTTAAAAATCAATGACTATGGTGATGGAATATTATTTAATACCGGACAAGATGACCGTTATGGTCGGAAGATCTTCCTCAAAGGAGAAGATGCCAATGATTATGTCGGTACGACTTATGTTAAAAACAACGCATATCTCTATGTTGGGCAAGATGCCGAGAAAGATCACTCTCTCTTAGGTCATAATAATGATCTTACGATTAGTGATTTCTCTGTTGTGGGTATTTATAGCCAAGAAGTGGTCAATCAATTACGCTTTATCGCCGGCGATAGTGCAAGATTATCCCGTGATAGCCAAGATCCTGATCGCTATTTCTTCGCTGAAATTGAGCAAACAGGTGCAGAAGAGGGAGTTCGTTTTTACCATATTCCCAATACACCACAAGGTGGAGTCGTTCATTTAACGCCTAAATCAAGTTTAGTGGTCAATGGTGAAACAACCTTTGCCGGAAATAATGCGTTCAATGTTTCCATTAGTGCTTATGATGCGAAGCTTGATCTTAAACAAGAGGCAACATTTGATCGCGGTAATATCTATCTTAACAATAACAGCCAAGGCGTTGCCGAGAAAAATGTACAATTCTCAGGGCATAACTCAGGGCTTTCATTAACGAATCATTCTAAATTAGAAGTAAAAGGCACACTAGAGAAGCTCAATAGTCGCGAGAATAATGGCTATGGTTATTTTACAGTGAAAACCGGTTCTGAATTAGAACTGCATCAAGAAGCCGTTATTGAGCGAGGAACGCTTGATATTAATGATGGTAATGAATTCCGCCATAATAGCGGGTTCCCTGATCATCAACGTCAACCGAATCAACCTGTCGATGGTTTACAATCATACTTTAGCAAAATGTCGGCAATGGTGAGCTCAAAGCACAATATTATCTTTAAAGGTAGTGATAATCGCCTCAATGTAACCGGTAGTCAATTACTGGTGAGTGAAAACCTGCTTGCTAATGATGGTTTAAAAGTCAACGCATTATCCGGTAATATTAATGTCAAAGGTAATGAAGGATTTGTATTAGGGGCGAAAAGCGATGCTGTCTTATTAGCGACTAAAATGGGCTTATCTGAGTGGACTATCGGTGATGAAAGCCTTGTATTCTCTGGAAGTAATCAAATTCTAGTAGATCGTAATATGACATTAGGCGAAAAAAGTGCCTGGTTAGATGCAACTTATGCGGATGGGGAAACACTGCTACTCCCTAATGGTGATGAGAAAGTAGCTCGGTTACATTTTGCCAACGATTATGCACATCACGGCTTAACGTATGATGAGTATCTTAACGTGATGAAAGGTCGCAATTCTAATGAATCATCAAATGAAGACTTATCAGAAGAAAGTACACCGCTATTCTACGATATTGTTAAAGCAGGAAGCTTGACTGTTTTCGGCGATCTCACGCTTAAAGAAGAAGCGCTTTATGATGCAGTGGGCACTGTTGAAGTAGAGGGTGGGCTTTTTGTTGCGCCGATGGCAGAATTTGTGATTAATCGTAAAAATTCTGCAGGACTTGTTGAGGGAGAGATGGCGCTTTTAGGGCATTTAGATCTCTCTAAAGGTGGGAAGTTTACGGTTTATGATGGGGATGTCATTATCCAAAAGGGCAGTAATATTGCCGGTGAAATGAGTATTGATGCCGGTCAGAAATTGATCTTTAGAGGCGGTAATACGACTATTACTCAAGATCAATCTCACATTGCCGGTACGATTTTCCTACAAAATGCAGGTACAACTTTAGCGCTCAATGATAGGGATTTAGGTGTAGCTAATCTGAATGTTGGGCAAGGTACAAGCTTGCTAGCCTCTGGCAATAATCATCTGCAAGATCTGCATAACGCCGGTGATATCTTTATTGGTAGTGCAACCGATCTCAGTCAAAACCGCAATGGGATGTTAGTGGTTAATGGCGATTATACCGGTGAAAAAGGGAGTACACTGCATTTTGGTAATATCGCAGTGCGAGAGGAAGATCCTAATAATCCATTAGTAGCCGGTCATAAAGATCTGCTCTGGGTTAAAGGTCAGGCAAGTGGTGAGAGTTATGTCGCTATTAATGGCAAGATTAAAGATCTTGGTCAATTGACGAAAAAGGGTATTTTACTTGCGCATATTGAAGGGGAATCTGACCTCACTTTATCATTGGCACCTGGGCAACGTGTCACAGATGGTGGAACAGAATACCTACTTGTAGGTCGTGCTGAATTAAATGACCCTGATTTAGTGGAGGGGCAAAATAGCTGGTATCTCAGTAATGTGAAAGAAGTACCTGCGGAGTTACCAGAGAAGAAACCTGTCGAAGTAGTTCCGGTTGAACCGCCGGTAGAATCACCTATTGAAGTTCCAAGCGAAGTGCCAACTGAAGTACCTACGGAAACACCGGTAGAATCACCTGTTGAAGTTCCAAACGAAGCACCGACAGATGTGCCAACTGAAGTACCTACGGAAACACCGGTAGAATCACCTGTTGAAGTTCCAAACGAAGTACCGACAGAAGTGCCAACTGAAGTACCTACGGAAACGCCGGTAGAATTACCTGTTGAAGTTCCAAACGAAGTACCGACAGATGTGCCAACTGAAGTACCTACGGAAACACCGGTAGAGTTACCTGTTGAAATTCCAAATGAAGTACCGACAGAAGTGCCAACTGAAGTACCTACGGAAACGCCGGTAGAATCACCTGTTGAAGTTCCAAACGAAGCACCGACAGAAATTCCTGTAGAAACGCCGGTAGAGCAACCTACAGAAGATTTAGATCAAAATGATCAAACAGAGCAACCCATTGTTGAGATCCCTGGGGATCATCAGGATATTGAGCCTAATGAGCCAATTATAAAATCTGATGCGGACAATCCTATTGTAACCAATCCGGATGATCTGAGTGGAGACAGAACATCGGTGGAGGATAAGATCCCCGGGGATCAGTCAACAGATATTCCTGTGATTGAAGACGAAACACCAGTCAATGATGAAGTGGTTGTTGAGGACGAAACGCCTGCCAATGATGAAGTGATCGTTGAAGATGAAACTCCGGCAAATGATGAAGTGATCGTTGAAGATGAAACTCCGGCAAATGATGAAGTGATCGTTGAAGATGAAACACCAGTCAATGATGAAGTGATCGTTGAAGACGAAACGCCAGCCAATGATGAAGTGGTTGTTGAGGACGAAACTCCGGCAAATGATGAAGTGATCGTTGAAGACGAAACGCCAGTCAATGATGAAGTGATCATTGAAGACGAAACGCCAGTCAATGATGAAGTGATCGTTGAAGACGAAACGCCAGTCAATGATGAAGTGATTGTTGAAGACGAAACGCCAGCCAATGATGAAGTGGTTGTTGAGGACGAAACTCCGGTAGAAGACGAAGCTCAAGCGGAAGACGAAGTTCAAGCGGAAGACGGAGTTCAAGCGGAAGACGAAGCTCAAGAAGAAGAGGAACAACAGATCTCTGATAATAAGGATCTTGAATCTGCGAATTCTAAATCGATTATCTTAGCCCCCGAATCTGCGAGCTATTTGACAAATCTGATCTTGAGTAATGAGATGTTCTCGTTTAAATATCACGATCGTCAATATGTGGATGGATATGATGATATCTGGGTGAGCGCTAGAGCCACGTTTGGTTCTTATAAAACAGCGGAAGATCGCAGCCTGAAATCTGATTTCAAAAGCTTTACGCTTCATATCGGTAAAGATATTTGGCAACAAGATCAATTCATTGCCGGTGTAATGGCTGCCTATGGTTATAGTAACGGTAGTAGTAAAAATCATTATACGGGTAAAAAAGCAGATCATCGCTCTACAGGTTTTGCCTTAGGTGCTTATGGTCATTATCAATTTGATGGGCATAATCAACGTTATATCGATTTGTGGGCACAATATGTAACGACTCATAATCGTGTGACGGGGCAAGGCCAATCGACAGATAGTTATCGCGCACGGGGTTGGATTGCCTCTATTGAAGCGGGTTATGAGCTTAATCTGAGTGAGAAAGTGACGTTACAACCTCAAGCACAGGTGACTTGGTTTAATGTCAAAGATCGTAATCACACGATGATGGATGGCACTAAAGTATCGAGTGAAAGTGGCAATCTACAAACTCGTTTAGGTGCTCGTTTAACCTATCAAGGCATCCGTTTCCAACCATTTGCAGAAGTGAACTATATTCACAACAGCAAGCCTTATCGTATTAAGCTACAAGGAGAGTTAAATCAAACTCGCGTTGAAGCTGCTGGAAGCCACAATCTCTATCAAGTGGAATTAGGCGTACAGATGAAGCAAAATCGCCATTGGACAACCTCTGGATCGGTTTCGATGACAAAAGGAAAAGATAGCTATAAAAATGGTCGTGTAAAAATGGATTTCCGTTACGATTTCTAATTTTGATTAAAGTTGAAAATTATTAAGCTATTAGTGAGCAAAAAGGCGTTGTGATTATTCACAGCGCCTTTTGTTTATTGATTAATGGATCAATCGATTAGTTCATTATTGAGCAATAATTGAATATAGTAAATTTGGTTTAAGAAAACTGATTTTAAACAACTCTTGCAATATGCCGGATAGAATGGCTTCCTTACTTATTACAGCCGATTCGCCGGCATTTAAATAAGCTTATTTTGAACCGACATTACTATAATTATTCGATAGGAAGAGAAGAGGATGCTTTATCTTCTATCGAGGATGCAAAAATAGTGGTTTTGTGAATACTGTATTGTTGCATCATTTTCGCTGTTTGTGGATTGAGTCCGCTTACATCTACATCGATTCCCTCACGAATATATTTTAGAATAATTTTATCAATGGTGCTGACGGCTGTAAGATCCCAAATGGTAGCTTTGCTAAGATCTAAGGTAATGCGTTTGACTCGTTCTTTAAAATCGAACGCATTATTGAGTTTATGCGCCGAGCTAAAGAAGAGCTGACCATTAACATAGTAAGTTCGATGATTATTCTCAAGCGTAGAATGGGCTTCAATCTCAAGATATTGTTCTACTTTATAGGCAAAGAAAGCCATTGAAAGCAACACACCGGTAATAACACCAAAAGCGAGGTTATGGGTGTAAACCACAACGGCAACAGTAACGAGCATTACGATATTGGTATAAATAGGCATCTTATGGAAATGACGAATTGATCCCCAATCAAAGGTTCCTATGGAGACCATAATCATCACTGCTACAAGCGCAGCCATAGGAATAATCCGAATCAGATCCGACATAAAGACCACTAAAATGAGTAGGAAAATCCCTGCACAAAATGTAGAAAGTCGAGTACGTCCTCCTGATTTGACGTTAATAACTGATTGACCAATCATCGCACAGCCCGCCATTCCGCCTAAAAAACCGGTCACAATATTCGCTAACCCTTGGCCTTTACATTCCCGGTTTTTATCACTTGTAGTTTCTGTGAAATCATCCACAATGGCTGCGGTCATCATCGATTCCAAAAGACCTACGATCATAAGCGCAATGGAATAGGGGAAAATAATCGAGAGCGTTTCAAGGTTAAAAGGAATATTAGGGATTAAAAAGGTAGGAAGTGTATCAGGGAGTTCTCCCATATCGCCTACAGTCCGAATATCAATTCCGGTGATAAAGACAAATAGGGTTAAAATGGCAATACAGATGAGTGGCGAAGGGAGCATCTTGCCGATCACCGGAATATAAGGGAAAAGATAGATAATCGCAAGTCCGACAAGCACTAGGGGATAGACACTCCAAGGGACATTTGTGAGCTCAGGTAATTGCGCCATAAAGATCAAAATCGCTAACGCATTGACAAATCCTATCACAACAGAGTTAGGCACAAAGCGCATTAACGCACCGAGTTTGATATAGCCTGCAATCACTTGCAAAATCCCGGTGAGAATAGTGGCAGCAAGGAGGTATTCAAGCCCGTGATTTTTGACGAGAGAAACCATTAAGAGTGCCATAGCCCCGGTAGCAGCAGAGATCATTGCAGGTCTCCCGCCAGCAAAAGCAATCACAACTGCCATTGAGAAAGAAGCATAGAGCCCGATTTTAGGATCAACGCCGGCAATAATAGAGAAGGCAATAGCTTCAGGAATGAGCGCAAGGGCAACAATCAGCCCTGAAATAAGATCTTTGGGAACGTTAGAGAACCATTCTTGACGAATAGTGGAGATAAACTGTTTAGACATAACTTCACACTTTTTAAAATAACCAAAAAAGAGATACTTTTATCATATTTAAAGTATCAGCAGAGAAAATTTCACAAAATGGCTAATATTAATCAGGGTGGAGTCATTGTTTAGTTATTCTTGAATAGTTTATTGTATAGTAGTATTTTTAAATCCTAATATCCAAATACTGATATTGAAAGACTTAATAAATTTTTGATTACAATATCTTATTCTATATTGCGAGATCTATCAATAGATTGCTAAAAAGATCGTATAGCAATTCTAAATTGTTAATTTTAGTTAATCCTGGTGAGATTGACAGTTTCGTGTCATCACTCATAAAGTCCTATTGAATAAATCCTATGCAATAAATTCTATTGCAATAAACCCCATTCTATTAAAACAATGGGGTAGGATTACATCATAGCGCATATATATGCGCTTGAGATTGCTGTAATTTACGACAGTAGGCAATTGTGAATGTAGTAGTAAACTAACCTACTATGCTGTCTGTGCTTCGTGAACTAATTTTTCAAGATATTGATTGATAAGATCAGATTCATACATCCAATTGACAGAACCGTCGCTATGGGTGATTTTAAGGCAAGGGACTTGTTTCTTTCCTCCCTCTTTCTCTAATTCACTGCCATAGGGTTCTTCTTTTGCATCTCTTAGCTCAATATTGAGATTTAATCGCTTAATAGTACGGCGAACTTTAACGCAGAAAGGACACATATGATATTGATAGAGCGCTAAGTTTTTAGTTTTCTCATCAATAACGGCTTGCGCTTCCGGCGTACGTTTAGTCGGTGTTGGGGCAAATTTTTCATCAAAAAAGATAATAGCCTTGCCGAGAATATTACGGATAAGTTTCATACAGTAACCTTTAATTGCAAAATAAATAACCTTCAATTGATAAAATCAACTGATTGTCAATTTAATGAAATGAATATTTAATGGATATTAAACGAATTTTAAATAAAATTGTTCATAAAATATATTGAAGTAATGTCTACCATTGTACCCTAAATGGCAATAAAACGATATGTTCTAACTATTTCCCAGTAAGATCAATCCCTCAAAATATCAATCCTTCATAATTTAAGTACGATGATAATCCCGTAACCAAAGATCGAGGTTATTAGTAAAGAGCTGTCGATCTCGTTGTGTCAATGGTGATGGCCCTTTAGTCTGAATGCCACTGCCACGAAGGGCATCATTAAAATCCCGCATTGTTAATTTGGCGTCAATGGTGCCTTGGTCGTAGAAATATCCTCGAGGATTAAGGGCTTTACCAGCTTTATCGAGCACCTCTTTTGCAAGGGGAATATCGGCAGTAATAATTAGATCATCTTTATCTGTTAAATCCACAATACGTTGATCCGCAACATCAAATCCTGAGAGAACTTGAATCGATTGGATGAAAGGTGAGCGGGGTAGTTGAATACGCTGATTGGCAATAAAGGTCACTTTGATCTTTTCGCGAATCGCAACTCGACAGAGAATCTCTTTCAGAACATTGGGAATCGCATCGGCATCGACTAAAATTTTGGACATAAATAAGATATCTTAAAAGGATAAAAGCCTGCAAAATAACAGGCTTTATTAATATTGACAATGATTGTTGGGTTATTGAACAATCACTAATAACTGAATGATTTAATTCACGTGTAGCTTATAAGCTTTGAATTAACGAACAATCATAATATCACAATGAGAATGACGGACTGTGCTTTCTGATACTGAACCGACAAACATTCTTTCTACCATACCATAACCCGTTGCACCCATAACAATTAGATCAGCATTGACTTCAGGTGCGATCTTCTTAGCAATGACTGAGCGAGGTGATCCCTCTTTTTTAACGGTTGCAATATCAGTGAGGCCTGCTTCTTTAGCTCTATTTTCAGCATCGGTTAGGATTTTATTCGCGTTATCTTCCGCATATTGCTCAAGTGGCTCTCTATAAGCGATAGCTAGGGAATAAGAACGAACGTCGATGACGTGAGCGATAATCAACTTGCTACTATAAAATTTAGTTAACTCAATAGCTCGATCGAGTGCTTTTAGAGAAGCATCGGAACCATCAACAGGTACTAAAATTGTTTTATATTGAACACTCATCTATTTCTCCTTTGAAAATAGTATCGGGATTATATATTCATCTGTGCAATGGAATATTTCCACTTTTCACTCTACGCTATTATCTTTCAGATTTAACTTTTACATTTATTGATATTACTCTATATATTGATAACACAATCAACGGAATTAAACTAGGAGGAAAAATGCTAATCCTACTTAACATAAACCCCAATAAGTAGAAATTATTGGGGTTTATTTTTATTATTGGCTCTTTTGGTTATAGAATCAATAACTTATGATATGCTAAGTTGTATTTTAATTTCTCAATTTACTTAGAGATATGTGCAACTAAATCAAGTACTTTGTTAGAGTAACCGATTTCGTTATCATACCAAGCAACAACTTTAACGAATGTATCGGTTAATGCGATACCGGCTTTCGCATCAAAGACTGAAGTACATACTTCACCAAGGAAGTCTGTAGAAACAACTGCATCTTCAGTGTAACCTAATACACCTTTGAGCTCGCCTTCTGCCATCTCTTTCATTTTTGCACAGATTGCATCATAAGTTGCAGGTTTTGAAAGATTTACTGTTAAGTCAACAACAGATACGTTTGGTGTTGGTACACGGAATGACATACCTGTTAATTTGCCATTTAACTCAGGAATTACAACGCCTACTGCTTTTGCTGCACCTGTTGATGATGGAATGATGTTTTGTGACGCGCCGCGTCCACCACGCCAATCTTTCGCAGATGGACCATCTACTGTTTTTTGAGTTGCAGTAGTTGCGTGAACAGTGGTCATTAAACCTGATTCAATGCCCCAGTTATCATTTAACACTTTCGCAATAGGTGCTAAGCAGTTAGTTGTACATGATGCATTTGAAACGATGTCTTCACCTTTATAGGATTGCTCATTAACGCCGATTACAAACATAGGTGTTTTGTCTTTTGAAGGACCGGTCATGACAACTTTTTTAGCGCCTGCTTTGATGTGTTTACGTGCAGTTTCATCCGTTAAGAAGAGGCCTGTACCTTCAACTACAACATCCACATTGATCTCATCCCATTTAAGGTTTTCAGGATCACGTTCAGAAGTGACTCGAACTTTTTTACCGTTGACCACTAAGTGACCATCTTCTACTTTAACATCCCCTTTAAAACGGCCATGTGTTGAATCATACTTAAGCATATAAGCCATATAATCTACATCGATTAGGTCATTGATCCCTACAATTTCAATATCATTGCGTTCACAAGCTGCACGAAATACGAAACGACCGATACGACCAAAACCATTAATACCTACACGAATTGCCATATTAATATATCTCCTTTCTCAGAGTGGGTTCTTACAGAGGCTATAGTTGCTTGTAAGAGGTGAAATGTAAAAATGTCATAAGTTACAAAGTTGAACTACAAAATCACATTACGTAGTAACATTATGAATGAAAACTATTAATAAAATCAAGTAGAAGAGGAACAGGGCGAGCCGTTGATCCTTTCTCTTTACCAGATGTCCAAGCGGTACCTGCAACATCTAAATGAGCCCATGGATACTCTTCTACGAAACGTTCAAGGAAGCAGGCAGCAGTAATAGAACCTGCGCCACGACCGGCGCTAATATTACCCATATCGGCAAAATTAGAATCGAGCATGGGTTGGTAAATTTCCTTCCAAATAGGGAATTGCCAAACGTGATCGCGGGTTTTCTCACTGGATGCCTTGAGCTTAGCGGTCAAATCTTCGTTATTACTAAATAATCCTGAAACTTCATGACCTAGCGCAATAATAATAGCGCCTGTTAATGTCGCAATATCTACAATTGCTTTTGGCTTAAAGTGTGTTGCATAAGTCAGCGCATCACAGAGAATGAGACGACCTTCCGCATCCGTATTGAGTACTTCAATGGTTTGACCGGACATAGATGTAATGACATCACCAGGTTTTACTGCTTCGCCAGAAGGCATATTTTCAGTGGCAGGAATAAGGCCAATGACGTGTGTCTCAAGATTCAATTCAGCCAATGCTCTGAATGTTCCAAGTACAGAGGCCGCGCCGCCCATATCATATTTCATCTCATCCATAGCCGCACCCGGTTTGAGAGAAATCCCCCCTGTATCAAAGGTTACACCTTTGCCGACTAATGCAATCGGGGCTTCATCTTTAGCTTTGTCATGACGATATTCTAAGACGATGAAACGAGGTTTTTCTGCTGAACCTTGTGCAACCGCTAAAAATGCGCCCATTCCTAGCTTTTTAATTTCTGCTTTATTCAGAACGGTTGCTTTGACATTAGGGAATTTCTTCGCAAGCGCAAGTGCTGCATCCCCTAAATCAGTTGGCGTCATCATATTTGCTGGCATATTCGCTAAATCTTTGGTTAAAGCCATCCCATTGATTAATGCTTGCCCATAAGCAACGGCTTTAGTCACTTCACTATTGCCTTTTTCATCGACAATATGAATTTGTGTTAATTGCTGTGCTTTAACCGCTTCTTTGCGAGGGGCATTAAATTGATAAAGTACATCAGCGACTGCTTGAATCAATATTGGAATTGATTTCCCTTTATTTTTGCACTGCTCAAGGAGCGCAAACGAGAGTGATTTTGCAGGTGATGATTTGGCAACTCTAGTGGCACTCATAACCGCTTTTCGAAGATGATCAACCGAGAATTCTTCCTCTTTTCCTAAACCCACGATCAGCAGGCGTTTGCTACCAATCCCTTCAGCGATCACTAATGGTAATACATCACCCACTTTGCCAGTAATATCACCACTTTTTACTAAATCGGAGAGCAATCCCTTCAGTGCCTGATCAACTTTTTCACTGCTAACGGTTAATTTTCCCTCGAAAGCACCGATGACAAGACAATCACTTTGATGTTGGTGTAATTGCTCTTTTGCAAGATCAAAATGGATTTGATTGAGTTTCATTTTGTTTCCTTTAATTGCGTGATTTGTTTAGTGTATTATTACTTAATTGATTTAAATTAATTCATTCTGCAAAGCTTATTCATAAAGTGACCCCATTGCCATAGTGATCATTAAAATGAGTAATATAAGTCATAATCCTCTATAACAACTTAAGTCCATTTCATTGAAATTCAAGGAATGGGCGCTATTTAAAGTAGAGATTAGATCTAGATCCTGATTTATATCAGTTATCATTACCTTAATCACTCTATTAGCTACTATTGTTATTGGTAGACTTACAGAATTAATGACACTACTACTTTACTACAAAAACCTTTACTTTTGGGGAACTGATAGTAAAAAAGATCAACAAATGTCGATCTTTTTTAGCTATCTTTCCGTTTTACTGTTCTGTCACTAAACGACCTCTTAACGAGTTTGGTAGGGCTTCTGTAATAACGACATCACAGAAGTGACCGATGAGTGAGTGGGGCGCTTCAAAATTGACAACCCGATTATTTTCAGTTCGCCCTGCAAGCTCTTTCGGATTATGACGAGAGGGGCGATCTACTAAAATACGTTGCGTTGTTCCCACCATACTTTGTGAAATTGCATTTGCTTGCTCTGTTAATTTAGCTTGTAATCTTGCAAGGCGCTCTTTCTTCTCTTCCATAGGTACATTATCCGGCAAGTTTGCAGCAGGCGTTCCTGGGCGAGCAGAGTAGATAAAACTAAATGAAAAGTCGTAATGAATATCTTCGACGAGTTTCATTGTTGCTTCAAAATCCTCAGCACTTTCTCCAGGGAAGCCTACGATAATATCCGTTGAAATAGAGATATCCGGACGAATTTCCCGAAGTTTCTTGATCTTCGCTTTATACTCTAGGACGGTATGGTTCCGCTTCATCATCATCAGGATGTGATCAGAACCTGATTGTACCGGTAAATGAAGATGAGAGACGAGCTTTGGCACACGCGCATAAGCCTCGATTAAGCGATCTGAAAAAGCGATCGGGTGCGATGTTGTATAACGAATCCGTTCAATACCTTCGATTTCTGCGACATACTCAATGAGAAGAGCGAGATCCCCAATTTGACCATCTGGCATTTCTCCTTGGTAATCATTCACGTTTTGTCCAAGAAGCGTTACTTCCCGAACCCCTTGTTCCGCGAGTTCGGCAATTTCACCAATGACATCAATAAAAGGACGGGAAATCTCTTCACCCCGAGTATAAGGGACGATACAGAATGAACAATACTTATTACAACCTTCCATAATCGAGACAAATGCTGTAACGCCTTCAGCTCTCGGTTTTGGTAGGTGGTCAAATTTTTCAATTTCTGGGAAAGAGACATCCACCTGTGTGCCATTGCCTTGCCAAACATCGTGCAACATTTTAGGAAGACGATGAAGCGTTTGTGGGCCAAAAATAATATCGACGAAAGGCGCACGCTTTTTAATCGCTTCCCCTTCTTGTGAGGCAACACATCCACCGACAGCAATAACGATATGAGGATTTTCTTCTTTAAATTTCCGCCAACGGCCTAATTCTGAGAAGACTTTTTCTTGTGCTTTTTCCCGAATAGAGCAGGTGTTGAGGATAAAAACATCCGCATCTTCAAGGTTTTCAGTTCGCTCTAAGTTGCAAAATGCTTTGAGTGAATCTGCCATTTTCTTCGAGTCATACTCGTTCATTTGACAGCCTTGCGTCTGGATATAGAAGTTCTTATATTGTGCTGTTGCCATATTAATTATAGATATCTCACAGGTTAAAATTGACTAAAAAAATTGTAGCTATTCTACCGTATTTTGGGATCGCTTTCAGGTTACTTTCTGTATCTTTCTAATACACTGAATTATGGTCGTTAATCTCATGTTAACCTAACTATTAACTTAACTATTGATCCAGATATAACTCGCCATTCTGCCAGATTTAGCACCATCTCGGCGATAAGAGTAGAAATACTCCGGCATACTATAAGTACAGAGATCACCGCCATAGATTTGAGTGGTCGGAATCCCGAGGTTATAGAGACGTAATTTGGCGAGTTGATAGATATCTGCGTAATATTTCCCCTCATTGTCAGAGGGAATAAAGAGCGGATTCTTATCGCTTTCAATTGTCTTATCTTTGATCGTGTTGCCGAAAGCATCGATCGCGATATTCTCTAGTAGCGTATTACGATAGAGAAAGGCCTGTCGTACTTCATTACCGACTTCAAAGGCTTTTTGTGAAATAGCAGGGCCTAGCCAGACAAATAGATCTTCAGGCTTTTCGCCAAGCGCAGTGAGGCTGCGAATACTATTTTCAATAATATCCATCAAAAGCGAGCGCCAACCTGCGTGAATCGCAATGACACGATTTTCCGCTCTATTGGTAACTAAGATCGGTAAACAATCTGCCGTTAAAATCATTGCCGGTAGATTCGCTTGATCGGTATAGCAGGCATCAGCCCCAATGCCTGCCCATTTTTCATCAACCGGCACGCAGAGATTCGAATGAATCTGAGTCAGATGAAAGTTTGAGGCCGGAATAGTGAGTAGCTCTTGCAGTAATTGACGGTTTGCCATCACGCTCCGAGGATCATCGGCAGTACTTAGTCCCATATTCAATCCCTTAAAATCACCTTCGCTTACGCCTCCTTTACGGGTCGTTGTAAAAGCGGTAATACGCGATGAAATCGGCCAATTAGGTGTGATGATTTCGATCGAGTCGTTTGATTGATTCTCTAAGGGGTTGTTTAATGAATTTTTTGGCGTAATCTTAATGATTTTGCTCATATTGTTGGCTCTCCTCTCGAATAGCATCGATGAGTTGGGTCATATCATTGGGGTAGTCTTGTTCAAAATAGAGTTCTTCGCCTGTTCTTGGGTGATTAAATTGAATAGAGAATGCGTGAAGTGCTTGGCGTTTAAAGCCCCGAAGAACATTTTCAGCATGTTGACCAAATTTTTTGGGGAGTTTTAGGCGAGCGCCATAATCACTATCTCCAACGATGGGGTAATTAATATGTTGCATATGGACACGAATTTGATGAGTACGACCTGTCTCGATATTGGCTTCCACTAACGTATGGGCGCGAAAACGTTCTTTAACACGAATATGGGTAATTGCATCTTTACCATCTACATTCCCATCTTCATCGGGTTCTGGTACCCACATATGCTTTCGGCGATAAGGGTTGCGACCAATCGGGGCATCAATGGTGCGTCCTGAAATAAGCTCTCCAATGACTAAAGCATGATAAATCTTGGTCGGCGTACGCTCTTTAAATTGATTGATGAGATTCTCTTCAGCTTCCATTGTTTTCGCAATCAAAAGAAGTCCCGAGGTCTCTTTATCAAGTCTATGGACAATACCGGCGCGGGATAACTCTGCAAGTTTCGGCGCATGGTGAAGTAGGGCATTAGCTAATGTGCCTTGATGATTACCTGCGCCAGGATGTACAACCATACCGGCAGGTTTATTAATAACCATTAAGTCATCATCTTCATAAAGGATATCAAGCGCTATTTTTTCAGGAATTAATGTATCTTCTTCTGGTGAATGCTCTATGGTAATAGTAATGGTATCGCCAGCAGAAACAGGATCTTTCGGTTTTGGGACTTCACCATTTAATAATACTTGACCACTTTTTATCAGTTTTTGCACTTGGCTACGGGAAAGATTCTCCTGTAGGATAGGAAGTGTTGCATCAATGCGTTGATTATCTAGATGATCTGGAATGGAAATGGTAAAAGTTTCTGAATATTTCATAATTTGTCTGTATAATCTCGAAGAATAATTCAATTTGTTGGATCTATAGTAATAAAATGAAAGCGAAAAAACTAAAAATTTTTATGGTGCTAGCGGTTGCAGGAGTTCTCACAGCATGTGGTTCTTCATCTGCAAAGAAAGATGATAAGTACTATGGTATGACAGGACAACAACTACTCGAGGAAGGGAATAAAAACCTTGATGGTGCGAGCTATGAAATTGCGGTTCAACATTATGAAGCTATTGAAGCACGTTTTCCACATACGCGGTTAGCACAACAGGCTAAATTAAATAAGATTTATGCCAATTACCATGATCGACAATTTGATCAGGCACTTAAAGGGATTGATGAGTTTATTCGCCTCTATCCGAACCATGAGAATATAGATTATCTCTACTATATTCAAGGTCTAATTAATTTTGACCGCGCGCGTTCGATTTTAGATAAACTTTTGCCACCTGATCGCTCAAAAGTAGACCAAAAACAGATGCGTGATTCTTTAGCATCATTCTTAGTAATTGTGAATCGTTATCCTGATGGTGATTATGCTGAAGATGCAGCAAAACGAATCATTTATCTTCGTAACTTACTAGCAGAAGCTGAGATTCATAAGGCTAATTTCTATCTTGATCGTCACGCTTATGTTGGTGCGATTAATCGTGCGCAATATGTCCTCGATCATTATGATGCAACGACTTCTGTTTCTACTGCGCTCTATATTCAAGCAAAAGCATATCAAGCATTAGGTATGCCTGAGCTTGCGCAGAAGAGTATTGATGTTTTACGTTATAACTTTCCTTATGATGCGCGTTTAAAAGAGTTTGGTTATAAAAATACACCGGATGCAATCCCTACAGAAACTATAGAGGTTGTAGAGTATCCAGAATAAAAAGGGTAATTAAATTAGGTAGTAAGAAGAGAGCGATTTTAAAAGAATCGCTCTTTTTTATTGAAAATCAAGTTGTTGCCAATATGAATTGTCAAATTAGATAATATATGTTCGTTATTAACGCTATTCTTATGATGAATAACCATAATCGTTATGTAAATTGTATCGAGGATTTTCTGTAGCCTTATAACAAATTAAGCCTATTCACGTTATAATGTTATCCTTGCCTAAATCGGTATTAATGAAGAAAGAAGCAGATAATGATAATTTTAAGAATCTATCAAATCTTATGGTGGTTACTTCTCCCTGTTATTGTGGTATTACGCTTGTGGCGTGATTGGCGTTCGCCATTGGGTCTGCAAAACTTTCAGGATCGTTTTGGATTTCAACAGCTTCCAAAAGTCGATCTTATTATTCATGCTGTTTCGTTGGGGGAAGTTCGGGCGGTTACGCCTTTGGTAAAACGATTATTAGCTGAAAAGCCATCATTACGCATTCTATTTACAGCAACAACTTTAACAGGCAGTGATCAGATTCAGCGAACTTTTAAACAGGCATTAGCAGAGGCGCAATTATTCCATACTTATCTTCCTTTTGATTTTGGCCCATCAATTACCTCATTTTTAAAGAGAACATCTCCAAAAGCGATTCTCATTATGGAGACGGAAATTTGGCCTAATCTCTTTTACCAAGCCGAGAAACGTAATATAGAAGTGATTATGATTAGTGCATGCCTCTCTGATCGCTCTTTCTACCGGTATCAGAAAATTCGGCAAACAATTCGGAATCTGCTCAAGCCGGTGATTGTATTGACACAGACAGATGAAGACTCATTACGATTCGAATTACTAGGCGCGGGAAATGCGAAACGGATGGGAAATATCAAATATGATTTGGAAGTCGATCCTTCTGTCTTTGAACAACGAGATCAGTTGAAAGCCTTACAGTTACCTGACTCTCTCTACTGGATGGGAGCAAGTACGCATGAAGAGGAAGAGGAGATTATTGTTGAGGCCTTTATTGAAGCCCGTAAAAAATCACCGCATTTAAAGTTAATCATTGCACCTCGCCATCCTGAACGCTTTCCGGAAGTAAAGACGCTACTTGAAGAGTATGCGGATGCGCATAATTTTACACTTTCGATTAGAAGTCATGGGGCACTTGATGCTTTAAATCCTAGAGCGGATATTTGGCTTATTGACACCATGGGAGAGTTGCTACTTTTCTACGCTTTTGCAGATATGGCTTTAGTGGGGGGGAGTTTTGTTCCTATTGGGGGGCATAATATTTTAGAACCTGCTTATTTTGCAAAACCGATTATTGTTGGGCCTTATATGGATGAAAATCGAGAGACCCTAGAGCAGTTTCTAGAAAATAGAGCCATTATGCAGGTTAATAGCGAAACTTTAGAATCAACGATTATTGCTCTATCTCAAGATAAGGCGATGCGGGAAGCGTATGGAAATGCAGCGCATCAGACAATGATGCAGAATCAAGGGGCTATTGAGATTGTATTAGCGAAGATTGACTCTTTGTTCTAATAGATCCAAATTCAGATAGGTAGAGATTGTAGATCGAGAAATCGTGGATTTTAAAGTTTTTATTTATTTGATTTAACGAATTCATTTCAGAGTTTGCATAAATAGTGATTCAATCATAGGGGAATAGCGATGTTATTCCCCTAATTTGCTTCTAGTTGTAAAACTCTTATATACTGCTAGGCACAATTCGAATATTGAACGATGATGAAAAGTATGCATTAAGTTATGGCAAACTCATTAGAGATGATTTTGAGAAGTCATAAAGAAATAGAGAAAAAATATAAAAAGAACAATCAAAACTTATTGTCAAAATAGTGCGCTTGATAGAAGGGATAGAAGGTACATAAAGGTTGTAGAGGTATTGTTAAATGCCACCGTTCAATGATTCACATAGAAATGATTTATACAGAAAAGATTCACGCAGAATAAATAAACATTAATAAGAATTATTAAAATAATCAATTAACTACACTACTATAAGGAAAAGTTATTATGGCAAATTCGAAAATTTTTTATACCAAGACTGATGAAGCGCCAGCATTGGCGACTTATTCGTTTCTACCCATTGTTGAGGCTTTTACAAAACCGGCAATGATTGATATTGAAGTGAAGGATATTTCACTTACCGGTCGTATTTTAGCGCTTTTCTCAGATATTTTGCCAAAAGAGCAGCAAGTAGAAGATGCGCTCTCTGAACTTGGGCATTTAACTCAAGATTCTGCAACTAATATCATTAAGCTTCCTAATATTTCTGCTTCTATTCCACAGTTAAAAAGAGCTATTGCTGAGTTACAAGCACAAGGTTACGCGATTCCTGATTATCCTGAAGAGCCACAAACAGAAGCCGAAAAGGCGTTACAAAAGCGTTATGCCAAAGTGCTTGGATCAGCGGTAAACCCTGTGTTACGGGAAGGCAATTCTGATCGTCGTGCGCCGATGGCAGTCAAAGAGTTTGCGCGTCATAATCCTCACAAGATGGGTGAATGGAAGCGGGAATCAAAGACAACAGTCGCAACAATGCAAGAGGGGGATTTCTACGGCTCAGAGCAATCGGTCACATTACCGGAAGCAACAGAGTATCAAATTCTCTTTAAACCTGTTGCTGGTGATGCAGTTATTCTCAAAGATTATGCGCCACTACAAAAAGGTGAGATTATTGATACTTCTGTCATGAGCTTACAGAAACTCAAAACTTTCGTTGCCGATGCGATTGAAGAGGCAAAAGCGCGAGATATCCTTCTCTCAGCACATCTAAAAGCAACGATGATGAAAGTCTCTGATCCTATTATGTTCGGGGCTATTGTAGAGGTCTATTTCAAAGATTTATTCGCACAATATGGTGATCTTTTCAAATCTTTAGGGGTTGATACCCGAAATGGCTTAGGGGATATCTATGCCAAAATTAAAGGTCATCCTCAAGAAGCAGAAGTGATTGCGGCAATTGAGTCTGCAATTGCAAAAGGTCCCCGTTTGGCAATGGTAGATTCAGACAAGGGGATTACTAATCTTCATGTTCCCTCGGATGTGATTGTCGATGCATCAATGCCGGCAATGATTCGGGCAGGCGGTAAGATGTGGAACAAGGATAATCAAACAGAAGATACCGTTGCGATGATTCCTGATCGTTGTTATTCCGGTGTTTTTGCGGCGACCATTGAAGATTGTATAGAGAATGGAGCGCTTGATCCTCGTACGATGGGAAGTGTTCCTAATGTTGGTCTGATGGCGCAAAAAGCAGAAGAGTATGGTTCGCACGATAAGACGTTCCAAGCAGCAGATGCGGGTGTGATTGAGGTTGTCACAAAAGATGGTCAGGTATTAATGGCACAGCCCGTTGAAAAAGGGGATATTTTTAGAATGTGCCAAGCGAAAGATGCGCCGATTCAAGATTGGGTAAAATTAGCAGTCACTCGTGCTCGTCTCTCTGAAACCCCCGCTATTTTTTGGTTAGATCCAAATCGTGCTCATGATCGTGAAATGATCAAAAAGGTAGAGCAGTATCTTAAAGATCACGATACTAAAGGGCTAGACATTCAAATTATGTCGCCGATAGAAGCTGCTAAAGTTAGCCTTAAACGTATTCGTGAAGGTAAGGATACGATTTCAGTTACCGGGAATGTGCTGCGAGATTATCTGACAGATCTCTTCCCGATTTTAGAGTTAGGGACTTCCGCTAAGATGCTCTCGATTGTGCCCTTAATGCAGGGCGGTGGATTATTTGAAACAGGTGCCGGCGGTTCAGCACCTAAACATGTGGAGCAATTCTTAACGGAAGGTTATTTGCGTTGGGATTCGTTAGGGGAGTTTTTAGCATTGGCTGAATCTCTTAAACATCTCGGTCGCACACAGGATAATCCCAAAGCATTGTTACTTGGAGAGATGCTCGATTTAGCGAATACTAAATTCTTAGCAGAGGATCGCTCACCAGCTCGTAAATTAGGTTCGATTGATAATCGTGGCTCTCATTTCTATTTGGCGCTCTATTGGGCAGAAGCGTTGGCTAATCAAACGAAAGATCAGGAATTACAAACGATTTTTGCAAATCTATATCAAGATCTAAAAGCCTCTGAGGAGAAGATTAATGAGGAATTACTTACAGCGCAGGGTAAGGCTCAAGATTTAGGCGGATATTATCATCCTAATGCCGACAAAGCGGCTAAAGCAATGCGCCCAAGTACGCTCTTTAATACTATCTTACAATCTTTGAAATAATAATTGCATTAGTAAGATTAGTTGAAAAAATTGAAAAGAAGCTAAAATGGTAATATCCAATAAGGTTATAACAGTATGCAATATTATAACCTTATAATTCTTTCATCCTATAGTGCCTATGTTGAGCTTATTAAGCGGATCGACATAGGCATTTTTTTACCAGTCGACACCAATACCAAGGAAGATATTACTATTTTTGGAATCCCCTCTCTTCGCTTTAGTGCGGTCAAAGTGATAGCCAGTATTGATAGAGAGATGTTCTGTGAGTTTATATTGAATCGCAGTATCAAAATTGAGATCGAGTGTTACATGATTATTAAAGCTACGTCCGACAGAACCTTGGGTTGTAAATTTAATCGGAAGATTGGCGAAGAGGTTCTTCTGATAGTCCCACTTAAAAGTCATGAGTGGATGGCGATCTTTGTGATCATCTCGATACTCTAACTGTTGATAGTTTAGAAGTGTCATTAATGCTAGTTGTGAACGATCATCATTCCAAACCTGCCAGCCAGGACCGGTTCCAAGGAGCCAATTTCCCTTAATATCCTCTACCCAATCATGTTGGTAATGGCTCGTTGTCTGCCAGAAGAAGTAAGGGTTGAAGAAATAATCGAGTGAATAATCGAGATTGTAACGATAAGTGGAAGTTTTGCCATTATCCGTTTTCCGCTCAACGTCCCCTTTAATTTGGTGGCGCCAAATATTATGGGTGAGTTCATAACCCCCTTTCAGATGGAAATTGCGCGTTTTCGAACTACTATTTTTAAAATTAAGATCTAGTTTCACATTACCTGAATGCTCATAGGCAACGGGGTTGTGATTCACTAACGCTAACTCTGCGGCATTTTCATCAATCGTTAATTGTTCATCAAAGGCAAGGGCATATCGCTCTGCATGATTGATGGCAAAGATTGCATTAGAATTCCCATCTGTATCGTAGACAAGCTTCTCTGCACGCATCGGTGTTGTTTCCCCATTAGCACGATTTGGGTTTAAGATCATAGCGCGTTCACTATGGAAACTGCGAATAGCTTGTTGTGGAATGGTAATAGTGCCGGAATAATCGGTCGCAATATGAAGCTTATTTTGGGCAATTTTTTCAATGGTGCCGCTAATACGATCTCCATTTTTCAGATAAACTGTATCGGCCCAGGAGATGCTATGGATTGACGCATATAGTAGTGCAATAGCGATACTAAGAGATTTTCGATTACAGCTAGAAGCGGGAATTGGTTGAGGAGATTGATCTAATGTCGCCATAAAAAATCCATTTAAAATTTTGTTTTATTTTGTTAAAAATAGAAAGAATCATAAATAGGGCTAGCATAGAGGGAATTATTGTTGAAATCAATGATTATGACGGTTGATAAATGAAGAGGATTGTTATTACTTAATATCTACCTCCCATATCTACTTCAAAATATCTCTTTCGGTATTTTTCTAATCATTCTTAATTATTCTAAATTGTCTTTAATCTAGAATTGTAGTAACCAATGATGATAGCGCGCATGCGGCAGATAATCAGGATTTTCAGAGTAGAGCAGTTCCATTTTTAAGTGGTCTTCTTCAGAGATGCGTTTACGCGCTTCAGGCTGCATAAAGTCGTAATATGTACGGATTCCACTCTTTTTGAGAATCTGAATCTTGTGATCATTCAAATACTGTTCTAGTTCATGGTAATCAATCGGGGAGATCGGCGTTAATCCCCCTTGTTCACCAGCAAAATTTCCACGCGCAATATAACGAAAATTACCAC
The DNA here is from genome assembly GCF_003121845.1 of Ignatzschineria ureiclastica. Lineage (GTDB taxonomy): Bacteria > Pseudomonadota > Gammaproteobacteria > Cardiobacteriales > Wohlfahrtiimonadaceae > Ignatzschineria > Ignatzschineria ureiclastica. Next base: position 383,219 of record NZ_QEWQ01000004.1, on the reverse strand, counting down.
GAATTAAATTATGGTAGATCAAACCCTCTCGATTGTAGAAGAGCAGTGAGAGAATACCCTCTGGTTTAATATGGGATTTGATGAGTTGAAAGAGCTGATAAGGATCTTCTAACCATTCAATCATCGCATGACAGGTGATGAGATCGTACTGGGGTAGAGCGAGTGTTGGAAGTTTTTCGACACTTGTATGAAGAAACGTTGCAGATAGTTGCGCCTCTAGAAAGCGAGATTCTGCAAGTTCTAACATCTCTTTGGACGGTTCTAGTAAAGTGAGTTGATGACCTTGGCTTGCAAGTTGCAAGGCAAATTGACCTTGTCCGGCACCGATATCAAGGATATTGAGCGATGATTGATGAAATCCGAGCGTTGTAAAGTCTCGCTCTAAAATAGCTAGACGTAATCGACCTTTGAATGTGTCATAGATATTACGGGTAAAACGGGGGCTCAATTGATTAAATCGTTTACCTTGAGATTCAGAAAGTGAAAGGTTCTCTTGGTGAATATCAGATGTCTTTACTGGTTCGATAGTATCTGCCATATTGGTAATGAGAGTGGTCATATCAGCCTATAAAATTCTATATAAATACCATTTAAATTCTCTGATACTTAGGATATTGCAAAATATCTGCCAACATGGAGACCGGAAATTGACTCGTCAATTCTCTATAATCATGCACTGCATCATTATAAAAAGAGGCTGATTCATCAATGTTGCGATTAGTAATATCGACTTTTACCCAAAGTTCAGCAAGATCTTCTCGGTTTTTAAGCTCTGCATGCGTTTGGCTTTCATGTTTTAGTGTATTGAGATGATTGCGGAGAAGTAAGACATGATGAATACGCTCAGATTGCGCACGCTTACTTTCGGCTTGTTCTTTGATTTCTCGCCATTCTTCGAAGAGTTTAGGATGATTACGAAGTACTTTTTGAGTGATCAAAATAACCGGTTCGCTACGTTCAATGAGCTGCGCTTGGAGGCGCTGAACGTCGACGAGCGCACTATCGCAGACTCGGCGATATTTCCGCAATTTACGGTAATGGTAAATAAAGAGATAGAGAATAAACGCCGAGAGCGCAACGGTAAGGATAATAGTAAATAGCGTCTTAGTCATAATTGATAGATTGCCAAAGGGTTAATATGACGATATTGATGAAGTATTTGTTAATATAGGTCGCTTGCCCTCTAATTGCAACGGAAAACATTAGGAGTAGCTACATAATCATCTTATTATCATTATATTCTATTGTTCAGGTGATTGAGCTTTATTTTAATGATATGGCTGGCATTATTTTAGGAAGACCTCTTTTATATATAGTCATAAAAGAGTGAATAAAAGATAAGAAACTAAGTTGTTAATATTTTTGTATTTCGTACAAAATTAATGAATCATTCTGATAATAATTGTGATAAAAAATAAGCGCTGTTTTGTATTGACTTGTATCAATTCTGTAGTTAGAATCAATAGCTCAAAAGATCGATGAGTATTCACTTATCGGCTCACAATCATCTAATATATGGATTGAATTTTCTCAATGAAAAAACAGAAAGTCGCCATCATCATGGGAAGCAAAAGCGATCTGCCAACAATGCAGAATGCTGCAGACATTCTCAACCAATTTTCCATTACCTACGATATTAAAGTCGTCTCTGCTCATCGCACGCCAGAGTATATGGTCTCTTTTGCATTAAACGCTAAGGATGCCGGATATGATCTGATTATTGCTGGAGCAGGGGGCGCTGCGCATCTTCCTGGTATGGTTGCTTCCTTAACACCTCTCCCTGTCATTGGCGTGCCGATTAAGAGTAGCACGATGAATGGATTAGATTCCCTCTATTCTATTGTGCAAATGCCTGGTGGTATTCCTGTAGCGACAATGGCGATAGGTGATGCAGGCGCTAAAAATGCTGGTCTCTTTGCAGCTCAAATATTAGCGCTGAGCAATGAGACATTATATGAAAAGCTCAAGACATTCCGTAAGTGCCAAACTGAGAATGTCCTAGCAGATAGTACTATAGAGGAGAAGTAGTCATCATGCACATTTTACCTGGCAAAACGATTGGAATTATTGGTGGTGGACAACTAGGTAAAATGTTAGCAGAAGCGGCAAACAGGATGGGCTACTATGTCATCACGCTAGATCCTGCATCAGATGCACCTGCCGTATCCGCCTCGCATGGTCACATTGTCTCTAGCTTTTCCAATGAAGAGGGCTATGAAACGCTGATCTCTCGCTCTGATGTAGTCACTTACGAATTTGAAAATATCGATGCCTCTCTTGTCAAAAGACTGAATAGTGAGTATCACAATATTCCTCAAGGTGAATTACCGCTCTATTTAGCACAAAATAGACGGCGCGAGAAAGCAGCACTTACAGAAGCCGGCTTGCCAGTTGCGCCTTATGTGATTTTAGAAGATCCAGAACAGACACTCAATAAAGCGGTTCAAAAGCTAGGATATCCTTTTGTCGTTAAAACTCAAGAAGGGGGATACGATGGTAAGGGACAAGTTGTCGTGCGTTCAGATGCGGATCTTGCAAAAGTTGCAACACTCTATGGTATTCCTTGTGTCGCCGAGCAGTTCATCCCTTATGATTGGGAGTGTTCGATTATAGGAACACGTTCAACGACAGGTGAGTATCGTCATTTTCCCATTGCCGAGAATTTGCATATTAATAATATTCTCTTTAAAACTACGGCTGGTAGTGAGAAAGTTACCCCAGAATTAGAGGCAAAGCTCAATCAGATGCTACAGACATTTATGGAAACCCATAATATTGTCGGGACGTTAGCAATGGAAGCTTTTGTTGTGAATGATGATGTTTATGTTAATGAATTAGCACCAAGACCCCATAACTCAGGACACTTTACTATAGAGGGTTGCCCAACAAGTCAGTTTGAACAACATATTCGAGCTATTTGTGGTTTGCCACTTGGTAATACAGAATTACTACAAAAGACGGTGATGTTTAATATTTTAGGGCAAGATCGGGAAAAATTATTGAGTTATATTCCCAAAATGTCACAAGATGCACATCTTCATCTATATGGGAAAAAAGAATTTAAAAATAACCGTAAAATGGGACATATCACCTTTACGGGATCAGACGGATTGCACTCTTTTGAAGAGATGATCTTAGCAGAGTAAAAGGAATTTTTGCAGAATAGACCATCATGATTGATTAGGTCTCTCTGTCGTTGCTATCTTGCTGCTTCTAAAGCGACTCTTTTATAATTACGATAAGTAAGGATTCTAATGAAAAGAAGGTTTTATATTGAAAGTACGCCACTCTATTCCTCTGAGGCAAAAGCCTTATTGAATGAGTTGAAAATAGCATTGACGGTTCCTACACTTACCTCTGTACGATTGATTCAAGTCTATGACTTCTTCTCATTGTCTGAAAAAGATCTTCCTCAAATTCAAAAAATTATTCAACAAACAGGCAGAGATCAGGAAATTCGTTCTGATATTATGCAAGCGGAATTGAATAAATATCCCCATTTTGCCATTGAGAGCTTGCCGGGGCAATATGATCAGCGCGCTTATAGCATCTCATTAGTCCTTAAGACAGCAGGAATCTGGGGGAAAACAGCGGCAACTACTGCACAGCTTTATCTCTTTAATGCAGAATTATCAGCTGAAGATCTCACTAAAATTGAGCAATATCTCTTTAATCCCATTAATAGTTACCTCAAAGATCTATCCTTAGCACCCAATGAAGAGGTTTTGAATTTACATCATCATCCTAAGCAAGTGGAGAAGGTGAAAGACTTTATTCATATGACTCCTTCAAAGCTCGTAGAGTTAAAGCTCTTAATGGGGCTTGCGATGGAATTTGAAGATCTTGCTTTCATTCAGAAATATTTTAAATCAGAAGAGAAACGTAATCCTACCGAAACAGAGCTGCTTGTTTTAGATACTTATTGGTCCGATCACTGCCGGCATACCACATTTGAGACAATGCTTAAAAGTATCGATTTCTCAGCAAGTCAATTTGAAGCGCAGCTACAAGCCGCATACGAATCTTATCTACAATTACGAGAAGCCACTGGAATTACAGATCGGCCTGAAACGTTGATGGATATGGCGACGATTATGGGACGCTATCAACGGCAAACAGGTGAATTAGCTGATATGGAGCTATCAGATGAGGTGAATGCTTGTTCTGTACGAATTCAAGTAGATGTAGATGGTGAATCGCAATCTTGGCTCTTGATGTTTAAGAATGAAACCCATAATCACCCAACGGAAATTGAACCTTATGGGGGTGCAAATACCTGCGTAGGCGGCGCTATTCGAGATCCATTGTCAGGACGTGCCTATGTCTATCAAGCGATGAGAGTTACAGGAGCGGGTAATATCTTAGAACCTGTAGAGGATACGCTTGCAACTAAAATTCCACAACGTCGAATTAGCCGCGTTGCAGCGCAAGGTAATAGTGACTATGCTAATCAAATTGGAGGCACTACAACATTTGCCCGAGAATATATTCATCCAGGATTTGTCGCTAAGCGCATGGAACTGGGAGCCGTTGTAGGCGCAGTGAAAGAAGATCATGTGGTGCGAGCGACGCCTATACCCGGGGATTTAGTGCTTTTAGTGGGGGCTAAGACCGGGAGAGATGGTGTGGGCGCTGCTACTGGGTCATCGCAAGTACAGACAGAAGAGACGCTTGAGGAGGCTGGCACAGATGTACAGAAAGGCTGTGCAACAGAAGAGCGCAAAATTCTTCGCTTATTTCGGCGGAAAGAAGCATCTACACTCATTAAAAAGTCCAATGATTTTGGAGCCGGTGGTGTCTCGGTTGCTATTGGTGAATTGGCCGATGGTGTTTGGGTGAATTTAGATCAAGTACCCACAAAATATACAGGTTTAAATGGAACAGATTTAGCGATTTCAGAATCACAAGAGCGAATGGCAGTTGTGGTAAGCGCAAAAGATGCAAAGCGATTTATAGAATTAGCGCAAGAAGAATCTGTAGAAGCAGTGATTGTTGCAGAAATTACTGAAGATCCTCGCTTGGTCATTAGTTGGAGAGGGGAGAAGGTTGTTGATATTGCCCGTTCTTTCTTAGATACCAATGGTATTCGTAAAACGGCCGCTGTTAAGGTTATCGATAGCAACTTGCCCTCACCATTATTACAAGTACCGAATACGGATGATTTAGAGTTAGCGTGGCGTACTTTGTTAGCTGATAAGAATATTGCTAGTCAAAAAGGACTGAATCAAAAATTTGATGCTACACTCGGGCGCTCAACGGTTTTACTCCCTTTTGGTGGAAAATGTCAGGCAACACCCGCCGAGGTTTCGCTTCAAAAGATTCAAATAGAGTCTGGAGAGACGAAAACAGCTACTATCTTAGCCCATGGTTATCATCCTTATTTGGGGGATTGGTCGCCTTTCCATGGAGCAGCTTATGCGGTTATTGAATCGCTTGCACGTATTGTCGCAACCGGAGGTAATCCGCAGAAAGCAAGGCTCTCTTTCCAAGAATATTTTGAGCGATTAGATGGGATTCCAGAAAAATTTGGTAAGCCTGTCGCCGCTTTGTTAGGGGCTTTGGCAGCACAAAAAGCATTTAATGTACCCAGTATTGGCGGAAAAGATAGCATGAGTGGGTCCTTTGATGAGATCAATGTACCTCCGACTTTAGTCTCTTTTGCCGTAACGACTATTCAAACAGATGCTGTTATCTCGTCAGAATTTAAAGAGAGTGGTGATTATATCTACGTATTGCCGGTTAAAGAAGAGGTTACGGGGCAAGTACCTTTTGAAGCTATAGCCCATAATTTTGCACAATTCCAAGCCATTCATGAGCGATATCAGATTAACGCTGCGATGTCAGTACGACAAGGCGGTATTGCTGAAGCTTTAGCTTATATGAGTTTTGGTAATCGGATTGGCGCTAATATTGAGAATATATCCACTCGTGATCTCTTTAGACCACAATATGGAGCCTTTGTATTTACAACTCGTCGAGCATTACCCTCATCAGAAGAGTATATTGCTATTGGTACAACTTTAAGTGAGTACCGCTTTGATTATGGGCAGATCACCATTTTAGGTTCAACCTTACAAGCAGCTGCGGAAGATCGCTATGAGAAGATCTATCCTATTTACGCTAAAAGTGAAGGATTGATTCCTAAAGTAAATAAAATGCCACTTAAAGGTATTATTAATCGCTTAGAAGCTGTAAAACCTACGGTTGTGATTCCTGTATTTGAAGGCACACATAGTGAATTTGATATGGCGCGTGCTTTTGAGAAAGCGGGAGCTGCAGTTTTGATGCAGCCTATCCGACTTTTAACGGAAGCAGATTATCTCGGTTCCGTACGGCAGTTAATAGATCATTTAGAGAATGCTGAAATCTTAGCGCTTGCATCAGGTTTTGCAAGCACTGAAGAGCCAGCAGGAACGGGTTCGACAATGGCACTTTTCTTACAACGGGCGGATATTCGTCAAGCCGTTGAATCCTTTATTGCCAAAGGTGGATTAATCTTAGGAATTAATGCCGGTTTTCATGCATTAGTAAAAACAGGATTATTACCGTACGGAGAGTATCGGGATCAAGAGAGTCAGCAAAGTGAGGAAAAACTCTATCTGACGACCAACCATTGCGGTGAATTTAAATCGCAAATGGTGACTACTGAGATTGTTAATAATGCAGCACCTTGGTTTAGCTCGCTAAATTGTGGTGATCAACATGTTCTGCCATTTGCTGCGCTTGAAGGGCGTGTTATGCTTTCTGAAGAACTTTTCCAGACATTACAAGCCAATGGACAGATCGCTGCACAATATGTAGATCACAAATCACGAGCAACATTAGATCAGACATTTAATCCTGCAGTATCGCAGTATGCCATTGAAGCGATCACAAGCCCTAATGGGCAAATTCTTGGAAAAATGGCGCATAGTGAGCGTTATGAAGAAGGATTGTTCCTCAATATTCCAGGACGGAAACATCAAACGATTTTTGAAAATGCGGTTTCGCATATTACTAGCAAGCACCTTTAATCTATCTTTAAATTGAGGAGTTACACAATGTCTACACTACTTTATGAAGGCAAAGCAAAACAGATCTATAGTACAGATAATCCGAATGAGGTTTTGATTCACTATAAAGATGATGCAACTGCTGGTAATGGCGCGAAAAAAGCCCAATTTGAAGATAAGGGTGTCTTGAATGCCGCGATTTCTACCATGATTTTTGATTATCTCATCGCCAATGGGATCAAAACACATCTCATTAAACAAGTAAATGAACGTGATGTGTTATGTGAAAAAATTGATATCGTATTACTTGAAGTGATTATGCGTAATGTGGCAACCGGCTCATTAACAAGCCGTTTAGGTATTAAAGAGGGAACAGAGCTTAATCCCCCGATTTTAGAATTTTGCTACAAAAAAGATGAATTGAATGACCCACTCATTAATGCCGACCATGCCTTAGCATTAGGGTTAGCGACAGAAGCTGAAATCGCAACAATCTCAAGCGAAGCACGTAAAATTAACACATTACTTAAACAATTATTTGATGAGATTGGCATTACGCTTGTGGATTTTAAAGTGGAGTTTGGACGTAATCCTCAAGGTGAGATCGTGCTTGCGGATGAGATTAGCCCTGATACTTGTCGTCTTTGGGATAAAGAGACACATAGTAAATTGGACAAAGATCGTTTCCGTCAAGATTTAGGCAATGTGATTGAAGCGTATCGGGAAATTCATCGTCGCTTAAAGGATCGTGTGTAATGGGTTTTAAACAGTTAAATGAAGAGTGTGGTGTCTTTGCAGTGTCCGGTAATATGGAAGCTGCAACCCTCACTTATTATGGTCTACATGCGCTACAGCATCGTGGCCAAGAGAGTGCCGGGATTGCCACTTTAACAGAGGATGGTCGTATTATCTGTGTAAAGGGGGAAGGCCTATTAACAGAAGTCTTTGCTGATCCCAAAAAATTACAGAGTTTAGAGGGAAGTGTAGCCATTGGCCATGTACGTTATCCGACAAATAGCTCTCGGGGTGTTGTGAATGCTCATCCTATTGTATTAAGCACCACAGATGAAACGATTGCGATCGCTTTTAATGGGGCTTTAACTAATTCAGATGAATTAAAGGTACGTTTAGAGCGAGAAGGCAGTGTATTTCACTCATCGGGTGAAACAGAGTTATTAGGGCATCTTCTACGCCGTTGTCAAGGAAGCTTCCTTGAGCGATTAAAGACGAGTTTATTGCAGATTGAAGGCGCTTATAGTTACACTGTCTTGCACAATAGCGGCCTCTATATTGCTAGAGATCCGCATGGAATTCGCCCGCTATCAATGGGGAAAATGCCTAATGGCGGTTATGTCTTTGCCTCAGAAACGTGTGCTTTTGATATTGTGGGTGCGGAGTTTGTACGCGATGTGGAACCCGGTGAGGTGATTACGATTCAGAATAATGAGGTGATCTCAAGCTTTTTAGAGACAAAGAGAACTCATGCGCTCTGTATGATGGAATATGTCTACTTCTCACGCCCTGATAGTGATTTAGAAGGGAAGAACGTTCATGCGGTTCGTAAAAGAAGCGGCGTTGAGCTCTTTAAAGAAGCCCATATTGATGCAGATATTGTCATCGGAGTTCCTGATTCAAGTATTTCGGCAGCAGTGGGGTATGCTGAAGCTTCAGGATTGCCAAATGAGATGGGATTGATTAAGAATCGTTATATTGGTCGTACCTTTATTCAACCGACACAAGAACTTCGGGAACGGGGTGTGCGAATGAAGATCTCGGCAATTAGTAGTATTGTGAAGAATAAGCGTGTGATTCTCATTGATGACTCGATTGTGCGAGGTACTACGAGTAAGCGTATTGCAGCATTGCTTCGTACCGCAGGGGCGAAAGAGATCCATATGCGCGTATCATCGCCTATCTTCAAATATCCTTGCTACTATGGTGTGGATGCCACAAATCCTCGAGAACTATTGGCACAACATTATCAAACGGTAGAAGAGATGCGACAATTTATCGATGTGGATTCCCTTGCATTTTTAAGTCCAGAAGGACTGATCCGCGCAACCGGTCATTCAGAGAGTCGTGGCGTGAATTGTGGTCTTTGCTTAGGCTGTTTTACCAACCATTATCCAACTAATATTCAGTTTAATGAGGCATAAATGAGTCAATTATATAAAGAAGCCGGCGTGAATTTAGAGGCTGGCTATGAATCAGTAGCACGTATCAAAAAGCATGTTGCGAGTACAATGCGTTTAGGTGCAATGGATATCTTTGGGGATTTTGGTGGGTCTTTTGATCTCTCTGAACTCAACTACCAAAAACCGGTGCTTGTTTCTGGCACTGATGGTGTTGGGACTAAACTCAAGTTAGCCTTTGATATGGATATCCACGATACGATAGGAATCGATGCCGTTGCAATGTGTGTGAATGATATCTTAACACAAGGGGCAGAGCCGCTCTTCTTCCTCGACTATATTGCTTGTGGTAAAAATGATCCTGCACAAATCGAAGCGATTGTAAAAGGGGTTGCTGAAGGTTCTAAATTATCGGGTGCCGCACTGTTAGGTGGGGAAACAGCAGAAATGCCGGGTTTCTATCAAGATGGTGAATATGATATTGCTGGATTTGCAGTGGGTGTTGTGGAAAAAGATGCGCGCGTGAATAAAGCTAATGTCAAAGTTGGAGATCAAATTATAGGGCTCCCCTCAAGTGGCGTTCATAGTAATGGCTTTTCACTAGTCCGCCATATTATCAAGGAGCAAAATTTAGATCTTCATACACAATATGAAGGGTTTGATAAACCGTTGGGTGAAGTGTTATTAACGCCTACAGAGATCTATGTCGCACCGGTGCTTAACTTACTTCAATCAGTGAAAGTAAATGCGATGGCGCATATTACCGGCGGTGGTTTCTACGAGAATGTGCCACGAATGTTGCCGGAGGGGATGGGTGCAAAATTTAAGGCATCTACTTGGACACCACCGGCAATCTTCCCATTCCTACAAGCGAAAGCAGGTATTTCTGATAAAGAGATGTTCACTGTTTTTAATATGGGTATTGGTTATATGATTGTCGTTAATCCTGATGATGTAGCTGCGACACTCGCACTATTACCAAATGCTTCACTCATTGGTGAAATTACTGAAACCGGCCAAATTGAGATTCAATAATGAAGAAAATTGCGATTTTTGCCTCTGGCACCGGTTCTAATTTTGATGCATTAGCACAAGCCATTGATGATGGTCGATTAAAGGCCGAAATTCAATTGCTAGTGTGCGATCAAAAGCATGCGAAAGTCATTGAGAAGGCAGAGAAGAGAGGAATTTCAACCTTCGTTTTTACGGCTAAAGAGTTTGCTTCTAAGGCAGATTATGAATCGATGATTGTATCAAAGCTCAAACACGCAAATGTTGAGTGGGTGATTCTTGCCGGATATATGCGGTTATTGGGTTCAACGCTTTTAGAGGCGTATCCAATGCATATTATTAATATTCATCCCTCATTATTGCCAGCTTATAAGGGGAAAGATGCGGTTGAGCAGGCGATTGAAGCGGGCGAACGCCAAGTGGGTGTCTCTATTCATTATGTAGATGAGGGAATGGATACAGGAGAGCTCATTGCACAAGAGGCGATTCAATTGACCGGTAGAGAGCAACTAGATGAAGTATTACAGATGGTTCATCATGTAGAACATCGGCTCTACCCGCAGACCTTGGCACTCTTATTTGCAGATTAATCCTGAAGAATTTATCGCAAATTAAGAGATTAAGAGATTAAGAGATTAAGAGATTGATTAAAAAGGTATCTCTCGAAATAGCTTCTAGAGACTAGGAGAATATAGAGAGATATCTATCATTTAAAAGGGTCTCAAATAGATCTGAGTTAGGTAAAACACTCTTTAAAAGAGTATTTCTTTGAGAGAGTGAAAATAGAGAGTAGCACTTTAGGATATAGTGAGATTGTCCTGATGAGGTATTCACTTCATCGGATCAGTATAACTATGTCGTTGTTATTGCGATTATTGAACATTGTTAATGAAAAGGACAGAGTAGATCATGACGAAACGACGCGCGCTTTTAAGTGTGAGTGATAAAGCAGGGATTACCGAATTTGCAGCCGAATTAGTAGCACTTGGCTTTGAACTTATCTCAACGGGGGGTACTAAAAAAGCCATTAGTGATGCAGGGATTGCCGTCAAGGATATTTCCGATATCACAGGCTTTCCTGAAATTATGGATGGCCGAGTAAAAACACTTCATCCAATGGTGCATGGCGGATTACTCTCTGTACGAGGGAATGATGTTCATACCAAAGCGATGACTGATAATGGTATTGAATATATCGATATGGTGGTTGTGAATCTCTATCCGTTCAAAGAGACCATTTCAAAACCTGGGGTGCGCTATGATGAAGCCATTGAAAATATCGATATTGGTGGTCCCTCAATGTTGCGTAGTGCAGCTAAAAATCATGAGTCGGTTACAGTGATTACCGATCCTAATGATTACGCTATTGTGCTTGCTGAGCTTAAAGCGAATGGTGATACTACTTTTGCAACACGTCAGCGTTTAGCCTTGAAAGTGTATCAAACCACTGCGGCTTATGATGCGCTCATTGCGCAATATTTTGCGAATGAAATTGGCGATCAATTTCCTGAGAAATTAACGCTCACTTATGAGAAACAACAAGGTTTGCGTTATGGTGAAAATCCTCATCAGGAAGCGGCCTTTTATAGAACCCCACTTGCGCAAAATAACTCGCTTGCACACGCAACACAAATCCATGGTAAAGAACTCTCATATAATAATATTCAAGATGCTAATGCAGCAATCAATATTATGTTGGAATTCCAAGAACCCGTTGTAGTAGCGGTCAAACATATGAATCCTTGCGGCGTGGGTTTAGGGGCAACTTTATTAGAAGCATGGAATCGCGCGTATGAAGCAGATCCCACTTCTATCTTTGGTGGCATCATTGCAACGAACCAGACGGTTGATGCGGCAACCGCTGAAAAGATGAGTGAGATTTTCCTAGAGATTATTATTGCACCTAGCTTCACAGAAGAAGCGAAAGCGATCCTCATGGCGAAGAAAAATATTCGTCTATTAGAAAATAATCCTCAAGAAGAGCGTATGGCAGAGAAGGTTACAACAACTGCAGTGAATGGTGGTTTATTAGTCCAAACTTTAGATCGCGCTGTGATTGATCCAGAGAGTTTCACTGTAGTAACTGATCGTCAGCCAACAGCTGAAGAGATGGAGGCTCTACTCTTTGCTTGGAAAATTGTGAAGCATGTGAAATCAAACGCGATTGTTGTGGCAAAAGAGGGACAAACGCTGGGTGTAGGTGCAGGGCAGATGAATCGCGTGGGCGCTGCACAGATTGCCCTTGATCAAGCAGGTGAAGCGGCTAAAGGTAATGTTTTAGCATCAGATGCATTTTTCCCAATGCCAGATACCTTAGAAAATGCGGCAAAAGCAGGGATTAAAGCAGTGATTCAACCAGGCGGTTCTATTAAAGACCAAGAATCAATAGATGTTGCTAATCAATATGGCATTGCAATGGTCTTCACCGGCGTACGCCATTTCAAACACTAAATCAATACTCAATTAGAGTAATCAAACATTTAATAGTCAGAAATGATTTTGGAGGAACCCTTAATTCATCATCACGTCATTGAGATGTTGCTTTATAGTGTGGTGCTTTAGTAACTCCTAATGACAACGAATGAATTAAGGTCAACAAAAACCGGAGAGGAATGGCTCTCCGGTTTTTTTATCGGTTCAAAATAAGCATTATCCAAATGCCAGTGGATCGATTGATCGAGACGAGAAAACAGTTCTATCCGGCATCTTGCAAATGTTATTTAGTACAGTTTTAGGTTTTTTTAAAATCCCACACTAGCGACTTATAATGATTTCTCTTAGACCAATTTATTATAAAAGTATTTATTCGAGAAGAGAGTGTTTAACAATCTCACTAAACCTCACCACATCTTCTTCCGGTAATAGATGATCGACATTGGGGATTTCGCCCCCGATTTGTTCGATGGCTTTAGCGGCTGTTTTGGAGCTTAGTTGAAAAATGGTTCGGGAGTTTTCGCCCCAGAGAATGGTGATCGGAACTTGTTGGTGAAGTGTTTTTAAGGATTCTGCACTTATCTCTGGTGGTTCATTCTGATTGAGTAATTTAGCAAGGGTATAATCATTTTCTTGCTTGATGATTTGTAAGGCTTCAGATTGATTCATAAGACCATAACTCGGTTCTTTAGTATCTGTTTCCGGTAGATTCTTGCAAGCGGCAATAAAATAATCAATAGCTAATGCGCTCTTTTTCCGGCGAGTCGCGCGAATGATCGGGCTCATCATTTTGGTGAGATCTTGAGTAAATTCAGTGTGTATCGCTTGATCCATTCCATAGCTTGGAATGATGAGTTCATAAAGAATTAATTGTTGAAAAAGGGTCGGAGCTTCCAATGCTGCTAGGAGTGCGACATGACAAGCATAAGACCAGGCTACGATAATAAACGGGCGATGAGGCGTATTTTCTTGCTCATTAAGAGCACGACAAAAGGCGCATAATGTCTCGGCACTCTCTTGAGTATCGAGGGGTTGATCTCGTTCTCCCCCTTTGCCAAATCCCCATTGTGTTAAGGCGATTATTTCATGTTCTGGGAAATATTGCGGATAATCTTGCCAAGTTCTCCGGTCGCCTAAGATCCCATGCAGAAAAAGAAGACGCGGACGTTCTCTATCTCTTGGTGATGACGTTGGTAGCGTATGATCATAGGTGAGCGTGACTTCTTCATCTCGATGCAAAATCGATAATTGCTGCGTTTTTGTTGTGCTTTGAGTGGACATAAGTTGAAATCTTTTTTAAATATTCTTAATCAAGGCTGAGTGAACGTTACCAAGATTGATTTGAATGTGGCTGCATTGATTAAATTTATGAGATTGACTTTAGGTCAGCTGTTGATTTTATTCGGGCTTAATAAAATCGGTAAAATCATCTCGACTGAGCAATTGTACTAAGGAATCAGTTAATTGTGCGAGGGCTTCATCACAGATTACAAAAGGTGGCATGATATAGACTAGTCGATTAAAGGGCCGAATCCATACACCTTTTTCTACAAAATATTGCTGAATTTTAGCCTGGTTTACAGGGTGATGTAGCTCAATCACACCAATTGCACCTAAGACTCGAACATCTCGAATATGAGGATTGTTTTTAAGCGGATAGAGTGCTGTTTTTAGCTTAGATTCGATATGGGAAACTTGGGTTTGCCAATCGTTATCGGTTAATAATGTTAGGCTGGCATTTGCCGCAGCGCAAGCAAGAGGATTACCCATAAAGGTTGGGCCATGCATAAAACATTTTGCATCCCCATTGCTAATGGTATCGGCGATATGGCGAGTTGTTAGTACTGCTGAGAGCGTTAAATAGCCGCCGGTGAGTGCTTTTCCAAGACAGAGGATATCGGGTACAATGCCGGCATGCTCACAAGCAAAAAATCGTCCTGTTCGGCCAAATCCTGTTGCGATCTCATCGGCAATAAGGGGAATTTCATATTGATCACAAAGCGCTCGTAGTAGCTTGAGATAATTAGGGTGATAAAAACGCATTCCGCCGGCACCTTGAACAATAGGCTCAATAATAACGGCAAAGAGCTCCTGATGATGCGCTTTAAAGAGAGATTTTAAGTGATCACCTGCGGATTCTTGCCATTGATCTTCAAAGCCTACGGTAAAAGGCTCGGCAAAAAGGTGATTGGGCAGATAATCTCCATAGAGTGAATGCATTGAGTTGCTAGGATCACAAACTGCCATCGCACCAAAAGTATCACCATGATAGGCATGAGAGAGGGAGAGCACACGATGGCGCTTTTCACCACGGGCATGCCAATATTGAAAAGCCATTTTTAAGGCCACTTCTACAGCGACTGAACCGGAATCTGCTAAAAAAACACACTCGAGTGCTTCCGGCGTTAAATCAACTAATTTTTTAACAAGATCAATCGCCGGCTGATGAGTAATACCGCCAAACATGACATGGGATACTTGGTGTAATTGCGCTTCTATGGCCGCATTAATGACGGGATGATTATAACCATGTAATACCGCCCACCAGGAAGACATTCCATCAACTAAGCTTCTTCCATCTTCCAGGAATAGAGATGTTCCTTCTGCAGAAACAACAGGATAGCAGGGAAGCGGTTCACTCATCGAAGTATAGGGGTGCCAAATATGGCGTTGGTCAAAGTTCAGGTCAATGGATTGCATGGTGATAAAACTCTTATTTATTATTGTTGAATGAAGGTTTCAGAATAGTTCAATAATAGCGATATAACCCTCTGTCCTAAGGGGAAAAATATCCATATTGCTATGATATTTCCTAGGATTACAGCACGATAATCTACTCGTTCAATGAGGGATTATGGTACTATAATTTTTGATAAGTGGCCTGTGAAAAGCGCCACTTTTTGTTTTTATCACCGGTTATAACAAGACAATTCATTGCAATATTAGAGGATAAAGTAAAATAATGAATGGGTGGAAAGCGCGTATTGATCAAGCATTACAACAAGCGCTATCGCAGAATCAGAAGCGTCAGCGTGTGGTTTGTGAAATAAAACCACAGAGTGAAATGATGGTGGCAGGTCGATCGTATCTTAACTTCTCTTCTAACGATTATCTCGGTTTAAGTCAGCATCCTGATTTGCTACAAATAGCGATGGAGGCGATGAGAGAACATGGTATTGGCAGTGGTGGTTCAGGGCATGTCACTGGCTATAGTGCACCTTTAGCATCATTAGAGCAAGATTTAGCTACCTGGTTGGGCTATGAACGCGCGATTGTCTATCCTTCAGGTTTTACTGCTAATCAAGCAATTATCAAGCTTCTTATTGCAAAAGGAGATCGTATTTTAGCAGATAAACTGTCCCATGCTTCTATCATGGAAGCTGCAATGTTATCACTGGGAGAGTTACGCCGTTTTAAACATAATGATCCTACCAGCTTACAGAAGTTATTGTCCCAATCTTTATTATCGGAAGATGCCGAACAAATAGTGATTACAGAGGGTGTCTTTAGTATGGATGGTGATATGGCACCGCTCGATGCGCTTGTAAATGTGATACAGGACCAAGCACTTTTTATGGTAGATGATGCCCATGGGATCGGTATTTTAGGTAATCAAGGTCGGGGGACTTGTGATCACTTTGGCATTCATCCAGATATATTAGTGGTTACATTTGGTAAAGCAGCGGGTTGTAGCGGTGCGGCGATTCTATTATCGGCGCAATTGGCGGAGTATTTTATTCAATCTTCACGACCTCTAATTTATAGTACAGCCATTCCCCCTATGCAAGCGGCTATTTTACGAGCTTCTTTTACATTGATTCGTGGTCAAATCGGTGATGCTTTACGACAAAAATTGAGAAAAAATATTCACTATTTTCAAAATAGAATGAAAGATTTACTCTCAGAAATCCCTGAATCTCATCGACTTAAATCCTCTTTACAATTACTGCCTTCAGATACGCCCATTCAACCGCTGATTATCGGTGAATCGGATGATGCTTTAAAAGTGGCGGATAGTTTGAAGCAGCAAGGGATTTGGCTTTCGGCGATTCGTCCACCCACAGTCCCGCCGAAGAGTGCTCGACTTCGAATTACGATTACCGCAACGCATACAGCAGCGATGATTGATCAATTAATAGCGGCCTTTCATCAGGTGTTATTCGATGCTGAGTATTTATAAAGGATTATAAATTAGCTTATGAAGATCAATGCGATAGAATCATTGGTGTCTGAAACTTTGATTTCGGAATCCTTCCCTTCAGAATCCCCCATTTCAAAATTATCTAACTTAGAGATGTTGAACAAAGAGAATGTTGCCGCCCAATTTGGGAAAAAAGCTTCTCAATATGGGCAATATGCGGTGATACAGCGTCGGATTGCAGATCAACTGATCACTCAATTTTGTTCCGTTTTAGCACAAATTAAACAGATGAATT
The DNA here is from genome assembly GCF_003121845.1 of Ignatzschineria ureiclastica. Classification (GTDB taxonomy): domain Bacteria; phylum Pseudomonadota; class Gammaproteobacteria; order Cardiobacteriales; family Wohlfahrtiimonadaceae; genus Ignatzschineria; species Ignatzschineria ureiclastica. Next base: position 366,215 of record NZ_QEWQ01000004.1, on the reverse strand, counting down.
CCTTGATGCAAGCGGAGAATAGTTCGTTGAGCAAGAATTTAAACGAGGTCTTCAATGATCCAATTCGATTATCCATTTTAGATGCCGGTGCCGGGACGGGATATATCGGGGAACGATTAGCGGAATATGGAACTACTTTCAGTACAGATTTGGATTTAACGGCGCTTGATATCTCTGCCGAGATGTTACAGGTTGCACAAGATCGAGATCTTTATCACAGTTATGTGCAGGCGGATATTGAATCGTTACCATTGGAAAATCGGCAATATGACTTTGTCATTAGCAGTTTAGCGGTACAGTGGTGTCGAGATTTGAAACGTGCATTGATAGAATTACAGCGTGTAGCAAAAGTCGCACCTTGGGGCGCACCTTCTATTTTTATTACCACGTTAGCAGCCGGAACCTTACAAGAGTTACGGGAAGCTTTCAAACAGATTGATAATGCTGAACACATTTTACCCTTTGTATCAGAAGCGATGATTCAAGGTGAGGTGAGCGCTTTGAAAGGGGAAGTCAGTGTTGTTGATGAGATTATTGAATTTCCAACATTGAAAGATTTGCTTGCCAGCATCCGTTATATCGGCGCAAATAGCCTACCCAATCAAGCGCGACCTTGGTTAGGGAAATCAGCTTATCAGCAATTAGAGGCTTATTTTCAGAGGCTAGGAGCTTATCGATTAACCTATCGCGTTGCCTATATTACCTTACCGGGTAAGGTATAAGATCAAACAGGGAACAAGATTCAGTTAAGAGATATAAGAATGATTAGAAATAAAGGAGAGGGAATGACACAAGTAAAAGGGAAAAGCTGGTTTATCACAGGGACGGATACTGAAATCGGTAAAACTTATGTTTCAAGAGCGTTATTACAAGCCTTGAATCAATCAGGATTGCCGGCAAATGGCTATAAACCCGTTGCTTCTGGTGCCGCAATAACGCCGATCGGTCTTAAAAATCCGGATGCTTATGCACATCTCACTGCTTCTTTTGATGATTTGAGTTACGAAATGGTGAATCCCTATTTTTTTGAAGAGGAGGAAGCACCTCATATTCTTGCTGAAAAATTAGGACAACCCATTGATTCAAATAAAATAACATCGGGGTTACATCAATTAGAATCACTGAATCGCATCACTCTTGTGGAGGGCGCAGGCGGTTGGTACACACCGTTAAGTTTTACCGAAAGCTATAGTGATTGGGTGATTGCAAATCAATTGCCGGTGATCGTCGTTGTGGGGCTTAAATTAGGTGTCATTAATCATGCGCGTTTGACTTTTGAAGCCATTGAACGAGCAGGTTTACAAGTGACTGGTTGGATTGCTAATCACTTGTCAGATTCAGAAAGCTTGAATCACTATATTGCCGGTATTCAAGCATTTACAAAGATCCCTATGATTGGTGAAGTTTTCTACCAAAGCGCTGAATCCGAACAGAAAGAGAGCCGGTTTGATTTGCGTTGTTTTGGATTAAGATAGATGAGTATATTCAATATTTATGGTAAAGCCTAGTTTGCTCTAGGTTTGACCAACTTCCCATACCGATCTGTAATTCCTTCTTTAAACTGATATTGCCCTTTGGGGCTCAGTGGTTGATGGATCTCTACTTCTTGATCAACGCTGTAACGGCCAATATTGGGAATCATCTCGACAGGAACCGCCGGCAATGGTGAGAGATCTAATTGCGAGAGGAGTTTGCCAAATAGTACTTTTTCAGCGGTATGACCTTGATATGGACTTGAGAAAATTTCGAGTGTAATGCCGGGCTGAATCTCTTTGAAATAACTCAATCCTGATGCAACATAGGGATCTGTGTTGTAGATAAAGATCGGATCTTGCCATAGCGTCTGTTTATTATGATCTGTAGCCTGATCGTGAGTATTATTTTGCAAATTGTGTAGAATTTCTTTGAGAGGGCTTGTGTGCAGTTTGATTTTAAGTTCTGGGAAATGGTAGTTAAAGCTATTGCGAATAAAGGTGTGATAGCCATTATCTACCGAGGGCGCATCACCGACCAAAATTGCCGAAGATTTGAGCCAATCGCTTAAGTTTTGTTGGTACTGTTTGAGTACATCATTTACAGGAAACATCTCTTTAAGGGTAATTTGATAACGTTCTTCAAGAGTGGCAAGGGGCAGAGTAATATCTTGTAGTGTAATCGCTTTTGAGGAGAGTTGAGCGGGATTTTGCACAATATTGTGGAGTGCTCGGAAGTGATCCGTTACAGCTTCTAGCGTCACACCTTCCGTTAAACCAATGATCATCTGTTGGCTTTCTGGAAAATAGCGGTAATTTACCGCATAAAATCCACCATGATCTTCGGCGATATAGCCTTGATCAGAAGAGAATGCCCGAGTATTATCGCTATCTAATTGTTTAAATGAGAGATTAGGATTTTCAGTCACAGGGACTACAAAAAGATAAGAGATAGTTTGAATACCATTTTTCTCTTGGCTCGGAGCTTCATCACTATAAAAAGAGAGCACTTCTACTTCAGGATCAGCAGGATCGATAGAGATACCACCCAATGTAAAGGGTGGAATAATCGAATGTGTCGGATAGCCATAACTTAGGCCATTACTCTGAATAGGCGTTAGTTTGAAAAAAAGCGTATCTGTAATACTATGAATAATGCCCCAATAAGACGTATCAATATAGTTCTTAATTTGTTGTGCCGTTTGACTTAATGCAATCGCAGAATCTGTGGCATTATGATCTGATGCGATAGTTTCTGTGGTAGATTGAAGTAACGTGTTGAGCAGAGGGCTATCTTGCGCTACTTTCTCTAATTGCAATGTGATTTGGCAACCTGAAATAGGGCAATAATCGTGATCTAAGCTTTTGAGTGTAAATTTTTTAGCGGATTGAGGTATTAATTCAAAAGTTGCTATAGTCGTGATAATGATATTATCCGGCGTAATAATGCCTTGGGAATAAGTATCAGGCGCAAAATATTCAATAGCATCAGCATTTACTTGGAAATAACTGTCGGTAAAATGTGCTTCAATCTCTGAGCGCAAGGCTTCATTTTTTTGACTGTCAAACATCGGCGAATTTTCCGCTTCTGTGAGCTGGACCGTAATCTTTTGCGGTATATAGATTCCTGATTCGAGCTTATCGCTGTTATCTTGGGAGCAAGCGGCAAGTAATGTCATACTCATTAAGAGAATCAATCGAGAAAAAGATGCGCGTAATATTGCACAGTACCTACCGAGATAGCGCGCTATGATTTGAGGAAAAAGTATTGTATGGCATCGAGTTACGGTTGCAACGTGATGGTAGGTACTTTGATTCATAAATTCCTCGAATACAGGGTTAGTACAATATAAGGTTAATACATATTGTGAATAATAATGCGTTTCTAGAAATTATCATACAATACTCGTGGTCAGTAACCTTAGACTTTTCGTAGAGATCTATATTTTTGCATTGATCTTAATAGGGATTTATTTTACTTTAGATAGATCAATTATTATAAATTTTTCACTATTTTAATAGTATCAATGAAATGGTGTAAACTAGTTGATTGTTTTACTTGATTGAATTGACCACTATTATGATATAACTCAAGGTATTATAAAGTACGATATCGATCCCGATAGTAAGCATCAAAATCATCATTCGCAATTATGACCACAGGATAGAAGCAATGGCACGCAAATTAGAGAATCACTCACTAGGCTTTACGAGTCAAATTTTGAGTACAGAGAAAAATCACCCCGATGTTCATGGGGCAATGAATACCCCTATTTATCGATCGGCGGCCTTTGAATTTCCTAATTCGGTAGCAATTGCGAAAGCATTCCAAAACCAAGAAGAAGTGGCTTCTCATACCTATTCACGTATTACTAATCCAACAGTTGAAGCGCTTGAAAATAAGATTAAAGCGATCTCACAAGGTGAGAATGTGATGCTCTTTAGTAGTGGAATGGCGGCGATTTCAAATACATTTATGGCAATCTGTTATGCCGGTTGTAATATCGTGACATCACCTCATTTATTCGGAAATACCTTTGCGCTGTTCCAATTTACACTTGCCTCTTTCGGTGTCGAAGTTCGGTTTGTGAATACGGATCATCTCGATGAGATCGAAGCAGCAATTGATGAGAATACCGTAGCTTTTTTCTGTGAAGTGATGACGAATCCTCATCTTGAGATTGCCGATTTAACGCAAATTAAGCCGATGCTTGCGCGTCATAATGTACCGCTTATCGTGGATACGACAGTGATTCCTTGGGGTGCATTTGAGGCATTTCGTTGGGGGGTTGATATTGAAGTGGTTTCTACAACGAAATATGTATCGGGTGGGGCAACCTCATTGGGCGGTGCGATTGTAGATTATGGTACATTTGATTGGTCACACAATAAGCGCTTAGCACAAGTGAGCAATACCGCTCAATTCTCGCCTTTTATGTTTAAGATTAAACGAGAAATTGCCCGTAACTTTGGTGCTTGTATGGACCCTGATAGTGCTTATGCACAAATTCTAGGATTAGAGACACTACAATTACGTTATGAACGTATGAGTGCAAGTGCTTATGAGTTAGCACAATTCTTAGAGTCATTACCGGAAGTGGTAAAAGCAACTTATCCAAAACTCGAGAGTTTCCCTTATAAAGCTTTAAGTGATCAATTCTTTAATGGCAATCCTGGTGCGATGTTAACATTCTCGCTCAAATCAAGAGAGGCTTGTTTTGCATTAATGGATCGCTTACAGCTGATTCGTCGGGCAACGAATCTTTTTGATAATCGTACGCTAATTATTCATCCTGAATCGACGATTTACGGTACTTTTACCGAAGAGATGAAACAAGTCATGGGAATTGATCCAACATTGATTCGTCTCTCTGTCGGGCTAGAAGAGGTTGCGGATCTGAAAGCAGATATTGCACAAGCCTTAAAGTAGACTTGCGGTACTAATGCAGGTATTTGAAATATCTAGATAAGTTATAAACCAAAGCCACTCATTGTTGAGTGGCTTTGGTGTTTTGATGACGCTGTAGTTATTTTCAATTATAGTAAATTGGGTTTAAGAGAAATAGTGTTTAAGTAGCTAGTGTGAGATTTTAAAAGAACATAAAACTTGATTCACAAACACTTGCAAGATGCCGGATAGAGCAGCTTCCTTACTTATTACAACCGATGTGCCGGCATTTAAATAAGCTTATTTTGAGTTGGTATTACTATATAATAAGCTATTGATTGAGTAGTGATAATTCTGCTAGGAATATTAAGCCGATAGTTGATGGCGAATTGCATAAACCGCTGCTTCAACCCGACTTGTTACATTGAATTTCTTAAGGATATTTTGTACGTGGACTTTAACCGTACTTTCGGAAATATCTAAAATTCGGGCAATCTCTTTGTTACTACTGCCTTTGACGAGCCAATTTAGAATCTCTTCTTCACGTGGCGTTAATAATTGCATAGGATTATTGTGTTTGCTTTGTAAAGCATTAGATTTGATAATCCGATCTATGCGTTGTAAGAATAGAGTCGTCTCAATTCGTTTTTTAATATTCTCCTTAATCGCTTGATGATTGAAGCTTGGCAATAGAGCATCATTCTCATTTTCGGTAAATAGTACAATTTTTAATTGAGGATGTTGCTTCAACCATTGGCGTATTGCGACTTTATTATGATCATTTTCAAATAGACGCGCTTCAATAAGTAGTAGATTAAGGAGGTGTGCAGAATCTTGTCTCTCTGCCCGCTGTGCTTGCAGTAAACTTTGAATGGAATCATAGCAAGCGACAATATTGCAAGGATTACGGGCTTCTTGCGAGAGTAAAAAAGCGATTTTTTGACGAAATAGACGATTTTGATCCACGATAATAACGTTAGGTCGAGATGTTTGTATGCCTTTCATAATTGATGGAAATCCTCTATCTTTATTTTATTGGTTGTAACATTTGTGCTCAGGGATAATGGTTTGTCTGAGTTAGCTGATTAATGTATAGAAACTTATCGAATAGACAACTGAATGTTGCTTTCATACTGCATTATAATTCAAGATTTGCATAGTGAATATTGGATAATATGATTAGATGGGGTGATTATAACGATTTGGCGAATAAAGGTACATTGTATGTATACATTGTAAAGAGCTATTGCAAATTAAAAATTTGTAAATATTTTATAAAATAATATTTTGTATTATACTAAATAACTATTTATTTTATTTCATCAATGTGATTCTGCTATGAAGGTCGTATTGATGACACTCTAAAGGAGTTTCAAATGCAAAAAGTATCAGCTCGTAATCAATTAGTCGGTAAAGTCAGTGCGATCTTCGAGGGAAGTGTTAACAACGAGGTAATCGTAACATTAGATAATGGTGATGAGTTAGTCACAGTCATCACAAAACAGAGTTGTAGTACCCTTGATATCGCTATTGGTACAAAAGTAATGGCCATTATTAAGGCTCCTTGGGTGGTATTAGCTTCACCTGATTGTCAGTGGCAGTTTTCGGCACGTAATCAATTTGAGGGCACGATCACTTCAGTAATGGAAGGAGCCGTGAATAGCACAATCCATTTTACAACCAGTAAAGGATTGACGCTCTGTGCAGTCGTTACCAATGAAAGTGTAGAAGGAATGGGGCTTGAGAAAGGGAAAGATATTCTCGGGTTGGTAAAAGCTTCTAGTATTATTTTGGCGACAGAAAAGCATTAATGCTTGTTAATTTTATTGCTATTTTAGGTAACATAATTATAGAATAAGGCGTTTTAATATCTAATTTATTGGAAATAAAAGGAACTTATTAGATGAAGAAAGTATTATTCACATTGTTATCGGTAGCGGTACTTGCCGCTTGTGCTAGCAAAGGAAGTCCTATGAGCCAATTAGACACGAAAATTCCTACTGTTCAAGAATTACAACATCATCAATATGAGCTTGTATCGGTCAATGGTAAGCCATTTGAAGCCGAGAAAGGCAGTGGTAAACCAACAATTGCATTTGGACAAGATATGTTTATTAGTGGTCAAATGTGTAACCGTTACTCAGGTAAAGTTGATTTAACTGAGCGCGGTATGTTACGGGCAAAAGCAGGTATTGCGATGACTCGTATGCTCTGTACCGATCCGGTATTAAATAGCTTAGATGCAGATATTAGTGAGTTATTAGGAAATGGTGCGGAAGTTGAAATCTCTAATAATGGGCAATATCTTCGTTTGACGAATCCGTCAACGGTATTAGAATTTAAATTAGCGGATAAAATGTAATTTCGTTAATCAATAATGTATCAGTGACATATCAAGAGCATATCATCAATTCATCGTTGATAATGCGATTGAATAATGTTGGATACTCGATGCTGAAGAAGGCTTACGATAAAGCTCTTTGAGTTTTTTTGTAAGTCTTTCTTTTTTGTCTTTCTGAAAATGTTCTTTTTCGATCTGTGTTATTATTTATCGCGTAATCATCGCAAGAATCAGAAGAGGAGAGAATATGAAGTCAGATTGGAATGCGCGTTTTGCACGGGCGGAATATCTGTATGGGAAAGAAGCGAATACCTTTGTTAAAGAAATTGTGCCTGTGATAAAGCCTGAAGGGCGCTTACTAGCGATCGCTGAAGGGGAAGGGCGTAATGCTTTCTTTGTGGCAGAAGATGCACTACAAGCAGGTCGTAAAATTGAGATTGATCTGTGGGATTATTCCGATGTTGCACTACAAAAAGTGGATGCGCGTAAGGGATTATTACCGATCTATACCAAAGAGGTGGATCTGACCAATGTCAGTTGGCCAACGAGTTTGTATGATTATGCGATGTGTGTTTATGGTCATTTTTCAAAAGAGATGCAACGACAAGTTTTTCAAGGAATTCGACAATCCTTAAAACCGGGGGGATATCTCTTTGGTGAAGTCTATTCAGAAGCGCAGTTGCCTTATCGAAGTGGTGGCCCTCGAAATATCGACTATCTTTATGATCCTGCGCTTTTTCTCGAGATTTTTAAAGAAGATCATGTTCAACATCTCTTTATGGGGGAAGTGGAACGGGCTGAGGGAGATCTGCATCAAGGTCGTTGCCATGTTATTCAATTTGCTATTAAAATTGTAAAGTAACGTAATCAGATAGATAAGTAATTATTTATTGATAACAGAATATTGATCCAAAAAATAGGCTCAGTCATTTAAGTCCCTTCAACTTTATGATAATGACCATAACAGAGTATATATGGCTAACAATATTCCTGCATCACTTACTAATTTATTGATATAATTCAATTAACAAGTTGATAGTTGAAAAGTTATTGTGACAAGTAATTAGTAGGTAAATGATAACTAAACTATTGTTGTTGATTATATTTTACAAATAAGTCGTAACTTAATGATGTTATTAACTATAAAGAGGTAATCAATATTATGGATCGTGCAATTAAAAATTGGTGGATATGGGTCTTAATCGGCGTACTGTATGTCGTATTAAGCGGTTTTCTATTTTTTAGACCATTCGTGAGTTTTGTTGTATTAGCGCAATTCATGGTGGCATTTTTCTTCGTTACCGGTTTCTTTGAAATATTCTATGCATTAACGAACCGCAATGTTCACGGTTGGGGATTTAATCTCGCAATGGGAATCTTACAAGTCTTTATCGGGGGCTATATCATTAAAAATGCCAATGAAGGCTTACCTGAAATGATGCTCATTTTCCTTATTATGTTCTGGTTAATTTTCTACGGAATTTCAGCGATCTCTTTCTCATTTAGCCTTAAAAAATTGGGCGTACCTTCATGGTGGTTAACGCTCATTATTGGTGTTTTAGGTTTAATCGTGGGTTTAGCTATTCCTTATTCACCTGTTGGTGGAATTATCTTCATCACAACGTTATTAGGGATTTCAGCACTGATTGCAGGTCTCTATAGTCTCTACTTTGGTTTTGCAATTCGCCGTTTTAGAGCTTAATCTGAGAAAAGGCTTAATAAAGATCGTAACAAGATCATAAGAATATAGGGGGATAGTGATATCCCCCTTTTTTTTTGTAGCCAGAAGGGGTATAGTAATAATCATTGTTTGAAATAGTTTTGTTCATAGTCGTGAATTGAGACCAAGATTATTTCTAAACTAAACGTTTTTAAGAAAGCTTTTCAGTTTCATTATTTTACAAATTAATATTTATCTTTGGGGCAGGGTGCATTATTGCTACATATCATATGTGTAGTGATCATTATTCCCGACCGGCGGTGATAGTCCGCGAGCGTAAGCTGACTTGGTGTAATTCCAAGACCGACAGTATAGTCTGGATGGTAAAAGATAAATCGGCAGTAGCTTTTTGATGGGTTATTGGCTGAGTCATCTGTTTATTCAGAATGAGACTCACCACTCAATTCATTGAAAACAAAAAGATTCAGTTGGGTTATTAATAGTAACCTTTATGTTTTGCTTGAAATTTAGCACTGAGCGAACTTAGGTGGTATATCGTATGTACATTGTTACTAACGGAGTGTAAGAATACGATATTCAAATTAGGCAAACATAATCCGGGGTCTTTGTAGCAGACGATTTATAACGAACATCAACCCTCATTGATAAAATGCGATGGGGGTTTTTCATTGTTGAAAGAAAAATTGTCTAAAGAACAAGATCAAGATTATCTGCAAATGGCTTTTGAGCTTGCTCAGCAAGGATATGGCGCCGTATCACCTAATCCGTATGTGGGTGCCATACTTGTAAAAGAGGGCGAGATCATTGGTCGAGGTTATCATCAGCGCGCGGGAGAAGCGCACGCAGAAGTGAATGCTGTTAAGGATGCGCAAGCACAAGGATATGATGTTTCTGGTGCAACGCTTTATGTGACCCTTGAGCCTTGTTGTTTTACCGGAAAAACGCCCGCCTGTACTGATCTTATTCTACGAAATGGTATTACACGTGTCGTGACGGCAATGGAAGATCCGAATCCCAAAGTCGCCGGTCAAGGTCATCAGATTTTACGAAATGCCGGGATTGAGGTCGAAACTAATCTTGCAGTGGAACAGGGGCAAGCACTTCTGGAAATTTTTATCTGTAATCAATTACAGAAACGGACGTTTGTCACATTGAAAGCGGCGCTCAGTTTAGATGGTAAATTGGCAACACAGACCGGGGATTCACAATGGATTACCGGCAGTGAGGCCCGTAAAAAAGCGCACTATTATCGAGGATTACACGATGCCATTTTAATAGGTAAAGGGACTTTGCTCGCGGATAATCCCTCATTGACTGTACGTTATGGCTTTGAGACAAAAGCGCCGATACGCATTCTGTTATTGAATAATTTTGCAGGGATCACTTCCGAGATGATCCGAACCTATGCATTTTTTGATACAGGACTTGCGCCTAGCTGGATCTTCTTTGATCAACATTATCCGCCAGAAAGCGAATTACAAACCTTATTGCGTGCTCAGGGCATTAAGCTTATTTCATTAACAGATACCCAACCACAAACATTGCTTGCCGCGCTCTATGCTCAAGGTGTGATGAGCCTCTTTATTGAAGGTGGCGCGCAAATTTACGATGCTTTTATTTCAGCTAATCTAGTGGATGAGTATCTACTATTTTATGGGCCTCGCTTAATTGGGAATCCGAATGCGCTTGAGTTATGGCGAAATAGTCCCGTTACAGTATTAGAGAAAGCACCAAGATTAGAGATTACGGAAACCTGCCATTGTGGTGAGTCCGTTTTAATGATTGCAAAAAATCAAGGCCCAAATAATTGTACCAATATAGTTACAAAGGAGTCATAAAGATGTTTACCGGAATTATTGAAGAACGGGGCGAAATTACCCAAATCAATCATCAGCAACATCGTTCTTATTTGACTTTCAGAGCAAGTAAAGTACTAGAAGATGTCAAGCTCGGTGATAGTATTGCGGTAAATGGTGTTTGCCTCACTGTGACACAATTTGATAATCACTCATTTCAAGCGGATTTAATGCCGGAGACCATTAAACGTACAGGATTTCATCGTTATCAACGGGGAACAAAAGTTAATCTTGAGCGCGCACTTCGGGTAGGTGATCGTTTAGGTGGACATATGGTGAGCGGTCATATTGATGGTGAGGCAAAATTGAGTCGGATTGATGATTTAGGGGATATTCATGAACTCACTTTTGTACTACAAAATGCTCATGAAGGATTACTGATTCCAAAGGGCTCTATTGCTATTGATGGAATTAGCTTAACGTTGATTAGTGTTGCTGAGCGAGAATTTAAAGTGGGCATTATCCCTCATACCTTTGCTGAAACCAATCTGGCAGAGTTAAAGATTGGGGGCTATGTCAATATCGAGTTTGATCTTGTCGGAAAATATATTAAAGCGCAGCATCAAGCGGAGCGTAGTCAGCTCAATTATCAGACTCTATCCCATTGGGGCTATTAGCCTATAAAAAACAGATTCAAAATCACTTAACATATTTATTACAAGGAACAGATGATGGATAAGCAAATCCCAGAATATGGTTCAATTGAGAAAGTCCGCCGAGCGCTCGCTTTTATGCAACAAGGTGGCATGATTATTGTCACTGATGATGCTTCTCGGGAGAATGAAGGGGATCTCATTATGCCGGCAGAATTAGCGACACCTCAAGATATCAATTTTATGATTCATAAAGCGGGTGGTTTAGTCTGTGCACCAATCTCGAAAGCGTATGCCGATCGGTTAGGATTAGCCCCTATGATTGTGGATAATAAAGATCCGTTTAAAACAGCCTTTACGGTGTCTGTAGATTTAGCGACAACACATACCGGCATTTCTGCTTTTGAACGTGCAGAAACCTTAAATGCTTTAGCCGATGAGTCGAAAAAACCAGAAGATTTTAATCGTCCGGGACACATTTTCCCGCTAATCGCTAAAGATGGCGGTGTATTAGTACGTCGAGGTCATACAGAAGCGGCGATCGATTTAGTGACATTAGCAGGGTTTAAGCCTGCCGCTGTGATTTGTGAAATTCTGAAAGAGAATGGAGAGATGGCGCGTGAGAGTGATCTAATTCCTTATGCTAAAACGCATCAATTACCCCTTATTACCATTCAAGATTTGGTCAACTATCGGCAGATGCAAGAGCAGATGGAGGCTTTGTTGCCACTTAGCCAATCCACATTACCTACAGAATTTGGAGATTTCCTGATTTACGCCTTTCCTAATAAAAATGGGGGAGAGCCGCATATTGCTCTCTTGAATAAAGGAAGAGATAGTAAAGCGTCTGCAACAGTTCGTATTCACTCAGAATGTTTAACCGGCGATGTCTTCTCTTCTGTGAAATGTGATTGTCACGCGCAATTGCAGTATGGGCTACAAGAAACCGCTAAAGCTAAGAATGGTATTTTGCTCTATCTACGTCAAGAAGGGCGTGGCATTGGTATTGTTGAGAAGTTAAAAGCTTATCAGTTGCAGGATGAAGGCTATAATACGATTGAAGCAAATAAGATGCTCGGTCATGGTGCTGATGAACGCACCTATGATGAAGCGGCGCAAATTTTGAAATTTTTTGATGTCAATAAAGTGGAGCTGTTAACCAACAATCCTGATAAGATTGCGGCGATGCGCGTTGCCGGGATTGAAGTGATTGAACAAGGAACGCCACGCTTTGAGACTGAGGCTAATCGTGATTATCTCAATATTAAGCGAGATCAAATGGGGCACCAGCTATAGAGACTATAAGGATTGATAGGTTAGTACAATTTATGGAACGAACATCTTAGCAAGATCATTTTATAAATTTAAAGCTAGATATAAGAATCCAAGAATCCAAGATTAAAATTAAAAGCATATTTCATTAGCATATTTTATAAGTATATTATTTAATTTATTGATAAGTAAGGAGTAGAAAATGAGAGTATTAGAAGGTCAATTATCAGTTAAAGGTAAAAAAATCGCATTAGTAGCAGGTCGTTTTAATAGTTTGATTACAAAGCAATTAATCGAAGGCGCTAAAGATGGATTGCTACGTAGTGGAATCAAAGAAGAAGATATTACACTTGCTTGGGTACCGGGTGCTTATGAAATTCCTTTAGTTGCTAAAAAGTTTGCAGAAAAAGCGGATATTGATGCGGTGATCTGCTTAGGTGCAGTGATTCGTGGTGCAACTGCACACTTTGATTTTGTGGCAGGAGAAGCTGCAAAAGGCATTAGCAAAATTGGGCTTGAAACAGGTAAGCCTGTGATGTTTGGTGTTTTAACGGTAGATAGTATTGAGCAAGCACTAGAGCGTGCGGGAACGAAAGCTGGTAATAATGGCTTTTCTGCTGCACTAGGCGTGGTTGAAATGTTAAGTTTACTTGATGAGATAAAGTAACCTCTTAAAATAGCTGAAAATTTTTTTACAATTTCATTTTGTGATTGTTTCTTGCTATTATGGGCGAGATATATTGGTTGTGGCGAATAATAATAAGAAAAAGCCATGAATAATACCTATAAAAAAATTTACAAGCAGACTATTTTTTTAAACTTTGGAGGTTAATTATGAGTAAAGTAAACTCATTAAATACGCTCTCTACCTTGAATGTAGGTGGTAAAGAGTATCATTACCACTCAATCAAAAAGGCAGAAGAGAAACTCGGCGATCTTTCTAGATTACCTAAATCAATGAAAGTACTTCTCGAGAACTTATTGCGTTTTGAAGATAATGTGACCGTTAATGCTGATGATATTGCTGCGATTGGTGAGTGGGCTAAAAACCGTTCGTCTAAACGTGAAATTCAATATCGTCCGGCGCGTGTGTTGATGCAAGACTTTACCGGCGTTCCTGCGGTTGTAGACTTAGCAGCAATGCGTGATGCAATGGTGAAAGCGGGTGGCGATGCGAAACATATCAACCCATTAGCACCTGTTGATCTTGTTATTGACCATTCAGTGATGATTGATAAATTTGGGACAGACTCAGCATTTGATGAGAATGTGAAATTAGAGATGTCTCGTAATGGTGAGCGTTATGAATTCCTTAAATGGGGTCAAAATGCCTTTGATAACTTCCGCGTAGTGCCACCAGGAACAGGGATCTGTCATCAGGTAAATCTTGAGTATCTTTCACAAGTTGCATGGGTGAATGAGAAAGATGGTAAAACTTGGATTATGCCGGATACTTGTGTGGGTACAGACTCACATACACCCATGGTGAATGGTCTTTCTGTATTAGCTTGGGGTGTAGGCGGTATCGAAGCGGAAGCAGCGATTTTAGGTCAACCCATTTCAATGGTTATTCCCGAAGTTGTTGGTTTCAAACTGACAGGTAAGCTCAAAGAAGGTGTGACTGCAACAGACTTAGTATTGACGATTGTAGAGATGCTTCGTAAGAAAGGCGTTGTAGGTAAATTCGTAGAATATTACGGTGATGGTCTACAAGAGTTACCATTAGCAGATAGAGCGACTATTTCTAATATGGCACCAGAATATGGGGCAACTGTTGGTTTCTTCCCTGTAGATGAGATCACATTGAACTATATGCGTTTAACGGGTCGTGATGCAGAAGTAATTGCACGCACAGAAGCGTATGCAAAAGAGCAAGGTTTCTGGGGAAATGCTGGTGATGAACCTGTATTTACAGATACATTAGAGCTCGATTTAAGTACGGTTGAACCAAGTATGGCAGGTCCAAAACGTCCTCAAGATCGTGTGACACTTCCTAACTTAAAAGGTGCATTTGAGAAATTTGTTGCAGATAATAACGAAGATCTCTCTAAAGCCGCAGATATCTATGTTAATGGTGAAGAAGTAACCTTAAATCAAGGGGATGTCGTATTTGCGGCAATCACTTCTTGTACGAATACTTCAAATCCAAGCGTGATGATGGCCGCAGGTTTAGTCGCAGAGAAAGCGGCGAAATTAGGGCTTACTCGTAAACCATGGGTAAAAACTTCATTAGCACCTGGATCAAAAGTTGTGAGTGAATACCTAGATAAAGCAGGGTTAACGAAATATCTTGACGAAGTAGGCTTTAACTTAACAGGTTATGGTTGTACTGCATGTATCGGTAACTCAGGTCCGTTAATCACAGAAGTGGGTGAAGCAATCGATAATAACGACTTTACAATGGCTGCTGTTATCTCGGGTAACCGTAACTTCGAAGGTCGAATTCATCCTCAAATCAAAACAAACTGGATTGCATCTCCACCATTAGTAGTAGCATTTGCAATCGCCGGTACAACTCGTATCGATATTGCGAAAGATCCTATCGCAAAAGATAGAGATGGTAACGATGTTTTCTTGAAAGATATCTGGCCAAGCAACCACGAAATTGCAGAAGCGGTTGCTAAAGTCGATGGTACGATGTTCCGTAAAGGTTATGATGGCGTATTTGAGGGCGATGCGCATTGGCAAGCACTAGATGTTACGAAGAGCGAAACATTTAAATGGAATAGTGATTCTACCTATGTGCAACATCCGCCATATTTCGAGAAGATCGATCAGCCAATTGAATCTGTAAAATCTATCGAGAATGCGAATGTTTTAGCATACTTTGGTGATTCAATCACAACTGACCATATTTCGCCAGCGGGTGTGATTATGGCAGGCGCACCTGCAGGTCTTTACTTGCAAGCAAAAGGTGTTGAACCAAAAGACTTCAACTCATACGGTTCTCGTCGTGGTAATCATGAAGTGATGATTCGAGGTACCTTTGCGAATATCCGTATCCGTAACAAAATGTTACAAGATGTGGAAGGTGGTTATACGAAACATATTCCTTCAGGTGAAACATTACCTATTTATGATGCAGCAATGCGTTATAAAGAAGAGAATACCCCGTTAATCGTATTAGCGGGTAAAGAGTATGGTAGTGGTTCAAGTCGTGACTGGGCAGCTAAAGGACCTAATCTTTTAGGCGTAAAAGCTGTAATTGCAGAGAGCTATGAGCGTATTCATCGTTCGAACTTAATTGGTATGGGCATTTTAGCGCTTCAATACAAAAATGGTGAAAATGCGGAAAGTTTAGGTTTAACAGGTGAAGAATCATTCTCGATTAAACTTGATGATAATATTAAGCCTGGACAAGATATTGAAGTTGTTGCGAAGAAAGCAGATGGAAGTGAAGTGAAATTCACTGTGCTTTGCCGGATCGATACATTGAACGAAGTAGATTACTACAAATCAGGTGGTATTTTACATTATGTATTACGTCAAATGATTGCAGAGCATAAGTAATCATTAAGCAATTGATATTGCTTATGTTTATTGCAAGTAATAAATGTAATATTTTATTAAATAGTAATTAACTAGTAATCAAATGGTAATTAAATAGTAGGCAATATTAATTATTGATAATAATAAAAAAGAGGTGCATCAAAAGCATCTCTTTTTTTGTGCAAAATTTTTGGATAGTGATATATTGTTAAGTAGATATTTATGTTATGTAAACTTATAGATTTATGTAACAGATATTAATAAAGTCAGAAGGAGTCAAAAATGAAATCAATGTTAAAAGGTTTAATGGTTGTTTCTGTAATTACAATGTTAGCGGGTTGTTCTACTTGGGATGGTATGAGTAAGAGCGAAAAGGGGATGGTTGTCGGTACAGGTGTAGGTGCTGTTGCAGGTGAAGCGGTTACGGATACCATTTTAGGCACTGCGGGCGGTGCTGCTGTTGGAGCATTTGTGGGTAGTGAAATTGGTAAAAATCTGTAATCTTAGGAATCTATCGCTTGCTCTTATTGGTAGATAATTCTAACCAATATAGGTATGTATATTATTGGAATATTTATAGAGAAACTTATAGAGACGTTTATAAAAATATATATAGTAATGTTGGTTCAAAATAAGCTTATTGAAATGCCGGCGCATCGGCTGTAATAAGTAAGGAAGCTATTCTATCCGGCATCTTGCAAGTGTTGTTTAAAATTCTTTTTCTTAAACCAAATTTACTATATGTAGAGAAGAGATATTAATCAGATAATTATAAATCGTTTGATATTCAACGATTTCAAAATTAATCTGTATTTACTACATAAAAAAGCCTGTGATCTATTCACAGGCTTTCGTTTTGTTTGAGATGATTTAAGTTTAATTCAATATCGAGCGCATTATTGTGATTTCTATATTGAAGTATTGATCATCCATTATTGAGCATTTTTATGACCATTCATATAAAGAACGATATAGCCTAAAACACCTGAAAGAATGGAACCAATAAAGACACCGATTTTACTTAAATCTTGTAGCTCTGGGCTCACAAAAGCAAGCATGCTGATGAAAAGACTCATGGTGAAACCGATACCACAAAGTAGGGCCACGCCATAGACTTGAATCCAAGTAGCGCCAGTAGGGCGTTTAAA
This sequence comes from Ignatzschineria ureiclastica, assembly GCF_003121845.1. Classification (GTDB taxonomy): domain Bacteria; phylum Pseudomonadota; class Gammaproteobacteria; order Cardiobacteriales; family Wohlfahrtiimonadaceae; genus Ignatzschineria; species Ignatzschineria ureiclastica. The sequence goes on along the minus strand of NZ_QEWQ01000004.1, from coordinate 348,975 downwards.
AACACCTAGCTTCTCACCTAAGTAAACCATACCGAATACGCCAATCTGTTTGCCAAAGAAAAGGCCTAAAGCAACACCTAATACAATGGGGTGTGTGAGCATAGAGAGTTCGAGTCCAGCAAAAGAGACACCGGCATTAGCAAGTCCAAAGAGCGGAATAATTAAGAAGCTGACCCAATCACTTAAACCATGTTCCCAAGCGAGTAGAGGTGTTTCCCCTTTCTTATTTGCTTTTACACCATTAAGGGGAATAGTCATTGCTAATACCACACCTGCGAGCGTTGCATGGATTCCTGATTTTAGGACAAAGAACCAGAGAATAATGCCGGGAATGATATAGAAGATTGCACGAGTCTCTTTACGACGATTAAGAACAATCAATAGAATTAGCACCACTAATGCGCCGAGTAGATAGATCAGATTCAGATTATTACTATAAAAGAGCGCGATAATTAGAATAGCAGCTAAATCATCGATAATCGCAAGCGCCGTTAAGAAGATTTTAAGGGAAACAGGTACCCGGCTACCAAGTAGAGCAACGATTCCAAGCGCAAAGGCGATATCTGTTGCCGTAGGAATTGCCCAACCGCCAATCGCTTCGCTATCTCCTTTATTTAACAGGAAATAGATAACTGCGGGTACTGCAAGACCTGCAAAGGCCGCTAGTCCTGGCAAAATACGTTGAGCATTAGTTGCTAGTTCTCCGCTAATAAATTCCCGTTTTAACTCTAGTCCTACATAGAGAAAGAAGATGGCCATTAAAGCATCATTGATCCAATGTAAGACTGATAGCCCACCGATATAACTTCCCAATGTCGAGAAATAGAGATCGGAAAGGGGGCTATTGGCAATAATTAAACCGAGAACGGCTGAGAGCATCAAAATAATGCCCCCGGCAGTAGGAAGGGTAAAAAAGTATTTAATCTTCTGGTACATCTAGGCTCCTAATAATATGAGTCAGGTGTGAAAAATAAGGTATATCAATGTTAAATATGGTTTTTGTTTAACTTAATAGATAAGTCATCAATCACCACTGTTTATAAAAAAAGCAACGGTGCATTCAATATCTGAATTTCACATCCAAAAAAGTGCACTGTTGCTTGCTCTGCTTTTAGTATAAACATAACTGGCGTAAGGTTATAGCTTTAAAGTATCTTAATGGCTAAAAAATAGTCATTAACTGGATAAAAATTGAATTATTTCAATAGATTATAGCTATTTATTAAAAGGATTCACTCTCGATTTTTAGGAGAAATTTGTTCTACTGTCACATTATAAAGGCACATTGTATTGACAAATGAGGGAGCTTGTATATACATTGAGATGAAGTCATGTTGTCAATAATAATCTATAAATCTAAAAATATTCGTTGTAATAAAAATAATAAACCTATAACAGAAGACCTATATATCGCAAAAGATTTATAGCAAAAGATAAAAATACCGGCGATATGACTGAGTACAACATAACCACAGGAGGAATGTAATGAAAGAGATGACATTACAAGGGGATGTGCAGGTCAAATCTTTGAGCCCTAAAGTTGCACAATCAGATACTTGGATTTTAATTAAATTATTTTTATATAGTTTGATTGGTATTGTCTTTTTCTTTGTCTCCATTGATATTGGGGGAAAAGAGACGATTCTACTCGATCATATTGCCGGATTTGTGACGCAACAACTAAGGCCGATAGCCATTACCTCGATTCTATTAATTATGGCATTTGGGGCATTTTATCCCTATATTACTGGTACTTTTCGTAACTCACTGAGTGCACAGATCTTCTCTGTCTTTAAAGTTATTGGCCTGATTCTTGCAATACTCTATCTTACAGAAATGGCACCTGCTTGGGCGATGAAACCCGATATGTTACCTTTTCTATTTGAAAAACTCGCACTATCGGTAGGGTTACTCATTCCGGTTGGGGCAATTGCGCTGACATTTCTAATCGGCTTTGGGTTATTAGAATTTATCTCGGTATTTATGGAGAAATTAATGCGACCACTCTTTAGAACACCGGGATCTTCTGCCATTGATGCGGTTGCGTCATTTGTGGGAAGCTATTCTATTGGGTTATTGATTACCGATCGGGTATTTCGCCAAGGTCAATATTCTCATCGCGAAGCGGTTGTGATTGCAACAGGTTTCTCTACGGTATCTGCGACCTTTATGATTATTGTGGCGAAGACACTTGGATTAATGGGCTCTTGGAACTTCTTTTTCTGGAGTACTTTTATTATTACTTTTGTTGTAACGACGATTACAGTCTACTTACCGCCGATTTCACTATTAGATAATACTGCGAAGAGCCCATTACCAGAAACACCTAAAAATGAGAAATGGCGACATGCAACAAGATTAGGGGTGAGTCAATATCGTAGTAGCCCTAATGTCTTTAAGATGATGTGGCTCAACTTTCGTGATGGTTTAAGAATGTCATCGATTGTTGCCCCCTCTATTTTGGCTATTGGATTTACAGGTTTGATCCTTTCGAAATATACCCCACTTTTTGATTGGATTGGTGTGGTATTAAAACCTTTTCTTTGGATGACGGGCTTTGATGAGGCGACTACTCATAGCGGGGCCATTGCCTCAGGCTTAGCCGAGATGTTCTTGCCGGCAATTCTATTAACGGATGCAGAACTACCGATTCGTTATATTGCGGCAGTGACTTCGATTAGTAGTATTCTCTTCTTTTCAGGATCTATCCCATGTATTTTAGCGACGAAAATTCCACTGAAGATTTGGCAAATTGTCTTAATTTGGTTTATTCGTACAGTGTTAACGATTCTTTTGGCGAGTATTGCTTTCCGTTTAGGAATTGCAATGGGGTGGATATAGTGTCACTGTAAGCACCTTTTTAAGATCCTGAAAACTTGATCTCATATTGAAAAGAGTCCTTTAAGATCCTGATCGACCTTAAAGGGCTTCATATATTGATTTATTCAATTAGGTAATGTAGTAGACCGTAGATTATTGTGAGGATTGAGCCTCTGTCGATGCTTGTGCTTCATTTTTCACAAAGATCACTTGATCAATATTGTCGTAACCGGCATTTTGCGCAGTTTGTAGATAATCTTGAATGACCGCTTCTGGTAAGTTTGGCGTACGAGCTAGAAGCCAGAGATATTCACCACTTGGTTCGCCCACTAAAGAGATCTGATAATCATCATCTACACGAATCACCCAATAGTCACCATCGGTAAAGGGAAGCCAACGAAGCCAAGCTGGGAGAAAATTGACCGAAAGTTGACTGCCACTTCTATTTTGAAAGGTCGCTAGACCCTCCGCTTCATGTTCGACACCATCGGCTAACTCACAACGATTGAGCACCTGAATTTGATTATCTATCAAAGTATATTCTGCAGAGATATTGCGTTGGCATTTGTCTTCAAAAGGATTAGGAAGCCGAGCAATCTCATACCAAGTGCCGAGATACCGCTGTTTATCAAACGGCTCTACCGGTGTGATAGAGAGAGAAGCAGCTGTAGCTGAGGTTAAAATAGCGCTTAGGGTTAAAAAGGCCAAATATTTAAGACGGTTTTTGTTCATTGTAATGTCCTTAAATCCTTAAATGGATATTTATTCATTCATAAATAAAATAGGTATTAGATACAGCTATTAAGTCGGTTAATGATAGATAGAGAGGATACATTGATACTCTTAATTGATATAAAAATAAATGTATTTAATAATATAAAATTGAATATTAACAATTTGTTTATTTTTATAATTTAAAATAATGCGATATATAATGTTTTTGGTGCTATATACAATATGGATAGTTTTTTAAAATCCGTGGTAAGTATCCATTATGAATATGAATTATTAAGCCAAGCTTAAGATCCAAATCCACTAAGATTTGAAACGCACAAGACCTAAAGTGTAGTCATCATAAATCATTGTAGAAGTAAGATTAAGTAAAAAGTTCATAAAGAAGAATAAGGAGTAATACAGATATGGCAACGCTTTTAATTAAAAATGGCACGATTGTAGATATTGATCATGAATATCAGGGGAATATTTTGATTGAGGGGGAGAAAATTGTTGCGATTACACAGGCAGAATTACCCGCAGATCAAGTGATCGATGCAAAGGGAAAGTATATTCTTCCAGGGGGCATTGATGAGCATACGCACTTAGGTTCTTTTGGGGGATTAGGATTTGAAACAACGCATGCGGCACTTGTTGGCGGGACAACGACAGTGATTGATTTTGCACCGATGCACGAAGGAGAAACATTTAGTGAAGCGATTGAAGCCCATGATCAAACAGCTGCCGGGATTGCGAGCTGTGATTATGCCTTTCATTCAATGGTCATGGGCGGCGGACATCAAGGATTATTTGATGATGTGAAAAATTTGCCAAGGCACGGGGTTTCAACGATTAAGCTCTTAATGGGATACAAGGGCAGTGAATATTACTCCAATGATGAAACGATTATGCACTGTATGCGAGAAGCTCGGAAGTATGGCATTACCACAATGCTTCATTGTGAAAATTCCGATATGATCTCCTATCTTACTGAGATTTTAGAGAAAGAGCACCCTGAGCAGACAATTGATCATTACTATTCTCGCCTTCCGATTACTGAAGTGGAAGCCACGCACCGAGGTATCGATATGGCAATTTTAACGCGCGCTCCGCTCTTTATTGTGCACGTGACACTTAAAGATTCGATGTTAGCGATACGAGATGCTTATAACCGCGGATATCCTATCTATGGAGAGACCTGTACCCATTATCTTTTACTTGATAAATCCTATTTAGGTTTACCTAATTTCGAGGGGGCAAAATATGTCTGTGCACCGCCTATTCGAGATAAAGTCAATCAAGAACCTCTTTGGGATGCGCTTCGTAAAGGGTGGTTAACTGCAGCGAGCTCTGATCACTGTGCATTAGTAGGGGGATTTGAGAAGAAAAAGGCAGGCTATGGCGATTTTGCCAAAATTCCCAATGGTGTGCCGGGGATGCAAGAACGGATGATGATGCTTTGGACTTATGGGGTTGAAGCAGGGCGCATTAGTCGACAAAAGTTTGTTGAGATTACCGCAACGAATCCTGCAAAATTGATCAATCTACCGCATAAAGGGCGTATTGCCGTTGGCTGTGATGCAGATATTGTGATTTGGGATAGTCAATATGAGGGGGTGATCTCTAATAAAGAGAGTTACCAAGGGATTGATTACTCTGCTTTTGAGGGCTTTAAAGTCAAAGGTCGACCTGATCAAGTATTTTTACGAGGTACTTTAATGGCAGAAAAAGGACAATTTGTCGGAGACAAAGGGCAAGGCAGACGACAATATGCTAAGCCTTATGGACGCTGTTTCGATTACTTGAAGCATTCGCCTGAGGTATTGGGGTAAAAATGAAATTACTAAAGCAATGGAAAAGTTTTGATGAGCAACTCTCTTTATTAGAAGAGAGAGGGCTTATCATTAGTAATAAAAAAAGAGCTAGGACATATTTAGAGCGTGTGGGCTACTACCGACTAAGTGGATATTGGTATCTATTTAAACAGCTTCATAATAAACAGCCTATTAATCGATTTTTACCAGATAGTCATTTTGATGATGTGATTTCATTATATATTTTTGATAAAAGATTGAGGCTATTAGCATTAGATGCTTTAGAACGAATTGAGATAGCCATTAGGGTTGATATTTCTTATCTGTTAGGTAAAAAAGAACCTTTAGCTCATTTGTCGGTCAAAAATTTCTCAAAAGAGCGTTATAATCAATCTGTTAGGGATTCTAAAGATTCATTTATACAGCATCACATTGAATATTATGGAGGGAATATCCCTATTTGGGTTGCTTGTGAAATTTTTAGCTTTGGTACCTTATCTAAATTATTTAAACATATGGACATCAGAGATAAAGATAAAATTGCTCGAAAATATCGGTTATCTTCAGGAAGTCAATTAGAAACCCATTTACACGCTTTTAATGTGATACGAAATATTTCTGCACATCACGGAAGATTATGGAACAGACATATAATTGGGAGAGCTAAGATAAGAGGTATGAAAGACCCAATGTTTCATAAGCTTTCTAATAACCAAGTATTTTTTTATTTTTGTTTAATGCAAAGAATGCTAAAGGTTATCTGTCCAAATTCTTCTTGGGGATATCGGTTTTGGGAATTATTAAAGACATTTCCAACATCAAAGAATGGGGTAATTGATATACAGCTACTCGGATTAAAACCCGATTTGGAATTAGAAAATTGGTTCTTATGGAAAAATAAATAGATAAAAATAGCCCCCAATTCTGTAGTTCCTAGATTAACTATTTATAAAAATAGTAACTAGGCAGAAGTTGGGGGGATTGTTGTAATCAATTATATAAAATTATATCTATAGGATCAAGCTTCATAGTGAGTTATTACTCATAACGACGACTTCTCACTAATTGAGGTCTTCTACCTAAATATGCAACGGTACCGATACCGCTCCAGATATGGACTAAACGTGTAAAGGGGAAGATCACAAAGAGTGTAATGCCCATAAAGATATGTGCTTTGAAGATCGGGCTTACGCCGGCAAGTAGATCAACAGCACCACCGCGGAAGGTGACAATATATTGCGCCCAATGCATCAGTTTGAGCATCTCTTCGCCATCGGTATGATGTGAGGAGACAATAATAGTGCTAAGGCCTAATAGTAGCGTTATTAAAATCCAGATTAAGACTAGTTTATCCCGCCACGTTGATGTTGCCATAAGACGCGCCGAGCTAAAACGACGATAAATGAGAATCAGAAGACCAATGAGTGCTATTGTTCCCATAATACCACCGGCAGTCATTGCTAGAATTTGCTTACTGCTATGGCTTACGCCCAGAAAATCCCACACTTGAACCGGTGTTAAAAGTCCTACAAAATGCCCTAAAAAGAGACCAATAATCCCTAAGTGAAAGAGAATATTTCCAAGACGGAGATATTGAGGCTGCAATAGCTGGCTAGAATCAGATTTCCAACTATATTGCTCTCTATCAAATCGTACAAGGCTACCAAAGAGGAAGATCGAGAGTGCGATGTAGGGGTAGATCCCAAAGAGAAATGTATCAAGATAATTCATAATGCCTCCCTTATTGGCATTTGTGACAAGCGGAAAGTGACGCGGATCCACATCCTTGCGCGTGGTTCCCTAGATTAAAAGAGTGCGATAGAAGAGGTTCTATTCCCTCGGCATTGGGACCAAATTGTTCCATTGCCTCCTCCATATTGCGGATAGGTGCGACTTTTAAAGGTTCTGCTTTAACCGGTGAATATCGGTCAATCACCTCAAAAATCGCTGCATAGGGCGAGTTGTTTTTGGCCAAGTTTTCTCCAATATAATGAATCACGTGAATCGCATCCCCTAAGAGCGGTAGTGCTTCCTCTTTTGGAATAGACGCTAAGAACTCTAAGAAAAGGGGTAAATAATCTGGCAATTCATTAGCTGTAGGCTCAAAACCTTTTGTACGATAGGTTTCTAATAGATCCACCATCGCTTGGCCACGCAACCGATCTTCACCGTGTAGATGTTCAAAAAGATGTAGTGAATGGGTCGGTGTGCGATCAAAGGTTGCTACATATTCCGTTTGTAATGTGATCTCATCATCTTGCAGACGCTCAAAGAGGGGTTGTAAGGTTTGATATGATTGTAGATCCGTTTCTGTACTATAGCTCTCTATTTCAGGTAGCTCTGTTAGCCAAGTTTGCGTTGGATATTGCAGTAAGATAGATAGCACTTTAAAAATAGATAGATTCGTAGATGTTGACATAATCTTCTCCTATAGCTGTTTAATTTTCGCACGATTGCGAAGATCATTAAGGTTAATAGGAACGGCTTTACTATTACCAAAGAGACTCTCTTTACTGACACCACCTGAGCAACCATTTCCGAATGAGAAGCCACAGCTGCCTTTTTCTGCAAAGGTATCTTCCACGAGCTCTTTATGTGTCGTTGGAATGACGAAGCGATCTTCATAGTTAGCAATGGCCATAATTTGATACATCTCTTCGATCTGTTTGGCACTTAAATGCGCATTTAATAGTGTTTCATCTGCGCGTTCTTGCGAATAGAGTGTCTTATTACGCATATATTTACGCATTGTAATCATTGTCGAGAGTGCTTTAAGAATAGGGTTGGTATCGCCGGCAGTTAAGAGATTCGCTAAATATTGCAAGGGAATACGGAGTTCATTTACATCAGGAATTAAGCCATTTTCACCAATCACACCCGATTCTATAGCTGATTGAATAGGGGAAAGCGGTGGAATATACCAAACCATCGGTAATGTACGATATTCAGGATGTAATGGGAATGCCACTTTCCACTCAACAGCCATTTTATAAACCGGAGATGTTTTTGCGGCATCAATCCACTCTTGTGGAATCCCTTGTTTAAGCGCTTCCGCTGCAACAGCAGGATCATTGGGATCTAAGAAGAGATCTAATTGTGATTCATAGAGATCTTCGGGATTCTCGGTACTTGCTGCATCACTAATCTTATCAGCATCATAGAGTAATACGCCAAGATAGCGAATACGACCGACACAGGTTTCTGAACAGATTGTAGGTTGACCTGACTCGATACGAGGGAAACAGAAGATACACTTCTCCGATTTACCTGTTTTCCAGTTGTAGTAGATTTTTTTGTATGGACAACCGGAAACACACATTCTCCAACCACGACATTTGTCCTGGTCAATAAGAACGATCCCATCTTCTTCACGCTTATAGATTGATCCTGCAGGACAGCTTGCCACACAAGCAGGATTCAAACAGTGTTCGCAAAGACGGGGAAGATACATCATAAAGGTATTTTCAAAGGCACCATAAATATCTTTCTGAATTCCTTCAAATAACTGATCTTTGGCGCGTTTTTTAAATTCGCCACCTAAGTCATCTTCCCAGTTTGGCCCCCACTCAATCTTCTCCATTTTCTCGCCGGTAATCGCAGAGATCGGACGCGCAGTAGGAGGTGTACTCATTCTTGGCGCTTTTTGTAGATGCTCATAATCGTAAGTGAAAGGTTCATAGTAATCATCAATGCTAAGCATATTAGGGTTAGCAAAGATATTGCCGAGAACTTTAAATTTCGTACCTTGCTTAAGTTGTAATTTCCCTTTCTTATTACGAACCCAGCCCCCTTTATGAATCTCCTGATCTTCCCAATTTTTAGGGTAACCAATGCCAGGTTTGGTTTCGACGTTATTGAACCAAGCATATTCAACACCATCTCGGCTGGTCCAGACATTTTTACAAGTAACTGAACAGGTATGGCAACCGATACATTTATCAAGGTTTAGAACCATTCCAATTTGTGCTCTAATTTTCATAATTTATTCCTTATTGCGAAATCTGTGGGATGTCGATAGTTGTTTGATGAAGTAGGGGTGAGCTATTGACCAACAGGCCTGTTTAATGGATTGTTGATTGTCACTGACCGGCTACTTCATCGCACTAGATTGATGACCATTGATACTTCTTGACTATTGCGCTCATTAGCGAGCGGGGTCATCAAGCCTTATCATCAAGTAATAGACTTTCAGTGGATTGCACTTCTTCATCTAACCATTCGACTTTCGACATTTTTCTTACGACCACTAATTCATCTCGATTGGTACCTACTGTTCCGTAGTAGTTAAAGCCCCAAGAGAGTTGCGCATATCCACCAATCATATGAGTTGGCTTCATTACAATTTTGGTTACAGAGTTATGAATACCACCCCGTTTTCCAGAGATCTCCGCGCCGGGAACATTGATGATTTTTTCTTGCGCGTGGTACATCAAGATCATTCCCTCAGGAATCCGTTGGCTAACGATTGTGCGTGCAGCGAGCGTTCCATTGACATTGAAGACTTCGACCCAGTCGTTATCGGCAATACCGATCTTCGCTGCATCGACTTCTGATAACCAGACGTGAGGACCACCTCGAGAGAGGGTCAGCATTCGGATATTGTCAGAATAAGTTGAGTGAATCCCCCATTTTTGATGTGGTGTGAGGAAGTTCAATACTAATTCAGGTTGGCCATTGCCATATTGACCTAGCATCTTATCTGTCGTTTTCATATCAATGGCAGGGCGATAGTTGGCAAATCCCTCGCCAAAGACACGCATCCATTGATGATCTTGATAGAATTGCTGACGGCCTGTAATGGTGCGCCAAGGAATGAGTTCGTGCACATTGGTATAGCCCGCGTTATAGCTCACTTCCTCGCTCTCAACGCCTGACCAGGTAGGAGAAGAGATAATTTTTCGAGGTTGCGCTTGAACATCTCTAAACCGAATAGCATCGTGTTCCCGCGGTTTCGCTAAATGAGTATGATCAATGCCGGTATTTTGAGAGAGTGCTTCCCAAGCTTTGACGGCTACGTGACCATTGGTTTCAGGGGCGAGCGTTAAAATCATCTCCGCCGCATCAATCGCTGTTTCTAATCGAGGTTGTTGATCACTTACACCCTCATCGCGGGTTTTATTGAGTTTACGAAGTAGCTCAACTTCAGCGTTGGTTTGCCAATTAATACCTTTACCGCCATTGCCCAATTTTTCAAGTAGGGGGCCAATAGAAGTATATTTGTCATAAATCGCGCCATAATCACGTTCTACAACGGTTATTTGTGGCATTGTTTTTCCGGGAATAGGATCACATTCTCCAAGTTTCCAATCTTTTGCATCAAAAGGTTGACCCAATTCTTGGGGGGTATCGTGCATTAGTGGCGTTAAAACTAAATCTTTTTGAACGCCTAAATGCTCTTTTCCCAATTCAGAGAATTTTTTCGCTAACCCTTTATAAATTTCCCAATCACTCTTACTCTCCCATAGCGGTTGTACAGCTTCACTCAATGGATGAATAAAGGGATGCATATCAGAGGTATTTAAGTCATCTTTCTCATACCAAGTTGCCGTAGGCAGAACAATATCCGCATAGAGACAAGTTGTAGACATTCTAAAGTCTAAGACCGTTAAAAGATCTAATTTCCCCTCTACTGCTGGGCGGACTTTAATATTCTCTGGTTTAATGCAATCAGATTCATCGCTCATCACTGCATTTTGAGTACCAAGTAGATATTTTAAGAAGTATTCGTGACCTTTACTCGAAGAGCCAAGAATATTAGAGCGCCATACAAACAGATTGCGTGGGAAGTTTTTCGGATTATCGGGATCGTTACACGCCATATCGATATTGCCAGATTTTAAACCGGATACGGTAAAATCAATGGGATCAACGCCGGCATCTATCGCTTTTTGAGTAATTTTAAGCGGATTTTCAGATAATTGTGGTGCTGACGGCAACCAACCAAGGCGTTCAGCTTTTGCATTGTAATCGATCGTTGAGATTTTCCCCATATCGCCAGTGTGTGAAGGTGCAACGATCTCATCCATAGAGAGTTTTTCGTGACGCCATTGACTAGTATGGGCATAGAAGAACGAGGTTCCATTCATTTGTCGAGAAGGGCGATTCCAGTCAAGGGCAAAGGCTAAAGGTGCCCAACCTGTTTGTGGACGTAACTTTTCTTGACCAACATAATGTGCCCAGCCACCGCCACTTTGACCGATACAACCACACATCATTAACATATTGATAATGCCACGATAAGCCATATCCATATGATACCAATGGTTTAGACCTGCACCGACAATCACCATACTTTTACCGTGCGTTTCATCGGCATTTTGCGCAAATTCGCGGGCAACTTGAATGACGAGTTCAGGTTTTACACCGGTATGTTTTTCTTGCCAAGCCGGCGTATTAGGGCAATCTTCCTCATAACTTTTGGCAACACCCTCGCCACCAAATCCACGATCAATACCGTAGTTGGCACAGAGCAGATCAAAAACAGTAGCAACATAGAGTGTTTCCCCCTCATCAGTGGTCAATTTTTTCACTGGTACATTTTTGACCAGCGTGGATTTAGCATCCTTGCCACCGAAGTAATCGAAGGTTACTCCCACAATCTCATCGGCATTCTCTTTTAAAGTGAGTTGCGCTTTAATTTCCGTATTATCGCGCGTCTCTTGCAGTAGATTCCAACGGCCTTTTTCGCCCCATCTAAAACCGATAGAACCTTTAGGTGCGCGGATCTCTCCGGATAATTCATCTAATACTAATGTTTTCCATTCAGGATTATTCTCTTCTTCGAGTTGGCGATTAATGTGACTTGCTCTCAAGTAATAGCTTGGAAGTAGCGCGCCATTTTCCTCTTTGAGTGTCACTAATACCGGCATATCAGTTAAGCGACGGCAATAATCAGTGAAATATTCTGAAGGATTCTCTAAATGGAATTCTTTTAAGATCACGTGCCCCATTGCCATTGCGAGTGCCGCATCGGTTCCTTGTTTAGGCGCTAGCCAGATATCCCCGAATTTAACCATTTCACCATAGTCAGAAGAGACGGCCACGGTTTTGGTGCCTTTATAACGTACTTCTGTATAGAAGTGGGCATCCGGCGTACGGGTCATCGGAACATTTGAGCCCCATACCATTAGATAAGTGGAATTATACCAATCGGCAGATTCCGCCACATCGGTCTGTTCTCCCCAGATTTGAGGGCTTGAAGGGGGAAGGTCACAATACCAATCGTAGAATGAGAGCGGTACACCTCCTAAGAGACTTAGGTAACGAGTACCGGCGGCATAGCTAATCATTGACATTGCAGGAATGGGGGAGAAGCCAAAGATACGATCAGGTCCATACTCCTTAATCGTGTGAGCATTGGCAGCTGCAATGATCTCATAAACTTCATCCCACGAGGCACGAACGAATCCCCCTAAGCCACGAACTGCTTTATACTGCTTGCTTAAATTAGGATCACTTGTAATATTACGCCACGCTTCTACCGCATTATTATGGGCGCGTTCTTTTCTCCACAGACGCATTAACTCTGCACGCACCATTGGGTATTTGACCCGTTGTGCTGAATAGACATACCAACTATAAGATGCCCCCCGAGGACAGCCACGAGGTTCGTGATTCGGAAGATCTGGGCGTGTGCGAGGGTAATCGGTCTGTTGCATCTCCCAAGTGATTAGACCACTTTTGACGAAGATTCTCCAACTACAAGAACCGGTACAGTTAACGCCGTGTGTGGAACGAACGATTTTATCGTGTTGCCAGCGTTGACGATATCCATCTTCCCAACGACGATCTTCGGCCACAACAGCACCGTGATCGTGAGAAAAGGTCTCTTTGGTTTGTCTGAAAAAATTTAAACGATCAAGAAAGTGACTCATAACAACTCCAAGGGCTAGGTTAAAGAAAGCCTGTTTAGCTGACTTTATAGTACCGTTTTGCCCTTAAAATCCTATTGTTATGAAGTAGCAACTTATTGCAGAAGAAGGATTACCCTTATCTAATACTTTTGGCTAGTATGGCTAATTCTTTTTACAGTTTGGGCTAAGCAATAAAAAAGAGGATCATTCTCTTTCTTATCTTATTGCTATTGAGGGATAGCATTAAAACTCGATAGAGTAATGATCCTTAAGAGGGACTTGAAGAGTAATTCTAAAAATTATAAAGATTCTAAAAACTGAGGTCGATTAACAACTGACAGGTGAGCCTTTGCGCATATAGAAGTAGTAATTGACTACAATGCAGCTAAGATAAAAGATGATAAAACCTATAAGTGCCGCTTCAACGCTACCGGTGATCTCAATAGAGCTCCCGAAGCTTTTGGGAATTAAAAATCCACCGTAAGCCCCAATTGCGCCCATAAAACCGACCACAGTTGCGGATTCTTTGGTCGCTTGAATGTTGGCTTGATCGCCGTTCTCTTTCAGTACTTTTTGATGAAAGAGCGCAAATACACGAGGTGCTTGGGCAAATGTAGATCCGTTACCAATACCGCTAAAGAAGAAGATCAACATAAAGCTCCAGAAGAAAAGGGTAAAACTACCTGTACTACTCCCATTCGGTAAGGCTAAGATAATGCCGATACTACCAACAATCATTAAAAGGAAGCTTACTCCGGTAATCAGTGCCGGTGAGATTTTATCTGACAACCAACCCCCTATGACACGGGTAATAGCGCCTACGAGAGGACCTAAGAATGCATATTTCATAGGGTCAATTGTAGGGAATGATTGTGTTGTAAGAAGCGGAAAAGCAGCAGAGAACCCAATAAAAGAGCCAAATACACCAATATAGAGCCAGCAGAGGAGCCAGTTATGGGTGCGTTTGAAGATAATGGATTGCTCTTTAAATGAGGAATTAATATTCCCAATATCATTCATTCCAAAGTAAGCTAATAGCGTTGAGAGTAGAATGAACGGTACCCAAATAAATCCGGCATTTTGTAACCATAAATAGCTAGTTCCATTCTCTGATTGAATGACTTGCGGTTCCCCAGTAATGACAGCAAACATTCCAGTTGTAATCACTAGTGGGACAACAAATTGTACTACTGAGACCCCTAAGTTACCAAGACCGGCATTTAATCCCATTGCACCCCCTTTCTCTGATTTAGGAAAGAAGAAGCTGATATTAGACATCGAAGAGCTAAAGTTTGCCCCTCCAAAGCCACAAAGTAGAGCGAGGATAAACATCCAGCTATAAGGGGTTGTTGGATCTTGTACCGCAAACCCTAGCCCAATGGCAGGGATAAGTAAGCTTGCAGTTGAGATGACGGTCCAACGTCTTCCCCCAAAAATAGGGACGACAAAGGAGTAGAAGATACGAAGCGTTGCCCCTGAAAGTGCCGGCAGTGAGGCGAGCCAGAAGAGCTCATTAGCACTATAGGTAAAACCTACGCTAGGTAATTTGATCACTGTAACACTCCAGACTTGCCAGATTGCAAAGGCGAGTAAGAGGGCAGGAATAGAGATCCAGAGATTTCGCTTGGCAATTTTCCGTCCCTCTTTTTCCCAAAATTGGGGATTCTCGGGTTGCCAATTGGTTAATAATTTACTCATTGTATAGCTCCTATGAGAAGTGAAAGGATACAAAGGTTTTATGATCTTTTTACGATCTTATGATTTTATAAAATGGCTTTATCATATTGAGTGCATAAAGCTGAGATATTTTGAGGTGTGTGAGATTATTGTTTATTGTTTAATGGGCCTAATTGACTTAGCTGACCTAATTTGATCAGTGGGTTGAACGATGTTGCTTGAAACTAAAATGCATCCAGATTAGGCTGATCGATACAGCACCATACATCAACATAAAAGAACTTGAACGAATGCCGGTAATATCAACTAAGGCACCAAAGAGGATAGGGAGTAAAAATCCACCTAAACCGCCTGCTAAACCGACAATGCCGGAAACCGTGCCGATCTCATCAGGGAAATCATCGGCGATAAATTTAAAGACAGAGGCTTTACCAATCGCTAGCGCAATACCGACAATGAAGATTAAAAGCGTAAAGAAAAAGGCATTAAGACCAATGTTAAGAGAAAATGGACCATTAACCGTCTCAATGATCATTGCAGTTTGTGGGTAAGACATTATGAAAAAAGCGACCCAACAGACCCACATTACCGCCCAAGTCACTTTATAAGCTCCATATTTATCAGATAACCAACCGCCAAAAGCCCGTAGTACGCCGCCGGGTAATGAGAAGCAAGCCGCTAATAACGCCGCACTAGCAAGCGAAAATCCATACTCATCGACATAGTAGCTTACCATCCAGAGAGATAGCCCTACATAACCGCCAAAGACGACGGAGTAATATTGGCTATATTTCAAGACATCTTTATTCTTCATTAAACGTAATTGATCTTGAAGAGAGACGGTGCCTTTTTGTGTTGCTTTCGGTGTGGGATAACTAAAGATCCAAAAGAGAATGACTGTAATCAGTAGAATAACGGCATAGCTATTAGGCACAAAAGTCCAGCCGAAGAGACCAATTAAAGTGGGCGCAATAAGTTTATTCAGTGCGGCACCGGCATTGCCGGCACCAAAAATTCCCATCGCTAAACCTTGTCGCTCTTTCGGAAACCAGCGTGCCACATAAGGCGTTCCTACTGAGAATGAGCCACCAATTAACCCCAACCATAAGCTGATCAGTAGAAAGTGGTAATATTGGGTAGCATAGGGCATTAACAGAAGTGGCGGAATACAGATTAGCATTAAAACAGCAAATACCGCACGAGCACTATAACGATCAGTCATCATTCCCAATGGAATACGACAGAGCGAACCCGATAAGACCGGCATTGCAGTCAATAGCCCAAATTGAGTGGCGTTAAGACCTAAACTCTCTTTAATCGGTAATCCTAATACCGAAAAGATCATCCAAATCATAAAGCAGACAGTAAAAGCACCGGTGCTACTGGCTAAAACAATATAAGATTGTGTTTTATGTGTGACCATAATAGAAACCCTTTGAAGAGGTGAACAAACAAATTATTCATAGGCTCTAGCATAAGATTTCTGTATAAAAAAACTATTCACATAAATGGGAATAGTTCTTGCGCAAAAGAGTAAGTGGAAAATAGTTCTAAAGTAGTAGTCTTACTCATCAAATGTTACTCATCAAATTCCAATTGATTTTCAACAGCAAAGAGCGCAGCTTGTACGCGGCTTTGAAGATTGAGCTTTCTTAAAACATTTTGTACGTGGACTTTGACAGTGCTTTCGGTAACATCCATTTTACGCGCAATCTCTTTATTGCTGATTCCTTTTGTGAGCCATTTAAGCACTTCAAGTTCTCTTGACGTGAGTGATTGAATAGCTGATTCTTCGGCTTTTTGCTGTTCGCTACCGCGTAGTTGAGCAATCAATTTATTGGTCATTTCAGGAGAGAGCACATTATCCCCCTCAACTGCTTTCTCAATGGCATTTAGAAGAAAATCACTATCGATACTTTTAAGCAGATAGCCTTTAGCGCCATATTTCATTGCCATCGCAAGATCATTACTATCATCGGAAACGGTCAACATAATAATCGCTAGTTGCGGGTGATCATTGAGCATTAGAGAGAGTGCTTCAACACCATTCATCGAGGGCATATCCACATCTAACAAAACCACATCTGGCATTAGCGTATCTACTAACTTAACCCCCTCTAATCCATCAGTTGCTTCGCCAATCACTTGATAGCGTGGATCAGATTCAATGATAAAACGTAACCCTTTACGAAAAAGGGGATGATCATCCACAAGGATGATTTTAATTTTATCGTGAGCCTCTCTATCTTGACTCTCTCTATTTTGCGTAATGGAATGCATATCCAGCCTTTTAATTGCTTATCGTGTGAAAAGTATTTGATTCAGTGATTAATGGAGTCATTATCTATTCAATATACGTCTATTCAACATAGGGTATCAAATAGATCGTTGAATTGTCACATCAACCACCGTTCCTTGTGGAATGTTCTGCTTAAATTGTAATTCGCCCCCCACTTTTTGAATGCGTTCACGCATAATTTTTGTGCCAAGATGACCTTGTTTCTCAAACTCATTCAATTGCGCAAGATCAAATCCTACGCCATTATCTGCTATGATCATCTGAAAAATCTTCTCATCTTGGGTGATAGTGACAGATACTTCTGATGCTTGCGCGTGTTTACGAATATTGGAGAGCGCTTCTTGTAAAATGAAGATCGCTTGTAATTGTGCCTCAGGAGAGAGATCAATCATCGATGTAATATGGCTTTTAACCGTCAGATGATATTGGTGCTCAAAGCGTTCAATAACTGAGTGAATAGTATTAGCAAAGGAGCCTTGCGCAATGCGAACCCTAAAATTAGAGAGTAATTCCCGAATATCTAAATAGCACTCTTCAATACCCTCTTTAATAAAGGAGAGGGTCTGTTGCTGTAAGGGATGATTCTCCTCAGTTAAAGCCCGCTCTAAGAGGGGAAGTTGCATTTTGATAAAGGCTAATGATTGGGCAATACTATCGTGCAAGCCTTGTGCTAAATGATTACGTTCTTCTAAAATAGCGAGTTGTTTATCTAAGGCGGTCAGTCGTATTTTTACCAATGCCATTGCAAATTGAGCTGTCACTGTTTCGATCAGTTGCGCAAGTTCTTCTGTTAATGCATCTTCTGTCTCAAAGTAGAGCGTAATAACCCCGAGTTTTTCATCCATATGATGAATAGGAATGGTGACTAGGTAATCTGAGATATAATCTTGACAAAGTAAACGGGCACTATTGTCACGATCGCCTCGTTTATGAATGACGAAATTTCCCTCATAGAGACCTTTACCACAATAGCAGTGATTGAGAATGTTGCAATGATTCGCGTCTTTGATAATATCCGGGAGATTCTCTTCCGCTAAGATCTCTAATTGGTGCCTATTTTTATTGAGTAGACGAATAGATCCCGATTGCGCGTTGCCATATTCTACAATTTTCTGTAAGAATTGCGTCATTAGGGCTTCCTGATCTGTTGCATTTTGAATTAATGTTGTTGTTTCATAGAGAAATAGTAACTCTTCGTTACGTTGACTCAGCGCTTGCGTTTTATCGGCAACTTTATCTTCAAGATGATCGTAAAGTTCTTTGAGTCTTGCGCTCATAATATTAAATCCATCTGCCACAGTTGCAAACTCATTATTGAGCTCTACAGAGACTTGAGTCCCTAAGCGCCCTTGCGTCAAATGATCGATCCCACGATAGAGTTGATTCAGTGGCAGAATCACTAATCTGCGCAGTAATCGGGAAGAAGCAACGGCAGAGAGAAGTGCCATTATAATCAAGAGCATCTGCAAAATCCGTAATCGTTCAATACTCTCGGTATTATCCTGTTCAATAATAGCTACAACACCACTAATTTGATTCGCCAGCTGTTCCGCGGTTTGTCGATATTCAATGGTCGAGATCGGGAAACCTGCGCGTTGTTTTTGGATAAATTGATCGAGTGCGATTTCAATACGGCTGATCTCTAGGTTTAATTTATTGTGTCTTTGGTGATCAAAAAAGTTTTGTTCAGGAATATCCCTCAGTTGTTCCGCGACTTTCTTAAAGTTACTCACTTCGTGCAGAATATCTGCTTCGGGCTCTTGATTGCTGGCAAGCATCATAATATGAAAGACCCGTTTACGCAGACTACCAGAATCATTGATCGCAACCCCCATCTCTTCTAAACGCCAAGAGATATTCAGCGATAATCCAACAATCAAAATTGCCCCAATGAGCCAAATACTAATTAGCGTCATTAAGACGGTCGAGAGTTTGTGTGGCTTTTGGCGAATCTTATCAAAATAGGTCATATTCGATCTTATTTATAGAGGGATATAGAGAGGGTTGTAGAGTGAGAGTTAAATTCAACAAGTTAGGGATTATACTCTAGCGTAACAATTTTATGGATAAATAGCACTTATTCTAAAGCCTAAGTGAAGGCTAATTCTTTAGAGGATAGGCAAGTGCGCGTCTTTATGATTAAATGCCAATGATTCAATGTCTAAGGTTAAGTCTAAGATCAATAGACAATGGTTTAATGATCTAGTTGACACGATTGAGATCTATTTAAAATGACTACAAACGTGGGTTTAGTGTGGGGTGCTCACTAGATCAGCTGTATATACCCTCAACAATAATATTAATTTAACAGGAGATTCTATGAAACGAGATCCCCGCTTGATCCCTTTTTCCAAAGAACACCATCAAACTTTAAAGCTCGGAAATTACCTACGACGATTAACAGAGATTGAGGCTGATCCTGCGATAACGTTAAAACAGATTCAGGCACTATTAGAATCGGCAAATAGAGCAGTGAATGAAGATAGAGCTTCCTTATTGAATCACTTTGCTGAAGAAGAGCGATTACTTCAACCCATTTTAGATCAATGGTCAGATCAACATTTCAATCATCAATTCCAAGCAGAGCATCAGCAATTACGACAAATCTTGTTACGGAATGAGTGGACGCTCAATGAGTTAATTGATTTAGGAACATTACTGATTGCGCATACTCGTTTTGAGGAGCGATCCCTTTTCCCGGCGATAGAGAATTATTGGGCTCTATCATAATATATGCCGGCACACCAGTTATAAGCAATCAAGGAGGTTATTCTATCAGGCGTCTAGCAAGGATTGTTTAATATAGTGTTATGTTCTTCTAGTCATCATACTTTATTTTTACAAAAACGACTACAAACGTGGGTTAAAGCCTCTTACTTTAATAATCCCAATATCTTCCTTAATCTGAAAGAACCACATTATCAATATCAAAAGATATACGCTCTCATAAAAGACGTTTATTTTTAGACCCTGTGAAATTTTATCTCTTATGCGAATACTGATAGAATGAGAGGTTTGTAACAGATTACCTAACCTTGAGAATAGCGTTTTTGCGTATTAATAAGAGATAGAATGGATATTAGAAAAGAGATTGCCCAATTAGAAGCTTTACTACCTTTTGCCCAAACGCAAGATAGTTATTCATTGCGCCGAGCATTGCGGGATTTAAAGCGTCAAGATCAAATTGAAGGGCAGGATATTACGGCATTAAAAACGCGTATTGTTGCATCTGTGAGTAAAACTGATCAGATCAAAGCTTCTTTTCCGGCGCTTAATTATCAAAAAGAGTTGCCGATCTATCAAGCACGAACGCAGATTATCGAGGCGCTTCAATCACATCAAGTAGTGATTGTTTGCGGGGAAACAGGTTCAGGTAAAACAACTCAATTGGCGAAATTCTGCTTAGAAATGGGACTCGGCGCACGAGGGCTTATTGGCCATACTCAGCCTCGCCGTCTAGCCGCGCACTCGGTAGCAGAGAGAATTGCCGATGAGTTGCAACGTCCTTTGGGGGATTTTGTTGGTTATAAAATGCGGTTTAATGATAAGACCGATGATAAAACCGTTTTAAAGTTAATGACCGACGGGATTTTACTCACAGAGTTGACGCACGATCGTTTTCTAAATCAGTATGAAGTGATCATTATCGATGAAGCGCACGAGCGAAGCCTTAATATCGATTTTCTCTTAGGTATTTTGAAAAATATTTTACCGCGCCGTCCTGACCTTAAGCTCATTATCACTTCGGCAACCATCGATCCTGAACGATTCTCTCACTATTTTGGTGGGGCTGAAAAAGCGCCCATTATCGAAGTCTCAGGGCGAACATTCCCGGTGGAGATTCGCTATCGTGATCTTCATCTGGGCGAAGAAGATGAGAATGATCCCATTGAGATAGAAGAGGGGATTGTCCAAGCGGTTCAAGAATTACAAGCTGAAAAACCCGGCGATATTTTAGTCTTTCTACCAGGAGAGCGGGAGATTTTAGAAACCGCAGATCTGCTACGTAAAGCCTTTCACGATTATGATGTTTTACCACTCTTTTCCCGTTTAAGTCAGGCAGAGCAACAGAAGATTTTCTCGCCTAGTGGACGAAAACGCATTGTTTTAGCCACTAATGTGGCTGAAACTTCGATTACTGTGCCTCGTATTCGTTATGTCATTGATAGTGGCGTTGCGAGGGTCAGCCGGTATAATCCGCGTACTCGATTGCAGAGTTTATTAGTGGAACCCATTTCACAAGCCTCTGCTAATCAGCGTTCAGGTCGTTGCGGTCGTGTTGCCGAGGGAATTGCGATTCGACTCTATAGCGAAGAAGATTTTGCGAATAGACCAGAGTTTTTAGATCCTGAAATTTTACGGACACATCTAGCCTCGGTAATTTTGCAAATGGGACATCTGCGTCTAGGGAATCCAGAAGTGTTCCCCTTTATTGAGATGCCTGATTCCCGGCAAATTAAAGAAGGGTTTCAGACGCTTAAAGAGTTGAAAGCGGTTCGAGACAATGGCTCGCTTACACCGCTTGGAAAGACACTCGCTAAAATTCCGATTGATCCTAAATTTGGTGCGATGCTGATCCAAGGGGGAAATGAGGGTGTAGGGCACGAATTATTAGTATTAGTTGCCGGTCTTTCGATTCAAGATCCTAGGGAACGTCCACTTGAGTTTCAGCAACAATCCGATGAGAAACATCGTCTCTTTAAAGCGCCCCATTCTGACTATATTTCTCTACTGAATTTATGGGCTTGGTATCAGACAAAGGCACAAAAAGAGAGTCAAAATCAGATGCGCAAAGTGTCTCGAACCCATTTTCTCAATTTTATGCGGATGCGGGAATGGTTTGATCTCTATCAACAGCTCAAGAGCGTGATGAAGAAGATTTCATTTCATCTCAATCCATTTCCAGACAATGACCCCAATAATCAACCAAGTGGTGTAAAAGAGGGCGAGTATTGTTTTCCGAAATTTAATGAAGAGAAGATTCATCAAGCCATATTGGTTGGGATCTTAGATCAAATTGGAGAGCTTGGGGAAGATAAACTATATAGTGGTGCAAATGGTCGGAAATATCGTATTTTCCCGGGATCTGCACTCTTTAAAAAACCGCCAAAGTGGTTGATGTCCCTTGAAATTGTCGAGACAAGTCAAATTTATGCTCGTGTTAATGCATTGATTCAGCCAGAATGGATTGAGCGATTAGGCGCACATCTACTTAAAAAAGAGTATACCGAGCCCCATTGGAGCAAACAACAAGGGCAAGCAGCGGCACACGAAACGGTTCGCCTCTTTAATCTTGCGATTATCAAAAATCGAGTGGTCTCATTCGGTAAAATTAAACCGGAGATTTCTCGAGAGCTTCTTATTCGCGAAGGATTAGTGGAGGGCGAAATCAATACCCGAGCGCACTTTTATCGAATGAATCAAAAAACGATTGAAAAAGTCGCTGAAATGGAGGAGAAGACACGTCGCCGGGATATTCTCATTGAAGAGTGGAAGCTCTTTGAGTGGTATAATAATCGGATTCCTCAAGATATCTACTCTGTGGCTTCTCTCGAAAAATGGTGTAAAAATCGGAAGAATAATGATTCCTTAATCTTTACGGAAGCCGATATTTTAGAAAATGATGAGAGCCTCAATCTAGAAGATTTCCCGGCAGTGATTCATTTTGGTCAATTGAAATTAAATGCGATCTATCTCTTTGATCCTGCTTCTGAACACGATGGAATGACGCTACTTGTGCCTTTAGCGGCGCTTAATCTACTCAATAAAACAAGATTAGATTGGCTTGTGCCGGGATTATTAAAAGAGAAAGTGACAGAAATTATCCGCACGTTGCCCCGATCACTTCGTAAACACTTTGTACCATTGCCGGATGTTGTAGAGGCGATGTTACAGACATTTGAATTTGGAGAAGGGAATCTCTATTTCCAAATTGCCGAATATCTGACTCGCCGTTCGGGCATTCAGATTGAACCCCATTTCTTTGATGAAACGGCGCTTGATCGTCATCTTCGAATGAATATTCGAGTAATTGATACTGGTGGGAAAACCATTGCCGAAGGGCGTGATCTTTCGCTCTTAACTGAAAAATTACGAGGAAAAGCGGAAAATGCTTTTAAAAAATTGGCAGATGCTTGGGAGAAAGGGGAAGAAAAAGGCAAACGGAAGAGAGGGAAAAACAGTCGTCAAGATGAGATTGATCACACTCAACATTCTGACCGAGTAATTGATCTGCAAGATCGAGCAGGAAAAGGCTCTAAACATCACTCAACTCAATCAGTAGAGTCAGCATTCACGTTAGAGCATTGGCAATTACCTAGCGAAGAACGTTTCGTGAGAAATGGTATTGAATTGACGGGATATCCCGCACTTCGAGTGATTGATGGGCAACCGATTCGATTAGAGAAACAGCTTTTTGATCGCCCATTTGTCGCAGAGACAATGCATTTGGAAGCCTTAACACAATTGGTACTCAAAGCGCTTCACGAACAGGTGAAATATCTACGAAAGCAGTGGCCACAATTTGGAAAGTTGGTCTTGATGTTCCGACAAGTAGGGAATGAAACATTGCTACAAGAGGATTTAATGCGAGCGATTATCCGAGATTCTCTCTCATCGCAAGCATTGCCGAGAGATGCAGCACACTTTGAAACGATTGTAGCTACAATGCGTAAAGAGATTGTGGCGGATGCCACTCAATTGAGTGCACTCATTGTCACTATTTTTGAAAAAGTGAAAGCGGTACGAGATCAACTCAATCAACTACACCCAATGAATCGAGCGCTCATTGAAAAAGAGGTACAAAAGGCGCTTGATCGCCTTATCTATGCCAATTTTATTAGTGAAACCCCGAAAGTATGGCGTAATGAAATTCCTCGTTTCTTAGAGGCTTTAGTGTTACGTATTGAGCGCTTTCCACAAAATATGGCAAGGGATCAAATGCAATCGAAGATCATTCAGCGGCATTTAGCGCAATATGAAGCGGCAAAAGCCTTTTTTGCGAAGCGAGAAGAGCTCCCTGCAATATTAGAAGAGTACCGTTGGATGATTGAAGAACAAGCAGTTTCTTTCTTTGCGCAGCCTATGAAGACGATTATCACCGTCTCTGAAAAACGACTGGATAAGACGTGGGAAGAGATTGATCTGATGATGAAAAATAGTAGTTATCAGTGATATGAGTTATTAAGCGTATAATATAAATATATAGAATGTGAATATGTAGGGATGTGATATTGTGGATTATGTTTGGTAAATAAGTAGTCGAATAGTAAAAAATGGTTGCCTTTTATCAAAAAGAGCGTATGATATCGCATTCCCATCGCCCTGTTGGTTCATAATTTGAGATTATGACATAAGTGTACTTGACACTTATTTGAGATTCGGTCGATGTATTTTTTGGCTGAATGTTCAAGCGCATTCCCTTACATTAATTAAAAGGAAATTCCACGCTATATCGTGGGATCTATATGTTTATGTCTCAATTTTCTGATTTAAATTTAAACCCAATTTTATTAGCTGCTGTTGAAAAAATGGGTTATGACACCCCAACAGAAGTGCAAAACCAAGTTATTCCAGTAGCTATGGGCTGCCAGGATGTAATGGTTTCAAGTCAAACAGGCAGTGGTAAAACGGCTGCATTCTTATTACCGATTCTTCATCAAATTATGGCTGAAAAAGCACTTGAGAGTGCAAATGGCAATAATAAGGGTAATGAAGAGGGTAGAAAAGGTCGCCGTGGTGGCCGTAATCAACGTTATCAAATGCCTGAACCACAAGCGATTATTATGTGCCCAACCCGTGAGTTAGCACAACAAGTTGCGCAAGAAGCGATTCATCTTAAAGGTTCTCATCGTGATTTTCGTGTAGCAACGGTTGTCGGCGGTATGCCATATGGCCGTCAAATTCGTGAATTACAAAATGTCACACTATTAGTTGCAACACCAGGACGCTTAATTGATCTCTACAAACAAAAAGAGATCAGCTTTGATAAAGTGCATTACTTTATTGCCGATGAAGCGGATCGTATGCTCGATATGGGATTCTCTGAAGATCTTGAAATTCTTCATAGAAGTTGTGTGAATAACTTGCAAACATTAATGTTCTCAGCAACTTTCCCCCCAAAAGTGATGAAGTTAGCAGAAGGCATGATGCGTCATCCACTTCGTATCGAAATTTCGCCTAAAGATACCATTAATAAGAATATCACTCAGATTTTACATTGGGCTGATGGTCGTGAACATCAGAAGAAAATGTTGTTCCATTGGCTTGAGAATGCCGATATCGATCAAACTGTGGTATTTGTGCCAACACAAATCGATACAGAAGAGATTGCTGAAGAGCTTCGTGATTTAGGTCTATCGGTTGATTATCTTCACGGTGGGATGCAACAACGTGTTCGTAATCGTTGTTTAGATAATCTTCGTAAAGGTAAAACTAAAATCTTAGTAGCAACAGATGTCGCTGCTCGTGGAATTGATGTTGAAACAATTACCCACGTATTTAACTTTGGTGTTCCTCGTCAAGCAGAAGATTATGTGCATCGTATTGGTCGTACAGGTCGCGCGGGTCGTGAAGGTATTGCAGTGACATTTGTTCACTTCAAAGATAAGCGTTTATTAGATGCCGTTGAAGATTTCATTCAATTAGAGATCAAACCAAGCATTATCGATGGTCTTGAGCCTAAGAAAGAACCTGTTCGTAGTGCCCCTAAAGGTCGTGGACGTGGTGGTAATGGTCGAGGTCGTGGCAATGGCGGCGGCGCAAGACAAGGCGCTCGTCGTTCTGAAGGTCGTCGCGAAGGCGGTTCTTCTGATCGTCGTAGCCGTAATGCTGAAGGCTATGCGGCTCGTACAGGTGGTCGCTCACAATCTTCAGAGGGTCGTCGTGAAAACCGTAATGAACGCAGAGAAGGGGGAGCCTCACAAGGTAATGCTCGCCCATCAAGAAATCGTAGTGAGCGGAGTGCTGCGCCTAGTAATGTAGGTGAGAAACGCCCATCACGTAGATCATACCGTTAATATTCGATTTACGAAATAGTGAATATTGTTAATAAACAGTTAAATAAACTGTTATAAAAATCAGAGTTTTAGGTTAAAATAGAGATCTCAACTGACCATAGTGTAGTTGAGATTTTTTGTTTTAAGGTATTTTTTAATGAGGGAAATGGTCATAATTCGACGATAGGCCAGCGGTTTTACAATCAATTTTGTACCGGCATATTCGATCGTGATTTGAAGTTTCGCTGAGATTATAATTTTTTATAATGTTATTATATTTTATATAAACGAATTTAGTAGCATTTTGTTTTATTATATAAAATCTATATATAAGTTATATGCAAACTATATAAAATTATGTAACACTAATATAGTGTTTAGTATTTAGAGTTAGTAACAATCATATTAATGAATAATATAATTGTTAATTTTAAATTTTTATTGGAAGTTTATTTATAAGCTTAATAACTGTTTTTTATCTATTTACCAAAGCGATTATTTCTTTAAACTAAAAATATTTTATATATCCTCTTAATTCTATTAAATGTTGTTATAATAGGGTAAGACAAAAATTTATGATATTTAAGGAGAATAATAATATGACTCTACGATTAATGAAAATTTTTCGCTCAGTAGCTGAACATAAAAGTTTTAGTCGTGCCTCTGAAGAATTAGAGATTACAAGACCCGCTGTGAGTCAAGCTATTACACAGCTAGAAGAGCAACTACAAGTAAAGCTCTTTAATCGGACAACCCGAAAAGTGACTTTGACGACAGAAGGGGAGCTCTATTATCATCACGTTGTAGATATTTTAGAACGAATGGAGCTAATGGAAGAGCAGTTAAAAATGCCATTTAAAGGTCCTGCAGGTCGAATTCGAATTGAAGCCTCTTCCGCTATTGCCAAATATTTCCTATTGCCTCATATTCTCTCATTCCAACAACATTATCCAAGTATTGAAGTTTTATTAGGAACCAATGAATCTAATATCAATTTTGAAGAGTCAGCCATTGATTTTGCCATTCAATTAGGATCTATCAATGACCAAAGTATTATTGTTCAGCCTTTAGCGGAGATTAATTTTGTCTGTTGTGCTGCACCAAGCTACCTAGAATCTTATGGACGACCACAAAGTTTAGCTGATTTAGATTTTCATAAAGCAGTTAATTATTTCTCAAGTTCTACCGGAAGAACATTCCCTTGGCCTTTCCTTGATCAAGGAGAATTGAAGCAAGTCCATATGAAACATGATATTGCAGTAAATGATGTTGATACTTGTTTGGCCTATACTGTTGCAGGTAAAGGGATTGCGGTATTAGCTCGTTACTTAGCAGAACCTTATATGCAAGATGGACGTTTGACACAGATCCTTGATCAATATCCTATTGCACAGCAGCCTCTCAATTTGCTCTATCTTCCCAATAAGTTAGAAAATCAAAAGTTAAAACTTTTTTATGATTGGTTGATTAAATCAGCGACAGAGCAAGATTTATAAAATCCCCGATGATAGTAATGTCAGTTCAAAATAAGTTTATTCAAATGCCGGCACATCAGTTGTAAAAAGTCAGGAAGCCGTTCTATCCGGCATCTTGCAAGTATTGTTTAATACGGTATTATCTTCTTTTGAACCCCCACAATAACTGTTTAAAAACCATTTTTCCTACACTAAATTACTATATTTACAACAAAATGCCCGGTACTATAAACCGGGCATTTTAAATTAGGCAGATAACATAGGTAATCTAATGAATAATGAGTCATATACCTATATGTATGTTTCTGTCTGTATATCTCTAGATTAATCCTTTAAATTGGGTTCTTCACCAGTAGCAGCAAAATCAGCCGCGGCGGTAAAGAGCACATCTGTTGAAGAGTTCAGTGCAGTTTCGGTAGAATCTTGGATCACACCAACGACATAACCGATGACCACAAGTTGCATTGCGATACTGTTATCAATTTGGAACAATGCACAAGCAAGCGGAATTAATAGCAGTGACCCACCAGCAACGCCTGAAGCACCGCAAGCACCCACTGTAGCAAAGATACTTAAGAGTAGGGCCGATAAAAAGTCCACTTCGATGCCTAAAGTATGCACCGCTGCAAGGGTAAAGATTGTAATAGTCACTGCCGCACCGGCCATATTGATCGTTGCGCCGAGGGGGATAGAGACAGAGTAAGTCTCTTCTCGAACACCAAGTTTACGACTAAGTTCAATATTGACAGGAATATTGGCTGCCGAGCTGCGAGTAAAGAATGCAGTCATGCCACTCTCTTTGATGCATCTAAACACTAATGGGTAAGGATTTTTGCGCATTAAGAGGTAGACTAATAATGGATTCACTACAAACGCCACTAATCCCATTGCCAATAGAAGCACTAATACTAATTGAATATAAGATTTAATCCCCTCAAATCCAGTTTCGGCGATTGTTACAGCCACAAGACCAAATACGCCTAAAGGTGCAATGAGGATCACTTTTTTAATGACACTCGTTACTAATTGCGCTAAATCTTGGAAAAGGTTGCGAGTTGATTGATTCGTTGAACGAAGAGCAAAGCCAAAGAGCATTCCCCAAGAGATAAGACCAATATAGTTTGCACTGACCAGCGCATTCACAGGATTATCGACCATATTCATAAAGAGGGTCCGAAGCACTTCGGTAATATCGGCAGGTCCTCGAGCTTCCATAGAAGTCACTTCAAGAGGCACCACAATAGGGAAGAGGAAACTCACTGTTACTGCTACCAGCGCTGCTAAGAAAGTGCCCAATACATAGAGAAGCACAACTTTTTGCATAGCACCGCCACTCTCTTGTTTTTGATAGTTAGAGATTGCCGCAATAATAAGCACAAAGATTAAAAGGGGTGCAATGGCTTTTAATGCACCAATAAAAAATTCTCCGACAATGCCAATTGATTGCACAACATGAAGCGGAAAGAAAAAGCCAACAATTACGCCGAGAATAAGACCGACGATAATTTGTTGGACGAGGCTAAAACGATTAATAAAATGAAATACTGGCTTCATAGATAAAGCAATCCTATATTGATATGTAAAGATATTTTTAAACGTCAGAGCTTAAGAATAGCAATTTTATATCAACTGTAAATAGTTTTATTTAGCCAACGCTCAATAATGATTGCTGCTGCAATGGCATCTAATTGGCCTTTCTCTCTTTTCTTTGAGGGTTTCACATATTGTAAGCTTTCAAGAGAACTATTCGATTCATCAACGACAAACACTGGTAAACCAAAGCGGCCATGCAATCTCTGAATAAATTTGCGAATGATTTTAAGGTGTTCGGTTTCTGTCCCATCTTGCGTATAAGGTATTCCGACGACAAAGATGTCAGGCTGCCAATCTGTGATTAATTGTTCAATCATTACCCATTGAGGTTGATTATTTTTCACGGGTAAAATTTCGACAGGCTGAGCCGTATTTGTTGTTGTATTACCTACAGCAATTCCAAGATTTTTAGTACCATAATCAAAACCGAGTATCCTCTCAATTGTTTGATTGGGTTTTAAATTACCAATATAGGGCTCCTGGGATTTGGAATCAGATTCTATCTTTAGATGATGTTCTAATTTATGTAAATCACTCATGGAAGATCAGTCACAAATTGGGAATATTCTGGTTTGGGGAATGGATGAGGAGCTTTTTCAGGATATCCGTACCAGAACATGCCCTCAATGACTTCTTTCTTAGGATCAATATTACCAATACGGTAGACTTCCTCTTCAAAGAGAAGAGAACCCGTAGACCATTTTGTGCCAATGCCATGGGATGTTAGGTATTGCATCATAATATAGAGCGAAATACTCAATGTGGCATAATCTTCATGCGCTGTTTTTGCGTCATCACTCAATTTACGAGTCACTAAAATCCAACCTGGAATGGTCTGCCATTTAGCGAGTTTCTTTTGAGCACTTTCAGGGTCACGATTAGAAAAGGCCTTCTTTGCATAGTGCAAAAATGCTTGTTTTGTCTCTTCGCCAAACCAATAGAAATGGCAGGGATGAGTATGGTGATGATTAGGTGCATAGATCGCAAGTGAAAGGGCTTCTTGCACAATCGCTTGAGGTACCGGCGTTGATTCAAAATGATGAATCGTACGGCGATCTTTAATAATATCAGTCAATGAAATGGTCATTGTACTATCCTTTTTAACTGATCAAATAGGTTATTGGAGATATTCGGTGCTTTGAGCATTGTATGAATAATCTCGATGACTTCACTCTGTAATGGTTCCTGTAATCTAGCAACTTTTGTAAAGGGTGTCACGAGTTTTGCAGCCGTAATAGAGTTAATCCGATCGATTTCTAAAATTTCATTCGCAATCCATTGATAGAGAGGTGCGCCTACTTTCGCTAAAGCATAGCGATTTTTACCAACTGCTCCTACAATTGCTCTTACACGATTAGGATTATTGCGGGTAAAAGCAGGGTGCTCTACGATTTTATCAAGCATCTCAAGGGTTAAATTAGGATCACTCTCTTGTACGCTAAACCAACGATCGATCAGCGTTGAATAATGTTGATAACGCTCATAAAAATCATCTAACATTGCTTGTTTTTCAGGAATATTCTGCCATACAGCACACTTCAGGGCTGAGCCAATATCAGTCATATTGCTAGATTGATAATATTGTTCTGGTAGAAGATATTGATACTCTTCTAAAGAGGTAATAAATTTCAGGGCAATATTTTTGATTGCTCGTGATTCTGCATCATCTTTTTGGAAATCTTGGTAAAGTTTTAACCAACGATCTTGGAATCGAGTTGCCACATAACGCACGATTGTTTGGCGAATATTGCGCAAATAGAAGATATCTTCGACTTCCATCAATCCTAAATAGTATCCTTCATCTGGGATTGTGAGCATTTGAGCACAAAATGCGGGATCTTCATAAGCATAATCAAAAAGAGGCTCAACGGCATTGCCGATAATTTCCGACATCTGATCTAGCGTCATATCCCGGGCAAAGATGACTTTCAAGATGAGATTTTGTAAGGCTTCCCATTTGGAAAAATAATCTGTTTCGTATGCAATGAGCGTTTGTAATTCTCTAAATGAGTAATCATAATCGAGCATTACTGGCGCGGAGAAACCTCGTAAAAGCGAGATAATAGGTTCTGCATCAATATTGTGAAAGACTAAGCATTGTTGATGCGTTGTGAGTGTAAATGTCTCTTCAAGTAGCAATTCACCTGTTTGTGAAAAGAGGGCATAACTCACCGGAATGGGCATCGGTTGTTTTGATTCTTTTGTTACAGGGTCAAATAGGTATTGTTTCAGTGAGAGACGTAATTCTCGTTTATCAGGATGATATTCTGTTGATGCCTTGACGATCGGCGTCCCCCGTTGACTATACCACAGCATAAAGTGATCAAAAAGACGGGGATTTTCCGCTTTCATCGCTTGATAAAAATCATCAACAGTGACGGCTTGTCCATCAAATTCTTTAATATAGCGTGCAAAGCCTCGATCAAATCCCGCTTTTCCTAGAATTGTCTGATAAAGACGGATAATTTCCGCCCCCTTTTCATAGGTTGTCGTCGTATAGATATTTTCAATAGACCCTAAAGTATCTGGGCGAACGGCGTGGGAGAGCGGTCCTTGGTCATCCGGGAATTGATGTGTGCGAAGATAGTTAACATCTTGTACTCTACGAACGCCTGGATGCTCTTCAGCGCCAATAAATTCTTGTTCCCGGAATACTGTAAGGCTCTCTTTTAAGGAGAGATTAAACCAATCCCGTAAAGTGATGCGATTGCCGGTCCAATTATGAAAATATTCATGACCTACCACTGCTTCAACAAAGGTAAAATCGCCATCATTCGCGGTTTCAGGAGAAGCTAAAATGCAGCTAGTATTAAAGAGATTTAATCCCTTATTTTCCATTGCACCGCCATTAAAGTCATCTACTGCTACAATATTGTAGAAATCAAGATCACAGATAAGACCAAATCGTTCTTCATCCCATTGCATCGCTTTTTTAAGAGATTTCATCGCGAAATCACAACGATCAATATCCTTCTGGTCAGCGTAGACGCGAAGTCGTACCGGCGATCCATTTGGGCGGATATGTTGATCTTCGATATAGGCTAAATTACCGGCTACAATGGCAAATAGATACGTTGGTTTCGGGAAAGGATCTTCCCAAATAGCATAATGACGGTTGTTCTCTAAAAGTCCCTCTTCAATTAAGTTGCCATTAGAGAGCAGAACAGGATAGGCTTGATCGGCTCGAAGCGTCACGCGATACCGAGTCATCACATCGGGGCGATCTGGGAAGTAGGTGATATTGCGAAAGCCTTGCGGTTCACAATCACTACAGAACATTCCATTCGAGATATAAATCCCACTTAATTCTGTGTTAGTGCTCGGATTAATGGTATTCACAATCTCAACCGTATGTTGACCTTGAGTAAAAATAATTAATAGATCATTCTCATCAAAGATAAACTCAGATGAATCGAGCTGTTTTCCATCAATAGTAATGGTGGCTAATAATAGTTCTGTAGAGCCGTGTAAGCGAACCTCATACTCATCTACACTTTGATCTATCGCATCGATTACAAATTGTGTAGTCACTTTGGTAGAAATGGGATCTAAATCAATCTCAAGCGCGAGCTGTTCAATAGTGAAATTGGGGGCAGTATAATCTAAACGATAAATTTGACGATCATTAGTATAAGTAAAAGGCATAGGTTTCCTTGAGCTTCCCTAAATTATAAGTTCTGACAATTATAGCGATATCCAAAAAATAATCTCATTAATTATTTAAAATACTTTTATTATTTTATTATCTTAACTATTTAAGAATGATTAGCAAGTCGATCACAATGATAAGATAGTTATGATGCAAAAGTTTTATAAGAACTTTATAAGCGCTTTATTAGAAGATGTTTATATAGTAAATTTGGTTTAAGAAAACATAAAACCGTACTAAACAACACTTGCAAGATGCCGGATAGAATAGTTTCCTCGCTTCGATCAGTTGATGCGCCGGCATTTAAATATTGCTTATATTGAACCGATCTTACTATAGATATATGAAATAGCATATATGAAATAGCGAAAAAGAGCATTCAAAACGCTCTTTTCATCTTCGACCTTTCGATCTTCTATCTCTTTCTATAATATTCAAATATTGAATGACTGTGTGAAGCTATTATTTTCCGATCTACGTTTGAATCAATAATAAAACATTATTGATGAGCAAATTGCACACTATTAATGGCTTTTTCTGCTGCTTTAGGATCGCGACTAGTGCCCAAACAGACAGAGGTAATCGCATCTTCAAGAGAGATTAGACAATACTCATAGTAAGGTCTGCCATCAAGCGTCGTTGTTTCGGCAGCATAAGCGACTTCACTCGCGTCATTTTTGACCGGCAATGCCTTAAAGCTTTTAATTTCGGGAATATTTTCCATCTGTTCATTCATCACATCTTCATACTCATCTTTAGTGACGACAATTCCTTCAGGAAGTTGTAGTCTGACAGAGTAGAGTAGATCATCGGCAATATTGCCTTTTCTGGCTTGTAGTAAAATAAGATTATTAGGATCCGTACCTGGCAATCTCTCGGCAATTACGAAATCTTTCATACCGGTCACATCTTGGTAATCTGTATTTAACTCAATCGTAAAATAACCCTCTGTAGGAGAAACAGTTTTCACTGATTCACCACAAGAAGCCAAAATGAACATTGCACTCAATGCTGTAATGGTAATGGGCAATATTTTTTTCATACTATAATATTCCTGATTTCTACAATGTGTAGTGTAATAATACAATTAACAGACCGATCCTGATTTATAGCAAAATCATTCTATAACAAGCCATTTTCTGCTAGGTATTGAATTAGATATTGAATTAGATATCAAACTTAATATTGAGTAAATAACGAATGATTGATATTACCACAAATCACTATTTTCGTTAACAATCTATTCTTTGCAAGCGCAACTGATGATAATGGGGAGATACTAAAGTGCTCACTTGCTGTTTGAAATTGTCCATATTCCCGGTCGTCATTAAAGTCAGATGCACTTGTGGCTCAATTCCCTCTGTTTGATTATTTGAATCTAATGATGCTAATTTACCAATTTCAGAGAGACGTTGATCACATTGTGCCACGATAGAACGAGCGGGATTAATGAGAGATACCCGTTCCGGAATATGACGAATAATGGCTTCTGTCAAAAATGGGAAATGAGTACAACCTAAAATGAGTTGATCTACTGGATAATCCCATACCACTTCTAAACTTTTTGCGAGAATTTTATCAACAACCGATGAATCTAAATATTCCCCAGACTCTACTAGATCAACCCATTTTGTTCCGGTAATAGGATGTAATGTGCAATGGCTAGCATAGCGGTTTACTAAGTTAGATAAACGTTGACTTTTCAATGTTGATTCCGTAGCAGCTACGGCGATATGCATCGTCTTCGTCATCTCTGCTGCAGGTTTTATCGCTGGCTCAACGCCGATGATAGGTAATTCTGGATAGCGAGTTCTTAGAAGATCCACACTGACCGCTGTCGCTGTATTGCAGGCAATGACAAGAACATCGATTTTGAGGGTAAGAAGATATTGCGTTAAAGCTAACATTCGTTGGTAGATATAGCGGTCAGATTTCAGCCCATAAGGGAGATGCCCCGAATCTGCAATGTAATAATAATGACTATTCCCCGGTAATGAGCGATGTAGAAAACTATTTAAGATCGAAAAACCGCCAACACCAGAATCAATAAGACCAATTTTAAGATTACAGGGAAGATTTTGTTGCATTATTCTGTTCGCTCTCTTTCATCATCAACGCTAACGACGCACCATTGGCACAACGATTGCGGGATCCACTGGCGCACTCTCTTTTTCAGGTTCACTATACATAACCTCTTCAGCAAGTGCAGAGAAATCTTCAGGATCAATAGAGAGCGACTCTTCATAGATCGCTAAATCCCACATCTCAAAGAGGGTACCATTTCCAAGAATAATCATTTCCCCACTAATCTCGGCATAATTCATAAGACGTTTAGGTAAGAGAATACGGCCTTGACCATCGAGTGATACTTCCGTCGCTCCTCCACGAACAAAGCGGGCAAAATCACGCTCTTTTTTGATAAAAGGATTGAGTTTATTGAGTTCAGCTTCCACATCTCGCCAAGCATCAATAGGATAGAAATTAAGACAGTGATCTAAAGCGCGACTAATAACAAATTGATCGATACCATCGAGCTGTTTTCTCAGGGCAGCAGGCAACGCAATACGATTTTTCGTATCGACCTTGACCTCATACTCCCCAAGAAATTGATAATTTGCCATTGTTTTATCTGCTTAGTCCATTTAATTAATATCCATACGTAAGTGCTGTCATCCATTGCTACATCAATATGTTATCCGCTCCATTTTTATACTAATCTATTCTAAAAATAGAGCAGGATAGATAAAATACGCATCAATAGTCATAATTACTGACTATAATACGATAAGTTATGATTCAATAGCGAATATTTTCTGCCATCTTATTGATTTATTTCGGTTCAACCAACCAAATGAGCGGCTTAAATTCTCGCATAGTAAATTTCGGGATATCCGGTAAACGCTTGTATAACTCTGGGTCCATCCGTCTTTTAAGAAGTTGAAAAATCTCTTTAAATTCTTTCAATTGTGTCGTATCCGTTCGCTCTAATAATCCAGTCAGATAGGAGAGTTGGGAGAGAATAGATTGCATCTCAATTAGTTCATCATTAATCGCTGTAATATCGTGTTCCCGCTTTTTCGCAGGCTCATCTTTCATTCGCTCAAGTGAGTTCGAAAGCGCAACAATAGAGGCTTGCGCTGTTCGCAAGGCTAGCTTGAGATCTGCATCATCTTCATTGATTTTAAGAATCTTCCATTTCTCAATTTCAATCATCACATTGTATAGACTCTCTCTAGCGGTAGAGAGTAATTTAGGGAGATTGATCTTTTCCCAACTCGGTAAAATGTGGCTAAAACCTAAGGCAATCGCCGCCCCAATAAGCGTATCAATAATCCGCTCAATAGATAAACTCACGCCTTGCATCATTGTCAGATCTTTACTGATATTGAGAAGGATCAAGACATAAACGGTGGTAAAAGTGACACTTAATGGATTATGAATCCGAATTAAACCATTGTTGAGAATGACTGAGATAAAGAGAATGCTTAAGAGCGTCATCGTGGAGAGCTCAATAGAGATTAAAATCCCGCCAATAAGACAGCCAATAATCGTCCCAATAATTCGATTTCGACTACGTTCTTTTGTGAGACTAAATCCGGGGCGCATTAAGCTTAACAGGGTAAAGGCAATCCAGAAGCCGTGTGATAAGAAGTTTGTCAGACTCACTAAGAGTAGGGCAAAGAACATTGCGAGCGATGAACGAATGGCAAATCGAAGCACCGGCGAGCGAAGCGTTAGATTTTGAATAATATAGTCATTAGACCAATATGAGTGAGACAGAAACTTCTTCAATTTATGCCGAGGAATAACGGTATCAAATTCCTCATCATCCACAAGGAATGTGCGAATACGCTCAAGATTTCGAGAGAGCGACCAGACTTTACGGAAATGGTTCGCTACGATTTGATAAGCATCGAGATCATCACCGGTTAACTCTTTCCGGCGAAGTAACTCTAATTCATACTCTAAGGCTCTCAGTTCTGCTTTAAAACCAAGACGCTTGAGCATATCGCCGGCACGAAGAGAGTACATTCCCATCTCTTCAAGGTTACGGCCTGCTTTTGCAAAGCTATCCCGGAAGAAGATCTGAAGATCACTATTGGGATATTTTTCTCGAATCACCACAAAATCTTGCAATGGAATGGTGGCAATTTCCCGTGTTTCGATCAGTAGCAGTAATTCATTGACCATCTGATTGAGCCGATGATCTTTCTCGTAATCTAAGCGAAATAGAACATCTCGCATTACTTGTAATTCTTCTAACAACTCAGTTTGTGAATTAATAAAGTTTTTAAATTCTTTCTCAATATCCACATTTTGCCGATAGCACTTTGAGAGTGCTTGCAGATAGCGAGAGAGCTGAAAATAGATGCCGGACAAGTGCTGGCGAATAATATAGACTTCAAACACTTTACTAATAATCATACTAAAAGCAAAGTAGAAGAGCGCCCCGAAACAGAAATAGGCGATATAGACAACCGGTGGTGCTGCGTGATTAGAAGCCGCTAAGAGCGCCGTAAAACTCACAATAAATCCTAGCGCAATAAATTTTACCCGAAATGCATAGATAAAAGCGACAATAAAAGAGACGCCGGCAAGGGAGGTAATTTTAAGGAGATGTAATCCCTCGGGTTGGAAGATAAAGGCAAGGGTAATGACAACAATTGCAATAAAGGTGACAAGCATCTCATTACGTTTATGCTTCAAAGTTCCCATCTGATCGGCAATCGACATCGTCAAGCTACCATAGCCGGCGATCATCAAGATCGGTAAGGGAATATCGAAGAAATAGAGAAAAATCACAGGAATAAAAATGCCTAGCGCCATTTTGACACCCATAGCAAAATCGCTGCTAAAGAAGAAACGATGAGTCGCTGTGATGAAGTGCTGCATAACGAAATTAATCCCTAGTTGAATAATAGTTTTATAAATCTGTACTTTTATAGGTTCTGCAATAGCTGTGCTATTAGATCGCTTTGACTATTTTGCCATTTTTGTAACTTTATAAATATGTTACGTCCATATTATCAATATGAACTCTGTAGTTTAGCGCATATTGTTAATAATATAAAAAGTATTCCTGACAATCTGTGATCTATCGGTTAAGAAAAGTCTGTAGACATAAAGAAGGTGTTATAAAAATGATGTGCAATGAAGCTCCAAAATTTTATAACACCAAGATTTTTCGATGATAGAGACGTTTTATATTACCTATTAGAATTACAAACTAAAGATTAAAAACGTCAATCTATCATCCATTGTATCTGCTCTTTTAATGATTCAAGTATTCAATTAAAAGAAAGCAAATTTTAACAAAAAGAGGAGAGCAATAATATAGGTCGCAGGGTGAATATCACGATATTTTCCGGTTCCTAATTTTAATGCCACAAAGCTAATGAAACCAAAAGCAAAGCCCTCGGCGATTGAATAGGTAAAAGGAATCCCTAATACTAAAAGTGCCGCAGGAATAGAGTCTGTTGGCGAATCCCAATCAACTTCTGTTAATTCACGAAGCATTAAGCCTGCAATATAGACAAGCGCCGGTGCTGTCGCATAAGCAGGAATAGAAGCGGCTAGTGGTGAGAAGAAGATTGCAAGTACGAAACAGAGCGCAATAGTGATCGCTGTTAAACCTGTGCGGCCCCCTGCTTGAACGCCGGAAGTACTCTCAACGTACGCTGTTACTGAACTTGTTCCTAAAAGACTTCCGGATAAAATTGCCGTACTATCGGCAAAAAGTGCACGATTAAAGCGTTTTTCAGAATCAGGAACATTTTCATTGAGTAGACCACTACGCTTAGCAACACTCATTAATACACCGGTTGCATCGAAGAGCTCAACAAGTACAAGAGCAATTAAGATCTGAACGAAGCTGCCACTCAATACTTTTGCAAAGCTCAGTTCAAAGAATGTGGGCGCCAATGACGGTGGCGTTGAGATAACGCCGACAAATTGGTTGTGACCGGTGAGAGCACTTAAAACAGAGACAATTAAAATACTGATTAAGATCGCGCCTTTCACTTTAAAGTTATCGAGAACAACGATGAGGAAGAATCCTAAGATTGCATAAAGTGCGCCAGGTGTTGAGAGATCACCGAGGCTGACAATAGTTGCAGAATTCGCTTTGATAATACCAACTTCAGGATTTGATAGGCCAATAAAAGCAAGGAAAAGTCCAATACCTGCACCGATAGAAGCTCGTAATGAGCGAGGAATTCCTTTAATGATCCAAGAACGAAGACCTGTTGCGGTTAGAATAAAGAAGATCACCCCGGAGACAAATACCGCGCCAAGTGCTTCTTGCCAAGTATAACCAAATCCGCCTGTTGCGATCGGTGCGGTAATCGTGAAAGCAAAGAATGCGTTTAAGCCCATTCCAGGTGCAAGACCGACAGGATAGTTTGCAACTAATGCCATGACAACGGTACCAATCGCTGCAGCTAAACAGGTTGCCATAAAGATCGCATCCATATCCATACCACTTGCGCTGAGGATTTTAGGATTGACGAAAATGATATATGACATCGTTAAAAAGGTGGTAAGCCCAGCAAATATTTCTGTACGGAAAGTGGTTCCGTGAGCCTTGAGTTTAAAGAGTTTCTCTAACATGGTCTGTCCTTTGACAAGAATAATAAAAAAAGCCTCGTGGTATTCGAGACTTATTAATAAATTAAGGTGTATTACTGGCTTTTACCTTTAGGGGGAATGAGCAGTGATAGTACAATTGAGCCGATCAGTGTCACTAAAATAACACTTAAAGAGAGTGCAATAGGCAGGTGATAATCGAAATAGAGCACCAACATCTTAATACCGATAAAGATGAGAATAATCGCTAAACCATATTGTAATAGGTGGAAGCGCTCAGCCATATCTGCTAATAAGAAGTACATTGCACGCAATCCTAAAATTGCAAAAACATTCGATGTCATCACAATAAAGGGATCAGTGGTGACAGAAAAGACCGCCGGCACTGAATCTACCGCAAAAATAACATCTGAAATCGTAATCATCACGAGTACGAGGAAGAGTGGCGTTGCATAACGAACACCTTGTTCCACTACGAAAAAGTGCTCATGATGATATTGATCGGTTGTTCTAAAGAGACGTTTTGTAACCTTAATAATTTTATTCTGACTTAAATCGGCTTCTTCATCGTGTCCAAAACACATTTTAATCCCGGTAAAGAGTAGAAATGCACCAAATAGATAGAGAATCCATTCAAATTTAGAGATTAGGTAGCTACCGATTAATACCATCACTATGCGGAGGAAAACGGCGCCTAATACACCATAGACAAGAACCCGCCGCTGATAGATATTTGGAACTTTAAAGTAACCAAAGATTAATAGGAAGATAAAGATATTATCGATCGAGAGCGATTTCTCAACCACATAACCTGTTAAGAACTCAAGGGCTTTACTGAGTGCAAAATCACTCTGTGATCCGACTGCTTCAGGTATCGCATCTGCCGGTAAAATATTGGCTAAATACCACCAAAGCCCCAAATCAAAGAGAAGCGCTACCGTAATCCAGATAATCGTCCAGATCAGGGCTTCCTTGATACTAACTTTATGATCGCCACTTGTTTTAAGGGCAAACATATCTATCAAAATCATGATCGTAACAACTACTCCAAATATTGTGTAGAGTAGAGGAGAACCAATAGAGACATGATGTGTCACAGCGCGCTATTCCTTGAGCTATTAAAAAGGTAAAGTATCAAAATTTAAAGTAATTCGCTAGATGTTCAGCAAAAGATATTTGAGGCTCCGCTTCTAATTGGGCAAGTTTCTCTAAAGATTCTTGAGCGATCTGCTGATATTTTTCCGTTGTCTTTGGATCTAATGAAGATTCATTCGATTGATATAATGCTTGTGCTTGATTTAAAAAGAAATCCTGATAACGTTCACCGCTC
This sequence comes from Ignatzschineria ureiclastica, assembly GCF_003121845.1. Lineage (GTDB taxonomy): Bacteria > Pseudomonadota > Gammaproteobacteria > Cardiobacteriales > Wohlfahrtiimonadaceae > Ignatzschineria > Ignatzschineria ureiclastica. Next base: position 308,170 of record NZ_QEWQ01000004.1, on the reverse strand, counting down.
TCTTGCAATCTATTTAAAACGATTTGTGAGGGGAGTAATGTCGGATTGTGCAATTTAGCGCGCATACTTTCAAGTGCTTTTTGATACTCCGAGCCAAGTAGTATTGCAATGGGAGAGAGCCAATCTAAAGTGGCCTCTAAAGCAGTTTGAAGGGACATACTTTCATATTCGATGACGATTACATCGGTTAACGACAATCCTTGTTTCGCCACTTGTTTAAGATTTTTCTGATTATGTTCATACTCTTTTTGTGAGAGTTCCGGTGCATCTGTCAACAGTGCAGCGGTTAAAAAGAGCTGAATAAAGCGCATTGATTCAAGATCAATCCCCTCGGCGATTAATGGATTAATATCAATAGAGCGAAGTTCAATATACTCAATACCCCGATTTTTGAGCGCTGTCAGGAAGTTTTCCCCTTTTTTAACAATCTGTTTAGGGCGGATACTCGCATAATATTCATTCTCAATTTGAAGAATATGATTATTGATCTGATTATATTCGCCATTCTCAATGACCGGGATTTGCGAGAAAATATTACAAGGGGTTGTGATAGCGTAGTGAATATTTTCGACAAAAGTATCAATACTATTAAAAGAGACATCGAAATGGCACTTATTATTACCATAACCGATATCAGAAAGACGTAATGATTCCCCTTTAGATAGATAACTATCGGTTTCATTAAGCGATTCAAAAGTATTCTCTTTATCGGCTAAAAAGCTCTTATCCATTACCGGAGAAGCGCCTAGGAAGAATGGAATAATGTAACCATAACGGGAGACATTACGACAAGCGTGCAGATAACGCGCTGTTTTAAAGTCTTGAAGCGAGCCATTAAATTGTGCCGCCTCTTTCCACGCTTCAAATACTGTATCTTTAAACGAGAAATTATAGTGAATGCCGGAGATCACCTGCATCATCTTGCCGTAGCGTAGACTCAATCCTTTGCGATAGAGCGATTTCATCTTTGCATCGTTAGAACTTCCGTAATGCGCAATGGTAATCTCATCTTCTGAGTCAATAATGGGTGGCATTGAATTGGGCCAAAAGAGCTCGTTATCAAGTTGCGATAGGGTAAAACGTTGAATCTCACAAAGTTCAGCTAAGGCAGCTTCAGGTTTTGAACTAGGATTGGTCACAAACTCTAAGAGAGGTTCAGCAAAGTCAGTGGTAATATGACTATTGGTCAGCGCTGAGCCTAGTGCTTTAGGGTGAGATTTTTCACTAATGCGTCCATTTTTTGCATCTACACGTAAAGTTTCCCGTTCAAGTCCAATATTGACCTCTTGTAATAAGGTCTTATCTTCCTGAAGAAGATCTAATTGTTCGCTTAAACGAGTTTGTAAACGTTGATGTAGAGAGCTCATAATATATCCTTTAATGGTGATCTATCATATTCAATAATAACGGTGATTAATAATCGTTATCAATAGCACTTATAATTATAGCAATATCGGTTCAAAGTAACCTTATTCAAATGCCGGCGCATCAGCTGATCGGGGCAAGGAAGCTATTCTATCCGGCATCTTGCAAGTGTTGGTGAGTTCAGGTTTTATCTTCTTTTAAAACCTCACAATAGCTGTTGAAAAACCATTTTTCTTAAACCAAATTGACTACAGTAACAACTTAGTAATGAATTCATAATCGTGACTTATTGAGAATTCCCAATAAGCTTATAATGTTCAATATCCAATATCTTATCCTAGAGTGAAATATAGGATATCAATCATATTGATGCAGATTAACGCTCATCTAGATTATCATTCTGAGGTTGAAAAAGAGCTAAATTAAAGCCGACTTTTTCTTGCCATATATTCACAATATTACAGAAGAGTTCTGCTGTTTTCTCGGTATCATAAAGTGCTGAATGAGCTTGACTATGATCCCAATCAATACCGGCTGCGGCGATCGCTCTTGCTAATACCGTTTGCCCATAAGCCAATCCTGCCAGACTCACCGTATCGATTACTGAAAATGGGTGAAAAGGGGAGTTTTTAATGCCGGTACGTTCAATCGCCGCATTGAGAAATGCTAGATCAAAATGTGCATTATGCCCAACTAAAATCGCTCTTGTGCAACCTTTCTCTTTCAGTGTTTCCCGCACTAATTGAAAGATCTTTTTTAACCCCTCTTTTTCAGAAACTGCAAAACGAAAAGGATTATCGAGTTTAATGCCATTGATCTTCATCGATTCAGGATTCAGCAGTAATCCTTTCTCAGGCTCAATATGGGCAACAGCTGATTTTACCGGTGTTAGAATACCTTGATCATTCATATCAACGATCACTGCGGCAATTTCAAGAAGCGCATCTGTTCTCGGATTGACACCGCCAGTTTCTACATCGACAACAACAGGAAGGAAACCACGAAAACGCATAGAGATAGGGGGAGGGGATTGTAAATGATCAGCCATAATTATGAGAGATTTATCTCGCCTTTTTGAGTGATAGTATTGAATAAGTAATCTGCGAAACAGCTATATAGAGTATTCAATGAAGGGGTATCTATCTGCTGTCTTGAAAAGGGGATTGGATATTCATCGAATCTGATGTTCATCGAGTTGAATATTCATCTAACCCCCTTTTTTATAAGAAGAAAGAACGACCGCTTGGGTCGATCGATATCGTTACAATTTAGTGATAAACCAATTCAGGTGCAACTTTTTCTGTTACACAGTTTTCGTGAACAATCACTTCTTTGACGTTATCTAAAGAGGGAAGATCGAACATCGTATCTAATAGGAGATGTTCAATAATACTCCGCAATCCTCTCGCACCGGTTTTACGTTTAAGTGCTTGTTGGGCAATGGCTTTGAGCGCCTCATCTGTAAATTTCAGTTCAACACCCTCCATTTCAAAAAGATAGGAGAATTGTTTCACGATCGCATTTTTCGGCTCGGTAAGGATATTGACTAGTGCTGCTTCATCGAGTTCTGCTAAGGTTGTAATAACCGGCAAGCGCCCAATAAATTCAGGAATTAAGCCATATTTTGTTAAGTCTTCCGCTTCTACTTCTGCAAATAGGGTTGAGAGGTCTTTCTTCTCATCGTCCCCTTTGACTTCAGCACCAAAACCGATACCGCCTTTCGATTGACGTTGTTGCACAATTTTCTCTAAGCCAGAGAATGCACCGCCACAAATAAAGAGAATATTGCGGGTATTGACATCTATCAATTCGGCATTAGGATGTTTTCGTCCTCCTGTTGGGGAGATTGAAGCGGTTGTTCCTTCGATGATTTTAAGAAGTGCTTGCTGTACACCCTCACCAGAAACATCACGAGTAATCGATGGATTTTCACTACGACGAGAAATCTTATCAATTTCATCCACATAGATAATCCCTGATTCTGCCGCTTCAACATCAAAATCGCAGTTTTGAAGTAGACGAAGCACGATATTTTCTACATCTTCACCTACGTAACCTGCTTCTGTTAAAGTGGTGGCATCGGCAATAGCAAAAGGCACATTTAGGCTACGCGCTAATGTTTCGGCAAGTAGTGTTTTACCAGAACCCGTAGGACCGATCAGTAGAATATTACTCTTACTCAATTCGATCTCTTTATTATCATTTAAACGCTCATTTTCTAGGCGTTTATAGTGATTGTAAACAGCAACACTCAGGGTACGCTTTGCTTGTGATTGACCAATAACATATTGATCGAGATCTTCATAGATCTCTTTAGGTGTAGGCAGTGTTGCGGCTTCTGCTGCAATCTCTTCTTTCAGATCTTTAGTAACGAGATCATTACACAGCTCGATACAATCTTTACAGATATATACGCCGTCACCCGAAATAAGGCGTTCAACCTCTTCTTGATCCTTACCGCAGAAAGAGCATTTTACGCCACTATTTGTCTTATCAGTTGTATTACTCATATTGCTCCCGAAACTTGCGTTGATTGATACTATTATCATTGATTGCGAATAGGTAATGCGGAAAAAACATTACATAACTGAGGCAATATCAATCAGCACATTTCTTGTAATTTTTTAACTTGTGGATTTGAATATTTCAAATATTCTTTTGTTCGTGTTTATTGCACATTATTTTAGATTAGATGCAATTATTAGCATTTAGCATTTAGCATTTAGCATTTAGCGCTTAGTGACAACCTTGTCGATTAAGCCATACTTCGCCGCTTCCTCAGCACCCATAAAGTTATCACGATCGGTATCTTTTTCGATCTGCTTCAATGTTTTACCTGTGTGGTGTGCGAGCAGTGTATTTAATTGTTTCTTAATTTTGAGCATCTCTTTGGTATGGATCTCAATATCTGAGGCTTGGCCTTGATAGCCACCTAAAGGTTGATGGATCATTACACGCGCATTGGGTAGGGCAAAACGTTTACCTTCCGCACCTGCTGCTAATAAAAATGCCCCCATACTACACGCTTGACCTAAGCACATTGTTGAAACATCGGGTTTGATAAATTGCATTGTGTCGTAGATTGACATCCCGGCAGTCACTGACCCACCTGGAGAATTAATATAGAGGTGTATATCTTTATTAGGATCTTCCGCTTCTAAAAAGAGTAGCTGGGCAACAATCAAATTCGCCATATGATCTTCTACTTGTCCTACCATAAAGATAATACGTTCTTTGAGTAAGCGAGAGTAAATATCGTATGAACGCTCACCACGACCGGTCTGCTCAACAACCATTGGTACTAGACGTGATTCGGCATTAAACATCTCAGTATTAAAAATAGAAGACATAATTGATGATTCCTTTGATATACCAGTAATGATTCATTTCAAACGCATCATTTTAGCAGAAATAACCATTTTCAGAATGAATTAATTCAACAAATAGAGAAGTCGAGTTATTTTGAGCAGTTTAAATACAATTAAAAAGCAATTCAAATGCCATTCGAATTGCATTTCGGAATAACCATTCGGAATACTATTCTAAATACGCATTCTGAATATGACTGTAACAATGATTCAATTTTGCTTGGAATTGAAGTCAGGTAGATGAAGACGGGTTTACCCTAGCTCTCAACAATATTTTGAGAGATAAAATGAGGAAATAATGAAATCTATCAGTCATCGTAGTAAGATAGTCAGACTTGTCATTTTTAGTTATTTCAATCTATTTTTGAGTAAAGGATAAAGTTGTGAGAGAGACTTTCAATTTTTGTGCAGGACCGGCGACAATGCCTTATAACGTGTTAAAAAGAGCACAAGAGGAGTTGCTAGATTGGCATAAAGAGGGGGCTTCGGTAATGGAGGTTTCCCACCGGGGTAAAGCATTTGTAGCACTTGCAAAAGAGTGTGAATCTGATCTTCGAGAGCTACTCGATATTCCTGCGAATTATAAAGTTCTCTTCTTACAAGGTGGCGGCCTTGCGCAATTTGGTTTAGTACCATTGAATCTCTTAGGTACACAAATTGGCGATGGTAAAACGACGGTAGATTACTTAGAAACAGGAATTTGGTCTAAAAAAGCGATGCTTGAGGGTGCTCGCTATGCCGGCGTAAATACATTATATAGCGGCAAAGCAGATGGTTATGTGGATGTACCACACCAAAATGAGATCAATGTGAATCCTGATAGCGCCTACTTACACCTCTGTTCTAATGAGACAATTAACGGCGTTGAATTTCATTACGATATTAAAAATTGCCCGATTCCTGTCGTTGCAGATATGAGCTCTAATATTTTGTCAAAACGCATTGATGTTAATCAATACGGAGTGATCTACGCTGGCGCTCAGAAAAACATTGGTCCTGCAGGACTGACTTTAGTCATTGTTCGAGAAGATCTATTAGGTAAAGCCTCGCCTTATGTACCTGATGCGCTCAATTATACGTTGCAAGCTGAAAATGATTCTATGCTCAATACTCCCCCAACTTTTGCAATCTATCTGATGAGTTTAGTGCTCAAAGAGTTAAAAGAGAAAGGTGGACTTGAAGAGATGGAAAAACTCAACCATAAAAAATCATTTATGCTCTATGACACTATTGATAATAGCCGTCTCTATCGCAATCCAGTACACGTTGATGCTCGCTCAAATATGACAATTCCTTTTACCTTAGCTGATCCAACACTTGATGCGCTCTTCTTAAAAGAGGCAGAGCAACATCACTTGATCAATCTCAAAGGTCATCGAAGTGTCGGCGGTATGCGTGCGAGTATCTACAATGCAATGCCAATTGAAGGTGTGATTGCATTGACCAATTTTATGAAAGACTTTGAAGCTCGGCATTATGGTTAATGATTTCCATAAGATAGGTAAAAGATTACAACAGCCTGTCTCGGTAACCTATCCCAATAACCTATTCCGATAAAATATAATGACTTGATATTTCTGTTTGAATCACCATTATGGTCTGATGACTAAAAGGTGATTCAACTGACTCTGTCGATTTAATATAGAATCAAAAATGAACAGATTTAATCAAATCTTAAGAATTCGTAATTAAGATGTAATAAAAGTAGGTTACATTAGTAGTAATACAATAAGAGTACTGCAATAACAGCACTGCGACAGTAGTACTACTGTTATAATCTGTCTAGTCTGTCTAATCAGATAGTTAGTCGCTTAAAATGATTATGAATTGTGTAAAAGATCAATCAATAATGGGTTCAGTTTTTTTATTTTAACTAATCAAACGCCCCCAATGAATGGACAAAAAATGATGTTTAATCAGAAAAAATTAATAAAAAAAGAGTTTTGGAAAGCGGCTTCGGCACTCTTCCTAGCGTCTTCTCTGCTTATTGGCAATCATCTTGTTGCGAGTGAGATCAAAAAAGAACCTCTTAAAACAGTCATCTCAGCACCGACTTATAATGAACAACTGATTAATGCCGCGCATTCTGCAATTCTAGCGCAATATCATTATGATCGTTTACCTATTGATGATCAACTCTCTGAGCGCATTTATACGCTCTATCTTAAAGCGTTAGATCCTCAAAAAACTTTCTTCCTACAATCAGATATTGATAATTTTGAACGCTACAAATATCAATTTGATGACTTTGTACGTCAATCGCGCTTAGAAGTGCCATATCAGATGTATGATCTTCTAATTCAGAGAATGGATGAGCAGTATGATCTAGTCGAAGAGCTCTTAAAAGAAGATTACGACTTTAATGTTGATCGTTCTATCGTGATTCAGCGTAAAGATGCAGATTTTCCTAAAACGAAAAAAGAGATGCGTGCACTTTGGAAAGATCGTCTGCAGAATGAGTTGATTAATCTGATGGTCACAGATGAGAAATTGACGCTTGATGAAGCGAAAGCGAAGTTACAAAAACGGTACAATACACGCCAAAAACGCATTCACGATATGGAAGAGGGTGAATTATTTAGCCTCGTAATGAATGTTGTATCGCTCAGTTTTGACCCGCATTCAGGTTACTATTCAGCGAAACAGATGGAGCAATTTAATATCAGTATGAGCCTTTCACTGCAAGGGATCGGTACGGTATTACGTCAAAATGATGATTCTGTTTCCATTGTTGAAATTGTCCCGGGCGGGCCTGCAGATTTAACCGGTCAGGTACAGATCGGTGATGAGATTATCGGTGTTGCACAGGGCGAAGATGGTGAATTTGTCGATATCGTTGGGATGCGTCTTGATAAAGTAGTGGAGATGGTTCGAGGTGAAAAAGGAACCGTCGTTCGCTTACAAATGATCGGTAATAAAGGTAAGGGCGGAGAGAAGATCGTTAAGATCGTTCGTGATACAGTTAAACTTGAAGAGCAGGAAGCGAAATCAAAAGTTTATACAATGCCCTCAGATGTAGAAGAAGCGGAATATAAATTAGGCGTAATTACCTTGCCGGCATTCTATAGCGATTTTGAAGGAAATAAACAAGGCGTTCAAGACTTCAAGAGTACGACCCGCGATGTGAAGAAACTACTTTTAGAGTTAGTTAATAAAGAACACATTGATGGCTTAGTAATTGATCTTCGAGGTAATGGCGGTGGCTCATTAACGGAAGTCATTGATCTATCGGCGCTCTTTGTCGGCAGCGATAAATCTATCGTACAAACACGCGGATTTGATGGTAATACAGATGCCCAATCAAGCCCGAATGAAGATCTGATCTATACCGGTCCTATGGTCGTTTTAATTGATCGTCTTAGCGCTTCTGCTAGTGAGATCTTTGCAGGTAGTATGCAAGATCAAGGACGCGCAATCATTGCCGGATCTACGAGCTTTGGGAAAGGGACTGTACAAACGATGATTGACTTAAGTCGAATCTTGGCAAAATCTACGAAGCCGGGTCAATCGAAAGTGACTATTGCAAAATTCTACCGAGCTAATGGAGAATCAACGCAAGAGAAAGGGGTTGAGCCTGATGTACATCTACCTACCACTTACGATCCTACCGAGATTGGTGAGTCTAAAGAGATGTATGTTATGTCTTGGGATACGATCGATGCAGCCCCCGATTATGATCCGTCCGTTGTTATTACAGATGATATAGCAACAAAGTTACAGCAAAAAAGCGAGCAACGTTTTAAAGAAGATGAGAAACATCAAATTTACAAACGCCAATCAGACAAAACACTTGAGCTTTGGAAAGTCAATGAGTTAAGCCTTAATCTTGATACTCGTAAAGAGAAACTTAAAACTGAAGAGGCGGAAAATCTTGAATTGCAAAATAGAATGCGTGTACTTTACGGATATGAGCCATTAACATTAGAACAATTCCGTAATGAAGATGGTACCTACACAAAACTCTTAAAAGATACGCAAACTGATCTTCTACTTGAAGAGGGGTTACTGATTCTTCGGGATTACATTGATCTCATTGATGTTGAAAAAACATTAGATATGACCGATGAAAGTGACGCTGAAGAGATTGTAATGCCGTAACATTGAACGGACTACTGATGGTCTATATCGAAGCCACTTGCTCTCAAGTGGCTTTTTTATTGCCCCGAAGATTAGCGATATTCAGATAGTGACTACTCAGCGCATAAAGTTCAGTAAGATTCACTTTTAGAAAGTGGTATAATAGCGTATTCAAAATTATCTTAAAAAAGTAAGAATTTCATAATTAAGGGTCAGAGATTGAATGGAAGATATCAGAGGGAAACGCGTAGTTGTCGGAATGAGTGGTGGCGTTGATTCATCTGTTGCTGCTTATTTATTAAAAGAGCGTGGAGCCGATGTTCACGGCGTTTTTATGAAGAATTGGGAAGAGGAGTTTGACCAAGGATATTGTACCGCCGAAGATGATCTGCGAGATGCAGAGTCTGTCTGTGAAACGTTAGGAATTCCGCTTCATAAGGTTAATTTTGCCAAAAACTACAAGGAGCGTGTCTTTGATTATTTCCTCGAAACCTTAAAAGATGGCTTAACACCAAATCCTGATGTGCTCTGTAATAAAGAGATTAAATTCAAAGCCTTTTTACAATATGCCGAAGAGCTTGGTGCTGATTATTTAGCAACGGGTCATTATGCTCGGGTAGAGCGTAAAGAGGGGAAAGCTTACTTACTCAAAGGGATTGACAATAATAAAGATCAGAGCTATTTCCTCTATCTACTCAATCAGCAACAGCTGATTAATACCTTATTTCCCATTGGTGATTATGAAAAGACGGAAGTACGTCAAATCGCTCTAGACAATAAACTTATTACCTTTGATAAGAAAGATTCCACAGGGATCTGTTTTATTGGTGAGCGGGATTTCACTGATTTTATTATGCAATATCTACCTACTGCGCCCGGCGATATGGTATTACCCAATGGTGAAGTGGTTGCAGAGCATAAAGGCTTAGCATTTTATACCATTGGCCAACGTCAAGGATTAGGAATTGGAGGACGTAAAGATTCTAATGGTGAGCCTTGGTTTGTAGCAGATAAAGATCTTGCGAATAATCGTTTAATCGTGGTGCAGGGCGATCAGAAAGAGCTGTATGGAAAAGGGTTGATTGCTAGAGATCTACATCAAATTAATCCTATTGATTGGCAGGCTGTGAACCCTCGTTTGACCGCTAAAATCCGTTATCGACAGCAAGATGTTAAGTGTCAAGTCACTCTATTAGAGAGCATTCCTGGTCAAGTTGATCGAATTCAAGTGGATTTTGATGAGCCCCAACGGGCCATTACACCGGGGCAATCAATCGTATTCTACGATGGCGAGATCTGTCTAGGTGGCGCATTTATTGAACGTAAACTTGATTAAGGCAAGATTGATAGGTCAGAACAGATGATCGGTCTAAACGATTTAGATCAGATTAAAGTTAGATTAAAGAGAGCGTACTTTAGGGAGTAATTGATAATAACTCTCAATTAAGGTACGCTATCACTTTAATAAGGCTTTGAAAATAATTTTGAAAATGACTTTAAAAATGAGATGTTAGTCTTCGTTAGTCTCCAATCTCTAATTTTCAATATAAGCCCCTCAGATTTACTTGTAAGCTAATGGATCGCTATGAAATTACTCGCGCTTTTTGAATCGTTTATTAATCCTTTTAAAAAACATCCTGATGAAGCGCCCCCTAAAACCTTATTCGCTTTCTATTGGCACTATGTCAAGCAAGTAAAGTGGGTCTTTGCCGGATTATTATTCGTTGGTTTTTTTGTATCAATCTTAGAGATTGCACTCTTTAGCTATATTGGGCAAGTTGTAGATATGGTGGAATCGGTGGATTCTGCCTCGGCGCTTTGGGAGACATATAGCGGCAAATTCATTTGGATGCTAATTGTAATTATGCTTCTCAGGCCGATTGCTTCTCTGATTCATAACCTCTTTTTGAATCAAGCGCTCACAACCAACTTTACCTCAATGATTCGCTGGCAACAGCATCGTTATGTATTAAAACAGAGTGTTGGCTTTTTCCATAATAGCTTATCCGGCGGTATTGCTAATCGTATTATGAATACGGGGCAGGCAATTCGAAATTCTGTCATTATGACTACAGATTCGATGTGGCGAGTGATTATCTATGCGGTCACGACGGTGGTGCTCTTTTTTGAGGTCAATATTTGGCTTACGGTACCGATTTTACTCTGGATTGTGGCATATATTCTATTGATGATCTACTTCTTGCCTAGAACCCGGTATCGCTCTCACCGTTCAGCGAAAACTCGCTCAAAACTAATGGGACATATTGTGGATAGTTATAGCAATATCGTCACACTCAAACTCTTTTCCCATAGTGATAAAAATGAGGAAGATGCTCGGAAAATGATGCGTGAGCAGACGGATGCGGCACTCTATTCTACGAAATTATCAACGGGAATGGATTTCTCGCTCACGATGATTAATACCCTCTTAATTGTAGCAACCGTAGTTCTATCACTCTATCTTTGGGGGGCTTCCTTAATTTCAGCCGGTGCCATTGCATTTACCATAAGTTTGGTGGTGAGAATCAATACAATGTCCACTTGGGTGATGCGGGTCGTGAGCCACATCTTTGAAGATATTGGGAGTGTTCAAGATGGAATCAAAGTGATTGCACAATCAAGAGAAGTGATGGATCAACCGAATGCCGGCACTATTGATACGGTAGAGGGGGAGATTGAATTTAAGTCGGTGAATTTCAGTTATCATCCTGCGAAACCCATTTATACAGATTTCAATCTTCATATTCGCGCCGGCGAAAAAATCGGTCTAGTTGGCCCCTCGGGTGCGGGAAAGACCACTTTAACGCAGATTTTGCTTCGTTTATATGATATTCAGCAAGGGGAAATTTTGATTGATGGTATGAATATTCATACCCTGACGCAAGATAGTTTACGGGCGCAAATCGGTGTGGTCACTCAAGAGCCAACACTTTTTCATCGCTCAATCCGCGATAATCTACTTTATGGAAATGTTGATGCGACAGATGAGATGCTCTTCGAAGCCTTAAAGCAGACAAAAGCCGATCAATTTGTGAGAGAATTGGTAGACCAATATGGTAACCGAGGATTAGATGCTTTAGTAGGGGAAAGCGGGGTGAAACTCTCCGGCGGACAACGTCAACGCATTGCCATTGCCCGAGTTTTACTCAAAAATGCACCAATCTTAATTTTAGATGAGGCAACCTCAGCCCTCGATTCAGAATCAGAAGCGGTGATCCAAGAGAATCTTGAGCTTTTAATGGCCGGAAAAACGGTGATAGCGATCGCACATCGTCTCTCTACTATCGCCAAAATGGATCGATTAATTGTGATGGATCAGGGGAAAATTGTCGAAATGGGAACACACGAAGCATTGATTAGTGCTGATGGTCTGTATGCACAATTCTGGCGACAACAAGCTTCTAATCCGATGAATAATAAAGATAAAAAATCTGATAAAAAGATTTTAAATCAGACTGTTAAATTAGATTAATTAACCTTGATTTTCTGATGCGTTATTTATAAAAATAAAATAATTATTTGACTTTTAAAATCCTTTAGGTGTATTATCCATCCACAAATTGCAGGTACCTCGTTAGGTGAGGCTCCTGTACGGAGATAGGCTACTGCCCAGAAACGTCCAAAGACGCCAACGGGTTTAACAGAGATCATCGGCTTAAGGTGATCTATAACGTAGCTAGCGACTAGAGAAATCATTGAATATATTATCCATTATGGAATGTTCATGTAACTATTTCCTTATGCCGTACAGTGCTAAAGCTCAATGAAAGAGGAAATCAGTAATTTCACTGATAATCATGAATATTTTGGTAAATAGCCAAGATATGCTTGTGGTAGATTCAAAATGATTATCCATTCAAATGGTATTAATAGAAACTGTAGAAGCAGATTTTGAGCGTAATAGATTAGAATGGGGAATGATTTTAGAAAGTGAGTAGGGCGCATAGCGAGTAAGCTATGAGTCTGCTTCTAGTGTCAAGTCTATATGCTACCGTACAATTATCCAGTGTAATATTGATTTGTTATGCTCTCTAGTGAATTGATTGAATTTCAAGAGCGCACCTTTTTCATAAGAAAGGTGCGCTTTTTGTTTATTTCAATTTTTCAATTCACTTTGCCAAGGAGAGCAATATGAGCATCGTACAAGATAAAATCATTCTCTCAAAAGAAGCTGCTATCAAGGCAGAACCTCAAACATCGGCTACAGAATGGATTAATCTTATTTCTCCCTCTATGGCTGAATTGAGTCGTGTTTTTAAAAAATACCATTTGCCAGAAGATACGTTACAACGAGCACGCGGCCATTTAAATCAATTAGACGATGATACTATTTTATTAAAAATTGATATCCCTCGGAAAAATTTGCCTCGTTCTAAAGTGCCATATCAGATCGCTCATCTAACACTCTTAATTAAAGAAGATACGGTCATTACGATTGCAGACCAAGATTCATTTCTCTTTACCTACTTAGAGCACGAGCATTTAGTCACTTGGGCAGAGAAAGATCCAACAGATTTTGTCTATCGAATCTTAGATATGACAACAACGATGTTTATCAATTTAACAGAGGCTTTGATACAGGAAATTAGCGTATTAGAGACTAATCTCAAACGAGAATTTAATAATAAATCGGTCTACAAACTAATTGATAACAATAAAAGTCTACTCTATTTTGCAAAAGCATTGAATAGAAATATTAAGCTTCTCAAGTGTTTAGCTCAGAAGAGTCTATTAAAAGCGGACTATGAACAGGATTTAGCGCTTCAAGATTTGATTACTAAAACAGAACAAGCTGAGAGTGTTGCAACGATTCATCAAGCAAACTTACGGAATTTAATGGATGCTTATTCGGCATTGATTGAGAATAATCTTAGTCTCTCAGTGCAATATCTAACCATTTTAGTGACAGTTGCAACGGTGCCGATGGCCATTGGTGGCATTTATGGAATGAATATTCCATTGCCTTGGCAAGAATCACCTTATGCATTAACAGGATTAGCGATAGTCGCCGGTATTATTATCGTGGGTGCTTTAGCATTCTTCAGATCGAAGAAGATGATTTAAAAGGATTCAGCGTAATCAGCGTCATACTGATAGAACGCTATCTATAAAAGATTTCATACAATTTCATAATGAATTTTGTCTATGTTGCAGTGATACAGCACTGCAAAGAAGTTTTTTGCGCATCATAAAAAGCAATAAACAACCTATGAGAGACAAAGTTCAGTACAGTTAGAAAGGATTGCCTTATGTTAAAAGTTTATAAAAGCCTTGCTTTAGGGGAGCTTCAAGAGGAAGCACGTTTCAAAAGCAATACATTAATTGTGTTAACTGATCCAGATTCAGAGAAAATCAAACAAGTGGCTTCACAGTTTAAGTTACCAGAGAAATTCTTCACTGATTCCCTTGATCCTCAGGAACATCCCCGTTTAGAGCGGGATAGTAATGGTTTATTAATTGTTCTCAATATTCCTGTGACAGATCCTAATGCAGGTAAAGAGAATGAAGCGCCTTATATTACGCTTCCATTTGGCATTATTCATTCGGAAAATAACCTTTTTTTAGTCACTAAAAAATCGCATCAACCGCTCATTGATCAATTTTTGAATGGCCAATTTGGGCTCTTTGAAACCCATATGAAAACCCGAATGACAATTTTGCTCTTTAAAGCAGTGGCTAAATCTTACGATGATCACTTAGGTTTTGTGAAAGATGAGACGCGAGTATTACAACAAAAATTGCGTCAATCTTACCAAAATCGCGAGCTCTTTAGCTTAATCAATCAGAATAAAAGTTTACTACAATTTTCCGTATCCCTATCGGCACTCACGATCTTATATCGCCAAGTGATTAATGGTTATGCAGTTAAAATTTATCCTGAAGAGAAGGGCTTGTTATCAGATATTTTAGTCGATATCGAACAATCTGCAGAAGTTGCAGAGATGAGCCGAGAAAGCTTGAGTAACTTGATGGATGCTTATGCGGCGATTGTTCATAATAATCTTAATACGGTTCTCAAAACATTAACAGCCTTAGCGATCATTCTGATTATTCCCTCGATGATTGGTTCTATTTTCTCCATGAATGTGGCACTGCCAAGCGAAGAAGATCCAATATCTACCGTTGTTGTGGCTAGTATTATGGTGTTAGTAAGCGTTGTTTTACTCTTTTTCTTCTACTGTAAAAAATATATTCGTTTTGATTAATGGGAGCTTATCATGATCACAATTTACAAAAACTTAGTTAAAAATACCTATGAGCATGAAACGCAAATCACCGATAACAACTGGATTCGTGTGATAAACCCAGACCAGATGGATCTCAACACGCTTCATCGTACGCTCAATATCCCTATGGACTTTATGAAAGAAGCCATTGATATTAATACTCGCCCAACCATTATGAGTGAAGGTGATATGATGCTTTTTATTATTCATCTACCTTATGTAAACCCAGAATTTAAGGCTAATTCTGAAGGGATTCGTTACCAAACAATTCCTCTAGGTATCGCATTAGTCGGCACTCATATTGTGACAATCTGCAGTGTTGATATGACTCATTTTTTCGAATCTTTTATGAAATGCTGTGATGGTTTAGGTCGAGAAAAACAGGTACAAAATCTCCTGGATCTTTTTCATATCACCTCAGAGCGCTATCTTAAATTGATGCATACCATTGAATATGAGATTGCCGAAGCTGAAGATGAATTATCCCGTTCATATCGGAACTCTGAGCTTTATACATTACTTTATATCAATGATGGTTTGCTAGATATGACAATCTCTTTGAAGCAGATGTTACATCTTATGCGTAAAATCAATAAAGAGCGTCTTTTAGATCTTTTTCCAAATGCAGAAGAGCGCTTTGAAGATACCATTATTGAATTAGAACAAGCTTATTCTGTAGCGGAAATCAATCAATTGAATGCCAATAACGTGATGGATGCTTACGGTAATATTATCCAAAATAATGTGAGCCATGTCGTTAAGCTATTAACAGCACTCACCATCGTATTGTCAATTCCAACAGTGATCGCCACAATCTATGGTATGAATGTACCATTACCATTTCAGGAGAATGAACACGCATTTGCGATTCTAATCGTTATCATGGTTATTCTTACAGGTGTCGTTGCCGGAATTTTCTATAAGAAAAAATATTTCTAAAACTCTGTTCACAGCCTTTCATAATTAAAATTTTAAGTTTCTCTCATAACAACTATATCTATAATAAAATCTTTGACCCTTGGTAATACAAGGGTCTTTTTTATAGTTACATTTTGTAGATCTAAATGTGTACAGGGCATCAACAAGCTATCTCTCTCTTAGTAAATCTAAGATATATAAAATGTCTAATTCTATATATTATGTTAAATAATATATCCGTTTTATATATGCTCGAATCTGCCAGCGTATAGATATATGGAATTATTCAAGCATGCTCATTGTTAACATTAAGAACTGAACTCTAAGAAGATTCTAAGAAGATATTACCTTTGATGAAAGCTTCACTTGAAATCATTATCACTATTTGTAGTCGTAATTAAAACTCGATATTCTTCATCTACTTTTGCTTCTTCCTGCATCGCATTACAAATCTGTGCATTCATTTTATAAAACTCAATACGACTATATTGTGCGGAATAAACTTTTTTATACATTTCATCCACTCGGCATTCAAGTGGTCGAGTTGCATAGATCTTGCAATTATTCTCTGTTGGTGAGAAATATTTACAAACTCCATTGCCAAGATCATAATCTCGGAGCGCCTCAACACCGCCAATACGTTGACAACAAAGACCACAACCTGTACATGGGAACATCATTAAAAGCCCTCTTGAGTGAAATATTAGAGATAATTCGCATATAAAAAAAGCCAGTAATACAGTAACAAATAGTTGTTATTATAATTACTGACTTTAAAAAGTATAACATTTTGACTATCGCATTTTTGTACCCATAAGTTGCAATTGCTATACAAATAAGCAATAAATATTTTAATTCATACTGTTAGCCATTTCGATCTTCTTCTTTTTACTAGTAGCCCCGATTGTGGCAAGAATACCGCCAATAAGTGCTAAAATCATACAGATAGCAACAAAAGTTCCCCCTAAAATAGCGCCAAGTATTGAACAAATAATCAGAAAAATACCAGGGATCTTAGAATCAACACCTATACTTACAGCGCCTAATATAATCGTTAAAAATGAAAATACTAATCCACCAAACCCCAAACCGATAACTGTATTAGCACCTTCCGCTTCAAAGGCACCACCAACACCACCAACCATCAATGTGAAAATTGCAGCTATAACAGCAAAAATACCAGCAATAAGGGCAATAATGCCACCTGATTTACGCATATAATAAACTCCTAAAAATATTGATATATGAATCGATCTCTACCAAAATACCCAGATAGTTAGAGATCATTAGGAGACATTAACATAACGATTTGACAGGTTATGTCATAATTACCTAAATATATATATTTTTATAAAAAATATATAATATTAAGAAAGGTCAAATATAAAAAAAGGGAAGCATCTATTGCCTCCCTTTAAATCGCATCTTTAACCTGATAATAGCCGCAAACCTACTCCCGAATCACCGGCAATTCCGCGATATTTCTCGCCGATTGGATGAGCATCCATTTGCCCTGTGCTCTTCTCTCTCGTAGGCTTCGTTCTGAAATTAAGAAGTTATAGAGCACTTCTAATTCTCGTGTGCGTACATCATTATGTACCTTGCCGGCGGAATCGACTATGGGTGTTCGGTAGATCTCTTGATCTTTGGCAAGCGCTAGGCGCATCTGTAATTGCGCAATGGAATCTTCATCTAAAGCCCATGTAAACTCTAGAAAGTGGATCTTCTCCCGCAAATATTCCTGCTTCCATGCTCGCCATTCCCGCTCTCTGAGAAGCTTCATCTCGACAAAACTTTTCATCTGTTTCCTCGCTAAGATAATTAATCTCTATATTTTAAGGAGAGCAACTTCTATTGTACAGAAAGGAATTTTAAGTTTGAGAATCTATTAATTGTGAAAAATAGCGCTCTTTAATCTGATTTTGTAATTCACAATTATCTTTTATCTGTTTCAGTGCTCTTCTTGCATATTCACTATCTAGACATTGATCACCTAAGCCTTTTAGCACTTCCTTTTTTAAATTACATAATGTTAACAACACGTCATAATCTCGATTATCAATGGCTTCTTGTAGTTTTCCTTCAATTGGTTCAGCTATCTCCGAAATATTTCCTAACTTTGTAGTTAATTGCGTGATTTCTGTCTCGATTTTTTCAAGAGAACTATAATTTTGTATCTTGTAATGCTCTAATCGGTTATCAATCTCTTTTTTTACTGCAGAGGTGATAATTTTATCTTTCTTAAATTCTATTTTTGTAAAAAACTTGTTTTTAAAATTTTCTATTTTTTCTCTAGTTTCGTTTTCTTCAAAGTTATTCGATATCACTAGATTCATCACAATATCTGTCAAAAAGAGCATCTCTATTTCATTAAAAGGTAAAACATATATTTTATCTTCATTAAATTTCGTTTCCCAACAATCATCCATCAGATCTCTATCAACAATTCCTATTGCTCTATTATGATGTATTAAAGATAAGTCATTAAAGGATTTGGTGTAATTGATCACTGAAATATGTCCACCAACGGGAGTTAGTGTATATTCAACCCCAAATAGAGCTGAATAAATTTGATAATCATAGCTTTCATATTGCCCTTCACAAAAAAGAATAGGTTTTTTGCTTCCCATTAATTCTGCCACTAATGTTTGAGGCATATTTTCTATATTGGGAAGTTTTTCTATCTCCCAATTATTAGGAGGTGTATATTCCTTAATCCAATAAAAATGCGTATTATCACGTTCCCGAGAAGCAATAAAATCTATTGAGTGAGTTATGAATACAAATCGACAGTCTTGACGCTTAGCGATAAGCTCATTCCACAAACTTTTATAAATAGTGGGATTAAGGTAGGTTTCGGGTTCATCGATAACAATAATACTTCCCTCTTTTGCGATCAATATATTTGCAATATAAAAAACAATCGCCCGCTCTCCGTCACTCATTAAATTAAAATTATATTCTTCCCCATCCGCAATATTTTGGGCTATGAAAACTTGTTCGACACCTTCAGGTCTTAATTTAATATTAGGAATGAGTTGGTTAAATAGACCGCATAAATAACCCGCATCACTCTCTTCATAGTTTATTTCTTGATTCGTTATTAAATTCTCACTTGCTTGCCTAATATGCTCATTAATAATAGATGTAATAATATTTTTAAAATAATGAGGATATTGATAGAAATCAGGCTGTTGTTTAAAATCTTGCTCTGCTTGTAAACTGATAATATCTTCATAAGAAGCTGTTCTTTTATGATTGGGAGAGTCTTCAGTTAAAAACAGATACTTTTGTGCAGGAATTACAAACAGATTATCTAAATTGGAATTCTTTAAAAAACTAGCTAGAGATGATTTCCCACTACCATTAGCTCCAAGTAATACAGCATTTTTATCAGAATCTTGAATAAACTGAAGTAGATCTAATCTTTTAAACTCTCGATTAAAATCGCCAAATACAAATCGAAACAATGGAATATTATATTTTGAATGATGTGCTACAACTAGAGTTTGTTCCTTGCTTTCCCCATTTTCATCAACGATAGTTTCTTTCTTTAACTCATAATTATTGACTGTCGTAATAATCTCTTCTTTTAACGTACTTCGTAATGATGCATATTGCGGAGAATAATCACTTTTTTCACTTTTTTTATTTAAAAAATGATCCTTAATATTCTGAATAAGCTCGCTGGTCGCAACATATTCAGGATTTGAAATATCTTGACTACAACCTTGTAAAAATCGTTGTAATTTTTCTATTGTATCTTGCATAAATATATACCATTATTTATTAAATACTAATTTAATATATTTTTTATTTTAAACATTTTCAGCCATTAAGGTAATTATCAATAATGCGGCGGGACTTCCTCTTCGATGCTCCAAGGTTTTTCGTCATTGCTAGGAAGCTCCTTCATTTTATTAATGAGTTGTTGTGAGATGCGCACTAATCGGTCGATAGTCTCTTGTTGGGCGATAACGGTTTCGTTTAACACTTCGACAGTATATTCATGAAAGGCTTCTCGGCTCTCAAGCTCGGTGACTCGATCGGTGAGTTGTTTGAGGCTTGCGATTAATTCATCATGATTCATAGCGTTCTCCTATTCTCTATTAATCTATTAAGAGGGAAAATCAAGATAATAAAAAAGCCGAACTTTGAAAGTCCGGCTTTAAAATTTGGAGCGGGAAACGAGACTCGAACTCGCGACCCCGACCTTGGCAAGGTCGTGCTCTACCAACTGAGCTATTCCCGCTTAAGTAAGGAGTGTTATTATATAAAACTTTCTCAAAGTGTCAATTATTTCTATCGATTTCTATTGCCTATTTTATTAGCAGTAGTACATGACTCCCTAAAGGGAGATCTTCTCGATCGATTTATTCTCAGAATAAATATTTGAATTACCACTAAAATTCATTACTTTTTGATATTTTAGATTTATTTTTACAGTCAACTCGCTATGATGGTAGAGATGAATAGTGGAATAAGAATATTATTGAGAATATGATCTGTTCACTTCTCTATTCAGCTGTTTCTTTATCTTAGCGGTTCTATCCGCCTCATAATCAAACTAGTAGAGTAACCCCACGTTATGACATTGCAAGCTATCGACACCATCGCACAGAAAATCAATATCTCCCCCAAATTCCTCACTCACTATGGCCAATATGCAGCCAAAGTGAGCCTGAAATGTTTAGAATCCTCGGATAAATCACAACAAGGCGACCTCATTCTTGTCACCAGTACAACCCCTACACCGCAAGGCGAAGGTAAAACAGTGACGACCATTGGACTGAGCGAAGCGCTGAACTACAATGGACATCTTGCGATTGCCTGTATTCGTCAACCGAGCCTCGGCCCGATCTTTGGACAGAAAGGGGGCGCTGCCGGTGGTGGTCAGGCGGAAGTGGTGCCGATGGAACAGCTTAATCTCCATCTTACCGGCGATATTCATGCTTTAAGTGCTGCGCATAACCTTGCTGCTGCCGCGCTTGATGCAAGGCTCTATCATGAAACACGTTTAGGAGATCTCTATACCGAAAAGAGTGGGTTACCACGCTTAAATATTGACCCTGAGCGCATTGTCTGGACTCGAGTAGTCGATCATAACGATCGCGCGCTTCGTGAAATTACAGTTGGTAAAATGGGGAAACAGACTGCTTATATTCATGAAAACAACTTTGAAATTACAGCAGCTTCCGAATTGATGGCGATTTTAGCATTAAGCCACGATCTTCACGATCTACGTCAGAGAATCGGCAAAGTAGTATTGGCGTATGATACCAATGGGAAAGAGATTACCGCTGAAGATTTAGAAGTTGCCGGCGCAATGACAGCGATTTTACAAAAAGCGATTGAACCGACCTTAATGCAAACGGTGGAAAATACGCCGGTATTGATCCATGCCGGACCTTTTGCCAATATTGCCCATGGTAATTCTTCTATTATCGCCGACCGAATTGCCCTCACCCATGCCAATTATGTCGTGACTGAAGCGGGCTTTGCCTCTGATATGGGAATGGAGAAATTCTTCAATATCAAAGCGAGAACAAGTGGCATTTTACCAAAATGCATTGTGGTTGTAAGTACGGTAAAAAGCATTAAAGCCAATGCGCTTACCGACAAAGATGCGCCGGAAGCAGATCAATTAACCTCAGGTTTAGCCAATTTAGGTTGGCATATTCAAAATGCAAAACGCTATCAATTACCGGTAGTCGTCGCGATTAATCAATTCCCCGATGATAGCGAAGCAGAAATGGCTGTGATTCGTGAATATGCACTCGCTCAAGGGGCTGATGATTGCGAAGTAAGCCGCGCGTTTGCTGAAGGCGGAAAAGGTGCGAGTTTACTTGCTGAAAAGGTAGTTAAAGCTTGTGAAAAACAAGCGAAAGCGCAACTGCTCTATGATGATGCATTATCGCTCAAAGAGAAGATTGAAAAAGTTGCAACTACTTATGGAGCAATTGAGATTACCTATTCTCCCGAAGCGGAAGCAACGCTGATAAAATTGACCAAAGATGGTTATCACCGCTTCCCGATCTGCATCGCTAAAACACCGCAATCTATTAGCCATGATCCTAAAGTTAAGAATGTACCAGCTCCTTTTACGCTACCTGTTGAAGGAGTACAACTAGTCAAAGGTGCGGGATTTATTAAAGTATTACTCGGCGATATTATGACAATGCCGGGATTAGGTCTGCGCCCTGCTTATCGTGAGATTGATATTGATGCAGAGGGAAATATCGTGGGGTTATAAGTCTGCCTATTACCCATAATGGTCACCCAAATTATAAGCATTGCATCTAAATAAGAGCGAAATGAAAGCTAAATGCCGATTGTGTTAACTGACAATTGAATTTAGCTTTTATTTCATCTTCTATTTTTTATAGATAAAGGCAAGATACTGATTCATATTGATTAATATCAATTGTTATCAAATATCCCCTCTCAATCACTCGATAAAAATAAACAAAACATATACAAATAATATGCTATAAGTTACATTGTTAAAAGTAACACTTAAGTTGCCTGTTTTATACGATTGGTAAGAACAGATCGGAATATATCGAAATAGATCGTGAGATTGATAATAACCATTGATGCACTATAGGGGGAAGTATGTGCCAATTGCTCGGAATGAATTGTAATACGCCAACGGATATTACTTTCTCATTTGAAGGATTTCGCCGGCGTGGCGGTGTAACCGATCATCATATTGATGGCTTTGGTATTGCTTTTTTTGAAGGGAAAGGCGTGCGGATCTATCAAGATGATACGCCTTGCGCCTCCTCTCCCGTTGCCGAGATGATTCAAGCTTACGGGATTAAATCGAAAAATGTGATTGCCCATATTCGTAAAGCCTCAAGTGGCCAAATTAGCTTAGCCAATACTCATCCTTTTATGCGAGAATTATGGGGAGAATATTGGCTCTTTGCGCACAATGGTCATCTTACTCAATTAGATCAGTTGTTAACTAAACCGGCTTCAACGTATCACTATTATCATCCGGTGGGTAATACCGATTCAGAGCAGGTATTTTGCTATATTCTCGAGCAGCTTCGACAACAATTCCCTGAAAAACCAAGTAAAGAGTGTTTATTTGCAACAATTCAGAAATTAACTGCGCACATTAGTAACTATGGCATCTTTAATTACATCTTAAGTAATGGTGAATGGATGATTGCTCATGCAACAACCCTACTTCATTATATTATCCGACAAGCCCCTTTTGGTGAGGCGCGTTTAATTGATGATGATGTGACCATTGACTTTGCCGCAGTGACAACGCCGAAAGATCGTGTTGCAGTGATTGCGACACTGCCGTTAACTGCGAATGAGTGTTGGCAACAATTAGCTAGAAATGAGATGTTGATGTTTGAAGATGGCGCAATTGTTGCCCGTGATTGTCCTGATGAGACCGACGTAATGAGCATTAAAGATGCTTTAGCAATGGCCGCTGCCGTTGGCGCTGCTCCGGAGAGTGTTGTGTAAAATGACATAATAGTCAATATGTTATAACACGCTTCATTTGCATAAATCGAATATAAAAAGGGCCGACCACTTCCTGTGATCAGCCCTTAAAACTTGGAGCGGGAAACGAGACTCGAACTCGCGACCCCGACCTTGGCAAGGTCGTGCTCTACCAACTGAGCTATTCCCGCTTAATTCAGATGAGCTATTATAAAGATATTTGAGTATCTGTCAACATCTATTCCCTCTCAGTAGAATAATTATCAAGCAATAAATTATAATATCTTGATAAGATTGCAGTTTAAACTTATCATCTCGAGCTTAGGCATAAAAAATAGACAGTTTTTATGCAGATTTACAACTCAATCGCTATAATTTTCTCTTTTTCAATTATTGATGTGAATCGTGGATTCTAACAGAATTGATCTGTTGGAAGCATTGTCCATTGTTTGAAAAATGATCCTACATTTAAAAGGAGGTTTATTGTGTCACATAGCGAAGAAATGCCAACAAAGCGTCGCAAGTGGAGATTCCCTAATTTAGGGATACAAATCCTGATTGCTTTAGCATTAGGTATTATTGCCGGAGCGATTCTTCATGATCATGAATCTAAGGAATGGGTAATTGCCAATATCTTTAATCCGGCAGGGCAGATTTTAATTATCATGATCAAAATGATCGTGGTGCCGATTGTGGTATCCACCTTAACAGTAGGTATCGCAGGCGGGGAAAGTAGCAAAGAACTCGGTAAAATGGGTTTAAAAACCATTATCTACTTTGAAATTATTACCACTATCGCTATTTTAGTCGGAATTTTAGCAGCCAATATCTTCCAACCCGGTGTTGGTGTTGATTTAAGTGGCTTAGCACATACTGACATCAGTAGCTACAATGCCACTATAGATGAAATTACCCACAGTAGCAGTAGCCCATTTGTAACTACCCTACTCTCTATTTTCCCAAGCAATATCTTTGCTGCAATGGCAGATAACCATAGTATGCTGGCGATCATCTTCTTCTCTGTTCTTTTCGGATTAGGATTAGGATCACTACCAACAGAGCAAAAAACACCCGTTATTCAAGTTTTAAAAGGGATTTCAGGTGCGATGTTTAAAGTGACCAATATGATTATGCGCTATGCACCTATCGGTGTTTTTGCTTTAATCGCCACCACTGTTGCCAACTTCGGTTTTGAGTCGCTCTACCCACTTCTTAAATTAGTATTACTTGTCTACGGCACGATTATCTTCTTTGCAATTGTCGTACTCGGATTTGTGGCTTATATTTGTGGTATCAATATCTTCACGTTACTACGTATCTTGAAAGATGAGTTGATTCTTGCCTATACGACTGCAAGCTCTGAAACGGTGCTTCCTAGAATCATGGAGAAGATGGAGCTTTATGGTGCACCGGCTAAAGTCACCGGTTTTGTAATTCCTATTGGTTACTCATTTAACTTAGATGGTTCAACACTCTATCAAAGTATCGCAGCGATTTTCCTTGCCCAAATTACCGGCGTTGATCTCTCGATTATGGATCAGATTATCTTAGTGGTCACCTTAATGCTGACTTCAAAAGGGATTGCCGGCGTGCCAGGTGTTTCCATTGTGGTTCTGCTTGCAACCATTGGTACGGTAGGCATTCCCCTTGAAAGTGTGGCTTATATTATCGGAATTGACCGTATTTTAGATATGGCCAGAACAGCCTTGAATGTGGTCGGTAATGCACTTGCAGCACTTGTCATTGCAAAATGGGAAGGTTCTTTCGATCAGATGAAAGCGCAAAGCTACTTCGATAACTATAAAAATATCTAATGATCTCTCACAAGCTTTGAAAAATTCTCAAAAGCTTTAAATTCATCATTAAGAAAGTTGATAAAGCGTCAATACATTAAATGGTATTGGCGCTTTTAGTTTTATAGTCAATGGGGTTTAAGCCAATATTACCCAACGAAATACTTAATAAAAAAGCCGACCACTTTTGTGATCGGCTTTCAAATTTGGAGCGGGAAACGAGACTCGAACTCGCGACCCCGACCTTGGCAAGGTCGTGCTCTACCAACTGAGCTATTCCCGCTTAGGAATGGATGTATTATAGATTTTTTCTGAAATCTGTCAATTGATTGTAAGCACAAAAAATAGACACTGAATATTTCTCAGACAATTCTAATATAGAATCTCTTTAAAACCCGCTTATTATCAGCTTATCTCGTCATAAAACCGTTTCCAAAATAAATCTAACACTCTTATTTTATAGGTTATTGACAAATTTCTGAGATCTTTTTCGCTATACTATCGGTTTAATGATATTCTGCAAAATTATATAATAATCAATCACTGGATCAATAATAAGATAAATTCAATGCTCACATCTCTTTGAATCTTCGGATTAAATTATGTGAACAGATGGGAATGGAATTTACTATGCAAACAAATAGCATCATCTCTCGTTGGCTTACTTTCCTACTTTTAGGAATCGTATTACTACTACCTACTGCACAGGTTGAAGCGCAATCGCTTTTTAATCGTTCACAAGGTATCAATGTTGGAACAAGTAGTGTATCACCCCCTAAAATTGGTTTAGATACCAATAGCTTACTTCGCCCAACAGAAGCCTTTTCACCAGCTATTCATCGTAAAGGGGATCAAGAATTTGTATTACTCTGGGATATTCATCCTGATTATTATCTCTATAAAGATAAAATCTCTATTGAACTTAAAAACAGTAATGGAGAACTCATTCCGGTAACGCTTCCCGCCGGTAAGCCGCATGAAGATGAGTTTTTTGGCAAACAAGAGATCTATGATAACTCTATTATTATTCCCTTAACACTCGCCAATAATGCAGGTATGAATACCGCTTATTTTGAGCTTGAGGCGCAAGGTTGTGCGAAAAGTGGCTACTGCTTTGCACCACAACAATATTCATTGGAAGTCACAATGGATCCTACACAAGATCCAACACTCGATCTCGTGGCTACAACCTCTGAAAATATCGATTCATTGCCACCGGAATTAGAGGCTGAACATGATCGCCTATCGCAATATCTAAAAGATAATCAATATCTTGCACTACCGCTCTTCTTCCTATTGGGGTTGCTTCTTACCTTTACGCCTTGCGTACTGCCAATGTTACCGATCCTCTCTGGAATCTTAACGAGAAGCGGGAACCTATCGCCGAAGAAAGGTTTTACCATTTCGCTTGTCTATGTATTAGCGATGGCCTTTGTCTATACACTCTTAGGATTATTAGCTGCTTATTTCGGCAAAGGATTAGCGGCTTATCTACAAAATAGTTATGTACTCATTGGATTTGGACTCATCTTCGTCTTTCTCTCCTTTTCAATGTTTGGGCTCTACCAAATTCAGATGCCCGCTTCTATTCAATCGGCATTAAGTCGTGTGAGTAATCAGCAATCTTCCAAAAACAGCTATATCGGTACGGCCATTATGGGAATGCTCTCGGCACTGATTGTCGGCCCTTGCGTGACTGCTCCGCTCATTGGCATTATTGGACTTGTGGTTGAATCACAAAATTATCTACTCGGCGGCTCGGCACTCTTTGCAATGAGTATGGGAATGGGGGTTCCACTTCTAATTCTTGGAGCTTCTTCTGGTCATCTCTTACCCAAAGCGGGAGCTTGGATGGATAGAGTCAAAGTGCTCTTTGGCTTTATGCTCTTAGGATTAGCGGCTTACTTTATTGGTAGAACATTGCCGCACTATTGGGAGCAGATGCTCTACGCCATTCTTTCACTCACCACTTTTATCTGGTTGATGGTAACGGTCATTGAGAGCCAACTCAAAGGTCGCCTCTTCTTTGGTCTATTAGCAGTCGCCACCCTCACATTCGGTATTATGTCGATTCAAGAATCTAATCGCACCATTGAAACGGCACAATTTACTCAAATTAAAGGAATTAGTGGCCTGAACCAAGCACTAGCAGAAAATGATCATCGGATTACGATGTTAGAATTTAACGCCGATTGGTGTGTTGCTTGTAAAGAGATGGAGAAATATGTCTTTAGTGATCCCGAAGTGAAAGCAAAAATGGCAGAGTTACAGCTATTGGCAGCAGATGTCACTAAAAATGATGCTCAAGATCAAAAATTAGAGATGCATTTTGATATCTTCGGGCCGCCAGCTATGCTCTTTTTTGATAGGAATGGGAAAGAGATTCCACAGTTACGCGTTATGGGAAGTGTTCCTAAAGAAGATTTTTTACGGCATCTTGATTATATTTTAGAACACTATTGATCTCGATTAGGGTAATGATCCTTATTTAGCGCTATCCTAAGGGCTAAAGGTCATAGCTATTGAGTGTAAAAATTGTTCTATTATGTGAGAGATCTATATATAATTGTAGCGTTGTGCATCTCTTATAAAGACATTAGGTATGCGTCTTAACAGGTTTGCATACCTTTTTTATTGGATATTTTAATTGCTTATTCATTGTGTATTGCTGAGCCTATCATCTGTTATTAATTTGGGGTTCTATTCTGTTATTTATAATCTATTCACCATAATCAAGGAGTTGATAATATGATTGCCGTAGAATTTATTATTGTTCTGCTGGCCATTTTTCTAGGCGCACGCTTAGGGGGGCTTGGAATTGGGTTTGCCGGCGGACTCGGTGTCTTAGTACTCGCCGCTATTGGTGTTAAACCTGGTACGATTCCTTTTGATGTGATCTCGATTATTATGGCAGTTATTGCCGCAATCTCAGCAATGCAAATTGCCGGCGGACTTGATTATCTTGTCGATCAAACCGAAAAACTACTTCGTAAAAACCCCAAATATATTACAATCTTAGCCCCGATTGTGACCTATTTCCTTACGCTTTTTGCCGGTACGGGTAATATCTCATTAGCAACATTGCCGGTAATTGCTGAAGTGGCTAAAGAGCAAGGTATTAAGCCTTGTCGCCCACTCTCAACGGCGGTCGTTGCTGCACAAATCGGAATCACGGCATCGCCTATCTCAGCAGCGGTCGTCTATATGGCTTCAGTAATGGAAGATGCTTCAATGGTCGGTGCGGGTCATACGGTAAGCTATTTGACTCTCTTAGCGATTCTATTGCCGGCCACTTTCCTTGCGATTGTTATTATGTCTTTGATTATTGCATGGCTTTTTAATTCAAAGCTCTCAGATGATCCTGTCTATCAAGCGAGATTAGCGGAAGGATTAATTGAATTACGAGGCAGTCAAGTTAAAACAATTAAGCCTGGCGCTAAATTATCTGTGCTTCTATTTTTATTGGGAGTTGTCAGTGTGGTTATTTACGCCATTATCAATAGTCAAAGTTTAGGCATTGTTGAAACGCCGCTGATGAATACCACCAGTGCCATTTTAATCATCATGCTCAGTGTGGCGACCTTTATCACCTTATTCTGCCGAGTACAGACAGATGCTATTTTAAACTCAAGCACTTTTAAAGCAGGGATGAGTGCTTGTATCTGTATCTTAGGGGTTGCTTGGCTTGGAGATACTTTTGTACAACATAATCTTGAATGGATTAAAGCTACTGCTGGCGATCTAATTCATGAACATTCTTGGATGCTTGCCGTAATTTTCTTCTTCTGCTCCGCACTACTCTATTCGCAAGCAGCCACCGCAAAAGCATTAATGCCAATGGCACTTGCTCTTCATGTAACACCTTTAACAGCCATTGCCTCTTTCTCGGCTGTCAGCGGACTCTTTATCCTTCCGACCTATCCGACATTAGTAGCGGCAGTACAGATGGATGATACCGGCACAACTCGCATTGGACGCTTTGTTTTTAATCATCCTTTCTTTATTCCGGGAACGATTGCCGTTATCTTGGCGGTGCTCTTTGGTTTTCTCTTTGGAGGAATGATTCTCTAATATTGCATATCTATTATTATAGTAATATCGACTCAAAATAAGCTTATCCAAATGCCGGCGCATCGGCTGATCGAGGCAAGGAAGCCATTCTATCCGGCATCTTGCAAGTATTATTGAGTACGGTTTGATGTGCTTTTAAAACCTCACAATAGCTGTTAAAAACCATTTTTCTTAAACCAAATTGACTATAAATACGATATCAATAAAAATCCCACTGTTTTTAAACAGCGGGATTTTTGAATAATCATTACTAGTTATATGCTTGTTAAATAATCACTTTCGTTGAGCATTTCATTGAACAATCAATAACCCATTTTTATCTGCTAACAATTAAGAGGCTAATGTAATGCGCTCAATCTTCGCACCAAGATTCGTCAATTTTGCTTCGATAGAATCATAACCACGATCAAGATGATGTAATGCCCCAATTGTCGTAGTGTCTTCAGCTACTAAACCTGCCAAAATCAGAGCTGCTGATGCACGAAGATCCGTTGCCGTAACAGTCGCACCAGATAGCTTCTCTACCCCTTCAATCAATGCTAAACGATTATCAATCTTGATATTAGCCCCCATACGCACTAATTCATTGGCATGCATGAAGCGATTTTCAAAGATTGTTTCAATAATCGATGAAGTGCCTTCAGATACGGCTGCCATTGCCATAAATTGTGCTTGCATATCGGTTGCAAAGAGTGGATATGGTGCTGTTTTAATGCGAAGTGCTTTCAAGCGAGAGATGAGAGGATAAATTCGAATACTAGAATCTGTTGTCTCAACACCGCAACCCGCTTGACGCAGTGCAAAAGTCACAGCTTCCACATGCTCAGGAATACAAGATTCAATGGTAATATCCCCAAACGTCATTGCGCCGGCAACCATATAAGTGCCAATTTCAATTCGATCGGGCATGACCGTATATTCACCACCGGATAACTTCTCAACACCGGTAATGGTCAAACGATCTGTACCAATACCTTCAATTTTCGCTCCGAGTCGTACTAACATATTTGCAAGATCGCTCACTTCAGGCTCTTTCGCACAGTTTTCTAAGACTGTAACACCATTGGCTAATACAGCTGCCATTAAGACATTCTCAACACCGGTGACAGTCACAACATCAAAAGCATGATGATTCGCTTTTAATCGCCCGCCATTGACCGAAGCATGAACATAACCATTCTCTATCTTAATCTTCGCACCTAGCGCTTCCATGCCCAATAGATGCTGATCTACCGGTCGACTGCCGATTGCACAACCGCCCGGCAATGAAACTTCTGCTTCCCCAAATTTCGCTAAGATCGGGCCTAAAACAAGAATAGAGGCTCGCATTTGGCTAACAAGATCATGATTAGCGCGGGTTTTATTGATACCACGAGGATCAACGATTAATTGATTATTGCTAAAGCTAACTTTTGCGCCAAGATCTTCTAAAATCTTGCTCAGTACAAATACATCTTGCAGAGCCGGCACATTATTTAATGTAACAGGTTCGCTCGCTAAAATTGTTGCTGCTAAAATCGGGAGAACTGCATTTTTAGCGCCACTTGCCTCTACTGATCCTCGAAGAGGACCATTATTATTCACTAATAATCGTTCTAGATCTTTCATTATTGATTCCATTGTGATGGTTTGTAAGTTTTAAGTGCTAACGCATGAATCTCTTCCGTTTGCAGACGATCTCCTAAAGCTGCATAGATTAATTTATGTTGCTTTAACATCGAAAGATTCTCAAATTCAGGACTGACAATGATCGCTTCAAAATGAACACCGTCATCCCCTTTTACTTCAATATAATCACATTGGACGCTTGCTTCGATGAGCGCTTTCAATTTATCTTTAGTCATCATTCTTCAGTTCCTTCCTGTTAAAACAATATCAATCATAGTGATATCATGACCTGCTCTTATTCTTATATCTACTGATAGTGATATCAATAGAAAATAGAGGCGGCAACATAATCAAATTCCATATCGTAATTACGATAAATTGTACTATCCTAGCATATTTTTACTGAACTTGATCATTTGTCACCCTATTATTCATCTCTATTATCTATCTATATTTCAGAATCAGATCATAGAAGATTTACTCCGTTATTTTACGATATATCATCTCTGATTAAAGGATCTATATCTAGAAACATCACTAAAATATGAAAAATTTCGTAATTTTTTGTAACGGGCTCATTGTAATGATGTTCTAATTCTTTCGTATTGCAATACCATTTTTCTTAAATTATATAAGGCCAATAGCCGATAACAACTTATATTTAAGAGAAACCAGGGCATGCAAATTTATTCAGAAAAGTCATCTAATCGCTATTAAAATATGCCCTTTTTTATAATGAATTGATTGATTATCTAACGGTTAGAATGAATTTATAATTTCGATTTGTTACCATAATGGTTCGTAAATGCGAACAATTCAATGCAAACAAAACGAATGTGAGATTATGATCAAAACAAAATATTTTTCAAAACCGTTACTCGCGCTCCTGATACTACTCTCCTTTGGAATGAGTTCATTTGGGTTTGCTAATAATAAACCCGAAACTGTGACGAAAGTGGAGTGCTGTGAGATTTTAGAATCCACTGAACAGAGTATTCTTGATTTACAAAATAATATCAACGATCTTCGGGCACAATTACCGGAAGCTGAAAGCGAGGAAGCTAAAGCAGCTTTAGAGGGAAGAATTGCCCAATTGCAATCTCGTTTAGATCAATCCCGTAATGACTTTGTAAAGTATGCCCTCGGCGGCGTGGATGTCAACTTCTTAACTAAAAATGATGATGAAGCAGATCTTAACTATGATTGGCAAGCTGAATTATTGCAAATCGTGCAGCCGGTCTTCTCTGAAATTCAAAAGTTAACACAAGCCACTCGTGAGCGGGAAGATCTCAATCGTGAATTGACCTTAACAAATGAGAAGATCACTAAACTAAAACAAGGCCTTGCTTATCTAAAGGCAATTCCTAAAGAAAATTTAGATGAAAAGCTCGTCACTAGATTAGCCGCAATTGATGATAATTGGACCAACTTCCTTGATAATCTCAAACGAGATCAAGCACATTATCAAACAGTCCTTGAGAGCTTAACAACCGACAAAACATTTCTCCAATCGCTGAAAGATGGCGTTATTGACTTTGTAAAAGGTCGAGGTTTAGTACTTTTTGTCTCTATCTTGACATTTGCAGTTACACTGTATGTCTTAACGAAAATTATGGATTTCTTTGTTCATCGCCGCAACAAAAATCTTCATGGGCAGCAGAAAGTAAATATGCGGGGTAGATTATTACTGTTACTCTATCGTGCTCTATCAGGAATCCTTGCCCTATTCGCTTCATTAGTTGTTTTACATGCTATGGGCGATATGGTGCTCTTTGGCTTAGCGATCTTAATCCTCATTGCGCTGATTTTTGCCTTTCGGAATTATGTTCCTAAATACTTCTCTGAAATTCGTCAATTCTTGAATCTAGGATCTGCTCGTCAAGGGGAACGTGTTATTTATCGAGGTATTCCTTGGATTATTGAACGCATTACACTCTACTCGGCAACACTTTATAATCCGGCGCTCGATAATGGTCGCATTCGTCTTATGCTACCAGAGTTAAAAACCCTAACTTCTCGTCCATTTGAGACAGATGAAATCTGGTTCCCATCGAAAGTGGGTGAATCTTTCCTTCTCCCCAATGGCACCTATGTAGAAGTTAAACGTCAAACACCGGAATCGCTCTATTTAGATTCATTCAATAGTATGATTATTTATCCAACAGCGGACTTTATCGCTAATGCACCGGTAAATCTCTCTCGTGGATACTATACAGTGGTAGACTTTGGTCTCTCTTATGACCACTTTGCAACTCCAGTTGATGAAGTATTTACCAAACTTCGCGAATATGTTACAGAGTTCCTCTCTAAAACAGATATTCATGATCAATATAGTTCACTAAGCGTTGAATTCCGTAAAATTAATGAGGGCTTATCGCTTGTTTATACGATTATTGTGGCAATGAAAGGTTCCTCTGCCCCCTATTACTATCAGTCAGGTCGTAAAATTCAAGAAGCTTGTTTACGCTGTGCGCAGAAAGAGGGTTGGAATATGCCATTTACCGCAATTGAGATGCGCGATCATCAAAATCGTGCGATTAATAGCGGACAATAAAATAATCATAAGTCATAGTGAATCTAATTTAGCTATTTGATTTACTCAAAAATTAGAAAGAGTTAGCGCAACGGCTAGCTCTTTTTTTATGTAAGTATCTTTCCTACTCGTTACTTCATTCAATAATGATCACTAGAAACGGGGACTTGGTTCTAATCAGGATGACTTACCTCTAATAATATAGTTCTTTCAGATTAGGATATTCTTGGTTGTTAAATTTTTTATAGCAAACCCACGTTTGTAGTCATTTCAATGGCAATTTCTCAACTTATCGTAAATTTAGTTTAAGAAAAATGGCTTTTAAACAGCTATTATTGGTTTTAACAGAACATAAACTGTAGTAAACAACACTTGCAAGATACCGGATAGAACAGCTCTCTTATTTCTTACAACCAATGCACCGGCATTTGAATAAGTTTATTTTGAACCGATATTGCATACAACATTCACTCAAATCCCATCAATCTGTAAACCATAAAAAAGAGCGTTGTGAACTACACAACGCTCTTCTCTAATGCTAAATTATTATCTATTTTAGATACTTAATATTAGTGTCTTGCAACCATTAACTTCTTGATTTCTGCAATTGCTTTTGCAGGATTCAAGCCTTTTGGACAGGTATTAGTACAGTTCATGATTGTGTGACAACGATAGAGTTTAAATGGATCTTCTAATTCATCTAAACGCTCACCCGTATGTTCATCACGACTATCAGAGATAAAACGATAAGCCTGTAGTAATACCGCAGGACCTAAATATTTATCTGAGTTCCACCAATAGCTTGGGCAAGAGGTTGAGCATGAAGCACATAAAATACACTCATAGTAACCATCTAGCTTCCGGCGCTCTTCGATAGATTGCAAACGCTCACGTGGCGGCGTTGCTGTATCAGTTTGTAACCAAGGCTTAATTGATGCATATTGTGCATAGAAGTGCGTTAAATCTGGCACTAGATCTTTTACAACATGCATATGTGGCAATGGATTGATCTTGATCTCACCTTCAGGCACAGAGCTAATCGCTTTAGTACATGCCAATGTATTTGTTCCATCAATATTCATCGCACATGAACCACAAACCCCTTCACGACATGAGCGGCGAAGTGTTAACGTTGGATCAATGGTATTTTTGATGAGAAGTAACGCATCAAGAATCATAGGACCACAAGCATCAAGATCTACTTCATAACGATCATAACGTGGATTTTCTCCAGTATCTGGATTCCAACGATAGATTTTAAAGACTCTTTTATTTTTCGCTTCTTCGTTTTTAAAGAATTTACCTTCTTTAACAACCGAATTTGCGGGTAATTTAAATTCAGCCATAATACTTTTCCTTTTATTTAACCTGTCTTATTCATTGTGTCGCAACATTAATTGCTGATTGAGATTCAGCATTACGACATTAATAAGTACGCTCTTTTGGCTCAATATATTGAACTTCATCTGTTAAGGTGTAAGCATGAACAGGACGATAATCAATAGTGACATCTCCTTTATCATCCACCCATGCCAATGTATGTTTCATCCAATTCACATCATCACGATTTGGATAATCTTCACGAGCATGTGCACCACGAGATTCTGTACGATTAACCGCAGATTTTACAGTCATCAAAGCACAGGTTAAAAGGTTTGATAATTCTAAAGTCTCAACGAGATCTGAGTTCCAGATTAAACTACGATCATGCACTTTTATGTCATTAAATTGTTGATAGGCTTCTTCTACACGTTTTGCCCCATCTTCGAGAGTCTCTTGCATACGGAATACAGATACATCTTCCTGCATTGCTCGTTGCATCTTATCACGAAGTGCTGCTGTTGAAATTGAACCATCAGCATAACGGATCTTGTCAAAACGATCTAAAATATCGATGATTTTTTGGTTATCAAGCGGCTTATGTGGACCATTTGGTGTTAAGATCTCAGCTGCACGATTTGCGGCAGCACGACCAAAGACAACAAGGTCAAGTAGTGAGTTAGAACCTAAACGGTTCGCACCATGTACAGAGACACAAGCAGCTTCACCGATCGCCATCAACCCTGGGACAATTGTATCTGGATTACCATCTTTCAATGTGACAACTTCCGCATGGTAATTCGTTGGAATACCACCCATATTATAGTGAACTGTAGGAATTACAGGGATTGGCTCTTTACGAACATCAACGTCAGCAAAGATACGAGCACTTTCTGCAATACTTGGAAGACGCTCTTCGATCACTTCAGGCCCTAAGTGCTCAAGGTGAAGATAGATATGATCTTTCTTAGGTCCCACACCACGGCCTTCACGGATTTCAATGAGCATTGAACGTGAAACAACATCGCGAGAAGCAAGGTCTTTAGCATTCGGTGCATAACGCTCCATGAAGCGCTCACCATTTGAGTTGGTTAAATAGCCACCCTCACCACGAACACCTTCAGTGATTAAGCAGCCAGCGCCATAGATACCTGTAGGATGGAACTGAACGAATTCCATATCTTGAAGCGGTAAACCTGCACGAGCCACCATACCGTTACCATCACCAGTACAAGTATGCGCAGAGGTTGCTGAGAAGTAAGCACGACCGTAACCACCTGTTGCGAGCACAACCATTTGTGAACGGAATACATGCATTGTACCTTCCGCTAAATCCCAAGCTACAACACCACGACATTCACCTTCATCCATTAAAAGATCGATTGCGAAATATTCGATATAGAATTCTGCATTGTGTTTAAGAGATTGTTGATAGAGCGTATGAAGCATTGCATGCCCTGTTCTATCCGCCGCTGCACAAGTTCTTTGCGCTTGGCCTTCACCGAAGTTTGTAGTCATACCACCGAAAGGACGTTGGTAAATTTTACCCTCTTCTGTACGAGAGAATGGTAAACCATAATGCTCTAGCTCTAAAATCGCAGGAATTGCTTCACGACACATGTACTCAATTGCATCTTGGTCACCTAACCAGTCAGAACCTTTTACTGTGTCATACATATGCCAGCGCCAATCATCTTCACCCATATTACCAAGGGCTGCAGATACACCGCCTTGCGCCGCTACAGTATGAGAACGAGTCGGGAATACTTTAGTCACACAGGCTGTTTTAAGGCCTTTTTCTGCCATACCAAGTGTTGCACGAAGACCCGCACCACCGGCACCTACAACAACAACGTCATAGACGTGTTCTTGAATTTTATAATCTTTATACTCTTTTAAGTTACTCATCGATTAAAACCTCGAGATTTTTATTCTATTAAAATGAAACTATTGTATCTCTGAATATTGCTAGGTGTAATTTATCGAATTACAAACCTTACTAAGAAGCATCATCCTGTTACTTCTTAGACTATATCAATTAGGATATTAGGGAATATTAAGAGATAGTATTTAGTGGATCATCATTGTGCTGACAACTAATCCTACACGAATAATTGCCCATACAATTGCAAGGCCAATAATCGATAAAATCACACGCATTGCGTTGATCAAGATAGTACGTTGGCATGCTTTATGTACATAATCTTCAATGACAACTTGCAGACCTAAAATCGCATGATAGATCGCTGTTACAATCAAGGTGACGAGTAATACTGTATTAAATGGGGTACCCACCCAAACCATTACTTCAAGATACTCTTTCCCATAGAGGCTTGCGAATGAAAAAGCAAACCATAAAAAAAGAACCGCCAAAACAGCAGCTGTAACACGTTGTGCTAACCAGTGACTAGAACCTGCATGAGCAGAGCCGAGACCTTTTACGCGGCCTAGAGGAGTTTGATAACGTTTCATATTTCAATAGCTCCTATGCAACTAAACCAACAAGAATAAGAAGAACTGCTAATACAGGTGCGGCAATTTTTACAATCTTTGCACTTTTTTTCGCAGATTCAATGTCAACCCCTTTTCCCGCATCCCAGAATAGATGACGGATACCATTACAGAAATGGTAACAGGCTGCAAATGTACCTGCCATCACGAGTAATGCCATTAAAGGATTAGTAATCACCGCTGTCATTGTTGCAAAAGCTTTAGGCCCAGCTGCAAGAGCGATAAACCAAGCACCGAGTACTAGTAAAACTAATACGAGCGCTGCACCGGATGCACGATGTAAAAAACTCATCACCGAAGTGACTTGTAATTTATAGTCGCTACCGAGCATAAAAGGCGACAAAGGCCGCTTATTTTGACTCATAGATAAACTCCAATAATAAAAAATAGATATTACAAATTAAACCTAAGTTAGATCAGTTTGCCAATTTATGATAGCTTTTTCAATCAGAACGTAATAAATAGTCTAGATATTTTGCATATTATTATATAAATTATTGAATTATTAAATCTACGAACGTTCAAGTGCCTCAATCGGTGCAAGTTCAGCTGCTTTTTTTGCGGGAAAATAACCAAAAATAATGCCTATTAAAAATGCAGCTAAAAAAGAGAAAATAATCGAGGGGATAGAAAAACTTAATGGAATAACACTTCCGGCCTGTTGTATCAAGAAACCTACTGCAAGTGCTAACGATAAGCCTATAATCCCCCCTAAAAGACAAACTAGTACCGATTCAATTAAAAATTGCTGAGAAATATCACTTTTACGAGCTCCTACCGCCATTCTCATCCCGATCTCTTTGGTACGCTCAGCAACAGATACCAACATAATATTCATTACTCCAATACCGCCCACTAATAGTGAAATTAAAGCAATTGAAGTAATCAGTACTCGCATAATAAGTGTGGTAGATTCTACCATCTCTTTAATAGCATCGGCGTTGTAGATAAAGAAGTCCTTTTTACCATGCAGATCCATCAATACATCTGTAATACTCTTATCCGCTAGGCTCATATCAACACCATCATCTACTCGTACAGTGATATTACGAAGCGACGTTCCACCGGTCATTCTATGCATTGCACTTGAATAAGGAATCCAGATCGTCATATTTTCACTACTAAACATGCCTTGGGATTTCGAGGTGGCTACACCAATGATTTGAACCGGTAAAGCCCCTAAAATAATCACTTTCCCTAGGGGATCTTCACCATTGGGAAAGAAAGTCTTAACCGTATTGTTATCGATGACAGCTTCAAGCGCTAAATTTTTTTCACTCTCCTCATCAAAGGCAATTCCCTCGGTGATGTCATAGCCTTGAACATCAAAAAATTGTGTACCAACGCCTTGAACTTGTGTATTAATAGCTGAAATATTGCCATATCTTGCCTCCACAGAGCTCGATACTAGCGGCGTTACACTATGAACAAAGGGAAGTTGCTTTAAAGCTTCCACATCTCTTGGTTGTAGAGAATCAATACTTTGAGAGCGCCGATCACCAAATCCTGTACCAGGGTAAACGGTCAGCGTATTGGTCCCCATCTGCCGAATATCTGCAATAATTTGGTCAGTAGATCCTCTCCCTAAAGCGATCACTAGCACTACCGCGGCAATACCGATAATAATACCGAGCATCGTTAAAAAGGTTCGTAACCGCTGCATCATCATCGATACAATAGCCATCTTAAAGGCATTCGATAACCGAAGCCAAATGTGTGTTAAACCTGATGCTCGCTTCCAAGAAAGAGGCTCTATATCTGCAATTTTATCCTTCTGTTCAGATTGAAGCTGGTCAGAGATAATCTCCCCATCTTTAATTTCAATAATTCGTTTTGCATGCGCCGCTACTTCAGGATCATGCGTAACCATTATAATGGTATGACCGGCTTCATTAAGCTCTTTCAAAATCTCAAGCACTGCTTTTCCACTCTCACTATCAAGTGCACCGGTAGGTTCATCTGCAAGAATAATCTCACCACCGTTCATTAGGGCTCGTGCAATACTGACCCGCTGCTGCTGCCCACCGGATAATTGCGTAGGATAGTAACGAACACGTTCCTCTAATCCTAATCGACTTAAAAGCGAAACTGCCCGTTCATGACGAAGCTGTCCCGGCATTCCTGAATAGATTGCCGGCATCTCCACATTACCCTCAGCGGTTAAGCTATTGAGAAGATGATAACGTTGAAATATAAACCCAAAATGCTCACGACGTAGCTCTGCTAATTCATCTTCATCGTAGTGAGTAATCTCTTTGCCATTAAATCGATAGCTACCATCGGAAAGATAATCAAGCCCACCGATAATATTCATCAGCGTTGATTTACCTGAGCCCGAAGAGCCCATAATAGCGATAAACTCCCCTTTCTCTACCGAAAGGTTAATCCCTTTTAAAACTTCAACTTCAGTATCTCCAGAACGAAAACGCCGGCGCAGATCTGTGAGCTCAATCATAGGAATGTTGTTCATTATATAGCCTCTATTCTTTATCACAGATGATCTATCGTCTTCGACCCATTGGTCCACCACTGACCGCAGGAACCGTTCCCGTTGATTCTGCGGTAATGACCGCTTCCCCTTCTTTTAATCCTTCAATCACTTCTACGGCAATATTATTAGAGATTCCGGTTTTAATCGCTCGAGGTGCAATTTTCCCATGTGCTTGATCTTCTAATACCCAAATCCAACGCATTCCTTCCGGCGCTTTTCCCGTTATGACACCTTGAGTAGGTTTAAAACGAAGTGCAGACACAGGGATTTTCAAGACATTCTCTGCATCATCTAATACAATATAGACCTGCGTCGACATTCCAATATAAAATTTATGATCAGGGTTTTCTACATCAAAAAGACCGTTGTAATAGACCGCTTCTGTAAAGTTTGTTACCGCATTACCTGTTGTCGTTTGAAACGTCTCCGTTGCTGGCTCAATTTGCCGTAATACCGCTTCATAGCGCTGATCAGGCTCCCCTAAAATCGTAAAGTAAGCCTTCATACCAGGATAGAGCTTTGTCACATCCGCTTCAGATATTTGCGCTTTGATCGTCATCACTGAAAGATCCGCTACTTTGACAATTGTCGGTGCCGTTTGTGTTGAGTTTACTGTCTGCCCCTCTTTTACCACCGTTGCAACGACAACGCCATCCATCGGTGATGTAATTTTGGTATACCCCAGATCAATTTCAGCGGTATCCAGTGCAATTTGTGCTTGGGCTATTTGTGCCACAAGAGCTTCTACTTCCGCCTCATAGACCTTTAAATTTGCTTCTGCTAAATCATATTCAGATTGCGTAGTAGCGCCATTCTTAATGAGGTTCTTCTGACGCTCAAGATTAATACGGGCATTAATCAGTTGTGCTTCTTTAGCAACTTTTGAGGCGATCATATTTTTCAACCGGGCTTCACTATCTCGAAGCGCATTTTGCTGTGGTAAGTCGTCGATTTCAACAAGCAGCTCCCCTTTTTTTACAGATTCTCCTAGCGTGACATGCATTTTTTGAATTTGCCCTGAAACCTGTGCTCCCACATCTACTTGCTGTGATGCTTCCATCTTACCGTAAGCTAAAATGCTCACCTCAAGATCTCCACGCTCAACAGGCGCAGTGAGATAATTAATCCGCTCTTCTGGCTTCAAATAGA
This sequence comes from Ignatzschineria ureiclastica, assembly GCF_003121845.1. GTDB lineage: Bacteria > Pseudomonadota > Gammaproteobacteria > Cardiobacteriales > Wohlfahrtiimonadaceae > Ignatzschineria > Ignatzschineria ureiclastica. Next base: position 267,272 of record NZ_QEWQ01000004.1, on the reverse strand, counting down.
TATACCCTACAGTAGCTACAAGAGCAATGACGACCAAGCTTACAATCCATTTACGATATTTTTTCATAGTAAAAATCTATTTTAGTCTCTATTTATTGAGTTTTATATTTTGTTCTTATTTTTAATCAACTATCAGCCATTCAGGCTAGTAGGTATTTCAATGAGAGCTTTTGCAGAGTTACAAAGTGATCATCAGCGCTCGTGAATCATTATCTATTTGAATCAATACCTCGTGAGTCAGTATTACATTCTCTTAATTTATATGATGTGAAACTTAAGATGAGCTTAACATCTTGAATAATTTGACAATAACAACACAACATTATATGTATAAATATAGTGTATAAATCTTCATTAAAGCAAGAGAAATTCCATCTCAGTTTGTCATCTCTAATTCCCACATCACTCACACCACCTTATGACAACCAATAGTATAACGAAACTACCTCTATACATAAATAGCATACTGATACATTTAATATTTATTCTCATTTAGTTGGCGTTATTGGCAGGTTATTGCCAATATATGTAAACTACCTACTTACAGAATCCCATAGATTAAAGAATGAAAGGGATTTGCCGTTTGGCCATATAAAGACGTACAATGCTAAATTCAACATTTTTTAGTACCATTCAACGAGTATTTCTCGAGTCACAACAGTATTTAATCTAGATCTAATGATTTGAGCGACATATTAATCACGCGATGACAACGGTCTGATTTTGCTACGGTTGCCTATAAAGCGATAAACAGTGATCAGTTGAATGGCTGACTCCTAATCATTATAGTAACGCTCCCATTTAATGTCGCAAAGACTCTGCGATTGAAGTAAGGATATATATGGAAAACAGACTTCGAACAATCGACCTCGCTGTCGTTATCGAACATCAGCCCAAACCTGATGAAAAGGCACATTATCTTAATAAAGAACAAGCTACCGAATTACTGCATACTATCGGGCAAAATATTGCACAATATTTCCCGCAAATTAGAGAGTATGGGCTGATTGGTATAGGCTCTATCTACCATCTTCATCAAATTATTCGCCCTAATTTCCCAATCTATACCCAGCTCTTTGAAATATCTAAAATTCGATTTCGGGCTAATAACTTTAAACCATTAGTGATTGGTATTGGCACAAGCTCTGATCAATTTGAGATTCCGATTTTCAATAAAGAACTCAACCAATTTGCCGATCCGCTAGAAGTCCTCCCTTTCACTGTTGTAATGCCTGATAATGCCGAGGCAGAGGACTTTATTACACAGTTAGAGAATGAGCTCATTACTAAAGCTCATCTTAATCAAGAGGCTGTGGATCAATTTGAAGCAGCATTCAATCAGAATATTAATAATATCTCCATAGTGACCCTGGCTGATCTCAATGGCCTATTTGCATCACAACTGATTCAAATTGGTTTAGAAGAGTTATGGCAAGTCATTCAAGCGGTCATTTTCGATCAAACTGAAACGCTTCGCACATTAGGCAGTGGGCACACACTCTATTGGAAACTCGATGAAGTTGCGCTTTATGTAGCACACCCTTCCATCTATGATGTTGCGATGAAAGATTATCTACAAGATTACCAAACCTATGCACTAACGACACAACGCTTAGAGCATCTCTTTAAAATGCATCAAATCCCGTATGCCAAAATTGAAGTCATGGATCCAAAATTCTTTGAAGGAAACATTGATATAGAGCGAGCTCGAGGACAATTAAATCAGCATATTAAAGCGTTATAAGTTTCAACCAAATCAAATAAAACCGCTAATAATCTGATGACTATTAGCGGTTTCTTTTATCTCTTCTTTGTCTATCTGCTACTCTTCGATTCAATCATTTTCATCGAACAGGCTACAGATTATAAGATCTAATGACTCTAAACTTGAGCCTATTAACGAATCTTACCATGACAGTTTTTATACTTAGCACCTGAACCACAAGGACAAGGATCATTGCGACCAATATGGAAAAGATCATGCTCTTTTTCATTTAATTCAATCGCACCATGACATTGTGAATAAGGCTTGCCTGAACCACAAGGACATGGTTCATTATCCCCTTTTTTCGCATCTAGTGCGCCAGATTGGATATCATCTAAAATCGCTTTTTCAGTATCGGCAATCCCTTCTTCTTGAATAGTACCAATTTCATCGACTAAACGATCAATATCTGCTGCATTGGTAATTGAGCCTTGAATTACTTTACTTTCAGCTTCTGCAGGTGCTTGCAATGTCTCTTGCACTTCTTCAGGTTTCTCTACCCGAATCACGATATTACTTAAGAAGCGAATTGTTTTGTAGTGAATTTGATGGAGCATCTCTTCAAAGAGAATAAAGGATTCACGCTTATATTCTTGCTCAGGACGACGTTGTCCATAGGCGCGAAGTTGAATTCCTTGACGGAGATAATCCATCGCCGCAAGATGCTCTTTCCATTGTGAATCTTGTACTTCCAATAGAACAGATTTTTCAAAACGACGGAATTGCGTTGGATCAACATCCGCATTCGCCTGTTTTTTCTTCTCTTCATAAATACGTTCACTTTCCGCAATAATCGTATTATAGATCTCTTCTTCCGTTAAATTAGGGTTATCGGCAAGCATCTTAGTGAAATCAATTTCAATACGGAATTCTTTATTAAGGATATCAGTAAGACCTTCCAGATCCCACTGCTCTGCATAACTTTGTGCAGGTACATATTTCTCTACAATCTCCGCAAATACTTGCTCGCGCATCATCTTAACGGCATTACTAATATCTTCTGCTTTCAAGATATCATCCCGTTGTTGATAGATAATCTTACGTTGATCGTTAGCAATATCATCATATTGAAGAAGATTTTTACGGATATCAAAGTTATGACCTTCTACTTTACGCTGGGCATTTTCAATAGAACGGGTAATCATACGATGTTCAAGTGCTTCGCCATTACCCATCCCTAAACTTGCCATTAAGCTACGCATTTTAGGATTCATAAAGATACGCATTAGATGATCATCAAGTGATAGATAGAAACGTGAGGAGCCAACATCTCCTTGACGACCTGCACGACCACGAAGCTGGTTATCGATACGACGAGATTCATGGCGCTCTGTCCCGATAATATGTAAACCGCCAAGCTCGAGCACCTCTTTCTGACGCTCTTTCGCTTTTTCACGAAGTGCTTTCAACTCTTCTTCTGTCGCATTCGGATTTTCAGCAAGATAGAGTTCCTCTTCTAACTTCACATTACCACCAAGCACGATATCCGTACCACGACCTGCCATATTAGTGGCAATTGTCACCGCACCTGGAATACCTGCACGCCCGACAATATATGCTTCTCGTTCATGTTGTTTAGCATTTAAAACTTCGTGTGGAATATTTTCAGCTTTCAAAAGATCAGAGATTAATTCTGAAACTTCAACAGAAGCGGTTCCCACCAACACAGGTTGCTTACGGGTATAACAATCTTGAATATCTTTGATGATCGCTTCATATTTCTCTTTTTGAGTGAGATAGATGAGATCCCCATAATCTTTACGCTGAATGGGGCGATTTGTCGGAATAACCACTACTTCTAAACCGTAGATTTCTAAGAATTCTGGTGCTTCTGTATCCGCTGTACCGGTCATACCCGCTAATTTTTCATAGATACGGAAGTAGTTTTGGAATGTAATAGATGCAAGTGTTTGGTTCTCAGGTTTAACTTCAACCCCTTCTTTCACTTCAATCGCTTGATGTAGCCCATCTGACCAACGACGACCGGCAAGCGTACGGCCGGTATGCTCATCCACGATAACAATCTCGCCTTTTTCGACGATATAATCGACATCCTTGTGGAAAATATAGTGTGCACGTAAGCAGTTATCAACGTGATGATAGAGTTTTAAGTTTTGACTATCATAGAGGCTCTCGCCCTCTTTCAATAACTCCGCTTCCACTAGAAGTGATTCGAGGTGTTGATGTCCCTCTTCTGTAAGGTTAACCTGTTTATCTTTCTCATTGATCTCAAAATCGACAGGTCCATCTTCTGTAGGCTTTTTAAGATGCGGAATAAGTTTATTAACAGCGTGATAGAGCTCAGCACCGCCCTCAACAGGTCCTGAAATGATGAGTGGTGTTCTTGCTTCATCGATTAAGATTGAATCCACCTCATCGATCACTGCAAAATAGAGCGGGCGTTGTACCTTTTGGCTCATATCAAAGACCATATTATCTCGTAGATAATCAAAGCCTAATTCATTATTCGTGGCATATGAGATATCTGCTTGATAAGCCGCTTTTTTCTCTTCTAATGATTGATTCGAAACAATCACACCGACGGTTAAATCTAAGAAGTTGTATACTTGCCCCATCCACTCAGCATCACGGCGAGCAAGATAGTCATTCACCGTCACAACATGAACGCCTTTGCCGGCGATCGCATTCAGATAAACCGCAAGCGTTGCGACCAATGTTTTACCTTCACCGGTACGCATCTCGGCGATACGCCCTTTATGTAGCATATAACCACCGATCAACTGTACATCATAGTGACGCATTCCTAATACACGGAATGATGCTTCACGCATGACTGCAAAAGCTTCAGGAAGTAGATCATCTAAGGTCTCACCTTTGGCTAGGCGCTCTTTAAAGAGATTAGTCTGTCCCTTAAGCTCCTCGTCCGACATGGCACGCATTTTTTCTTCTAGTGCATTCACTTGCATCACATAACGCTTCGCTTCTTTAATCATGCGGTCGTTGCGTGTACCAAAGATTTTTCGGATTAATTTATTAATCATTTGAGACCTTTACCAATTCAATGTTGTTGTTATTCTATTTGTGACTATTATTTCAATTATAAATCTAGATTCTTCCTACCTTTTCCTACTTGTTAACCCATCTCTACTCTATCTGTGACTTATTAATGAACCTACATCCGTTTATTATTGATGAGAGATATATAAGAGATATTATTGGCATAGAAAAAATAGTAACTTGCTAGACTATAAATTTAGCCCCTTATAATACCTGATTTTACAGTTAAATTTAATTGCTAATTATCAATATGGGGTGAAATTATTGTGTTTCAACCCAATTGTTTCGATGAATTAACTCATCTGTGATGATATAGCCGAGCTTATCAACAATTTCAGAGGAAGGCGTTCGTAAGATATTCTCAATTTCTAATGAATGATAATTACTCAGTCCCCGACCAATTTCCCGCCCCTCTTGGTCAATACAGACAACAATATCGCCCCGGTCAAAATTACCATCTACAGCAATCACTCCGATAGGTAACAGGCTCTTACCATCTTCTAGCATCGCTTTCACCGCACCATCATCAATAACCAAATGTCCTTTAATCTGTTTCTGAGCCAGCATCCAACGCTTTTTCGCAGCAATCACAGAGCCGTCGGCTTTCAACTTTGTACCTACTTTGGCTGCATTTGCAATATCTAATAAGGCATTCGGACGATCACCTTTCACAATATAGGTATTCGTACCCGATGTTGCCGCAATATGAGAGGCGGTAATCTTAGTGTACATACCCCCTGTTCCAAATTTTCCACCTTCACTCGTTACCATGCCTAATAACCGCTCATCATGGGCATCGGCTTCATGAATCATCTTGGCATCAGGATTTTTGCGTGGATCTGCTTCATAAACGCCCTCTTGATCCGTCAAAATAATATAGTTATCCGCTTCAATGAGATTCGCAACAAGCGCCCCTAAGGTATCATTATCGCCAAACTTAATCTCTGAAAAAGAGATCGTATCGTTCTCGTTAATAACGGGTACAGCATCATATTGTAATAGCGTATTAATTGTATTTTTAATATTGAGATAACGCTGACGATCTGCTGCATCTTCATGGGTCAATAGAATTTGCCCTACATTAAGATTAAATGGCATAAATCCTCGACTCCAAGCTCGAATAAGGGAAGATTGCCCAACAGAAGCCGCCGCTTGTAATTCGCTTAAAAACTGCGGACGCTCATGCCACTTCAAAAGCTTCATTCCTTCCGCTACCGCCCCTGATGAAACAAGCACCACTTGAATCCCTTTTTCATGTAGTTTAGCCACTTGTTCACACCAATGATGAATTCTTGCTTCATCAACGCCACGACCATCATTAGTGATCATAGCGCTTCCAATTTTCACAACCCACACTTGTTTCTCTACGCCCTTCATGCGCATTCTCCCCAATTATTCTATTAACCAAATTAGCCGTAATTTATGAATTGATTGTACCGTAAGTTCTTTATTTCTTTTTTGAGTTTTCTAGCTTTGCAGCCATCCGGTTGTTTTTATTAAAAAATAAGTGCTATTCTAACTATTACGTCTGATAACTTATTAACCGATTCTTTCTGTTCCATTTTACAAAAAATCAAAAACAAGGTATTAGAATATAAGAGCCCTAGAATAAATTATAGCGAGATCGATGAATTTTTCTTCGTTATAACCCCATAATAAAAACAACTAGGCTGATGAGCAGCGATCAACTTTATAACATAGATCAGGACAAAATCTTATGATCATGTGAACATCGGTAATCTTTATCACATTAAAGATCTACCCAAGCCTTCCCTATCCGATATAGGCTTACCAACAAGTTGCTTATTATTTTCTTATTACTGATATTCTTATTCCTAATGAGAAAATAGATCAAGAGTAGTCAACGCATAAATACATTCATAAAAGAAGATAGTGGATATAAAAATGACAGCAAAAACACTTTACGAAAAGATTTGGGATGATCATGTCGTTCGCACTGAAGCAGATGGTACAGCCCTTCTCTATATCGATCGACATATTATTCATGAAGTTACAAGCGCTCAGGCTTTCGAAGGCCTCGAGAAAGCAGGACGTTCGCTCTGGCGTAAAAATGCAATTGTCGCAATGGCAGATCACAATACGCCGACAACAAGTGATATCGCGAATATCACAGATCCTATTGCTAAACTGCAAGTCGATACGCTGCATCAAAATGCCACAAAACATGCCCTCAATTACTTCCCTATCGGTGATCAACGCCGAGGCATTGTGCACGTTGCAGGTCCTGAGCAAGGAGCGACACTTCCGGGGATGACAATTGTTTGCGGCGATTCACATACGGCAACACATGGTGCTTTCGGTGCGATTGCTTTTGGAATTGGTACTAGTGAAGTTGAACATGTTATGGCAACAAGCTGCCTAGTGCAAAAACCGTCTAAAACGATGAAGATCGAAGTCATGGGTCAATTACAACCCAATGTAACTGCTAAAGATCTGATTCTTGCCATTATCGGCCATATTGGTACTGCTGGCGGTACCGGCTATGCCATTGAGTTTGCCGGCGATGCTGTCGCTAATCTTTCAATGGAAGGTCGAATGACCATGTGTAATATGGCGATAGAAGCTGGTGCTCGCGTCGGATTAGTGGCCGTTGATAATACCACGATAGAGTATGTTAAAAATCGTCCATTTGCTCCTAAAGGCGAAGATTGGGATAAAGCGGTGAGCTATTGGCAAACATTGCATTCTGATCCAGATGCCCATTTTGATAAAGTGATCACGCTTGATGCAGCAATGATTGCGCCACAGGTAAGTTATGGTACCAGTCCTGAGATGGTGATTGGTATCGATCAAGTTGTCCCCGATCCTGAAAAAGCGGCTAATGCTGTACAGCGAGAAAGCATCGCTAAAGCACTTAAATATATGGGATTGAAAGCGGGTGAATCCCCAGAAGAGATGATGATTGATAAGGTCTTTATCGGCTCTTGCACCAACTCTCGATTAGAAGATATTCGCGATGCGGCGCGATTCGTGAAAGGGAAAAAAATTGCTTCTAATATCAAATTAGCAATGGTTGTTCCCGGCTCAGGAATTGTCAAAGCAGCAGCAGAAGCAGAAGGATTAGATCAAATCTTTATTGATGCCGGCTTTGAATGGCGTGAACCAGGTTGTTCAATGTGTCTTGCGATGAATCCTGATCGACTTGAGCCTTATGAACGTTGCGCTTCCACTTCTAATCGGAACTTTGAAGGTCGTCAAGGCGCTGCAGGCCGTACCCACTTAGTGAGCCCTGCGATGGCGGCGGCGGCTGCAATTGCCGGTCATTTTGTGGATATTCGTACTATTAATGAAGCTTAATCAAGAAGGAGATTTATCATGCAACCATTTGTAACTCATACAGGTATCGTTGTACCTCTTGATCGAGCCAATATTGATACCGATGCCATTATTCCTAAACAATTTTTAACAAGTATCTATAAAACAGGCTTTGGCCCTAATCTCTTTGATGAGTGGCGCTATTTAGATCGCGGTGCTCCAGGAATGGATAATAGCAAGCGCCCTCTCAATATGGAATTTTCACTCAATCAACCCCAATATAAAGAAGCGACTATTCTGCTTGCTCGAGAAAACTTTGGCTGTGGCTCTTCCCGGGAACATGCTGTTTGGGCATTAACCGATTATGGTTTTCGGGCAGTGATTAGCTCAAGTTATTCCGATATTTTTTATAATAACTGCTTCAAAAATGGCTTTCTCCCTATTCGTTTAACACCGGAACAGATCGAAACTTTATTCCAATTGACTGCACAATATGATGATCTTGAGATTGCAATTGATCTACCTAATCAAAGTGTGACCGCAGTACGCAAGGGTGAAACATTAACAGATGCCTTTATCTTTGAAATTGATGAGTTCCGTAAACATTGCCTTATTCAAGGATTCGATGATATTAGCTTAACCTTAGAACACGCGGATGAAATCCGTGCTTATGAAGCCAAGCGAGCAGAAAGAGCACCTTGGATCTTTAAGGATTAAAGTAGAATCAATTCAACACTCTATTGAATTTGAATAATCGATACAATCAATACAGTAATGCCGGCAAGAATCATCTGCTGGCATTTTCTATTTCTCCACAAATAGCTCTTGAATAAAATCGACTTCTCCGGTTTCAACTTTGTAGAAAGCCCCGACAATTCCGATATCTCCCGCTTCATACATCTCTTTGAGCACAGCACTCTTCTCTAATATATGAGAAATGGTATGTTCAACATTATGAAAAGCCACTTGATCGACAGCTTCTTTCGAACGAATATCAAGATGTTGATGATGTTTCTGTACATACTCAATAGACGGTTTCACTTTGGCTAAAAGATTCGTTAAATGTCCAAGCTCCGTACCATGACAAGCGCCGGTAATCGCACCACAATGGCTATGCCCTAATACCACGATTAATTTTGAACCTGCGAGCTTACAAGCAAATTCCATTGAACCGATAATATCTTCATTCAACACATTACCGGCAATTCGAGCACTAAAGATATCCCCTAAACCTTGATCGAAGATCAATTCTGCAGATGTACGACTATCGATACAACTTAAAATAATCGCAAATGGAAATTGCCCTGCTTTTGTCTCATTCACTTGTTCAAGTAGATTACTATGCGCTTTGAGGTTAGCGACAAAACGTTGGTTTCCCTCTTTAAGAAAAGAGAGCGCTAATTTCGGGGTTAAGGATTTCTGATCTTCTATATTATGGAGTCTCATAATCGTTCTTATCTTCTTCTATCTCATTAATTTTATTAGATATGTTCATTAATCGCTTTTAGTAAAGATAAAAGCTAATACTATATCTTGCTGAAAACATTTCCATATTGCCTATAAATATTGATCTATATCAAACAATTCTTTAAGCAGTGTACCTTGATAGTGTGAGAAAAGGAAAGAAGATCACATAAAAGAACAAGGATAGAGATGTTAAGTTCTAGATTTTTCAACAACTATTTCAAGAATCATTTCAAGAACTATTTTTAATCGCGTTTTTATTCATATTTTAGTATTCATACTTTTAATTAAGTCATTGATGAACGAATGTAGATATCGCTATTTTAGTGAAATTATCGAAAGAATTGCTGTTTTAAATTTCAAATTTATGCGGTAAACAATTAAAATTGGTAGAATTGAATCGATTACTAAAAGATCATCAATCCAATTCTGTTTTGATGGCTCTCTAATTGATCTAATAATGTGAGATATCATAAAACACCTTAGATACTTCGACATTATCGACAGTAGAGATACAGTAAAGACATTTTAATAATAAGAGAGTGTTTCAAAACCTTGCCAATGTGAAAATGAGTAACGTTCTATCTATGAGAGTTCCTCTTTGCAATGACAATGATTTGCACTATTCTCCTAATCATAAAGTATAAAAATTCCATGAAGACTAACGAAATACGCCGTAAATTTATCGACTTCTTTGTCAGTAAAGGACATCGAGAAGTTGCTTCTAGTTCTCTACTCCCAGCGAATGACCCTACGCTACTTTTTACTAATGCCGGTATGAATCAATTTAAAGATTGTTTCCTCGGTTTAGAGAAACGGGATTATAAGACCGCAACCACCGCACAAAAATGTGTTCGTGCTGGCGGTAAGCATAATGATCTTGAAAATGTGGGTTTTACCGCACGTCATCATACTTTTTTTGAGATGCTCGGAAACTTCAGCTTTGGAGATTACTTCAAAGAGAAAGCGATCACTTATGCGTGGGAATTGTTAACAACGGTTTACAATCTTCCTGCAGAAAAGCTCCTCGTAACGGTTTATCATACCGATGATGAAGCTTTTGATATTTGGAATAAAGTGATTGGCGTTCCGGCAGAGAAGATTATCCGCATTGGTGATAAAGCCGATGGGGGTTCTGATAACTTCTGGCAAATGGGCGATACAGGGCCTTGTGGACCTTGCTCTGAAATTTTCTACGATCATGGCGATCATATCTGGGGTGGCCCTCCAGGATCAGCAGAAGAAGATGGCGATCGCTTTATTGAGATCTGGAACCTTGTCTTTATGCAGTTTAACCGCGATGAAGAAGGTACTTTGCATCCATTGCCAAATCCCTCAATCGATACCGGAATGGGATTAGAGCGTATTTCGGCGATTCTCCAAAAAGTACATAGTAACTATGAGATCGATCTCTTTGTGAACTTAATTCAAGCCTCTGCCGATGCAGTGGGTATCAAAGATTTAAATAATAATTCACTAAAGGTTTTGAGCGATCATATTCGTTCCGTCTCTTTCTTAATTGCCGATGGCATTTTGCCTTCTAATGAAGGTCGTGGCTATGTGCTTCGCCGGATTATTCGCCGCGCGATTCGTCATGGTTATAAGTTAGGCCAAAAAGATCTCTTCTTCTACAAAATTGTACCGGCACTTGTGAAAGAGATGGGAGAAGCCTATCCACAATTAGTCGAGAAACAAGATTTCATTATCGAAACTATTAAAGAAGAAGAGAAACGCTTCTCTACTACCCTTGAAAATGGTCTTAAATTATTAGAAGCAGATATTGCGAACCTCAAATCTAAAGAAATTCAAGGCGAAACCATTTTCAAACTCTATGATACTTACGGTTTCCCTGTCGATTTGACCAATGATATTGCACGAGAACAAGATTTAACGCTCGATATGGCAGGTTTTGAGCGCTGTATGGAAGAGCAGAGAGAGCGTGCTCGTGCGGCAAGTAACTTTGGGGCAGAAAAACTCCTTAAAATTGATCATCTCGCTCAAACAGCATTTAAAGGCTATGAACAAGCAGATAGCGAGGCTGAAATTCATGCTATCTTAGTGAATGGTGAAGAAGTAGATCAGATCCACAACGGTGATGAAGCGATGATTGTCTTAACTGAAACCCCATTTTATGGGGAATCAGGGGGGCAAGTGGGCGATACCGGAACCATTAAAGGGGATGGCTTCACATTCTTAGTGAAAGACACGAAAAAACAGCAAGATATCTTCCTCCATATCGGCGTTGTTACCGAAGGCTCGATCTCTAAATCTGCCAAAGTAACGGCAGAAATTGATAATAGTCGTCGTAATTTGATTCGTAAGAATCACTCGGCAACGCATTTATTGCATAAAGCATTACAAACATTGCTCGGTAGCCATATTGAACAGAAAGGTTCTCTGGTGACGGATGAGCGTCTACGTTTTGACTTCTCTCACAATAAGCCTGTGAGCTTTGCTGAACTGCAAAATATTGAGCGAATGGTGAATGAAGCAATTCGTCAAAATGATCCTATTCTGATTGAAGAGATGGCCATTGATGATGCGAAAGCGAAAGGTGCAATGGCACTTTTTGGTGAAAAATATGGGGATCAAGTTCGTGTGGTTGAAATGGGTGGATCGATTGAGCTTTGTGGCGGGACTCATGTTGCTGCAACCGGTGATATCGGGCTCTTCAAAATTACCCAAGAAACTGGAATCGCAGCAGGTGTTCGTCGTATTGAAGCAGTGACTGGCGGACAAGCAGTGGAAATTATGCTTGAAGAGAGCGCAACACTTCATCATTTAGGCGCGACACTTAAAACAGATAGTGCCCATATTACAAGCCGCGTTGAACAAGCGCTTGATGAGAGTAAATCACTTCGCAAAGAGCTTGCACAATTACAATCAAAACTCGTATTTGCAAATCGTGGGGCAATTTTAGGTAAAGCAGAAGTGATTCATGATGTCAAAGTGATCCTTGCGAAAGTCGATGGCGCTGATAGTCGTTCACTGCGTGAGCTTTGCGATAATCTCCAAGCAGAAACACAAGGAATTACCCTGCTTATGAGTGAAGTGGATGGACGCGTTGCCATTGTTGCCGGCGTTGATAAAGCTTTAACCAGCACGATCAAAGCGGGAGAATTGCTCAATATTGCAGCGACTATTGTTGGCGGTAAAGGTGGTGGTCGCCCAGATTCAGCAACAGGCGCTGGTAGCAATCCACAAGAGATTCCGCAAGCCTTTAAAGCTGCTGATGAATGGATCAAAGCAAAATTAGGATAACGACTTTATAAGCATTTAATTTTCTATTGATCATCTAAAAAAGTAGAAAAAAGTAGAAAGCAGTAGTAATAAAGCCAGAAATATTCTGATCTATTTATTAGATAGCCTAAGGAAGACTCATATTGTTATATGGGTCTTTTTTATATGTCCAATTTTCACATTTTTAAATATTTGTGAATAAATTCCCGCTTTATTTGTAATCTATTATTTACAAATTGCTATTTGGATAGTGACACAAAATGATAATTATTCTTACAAGAACGACTTATTTCCTGATTTATCAAATATCGTTATATTCTGTTATCACAATATAGCTAAACTGCCCTACTTTTCTAAAACTATTCATCTACTTTCAGATCAAATATGGTGGATCCAATTCTGTTTATTTTTTTATAAAATTCAAATTTCTACACAAAAAATCATAATATTGATTTCAAGAATGACTATTCATCAATTAATAATCAATCAGTTTTATTATTCCTATCTAGTAAATAAGCTATTTTTTTCGTGAGTTTTTGTCATAAGTTACTGTCATTCTTAATTATTTACGTTAGAATGTGGGGATAAGAAGAAAGTACTACTTCACTATGACAGTAACAAACCCACGTTTGTAGTCATTAAAATTGTCTCATTCATGTTTCAAATATTGATTTTACCTATATCGCAAACAGCGATCTATCAACACAATTGGAAGGGGCTAATATGCAAAAAAGCAACCGCACTAAATATATCATTATCGGCATTGTCATTATTGTTCTGATTATTATTGCCAATTTTATTCTGAATCGAGATCCGGTCGAAGGATTTATTAAAGCCAATGGACGTATTGAAGTCACACCACTTGATATCGCGACTAAGCTTCCAGGTCGTGTTGACCAAATTCTTGTAGATGAAGGTGATTATGTTGAAGAGGGTCAATTATTAGCAATCATGCAACTCGATTCCTTAGAAGCCCAACTTGCAGAAGCAAAAGCCTATTATGAACAAGCACAACATCAGGCTAATTCTGCTAAAGCGGTCGTTGCGGCTCGTGAAAGTGATAAAGTTGCGGCAGAAGCAGCTGTTTCTGCAGCGGAAAGTAAGCTCTATGCCGCTGAGCGTAAACTCAAAAGAATTCAGACACTTGTGAAAAAAGGTGCAACCACAGAACAGGAGTTTGATGATCAAGAAGCACTGACTCGTGTCTCTCGCTCTGATGTTGCCACAGCTGAATCTCAAGTTGCTGCCGCACAAGCTGCGATCGATGCTGCTAAAGCACAATATGTTGCTGCACAATCCCAAGTCTCTGCAGCAGAAGCAACGATTAATCGTGTAAAAGCGGATATCAAAGATAGTGCGTTAACAGCACCTGTTACTGGTCGTATTCAATATCGTATTTCTGAACCTTCAGAAGTATTAGGCGCGGGCGGTAAAGTGCTCAATCTTCTTGATCTCTCGAAAGTCTACATGACCTTCTTCGTACCCACAGAATATACAGGAATGTTAGTTGAGGGTGAAAAAGATGGGACTGAAGTTCGCATCGTGTTAGATGTTGCACCTGATATGCCGATTCCTGCACGTGTCACCTTTGTATCTCCTGAAGCGCAATTTACGCCTAAAACAGTGGAGACTCAAAATGAGCGTCAAAAATTGATGTATCGCGTGAAAGCCAAAATTCCACATGAATTACTCGATCGCTATCAAAAATATATTAAAACTGGGGTAACCGGTGAAGCTTACATTAAAGCTGATCCTGATAAAAAGTGGCCAGCATTCTTAGATGGCCCACTGATTGAAGAAGCAGCCGAGCTGACTGCTCCTACTTCAAATCAGTAGTAGATCATCAATGTGCCTATAATGCTATGTTTGTAGTCATACTCTATAACAATCAGCAATAATTAGTAATGATAGTCGGGGATTTTTATCAGCGGTTTTATACGGATGTTAATCACAATCCTATTACCAATAGAAGTCCCCTACTGTTACCCCAATAAATTTCAGTACTCTGCCCTTATCTGATCTCACCATTATTCAATATATTTGATATGGCATAATTTTTAGAATATAGAACTAAATATAGAACTAGAATTAACTACTCATCAATATTTGAGAAATGAATCATTTTAGAAATAGGTTCTGTCTGTTTATGAGGGATTTTTGAGCTGATGAGAAATTGTGGGGATTCAAAATAGGCGCAATTTACCCTACGTTTGTAGTCATTTTAAAAAAGGATATTCAACGATGCAGATGAATAAATCCGTTGTTTCGGTGAAAGATGTCTCTTTTAATTATGGGGAAAATCTAGCATTAGATAACCTCTCTATTGAAATTCCTAGCGGAATTATAACCGGCATGATCGGTCCTGATGGTGTCGGTAAATCAACGCTTCTCTCTCTGATCTCTGGCGCACGAGCCATTCAAACAGGTGAAGTGATTGTTCTAGATGGTGATATGCGAGAGAAATCAGTACGAGATCGAATCTGTCCACGTATCGCCTATATGCCCCAAGGTCTCGGGAAAAATCTCTACCCTACGCTATCGGTAGAAGAAAACCTACAATTTTTCGGTCGTCTCTTTGGTCATGATGATCAAGAACGCCGGCGCAGAATTGATGATCTCACTAAAAGTACCGGTCTCTATAAATTCTTAGATCGCCCTGCTGGAAAACTCTCCGGCGGGATGAAACAAAAACTAGGCCTCTGCTGTGCACTGATTCATGATCCTGATCTACTGATCCTCGATGAACCGACAACTGGCGTTGACCCATTAGCTCGCTCTCAATTCTGGGATCTCATTAATCGTATTCGCAAAGAGCGCCCTTCAATGAGCGTGATGGTCGCTACAGCCTATATGGATGAAGCCGAGCGTTTCGATTGGTTAGTGGCGATGGATGATGGCAAGATCTTAGCCACCGGTACTCCTAAAGAATTACTAGAACGAACGAATACAGATAATTTGGAAGCCGCCTTTATCGATCTTCTTCCTGATGAGAAAAAAGAGGGTTATGAGCCCATTGTAGTGCCTCCGCTTGAGTTAACAGAAGATACACCTACTGCAATCAAAGCTGACGGATTAACCAAAAAATTTGGGGATTTCACCGCCGTTAATCATGTGAGTTTTGAGATTAAAAAAGGAGAAATTTTCGGTTTCTTGGGGTCAAATGGTTGTGGTAAATCCACTACAATGAAGATGCTGACAGGCCTTCTTCCTGTGAGCGAGGGACAAGCTTGGCTCTTTGGGCAAGAGATTGATTCTGAAGATATCAATACGCGCAAACGTGTTGGCTATATGTCGCAAGCCTTCTCACTCTATAGTGAATTAACCGTAATACAGAACTTGGTGCTCCATGCTAAGCTCTTCCATGTGCCTGCAGATCAAATCGATGATCGTGTTGCAGAGATGGTCGAACGCTTTGACCTTCAAGCGGTATTAGAGAAACTCCCAGATGATATTCCGCTTGGAATGCGCCAAAGACTTTCGCTTGCCGTTGCGATGGTGCATAAACCTGAATTGCTGATTCTTGATGAGCCGACATCGGGGGTTGACCCAGTTGCGCGGGATAATTTCTGGCGCTTACTCATCGAACTTTCGCGTAAAGATGGGGTAACAATCTTTATCTCAACCCACTTTATGAATGAAGCACTGCGCTGCGATCGTATGTCAATGATGCATGCCGGCGAAGTGCTCGATAGTGATACACCTGAAAATCTCATCGTTAAACAAGGTACAGACACATTAGAAGAAGCCTTTATTAAGTATCTATTAGATGCCGGTGCTGGTGATGATATTCCTTCCGATGAAGAAGCGAAAGAGACGCGCATTACAGGAGAAATTGATCCTGAAAAAGCCGATCAGGAAGCCGAAGCAAAACCAAAACGTTTTAGTATTCAACGATTACTAAGCTACACTTGGCGAGAAGCGTTAGAATTACGCCGAGATCCGGTTCGTGCCACATTAGCCCTATTAGGTTCTTTGATCCTGATGGCCACGATCGGCTACGGTATTACCATGGACGTAGAAGATCTGCCCTATGCAATCTTAGACCGAGATCAGACTGCACTAAGCACAAGCTATGTCAATAATATTGCAGGCTCCCGTTACTTCGTTGAACAAGACCCTATTTACGATTATGACCAACTTGATGAACGAATGCGAAGCGCAGAGATCGCATTAGCTATTGAAATTCCGCCTAACTTTGCACGAGATGTTGCCCGTGGGGCGCCGGTTGAAATTGGTGTTTGGATTGATGGTGCGATGCCACAACGCGCCGAGACTATCCGAGGTTATGTCCAAGGAATGCATTTAGATTGGCTCAAGAAAGAAGCGAAATATAATTATGGATTAGACCTTCCCGAAAGCTTTAATGTAGAGGTTCGTTATCGGTATAATCCTGATGTTAAAAGTTTAATAGCGATTGTCCCTGCGGTGATTCCGATTATGTTACTGTTAATCCCGGCAATGTTAGCAGCGCTCTCAGTCGTTCGAGAGAAAGAGCTTGGTTCTATTCTTAATCTCTATGTGACACCGGTGAGTAAATTTGAATTCTTATTAGGAAAGCAAATCCCGTATATTATCGTTTCAATGTTCAATTTTATTCTGATGATCTTCTTAGCATTGATGCTCTTTGGCGTACCGGTTAAAGGTAGCCTATTAACGCTGACACTTGCTGCATTCTTCTTCTCTGTATTCTCTACAGGATTTGGACTTTTTGCCTCAAGTTTTACGAAGAGTCAAATTGGTGCAATGTTCTTCACCATTATCGGAACCTTAATTCCCGCAATTCAATTCGCCGGTATGCTTAATCCTGTGAGTTCATTAGAGGGAATGGGACGTATTATTGGGGAAATCTATCCCGCATCACATATGTTGACTATATCTCGTGGTATCTTCAATAAAGCACTCTACTTCCAAGATCTTCATAGTGAACTTTTTATTCTGATGATTGGTGGGCCGCTGATTATTCTCTTCAGTGTTCTTTTACTCAAAAAACAGGATTCCTAAGATGAATAAAACGTATATTCAAAATATCTATAATCTTGGCATTAAAGAACTATGGAGCTTAATCCGGGATCCTTTTCTCTTAGTGCTAATCGCCTTTACTTTTACGGTATCTGTTTATACAGCGGCAACAGCGGTGCCTGATGGTTTACAAAATGCGAGTATTGCTGTCGTGGATGAAGATCGTTCAACACTTTCAGAACGAATTCAAGGAGCTTTCTACCCGCCTCAATTTACGTTACCTGATAATATTACACTTGATGAGATGGATATCGGTATGGACAAGGGACAATATACTTTCGTACTCAATATCCCCCCTTCATTCCAACAAGATCTCTTAGGAGATCGCACACCGACGATGCAACTCAATATTGATGCAACCCGTATGACCCAAGGCTTTACCGGTAATATGATTATCAATCAGATCATTAATGGTGAAGTAAATGAATACTTAGCAAGAGAGCGCCAAAAAACAATTTTTCCAGTAAATTTGACTGAAAGAATGCGGTTTAATCCAAACCTCACTGCTGCTTGGTTTGGAGCGCTTAATGAAGTCATAAATCTGATCACAATGCTCTCGATTATTCTCACAGGCGCGGCAGTGATTCGTGAGCGAGAACGAGGGACAATTGAACATCTATTAGTTATGCCGCTCACACCTTTTGAAATTATGCTCTCAAAAGTTTGGTCTATGGGGCTTGTGGTTCTGATTGCCGCTTCACTCTCCCTTATTTTTGTCGTGCAAGGCTGGCTCAATGTTCCTATTGAGGGATCTGTCGGGCTCTTTATCCTAGGTGCAGCATTAAACCTTTTTGCAACGACATCAATGGGGATCTATTTAGCAACGATTGCCCGTAATATGCCACAGTTTGGAATGTTGCTACTCTTAGTACTCGTCCCGCTTCAGATGTTATCAGGAGGAATGACCGCAAGAGAAAGTATGCCGGAGCTTATTCAAAATATTATGCTGATAGCGCCGACAACGCACTTTATTGAACTTGGTAAAGCGATTCTCTTTAGAGGTGCGGGCATTTCGATTGTTTGGCCACAGATGCTCTATCTACTCATTATTGGTAGCGCCTTCTTCTATTTTGCACATCGTCGATTTAGAGCAACCATTGGACAAATGGCATAATAAATGGCATCAGTGATTCCTATACTGATTCCTATCTAAAATAAGAAAGGGCAAGTGTTATATACTTGCCCTTTTCTGTTTATTATTCACTTATTTCTCTCATTTTTGCCTATTTCTCTGTTTTAACTCTACAACGATAGACATAAGCAGGAGGGAAATTTTTAAGTACATACTCGCGCTCCCAATTGAAGTAACGAGAGAGGACTTTCTCCATTTTCTGGGTATATTGGAAAAGAATAAAACTTCCACCCGTCTCTTCTAACACGCGCATCACAGATCGTAAAATACGAAGCGAAAGACGAAGCGGTAACGAGAGAAAAGGCAGACAGGAGAAGATCACATTAAAAGGTTGATTGAGATTTTCCGCTGAAACCTTACAAATTTGTAAACGAGTATCTTTCAAATCATCTAGATGTGAAAAAAAATGGGGGTTAATCTCATAAGCAAAAAGCTTTGAATCAATCGGCATTGCTTTGAGAATATGTTTGGTCAATACTCCATCACCGGCACCGAGCTCAGCAATTTTTAGATCTTTTTGATGCCAATTCACTTGATTGACCATTGTTTTGCAGAGAGCAGGAGATGAAGGAATAAGGGTTCCTACACTACGAGGAGAACTAATAAAACTATTAAGATATGTTAAATGTTTTTTGTAATCTAGTGCCATTGCACATTTCCTTTCACAATTCGTGTGCAAATTATAGCAAATTTCTACAATATTCTCTTAGTAATTCAGAAATTTAGATTTCATACTATTCTTACACTCTAAGTCTATGCTGATAAGGCTATGCTTTATCTCCTTACTTACTTATTTCTTACTTACCAATATCCTCATATTCTCTAGATGATCATGACTATCTAGTTCACCATTAAAATACTTAGATATCATTTCAATTATTTGTGCTAATAGATGATTCAAAGTCATAATTCCTTCATCTTCCTGATTTTTAGTTATACCATTTTCCTTTTTCTCTTCTTCCAACATTAAAATATCTTGATAGTGTAGTTGGTAACACTCTTCTAAAACCACTAACCGACCTATTAATAACCCTTCGCAATACGCTCTCAATTCATTATTATCAGGATCTTCATTATCCTCAACTAAATCATTTTGTACAATCATCTCAAATAGGCGCAAAGCCCCCTGCAACCATGGGTAACAAGTCGCTATAAAACAATATTTCCCTGATTTCATATCGTTTTGATATGCATTGCCCCATTGATCTTGCCATTGATTGAGCCTTAATTCTAAAAATAGTAGGCGGTTTTGAACCACTTCAAATAACATCATTAATAACCCTCTCTTTTATTATTTTCATGACTGTTCATGACTGAACATCATGACCGAATACACAATGGCTTTAAAAGGCTTCGAAACCTGACTATTAATGATTATTTTCTATACAAAAATGTAGGAGATCACAAAAATGAGAACCTAGAAAAATAATATAAAGGTGTATTTTCAGTAAATTAGCTCAAAATACTCACAGCATGCTGAAATAGACGCACTTATATCCCTTGATTATGGTAGAAAAAACCTTATGTAGTTAAAACGTAGTTTCTATTCTAAATTTGTGGCATGATAGTTTCATCGTACAAATTCAAGACTCAAATCAATTTCAGACTAAAACTAAAACTAAAATTAATAACCTCATTAAGTAATTAATACATCATTTGATATTCAATAATTATTCATAAAAGGAGTTCATTCCATGACAGAAGCATTTCGTATTGAAAAAGACACTATGGGCGAGATGAAAGTCCCGAGCAATCAACTATGGGGCGCACAAACCCAACGGTCATTGCAAAACTTCCGTATCTCTAATGAGAAAATGCCAAAAGCTTTAATCGAAGCTCTTGCGATCGTTAAGCGTTCAGCAGCTAAAGTTAATATGGATCTAGGTAATCTTGATCCTAAGAAAGCTGAAGCGATTATTGCAGCTGCAGATGAAGTATTAGCCGGCAAACATGATACTGAGTTCCCACTCTCTCTTTGGCAGACAGGTTCTGGTACTCAGACCAATATGAATATGAATGAAGTATTGGCTAATCGCGCGAGTGAGATCTTAGGGGGGGTTCGTGGTGAAGAACGTTTAGTGCATCCTAACGATGATGTTAATAAAGCGCAAAGCTCTAATGATACTTTCCCAACAGCGATGCATATCGCCGCAGTATTAGAAATTAAACGCCTTCTGATCCCTATGTTAACGCGCCTACAAACAACGTTAGGCGAGAAAGCGATTGCCTTTAGAGAGATCGTTAAAATCGGTCGTACTCATCTACAAGATGCAACACCGCTTACACTTGGACAAGAGATCTCAGGTTGGGAATCAATGCTTGCTCATAGCTTAAAGCATATCGATCGTTCACTCTTCCATCTCTATGAATTAGCGCTCGGCGGTACTGCGGTAGGTACAGGTCTCAATACTCATCCTGAATATGCCGTACGCGTTGCTAAAGAGATTGCCGATTATACCAAAGAGCCTTTCGTGACCGCACCAAACAAATTTGAAGCGTTAGCCACTACTGACGCGATCGTTCAAGCACATGGCGCACTGAAAGGTTTAGCCGCTTCTTTGAACAAAATCGCCAATGATGTTCGTTGGTTATCTTCTGGCCCTCGCTCAGGAATTGGTGAAATAACAATCCCTGAGAATGAGCCAGGAAGCTCTATCATGCCAGGAAAAGTTAATCCTACTCAATCAGAAGCATTAACAATGGCTTGCGCACAAGTATTTGGTAATGATGTCGCTATTAATATTGGGGGTGCTTCAGGTAACTTCGAGCTCAATGTCTTCCGCCCAATGATTATCAATAACTTCCTACAATCTGTCCGTATTTTAGGCGGCGGTATGGAGAGCTTTAACGATCATTGTGCTGTGGGCATTGAACCTAATCAAGCGCGTATCACTGAGCTGGTGAATAATTCACTCATGCTTGTCACTGCTTTAAATACTCATATCGGCTACGATAAAGCCGCAAAAATCGCCAAAAATGCCCATGCAAAAGGTATTACGCTCAAAGAATCAGCACTTGAGTTAGGTTTCTTGACCGCAGAAGAATTTGACCAATGGGTTGTTCCATCTGAAATGGTTGGATCTTTAAATCTCAAATAGATTCTTGATAAGCGAGTAATTCCATTAGAATCGCTATCAAAATCATAAAAATTAATCATAAAAATCGCTAGTGAATGTAACTTTACTAGCGATTTTTTTAGGATTCCTCTTTTTACGATTAGATTGTATTACTTAAATATCCACTTCAATCCCACATCCTTGAGAGAGTGCTTTGCGATAGACCCCTTCCGCAACGGCTAAATCAAAATAAGCAGCGCCTACCGATTTAAAGAATGTAATAGCATCATCATCCTGTCTACCTGCAATCTTCCCTACTACTAAATCTTGTAACTCACCTGCAATCTCGGAAAATTGCCAATGATGTTCAGTAGCTGCATGGATAAATTCGCCCGCTTCTTCTGTAGCCCCATGAAAATCGTCCACAACAATTGAGCTGCTTCTAGTAATAAAATGATAATCCACCTCTCGCATATCGGGCAGATAAGAACCTACACCATTTACATGCGTTCCAGGCTGAATATCCTCCCCTGAAAATACCGGCATTTTAGAACGAGTTGCACAATTGATAATATCAGCCTCTTTAACCGCTTCTGCTCTGTTCTCGGCAATCACAATCTCTATCTTAGAAGAGATAGGGTATTCTCGAAGTGCAGTTGCAAATCGGAGCGCATTCTCCGTTGTAGGATTAACAAGATTAATTTTACAAATATCTCTAACAGCTAGAACCCCTAATACCTGCTCAAATGCCATTTTTCCTGTTCCAATCACTGTTAAAACTGCGCTCTCTTTACGAGCTAAATAATCAGTCGCTAGACCACTCAGCGCCCCCGTTCGTAAGCGCGTTAAATAAGAAGCATTCAAGAGGGCAACATGATCCCCATTAGTAGCATCCGATAAGAGAATAACCCCTTGTGTAGTATTTTTATTCTGTAAAGGATTCTTAGGAAAAATGGTCACCGCTTTCATACTCATCAATTGATTCTCTAAATCAGCACAAGGCATATAGAGTACAGAGGCTTCCTCTTTTGGGAATTCAATGACAGTCCGAAAAGGGTTATCCACTTTCTCCGCCGCCTTAGCCCGTAATATATCTGCTACATCCACTAAAGCTTCCGGCATTTTGTAAATTGAAGCGATCTCTTGTTCATTTAATATAATCATTTCTCTCTCCTTTACCTCTAATCTAATATTGTATGAATTTTACTAGTTAATCTATTCGCTAAAAGTATTGCGTTTATTCTTTGCAAATGAGATAGCGACCAAAGAAATTACACCGGTTGCCATAATATAGAGTGCAATTGGGATATAGGACTCATAATAGCTTAAGAAAGTAACCGCAATTAAAGGCGCAGTCCCACCGGCTAATGCCGCGCCAATTTGATACCCTAATGTAACGCCGGTATAGCGAATCTCTGGTGCAAAGATCTCCGAGAAAAATGTTCCTAATACTGCTGTGATCGGAGCCCAGATAATCCCTAGGCCAAGAATTGTCGCAATCACTAAGAGCCATACAGATCCCTGATTTACCATCCAGAAATACGGGAACATATAAAGAATCATAATCACAGTACCAATAATATAGAGCTTTTTACGACCTACTTTATCGGATAACGCGCCCATCATTGGGATTAAGAGCGAAGTAATCACGCTCGCAATCATAACTGCATTAAGTGTCACTGTTTTACTAAAACCTAAATTCAACGTGGCATAAGAGACAATAAAAGTACTAAAGATATAGAATGGTGCAGTCTCAACAAACTTAGCCCCTACTGCTATAAGTACTTCTCGCCAATGATAACGTAGTGTATCAATAATCGGCAATTTAGGGACTTTCCCCTCTTTTTGTACCTCTTTAAAGGCCGGTGTTTCATCAATGCCATTACGAATCCATAAGCCCAACACGACTAATAATGCGCTCAGAATAAAAGGAATTCGCCAACCCCAATTTAAGAATTGATCGTCTGGTAAAAGTGTCATTAAGGAGAGCACTAAAGTTCCAAGTACCATACCGATAGGAATACCTACTTGTGGCACACTTCCGAAAAAACCGCGTTTCTCTTTAGGCGCATATTCAACCGCTAATAACAGCGCACCACCCCATTCTCCCCCGATACCAATCCCTTGTAACAAACGGAAAAAGATCAATAAAATCGGGGCCCAAATACCAATGGTATGATAAGAAGGAAGTAGCCCTATCGCCATTGTGGAGATCCCCATTAGGCTTAATGTTAAAACTAACGTCTTCTTTCGACCAATTCTATCGCCAATATGACTAAATAACACACCACCAAAAGGGCGAATAAAAAAGGTCAAAGCAAATGATGCATAAGAGAGTAAAAGCCCAATAGCAGGATCTTCACTCACAAAAAATATTTGATTAAATACTAATGCTGCAACCGTTCCATATAAGAAAAAGTCAAACCATTCAATGACACTCCCTGTTAAACTTGCAATCAAAATTTTACGCATAGTCTTTCTATCTTGCGTATTCTCCATAAACCCTCTCCTCTGGTTATCCTATCTGTAATTAGTTTTATAATTTATATTTATGATTATTTTTACAAACTCTTGGTGCTAATCATTGCTATCCATCAGATGCGTTCCTACATCGACAGAGGTTAGCAAGTTTTTTCATACCCATACTCACTCATACTCAAACCTCTGATTCCTTTAATAACAAAGGCTAAAAGTGGTATATTCCAGACAATAAAGTGCCTTATCGCGATATATCATCGCAATAATCTATTGGATATCAAAAAGATACGCCTCCTCTTTGGTGTAAGATCGTGCTACTTCCTATTTAGTATTTAATATGCGGAAGCCTCCTTAAGCACTTAGAGATAGACAATACTTATTTCGCACTTTTTAAAAACGTTTCTATTTCAAACAATCTATTTCAGACAATGTTTTAAGAAAATGTGCTAATCAAGTATTACAATCATCTCTCTTCTCTTATAAGCTATATCCGGCAGAAGAATCAACCTTAAAAAATAATATTTCTCATCTTGTAGGCTTACTAAGTGAGAAAATTCTATCTCATATTGTTGTTTTATCGATCTCTTTCGCTGCTATCTCTCTATTTCTAATATGGTTTATTGAATATTAGATATTTTATGATGCTTGTCATTGTTCTACCGAAGTGATATATCTCTCTAAGGTCATTTTGATTTTCTCGATAACGATTAAAATTACAAAAATTGCAACAATACAAATTACGACAATATCGTCATCGTTGGATAAAAATTGAATAGAGACTAAATCAAAATCCTAACAATAATTAATAACAATAATTAAAAGTTGTAACCATAACCACCGATTTATCCAAGCGATTGATCTTTACCTAAATATTGTAAATATTGAAAACCATCAAAACTCAATCCCCATAGACAAGGCTCTGTGCGGTTTCTTTCTGTTTCCAATTTTTTAGATATCGATAATCGCTCAATAGGCTTCTAGCTTGTTAAATAATAAGTAATAGTTATAGAGGAGTAACGCATGCTTGACCCCATTTTAAAAACACAACAACTACCGAATGTTTCATCTTCTACATTTTTTCCAGTCATCGGACAAACCTATTTAGAAGATGAAGCTGTTGTGTTACAGCGTTTACAATCATCACTTTCTTTAAGTGCTGATGAGACACAGAAGATTTATGATCGCACCTTTAAAACCATTGAAACCATTCGTAATCAGCCGGATATTGAGAGCTCTCTCGATGCCTTATTGCGTGAATATAATCTCTCTACGCAAGAGGGACTAGTGCTGATGTGTTTAGCTGAAGCCTATCTCCGTATTCCTGATAAAGCCTCAGCGGATGCTTTTATCAAAGATAAAATCGCCGGAATTAATTGGGAGAAGCATCGCGGTAAAAGTGATAAATCCTTAGTAAACTTTGCCACTTGGGGCTTAATTCTGACGGGTAATATTATCGATACCGATGAGAGTAGCGGTATTTTAAAAAAGATGACGAATAAGTTTAGCGAACCCTTTATTCGTAAAGCTGTTTATCAGGCAATGAAAGTCATGGGCAAACAGTTCGTACTTGGTGAAACCATTGAATCAGCCCTTAAAAATGGCCGTAAACTGCGGGAATCAGGCTATACCTATACTTTTGATATGCTGGGTGAAGCGGCGTTAACGGAAGCCGATGCAGCACGTTACTTTGAAGATTATCGTGCAGCACTTCTTGCAGTGGCTGGAGAAAAAGCACTCCCGAATAGCCCTAAGCCTTCTCTCTCCATTAAACTCTCTGCCCTGCATTCTCGCTACAATGTGGCCAATCAAGATCTCGTGATGACA
Organism: Ignatzschineria ureiclastica; assembly: GCF_003121845.1. Taxonomy (GTDB): domain Bacteria; phylum Pseudomonadota; class Gammaproteobacteria; order Cardiobacteriales; family Wohlfahrtiimonadaceae; genus Ignatzschineria; species Ignatzschineria ureiclastica. The sequence goes on along the minus strand of NZ_QEWQ01000004.1, from coordinate 241,000 downwards.
GAGCTCTATGAGCGCGTAAAATCATTAGCCCTCTTAGGCGTTGAGAAAGAGGTACAGATCAGTATTGATGCAGAAGAAGCAGATCGTTTAGAGCTCTCGCTACAACTCTTTGCTAAGTTATTAGAAGTGGACGAAATTCGCAATTGGGGCGGATTAGGATTAGTGATTCAAGGTTATGCAAAACACGCGCTCCCTACGCTAATTTGGATTACTCTATTAGCTAAAGAGATGAATGCAACAATTCCTGTTCGACTAGTAAAGGGCGCTTATTGGGATACGGAGATCAAAGATTCTCAAGTGCGTGGACTCAATAACTTCCCTGTCTTTACGCGCAAAGAGAATACCGATATCTCCTATTTAGCCTGTGCGCAATATCTTCTATCGCCACTTGCTCAAGGTGCGATCAAGCCACAATTTGCTACGCACAATGCCCAAACGGTCAATGCAATTTTAACGCTCTCTGAACATTTTCAAAATAAAGATTTCGAATTCCAACGGCTTCATGGAATGGGGGAAGCCCTCTATAATGAGATCATTGCACAATCAGGGCAAGTAGTTAGAATCTATGCCCCTGTCGGTAAACATCATGATCTCCTTCCTTATCTTGTCAGACGACTCTTAGAGAACGGTGCTAACTCCTCATTTGTAAATCAACTTGTCGACCCAGAAGTCCCTATTGAACTCCTTGCTACCAATCCGATTACACAAGTAGCACAATATGAGAGCATTAAAAACCCAGCAGTGATCTATTCCGATAATCTCTATGGTCAAAGAAAAAACTCTCGAGGACTCAATAGTAATATCTCCTCTACGTGGGAACCTTTTGCCAAAGATTATGACCATTGGCTGGAAAAGAGTTGGAGCGCTGCCCCCATTATTAATGGTGTTACTCTCAAAAATGAGACCGGCAAAAGTGATACAACCACTCATTCCTCAACCATCTCTCAACTCTCTCCTACAGATCTTAAACGTGTTGTCGGTGAAGTACGATTTGCCAATGAAACGGAAGTGAAAAATGCCATTGAGCAGCTCGATCAAGCCTGGTTCGAGTGGAACCAACTAGGCTTTGATAAGCGCGCCACCATTTTAGAGAAAATGGCAGATCTCTTAGAGGAGAATCGTGCAGAATTGATTGCCCTTTGTAGTTTAGAAGCTGGAAAAACGATCCAAGACGGGATTGATGAAGTTCGGGAAGCCGCCGATTTTTGCCGATACTATGCAATGGAAGCTCGCAAATATGCCGATGAAATCATCTTTAAAAGTGCAACCGGTGAACGCAATAGCTTCCTCTACAGTGGTAAGGGTGTGATCGCCTGTATCAGTCCTTGGAACTTCCCACTCGCGATCTTTTTAGGACAAATTAGCGCAGCGCTTGTGACCGGTAATACCGTATTAGCAAAGCCGGCGGAGACAACTTCATTGATTGCTTATCGTGCTATTGAACTGCTCTTTGAAGCAGGATTACCGAAAAATGTAATCGCACTAATCCCCGGTGAAGGTAAAGTATTAGGTGACCTCATTACCCACGATCCACGAGTTGTGGGAGTCTGCTTTACAGGTTCTACAGCAACGGCAAAACGAATTAATCTCAATCTTGCAGAAAGAGAAGGCGCGATTCCTATGCTCATTGCCGAAACGGGTGGGCAAAATGTGATGTTTGTGGACTCAACGGCGCTCCCTGAACAAGTGGTCAAAGATACGCTACAATCGGCTTTTGTCAGTGCTGGTCAACGTTGCTCGGCGCTTCGTGTACTCTATCTACAAGAAGAGATTGCAGATCGTATTATTGAGCTACTCAAAGGTGCTCTGGCCGATTACGTCGTAGGTCTACCATTTGATCGTAAAACAGATGTAAGCTGTGTTATTGATCGTGCGGCGCAAAAACGACTCATGAATCATATTGAAACATTAAAATCAGCAGGGAAATTGATTACTCAAGCCCCCCTTAATTCTGAATTAACCGGCTATTTTGTACCTCCTACCGTATTTGAAATAGAAGCAATTAGTGATCTTACTCAAGAACATTTTGGCCCTATTCTTCACATTATCCGCTATAATCGTGCGGATTTGCCACAGATCATCACAGAAGTGAATCGAAGTGGCTATGGTTTAACGATGGGAATCCATACCCGTAACGATACTTTAGTGGAAGAGATTATTACTTATGCAAGGGTAGGCAACTTTTATGTCAATCGTAATCAGGTAGGTGCAGTTGTCGGCGTACAACCTTTTGGAGGCTTAGGCTTATCAGGTACAGGTCCGAAAGCCGGTGGTCCGAACTATCTACACCGTTTTATGAATGAACACTCAATCTCTGTCAATACAGCTGCGATTGGGGGAGATGCCACATTAATGAGTCAATCGAGTCAACGATAATTATTGATCGCAAATTGCTTGATTCATCAATTGATAATAAAGCATCACGCAATCAGTAAAATCCCTCTAAGGGCACAAGAGAGCTCTATTAATCTTTGCACTTAGAGGGTTCAATCATCTTTTACTCAAGCATCACTACTACAAAACTGTTACTCAATGATCAATGAGATTCTGAATACGAACTCTAAATATAGACCATGAACACAGGCGTTGGAATGTTCTGTAATCTACGAATTTCGATGATCTATCGTCAAAAAACAGTCATAAGAATGGAATAACCATCTCACAAAAAAGGAGCCTTTATGGGGTTTTTACAACCGATACACATTACATTTTTTATCTATATTCTCGCGATGCTCGGCATCGGTTTCTACGCTTACCATTCCACTAAAAACCTCTCAGACTATATTCTCGGAGGCCGAAGTCTAGGCAGTGTTGTCACTGCCCTTTCAGCCGGCGCATCAGATATGAGCGGTTGGTTACTCATGGGATTACCGGGTGCCATCTTTATCGCCGGTATTTCAGAATCGTGGATTGCGATCGGCTTACTCTTAGGGGCTTATCTTAACTGGTTATTTGTAGCCGGTAGATTACGTCTCTTTACAGAAAAGGCGAATGATGCTCTAACACTCCCCGATTATTTCCATGGCCGATTTGAAGATAAGCAGAAGCTTCTGAAAATCTTCTCTGCGCTCATTATCCTCTTCTTCTTCATCATCTACTGTGCTTCAGGTGTGGTAGCAAGTGCCCGTCTCTTTGAATCGACTTTTAATATGGATTACGATATCGCAATCTGGGTCGGCGCCTTTGCAACGATTGCCTATGTCTTTATTGGTGGATTCTTAGCGGTAAGTTGGACTGATACTGTACAAGCGACTTTGATGATTTTTGCACTGCTTTTAGTCCCTACAATCGTGATTCTTAAAATGGGCGATTATGGTTCACTAGATGTGATGAGCACTATTGAAGTAATTCGTAATGCCAGCCCTGATCACTTAAACTTCACTCATGGTTTAACCTGGATTGCCATTGTCTCTCTACTTGCTTGGGGATTAGGTTATTGTGGTCAGCCACACATTCTTGTACGTTTTATGGCCGCTGATTCCATCAAAACGATCCCAAGTGCGCGCCGTATCTCTATTACTTGGATGGCACTTTGCCTTTTAGGTGCGGTATTAGTGGGCTTCTTCGGATATGGCTATTTCCTTGAACATCCTGAGCAAGGCATCAATGTAATTGGTGGTATCACTAGCACCGGAGAAGTCATCAAAGGCAATCCTGAATCTGTCTTTATGGAGCTTGCAAAAGTGCTTCTCAATCCGTGGATTGCAGGCATTGTACTATCTGGTGTTTTAGCGGCTGTTATGAGTACATTGAGCTGCCAATTACTCGTATCATCGAGCGCATTAACTGAAGATCTCTACAAAGGTTTCTTCCGTCCTAAAGCTTCTGATAAAGAGCTTGTATGGATTGGTCGTTTAATGGTTTTCATCGTAGCAATTATCTCTATTTGGATTGCGTATGATCCAGATAGCAAAGTCTTAAGCCTTGTTTCATACGCTTGGGCGGGCTTTGGTGCAGCATTTGGGCCTGTGGTTGTCTTCTCAATCTTCTGGAAGCGCACCTCTCGCAATGGCGCACTATTAGGGATGATTACCGGTGCGCTCACCGTCATTATCTTCCCGAAAATTAAAGTCTGGTTAGCGGCCTCCCAAGGTGTAGATGTTTCAGTGATTGCAGAGCAATATCCGCTCTTAACTCTCTATGAAATCTTACCAGGCTTCTTATTAGCCTCTATTGTGCTTGTGATTGTGAGCCTTTTCAGTAAAGCATCCTCTTCAATGGAGAAAAACTTTGCTGAAACTCATTCTGAGTATAAAACATTGATGAAAGCTAAATAGTAGCGAAATATTGTCATACAGTATCCATAGTGCGCTTTTGTTATTATTCGCAAAAGCGCACTTTTTATTTCTATAGTAATATCGATGCAAAATGAGCTTATTTAAATGCCGGCACATCAGCCGTAATAAGCGAGGATGCTGTTCTATCCGGCATCTTGCAAGTGTTGTTTAATGCGGCTTGATGTTCTTTTTCAATCTCATAATAGCTACCATAATAGTTGTTTAAAAACATTTTTCTTAAATCAAATTTACTATATGTTCCGCTATTGCTATTTTCTAAGTCATGACCATTGATTTTATGAAAATAATACCTATTCTTTAAGATCACCTTTCTGAGAGGTCATCTCTCATTTCATCAATATCATTCCAACAATACTTTTCCTTTAATATCCTTTAATATTTATTATTATCATCTTTCACAGGAGCGCTATGTCCCGCATTCCCTTAATGAGCCAAATGAAAACCAAATTACAAAATCTAGGTATGAAAATGCTTAGAAACCGTTCATCACGCCGAAAAAGCGGGCAATTACTTGCGCTGATTCCGGTCATACTTTGGTTGACTATTCACTCGCCCATTATTGGACAAGTCTCTCTTCTCAGTCTCTTCCTCACGATTCCTGTAGCCTTTATTTTGCTCAGTATGCTCTTTAATGCCTTTTTAATGTCGCTGAAACGTACATTAATACAGGTACAAAAAGATGAAGCGTCTCCCATTATTAAAAAGCTCGTAACACGTCCAAGCCTCTTCATATTAGTGATTATTACGAGCCCAATGGTATTGATCTTATCGTTACTCTTTATTGACTTGATCTCCTTTATCGCCCAAGTGCCGCCGGCAAAACTCTATGCGGGGGAGTACACTTTTCTAACCTCGCTCTACTTTGGTACTTTCGCAGTATTAGGATTTAGTGTCTCTGCCTATGTCGCTTCTGTCCGTCATCGCTCTCTACGTCAATCAGAAAAGCACCTTGAATATACGCAGCAAAAAGATCGTGAAAGCGAAGTTGACCGCCGGATGTTAGAGGGAATTAAATTATTAGGTGATAAAAATGAATCGGTACGTTTAGGCGGAATCTATATCCTCTGGGAGATTGTCAAAGATGCGGCAAAAGCGCTGCCTTATCTCAATCCCCGTAACCATTATGTCTATTACTATCGTTACAAAGATTACCCGATTATCCCTTATCGCACCGATAAACCGCTGCCTGCTTCAGAGCTCAAAGGGCAACGTCGCTTAAAAGAACATTATCTACGCCGAAATCCCGCTGATCAATCGCAGATTAAAGCCTATCTCAAAGCTTTTTCCCTCTATGAACAGGTACTCAGCATTCTCTGTGGTCATATTCGTACGCTCACCAATAGCGAAGAGTATCTCTTAACCTATTACCCATCTATTGCGAAATTGCGCTTCCCTCGAGCCTATGCCGAGCGCTACGATGATGATTCTCGGATTATTCGTAAAAAAGAGGAAGAGCCCGGTAATGAGATTGCGATTCTCTTTCGTCTCTTGAGTAAAAAAGAGTATTCTCACGATAAACCCCTTGTACGCGCCTTGAACTTTAAGATGAATTTAGCAAGTTCTATTCTCAAAGGGATTTATAGTGATCACGCAGATCTCTCTTATGCCAACCTGCGCAATGTCAATTTTACCCACGCGCGCTTAAACTATGTCACTTTTGATTATAGTAGCTGTATTCACGCGAATTTTAATTCTGCCATTCTCAATATCTCTAGCTTCACAATGGCGGATTGTAACTCAGCATCCTTTATCAATGCCCAAATTACCAATACCACCTTTAAGTATGCTAACTGTATTCGGGCAAACTTTACCCATATTTTCCATAAGGCTTACTTTTACGGTACAACAATGCTTCATACTCGCTTTAGCTATGATGATTTTATTAAAGGTCGTATTGAATTTCTCGGCATTAATGGGCTTCCCGGCTTTGCTAATTGCACGAGCCTTGAGCGAGAAGCAGTGATTGAGCTCATTAAAGAGGATCGAAAAACTCAAGAGATTCAGAAACGCATCTATCTCAATCCTAATAATACCGAGAGCTTGCAATCCATTCCGGAGCTTTATGAGCAATATCAGACTCAACTTCTACAACCTGCGTGGCGGATTCCAATAGCAGAAGCCAAGCAAGCCCACGAAACCTTAATGCGAAGTGGATCAAACCAACAACCCGGTGAAACCTATAGCGGTCATCGTAGCTTAGAGCAGATCAAAACGCGGGATAATCTCGCGGTCTTCTATCGGATGTTTAAAGAAAAAAATCGGAACTATCAAGCCTTTTACGAATCCTTAAATCCCAAAGAGAAATGTTTAGCCGTACGAATGTTCTCTGACTTTGATCAATCGAAAAAGCGAGATGATCAAATGCAAAAGAGTCAACAAGTTGTAAAAACCGCCTGCGGCGAAGAAACACTAGAAATGGTGCAAAGCTCCTATCGCAACTGTATCAGCAATAATGTTACCAACAGCACTAAACCCGCAAATAATGAAAACAACAAAGAATCATAAAGCACAACGAAGAAGAGCTGTCCCATCGCCGGAACGAATGATCTCGTTCTTACCACTATCGTGTGCCGGCAAATGAGGCCACTTCACGATTTGAATCAATAAGATAAAAATGGTCGATTTCTTAATATCAAGGATCAGTTACTACCAAGATTAGAGAATCACTCAACTGCGGGCGCGGGATCGTTATGGATATGCAAACATTCCCTCCCGCCGGGAATCAGCTTCCATTTGGAATAACTAAGAAGAGCTATCCCATCGCCGGGCGAATGATCCCGTTATGACCACTATCGTGCACCGGCAAATGAGGCCACTTTACGATTTGAATCAAGAAGATAAAAATGGTCGATTTCTCAATATCAAGGATCAGTTAACTATCGGGATTAGAGAATCACTCAACTGCGGGCGCGGGATCGTTATGGATTTGCAAACATTCCCTCCCGCCGGGAATCAGCTTTGCTTTAGAACCTCAATCGACTATCTTACAAATTGATAAGTCAAAATTGCGGCGGCAATGGCGACATTGAGAGATTCCGCTTCACCAAGCATTGGGATTTTAACGCGCTCTGTGGCCATCGATTGTAACTTGGGATCAACGCCATTCCCCTCATTCCCCATCACTATCGCGACTTTTTGGGGTTGAGTGAGCTCCGAGTAAAAACTCGCTTCTTCTAATGTGGTCACCCAAGAACAATATCCAATTTGATGCAGTTTCGGTAATAATTCAGAGAGAGATGCCGTTAAAATCGGTAATTGAAAAAGCGCACCTTGCGTTGCTCGAATCGTCTTATCATTGTAGAGATCCGCAGTTCCTTCCCCAAGAATTACGCCGGCAAAACCTGCTGCTTCAGCCGTACGAATCATCGTCCCTACATTGCCGGGATCTTGTACTTGATCAAGCAGTAAGAGATGCGGCAATGCCCGCGTTTTAGCAGATGATGCTGAAGATGAGAGCTGATGTAGAAAATCCGCCATCAATAACGGTGCCTTTGCAATTACCGCCATAATCCCTTGAGGTGTGATCGTTTGCGAAAGCGATTGCAAAATACTTGGCGTTACTTCTAAAAGCTCCAGAGTGGATTCCGGCTCACCTACTTCTGCACTGACCTCGATTGTGGCGATCATCATCTCTAAGACTGCTCGGTTCTCCGCTGAGAGATCTGTAGCATAGATAATGGTTGTAATCATCGCACGATGCTTAATCGCCTCTTCCACAAGATGAAAACCTTCAATCAGGAATAACCCACTTTGATCCCGATAACGTTTCTGTCCTAATTTTTTCAGGTGCTTCATTCGGTCATTCGTTGCCGAGGAAATCTCTCGCTTAATGATCTTTTGTCCCATCTTTTTCATCTCTTCTCTTTTAATCTGATCTATCAGATATGATCTATCACGATTCAATACCGTCTCAGTAAAGTTTCCCAATCAAAATGCAAAACCCAAAATTCCTCAGCGTTACTCATCCACCATCTCCATCGCATCTTTAAGGCTTACCGATACTAGACGAGAAACCCCCGGTTCAGCCATCGTCACACCGATCAGAGAATCTGAGATCGTCATTGTCGCTTTATTATGGGTAATAAAGATAAATTGCACCTTCTCACTCATCTCATCAATCAGCTCCCCTAGCCTGCGAACATTCGCCTCATCAAGGGGCGCATCCACTTCATCGAGCATACAGAAAGGCGCAGGATTTAAGTTAAAAATCGCAAAGACTAATGCCATTGCCGTCAGTGCTTTTTCACCGCCTGAAAGTAGGTGAATCGTCCCCGGCTTTTTCCCCGGCGGATGCGCGATAATATTTACGCCACTTGTCAGTGCATCCTCTTCCGTTAAGGCAAGATACGCTTTACCGCCACCAAACAGACGAGGGAATAGCCTTGAGAAATCATCATTGACCGCATTAAAGGTCTCCATAAAGCGATTACGGGTTTCATCGTCAATCTCTTTAATTGCTTTCTCTAACATTGCTAATGCCGCTTCAAGATCCTCATTTTGCGTATCAAGATAGGATTTACGCTCTCGCAACTCTTCACATTCGGTAATCGCCACTAGATTGACAGCCCCAATTTTTTGAATCGCATTTTGTGTTCGTTCTAGCGCCGCTTTCAATTCAGCCGTTGCAAGCTCTCCATATTGTGCTGAGGCTTCTTCCATCTCTTCTGCACTCATCTCAAGCTGTAACTGCTGCCACTGCTCCATAATGATACTAAGCTTAGTATTGAGTTCTGCTTCTCGAATGGAGAATTGATTCAGCGCCCCTTTTTGCGCGCTTAACCGCTCCTCCTCAATGACTTTCTTCGCTTCTAACGCACGAATTGCTTCTTTTGCTGCTTCAAAATTGTGATGTAGATCCGTTAAAGTGGCCTCAAATTGCAATAGATGATCTTCGGCAATCATCAAAGATTCCTCAATCTCGGCCACTTGCGCACTATAATCATTCTGTGATTGTTGCGATTCTAATCGTGCTCTTAGATGATTTAACTCACTCTCTGCGCGATTTTTCCGCTCCTGGTGCAACGTGATCTGTAGTTGCAATTGCTCACCTTGTCGCTTCTGCTCTAAATGATGCGATTTGCGTTGATCAAAGGCCTTACGACGCGCCTCATAGTGCCGTTTCTGCTCGTCATATTTTGTTGAAAGCGCTTGCCAACGCTGCTCTAATTCTACATAAGCCTTTTCACCAGCTTCAATTTCTGTCTCTAAAGCACTTAACGATTCTTGATTTAGTGCCTGTTCTTTGGTCAATACCGCTAAACGGCTCTCAATACGATGCCGCTCTTTTGCTTGATGATCTTTCGCCTGCAATACAAGGCTGAGCTTTTTCTCAAGATCAAAAATATCTCGAGAGAGTTTCTGTAACTGTTTCTGTTTTTCGGTGAGATCCTGCTGCAAAGCCTCTCGGCGTTCCTCTTTCTCATAGAGCGCTTCATCAGATATCTCCAGTCGAGCATCCACTTCTTGAATCTCAACTTTCGCTTTCTCTAAGGAGCGTTGACGAGCCAAAATCCCAAAATTCGCCTCTTCCGTACTATAAATTGCCCAATCCGGCCCAAAGAGTAAGCCGGATTTAGTGGCAATCATTTCGTGCAATGCTAACCGCTCACGCAAGGCGATAAAATGCGGATCTTTCTCCAATGAGAGCAGATCAAGCGTCGTATCATCAAATGCATAGATATGGGAAAGTAGCGAACCAAGCGCTAAATCGCTCTCTACATAATAGCCTAAGTGCTGCTCGCTATATTGATAAGGTGTTTCCCCAGCAATATAACTTTCGCCTCGTTGCCGGCGTGTACTGAGTAATAATTGATGACGAAGCGCTGTATCTACCGCACCATTCCAACCATCTGAGACTTTCAGATGTTCAAAAAGAGGCGATTGCGCTTCTTTATCATCAGAGAGATTCATCTTCTCTAACATACTCACTTCACCGGCAAGCTGATTACGACTCGCTAAAAGCGTACGTTGCTCCTTTTCTAGATGAGTAATCCCTTGGCTTAGAGTATTGATCTCCGTCTGTATCGCTTCAATACCTGCCTCTAATTGCGCTTGATTCTCCTGTTGAATAATCAGCGTCTCTTCCATAATGAATGCTTCATCAGAAGCGGGATCTTCTGCCGGCAACTCACTCTTGGCTAAAGTATTACGCTCCTCATCCATCGCTTTAGCGCGCTCTAATTGATACTGCTTTGTATGGCGATTGAGTTCTAATTTCTGCTTAATCTCACTAATTTGATCCCGAATCGCAATATATTCTGCCTGTAGCGCTTCGACCGATTGTTCTAACTCTGACAGCGCTTCCTCTTCTCCCCAAAGTTGCTCGCTTTCACTCTCGGCAATAAATTGCGCTTCTTCTAACTTCTGCTGTAGATCTGCTAAAATTTCACGACTATTGGCCACTTCCGTTTCAAGTCGAACACCATTTTCTTGCCATTCTGCTTGCGATTCTAGTTCCTGCGCCTCTAACGCGCGAATCCGCACAATTTCGTGCTTCAGATGATCGACTTTCTGCTTATAAGGATAGAGTTCGCTATTTTTCTGTGCAACCTCCTTTTCAAGGGCTTCAAACTGTTGCTTTTGACTTGATAACTCTGTTGTCACCTGATTAAATTGCGCAACCGTGAGTTGAAAAGTCTCATATTCAGAAGCTGAACTCTCTAAGAGATGTGCTATTGCGGTTTCAATATCATTTTTTTGTGAAGAGACCTCTACATATCCTAATGCACGTTCTTCCTGTTTTAGGGCTTGATACTTCATCGCTGTAGCCGCTTGTCGCTCTAATTTGGCTAACTGCTTACCGAGCTCACCTCGAATATCGGTCAAGCGCTCAAGGTTATCTCGAGTATGCTCAATGCGTAATTCTGTCTCGTGCCGGCGCTCTTTATATTTAGAGATATTCGCCGCTTCTTCAAAAAAGCTACGCAGATCATCCGCTTTCGATTCTACGATACGCGAGATCATTCCTTGCTCAATAATGGCATAAGAGCGAGGACCAAGGCCGGTTCCTAAGAAGATATCGGTAATATCTCTGCGGCGACAACGAGTCCCATTTAAGAAATATTGACTCTTCCCCTCCCGATCTAAAGTCCGGCGAACACTGATCTCCCGATATTCCGCCCATTTCCCGCCAAGACGACCGTCTTCATTTTCAAAAATCAATTCAATAGAGGCAAGCCCTGCCGGTTTACGGCGCTCTGAACCATTAAAAATCACATCGCTCATCGACTCACCACGAAGTTGTTTCGCCGATGATTCCCCCATTACCCAACGCACTGCATCGATAATATTCGATTTACCACAACCATTTGGCCCCACAATACCATTGAGTTTCCCAGTCAATACAAAAGTCGTGGGATCTACAAAAGATTTAAAGCCAGATAGTTTTACTTTACTTAATCGCATATTCTCTGCCGCTTGCTGTCAATGGGAAAATGGAAGAAATCTCACTCAAAATGAGTCGAAAACAAACGCTATAAAATACCATAATTTACGTTTTGCTTCCTGCTAATCATTTGCCTTAGCGCAATGAATTATCATTTTGTCACATCTATTTACCCTATATTGATTACGGCACAACTATCCATTCTCCCCTATGATTGTTAATTATTCATCGTTGCTTATTACTTATGAAGTATGGATTATGGAATTATGGAATTATGGATTACTGATTGATAGCCACAAAAACGTAATACACATAATGTGCTGCAAATACTCGTCTAATCCTTGAAAAAATAGTTGCAATTTTGTCACTTTAGCGGATAATTCAAAAATACATACTTAACCTGCAAACCAGGTATGAATTAAAATTGAGAATTAGATTGATAACCCCATAAGGATGAACATTATGCCAACGACTATTCCGGAGCCCGTCAATGACTCGCTATTTAGCGGGCCATTTTTCCAACAGTTTCTTGCAATTACCCAATATCAAACGATTATTGCGATTATGGTATTATTGATCTCTTTTTATCTGATTTATCAGATGCAAAAGCGTAAGATCAGCTTCTTTATGCGAATGTTAGTTGGCTTGATTTTTGGGGCCGTTATCGGACTTGGCGCACAATTCTTAGCGGGATTCCCCGATCAAACGACCACTGCACTCAAAGAGAGTAGTATTTGGTACGGGCTTTTTGGGAAGACCTTTATTGCTTTCATTCGGATGATTGTAATTCCACTTGTCTTCGTCTCTATTGTTAAAGTGGTCTTAGACTTTGGGGCTGATAAATCACTCCCGAAAATTACCCGTCGTGGAATCTTTTGGCTACTCTTTACCACAGGGATTGCGGCAATATTAGGAATGGTCATTGCCGCTGTAATGGGGCTAGGTAAAGGCGATGAAATTATTGTCACCGCCGCAAAACAGCGTGAAGTCTCGAATTTAGTGGATACCTTTGTCAATCTTGTTCCGAGCAATATTATCTCGGCAATGAACAGCAACAACATTATCGGTCTTGTGATCTTCTCCGCGCTCTTAGGAATTGCCGCAAACCGTATGGCACCGAAAGCCCCCCAAGTGATCGGTGTCTTTAAACAGCTCATCGATGCGCTTCATAAAATTGTAATGAGTATGACGATGACCATTATTAAATATATGCCTTATGCCGTCATTGCGCTCCTTGCCGGCACCATTATGAATCATGGTTTACCGGCGGTTCAAAAAGTATTGGGCTTTGTCGTTGCGATCTATGTTGCCTCATTTATTATGGTGGTCATTCATCTGATGATTATCGGGGCTCACGGGCTCTCGCCAATGATGTTCCTCAAGAAATCTCGGGATACTTTGGTAATGGCATTTTCAAGTCGCTCATCGGTGGGAACATTGCCGATGACTATCTCTACATTGACAGAGCGCTTAGGGGTTTCCGGCGGCACCGCCAATCTGGTTCCCTCATTAGGCACCACAATGGGGATGAATGGTTGCGCAGGTTTCTTCCCGGCGCTCCTTGTGATGATGGTGGCCAATATGGTGGGTATTGAGATGAATCTACAATTCTACATTATGCTTCTCATTGTTATTGTCATCGGTTCTATCGGTATCGCCGGCGTTCCTGGAACTGCAACGATTGCGGCCACTGTTGCGCTCTCAGGAATGGGAATGGGCGAATACTTCCCCCTCATCGGTATGGTATTAGCCATTGATCCACTTATTGATATGGCACGCACAATGACTAATATTTCAGGGGCAATGACTTCCGCCGTTGCGACCGATAAAGAGCTTGGACTTCTCAATGAAGATCGTTATAAAGATCCTGAAGCAGTATTAAGCGCCGATGGAAACGATAATGCGGATGGCAATGCAAATAGTATTTAATAACCATTAACAGCCCCCATTAATAGTAACCTATTAATAGTCAACAATCGTTAAACAACACATTCCCTTTCGTCGTGAATCCCTTATTCTATTATTGCAAATAGAAACTGATTCACGGCGGGAGGGAATGTTTGCATATCCAGAACAATCCCGCGCCCGCAAGTGAGTAATCTTCTTAATTACTCCAAACCAAAACTGATTCCCAGCGGGAGGGAATGTTTGCATATCCAGAACAATCCCGCGCCCGCAAATGAGTAATCGTTAATTTCTTGGTACTAAAAATGCCACAACTGCCGGCGCACGATTAGGATAAAAACGGGATACTTCTCCCCGGCGATGTGACTGATCTTCTTAGTTACTCCAAACAAAAACTGATTCCCGGCGGGAGGGAATGTTTGCATATCCAGAACAATCCCGCGCCCGCAAATGAGTAATCGTTAATTTCTYGGTACTAAAAATGCCACAACTGCCGGCGCACGATTAGGATAAAAACGGGATACTTCTCCCCGGCGATGTGACTGATCTTCTTAGTTACTCCAAACAAAAACTGATTCCCGGCGGGAGGGAATGTTTGCATATCCAGAACAATCCCGCGCCCGCAAATGAGTAATCGTTAATTTCTCGGTACTAAAAATGCCACAACTGCCGGCGCACGATTAGGATAAAAACGGGGTCGTTCTCTCCGGCTTAGATATTGAACATATGCCACATTTCCAGCATATCAGCTCAAGCAGTGAAATTGCTTAATTTGCCGGCGCACGATTGTGAGAAGAACGAGCTATTTCTCCCCGGCTATGCGATAAATCCTGCTATAATCATTTGTCATTATTAATGATAAAAATAATTAGATATTGACCACATAATCATCAGTAGAGGATTCTCATACAATGCGCAATTCGCCTAAGAAGCAACGTCGTGAATTTAGTTGGATGTTTGCCGTTACTATTGCTTTTATTATGATGACGTGGCTCATTGCGATCTATCTTACACTGCAGAGCCCTGATAATGAGAGTATCTTCTTCGATGCTATCGTGGCACTCTTTACCGGTGTGGCATTTACCGGTGTAATCTACTCCCTACATCTACAGCGGGAAGATCTACAACTCAATCGCGAAGAGCTTAAAATTAATCGAGAGGAGATGGTTCGCACACGTACAGAGCTTGAGCGGCAACTCTTTATGCAACATTTCCAATTTATGTTAGAGATTTTCGCCGAAAAGATTACTGCACTGTCCCAAAATTATGGTACAGAAGAATATTTGCAAGATTTGAAGCTCAGCGCTCACGCAAAACCGATCTATCTGACGGAACAAGAGTTTATTGCCAAATTCACCCCCGAAAGATTAAATGTCATTAAGACTTTTCACGATCTTATTCTCTACTACGATACCCATTATCCCTTTACAGATAAGCAAGAATCCTCGGCACTCTATTTACTTCAGCTCGAGATCTCAGCACAGCTGGCATCTCTACTTAGAGTCATTCATCATCTTGATCTTGAGCACGAGCACTTTGATTATCTTCAACCACTTCTGAAAACTGCAATGCAAAATGCAATTACACTCGCCCAAAAATACCGATTGATTGAAACAGCCTAATAACTTGTAATACAACTATGAGTAACGATAATGATTGATATTTCGATCATTTTAAAGATTTTCAATGCTTTTTAAGCATCCTCAAATCATCTTCTGCAATCAATCACGGTAATTCCGCACTAAATCCCGAGAAAAATAACAGACCGGCAATACATCGTAATAATCACTTTCGCAAATCAAAGCACGACGCTCATTAATCGGTTGATAACCTTTACTGACCATACAGAGCTCAACGGTGGCGCGCGCGTGGATAATTTGAATCGGGTCTTTACCGCCGACATTACTACTGATGCCCTCTTCTACTGATTTAGCGCCCGTCAAGCAGCCTAAAAAGGCTTTCTCAAGTTCTCCCTCTACAGCCGTTTTTCCGTCCGCTCTCTGCCATAATGCCGGGTTATACCAGATTTGATCTAAAAAGATCTCTTCTCGGGTCGCTTCATCCCAACCTTGCTCTTGTGCTATCACTGCACGATATTGATCCATCGCTTGATACTGTGATTGTTCGATATGACTACAAGCACTCAAAAAGAGTATTGCACCGACTATTAATGCAAATGATTTTCCCACTTTTAAAAAGGATTTTTTTCTTGGAATAGGTGACATATCCTCTTGAATATTACGATCGTGAGAAACAGCGCTATCTTGATACTTCATAGTGATTACCAGTTCATTGGGGAGAAAAAGGGGACGAGCAGAAATTATCTTCTGCGGGATTGATTAAACTAGAATAACGTTATAGTGCATTATCATCAAGATAGCCGCCCGTACAAATACCAAAAAGAGAGTAAAAGGGAGTGACCAAAGTGACTTTCAGGACGCTCTTTCAAATTCTCGGATATAGATGAACCGATATGGACGAACAGATATTGATGAATCGATATTTATGAAGCTGTATCAAAAATGTCGACTATTTATTAGACGATGGTAGGATAATACAATATCTTAGTTTCAACCCCTTGCTAGACACCGATTCAAGCAACTTTTTCAACTTCTCTACTCATTAGGATTTACTTTGGAAGAAAGATGCTTTTTCGTATATAATGCAAGGTCAATTTTCAGACTTCACGAAGGACATTAACTGTGATTGATCCACGCTTATTAAGACAGAATTTAGATGATGTTGTTGCCGCGCTCGCAAAACGTGGCTATCAATTTGATGTTGCGCGTTTTAACGAACTAGAAGAACAACGTCGCCACCTCCAAACTTCGCTACAAGAACTACAAAACGAGCGAAATACTACTTCTAAACAGATTGGTATTGCGAAATCGAAAGGTGAAGATGTCTCTGAAATTATGGCGTCAGTGGCTCAACTCGGCGACAAGCTTGCGGACGTAGAACAGACTCTTAGTAAAGTCGCAACAGAACTTGATTCAATGTTACTTGATATGCCGAACATCCCTCACAATGATGTTCCTTTAGGCAAAAATGAAGATGATAACGTTGAAGTCAAACGTTGGGGAACGCCTAAAGAATTTGATTTTGAACCGAAAGACCACGTCTCTCTCGGCGAAAAACTCGGCATGGATTTTGAAGCAGCAGCTAAAATTAGCGGCTCTCGTTTTGTAATTCTTAAATCGAGTATGGCGCGCTTACACCGGGCGCTTGCGCAATTTATGTTAGATACTCATACGCAAGAACATGGCTATATGGAAGTCAATGTCCCTGTGATTGTGAATCAAAAGAGCCTCTATGGGACAGCGCAGCTTCCGAAGTTTTCTGAAGATCTCTTTAAATTAGAAGATGAGCGTAATTTCTATCTCATTCCAACAGCAGAAGTTTCACTTACGAATCTTGCCCAAGATGAGATTTTAGAAGAAGCAACTCTGCCACTACAAGTGACCGCACAAAGTAATTGCTTCCGCTCTGAAGCTGGAAGTTACGGCCGCGATACTCGTGGTATGATTCGCCAACATCAATTTGAAAAAGTAGAGCTTGTTCATTTCACTAAACCTGAAGATTCTTATAATGCTCTTGAGCGCTTAGTAGGACACGCTGAAACGATCCTTGAGAAACTCGAACTCCCTTACCGCCGCGTTGTACTATGCACCGGCGATATGGGCTTCTCGGCAGCGAAGACTTACGATCTAGAAGTTTGGTTACCGGGACAACAAAAGTATCGTGAAATTTCTTCTTGCTCTAACTGTGAAGATTTCCAAGCGCGTCGCCTTAAAGCCCGTTTCAGAAATAGTGAAACAGGTAAACCTGAATTGATTCACACATTGAATGGATCAGGATTAGCAGTAGGTCGAACACTGGTTGCAGTCTTAGAGAACTATCAAGAAGCCGATGGCCGCGTTAGAATCCCTGAAGTATTAAAACCTTATATGGGTGGCGCTGAATATCTCTAAATCATAAACCTGAGATATTGAAGAGGTGATACATTAGAAGAATCACACTTCAAAGAAGATAATTTGATAGTATCAAAGAGATTAAAAAGTATTTTAAACACTAAATTCAAAAATAGAGATAAGAGGATCAAGTCGCATTGATTCTCTTCTATTTTCAAAGCATGTAAATTGATAGCAATGAATAACTTATAATTTCTTGCTATTTATGATAGGAGAATAAAAATGGCATTAATGATTACTGATGAGTGCATCAACTGCGATGTATGTGAACCTGAGTGCCCTAATGAGGCGATCTCAATGGGTCCTGAAATCTATATGATCGACCCTAATAAATGCACAGAATGTGTCGGTCACTTTGATACACCACAATGCGTTGAAGTTTGCCCTGTGGAGTGTATTCCTAAAAATCCTGATCGTGTAGAGACTCAAGAAGAGTTAATGGAAAAATTCCATCATCTACAAGAGCAAAGTTAAATATGACGATGAAAGTGATAGTCTGTTAGTGATTGCAATTAGTCGATAATTGATAATTACCTGAAAAATATCGCATATTCATTTTAATAGCGATAATATAAACAGCCTTTATTGAATGAATCTATAGTGAAATCGATCTTCTGATATTTTAATATTTCGATGACATAAGATTCACCCCTGATAAGATGCTATCAACCATTAACATTCTATTGACCTTTGTCGATTATTAGAGATCGTGCTATGAAGATAAAACAAATTTTGCTTTCAGCAAGCTTACTCATTTCAGCAGTTTATGCGCAAAAAAATATTGAGTATAAAATGCCCGCACCCGGCGATGATGTCATTGGTGAGATTCGGTATGTTACCCCTAACAAACATGAATCCCTTGCGGATTTGACCATTCGTTTTGAGATGGGCTATGAGGAACTTAAGTGGGCTAACCCTGGAATCAATCCTTGGCTTCTTAATGAACAGCGCCCTATCCTGTTGCCGCTGCAATTTATTCTCCCTGAAGGAAAACGTTCCGGCATTGTCTCTAATATTCCTGAAATGCGGACTTACTACTTTCTAAAAGATTCAGATACCGTTTATGTCTATCCTGTCGGTGTCGGTCGTATGGATTGGAAAACTCCATTAGGCTCTTGGTCGATTACACGTAAACAAGAAAATCCTGCATGGTATCCACCTGCAAGTATTCGTCGTGAACATGAAGAGATGGGACGTGGTACCCTGCCTGGTGTAGTGCCTGCAGGTCCTGATAATCCACTTGGAACACGTGTATTACGTCTTTCACTTCCCAGCTATCTTCTTCATGGTACGAATGAACAGACTGGTATTGGCATGCGTGTAACCCATGGTTGTATGCGCTTTTACCCCCAACATATCGAGCAACTTTACGATATCGTCCCCACGAATACCGTTGTCACCTTCCTTAATGAACCTATAAAGTTTGGTTTCTTAGGTAATGACCTTCTAATCGAAGTTCATCCTCCACTTGATGAAGATAATCTTTCTGTTGCAGATTTGAAAGCTAAAGCGCTATCACAACTTGAGCAATATCTTGAAGAACATCCCAATACATCAGTTAATTATGATCTAGTGAACCTTGCTGTAGAACAACAAAGTGGTGTGCCAATTATTGTTGGTCAAAAAAGTAGTCCATTCAATAGTCAACGGATGCAATCTACCAATAGCTATCAAAACAGCAACAATCACGCACCGATTGAGCTCTATTCTACCCCACAGCCTTATGACATTCCGGCAACTACAACGAATAGCGTACCCTCATCAAGTCAGTCGACTCAAAATTCAGATATTCAGGTCATCACAAAAGAGGTTCGATTAACACCTGATCCTTTTGAAGTCACTGTTCCGATCAGTGTCCCTGATGATCAGGTCACATTTCCCGAGCCATCTTATCCTAGACGATAAGTTATTCTAGAAGATAAGCGGATATCAATACAAATTCTACCTTCCCTTCAATCGACACTCTTGTACGGAAGGTAATCTATTTTCAGAGTGTAATCTATTTAAAAAAGTTAGGACAATAAAAGATATGGCAACCATTGAAGAGAGTCTAGAGATTATCAAACGTGGTACCGATGAGATTATCTCAATCGAAGATTTAACAGCAAAGTTAAAAGAAAATCGTCAACTACAAATTAAAGTAGGCTTTGACCCTACTGCGCCGGATCTCCATCTTGGACATACTGTTGTAATCAATAAAATGCGTCACTTCCAAGACCTTGGTCATCAAGTAAACTTCTTAATCGGTGATTTTACCGGTATGATCGGTGACCCTTCAGGTAAAGATGCAACCCGTAAGCCCCTCACTCGTGAGCAAGTACTTGCAAACGCGAAAACTTATGAAGAGCAGATCTTTAAAGTACTTGATCCTGCACTTACAAAAGTTGTATTTAACTCCCATTGGCTCAATGAGTTAGGGACAAGTGGCATGATTCAATTGGCATCAAAACATACCGTTGCAAGAATGCTTGAGCGGGATGATTTTGAGAAACGTTATAAATCACAGCAACCGATTGCGATCCATGAATTTATCTATCCTCTACTTCAAGGTTATGACTCAGTTCATCTTAAAACAGATGTAGAACTAGGCGGTACAGATCAGAAGTTTAATCTCTTAATGGGACGGGATCTACAGCGAGCTTACGGTATTACTAAACCACAATGCGCAATTACTATGCCACTACTTGTGGGCTTAGATGGTGTCAATAAGATGTCAAAATCACTCGGTAACTATATCGGTGTTGATGATACGCCGGATGATATGTTTGGTAAGTTGATGTCGATCTCTGATGATTTAATGTGGCGTTATTTTGAATTACTGAGCTTCCGTTCTAATGCGGATATCGCACAATTACAAAAAGAAGCGAAAGAGGGTCGCAATCCTCGTGACATTAAATTTGAGCTCTGTGCAGAGCTGATTACTCGTTATCACAATGAAGCGGCTGCAGAAGAAGCACAACGTAACTTTATCGAGCGCTTCCAAAAAGGCAATCTTCCTGAGAATATCGAAGAGAAAATTGTTCAATCAGAAAATGGAGAAATCGGGATTGCTCAAGCGATGAAAGAAGCTGGTTTAGTAGGTTCTAACTCTGAAGGCTTCCGCATGATCAATGAAGGCGCTGTTCGCATTAACCAAGAGCGTGTTGAAGATCGATCAGTAACATTAAAAACAGGTGATGAGGTGATTATTCAAGTGGGTAAACGCCGTATTGCCAAGGTTATTGTAAAATAAAGCGTTTATTATAAAGCATCGCCACAATAACTGCTCAAATGTGTAAATAGAGAGAGTATATGCAACGGCTCTGCTATTTACACATTTCTGATCTTTCTATCTCTCACAAATAGCTATTTCAAGGATTCGATTATGACTTTTGTAGTAACTGATAACTGCATTTTATGTAAATATACAGACTGTGTTGAAGTTTGTCCGGTAGATTGCTTCCACGAAGGTCCTAATTTCTTAGTGATTGATCCCGATGAGTGTATCGACTGCACACTCTGTGAGCCTGAATGCCCTGCCGGTGCAATTCTTTCAGATGCGGACTTAAGTGACGAGCAGATGATTTTTCTTGATATCAATGCCGAACTTTCTCGCAAATGGCCAGTGATTACCGAGCAGAAAGCACCATTGCCTGAAGCGGAAAAGTGGGATGGTGTGTCTAATAAACTTCCTCATTTAGAGCGATAATATATGGCCCGTAGACTCACGAACCAACAAAAAAGATTACTCGAAACTAGACGAGAACAACTTCTCTCTGCCGATGAGCTTGATCAGGCATTTTCCGGACGCGTCATCGCTCAGCATGGTCAACATGTGACGCTTGAAGATGAAGCGCTGAATCTTTATAAAGCCTCTGTCCGTCAAAGTTTAGGAACTATTGTTTGTGGTGACTTTGTCTACTATATGCTTGAACAGAATGAACCTGTCGTGATTGCAAGGCTACCTCGAGAAAACCACTTTTCTCGCCTTGCATTTGGCGGCGCTGAGAAAATTTTAGCCGCCAACATTGATCAACTCTTCATTGTCATTGCTCCACAGCCTGAGCCAAGTCCCTCATTGATTGATCGATATATTATTGCGGCTCACTATTTTGATATTGATGTCGCTTTTATTCTCAATAAATGCGATACCATCGATAATGCAGAGAGCTTGAAGTTCTTAGAAGATTATCAAAAAATTGGGATTCCTATTTATCAAACCTCAATCTATCAACCTGAAACGATCGTCGAACTACAAACTGTTCTGAATGAGCGGACTTCGATCTTTGTCGGTCAATCAGGTGTCGGGAAATCATCTCTAACAAATCAATTGATTCCATCACTTGCGCTACAAACACAAAAGATCAATGCTTCAACAGGTCTTGGAAATCATACCACCTCAAGCACTACACTCTATCATCTTCCTATGGACGAGAGTTATCTAATTGACTCTCCTGGTGTACGCAGCTTTAATATTGAGCATCTACCACTCAGTGCTATTGATCAAGGTTTCCCTGAACTGACAGCTCTTCCTCCTTGCAAATTCAGTAATTGTCATCATCAAAATGATCCTGGCTGTGCGTATCGGGAAGCAGTTGGCACAGGCAAAATATCTGAAAGGCGACTAGAGAGCTACCTACAAATTCGTCAAAGCGTCGAAGCGAGCCAAGCCCGGCAAGTGAAAGGGGGACGGAAGCGGTAAATCACCGTTACTATCGATACCACCACGCTTTTATAAGAAGTGCAGTAACAGCAACAAGCGCCGGGATTGCCAAAAAATAGAAAATTCCGATAATTGTCAATCCTTTTGCGACTAATAGCGCCACTAAGAAAGACCCAACTATTCCGCCAAAACGCCCTAACCCCAACATCATAGAAACACCTGTGGTTCGCCCTGCCGTAGGATAGAATTGTGCTGCTAATGCCGGAAGTGAAGATTGCGCACTATTCATCACAATACCGGCAAAGAGTGTCACGATAATCAGTAATACAATCGGTAGATCAATCATCAACCCCATCAGCGCTACTGAAATGGCGGTTAAGAAATAGAGGCCGGCGATGAGCTTAGTCCCATTGAATCGATCCATCAAGTAACCATTCATAATTGCACCTAACCCGCCTAGTGCAAAGAGACCAGTCACTGTTGATGCCGTTCCACCTGCAACACCGCTCTCTTGAAAGAGTGTCGGCATCCAATTCATCACACCATAAAAAATCACAAGCCCCATAAAATAGGCGATCCATAACATCAATGATCCTAAGAGATAAGGCGGTGTTAATACCAGCAATAAGCCTTTACGCGCAGAATGCTGAGATTCTAATTCTAATCCCGACTTTACTTCTGATTCTGATTCTGATTTTTGATCATTCTGATGATCATTTACAGATGTATCAGTCTTCATTTCCGATAAGATCAAGTGATTAACCTTTAAAACTTCAGGATTGATACGCGCCAAGATCGCTCTTACCTTAGGACTATCTCCCTCTTTTTGATAAAGAAAACGAATCGATTCCGGTAGACTAAAGAACATCACAAATGTTAATAGTAGCGGAATTAATCCCCCTAGAATCAGCATCGAATGCCAACCTAATTGGGGAATTAAGAAACTAGCAATAAAGCCCCCACTAGCAGCACCTAAAGGAAAGCCACAAAACATCGTATTGACAATAAAAGCGCGGCGTTCTTTTGGACAATATTCTGACAACAGAGTCACCGCATTCGGCATTGCTGCCCCTAAACCAATCCCAGTAATAAAACGTAAAATCTCTAATGTTCGAAGATCATTTGCCCAGCCAGAGCTCAATGTCCCGACAGAGAAAAGTAGAACGGAGAGTAACAATACCCATTTTCGACCAATCTTATCCGCTACCGGCCCAAAGGCAATCGCCCCAAAAGCCAACCCAAAGAGTGCAGCACTAAGTACCGGTGCAAGATCAGCTTTTGCAATCCCCCATTCCCCCATTAAACTCGGCGCAATATAACCAATCACTGCCGTATCGTAACCGTCAAAGAATGCAATCGCAAAAGTAAAAAGAAAAATCCGCCACTGAAATCGTGAAAAACCAGCACGATCTAAAAGATCTTGGATATTCATTGTCTGCATTAATATCAATTCCTAACTCTATTTCTATTGAAATGGCTCAAATGGCGACTATATAGCTAAAATAGCGATGATAGATTTTTTTATAGATAACACTTTTAGAGAACGCTTTTAAATAACTCTTTTACCACCAACGATAAAAATGGTGTGTAGGCCCAATACCTTGACCTACTTGTAAGCTATCAGCTTTAGCAATAGCCCCATCAATATACTCTTTTGCCAACCGAACCCCATTCACTAAGCCATGACTAGGATAGAGTGCCGCTATCGCCGCAGACAATGTGCAGCCTGTTCCATGGGTATTTTTAGTGGCAATACGAGGACTAACTAAGCGCTCTGTTCCTGATTGGGTCACCAGAAGATCAGGGCTAATCTCGGCCTCTAAATGTCCACCCTTAATCAACACAGCTTTAGGCCCTAAAGCTAATAAGGCTTCCCCTTGTGCCTGCATCTGTGCTTCTGTAGTAGCTTCATCAGTGTCGAGTAATGCTGCGGCTTCGGGAATATTAGGGGTAATAATATCCGCTAATGGTAACAGATGCGTGCGAATAGCGCTCACTGCATCATTGGCTAATAAGGGGTGTCCGCCTTTTGCGATCATCACCGTATCTAATACCACAAATGGAATGGGATAACGGGTTAAGAGGCCTGCCACGCACTCAATAATATCACTATTCACCAAAGCGCCCATCTTGACTGCATCTGCAATAATATCGTCATAGAGCACACAATATTGTTTCTCGATAAATTCGGTAGGAACCGGTAAAACGCCATCTACCCCTTGCGTTGACTGTGCAGTTAAGGCTGATAAAATTGCCATTCCATAAGTGCCTAAAGCGGAAAATGCTTTTAAATCTGCTTGAATCCCCGCCCCTCCGCTTGGATCTGAACCGGCAATGGTTAAAATCTTATTCATTCTACCTTCTCCTACCTATCAAGTTTCTTCCGTTGTCTTCTACTATTCTTGTTCTGCTGTCACGATTGTCGAGAGTAAAGTTGTTGCATCAGCGACATCCTCTTGCCCACAAATAGCCGAAACCACTGCAATACCATCAACACCGGTACTCATCACCGATTCTGCATTAGAAGCATTAATACCACCAATAGCCACCTTCTTACAAGCGTGCGCTTTGACAATCGCTTTCAAACCATCAAGCCCTAATGCTGGACGGGCATCTTTCTTCGTTGTCGTGGCAAAAACGGGGCCAACGCCCACATAATCCACCACAGTAAAATTCACTGCTTTTAATTCTTCAACCGATCCGACAGAGAGGCCAATAATTTTCTCCTCCCCTAATAATTTACGGACAACGGTCGCCGGTAGATCTTTCTGCCCAATGTGAACACCATCGGCATCCACCGCTAAAGCGACGTCGACATGATCATTAATGACAAAAGGAATATTATGGGCTTTTAAGATCGGCTTGAGTACCACCGCCGCTTTATACCATAAGCCTTTATCAATCTCAGCTTCTGAACGTAATTGAACAAATGTCACACCATTTGCGACAGCCTCTTTGACGGTCTCTACCATCTTATCGAGGCCTCCACACATTTGAGGATCTAATACTAAATAGAGCGATAGATCAAATATCGCCCGGCGATCTAACCATTGATGAAATCCTGCCATAATGAAACTCCTTTGAGATATTGATTTATTATTTATTATGAATTTTTGAGGACTGCTTATAAATGCCCTTATTTTTAACGGCATACTTGTGTTAAAACAGAGTTACCGTAAAAGGTCAACTTATTTGAGGTTATTTCAGATTTAAAAATAGTTTATTCTGATTATCTTCAATAGAATCAAATCTCTCCACAATCACCAACAGATCCTATCTCTTCAGATTTATAGTACTTCTGTTTTCTCCTCTTCCGCTTGTGCTAATGCAAAAAGCGAATCAGCATTAATGAAAGAGAGTTCATCCAAATAACTAACAGCAAAAGACCCCATTCCCTCGCTTTTTTCTGCAGCACGCATTCCCGCTAACGAGACCACATAACAAGCCGTTGCCGCAGCTTCCACCACATCTTGTGAGGCACCAATTAATCCTGCCACTAAGGCCGATAGTGAACAGCCGGTTCCTGTGACTTTCGTTAATTGTTTTGTACCAATACTCACTTCATAACTCTTCTGACCATCGGTAATAATATCGTGACGGCCTGTCATCGCTACGACAGTATTGAATTCTCTAGCCACCTGCTCGGCATAGATTACGGCCTCCCTAAAATCTTCTTGAGAATCTACCCCTTTCGATTGTGCTACTTCTCCGGCAAGGGTTTTGATCTCAGCAACGTTACCGCGAATAACGGTCGGCTTATATTGCAATAATTGCGCAACAATCTCCGTGCGATAATAGAGCGCCGGTCCAATAGCCACAGGATCGAGCACCCAAGGAGTACCGGTTTCATACGCCACTTTTGCAGACGCTAACATCGCTTCGGCTGTGGGCGCTGTAATTGTTCCAACATTAATCAATAATGCACTTGCAATCGTAGTAAAATCCCCACACTCCTCAATACTAGGCACCATCGCCGGACTACCGCCGGTAGCTAGTAATACGTTCGCTGTAAAATTTTGTACCACGTGATTGGTCATACAATGCACAAGTGGCGATTTTTCCTGATACATTAACCAATAAGGAACGGCATTCATCGCTGAAAATGGGATTAACATTCAAACTCCTTTGATTCTTTCATTCGGCTTTCATTCGGCTTTTATTTCAACCTTCCGTTCAATCTGTCGTTCGGTCTTTCATCCAAGCCTTAAAATTTTACTTCCAATCTGTGCTAACGCTTCACCAAAGAGATCACTCTACTCCGGGGTAATCCATTCGATCAATGTATGTCCTTGATGATCGGGGACGAGCGTTTGATAGAGCCAAGGCATAATAGCTTGCATCTGCGCTTCTAACTTCCAAGGCGGATTGATCACAATCATTCCGGAAGCAGTCATTCCCCGCTCTTCACTATCGGGTTGTACTCCTAATTCAATCTGTAGAATTTTACGAATCCCCGTTTCTCGCAGCGCTTCTACCATCTTATTGATCTGCGTACGAGAGACAACAGGATACCAAATCGCATAAACCCCTGTTGCAAAGCGTTTATAACCGTCAACAATACCCGATACCACCGCTTCATAATCCGTTTTTAATTCATATGGGGGGTCGATTAATACAAATCCTCGGCGACTTACCGGCGGTAATTTGGATTTTAGTTGTTGAAATCCATCTTCTTTCAAGACTTCTGCTCGGCGATCTCGGGCAAATTCCTCGACTAATCGCGGATAATCACTCGGATGAAGTTCTGTCATAATCAATTGATCTTGGGATCTCAATAATTCTTTTGCTAATAGTGGAGAACCGGGATAATAGCGCAATTCACCATCGGGATTAAGTTTCTCAACGATCTCTAAATAAGGCGCTAAAATTTCCGGGCGTTCTGAAGCGGCCCATATTCTCGCAATACCTTCAAGATATTCCCCGGTCTTCTCCGATTCAGCACTCGTTAATTGATACCGTCCCGCACCGGAATGAGTATCTAAATAGAGAAACGCTTTCTCTTTCTCTGTTAATGATTCAATAATCAAACTCTGAACGGTATGTTTGAGAACATCCGCATGATTGCCGGCGTGAAAGCTGTGACGATAACTTAACATGTAATATCAATTTCCTGATCAGTGGCGAAAACCACATAACAATGATTATTTATAATAACTTTGCAAATAGATCTTAAAATAGATCCTAACTAAGCACACTTTAAGCAGTGCCGCTCAAAATATTGGGTCATTATAACGAAATTACAGCGGGATTGTTTGCCAGATTCTCAATGATTCATTCTGAAAATACTCAACCTATTTAGATCTTATCAACCATTTTTAGATCAAGCTCTCGCTTTTGCCTAATTTCTCTTCGATTTCCCCGTTATGATTAGAGAAAAAACGTATAATGAAACATTGTTAAAATGACGCGGGATAGTAGAAGATTTATGAAAGATCATTATATAGATACACAAGAAGCGCTCGATCAGTGGTGTAATATCCAACTAGAAGAGATTACGCTCTTAGCGCTCGACACAGAATTTCTACGTGTGAAAACCTACTTCCCTAAGCTCTGCTTGATTCAACTTGCCACCGATCAGGAAGCGGTTTGTATTGATCCTTTAGCTATCAAGGATTTTACGGCGCTCAATGCGCTCTTAACTGCGCCTCACATTACTAAAATTATCCACTCTGCAAGCCAAGATCTCGAAGCGATTGTCCACGCGCTCGGCATCTTAGTAACGCCCGTCTTTGATACTCAAACAGCGGCACAAATTACCCTTAATAAAAAGGTCGGCATCAGCTATCACGATCTTGTTCTACACTATTGCGATGTAAATCTTACTCGAGATCAAACACGAACACAGTGGGATCTGCGTCCGCTTTCGAGCGAACAGCTTAAATATGCCTATGATGATGTACATTATCTTATTCCTACTTACCATAAATTAGTGGCAGAAATTGCGGCTAATGGCCAGCAGGATACGCTGAAAAACCACTTTATTCCGCTGACCGAACGCGCTCGCTATGAACCGAATCCAGAAATGGCTTGGAAAAAGGTCAAAGGCTCACAGCGATTACGGGGTTCTAAAAAGCAGCTTCTCAAATCGCTTGCTAAAATGCGGGAATTAGTGGCGATTCAGCAAGATATTCCAAAACGTTGGGTTATCAAAGATGACATTCTTATTCACTTAGCCGAGAGCTATTCTCAGAAAAATCACAAACTCTACACAGACTATGCCGTCACCTCGTATCCTGAAGTAACACAGAATCAAGTAATTCGGACCATTGAAAACTTTTGGAAACAACAGCCCGCTTTACTCGATGATGATGAGGGTGATGAGGAAGAATAGAAGAGAAAGAATAGAATCTTGATTCACCGAGAGATCTCTACGAAAGTCATCTCCTCTACAACCAAAAACCGTATTAGTGCCGATTGAATCGATCCTAATACGGTTTTCTTTTATAGTAAATTTGGTTTAAGAAAGTATAAAACCTGACTTACCAACACTTGCAAGATGCCGGATAGAACGGCTTCCGTACTTATTACAGCTGATGCGCCGGCATTTCAATCAGCTTCTTTTGAACCGATCTTACTATATCTTCTTTAGTCTGAATTTTAATCGTTGTCGATATATCTATCCTGACACGATCCGACTAAAGTACAGTTTTTAATGCTTCATCTTCACTAATTTTACCATCTAAAGCTCTTTGTAACTGCTCTTCATCTAATGCGTTATCCCAACGGGCAACCACGATTGTGGCACAAGCGTTACCGGCAAGGTTCGTCAAGGCACGACACTCAGACATAAAGCGGTCGATTCCTAAAATAAGCGCCATCCCTTCGATCGGCACTGACGGTACGACTGAGAGCGTTGCTGCTAAGGTAATAAAGCCGGCACCTGTTACACCCGCGGCCCCTTTTGAACTCAACATTGCCACAAGAAGCAGCAGTAACTGCTCTCCAAAGCTCAAGTGAATACCACACGCTTGCGCAATAAAGAGCGCCGCCATCGTCATATAGATATTGGTCCCATCAAGGTTAAACGAGTAACCTGTTGGAATCACAAGTCCCACCACAGATTTATCACAACCTGCTTTCTCCATCTTCTGCATCAAAGTAGGAAGCGCCGCTTCTGAAGAACTTGTACCTAATACTAATAGTAATTCTTCTTTGATATAACGCATTAATTTCAAAATTGAGAATTTGTTATAACGCGCCACTAAGCCGAGGACTATCACAACAAACAGAATTGATGTGACATAGAAAGTAATGACTAAAAGTGCCAAATTCGATACTGACTCAATCCCGTAACGACCAATGGTAAATGCCATCGCCCCGAATGCCCCAATCGGTGCAAATTTCATCAACATCGATACGATTTTGAAAATAGGCTCTGCTAATTGATTCAGGAATGTGACAATTGGTTCACCTTTTTCACCAATACTTGCCAGCGCAATCCCGAATAGCACAGCAACAAAGAGCACTTGCAGGATATTACCGCCTACTAATGGGCTCACCAATGTTGTCGGCAGGATGTTCATAAAGAAAGCCACCATCGAACTATCTTGCGCTTTCTCTACATAACCGGCGACAGCATCGGCATTATTTGAGAGCGAGGCAGGATCGATATTCATCCCCGCACCAGGTTGCACCACATTCGCGATGAGCATCCCGACAAAGAGCGCAATTGTTGAGAACGTGAGGAAGTAGATCATCGCTTTCCCGGTCACGCGCCCCACGGTTTTCATATTATTCATACCGCCGATACCGGTCGATACAGTAATAAAGATCACAGGCGCAATAATCATCTTCACGAGCTTAATAAAAGCATCGCCGAGTGGTTGCATCTTTTGACCAATATCCGGCGCAAAATGCCCTAACAAAATCCCCACAACAATGGCAAAAATCACCTGTACATAGAGAATTTGATAGATTTTCGTTTTCTTCACTTTCGGCATATCCGGCGGTAGATTATTAGGTGTTTCTATCGATGTAGAACTCATAAACTTAAACTCCTCAAAGGCAATCGAGTTCTCCCTCCCAAGACTCCATTGAGGGGAGATTCTTTAATAATAATTATTGGATTACTTCGACTTCGAAAAAGCGGTCATTATCTAACAAAAAATTGAAATATCCACCAAAATATTCCGAATTGTAGAGATAAAATGCACTCACTCTGAAGCGATTATTTTTTATCTTGCCGTTTTTTATGTAAAGAAATTTAAAGGTTACGGAGAATTACAACAATACTACAAAAATTGAATAATTGAATTGAATCACGATCACAATGCGCTATAACCAAAAAACTATTGAAATAATAGAATATTATCTCTTTCTCTGCTCTCATCTAACAACTTTTTCGATCATCAATCATTATCGTAGGATTCAATATTTTGCCCAAAAAAAATGCGCCCAATGCGCACTTTTTCCACAACTATTTTTCGAGTAAAAAGGGGTAGTTTATCTCTGTTAACTTACGATTATTTCTCAACAATGATCGCTCAAAATTAATAACTTTTAGTTATACCTTTAGTGAAAAAAGAATAGAGTTAAATTTGAATACTACAAAAAAACGACACCTATTCTTCTCTTCTTAAGCTATCAAATCCGATCTTATCATTCTAATTTAAGTAAAAAATCCACATCGAGTGTGGCAGGTTGAAAGCCTGAACGCTCAATCTCTCCTTGTACTAAAATCGTATCTTCTGGCGTGACTTCAATCCCATACCACTCATCCCCTTCGATCTCTAAAACCATCTCTCCCGAACTATCTTTGAAGCGATAACGATCTTTACCTATCTGCTCAACAATTTGACCCTGTAAAGTCACCCGCATCTCATCATCAAGATAGAGCGCATCTTCCACCAATGTCGCGCCATTATTTTGTCGAATATCGAAGTTAATCGCGATCTCCTCTTCCGGATTACTATCTGTAGGAAGATCGTGCCCTTCCATTGCCCATACAGGCTCTGAAATCGCATTTAGCGCTAAACTGAAGATTACGCCAGCAATCACTGTAAAAAAGGTTTTAACTCCCATTTTTACCCGCTGGTTCGTCTGTTGATTCATCATAGCGGTTTTATCTATACAACTAGATTCACCCTCAGTGATTTGCCAATCCATCTGCCGTTCCATTTGCATTCCCTCCTGACAACTTCGATACTTATTTGATATTGCCATTAAAGCAATTGAATCTTAAGATGTGCTTAACAAAGAGAAATTATCAAATAGTTGATTTACTAGATCATCAAGATAATTTCCCATATCCTCATCTAAAATCTTAGAAATCTACTCAATCTCCTCTACGAGCGCCTGAAACTCCGCCTGCAATTTTTGACACTGATCGCTCAATTGCAAGAGTTTCCGCTTCTCCTCGGCAATGCTCGTAAGCTCCAGTCGCTCTATTTTTGAGAAGTAGTGTGTGGCACTGAGATCATAATTCTTTTTCCGAATCTCACTTAATGGGATATCGAGCGCGAAATTGCTATTCGTATCGGATGCTTGCACCTCGGATAAATCCGAGGCTTGAAGTCGCGTTGTGATCTGCTTAATATCCGCTTCTGAGAAGATTCGATAGCGTTTTTTCGAGCTTATAAACCCAAGAGATCGGCCATCAATTAAACGGATCGTATTGACCTTTTTAGCGCGATTAAGAATGAGAATATTACTCTCAATGCCGGTATAACTCATCATACTCCCCGGCAGATAGATCAGCGCTTCAACCCAATTGCGTTCCAATAGCTCTTTACGAAGTGCCAAATCATAACCCGCTCGATAGCTCCAGCCCGGTGCAATATGCAAAATCACCCGCCCGCTTTCGTGAGTTTGATAGAGCGCTTCTTGAATCCAAAGGCTATCACTCGCCCGCGAAGAGATCGGATCATCTATTAAGAGATAAGGGACTTTTGCTAATGCCGTTAATAGTTTTGAATCAATCTGAATCCCTAAAGGCGGTTGAGAAATCACCATATCTATGCCAAGCGGTTCTACGATCGTTTCCCTTACCGGCGCTGACTCCTCCGGTACTTCTTGTTCTGCTTCTTGTTGTGAGGCGTTCTCTACCGATTGATCGGTGGCTTGATTTACACTATCTGCACCCATCAAAGTATCACCCACCAGGAAGCATCCTTTACGGGCCAACATCTCAAAGAGTAACTGCGTTAACGCCACATTGATCGGCACAATATCCCGCGCGATAAAACTTGGGGGATTGAGCAGATAGAGCAAGCGCCCAAAGCCACAAACGCCATCATAGACCTTTTGATGAGGATAGAGGCGCGCGATACTACGCATCAAATAGGGAATAGAGCTACTATCTAAATCACCAGAATGCCGGCGATTCTCAATCGTTACGCCAGTATAGATCCCCTCCGCCACAAAGTGCGCGAAGTTCAAACGATTAGCATCACATTGCTGATAGATCTGCCGATAGCTTTCGATCAAACCGCTACAAGGAATTTGCCGGTAATACTCTGCTTTTAATGGTAATCGCCGTTCTTTACAGAGCGTTTGACACGCTTCAAAGAGGTAGCTTTGTAACCGCTTCTCCCCCGATTCAAGCGCATCAATAGCTTGATCGGGATCTTGCCAGAAGAGATAAGCTGAACTCATAATAATCTCTGTCGCATCTTCGATCGGCACAGTACCCCGAAATTCTGAGATTAGCCCGAAGAGGATCGCCTCTGATTTAAGCGCATCCGATTGCACAGTTTCCATCTTACGACTCATCGATCTCCTCCCCCATCATATTATTCACAACCGATTGAAAAGTGGCATTTTGCTGACGATAGAGTGCCGACATTGCCTCAAGCACTTCAATATTTTTATAGAACAGGCGCTGTAACTGTTTCTGCTCCTCAAGGCTTGGAAGCGTCAACTCTAAAGAACGCAATTTCCCCACCGGCACATTACGAATCGCCGTCCCCACCGCAAGCCCTTCTAACTTCGCTTGTCCCACAGGGCTATTGAGGAACGACACCACCACTTCCGGTAAGATCTTCATATTATTCGCCTTAATCACAGTAAAATTAGGGGACGGAATCAGATTCAATTCCGCATCGTGCGCCTGTACAATCGTCGCCCGAAAGCTCGCACCGCGCGACATAAAGATCACATCACCTGCCTCTAAACGCTTCGCCTCAAAAATCGCCGGCTCCACATAGACCTTACGCAAATTGGCATTCTCTCCATCTTTAATCAATGAAAGATACCCAAGCTCGAGCAAATTCGACCCACTTAACAAAATCGCCTCCTGCGTCAAAGGCGCTACCTGAATCTCCTCATACTTAATCACCCCTGCGGATGACACCTCTGCAACCTCTTTTAGTTTCATTGCTACCTCAAAATCGTTATTTGATAATGATTGAATTGAATCATCATAACACCATTGATATGAGATTATGAATAATCGATGAGTAGGAATTAATACCGATCTTTACTATCATAATCGTATGTTGTGACAAGCGTATTATCTTCCGCAACTACCACAATCCCCCCTTTATCCCGCAACTTACGAGCGGTGCGAAGCTGTTTCTCAAGCAATTCAATCATCGTCTCAACCCGTTTGCGATTGAGCACCCAGCGATCGTTCTCGATTTCACCATATTCTAATGTGAGCTCAACCATCTCTTTAGTAATGCCCCGTTGATTCATTCTCTGATCAATATGTCGTGATAATTGCATCCTCTCTTCCTCCCTTACCATTTAAAATTTTTTCTTCTATTCAAAAATAGTTATCAGATAACTATTAAATACTTTCGATAAAAAGGATATTAAACCATTCACAAGTAAATTGCAAATAGTTATTCAATAACTATTTTACTTTTTCTTTGAAATGATATTTGAGAAAAAGAGAGGATAGAAGATCGCCACTCACATCGACAAAAGATGAATGAACAATCTATTTTTATTCAACACCCGATTCTATGTAGTAGCCAAAAGGCACATTTTTATAGCTCAAAAGGATTGAAGAGAAGCTTATGATGATTATTTATGTAGTAAATATGTAGAATCTTGTTCTATATCAAGATGAAGAGAGAGAAGCCTGTTAGACTAAGTTCATTCCCTAGCAACAAGCTTTTAAACATTATAGTAATTCCATTCCCTCTGTAATTTTATAAAAGCTTGTAGTTTTCACTGATTTCAGCACTCGTTGAAATCAGTTTTTTTATGGAAGAAAGAAAAGTTTGGAATTTCTAATATAAGTTATCCCATCGCCGGGGTGAATGATCCTGTTCTTATTGCAATCGTGCGCCGGCAATTGTGGCGTTTCTCAATGCCAAAAGCCCTTATTCTTTCCCTTTTAGCGACTTAATTTTTTAATTAAATCAGCGATTACAACTCATAAAAATAAAGCCCAGCGAAGATATCACCGGGCTTTTAATATAAATGTTAGCTGATGCCTAACAGGATAATACTTAGCACTTACTGCTTGACCTTATCCAGGTGCCGCTCAGTTCCCTCATATTTATAGACCAAGAGAAATATAATGGTCTTTATGCGTCATAAGCTTAACATACAAATACAATCACTCATAAGATAATTTATCTCATCGCCGGGGTGAATGATCCCGTTCTTATCGCAATCGTGCGCCGGCAGTTGTGGTAATTTCATTGCTGAGAAAGTAAGGATTAGCGATCTTGAGAATCAATTGGTACTTGATCGAAAGGCTTTAAGCCTCTCAACTGCGGGCGCGGGATCTGTCTGGTCTTAGAGACATTCCCTCCCGCTGGGAATCAGCTTTGATTAGAATGACAAATTTTAGACAACTTTCCCATATAAGAAAAATAAACACTATCTTTGATGATATAAGAAAAGCAATCTCATCGCCGGGGAGAATGATTCCGCTCTTATTGCAATCGTGCGCCGGCAGTTGTGGCATCTAAAATGCCGGCGAAGTATACTAAGAACAATTAAATCACTGTCAGACGCGCATAGCCTAAAACGAGTACCTTTCGGCCGGCCTCGGCGAATTGGACGATCACTCTTGTACTTGCGCCCACGCCTTCGAAGCCCATAATGACGCCTTCTCCAAATTTCGGATGCGTAACCGATTGCCCTACTTGATAATCCCCCATCTCTGAATCTACGGTAGTGCCGGAACCTGAATTCAATGAATTGGATTGCATTCCAAATGGCTTCATTGAAACCGCAGGGCCAATCACATTCAGCAGATTTTCCGGGATATCCCGTAAGAAACGAGAAGTGGACATCTTCATCGTTTTACCATAAAGCATCCGCTGTTCAACACCTAAGAGATAGAGATGCTTCTCTGCACGAGTAATGCCTACATAGGCTAGTCGGCGCTCTTCCTCTAAACGAGTACTATCCATAATCGCCGGATCGCTTGGGAATAATCCATCTTCCATTCCCACTAAAAAGACAATCGGGAACTCTAATCCTTTCGAGGCGTGAAGCGTCATTAATTGCACACTATCCTCATCGGCGCTCGCTTGAGTATCACTCGAATCAAGTGCTGTTTGCCCCATAAAAGCTTCTAACATCTCTTTTGTAGAACGGCTATTTACTTCAGCCTCATCATCGACTACGGTCATCGTAATCGTTTTTTCCTCTGCATTTTCCGTTAATAGATCTAAAGTACCTAGTTCTAACGCTTCGGCAACCGCTTCATTCTCTTCAATATCTAAAGGTGCAAGACCTGCACTCTCCATCAATTCGGCATCAAATTGTCGCTCTAAACGCTCTTCAAAGGCTAATGCTTGCTGATCTTCCGTCATATAGTAGCTTGCGGCAGATACCAACTCATTTAAGTTATCAATGCGATCCTCACCTCGATTGAGTGGCTCTTTTTTGTAATGCGCTTTCAGATTACTGCGCTCAATCACATAATTGAAGAATTGATCTAAAGCCATCACCTCCACTTGCCGCATCAAATCTGTAATCTGCTCATAATAAGCCAGCAGAACATTATGAACGCGCGTGGTCAGCGTTTGACTCTCTAATAGATATTGCAACGAATCCCAAAGCGATAAGCGATGCGTTGTGGCATATTCCCGCAATTGCTCCATTGTCGCCGGCCCAATACCTTTCGGCGGTGTTGTCATACTTCGCTCGAGTGATACATCATCGTGAGGATTATTCACCATACGAAGATAAGCCATCACATCTTTAATCTCAGCCCGATCAAAGAAGCGTAAACCACCGTAGACGCGATAAGGAATCTGTGCTCTTAGCAAGAACTCTTCAAATAAACGAGATTGCGCATTTGACCGATAGAGAATCGCCATATCCGATTTGCGATACCCCTCTTTAATGCGCTCTTTGATCGTTTCAATGACATAGCGTGCTTCATCGTGCCCATCTAAACCGCGATAAACTGTAATCAGTTCGGCAGACTCATTCTCTGTCCAGAGCGCTTTATCAAGGCGTTGGGTATTTTTGGCAATCACTGCATTAGCCGCCGAAAGAATCGCTTTAGTGGAACGATAATTCTGCTCTAAACGTACCGTTGTGACATCAGGGAAATCGCGATCAAAATGAAGAATATTCTCGATTTTTGCCCCACGCCAACCATAAATAGATTGATCATCATCCCCCACCACAAAGAGATTACGATATTGCCCTGATAAGAGCTGAAGCCAGGCATATTGCACGCTATTAGTATCCTGAAACTCATCCACAAGGATAAATTTAAAGCGAGATTGATAATGCTTCAAGAGCGGCGCATTACTCCGCAATAACTCCACAGTCCGAAGTAGAATCTCCGCAAAATCCACCAATCCCGATTGATTACAGATATTTTGATACTCTTGATAAAGCATAATAAGGTTTTGCGTCATATAATCGCCATAAGCTTCTAAATGCTCAGCTCGGCGACCTTCCTCTTTATTGCCATTAATAAAGGAAGCGAGTAATTTCGGGGGATAGAGCTTCTCATCCATCTCTTTCGCCCGCACAATCCGCCGGCAGAGACGAAGCTGATCATCACTATCCATAATTTGAAAATTCTCAATGAGCCCCGCTTCCCGGTAATGAGCCCGTAACATTCGATGACAGAGCGAATGGAAAGTCCCAATCCACATTCCTCGAATCGAGAGTTTTAACGTACTCTCAAGACGAGAGCGCATCTCAAAAGCGGCCTTATTGGTAAAGGTCACCGCTAGAATGCCGTGTGGTTCCGCTTGCCCTGTTTCAATAAGCCAAGTAATCCGCGAGATCAATACTCGTGTTTTACCAGAACCTGCGCCGGCTAATACTCGAACAGGACCTAACGGTGCTGTCACCGCTTCATATTGATTTTCATTTAATTGCTCTAAATAACTCATTACGCGCCAAAAATTTTCACCATTAGGGATTGATTGTTTACTACAAAATTACTACTAATTTTCACTATCTTATAAACTATTTTTACTGCTAATTCATAAAGTAAATGGCTTTGATAAAAAAAGTAACCTGTTATGCGGTACCATTCTCTATGAAGCCACTATATAATAAGTGTCCGATTATACCTTTTATTGTTGTCAGATGAGATAGAAAAAATGATTGATACCAAAAAACCCACTCGTGAATTAAGTATGACTGTGCTGATGACCCCTGATATGGTCAACTTTTCAGGAAATATCCACGGGGGGAATATCCTCAAATTACTCGATCAAGTGGCTTATGCTTGTGCTAGTCAATATGCAGGAACTTATGTTGTAACGCTCTCAGTGGATAAAGTGGTTTTTAAACAACCGATTTATGTACAAGAACTCGTGACCTTCCACGCAAATGTAAACTATGTCGGCCGCACCTCTATGGAAATCGGCGTACGCGTAGAAGCGAAAAACATCAAAACCCGTGAAGTCCGTCATACTAATAGCTGTTACTTCACAATGGTTGCAATCAATGACAACGGTAAACCCACGCCGGTGCCAAAACTCGAAATTCGTAACCGCACCGATCAACGTCGTTTCGATAATGCAGTGCTTCGCCTCAACTCTCGTCTAGCTTTCGATAAAGCGCAGATCAAAGATGAAGATGAGGATTAATTCCTCCATTCACTGCACCAACTATTTTAAATAGAATCGAATCAGAGAGTAACCTCAGGTTACTCTCTTTTTTATTTCTGTATTCATCATTGCTAATAAAAATATGGCATAAGAAGACCTACCTCACCGCCGGAGCGAATGATCCCGCTCTTCTCACGATCCTGCGCCGGCAAGTTCAACATTTCTCATTGTCGAGAGATTTCAAATCACTCAACTGCGGGCGCGTGATTTTTCTAGCTTCTCGATCTCTCTATCCCGCACTGAATCAGCTCTTATTTATTCATAAGAAGACCTACCTCACCGCCGGGGAAATGATCCCGCTCTTCTCACGATCCTGCGCCGGCAGATTGAGCATTTCTCATTACCGAGAGATTTCAAATCACTCAACTGCGGGCGCGTGATTTTTCTGGTTTCTCGATCTTTCTATCCCGCACTGAATTAGCTCTTATTTATTCATAAGAAGACCTACCGCACCGCCGGAGGAATGATCCTGCTCTTCTCGCAATCCCGTGCCAGCAGATTGGGCATTTCTCATTGCCGAGAGATTTCAAATTACTCAACTGCGGGCGCGTGATTTTTCTAGCTTCTCGATCTTTCTATCCCGCACTGAATCAGCTCTTATTTATTCATAAGAAGATCTACCGCATCGCCGGAGAAATGATCCTGCTCTTCTCACGATCCTGCGCCGGCTGTTTTGGCGGCTTTTAATGTCGACACCCTTAAATTTTTCTCTAAAAATTCCCCTTAAAATTTCAACTTTCTTCAAGGATCAAGTACCCAATATCAGAAATTTTGCATAAATTTTATTCAAGTTTTAGCGTTAAAAAGCAACAATATTTCACTTTAAATAACCAATTTTGATCTTTGCGTTATCATAGAAATAATAATCGATCTCAAAGAAAATCCATTTTCCAAAAATGCTTGTCAAGTGACAATATTGTGACAATTCAAGCAATTGCAATCGATTTCGCTTTCCGTATAATCAAAAAGGTCTAGGCCAAATCCTGTTTCAAGATTCTTCGAAGTACGATTTTTCACACTTGCCTAGACCGCCAAATGGTAGTGATCAATTTGAAAAGATTTAGGTTTTTAAGTTAATGATTCGTTCATTTTTCCCTAACTTTTCCCCTCACTTAAAACCCTTGAGGTTATCTGCCTGAAAAAAATTTATTACGTAACAACTCTCTTATAGAGGTCGAGATTCACTCGTCCTAAAGAAAAGGAAAACTAATAATTTATGGCTGTAGTTAGTGTTAAAAATCTGTCCTTGATTTACGGGGCCAATAAAAAACAAGCGGCTGCAATGCTCAATCAAGGCGCTTCGAAAGAAGAGATCCTTGCCAAAACAAAAGCAGTGATTGCTGTGAATAAAGCAAACTTTGAGATCAAGCAAGGGGAAATCTTTGTTGTCATTGGTCTCTCTGGTAGCGGAAAGTCCTCCCTACTTCGCTGTTTAAATATGTTAAATGTCCCAACCGAGGGCTCAGTCAATATCCTCGGCACAGACATTACTAAAATCTCTAAAAAAGAGCTGATTGAAGTACGCCGAGATAAGATCGGAATGGTCTTTCAACATTTTGCGCTCTTACCCCATAAAACCATTATCGATAATGTGGCTTTTGGTCTTGAGATCAAAAAGATACCCGTTGAGGCTCGCCGACAAAAAGCGGCTGAAGTTTTAGAGATGGTCGGTTTAAAAGGTTATGAAGATTCCTATCCCCATCAATTGAGTGGCGGTATGCAACAGCGTGTTGGGATTGCAAGAGCATTAGCCAATGATTCTGAAATTCTATTAATGGATGAATCATTCAGTGCGCTCGATCCGATTATCCGCTCACAGATGCAAGATGAACTCATTGAGATTCAAGAGAAGCTCAAAAAGACGATCGTTTTTATTACCCACGATCTTGATGAAGCACTTAAACTTGGCGATACCATTGCTATTATGAAAGATGGTGTGATTGTACAGCAAGATAGTGCCGAGAATATTCTCTTAAATCCTGCAAATGATTATGTTCGCTCATTTATCAATGATGTGGATTCTACCAAAGTGATTACCGCATCGAGCTTGATGAAACCATTTACCGAACGACTTCATATCGAAAAAGATGGTCCCGCACGCGCTGTTCGCCGGATGGAACGTCATAATCACGATTTCTTACCTGTCGTTGCGCGTAACAATGTCTTCTTAGGTTATCTGCGCCTAAATATGGCGCGTCGCTTAGTTCGAGAAAAAATTGAACTGATCGATCCGAGTCATCTGATTGAGATCCCAACGATTAATCAAGATACACCTGTGCTTGAATCATTACCTTTCTTTGCCGGTCATACTTATCCATTAGCGGTTGTAGATGGGCAAAATCGCCCCTTAGGATATCTACGTTATACCAGAGTCGTTGAGATGATGGCAGTGGATGAAAATAATGATCTTCAAGCAACAACAGAAGCGGAGGCTTAATAATGGGGACAAATTTAGAAATTGGAAAATATGTCGAACAATTTGTCGATTGGCTCTCAACAGTCGGTCGCCCATTCTTCGAACAAGTTACACTGATCATTGGAAACTCTGTTAAATCCTTACAAATAGCGCTCGGTGCAATCCCACCTTTTGTAATGATTGCAATTATTACGCTACTTGCATTTTTCGCTATGACCGGCATTCGCGGTTTTAAAGAGAATGTGAAGCATTATAAGAAGAGCTTCGGGCTTCCCATCTTTGTCATTATTGGACTACTCTTAATTTATGCAATGGGATTCTGGGGACAATTAATCGATACATTAGTATTAGTCTTGGTCTCTACCATTATCATTCTTATTATCGGTATTCCGCTTGGAATTATCTGTGCGAAAAGTCCAAAAACAGATGCGGTTGTGCGCCCTATTCTTGACTTTATGCAGACAATGCCGGCATTCGTCTACTTAATTCCGGCGATTCTCTTCTTCTCGGTTGGGGATGTTCCCGGCGTATTAGCTACCGTGATCTTCTCACTGCCACCAGCGGTTCGTATGACAACCCTCGGGATTCAGAAAGTGCCAGAAGATATTATCGAAGCCTCTTTAGCCTTTGGTTGTACTAATTCACAGATGCTCTACAAAGTGCAGATTCCATTAGCAATGCCCACGATTCTTGCCGGTGTGAATCAAACCATTATGTTAGCGCTCTCAATGGTAGTGATCTGTTCAATGGTCGGTGCCGGCGGTTTAGGGGAAAGTGTCTATGCCAGTATCCAACAAGCAGATATGGCTCTTGGCTTTGAAGCGGGTCTTTCAATCGTGATCTTAGCGATTATCCTGGACCGTATTACCCAAGCGATTGGTAACACCGATAAAGCTTCACAGTAATATCCCTATTTATCACTATTCTTCACTTCATCTTTGAGATGAATCCCTATTCACTATCCCGCCGGTCTTTTAGATCCATACACTTTACTGAATAAGAAAGATCGGCGATTTCAAATAAGCAATGCTTAGAGGAACCTATAGGATTTAATATGAATAAATTATTTAAAACAATTGCAATTACTGCATTTTCAATCTTCACGCTCGCAGCGTGCTCACCGGATACCAGCGAAAAACCTGTCAAAATCCTCTATCCCAGCTGGGCTGAGGGCGTAGCAATGACCAATCTTGCAGAGTATGTCTTAACCGATAAGGGCATTGCGGTAGAAACAACCCTGATCGAACCAGGTCCGCTCTATGCGACATTAGCGAAAGGCGATGCGGATCTCTATCTTGATGCTTGGCTTCCTAATACTCACGCGGATTACTGGAAACGCTTTGGCGATAAATTAGAGACAATTGGCGTGGTCTTCGATGATGCAAGCTCAGGTTTAGCCGTTCCCACTTATGTCGATATCAATTCTATTGAGGAACTTAATGAAAATCGTGCAATGTTTGATGGCAAAATCTATGGTATCGGCGCCGGCGCAGGTCTTCACGGCAATACCATTAAAGCGATTGAGCAATATCCGCTTGATTATACTCAGATCACCTCATCAGAAAGCTCAATGATGGCAGAACTTCGCCGAGCAGTTGCAGCAAATGAGCCGATTATCATCACAGCTTGGAAACCTCATTATATGTGGGATATCTATGATCTTAAACTATTAGAAGACCCTAAAAACCTCTTCCCTAAAGAAGAGATCCGTATTCTTTCACGTCAAAACTTTAAAGCCGATCGTCCTGAGGTTGCAGCCTTTTTCGAGAAGTTCCAACTCAATTCAGATCAGCTCCACGAATTAATGCGCTTAGTGGGCGAAGATGACCGCAACCCGCAAGCAGGCGCGAAAAAATTCTATGAGCTCCACAAAGCTGAAATCGACGCTTGGTTTCAATAGAACATATTTTATATAACGGTTAATATCCATAGGCAGTAAGTGTATAAAATACCGTTAAACAAAACGCAAAGGTTGTAATGACCTTTGCGTTTTTTTGTTGAATCTAAAGAATATCAAAACTACTTCTTGAATTTATAACTCTTTTATTTCTATCAAGTTATGTTCTCCCAAGAGGAATTAAATATCTGACCTTGTAGCTAGGAATACTACACTTTTATCAAAATAGGATCGTCTTGCCGATGAACCTATAGTCATCATAATTCTTATTATTCCCCTAAGATTCCCTGAATTTTTTACAATTAGTAATTAATGGATTTACTATTAATAATAAAAAATGACTCATATTTAATAAAAACCCCTGAAAAACAGCTATTTTCCACTTTATTTTCAACCAGCACAAACCCTAACCTACTGTTTACAATAGACAATATAAGATTTAAATATATTTATATATCAATATTCAATAAAAATTGGCTTATATCAATTTTTATAATTAAATAGTATTATCTATAAGTACTGTTTTTGGTTATGATTATTCTAGTCATTTAGGCTTATAAATAATGGCTTTCAAATAAAAATTATAATCATCTTTTTGTAGGGACATACAATGAAAAAAAGTTATACAGAAGATAGTAAAAAGATCCCCCCCAAGCTTGAAGAGTGGCGTAGCTTTCTACTATTAGCAGTCATCATACTGCCCATTCTTGCTGTGTGCGCAATTGGAGCTTATGGCTTCTTTATCTGGTTTATGCAACTTCTCTTCTGGGGCCCTCCTGTTTAATAACCACTGTGATTAGATCTTGATAGCGGTATCACTACACTATTAATCCAATAATATTAACTTAATAGTTAATTATTTTTATAGATTGTGATTATTCATTTCATCGCCTATCAAATTTGCATAGTCACTTTTTATTAGATCTTTTTAGTTACATCACTGTTTTTAAAGGAGTCGTTAAATGGAAACATTTAAACGCATCAAACAAGCGCTCTATAATCTATTCCTCCGCCCGAGTA
Organism: Ignatzschineria ureiclastica; assembly: GCF_003121845.1. Taxonomy (GTDB): domain Bacteria; phylum Pseudomonadota; class Gammaproteobacteria; order Cardiobacteriales; family Wohlfahrtiimonadaceae; genus Ignatzschineria; species Ignatzschineria ureiclastica. Next base: position 197,475 of record NZ_QEWQ01000004.1, on the reverse strand, counting down.
TGCGAATTGGATTAGGCGTGTTGGTTACTGGGGGCTTTATTGCCGGTATCCTCTTTTGGAATGCTTTTGATACGGGGCTTAAATATACTAACTCCGAAGCATTCTGTATCAGCTGTCACACGATGGGCGATAATGTCTACCCAGAATTACAAGAGACTGTTCACTTCAAAAATAGAACAGGTGTGAGAGCTTACTGTGCAGATTGTCACGTTCCGCACAACTTTACCGATAAAATTGCGCGTAAAATGCAAGCAAGCCGTGAAGTTTGGTCACATATTACCGGCGATATCGGTACACGAGAAAAATTCCTCGATAAACGCTTAGTATTAGCGCAAAGAGAGTGGGATCGTATGAATGCAAACGGTTCTAAAGAGTGTCGCTCTTGTCATGATTACCAACATATGGATTTTGACAAAATGAATATCATGGCACAAATGGAGATGAAGAGCGCAGCTGAACGGAATATTAGCTGTATCGAATGTCATAAAGGTATTGCCCATCAATTACCGAAAGTTGAACGTCTTCGTGATCCTGGTTTAGATGACATTATGGCCACTGCCCATAAGACCAAAACAAGTGCAAATCATGAGTACTATAACGTTTTACCGCAACCGCTCTATCTCGATGAGAAACTTCAAAACCCTATTGGTTCAATCGAAACAGCAACGGCTGTTAAAGTCCTTGATAAAAAAGGGGATGCTGAGTTAGTTGAATTTGAATTATGGCGTAAAAATAAAGGTTATGGTCGCGTTTGGTATGAAGATTTCGGTCTAAATATCATGAGTGTCATCCTTGATAAAGAGATGGCGCAAAACAATGAATATGTTGAAGTATTAGAAACAAGAGAAGATCCGCTGACTGGTCTTGAATGGCAAAAAGTCAAAGGTTCTGCTTGGGTCAAAAATGGTGGCTTAATCGAAGATGCAACACCGCTTTGGACATTTGCAGATACTAGCTACAACGCAAGCTGTAGTGTTTGTCACCAACAACCATTAGTAGATCAATTCGATACTAATACATGGCCTGGTATTTTCAATGGAATGGTCGGCTTTACCAACTTAGATAAAGATAGTGCTTCACTAATCTTGAAATATCTACAACTTCATTCAACAAGAAGTAATCAAGCTGAGTAACCGATTTGCAAGATCCTATAGATCTATCCATTTTAAGGAGTCAAAAATGAAACATCATTCACGTCGTGGCTTTCTAAAAGCACTCTCTGCGATCTCTGCAGGAACTTTAGTAGCCCCTATCGCTTTAGCGAATGGCAATAACGTTGTTACAGCTCAAAATGCTGAGAATGTTGAACGTGCTATTCTCGATAATTGGAAATTCTCCGGCTCGCACTGGGGCGCATTTCGAGCTAAAGTAGTCGGTAATAAAGTGACGGAAGTCGTACCTTTTGAGTTCGACAAATTTCCATCTGATCTAATCTACAATATCCCCGGCATTATCTATAACTCATCTCGGGTACGTTATCCGATGGTCCGTTTAGATTGGTTCAAAAATGGTCATTATAGTGACCGCCGTCAACGGGGCGATAACCGTTTCGTCCGCGTAAGCTGGGACCAAGCCTTAGATTTAATGTATAACGAAATGGAACGTATCCAACAAACTTATGGACCAAGCGGTTTGATGCGTGGTCACGTGGGTTGGCGCTCTGTCGGTCAAGTACATAGCTGTGGTAACCATATGCATCGTGGCATCAAAATGCATGGGAATAGTGTAGGTACAATGCAGGATTACTCTACAGGTGCCGGTCAAACCATTATGCCTTATGTAATGGGAACCACTGAAGTGTATATCCAAGGAACTTCTTGGGAATATATCGTTGATAATACCGAGCTTCTCGTAATGTGGGCAATGGATCCGATCAAAAACTTGCAGATTGGTTGGAATACTGAGACTCATGAATCCTTTATCTACCTTGAGCAGATCAAAGATAAGATTGCGAAAGGTGAGATGAAAGTAATCTCAATTGATCCCGTTGTCACTAAAACACAAAAATACCTCAAATCAGAGCATCAGTATCTCAATCCATTAACGGATGTGGCATTCCAATTAGCGATTGCGCATACTTTATGGAAAGAAGATCTTTACGATAAAGACTTTATTGATACTTATACAGTCGGTTTTGAACTCTTCCTCCCTTACCTCAAAGGGGAGACAGAAGATATGGTTGAGAAAACCCCTGAGTGGGCAGAACCGATTTGTGGTGTACCGGCTGATCGTATTCGTGAGCTTGCCCGCTTAATGGCCTCAAAACGCACACAAATTATGGTGGGCTGGGGTATTCAGCGTAATCAACATGGGGAACAGCCTTTCTGGATGGCCGCGATTATCGCTTCTATGCTAGGTCAAATTGGTCTTCCTGGTGGCGGCATTAGCTACTCACACAACTATAGTGGTGCAGGTGTAACGGCAACAGGCGCTTCTATGCCGGCATCATTCCCACTTAATCTCGATTTTGGTCGTAAACCGAAATATGAGAGTGAAGATTATAAGGGAGCTGTTTCAGTAATCCCATTAACGCGAGCGATTGATGCAATTGATGGCCGAGAAATTGATTTTAATGGTCAACGTATTAAATTGCCGGCGTATAAAATGGCAGTATTCTCAGGCTCAAACCATTGGGCCCGTCATCAAGATAAGAATCGTATGAAACGTAAATATCTTGAGCTAGAAACCATTGTATCCATCGATTATAACTGGACAGCCACCTGCCGATTTGCAGATATCGTTTTACCTGCATGTACTACTTATGAGCGTAATGACCTTGATATGTATGGTACTTACTGTAATCGCGGTATTATTGCAATGCATAAACTTGTAGATCCCCTCTATCAATCTCGTTCTGATTTTGATATTTGGTATGACTTTGCGAAGCGCTTAGGTCGTGAAGAGGAGTACTGCCAAGGGATGAATGAGATGCAATGGATTGAGAAACTCTACAATGATTGCTATGCCGAGAATCTTCAAAAAGGCTTCTATATGCCATCCTTTGAAGAGTTCTGGGAAAAAGGCTATGTACTCTTCCCTGATGGTAAACCATTTGTTCAACACGCCGCCTTTAGAGAAGATCCTGAGGTTAATGCTCTGGGTACTCCATCTGGTTTTATCGAGATTTATAGCCGTAAGATCGCCTCATTTGGTTATGATGATTGTAAAGGTCATCCGATCTGGATGGAAAAATCTGAGCGTTCACATGGCGGCCCTAAATCTGATAAGTTCCCATTCTGGTTACAATCAATTCACCCCGATAAACGTCTACACTCACAAATGTGTGAAGTCGATAGTGCTCGTGATCGCTATACCGTTCAAGATCGCGAACCGATCTACATCAACCCCATTGATGCAATGCGTAAAGGGATTGAAGAAGGAGATCTTGTTCGGGTCTTTAACGATCGTGGTCAATTATTGGCCGGCGCGCGTTTATCCAATGATTACCCGCAAGGAATCGTACGTATCCACGAAGGGGGTTGGTATGGTCCTGTCGATGAGCGTATTGGTTCACTCGATACCTACGGTGATGCGAATGTTTTAACGCAAGATATTGGTAGCTCGAAACTTGCGCAAGCAGTAAGCGCGAATACCTGTGTGGTAGACTTTGAGAAATTTGAAGGTATTCCGCCAAGAGTTACCGCTTTTGGTGGTCCTACAATGGTAGATCCTGATGGCAATATCGTCAAAGAATTATCATAATTTCTAGATGTCATAATAACTTTAAAAGACAATGCTACCTGGCATTGTCTTTCTAGTTATTAGGGATCCCACTATCCTTGATGATCAATGCCCCTATAGGAACACCTCAAAAATACTCACTATAGTAATATCGGTTCAAAAGAAGCGCATTTAAATGCCGGCGCATCGGCTGTAAGAGACAAGAATGCTGTTCTATCCGGCATCTTGCAAATGTTGGTAAGTCAGGTTTTATCTTCTTTTAAAACCCCACAATAGCTGTTTAAAAGCTATTTTTCTTAAACCAAATTTACTATATAAAATGCACAATCAGCCCTCAACTCATTCATCTCAAAAAGGATTGACATGACAGATATAAACACGCTTTGGCCAACCTTAACCGCAAGACGCGCAGAGATTTATCAATGGTTTGCTTCCCTCTTTGCATTAGAACTCACTGAAGCACAAATCGAAGCTTATCAAAATGAAGCCATTACCCCGCTCTTAACCTTTTTCAATGACAGTGGTTTTGAGACCGAAACCATCGCACTACAAGCGGCGATTCAAAATTGGGAAAACCTTGGTACTGAACAGAAAGAGATTCAATTAGAATTAGCAGCGGATTTTGCAGCTCTCTTTCTTTTAGATGCCAAACGTGCGGCGCTTCCCTATGCTTCTCACTATTTAGAAAAAGATGGAAACCTCTTTGGTCATATTGAAACGGCAATGCAAAAATTGCTAGCTGATAATCAATTGACAGTCAATCAACAATTCAATGAGCCTGCCGATCATCTTGCGGTCATTCTCACCGTACTTGCCAAGTGGAATAGTAAATCGCAATCACAAGATCCGGCAATGATACCAACAGTCGCCACAACTCAAATTCAATTTATCGATGATGCGCTCTTAAGCTGGTTGCCGCAATTTGTGGCAAAAGGGGAAAATGTCCCCGTAAAAAGCAGATTCTATCCTGCCATAATGGCTCTATTACTTGCCTATGTTAAAGAAGATCGACAATTACTCACAATCTATCTGAATGAAGAAGCATAGCTTATCTAACACTAAAAGGGTATGATAGCTCATACCTAAGTGCATATCTTGCAGATCTGTTATATGCAATTGAATGTATCTAGGACGCTCCCATTGGAGCGTTTTTACTTTGTCTATGATTATCAGCATTTTAGCAATCAACTTATAATCAGCAAATAATTACTCTGTTTCATTACTTTAAAGGAGTCTTGACGATGCAATCTACTGCAGCACGAATTTATTACAATGGTCCAATCTTTACGGCAGATCTAAAACAGCCACTTGCAGAGGCAATAGCCATTATAGAGGGTAAAATCGCCGCAGTAGGAGCACTTGAAGCAGTCAAATCAGTGGTATCACAAACATTAGAATCCCAAAATGTAGAGATGATCGACCTTGCTGGTAAAATGCTGATGCCCGGTATTATTGATGCCCATCTTCATCCGTTTTGGGGGGGATTACAATTATCAGGATGTAACCTTGATTATGCGAGTCTTACCGTTGCTGATACGCTGAAATTTGTCCAAGATTATCTCGATCAAGATCCTAAAAAAGGGGAAAATGATTGGTTACAAGTACGCGCATTTTTACGCCAAGCGGTTCTCCCCCTTGGCACTGATATTACACGCCGAGATTTAGATACGCTTGACACCAAACGCCCGGTGATTCTCTTTGCCAATGATTGCCATACCTTAGTGGCCAATAGCCGCGCGCTTGAGCTCTTTAATATTGATGAGAATACGCCAACACCAGTAGATGGTACAATCCGCCGTTATCCTGATGGCTCACTGAATGGCATTATGGAAGATGCACCGGCAATGCGCGCTTTTGATAGTATTCCTGTATTAGATCCAGAGAGTGCTGTCATTGTCGCCGAAGAAGTACAGCAGTTACTCAATAGTCAAGGTGTGACTACAGTAATGGATGCCCGCGCGCTTCCCTTACAATTTGATGCTTTTACCACATTAAAAGATGAGAAAAAGCTCACTATTCGCCTCTTTGGTGCAAGAGAAATCACCCCCGATAAAGCACCAACTATCAATGATATTCCGCAAGCAGTGGCAGAGATGAAACGCTTTGCTGCACGTTATACCGATCCACAATGGCAAGTAGAACCTGGCATCTTTATACATCACGCCAAGTTCTTCGTTGACGGCGTAATGCAATCACCGATCAATACCGCCTCCGTTCTTGCCCCTTATCGCAAAAATGTAGGCACGAAAGACGCGCCGAATTGGCAACCATCTGATAACAAAGGTTATCTCTACTACCCTAATGAGATTCTGACCGGTCTTATTACCGAAGTGAGCCGAGAAGGCTTCCATCCTCATATGCATACGGTTGCCGATGGTGCGATTGAAGTCACACTCGATGCGATTGAATCAATGCGTAATAGATTACCCGGCAAAGATATTCGCCCTGCATTAGCCCATAATGAGCTCACAGCACCCCATCAATATGATCGCTTTAAAACCTTAGAAGCCATCCCTTGCCTCTCATATCAATGGGCAGGTTATACGCAGGAATTTGCCGATGAGATGCGGGATATTCTCGGGGAGGAACGATTTGAACATTTAGAAACGGCCGGTAAATTTATCGATGCCGGCGTGAGAGTTGCCTTTGGTAGTGACTGGCCTATCGATCCGTTAGATGAGTGGCACGACTTCAAAGTGGCCGTCACTCGTAAAGGTGCAGCACCGAATAATCCTCGCTTAGATACCGATCGTGATCTTACCATTACCGAAGTATTACGCACTGCAACGATTGAAGCGGCCTATATGTTAGGGGCAGAACAATATGTGGGTTCTCTAGAAGCAGGAAAACTCGCAGATTACATCATTCTTGATCGTAATCCACTCGACAATCCGCCAGAAGATATTGAGAATGTCAAAATTCTCAAAACCGTCATTGGCGGAAAAACGGTCTATCAAGCATCATAGAACTGACAATTAGATCAATTGCAATAGAATAGAACAAAAACCACTAACGATATTCAAAATAGGTAGACGAATAGATCATCTCATTTTGTGATTGTTAGTGGTTCTTTTTGATAACCCTTTCACCTATTTTTGAATCCCTCTTTTATCGTAAGATCCATTCAAAATCAGCTTAGGGAAATGCTGGACATTGGTTATAAGAAGCAAATGAACTGTTCTACTCGGCATCTTGCAAGCGTTGTTTAGTACGGTTTTATAGTAAGATCGGTTCAAAATAAGCTTATAAAAATGCCGGCGCATCTGCTAATAGAGGCAAGGAAGTCGTTCTATCCGGCATCTTGCAAGTGTTGTTTAGTACGGTTTTATAGTAAGATCGGTTCAAAATAAGCTTATAAAAATGCCGGCGCATCTGCTAATAGAGGCAAGGAAGTCGTTCTATCCGGCATCTTACAAGTGTTGTTTAGTACGGTTTTATGTTTTTTAAAATTTAATACTCACTGCTTAAAACAATTTTTCTTAAACCAAATTGCCCATACAAAATTGACCATAATTATTCTTTTAACGATCTTCTTAGCAAAAGCAGATCGATAAGCAGCTAAAATGGGATTTTCCGGTTATCTGTTCATAAAAAATTATCTATTCACTCAATTGCATAAAAAAATTAAATCTTATTTTGGCATAAATAGGTCGCCCTAGAATGAGAGTTGCTCTACTATTGAGGCGACTTTTTCACCCCTCAAAATATTGAGGTTTTAATTAATAGAGGTCTCTTGAGAGACTTCTGGAAGGAGATGATAGCGATGTCCCAGCCGGCAATGAACCGAGTCTTAACAACCCCCATTTTAATCCTCTTTGGCCTAGCCTATATGGTTCCATTAGGAATATTTACCACTTACGGGCAAGTCACTTACCTCAGTAGTGGCCACCTACCGATCGCCTATATCGTGACGTTAGTGATGATCTTCTTTACCGCACTCAGTTATTGTCGTATGTCGACGCTTCTCCCCCTCTCTGGCTCAGCCTACTCTTACAGTCAACGCACCTTTGGTTCTTTCATCGGTTTTTCTGTGGGTTGGGTACAAGTGCTTGATTATCTCTTTCTTCCCATTGTGAATTATGTCGTGCTCGGTCTCTACCTCCACGAAGCATTCCCGGCAATTCCCGCTTGGGGCTTTATTCTTGGATGCTTAATTTCGGTCACGATTTTAAACTATATCGGCGTTAAACTCGTCACGCCAGTGAATCTCTTTCTGATTACATTACAGGTGCTCTTTATCGGTCTCTTTATTGTTCTGAGCTTACGGAGTGCTGACCTTTCACCGACTAATCTATTGGCCCCATTAACGCCTCAAGGCGATGAATTAGGAGGATTACTCTCGGGGGCCGCAGTGCTCTGCTTAGCATTCTTAGGGTTTGATGCCATTGCAACTATGGCAGAGGAGACTAAAAATGCCTCAAAAACCTTGCCCCGGGCGATTATGTTGACCGTGGTGATTGCCGGTGCGATCTTCTTAGTGATCTCTTATACCGCAAACCTTTCCTATCCAGAATGGCAAGACTTTGCTCTTGAGAGTAAACAAGAGACTGCGAGCCTTGATATTATGAATCGTGTTGGCGAGATGAGCCATTTCGGCGGTAAACTGCTATCAGATCTCTTCTTAGCCACTTATCTCACCGGTGTGTATGCCTCTGCGATGACCTCTCAAACGAGTGTTTCTCGTATTCTCTTTGCAATGGGTCGGGAAGGTGTTTTACCGAGAAAGGTGTTTTATCATCTTCATCCTAAATTCCATACACCGCATTTAGCGCTGATCTGCGTTGCCACCTTTTCACTTATTTCCCTCATTATTCCGCTCAATTTAGTGGTTTCAATGATTAGTTTCGGCGCTTTAGTAGCCTTTACCTCTGTGAATGCGTGCGTCATTAAAAGCCATCTCTTTACTCAAAATAGAGAGAATCTCCATCTCAAAGGCATCTTCTCCTACGGAATTTTGCCCGCTTGTGGAATGGCGCTTACCATTTGGCTCTGGATCAATCTCGATAGTCACGCAATGACCATTGGTCTTCTTTGGCTTGGCTTAGGCATTGTCTATCTCACCATTTTAACGAGATTCTTCAAAAAACCGATTCCTGAAATTGGCCACGATGAGATTGATGCGATTATTGAAAAACGATTAGAACAGTAATATCAGCAAGCAGAGACAAATAGCTAAGAAACGGTGTCAATGGCGCTCGTTTCTTAGCTATTTTTTAATATTATTTCTTAATAATTTCAATTACCTGATCTATTACCGTCGGTGATTGCGGATCTCTATTCCCTCCCGAGTTAGAGGAATTCATTGATTGCCCGCTCTCGGCATCAATACGCACTCTATTTTGATAGACTTTATAGTAATCATAAGCCCAAATAGCGCCAACAATAAAAATGAGGATAAAGACTAATCGAATAAATGTTCGGACAAAGAAGGAGACAATGCGACTTGCAAAACCAAAGACAAAACGCACTGAGCTCAATGCCACTAACAAGATACAACCAATAACGACGAGTTCCATAAAATAATATTGATTCCCCTACTCACTGAATAACTTAAATATTTCAATCATTCCCCAATGACAACAATTTAATCATTAAAAGCGGTAAAAAGGGGAAATTGCATCGTCTTTGGTCTCTTTAATCACTTCAACAAATGCCCTTAATACCGGGCTAATCTCTTCATCTTTTCGGTAGATAAAAGTCGTAGTGATTTCGCTATAAGCTGAAGGAAGCTCGTGGCAGTAGATTAATCCTCGTTTCTCATAATGGGCAACTGCCGAGTAAGGAACAAAAGCGATGCCTAAACCTGAAATCACACTTCCAAGCGTTGTCTCTAAGGTGCCTAATTCCATATTCTTAGTCGCTTCTAATCCACTTGCTTTAAGCCATTCGTGGAATTTGGCTCGATAGCCACAACCATCGCTAAAACTCAATAGCGGTCTTTCAAGTAGCTCGGAGAGATCCTCTACTTTCTCATCGGCAATAAGGACTAATTTCTCTTCAAATACATCTAATTCTTGTAGTTCAGGATGACTTGTTAAACGGCTTTTGGTAACAAATGCGCCATCAAGTTGATAATTGAGCACCTTATCCCGTAGCTCTGTTGTCACACCTGTGGCTAATCGTAGATCAACTCCGGCATAACTCTTATTAAATTTAGAGAGTATCAGCGGTAATTTGATCACCGTTTCTACCGAGGCAATCTCTAACTTCCCAACCGGCATTCCCCCTGATTTAGCCACTTGCATCATCTTATCGGAGAGTTCAATAATCTTATACGCAATATCTACTAATACTTTGCCCTCGGGCGTGAGTTGCATTCCTTGTTTACTACGAAAAAAGAGCGTGACATTAAGATCTTCCTCAAGCTTTTGAATCCTTGAGCTGATATTAGATTGCACATAGTTGAGCTCTTTCGCCACGTGACTAATCGATCCTAATTCGGCAACCTTGGTGAATATTCTTAAATCCCGATCGTTCATAATGACGCTCTACCTCTTCTGGCTGATGATTATTGGCAAAAAATATCTCTCTGATCAGGCAATTATATCCATCACTAAAAATGATATCAACTAATATAATTAATCGTTTTACAAGATATGAAAGAAGCATTAAAGTAGCAAATCTAGTGCGTTTATTTTGCACTCTGAAAAGGATGAAATCAACGATTTATTGCGGGCTGAAAAGCGATCAATACCACCCCAATAATGAATGAAATTATTCTATAACAACAAGTAGTTAGTAATATATTACTCATTAACAATAATAATTTAGAACATAAATAATTTAAAACATAGAATCTTGAAGTCTCAATCATTTAACAACTATTAAAATAGAACTATTTTTCTGATCTCTGTCGAACAACTATTGAGAGGTTATCAAAATAGTAGCTAAATAGTGCAGTGTGATTGTATGGAAGATTTTAATGATAAGGGGGAATTTTTCAAATGGCAGGTCGTCCGAACGTTTTATATGGCGCATTATTACTCATCATCGCAAGTGCATCTTGGGGCGCAATGTTCCCCGTTGCCGGTGAGATTTTTAAGGTTGTTAATCCTTACTATTTTACTCTATTGCGTTATGTGCCGGTCGCCATTATTCTTGCCATTATCCTCTACCTGAAAGAAGGCCCTAGTGCGTTTCGCGCTGAAGGGCATCTACCAATGATCTGGTTCTTCGGAACAATGGGTTTTACTGTCTATAATCTATTAATGTTTATCGGTCAGGAACAACTCGGCGATCCTGGGGTATTAATTGCCTCTATTATGGAAGCCTCTGTGCCGATTCTCTCAGCTATTGTTATGTGGGTCTATTATCGTTCACGCCCGAATAACTTTACACTTTGCACAATTCTAATCGCCTTTGTCGGCGTAGCGCTTGTCGTCACTAACGGCGACTTTAGTACAATTTTCTCAGGCGGTCGTCTGATTCCATTTCTCTTTCTCTTAATCGCGGCACTCGGCTGGGCGCTTTATACTATCGGGGGCTCTCGTCTACCACAATGGTCCGTACTTCGTTATTCCACATTGAGTTTGATCTACGGGATGCTTACCACATTCATCATCGTTATGGTCGGCACCGCAATGGGCAAAATTTCTGTCCCAACACTTCCTGAGATCTTTTCGGTCAAATATCATTTTCTCTTTATGATCCTCTTCCCTGGCCTTTTCGCGCTTTTAGGTTGGAACAAAGGTGTGCAGAGCTTAGGTCCCCTCAATGCGGTGCTCTTTATCAATATTGCCCCGATTACAACGGTGATTATTCGTCTTATTCAAGGGCACGGCGTTGAGCCTTTAGAGCTTACCGGCGTCATCATTGTGTGCAGTATGATTATTGCCAACAATATCAATAGTCGCTATCAATATCGCCGGCAACTTCGTGATAGTATTCACGAATCAATGCCGAATTATAAAGATGAATCTGAAGAGGATGAAACGCCTGCTGAAACCATCGATGAGATTACACCGATTGATCGTGTGTAAACTTGCAGACAATGCGGACTTCTAGCAACTAAATATCCCTTTACAAGCTTTTTCACTCACTGTAAATTTCTAGGAATTTCCTATGTTATGTTTAAAGAAATGAGGTTTTCCTCAACACGATATTTCATTCCATCTTTATATAACAAGGAGTGTATTTCCTTTATGGCAAAAAAACTATTTAAACTTCCAACACAAAAAGTAACTTATCGAAAAACATTAATAGCCTCACTCATCCTATTAGGCGCTTCATTCGCTCAAGGAGCGCAGCTCAATCCTAGTAACCCTGAAGATTATCAGCAATTTCGCTTAGATTATTCTGAAATGGTAGAGATTGCTAATCCTGATCGTTTAGCTTGGCGGGTATTCTATGATAAACCCTCTGAAGGCCCTGATGCTGCTTGGTTTGATGCGGTGAAACAAGGCGATCTTGCTACGGTGAAAGCAATGGTGGAAAATGGCCAAGATATTGAAGTGAAAGATGAAGCAAGCCTCGGACAAACAGCGCTAGGTTGGGCGGCATTTATCGGTTATGAGGATATGGTCGATTATCTACTCTCTCAAAATGCTGACCTTTGGGCAACGGATCGAGGCGATGTCAGTCACGTACTGAAATCAGCAGCACTTGGGAAAAATGTTAACGTTTTTGCAAAGCTTTATGAGCTATTGAAAGATAAAGTCGATATTAATGACCAAGTACACGATATGCAGGGTGAAACGATGCTCATTGTCGCCGCGAGTAATGATCGTTATGAAATAGTCGATTATCTCTTAAAACTCGGTGCTGAACCTAATCGAGTGACAACAGAAACGGATGTGAATAGTCCTGCATTTGATCAAGATGCGCTTACTTTTGCTTGTGAACGAGGCAATAACCAAGTGGTACAGTTACTGATTGAAAATGGAGCAGTTAATCATCGTACCGGAAAGCCGGCGTGTGAGTAAGCCTGTAATGGGTTTTAATTCTATTAGATCAAACCATCACTGAGCTGAATAGAAAGAACTAATCATTAGAGGGATGACAATCTGTCGTCCCTTTTATCTTTAGATTTTCCCAATCTGTACTAGGCTATACGAATAAAGGGAATTAACGTAGAATATGGCAACCTACTGCATTAATCATTAAATAAGGTACTTATGCCCCATCCATCAGCTGATCTTATCCCTATTCTCTATAAACGCTATGCGAAAGCGTGGCAAAAGCTTCGCCTTGAGAGTGAATTTGTAGAGCAGACTTGGCTAGATCGTTTTCTTAAACTGATTCCTGCAAATGGCACGATTCTCGATTTAGGCTGTGGCACCGGGCAACCGATTGCTGAATATTGTATTGCGCAAGGATTCTCGATCTATGGTATTGATCAGGTCAAACCTTTTATCAAACGCGCACAGAAGCAATTCCCCGATCAGACTTGGCAACTCGCTGATATCTGTGAGGTTGAACTATCCACACAATTTGACGCGATTATTGCGTGGGATAGTCTCTTTCATCTACCTCAAGCAAAGCAGTTAGCGCTATTTAGCAAACTCTCACAATGGGCAAAACCCAATGCCCCCCTACTCTTCACGAGTGGCCACGAAAATGGCGAGGCCATCGGCGATTTCAATGGTCATCCGCTCTATCACGCGAGCTTATCAGAGAATGAATATCGGCAAACCTTGATTCAGCAACAATTTGGTCTATTGCAATATCAACTACAAGATCCTAACTGCGGTTACCGTTCAGTATGGTTAGCTAAGCGCCGGTAAGTATTTCTCGCTATTCTCTTATAGTCATATCGGTTCGACATAAGCTTATTAAAATGCCGGCGCATCGGTTGATCTAGGCAAGGAAGCTGTTCTATCCGGCATCTTGCAAGTGTTGGTGAGTCAGGTTTATGTTCTTTTAAATTCTTTTAAAACCACGCGCAATAACTGTTTAAAAACCAGTTTTCTTAAACCAAATTTACTATATCGCTATGCTCAATTTATGATAATGATGATACAAACTGCTGTGTGAACGCTTCTTCAGAAAACCCGACATAAGCTTTAGAACCCTCTACAATTAAGGGGCGCTTAATTAAGGTAGGATGTGCCTGTAACACTGCTATTGCCGTTGCCGGATTAAGCACCGCTTCTTTATCACTATCGCTTAATGCGCGCCAACTAGTACTCCGTTTATTCACAAGATCATCAAGATCAATCAGCTTCAAAATCCCCTGAAGCGTTTCCGTACTTAAGCCCGGATTACGATAATCGACAAACTCATAGGCAATATGATGCTCATCTAACCAAGTAAAGGCCTTTTTCATCGTATTACAATTTTTAATTCCGTAAACAATCATTATGTAATCTCTTCTATTTGTGGTTTATATTGGTTTGTCTTTATATGGGTTTCTAATGGCTTATTCTAGCATAATGCCGACTCACTCAAGATAAGCCTTTCGAATTTCATTCATTTAAAATAGGCAACATTGTTATCTTTATCTAACTTATTGTTAATACTTGAATTACTTTTAGTAATCAATAGCGATATTCTCCATTATTTTGATTAAAAAATAACATAAAGAGCTGATATAGCTATTGTGAGAAATCGCTAAATCCTCTATTCTATTACAAGAATTAATAAGAAAAAGTTATAAAAGATGATTTCTTAATAAGAATAGATCACACAATATCTCACACAAGTTATTGCGCAACATAGTAAGATAACAGGCCTATTGATCGTTATAACGCACAGTTATTTTACAGGCGATGAACACTCTCGCTATGATCTATTTTTATACCCTGCTTTTTTAGCAGATCACGCGCCCGACGAATACCTATATTCAGGACTTAACGGTCATCGCTGTTAAGGTTTTGAGGGTGCGTATAGCTCAAGAAAGGCAGTATTTTAACGACTTGCTTACATACATCATAAGGAGTTTACAATGCAAGTGTCACCCCTCATTCAAGTTGAGGAACTATCGAGTCATCTTTCAGATGCAAATTGGAAAGTGATCGATGTAAGATATGATTTAGCTGATCCTCAATATGGACAAAATAGTTACCAAACAGCCCGGATTCCCGGCGCGCTTTGGCTTGATTTAGAAGAGGATCTCTGCGCAGAGCGCACTGGCTACAATGGCCGTCATCCATTAGCCTCTCAAGATGTTCTCATCGAAAAATTACAAAATCTCGGGATTAATAACGATGATCATATCGTTTTCTACGATGATCAAAATAGTATGCTCGCCTGCCACGCGTGGTGGATTTTACGCTATTTAGGCCACGAGTCTGTGCAAGTGCTTGACGGTGGTTATAAAGCGTGGGTAGATGCAGGCTTAGCGCTTGAAACAGATAATCCTCAAGCGATCAATGAACAAGGCGATATCGAGCTCAAAGAGAGCGATTTCGAAGTGGTTTTCTTAGCAGAAATCCTTGATCACATTCTAGGCAATCGTCAGGAAGGTTTACAACTCGTCGACGCAAGAAGCGAAGCACGATTTGAAGGGAAAGAGGAACCCCTTGACCCTATTGCCGGCCATATCCCCACAGCAATCAATTATCCCTTTGCCCAAAACCTTACAGAAAAAGGGACTTTCAAAGATCCTGCAACACTCAAGTCAGAGTGGCTTGCTTTCTTAGACGGTATTGAGCCTACAACGGTGGTACATCAATGTGGTTCAGGCGTATCCGCTTGCCACAATCTCTTTGCACTCTATTATGCAGGGTTAGGCATTTCACGCCTCTATCACGGTTCTTGGAGCGAATGGTGTTCAGATCATAATCGTCCGATTGTAACAGGTCCTGAGGGCAATGAAGTCCCTTACTAAGCAATCTTAAAGAGTAGTAAATGTCTAAAATGGTTGATCGATCATTCAATAGTAGACATATAGTAAGGTCGGTTCAAAATAAGCTTATTAAAATGCCGGCGCATCGGTTGTAAAAAGAGAGGTAGCCATTCTATCCGGCATCTTGCAAGTGTTATTGAGTAAGGTGTTATATTCTTTTAAAATCTCATACGCGCTGCTTAAAAAGCATTTTGTAAACCAAATTTACTCTACAAGAGTAGATATAAAATAATAGATATAAAATAATCCCGCGGATTGAGTATAGATGATTAATCTTTCATCTTATTTGAGTGCGGGATTTTTATTACTTCGCAAAAACACTGTTTTTTGACCATAACCGATGACTTTAGGCCATTATTTCGGTAGCATTACCATTAAGTAAAAATATTATTAAATAGTTCAAGAAGCATAGACATTCTTTAGGTTATTTTACGATCTTCTAGAAATTATGCCCTATTCTTGAGCTTTAGCATTTGGAGATGAATATGACTAATGTAACGGATGATGCTCGTTTAGCGCTCTCATTAATGGATTTAACCACACTTAATCAAGATGATACCGATGAGAAAATCATCGCACTCTGCCAACAAGCACAAAGCCCTGCCGGCAATACCGCAGCGATCTGTATCTATCCTCGCTTTATTCCGCTTGCACGTAAAACCTTACGAGCGCAAGGAACCCCGGAAATTCGCATTGCTACGGTCACCAACTTCCCTCACGGTAATGATGATCTTGAAATTGCGCTTGCTGAAACCAATGCTGCGCTCGCTTATGGCGCAGATGAAGTGGATGTCGTCTTCCCTTATAGAGCGCTTATGGCCGGCAATGAAACCATTGGATTTGAAATGGTGAAAGCCTGTAAGGAGGCTTGCGCACAAAAAGGGGCACTATTAAAAGTGATTATCGAAACAGGCGAATTGAAAGAACCTGCGTTAATTCGTAAAGCCTCTGAAATTGCGATCAAAGCCGGTGCTGATTTTATCAAAACCTCAACCGGAAAAGTCCCGGTTAATGCAACACTCGAGAGTGCAAAATTAATGCTTGAAGTGATTCGTGATCTGAATGTGGGGGATCGTGTTGGTTTTAAACCAGCAGGCGGTGTTCGTACTGCGGAAGAGGCTTCTGAATACCTCACTCTAGCGCGCTCAATTATGGGGGATCAATGGCTTGATGCCCGTCATTTCCGCTTTGGTGCTTCTAGTCTGCTTGGCAATTTATTAGCCACATTAAATGGCGAAAGCGTAACTGCAGATAGCTCTGTTTATTAATTGCTTCAGCCGATTTTATAGGAGTTTTAATAATGAAACGAATTTATATTATGGTGCTGGATTCCCTTGGGATTGGTGCCGCTCACGATGCGCATAAATTTGGTGATGAGGGCGCGAATACTTTAGGTCATATTGCCAAAGCATTTGCCGAAGGGAAAGCGGATAATGAGACGCGCAAAGGCCCTCTAAATATCCCTAACTTATGTAGCCTAGGATTAGGCAAAGCAACCGAAGAATCGTGTGGTGAATTTCCGGCGGGATTAGATAAGAATACACCGATTATTGGTGCTTATGCTTATGCCAGCGAGCTCTCATCCGGTAAAGATACCCCGTCAGGTCATTGGGAAATTGCCGGCGTGCCGGTTCTCTTTGATTGGGGCTATTTTAGCGATCTTGAGAATACCTTTCCGCAAGCACTATTAGATAAATTAGTAGAACGTGCGAATCTTCCCGGTTATCTTGGCAATTGCCACGCTTCAGGAACTGCGATTCTAGAAGAACTCGGCGAAGAGCATATGAAAACAGGCAAACCGATTTTCTATACTTCTGCCGATTCTGTTTTCCAAATCGCTTGCCACGAAGAGACTTTTGGTTTAGATCGCCTCTATGAATTGTGTGAAATCGCTCGAGATGAGCTTAATAAAGGGGATTACAACATTGGTCGAGTCATTGCCCGCCCATTTATCGGAACAGATGCGAGTAACTTTACCCGCACCGGCAATCGCCACGACCTTGCAGTGGAACCGCCAGCGCCCACCGTATTACAAAAGCTCGTAGAAGAGAAACAAGGTGAAGTGGTGTCGATCGGTAAAATTGCCGATATTTATGCCCACGTAGGCATCACTCAAAAAGTGAAAGCGACCGGCATTAATGAATTATTTGATGCCACCATTGCCGAGATGAAAAAGGCCGGTGATCAGACGATTGTCTTTACTAATTTTGTCGATTTTGATTCTGCGTACGGTCATCGCCGAGATGTGATCGGTTACGGTGAGGCTCTCGAGCTCTTTGATCGCCGTCTACCTGAATTAATGGAACTCGTCACAGGTGATGATATCCTTATTATTACAGCGGATCACGGTTGTGATCCAACGTGGGAGGGCACTGATCATACTCGGGAACATATCCCGGTATTGCTCTATGGACCAACAGTGAAACCAGGCTCTTTAGGCCATCGCAAAACCTTTGCCGATATCGGTCAAACTATTGCCCAATACTTCTCACTGACCCCCGGTGAGTATGGCGAGCCAATGCTATAATCAGTCATTAATTGATCATTCGATTGTGTTACAAGACTTCTATGGAAGCTTTCTATAAAGGCTTTCTATAGGGGTTTCTATAAAGAGTTCATAATAAACCCGATAGACATTCATCTATCGGGTTTCTGCTATTTTATTTTTCAAATTTTGTCTTCAATATTTTGTTTCAATTTTTGTTTTGATTTGTTTTGACTTTTGTTTTGATACGTTGCTGATCGTAATCTGATCGCTCTTTATATCGTAATATCGGTTTAAAAGAAGCTTATCAATATGCCGGCGCATCGGGTGTAAGAAATAAGAAAGCTGTTCTATCCGGCATCTTGCAAGTGTTGGTGAGTCAGGTTTTATGTTCTTTTAAAACCTCACAATAGCTGTTTACAAAGCATTTTTCTTAAACCAAATTTACTATACATCAATCAAAACTGACTAGATCGCCTTTTTCCGCCATCTTAAATTTGCTAACACAATGGCAAAGAGAATCACCAGAACGCCCATCCATTGCAGGAAGCTAATCTCTTCTTTGAGATAGAAATACGAGGAGAGCATTGCTACCGGTAATTCCACAGCGGATAAAATCGCACTAATAGAGATCCCCACTTTCGGAATGCCCACTGCAAAGAGAAAAGGCGGAATCACTGTCCCCAATAGCGCAAGAATCAAGCCATAGCGATAGAGTGGCTCTTGTAGAACATTAAAGTACTTCGTAAAACTAGGGTTCTGTAGATCAAAATATTGAATGAAACTCGGCAAGAAAATCAATGCCGTAACAATAAAGGCACCGGTAATCATCAATGCACTTTTTTCTAAAGTAGGAAGTGATAACCCTACCCGATTACTCGTAATAATAAAGAAGCAGTATGAGAGCGCTGCCGCTAGCCCATAGAGATAGCCTTTAAGATTAAAAGAGATCGATTCATTCAATACACCCGCTGCCACAATACTACCGGCAATAATGAGAATCACCGCCACAACTTGAATCAAGCTCGGGCGATGTTTAAAGAAAATAAAGTCAATCAATACACTGATCCAGAGATATTGCATTAATAAAATAATCGCAATGGAGGCCGGAATTAATTGCACGCTCTGATAGTAGAGAATCCCCACCAATCCCGGGAAGATCCCTGAAGCAATGACTGTTAGATAATGATCACGTTTTGAACGCTCTGCCTTATTATGTGCCCCTTTATCATTGTGATACACGTTATGATGAACAGTGCTCATAATAACTTTGGTAATGAGATAGAGAATCCATAAAATCGCCATCCCCAAAAAACTCTGTACCGATGTAATCTGCCCTAAGGTATAACCGGCATCATAAGCTGTCTTTACAATGGAAGAGAGAATCCCAAAGCTCGCTGCGCCAATAAAGACGAGTAAGCCCCCTATAAACTTGTCTTTCATTTTTGATAAAATCCTTTTTAATTATTCATTAATGGTCATTTTAGAACTTTCATTGAAAATGATAAGCCGTTAATGATATCGAATAATTAAAAATAATGATAAATATATTCCCTAAAAGAGAGCGATATAATAACCAACTTTGATCTATATCGATCTATGCAGTGACTTCGCTCTTCAGTCATATATAGTAAATTTGGTTTAAGAAAAATGGTTTTTAAACCGCTACTGCGGGATTTTAAAAGAACATAAAACCGCACTAAACAACACTTGCAAGATGCCGGATAGAACAGCTTCCTTGTTTTTCACAGTCGATGCGCCGGCATTTGAATCAATTTATTTTGAACCGATCTGACTATAAAATAACCGCCATCCTCTGCAAGATGACGGTTAATCGCACGACAGATTGTTAAGCCTACATTGCAACGACTCTACGCAGTCACATCTGCACTTCTATCTTGCTTATAATTAAAGGTGAAATAGAATACAACCGCAAGAATCAGCGCATAGCCGGCGAAGACGAGCCAGATTGAGTGCCAATCCCGTAGCCCATCGATAGTGTAATAATCGACTACATAGCCACTCAGTTTTGAGCCTAAATATGAGCCAACCCCATTAACCATCATCATAAAGAGCCCTTGCGCACTTGCTCGAATATCGGCATTCACCTCTTTTTCAATAAAGATTGAACCTGAGATATTGAAGAAATCAAAAGCACAACCATAGACAATCATCGAAAGAAGTAGGAACCAGAAGCCAATCGGAGACGGATCACCATAAGCAAAGAGTCCAAAGCGTAATACCCAAGCGAACATACTGATCAGCATTACATTTTTAATCCCAAAGCGTTTCAGTGCAAAAGGAATCGCTAAGATAAAGACCACTTCAGCAATCTGAGAAATTGAGAGTAAGATCGACGGATATTGCACCACAAAGCTATCGGCAAATTCAGGATAGTGGGCAAAGTCCCGTAAGAATGGATTACCGAAGATATTGGTAATTTGTAGCACTGCCCCTAATAGCATCGCAAAAAGGAAAAAGACCGCCATAATTGGTTTTTTAAAGAGCACAAATGCATCTAAGCCCAATATTGCACTTAAAGAGCGATTCGTTTTCTGCTTTGCCTTAGGAATGTAGGGTAAGGTCAATGAATAAACAACTAAGATTACGGAAGCAATGCCGGCAATCGTTAATTGCCAATGACTCACTTCAAAGCCTGAAAGGCTGATCATCCACATTGCCACAATAAAACCAATTGTCCCAAAGATCCGAAGTTTTGGGAATGTCACCGCCGCATCGAGATTATGCTGTGAAAGACAGTAATAACTGATCGCATTAGAGAGCGACAACGTTGGCATATAAGCAAATAAGCTGATAAACATCATCCAATAGAGTGGATTAAAATCGGTCACAATGGATGCATAAAAGAGCGCGCCGGCACTGACTAAATGACAAAGCATATAGACATATTTTGATGAGAGATATTTATCAGCAATAATCCCAACAATGACCGGCATAATGAGGGAAGCCAATCCTTTTGAACTGAAGATATCCCCCACTTGTGCGCCATTCATATCGAGCGTATTGATAAGATAGCTTCCCAAAGTAGTCAGCCAACATCCCCAGATAAAATATTGCAAAAAGAGCATCACCCGCAGGCGATTTTGAATACTCATTAAATTCATTTTCTCTATTCCTTTAGATGATTAGAATTGGGCAATGGATTCTGTAACTAATTTTAAGAATGTACCTTTAACTCGCTCAGCCGTTTCGATCACCTCTTCGTGACCTAACGGTTGATCTAAAATGCCACACGCCATATTGGTTAAACAAGAGATTCCGATCGTCTCAATGCCTGAATGGCGGGCAATAATCGCCTCCGGCACCGTTGACATCCCCACAGCATCCGCCCCTAATGTGCGAATCATCCGCACTTCTGCCGGCGTTTCATAAGTCGGACCTGACCACCAAGCGTAAACGCCATTTTGTAATGTAATACCCATCTTCTCGGCAACGCCGGCCACAATGCCCCGCAGTTTTTTACTATACACTTCGCTAACATCTAAAAAGCGGACACCTAGTTCAGCATTATTTGGCCCCATTAATGGATTATTACCGGTTAAATTAATATGATCGGTAATGAGCATTAAATCACCAGGCTTAAAGTTAGTATTTACAGCCCCACAAGCATTGGTAATAATCAATTTTTCAATGCCGAGCATCTTCATCACGCGCACAGGAAATGTCACTTGATCTAAGGAATACCCCTCATAATAGTGAAACCGTCCTTTCATCGCGACCACTACTTTACCGGCAATCTCACCAATCACTAATTCATTTGCGTGCCCTACCGCTTCTGATCTTGCAAAATGCGGAATCTCGTTATAAGAGATACGTATTGCGTTCTCTAATGTATCAGCAAAAGGGCCTAAACCTGAGCCTAAAATAATGCCGATTGTGGGTTTTTGATCACATTTGCTTTGAATAAATGTGACAGCTTCTTGAATCTCTGCGGTAATATGCATCATTTGCCCTCTATGAATCAATAGGTAACCACCTATTTTTACAAATAAAATTTGTGCAACATTCAATGAAAATACGCCGAGTTGCAACAACTTGGAATTGTTAGCGATTATAGGTGAGATCAAATTTGATGTAAATTGTAATAAACAGCCAGAATATAGAGGTAGGACAATATTGTAGAAAATAGAGTACCCACTCTAATCAATTACTTTAACGATGATCTTTTCTCGCTAAACGGCTTGCTAACCGAGGAATTTGATCTAAATCGACCGCATAATGTTTTGGATTTTGAGGATCAATCCATACAGGAATAGAATCCCCTTTGGGAATATAAGAACTTGGGTCAAATGGAACAGCGCCACTTTTAAAGCGATATACGAGATTGGCCACCGGATCATACCATTGGCTCAAGATAATATAAGGGCGATAATTATTGATCGAATATTCCGCCATTCTCACCTTTAAAAATCGCGCTTTAATAAGCGTTCCTCTCGCTTTTACCCGTTTTTTAATTAGATATTGACGTAGAGGAATCCCGATCATTAAAGCCGGTATCGCGAGTATACCTAAGCCTATTAAAGTCAGATAGAACTCTTGATCTCGAATGCCAAAAATCGTGAGTGGCAATCCAAAAATTGCGAATATCACTGCAAAGAAAATTAAGGTAAACCACGCTTGTTTCGGCATTATTCAGTTCCTATTTAACGACTAGCACGCAATAGCGGTATTTCAATCCTTATTAGCGCTATGCCAACTTGGGTAAAAATGAGAGATCAACAAGATAGAGTTTATAATTGCGCCGGCTAATTTTCACCGGAATTGTTCTTTTAAGCAGAAATTCCGTAGGATCATATTCCACATAATCGCTTTTAAAATAGTATTTCACCTCTGTTTCAGGATCTAGCCAAACAGTATGCACATAAAAGTAACGGCCATCTTGATCTTCCACTTTCAGTAGTTGACTTTCAATTAACGCATAATCTCTCAGTACAATGGACTTTTTACGGCGCTGTAATAGCTGATAGACAATTAGAGAAAGCAGAATAAGAGCAAATATCGAGCCCAATCCAAAGGCTACCCAAAAGCCTCCGATCTCCCCTTTTTGTCCTAATATAAAGGCTGACCCCCACAATATGAAGAGAATTGCCAATAAAATAAGATAACCTATTGCCTGTTTTATCATCTCTAGTCTCAAATTTTTAATCTTCAATCACGATTATTCAATAGGGCTTATCATAAAGGATTATTTGCAAATAAATACAAATAAAGTAGATCTAGTTAAAAAAAGAGTTTGGAGCAGTGAATATGGAATTTTTAAAAAAATGTACGGCATTTCAGTAATGCTGAGTTTGAACCACGCTTACGATCATTGCCTGACAGATTGTCGCTTTCAACGGCCAAAAGTGTTAAATGCTAGTCACACAAAAAAGCACTCGTAATGAGTGCTTTTGATCTGAAATAATGAATCAATAGTAAGAGAATAGACATAAATTACTGCTGATGACGTGCTTGTAAAACCTGTAACACATCGGCCCAGCTTATGGATTGATCTCGAAGTAGTACCGTTGTGTGATAGAGTAGATCCGCCATCTCATTGGTCAGCTCTTCCCGATCATTCACCGTCCCGGCAAGCGCCACTTCAACCCCCTCTTCCCCAACTTTTTGCGCAATGCGCTTAGTACCAGAAGCATAAAGTGATGCGGTATAAGAGCTTTCCGGATCATCTTGTTTACGCTCTTCAATCAACTGCTCTAAACGAGCAAAAAAGGGCCAAAGGGCTTGTTGCGAAACCGCTTCAAAACAGCTGACCGTTCCTAAATGGCAAGTTTCACCCACAGGATTGACCAACAGTAATAAAGTATCCTGATCACAATCCATCGCATAATCCACCAACATTAAGAAATTCCCCGAGCTCTCCCCTTTTGTCCAAAGACAAGATTTGGTTCTAGAGAAAAAAGTCACTTTGCCACTTTTGAATGTTTGCGCCAAGGCTTCTTCATTCATATAGCCGAGCATCAATACTTCAGCGCTCTGATAATCCTGAATAATCACCGGCAATAAGTGATCCACTTTATCCCAGTCGATCTTCATTGCTTCAATCATTGTGGTAGGATCAGCTACAGGTTGATATCCATTATTACTTTTCAATTGCACGCCCATTTTATGCTTCCTCTTTATCTCTCATCATTATTTCGTTATATCGTTATTAAATTCTTCTTACAGCTCATCCACAGCGGGATAGAATGGTTGCTAATCCAGACAGATCACGCGCCCGCAGTTGGAAACTTCATCTCCTCGGCATTAAAATGCCCACTTGCCGGCGCGGGATTGTTATCAAAGCACGATCATTCTCCCCGGCAATGTGATCAATTGTCTAATTACTACCATCAAAATTTCACTCATAGCAGGATATAACGATTGCCAATCCAGACAGATCACGCACCCGCAGTTGGAAGTCTTTCATCTCCTCGGCATTGAGATGCCCTCTTGCCGGCGCGGGATTGTTATCAAAGCACGATCATTCTCCCCGGCGATGCGATCAATGGTCTAATTGCTGTGAATGAAACTTCATTGATCGATTAATAACCGGCTACTTCTAATCCTGCTTTGGCAAGATATTCTTTCAGCTCGGCAATATCGACAATGCCTTTGTGGAAAGCTGAGGCGCTCAAAGTACCATCTACTTGGGCTTCTTGATAGGCTTCTAAAAAGTGTGGTAGTTTTCCAGCGCCCCCGGAAGCGACTAAAGCGCCATCGTAGATCGCTCGGATTTTCTGTAATTGGGGAATATCATAACCATCGCGCACCCCATCTTGGTTCATCATATTCACAACAATCTCTTTAACTCCTTTCTCCTTGAGGGCTTTGACCCAATCTAAAGTGCGCCATTTTGTCTCTTGAGTTGTCGCTTCATCGCCGGTTAAGGTATATACAAAATAATCATTTCTCGCATCATCAAAGTAAGAATCAATACCTACCACAATTTTATCAGCGCCAAAACGGGCGATTAATTGATCCACTAAATCAGGATTTGCAAGCGCCGGCGAATTGAGGGAAATTTTATCTGCACCACTTGCAAAAAGCTTCTCCGCCGATTCAATCGAAGCGATACCACCGGCTACACAAAGCGGTACATCAATCACCGCTTTAATAGATTGAATCCATTCAGGATCAACAGTCTCTCCTTTAGAAGAAGCGGTAATATCATAGATCACTAACTCATCTGTTCCTGCTTCTGAATAACGTTTTGCTAAAGCAAGCGCATCTCCCATAATTTCGTGCTCCCGAAATTTCGTGCCTTTAACAACGATTTTATCTTTTACATCTAAACAAGCGATTATTTTCGCGCGCATAATATTGCCTCCTTGGCGGTAAATTTTTCTTCTAATAGTGCCCTACCCACAATAATGCCGGCAACGCCTGTTGTTTTGAGCGCTTTAATATCCATCAAAGTACCAATCCCGCCAGAAGCTTGAAATGCAATATTGGGATATTGCTGACAAATCTCCTGATAAAGCGCTACATTTGAACCGGTTAACATCCCATCTCGAGTAATATCTGTTGATAAGACGTGGCACAATCCATACGGTTGGTACTGTTCAATCACAGCTTCTAAAGTTAAATCACTTAACGATTGCCAGCCGTGAATTGCAATTCGTTTTGCACCATTTTCCACTACAAGATCAAGCGCCAATACAATCTTATCTGCGCCAAATCGCTCAAACCAAGTCGTAACAATATCGGGATCTGTAATCGCTTTTGACCCCACCACAACACGCTGAACACCGATATTGAGTAGATTTTTGATATCCGCTTCTGTTCGGATACCACCACCCACTTGAATGGGTGCACTCACCGATTGGACAATCTCGGCAATGACCGATAATTGCCGGCGAGCCGGATCTTTCGCACCATCTAAATCCACAAGATGAAGATAAGACGCGCCCTCATTCTCATAATGTTGTAACTGCGCAATGGGCGAGTAATCAAAGGTAGTTTGTCTTGCATAATCTCCTTGAGCAAGGCGCACAACTTGGCCATCAATCAGATCAATTGCCGGTATAATCTCCATTTATAATACTCCCTTTGAACTCGGTAATTGATCGCCCTCAATCCGAACGGCTTGACGCAATGTTCGACCGAAGACTTTAAAGAGTGACTCCACCTTGTGGTGAGTATTTTCACCCTCTGCACTTAGGTGAAGCGTACAACCGAGCGCATAACTGAGCGAGCGGAAGAAGTGGCCGGTCATCTCTGTGCTAAAAGTGCCGATCATCTCCCGATTAAAAGTAGCCGAAAAATCTAAATACGGTCTGCCCGAAAGATCAAGCGTGCAAAAAGCTCGACACTCATCCATCGGCAAGACAAAGCCAAATCGGGCAATCCCGCGTTTATCTCCTAATGCCATTTTAAGCGCTTCTCCCAATGCAAGCCCCGTATCCTCCACAGTATGATGATCATCAATCTCTAGATCTCCTTGGACATCAACCATCATTCTAAAACCCCCGTGGGTAGCGATTTGATCTAACATATGATCAAAAAAAGGAATGCCGGTATTGATCGTACTTGCCCCTGTTTCATCGAGGAAGAGCTCAATAGTAATCGCTGTCTCTTTCGTATTACGAGTCACTAATGCGCTACGTGCTACACGATTGTCCGGAATGACCACTTGATTGCTTAACTGTTCAACGATTAGAGGCCAATTGAGCTTCTCCGGATCATAACGAATGCCGGTAATCCCCATATTATCGGCTAACTGTAGATCTGTTTCCCGATCGCCAATCACAAAGCTTTGTGCCCGATCGATTCGCCCCGGTGTTAAATATTCATTCACGAGCCCCGTTTGAGGTTTACGGCATTCACATTGATCAGTTGGTAAATGAGGACAGATCAATACATCATCAAATATAATCCCTTGCGAGGCAAATAGCGCTAGCATTTGCTGATGTGGTTTCTCAAAATCGGCCTTGGGGAAACTATCCGTTCCAAGCCCATCCTGATTCGAGACCATAACCAAGCGATAACCCGCTTTCTGTAGCTGTAATAGTGCCGGAATCACATTGGGTTCGAACATCAATTTCTCCAAACTATCCACTTGGAAATCTTCCGGCGGTTCGGTAATCAATGTGCCATCTCGGTCAATAAAGAGTATTTTTTGCATTGTCTATTCCATTTCTATCATTCTATTTTTTAATCTGATTCTGATTAATCGATTTTGAGCAATCCGATTCTGATTGAATCAATTCTAGGTCAATCGATTCTAGTAGCCATTCTAATAACCATCCCCGTTAAACTGATTCTAGCAATTGCCAATCAGGCACTATGACAAGCCGGCTAATACCGCTACTAACGCCTCATTCTCTTCCGGTAAACCTACCGAAATTCGAACACACTGATTCAATCGCGATGAAGATTGTTGTCGTACAAAGATTCTCTGATCAATTAAAGCATTGATCGCTTTCGTTACATCTCGTAATTGCACTAAGAGAAAGTTCGTGTCACTTGAGTAGATTCTGATCACTTCATTACAGGCGGATAATGCTTCGATGAGCACTTTTTTATTCGCTAAAATAGTAGCTCGATCTTGTTGCATTTGCGCAATACCCTCATCGCTGAGAGCCATCTCCGCCATCGCAATCACCGGCACCGGAATCGGATAAGGGCTCATTACTCGGCGAAGTAATGCAATTAAAGGCTGATTCGCCACCACAAAACCACAACGAATCCCCGCTAAACCAAAGGCTTTAGAGAGCGTTCTAATGATCGCTAAGTGCGGATAATCTTTCAATTGTTGGGTAAACGATTCTGCTTCACTCAATTCAATATAAGCTTCATCCACCACTACAATCGCGCGATCTCGTGTCGCTTCTAAAATTTGTATCATCTCCGGCGCATTCATCTTATTAGCCGTAGGATTATTAGGGCTACAGAGGAAGAGCATTTTGATTTTCTGATCTGAAAGCGCCGTTAAAATTGCCGGTAAGTCTAGAGAAAAATCATCTTGCAAAGGAACAGCTACCGTCTCAACGCCGTAGAGATCACAGGTCACCTGATACATTCCAAAAGTGGGGGGGCAGTAGAGCAATCGATCTTGCCCCGGCTCACAAAAAGCTTTAATCAAAAGATCAATCCCGGTATCTCCCCCTAATGTGACCAATATCTCACTCGGATCAACTTGTAAGAATTTTGCATAACGATTAATGAGTGTTGTAGGTTGTGGTTCCGGATAGCGATTAGCCTCTAAGGTTAGAGAGTAACGCCGACCATAAGGATTCTCATTGGCATCTAGATAGATTGCGCCCGGCACTCTCGGTGCTGTGATATAAGGCTCACTGTTCAAGACACTGCGCCGAGCAAGTGTGTCAATGTTCGCCTGATTTTGAGCATCTTTGTTATTACCCTTACTATTACCCTTATTATTACCGCTGTTATTTTCCCTTTGATCGACTTCTTGCATTCCCTTGACCTGCTCCATTATTCCCCCTTTTAAGACTTTTCAGTCCCCTATTTTTTGCTTGTTATTCTAGTATGTTATGCTATTGATTCATTTAACTGATTTGATTCACTTGGCAGGTTTCACTGATTATTACCGGCATCTGCTAACGCTTGTAGTCGAACTTCCACTGCTAATTTATGGGCATCCAATTGTTCTCTCTCTGCTAAGAGAGCCACTGTAGGTCCAAGCGCTTCAAAACCTTTTTGGGTTAAGGTCTGCACAGTCATACGCTTGCTGAAATCAGCTAACCCTAAACTTGAGTAGGTCTTAGCATAGCCATAAGTGGGTAATACGTGATTCGTGCCTGAGGCATAATCGCCCATCGATTCAGGGGAATATGCGCCTAAAAATACGGAACCTGCGTGGCGAATAGCCGGTAATAAGGCTCGTGGATTTACTGTCTGAATAATCAGATGTTCGGGCGCATAAGCATTACTCACCGTAACCGCTTCGCTCAAATCGGACACAATAATCGCGCGACTTTGCGACAGGGATTTCTGCGCCGTTTCAGCTCTCGAAAGCTGTTGTAATTGGACTTTGATCGCTTCCATTACCCGCGGAATCAAGGCCTCATCCGGCGTAACTAAAATCACTTGTGAATCCGCGCCGTGTTCTGCTTGGGATAGAAGATCTGAGGCGACAAAATCAGGATTGGCTTCTTGATCGGCAATCACTAACACCTCTGACGGACCTGCTGGCATATCAATAGACGCGCCACCGGCCATCATACTCACCTGCTTCTTCGCTTCTGTAACAAAGCTATTTCCCGGCCCAAATATCTTATCGACTTTAGGGATAGACTCCGTACCTAATCCCAAGGCAAAAATTGCCTGTGCACCGCCCATCTGATAAATTTTCGTCACGCCACAGCGCTTTGCAGTATAGAGAATCTCATCGGCAATCGGCGGGGGCGATGCAAGTACAATCTCCCGGCAACCGGCAATCTGCGCCGGAATCGCTAACATCATCACAGTTGAGAAGAGCGGTGCTGAACCACCCGGAATATAGAGCCCCACAGAATCGATCGCTCTTGTGGTGACTTCACAGGTAATTCCCGGCATTGTCTCCACCACAATATCATTCACTTGTTGTGCTAGATGAAAGCGCTCAATATTTTGATACGCTTGCTCAATAGCTTCTTTAAAATCGTGACCGAGCCTTGCTTCAGCCTCTGAAATTTGGGCTTCACTAACTAAAAGTTGGGATAATCGTACGCCATCGAATCGCTCAGTAAGCGCCAAAATCGCTTGATCCCCTTTTCCGGCAATCTCTCTGCCAATGTCGGCCACAATTTGCTGAATATTGTCACCGGCTTTCTGTGTCGGACGCTCTAACGCTTCCCGCCGTTCCTCTTCACTTAAATCTTGCCAAATCAGACAATCCATCTCACCTTTCACGAATCTTACCTCATTGTTTAGCCAACTATTTTGCACTGCAATCCTATGACTACAATCCTATTGTTCCAATCCTATTCCGGCGCTGAATCTCAAGCCATCATCTTCTCAATGGGTAATACGAGAATAGAGCTTGCCCCTTTCCCTTTGAGTGCTTCCATCGTCTCCCAAAAGAGCGTTTCACTACTCACAACGTGAATCGCCACACGAGAGGCATCGGTCGCAAGCGGTAAAATAGTAGGATTTTCAGCGCCCGGCAGTAGTGCGGTAATCTCATCTAACCGATCTTTCGGCGCGTGAAGCATAATATATTTCGACTCTTCAGCTTGAATAACGCTCTGAATACGAGGCATTAACTTATTGATTAAAGCCTGTTTTTCAGAATCTAAAGGTGCAGAGGTTTGAATAAGGCACGCTTTTGATTGAAAGATCACTTCCACCTCTTTAAGACCATTCGCTTCTAACGTTGCCCCTGAAGAGACTAAGTCACAGATCGCATCGGCTAATCCTGCCCGAGGTGCCACTTCCACAGAGCCGGTCAAAAGTGAGCTTTTAAAACGAATTCCCTGTTCTTGCAAATAGCGGGCTAAAAGATTCGGAAATGAAGTGGCAATTCGCATATCGGTAAAATCGGCAACACCTTGATATTGCCAATTTTGAGGAACTGCTAATGAAAGCCGGCAACCACCAAAGGGTAGAATCTGCAAGACTTTATAGAGCGAATCAATAGAACTCTTTCGCCCGAGCGCTGTCTCTTCTAAAACATTTTGCCCAACAACCCCTAAATCCACCACACCATCAAAGACTAATCCCGGAATATCGTCATCCCGCACTCGTAGAATATCAATCGGCATATTTTCAACGTGAGCGATTAATTTATCTTTAGTCACATTGATTTTTAACCCACTCTGCGCGAGTAGTGCTAACGATGCATCACTTAAACGCCCTGATTTCTGAATGGCTATTTTCAAGCGCTGATTTTTCATATTCCTCGATCCTTTCCTTGGTCATTATTCTTTTTTGTACTACTGAGATAGTACAGTATTACAAATTAACGATGAACGCAAACAAAAAATCAACTATTTACCAAAAAAATGAAAATTCATAGCAAGAATCAGGGACTAATAATCTATTATTAATTCATTAAGTTACCTTGCTGTAGAAAACTCTATAGCGAATATTTCAGAGATATAGTAATGTCGGTTCAAAATAAGCTTATTGAAATGCCGGCGCATCAATTGTAACAAGTAAGGAAGCTGTTCTATCCGGCATCTTGCAAGTGTTGTTTAGTATAGTTTTATGTTTTCTTAAACCAAATTTACTATACATAACGCACAGATCAAATCAAAAAGCTACAAAAAACGCCTTATCAATTTTGCATAAAATCAATAAGGCGCGGATATTATAATCTCCTTGCAGAGTGATATTTCAATTACTGAGAACCATCCATCAAGGCAATGAAACCTCTAGGTTATCCAATAATCTTGGTTTACCCAATTTAGCAGCGGCTAAGATCACTAATTCTCGGTCATTCTCTTGTGCTTCTTCAAGTCGATCTTGAGTGCGAATCGTTAGATAATCTACTTCAAAGCCTGCGCCATTGAGTTTGGCAGACATTCTCTTCTCTAAATCTCGATAATAGATTCCGCTAATACGATCTGCTTGAGCTGTCTCTTTGATCTCTTGTGCCATCGTTTGTAATGTCTGCGAGAGCTTTACCGCTTCGCGCTTCTCTGCTTCTGTTAGATAACCATTACGACTTGATAATGCTAAGCCTGAAACTTCACGCTCAATCGCAACAGGAATAATCTGAATATTAAAATTGAGCGCTTTCACCATCGCTTCAATGACTTTTAATTGCTGATAATCTTTCCGGCCAAAACAAGCATAAGTGGGCTCCACAATATTGAAAAATTTACTCACTACCGTTGCAACGCCCTCAAAATGACCTGGTCGGCTTTTACCACAAAGATCCTGAATCAATGATTTAGGAGGTACAACTAAGAAAGGTTCATCTTCATAGAGCATCGATTCTGTCGGTAAGAAAAGTGCAGAAACCCCCTCTGCTTCCAATTTTGCTTGATCTTCTGCTAATGTGCGCGGATAACTCTCTAAATCTTCTCCCGGACCAAATTGTAAGGGATTTACAAAAATCGAAACGATCACATTCTCTGAATGCTTCTTCGCTTCTTTTACAAGCGAGATATGACCTGCGTGCAGATTCCCCATTGTCGGAACAAAAGCCACTGTGGCTTGCTTTTGTCGCCATTCCCGTACCGCTTCAATACTCCGTAAAATTTCCATAGTGCTTTACTCTCTTTAGATCTTTTTGAGTCTTTTTATTTTTTAATTTTTGAATCTTTTCTGTTCTTTCCTACGCTTCATACAATCGTTAACGAGGTAATATTGTTTGAAGTCGTTGAAAGCGATTTAAAATTGTTTAAACCTATTATTTATGAAAAGCTGTGAGCTTCATCTGGGAAAGCCCCTGATTTTACTTCACGAATATATTGCGTAAAAGCCCCGTGAATAGAGCCATTACCTGCTTCAGTAGCCACAGCTAAGAAGTTTTTAACAAACTTCGGTGCTACGTCACTACTCAATCCAAGCATATCGTGCATCACTAATACTTGCCCATCGGTCATATTACCAGCACCAATACCAATCACCGGAATACAGAGCGCTGTTGCTAATGCCTCACCCACTTCAGTCGGCACACATTCTACAACCAATAGTTGCGCTCCTGCATTTTGATGCGCTCTTGCTTCTTCGATAAGCTGTGCGGCCATCTGCAATTCCCGGCCTTGAACCTTATAGCCCCCCATAATATTCACCGCTTGCGGTCTTAAACCAATATGCGCACAAACCGGAATCCCTCGCTCTGTGAGAAATGCGGTAATCACTGCAACCTCTACACCGCCCTCGATTTTAACCATCTCTGCACCGGCTTTCATCAATTCAGAGGCAGCGTGAAATGCTTCCCGTTTAGAAGCTTCATAGGTACCAAATGGAAGATCTGCCACGATAAACGCGCGCTCATTAGCACGAACCACATTTTCAGTGTGATACACCATCTCATCTAATGTGACCGGCAATGTCGAAGTGTGTCCCTGTACCACCATTCCGAGCGAATCACCGATTAAAATCGTATCGATTCCGGCACAATTCATCTCTTTAGCAAAAGTCGCATCATAGCAAGTTAACATCGTAATTTTCTCACCTTGATCTTTCATTTTTTGTAGATCAGTGATTCTTAATTTACGCATCGTATTTTTCTCCATTATCATTCGGAATGTAACAAATTGTGGTTATCATATAAGATCTTCCTAACAAAATCATAGAATGATCTTCATTCAACTCAGGTATTATACTCCCTCAATAAGATTAATTTGATTATTATAATGAGGTTCCCTTTCTCTCGTTTATTAAAAGGATTTTTATGGCTCGTTACCGCTATCTCAATGCCATTCACCCGATTATTGAGCGTCATTTACAGGCATTAATTACGCCTAATTCTCGAGTCATTGATGCAACACTCGGCAATGGTTTTGATACTGAAAAAATTATCAAACAACTAGGTCCTAAAGGTGCTATCTATGCTTTTGATATTCAAAAAGAAGCAGTCGAACGTAGTCGGGATCGTCTGCAACCGATTTTCAATCAACCTCAAGAAGATCGCCCCGAAATAACCCTGATCTGCGATAGCCATACACAATTTGCACGCTATATTACCGAACCTATTGATTTCATTATCTATAATCTCGGCTATCTGCCCAAAGGGGATAAAACGATTACCACACAAGCTCATACAACCTTAGAGAGCATTAAAGTGGGATTACAATTATTAGCTCCCAATGGCACAATGCTGATTGCTCTCTATCCCGGTCATCCTGCGGGAAAGGTTGAAAAATATCATTTAGAGAAATATCTCTCGAAATTAGATCAACGGCAATTTCACGTCTTACAAGAGCAATTTATCAATCAACAGAATCATCCCCCGCTGATATATCTTATCGAAAAGGCAAAAGTATCGTAAAATAATCACTTTATTGAAATAAAACATTTAGTTACTTTTCACTACATTGCGCTCGACACTTATTCTTCTACATTTCGGTCATCCATCACAACTATGTTTAAAAGCTATCGCCCTTACCTTATTGCACTTCTGCTCGTGTTGCTACTACACAGCGGTATCGGCTATCTGCTCTTAAAAGATGAAAAGACGCGTATTGATACTTATCTCGCTGAACCTGAAACCATTCAAGTAAACTTTCTCCCGGCACTGCCTGAGGAAACACAAGCAGTGGAAGAGACTATGGAAATAGATCTTACTCTACCGGAAGAAGCAAACGAAGATCAGTCTAGCGCAGAAACAGGCGAAGAAATGACAGAAGCCCCACCTGAGGCAATAGAAGAGGAAGATTCTGATGATCAAGAGGAAGAAGTTACTGATGAGAGTGGCGAAGAGCCTGCTGAAACAGAAGAAGAATCAGAGCCTCAAGCGCCGAGTTATCGACAAAATCTGACCGAAAGCGCCAATATGATTCGTGATAATATTCTCCCACCTCGCAAAGAGGGGGAATATCGCCGAACCATTACGACAGAAGAAGATCCTTACCAAAAAATGGTTGAGAATGCCGTAGCGCTGTTAGCGGATACGCCGTTTTTAGATCAAGAGTGGAAAGATGCGCCGGCTGATGAGGAAGCGCCCACCTACTACTCTCCTGAGTTTTTTGAGTATTTGCAAAAATATAATCCTGCCGAACCTGAGCAACCGGAAGTTGTCGAAGAAGAGATCGCCGAAGCAGAAGCCTCTCCTGAAGAGGCGCTGATCGATGAAGAAGCTCAATTTGCCAATGATCAACCTGTCACATTGATCACAACCTTTATCGATCCTCCTATTGATGAGGCTATTTTAGAGCAAGAAGCGAAACAGAAAGAGGAAGCAAAAGCCCGAGCAATGAGCACCAATATTCTCAATGCGGCTACGAATCAACTTCGCCGGCAGGAATATAATATCTCACTCGCTTCTAATGAGTGTTATGAGCGCTATATTAAAGGAAAGAACTTCCCTATTACAGTGGCTGTAATGATCTTTGAATCCCCATTACGAGTGGGCGTTTACCGCAGTAGTGGCAATGATGCACTCGATCAATGTGTCGTCAATATGGTACAACAAGTGGTTCAAGTCCCCTCAGAAATGGAACGTATTAGAGAATATGCACCTCGCTTAGGAAAAAGCTATCTCCTCAATGCCTCATTTAATGGCAGATAATGCGCTTGATTACTCTTAATTAAAGCTGATTTCCGGCGGGAGAGAACGCTTGCAAATCTAGATCAATCGCGCGCCCGCAGATGAGGTACTCAAAGTGCTTCCCAGTTGATAAAACCCTATTAATTCCACGCAATAACAAGTATGTAATATTAATCTTCTGGTATTGAAGAAACGCTTTAATAGCCGGCGCACGATTATGATTAAAGCGCGATCATTCGCCCCGGCGATGCGATACATTGTCTTATTATTCCTAATTAAAGCCGATTCCCGGCGGGAGAGAACGTTTGCAAATTCAGATCAATCTCGCGCCCGTAGATGAGGTACTCAAAGCGCTTCCCAGTTGATAAAACCCTATTAATTCCTCGCAATAACAAGTATGTAATATTAATCTTCCGTCATAGGGAAATGCCACAACTGCCGGCGCACGATTGTGATTAAAGCGGGATCATTCGCCCCGGCGATGCGGTAAATGGTCTTAGTTGTTCGCAATAAAAAACTCGAAATACTGTTCCTAGTACTTCGAGTTTATCGTCTATTGTCTCTGTAATCTGACTAACTCTACAAAAACAGATTATGAGCGCTTAACTATTGCGCACACGCATATGGGGGAATAAGAGTACATCACGAATTGACGGCGCATTGGTAAAGATCATCACTAAACGATCAATTCCGATACCTTCACCGGCTGTTGGCGGCATACCGAATTCAAGGGCGGTCACGAAGTCTTTATCGTAATGCATTGCTTCATCATCACCGGCATCTTTATCTTCAACTTGCGTCATAAAGCGTTGATGTTGATCTTCGGCATCATTTAACTCCGAATAACCATTCCCTACTTCTCGACCACCGATGAAGTATTCAAAACGATCAGTAATTAATGGATTCTCATCATTTTGACGTGCTAATGGCGATACCGCTAATGGATAACCTGTGATAAAGGTTGGCTGTAAAAGTTGCTCTTCGACTTGATCATCAAAGATCTCCATTAAGATTTTGCCCCAACAATCATTCTCTTTATCATATTTGATATGAAGATGATCTGCGAGTGCTGCAACACCCTCACGAGTATTAAGATCGTAATCTTTCGCCACATCACAATATTTAAGAATCGATTCTTGTACTGTCATACGCGCAGCAGGGATTGCGAAATCGATCTCATAATCTTGATATTGAACTTTGGTTGAACCCTCATTCACGCGAAGTGCGATCTCTTTCATCATCGCATCCGTCATATCCATCATATCTTGATAATCGGCAAAGGCCCAATACCATTCCATCATCGTAAACTCTGGGTTATGACGGGTTGAAACCCCTTCATTACGGAAGTTACGGTTAATCTCATATACCCGCTCCATTCCACCTACGATCAGACGTTTGAGGTAGAGCTCTGGCGCAATACGTAAGTAGAACTCCATATCAAGTGCATTATGATGAGTAATAAATGGTTTTGCATTCGCACCGCCGGGAATCGAGTGCATCATCGGTGTTTCCACCTCTTCAAAACCGCGGGCATCCATAAAACTTCGAATTGTACGAACGATGAGATTCCGTTTACGGAAAGTCTCTCTTGATTCCATATTGGTAATCAGATCAAGGTAACGTTGACGATAACGCGCTTCAACGTCTGTTAAACCGTGGAATTTATCCGGCAATGGACGAAGCGATTTGGTTAAGAGGATGAGTTGATTCGCGCGAACCGTTAATTCCCCTTTATCAGAGCGAGACACTTCCCCTTCAACACCGATAATATCGCCCACATCCCACGTCGTGAAATCTGCAAAAGCCTCAGCTCCAATAAGCCCTGTATTGACAAATACTTGGATATCACCGGTTTGGTCCCGTAGACTAATAAATCCACCTTTACCGAAGAGACGTTTAGCAACGATACGACCGGCCATCTTGACGATCTTACCCTTCTGTTTCAACGCATCACGATCAAGGCCTTCCATCTCTTTATGAAGCGCTTTAGCGTGTGTATCTTTACGGAAATGATTAGGGAAAGCCACCGACCGCTCTTCACGAATCTTCGCAAGTTTCTCACGGCGCTCTGTAATAAGATGATTTTCAGTTTGATCGTGATCGTTCACTACAGTCTCTTTTGTCATTATAAATTTCTACTTTCAATAATGGTTAAACATTGATTTAGAGTTTAGTGGTGTACCACTCCTCTAACCCTATTTATTCTTGCTTTAAAAGCCTATACGAATGCTATTCGTATGCCTTAAAATTTGGTAATGTCTATCAATCTTGGCTTTTGACCGATTTATAGCGCAATTCCTCTATAATAATCTGAATCAAGCGCTATTGCATAAAAAATATTACCTATGTCATTACAATGTTCGTCAATATATCACAAAAGCCTCATTTAAGCAGGTACATACTCTATTCACTTCAAGGAATAAGTAGGTTGCACAATATTTAAAAATCACTAAGACAATTATCCGTATCGCCGGGGCGAATGATCGTATTCTTATATCAATCCCGTGCCGGCTGTTGTGGCATTTCTCAATGCCGGATGATTAATATTACACATCAGTTATTCCGAGATATTAATATTGTTTTACTCAATTGAAGAAACTTTAAGCCTCTCACGCGGGCGCGAGATTGATCTGGACTTGCAAGCGTTCTCTCCCG
The DNA here is from genome assembly GCF_003121845.1 of Ignatzschineria ureiclastica. GTDB lineage: Bacteria > Pseudomonadota > Gammaproteobacteria > Cardiobacteriales > Wohlfahrtiimonadaceae > Ignatzschineria > Ignatzschineria ureiclastica. The sequence goes on along the minus strand of NZ_QEWQ01000004.1, from coordinate 159,762 downwards.
CCGAGAATTAGCCTTACTTAAGGATCACTAAACTAAGATCATTATCCGCATCGCCGAGGCGAATGATCGCATTCTTATATCAATCCCGTGCCGGCAGTTGGGACATTTCTCAATGCCGGATGATTAATATTACACACCTGTTATTCCGAGATATTAATATTGTTTTACTCAATTGAAGAAACTTTGAGCCTCTCACGCGGGCACGAGATTAATCTGGACTTGCAAGCGTTCTCTCCCGCCAAGAATTAGCCTTGATTAAGAATCACTAAGACAATTATCCGCATCGCCGGGGCGAATGATCGTATTCTTATATCAATCCCGCGCCGGCAGTTGGGACATTTCTCAATGCCGGATGATTAATATTACACACCTGTTATTCCGAGACATTAATATTGTTTTACTCAATTGAAGAAACTTTGAGTCTCTCACGCGGGCGCGAGATTAATCTGGACTTGCAAGCGTTCTCTCCCGCCGGGAATGAGCTTTGATTGAGAACACATTTATTTCAAATCAAAAACAAAAATCTCGAGAGCGGAACTCCCGAGATTTTAAATAAATCTTTATTGCGAAACCTAATATTCAACAAATAATATATTAACGTGAATAGTTAGGCGCTTCTTTAGTAATGGTCACATCGTGTACGTGTGATTCACTCATACCGGCACTTGTGATCTCTACAAAGCGTGGTTTAGTGTTCATTTCAGCAATAGTACCGCAACCGACATACCCCATTCCTGCGCGGATACCGCCCATTAATTGATGAACGATAGGTGCGACCGAACCTTTATAAGCAACGCGTCCTTCGATTCCTTCTGGTACAAGCTTATCCGCACTTGAACCTTCTTGGAAATAACGATCTGAAGAACCGGCATTCATCGCACCGATAGAACCCATACCGCGATATGATTTATAAGCACGACCTTGATAGAATTCGATTTCACCCGGTGATTCATCAGTACCGGCTAAAATCGAGCCGACCATAATCGAATTTGCACCTGCTGCTAATGCTTTTGCCATATCACCTGAATAACGAATCCCCCCATCAGCAATCACAGGAACACCTGTACCACGAAGCGCTTCTGCGACATTAGCAATAGCACTAATTTGTGGGAAACCAATGCCGGCCACGATACGAGTTGTACAGATAGAACCAGGACCAATCCCGACTTTCACACCATCTGTTCCCGCTGCTAATAATGCTTTCGCTGCTTCGCCGGTTGCAATGTTACCGCTGATTACTTGTAGATCAGGATAAGTCTGCTTCACCCAACGAACGCGATCAATAACGCCTTTTGAATGACCGTGTGCAGTATCCACAATAATCAAATCAACACCTACATCCACTAATTGTTCAATACGCTCTTCTGTTCCGGCACCTGCACCCACAGCCGCTCCACAGATTAGACGATCTTGATCATCAGTCACAGCATTAGGATGCGTATCTGTTAATGAGAGATCTTTAACTGTAATTAAGCCACGTAGTTCATTATTGTCATTCACAACCACTAAGCGTTCAAGACGATTAGCACGAAGTTTTTCGATAATCTCTTCTTTCGTAGCGCCTTCGTGGATAGTAATAAGGCGATCACGGTTCGTCATCGCCTCTGTAATATTTAAAGATAGATCCGTTTGGAATCGTAAGTCGCGGGTCGTGATAATGCCGGCAACCTTTTTATCAAGCGTTAAAACCGGCACACTTGAAATATTGCGGTGACGCATAATATTGCGCACCTCTTCTAACGTGCAATCAGTGGTAACGGTAATCGGATCTGTTAATACACCACTTTCAAAGTTTTTTACTTTACGCACTTGACGCGCTTGCTCTGCCGGCGTTAAGTTTTTATGGATAATACCGATGCCGCCTAATTGTGCTAAAGCAATCGCCATTTTACTCTCAGTCACAGTGTCCATCGCAGCTGAAAGAAGAGGAATGTTTAACGATATTTTCTGAGTCAATTGCGTCTTGAGCGACACATCCCGCGGAAGCACTTCAGAGTAATCAGGGACTAATAATACATCATCAAAAGTTAAACCTTTCTCCATTATTCTAAGCATATATCTCTCTCCAAGAACGCAATTTAAAAGAGCTGTATTTTATCACAATTATTTTCTGAAAGTAGGGATTTTATCAGCCCTTTCAGAGTGTGGAAAATTTTGATACAATAATCGACGGCGCTTACAAAAACCTTGAGGAGTTGATAAAAGTATGAATCTTCCAAGCCTTATCACTTGGGCTCGCGTAGTTGCGATTCCGGTGTTTATTCTCTGTTACTTTTTCCCTACACCTCATAAACATCTGGTGCTCTCGATTCTCTTTATGGTCGCAGCAGCAACTGATTGGTTAGATGGCTATCTTGCTCGAAAGTGGAATCAAACCTCGAGTTTTGGGGCATTTTTAGATCCCGTTGCAGATAAATTATTAGTAGCTGTTGCGCTCATTGCCATTGTCGATAATGATCCTCATAAATGGTATTTAACACTATCGGTGATGATTATTATCAGCCGAGAAATTACCATCTCCGCCTTACGAGAGTGGATGGCGAGTATGGGAGAGCGCGGAGTTGTCGCCGTCTCTTGGATTGGTAAATGGAAAACCGCCTTTCAAATGGCCTCTATTACCTTCCTGCTCTATGGTAAGAAATTATTCGGTATTCCACTTTATGAAGTCGGGCTTATCTTTATGATTATTGCAACAGTTTTAACACTGTGGTCTATGGTGCAATATCTCTACTCAACTTGGAAAGTATTGAGTATAAAAGAGAATTTGTAAAACAAGATAATAAGAATATAGTAATATCGGTTCAAAATAAGCTTGTGTAAATGCCGGCGCATCGGTTGTAATAAGTAAGGAAGCCGTTCTATCCGGCATCTTGCAAGTGTTGTTTAAAATCATTTTTCTTAAACCAAATTGACTATACATAATCGCAATACTTAATCCCCTAATCTAATAAGCCCTTAGACTAAGTTTCAGTCTAAGGGCTTTCTCTTGTCACTACATAATCAGGAAAGTCACTCAATCACAATTGCGGTAATAATTCACTTCTCGAGTGCCTGCCTACATCATTCCTAACCAAGTAGGTAATCCTAATGAGATCGCTGGGATATAGGTAATGAGTAATAGGAAGAAGAGTAGAATCATCAACCAAGGGAGTGCTGCTTTAATCGTCTTCGTAATCGGCATCCCCGTTACCGCTGAAGCGACGAAGAGATTCAGTCCTACAGGCGGTGTGATTAAGCCAATTTCCATATTCACCACCATAATAATCCCTAGATGAATCGGATCAATCCCAAGCTCCATCGCAATCGGGAAAAAGATCGGTGCTAAAATCAAAATCACCGCCGAGGGCTCCATAAAGCTACCGGCAATCAATAAGACAATATTCACAACAATAAGGAACATCCAAGGCGAGAAGCCCATCTCGGTTACCCAACTCGCGATAGTCTGCGGAATTTGTTCTGTCGTTAACACATGCGCAAAGAGCATCGCATTGGCAATGATGAACATCAGCATCACCGTCATTTTGCCGGATTCTAACATCACCTTCGGGTAATCTTTTAAAGGCATATCTCGATAGACGAAGAGCGCCACAAACATCGAATATACGGCGGCCACTGCGGCAGCTTCTGTGGGCGTATACATCCCCGAATAGATTCCACCCAGGATAATCACCATCAGTAATAATCCCCATAAAGCTTTACGGAAAGTGGTAAACCACTCTTTCACTGTTGCCCTCGGTTGTGCTGGTAACTTTTTAACGCGCGCGACAATATAGATCGCCACCATTAAAGCAACCCCTAAAAGTGCGCCGGGAACTACGCCCGCCATAAACATCTTGCCCACTGATTGTTCGGTCGCAGCTGCATAGACAACCATAACAATCGATGGAGGAATCAAAATACCTAAAGTTCCGGCATTACAGATAATTCCTGTACCAAATGATTGGCTATAACCTGACCGCACCATGCCAGCAATCGCAATCGAACCAACCGCGGCAACCGTTGCCGGGCTTGAACCTGAGAGCGCCGCAAAGAGCATACAAGCGAGTACTGAGCCAATCGCTAAACCGCCCCGAATATGACCTACACAGACATTAGCAAAATCAATCAAGCGACGGGCAACTCCGCCTGTTGTCATAAATGCTCCGGCAATGAGGAAAAATGGAATAGCCAGTAATGTTGTATGTTCTGACGTTTCAAACATCTTAATTGCCAAACTTCGAGGGGAATCTGGACTAAAGAGAATAATCGTTAAAGCACTCGATAAACCGAGTGAGATTGCGACCGGAATCCCGATCAACATTAAAATAAAGAGTAATAGAAATAAAAATAGTATGGTCATGATCAATCCTTTAGGCTGATTATGGGAATCAATATCTGATCTCTCACCATAATCATTGATGACATTTTCAATAGATATTCAGTAGGTTTAACATTTGAGCAATCTGCCCTAAATAAGTGGTCAATGAGTCAGTCATCAACTCGTTTCACTTATTTATCGGCGACTTTAATGTGCTCTGCGGTTGCAATCTCATCGATTGCATCTTTCGCCTCATCGGCAAGCCCGAGCGTATCCTGCTGATGCGTCCAAATGCGGTAACCCACTTCTAAATAACGGATAATGACGAGTAGAAAACCTAAAGGAACAATCATCGTAATATGCCAACGGCGAATGCCAAAGCGATCTAAATCTTCAGCATAAGTCCCTAATTTATAGAAATTGAGTACCCAATCTAAGCTCGCAAAAAGCATAATGCCACCATAAAGTAGACAGGCGCCTAAGCCAATATAAGCCAAGGTTCGTTGCACCTTTTGATTGAATAACTTCACTAAAGCATCCACGCCAATATGACCACTAATACGAACACCATAGGACATACAAAAAAAGATTAGCCAAGCAAAACATGCAGCCGTAAAACGATTAGACCAATTCATTGAAGTGGCTAAATCCATCATCCAATCTCCAATATTAAGGAAGAGATCCTCCCAAAATCCCGGCTCATCACCGGCAACCCAATCAGCTAAATGATAAAATGGCGTATAGAGATTATTGAGCATCGTATAGATAAAAGTGACAAAGGTCATCGCGGATAGAATCACAACTGTCACAACAATCTCGGTTTTTTGCCAAGCCTTATCGAACCATTGATAGGTACGTAAAAACATAATTTCCTCTCAGTTGCACAAACTCGCGCTCTGCCTCTTATCGAGGCAAAGCTGAGTGAATTATAAGAATCGTCTCATGATTGTTACTAAGCGATTAAAAGCCTTTTGATTACTACTGAATCAGCTTTCATCTGCTTTAATCCATCTTTACTCGGTATCAGGATTATTCGCTTGCAGTGCTGCTTCAATGAGATCAGCCCCAACCTGACCTTGGAATTTCTCCCAAACCGGTTGTACTGCTTTACGCCACGCATCGCGCTCTTCCGGTGTTAAATAGATAATTTCAGTGGTGCCGGCATCAAGGATACTCTGCTTATCTCGCTCATTTAGTGCATTGGCCTGATTATTCACTTCAACAGTCACCTCAGCGATGATATCGGTTAAAGTATCTCGCACATGCTCAGGTAAACCATTCCAGAAATCAGTATTCGTAATCAACATATAATCAAGAACGCCATGGTTCGATTCAGTAATGTAATCTTGCACCTCATGGATTTTTTGCGAATAGATATTGGTGTAAGGATTTTCTGCACCATTCACAACGCCGGTTTGTAAACCTTGATACATCTCTGAGAATGCCATTTTACGAGGATTCGCTCTAAGCGCTTTAAACTGCTCATCTAATACCGCTGAGTTTTGTACTCGGAATTTAAGACCTCGTGCATCTCTTGGGGTTTTAAGCGCTTTATTGGCAGAGAGCTGTTTTAAACCATTGTGCCAATAACCTAAACCGGTAATTCCTTTATCTTCCATACTGGTTAATAGTGATTTTCCGGCATCACTCTGTTGGAAGCGATCCACCGCCGCCATATCATCAAAAAGGAATGGCAAGTCAAATAATTGAATTTTCTTTTGGAAATGCTCAAATTTAGCAAGCGATGGTGCAAGAATATGCACATCTCCCACTAATAGAGCATCCATCTCTTGTCCATCTCCATAGAGAGATGAGTTAGGATAGACCTCCACTTGTACTTCACCAGGAAGACGCTCTTCTGCTAATTGCTTAAAAAGTAGCGCCCCTTGCCCTTTGGGCGTAGTATCAGCAACCACGTGGGAAAACTTAATCACAATGGGATCTGCCCACGCATGAACCAATATAGAACTTCCCACAATCAGTGCTGACATACAGACACGTTGCCATAATTTACGCATTATTTTTCTCCTTTGGTTTTTATATATAAGTGATTACTATTGCGTAACACACTTGATGTATCACAGATGGTAAATAGATATTTAATAATGAAAACCTACTTTTCATCCGTTTTTTACATATGCTCCTTGCAGTAATAAAGAATTAATCACTGATAAATAAATATCAGTTAAGACTCTCTATTACCCACCTCCATTCTTTTATTATCAGAAACTATCAGTTTAGTAGTTTTTTTGTAGTATCTAGCTAGAACATAACACAAAATAATTTTTTTGTGATGAATAAAATGCAAAATTTTATTTCTTAATAATAAAAAAAGAGCATTTGATCTCTCAAATGCTCACTCTATTTATTTGATTTTTAAGAAAATTTTCAACTTAACAATCCGATTATTTGAATTTTCAATCAGTTATATAGAAATCTAATTAACTCAACGGATTTTATCGACCCGAGGATTTGGGTTTTGTGATCTGCTTTTTAATCCGAAAACCGATATAGAGTACTAAAATCCAAATAGGCATCACCATCACCGCATATTTCATATTGCCAGATTGGGTCATCATAATTAATAGTAGAATTAAGAAGCCAAGGGCAAAAAAGTTACTAAAAGGGTAAAACGGTACTTTAAAGCTTAAACTTTTACCATCTACTTGTTTTCTAAAACGATATTGTACAATGACAATCAAGCCCCACGTAATCGTTGCCGCCGCAACCGCTAAGGACATAATGCGCATAAATGCCCCCTCCGGTACTAAGAAATTAATGACAACTGCCACTAAAGTACAGAGTGATGAGAAGAGAATCGCCATAAAGGGCGCAGCATTACGATTGAGCTTCAAGAAGACTTTAGGCGCATTCCCCTGCTCCGCTAAGCCATAAAGCATCCGACCATTGCTATAAATACCACTGTTATAAACAGAGATCGCAGCCGATAGAACCACTACATTGAAAAATGTTGCTGGAATATTGAGTGGTCCCCAAGGAGTATTGACGATACCAAATCCCATCTCTTGGAAGATAATTACAAATGGACTGCCGTCTACTCCGATCTCATTCCAAGGGTGCAGAATCATCAGAATCGCAATGGAGAGAATATAGAAAAGTAGAATCCGCCAAATAACTTGTTTAATCGCTTTTGGAATCGATTTTTGAGGATCATCTGCTTCTGCTGCCGTAATTCCGATTAATTCTGTGCCTCCAAAAGAGAACATGACGACAACTAAGGAGAGGAGAAATTCTTTAATCCCAAAAGGAAAGAAACCACCATATTGCCAAAGATTGCTAATGGTTGCGCCATTTACACCCCAGATAATAAGATAGAGACCTAAGGCAATAAGCAGAATAATCGCCATCACTTTGACAAAGGCAAACCAGAACTCAAATTCCCCATAAATCCGGATTGAAAAGAGATTGAGAATCGTAATAATAATTAATACAAAAAGAGATGAGACCCACATCGGAATCTCAGGGAACCAAAATTGGACATAAATTCCGATTGCAGATAATTCGGCCATACTCACTAACACGTAGAGAAACCAGTAGTTCCAGCCCGCTAAAAACCCCGGAAATTCGCCCCAATATTTATACGAGAAGTGACTAAAAGCGCCGGCAACAGGTTCATGCGTAGACATCTCTCCCATCATCGTCATAATTAAATAGATGACAAAGCCCCCTAAAAGATAAGAGAGCAAAATCGCAGGCCCGACTAGTGCAATGGATTCTGCCGAGCCATAAAAGAGCCCTGTTCCAATGGCACCGCCCAGTGCGATCATCTGTATATGGCGATTTTTTAATCCCCGTTTAAGTTTTAATACTTTTCCCTTTTCCACCGACATCGCCCTTTCCTACGAATATTCTTCTATTGTCTAAACCTTGCTCAAAATGCAACAGCACAGTATAACAAGTTTCCCTAATTCTGTGGGAATAAGATGATAGTCGTCAAGTAAAATTCCAGCCTAATAATGCCTACCCATTAAGGTTTTGGATAAAAATTGCTTGAATCAAGACCCGATCAATCTGATAAAGTAACAATCAAAGTAATAAATCATTAACGATGATTGGCAATATAAAATAGAGGAGATAAGATGGCAGGGATTATCGGAATTATTGGTGCTATGAAGCAAGAAGTCGCATTAATTGCTTCACTGATTGAAAATCAAAAAGAGCAGACTATTGCCGGCGTTCATTTTATTAGCGGTGAGCTGCAAGGTCATTCGGTTGTGCTGCTTCGCTCCGGCGTTGGTAAAGTACAAGCGGCGATGGCGACCACACTACTTCATGAATATTATCATCCAACGGCCATTATCAATATTGGCTCTGCCGGCGGGCTCATCAATGGTATGGAGATCGGCGATATCATTATCTCCAATGAAACTGCTCACCACGATGTTGATCTCTCCCCCATTGGGCTTGAAGCGGGAAAACTGCCTGATCTTCCTCGCACATTCCCCTCTGACCCTGCGCTTGTCACCTTAGTGGCTAATGTCTTAACAGATTTAGAGATGAATCATAAAATCGGTTTAATTGGTACAGGGGATGCTTTTATTGCCGATCAAAATCGAGTAGAGATCATCAAAAATTGTTTTCCTAATATTTTAGCAGTTGAGATGGAAGCGGCAGCGATTGCCCAGGTTGCCTATCTCTATCAAACCCCTTTTATCGTCATCCGCGCGCTTTCTGATCTGCCTGATAAAGAGATGCCAATGAGCTTTGTTGAATATTTAGATTTAGCGGCTAAAAACTCTGCCGAGATTGTCGTGCAGATTTTAGCCAATATCGATTCAATCTAGATTGAATCGACCTTTAAAAAACACTACATTGACATTCTAAATGAAAATGACTACCATTTAACTACAACATTTAACGAATTCATATAATAAAAATAATATCCACTAACATATTGTAATTACGATAATTTACCCTATCTTGTATAGATCACATTCACTTTAGACACATTTTTAATTCACTTTTGAATAACATTTAGCCCGCAATCGATGGTGAAAATTGTACATCTCGAAATAGAGCGGTCTATAATGAAAATTCATTTAACATTTAGGAGATAATAATTATGGCTTTTGTCACTACAAATCCTTACACCAATGAAGTTCTCAAAACTTTTGATAATGCAACCGATACAGAGATTTTAGCAGCGATTGATAAAGCGGATAAAGCATTCCAAAGCTGGAAAGAGCTCCCTGTTAAAGAGCGCGTTAGCTATCTACAGAAAGCAGCTGACTTAATGCGTAAAAATAGCGATGAATATGCAAAACTCATTACGCTTGAAATGGGTAAAATCTTCGCTGAAGCCAAAGGTGAAGTAGAGCTTTCCGCACAAATTCTTGAATACTATGTTAAAAATGCCGAAGCGCAACTTCAACCTCGTAAGCTTCCTGTTATGGACCCTGCAGAAGGTGAAGCGGAATTAGTGTATGAACCACTAGGTGTTTTACTTGCGATTGAACCTTGGAACTTCCCTTTCTATCAAGTTGCACGTATCTTAGCACCCCAACTTTCAGCGGGTAACACTGTTATCCTCAAACATGCGTCAAATCTGCCACAATGTGCAATGGCATTTGAAAAATTGATGCTCGATGCCGGTCTTCCTGAAGGTGTATTCATTAACCTCTTTATTGGTCATAAAGATATTGACACAATCCTTAAAGATCCTCGCGTTTGTGGTGTTGCACTTACAGGTTCTGAAATTGCTGGTTCTGCGGTTGCGCAAACTGCTGGTAAACATCTCAAAAAAGCAATTATGGAGCTTGGTGGCGCTGATGCGTTTGTCGTTCTTGATGATGCGGATATTGAGAAAACTGCAAAATGGGGCGTATTTGGTCGTCATTGGAATGCGGGCCAAGTCTGTGTCTCTTCAAAACGTATGATCGTTGATGCAAAAGTCTATGATGAATATTTAGAGAAATATACAGCAGGTGTTGCAGCACTGAAAGCAGGCGACCCTATGGATCCAGCAACACAACTTGCCCCACTCTCTTCACAAAGAGCGAAAGAAGGTCTTCTCAAACAGATCGAAGAAGCAGTTAAACACGGCGCAACAGCAACAGAAGTCGGCCCAAAAGTACCAGAACAAGGCTGCTTTGTACAACCAACCATTTTGACTAATGTAACGCCAGATAACCCTGCGTACTATCAAGAATTCTTCGGTCCTGTATCAATGATCTTTAAAGCAAAAGATGAAGCAGATGCCATCCGTATTGCGAACGATTCACCATTTGGTCTTGGTGGTTCTGTATTTACCAGCGATAACGAGCGTGGTCGTCGTGTAGCGTCTAAAATCTCAACCGGTATGATCTTCGTAAATCATCCAACAATGGTCAAAGCAGATCTTCCATTCGGTGGTATCCGTCGCTCTGGTTTCGGTCGTGAATTAATCGACTTAGGCTTAAAAGAGTTCGTTAATATCAAACTTGTGGATGTTGTCGATATCGATGCACCTTTCTAAGAGTTGATGATTAGAATCGATCCATTATAGGTACTATTAGATAGATAGTCTTAAGAAGCGCCCATCTTCGGATGGGCGTTTTTGTTTATCTAATTGATTTTATTTTTATATACTAAGTCAACTGCTTATCTTTATAAAAAATATCATTAAACCAAAAAACAATATAACATTTGTTAATGCTAATATAATTGTCAATCTCCAAAAACCTCTATCAGGCTCTCCCCCATATTTTTCTTGCATTCCTTTTCCCGGAAGCAATATCAGTCCCCCACCAAAAATAATATGAACTAGAGGAACAGGAATTAATAATAGTAATAATATCCATGCAGATAAATTTAAATCATGCAGCCTTAATACAGTCGATTTATAAAAAAATATTCCCAATATAGGAAATCCTACAAATAATAATGATAATCCAAATACATCTATTGGTTTGATATCTAAGAAATGTTTTAAAATACAAGCAGTTAAAGCTGAAACTCCTAACGCAAGTAGAATAGCCCCTAAAATTGAATTTACATAGCGAATTCTTCCAATTCTTTTTTTCAGAGAAAGATTAAATATTGTGACAAATTCTTCAATAGCAGAATCAATTTTATTGTCAGGTCGGGATAGATCTATTGGTTTATTTTTACCAATTCTTCTTAAAAGATTCTTTGTTTCTTTCTTGACAACTCCATTTCCGGGTACCTTAACATACTCTCTCTCTGCAACAACCTCAGAAAATATAGGTTCAAATGATAAATATGCAAATGCATCCCTATTCTCAGACTGATACATATCTTTCAAAAAGATGGGTAAATTATCTTGTTGATCTATAATTTTTGCAATTACAATATCAGCTTCATTTGCAGTTAAAAGATAATTTTCAGCCAAATATCCTAGTTGTTCTTCTATAATTTTAATCATTTGTACAGAATCATCTTCAATAAGCTGATCCATTATTGCCGAGGATGCCTTTCCTGCTAAAGTTCCTCCTATAATTCCGCCTAGTATTGTCCCCAATAAGGGGATAGGTATAGCACTACCAATTGCCATGCCACTAGCAACTGCACCAGCCATTCCACCCGCAACTGTTGCGGTAGTATTTGTCAAATTTTTAAATACTTGGGCTCCAGACATACGATTACGAAATAAATCGATGAAATCTCCTGAAGATAATATTAAAGTGGTTACAGCTCCTGTGATTATATTTCCACGTAACAACTTACTCATTTGGTTCATTGCAGAAGCACCATAAATGTTACTTCCTGATCGTAAAGCATTTGTAAATGTAGCAGCATTTTTAGCCCCTAATTGCTTTACAATCCAATCTGTACTCGAACGAAGGGCTACATCTAGCCCAGTCCGTCCTAACTGAGAAGCAAATATCCCTCCTATCCAAGCAGTTCCACCTGTTTTTAATCCCTCGTAACAAGCCTGTTTTAAGGCTACCCTCCAATCTTCACCATTCCATATTGAGACAGCAAAAGAAATAGACGCTGAAATTCCCATAGAATTTTTAGCAACAATCATACTATTCGTTGCATCAAAAACAATCCCTTCTACCGCTCCTGCTTTTGCGATATTTTTAACCTGTTCATAAGTAAAATTACCTTTTCTGATAATATTAGATGCTTGTTCAGGATCAGTAACATCCGGTACTTGTCCTTGGGAAATTCTACTTTTGAATAGTTGAATTGCGTGTTCATATTGATCTGCAGGTACTTCAATTTGCATACCAGAATAACGAAATATACCTTTACTAAAACATTCAGCAACAGAGCTACTTGCTGTACTACAATATTTTGTTTGAATTAATTGTCCATCAACTAAACGATCTGCACCATTTTTTGCATTATTCCCACCAACTATTTTTGCCGATTTTCCTGTTAGTCTATCCCATAAATTATTAGCTTGTTCTGCTGCAAATCCATGTCCTTGCACAGAATTAAATGTTACTTGATTAGAGTAGTTTTCTGAGTTCTCAAGGATTCCTTGAGAAGAATTAACCATTTTCTTTTTCTTTTTTTTATTTAAATTCATTATATATCCAATTAAACTAAATTGGTTATTTTATAGAAAGAATAATTTAATTTCTATTATTTTAATTAATATCTTATATTTTAGAAAATCTATATTAATGATTCATATGTAAATTATTTACTTCATCGAGCTAACATAAATAGCTATATGGGTTTATCGTAATTAATAAAACCAACAAACGCCCATCTTCGGATGAGCGTTTTTGTTGTTCATTAAAAACCATTCATCAAAGTTAAGTGGTACGATTCTTCTTCAGAAAAAGAAACTAACTCATTGACTTATAAGAAAACAACACAGATGATATATAAATCAACTGCTATAAAACTAACGACATTCATTTAAAAGGATTTAAATAGATGCCCTCACAATTATGGAAGATAATTATTTTATTAAGTTTTAGCTACTTGTTGACTGCTTGTAGTAGCGTTGAGTCTGATATCTACCCAACGAGTGTTCGGACTTATACTTACAATCTTGAATCAGGACAAATTGCCGAAAAGCCAACAACCGTTTATACCCATACACTTCATAGCAATAGATTGAATCGAATCTCTCTAGGACACCCTATCTCTAAAGGCCGAGATGTTAAACCATTCTTACAATTCTCGACAAAAGAAGAATTTGACCAACAATTACAACCTTTTGAACTATTTAACCAGTGGGCGAATCAATCTTATCCCCAAAGAGAAAAAAGTAAAAATAAGCTATTTCTAGGTCAACCCACTTTTACCACAGCGATTCACCAAATCAGCTACACATTGCAGGCGGTTAACCATCCAGCAAACAAAGAACCTCTACTCATCATCACAAGTGTAGAAAATACTGGTTCTACCAATACATTCATATTGACGGCATCTGATACAGAAAAGTTGTTACAATTGACAGAGATTTTGGAAAAAGAGATATAGTAATCAGTAATAAGTAATTAAAAGAAAACCGGAATCATTGTGACCTAGTATTATAAATTTAAGTTCGATTCCGGCCCTAGGCATCACTACTTTCTTTACCCCCAAACAACCCAAGCTAATACCGCTGCGAGTAATAGGCGATAGATTGCAAATGGCATTAATTTGATACGAGAGATAAGGCTTAAGAAGAATTTGATAGCTAACAGCGCGAAGATAAAGGCGCTTATAAAACCAACGATATAGAAATTGAGGTGTGAAAGAGAGAGTTCATGCCAGTTACTCATAACCGAGACTAAGCTTGCGCCGAGCATAATAGGAACTGCCATAATAAAAGTAAAATCAGCTGCTGTACGGTAATCTAGCCCTAATAATACACCGCCGGAGATCGTAGCGCCGGAACGAGAGAAGCCAGGCCACAAGGAGAAACATTGAATTAGACCAACTGAAAATGCTTGTTTGTAGGTGATCTCATCTAATGAAGTGGCTTTTGGAATCTTGGGCGCAAAACGATCGGCCACTATCATCAATATCGCTCCGGCAATCAATGCAAAGATGACTGTTTTAGTCCCAAAAAGATAGGTATCAATCAGATTTTTTAGCGCAAAGCCAATCACAACGGCCGGTAACATTCCAATAATGACGTGAAGAAGATTAAATCGTTTGAGCATTTTCTCACCATCTTGTCGATAGAATCCCAAAAGGCTCCAAAGTCGCTTCCAAAAAACGACTACCACCGCAAGAATAGAGCCAAGTTGAATCACGATTTTGAAGGTGTTTGCTGAACTTTGCCCGAGAAATTCTGTGGATTTAAGCCATAAATCATCCACAATAATCAAATGTCCCGTTGATGATACAGGCGCAAACTCTGTAATTCCCTCTACTAATCCTAAAATAAATGCTTTCAGTAATTCTATCGTTTCAATGCTCATTACTCATTGTCCTGTCAGTTATTATTATCCAATTTTATAGGTATAAATTGGGTAGATTGTAACAAATATTATCATTATTTACGCATTATAATCGTTATATTAAGGCATTTTTATGATAACAATGTAACAACGAGTAAATTAATTGGATAAAATCAAAAATAGACTACCTTTATTTAAAAGTAGTCTATTGAAAAATTCTGTTTCGTGAAAATTAATACATTGCAAGCATTCTATTATCGTTATATTGATGCTATTTCACTGATTGTAAAAGCAATAAATTAACGCGCAATTGCTTGCTTGTACGTTGCAACGCCCATGCCACGATTACGGTAAGCTTGTCTTGCTTGATCACAAGGATAACTAGATACTATTGCCTCTTCTTGGCGACTTCTCTCATTCCATTTAAGATCAGCTTGACGAATTTTAGTGACTTCAGCAAAACAATTGTTATAAGTCTCTACAAAGAGCTCATCATCTTCAACAAATTGTTTTACAATCACATCATTCTTCACTTGCCAAGCTTTTGTCCAAACATTACAAGTATTATAATCACCATTGGTGCAATAATCTTCTCTCACTGTAGATAGTGCTTCGATATCAAGTGGCTTAAGATCAATTTCTGCACGCGCAACCCTCGCCTCTGCCCAAACAGTACATGCTGAGCCTCGACGTTTATCTAATCCACAATACACTGGTTCTTGTGCATTTAGATCGATAAAAGAGTACTGTGCAAGATCTGTTTTTCCTGTCTCTACTGCCTTATCATATATTACTTTCCACGCAACACAATTGAGATCCTCATCCTGATTAAAAAAACGTTGTTGGCACTCTGCCTGCTTTAAATATTCACTAATCACAGCCGGCCACTCTTTTCCTGATAGCTCTTTCTCTAATTGGGTTTCAATATCTGTAATTGCTTTTAATCGAGCTTCTTCTGCAAGACGTTTTTGTTGCTCTTTCTCTGCTTTTTCTTTTTCATACTCAATGTTGCGCTGTTTCTTAATCGCCGCTTTTGCAGCTTTACATTCATTATCCGCTTCTATTGCTCTACCCGCTTTCTCATCAAGATTCATGAATGCTTTCATCATCTGCTCTTCACAACTGTTGATTTTTTCTCGGGCTTTATCTTGGTGTTCAAAATAGTAATTTTCATCTTTTTCACCACAAGCAACTAAAAACACACTCAGTAAACCTACCACTATTAATTTTTTCATATTATTTACTCTGCCAATCTCTGATCGGTCATAAAATATCATTCCATTTCAAGAATGAAATAAATAGAACTGCATTCAATATCATTTCAATCTACCTACAGCTCACATTGTCCTTTGTTTTTATTAAAAAAGTTAATAAAGTAACAAAATCCTATAGATAGTATAAAAATAAAGCAGTTATATCAAAAAAATTTGGTTTCGAGATAATCTTAGGCAGATAAATCTATTCTTCTCTTTTGCAAAATATTCTACAAAAAATAAAATTTACAGAATGACTTCTTGAGATAATAAGACCGACTAATTTCTCTATTTACTCACCTCCACCGGAATAACCCCAATCTGCCGTAAAATATCCGGTGTAATTTTGACATTCACGCCACGCTTACCACCATTAATAAAGAGCGATTCCATCTCAAAAATAGTGCGTTCAGCATAGATAGGAATATTCGCCTTAATACCAAAGGGCGATGTTCCGCCAAATTCATAGCCGGTCCATTTATGGGCATAATCATAAGGCGCCGCTCGAACACTCTTCACCCCTAAAATTTTGCGTAATAATTTGGTATCAATCGTTTGATCACCGTGTTGAAGTACCATATAACCGTGATATTTCTCATCCATAAAGACAATACTTTTAATCACCTCATAACAAGGTACCCCTAAAAAATTTGCCATAAATTCTGCAGTCCCCTCTATTTCTCCGGTACATTCATAAATCTCATAAGGAAAATGACGTTGATCGAGAAATCGAGTGGCCGGTGTTTTGAGAGAATTTTTATTTGATTGCCGCATAATTTGTAAACCATGATGAATGATAAATGAAGGTAGATTGAGCAATTATAACGCTAATCGTAGATTGCTACTCAAATAGATATCCTAGTGCACTTTAAAATTATTTCCAGAACATCTGCAATATTAGAATATTATTCGTTACAATGAACACATCCATATTAAAAATAATATCGTCATTAATCACTACAATAGGAATTACATAATGAAAAAACTATGCATTTTAGTGCTTGCCTCAACGATGCTAACGGCGTGTGCTTCCGGCGTTGATGCAGTGGAACGCTTAGGAAGATGTGTTATTAAAGGCAACGTCAATGATAATTGCACTTTCTCTACCCTAGAGGGCGATCCTGAGATCAAAACTGAAGCGACAATTCGCGCTAATCAATAAATACAAAAGTATCCCTGCAATTAATAAGGCCACAAGTTAAGTATCATAACCTGTGGCCTTTTTTATTGCATTTATGACTCAATCTCTATAGATCGTCAGTGATAACCCAAAATATCTTAACGACCTTGCATAATTTGGTTCTCTGCTAAAGTTCCCATTTCAATACCAGCCATTGGTGCGCCGAGATTTTTAGAGAGTTTGGCAAGCAGTGAGAAATCATCATAATGTTGAGTTGCTTGAACAATCGCACTTGCAAATTTTTCAGGATTTTCTGATTTAAAGATCCCTGATCCGACAAAAATCCCATCCGCACCTAAAAGCATCATCAATACGGCATCTGCAGGTGTTGCAACACCGCCGGCGGCAAAGTTCATCACCGGTAAACGACCGAGCTGTTTAACCTCTTTCACAAGTTCATACGGCGCTTGAATATCTCTTGCAAAGACCATCAATTCATCATCCGATTTATTCTGCAACATTCGAATATCATCATTGACTTGACGCATATGACGTACTGCTTCCACGATATTGCCGGTACCGGGCTCTCCTTTTGTACGAAGCATTTTCGCTCCCTCTCCTAAACGGCGCAAAGCTTCCCCTAAGTTCCGGCAACCACAGACAAAAGGTACACTATAATCACTTTTTAAAAGATGAAATACCTCATCTGCCGGCGTTAAGACTTCACTCTCATCGATATAATCGATCTTCATCGCTTCCAAAATACGGGCTTCGGCAATATGTCCGATACGGGATTTCGCCATTACAGGAATTGACACTGTATTTTGGATCTCTTCAATTAAAGCAGGATCTGTCATACGCGCAACACCGCCGGCTTTACGAATATCAGAAGGAACTCGCTCAAGCGCCATTACTGCACAAGCGCCGGCATTCTCAGCAATCTTTGCTTCTTTCGCATTCACAACATCCATAATAACGCCACGTTTTGGCATCTCTAAAAATTGACTCATCTGTAATTCCCTTATTGTATTAATGTTATTTGTATTACTGTTATCTGTATGACTGTTATTGGTATTAATCTTATCTGTACTAATGACGATATTGATTGTGGAACAGATCGATTTCTAAGCTAGAATAAGCGCACTAGATCATCGACTAACCACTTCAAATGGGTTGGATCTTCACAATACACTCTGTTATGATTTGTCAAAAGAGCCATTTGGATGATTAAAGACCCATCCATTTAAAACACTTTGATCAGACAGAGGATTTTGTCCTATCCAATCACTCTTGAATCTCTTCGGGAAACAGATGCGTACTATTTTAGATAAAACGAGTTCTAAACCGCTCTATCAGCAGATCGTAGAATGGGTGGAAAATGCATTAATGACGGGAACGATGAAACCCGGAGAGAAATTACCCTCTGAGCGGGATCTCAGTCACTATTTTGCCGTCAATCGCTCTACTATTGTGCGCGCAATGGAGATTCTGCACGATCGTAATATTATTATTCGCCGAGTGGGTTCCGGCACCTATATTAACCCACAAAAATGGGGACGTTATTTAGCCCCCCAGATCAGTTGGAATGCAGAATCAAAGCAAACCCACTTTCATCAATATTATCACTTAGATTTAGGCAATGGGGATCTGCCGGCAATGCTCTATCCTGATCTTCATCTCCCTGAAGTCGATTGGCAATTATTGATTCGGGAAGAACAAGCAGATTCTGCCCATAAACTCGGGACGATAACACTTCGCCGAGCTGTACAATCTTATCTAAGAACACGCTTTGATTGGCAAGTCGATTTAAATCATATCCTCATTACCGCAGGGACTCAGCAGGCGATCTCCCTAATTACCTTAGGATTACTCAAAACCGGTGATGCAATTGCCATTGAGAATCCCTCCTATTTCTATTCCCTCTCCATTTTTCAAGCCTTGGGAATTCGTATCTATGGCATTCCTATGGATTCAAATGGGATTATCATCGAAAAGTTAGATGAACTCGTGGATCGCTATGCGATTAAAATGATGTTTATTAATCCTATTTTTCACAACCCAACCGGTATTGTAATGTCGCAGCAGCGAAAAGATGCACTACTCGCCTACGCAACACGTAAGCAACTCTTAATTATTGAAGATGATGCCTATTCACAGCTCTCATTTTCACCTCAAATAGAGACTTCACCCCTTAAAAAACAGGCAAAAATGGAGCAGATTCTCTATCTAGGCTCCCTTTCTAAATATCTCGGAAAGTCGATCCGTATAGGTTGGATGATCGCGCCCCCCGCCATCGTGGAACATCTTGCTACCATTCGGCAACATCTCGACTCAGGGCTCAGCTCACTACCTCAATTTATGGCAGAGATCTATCTTGAACAATACGCGCTTCATCACGAGATGCATCTACAGACAAAACTGCAACAGAAATGTAACGCTTTTATTCATTGGCTAGAATCGAATTTCCCGGGTACATTTCAGTATCAAATTCCTACCGGGGGATTTCATCTCTATGCCAACCTGCGGCAACCGATACAACTGAAAGCGATTGAAAAAGAGCTACAATCACTCAATGTTAGCTATCGCCGAAGTGACTTTTTTGGTGCAGATCTCCCGGGATTACGCTTCTCTTTTGCCCACTTTCCGCTCTCTGAAGAGCAGAATCACAATAAAGCTTAGCGGTAAAATAAAGAGCGTTGGACTACTATACGGATGTAGTGATGTTAATCCTAAAATTTTGACCCAAACGGTATTACTAGAAACAATAAAGAGCAGGCTTCCAATAGCTCCCACTAAAAGTCCATAAAAAGCGCCCTTTTCACTAAATCCCGGTAGGTAGAATCGACAAAACATTACTGGAAAATGGGCGCTAGCAACCCACGCAAAAGCGATTCCAAAGAGAAATGCAAGGTTCATTCCCTGAAACAAATAGGCGAGGATCATTCCCACTAAGAAAATAGCCACTACAGAGAGGCGAGCCACTAACAGACTCTCTTGTTTTTGTGGCCAAATAATAGGAATAATATCGCGGGTTAAACTCGCACTCGCGGCCATTACTAATCCGGCAATCACCGCTAAAACGGTAATAAACACCAAGATTGCTAAGATCCATTTAAAACCTGATCCGCCAAGTAGCGACGCTAAATGGAGTAATGCCATATTATTACCGCCGGCAAGCGTTTCGCCATTGAGTAACACATACGCTGAAAAACCGATAATCAGATTGAGAATAAAGAAGAGCGCGATCAATAAGGTCGTTCCGGCAGCGGAATAGAGGGCTGTTCGACTATCTTTCACCGTAAAAAAACGCATTAAAACGTGTGGTAGACCTAATAATCCTAACACTAACCCCATAATAAGAGAGATCTGCTCAATGCCGGAACTAATAGCACTACTTGGCATTAATGCTTCAAAGCTAGAGAGACTTGCTACCCGTAAGAAGAGATGAGTCGGAGAGAACTGAAATTCTTTGAGGGCTAAAAAAGCCATTGTACCGGCAAAAACAAATAGCAAAAGTGCCTTAATACTCTGTACTAATGTAGTGGCTTTCATTCCGCCCAATAAAACTAAACCGCCTGTAAGTAATCCGATGCAGACAAGTGAGATCGTATAGTTAAGATCAAAGAGAAGTGATAGTAAGGCCCCTGCGCCCATCAGTTGTACTAATAGATAGAAGAGCGAGATCAAAATACTCGTTACTGCGCTCAATACACGAAGCCGAGCGCTATTAAAAGACTGATTAATCACATCTGAAAAGGTATAAGCGGCTGTTGCCCGAAGCTTCTCTGAGAAGAGAATCAGCAAAAGAGTCCAACCTATTAAGGTCGCAACTGCATAGAAGAGAGAATCCATTCCTTGACTAAAATACATCGCAATAGAACCGAGAAATGCCGCCGCTGAGAGATAATCACCAGCTAATGCAAAAGCATTTTGTAAGCTCCCAACCGATCTTCCTGCTAAAAAATAATCCGAGCTACCTTGCTCAATTTTTGCCATCCTTGCACTTTTCTGATTAAAATCACCACTGCTATCACGCTTCATCTTACTGCTTCTTTCCCTATTATTATTGTTCTCATTCATCTATCGAAAGCGATTATTAATGATTCGCTCTACTCTACTATTTCCATCGTGTTATTTGCGCTCACTCAGCTCTGAGAAAGTCTGACGTTGGCGCACTGCATATAGCACATACAAGAAAGCCATCAAAACACCCCAGAGCATCACGATAATGCCCCAAAAAATCGATTCCGGCATTCCCATTATAAAATGGGTGGCCATTGATTGTGGTGCAAAACTCAATTTAAGGTAGTAGACGATCATCGGCAATAAGGTCACCAAAATCATCAATCCACGAATATACATTACCTCTCCTTTTCTCTTCTTCATTGCTTCATTGCTTCATTGCTTCATTGTAGGCGAAAACATCCGATTATACCCGATGATCCAGCACTGTGCATATCTGCTAATGAGCCCGCTGTATCTGATCCCATAATGCATATAAATCAGGATAATTTTTGCGAGTGGTTTCATCCATCTTTTGAAAAGTAAAATGGGTACGTTGTTGTGGCAATTTACGCATTTCAAGGGCTATACGGGCTGTTGAGAGATTATAGGGTTCTCCCTCTTCATTTCCTAATAGATAGTAAACCTCCCGGATACCAGACATATAGATCGCAGCTTGGCACATCGGACAAGGTTCGCCGGTTGCATAAACAATCGCACCTGAAAGATCAATACTATTGAGCGCTTTTGCCGCTTTTCTAATGGCTGACATCTCCGCGTGTGCAGTGGGATCACAATCATCAAGCATACTATTCACAGCTCGCGCAACCACTTTCCCCTCTTTCACAATGACAGCACCAAAAGGTCTTCCCCCCTTGTGAATATTTTCAAGTGTGATATCGACAGCTTCTGTAAAAAATTGTTCTGAATTACTCATATCCATTAATATCCTTTCCAAATTCCCTATATCTATCATAAGCAGAAAAACGTAAAGTTATCATATATCAATCACATATCATTAAGATATTTATCTTGAACTTCTTCCTTACAAATTCGATTGTCTATGGGCATTATTGCGTGAGCTATTGTGTGAATAATCATTAATAATGGGCAGCACTACCCTCTTCATAGCCAGTTTAAAAAGTGGGTTTTAAGGAATATTGAAATAAATATTGAGTAGGGATCTATAAAAGTCTATTTTGAATCAATCAATTCTTTGATAAATTGAAAAAGCACTATAATTATTACAATAATGCAATTCAATTTAATGCTATTATATAATTTATCCAATCATCACAAATTACAAAATTATGGATCTCTCGATTTTAAGCATCACGATTCACTTATGATGTTTCTATTGATCGCTTCAAAATTGCCATAATCAATTCACCTTATCGAATAAAGAGGGGATAATGAAAGACTTAACACAAGTACGATCCGCAAATCTTAAACGCTGGATTGACGACTATTTTCAAGGTAAACAAGCACTTTTTATCGAAAAAACAGGGATTAACCAAGGCGAACTCTCGGCACTCTTAAATTTAAAGCGTCCCTTTGGGGAACGTAAAGCGCGTAGCATCGAAACCTCTGCCGATATGCCATTTATGTATTTAGATCAATATCACGAAGCCGGCATTATTCAAGAATCAATGGCTATGCAAGGAATGATCCCTGTAATCTCTTGGGTTGCGGCTGGCGCGTGGGTTTCAGTTGCTGATCCCACAGAAGCTGAAAAGTGGCTTCCTTGCCCTGTTAAACATAGCGATAGCACCTTCGCCCTTTCGGTTCGAGGCATTAGTATGTTTAACCCCGGCGGCAAACCCTCATTTGAAGACGGAGATATTATCTTCGTGGATCCACAAGTGAAGCCTGAAAATAAAGATTGTGTCGTTGTTCATATTAGTAATAGTGAAGAAGCGACCTTTAAACAGATCATCTATGAAAATAGTGAAACATACCTCCGACCTTTGAATCCTGATTGGCCTGAAAAAATCATCCGAGCTACAGATGCTGCTATTATTTGCGGTACTGTCATTGGTAAATGGGTGTCACTGTAATAATTTTTTTCAGTGATAATTTGCCTTAGTAATAGCTCTATTCGGATCAGATCTTTGGGCAAAGTATCTATAAAAATTACACAATTTGGAAAAATTTTCCCAAAATACAAAAATTTCTTCTAAGTAATACAAAGTTTTTGTCACTTACGGAATCTCTCACAAGATAGTTATTTCAATAGTTTCAATAAGATAACAAGTTTTCATCAAAGCCACCTTCGGGTGGTTTTTTGTTAAAAAGACTTAGAAAATTACATTTTTGTATTGCTTTTATTTTGCATTGTTGTAATATTTACCTATCGGAATTATTACATTTTAGCAATATTAAGGAGTTCCTTATGTTACCTACTCAACTCGTTAGATCGCTGCTTGCAAAATATCAGGCACAAAAAGAGCGCCGTCTCTACAACAATTGGTTACGTCAACAAGAAGATGCAACTCATGCCAGAATGTTAGAGCAAGCAACCATTATGCAAAATCGTGTACCCGCAAGACGACCTCACGATCACGCGGCTACTTCCTTTCGATCATTAGAATCTATGGCTTCCTTGCAAAAGTATAATGCCTCATCTGAGGCAAAATATTACCAGCAAGCAGCTTGATACTTTGTATCATTTCATGCCTCAACCTTGGACTAACCTTCCTGTTTGAAATGATGACGAATAGAACTGTGTCGTGCTAGGGATCTATCAGTGATAAACAATAGAGAACTGCAAAAGGATGTAGGAAAATAGAGGAACGGCACATTTCTCTTCAATGTCACCTGAGCGCATGAGATACAATAACACCTATTCTCACACTAGTGGGAATAGGTGTTTCTTTATGATCCAAGTTTTATATAGTAAGATCGGTTCAAAAGAAGCTGATTGAAATGCCGGCGCATCAGCTGTAATAAGTAAGGAAGCCGTTCTATCCGGCATCTTGCAAGTGTTGGTGAGTCAGGTTTTATACTTTCTTAAACCAAATTTACTATAGTAATATCAGTTCAAAATAAGCTTACTTAAATGTTTATAAGCTATTTGCTAATCTCAACAGAATGCATAAAAGCCCGTTCACCTAAATGTCGGTTACGATAAGCTTCGGCGGCTTGCATACAAGGTGTCGATGTTCGAATCGCTTTCTCTTTTTCGATCTTCTCACGACGTAAACTTGAAGAGTCATCAATCTCGACAATCTCTTGATAGCAGCGATTATAGGTTCTGCTGAAAGCTGCATCATTATTACTGAGGTAAGCGGTTAACTCTGCGCTCTTATCTTGCCATACCGTATTCCAAATCTGACACAGTGTACTTGTCTTATTTTGACAAAATGTACTGTATTGCGCTTCAACACCAAAGACATCTAAATCCAGTAGTGTTAATTTTCCTTTCTCATCGCGCATATCTTGCCATAACTCACAACTTGAGCCTTTTATAGGCTTAGAAAGATTCGCATCTTGACAATATTGTGCGGCATCCCCCAATAATTCTGAAAAGCTCTGCTCCCAAAGTTGTTCCCGACCTTGCGTCATAGCTTCGTGATAATGATCTTTTAATGCTACACATTCAGCTGTTGGGTATCCGGTTGCCTGTGCACAATCAGACTTAATATAACGATTCATAACGGCTTGCCAATCGTTACCATGTTCGGCATAGAGTCGCTCTTTATGTTCCGTCACAGCTCGTAACTGCTCAGCTTCACGATTTTCCTCGCCTTTTTGAGCAGTTGAAGAAGTATGCGCTTCCTCTACTTGTGGCATAGATGTTTCAGTAATAGCTATTTCTGGTGCAACCATTTCAGCCATCTCTTCTCTCATCTCAGATTGATTCTTCATTTCTTGAGGCTTAGCCGATTGATCAGAATTACGTGCTAATGCAGCAAGACGCTCCCCTTCACTATGCGCTTGAAAAATTTGATCCTGTTGCATTAATCTCTCTGAAATTTCGGGCGCTTCTGCTACTAATTTTTGCGCTTCTAACATCACTTCCTGCTCAGCTTTACTCATAAGAGAGGGCTTATTCAGCTCTTTTTCTGATTGAGAAAGTTTTTCCGATTCTTTTTCAGACTCTTGAATACTAGATGTAGCGACCTCTTTTACCGTAGGCAACGTCGTACTCTCGGTAGATTTGCTCGCAGTAGCGGATTTAGTTTGAACTGCTTGCTCACGTTCCATCTGACGTAGTTCATGTAGAACTTTACCAGCAGCTCGGCATTTAGCATCTTTTTCAATAGCGATAATGGCTTTACTATCTTGCTTATCCATTGCTTTGGCAAAACGGGCTTCGCACTGCTCTAAGATCTCTTCTGCACGATCAGGATGTTTGAGATAACTCATCTCATCACGTGTTTCTTGATCATAACAACCTACTAAAATAGCCCCAACAACACTTGCTAGAAGAATTTTTTTCATACGACTCTCTTTTATGATAGTTTAACGAATAATGAATAACTTATTAAATCTTATCAGCTATTTATCTTTACATAATAAAGACATTAATATTATTAATATAATAACAGATTTACTAAAATTTAACTATTACGCCATTTATCAAAAAAAGAACAACCTAATGATTTATAATATTATTTTCTTATTAGAGGCCATGATTTAAATCATCTATTAAAATAAGTCTTACGCGACCGTCATCGGCTTCTTTGGCATTCTAGGTAGTGCTCTTTTGTGATGTGATCGCTCGTGCCAAAATTGAATTCGTTCTAATTCAGCATCACTCACAGACTCCCCACGAAGATATCGATTGAGTGCATCATAAGTGACACCCATCTCCCCCTCATCTGTTTGAGAATCCCATAATCCTGCAGAGGGTTTCTTATCAATAATACTTTGAGGGACATCTACAAGTTTTGCTAATGTGAAAACCTCAGCTTTATCGAGGTGGATAAGTGGTGCGATATCAACACCTCCATCACCAAATTTTGTAAAATAGCCGGTATACCATTCAACCGCATTATCCGTTCCTACAACAATACCATTCATCACTTGTGCCACCGTATAGAGAGCGGTCATTCGTAACCTCGCACTACCGTTTCCCCGAATCACCCGATCTTTTGATTCATCCCCTGTACGACTATACTTCTCACCAACAGCTAACATTAGCTGATCAAAAGTCGCACTCAAATCAACAATATGATATGGCAAATTAAAATGCGTCATCACTAACTCTGCATCTGCTAAATCTTGCGGATTGCTATGGGATGGCATCAAAACACCCATCGCTTTATCTGGGAAATAACGCGCCATGATTCCTGCAACAACGGCCGAATCCACCCCACCGCTGACCCCAAAAATAAATTTTTCGGCATTACGATAGCAAAGTTCCTCCTCTAACCAAGAAGCAAGATAAGTAAGATATTGAGATAATTCTGTTGCAGAAAGCGGTTGGCGAATCTGTTGCCTATTCTGTTGCATATTCATTGAGCCTTATTGGGGAACTTATTGTGCAGCTTATTTTACTTCATTCTCGTTGTAAAAAACTTGTTCTAAACGCGGGTTAGGTCGGTACTTACGACCTGCCTTAGCCTGCATCTTGCCATCTAACAGCACATTATCCCCGGTAAAACTAATATTTACCTTCAGTAAACTAGAACCGACACCATAGAGATCTACAGGTGTATTTTGCTTTTCAAAATGCGCAATTTTCTCGGCATTAAATCCCCCACTCACAACGATTTTCACATTATGGAATCCTTCTCTATCGAGCGCCTCCCGTAATGCAAAAATAAGTGTAGGATTCGTCCCTCGAGGATCAAAGGTGCCTAATTGATCTTGATGACGCATAAAATATTGATCAACCATCGTATTAGAAGTATCAATGCGCACTGCCGAAAGCTTCTCTCCAAAGTGACGCGCAACTCTCAATGACTCTTCAATCGCATCATTATTGTAATCCACTAACACCATTAACTTATCATTAGGAAAGGTCTTATGGTATGCTTTCGCCGCTTCTAAGGTATCGCCGTTGAAGAGCTGAATCAAGGCATGAGGCATAGTACCTAATCCTTCAATCCCCCACCATTCATTCATCGCATGCGTAGCTTGTGCGGTAGATCCACCAATAAATGCCGCATACCCATCGCCTGCCTGTTGACTAAAATGATCGTCCCGATCGCCCATAAAGATCACCTCTTTTTCACCGGCAGCCTCAACAACTTCCAGCACATGAGTTGCCACAGAAGTCCGGCGCGCAAGTGTGCCATCAATAATCCCTTCTAAAAAACCAAAATCCTGATAATTACCGGTAATAGTGAGTACCGTTTCATAGGCGTCAATACGATCTCCATCATTGAGCGCCCAAATTTCGAGCTTTTCTGGATTTTGAGCAAAGGTATGCAGCAGAGAGATCGCTTCATCAATCCCACAAAGTACAGCCCCATTTTTGCGCTGAAAAAATTGCATTGTGACAATACGCTCCGGTGCCCACTGCTTAGCAATTTCTGCTGTTTTCAAAAAGTAGACGGCCGAAAACCAGCCTTGGCCAATTCGTTCATCAAATTTAAAAGTCTTATTGGTTAAACGCTTAATTTGCCCGCGATGCTTTAATTCATACTCTTTAATTTCGTGTGTGCTTGCACTCATGCTCTCTCTATTCCCTAAAGGCACGCTTCCGAGCGTATCATTAATATTTACGGATTATACTACTCTTACGGATCTCTACTTATTGAGTAATGTGAGTCACGATTCTGATCTATTATGAGCTTACAAAACTACTGATCGACTACTATAGCAAGTAACTACCCCCTCTTTCAATCTCTCGATGAAAAGTACTGCCCGATCTTTTTAACCCGTTACTGTATTCAATCAGCCACGCTATAAATACTTTGGATAATAAAAAACCGAAGTAACTTTCGCTACTTCGGTCTCTATTTGGCTCCTCGACCTGGGCTCGAACCAGGGACCCCTTGATTAACAGTCAAGTGCTACTACCAACTGAGCTATCGAGGAATAGGAAATCAATTATACGGATTTTAAAATGATATACAAGCCCCAAGCCTAAAAAATATCGTGCATTTTTTTAACAAAAATGTTTTTTATATAGCTAATATGGAGTTTAAAAAAATATCAAACTATATTAAACAACACTTACAAGATGCCAGATAGAATAGCTTCCTCGCCTCAATCAGCTGATACGCCAGCATTTAAATGTCGCTTATTTTGAGCCGATCTTACTATATCAATCTAAACTGAATGGCTCTCAATAGTCCGCTAATAAAAAACCGAAGTAACTTTCGCTACTTCGGTTTCTATCTGGCTCCTCGACCTGGGCTCGAACCAGGGACCCCTTGATTAACAGTCAAGTGCTACTACCAACTGAGCTATCGAGGAATTGAGAGACTATTCTATCGAATATTTTAATTTTCGCAAGTCCTATTATGAATAAAGTTTATTCACCAAATATAAACCCTAATATATCAATAACTTCACTCTTATTTGAATATTATTTAATAACTCACATTTATAATATAAGGAAATAAATAGATTTCATTACACACTATTATTCTACTTCAATTGCTCTAACCGCGAAACATCGCGCACTGCTCCAAAAGCAGCCGAAGTGGCCAATGCGCCATAAACTTTAAGTGCATTTGACACCTTACGAGCTCGCACTTCTGCAGGTTTAAATCCTTTTGCTCGTTGTGCTTCTAATCTTACCTTTAATGTTTGTTCATCCACATTTAAATGAATTGAGCGATTAGGAATATCGATAATAATCTCATCTCCATTCTCAACAACCGCAATTAATCCACCATCTGCTGCTTCTGGAGAAACGTGTCCAATAGAGAGCCCTGAAGTACCGCCTGAGAATCGACCATCTGTTAAAAGTGCACACTCTGCATCGATCTTTTTACTCTTCAAATAAGAAGTGGGATAGAGCATCTCTTGCATACCTGGTCCCCCTTTCGGGCCTTCATAACGGATAATGACCACTTCCCAAGGTTTTACTTCATCGCCTAAAATTCCAGCAACAGCACTATCTTGACTCTCATATACACGCGCTTTACCGGTAAATTTAAGGATCGATGCATCAACTCCAGCGGTCTTGACGATACAACCATCTGTCGCCAAGTTACCATAAAGAATAGCAATACCGCCATCTTGGCTATAAGCATGCGTAATATCCCGAATACAACCACTTTCCCGATTGAGATCGAGCGAATCAAAATAACGATCTTGTGAAAAAGCTTCTGTAGTACGAACGCCGCCTGGTGCCGCACGATAAAAATCATGATGTTTTTCAGAGCGAACGATATCCCACTCATTTAAGGCTTCTTTCAATGAGGGTGCAGCAACTGTCGGCTGTTCTGTATGTAATAATCCCGCTCGATCTAATTCTCCTAAAATACCGTAGATACCGCCGGCACGATGGACATCTTCCATATGATAGAGATGCGTTGATGGCGATACCTTTGAAAGATGTGGCACTTTACGAGAAAGACGATCAATATCTTGCATTGAAAATGGTACATCTGCCTCATGGGCTGCTGCTAAAAGATGAAGTACAGTATTACTAGATCCGCCCATTGCAATATCGAGCATCATCGCATTTTCAAATGCTTTAAAATTAACAATAGAGCGAGGCAATACTTGATCATTTCCATTCTCATAATAATCTTTTGTGATCTTCACAATCGTTCTTGCAGCTTCTAAAAAGAGTTCCTTCCGACGCGCATGCGTTGCTAATAATGAACCATTGCCCGGCAATGAAAGCCCTAAGGCTTCTGTTAAACAGTTCATTGAGTTTGCTGTAAACATTCCTGAACATGAGCCACAAGTTGGGCAAGCCGCACTCTCAATGGCAGAGACTTTATCATCTGGAGCATCATCACTTGCCGCCATTACCATCGCATCTACAAGATCAAGTTTTAAATTCTCACCATCCCACAAGACTTTCCCCGCTTCCATCGGACCACCTGAAACAAAAATAGTTGGGATATTGAGCCTTAATGATGCCATTAACATTCCCGGCGTAATCTTATCGCAGTTTGAAATACAGATTAAAGCATCGGCACAATGGGCATTGACCATATATTCCACAGAATCGGCTATCAGATCTCGACTCGGTAATGAGTAGAGCATTCCATCGTGCCCCATTGCGATTCCATCATCAACGGCAATCGTATTAAATTCTTTTGCAACACCACCGGCCGCCTCAATCTCTCTTGCAACCATCTGCCCTAGATCTTTTAAATGAACGTGACCTGGTACAAATTGTGTAAATGAGTTCGCGATCGCAATAATAGGCTTTTTAAAATCCTCATCTTTCATCCCCGTAGCACGCCATAGTGAACGCGCACCTGCCATATTTCGACCTTGAGTGGATGTATGTGACCGATATTTAGGGTTGTGAACCATTGTCTTTCCTCTGTGTATTATTCTATAGTGTTAAAAAGTTAGTTATTATTGTCTCAACTTGATCATCTTTTCACGTATCCTATTAAAATTACCACTATCAAACTTGAATTGAAATAGATGACTCGAGTAATTTAGTGCAAATAGCTATCAAAAAAACAGCACTCAAACTGAATAGGTAATACGCATCCGAAATGATCTCTAGTAATTAGCAAAAAAAATTACCGAAAAAATGATCAGTGAGTAGTCTCTAATCAAGGAAAATCCCATCAATATACCGTAGTTGATTCTCTTCTTGAATAAATCGACTCTTCTCTCGAAATTTCCCAACCTTTCCATCAAAGCGGTAACGAGTTTCAAATGTCACATAATCCACCTTTTGTTCTGTTATGGGATCTATAGTCGATTCGGTTGCCAATATTTTGAGATAAAACCATTGAACATCTTGTTGATCTTCAATGTCTTCCGGCCTTGTACTGCTATGCCAACTCGCCAAAAGATAATCCGTTAAATTCAGCGCAAAGGCGGAGAAACGGGAACGCATCAATGCTTCCGCTGTTAGCACACTCTTTGCCCCTTGATGATAAGGCTCACAACACTCACGATATTGAGGCCCGATTGTAGTCTCACTCACACGGCAAGGACAGATTAGACCGGTTCCCTGTTTTTTCTGTTTTTTATTTATTTTCTGACCCATCTTCTATCCCAATCTTCTACCTCCATCTTCTGTTCTACGCCTCTAATTTTAATCCTTGAACTACTATCGTTAGTATCGCTTATTTTCAAGCTATTTAAGCAATATGCTTCCCCCATTTATGCAATTATAACTATGCTTTAAAGAAACATCGATAATTACGCATTTCTCATTCCCCAATATTTTTAACCTATCGTATGATTCTAATCGCACTCTCTTTGACGCTTACCGCTCTCTGGCTAATCTTATCGCCTTGGAATTCGACTACTACAGAATTTGTTCTCTTTTTGAGTATAGCACTACTCCTCTTCGGGCTGATTATTGCTCTCATAAAACGCCGTACAATAGCGATCACAAATAGCCTATTTCTCCTCATAGGAATGTTGGTAGCCTACTTTATCTATCCACAATATTTATCTGAATATCGGCAAATTCAACATCACTTACCCTTACAGATCGAGAGTGAATTTACCATTTTACGAAATCATTCTCCAACGAGTACCACTATTGAGATCACACAAGTTAGAATGATACAAGCGCCTGAAGATACCGATCTTTCATCCCCGTTATCAGAGATGCTACGGGATGCAGAAGTGACGCTCTACAATATTGCTCCAGAAATTAAAGCAACACTGCAAGAGGGGGCTCGCTATAGCGCAATCCTCGATATCAAACCCCGTATTATTCGTAATATTCCCGGTAATCGAGAACGGATTTTATCGTATCTTGCGAGAAAAACAATAGGTTATGGTAGACTTAAGACAGATCCTATCCTCATCTCTCCCCCGAGTACAATCTCGCAACTAAGAAGCAATATTGCCTCTTATCTCTCCCTAAATTACAACAATAGTGGCTATTTAAGTGCGCTATCAGTGGGTAAAACAGATGAATTAACGCAATACGATTGGCAAGCCCTTCGGAAAACAGGCACGATTCATCTCGTTTCAATCTCCGGACTCCATCTCTCTTTAACAGCTTTTTATGCTTTTATCCTATTTAGAATCCTCTTTGGGCTTTTACAAGTACGAAGCGTTGAACCTTTTCGGTTAGCCGCGGTTCTTGCAATTATAGTCGCGTGGAATTATGCTCTTTTAGCAGGAATGAGTCTCCCCACCATTCGAGCTGCGATTATGTTCTCGGTCGCTATGCTCACACTGATTATTAATCGACCTATTTTCAGTCTGCATAGTGTCGCATTAGCACTCTGTATCATTCTATTATCTATGCCTCTTGCCCTTTTAACTGCAGGATTTTGGCTCTCTTTTGTGGCTGTTGTGACTTTAACGCTCAGCACAAGACTGTTCCAATCTCCAATCAAAGCGCTATTACTCACGCAATTAGTCTTATCCTTATTACTTATTCCCCTTACTGCAAGTTTCTTTGGGGAAATTTCACTCATTAGCCCTTTTATCAATCTCATCGCCATTCCTTGGACTTCTGTTATGATTATGCCGGCGTTATTAGTGGGCATCATCTTCTACTTAATCACCCCTATATTCGCGCACCCATTTCTCCTGATAGCTGATCAAGGGGTTACGGTTCTAAAATATTTGATAATGCAGAGCGCGCATCTACCTTATGCCTCCATTGACGTTCAGCAAATCCCTCTTTTCATCGCAGTCTTAATCACTTTAAGCTTATTAATATTGCTCTATCTATTTCCTGTTCTTCGGCACACAATTTCCCGATTATCAGGCTTGCAATACCGCTTCTACTTAAAAAAGAATGCCTCTAGTCAATACTCCATTATTCAATTAAACAGTAAGATTGTAACTATTTCGATTGCAGTAATGATTGCAGTAATGATTACAATAATCATCTCCCTACATCTCTTCTTTTCTGATATTGATAAAACTATTCTATCGAACACTTTATTTCAGAGAGGAAGTATCCAACAGTATCAATTAGTAACCAATCATTCCCATTCTCACGAAAAACAACTGACTGAGACTGATCAGTCCGATCACGATAATTCAACGACCACTACGACAACTGATCTCCAGTTTTCTATGTATCAATTGCCGGTAGGCGAGGGCCTCTCATTCTTATTGGTAATGCCAGATTTCACACTGCTATTTGATACTGGCAATCGCTTTCGCCAATTTGATGCAGGGAAAAATATTATTCATCCAACGCTCAGACATCTCAATATTACCCATATCGATGCCCTCATTCTCTCTAAACATAATCAACAGCACATTGGTGGTACGCAAAGTGTTTTGACTGCTTACCCTAATACACCTGTGTGGACATTACCTTCTTTACAGAGCT
The DNA here is from genome assembly GCF_003121845.1 of Ignatzschineria ureiclastica. Lineage (GTDB taxonomy): Bacteria > Pseudomonadota > Gammaproteobacteria > Cardiobacteriales > Wohlfahrtiimonadaceae > Ignatzschineria > Ignatzschineria ureiclastica. The sequence continues at coordinate 126,413 of NZ_QEWQ01000004.1, read as the reverse complement.
ATATCAATAATGCCGGCAATTGTCGGCAATTACAGGCGGTCAATCCCCACTATACGATCAAGCCTTTATCGATGATCCAAAGTAGTTGCGCTTTTCATCTCACGCTCTATGGGATGATCGATCTCTATCTAATTGCCGATATTGAAGATCACGAGTGGTCAGCGACACGACAATATATCGAATTAACCCAACAGCAAGCACCAGAACGACAGATTGTATTTCTCTACCCTAATCAAGGCCGGCGTTACTTCCCTATTCATTCTCTCTTTGATCTGCCCGGCGATACCACATCACATAGTTCATCTTCTAATCGGTCTTCTAATCAATTTACTCACAATATACCTACCCTCAATAAACCTACCGTAGAATCCACTGTAGACCCCGATCATCAACCGATGATTCTTTTCTCCACAAGAGTAATGAACGCTAAAATTGAGGCAATTATGAAACGTTATCAGCAGCCCATTTACAATAGCTATCAGAGTACGATCTCACTCCTTTTTAATTACACAAATAAAAAGGCGAAGTCCCTATTAGAACTTCGCCTTGAAGATTATCGTGATCAATATCGTTACTATTGGTTACAAGTAGCAGAGTAACGTTCTGGTCAGATAGAGATATCTTATCGCTACTCAGCAGTAATGAGCGTGATGTTGCGATTATGTAGCATCATCGTAATATCGGTAGGAAGTGATTTATCCGTAATGATTGTATCAAATACACTAATTGGTAAGGCTAGATAGGTCGCTACAGCGCCATATTTACTATTATCTGCCACCAAAATTAAGCGTTTAGATACATCAGGTAAAATCCGTTTAATAGGAACTCGATCTTCTGTTGGTGTAGAAATTCCTTTGATCCCCCAAGAAGCTGTAGAGACAAACGCAATATCAATGAGATAATTTTCAATCCCTCTCGCCGCGCTCTCACCAATACTACAATTTGTTTTATTACAAACTGTGCCACCTGTATGAATCAACTTACCCCGGCCATTTTCGATCAGATAGTACATAATGATAAAATCATTGGTAATAATCGTGAGATCTTCTCGATCTTTAATTTGGCGAGCAATGGCCAATGTTGTAGTTCCAGAATCTAAGAAAATACAGCTATTTTCAGGAATTTCTTGTGCGGCTAAGGCACCAATGAGTCGTTTACCATCCTCATTAATGGTCTCTTTTACTTTATGTGATAGTTCCGTTGAGAGACGTTCAGCTGCTTTTACACCTCCAGAGACAGTGATCACCTTCCCCTGCTTTTCCAGCTTCTGCAAATCTCGACGAATAGTCATATGAGATACATCAAGTAGCTCAATCAACTCATTAATGGTGGCAATACCTTTCTCTGCCACTACCGATAATATTGCTTCGTGTCTTTCTATGGGGATCATAGCGTGCCTCGTTTTCTGTTCTGCTAACTTTTTAATTAATCTTGAAGATATAAAACTCTTCCAAAGCTCATTACTTCCAAAGTTCATACATATGTCGGCAACAAGTTATTATTAATTAAAAAGCTGAATATTATAATTAATATATTGCTATTGAATAGTAAAAACAATTATTAATAAAACAATAAAACATTATTACTATTTTGTGAAAGCTTACTAAATTTTGATCTTTTAATAAATTTAATAAACTTTACATACAAATAATAACAAAATTATTTATATATTCAAATAAAATTGACTTCTATTTTTTATTGTATAGCAAATATTAACAAAATTCTCTTTTTTTAACTATATAAGAACTATAAGAAATTAGATAAAAAGAACACTCAGCCAAATAACACACTGAATTTTAACAACTATTTTTGCTAAATAATTTTTATCTCTCAAAAAAACATCAGATTTAAATTTTAAATCTTGAGAATAAAAAAGAGAAAATAAAAAACCCTCAAATGCTATTTTAACATTTAAGGGTTTCTTTGTAGAAAATTATTGACGTTTATTGACTTTTTGAAATTATTTCATCACTTTTTATAGAATTTTATGCAAATTATTTCTCTATTTGGGACTATAAGTGAATAAACGTCCTACTTATTCACTTATTAGCTCAACTTTTCAGAAATAAGTGCATTAATAGCCGCAGGATCTGCCTTACCTTGACTCAATTTCATCACTTGACCCACAAAGAATCCTAAGATTTTTGTCTGTCCTGATTTGAATTGCTCTACTTGTTTTGGGTTTTTGGCAATGACTTCATCGACCCAAGCTTCAATCGCACCTGTATCAGTGACTTGTTTTAAACCTTCCGCTTCAATAATTGCATCCGCTGTTGCTTGACGCTCAATCATTAACGTAAAGACTTTTTTCGCAATGCTATTAGAGATTGTTTTATCTGCAATTCTCGTCAAGAGCCCTGCTAACTGTTCAGCAGTCACAGGTAGAGCATCAATCGTGATATCTTGCTCATTTAAGTAAGCAGAAACATCTCCTAATAACCAGTTAGCAGCGCTCTTCGCATCTACATCAAAGGCTAATAATGCTAAGAAATAATTAGACATTGCACGTGATTGGACGATTATGCCAGCATCATAATCTGACAGATCATATTTATCCATCAATACTGATTTCAATGCTTCCGGCATTAATGGGAAGTTCGCCTTAACCGCTTCAATACGCTCTTCTGAGATAATGATCGGTAAAAGATCCGGATCGTGGAAGTAACGGTAATCATTCGCTTCCTCTTTGGCACGCATTGAACGTGTCTCGTTCTTGTCAGGATCATAGAGGCGAGTTTCTTGAACAATCGAGCCTCCTGATTCTAAGATCTTAATTTGACGAGCCACTTCATAATTAATGGCCTGCTCAATGAAGCGGAATGAGTTAATGTTTTTAAGCTCGGTCCGTGTTCCTAAAGGTCCGCCAGGACGGCGTACAGAAACGTTTGCATCACAGCGGAATGATCCTTCCTGCATATTCCCATCACTAATATCAAGCCAAGTCACAATTTGATGTAATTGGCGTAAATAGCTAATGGCTTCCTCCGCAGAGCTAATATCAGGCTCGGTTACGATCTCCAGTAACGGCGTTCCTGCACGATTCAGATCAATGCCGGTCATTCCCGGTACTTCTCCGTGACGAGAACTTCCCGCATCTTCTTCTAAATGTGCGCGATTAATCCGAATCTTTTTAGGGCCATTTTCAGTCTCAATCATTAAATGACCATCATAGACGATTGGTGCATCCAGCTGACTTGTTTGATAACCTTTTGGTAAATCAGGGTAAAAATAGTGTTTACGTTCAAAGATTGTCCGGCGTTCAACATTTGCATTGGTCGCAATCGCAAGACGAATAGCCTTATCAATGACGGCATCATTTAAAAGCGGTAACACACCTGGTAAAGCGATATCAAAGATACCGGCTTGTGTATTCGGTGGCTGTCCATAAAGTGTGCTCGTACCCGAAAATAATTTCGTTTTTGTCGTTAACTGAGTATGGACTTCTAGTCCAATTACAATTTCCCAACTCATTTGTCATCCTTTTTGCGCTCTCTTATTGAGCGCGATCATTTGTAGTAATACCAATATTATGTATATATTGTGTGCATATATGCGTTACTACTTAGTTCACTCTATTTTAATAGCTCGATTAACATTCCTAGCTTCGTTTTAAGCGAAGTCTGCTGGGCGTTTTTTATGCCAATCACTATTCAATTGATATTGGTGTGCAGCGGCTAATAACCGCGCCTCATCAAATGCTCTACCAATTAATTGGAATCCAACCGGCATATTATTACTCATTCCCATAGGATGACTTAATGCAGGTAAACCTGCCAAGTTTGCACCAATCAAGTTTGCATCAAACAGTGAGTTTTGAATACTAGAAGCTTTATGATCTTTACTAAAAGCTCCGCCAGCAACGGTAGGTCCTGCGATGAAGTCCACCTCTTTTAAAATTTCCTGATATTCATTGGCGATTAAGCGGCGAACTTTCTGCCCTTTAATAAAGAAATCTTGATAGAGAACTTCCGTCTTCGCATAAGTCCCCATTAAAATACGGCTCTTCACCTCTTGCCCAAAACCTTCTGTACGTGTGCGATCATAGAGCTCTTCTAGATTTTGCACATTCTCCGCACGATAGCCATAACGAATGCCATCAAATCGAGAAAGGTTACTCGCCGCTTCTGCCGGCGCAACCACATAATAAACCGGGGTAACAAGATCGTGATACTTAAGATCTACTTCTACAAACTCCGCACCGAGTTGGCGATAGATTGCAAGCGTCTCATCAATCGCTTTTGCTGTCGCCGCATCTAAACCACAATCGAAGAAAGCGCGTGGTAATGCAATTTTGATTCCTTTAAGAGAAAGATCGAGCATTTTAGAAAATGCCGGCAATTCTCGGTTTGCAGAAGTAGGATCTTTGGGATCATAGCCTGACATTCCCTCAAGCACGATTGCACAATCTTCCGCACTTTTCGCTAAAACACCGCCTTGGTCAAGGGATGATGCAAAAGCGATCATTCCAAAACGAGAAACGCGACCATAAGTGGGTTTAATCCCTGTAACACCACAGAAACTTGCCGGTTGACGAATAGATCCACCCGTATCTGAACCCGTTGCTGCTAATACTAATCCTGCCGCTACTGCTGCTGCCGAACCACTTGATGAACCGCCGGCTACGTGATCTGTATTCCAAGGATTATTGGTAACGCCGTAAAAACTTGTTTTACCGGTTGAGCCCATCGCAAACTCATCCATATTTACTTTACCAAATGAGACCGCACCTTGTGCTCGCAAATTCTCTACAATCGTGGCATCAAAAGGGGGCGCATAATTACTCAACATTTTAGACGCTGCCGTTGTTAAAACGCCTTTTGTAGAGATCAAATCTTTATGGGCAATAGGAACGCCCGTTAAAAGAGCTGTCTCTTTTTTAGCCATTGCTTCATCAGCGGCTTTTGCTTCCGCTTGTGCGCTATCAAAAGTGGTTGTAATAAAGCTATTGAGCTTCGGCTCTAAAGTTTCAATTCGTTGTTGAAAATAAGAGGCTACCTCAGTAGCAGAAACCTCGCCACGATCTAATTGTTGACGAAGTTCAGAAATTGTCTGTGTATGCATAATATACTCTTTTTTAATCTAAATGTTTTAACCTCATTATTGCACGCTTTGATTATTACCTATCACTCTCTATTACGATGTCGATAATACGCGTATGAGATTATACTTTGGTAGATTTTCTTTTAAATCCCTTTCATAATCAATCAGTAAAGATAATTGAAGAATAAGTGATTGAAGCTTATCTACCCTTGCAAACAGTATTCACTGAAAATCTTAATCAAGAACTTGTGGTACGAGATAAAGGCCATTTTCAACACTTTGAGAAAGCTTTTGTAACTCATCGCGCTCATTTTTGACAGTGACAACATCCGCTCGAAGCGTTAATGTTGCATCAAAAGGATTCGTCATCGGCGCAACACCTTCTGTATCAACCGTTCTAATATCGCGGATCACTTCGGCCATATTTTCAAGGCGGATCTGTTGAGACATTACTTTATCTTCATCAATGTGTAAGTGGGCTAAATAAGCTAACCACTCAACTGTCTTATGATCTATCTTCATCTTTTTCCCTTTTTGCTGAAGTTTTTAGTGTTTCTCTTGTTCGCTACTATTTTGATTCTCTGAATTTATAACATCTGTAGTGGACATTGAAGTGGCATCATCTGCGAGATCTTTTGTGACATCTGCAGTCTTATCCTTTAAGTCATCTTGCTTTAGAGGACGAATATCTTCATCGAATAGAATTTGATGCGCCGGTCCTTCCATATCATCAAATTGATCAGATCGAACCGCCCAAATGAAAGCATATCCTGCTGCAACCATTCCTGCTAATGTCAATGGCAGTAAGATAAATAGTGTGCTCATCATTCTTTACGTCCCTCCCTTATTCTTAAGGTATTCCCAACTACAATCAGTGAACTCAAGCTCATTCCAAGTGCCGCCATCCACGGTAAAACAAAACCGCTCATCGCACAAGGAATCGCCACAATGTTATATAATAACGCCCAAAAGAGATTTTGCGTAATAATTTTATCAGTACGCTTCGCGATCTTAAGCCCTTCTGTCAAGGGCGTTAAATGCTGATCGCTCATTAAAATCATATCTGCTGTAGATTGTGCTAATAAAGCACCTTGCCCAATTGCAATAGATACATCGGCTTTCGCTAATACCGGCCCATCATTAATTCCATCCCCAAGCATCGAAACAACCGCCCCATTCGCTTGTAGTGTTGCGACATAATCGAGCTTATCTTCAGGCAATAGATCACCTTTTGCAACTTCAATCCCTAAGCGCTCATTAAAGAGATTCACCGTTGCTTGACGGTCACCACTTAATATATGTAAACGATAACCTTGATGACGCAGTGCCTGCACCACTTCAACAGTATCCGATTTGAGATGATCTAAGAGCGAAAACGCCATTAATAATTGATTCTCAACCCCTAAACCAATCCAAACGCCATCGCCAAACCGCTGTTGATTTTCAGTAAAAGCGCTAAGATCAAACCAATCTAATCGACCAATTTTATAAGTAACACCATTAATCTCCCCACTAATGCCGCGCCCCACAGTATGATGTAAATGCGTCAAAGGTAGAAGCTGAGCTTCATTTTCATAAGCCCATTGGCTAAACCCTGAGGCGATCGGATGATTAGAAGAGGCCTCTAAAGTTGCCGCAATTTGATGCAATTCAAATTCACTATATTGATCCGTAAATGAGATCACTTCATTAATCGTCAAGCGACCTTCTGTCAATGTTCCAGTCTTATCAAAAACGATGTCGGTCACTTTCCCTAATGTCTCGAGTGCGCCGGCGCGGGTCGCAATTAAGCCCTTCTCAATAATCGCTTGATTCCCGGCACTTAATGCTGAGGGCGTTGCTAAGGCTAAGGCGCAAGGACAAGATACCACTAATACTGCTAAAGTTACGGCAAACGCTTGTGAAGCACCATCAAGATAGTACCAAATCGCAAATGTCACCACACAACAGATAAGCAGTCCTAAAACAAAGTAAGTCGAGATAATATCAGCTAGTTTAGCAATCTTCGGCTTTTCACTCATTGAACGGTCAATTAAACGAGTCATCTGTGACAAGACTGTCTCGGCACCGACCGTAGTGACTTCCATTTTGAGCGGTTGCTCATAGTTCACCGAACCACCGATCAGCGCATCTCCCCGATGTTTTTCCACCGGTAGACTCTCCCCCGATAATAGAGACTCATCCACCATCGCAATCTGATCGAGTAAAACACCGTCAACGGGAATACTATCGCCGGGTTTAATCATCAATTGATCCCCCACAGCAAGCCGATTAGTCGCCACTAATTCCAGCGAGCCATCTGCCATAATGCGCTCAGCAAAATTGGGTTTTAATTTTAAGATATCATCAGAGATTAGTAATGATTTATGGCGTGCGCTTGTCTCTAATACTCTAGCTCCGAGCAGTAAAAAGACAAACATCGTCACGCCCTCATAGTAGGTTTCGCCAATCCCCATCACGGTGTTATAAGCGCTCCATAATGTGCCTGCAATCACCGCAATTGAGATATTCACATTCATCGTTAATCGCTTATTTTTAAGATCATAGTAAGCGGCTTTATAGAAGCTACGACTTGAATAAGTTGCGCAAGGAATTGTCGCAAAGAGGCTAAACCAACGTAGTAATGAGTAGGAACTCTCAGACATATCCCCTGAGTAATAACCAAAATAGAGCGCAACAGAAATGGTCATAACCTGCATAGAAAAGAGCGCCGCAATTCCAAACTCCATCAATAGTGAACGCCACTCTTTTTTGAGCCTTTTCTGTTCTAATTGCTCATCATAAGGGGTTCCTTGATAACCGAGCGCTAAGATCTCTAGCAAAATTTCTGAAATTTTGATCTTCGCCGGATCAAAAGTTAAATGCGCTCTATGAGTGGTCAGATTAATATCAAAACGTTCAACGCCCTCTAGTCGCTTGACACTATTTTCAATCAACCAAGCGCAAGCAGCACAGGTCATTTTATCAATAATCAGATATGCATTTGCAACCGTTTTCCCCTCTTTATCAGTGGATTTTGCAATAAATTGGGTTGCTATATCAGGATGATCATAAAAATGCATCTCTTGCTTTAATGATTCAGGAATCAAATTCATCGCAGTTTCAGGACGTACAGCAGCTTCTGACCGAAAATCATAATAACGGGTCAACCCCGATTGATCGATCATCTCCGCAACCGCTTTACAGCCGGCACAACACATCGGTTGCGCAACGCCCTGTATTTCTGCTGTAAATGGCGCTTTACCGGTGATCGGTAATTCGCAATGGTAACAAGAGATTCGTTCTTTTGCTGTTCCTGTCATACCCTTTTGCCCTTTTCATTCATTGCATCTCATCGACTTTATGAATTCGAAATCAATATTCTTTTCTTATCAATTCAATCACTTTAAGCTACAACTTATTTATTACGTATTGCGTAATTGCGTGGTTGCGTGATTATTGTTTGATTATTGTTTGATTATTTGTCACTTTATTTCTTTATAAACAGAAAAAGAGCATTACTGCCCTTTTGCTATTTTACAACGCGATTAATGTACACGTAATTTTGATTCTAACTCACACTCAGTTCCCGGCGGGCAATTGACAAGCGTTCGTCCAACCACTTCGTGTGTATCATCACCGCGAATAATATCAAGATCTAACCCCCAAGGTCCAACGCGCTCTAAAAGAATAGGAATTGAGTAGAGACCTGGCTCTACCATCTCTAAGTTATAAGTTCTATTGAGCTCTTGCTCTGCCGAACGGAAAAACTCTGCAGAAATTTCAGCACCATCAATTGGGTTTCCCTCTTTATCCAATAATTGTACTACAAAAAAGTTCTCTTCATTCGCATAGGGGGTGTTTGCAAAACCAAATTTAACCTGCCAACCACGCGCTTGTTGCTCTGCTAAACGCTTCTGATAAGCATTGTAATAAGCTTCTTTCTTTTGATAAGCATTCGGAACCTCTCCAGGGAAACGAGTGCTCACAAATGAGTCTTCTTTGTTACTCTTAAAAATAAGCCCTTTCTCTGCCATAACAACGAAAGCGCCATTTTGAATAGTTAGTACAAGAAAGAAGCCAAAAATAGTAATCGGTGCCCAATGCATCCGTTTGCCATCTTTGCCTTTTAGACTCTTCATTCCCCCCGAACTAATCAAATAATAGGCAAATGAGGTCATTAAGTTACAGGTCACATAGAGGGTAAATACATCTCCTCCCCGCCAACGTAAAATAGAGAAAGGAACAATGACTGCAATTCCCATCAATGCGGTAATACTTGCAGCCTGAAGCGGTGTAAATCTTAAAAGCTTATGCAAAATTAAGCTGACAATGAGCACTGTCACAATGCCTAAAAGCATAATGGCAACTGTTTCATTCATAGAGAAGTTCCTTCGTTTCTATTCGTTTTATCGTATCTTTTTTTGATTGATCACTATTATAGAGCGATTACGCAATAATTACCTTTATAAATTGTATTCATTCAGCCATTTATTAAATATAAAGTTTGAGGCATCCAATCTATGTCATATTACATCAATACACAAACTCGAATTCATAGTAACATTTATAAGATGATTTATAGAGGGATTTTGAGATCTTTCAATAATTCAATCACACTTACTAAAGCTCATTTAATAAAGGCTCTGATTTCACTTAATGAAATATTTTCACTAAATGCCATCAGAGCCCCATTTTTTGATGATTAACGTCTTGTCACATCAATCGACTTCTTAATTCAATAATGACATCAAGATATTGATTTCTACTTTTTCAAGAAAATTGCTTTTAATTTTTGCACATCAACCACTTCACCTGTATCAGGATTGGTAATAGTCAGTACAAATGTCACATCAGGAACAAAAGCAACATCTCTATCTTTACGTACTGCTGCATTCAACGCTACACGCTCATTAGGCTTGAGCACAATATCATTAAAACTCATTGAAAGATCATAACCGGGATCTTCAAGCGCAATATGCATCTGTTGTGGCTCTAATGTTAGGTTATTAAACTTCAGTTCATAAGTATTCTGTACTCGCCCATCACTCAGTAATGTAGGTGGTTTACGAGAAGATTCCACAATATAATGCGCTACATCACGGTGCATTACGCTCCAAGAAAGAATCGCTATTACTATGAGTAATACAATGGCATAACCAATATTTCTTGGACGGAAATAATTAGTTTTCTTCCCTTCTAAACCTGTTTCTGAGTCATAACGAATAAGGCCTGTTGGGTATTTAAGACTTGTCATCATATTGTGGCAAGCATCAATACAGAGTCCACAAGTGATACACTTATAGTTAATTCCATCGCGGATATCAATTCCTGCCGGACAGACCTGAACACAGAGATCACAATCAATACAATCTCCATATCCCTCTTTAATACGCTCATCACGATCACGTAGATTCTTAGTGGGTTTAGCACGACCTTTTTCACGTTCACCGCGATTATAATCATAGGTAACGATTAAAGTATCTTTATCGAACATTACCCCTTGGAAACGAGCATAAGGACACATATAGGTACATACCTGTTCGCGAGAAAACCCTGCCATAATAAAGGTTGCCGCAGTAATAAAAGCAATTGCACCATATGCCGCAACAGGTGCTCCGCCTGTAAAGACCACTTTAATCAGTTCAGGTGCCGGCATCCAATAAGATGTAAATGTAAAACCTGTCCAAAAAGCCACTATCAGCCACACTAACCAGGTTAAACCGATTTTCGTAATTTTTTCACCATTCCAAGGACCTTCATGCAGACGTTTACGCGCATTACGATTTCCTTGGATCAAGCTCTCAATCATAATAAAAGCATCGGTCCAGAGTGTCTGAAAGCAGAAATAGCCACAAAATACTCGACCTAAAATGGCGGTCACAAAAAAGAGCAAGAAAGCGAAGATTGCTAATACACCGGCAAGCCAGAAAATATTTTGAATATCAACAGGTAAACTAAAAATATAAAATGTTTTTGCTGTCAAATCAAAGAAAACAGCTTGCCCAGGTAACCCTTCTCCGCGATTCCAAGGAACCCAAGGAAGAAGGTAAAAGACTAAAAATGCTAATGCTAATACTGAACTTTTAAATGTCCGAAACTTTCCTTTTACACTACGAGGATAAATAGGAATTCGTTTTGCATAAAGATCACCGGCATTAGGTGTTTGATTCTGCTCTGTTACATTGTTTGCCACGATAGATACCCTTATGAGCTAATTATTAATTATTATTTGAATCATTATACCAACTTTCTAATAAACATTAAGGTCTCGGATCAACTAAATGATACCAAGATCATGTTTCACAGCAAGAATGTAAATACTGATATCGATATTATAGTAATATCGGTTCAAAATAAGCCAATAGAAATGCCAGCCCATCAACTGATCAAGGTGAGGAAACTGTTTTGTCTGGCATCTTATAAATGTTATTTAGTATGGTTTAATGTTCTTTTAAAATCGCACTCGCTACTTAACACTATTTTAAGCGTATAAAAAACGCCCTTTTACTCCAAAGGGCGTCTAATTATCATCAATACTTACCATGTATATAAATATTGATTAATTGAGTCTATTACTTACTAGCTTCAGCAGGAACAACCCCACCACCTAACTGATGAACATAAACAGCTAATGCACGAATTTGTTCAGGTGTTAAACGAGATTCCCAAGCAGGCATCACACGATGTGTTGTTGCAGGATCTACCCCATCACGAATTTGTGGAATAATCGCTGCCACTTTCTCTTCTGGTGTATTTTTAGAGTTGATGTCCACGATTTCCCAAATTTGATCAGTTAAGTTAGGTGCCCCTAAAAGTGGGTTACCTTGCGCTTTACGTGGATCTTTGGTGAAATCTACGTGACAAGTAAAACATGCACCTTTACCGAAGAATAACTCTTCACCTCTTGAAGTGGCTTCATCAGGTGTATAGTTATTTGATAAAGTTAAAACATATTTGGCAACATCCTCGATCTCATTAGGTGTCATCGTTAACTTACCAGCAGGCATGTTACCACGACGACCTTTTGTGATAGTCTCTTCAATACGCGCTAATGTTCCACCCCACAACCAGTTATCATCGTTAAGGTTTGGATACATACCAATTACACCTTCCGCTTGTGGCCCATGACAAGTTGCACAGTTATCAGCAAATAATGTTTTACCTGCATTTTGCGCAAACTTGATCATGTTAGGATCATTGATAATTTCAGCTTCTGTTTTCTCCATCAATTCAGAGAAATGCTCATGGCGTTTTAATGCTTCTGGTGAAGATTGTAATTCATGAACAAGACGTGAACGCGTTGTCCAATGAACCTTAACTTTCTCCATAGGTGCATTATCAGCATCTTCAGCATTCACTAAAGCATCACCAGATTGTTGTACTACAGGACGTTCAATCTCAACTTTATAGATTCCTTTCGTATAACCATCACCCATCGGCCAGGTTGGGAAAAGAATCCAATAGCCAATTGCAAAGATGATTGTGCCATAGAAGGCATAGAGCCACCATCTTGGAAGAGGATTATTATACTCTTGTAGATCACCATCCCACACGTGACCGGTGGTTTCGGTCTCTAAGTTCTCTAAATCTTTCTTATTTGTGTTATCACTCATTATTGTATTCCTCAATCATTTTGATCATGAAGAGTGGTTCTATTATTTCGCTTGAGAGTCTTGATCTTTCTGCTCTTTAGATTCTTTGCGATCAAAAATAAATTCTTCATCATCCATAAATGGAATATATCGATATTCATCAAACCGTTCTTTCCGCGCTTTTCCAGTAAAAGTGTAGATGATGATTCCAATAAATGTTACAAAAAAGATAACTGCTGCTAATGTCTTACTGTTACCTAAATCAGTAAACCAATTTAAAATGTCCATCATCGTACACTCTCCTTAAAACTTTATAACGCTTTTAATTTTATAAACTAACTATAAATTAACGGAATTCACTAAATTCGATACCTTGATCTTCTTTGAACTCAACCATCGTACCTAATACTTGTAGGTAAGCAATGAGTGCATCCATCTTAGTCAAGCGTGAAGGATTCATGTCGTAGTTACCGGCAGCAGCTTGTGCTTCAAGATTTTGTGCAGCTAAATCAATCACAAGCATATTCGCTACATCGACACCGAAACGTTCAATATTCGCTTCGTACTCTTCTTGTGTTTTAGAGTAAGGAATACCAGCGATACGTGCCGCATTCATCTGCGCCTTAACATCTGCATAGTAAAGATCTTCTTCTAATAACCAAGGATACTTAGGCATGATTGAAGCAGGTACACGGCTCTTAGGATTCACTAAGTGGTCAACATGCCACTGGTTATCCATTTTACCACCAACGCGAGCCAAGTCTGGTCCGATACGGCGTGAACCCCATTGGAATGGTTTATCAAATTGCGACTCAGCCGCAAGTGAGTAGTGACCATAGCGCTCATACTCATCTTGCATAGGACGAATTTGTTGTGAGTGACAGTTATAACATCCCTCAGCCACGTAAATATTACGACCTAAGAACTCTAGTGGTGTATATGGACGAATCGCATCTACTTCACGAGTGACCATAACAGCATTACCATTCTCATCTAAGACTTGTTGATAATTCTCATCGAGTTTCACCTCGGTGATATTTTTCTTAACTTCCTCAACTGAGCCATCGATATAGAAAAGGGGAACAATCTCAATAAGACCACCGATACTAATAACTACTAATGTAAAAAGAAGTAGAAGACCGGTATTTTTTTCTAAACGTTCATGTTTAATCATTTAATGTTTTCTCCTATTAAGCATGAGCTCTTGCATCAGGAATCATCGCATTGCTATCTGCTTGTGCGCGTGATCCAATGATCATAGTCATAATGAAGTTGAAGATCATAATAACTGCACCCAATAAGAATAGACCACCACCAATTGCTCTGAAGATATATGGTGTATGCATGAATTTCACTGTTTCGATAAATTCATAAGCTAATGTACCGTATTCAGGGTTAAATGCACGAAGCATCATACCTTGACCAATACCTGCAACCCAGAGAGAAACAATGTAGATAACGATACCAATAGTTGCTAACCAGAAGTGAGCAAAAATTAGTTTTTCACTATAAATTTTACCACCAAAGATACGTGGAACCATGTGATAGAGCGAGCCGAAAGTAATCATCGCAACCCAACCTAAAGCACCCGCATGAACGTGACCAATGGTCCAGTCTGTATAGTGTGATAAAGCGTTTACAGAACGTAAACTCATTAATGGACCTTCAAAAGTACTCATACCGTAGAATGAGAGAGAAACCACCATGAAGCGGATAATTGGATTTGTACGAATACTATCCCAAGCACCAGAAAGGGTCATAATACCATTGATCATACCACCCCAAGATGGAAGCAATAGAATAATCGAGAATGTCGCTGAAAGCGATGATACCCAGTCAGGAAGTGATGTCCAGTGAAGATGATGCGCACCGGCCCACATATAGAGGAACGTCAATGCCCAGAAGTGAACAATTGATAAACGATATGAGTAGATTGGACGACCTGCTTCTTTAGGTACGAAGTAGTACATCATACCGAGGAACGCAACTGTTAAGATAAATCCTACAGCGTTATGTCCATACCACCATTGAACCATCGCATCCTGCATACCACTAAAGACGTTATATGATTTGAGGCCTTCTGCACCAAATACAGGAATTGAGATGTTATTAAATACATGAAGCAATGTTGTTGCAAGGATAAATGCAAGGTAGAACCAGTTTGCAACATAGATATGCTTCTGTTTACGACGAAGAACAGTTGTTACATAGACAAAGAAGTAAATTAACCAAATTACCGCAACCGCCCAGTCAAAAATCCATTCAAACTCAGCATACTCTTTACCTTGTGTATAACCCATCATGTAGCTAATTGGCACAAGAATAAAGATGACTGTCCAGCCAATCCACACAATATAAGCTAAAACTGGATATGCTAAACGAACTTGACATGTTCTCTGTACAACATAGAACGATGTTGCGATCAATGCTGAACCACCCATACCAAAAATCACAAGCGTAGTATGAACAGGTCTTAATCGACCGAAAGTCAATCCTGGTAAATCAAAGTTAAAAACAGGCCATGTCAGCTCAAGCGCTGCCCAAAGCCCTGCGGACAATCCTAATGCTCCGAAAAGCAGAGTACTCATTACAAGTCCTCGGATTACCCCATACTCATAATGATCATGAAGACTATTGCTTTGTCCCATAGTTCCCCCAAAAGTTAATAAACATCATATATAAATGCATCCCATTCTAATATTACTCGTCGTGATATCTTACAAGAATCAATTAGCTGTGTCTTGATATCCGTCAAGAAACAATTCTCATTATCATAGAATCTCTTGACATGATTAGTGACTATACCTTTCAGTAATAGCGCATATTAAACAAGAGTTATACAGGCAAATCAACCCCCGTAATCATTTTAAATACTTTTACTGCATAGCGATCCGTCATTCCGGAAACAAAATCGGTTATTCTTTGCGCACGCAAATACGAATTTTCACTAATCTTACGATTCTTTTCAAAAAATTGATCGGGCAAAAATTTCAACAACATTTTTGAACGAGCCCCCCCTCGACTCCCCTGCTCAACCGCATCCACAAAAGCCTCTAACAATGTATCTATCACCTTAAACCCAGCGATACCAACCTTTAGCACAGAGTCTGAGTGATAAATATACTCTTGTGAATAAGTTTTAATCTCTTGCAATACTTTTGCCTCAGGAATTAAATCTAAGAGAGGCTGCGTTAACTCACCCTCAATAATTTTTGTTTCATTAGCAATAAACGCTTCCATCACTCGATCAATGAGCAACCCAATTGTAAAAGCGCGTAAATATTCCACACGATCTTTTGTTCTCCCAATACTCTTCAATTTACTTTCAGGTAATGGTCTTGTGACAGTAATCAAACGTTCTAGAAAATGGGTAATTTCCTCACTTGAGATTAACTTCAGCCGATAAGCATCCTCTAAATCCACCAAGTGGTAACAGATATCATCAGCAGCTTCTAGCAAATAGGTCAGAGGATGCCGATACCACACTCCCTCTAGGCCCTCATATCGTTTCATACCGCATTGATCAGCAACCGTTGCAAACAACGTTTTTTCTGACTGAAAGTAATTATATTTCTTATAAGCAATATGCTTCTCTTGTGGCTTATGACTACTTGCACAAGGATATTTCATAATCGAGGCTAAGACGGGTAAAGAGAGTTGTAATCCACCGACATTATCGACATTTTGTAATTTCGTCAGCACTCTAAAAGCTTGTGCATTACCTTCAAATGACAAAAGATCTGCTTGCTCTTCCGGCACCATAGATTGAATAGCTTCAATACCGACAGGATTTCTTTTAAAAAAACGACTAATCGCCTCTTCCCCGGCATGACCAAAAGGGGGATTACCAATATCATGCGCTAATGCACCGGCCGCTAAAATAGCGCCTAGATCTGCCGGCGTAAGATTATTTATTCTTTCAGACTTAACGAGATGCTCACCGAGTAATGTCCCTAAGCTTCGACATACACTACTCACTTCTAAGCTATGCGTTAATCGAGTTCGGACATAATCTGTTTGCGCTAGAGGAAAAACTTGCGTCTTATCTTGCAAACGACGAAAAGAGGCTGAAAAAATCAAACGATCAAAATCTTTCTGAAAATTAGTACGATAATCTTGAGGCTTTGCCTGTTGAACACCTAATCGTGTTTGAGGCAAAAGTGCTTGCCATCTCTGCGCTAAATAGGTATCGACCATTATATATTCATCCTTTTCATTCAGTACTAAAGACAGCAGATATTCCCAGAATATGACATTTCGTGATATTTAAATATAGTTAACTATCGAATGTTATACAATCTTCCATCTTTATCTATCGATAATATGACAATATTTTTGATAACTTCAAATAAAACATAGTGTAAATAGGAGAGCATTGGCAACTTAAACATCCGTTTGATTAGTCACCTGATCAATAGGCCAACGCGCCACTAATTGAATTTGTTCACTCTTTTCACCGCGAGATAGACGCTCATGTCCAAGATAAGCCACCATTGCCCCATTATCAGTACAAAATTCAGATCTTGGAAAATAGACATTAAACTGCCCTAACTCTGATAACCGACGTAATTCTGAACGTAAATATTGATTCGCACCGACCCCACCTGATACCACTAAAGCGCTAGCGCCGGTTTGCTTTAAGGCTCTTAAGGACTTTTGAATTAAAGTATCAATCAAGGCTGCTTGAAAGCTTGCGGCAATATCAGGATAATCAGCTTCTGTGGCTGACTCAATTGTCAATAATGCTTTTGTCTTGATACCGCTAAAGCTAAACTCAAGCCCCGGACGGTTCAACATTGGCCTTGGAAATGTATATCGCTCAGAATCCCCGTTTTCTGCAAGCTTTGCTAATTCAGGGCCACCAGGATAAGGTAGTCCCATAATTTTAGCAGTCTTATCAAATGCTTCACCTACTGCATCGTCTAGGCTTTCACCTAATAGTTCGTAATCTCCAAATGCTTTTACGAATACTAATTGTGTATGCCCGCCTGAGACCAAAAGCGTCACAAAAGGATATGAAGGTTTCTCTTCTTCAAGCATCACCGCCATTAAGTGAGCCTCCATATGATTGACCCCTAACACAGGGATATCGAGCGCTAAACCAAGTCCTTCAGAATAAGTAGCACCGACCATCAACGCGCCAATCAGCCCCGGCCCTCTTGTAAAAGCGATCCCTTCAAGATCCGAAAAATCAAGCCCTGCTTCTTTTAATGCAGCATTCACTAATAAAGGAAGCTTACGAATATGATCTCGAGAAGCAAGCTCAGGCACAACGCCACCGTATTGTGCATGCAGCTTTATTTGTGAATATAATTGATGCGCTAACAGTCCTTTATCACCACTATAAATTGCTACCCCTGTCTCATCGCACGAGCTCTCTATTCCCAATACAATCACTATCTGCCTCTTTATCTTCTACTGATTAATAAATCATTCATAAATGCTTATGACACCAAATCTTGTTTCGACGATTTTATATTTGTAAGCTTATATCTCTATCTCATAATTATCGACATATAATTGTTGGCAATGAATCATTACGGATAAAAAATGATCGCACCCCAAACAATGATAACTAGCCCTATCGCAATCATCACAAGTGCCGAGCCAATATCCTTTGCTTGCCCTGATAACGGATGATAATCAAAACTAATACGATCAACAATAGCCTCAATTGCCGAATTAATCAGCTCCATCAAAAACACGAGTATTAAGCTTCCGAGCAAAAGTGACAGCTCTATCCCGCTATCTGCAACATAAAAGGCTAAAGGAATTAAAAATATGGCTGCAAAAAGCTCTTGCCGAATCGCAGCTTCATTCTGAAAAGCCGCCTTTAGCCCACGCAAAGAGTAGCCCCCTGCTGCAATAATTCGCCCTAAACCTGTGCGATTGGGCTTATTCATTTTATTATTCATTATAATTTTGCACCTTGAGTCAACTGACCAATAATCTCAGATTTATTGAGCAATAAAAAATAGACAAATAGATAATTTGCCTATAATTGCGCAACAATCTCGACACTTTTTCGCGTAGACTATGCTATTTTAACGGGGTAATTGCACTTCAATGATCTGATTTGTTTCATTCTCTTTATCAGTATCATCAAGCATTACCCATACAATGAAAGCAATGATCAATACGAGAATAAGCCACTTAAAGGGACGTTTGCGTTTTTTTTCTTGGTAATACATAGTGATATAAATTCTACTTTTCTTGTTAATTTAAAGAGATTGCTTGAAATATTATTACAAATTACTCAAACTACTAATTCATTTTAAAAAGTATTTAAGAGTATCGAATTCACCCATTGTAGCAAATCCGAACCTTTTTGAACTATAAAATTCGTATCAATTAATCGTAGGAAGAGTTGAGAATATAGATGAGTAAATCATTAGTTATTGTTGAATCACCCGCCAAAGCGAAAACTATCGAGAAATACCTCGGTAAAGATTACACTGTCCTAGCCTCATTTGGGCATGTGCGTGCTTTAGTGCGCAAACAAGGATCCGTTGATCCTGATAATCATTTTGCGATGAAATACGAGGTGATCCCACAAAATAAAAAACACCTTGCTGCGATTGAAAAAGCACTCAAAGATGCCGACAACCTTATGCTCGCAACTGACCCGGATAGAGAGGGTGAAGCAATCTCTTGGCATATACTAGAGTATCTCAAAAGCAAAAGAGCCCTTACTGGTAAAAGCGTTTGTCGCGTCGTCTTTAATGAGATTACTAAAAGTGCCGTACAATATGCGGTTGCGCACCCACGACAAATTGATATGGATCTTGTTGAAGCACAACAAGCTCGAACAGCGCTCGATTATTTAGTCGGTTTTAATCTCTCGCCACTACTCTGGAAAAAAATTAATCCTGGACTTTCTGCGGGACGCGTACAATCTCCGGCACTTCGTCTCATTGTGGAACGAGAAGATGAAATTAACGCCTTTGTTAGCCAAGAATATTGGTCAATCTTTGCAGATATGGCAAAAGACAAGAGCCAATTCTCTGGTAAATTGACAGAATACAAAGGTGTAAAAGTTGAGCAATTCTCTTTTACCGATGAGAAAAGTGCTCTCGAAGTACAAAACACATTAGAAGCACGTTTTGGAAAGACGATTCCCGTTTATAACGTTGAGAAGAAACAACGTAAACGTAATCCGGCAGCTCCTTTTACTACCTCAACGTTACAACAAGAAGCTTCACGTAAATTGCGCTTTAGCACTTCTCGGACTATGCGCACAGCACAAGATCTCTATGAAGGGATCAACTTAGGTCATGATACGATCGGTTTAATCACCTATATGCGTACAGACTCTGTTGCGCTCTCCAATGAAGCGCTTGAGGATATCCGTAAATATATTCTCACCAAACATGGAAAAGAGTATCTTCCTAAAGAAGTTCGTGAGTACAAAACTAAAGCGAAAAATGCGCAAGAAGCCCATGAAGCCATTCGCCCTACCTCTGTCTTTAGAACGCCTGAATCAGTTAAAGAGTATTTAACCTCTGATCAATATCGCCTATATGAACTCGTGTGGAAACGTGCGATTGCCTCACAGATGGAATCTGCCATTATGGATACAACCGCCGTTGATCTTGGGGAAAAAGGGCTTCATACCTTTAGAGTTACAGGTTCAACCATTGCGTTTCCTGGCTTCATGAGTCTCTATCTTGAAGATGTGGATGATGAGAAAGAAGATCAAAAAGAGGAAGATCGTATCTTACCGGAGATGAAAACCGGCGATATTATCGATTTAGAAGCGATTAACCCTAATCAGCACTTTACAGAGCCACCACCGCGTTATACTGAAGCATCCTTAGTTAAATCATTGGAAGAGTTCGGCATTGGTCGTCCTTCTACCTATGCTTCCATTATTGCAACGTTACAGAAACGTGAATATGTCATTTTAGATAATCGCCGCTTTATCCCTACAGATACAGGTAAGATAGTCTCTCGATTCTTAAGTTCGGAATTTAAACGTATTGTCGATTATGAATTTACCGCCTTGATGGAAGATGGCTTAGATGAAATTTCTCGTGGAGAGAAAGAGTGGATTCCATTACTTCAAGAGTTCTGGAAACCTTTTATCGCTCAATGTGATTTTGTGGAAGAAAATGTCACACGCGCAGAAGTTGCTCAAGCTAAAGTATTAGGGGAAGACCCCAAAACCGGTAAGCCTGTCTCTGTGAGAGTTGGCCGCTACGGACCTTTTGCACAGATTGGCGATAAAGATGATGAAGAGAAACCTCGCTTTGCTTCCCTATTGCCGGGACAGAGTATTGATACTATTACCTTTGATGAAGCGATGGCGCTCTTTAGATTACCCCGCGTATTAGGTCAAGGTGAAGATGGCTATGATATTCGTGCGAATATCGGTCGTTTTGGACCTTATATTCAGTATGGTCCTCGCAAATTTGTATCACTCAAAGAAGATGATCCGTACAGTGTCTCTTTTGAGAGAGCCCTTGAAATCGTAGAAGCACATAAAGCAGCAGAAGCAGCGAAATTTATCAATTCTTTCCAAGATGGCGATGTCACGATTGAGATCATCAATGGTCGCTTTGGCCCTTATGTTACCGATGGTAGTAAAAACGCCAAAGTTCCAAAAGATCAAGATCCTGCAGAATTGACCCTTGAAGCCTGCAAAGAGATGCTAGAAAAAGCACCGGCGAAAGGAAAACGGAAAGCTGCCACGAAAAAAAGCACAAAAGCAGACGAAGATAAGAAAGCAACAAAATCAACAGCTGCTAAAAAAACAACTGCAAAAAAGACGACTGCAAAGAAAACAACTACTAAAAAAGCAACGACCAAAAAGACAACAACAGCCGCTTCAACAAAAACAGCTACAAAATCAAGTAGTACTACTAAGAAAAGTACTGCTAAAAAAGCACCGACAAAGACGACTGCTACAGCTAAAAGTCGTGCAAAAAAAACGACTGCTGAAAATTAATTGCTTTTTTAGGTATACTAAGGGGGAGTTTCGACTCCCCTTTTTCTATGCCCACCTCAACCACTATAATAAAGTCATGATCACTGAGCGACACATATAAGATACGACATTAAATTGGTATTATTAATTGATACCAAACATTGATATCAAATTGAAATAAAAATAAATTTATATGTCATATTGCGCTAATCGGGGATTAACCTTATCTGAACATAAAGAGAGATGTAACTGCTATGCTATCGGAAAAACCTTACATATTAATCGTAGATGATGAGAAAGATATCTGTAACCTTGTCAGCGATATCCTGCAAGATGAAGGATATGAAGTAGCGATGGCCTATAATGGCAATGAAGCGAAGGCTCTTAAAGCAAAACGGGAACCAGATCTGATTTTACTCGATATTTGGATGCCGGATATTGATGGGATCTCTCTTTTACAATCCTGGAAAGAGAATAATGACTTACACTGCCCTGTCATTATGATGAGTGGACATGGAACTTTAGAGCATGCGATCGAAGCAACTAAACTAGGCGCTTCTGATTTTCTAGAGAAACCTTTAACATTAGCCAAACTCTTACTTGTGGTAGAAAAAACACTGCAAGAAGTGAAAGAGATGCCCACCGTTGCTTCACAAGAAGGAATTAAACCTTTAGATATCCCGCCATTTGAGCCAATCGGTAGAAGTTCGATGATGAATCACCTACGACAAAAACTCAAAGAGGCGGCAAAATCAGAAACCAATATCCTTTTAATTCATACTTTTGGCTCAGAAGTTGCCGGCATTGCAAGTTATATTCATCATCAATCACATCGTAAAGCAGCGCCATTTTTTGAACTTAGCTTTAATTCTCTCACACTTACAGAGATGAAAGAATTAATCGAAAATGCAGATAAGCGCTCAAAATTATTGCAATCTATCGATGGTGGTACACTATATGTCAGTAATATTGAGCAAGCTGATGATCGTGCACAAAGACTGCTCTACGATTTACTGCAGACTAAATCATATACGCAACCTCAAACAGGAGCGATTGTTCCGACGAATATTCGCTATCTCTTTTCAGCACAACCCTCTCTTTTCAATCTTGTAGAAAATGATGAGTTTGATGAACGTCTATGGCACCTTATTAATGTTGTCGTGATTGAAATTCCATCACTAGCAGATCATCCTGAAGATGTTCCCGAGTTGATCAACTACTATGTGCATCATTTCGTGGAAGATAAACATCTCACCTATCGCCATTTCTCAATTGCGGCACAAAATCGTTTACGCAATCACTATTGGAAAGGTAATCATTTAACGCTTAAAAATATTATCCAGCGTCTCTTAATCCTAGGTAAAAGTGATGAAGTCACGTTAGATGAAGTTAATCAAGCTTTAGAGCAAGATAGTAAATTAGAAGAGAGTAGCGCATTTACCTCGACTGATCATTTACTGCTTCACTTACCCTTGAGAGAAGCACGCGAACAGTTTGAACGGGCTTACCTCATTGCCCAATATGAACGCTCAGAAGGTAATATTGCGAATCTTGCAGAACTTGTCGGCATGGAACGCACTAATCTCTATCGAAAACTCAAATCTTTAGATATCGATCCTAAAAAAGGCTATTAATCGAAGATTGATTAAGCATTATCTATTTATTGAGCCTTAGATATTTATTGAGCCTTAGATATTTGTTAAGTCCTAGATATTGATTGAGCAATATTCATTATCCATTCGAAAATTGAGGATATTTTACCTGTGATTACTCAAGCGCAATTACACGCAAATTTAGAAAAAATTAATGAGCGCATTGTAGAAGCGGCTCATAAAGCATCACGAGCGCCGGCTGATATTACCCTATTATTAGCCACCAAAACCCGAACGCCTGAAGTGATTAATGAAGCTATTCGTTTAGGTTATGGGTTAATTGGTGAAAACCGCGCACAAGAACTGGTTGAAAAAGCCCCCTTTTTAATACCGGCATCTATGCCTACCTCTAATAAAGAGATAGCTGACATCACTCAGCAGTCAATTTCTGCTGAAGCAATTTCTTACGTTACCCCTCGAGAAACGCATTTTATTGGCGCTTTACAAGGTAATAAAGTCAATGAAGTCACTAAACTTGCCGATTGCATACAAAGTGTCGATCGCTTACGAATCGCACGAAGAATTCATCAATATGCACTCGATAATCATCTGCAAAAACGGATTCTGATACAGGTTAATAGTAGCCTTGACCCTAACAAACAAGGGGTTTTACCTGATGAATTACCGCAATTTTTGGAGGATATTGCTTCTTTCTCAACCCTGAAAATAGAAGGATTAATGACCATAGGTCTACAGACTGAAGATGAAAAACTGATTCGACAAGGATTTGCTGACCTACGAATACTGAGTGAAAAGATGCGTACTCAAGGATTACTTCCGGCTGATGCCACAACTTTATCAATGGGTATGAGTGGTGACTTAGAGCTTGCAATCTTAGAGGGCTCGACACTACTTCGTGTGGGAAGTGATATATTTGGTGCTCGATAATCATCGAGTATTAACTTTCACAATATCATCGGATAAGCACAGCAACTTTGTTGTGCTTTCTTTATTGCTTCTTCATTATTGTATCTTCTTTGAACAATATATCGTGAAATCGGTTCAAAATAAGTTTATTAAAATGCCGGTGCATCAGTTGTAAGAAGTGCGAAAGCTGTTCTATCCGGCATCTTGCAAGTGTTGTCTAGCACGGTTTGATTTTTTTTAAAATCCCGTAATAGCTGTTTAAAAAACCATTTTTCTTAAACAAAATTTACTATAAGAACTTGAATTTCTATTTTCTACCTACATATTACCAATCGTTCAATAGAGGCAGGCTTACAGCGTGAATGATTATTAGATAATTATTACCTTGTCCATTACTTTGCTCATTATCCGATTCCGTTTAGATGAAATAAGGTAAATTCAAGAAGATTTACCTCAATGTGTGCACTAAGACTACGGTTTTTTCAATTTTTTTGTATTTTTTTGAATAAATCACTTGAAGTCTTAAAAATCGTTCCCATATTGTACTCAGAAACGGGCGAATGGACTCATAAGCAGATAATAAACAATGATTATCCCATTCATTCAAAACTGTAGTTCAGCCCAACAAGTTTTTAATATTAAAAGTTCATTCAAAAGTATATTTAAACATCAATTTAAAACAGATATTTTTACTCGATTTACTTTGATTCATTATCTTGTAATTCAAGTATCACTTAATAAAAAGGAAATAGAATAATGGCTAAAATTATTGGTATTGACTTAGGTACAACTAACTCATGTGTTGCGGTAATGGAAGGCGATAAAGTTCGCGTTATTGAAAACGCTGAAGGCGATCGCACTACCCCTTCAATTGTTGCTTACACACCAGATGAAGTATTAACCGGTGAACCTGCAAAACGTCAGGCAATCACAAACCCTAAAAATACGTTGTATGCAATCAAACGTCTCATTGGTCGCCGTTTTGATGACGCAGAAGTACAAAAAGATAGAGAGATCGTTCCTTTCTCTATTATCAAAGCAGATAATGGCGATGCTTGGGTTGAAGTATTAGATAACCAAAAAATGGCACCACCAGAAGTTTCAGCACGCGTTCTAATGAAAATGAAAGAGACTGCTGAAAAATATCTCGGCGAAAAAGTAACTGAAGCGGTTATTACCGTTCCTGCATACTTCAATGATGCGCAGCGTCAAGCGACTAAAGATGCAGGCCGCATTGCTGGTCTCGATGTAAAACGTATCATCAACGAACCAACAGCAGCAGCGCTTGCATATGGTCTTGATAAAGATACTAAAGGCGAGAAAAAAGTTGCAGTATTCGACTTAGGTGGTGGTACATTCGATATCTCTATCATTGAGATTGCAGACTTTGATGGTGACAAACAATTTGAAGTACTCTCTACAAATGGGGATACATTCCTAGGTGGTGAAGACTTCGATAATGCAGTAATCAACTATCTTGTTGAAGAATTCAAAAAAGAGTCAGGCATTGACTTACAAAATGACCCACTAGCATTACAACGTCTTAAAGACGCAGGTGAAAAAGCGAAAATTGAACTCTCTTCTGCACAGCAAACAGAGATCAACTTACCTTACATCACAGCAGATAATACAGGACCTAAACATCTTAATATCAAGATGACACGTGCTAAATTAGAAGCGTTAACAGAAGATTTAGTTGAGCGTACTTTAGAGCCTTGCCGTATCGCACTTAAAGATGCAGGTTTATCAGCGGGACAAATCGACGAAGTGATCTTAGTCGGTGGTCAAACTCGTATGCCTAAAGTACAAGAAAAAGTGAAAGAGTTCTTTGGTAAAGAGCCACGTCACGATGTTAACCCTGATGAAGCAGTAGCATCTGGTGCGGCAGTTCAAGGGGGTGTATTAGGGGGCGATGTTAAAGACGTTCTTCTTCTTGATGTAACCCCGCTATCACTTGGTATCGAAACTATGGGTGGCGTGATGACAAAACTCATTGAGAAAAATACAACGATTCCTACTAAAGCAAGCCAAGTCTTCTCTACAGCACAAGACAATCAGCCTGCAGTAACAATCCATGTATTACAAGGTGAACGTCCTCAAGCATCAGAAAACCACTCTTTAGGTCAGTTTGATCTTTCTGATATTCCACCAGCACCACGTGGAACACCACAGATCGAAGTGACATTTGATATCGATTCTGACGGTATTATGAACGTTTCGGCAAAAGATAAAGCAACTGGTAAAGAGCAATCTATCCAAATTCGCTCTAACTCAGGTTTATCAGAAGCTGATATCGAAAAAATGGTGAAAGATGCTGAAAAACATGCGGAAGAAGATAAGAAATTCCAAGAGCTTGTTTCAGCACGCAATATGGCAGAACAGATGATTCATGCTTCTGAAAAATCAATTAAAGATTTAGCAAATAAAGTAGAAGAATCAGAAAAAACAGCTATTGAAGCGGCGATCGAAGAGCTTAAAGTTGCAGTAAAAGGTAGTGACCTTGATGATATCAAAGGCAAAACTGAAAAACTCACTGAATTAGCTGGCGCATTAGCACAAAAAGCATACGCTGAACAAGGTGATGCTGCAGGCGCTGAGGCTGCTGAAGCCAAAGATGAAAATGTCGTCGACGCTGAGTTTGAAGAAGTTAAAGATGACAAGAAAAACCAATAAGGTTTAACACTTGTAATAGTTAATAGTAGGATACCTCTTAACGGGGTATCCTATTTTACAGATCACAATACAACAATCTTGAAACCCTTTATCAATAGAACATTTATAAAATTTGAACCTCATAAAAGGTTACAACCCTAAATTTCTATCGATAAATAGTTTTGATATTGAACGCTATTTATAACGCTATAGCGCTATCATGGCAGATAAGTATTACATAGGTAATACATAAGTAATAAATTCACAATATTTCAACGATATTCTGATAACATTCAAACAAAATTTAAAAACATTTAGATAAGATCAATAAGTAAGGACAAGCATTTATGGCAGAACGGGATTATTACGAAGTATTAGGTGTTTCTAAAACGGCAACACAAGATGAAATTCGTAAAGCTTACAGACGGTTAGCGGGTAAATATCACCCAGATCGTAATGCCGATGATAAAGAAGCGGCAGAAGAAAAATTCAAAGAAGTACAAAAAGCATATGAAATCCTCTCTGATGAAGAGAAAAAGGCTGCTTATGACCGTTTTGGTCATGCTGGTGTCAATGGCCAAGCTGGCGGATTTGGCGGTGGCGGTCAAGGTGGATTTGGCGGCTTCGAGGATATTTTTGGTGGCAATGGCGGTTTTAGCGATATCTTTGGTGACTTCTTCGGCGGTGGTCGAGGTGGTGCGAGCAGTGGTCCGCGCGCTTATCGGGGAGATGATATCGGTTA
This sequence comes from Ignatzschineria ureiclastica, assembly GCF_003121845.1. Classification (GTDB taxonomy): domain Bacteria; phylum Pseudomonadota; class Gammaproteobacteria; order Cardiobacteriales; family Wohlfahrtiimonadaceae; genus Ignatzschineria; species Ignatzschineria ureiclastica. The sequence continues at coordinate 98,960 of NZ_QEWQ01000004.1, read as the reverse complement.
TCAGCTTGATGTCACGCTTGAAGAAGCTGTATTCGGTACCACTACTCGTATTACAGTTCCTACAACCGTTCACTGTCACTACTGTAATGGAACCGGTGCAGCAGAAGGTTCTGAACCTGTGACCTGCCCTACCTGTCATGGTGCAGGACAAGTGAGAGTCTCTCAAGGTTTCTTCTCTGTGCAACAGACCTGTCCTGACTGCCATGGTCGTGGTAAGAAAATCACCAATCCATGTAAACATTGTCATGGTACCGGTAATGTGAAGAAAAATAAAACGCTCGAAGTTAAAGTACCTGCAGGTGTGGATACCGGTGATCGTATTCGTCTATCCGGTGAAGGAGAAGCGGGTGAAAACGGCGGACCTAACGGAGATTTATATGTACAAATCCGCGTGAAAAAACATGCCATTTTCACTCGAGAAAATGAAAACCTCTACTGTGAAGTCCCTGTAAGTTTTACAACAGCGGCACTCGGTGGTGAGATTGAAGTGCCTACCTTAGATGGTCGAGTAAATCTTAAAATTCCAGCGGAAACACAAACTGATCGCGTCTTCAGATTACGTGGTAAAGGTGTCAAACCGGTTCGTGGCGGCGCGCAAGGCGATCTATACTGTACCATTAAAGTTGAAACACCTGTAAAACTCAGCAATGAACAGAAGGATATGCTTCGTAAATTTGGGGAAACATTGGGAGAAAACCACGCCCCTAAGCAAAATAGCTGGCTTGACAAAGCAAAACGATTTTTCGAAGACTTGGGTAAATAGAGCCAGCGAGAAGTTACAAAAGTGGTTTCGCCACCTTAAAGATTGGTGGCATTCTCACACACAACGATAAAGATATTAAAAACGCATTTCAGCAGTGTGGAATGCGTTTTTTAGTACCCATTTTTTAATGCTCTCGCTTTTATCGTACGATCGATTCAAAATAAGCGTATTTAAATGCCGGCGCATCGGTTGTAATAAATAAGGAAACTGTTCTATCCGGCATCTTGCAAGTGTTGTTTAGTACGCTTTTATGTTTTTGAAATCCCACAATAGCTGCTGAAAAACCATTTTTCTTAAACCAAATTTACTATAGTGCTCTTGAGCACTCATTACGAATCTAATCAGCAACCTCAGATTTTTGCGCGATCTTATCATCCTGTGCAATATCCGCACTACTCGCACTTGGTAACTCTTTCCATGGTTGGAATAGGAAGAAATACGCAATTGCGCCCAATAATCCCGAAACTCCCATAACAGTTGTAAGCATCGATTGATCTTTCATTACAATAGAACTTGCGACAGCCCCGACAAAGAATTGCGTGGCCGAATTAAGTGCCATTGCTGCCCCTGCCCGATTGTAATTAAGCTCAATAATTTGAGAGATAATATTATTCCCAATAAAACCAGAAACACACATGAGCATAAAAGTAGAGAAGAAGAATCCCCATAAAGAGCGATCGCCAATTAAAAGCATTAAGATACCGGCCAGACTAATCCAAATAAGCCCAAAGATCGCCAGTGTTGCAATATTAAATCGGCGAAGTAAAACGATATTCATAAATGCACTAATGATCACACCAACAATATTGAGACCAAATAGTAGACTAAATTGGAATTCTGATAATCCGTAAGTCCCTTGATAGAGATAGGAGGATCCGGTGACATAAGCAAATACCATTCCTGCCGGCAATGCACAGCCGAGCATCGCTCCTAATGAACGGCGATCTTTGAGGATCAAATAATAGTTATAAAATGTCCCTTTGAGAGTAATATCCGGGCGATCTCCTTTTTTATAGGTTTCCGGTAAAAAGAAAAATGTCAGGAAAAATGCCAAAGAGCCAAAAAGTGTCAATACCCAAAAGAGCGCACGCCAATTATTAAAAAACTTCAGAACCATAACACCGACAAGAGGTGCTAAGAGCGGTGCAATCATCATAATGACCTGCACTACAGACATCATCACCGCAACTTGTTTACCTTTAAAAACATCTCGTATTACCGCACGCCCAACCACCATACAAGCACCTGCACCAATGGCTTGTAACAGACGTAGCACTTGTAAGCTCTCTACATAAGAGATTAATGTACTGCCAATACTCGTTAAGGAGTAAACAACAGCTCCAAAGAGAATAATATTCCGCCGGCCATATTTATCCGACAGAGGTCCATAAAACATCATACCAATACACAAACCGATCAAGAAAAAGGTCAATGTCTTCTTCACCTCAGCATCCGTTGTCGCTAATCCCTCTTGAATTTGTAGAAATGCCGGTAAATAGAGATCAATCGACATCGGTCCAAATGCCCCCATTAATGTAATAATAATGACCAATAATGGAACTTTAGGAAGCTTAGTAGGTGTATATATCGCCATAAAATCAGTGTCTTTCCTCTATTATCTATTATAAAGAGCTTCAGTTGCGAAGAACTATCAAAATTCAAGCTGTGAGAACCTACTTTGATCAAGCAACTAGCCTGTAGAATTGTAACATAGCTCTAAATTAAAGCTAAATAGTCGCTAAATGGAAGAATTTCTGCCCTTTACGTACCATTACCCTATGAGATGCGCTAGAATAACTGCTTTAAATGTCCTTGCTTCATTATTGATCGAAATTTAGCGATAGAGAGTAACCTATGATTCAACTATATAATAGCCTTACACGACAAAAAGAGACTTTTGTTCCCCTTGAAGAGAATAAGATTAAAATGTATGTCTGTGGAATGACCGTCTACGATTACTGTCATATTGGTCATGCGAGGTCATTAGTGGCATTTGATATGATTAATCGTTATTTTCGTCATAAAGGCTATCAAGTGAAATTTGTCCGTAATATCACCGATATTGATGACAAAATTATTGCACGTGCACAAGAACGTGGTATTACCATTCAAGCCTTGACAAGCGAATTTATCGACAAAATGCACGAGGATTGTGAAGCGCTCAATATCCTATCCCCTGATAGTGAGCCTCGAGCAACAGCGCATGTTGAAGGTATGATCACTATGATCAGCAAATTGATGGATAAGGGGCTGGCCTATCGTGCTGATAATGGAGATGTGTACTATCGTGTCCGCGCTTTCAAAGAGTATGGAAAATTATCGAATCAATCTATTGATGAACTACGCGCCGGTGAGCGTGTCGCCGTAGATCAATTTAAAGAAGATCCCGTTGATTTTGTGCTTTGGAAGCATGCGAAAGAAGGCGAACCTGCTTGGGATTCACCATTTGGCCCCGGTCGCCCCGGTTGGCATATTGAATGCTCTGTAATGAGTGAAGAAGAACTCGGCATTCATTTTGATATTCATGGCGGTGGCATGGATCTTAAATTCCCTCATCATGAGTGTGAAATTGCCCAATCAGAAGGCTGCCACGATGAGAAGATGGCTAATTATTGGATGCATAATGGCTTTATCAATATTGATAATGAGAAGATGAGTAAATCGCTCGGCAACTTCTTTACCATTCGTGAAATCTTAGAAGTCTACCCGGCAGAAGTGCTACGTTTCTTTATTTTAAGCACCCATTATCGTAGTCATATCAACTACTCTAATGAAACGATTACCCAAGCAGGTAATGGCTTACGCCGACTTTACACCGCACTCAGCAACGTGCCAGCTGAACTCCCTGCACTACCAGAATCTCATCCTTTACTGGATAAATTCTATGCAGCGATGGATGATGACTTTAATTCTGCCCTTGCCATCTCCATATTATATGAAGCAGCAACAACCTATAACAAAACTCAAGATGCCATTTACTATACAATCCTTAAAGAACTCGGCGCTGTCTTAGGATTGTTGCAACAAGATCCGAAACAATTCTTACAAGGTGATACAGAAAATCTTAGTATCGATATTGATGCGATGATTATTGCACGCAACCAAGCAAGAGCAGATAAGAATTGGGCAGAATCAGATCGTATTCGTGATGAGCTCGCAGCGCTCGGAATTGCCCTTGAGGATAAAAATGGCCAAACAACATGGAGAAAAATATCATGATTAATCCAGAAACTGGTGAAGCACTCGTTGAATTTCCCTGCCACTTTGCTTTCAAAGTGACCGGAGAAAATACCCCTGAATTTGAAGAGACTATTATTGCGTTGATGACTGAGGTTGATCCTAATCTCGATCATGATCGTATTAAACGTAATTTGAGTAAAACAGGAAAATATCTCTCTTTAACGATTGATGTTTACGTCACTGAGCAAGGACACATCGATAAAGTCTATGAATTACTCAAAGATGAGAAACGTGTTCTCTTTGCAATTTAAGATTCATAAGAGTAGGTTTATGATCAAGGGATACTTTGGCAATGCACAATCTATAATCGATTAGCAATAAGGTTGAGTAACAAGGTTAAAGTATCTAAAAATCCTCGGCTGTTACCCGAGGATTTTTTATGCTATAAGAAATGCTACAAACGGTAATGAGAGCGACTGATAGTCACAGTTAACTACTGCTAACTATTGGAATCTCCGATTATTTATCATACCATAACAAGATTCAGAAAATTATCACAAGTGAGGGAAAATCTATGTCCGGCAATAGTATCGGTCAATTATTTACAGTTTCTACGGCAGGCGAAAGTCATGGTAAAGCGCTAGTCGCCATTGTCGATGGTTGCCCAGCCGGTATTGAAATTGACGAGGCAATGTTGCAAGTGGATCTTGATCGTCGAAAACCGGGTCAATCACGCCATACGACACAGCGCCGAGAAGCCGATCGTGTCTCTATTCTTTCAGGTGTTTTTGAAGGCAAAACAACCGGCACTTCCATTGCACTGCTGATTGAAAATGAAGATCAACGCTCGAAAGATTATAGTAATATTCAAAATCTCTTCCGTCCCGGGCATGCTGATTTTACCTATCATCACAAATACGGTTTTCGAGATTATCGCGGTGGAGGACGCTCTAGCGCTCGAGAAACAGCGATTCGTGTTGCTGCCGGCGCTATTGCTAAAGCCGCACTCAAAAAGCTCTTTAATACGGAAATTTATGGCTACCTTTCCCAATTAGGCCCCATTAAACCGAGCACTTTTGATAAATCAGCCATTGAAGATACCCAAAATCCATTCTTTTGGCCGAATTTACAAGATATCGCAGAGCTTGAAACCTATATGGATCAACTGCGTAAATCAGGCAATTCTATCGGCGCTAAAGTAACCGTTATCGCTGACAATGTACCTGTCGGCTTAGGTGAACCCGTATTCGATCGTTTAGATGCTGATATTGCCCATGCATTGATGGGTATTAATGCTGTAAAAGGCGTTGAAATTGGCGATGGTTTTGATTGTATTGAAGCACTTGGCACTGAATTTCGTGATGAAATTACCGCTGATGGTTTTCTCTCTAATCACGCCGGCGGTATTTTAGGGGGAATCTCTTCAGGCCAGCCTATCATTGCCCATATGGCACTCAAACCGACTTCAAGCCTACGCTTAGAAGGTCGTACAATTGATACTAACGGGGCTGAAACGACTGTTATCACACAAGGCCGACATGATCCTTGTGTGGGTATTCGAGCAACGCCGATTGCTGAAGCGATGTTAGCGATTGTTCTACTCGATCATGCTTTAAGAAATCGAGGACAAAATGGCGTACAATAAACAACTATTAAAATCAGTAGGATAGTTTATTTCCCATAATCAATTTACCTATCTTAACCCACTTATAAAAGGAATTAATATGCGAATATATCAACGGAAGCCATTGATAATTCTCTTATTGTTATTTTCATTTTGTCTCTCTAGCTTTGCGCCTCTTACTTTTGCCAATGATCTCTCTAGTGATCAACGTGCTGAAAAGCTAAATGATATTGAACTAAAGCTTGAGGACATTAATCAACGTAAAAAAGCGTTACAAACTCAGCTGAAAGATAGTAATCTTTCCGAAGATGAGAAAACGGACTTAACTCAACGATTACAAACACTCAATAATCAGAGTAAAGATTTTAATGCGCTCTTTGAACAGACCGTTCTAGGCGGTATCGACCTCTCTCTTTTTCAAGAGCCCGCGGCCGAAGAACCTGCAACAAACCTCAATTACAACTGGCAACAAGAAGTTTTGCAAATACTCCAACCTTTCTTTGCACAAATGCAGAGAATGACCGAAAAAGCACGAACACGTGATCAATTAATTGAGGAACAAAAAGAGCTCAGCAAAAAAATTGAGCTGGCAAATGAAGGAATTGCGACTCTCAAAAGTATCGATCAAGCACAACTTAATCCGCAATCTGTAAAGCTCATTACTAAACTAGATGATGAATGGCTTGATCGTCTAAAATCGATCGAACATCAAAAAAATATTGTTGAGCTTAAACTACAAGATCTCACAGATAATCGTAGTTTCTTTGTGAAATTTACAGATAATCTTTGGAGTTTTATCAAAAATGAAGGGTTAGCGATACTCATTGCAATCGTAGTTTCTGTTGGTTTCTACTATATTCTCAGTCGCTTAATTTTAATATTTACTCGTTATCAACAACAAGATAAAAGTCGTGTCACGAACTTTAAATGGCGCTTAATGTTATTGATCTTCCAATCGTTCAATATCATCTTCTCGATCTCCATCTTTCTGGTCATATTACACACTAGTGGCAATATCATGCTCTTTGGAATCGTGGGCCTCATTCTATTAATGTTAGCCATCAGTTTTCGCGCAAAAATCCCTAGCTATATCAATAAACTACGAGTTTTTCTCAATCTTGGCCAAGCACGAGAAGGAGAACGTATTCTCTATAATGATATCCCTTGGGAAATTACTAAGATCAACCTCAATAACGTCTATCTTACCAATCCACTTCTTGATAATGGTAAATTACGAGTCACAATCGATCTCATCGATAAACTCTATTCTCGAGAAACGGTAAACGATGAACTTTGGTTCCCAAGCCGTAAAGGCGATATTCTCTTATTGCCGGATAAACGTATTGTTCAAGTTCTCCGTCAAACGCCTGAATCCGTCTATCTTGACCATGATGGCTCTACCATTGTGATGGGTACAAGTGAATTTTATAAACTGAAATTTAGTAATCTTTCGCGCGGATATAGTTTAACCCTTAACTTTACTCTCGAAGATACGCCGGAAGCACGCTTAGATTTTGATGATGTCAAAGCAAAAATGCAAGAAGGGATCTATGCAGAGATGAAGCTCGTAGATGAAGCATTGCCGGCGATGATTAAACATCTCAGTTTCAATATTCGCCAACTCATTAGTAGCAATAGTACAAGTTATCAAATCATTGCAGAGATGACACAACATTCAGCGAAACATTACCTCAAAGCCAAAGGAGCGCTTAATAGCGCAATTATCCATACAGCAAGAGATAATGGTTGGTCTATTCTGCTCACAGAGAATCTCTAATCATCATAGTTAGGCAGATACTCTCAACATTGATTAGATCCCTCAGTGGTCTATCGCTATTAAGCGAGCAAAATGCTCGCCTAATGAAATATTAACCTAGTAAAATGAATCACAAATAAGTGCCATCATTTTACTAGGTTTTTTGTTATGCCTTATTAGGAGAATAGGCCCATTTCACGCTTTTATATCTTATTTCCCTACCTTATTCCCCTACCTTGTTCCCATATATTGCTTTCCTATTTATATAGCAATATCGGTTCAAACTAAGCTTATTTAAATGCCGGCGCATCGGTTATAAAAAGGGAGAAAACTATTTTATTCGGCATCTTGTAAAAGTTGTTTAGCGCGGTTTGATGTTCTTTTAAACCCCACAATAGCTGTTTAAAAACCATTTTTTTAGATCCAATTTGCTATAGATTCATATAGCTTACTTTTTGTTATTTAGTGCTTTTTTAGAGATTTTTATAGATTTTTTAACAATTTTTTCTACCATTTTTATTTTATTGATTCATGTTGCCAAAAAACATCTTCATAAAAGCGCTCATAAAAAACACTATTCTTTGAAACCGGCCTAATAGAGAGCATTTTCAAATCTATTTTAATCGTCAATCTAAGATTTCTATCTTTCTAAATAAGTTTCAAAAATCATAAAAAATTACATTTTTTTATTGTTTTTCATAACATATTTGAAATAAAAATCAATATTGTATTTAAAAAATATTTTAGTTAGGGTTATAAAGGTCTTCACAAACAAAAGGAACCCTATGAATCAAAAGAAAAAGATTGCAATTCTAGGTGCAGGTCCAAGTGGACTAGCACAACTTCGAGCTTTTCAAGCGCTTAAAAATCAAGGCCAGGAAATCCCCGAAATTGTCTGTTACGAAAAGCAAGATGATTGGGGTGGTGTATGGCGATATAACTGGGAAACTAGCGTGGATCATAATGGTGAACCGATCCATGGCTGCATGTATCGTTTCCTCTGGATTAATGCACCAAAAGAAGCCTTAGAATTCGGTGATTATACCTTTGATGAGCACTTCAAAGAGCCGATTCCCTCTTACGTACCCCGAGCGGTACTCAAAGATTACATTGTAAGTCGAGTCGAGCGCGATAATATTCGTGACTATATTCGCTTTAATCATGCAGTGCGTTGGGTTGAATATCTTCCGGCTAATGAAAAATTCCGCGTCACAGTCATGGATCATACACAAGATCGACTCATCACTAATGAATTTGATTATGTTGTCTGTGCTACGGGTCATTTCTCAACCCCTTATCTACCACAAGTGGAGGGGCTAGAAGATTTTTCAGGCCGCGTGATTCACTCTCATGAATTTAGAGATGCCCGAGAATTTAAAGATCAAGATATTCTCATCGTCGGTAGTAGCTATTCTGCTGAAGATATTGGCACTCAATGTTACAAATATGGTGCAAAATCCATCACCTTTAGCTATCGTACTAATCCGATTGGTCATGATTGGCCACCTCATTTTGAAGAGCGTCCCTTATTACTCAAAGCGAAAGGTCGTACCGCCTACTTCAAAGATGGTAGCCACAAAGATTTTGATGCTATTATCTTCTGCACAGGCTATCGCTTTAACTTCAATTTCTTAAGCGAAGATATTCGCCTCAAAGCCCACAATAGTATTTATCCTGCCGACCTCTATAAAGGTATCTTCCTAATTGATCACCCCAAAATGATTTATCTCGGTATGCAAGATCAATACTATACCTTTAATATGTTTGATACCCAAGCATGGTACGCACGAGATGTCATCATGGGACGTATTCAACTTCCAAACCGAGAAACAATGATTAAAGATAGTCAGGCATGGATTAAAAAACTTCAGCAGTGTCAGACATCAGAAGATAATATTGATTTCCAAGCATCCTATATCCAAGATCTTTTAGAAGCGACTGATTATCCTGACTTCCACGTCTTTGAACAAGGATTAATTCTTAAATCTTGGCAGCAAGATAAGAAAGAAGACATTATGGGCTTTCGTAACAAGAGCTACAGTTCCACAATTACCGGTACATTAGCGGCTTGCCTACCAAAGCCTTGGATTGAGATTATGGATGACTCCTATAAATCATTTATGAAACAAGAATTTATTCCAGCAGAAGAAGATGCATTGGAATCATCTTAAAAAAGTAGATGAGATCATCAATAAACAACTTGGTTCATTCATAAATTACAACCTATTCAAAGAGCGTAGCTGCCCACTACGCTCTTTTTACTATAGTAAATTGGGTGTAAGAAAAATGATTTTTAAATCAGCTATTGTGGGACTTAAAAGAACATCAAACCTGACTCACCAACACTTGCAAGATGCCGAAGAGAACAGCTTCCTTATCTCTTACAACCGATGCGCCGGCATTTAATGAGCTTATTTTGAACCGATATTACTATAAATAGAGCAAATAAAGCTTGCTATCACGAAGTATTTAAATACATACTAAACATACCTTTCAACAATATTTAACTCAATACTATTCAAAAGTATTGTTATATCATAAAGATAGGATATCAATAATGAGCAAGCAGAATAACGACAATATGGGAATTCTAGAGAAACGTCGCATTGAAGCGGCGATCATTAAGCCCATTTATGAAATCATGAAACGAGAACTCGGCCAAGAAAAAGCCCAGTCGATCATTGCCGAAGCGATCAAGCAAGATGCTATCAATCAAGGCAAAACAATGGCTAATAATACGCTCTCCTCCACCGGCGAACCGCTACCAACCTCTATAACAACATTAGTGGCGATTCAGCCGCTTTGGACTAAAGAGGATGCACTAACCATCAAACCGGTAAGCCAAAGTGAAGCGCACTTGACCTATCGTGTTACGCGCTGTCGTTATGCTGAAATGTATCGTGAAATGGGATTAGAAGAGATTGGCTATCTACTCTCTTGTAATCGCGATCTCTCTTTTATTGAGGGATATGCCCCGGATATTACACTTGAAAGACCGCATACATTAATGCAAGGCGACCACTATTGTGATTTTCATTATCAGGTAAAGTCATAAATCCCCTTAATATATGAACTAATTACCATTACTTAACCTGAAATAAATTCTCACAAAAGTGCTATCTAAAGTGAACTAAACAAAGGTATGGGTAAATAGTGTTTAAATACAAATTTTATTGATTATTTTATGATCTATATTCTCTTTAAAATTGGGAACAAAGGCTTAAAAATAGTACAAAAATGCCCCATTAAATTCACCTCAACAAAATCATCTTTAGCGTTTCTTTCACAATTTTTTCAATTAGTTAACACTAAATTTTGCCTAAAAAATATACAAAAAAACAGAAAAAGGTGGTCATCTTCAAAAAAAAGTGTAAAATTCCCCGAACCTCAGAAAAGAAATGAGGTTTTTTTATGGGGCTTTGAATTTAAGTACCTGTATTAACACAAGGGGGCAATAATTCATCTGAATTAACGCGGCTAATTTATCTCTCTTAACATGCCATTTGAGGCTGGGGGAAATAAACTTATGTTTCATCAAAAAAAAGCGTTATCTCCTAACGCATCTTTCACACCTTCTTCACCTGCAAGATTACAAAAGACACTTGTGCTATGGCAACTGATTATGATCGGTCTTGCTTATATGCAGCCAATGACTGTCTTCGATACCTTTGGTATCGTCAGTGATGATACAGGTGGCCATGTACCAACGGCTTATATTATTACCTTGATTGCGATGATGTTCACTGCACTCAGCTACGGTAAAATGGTACGTTACTATCCTTCAGCAGGTTCTGCTTATACCTACGCTCAGCGTTCATTGAATCCAAACCTTGGATTTGTGATCGGTTGGTGTACGATGCTTGATTATCTATTTAATCCGATGATCAATATCTTATTAGCAACTATCTATCTCAAAACCCTGATTAGCAGTGATATTAGTATCTGGTTCTATGTTGTACCTTTAGCAATCGTCATGACCTATATTAACTATCGTGGTGTTGAGCTCGTTGCAAATGTGAATACTCTCATCGTCTTCTGTCAGTTGCTTCTTATGGGAATCTTCTTAGCATTAGTAATTAAAGGCTTGATGTTTGATGGTGTCGGTGCCGGAACTATTGCAAGTGTTGAACCCTTCTTTACACCTGATATGCAAATTGGCGCGGTTGCTGCTGGTTCGGCGATTCTCTGCTTCTCATTCTTAGGTTTTGATGGTTTAAGTTCATTATCAGAAGAGACCAAGAATGCAGCGAGAACAGTTCCACGGGCAATCTTCTTAACAACCTTTATCGGTGGTTTGATCTTTATCGGGATGACCTACTTTATGCAGCTCTACTTCAAAGGCTACGTATTCCAAGTACCTGATGAGAGTCAGCCGGAAATCCTGCTCTATGTCGGTGAGCAATCTATTACACGCTTTGTTGCCAAAACATTCTTGCAATCTGTAGGTCTTTGGTTAGCAGTATTAGCAGTGTGTGCGTCAGGGATTGCAGCCCATACAGGGGTTTCTCGAATGATGTATGTAATGGGTCGTGATGGTGTATTACCCACTAAAATCTTTGGTTACATCAATCCTAAATACAAAACACCTTCTATCAACATTATTATCGTTGGTGTGATCTGTTTAACTGCAGGGTTCTTTGACCTTAACTTTGCCCTTCACTTAGTAAACTTCGGCGCATTAACCGCCTTCTTCTTCGTGAATCTCTGTGTGGTTGTTCAATACTATATTCGTGATAAGCAACGTTATAGCGTCAACAATAATATTCAATACCTTGTTCTTCCATTCTTAGGAATGGCGTTCATCAGTTACCTCTGGTACAGTCTTGAATATCAAGCACTTGTGATTGGTTTAGTATGGGCAACCATCGGTATTATCTACCTTGCATTTGTAACACGTGGCTTTACCCAATATCCAAAAGAGTTCTTAAGCCGTTCACGTGAACCTGATGCATAATCAATTGATTCTGTTTAAATAACAGATGCAGTAACATCAAAAGGCCTCTTAATAGAGGCCTTTTTTCATTCCTAATCAAAAAACTGATTGCTCTCTTAACACGAAGCACCCAACTGCCGACGCGCGATTGTGACAAGAGCGAGATCATTCGCCCCGGCGATGCGCTTACCTTCTTACACTGAATCATTCTCAATCAACACTGATACCCGGCGGGATCGAACCTTGCCATTCCAGATCAATCCTGCGCCCGCAAGTGAGTGATTGACTCATCTCTCAACATTGTAACAATCAACTATAGCGGGAATAAAATAGGAATAAAGAAGACCGCAATTGCCATAACAATGAAGACAAATGGCACACCGATTTTGATAAAGTCTCCAAAGCTATAACGCCCTGGCGCTACGACTAAGGTATTCACAGGGGAAGAGACAGGAGTCATAAAGGCCGCTGAAGCTGCGATCGCAACCGCCATTGCAAAGGGATACGGGGAAACGCCTAATGCCGAAGCGGTTTGAATCGCAATCGGTGCTAAAAGAACCGCCGTTGCCGTATTTGAGACAAAAAGCCCAATAACCGCCGTAATACCAAAGAGCATCGCTAATAGGACGCGCGGACTTGCATCCCCACTCATATCGAGTAAGAATTGAACAGCTAAGTCAACACCACCGGTATTTTGTAGCGCAACGGCAAAGGGGAACATCCCGACAATCAGAATGACGCTCTGCCAATGAATTGACTTATAAGCACTATCCATCGTAATACAACCAAAAGCACCCATTAAAAGCGCACCAAAGATCGCTACTAATACCGTCGGGAAAATCCCTGAAATCATTAATGCTACCGTAATCAAGAGCGCAATAATCGCATACGGTGCTTTCTCCATTGCCGGCGCAACTTCATCAATCTCTGCCGGAATAGTTAATACAACGAAGTCATTTTTCATCGTCTGTAATTGCCGAATCGCGCGCCACATCCCGACAACTAAAATGGTATCTCCCCGTTTGAGCTTCTCATTGACAAGCTCATTCTCTAACACTTCCCCTTGTCGCTTAATTCCCATCACATTAAGACCATATTGGGAACGGAAAGCACTCTCTAAAACGGTTTTATCAATCAATTTAGAATCCGGATGAATAGTCACCTCAACCATACCGATCTCTCGGGAATGCTCATTAAAGTAGCTACTCATCAATGGTAGAGAAACCAAATTAAATTTCTGCAAGAAAAGATTCACCTGCTCAGGATAGAAGAAATCAAATAAGAGCACATCATTCTCTTGAATAACCCGGTCAGGTACTGCATCGAGCACCACATTGCGAAGACGATTTAAGCGACGTTCTACGGCAATAATATTCGCACCGTGCTCTTCCCGCAGATGCATCTCTGACAGACGTTTACCAATCATGGGCGAACCTTTCCCCACTTGCGCCCGATAATTGCGCCCTTTGAGCCCATATTCTGTCGCTAAATCATCGAAGTTAATGCGAGTATGCCCTGTTGTTGCTGTATCACTGCTCTTTTTCCCTAAAAAACGTCGAGCAAAGAGCATATAGATAATGCCCACTACTAATACAATCAGTCCGATCGGTGTAAATGAGAAGAATTGAAAAGGTGCGTGCCCTGCTAATTGTAACTGCCCTGAAACTACAAGATTCGGCGGTGTCGCCACGAGCGTTAACATCCCACTAATAAGACCGGCAAAGCTCAAAGGCATCATCAAACGCCGGGTATCTGCTTTCATCTTCGTAGCAACACTTAACAGAATCGGAATGAAAATCGCCACAATACCTGTTGAACTCATCACCGAACCTAAGAATGCAACAGAGAGCATTAAGAGTAAAATGAGCCTTGTCTCACTATTTTTAGATTGTTTCATTAACCAATCGCCGACCCGAAATGCAATACCGGTTCGCACCAAACCATCACCAATCACGAAAAAGACGGCCACCACAATCACACTGCTATCACTAAAGCCGGCCAGTGCCTGATCTAATGTCACACTGCCGGTCAATGGCAAGGCTAATAACGCACATACTGCGACCACATCCATTCGTGGCTTATTGAGCATAAATGCCACAACTGCCATAAATAGCAATGCTAATACAATCATCAATTCATAATTCATCTCAATAGCCCTCGACTGAGAAGAGTGGTAATAAGTAGTTCGGTTTTGTCCGAGAATTTTATTAGAAAAATCATCAATAATATTGCCTATATTATTGTTTAAATCATTTGTGATTCTACCTTATCTCGGATTTTTATTAAGTTTATTTTAAAGGGTCGATTAGAAATTTCATCAGGATATTTCATCTGAATATTTTTCAAAAACTCAATGCTCAATCCTCACGGATGAATGCCGAGCAATAACTTAAATTATCTCTTATCTATACAACGATATAAGAAAAAATCCCGATAATACAATAAGTCTACAAGCTACACTTATTGCTCTCATCGGGATCTATTTTTACAATAAATTTTGTAAATTATGATCAATACGCACGTTATTTCAAGCCATTATTGATCACTGCTTGATTCATTGATGAATCGATTCGTTGATGAATTGACTACTTAATCAATTTACTAATTGTCTTAAACTGTGGATGTTCAGCACTCCCCAAAAGCTCAAATAGACACATCTCAACGCTCGTTAAATCAGCGCCTAATTGCATCATCTTATTGAGCGCAATTTCTACACTCTCTTCCACGCGTGAACCTACCGCATCTGCGACCACTTCAACAGCGAGATCCTCCGCTAAAAGATCCCGAACCGTCTGATAGACACAGATATGCGCTTCAATGCCTGCCACAATAAAATGGCAATGCTCGGCAGTATACGGCGCTAATGCTTGTTGCATCGCTTCTGTTTTACAACCACTAAAACTCATTTTATCAATGGGTTCAATACCTTTCTCTTCTAATAGCGCTTTAAGCTCCGGCACTGTTCGCCCAAGTCCACGAGGATATTGCTCGAGCCAAATAATCGGCATATCAAGTGCAATGGCTCCTTCCACTAGAATCGTTAAATTCCGTAGTAGTTGTTCTTGCTTATTCATCACTCTCAAAAGCTTCTCTTGTACATCCACTAAAACTAATACTCTTGGATGATCTTCGTGGCTGTGATGTTCGTGATCGTGTTCGTGATGTTCGTGCATAGCTCACTCCTCTATTCATTAAATGAATTGCAACATAGTAAGGTTAAATTCCCATTCTAACGAATCCCTGCATACAATTGGAAAATATTGGTCGAATTTTTGATTTTAACAACAAAAAAGTACCACTCTCTCGAATGGTACTTCTTACTCAATGCTTTTTGTTCTAGCTTGGCAGTAATAGCGATCAGCCTGAGATCAGTTTAATTACTCTTGGCCGTTAACTTCCGAGGCTTTCGCTTCTCGCTCACGGGCTCTTTTGCCTTTTGCCATCTCTACTTCTTTGTGGTAGTGGGATTGTAAGCCACCTTCAGGAATGAAGTAAGTGACCTCTTCTTCCACAATCGCTTGTTGATCTTCATAGAGCATAATAAAGGGCATTGTGATCATATAGATTAAGCCCGCAACTAATACGATAAAGAGTAGATAGACTAATTTATGCATTGAAAATACCTTTGTTTTGCTGAAGTCTCAAAATGAATCTAGCAATGCTAGTTTGAACAGGATCTAAAAATGAGCACGCTATTTAAGAATCGTAGATTATACGATAAATTCCTTCTTAAAGGGAATATCTCTTACTCCATTACTCAATTTCTGATTCTTTCAGTTTGTAAACCTCTCCTTTTTTAGATCCTTTTGTGATCACTCTTATCATCTCTATAATCGAACAAATCGCATTCTTAAGCAGGTTTCGTGGCTGATTTTAAGCTGGTGACAAATTCTGCCAATGCCGGCAATAATGTTGCTAGATCGGAACAATGCGCCCCTTCTTGATAGTGAGTTCGAATCAATTTCACGATCGCTGAACCACTAATCACGCCCTCAATGCCGAGCGCAAGATAATGCTCTGCTTGTGCTTTTGTAGCAATACCAAATCCTTGAATAATCGGGGGTGCGCCGGCTTTTTTTAGTCTTGCAATATTATCTGTGGCATCACTGAGTAACGTTTGATCAACGCCTGTCACGCCGGCACGAGAGACAAGATAGGTGTAACCTTCCCCTTGCGCTGCAATGCCTTCGATCGTTTCCTCAGTGGCATCAGGCGGACAGATAAAGATCGGCGCGATATTGTATTTTCGAGCCTCTGTTACAAAAGGCTTAGCCTCCCGTAGCGGGACATCGGCGACTAATACAGAATCTACGCCCGCTTCTTTACACGCTTGATAAAAAGCCGATAACCCTTTGGCATTTATCAAATTGGCATACATCAAAAGCCCGATAGGAATATGCGGATGACGTTCGCGAATAATCTTGAGTAACTCAAAACTTCGTGCCACACTCATTCCATTATCCATCGCCCTGAGCACAGCGGTTTGAATCTCCGGCCCATCAGCAAGCGGATCAGAGAATGGGATACTTAACTCTAACGCATCTGCGCCGGAAGCCACTAATTGATCTATGATCGCTAAAGAATCCTCAAAGGTAGGATCGCCCAATACGACAAAGGGAATAAAAGCTTGTTCCTGTTTTTCGGCTAACTGCTGAAAGCATTGTTGATAGCGATTCATATTATGCGCGCTCCTCTAAAATTTTATGTACCGTAAAGATATCCTTATCTCCTCGACCTGAGAGATTGACCACTAATAATTGCGCCTTGTCAGGCTCTGCGTGAATCATCTTCAGCGCATAAGCTAAAGCGTGAGATGATTCTAACGCCGGTAAAATTCCTTCGTGTCTAGCGAGTTGTTGGAATGCATCGAGCGCCTCTTCATCTGTGACCGATACATATTCTGCTCTGCCGATCTCATTTAAATGAACGTGTTGTGGCCCTACGGACGGGAAATCAAGTCCTGCTGAAATTGAGTAAGACTCTTTGATCTGCCCTTCCTCTGTCTGCATCAAGTGGGATTTCATTCCAAAATAGATTCCCGGCGTACCATATTTGAGGGAAGCACCGTGTTCGCCGGTATGAATCCCTTTACCTGCCGGTTCAACGCCGATTAAACGAACATCGCTCTCCGGGATAAAATCCGTAAACATCCCAATGGCATTTGACCCACCGCCAATACAGGCAATCACCGCATCAGGTAAGCGCCCTTCGCGCTTGAGAATCTCCACTTTTGTCTCTTCACCGATCATCTTCTGAAATTCCCGTACAATCGTTGGAAATGGATGCGGACCCGCAGCAGTTCCTAAGAGATAATGGGTTGTTTTATAACTTGCAGACCAATCTCTCAACGCCTCATTACAAGCATCTTTTAGCGTACCTGAACCACTGGTAACCGGAATCACTGTTGCACCCATTAGCTCCATCCGAAAAACATTCGGTTTTTGTCGCTCAATATCTTTTGCGCCCATATAGATTCGGCATTTCATATTTAAAAGCGCACAAGCAAGGGCTGTGGCAACGCCGTGTTGACCGGCACCTGTTTCGGCAATAATCTCGGTTTTCCCCATTCGTTTCGCTAATAGCGCTTGCCCTAATACTTGGTTCGTCTTATGCGCGCCACCGTGCAGTAGATCTTCTCGTTTGAGATATAATTTACTCGCTGTCCCTGCCGTTAAATTACGGCAAAGGGTCAAAGCCGTTGGACGACCGGCGTAGTTTTTCAGCAGATCCATCAATTCTGCCTGAAATTCCGGATCTTGCTGGGCTTCAATAAAGGCATTTTCTAATTGATCAAGAGCGGGAATTAATAATTCCGGGACATATTGCCCACCAAATTCACCAAAGTAAGGATCGAGTTGTCTCATTGTTATACTCTCTTTAATAATCGTTTTTAGGAATATCGTTTCGTAATATCGTCTAGTAATTTTTTAGTTGTTGTTTGATTGTCTTTTAAGCATTTCAATCTACTGTTTAAACGTTTGCCATTGCTCTTAATGTCTGAAAAATTGCTTGTAACTTGACTGGATCTTTTTTGCCGGGGGATTTTTCTACTTTTGAGTTGATATCTAATCCAAAGGCGGGATATTGCAAGACCTCCGAGATGTTATCGCAGGAAATACCACCGGCAATAAAGCAATTAGAAAGATCGCGATTAGCTAACAATTGCCAATTAAAGGGCTCGCCACTTCCCCCTTTAACGCCGTCTAATAGATAGTAATCAACATCTTGGTAATCCATTAGCGGTAGCGTATTTTCCCGCACCGGCAAGGCTTTAATAATCTGGATATGATGCGGTAATAATTGACGAAGCTTTGAAATATAACTTTGTGGTTCTTCGCCGTGCAGTTGTACCGCCGATAATCCCACCTCTTGTGCAATAAAAGCAATGGTATCGATATCATCATTTTGAAAAACGCCCACCCATTTTAGGGGCGCAGATTCTCGAATCACTTTGGCTTGATGATAAGTGACACCCCGAGGACTTGAGAGAATAAAGATCAACCCACCGTACGTTGCACCGGCTTCATAGGCTAATTTGGCATCTTCTGCCGAGGTTAAGCCACAAACTTTATAGCCCCCTTGCAATAGCTGTTGTAAGGCTTGGGGCAGATGATCGCTAGCCATTAGATGACTGCCAATCAAAAAGCCATCGGCCGTTCGGCGTAGACGCTGAATATCTGCATATTGATGAATCCCAGATTCACTGATAACGCATTGATCTTGTGGCATTAAAGCGCGAAGTCGTTCAGTTTTACTCAAATCAATGGAAAGATCGTGCAAATTACGATTATTAATACCGATAATACGCGCTTGTAATTTGAGCGCCCTTGCCACTTCTGCTTCATTGTTCACTTCCGTTAAGATCCCTAAACCAAGCGTATGAGCAGTCTCTGCAAAATAGCGATACTCATCATCTCGTAATACCGAAAGCATTAAGAGCACCGCATCAGCGCCGGCCTCTTTAGCTAAATAGAGCTGATAGACATCCACTATAAAATCTTTACAGAGTAACGGACGGGTTGTCAGTTGCCGAGCTTGCTTCAGATCCTCATAACTTCCGCCGAAGTGACGATTTTCCGTTAAAACTGAAATCGCAGTGGCATAAGGTTCATAGGCACTAATAATGGTAGATAAGTTAAAATCGCTACGAATCAATCCTTTTGAGGGGGATGCGCGTTTGCATTCTAAGATATAGGCCGGTTTATGTGCCTTTTTCTGGGTTTCAATGGCTTGATAGAATCGTGGTTCACTAACAGTTTCACCCATAATATTATCCTGCACTAATTGCAAAGAGCGTTCGCTCCGTAATTGGGCAATATCTATCCGGCGTTGGGCCACAATCGATTCTAATACAGTCATACTCATCTCTACGGTTCCTTCTCTATCCTATTGTGCAATGTTTTGAATAAGGGTTGTGGTTATTGTTACGGTGATTATTACGGTTATCGTTATGGATCTTTCGGTTCTTCTCTTTTCCTTAGGCTCGAATAAGCTCTTCGGCAAAGGATGCAGAATCTTTTTCGGTTAAAATAGCTAATTTCTCTAAGGCGCGCCCTGAACGAATGGCCTCTAGCGCTTGCTCGGCATTCTCTTGTAGATTCTCTTTGCCGAATAGCGTCAAGAAGAGCGCCACATTGATCGCCACCGCTTCTTGATGTGCAAGTGGTGCGTTGCCTGATAAGAGTTGTAATAATGTTCGGCGATTCTCAAGCGC
The DNA here is from genome assembly GCF_003121845.1 of Ignatzschineria ureiclastica. Lineage (GTDB taxonomy): Bacteria > Pseudomonadota > Gammaproteobacteria > Cardiobacteriales > Wohlfahrtiimonadaceae > Ignatzschineria > Ignatzschineria ureiclastica. The sequence continues at coordinate 78,990 of NZ_QEWQ01000004.1, read as the reverse complement.
ATCCCCACCACGTAACGCTTCAAGGGGATGATAATGTAGACCAAAATCAGCGGGATTCACCTCATACGTGGTAATATTCCCTGCTTTTAATTCTGTCACTTTCGTGGCGCTATGAAGCGCTACTTCATCCATTCCACCGCCGTGAATCACTAAGAGATGTTCATAGCCGAGAAGTGCGCCGGTCTGTGCGATCAGTTCTGTTAATTGCGGATCATACACACCGATCATCGCTCGCTTAGGGCGCGCCGGATTGGTTAATGGCCCTAAGATATTAAAAATAGTGCGTGTTTTGAGTTCTGCTCGTGTCTTGGCCGCATATTTAAAGCCTGTATGATAATGCGGTGCAAAGAGAAAGGTAATCTCATTGTCCATTACCGATTCTTTCGCAGCTTCCGGCGTTTTGAAGAGATCAATCCCAAGCGCTTGTAATAGATCAGATGAGCCCGTTAAACTTGAAACACTGCGATTACCGTGTTTAATCACAGTTGCACCACAGCAAGAAGCCACTAAAGCGCTAGCCGTTGAGATATTAACAGTATTAAGTCCATCACCACCGGTACCCACGATATCGGCAAAGGGTTGTTCAATCGCCGGGAATGGTTTCGCTAATGTGGTAAAAGCACTCGCCGCACCGGCAAGCTCTGCAGGCGTTTCGCCCCGTAATTTCATTGAGATCAGCGCCGCACTTAATCGAGATTCGCTGATTTTCCCCTCAGCGATAGCGGTAAAAAGTTGATAACTCTCCGCTAGGGTCATCGATTCCCCACTATAGAGCTTTTGGAAAATCGCCATTATCTCTACAGATAACTCTGCTCTATTCATCGTCGGATTATTGCTCATTTCTTGCATCTCTTTCATCTTGCTACTCCAATCTTTAATAGTGTCTTATCATCATTTCATCATCTATCTGCGGATTGTTTTAGCGATTCTAGAGACATAAAAAAACCCGCATTGTTGTTTGCGGGTTCTTCATCGATCTGCCTAGATAAAACTTTTAGCTATGCACAGTGACCTCTCCCGCTGTTGCGAGCTTGCCACCAATAGCTATAAAAGTTGATCGTTTGCATTTCTTAATTCCTTTGAATTCTGTTCTTTTTGAAAAACTGCTGAGATTGATTTGATCATTTGATTGATCAGTGAATTCATTCTCAAAAGTTCTCATTGCGTGTTAATAGTTATAGTGAGCTTTTAATTCTTTGTCAACAATCATTTCACAAAAAATGCATTTTTTCCATTGTTCCTCTTCGCAAAAAGCCTTTAACTTATGATCTTTTAATGACAATTTTTCCAAAAACTCGACCTGCCATAATATGACGATAAGCCTCTTTAGCTTCGGTAAAATCATATATTTTCTCAATCATCGGTTTAACATTATGCTCATCAATGAACTGGATATAATCCTGATAAGCCATTTCACTGCCGGTTAAGACACCAAAAATAGTAATGTTTTTCTGAATCATTAAGAGCATATTTTCAATCTCTTGACTATTCTCCATTGCACCAATCATCGACATTCTACCGCCTAGCGCTAATGCATTAATTGATTGAGCCATTGAGGCTGTTCCAGCGGTATTCACCACTAAATCTACACCACCTGTTTGCTGATATACAGCATCTCCCCATCGTGGATCTTCCCGATAATTAAAAACAGCTTTTACCCCCATCTGCTCTAATATCGCGATTTTATCGGGTTGACTTGTCGTACAATAGACTTCAGCACCAGCACTTAGAGCAATAGCAATCGCCCACATTGCCACGCCACCTGTGCCCAAAACTAATACCTTTTCGTGTGATTTTAAAGGCATATGATAAGGCCGATTTCCATAAATCCCTGACCACGCCGTAATACCTGCGCAAGCGAGTGTCGAAGCTTCTTCTACACTTAAAGTTTGAGGTGCTCTTATAATATTATTGACAGATAGGATCACATACTCCGCTAATGTCCCATCTAAATCATTTGAGCCTAATCCCTGCCCAATAGTGCTAGTGATAGTTCCCTCTTTCCAATTGGGATAGAGCTGAGTAACCACACGATCTCCCACTTGCCAGACTTCAACACCCTCTCCTACAGCATCAATCACGCCCGCGCCATCGGAAAGAGGGATGATATCCCGTGTTAAGGCTAATCCTTTTGCCCCCTGCATAATGACAATATCACGATAATTAATGGAATAAGCCTCCATTTTTACCCGAACCTCTCCTTTTTTAGGCTCAGGAATCGAGACAATTTCTAACGTTAAATCTGTCAGCCCTGTTGCCCCTTGATGTAATACCCAACACTGCATATTAGTTCTATTTTGATCCATTTTCATCTCCTAAATATTATCGAGCTTCATCTCATTACTTCGATCAAATAACAGCAATCACGTTATTGTTATTTTTTGTTTAACATTGTTAACAATAGAGCTTCAAGATAAACTATCCCATCGTAGTAGAGTCAAGTTTCCCCTTGGCTTTTTTGATCTCATTTGCAATGAAATCATAGACCAGGGGATGATGATCAATGGCTAGAAGCTAATGCCGAATGACTGATAACTAGTGGCGAAATTAGGAGGAAATGGATGAGATCAAAACAAACGCAATATTACACCATTGGCGAACTCGCGAAAATCAAGGATATTAGTATCAAAAATCTTCGCTATTATGATGAAATCGGCGTATTAACACCTGCTTATACTAATCCAGATAACCACTATCGTTACTATACTTATGAGCAGTTTTATGCGGTCGATCTTATTAAATTTTGCCTCTCGTTAAATGTTCCCCTCAAAACTTACAAAAAATATATCGAGGGGGATCAGATAGATCTCGAAAATTTTCTCACCTATTGCCAAGAGAGAGCGCTTGAACAGCGATATAAGGCCGAACGTAATTGCCATTATGTTGAAAAAGCTTTTAATGATCTTGATACACTCAAACATTATCCGCTTCATAAACCTTTTCAGAGAGAGCTTCCAGAAAGACAGCTCTACCTAATGCCCTATTTTGGTGAATATGGTACTCGAAGCTTTAGCGAAGCAATGACAGAGTTAAAGCATCAATTAGCCCCCTATATTCAAGGGGAAATTTTTGATTATGGCATCATCACTCATTATCAAGCACAGCAACAAATGCGCGCCGTTTACTGTATTCCTCATCAATCCATTGAGATAGATCTTCCTACACTTCTATTACCAAGTTTGCAGGTCAATTGCGTCACTTATACCTTAGAGCAAGATTCTAAAAATAGTGCAATGCAACAATTATTCCTCAATGCCCCACCACAATATTATCTGCTTGAAAAAGAGCTCTGCTCCTCTTTTATTACCACCTCTAAAACCTTGCTAGAGATGCAATGCTATCCGCTTTAAACGTGGTTTATCGTCTCTGACATTTATGGATATAAATATGGGCGGATAGATTGATGCCTCCTGATTGAATAGATATTATATATTATAGATATCAATATCTATGAACACCGATTCATATCCATCAATCTATTCATTCCATCGACTCAACAAACTTACTACTGACACACATCTAACACCATATAATCCGAGTGCGTGCCAATTCTAAACTGCCCGCCCCAAAGGCCAATGCCGGAACTGATAAGATAATTGTGAGAACCCTCTTGTAATTGTAATAATCCCGGCGCAACACCGTTAATCCATTTGGCGACATAATTATAAGGCCATACTTGCCCATCGTGGGTATGCCCTGAAAATTGCAATAGGTCACCCTCTGCACGTTGGTTTAGTGTTGGTTGATGATCTAATACAAAGAGTGGATATTGAGGGTCAAGCTCTGCGGTAAGTGCTTCAAAAGATTGCCGTAGCTTATTCATTTTGTCATCTCGCCCTACGAGATAGAATCCTTCCGGCAATAGCACCACTTCATCACGTAATAATTGAATATCGGTCTGTGCAAAAAAGTCGATACTCTCCTGCACGCCGGCAAGATACTCGTGATTGCCTAATACAGCATAGATCCCTTTTGTCGGTGCTAATCGGCCTAAAGCTTGCTCAATGCCTTGATGATAGAGCGGACGAACATCGTTATCAATTAGATCCCCGCTAATGAAGATATAATCAGGGTTCTCACGATTGATAAGATCAATCCATCGCTCTAATTGATCTCGCCCAATAATATGCCCTAAATGCAAATCACTTATCATCACCATCCGAAGCGGTTCAGCGCCATTTTGGCATTGTAATGGGGCTTCTCCTGATTGATGATGCTCTGCTTGCGTGGCTGTATGTGTTGCCATCTGCGTGACCGTTAATGGCGACAGCGTGACCACATAATGTTCCCGCACTTTTTGCTGATACGTATAATTTGCCCAACCAAAAAAGCCGGCATAACCGATCAGTAAAATAGAGAGTAACAGACCATTTTTCGTGCGAAAACGGTTCAATTTCGCCGATGAGATCCATTGAAAAGGCCAATTGATCAGGCGAAACAGATCCATCAAGAAAACAGGTAGGAAGAAGTAGATCAAACCAATAAGCCAAGCTGAGCCAATGGTATAGAAAAAGGCCATCAATGGCAGAGGCATCGTCCGAGCAAAATAGAGTGACAGCGGTAAGCTGACCGTTAAAATCAGCGCAATAATCAATGCAATCCAACGCAAGCCCCATTTTGCCGGCACCAATTGATAATAGCGCCACAACACATAACTCTGAATCAGGAAATAGAGTCCCATAATGACGATAAACATCTAGCCCTCCTTTTAAATTGAATCAAAAGGTTATCACACTCATTACTCGGCTTTCTACTCTTTTTAGTCGCCAAATCCATTGGACAGCAATCGGGAAACCCTCTATCATAGGGAACTATTTATATATTTATTTACACATCTATTACAAATATTTAAAATAGAGAAGTAATATCTGCTAACTTTGTCACAACCGATTTTATCGACGTAGAAGATAAGATGTAAAAGATAATCTAAGGCACGATAAAAGGTATCTACTTAGTCGCATTTCTCCCATATCTTTATCATATAGAGAATATCAAATAGAGGCGCTATCAATTTTTGCATCGTTCATAATTGTTCAACTAATTCCACGATCATAAAGGGATTACCACTTAAAGAGATCACTATTCAATGAAGCAATCTGTTCCAACATCACTTTGCCAAAAGATGAGATATCTCCAACATTTCAATCTCTATCAATTTCTCTTTTTTGTGGCCATATTGCTGATTGTCATCTTTTTCTCCCTCTTTTATGGCAGTGTTCATATCAGTTTTGAAGAACGTATCAGTACCGTTTTAAAAATCATCACCGGCACGCTCGACACTGACAATCTCAAGCCCTACGAAACGATCATCTACCATATTCGCCTGCCCCGAGTATTATTAGTGGCGATTACCGGTGCATCGCTCTCGCTCGTGGGGATTTTGATGCAAACCATCACCCGCAATGAATTAGCCGATCCCTATATTCTCGGCGTTTCATCCGGCGCAAGTGCCGGCGCTGTCTCGGCGATTGTGCTTGGCCTTTTCGCCTTTATCTCCCCTTATAATATCTACTTCGGCGCTTTTGTCGGTGGGTTAGTTGCTACAAGTGTAGTCGTGGTTTTTAACCTCAATCGGCGTAATATGAGTAATCTCGTGCTGATTGGTATCGGAATCTCCAGTCTCTTCTCGGCGATGACGACGGCAATTATCTACCTCTCGAAAAATGAGAGTCAGGTCAAAAGTGCGATGTTCTGGATGCTCGGTAGCTTCTCCGGCGTGAAGTGGTCCTTTCTTCCGCTTCCCTTTCTGGCGCTGATTGCCATTCTCATTTTCTGCCTACTCTGTAGCAATATTCTCGATACGCTCCTCTTGGGCGCTGAGGCTTCACAGCAATTGGGCGTGAATGTTGGGATGATTAAATTAGCCATTATTCTGCTCTCTTCGCTTGTGGTCTCTATTATTGTGGCAAATGTGGGTGTGATCGCTTTTATCGGCCTGATTATCCCCCATATTGTCCGGCAAATTATCTCGGTTAAGCACTTTAAACTCTCGCTCTATTCGGCCCTGATTGGTGCTACATTCCTCATTATTATCGATACTATCTCTCGCAGTTGGTTTAAGCCGGAAGAGATTCCTATCGGGATTCTCACCTCCCTCATCGGCTCACCGCTCTTTGTCTATATCATCATTCAAGGTAGCCGGAGACGTTAATGGCACAAGTTTATCCTATTCATATTCGCAATCTGAGTTACAACGGGATCTTAAAAGAGATCAATATTACGCTCGAATCCCCCAAACTCATTGGTATTATCGGCCCCAATGGTTCCGGTAAGACCACTTTACTGCGCCATATCTACCGAGATATCAAAACCAAAGCACAGGTTTTTCTCAATCGAGAGGATATCGCACATTTCTCAATTAAAGCATTAGCCCGTGAGCTCTCTGTGTTGACCCAATTTAATGATCAAGTAGAAGGTAAATTAACGGTCGAAGAAATTGTCGTAATGGGACGGATGCCTTATAAGCGCTATTATACGAATTATCAGGCTTCAGATTTTGCCATTGCCGAGCATTATATGGCACGCTTTGGTTTAGAGAATATGCGTCATAAGACCTATGAAACACTCTCCGGTGGTGAAAAACAGCGGGTAATGTTAGCAAAATGCTTTACGCAAGAGACGGATCTTTTAATTCTCGATGAACCGACCAATCATCTCGATGTTCGCTATCAAGTGGAAGCGATGAAAGCGCTCGCAGAATCGCCAGCAACAGCCGTTGTGACCATCCACGATATCAATTTAGCTTCCAAATATTGCGATTATCTTATTTTGATGAAAGAGGGCGAAATCTATCAACAAGGAGCTCCCGAAACTGTACTCACCAAGGAACATCTCTATGCTGTTTTTGGCGTTCATTTCAATGTAGTGCCAATGAAAGAGCACATTGCGATCTTCCTCTAAATATTATTTAACCATTTATTTTTAAGGATTTGTTATTTAAACATCTATTTTTAAATAATTATTCTTTTAATTCTTTCTTTTAATTCTTTTCTCACCATTCTTACAACACTGATCAAGAGGTATCGTATGAATAAAATTGCACTAACACTATCGACTCTACTCTTCCCGGCACTGCTTTTGGCGCAATCGGTAGAAAGTACAGGTACAACGGCAGAAAGCCAAGCAACGTTGAATCAGCGTACCCCTAGTCAACCTATTGAGTTTACTGCTGACTTAGACGGACAACTCTACCAATTTAAATTAACAGAATATCCACATCGAATTGTCTCCCTTAATCAGATCACCACAGAGATGCTCCTTGCCTTAGGCCTTGCCGATCGTATGGTGGGTACGGCTTTCTTAGAAGAGCCGATCTATCCGCCGGTGGCTGAAGATTACGACAAGGTGCCGGTGCTTGCGGAACGTTGGCCCTCTTATGAAGTCTTTATGGCCTCGAATCCTGATTTTACGACCGGCTGGGGCAATTCATTCTCCAAATTAGCGCTTGAAGCCAATAAGATTGTCCCTGAGGGCATCTCTATTTATGTACCTGAATCAATGACCTCCTCTAAGGCCGATGTCAATACTTACTTCAATGATATGCTCAAATTTGGGGAAATTTTTGGTATTGAAGCCGAAGCAGAAGCCTATGTTGCCCAAGAGAAAGAGAAACTCAATGAAGTAATGACCAAGATCGAAGCTTATCCCGTTAAAACTGCTTTTATCTTTGATGCGCAGGACGGTAAACCTTATACCTTTTTTGACGGCTATACGACAGAGATGCTCAAATTGATCTCGGTGGATAATATCCTTGCCGGCAAAGGGGCGAATAAAACTTGGGCTGTGGGCAATTGGGAAGATATTGTAATGGCTAATCCTGAAGTGATTATTATCCCGATCTATAAAGGGTTTCGTAATGATGATGATTATGAGCAGAAGATTGCGATTCTAGAATCGATGCCAGAACTTCAAGGCGTTTCCGCAGTGAAAAATAAAAACTATATCAAAGTGAATTTATCAGAATTAGTACCAGGTCCACGCTCGATCGATATTCTCCCTGAGCTTGCGAAGAAGATTCATAAACCGGAAGCAGAGAGCCATCAGTAATGAGTTTGCCTTTGTGCATTAATGGATTATGAGTTATTAATTGAATTCATTAACCATCCACAAAATAGAAGAGCGATTTAATATCGCTCTTTTTTATAATAATATCGGTTCAAAATAAGCTTATTCAAATGCCGGCACATCAGCTGTAAAAATCAAGGAAGCTGTTCTATCCGGCATCTTGCAACTCTTGTTGAGTACGGTTTTATGTTTTTTAAAAATCCCGAAATAGCTGCTTAAAAACCATTTTTCTTAAACCCAATTGACTATATTGGATAGGGGTACAGAAAATCAACACATTATCCTACAATCAGATCATTCACCCACAAGGCAATTACTGCCATTGCCATACAGATAATGGAAATAATACCGCCCGGTTTCGTGAAATCGAAGAAAGAGATCTTCACATTATGAGTTGCCGATTGCTCCACGGCCGTAATGCCGGCGATACTGCCAAAGATGAAGATATTACTTGTAAAACATGCGCCTAAAATGAGCGCAGCCCCCAGGGCATTGGCATTTCCCTCAGGATGAACATATTGAATCAAAAGCATAATGGCCGGCGTTGTCCCGACAAAGATACTCATCACTGCCGTCACTAAGAAGAGTACGATCGGTTGATTGAGATTAATGCCGGCTTTTAAGAGATAATCTAAGATATCTTGCGGTGCACCGGTATGAGAGAGTGCAGCATTGACAATAAAGAGCCCCATAATCAGTAACAGTAAGTTACCATCCACCTGCTTTAACATATCGCTCGAAGCGATCTGCCGATTGAGTAAGAGAAAACTCGCCGCCGCAAGCGCCACTACTTCTCTCGGAATGTGGGTTAAGAGAAAACACGCTACAACAATTACAATCACAATGCCGGCCTTAATCGTCTCCCAACGATCAAAAGCCACAAAACCGGCTGTCTGTTCCGGCGCTTCCCCTTTTTTACTCGTCATCAAGTACCAACGATTTCGATAGAGAAATGCCACAACCGCCCAAGTAACCCCTAATGAGAGCAATACAGGAATACCGGTAACTTGCAAAATCCCCGAGAAAGAGAGATCGAGGGTCTGCGCTGTGATCATATTTTTGGGGCTCCCAATTAATGAACCTGCGGCACCATTATTCGCAGCAAAACAGAAACCTAAGAGGAAAGGGATCGGATTTAAACCGCGCGCTAAGGTAATCGACACTAAAAGCGGTGTCATTGCCACAACCACCACATCATTGGTTAAGATCGAAGCAAGCCCTGCGCCGACCACGATAAAGATCGCCAAGAGCTTATTGGGCGATAAAGGCAATGTTGCAATTTTATGCGCCACTTTATGATAAAAGCCGGCAACGGTAAAAGAAGCAGAGACCACCATTAAGCCAAAGAGTAATCCCACCGCACTATAATCGATAGAATCCCAAGCCACTTGTGGTGTTAATGCCCCAATACCAATCATCGCTAATGCCCCGGCAACAGCGGCACCGGTGCGGTCGATTTTAATCCAAGGAATACGGCCAAAAGCCATTGCAATATAGACTAAGACAAAGATGATAATGGTAAAATCTTTCATATATAGAGGTTTCTCAATCGTTAAGCGATGTGGATAAATGGTTGATGAATGAACTAAGATTCTAAAATATTATTTGAGAAGAGAAGATTTTCCATAATCTGATTATCAATGCTCTCTCCAAAGAGCATCTTAAGTAGAACTTCACTGCCTAAGGTACTCAGTGAAATGAGAAGATCGGGATGTAACAATTTCATATTGTCATAATTTTGGTCATCATTCACGAGCAGAATACTTTTGATATTTGCACCCACTAACTCTTTCGCCGCTAACACCGTTAAGATATTTTCAGCATCCGAATTGCCGAGCACAAAAACCGCTTTAGCACTACTGAGATTGACTTTATTTAAGCTCTCTTTATTCACCTGCTCTGCGGTCACGATATTAATGCCGGCAGGATAACGATCCTTTTCAGCTTCTCGGCAGAGCACCATCACATTTAGATCCCGTTTTCTAAGACCGTAATAAGTATGCAGAGAGAGCGGGCTTGCACCCACGATAACGTAATGATCTTTCATTCTAAATAACCTTTTTCCCACGATTGCGCGGGTATCTTTTGCAAATACACCTAATACATACACGATCGATGTTGTAAACATCGTGATTCCTAAAATAACGATTGAGACCGTAAAGAGTCTCGCTTCCACACTAATCGGCACAATATCGCCAAATCCCACCGTTGTCATACAGACTAATGCGAAATAAAAGGCTGAAGAGATATCAGTCACGTGAGGCTGAAAGTGCGTGCCTAAATAGAGCGTTCCAAAGACAGAAAATCCCAAGAGGGCCGCTAAGCTGACAATGGCCACAAATCCTGCCCCTGAGATACTATGCCGATGAAAGAGCTTCCAATTCACTAGCGCATAGATGAGTAAAATCAGGGAAAAAGTCCCAATCATCACATTCTCTCGAGCAAGCAGTAGATTCATCAAAACTACAATAAAGAGCATAAAACTACTAAAGAGCCAACCAATTCGAAGCCCCCGATAGACCGGAAATGCTAGGATGATAAAGAGTATGCCAATGGCAAATTGGGGAATATCTAATAATCGCAAAGCATCGAATGATTGTATCCACTTCGCAAAATCGAGATGATGTTCTAGTGCCCTGACATTCTGCTTAAAGAGCAGCGGCACCACCATCCATAAGCCATCCATCAGAATCAATACCGCTAATAACGCTCTTGCTAACTCCACACTGCGAATATATTTATAAATCGCATCTCTTTTCATTATCAATCCATTCACTTGCATCAAAAATCTAATCCATTAAGTTATCTATTTAATTTATCTGTAATTTATTAGTGAGTTACGTATGATTTATCTATCATTTATAGTAAATTTGGTTTAAAAAAATGGTTTTAAACAACACTTGCAAGATGCCGGATAGAACAGCTTCCTGACTTATTACAACCGATGCGCCGGCATTTAAATGCGCTTATTTTGAACCGATCTGACTATACCTATCATTACCCGCCATTAATCTAGCTAACTGATCTGTAGGCAGATGATTGCTCATCTGCCCGTCTAGAGAACTGATCAATATCCATTTAACAGGGTTCAATGTGAGTTAAATGTAGGTTAAATAAGCATCCAACAATACCTATTCAGCAAGATTTAACCCACGCATAACCGCAATTTACTGCCGGTGTTTCGGCATAATGTCATTATTCGGCACTAAGAAGAGCCAAGAAGCAAGGACAAAAGGCATCGTTAAAGTGGGGATTCCTAACGGATCAAGGGCAATATCGAGTGCTCCTTGCACAAAGACGGTAAAAATAACCCCGACAATGGCATAGACAGCCACTCGAAAGCTATTAGGCTTATTAAAGGTTGATCCTAATGCAATCGCCGTTAATACCGCACTAAATGAGTAGAGTCCGGTTTGTACACTCACCGCATCCGCTTTTAGAAAAATCGCCACTGAATAGGCTAAAAGTGAGCCAACAACTGCAAAGATCGCCGCCCAAATAGAGCTCACAGCTAATCCTAATGTGAAGATTAATCCTACAGTGACGCTACTAAAGAGAAAGACCTCAGAGATTCCCCGAAAAACATCCGCAATAATATCGCTATGCGGAATATGTTTAAGAATTTCATAATGATGCGGAAATTCAGGAGCCGGTAGCGATACGCCCTCAATGCCTAAAAAGTTATAACTTGCTAATAAAATAGTCCAAGAAACGAGCACAAAAGGAGCCGTTAATGCTGCAACTTTCCACTTTTTCAGAAAATCCATTAAGGCAATCGTCGAGATCACAGAGACAATACTACCTAGAATAATCGACATCCAAACATAGATCGTATTATCTAAAAATGCCGGCAGTGCAACGCCTAAAAGGCAGCCATTGTAACCAAAGAGCCCAACGCGCCAAGATTCTTTATCTAATTTACTGACATAAGCCGTAATAGTGGCGACAATGGTGCCTAAGAGACAGCCAATCGCTACTTGCGGCATTCCTTCAAAATAGGAACCTAAGCCGATTGCAATAAAAAAGAGTAACCCGGTCAGTGCATTATTTTGGAACATCACCTGCGAGTAACCTCGTAGCACGACATCGACAAATTCTACTAAGGGATTTTGATTGGCGAGCTGTTTCCACGCCGAATTTGTGACAAAAGATGAGTTAGCCATACGATTCTTTCCTCAAAGAAGATAAAAAAGATCTGCTTTATTTATCTAATCCTTATTTATCTAATATTTACCGCAATTGACCACTCTCCTTACGTGATCAACTACCCTCTCAATTTGCCCCACTCCTGCAGAACACTTCTAATATCTCTCTACCCATTTCACAACTTTCAATAGCGATCTTCCAATGGCCATCTTCCGATAGCCATCTTCCAATATCTACCGCCATAAAAAGGGCTCTGGTACGGAGATCCCTAAAATCTCCTCGCGAGCAATTCTCCAGAAATCTCGAATCACCATTTTGACATCGGTACTATCATTCCCTAATACTTTAAAGATAATCCCAGCATCGTTCGGAAGTAATGTTGCCCCATAAGCAAGCTTCTCATCGGCATCATAATGCGCTTCAATCCGCGCTAAAATATCCGCGTGATGTTCTTTCGGCGTTAAGAGAATAACATTGCCAAAGATCTCAAATCCCCCCATTACGGCCACTTCTGTGAGAGAGGATTTATGGGGCTCTAAAATATATTTCTCCACAAAGAGCTCATCCGCACTGCCTGTAAGATGAGACTGTTCTTGATTCTGACTTTGATACTGATCAGAATTTTGATAGTGATTCTCATCGTGATCTACCATTCCATTCTCTTCAGTCATACCAGTATTCATTCGAGAAGCACGAATGGTAGAAGAGAAGATATCAAAGCCAAACTGCTCATCAGGATGATGATGCTTCCGCCCTGACATTAAAATTTCTGAATAGATCATCGTCGCCGTGGGATCGATCAAAATCGCGGTATCTGTGATAAAACGCGCGTGACGATGCGGAATAATAGGATCCGGTAGATACTCTAAATACCCTCCTGCTTTCACGACAATTCGCTGATATTGCGTGGCATAGTTCGCATCCATCAGGTGAATCTTAGTGGCAGATTGAGTGGTCACGTGGCCACAAGCATCTTCCTCGACAATGATATCGAGCGCTTGCCGATCCCCTTGCAGTAATCCGCCGGAAGTAGAGATCATCGTGACACAAGGAAGCTGTGGCATTAACTCATCCCAATAGAGCGCTTTTTGTGCTAGTGACGGAACACGCCGCTCCATCTCCACTAACTCGCTGCGATAAGCACCTTCGGCAAATCGTAATTTCAGATAACCACTCTTCCCCACAGAACCACTCGGCATTTGTGGCGGTTCAGATTGATATGGCTGCATCTCTCGTGCTTGTAGCCCTAAACGATGTGCTTTTAATCGTGACGGAATTTGGGCAATCTCTGCTCTGATTTGACTCATCTCTCTTATTTTTACCTCAATGACACAATGGATAATTAGGGATTAAAAAATTCATTACTCAATTACTCAATTAGCAAATTAATCAATTAATCGATTAATTAAGAAATTAAGCAATTGATTCACTTCCTTAATCCCCTTTCCATTCATAGATGACCTCTAACGATATCTCACAATATCTGACAATCGCCCTCAATTAACCTTTACTTGCCGGATGTGTGAAGAGGAATTTTTCCATAATCATATCCACCAATTCCGTAACACCTTCTCCGGTTTTACAGTTAGTTAAGATATAAGGACGATCCCCTCGCACCACTTTCGTATCGTGCTCCATCACCTCTAAACTTGCGCCGACATAAGGGGCAAGATCAATCTTATTGATCACGAGGATATCTGCTTGCACTAAGCCAGGCCCATTCTTCCGAGGAATCTTCTCCCCTTCAGCCACATCAATCACATAGATATAGAAATCCGCCAGCGCCGGGCTAAAGGTTAATGTTAGATTGTCACCACCGCTTTCAATCATAATGACATCGCTATCTGGGAAACGTTCTTCCATCTCCTCAACTGCGGCAATGTTCATACTCGGATCTTCTCTGACTGCTGTATGAGGGCACGCACCTGTTTCCACACCGAGGATCTTCTCTTCATCTAAAATCCCTTTCAACGTCCGTTTTACCTGCTTGGCATCTTCAGTGGTGACGATATCGTTGGTAATAATCAGCGGTTTTACACCCCGTTCAATCAAAATTGGGGTAATCACTTCAATAATTGCCGTTTTACCAGAACCGACAGGACCACCGATTCCGATTCTTGTCATCTTTTTCATTTTCTCTGTTTCCTTTTAATTATCTGATTGATGCTGATATTTGTGCTGACATCTATACTAATATTTATACCTATTTACCTGTTTAAATAGTGAAAATAGGTTTATCTAATCAAAATCCCATCCTCACATCTTCCCTAATTCATAAAGAGACGAACAAAGGATTGTGTATGAATCGCGGCTAATAGATCAATCACCGGCACATAAGAGGCCATCTCGGTAATATCCCCTGAGCTTGCCACATCGCAAAACTGATCGATCTCCTCATTGAGCTCAAAGAGAATGTGCTGCGTTTCATAGTGTGTCACCCGCATTAAGCGCATCGCCGCGCTTAAAATCGTCATCGCAATGCCATATTGATGCATAACCATCACTTCTCGTTCAGGAATATGCTGCACCGCCATCACTAATGCTTGGGTAATAGGTTGCGTTCCCGGCGTATGACCAGCTTTAATCTCCGCTAACCAAGCCGCTACTAGAGGATGCTCAAAAGTATGCACCGAAATCTCGGCGAGCTTCTTCCCCATTCGAGTGGTCATTAATCGAGCCTCTTCATTGAGCTTACGATTTAAAACTGCCCGATCAATTCGAATCAATTGTGCCATTAACGCTGTCACCTGATCACGCTCAAATTCACACTGATTCATCGACAATCGTTCTGAGGGAAATGCTTGAATCACCGCACGATGTGCTGCTGTTAAAGCGATACCATCAGTGTGAGCAGCTACTTCTAAGGAGGTTCGAACAAAAGATTTTAAGCTCTCTTTATCGTGAACAACGCCCTTCTGAATCGCCGCTTCCACGCCATTCGAAAAGGTAAACCCGCCAATCGGAAGCGCCGAATCGGCAAATTGTAGAACTCGAATTAACTCTGATGCTTTCATCTTCCCGCCTCAATGTTAAAGTTTAATGTAACGTTTAGTGAATCAAAAATCGGCAAATATCAGTCAATATGATTAATGTTTATGGTCGTGTGAGTGCGGATATGTATGGGTCTGATCGCCATGCCGATGTTCGTGACTATGCTCATGATACGCTTCGTGGCTATGGTTATGATCATGATCGTGATTGTGATTGTGATGATGATCGTCATGAGAATGACTATATGGATGCCCTTGCGGTGAAACGTGAACATGGGTATGCGTCTCTTCTGATCCTCCAAAGAGTAGACGGGCTTCTGAACGGCTCATTTTAGGAAGAATCTCTCCTCCAGGCACAAATTTAAACGCCGTTTCATCAAAACCATGGGTACGCATGACGGAGGCCATCACCTCTTTACTCACTGAAAGGGGGACATAGACATGATTCTCTTTTAACACCGCTTTCCAATGTTGATTCCCTAACGCATGCCCTAATTCAAAACTCACGCGAATTTGCGCATCCACTGGCATCGTTCCAAGATGAGAAAGATCCACGACCAAGACATCTCGCAATGAGATCTCTACTATAATCATCGTATGGGTTATTTCATCATAAAAGAGTACATCCCCATCGGCGAGTAAGACATTACGATCTAAGGCGATCCCTAAATCCTGCCCTTTTTCCGTATGCTTACGACAACGACTCTTTTGTGCTTCATGTTGATCGAGTCTTAAGATATCCACTTGACTCTCTTTTTTGCGGTCTTGCCAAGTGCTATCTTGTTTAATATTTCCTAAAACCTTCTCAATAATAATCATTTAACGCTTCCTCTATGGTGAACTTCATCTTCTCAGCTATCCTTAAAATAGCTTTTGAGTATCTCTTTATTAAAGCTCTACCTGCAGTAGAGCAAGCAGAGCCTCTATCTAGTTCGATCGTTTTATCGATTTTATCGATTTAATCGATTTAACGATTTACTACAACAATCTGATTTAACTAAAGAAATAACGTTGATTCATCGCCGCATCCTGTACCGGTGGACACGTTGCATGCTCGCCATTGACTTTCACTGCAAAGGTTTCAGGATCAACATCAATATGGGGTGTTTCATCGTTGCGAACGAGATCTTTTTTGCTGATCGCTCGACAATTTTTCACCGCCATCACTTGCTTCTCAAGTCCTGCTTTCTCTTTAATACCATCATCCATCGCCGCCTGTGATACAAAGGTCACGCAGGTATCTTGCAATGTTTTACCCATTGCACCAAACATCGGACGATAGAAAACAGGTTGAGGGGTTGGAAGTGAAGCATTTGGATCTCCCATCGCCGCCCAATTGATCATGCCGCCCTTAATCACTAACTTCGGTTTGGCGCCGAAGAAACGAGGATCCCAAAGAACTAAATCGGCCATTTTTCCAACCGATACAGAACCGAGAACATGACTTACGCCTTGTGCAATTGCTGGATTAATGGTGATTTTAGAGACGTAACGTAACACTCGGAAATTATCATTCCCCGGTGCATCCTGTGGCAACTTCCCACGCGCAGCTTTCATCGCATGTGCCGTTTGAATAACCCGTAACCAGTTTTCTCCCACTCGCCCCATCGCTTGTGAGTCACTTGAGAACATTGAGATCACACCCATATCGTGAAGTACATTCTCTGCTGCAATGGTTTCAGGACGTACTCGGCTCTCAGCAAATGCCACATCTGATGGAATATTAGGATTAAGATTATGACAGACCATAATCATATCAAAGAGCTCAGCTTGACTATTGACACCAAAGGGTAACGTTGGATTCGTTGAGCTAGGTAATACATTCGATTGACTCACCACTTTCAGAATATCAGGTGCATGACCCCCGCCAGCCCCTTCTGTATGGAACGTATGAATTGTCCGTCCTTCAAAAGCTTCAATCGTATCTTCTACATAACCGCCTTCATTAAGACTATCGGTATGTACTGCAACTTGAATATCGTACTCATCAGCGACTCGAAGCGCATGACGTATCGCACTCCCTGTTGCACCCCAATCTTCATGAACTTTAAGTCCGGCAACACCTGCCACGATCTGTTCAATAAGTGGATCCCTTGCAAATGAATGTCCTTTACCTAATAGCCCCACATTAATGGGCAATCCTTCTACCGCTCTCAACATCGAGTGAATATGCCAAGAACCTGCGGTAACCGTCGTACCATTAGAGCCATCTGTCGGGCCGACACCTCCGCCAAAGAAAGTCGTGACACCATTAGAGAGTGCTTCATAAGCTTGTTGCGGCGCAATAAAATGGATATGAGTATCAATTCCTGCGGCTGTGAGGATCAGATGTTCTCCTGAGATTGCATCCGTTGAGACGCCAACGACCATTCCCGGCGTAATATGATCTTGAACATGGGGATTGCCGCTTTTACCAATGCCGGCAATCTTACCATCTTTAATGCCCACATCCGCTTTAATAACACCAAGATAAGGGTCGATAATCGTGACATTAGTAATCACGAGATCTAATACGCCATTATCACGAGTAAACGTATTATTCGCACCCATTCCATCCCGTAGAGATTTCCCACCGCCATAAACGGACTCTTCACCATAACCCCGAAGATCCTTCTCAATCTCGATGTAGAGATTGGTATCACCTAATCGAATTTTATCGCCAACCGTTGGTCCAAATAAACCGCTATATTCTTGTCTTGAAATTTGAGGCATCTTTTTGTTCCTTCTTATCTATTCAATATTGATTCAATATCGTCATAAAATCATCATCACTCAATGAGAAACGCGATTAACAGGCTATTTACGCCCTGTAACTGATACTCCGCAATTTACTCTGTGCTATTTTTAAACCCATGTGCAATTGCATTATCAAGCGCAATCTTCTTAGCAGGACGCTCACTATTAGCGACATTCTCGCCCGCCCAACCATCTACAATATTATTAAAGCCATACACTGCTTGTGTACCGCCAAAAGGAATGAGGGACACTTCAATCTCATCCCCTGGTTCAAAGCGAATCGCAGTAGTGGAAGCAATATTCAATCGCTTCCCATAAGCCGCTTCCCGATCAAACTCAAGAGCGCGGTTTACCTCAAAAAAGTGAAAATGAGAACCAATTTGAATAGGACGATCCCCCGTATTACGTACTTTCAAAGTCGTAACAGGCTTATCTTCATTAAACGTAATGGGAGTATCCGCCAGAATTAAGCCTCCTAAGGGAGTTGGAATCTCTGCTTGAGCGGCCACTGATTGTTTGGTGACTTTCTTCGCGGTTGGTGTTGTCGTTTTACTACCGCTAATTGATTTAGAGGTTGAGGCTGATTTGGATGCACCGGTCTTTTTAGACTTTGCGGATGTCACTGTAGCGGCTGTTGTTGGGTCTTGTTTATTATCACTCATTGTTCTATCTCCTTCTAAACGCTCATAAAATAGATAATGCGTTTACTGACTGGATTATTAAATTTGAGATCGATGATTAGATCGGTTGACCTACTTGATCGGATTATGAACGGTTACCAAGCGCGTACCATCGGTAAAAATCGCTTCCACTTGTACTTGGGGAATGAGATCGCCCACGCCTTCCATCACATCCTCTTTCGTCAAGACCATGGCCGCTTCTTTCATAACATCTTCTACACTCTTACCATCTCTCGCACCTTCTAAGGCAGTGACAGTGATAATAGCAACCGCTTCTGGATAATTGAGTTTCAAACCACGCGCACGTCGCTTCTCTGCAACATCGGCAAGGGTATAAATCATTAATTTTTCCATTTCCCGAGGGGTTAATTGCATAACATCTCCTTCATTGATTTAAATAAAGACACCTGCCAAGCGACATAGTGTGCTAAACGTGAGGTATCGTTATTAATGCTTATCTATGCTGATATCTATCAGGTGATATCTCAGGCTTACAATTGATCAACTGTAAAATACAAGATGCATAAACACAAAATTCAAAATATAAATAAGCTAACAATTATTTAATAAACAATACGTTTATTGTCATTATATAGAAGATTATTGCGATATCCAAAAAGATCTGTGAGGATGTAAAGACCCTAGACCTTCGAAATAAACAAAATATTCTTCGAAAGATTCTTCATTTAGCCTTGCTAAAAAAGATAAAATGTAAAGATTAGCCATCTGCTAATCCGTTTTAATGTCATAATCCTCATTAACCTTCAGAACTGTAATAAGTTTCATTGTTAACAGCCTTCTTTTTAATGATCCGATTATGAAATAGGTCCTATTGTGAATATGCCCAAGAATACACGCTCTCAAAAACGCCCCTCTTCTGTCGATGTCGCTCGCCTTGCAAAAGTCTCACAAGCAACGGTCTCTCGCGTCCTAAACCATCCGGAAAAAGTCGAAGCAACAACAAGAGAGAGAGTCTATGCCGCTATTACCCAATTAGGTTATGTCCCAAATCAAAATGCGCGGCAATTAGTTTCCGGTCGCTCTAATGTCATAACCCTTATTTCAGGCCCCTTAGAGAATCCTTTTTTTGTTGATTCCACTGCAGCCATCGTTGAACATGCCACAGAACGAGGTTATAAAGTCAATATCCTCTTTGCCAATGATATTGATATTCACGAAATCTATAAACTGGCACTCGCACAGCGACCTGATGGCTTGATTATGTCTTGTATTCTCTACGATGATCCGATATTTGAACAACTCAAAGAACTTAATATTCCATTTATTAGCTTTAATCGTCGGCATCAAGAGAAGCTCAATTATGTGGAATTTGATAATTTTTTAGCCGGCAGAATGGTATGTCAGTGGCTCAAAATGAAAGGTTATCAATCGCTATTTTGGGTCGGTGGCAATCTTAAGGCGAGTACTTTTCTCTATCGATTTAATGGATTTATCGAAACTTATCGGCAACTCTACCTAGCAGATCTTACCTCCGACATTATCTATCAAGCTGAGCATTTAGATGAAGAGATTCTTCTCTCTCAAATTATGCAGTGGTATGCACAAACACCCGGGAAAAAGGCTATCGCTGCAGCCACAGATTCCATCGCTTTGCAGCTGCTGAGTCTTCTTAAAAATAAGGGCATTCACTGTCCTGAAGAGATCGGCATTATGGGTATTGATAATGTAGAATTAGCCCAACACGCCTATATAGAACTCACTACCGTAGGCACATCTCATAATCTTGGGGAGGTGGCGATCAAATTATTAATCGATCAAATAGAAATGCATGATACTCAAAATATCGCTATTACCCTACAGCCAGAAGTATTTGATCGCGGTACATTACGATCATAGGAAGTAAATTTTCAAGGAAGTGATTAGGAATTATTTGACCATGGAATTTGTTTCATGATATAGATTTGAATACGTATACATTTCTTGAGATTTTACGGAAATAAAATAACAATCTTACTATTTCCCCTAAATAACAGCATATAAATACTTATAAAACAGAATTTTACGCTTAAATATGAATACGTATACAAAAAACTAAGAAACATAGAACCTATAAACAGACTGATAACAATAAAAATAATAGACCACTCAATAAGGAGATCCCAATGTCATTCGCCAAATGGAAAACCCGCACGCCGGGAGAAGAGAGCCCCTATATTCCGCTTGGGCCTTTTCAACTACGTTTACCTTTTATTCATTACCGCTTTGAGTGGCCTGATTATATTCAAGGTTTACTTATGTGCGCGGTGGATCTTGCCGCGATTCCGCTATTAGTCACCCTCCTTGGAATGCCCTTTGAGGTTGCCTTAGCCATTGTGATGCTAAATGGTCTTTTCTATTTAACGCACCATCTTTTAGGGGATCCCTGTGTACCGGGTTGGATTACGCCGGCAATTCCGCTGATTATCCTCTACTGCTCTCAATTCCCTGAAGGACCTGAGCGCGTTCATTCGCTCATTGCCCTTCAAATGATGCTCGGGCTCTTCTCTATCTTCTTAGGGGTAACAAAGCTCTCCAATAAAATGGTTCGCTATATCCCCCATGCCATCAAATGCGGCATCGTAATGGGCGCTGGAATTGCGGCGATTATCTCTATCTTTGCAGTGGGTGGTCGCTTTGAGAATTTCCCAATTACAATTACCATTGCCGTCGGTATTGCTTTCTATCTGCTCTTTTCTCAACAATTTCAGAAAATTCAGAAGAAAAACCGAGTGCTTAAACTGCTAGCTCAACTCGGGATTTTTCCGATTATTATTCTCGCAGTCATCATCGCCCCTCTTACCGGTGAAGCCTCTTGGCCTACGATTGAATGGGGATTTTCAGCACCTGACTTTACTCGCTTATGGAAAGAATACACCGTATTTGGCCTCGGATTTCCGCCGATTATGATGTTTATTACAGCGATTCCAACCGTATTAGCCACCTATATTGTGTTATTTGGTGATATTTTACAGAATCAAGCGCTAATCAAAGAGGGGCAACGTCATCGTCCTGATGAAAAGATCGATTATCGTAGCGATCGGGCGCATCTTATCTTTGGGGGACGCAATTCAGCGATGAGTATTATTGGTCCTGATGTCACAATGTGTGGCCCCATCTGGTCGGCAATGCAAGTGGTAATGATCGAGCGTTGGAAAAAGGGGCGTAAAGCAATGGATTCGCTCTTTGGGGGCGTGGGTTCATTCCGCTGGGGAACCAATACCGGATTACTGCTTTTACCCATCGTGACGCTTGTACAACCGATTTTAGGGGTCGCACTAGCCCTCACGCTCTTAATTCAAGGATATGTGAATGTGAAAGTCGGCGTGTTGGAAGCCCGCAGTCAAACAGACTTAGGCATTGCCGGTGTTGTTGCAGCAATTCTCTGTATTAAAGGTGCAAGCTGGGCATTTGGTGCCGGCGTACTACTCTGCCTTTTGATCTATGGTCGCAATTTCTTTAAAGGCTCTGTTGATACTACTTTTACCAAAGATCAACCTACAGACCAAGCGACAGATCAGCTTAATGCTACGATCAATGGAGTTGATGTCTCGACCTCAACAGTCGCAACCAATGAGACAAAATAGTAAAACAATCACTAAAGATTATCACTGAACTTCGGTGCGGGTGAAATCGCTCACCTGGCGCAAATGTTACATGGATGTAACACTCACCGGCACCGAACCTATTTCAAAAATCTATTTCAACAAGCCAAAAAATAAATAGAACAAAAAGACGTAAATCATTTTGTGATTTTTATAAAATAACAATTTTATCTTAATATAAATTTTAACTACCCTATTTAACTACCCTATTTAACTACCTTAGCTAAAGGAAATACCTATGATTGCGAAAACAACGCTTGTTCCCCAAACTTATCATGGTTGGAATGCTTGCCAAAAACTCCCGGAAATCATCGAGCAACTAGCGATACGTAATATTATGCTTATTGCCGATCCTTTTCTCGTTAAAAGTGGTCAGATCGAACAATTCACAACCCTGCTTGCCCAATATCAAGTAGCCATATTCTCGGAAATAGAACCCGAACCCAGTCTTGCTCTAGGCGAACGGATTGTAGATTTTGCTCGGCAAAATGAAGCTGATCTCATTATTGGCATCGGTGGTGGCAGTGCTTTAGATTTAGCGAAACTTGTGGCGGTACTCGCCACTCATGAGGGGAAAGTCGCCGATTATCTTAATTTAAGTGGTCATTTAACCTTAACCCATAAAGGTCTACCCTCTATTATGATTCCGACCACGTCAGGTACCGGTTCAGAGGTCACCAATATTTCTGTGCTCTCGTTAGAATCGAGTAAAGATGTCATTGCCCACGATTATCTCTTAGCCGATATCGCCATTTTAGATCCGGCATTAACACAAAGTGTACCCCCAAGAGTCACAGCGGCAACCGGCATTGATGCCCTCACCCACGCCGTTGAAGCCTATCTCTCAATCAATGCCGATCCTATTAGCGATCAGTTTGCCCTTAAAGCGATTTCTCTAATCTATCATTCATTACCCAAAGCGTATACAGATGGCAATGATGTTGAAGCACGTACCGATATGAGCTATGGCAGTTATCTTGCCGGTCTTGCATTCTTTAATGCAGGTGTTGCAGGGGTTCATGCCCTTGCCTATCCACTCGGTGGACAATTTCATATTAGTCATGGCGAATCAAATGCACTTCTACTCCCTTATGTGCTTGAGTATATTAGCGGTGCTTGTGAAGCAAGATTATGTGATATTGGTAAAGTCATCGGCCTTGATCTTGGTAGATTAACAATTCCTGAAGGGGCAAAATTGACTATTGTTGCCCTGCAACAATTAGTTAAAACAGTGAATATCCCTAATTCTCTGCAAGAATTTGCCATTGAAGAGCACCATTTAGAAGGCTTAACAGTTGATGCATTAAAACAAACACGTCTTTTAGCAAGAAGCCCTCTAAAATTAGAGAGAGACGATATTTTCACTATCTATAACGCGGCTTATAAAGGTGGATTTTAATGATTGTTTTAAATGATTTGAACAATTTGAATAAGTTAAACAATTCAAATTAATCTCCTCTATCAATATTCTAATACTAAGGCCGATCTTACAAGATTGGCCTTTTTATCATCCAGGAAGACTGATCACTAGCCCATTATAGTAAGTAAATTTGGTTTAAGAAAAATGGCTTTTAAACAGCTATTTTGGGGTTTTAAAAGAACATAAAACCATACTAAACAACATTTGCAAGATGCCGGATAGAACAGCTTACGGACTTTTTACAGTTGATGCGCCGGCATTTGGATAAGCTTATTGTGACTCTATTTCTCTTAATTTCTGCTCAATCTATATAAAGTCGGCTGATATTATTTTTAAATCATTTAAATTTAAAAAATAACGATAAATTACATCAATATCCTATCCTTTATTTAAGGATTCCTTTTACTGCCTGATTTATATCGTTTATTATGAATGATCTACTTTCCGTAGTTACCTAGCCAAAGTGATTATTGATCTTAATATATTCAGTTTAAAGGCAATTTTCCAAATGGTCTTTAATAAATAATCTTTGACCTTTTAACCTAAATAATATAAATTTACAAATGAGAATGATTATCAAATAAAAGTCTTAGGAGGGCTTGCAATATGGGAAATAGAGAATTTAGAAAAGGGAAATGGTCACGCAAATGGATGAAAGTGATGCTATTGAGTAGCTTGTTTGCGCTGGCAAGTGGAATATCTTTTGCCAAAGAACCTTTTAAAGTTATCACAACCTTTACCATCATTCAAGATATTGCCCAAAATGTAGCGGGTGATGCGGCGATTGTGGAATCCATTACCAAGCCCGGCGCGGAAATTCATGATTATCAACCGACCCCGAAAGACTTAGTAAAGGCGCAAGATGCGCAACTTATTCTCTGGAATGGTCTGAATCTAGAGCGTTGGTTTGAACGCTTCTTCCAAAGTATTCGTAATGTCCCCTCTGTGGTCGTCACTGAAGGGATTACACCGCTCTCTATCTATGAAGGTGACTATGAAGGTATGCCTAACCCTCACGCCTGGATGAGCCCCAATAACGCCCTTGTCTATATTGAGAATATTCGTAAAGCACTCGTTGAATATGATCCTGATAATGCTGAAACTTATAATGCTAATGCAGAACGTTATGCCGAAGAGATTAAAGCACTCGATGCCCCTCTTCGTGCTAAGCTTGATCAAATCCCTGAAGAGAAACGTTGGCTAGTCACTAGTGAAGGAGCCTTTGGTTATTTAGCGCAAGATTATAATCTTAAAGAAGCTTATCTCTGGCCGATCAATGCCGATGAAGAAGGTTCACCACAGCAAGTTAAAAGATTAATTGATACCATTCGTGCTAATCAAATCCCGGTACTTTTTAGTGAAAGCACCATCTCCGATAAACCAGCGAAACAAGTCGCTAAAGAGACAGGCGCACAATATGGCGGCGTACTCTATGTCGATTCTCTCTCTGAAGAGAATGGTCCTGTTCCCACCTATATCGATCTATTACAAACCACTGTTGAAACTATTGTGAAAGGATTTAACTTAGAATGAGTATCGTCGTTGATAATGTTTCCGTAACTTATAATAATGGCCATCGAGCAATTTTCGATGTCAATTTCCGCCTAGACTCAGGGACGATCTGTGGCTTAGTGGGCGTCAATGGAAGTGGTAAGTCAACGCTCTTTAAATCCATTATGGGACTTGTTACCCCGACTGAAGGAACAATTACCATTGGGGGTATGCCGATTAAAGCGGCTCTCAAAGCGAATCAAATCGCCTATGTTCCCCAAACAGAAGAGGTGGATTGGAATTTCCCAGTGTTAGTAGAAGATGTGGTGATGATGGGACGCTATGGAAAGATGGGATTTTTACGAATCCCCTCTAAACAAGATCACACAATGGTAGAGGAAGCGCTTGCTCGAGTCGACCTTCTTCCCTTTCGTAAAAGACAAATCGGTGAACTCTCCGGTGGGCAGAAAAAACGGGTTTTCCTCGCAAGAGCCCTCGCCCAAGAGAGCCGAATTCTCCTCCTTGATGAACCTTTCACCGGTGTTGACCTAAAAACAGAAGATAGCATTATCGAACTCCTAATCTCACTGCGCGAAGAGGGTTATCTGATGCTAGTGTCTACTCACAACCTCGGTTCTATTCCCGAGTTTTGTGACCAGGTTATTCTGCTCAATCAGACAGTATTAGCACAAGGACCGACCGAAACCACCTATACGCAAGAGAATTTAACACAGACTTTCGGTGGCGTATTACGTGAAATCTCCTTACAAGGCGATCATCTACACGATGATGATGATCCCCGTAGTGTGACGGTCTTAACCGATGATGAACGTCCTGCAGTCTTTTATGGTTATGAAAATGCACAAAACCTTAAAAAAGCTCGAGATATTCCCTGTGTAGACTCATTAAAGATGCCTAAACAGTTCCAAAACCCTGAAAATAGTTGCCAAGCAAGTAGTTCCACAACGATGAAAAATTCGGCTGATCAATCTTCCGAACATCGTTCTACAGGTCAGGAGGTGTCGTAATGTCCTTAGCAATATTACTTGAACCCTTTGAATATCAATATATGGTTAAAGCCATTATTATGTGTCTTTTAGTCGGCGCAGCGTGTGCTTTTCTCTCCGCTTATTTAGTACTCAAAGGTTGGTCATTAATGGGAGATGCGCTCTCTCACTCCGTTGTCCCGGGGGTTGCTGGTGCTTATGCCCTTAATCTCCCTTATGCCATTGGCGCTTTCTTTACCGGAATCTTAGCGGCACTGGCAATGGGGCTTGTAAAACACTTTACCAAACTACGCGAAGATGCCATTATTGGCCTTGTCTTTAGTAGCTTTTTTGCAGCGGGGTTACTGATCATTTCGCTCAATCCTACCCATATTAATGTCAATTCTATTATCTTTGGGAATGTACTTGGTATTTCTGATGGTGATGCTTGGCAAGCAACCATTATTACTATTATTGCTATCGGCGTACTCTTCTTCTATTGGAAAGATCTTATGCTTCTCTTCTTCGATGAAGTGCAAGCTTCTACAATTGGCTTACCAGTTCATCGCCTGAAAATCCTCTTCTTTGTATTATTGAGCGCTTGTACTGTGGCAGCGCTACAGACGGTGGGGGCAATTCTGGTCATTGCAATGGTTATTACACCTGGCGCTACCGCTTATCTCTTAACCGATCGATTTGGCGTAATGTTGAGTTTATCGATCCTCATTGGCGCCCTCACTAGCTTTATCGGCGCTTATGTCAGCTTCTTTCTTCCCGGTGGTTCAACAGGAAGTCTCATTGTTGTTTTACAATCAAGTGTTTTCCTCTTTGCCTTTCTCTTTGCGCCTAAACATGGACAACTTGCAAAAAGACGCGCCATTCGAATTGCTCAAGATCATAACGCTCAGGAGGTATCATCATGATTGAATCAATCATTTTAGTACCCCTACACTATCCCTTTATGCAGCAAGCTTTACTCGGTGCGATGATCGCCGGCATTGTTTGTGCCGTACTCTCTTGTTACCTCATCCTTAAAGGCTGGGCGCTCATGGGGGATGCTATTTCTCATGCGGTATTACCCGGAATTGTCATTGCGTTTACCCTCGGGGTTCCCATTGTAATCGGTGCCTTTATCTCAGGACTTTTTTGCGCCGTTGCAACCGGTTATATCAAAGCCAATAGTCGAGTCAAAGAGGATGCGGTATTAGGAATAGTCTTCTCCGGACTCTTTGCACTGGGGCTCTTTCTCTTTACTTTCGTTAAAACCGATCAGCACCTCAATCATGTGCTTTTTGGTAATATCCTTGGGATTCTACCGTCAGAATTATGGCAAATTATTATTATCGCCATTATTACGCTAGTAATTATTGCTGTAAAACGGAAAGATTTTATGCTCTACAGCTTCGATCCTGTTCAAGCACAGGTAATTGGCCTACCGGTGAAACTGCTTCACTATACGCTTCTGATTCTTTTAGCGCTCAGCATCGTGGCATCTCTACAAGCAGTCGGTGTTATCCTCGTCATTGCGATGTTGGTCGCTCCCGGCATTATCGGTTTTTTGATGACTAAACGCTTCCCGATTATGATGCTCATTGCCATTGTCTCGGCGATTCTCTCCTCTTTTATTGGCGTATTGGTTAGCTTTCATATCGATGCAGAAACCGGCCCTTGTATTGCCTTAACACAAGCGGCACTCTTCTTACTTGCCTTTTTCTATAATCGCACCCGAGGCTATATCATTACGGCACGAAAAAGAGCGGCAACTTAGTCCCTATCTCATTTTAGGATTAATCTTGTAACTAAAAATTATAGTCAATTTGGTGTAAGAAAAATTGTTTTTAAACAGCTAGTGCAAGGTTTTAAAAAAGATAAAACCTGACTCACCAACACTTGCAAGATTGCCGGATAGAACAGCTTCCTTGCCTCGATCAGCTGATGCGTCGGCATTTAAATAATGCTTATTTTGAACCGATCTTACTATATAACTGAAAAGCAAAATCGAAAAGTAAAAGGCGATCTAGCATTAATCTCTAGATCGCCTTTATTATGACTTCAAAATAATCGAACTACTAATAACCGAATGGCTTTATCGCCCTTGCTCTATCGCATCATCATTGTGGAATGACTAGTCGTGTACCCACCGGTACGCGCAACTGATTATCTGGCAAGTTATTCGCACGTTTTAAAGCACTTTCACTAATGCCATATTTCCTTGCAACATCTGCTAAACTCTCTCCACGCTGTGTCATATACTCTTTCGTTGTACTATTTGAAATCAGTTCTATCGGTGCAGATGGTTCAGGGAATTGCACACCAATGCTCATAGGAGGAGGTTCTGCAACTGAAGCTGTGACTGAGCGTTCTGTAACATTCGTCACTGCCCCTTGACTGCTCGATTCTAAGCGCAATTCTGGCATTTTGATCTCAGCTTGTGGTGTCACTTTCGGTGCCACTAACTTCGGCGTAGGTGCTTGTGGTTGTAAACGGGAATTATCTTGCTTTTGTACCACCGTTTTATAGACAAGCTCTGTTGCAGGTCGCTCTTTATAGTAATCTTTAATCCCTTGTAAAATATCCTCTGCTAAGCGAGTTTGATGTTTTTTACTACGCAAATTTTGCTCTTCTTTCGGATTGGAGATAAAGCCTGTTTCCACTAATACCGAAGGAATATCCGGCGCTTTTAACACCGCAAATCCCGCCCGTTCTACTTGCCGCTTATGAAGATTTGCGTGTTTACTCACATTTTTAAGAATATGTTTCCCTAATGCATTTGAAGATTCAATGGTCGCTTCTTGCGATAAATCCAATAACATCGAGGCAATCGCATTATCTTTATCGGAGATTTTAACGCCACCAATGAGATCCGACTGATTCTCTGCTTGCGCTAAAAGCCGCGCTGCCTCACTCGAGGCACCACTTGTTGAGAGAATATAGACGGAAGCACCATCAGCTTTAGAAGAACCGGCATCTGCGTGAATGGAGATAAACATATCCGCCTTATTACGACGCGCAATGAGAACCCGCTCCCGAAGCGGAATAAAAGTATCATTGTTACGGGTTAAAATTGCTTTCATATTAGGCTGTTGATTAATCTTGGTTTGCAAAATCTTGGCAATTTGCAAGACCACATCTTTCTCCCTTGTGCCTGCCTTACCGTGAGCGCCGGGGTCTTTCCCACCGTGCCCTGGATCAAGCACTATGAGAATATTCTTCTTCGGCACACTCTGCGCCACTTGAATCTCTTGAGGTTTTGTAACCACAGTTTGCCCTGATGCCGCAAAATCTTGCTGCACACTGCCGGCGCTTAAACCTACGGCAATTACTAATTCATAACCGGATTTCCCTCGAATTACCGCCGCACTCGCCGGCACAGAAGCATTATTCAAATCAACGACAATCCGTAGATCCGTTCCTTGCTGTGTTCCTAGACGAACTCCGGCAACAACACCTGATGAAATGGGTAATGCGGTCACTTTCCGTTGCAATTGCGCATTCGGAATATCAATGACTAAGCGATGCGGATTTTGTAGCCGGAAGCTATTGAATTTAATCTGTTGGCTCAAAGGAAATGTAATTAACATCTCACCATTACGCTGCTCCGCCTTTCCCGTCCCGACGATTGTTGCGGCAAAAGCACTCTGCCCGATCAACAATAGGATGATCATCATTATCCCCGAGAAAAAAGTAGCCCAAGTAGAGCGTTGACTATCTTGGAATCGTTGTCTCATCTATTGAACCTTTCTGTTTATTTGCCGTATCGATCATAATATAAATTCATAATGCGAATGATCTTAAATGTCATTTTGATGCATTACCGTATCATATTTTATATAAAAATTTATATGATATTAATGAATAGCGCATTTACAAACCGTAATGGTAAATGCCCAATTCAATCATTCAACTCAGTAACGCCTCACTCATTCTTCACTAACTCTTCAGCAATTGAATATCCAATATGATCGCCATTTCATAGAAATCTTGGCGGATGTTAAATCATTTTTATAAGGAATCAATTTGCGAATAAAGCTGCGCATCACTTTTTCAATGACTTTTAAATGACATTTAAAATTATTTCAAATTTTTCCGATAGCTCGCTCTCTCTTCTGTCTCTTGTAACGTATTAATCCAATCAACGTGATCTCTTAAAAATTGTTGTTGAGGGGATTTTTGGAAAAAGAGATTAAATTTGCGATAGAGCTCTTCTGCTTGTGCTTTTTTCCCCAAAGCATCTAAAATGACAATATAGTGGCTGATGATCTCTGGATCTTTATTTTTGTGATACGCCTTTTTAATATATTTCTCGGCGCGAGCTAAGTCCCCTAATTGATAGTAAGTCCACGCAAGGCTATCCTCAATAAAGTCTTGCCCTGGCATCATTAGGTTCGCTTTCGTAATCAGTGGTAAGGCTTCTACCGCATTTTTAGGATCGATCTCAACCAACGAGAAACCTAAGGCATTATAAGCAATCGGATCTTGGGGATTTTGACGCATCTCTTCCCGGAAGATCTCTACCATTTTGTCATAATTTTGATGCCCAAAAGCACTCATTGCTCGTAAAAATGCTAAGTTTGCAGAATTTTCTTCCGCCAATAACTCGCCATCCTCTGCTAACGCTTCATCAAGAAGATCATACTCTTCTGTACCTTGTAGCATTAACATCTTTTTCAAAGCTAACTCGGCTTCACTACTATTGCCTAACGCTTCCATCTCATCAAAATATTGATTAAAGAGTACATAATCTTTGGCTAATAAGGCCACTTTTGCTTTAATCGTATCAATCGCTTCAGCATATTCCGGCGTGGGATTATCAATCTCCGGCAATACTTGTAGTAAATTTTCACTATTGCCTAAAATTTCAGAAAAATAGAAGAGATTCAGCACTGCCCGCGTTAAGACTTCAGGCTGATCTAAACGCATATTGAGCATATTTTGAATATTGTCATAATTGCCCATCACATAAGCCATACCGATGAATTTTTCAAAAATCGCCGGCGCTTCATTAGTCAGAATCATCAAGCTCACTAACTGCTGATAGGCACGCTCATACTCAAAATTAGCAATTAAGGCATTCGCCAGCTCTAATCCTATCTCTGGATTTTGATACTTATTGTAAGCTTCTTCTAAAAGTGCCACCGCTTTTTCTGGCGCACCCTCATTCCAATAGATAAATGAGTAGAGTGTATAGATTTTGGGATTCGAAGGATCGATCTGTAATGCTCGCTCAAGATAGCTCTCGGCCTCATAAAATTTAGAGTTATCGATTAAAAATCCCGCTAAAAGGATCATCGGAAAAGTATCATACTCCTCCATTGCCGCAAGATCTTTAAAGATCAACAACTGCTCATCGAGCGGTAAACCAAATTCGTGGAATTTTTTGAGAATAGCAAAATAAGGCGATTGCATTAAGACACTCTCATCTGTGAGATAGAGCATCTCTACTAGATGATGATAAGTTCTCGCAGCATCATCATAAGCGCCCGTCAACACATAGGCTTCTGCTAATAAGTTGTAATTTGCAAGGTTCGTTGGGTCTTGGATAATTAATTTTTGAATAAGCGGCAAAGCTTCAATGATATTCCCCTCTGCTAAATCAAGCTGAATACGGCGATTAAGCACTTGTGAATCTTGTCCATTTTCTACGATAGATTCAGGGTTCATTTCCGCTTCATTCTGATTAGCGATAAGCTCTGAAGCAATGAAGTCATATTTATCAACATTTCCCTCTTCAGTATAAAAACGCAGAGGTTCCTCTTCAGCGCTATCATTGACCCAAATAGTACTATTCGGAGCGCCCTCAGCTTCTAACTGTAATGCGGAAGGTTTCTCAGCTGATTGGGCATTTTGAGAGGGGATTTCCATCATTGATTCAGTCTGAGCGAAAGCACTATAGTGAGATACAGCAACTAAAAAAAGAAATAAATTCAAAAACTTCTTCATACAACAATGACTCCTATGCCCATTTCACGGTCAAAATTCTTTATTATAATGCGCTGACTGCTAACAGCGTTGATGCTACGGCTATTCTCTCACATTTTAAATCATTTTCTTATAAATCATATTGTTATGATTTTCATCCTAGTAAAATACTCTCTAAAAAAGGCTCTCTAGAAAAATGATTTTGTAATGTCGCAATACGGCGACCGTAACCTAATATGCTCAGTATCTAGATACAGATGGTGACATACTTTATGTGAATACTTTATTGTACAACTTCCGAGTTCATTACTGAACCCTTACACCATAAATCATTGTCCCTAGAAATCTGATCAAGATTACACTCCCTAAAACTCTACTTTGATAGTATCAGTCGATCATTCTCTAATAAGTCGTTATTATGTAATCACTACTATGTAATACAATATTGAATATACAATACTGAATATACACTATAGTATCTTCAACCATTATTAAGATTGAGATATAGTCAAATCGGTTCAAAATAAGCTTATTCAAATGCCGGCGCATCAGCTACGAGAAGCGAGAAAACTGTTCTATCCGGCATTTTACAAGTATTATTTAGTACGATTTTATATTTTTTGAAACTCTATACTCACTACTCAAAATTTTTTTCTTAAACCCAATTGACGATAAAACTAACAATAAAGGGATTTATACAAATCAACGACGCGAATCAATCACAAACCGCTAATGGACTTAGCTAACGTATTATGGATTAATGAATATAATTTAGGAGATAATATGATGAAATCAAATAAAACTTTTGCTTTAATTCTCGCCGGTTGCGGTCATCTTGATGGTGCTGAAATTACAGAAGCGACAGCGCTCAATATTGCCCTTACTAAAGCGGGTTATCAGGTCCAATTTTATGCGCCCGATCGCTTACAACAAGATACACTCAATCATATTAATGGCGAGCCGATGGAACCAAACCGCAATATTCTAGTGGAAGCTGCGCGTATTGCTCGCGGTCAAATCAAACCGATCAATGAACTGAATCTTAATGACGTTTCAGGCATTGCAATGGCGGGCGGTTTTGGTGTCATTAAAAACTTCACTAACTTTCTAGAGAAAGGCGTTGATGCTACTTTAAAAAGCGATATTGAAGCGCAATTAATCGAAGCGTTAACACTCAAAAAACCTATTATTGCTATTTGCGCCGCACCTATGGCACTTGCGATTGCCCTTAAAACGAAAGGGATTGCAGATGCCTCGATCTCATTTGGTAAAACGACTAATGCCGGGGATTTTCTACCCGCATTAGAAGCGTGGAATATCACCCATATCGAAACAGCCTTAGATGAAGCGCATATCGATCAGAAGAATCATTTGATTACAAGTGGTGCCTATATGGAGGGTAATGCCACGCCTTATGAGATTTTCTTAGGTGCAACTGCCTGCGTTGAAGGATTAGAAAAGCTCTCCTAATTCAAGCGCTCCTAATTCTATTAATCGCTATCAAAATATTGTCATATTTTATGCTTTCATTTTTATAACGATATTCATAGCGATAGCATCACGCTAGTCACAAAGTGCTGATAGCATATATTGCATCGCCTTTTTAATGAAAACACTTATGTAAATACTTGTTTTTCACCCAAAACCTGCATAAGATTTATGCAGGTTTTCTTATTGATCAAAAATCAGGTAAACTGCCAAGAGTATTGCAGATTAGAACCCACAAGGTCACGCGGCAGAGATGGTCTACCCACCTACAATCCTATAACCGCACTGCTGACTCATACATTACGATCCTCATTTAACAGATAGTAAGCTATTTGCAATGCAAGATCGCTAGCGTCTACGGTACTGAATATGTAGCGCATTTTAATAATTTGATCGTCACTTATTTTAATCATCATCGGAGAAATTTTATCTATTATGGAGCCTCTTAAATTAGGATTAATTGGTCTTGGCACAGTCGCTACTGGTGTTGCTTCAGTTTTACACAAAAATCAACAAACAATTGTGCGCCGAATAAGACAAACTCCCATTATAGAACGGGTCTATGTTCGTTCTTTAGAACGTGAAAATCCCTACAATCTTAATCTCACCACGAATATTGATGAGATTATTAACCACTCTGATATTGATATTGTCATCGAATTAATCGGCGGTATTGAACCGGCACTCAGTTATATCAAAACAGCGCTTACCAATGGTAAATCCGTCATTACTGCCAATAAAGAACTGATCGCAAAATATGGCACTGAACTGTTAGCACTTGCCGAAGAGAATGGCGTTTTCTTGCGTTTTGAAGCCGCTGTTGCAGGGGGTATTCCAATTCTAAAAAGTCTCCGGGAAGGTTTAGCCGCAAATGAAATTGATACTGTAATGGGGATTATCAATGGTACGACTAACTACATCCTCACCGAAATGAGCAGTAAAGGAAGCGACTTTGCACTTTGTCTTAAAGAGGCTCAAGCACACGGTTACGCTGAAGCTGATCCCACCTTTGATATTGAAGGTATTGATGCGGCACACAAATTAACCATTCTTGCCTCAACAGCTTTTGGAATCCCACTGCAATTTGATGCCGTATATACCGAAGGCATTACACAAATTAGTGCGGAAGATATTACAATTGCTCGTACCGAAGGATTTGCCATTAAACATCTTGGGATTGCCAAAAAGAGTGAACAAGGCGTTGAACTACGCGTTCACCCTACTTTAGTGCCATTAACGCATCCTTTTGCTCAAGTTCACGGGGTGCTCAATGGTATTTTCATTCAAGGGAATGCGGTAGGTGAGCAATTTATGAGCGGTCGAGGGGCTGGCAGTGAAGCTACCGCTTCTGCCGTTATCGCAGATCTGATTGAAATTGCCCATAATCAAACAGCACAATATAGTGCGCCGGCATTAGGATTTGATTCCCATCAATTAATGGAAGCACCTATCATTCAATCAAGCCAATTTGAATCTCGTTACTATATTAACTGCCAATGTAGTGCTAAAACGGATCTTAAAGCACTATCTGAGCGACTTGCAGAGATGGCTTCAGAAACATTAAGAAGCGCTTTTAAAATTAAAATTTACGATGAAAATCATTCAGTTATCATATTAACTGCAAAAACTATTGAAGAAAATGTAGAAAAACTGATGAATAATGCTATGTTAAATGAAGGCGTTGTTAACACAAAATCGATTCGGATAGAGATGTTTTAATCTCATTATCGCGTCTTCAACGAGCGAAATGATGACCCTGACCTTGATGAGTCTTTTTACAAGTATACACACGATACTAAAAAAGCTAACAATTAGACTGCACAACTTTACCCAAGATCATCCATAATAGAATGTAATATTTTTTCTGGAGGATTAAGGCCTTGTGCAGTTTAAGTCCGCCTAGAATAATAATTTAAAATAATAACTCGATATTAAAAATGAGGAGATCCTGTGAAATTAAGCGGTGCAGAAATCGTCATTCACTCCTTAATTAAGGAGAACGTGGAATGTATTTTTGGGTACCCCGGTGGGGCCGTACTTCCTTTGTATGATGAAATTTATAAACAAGACAAAATTGAACATGTCCTAGTGCGCCACGAACAAGCTGCAACTCATGCTGCTGATGGCTATGCACGAACAACTGGCAAACCCGGCGTTGTCCTGGTCACATCAGGCCCAGGTCTTACCAATGCTGTCACCGGAATTGCAACTGCTTATATGGATTCTATCCCAATGATTGTCTTCTCAGGACAAGTCGCCACAAGCTTAATTGGGAATGATGCCTTCCAAGAAGTCGACACCGTCGGAATTACCCTTCCTTGTGTCAAACATAACTTCCTTGTCAAAGATGCTAAAGATCTAGCTGAGACAATCAAGAAAGCATTCTATATTGCAACAACAGGTCGCCCTGGCCCTGTTGTTATTGACCTGCCCAAAGATGTTACAGTTCAAGAAGCAGAATTTGATTATCCTGATACGATTACAATGCGTTCTTATAATCCCACGATTAAAGGCCATTCTAAACAGATCGCTAGAGCTTATGATCTAATTCTTCAGGCTAAACGCCCTATGGTTTATACCGGCGGTGGCGTGATTATTGGGGAAGCTCATGAGGAACTTCGTCAATTTGTCAAAGCGCTCAATCTACCGATTACCAGTACCTTAATGGGCTTAGGGGCTTACGAAGGGACTGATCAGCAGTTTCTAGGTATGCTCGGCATGCATGGAACTTATGAATCGAATATGGCGATGCATGAATGTGATGTATTAGTCGCTTTAGGTGCTCGCTTTGATGACCGAATTACTGGTACCTTAGAACAATTTTGTCCGGATGCGAAGATTATTCATGTGGATGTTGATCCCGCCTCTATCGCCAAGAATGTCCCTGTGACACTACCAATCGTAGGTCAATTAAAGCCTGTACTCCAAGAGCTCAATGCGATCCATGCCGAAAAACAAGGAAAATTGGATCAAGAAGCGCTTGAGAAATGGTGGAAACAGATTGATGAATGGCGCGCGATGAAATCACTCGCTTATGACAATAGCGACATCATTATCAAACCACAATTTGTCGTTGAAAAACTATTTGAAGTGACAGAAGGTCGCGCTATTGTAACGTCGGATGTAGGTCAACACCAAATGTGGGCGGCGCAATACTACCCCTTCGATGAACCGCGTCAATGGCTCAATTCAGGTGGTCTTGGCACAATGGGCTTTGGTTTACCCGCGGCCATGGGCGCTAAAATTGCTCGTCCTGATCGCGATGTGGCCTGTATTACAGGCGATGGTAGTATTCAGATGATGCTACAAGAGCTTTCAACGATGTTGCAATATTGCGCACCTGTTAAAATTATCAACCTTAATAATGGTTACCTCGGCATGGTACGTCAATGGCAAGAATTCTTCTTCCAAAAACGTTACTGCATGAGCTATTTTGACTCATTACCCGATTTCATTAAATTAGCGGAAGCTTATGGTCATAGCGGTATTCAAGTTCGCAAACCAAGCGATGTTGAACCTGCATTAAGAGAAGCTTTCAAACAGAAAGATAAAACCATCTTCCTCGATTTCATCACCGACCCAAGCGAGAACGTTTACCCAATGATTCCCGCAGGAAAAGGCCATCACGAAATGATCCTTGCCGGTCGCGATAAGATGGAAAACACTGTAAAAGACGGCTTAAGCCAAGTTTAAGGGAGAAAAACATGACATTTAATACTGAAACATCGCGTCATATTATTTCGATCTTAATGGAGAACGAAGCCGGCGCACTCTCAAAAGTAGTGAATCTCTTCTCGGCGAGAGGATACAACATTGAAAGTCTCTGTGTTGCCCCTACCGAAGATCCCTCACTCTCTCGATTAACACTAGTCACTATTGCCAATAATCATATGGTTGAACAGATCGTTAAACAGCTCAATAAGCTCATTGACGTTGTGAAACTCACGGATCTTTGCGATAGCGCCCATGTTGAGCGAGAAATGATGCTGATTAAAGTTCAAGCCGAAGGTCAGAATCGCTCTGAACTCTTTCGGATCAATGAGATGTTTAGAGGACGGATTATTGATGTAACACCGCACTCTTACACCATTGAAGTGACTGGCACTCAAGATAAACTCGATGCGTTTATTGTCGCGGTCACTGAACTTGGCATTATTGAGATTGTACGTTCAGGAGCATTAGGTTTAGTGAGAGGTGCCAAGG
Organism: Ignatzschineria ureiclastica; assembly: GCF_003121845.1. Lineage (GTDB taxonomy): Bacteria > Pseudomonadota > Gammaproteobacteria > Cardiobacteriales > Wohlfahrtiimonadaceae > Ignatzschineria > Ignatzschineria ureiclastica. The sequence continues at coordinate 41,265 of NZ_QEWQ01000004.1, read as the reverse complement.
GACTTGTACTCTAATTTGCCCCTTAAAAGCATCACTCAATAATCTTGCAACTGACGAAAAAAACTACAGTGCATAGATTTACATACCAAATTGTTGTATACCAATAGAGGTACGCTTCAATTTTAATAACCCAATGAATAAGTGAATTAACTCTTTGATTTCAATCTATCATCAACCGAGCCAAACTTAAGGCCTGATGAGTACGAAAAAACGTTGTTACAAATATTAATTTTAGTAATAGATCATCATCAAGGAATCGTCATCAAAGAGTTATTATTCACTGATACAAACAAATATACTGATACACAACATCAGATACATAACATATTAAGTATAAGGACAAAGAAATGAACGTTTTTTATGATAAAGATACCGATATCTCCTTAATCAAAAATACCACTGTTGCCATCATTGGTTACGGTTCACAAGGTCATGCGCATGCACAAAACCTTAAAGATTCAGGTGTCAATGTCATCGTGGGTCTACGTAAAGGTGGCGCATCTTGGAACAAAGCCGTCAATGCTGGCCATAATGTAAAAGAGATTGCGGAAGCTACTAAAGAAGCAGATTTAGTCATGGTATTACTTCCTGATGAAAATCAACCTGCGATCTATCGTGATGCGATTGAGCCAAATCTTAAACAAGGTGCAACACTTGCTTTTGCTCATGGTTTTAACATTCACTATAACCAAATCGTGCCTCGTAAAGACCTTGATGTCATCATGGTAGCCCCCAAAGGTCCAGGTCACACTGTTCGCTCTGAATATGTGAAAGGTGGCGGTGTTCCATCATTAATCGCTGTTTACCAAGATCAGTCAGGTAAAGCGCGTGATATCGCCCTCTCTTATGCTTCTGCAAATGGTGGCGGTAAAGCAGGTATTATCGAAACTTCATTTAGAGAAGAGACAGAAACGGATCTTTTCGGCGAGCAAGCAGTACTTTGCGGTGGTGCAGTTGAACTTGTGAAAGCCGGTTTTGAGGTATTAACTGAAGCGGGTTATGCACCTGAAATGGCTTATTTTGAGTGCTTACACGAGTTAAAACTCATCGTTGACCTCATGTACGAAGGTGGTATCGCGAACATGAACTACTCTATCTCTAATAATGCTGAGTATGGTGAGTATGTTACAGGCCCTGAAGTGATTAATGCTTCAAGTAAAGAAGCGATGCGTAAAGCGCTTTATCGTATCCAATCAGGTGAATATGCCAAGATGTTTATCCAAGAAGGTGCAATTAACTATCCTTCAATGACAGCTCGTCGACGCTTAACTGCAGAACATCCCATTGAGAAAACAGGAGCTAAACTTCGTGCCATGATGCCATGGATCACTGAAAATAGCCTTGTTGATCAAACCAAAAACTAATGAATAAGGGAGCGCTACTTTAGCACTCTCTCAATAATCCTCTCTAAGAGGAAAAATTGAAATCATTAGACTGATCAAACAGTAAATGGATGCCTTAAGCGTAATCTCTTAAGGCATTTTTTTCGTATTATTTTTAGACTACTTCTACATTTCAATTCACACAAAAGAGTTGTAGCAACAAATATTTAAATTGTTTATCATTTAATAACATGCAAACTCATGATGCAAAAATAGGAAAAATTATGACACAGATTTGGACCCCTTCTAGTTGGAGAGATTTCCCAGCGGTACAATTACCCACTTACAAAGATCAAGCGTCTTTAAAATCAGTAGAAGAACGCCTTCGTAAAGCACCCCCTCTTGTATTTGCCGGTGAAGCCCGTTCCCTGAAAGCGCAATTAGCACAAGCGGTTAATGGACAAGCTTTCTTACTTCAAGGGGGCGATTGTGCTGAGAGCTTTGCTGATTTTAGTTCAGATAACATTCGGGATACATTCCGTGTATTACTACAGATGGCTGTAACACTCACTTTTGCAGCAAGTAGCCCTGTCATTAAAGTCGGTCGAATTGCTGGACAATTTGCTAAACCTCGCTCATCAGATAGTGAAACTATTGATGGCGTAACTCTCCCCAGCTATCGTGGTGATGTTATCAATGGCATTGAATTTACGGCTGAAGCACGCGAACCTGATCCTGAGCGCCTTTGGAGAGCTTATGCGCAATCTGGATTAACGCTTAACTTACTTCGTGCTTTCGCTAAAGGGGGGTATGCAGATCTTCATCGGGTTCAGCGCTGGACAATGAGTTTTGTTGACAACTCTCCTCAAGCTGAGCGCTATATTGACCTTGCAACTCGTATTCAAGATGCGCTTAAATTTATGCAAGCTTGCGGTGTTGATCCAAACAATGCGATTATCCGAGAAACAGAATACTTCACCTCTCATGAGATGCTACTTCTTCCTTATGAAGAAGCAATGACTCGTACAGACTCCACAACAGGCGATTGGTACAATACTTCGGCCCATATGCTCTGGATTGGGGAAAGAACGCGTCAATTAGATGGTGCTCACGTTCACTTTGCAAAAGGTATCTCTAATCCTATCGGCGTAAAAGTGAGCCAAAAGATGGAAGAAGATGAACTGATTCGCTTAATCGATGCGCTCAATCCTCATAATGAACCAGGTCGTTTAACGCTGATTACACGCATGGGGGCAGAAAATATCCTTGACCATTTACCACGCCTGCTTCGTGCGGTTAAACGAGAAGGTAAAAATGTAGTTTGGAGCTGTGACCCAATGCATGGTAATACGATTACAGAGAATCGTTATAAAACAAGACCTTTTGATCGCATTCTTGCTGAAGTCATTAACTTCTTTGACGCTCATAATGCAGAAGGGACTTATGCAGGTGGTGTTCACTTTGAAATGACCGGTACAGATGTTACAGAATGTTTAGGTGGCGGCCAGAACATTACCTCGAAAGACTTAGAAAATCGTTATCATACTCATTGTGATCCTAGATTAAATGCACAACAAAGCTTAGAATTAGCATTCCAAATCTCTTCAAAATTGAAAGAACATCGCGAAAAGATTCCAGCACGCGTATAATAGCGCGTAATTCTTTAGCTTACTATTGTGTGTAGATATGGTATTTTATAGAACATATCGATTTACTTAGGAGTATTGTGTTGAATACGAATTACCTCGATTTTGAGGCGCCCATTAATGAATTACAGACGAAAATTAACGAACTGAAAAACTGGGCGCAAGATACAGATATTGATGTTTCAGATAAAATTGAAGCATTAGAGAAGCAGCAAAATAGCAAACTTGAGCAAATTTTTTCCAAGCTTTCATCTTGGGAAGTGACGCAGTTAGCGCGCCATCCGCTTCGCCCTTACACATTGGATTACATCAATCTGATTTGTGATGATTTCCAAGAGTTACATGGAGATCGGGCTTATGCCGATGATGCTGCAATTGTGGGTGGATTAGGTCGTATTGATGGTCGTTCTGTGATGATTATCGGTCATCAAAAAGGGCGTGATACTAAAGAGAAGATCAAACGTAACTTTGGTATGCCCCGCCCTGAAGGATATCGTAAAGCACTTCGTCTAATGAAATTAGCAGAGCGCTTTAATATTCCGGTCGTCACTTTTATCGATACACCAGGCGCCTATCCTGGTATCGGTGCTGAAGAGCGTGGTCAAAGTGAAGCAATCGCCCGTAATCTGCTTGAAATGAGTAAATTACGCGTTCCAATCGTCTGTACGGTTACAGGTGAAGGTGGTTCTGGTGGCGCATTAGCCATTGCCGTAGGTGACCGAGTAATGATGTTGCAATATGCCATCTACTCAGTTATTTCACCGGAAGGTTGTGCTTCTATTCTCTGGAAAAGTGCTGAGAAAAATAAGGAAGCAGCTGAAGCGATGGGCGTTACAGCACCTAAAAATCAAGATGCTAAATTGATTGACGGTATTATCGAAGAGCCGAAAGGTGGCGCACATCGTAACTATAAAGAGATGAGCGATAATATTAAGAAAGAGATTAATGCAGCTCTCGATGAGCTCTCTGCCCTTTCAGTCGATGAACTTCTTGAGAAGCGTTATGAAAAAATTATGGCTTATGGTCAATTTAAAACCAAGTAAATAGTCCTATCTGAGCGGTGGTTCTTCACAAAAGACCATCGCTCATTTTTTTATCTAAAAATCGGTACGGTTTCATGCATTGACAAGTTTTATTCTAAGCTGTTAATTTAAACAATATCTCTGTAACCAATTGATAGATAGACCAATCAATTGACTGAAATAATTAATTGAAATAGTAATTTTTAAAGTGCTAATTTTTAAAATAGTGATTTTTAAAGTAGTGTTTTTTATATCAGTAATAACTATTAGCGATATCATATATTAATATGGAATATGAGGTTTCTTACATATGGATCAGTTGCTTCCCTATCTGCAAAAAATAGCCAAGGTGCTTGATCGGTTAGATCCTCTCTTACCACCAGAACAACATGATTTTGATTTCGAACAAGCGATAGCTTTTCGTTGGCAAAAAGGACGGCACTCCCGATTTGGTCGCCTTGTGCCAATCACACGCCCTGCTACGATTGAATTTCATCAACTTCAAGGAATTGATCAGCAAGTTGCCCAAATCAGAAACAATACTGAACAATTTTTAGCAGGATTACCGGCAAACCATGTCCTCCTTACAGGTGCGCGAGGAACTGGAAAATCCTCTATCGTCAAAGCAATTTTAGCCACTTACCATTCTCAGAATCTTAAAATGGTCGAGATTGAGAGTCAGGATCTAGCAGATCTACCGGAGCTTCTCTCTCTACTAGAAAATGCCCCCTATTCTTTCATCATCTTCTGTGATGATCTCTCATTTGAAGCAAATGATGCAAGTTACAAACCACTCAAAGCGTTACTAGACGGTTCACTCTCTAGTCCTGCCCCTAATATTCTCCTCTATGCAACCTCTAATCGCCGGCATTTACTGCCTGAATCGATGCAAGACAACCTTGCGCAATACAATGCACAAGAAGTTCATCCTCAAGAAGCAGTGGAAGAGAAGATCTCTCTCTCTGAGCGATTTGGTATTTGGATCAATTTCTATCCTCACTCTCAAGCAGAGTATTTAACTATTGTGGAGAGTTGGTTACAAGAATTTGCGCCAGAGATCAACTTTGATGATGAGGTAAAGCGTGCAGCCTTGCAATTCTCCCAAGCACGTAGTGCCCGTAGCGGTCGCGTGGCTTATCAATTTGTGAAGCAATTTGTTGGACAACGACAATTGCAACAAGCACAATGATTCCCAAAATCTTAATCTAAATAATAGATCGAATATTAAAATTAACCCAATCATAGAATTATCGTAGTCATACATCGTCTGATGACCTCAAGATCATCCCGACATAATCCGAATTTTTCTACAGACAAAAGGAAATGAACATGTCCACTTATATGGCCAAGGAAATCCTAGATATCCCAAATGTCATCGAGCGACAACAAGATGCAAATGCTTCAACTTTAATTGCATTAGCTGAATACCTCAAAAAAGCAAAGCCCACGCAGATTATTACCTTAGGTCGAGGTAGCTCATATAATGCCTCAATTTATGGTAAATATCTCTTTGAAATTGGCTTAGGGCTTCCTGTTTCTGTGGCAGCTCCATCCCTTGCGTCTATTTATGAACATCCCTTAAATACCGATAATGCCATTTTGATTGTAACCTCTCAATCAGGTAAAAGCCCTGATCTCATCAGTTATGCAAAAATGATGAAACAACAAGGTGCTAAAATCATTGGCATCATTAATGATGAGAAATCACCGCTTGCACAAGAATGCGATTTTCTCTTTGGTATTAAAGCGGGTGAGGAGAAGAGTGTCGCAGCAACCAAAAGTTTTGTGGGTAGTCTCTCTGTCTATGCTTCGATATTTGCTGCTTGGAGTGAAGATAGTGCCCTTGCCGATGGGCTGATGAATCTCCCCTTTGTATTAGATCAAGTCGCCACGACAGAATGGCCGGCGCTTATTGAAAGCCTATCTCATACCAAAGATCTATTCGTGATCGGTCGAGGTATCGGCTTAAGCGTTGCCGCAGAAGCAGCACTTAAATTGAAAGAGACTTGCCAAATTCATGCTGAAGGTATTTCGGCTTCAGAGATTTTCCATGGTTCAGCTTCACTGATTACGCCACAGTATCCGATTATTAGCTTTGTCGGTTCAGATGCTTCTCGGGAATCAACCATTGAAATTAATAAAAAATTAGAGAATTTTGGCGCAAGAATTTTTGCGATTGATAGTAAACAAAGTAGTGAAGATACGCTCATTATTCCGGAAGTACATCCTTTACTACAACCGCTGGTACAAATTAGTGGTTACTATCGTGTTATCGAAAAATTATCACAACATCGTGGGCTCAATCCGGATGTCCCGCCTAATTTAAAGAAAGTCACTGAAACCATTTAACTATTAACATTGAATATCCATTGAGCCATTATTAAGTCGTGATTATACGATCATTGCATGGGTATTCAATGGCATACTCCGATGAAATCAAAGGGGCTTATTTTATCGCAAGATCGATTTAAAATAAGCTTATTGAAAGGCCGGTGCATCAGTTATAAGAAACAAAAAAGCCGTTCTATCCGGCATCTTGCAAGTATTGTTTAGTAAAATTGATGATCTTTTAAAATTTTACTCATTACTTAAAAACCATTTTTCTCAAACCAAATTGACTCACATTATGAATCCTATAGCCTCCCCCTTTTCAACAATCGATACTCAATCATCTTGTGCATTACTTGCAGCCCAAATTTATGATGGGATTACGCTTTATCAAGATCATGCATTATTGATTGAAAAAGGTGTCATCATAGAAATCACTCCTCAAGCAGCCATTCCTGCTACTTATGAACAATATGATTGTGGTGATCTACTCATGCCAGGATTCATTGACCTACAAGTCAATGGCGGGGGTGGTATTCTATTCAATGATGAACCAAACTTAAAAGGCATTAAAACGATTCTTCAAGCACATCAAGCTCGTGGAACGGCTGCCCTCTTACCAACACTCATTAGTGCTGATGATAATACTATTGAACAAGGTATAGAGGCAGTATCTCAAGGTATAGAAGCCTCATTATCAGGGCTACTTGGTATCCATATTGAAGGACCGATGATCAATCTTAAGCGCAAAGGGATTCATTCGGCAGCTAATTTGCGTATTTTAAGTGATCATTTAATAGATACAATCTGCGGTCATCAGGAAATGGTACGACTTGTCACGCTAGCGCCTGAAATAGTCTCTCTTAAACTCATTGAAAAGCTCACAAAGTCTGGCGTAATTGTCTTTGCGGGTCATACTGAAGCAAGTCCTGAAAGATTAAAAGAAGCTATTGATGCAGGCTTACAAGGTTTTACTCATCTCTACAATGCAATGCCGGCAATGGAATCTCGTAAACCTGGAACCACAGGATTTGCAATTCAAGCAGAACAGAGTTATGCCTCTATTATTCACGATGGCTTACATGTCGATCCACTCATGGTTCAATTAGCCTACCGCAGCAAACCCAAAGGTAAGCTCTTCTTAGTGAGTGATGCCATGAGTTCTATTGGTGCAACGCAGAATCAATTTCAATTGGATGATCAGATGATCTATCTACGAGATGGACGATTAGTAAATGCTGACGGTACTCTTGCTGGCGCGCATTTAGATATGGCACAAGCCCTGCTCAATACCCTCCGTTCGATCGACATCCCACTGATCGAGGCCATTGCGATGGCAACCTCAACTCCGGCACAAATTATTCAATCATTACAGTATGGTTATCTCAAGAAAGGGAATAAAGCAATGATCAACGTACTAAAAGATGATAAAATATTCCCGGTTTTTTTCAAATAACATCTTTTTTTAAAGGCCTCTTCAATGAATGGCATTATTTTGATCATCGCTTGTCTTATTGCAGGTAAAGCGGTGACAGCGGCAATTACCTGCAAAAAAGAATTTATCTACTCCCTCAACCGCGTCGCTATCACCATTGCCCTGCCGGCACTGATCCTCGACAAAGTTCACTCTCAAGCCTTTTCCCTCGAAGCAATCTTCCCGCTTCTCTCCCCTTGGATTCTCTTCTTTATTACAATCGGACTTGTCTATATTCTACGAATCTTTATTCCGATGTCCCGTATTACTATGGGAACCCTTATTCTCCTCGCCGGTACTTCTAACACCTCTTTTGTCGGCATCCCCTTAATTCAAGCAATGATGGGCACAGAACAATATCTCGGCATTGCCCTTTGGATTGACCAATCAAACTTCATTCTGCTCTTCACCTTAGGCGCATTCATTGCCGATTTTTATAGTGGTGAGCAAGTCTCTATTATTAAAAATCTCAAAGTACTCCTCAAATACCCGCCGATTATTGCCTTGATACTTGCATTTTTACTTAAACCATTTACCTATCCTGAATTTGTCACCTATACTTTAGAAGCTTTTGGTTCTCTCATTACCCCTTTAACAATGATCTCAGTAGGGGCTAGTTTAGCACTGCCTAGCAATAAAAAATTGGTCGGTTATCTCAGTATTGGGCTCATCATTAAACTCATTCTGCTCCCACTCATTGTGTTGGGTATTCTATTATTTATTTACGCTTCTCCGAACGTCTATATTAACCAGATTGTCTTAATGCAAGCAGGAATGGCACCGATGGTGATAGCCGTCATTATTGCTCTTGAAAAAGGCTTAGATGGTGAACTCGCCTCCATTATGACAGCCATTGGCATTCCGCTTTCTTTTATTACGGTTCCTCTCTTCTACTACCTTATTATCTAATAAGGATTGATCAAAGAGAGGTCCATCGAAAGATCAAGCGATCTAACTCCTGTGCAATTAAGAAGATTTCACATATTCTCTATTCGTTGTAAATGAGTCAAAATCAAATAATTCCGTATCACACATTTGTGATAAACGGATATTTTTGGTCGCTCTAAAAATATTGTCAATTCGCCCAGGATAACGGCGCTCCCAATCTTGAAGCAGCGACTTTACCTCTTGACGTTGCAATCCTTCTTGAGATCCACAGAGGTTACAAGGAATAATGGGAAAGGCTTTCAGAGTTGCATATTCTTCAATATCGACTTCTCGGCAATAACTAAGCGGACGAATCACAATATTATCAAAGTCATCACTCTGCAACTTAGGGGGCATAGCCTTCATTGTGCCGCCAAAGAACATATTCATAAAGAGCGTTTCCACAATATCATCTCGATGGTGCCCTAGCGCAATTTTATTAAAATTATTCTCTTTTGCATAAGTATAGAGAGAGCCTCGACGAAGTCTTGAACAGAGACTACACATCGTCTTTCCTTCCGGGATCTTCTCAGTCACAATCGAATAGGTATCTTGTTCAATAATATGAAAGGGTACCCCTAAATCCGTAAGGTAAGCCGGTAAAATATGCTCAGGGAATCCTGGCTGCTTCTGATCTAAATTGACTGCCATTAATTCAAAATCAATCGGCGCATGCTTTTGCAGTAGAAGTAATAATTCCAACATAGTATAGGAATCTTTCCCACCAGAAAGACAGACCATAATTCGATCACCAGGCGCAATCATTTGATAATCCATGACGGCTTTACCGACTTGGTGACGCAGTTGCTTCTCCAACTTTGCTAAACGACTAGCCGTTGTGTGGGTACGATCACTATCCTCTGATGATAAAGTGATATCTTCTTGCTGCTTACCCTCTTGCGTTCTAACTGTTTGCAATAGATCTGTAATGGATTGCTGATGAATAGTTTGACTCATAATAAACTCTAATAAAAAATACGGTTGCAATGAGACATCTCAAAACAACCTATTAACTGAAAAGTGAAAAGCCACTTTCATTCTCGAAAGCGGCTTTCCATTACTGATTGGGAAAATGAAGAATCTCTCTCAATTTTTCCCTCATACTTTTTAGCTTATGAAACAATATCAACTTTCGGTGGATTGCTCATATCTAATGAAGCAGGATCATCATGCTTTTGATCTAATCCTCGAATAGGACGACCTTCCATAATGTCTTCGACTTGATTCGCATCAATCGTTTCAATATCTAGCAGCACCTCTGCCATCTTATGCAACTTATCGATATCGTCTTTGAGCACTTTTTCCGCTCGCTCATAGTTACGATCAATAATCGCGCGAATTTCGAGATCAATCTGCCGCGCAGTCTCATCAGAAATTCCGGCAGGGTTACCACTTTGATTACCTAAATAAGAGTTATTACTATCAGCATACGTTCTGAAACCCATTGCTTCAGATAACCCCCACTCAGTGACCATTTTCTTAGCCATTGATGTCGCATGTTGAATATCGCTTGCAGCCCCTGTTGTAACTGCATCATAACCAAAAATTAGCTCTTCTGCGATACGACCACCAAAGATCATTGCCATCTTATTCTCAAGCCATTTGCGTGGCACGCTCACATGATCACGTTCAGGTAATGTCATTGTCACTCCTAGCGCACGACCTCTCGGAATAATTGTGACCTTATAGACAGGATCTGACTTCAAACGATAACCAATGATAGCGTGTCCGGCCTCATGATAAGCGGTTAATTTCTTATCATCATCCGTCATTTGCATTGAGTTACGGGCTGCTCCCATCATGATTTTATCTTTTGCTTCTTCAAGATCATAAAGAAACACTTCATTTTGATTCTTACGTGCCGCAAATAGAGCTGCTTCATTCACAAGGTTTGCTAAATCAGCACCTGAAAAGCCTGGCGTTCCACGTGCAATTTGTTCAATATCCACATCCGCATTCGTTGGCACTTTACGAAGATGTACTTTAAGGATCTCGATACGACCTTTTACATCAGGTAATGGTACAACTACTTGACGGTCAAAACGACCTGGGCGCAGTAATGCAGGATCTAAAACATCTGGGCGGTTTGTCGCCGCAATAATAATGATTCCTTGGTTATCACTAAAGCCATCCATTTCCACAAGTAATTGGTTCAATGTCTGTTCACGCTCATCATGACCACCACCCATACCAGAGCCCCGATGACGACCGACAGCATCAATTTCATCGATAAAGATAATGCAAGGCGCATGCTTTTTCGCCTGCTCAAACATATCTCGCACACGAGAAGCCCCCACTCCAACAAACATCTCCATAAAATCAGAACCTGAAATTGTGAAGAATGGGACTTTCGCCTCGCCGGCAATGGCTTTAGCGAGTAAGGTTTTACCTGTACCTGGGGAACCCACCATTAGAATACCACGCGGAATTTTACCACCCAATTTTTGGAAGCGACCAGGATTACGTAAGAAATCTACGATCTCACCTACTTCTTGTTTCGCTTCTTCTGCGCCAGCAACATCTGCAAAAGTGGTTTTGATCTGATCTTGAGTCAACATCTTCGCTTTTGATTTCCCAAAACTCATTGGGCCACCTTTACCACCACCACTTGATTGGCGCATCATAAAGAGGAAGAAGCCTAAAAGTAGTAAAATCGGTAACAGATTCAGGAATACCGATAAAAAGATTCCCTGATTACGAAGTGATTTTCCAGTAAAACGCACATTTTGCTCAATCAGACTTTTGACAAGCGGGGCGTTATTGGTTTCAGGATTATAAGTAGAAAAGCGTAAGCCATCACTCGTAACACCTTCAATTTCAGCGCTATTAGGACCACTCATCTGTATTTCACGAATCTGTCCGCTCTCTACTTGTTTTAAAAATTCAGAATAAGGAACTTCTCGTCCCCCACTGCCGCCAAAGCCCTGAAATAGCATAAAGACTAAAACGCCTATGCCGAGCCATAAAGCTATATCTCTTCCCTTGTACTTCAAAAGATTAACCTCTATTTATAGTTGAAATCAATTAACGTTTTCTAAGTGTAATCAAACTCATTGATGACGCTCATAACCTTAATTTGATGTAAGTAAGTTAAGATATTTAGATCTTATATCAAACCATCTATTCTACGCTATTTCTCAGGTAATTGAACAATTGATATCATATTAACCTTGAGATTTTAGATAGAAATATTTGATGTAATAATCCTTTCATTCCCTCAATGCCTTATAAAGAAGCTTCTCATGCTTCAAGGGTACTCTACATAATGTAGGGATTTTTTCTAATGTTTCAAGTAAAAAAAGAGAAAAATGCAAATGATTGTCATTAAGCAACTACACTCAAGCGGACCTTTAATTAATCACTCGATTGGCCACTCGAATACTTGACTAAAATAAGCCTCTATTTTGCTCGATACACTCATAATGATATATACGTATATTGCATTTTTCACATTACCCTATTTTAGCCTTTGAACCCCTTCGCTAATAGATAAATTTCTGCACTACGCGCCCGAGAAGCTTTAGGTTTGCGAGTGACCACTTTTGTAAAATTTTGCTGTAAAGCTTTATAGTACTCTTGAAACCCTTCCCCTTGGAACACTTTTAATAGATAGTCTCCACCAGGTTTCAAATTCCCTTGAATAAAATCTAAGGCTAATTCTAAAAGGTACATCGTTTTAGGCTGATCAACCCCTTTAATACCACTCATATTCGGGGCCATATCCGAAAGCACGACGTCTACTTTTCGACCATCTAAAATCGTTAAAAGTTCCTCAAGCACCTCATCATCTCGGAAATCTCCTTGGATAAAGTCAACGCCCGCTAAAGGATCTATAGGTAATAGATCAAGACCCACTACTTTGCCATTATGTCCCACTTTATGCATAGCATATTGAGACCAACTACCCGGTGCGGCTCCAAGATCGACGACAGTCATGCCAGGTTTGAATAAACGATCTTTCTCATCAATTTCTTGTAACTTATAGATTGCCCGAGAACGCCATCCCTCTTTCTTAGAGCGAATGACAAACTCGTCATCCATATGTTCTTTTAACCATCTTGTACTACTTGCACTTCTCTTTTTTGCCATAATTTTTATCTTTATGTTCTATCTATTGTTTTATATTTTAACGATTGCAGCCCAAATTAACTATTACTGCTCAAATCGTTCTTGCCAAATCGCTCGATTTTGATTTCACTAGCAAGCAACCTATTTTGTCCATTAATTATTGTTCGATATTTGTGAATTCAACCCTATTACTTCAAGCACTTTTTCTTCAGCCGTTATTTTAAGCTTTTATTTTTTCTACTCAGTTTGATTAACTGATTTTTCCTTATCTGTCACCTGACTGATCTTTTTCTCATTGGCCTTTTTCTGATGTCGCTCTTCTGCCACTTGATGCTGTAGAAGAATCGATTTTCCTCGCGCGACTAAATATAAACCGCCAGCAAATCCAAAAAAGAGTAAAATAGCAATCTCAAGACCGGGGGTTAAATCCATGTACCCCACGCTAATGACTAAGATAATTCCCGCCACAATCATACCAAATGCAAGTGCCTTCAAACTTTTAAAAAGATGACGTAACTGCGTATTGTGTGATAGGCTTACTTTTTTATTCTGAGAACTATTTTCACTATTCATGACACAAATTAAACTCACAACTGAACATATTAAATTCCTTAAAGCTAGAGCACATCATTTAGATCCGGTGTTAATTCTAGGGGATAAAGGCGTTACAGAAAACTTCATCAAAGAAGCCAAAAATGCAATTGCCCATCATGAACTTATTAAAATTAAACTCGCCGGACGTGATCGCGATGAGAGAGAGTCTATCACAGATGAGATCGTTACGGCACTTAATGCTTCATTGATTCAAAAAATTGGCGCAACCATTATTCTGTTTAAACGCAATCACGAAGATCCTAAAATCATCTTCAACTTTAAATAGATTTCACTGTAAAAGGTTAAATTAAAGGTTAAGTCTAAAGATCCTCAAAAATCTATTTCAAAAGGCCACCATTTGGTGGCCTTTATTTATCAAATCTTCTTACCCGCTCTTCTTATCGACTATTTCATATTAGCTTTAACAATAATGATAAGTGTCACTATTGATTTTAAGCTGATTTGATCTAGATTGGCACTATTAAAGCCCTTTCATCTCAATACGTTTTTTAAGCTCTTTAGCAGGAACATACCCTGGAATCATAGAACCATCTTCAAGAATAATCGCCGGCGTTCCCTGTACGCCTAATTCTAGCGCTAACTTATATTGATCGGCAACTGGATTATTACAGGACTTAGCAGGGATTTGTTGCCCTTTTTTAGCTTCTGCAAATGTCACAGCTTGATTCAATGATTCATTACGATTATCAGAACACCATACAGAAACCATATCCTCATAGCCTTGCGAGTTTAAACCTCGATAAGGGAATGCTAAGTAACGAACGGTAATCCCTTCAGCTAAATACTCATCTAATTGAGAATGTAACATCCGACAAAAAGGACAATCCGTTGTAGTAAAGACGGTAATCACCTGTTCTTCTTTAGGCGCTTTATAAATCACCATATCTTTCTCATTCACTTGATTGATCTTCTCTTTGATGTGAGAATTAATATAGGTTTCACTGAGATTAATACCTCGCACTAGATCAACAGCATTCCCCTCTAACATATAACGACCATCTTTAGAGATAAAGATTGGGTAAGGTGTCTCTTTGACAAAGACTTCATACAGACCTTCGATTTCAGAAGGTTGTGTTTTCTCAATAGTCACACCTTGAATGAGATCATTAAAATGCTTTAAATTCACATCCGCTACAGCGGTTGAACTCAATCCTACAGCGGTCATTGCAACCCATAATAATTTTTTCATAATTATCCTTTATTTAATGTTAAATCTCTGTCAATGTGTCTGAATATCTATTCGTTGAGTATTTTAGCTGTTATCTCAACATAACTCATCAATTTAATGCATGAGTGTATCCTATCGATCATTCACTTACAAAGTAAATATAATGTTATTCTCGGGATTATTTGAATAAGGTTACTCGTACTCTCCCTCAGTTAACCTACTTTATATTCGTTAATAACCTACACTTTATTACCCTCTTGGATGATTAAGTGCATGTAGTTTTTTCAAGCGCTCTTTAGCCACATGTGTATAAATTTGTGTTGTAGATAAGCTACTATGCCCTAATAGTAACTGCACCACGCGAAGATCAGCACCATTATTGACGAGATGTGTCGCAAACGCATGGCGCAGAGTATGCGGTGAAATTTCGCCTTGAATGCCGATCTGTTCAGCATATTTTTTGATGATATACCAGAAAGCTTGCCGGGACATTGCCGAGCCCCGATTACTGACAAACAAGGTATCACTTGTTCGCCCCTTCAACAATAGCGGCCTTGCTTCCCGAATATAATCCCTGACAGCCTCTAAAGCCATCTCACCGATAGGCACTAACCGCTCTTTATCGCCTTTTCCGATTACGCGCACATAACCCACTTCAAAATTAATCTGACTATAGGCAAGAGAAATTAATTCTGATACTCGAAACCCACAAGAATAGAGTAATTCAAGCATCGCATAATCTCGTAATCCTAGAGGCGTTGATCTATCCGGCGCACTTAATAAAGCTTCCACATCCTCAGCAGACAGTGCTACCGGCAGTGGTTTGTGGAATTTAGGTAAAGCAACCCCTTCGGTAGGATTCTCTTCGCGTATTTTTTCAATAATCAAAAAATTATAGAAGTGTTTATAGCAAGATAAGTAACGCGCAAGACTCCGTGGATTGGCTTCATTCTCTAAAGATTGCGTAAAAAATCGCGATAACTGTTCACTCGTTGCATCTTGTAACAATGTCTCTTCTAGCATCAAAAACTTTGCTAATTTTTGCAGATCTTGCATATAAGAGAGATCCGTCAAATCACTCGCGCCCTTCTCAAAGAGAAGAGATTCTCCAAATCGAGCCACAATCTCCCGATCTAATGGATTTTCAAATTTCTGCATTCTATTGATTCCTTATGACTATTCTCTTATAACAACGATTAATGAGAGTCTATATGAGAGCTAACAATATCTCAATGCAAACCTATTTCCGCAATGCTTACCGAACCCTTTATTTATAATAATTTTATTTAAAAGATAGTTTATGATATATCACTTATAATAACGAATCATTGATTTAGGGATTTAGTGGTTTATTGCATTTATCTATTGACCTTATCCACTGATCTGATATTTTCGTAAACTTACCTCACGAATTATAAAAGCCATAAAAACTTGGTACCTAGACATTCAATAGATCAATGAATCGTTTCAAAACCTCAACTCAAGGCTTCAAGGAAAATAACCTCAAACACAATAATGAACTTTAAAACCCTAAAATTTTAACATTAATGACTCAGCTCTTTATAATTTAATCCTGCCAATTACTACAATTATATAGATTAATCAATAGCTCAAGCTGATGACACATTCGGTGATACCTGTGACTAAACAATTTTTCCGAAATGGAATCATTTTACTTATTTTACTGATCTTACTCTATACCTTCTACCGTAGCAGTAGCTGGTTAGAGCTCTGTGCCGGTCTTGCCTTCTTTCTCTTTGGTATGCAATGCATGCAAGATGGGCTACAACAATTAGCCGGCGGTAAATTAGAACGAATATTAGCTAAAAGCACAGAAACACCGCTCAAAAGCTTACTTTTCGGGATCTCATCAACACTTATCTTACAATCAACGACCGTTGTTTCTCTCCTTATTATCGCTTTTATCAGTACAAACCTCATCACTCTTGCTGCGGGAATTGGGATCATTATTGGTGCAAATGTCGGTTCAAGTGGCGGTATATGGCTTCTCGCTTTAGCCGGTCAAAATGTGAGCTTAAGTCCTTTTGCTTATCCGCTTATTGTCATAGGTATCCTCGCCTCTTTCGCCGGTAAACGGGCAAAATCTGCTGGCAGAGTACTCATAGGCGTTGCCTTTATTCTCCTTGCCATTGATCTTATTAAAGGGGGGTTCTCTGCCTTTACCGAAGATTTTGATATCTTGTCTTATACACTCTCTGGCTGGCTTGGGATATTATTGCTCGTGCTCGTAGGATTAATATTAACGATTATCTTGCAATCAAGTCACGCAACATTAATGTTAATTCTTACAATGCTCTCCCTTGAGCAGATCGATGCAACGCAAGGATTTGCCCTCACGATCGGTGCGATTGTCGGTAGCGCACTTGCTACAGGAATACTTGGATTTCTTGGGGGAAATCGTGCCGGAATGAGAGTTGCGGCTTCGCATGTGATATATAATGCCGGAACGGGAATCATCGTTCTACTATTCCTCAAACCGCTATTACTATTGATTAATCTGATTAGTACACACTTAGGATTTAATGCACTGATCCAAATCGCACTCTTTTATACACTCTTCAATATTATTGGGCTTCTACTCTTTTGGCCTTTAAAAGGATCACTGGCCACTTTCCTAGAAAAAATAATTCCCAATCTCCCGGCACCTGAACAGTTGATCGAAACACAAACAATTCACCCTCAAACAACTGATATCGAAGAGAGCGCACCATCACCCTTCTTAATTGAAAGCGCCCTCTCTTCCACTCAAACAGCAACACAGGCCGTACTACAAGACCTACAACTCCTCTCCCGAGTCACATTAGAGGTGATCTGTCATATTCTATTACTGAAAACAACCATTTTGACCGTTGAAAGTACTGACGAAAACACAATCATCGAATATCAAGATCTCAATCCCTTTGATGCGGATGAATTATATCGGCAGCAGATTAAAAGCCGGTATAGTGAGTTACTTACATTTATCAGTAAAATTGATTACAACGAAGCCGATAAAGCCTATCAAACCGTCATTATGACTTCTCAGGTTATTGCTTTTAAATTGGTCTCTGCCGTTAAAAATAGCAATCATTTACAGAAAAACTTACGTTACTATCTCACAAAAGAGGGAAATCCCGCACAACCTCTCTATATTGAGTTACGTAACTATATCGTCAATAACCTACAATTGGCCTATCAAATTCAAGCAGAGATCACTCAATTGAAAGAAGATAGCGACCTCAAAGCAGAGTTTGATCATCTCTCATTAACCGCTCTCATCGAAGATTCCCGTAATTTTGAAAGCCAATTTCGCGCTCAAGTTTATCAAGCACTAAAAGAAAATACTCTAGATGGATTTAACACCAGCTCCCTACTCAATGATTTACAATATGCGACTCAAATAGTCGAGAGCCTCTTTAATATCCTTAAACTCGTCGCCATTCAGGATAATAATCTGCTGCAAAACATTGATAATATCATCCAAATGAATGAGGGGGATCTATAAGACAATGAGGCTTATCATCAATAATCTATAAATCTGATTTCCTAGAGAAACTAGTAATTTATAACAGAGGTAAATCAGGAAGTTGCTCTTGATTATTTTGAGTTTTTTTTAATCAAAAAATAGAGTACAATTCGTGAACTCATAAGAGTAATTTTAGGATTTTTAATAACTTAACGATAAAATGGTATTAGTATCGATCAGATGTAACGATATGATATAATGGTTACCTAAAGTTTATTCACCTATATTTATTATAAGAAAAATAAGGATATAAATAACATGAAACATTTTACTAAATTACTTTTAATCAGCTCGATCGCTTTTGCTGGCTTAGTTGCATGTTCTGATGAAAGTAAAGATCCTGCAGCTCAAGCCGCTGTAAAAGAGACACAAGAAGTTGCAAAACAAGCTGAAACTGAGGCAAAGAAAGCTGAAGAAGCTGCGGTAAAACAAGCTGAAGCTGAAAAGAAAGCTGCTGAAGAAGCCGCTAAGAAAGCTGAGGAAGAAGCAAAAGCTAAAGCGGAAGCCGAAGCTAAAAAAGCTGAAGAAGCAGCAAAGAAAGCAGCTGAAGAAGCTAAAGCAAAAGCTGAAGCTGAGAAAAAAGCCGCTGAAGAAGCCGCGAAACAAGCTGAAGAGGCTGCAAAAGCACAAGCAGATAGCCCTGAAGTTGTAAAACAAGCTGAAGAAGTTGCTAAAAAAGCGGAAGAGGCAGCAGATCAAGCAGCTAAAAAAGTAGAAGAAACTGCAAAACAAGCTGAAAAAGTGGCTGATAAAACAACTGAAGAAGCTGAAAAAGTAGCTACTGAGGCTGCTAAAGCACAAGAAAAAGTTGCAGATAAAGCCGCTGAAAAAGTTGCTGAAGCGAAAGAAGCTGCAGCTAAAGGTGTTGAGAAGTCTGTAGATGCTTCTGAAAAAGCAGCTGAGAAAGCAGCTGAAAAAGCGGGCGACAACATGACGAAAATCGAAGAAGCTAAAAAAGCGGCAGAAGAAGCAGCTGCTGAAATTGCTGATGAGATGAAAAAAGCAGCCGAAGATGCAATGAACAAAACTGTAGAAGATACTAAAAATGCAGTAGGTGATTTAATCAAAAAATAAGTCATTTTGATTGATCATCAACGATTATTAGTTGTAACACACAAAAGCCCTCCATTGAGGGCTTTTGCTCTTTTGTGCTATTAGTATCAGGCTATAATCACTTTTTATAAGCTTTAGCATTTTCGGGTTTTAAAGGTTTCACTAAATGATCTAAACCATCCACTTTTAGCATCAAAGCAAGTTCCATCAATGCGCCGAGCTCCCCTTTCGGAAAACCTTTATCAGGACGGTTAAACCACAATAGATACTCTTCTGGAAGATCAATCAAATAGCGTCCTTGATAGCGACCAAAGGGCATTTTTATTGTCGCTAGCTTGACTAAATTCTCCTTTGATAACATCCTTCTCCCCTTTTCACTCTTGAACTAAAAATCTAAATTAAGATCACCCTTACATCACTAATTTATTCTACGTTATTTACCAATACAGAAATTTGAGAAAATCTCGCCTAACAATGCATCAGAGCTAAATTCACCCGTAATTTCACCTAATGCTATTTGCGCTAAACGCAACTCCTCCGCCACTAGCTCAATGGCAACCGCTTCACCGATCAGACCTAATGCAACATCAAAATGTTGTAATACTCGCTTTAATGCTTGTAAATGACGCTCTCTCGCACTAAATAAGCCTTCTTGTGATTCAAAACCCGCATACTCAAGAATCGCTGCTTTAACGAGCTCAATCCCCCGTAGATCTTTAGCACTAATCGTAATATGGCTCTCTGTACGGCTAATATCATTGCCAGATAGATCTGCTTTATTATGAATAATAATCGTGGGGATCTTCAGAGCCTCTATGTCGGCATCTATTCCCACAAAGGATTCATTATCATCATGCATCCACAAGACTAAATCTGCACTCTCCATCTCTTTTTTCGCACGCTTAATACCTTCGGCTTCAATTCTGTCTGTTGTCTCTCGAAGCCCTGCTGTATCAATAATGGAAAGAGGAACACCATCAATAATAATACGCTCTCTGAGCACATCTCGAGTTGTCCCCTCAATCTCCGTTACAATCGCACTCTCCTCTCCTGAGAGTGCATTCAGTAAGCTAGATTTACCAGCATTGGGTTTCCCCGCAATAACAACTTTCAAACCATCCGTTAGCACTTTGCCATTCCCGGCAGATTGTAATAGTTGTGAGACTTGCTGATGCAAATTCTCTAATCCTGAAACAACATTACCATCGGAGATAAAATCAATATCTTCTTCACTAAAATCAATAGCAGCTTCGATATAGACACGCATCTTAATAAGCGTTTCTAATAATGCATCGACTCTATGGGAAAAATTACCCGTCAATGAGTTCATTGCTGCCCGCGCCTGAGCTTCACTTTGACTGACAATCAGATCATGAATCGCTTCAGCTTGGACTAAATCAAGCTTACCATTCAAAAATGCACGTTCTGAAAACTCCCCTCGTCGAGCCATTGTCGCGCCTAATTCAAGCACACGATTCAATACACGATTGAGCACAATCAAACCACCATGTCCTTGCAACTCAATCACATCTTCCCCCGTAAATGAATTTGGCCCGCGATAGAAGATCACAACCCCCTCATCAATGACTTCCCCATCCTCTTTTAGAAAAGGGGAAAAATAAGCGTAACGGGGTTTAAACTCTGTAATCTTCGTCATCGCCTGTGCAATTTTCACTGCATCATGCCCAGATATACGTACGATACCAATTCCACCAATGGCTGTACTTGTCGCAATCGCAGCAATTGTTTGATCTTTTAACATTCTAAAACCTCTTATAAAAAACAATCCCCATATAGGGGATTGTTTATCAGTCACACTTTATTGGAATCACAACCACTCGAATGTACTTCTAAAGTAGAAAACAGTGACCCCAAAACTTCTAATTGTGATTATGTTTATTAATATCACGTTCAACTCGTCTCATAATGAATGACTGCTGAAGAATCGTGAGTAAGTTGTTGGTAATCCAGTAAAGAACGATACCTGCTGCAAACCACATAAACATAAAGGTAAAGACAACCGGCAACCATTTCATTACTTTCTGTTGCATCGGATCTGTCGGTGCTGGATTTAAACGTTGTTGGAAGAACATCGTAACCCCCATAATCACAGGTAGGATAAAGTATGGGTCTCTTAATGAGAGATCTTTAATCCAAAGAATCCAAGGCGCTTGACGTAATTCAACACTCTCCATCAACATCCAGAATAGTGCAATAAAGACAGGGATCTGAATAATAATCGGCCAACAACCGCCGAGAGGATTGATCTTCTCTTTACGATAAAGTTTCATCATCTCTTCAGATTGTTTCTGACGATTATCGCCATACTCTTCTTTAATCAAAGCCAGCTTTGGTGCTACTGCACGCATTTTCGCCATTGAGGTATAACCCTTATTTGCAAAGTAGAAGAGCGCTAGCTTAACCGTTAAGGTTAAAAGAATAATTGACCAACCCCAGTTACCGATAAATGAATGGAAGAATTTCAAAATCCAGAGCATTAATTCAGAAATCGGACTAAACCAACCATAATCAAGTGTTAAATCTAAGTAATCTGCTGTCTCTTCTAGTTGCTCTTTAAGCTTTGGCCCCATGAAGTAGCGACTTTCAAAGTTATAAGACTCACCGGGTTTAATAGTCACAGGATTCTTATTCATCATGCTGATGACATAAGTATTTTGCGAAATATCTTTAAAATCACCAATTTGGAAAGTTTGAATAATATTTTGCGTCTGTTTTGTCGCTTCTTTATCTTTACCTGCTACCGAAGCAGCTACGAAGTACTGCTGAATCATCGCAATCCAGCCCGCGTCACCTTCAAAAGTTTTAGGATTATGACGCGTCACTTCTCGACCTTCTGAGTTAAATCCACGCTCAATAGTCGTCATTTTCTCATAAGCAAGTTTTTCATACTTATAATCATTATGTGGCAATGAGAATACGCTACCGTCGAAGCTTGAAGCACCTATTGCACTACCCTTAGGATTATGCGGTTTTTTAGTTGCTATTTGACGATACTCACGACCTACCCAATCTTGGCTTGAGCGGTTTTCCACTTGTTGTGAGAAACCAATCGTATAATGATCACGATTAAACTCATATACTTTTGTCACTGCTAAATTAGTTTCGGGATCAACGTAAGTGAGTGGCACAATAAGAGAATCATCCCCTTCAGCCATCTCATAGTGATCGGCACCTGAAGTGAAATAGCTGTCTGTATGAAGCACTGAACCATTTTCACTCTCTGCAAGTAGACCCGTTTGTGCTACTTGGAACAATTTTGGTGAGTTATCAAGAATTTTAAAAGGAACATCTTGTGCTTCTAAACTTTCAGGGTATTTAAGAAGCCCTGCTTCGATGATATCCCCACCTTGTTTTGCAATTTTGACTTCATAGAGATCTGTTACAACCGTAATGTAGTCGTCAAGATTTGCTACATGCTGCCCTTCAGAGTGCGATGAACCAAGTGTTGGTACAGCACTTGAACCATCTGCTTGGTTAGTTGTGACAACTTGTTCTGTTTCAACAACGGGTGTTGGATTTTTATAAGCATCCCATTTCGTATAGAGAAAATAGATAATGCCAGCTAAAATCAATAAGAGAAAAAGACGCTGCTGATTATTCTGCATAAATTGTTTCTTTAATTAACGTTTAACATGAATAGAGAAGATCCTAAGGTACAGGATCTTCCCCTCCTTTGCAAAGTGGTTGACAACGAACAAGGCGTTTAATTGTCAACCAGCTCCCTTTAATAGCCCCATAGCGTGTAATTGCTTCTAGCGCATAAGTTGAGCATGTAGGTTCAAACCGACATTGATTCCCCACGAGAGGACTCAAAAAGAGTTTATAGCCTTTAATGAGCCAAATTAAGATGATTCGCATATTTTACCCACTTAATTGATCTCTGTCCCACATTCCTATAGTTTAAACGGCTTAAGCATTCTATTTTGCCTATGCCGACTCATTTACTCACTCTTTAGTCGCTTTTATAATCTGCGCCCAATGACGTGTGAGTGACTGATGTAATCGATTTGAGTCTTTAACATTCGTAGTTGATCGACTCATTACTACAATATCCAATCCCACCAAATCCTGTTGATGTAAACGAAAAGATTCTCGAATAACGCGTTTTATCAGATTGCGATCCACCGCTCTCTTAAAGTTCTTTTTAGAAACAGCCAACCCTAATCTCGGAACTCCTAGCGTTATATCCGATGATATTTCAATATGCTCTGATGATAGCTGTTTTCGAACTAAAATCAAGAAGTCTCGATCTTTAAAAGATTGATTTGAAGCAAAGACAATTTGATAATCCTTTGCGGTTAAAAGCCGCTTTGTTCGCTCAAATCGAAAACTATCCATTATCACCATACTTCATATCATTTAATATCCATTAAAACTTAAACAGTAGAATACTACTCAAACCGCAAAAATAAAAAAGCGCCTATTATTTAATCAATAACAAGCGCCTTGAATCTGTATATAGACTCTATACTTTATTATGCTGATAAACGCGCACGTCCACGAGCACGGCGACGGTTGATTACTTTACGACCGTTTTTAGTTGCCATACGTGCACGGAATCCATGATTACGTTTTCTTTTGATTAAACTTGGTTGAAATGTACGTTTCATGCTTAATTCCTTTAATTTTATATAAGTGACAACACTCGCATTTAAAAAGATTTTAATGCGAGCATCAAATTCATACTAAGACAACGGATTATTCTAGCTTTTTCCATTTTAAAGTCAAGAATAATCGAATTGTCTACTGCTTTTAATTTGCTCAACTTACTGTTATTTAGCACTTTTAATCTAAAAGATTACTCAATAACAGCATCATCTAACTTAAATAACTTAGAGCGGTAATCCTGCCTCAGCACGAAGAAGCTCTGCCTTATCCGTCTTCTCCCAACTAAATGCCGTCGCTTTCACCAATTGATCATTACTATCTTTATAAGTAATTTCATAAGGATTGCGACCAAAATGGCCATAACTTGCTGTGGGTAGATAAATTGGATGAAGAAGATCAAGCATCTTCACAATACCGTATGGGCGAAGATCAAAGTGCTTACGCACAAGCTCTTCAATCAATGCTTCAGGGACTTTATTCGTACCAAATGTGGTAATAGAGATCGACGTTGGCTCTGCAACACCAATCGCATAGGACACCTGAATTTCACACTTATCCGCAAGTCCGGCTGCTACAATATTTTTAGCAACATAACGACCCGCATAAGCGGCTGAACGGTCTACTTTAGAAGGATCTTTCCCAGAGAAAGCCCCACCGCCATGACGCGCCATACCACCATAAGTATCAACGATAATTTTGCGCCCTGTTAAACCACAATCTCCTACAGGTCCACCAATTGTAAAACTGCCAGTAGGGTTAATATGATACTTGGTCTCTTTAGTTAACCATTCTGCCGGCAATGTTTTCTTGATAATCAGCTCCATAACGGCTTCTTCAAGATCTTTCGCTTTTACTTCTTCATCGTGCTGCGTTGATAAAACAACTGCATCAATATGAGAAATAGAACCATCATTATTATAAGCAAATGTGACCTGGCTCTTTGCATCTGGTCGAAGCCACGATAACTGACGGCTTTTACGCGCTTCAGATTGGCACTCCATTAAACGATGTGCAAATGTAATCGGTGCAGGCATCAAAACATCTGTCTCATTAGAAGCATAACCAAACATTAAACCTTGGTCACCCGCTCCTTGTTCTTCGGGTAATTTACGATCAACCCCTTGGGCTATCTCACTACTCTGCTTACCAATGATATTAAGAACACCACAGGTTTTACCATCAAATCCCACTTTTGAGGAATCATAACCAATATCAGTAATCACGTGGCGGACTAGATCTTCTAAATCGACCCAAGCATTAGTACTGACTTCACCAGCAACAATGGCAACACCCGTTTTAACTAACGTTTCGCAGGCTACACGCGCATTTTTGTCTTGCTTGATAATTGCATCAAGAACGGCATCAGAGATCTGATCTGCAACCTTATCAGGATGTCCTTCAGAAACTGATTCAGAGGTAAATAAATTTGTCATAACGTATCTTTCTTTATTGCTAATAGTTAATGAAAATGATCGTTTGTGAATATGAACTCAATACAATCCAAAAATTGATTGTACAACTCATACACTTAATTTGCTTTAAGATTTAAAGATTCTACCATTTTATTGCATCACTTGTTGAATAAATATCCTAGAAATAGACCTAAGCAAGACTCTATCGAATCATGAATCTGCGGACTTATAATCTCAAACTCATTGAAAATAGGCGATTTTCAACATAGGATATTATAAATATATACACTATATATCTATATATTCATATGTCTATATATTATTTATTGATAGATAATTCAATAATGTTTAATTTTATATATTTTAATATAACTGAGAGTTGCAGATTTATAGTAAATTTAGTTTAAGAAAAATGGTTTTTCAGCAGCTTTTGCGGGAAAAACATAAAACCGTCCTAAACAACACTTGCAAGATGCCGGATAGAATAGCTTCCTTATTTATTACAACAGATGCGCCGGCATTTCAATAATGCTTATTTTGAACCGCTCTTACTATAATAATCAAATTCTATAACAGCCACCTATTGCTACGAGCTATCCATGAACAGTATTAAATCCCAATAAAAAGGCCATTCCCCAGAAGAAATGACCTCAACCTAATAATTATCCTAATTCTATATTCATTACATGCTTAAAAAGCCTTGTGCAATTGCACGATTAATCGCAGAGACGACCGCTTTTAGCGATGAGCGAGACGTATTCGCATGAGTTGCTGCACCGAAGAGTGTTCTATTTTCAATCTGCAATTCTACATAAGAAACTGCTTCCGCTGTAGATCCTTGACTTCTAGCATGCTCATTATAGTCCACAACATCAATATTCCAGCCAAAGATCTCATTAACACCATGGACAAATGCTGCGATAGGTCCATTGCCTTTCGCATTTAAAGATTTTTCTCCATCTGCTGTTTTCAATTTCAACTGCATATGCGTATTACCATCAGAATCCTCTTCGATATCGATCGGCATTAAGATCTCTATAGCCGGCGTTGCATTTAGATATTCTGATTCAAAAATACTGTATAAGCGCTCGGAAGTCAGCTCAACACCTTCTCTATCGGCAAAGAGCTGCGCAACCTTACTAAATTCAATCTGTAAGCGGCGCGGTAATTCAATACCATGATCTTCTTCTAATAGATAAGCCACACCACCTTTCCCTGATTGACTATTCACTCGAATAACCGCTTCATAAGAACGACCTAAGTCAAATGGATCAATCGGTAAGTAAGGAACACGCCAATATTGATCAGGATTCTCTTTCATATCAGCAAGCCCTTTCCGAATTGCATCCTGATGAGAGCCTGAGAAAGCCGTAAACACCAATTCACCTGCGTAAGGATGACGAGGATGAACCGGAAGATCGGTACAATATTCCACTTCTCTGACAACAGTATTAATCTTACTAAAATCAAGCCCCGGATGAAGCCCTTGAGAATACATATTCAATGCCACAGTGACAAGATCCACATTCCCTGTACGCTCACCATGACCAAAAAGACAACCCTCTACTCGATCTGCACCCGCCATTAATGCTAACTCTGTTGCCGCAACCGCACAACCTCGGTCATTATGTACATGGGCACTAATCACAACTGAATCTCGGCAACTAATATGATCACAGAACCACTCAACTTGATCGGCATATACATTGGGCGTAGAAACCTCTACCGTTGCAGGAAGGTTCAAAATTAAGGGCTTTTCAGGCGTAGGTTTAAAGACCTCACAAACGGCTTCGCAAACCTCTAAAGAGAAAGGGAGCTCCGCATCAGAGAAAATTTCAGGTGAGTACTCAAAAAACCACTCTGTATCAGGGTACTTGAGTGACTCTGCCTTAATCATCCCCCCCCCTTTTACGGCAAGCGCTTTAATTTCAGGCTTCTCCATTTTGAAAACGACTCGTCTAAAAGTAGGTGAGACGGCATTATAGTAATGAACAATTGCTTTTTTTGCACCTTTCAAAGACTCAAATGTCTTCGTAATCAGATCTTGTCTAGCTTGTGTCAAAACTTGGATCGTCACATCATCGGGAATACGCTCTTCTTCAATAAGCTTACGAACAAAATTAAACTCTGTTTCTGAAGCTGAAGGGAACCCTACTTCAATCTCCTTAAAACCACACTCAATCAGCAGATCAAACATCCGAAGCTTTTTCTCCACATTCATCGGCTCAATCAGTGATTGATTGCCATCACGAAGATCTGAACTCAACCAACGAGGAACTTTCGTAATCTCTTTATTAGGCCAGGTACGATTTTGATAATTAGGTGCTTCAAATCGTTGATATTTAACTTCAGGATTGGTGATCATTGTGTTATTTCCTCTTTAAACTCAGTGTTATTATCTTTTAAATCTTAATCAATATTTTTATTTTAGCTGCTTGTAGTAACGGATAAATCACTTCAAAATAACTTCATCTCATTTTTGACTCAACCATTGCCTATTTTAAGCAAAAAATTGTGAAATATTGTCATGTAAAGCACGCCAATTGCATAGCTTTTTTGCTATTCCTTTCATTTAGGGTTTGAGATGAAGTCGTAAAGTGTAGGTGAATACATGCCAGCGTAAAATTTTATATTGCCGAATAATAAGTTGAAAATAATTACAACTAATTACTTCAATTACACGCCACAATGGGCCAGTATCTAATAAGAATGGGAAAATATATTGCATCACAACACCTAGTAAGACTTAAAATGTAAATCGTATTTAAACTGTATTAACGCTTGGAAAATTCAACTGTTATTTACATGCTTTTAATAGACAAAAGCTAATTTACGCTGCAACCATTGCGGTTACAGCAGAATAAGTCGTAGTTGTAGTAAGGTGTTATTTTTCGTAGTCATAAAAAAACCTTAACCTGTTTTTATACATCGGTCAAGGTTTTATTACTTTTTCTAAATCACAAATTTATTATTCTGGCTTAAAGGCATCTGGCAATTCAGCGCCACTTCCAAAAAAGAAATCATGCATCTGTTGCTCTAAAAATTCTCGAGATTTAGGGTCAAGCGGATTAATACGATATTCATTAATCAAAATTGTTTGTGCTCTAAGCCATTGTTGCCAAGCCTCGTTAGAGACATTCTCAAATATTTGCTTACCTAATTCGCCAGGATACATCTGTCTTGGCATACCATCTGCTTCTTTTTGTAATTTGACACAAAATACACGTCGAGTCATAAGAACTCCTTTTTAGTCTTTGTATGATCATATAATTCTAAGAGAGATAGGATATCATAGACAATCTTATTACGGGGATTCTCAGCAAAAAAATCAGTGCCACCATGATTTTTCTTACATTACTACACTACTTCTACCAGACCTCAAAAATATCATAACAAAAAGATACTAACAAAATGTCATAATAAAAAAACGTATATCCCACTCAGGAATATACGTCTAGAATATTTTTTGATCTCAATTCTTAGAACTTGTCGTCAATCAACAAAACTCTCAGATGAACAACTATTCATGGGTAAAAAGGGTACTTACAGACTCTTCTTCATGAATGCGTTGGATTGTGTTCGCGATAATATCAGAAATGGAAAGTACACGAATTTTTGCACAATTTCTAGCTTCTTCGCGAAGAGGAATTGTATCCGTCACAATCATCTCATCAAGGCCTGAATTATTGATATTTGAAACTGCTTTACCTGAGAAGATAGGATGCGTACAGTAAGCTTTAACAGTTTTAGCTCCACGCTCTTTCAATACTTGAGCTGCTGCGCCTAAAGTTCCTGCTGTATCAACGATATCATCAACGATAATGCAATCACGACCATTCACCTCACCGATAATATTCATCACTTCTGACACATTCGGTGCAGGACGACGTTTATCGATAATGACTAAATCTGCGCCGGGAATCTGTTTTGCCACAGAACGCGCACGAAGTACGCCCCCTACATCAGGAGAAACAACGGTAATATTAGAAGTATCATGCTTCATAATATCTGCTTGGATCACAGATGAAGCATAGATATTATCTACAGGAATTTCAAAGAAACCTTGGATTTGATCAGCATGAAGATCGATTGTTAATACGCGGTCACAACCCACGCTTGTAATCATATTCGCCACAACTTTAGCAGAGATCGGTACACGTGCTGAACGAGGGCGACGATCTTGACGCGAATAACCATAATAAGGAATAACCGCCGTAATACGACCTGCAGATGCTCGGCGAAGTGCATCACACGCAACCAGAAGCTCCATTAAGTTATCATTTGTTGGGAAACAGGTGGGCTGTACAAAGAAGACATCTTTCCCCCGTACATTTTCATTGATAGAGATCATTACTTCTCCATCTGAGAAGCGTCCAACAGTCGCATCTCCTAACTCAAGCCCTAAATGTTTAACAATCTTCTTAGCTAACTCTGGATTGGCGTTTCCGGTAAACACCATCATCTGGTCTTTGCTGCTCATTACAAAGAATCCTCTATCAAATAAAGTAAAGTGGGGGGATTAAAATAGAAAAAAGGTATTGCCACTAATTGTAATCTTTTCTTTGACATAATCAACTCAATTACAGTGCAATACCTTTATAAATTTGGCTGGGCTACCAGGATTCGAACCTGGGGATGGCGGGATCAAAACCCGCTGCCTTACCGCTTGGCTATAGCCCATCTGAAGAACAACTATTATAGACATCTTTTACAATTTGTCTAGCGCTTTTTTAGAAAGCATTGAGTTTTTTTTACTCATCCAGACTTCTGTCTATAATCAATTTCAAAGTGTAGAATAAGTAACAGAATTTATACATTTTATTATAAACTAGCAACTTACCCGTCTCTTAAAACGACGCAGATAATTCTATCAAATTTTGTAAAAAAAACCATGAAACGACTAAAAATTATTCCTTTTTCTGTAGCACTCTTTACTTTAGCCGCCTGTACCGTCCCAATGTACCAATCTTTAGATGAAGCACAGGACTATAAAGTTTTTGGAAGAACGGCTATTAAACATCCAACGCAAAGTGGACAAGTGAGTTTTGCGATTGAGCAGGCTAAAAATGAGGCGATCAATATCATTATTCAAGGGCCTTTCGCACAAGGTCGCGTCGATATTGCCATTGATGATCAAGAAACTAGTATTACTATTGATGAAGAGACCTTCAAAGATCAAAATCCTGATCGTCTTTTTGCGAATCTCACCGGCGTTGATTGGCCTGTATCAGGCTCTCAACAATGGATCAAAGGTAAGACAACTCACCCGGATACTAAGATTGTATTCGACGATAAAGGTCTCCCTAAACAATTTAAAGAAGATGGCTGGACAGTTAGTTACCAGGAATGGATTGAGAAAAATGGTATGCAACTTCCCCTTAAAATGACTTTAACGCGTGGTAATGATATTCGTTTACGCTTCCTGATTGATAATTGGATTATTCATTAAATAATTTGCACATCTCTCATTATAGATCGCTCATTATCATACCGATAGCGGTACAATATAGAAAACTTGTTATAGGATTATAGGATCTCCACTATGCTCTACTTCCCTTCTCCGGCAAAGATCAATCGTATGCTTCGTATTATTCGACAAGAAGCGAATGGCTATCATTATTTACAAACCGTTTTTCAATTTACCAATCTCTATGATGAAATTGGTTTTCAGGTCAATGATACCGGCGAGATTCATTTCGATTATGATCACGAACTGTTTCCACTTGAGGAAGACTTGATCTACCGGGCTCTGATTGCTCTGCAAGAATATAGCCAAATTGAGAAAGGAGTCACGATTGATCTTATTAAGCATCTACCTATGGGGGCCGGCATTGGTGGGGGAAGCTCCAATGCCGCAACGACGCTAGTGGTACTCAATCAATTGTGGGAACTCTATCTCACCACAGAAGAGCTTATTCAAATTGGCAAAAAACTCGGCGCAGATGTGCCGATCTTCATTTATGGTAAAAGTGCTTGGGCTGAGGGAATTGGTGAACAATTAACACCGATTGAACCTCCTGAATCTGATTTTATTCTGATCAATCCCGGCATTCATATTAGTACCCAAGAAATATTCGAAAGCCCGCATCTGATTCGTAATAGCCCTCTCTTTACCGAGCAATATTTTACAGAAGAACGCGCTATCAATGATTGTCTACCCGCTATCTTTGCGCATTATCCAGTTATGCAAACTATTATGACAAAACTTGAAGCGCTTGAATTATCTCCCTATATTACCGGCACTGGTGCTTGCCTCTTTATCCCTAAACCCACCGATGAAAAATGGGAATCTCTTCAATCATTAGCCCAAAAAGAGCAGTGGCAATTACAACCATTTAAAAGTTTAAATCGCTCAATGCTCTACACCGATTCGCCGATTGAGTTACCCCTTGATTGAATATCTAATGATAACAAGATCAGTTTAAAATAAGCTTATCTAAATGCCGGCACATCAGCTGATCGAGGCAAGGAAGCCGTTCTATCCGGTGCGATGTTGTCGCTGTCTTTGTGGTAATGCTTGCTTTGCCGCTTGTTCCGCCGGCGTTTCTCGTGCAAATAGTAAAGCATCGGGACGATCACCTAAATATTTAGGCCAACCTTTAATGCCGGTACGTAGAAAATCCTCGCACATCGCCTCTCGCACAACTTCTTCCGGCAATGCTCGCTCATTCACTAAATAATCAAAAATGGCTCTAAAAAGTCGATCTAACGCAATACCATAACTCCGCCCAAATGTTTGATAGAGTGATTGCGATAACGCGCTAAAATGTTTGAAAGGTTGCTTCTCTAAAATAATAGGTAAAATCGCTTTAAAACGACCAGAATTAGCCACACTATCCCAAAACTTAGCAAATCGTTCCATCTCCATTACGGTTGTAAATGGCATATCTCTATTTTGCAAAATAGAATATGGTGGTACTTGACTAAAACGATATTCAAATTCCTGACTATGACGAATAATCGGTACACCTTTTAACCGTTTTAAAATACCCACTTGAATCTCTTGCGGCTCCCACGACCAGAGCTCATCAAATCCTTGTGCAAAACTCGTTAAATCCTCATCAGGTAACCCTACAATGAGATCTACGTGCAGATGCACATCAGTATTTTTCGAGAGCCAGGAGATATTCTCCTTCGCAACCGGCAGATTTGTTCGCCGAGAGATCAACTGCTGAGTCGTCGTATTTAAGGTTTGAATACCAATCTCAAATTGCAGCGAACCATCCGGAAACTCTAAAATTTTCGCTTTAAGTTCATCTGAAAGGTAATCCGGTACCAACTCAAAATGTAAGAATAGTGGCTCGTCCGGATTGTTAGCAATTTTATCCAGAAAGAAATCTAAAATCGCTAAAGTGAAATCTTTCTTTAGATTAAAGGTACGATCAACAAACTTAAATTGCCGCAACCCCCTTTGATAAAGATCCTCCATCGCTTCCAAAAAAGGCTCTAAAGGAAAACGCCACGCAGTCCTATCTAAACTCGAGAGACAAAATTCGCACTTAAAGGGACAACCTCGAGAAGCTTCAATATAGACCGTTCTATGCGCAATATCTTCTTCATTATAGAGATAATAAGGTAATTTAATCTCTTCTAACGGCGGTTCTATCCCTTTAATGACCTTCGTTGGCCAAGGTTTCCCCTCTAATAGAATCGATTTAGCTAATTGATAAAAGCTAACATCTCCCCACTCCGTAATGAGATAGTCCACTAATGGAAAAATAGCTATTGTTTCATACTCATAAGAGACTTCCGGCCCACCAATATTGATAATTAAGTCCGGCATTAATGCTCGTAAATCCTGAATAAGAGCCGTTGTTTCATTAAAATTCCAGATATAAAGACCAAAAGAGACGATTTTAGGGGATCTCTTATGAATCTCTTCAAGCATTGACTCCCGATTCTGCTGAATCGTAAATTCTAAAATTTCTGCCCGATCTTCTAATTCATAGAGATTCGCTTTAAGATAACGAAGCCCTAATGAAGCGTGCGCATAGCGTGCATTGAGCGTTATCAATAATATATCCATTCTACCCTTCTAAAGATAAACAGATCAATCGACCTTAATCTGCTTCTCTTCCCTAATTAACCAAGACCTTAAACAAATACGCATTTGCACTCTTATAATGTATTTCTACCCATAAGAGATCGCAAATGCGCCGGATTTTACTCTAATTTTGCGAATCCCTACTTATCACTATAGGTTTTATCACTGTCGTCTTTATCACTATAGATAGCGATTGGGATTCGCGAATTATATCAACATTTCTATATCATCAAACTTTAAGGCTCTGCTGCAAATTGCACTTTGCCGCCGGCAAGTGAAGAGATGCGCGCTAGAGATTGGATATTAATACCCTCCGCTAGCAAGCGATCCCGCCCTTCCTGAAAACTCTTTTCAATGATAAAGCCCATTCCATAGAGTGTAGCACCTGCTTGATCAATCAGCGATTTCACGCCTAATGCTGCATTACCATTAGCTAAAAAGTCATCAATAAAGAGAACATTATCTTCTTTAGAGAGATACTCTTCACTTACACAAACATCATAAGTACGATCTTTAGTATAAGAGTAAACCGATGAGAGATACATCTTCTCCATTGTTTTCGGAGTTTTCTTCTTCACAAAAACAACCGGTAATTCAAGTAGATAACCAAGCATAATTGCCGGCGCAATACCACTTGCTTCAATCGTAATAATTTTATTGATAGGTAAATTAGCAAAACGGCGAACAAACTCAACCGCAATGGATTTCATTAAAATAGGATCCATTTGATGATTGATAAAGCTATCGACTTTTAATGTACCATCATCAAAAGCTAAGCCATCTTGAATAATTCTATCGTGAAGTAATTTCATAAGGGAACCTTTAAATGGTGAAACTCATTTTCACCTTTATTAGTATGGTTAAATGCAAGCTTTTAATTTGAAAAACAAGTGATTATCAAGCACCACTAGTCGTTACATTTCCTTGCATTAACCTAGAGAGATTGATCTAAAAATTTGTGCAATATTGTACCGCAAAATCCCTTGGAATGCTCCCTTTCTTCTAAAGAATAGACAATAAGCTGATTCAATGGCTATAACAATTTTTCTGTGAGATACCAACCTGTAATACTATCCCGCACCACATTTGTCGTAGTCACTTCATGCGGAAAATCTTCTGATAAGAAAAAGATAATACGCCCAGCAATAGGCTCTACAGTTAAAATTTTCTCTTGTGCCAAATTATAGATCTCTAACTCACCGCCATCACCAGGTTTCCAGTCTTCATTGAGATAGAGTACCGTTGTGATCTTTCTTCGACTTACTCCTTTAGGATTATCGATATGCATTTTATAGTAAGTACCAGGCTCATAACGAGCAAAATGCGTTTCAAAATCTTTCAAGCCTAAATAGAACTCTCGATTTAAAATCTGCCGAATTTCATCCATTTTTGCAAGATAATCCCGAATGATAGGTGCCATCCCATCATCTAACCACAATGTTTGATCGCCTCGAATCGCTTTGTTATTTTGCAGAGTATCTTTATGGCCGATACGGGCTTCATGTAGTTCATCATCGGGGATAGCCTCTCTGATTGCTTGAATTTCACTTGAATCCAAAAAGTGATCCCAAACATAATAACGGTCTGTTGCAAGCGTAGAGATAAATGCTTCTATTTGATGATTAAATGCCATGGTATTTTAAAGTCCCAGTTAAATGAAAAAATGAACAGCAAGACACAAACTAAATTCCGTAAAAGGCAGTGGTAATATTCTTTCAAAACCTCCTCATATCAATTGTTATCAGCCCAAATAAGCCAGAGTTATTTTGAATTAATTCCTATCTATAACCTAATTTTTTATTCATCACAAGAAAAAATCAAAAATCCCGTATAATATTGTTATTCAGCATAATTATAGAGATTAAAAATGAACGGATTACAAAAAGCTGGGCAGATATTTAAAGCCGCCATTGCTGTCAATAATCGCCCTTTTCCTTGGGAACGTGCAATAGGGGCAGCCTTAGCAATGTCGCTCCCCATTTTCATTGGACTTTGGTTTAAGCAACTTCAATATGGACTAATGGCAGGTTTAGGGGGATTTACCTACTTATATGCCTTTCGCTTACCCTATGCTCATCTTGCTAAGCGTCTTCTATTTGTGGGGGGAATGATTGTACTATGCGCTTTTTTAGGCTCTATTGTTGCACCCTCCCCCATAGCAATGGTCATCTTAATTGGACTCATTGCCACCGTCATGATCTTTATTTTTAATGCACTAAAGTTTATCGGTCCTTCAGCCATCTTTTTTATCATGGTATTTGCCCTCACGGCTGATATGCCTATCACAGATTTGCAAGGGGCTTTTTTCCGCGCAGGATTAGTTTCACTAGGGGCTATTCTCTCTTGGTTAATTGCTATGAGCGGTTTTTTGATTAATCCTCATCGCCCTGAAATTAAAGCTGTCAGTAATGTTTATCGTCAACTTCATCGCTTTACCGCAAGTATTGGTACAGATCAATTCCAAAATGAAAAATATAAAACAATGAGCTTGTTGCGCGATACTTTAGAGATATTAATGAGTGGAGAACTACCGGGTTCTCCTTCAAAAACATATCAACGTTTATTACACTTAACCATTACCGGAAATGAGTATTTTCTCTATCTCATGAGTCATTATGCTGAACATAAAGAAAAACTTCCTAACGAATGTCTCGCCTTAATTGAACAAATTGAGAGTGCTTTAAAAAACAATCTCAAAGAATCCTCGCTATTCACAATTCCACAACTACAGGACATAACGTTACAAAACTATTATCAGACTATGGCGAACATTATCAAGGATCCAGCCGAAAATCTGAAACCCATTTCTCTAGAAAAACGTATTACAATCAAAGAAATTTTGCTGAATACACTTGATCGTAACTCACTTGTATTTTTAACCTCTATCCGCTTTGGTATTATTACAGCAATCGCAACAATTGTTGCCCATAGTTTTGACTTTACTAGATCCTACTGGATTCCGCTCTCTTGTGTTGCGGTTATGTCCGGTTCTTCAATGGTTGCTACATTCCATAGAGCTTTACAACGCTCAATGGGAACGATGCTCGGCATTATTATTGCTACCGCAATTCTCCATTTTCACCCTTCAGGTTATGCTGTCGCACTCTTTATCTTATTTTTTACGGCACTCACCGAGCTTTTTATTGTTAAAAACTACGGACTAGCTATTATCTTTATTACACCCAATGCACTCATCCTTGCAGAAACAATTACCGGCGGTGAATTTTCTGCATTTTACTTTGCTAGTGCCCGTATGATCGATGTAATCATTGGTAGTATTATTGGACTTATCGGCGTTATTTTAATGGGAAGAAGAACAGCATCACTTAGAATTCCAAGAATCATGATGCGCACCCTTCGAAATCAATCTCAAATGTTATTGCTTCTATTCTCTCCAGACACATCCTCTTCTCATCAACAAATCAATGATCGTATTATCAAGATGCGAACAAATGTTACAAATCTAACAGCCCTTTATGATGCTGCTACAGGTGAAATTCCGCTTAAAAAATCGTTAATTGAATACTATTGGCCGATCATCTACTCTATTGAAAAGCTTGCTTTTTTATTAGAACATGCAGCCGAAGTGGACCATCGGAAATCACTTTCAGCAGAAGAGCTTGCATCACTCCTATACCTCTTTGAAATGTTAGCCAACGCTCTACAATATGGGGAACAAACAAGTATTAAACCTGTACCATCTATTCCGCAGTTTCCTGCGATTACACAAGAGATAGAGATGTTGCAACAAGCATGTCAGAAAACTATTGAATAAAGCCAGCATGTTAAATGCTATGCTTTAATCCCTTTTGTGATTTAACGCCATTTAGGCTACAATACCGCCTCTCGTGGTTCGTGAACCTCCCACGCAAAAAAACTAAGGAATTAAAATTTATGTATCAATTTACGCAAGCTGAGAGACGACGAGCACTCTATCAGCTCTCTTTCTTTCATATTCTGATTATTGCTTCGAGCAACTATCTTGTACAGTTGCCCTTTACAATCTTTGGATTTCATACTACCTGGGGTGCTTTCACATTCCCCTTCATCTTCCTCACCACAGATCTAACCATTCGAGTATTTGGTGCTTCACTTGCACGTCGCATTATTTTTGTCGTGATGATTCCAGCACTTATTATCTCCTATGTTATCTCAGTGATCTTTTTTAAAGGTGAATGGTTAGGCTTTAATGAGCTATCTACTTTTAATCTTTTTGTCGCACGAATTGCACTTGCTAGTTTCGCAGGATATCTCGTGGGACAACTAATGGATATTACTGTTTTTAGTTATCTTCGCAGAAATCATCGTTGGTGGGTAGCACCTAGCGCTGCAGCAATTGCCGGTAATTTTATAGATACTGTTGTTTTCTTCTTTATTGCCTTTTATCAAAGTGATGATGCATTCATGGCAGCCAATTGGCAAGAAATTGCTCTCGTGGATTATGCATTTAAACTATTAATTTGTGCGATCTTCTTTCTACCACTTTATGGTTTATTGCTAAACTTTATTCTTAAAAAAATGTCATCGCTCCAAACAGAAAAAGCCACAGCATAATTTAATAGATCATCACAACTTCGATGACTATTACCGATCTCTATATTGTTACTGATATAGAGCCATAACAAAAAATCCCCTAATATTTTATAACTCAATATTAGGGGATTTTCTTTTGTGAATTAGCTTGACTTAAAGCCTTAGACTTAAAGCATTAGATATTAACGAGGAACTCTAATCCCGCCAACGACGCCCTTTGGACTCCAAAGAATCTGCCATAATTGAATATCTCGAGCTCTAAAAGCACCCGCGCAAGCAAGGAGATAGTAACTAAACATTCGTTTGAATCTTGGCGTGTAATTATTCTCAATCTCAGGCCAAGTATTCATAAAACGCTCATACCATGCCATTAAGGTCCGATCATAATCGGCACCAAAATTATGCCAGTCTTCCATTACAAACTTATTTTGACTTGCATTCGCAATTCCTTGGATTGACGGCAAAATACCATTGGGAAAAATATACTTTTCGATCCAAGGATCAACATTTACCTTATTATAGTTAGAACCTATCGTATGAAGGAGAAATAGACCATCTTCTTTAATATTTTTACGTACAACATCAAAATATTCAGCATAATTTTTGGGACCAACATGCTCAAACATCCCCACAGAAACAACACGATCAAATTGATCATCAAGATCACGATAATCTTGCAACAATATCTTGACATCTAAATCTCGGCAACGATCTTGTGCCAATTTTTGCTGCTCTTGAGAGATTGTGACACCCGTTACCGAAACACCATAATGTGTTGCGGCATAAGCGGATAATCCCCCCCAACCACAACCAATATCCAATAAGCGCATTCCGGGTTTTAATTCTAATTTACGACAGATGAGATCTAATTTGGCTTTTTGTGCTTCTTCTAATGTTGTCGCATTTGCCCAATAGCCACATGAATATTGCATATAAGGATCAAGCATGCGGACAAACAGATCATTCCCAAGATCATAGTGCTCTTTTCCAACAATCCAAGCTCTATTTTTTGTCTGAAGATTCCAAATACGAGCAACAATAATCCGAACAATATCTCGCCAATTTTTAGGTAATTTTTGATCTAACTGAGCACTCAAGACTCGCGTAAAAAAAAGATCAAGGCGTTCACAATCCCACCAACCATCCATATAACTCTCACCTAATCCAATAGAGCCTTGTTGTAACACACGTTGGTATAGATCTTCATTATGCACTTGTATATCATAAGGATTAGGGCCATTAATCTCGATTCCGGCTTGATCCAACATCTCTTGCGTTATTCGCTTCCATTCTGTTTTTTTATTAGATGAAACATCACTCTTATTGCTCATAATAACTCTCCAATATTGAATAAATATATTTAAATTCTAAACAATATCCTATCGAGCCCCATAATCAGGCTAACTAGATGATATTTATATAGCTATATTATTTTTAATAAGGGAATATATTACTACAAAATTTACGCATATTATATATAAATACAAATATATATTTATTGATTTATATTTATTTAATATCCTAATTTTCGTCTATTACCTACCTCTCCATAAAATCCAATAATCTATTTTTTTTCAAAAAAGATGTTAACGATTTACAACCAAAGGCCTCTTTATAATAAATACCATTTTCTTTGAGTGATTGACTAATTAAATCCCGCTTTAATAAAGCACCATTTTCCGGGTTACTGCTATGCTTTTTAATAATTTTTCGCACTTTTTTTAGCTCATTTTTCGGAAGTGCACAAGTGATATGTAATGTATTTTCCTGTGCTTTTAACTTAAACAGACCTAACACTTCGATCAATTCTGATAGTTTAGAATAACCATAATTTCGCGAATCAAATTCTGGATTCATTTTATGAATATACTTTCCGACAGATCTTAAGGTACTCCATCCCGTATC
Source organism: Ignatzschineria ureiclastica (assembly GCF_003121845.1). Classification (GTDB taxonomy): domain Bacteria; phylum Pseudomonadota; class Gammaproteobacteria; order Cardiobacteriales; family Wohlfahrtiimonadaceae; genus Ignatzschineria; species Ignatzschineria ureiclastica. The sequence goes on along the minus strand of NZ_QEWQ01000004.1, from coordinate 1,593 downwards.
TCGATCATTCTCTTTGATTGCGTTACGAATTAATTTCAAAAGCGGTAAATCAGCCCTAAGAGATTTTTGATCATATATCTTTTTAATTTCTATAACAGATGCATTATTATCATCGTTCAGATTGTCAATCATATTATTGACAGGAACTTTTTCTATAAAGTTATCAATAAATATATACTTATCGCAGGACTTACGGAAAGCTTCGGGGGTAGACTCTTTTCCAATGCCATATACTTTGATTCCATTTTTACGTATTCTAGACACTAGTCCCGTAAAATCACTGTCACTAGAAACAATACAAAATGCATTAAATTGTTGGCTATGTAATAGATCCATAGCATCAATAACCATTGCAATATCTGTGGCATTTTTATTGGCTGTATAAGTGAATTGCTGAATTGCAACTAAACCATGACTGAGACATTTTTCTTTCCAGTTCTTGAGGGACGGGGAACTCCAATCACCATAAACTTGTTTAACATAAGATGTACCATATTTAGCGACCTCTTCTAGAATCACATCGATTAAAGAATGAGAGGTATTATCTGCATCGATCAATACTGCTATATTTTCACCATTATGCTCCATAAAATACCTTCCTTAGTATATACATGATTATTCAGGGTGTAATAATATTAACCTCTCATTGAGTATCTCATATACCTTTTGTAATTGAACACCTATTTGTCCCATCACTTGTCCAAAATAGATAAGCCAAGTTTCTGATGTATCAAGACTCCCGATTGCCTGCCCTAAAAGATAACTATATTCCCATGTATAATGATCATCTGTTTCATATGATTCCAATGTAGAGATCATATTGATTACCGCCTGTAACTCACTACTAAGTATGTAGCTATATAAATCTAATTGCCCAATATCTTCTTGCCCTTTGGCACATATTTGAGCAATAAATAGTTTTGCATCTTCATAATTCATGATTAGCCCTCTCTCATTTTATATTGTTTTATATTTTTAATTTTGAGCTTTTAAAATAAAAAGCTTTTACATTTTTTCACCCAAAAGAAAAACCCCTAGTTCATTGAACTAGGGGTCTCTTAATTAAGCCCTGGAAATGACCTACTCTCACATGGGAACTCCCACACTACCATCGGCGCTGCTACGTTTCACTTCTGAGTTCGGGACGGGATCAGGTGGTTCCATAGCGCTATTGTTTCCAGGAAAACTGGTTTGTGTTTGAAGTGCCGATGCATCTCTGCATTCTATATCGCACTCCACTCACGAATAAATTTGATTAGTTGGTTAGTAACAGCAAGTAGACTGTATTCATAGTTTTAACTTTGGAAACGCTCATGTCTCATTGTAAGACAAATTGTCTAAGACCTATTATATGGTCAAGCCTCACGGTCAATTAGTATTGGTAAGCTCAATGCATTACTGCACTTACACACCCAACCTATCAACGTCGTAGTCTTCGACGGACCTTCAGAGGGGTTAAACCCCTAGGGAAATCTTATCTTGAGGAAGGCTTCCCGCTTAGATGCTTTCAGCGGTTATCCCGTCCGTATGTAGCTACCCGGCTATGCCATTGGCATGACAACCGGAACACCAGAGATACGTCCACTTCGGTCC
>NZ_QEWQ01000003.1:2500-403612 GCF_003121845.1 Ignatzschineria ureiclastica | reverse complement strand
TTTCAAATTAGGCCAAACGGTATCGATTGTTGGTGGTGAGACAGATACAACAAAATTAGTAGATGGTAAGAACATCGGGGTTGTTGTAGATGACGAAGGCAAGCTCAACGTCAAACTAGCGAAAGATCTTAATCTTGGTGCGGATGGATCAGTAACAACCGGTGATACCGTTGTGAATAATGATGGTGTTAAAGTCGGCGATAATGTCACATTAGGTAATACAGGCTTGACCATTGTGAATGGTCCAAGTGTTACCACTAGTGGTATTAATGCTGGTGATAAAGTGATCTCTAATGTTGCTGATGGCGTTGCTGATAGTGATGCTGTGAACAAAGGTCAGTTGGATTCAGTTCAAACTATTGCAAATAAAGGTTTAACGTTTGCCGGAGACAGTGGTACGCCTCAAAATTTCAAATTAGGCCAAACGGTATCGATTGTTGGTGGCGCAGCACTTGCTAATTTAACTGAAGGCAATATCGGTGTTGTGGTTGAGGGTGGTAAGCTCAATATTAAACTTTCCAAAGATCTTGTGCTTGGTGCGGATGGATCAGTAACAACCGGTGATACCGTTATGAACAATGATGGCGTTAAAGTAGGAGATAATGTCACATTAGGTGATACAGGATTAATCATTAAAGATGGTCCAAGCATCACAGCTGGTGGTATTGACATGAATAATAAGAAAATCACAGGCTTGGCTGAAGGTAAAATTTCATCAGACTCAACCGATGCAATCAACGGTTCACAGCTTTACTACTTTAATAAGTACATGTCAAAAAGTTTAATGGGCGATCATGGCACATTAAATAGTGATGGTACTATTGCTATTGATTTTGCAGGAGCGTTAGGTTCAAGTAAGCCTATTACTAACGTTTATGATGGGTTTAAAAATGTTGGAGATCGTTTGACTGCAAATCAAGAGTCTATCGATAAAGGCTTAACTTTTACAACTGATACGGTTAATGAATCAGGTGATAAGGTTGAAAATAATTATAAATTAGGCAAGACAGTTTCAATCATTGGTGGTGCTCATAAGGATAATTTGACCGATAACAATATTGGCGTAAATATCAATAAAGAGACTAACGATATTGAGGTTAAATTAGGAAAAGATCTTGATCTTACATCTGATGGTTCGATTACTATCGGTGATACTAAGCTTGATGGCAATGGTTTAACGATTGCGGGGGGGCCAAGTGTTACTGGGAAAGGTATTGATGCCGGTGGTAAAGTAATTACCAACGTTGCAGATGGTGTAAATGCAGGAGATGCTGTTAATAAAGGCCAACTAGACGCCGTGGGTAAAAATGTTACAAATATCACCAATGGTAAAGCAGGTCTTATCCAATTAACTGAAGATGGTGAAACTATTGTTGTTGATAACGATATCGCTAAAAAGGCAGGTTCCTTTGATATTTCAGGTGGTCCTAAATCCGAAGATAATCCTAATGGTGACCGCACCTTGACCGGTGTAAAAGATGGTGCAATCAATAAAGGTTCTTCCGACGCCATCAACGGTAGCCAACTTTATGATTCCAATACAGCTATTGCTAATTTGCTAGGTGGGGGCGCGAAAATCGATGGTAATGGAAACGTTACTTATGGAGATTCAAACTTTACTGTTAATGGAAATGGTTATAAAAATGTTCAAGATGCGCTAACCGCATTAGATCAAAACCAAATCTTTGGAAAAGGTGAAGCTCTCGTTTATGATAAAGACGGTAAAGAGTCAAAAGTAGGGGCTATTGTTATTAATCCTGGCCATGATGATGCTAAGGCAATCAGCTTTGCAAATAGTAAAGGTGTTGCTCAAAAAGTCACTGGTGTTGCCGATGGTTATATTGGTGCTGACTCTACGGAAGCCATCAACGGTAGCCAGTTGCATGTTGTGAAAGAAGATATTCAAAATATCAACTACACCTTAAACCACTACAATACTCGTATGAACAATATTGAGAAAACGGTATATGAGAATCGTAAGCGTGCAAGTGCCGGTATCGCGGGTGCTATGGCGATGAGTTCGATTCCGTATATCGAATACTCGAAATATTCATTCGGTATGGGTATCGGTTACTACGATGGTGAGAGTGCGATCTCAATCGGTATTCAAGGTAAGATCAATGATCGTGCCCGCTACAGATTGCAAATGTCGTACGATACGCAAAACAAAGTGGGCTTAGGTGCCGGGGTTGCGTTTGAGCTCTAAGTTCCTCGCTCTAGTCGTATTATAATAAGATTAAGAATACCTAACGTGCTGGCGTTAGGTATTTTTTTGTCTGTTTGTTGAGGTTGATTCGAGGAGGTGAAGTTGAAAGTGTTATTCTGAAAGAATGAATAATGACTTGAAAAGATTGGCAATAAAATGGCATTTAAGCAGGATTTAAGAAACAGGTACTACAATATCGCGTATGCTGAGGGGAGATTTTAGATGAAAATTTTGTTGGTAGAAGATGATCGTTCGTTGGGAGATACCATTCAGAAATGGTTGCAGATGGATGGTTATGTGGTGGATTGGCTGACCAATGGGAATGATGCGAAGAATGTATTAATTGATACTTATGATTGTCTCTTACTTGATCGGGGCTTACCCGGATTATCGGGAGATATGATTTTGAAGAATTTTCGCAGTCAAAAGAAAGCTTTGCCGATTATTATGATCACCGCGCGCGATAGTATTGCCGATCGTATTGAAGGGCTCGATTTAGGGGCAGATGACTATCTTGTGAAGCCCTTTGATTTAGAGGAACTATCGGCGCGGATTCGGGCGCTCTCCCGGCGAATTAGTCAACAGGTGGAAACGGTGTTTGTGCATGAAGATGTCACGCTTGATCCGGCAACTAAAGTGGTGCAGAAAGCCGGTGAATCGGTGACGTTGACGGCCAAAGAGTATGCAGTGCTTCATACTTTAATGCAGTATCCAAGTCGTACATTTACCAGAGAAGCTTTAGAAGATAAGCTCTATGCGTGGGGGAATGAGGTGGAGAGTAATGCCGTTGAGGTGCATATTCATCATCTACGTAAGAAGCTCGGCAATGGTTTTATCCGAACTCGCAGAGGTTTAGGGTATACATTAATGGGGTGAGGAGTGGTCGCAAGAGACAATATCCATAATGATATAAATATCAATAGGGAGTTTAAGTGAAATGAGTGAAAGAGTTGGGGCAATATGGCGCGCAAAAAAAGCTTTGAAACAGTAGATTATGAAGGTCAATCAGAGAAAAAATCTCGTTTTACTCAGTTTTTCTCGCGTCGAAGAAGTTACTCTCTACGAGGGACTTTAATTACTAGCATTTTGCTCTCGACATTGTTGCTTTGGGGGATGAGTCTTGCGATTACGACTTATGTCAGTTGGAATCAGACGAAAGATGTATTGGATGAAGCGTTAGTACGCTCCGCGCAGGTTTTATCGCAATTAGTAGATCGTGGGCCGCCACCGGTGCGGGAACGGCCTGTGCGAGGAAAAGTCGATTTAGAAGATGATCGTTTCTATTTCCAGGTGATTAGTGATGGTCGAGTGATTGCGAAAAGTAGTCGTGCGCCCAATTTCCCTTTTGTGCGCCGGTTTAAAGGCTATAAAGGTTTTGCCAACATCTCGATTGCAGGTGATCCTTGGCGGGTTTTTGTATTGCCGAAACATCATTCCCCTTATGAAATTCAAGTTGGGCATGCTTTGGAAATGCGGCATGAATTTCTTGATGACTTAACGGAGGAGCTGTTATTTTCGGGGTTGATTGCGTTAATTACCTCTATTTTGCTCAATGGTCTTTTAGTCTTTTGGGGGCTTAAACCACTGACCGCAATTTCTACCCAACTGTCGCGATTATCGCCGAAAAACCTGAAACCGATTGAAGTGCGTACTCATGCGAAGGAGATTATTGCCATTGAAGAGTCGCTTAATATGTTATTAACCGATCTTGAAATCGCTCGGCAACACGAGCGGCAATTTACGGCTGATGCCTCTCATGAATTGCGTACGCCATTAAGTGCGATTCAGATGAAATTGCAATTGTTACAACGGGAAAAACCGGAGCTTGCCGGCGCACTGCAACCGCTACAGCAGGATATTCGCCGGGCAACGCATCTGATTGAACATCTCTTGATTTTGGCACGATTAGATCCGCTCACATTAGTGAGTGGTGAGCAATTACCGATGAAACCGGTCACAATATTACCGTTACTAACGGATGTGGAATCCCTTTTCACACAATCATTGATGGATAAAGTCATTCGGCTCACGTTAACAGATCAAATGCCGAAGAATGTAGCGCCAGTAGTGATGGGGAATGAGGATTTATTGTTAGTCGCTATTAAAAATGTCGTGGGGAATGCAGTCAAATATGCGCCTAGAGGTGCCGATATTACTATTACCTTATCGCAAGAATGGCGGGAATCGAAGGCTTATTTGGCGATCATTATTTTAGATAATGGTACCGGCGTAGATGCAGAAGCACTCTCACGTCTAACACAGCGCTTTTATCGAGTGTTAGGGACAGAAGAGACGGGAAGCGGCTTAGGTTTATCGATTGTGAAGAAGATTGTTGAACTTCATCAAGGAAGCTTGCGTTTGCGTTCTCGACCAGAAGTGGATGGCTTTGAAGTATCGCTCTATCTGCCGTTATTATGATAAGCGTAAAAGGGTAGACAAACTGACTTTATCATTCTCCTGTTGTAAGGGAAGGAAGAATTCACCTGATTTTCAATCGATTAGTAAAATGAAAAGGCGGTATAACTATTTGATTTAAAAAATTAATATTTATTTTTCCGCTTAAGATAGCGTTAAGGTTAGCCTGTTTTAATAAGACCATAGAAACAGATCTTTCTACTTAAACAAGGAGAATTAGAGAATGCGTAAGTTAATTTTATCAGCCGCTTTAATGTCAATCACTGCAGTCGCTTCAGCACAATTTGTAGCACCACCGGTGGATGCTCCCAAGCCTGTAGCACCAGAACATCATATGGAAAAAGGACAACCTGATGCACCCAAAGGTGAGCCAGGAAAACCTGAGCCTAAAAAACCAGAAGGTCCTAAAGCCGATGGTCCTAAAGCTGATGGCCCAAAAGGCGAACACCGTAAACATGAAGGCCCCAAAGGTGAACATCGTAAACATGAAGGGCCAAAGGGTGAACATCGTAAGCACGAAGGGCCAAAAGGTGAGCATCGTAAGCACGAAGGGCCAAAAGGCGAACATCGTAAACACGAAGGACCAAAAGGTGAGCATCGTAAACACGAGGGACCAAAAGGCGAACATCGTAAACACGAAGGACCAAAAGGCGAACACCGTAAACACGAAGGACCAAAAGGTGATGCTCCTAAGCCAGAAGCTCCAAAGCATGATGCAGTAAAACCTGAAGCGCCAAAACCTGTATCCGTTCCAGTAGCGGCTTAATATAACAATATTTTAAAGAAGCAAGATTATTAAATTCACTATTTCATGGAGGAATAGAATATGCGTAAACTTATTTTAGCAACCACTTTAGTCGCAACTTGTGCTTTAGGATCATCAGTAGCATTTGCACAATTTTCAGGTCCATCATCTGCCGGTGGCTTCGTAAATAAAAATGCACCTGCGGTGAATACAGGACAGGTCATTTCAGTCAAAGATGCAATTGCCGCAAGAGATGATAGTCGTGTTGTATTAGAAGGGAAGATCGTAGAGCAAGTGGGAAAAGAGAAATATCTCTTTAGAGATGCTTCGGGTGAAGTCATTGTAGAAATTGATAACGATGATTGGAAAGGCTTAAAAGTGACGCCTGAAGATACAGTATTAATCTATGGTGAAGTAGATCATCATCGTCATCGCCCAACTGATATCGATGTTGATCATATTATGTTAAAGCCATAATCATATCAGATTGATAATGATCGTAATCTTGAAACAAGTGAGTAGTGGATATCTTAAAATCTGATTTTAGATTGTCATCTTAGATTGGTAATCTCCACTTAATTTCTACTACAAATTGTATGAGGATAGGTTGTCACTAATCGATCAAAATTAAAATCCTAAACCGCTTTGGCAGTTTAGGATTTTTTATGTTTTCAGATCATTCAATGGTCATAAATAGAGTAATATCGGTTCAAAATAAGCTTATTCAAATGCCGGCGCATCAGCTGATCGAGGCAAGAAAGCCTTTCTATCCAGCATCTTGCAAGTGTTGTTTAGATAAGTTTTATAGTAATGTCGGTTCAAAATAAGCTTATTTAAATGCCGGCGCATCGGCTGTAATAAGTAAGAAAGCCATTCTATCCGGCATCTTGCAAGTGTTGTTTAAAATCATTTTTCTTAAACCAAATTTATTATATCTTCTTTTAAACTCCTATATTCGCTGTTTAAAAACTCTTTTTATTAAACCAAGCCTACTATGGTTCCCTTATTTCATTTTCAAAATCCGTAAACTATTGCCGATTACAATGAGGCTTGCGCCCACATCGGCAAATACGGCTGCCCACATGCTCTCATAGCCAAAGAGTATCGCTAGGAAGAAGATCACTTTAATTCCCAATGCGACAAAGATATTTTGCTGAATGAGCTTCAATGTTTTGCGTGAAATGGTGAGGAAATAGGGTAATTTTGCAAGATCATCATCCATAATCGCCACATTTGCGGTCTCAATTGAGATATCGCTGCCAATCGCACCCATTGCAAACCCGATATCGGCTTGTGCTAATGCCGGAGCATCATTAATGCCATCACCGATCATACCAACAACGGGATTTCCTTTCATGGGGAGATTACTTTGTTGTGCTTCGGTTAAGCGGGCAAGTTTATCTTCCGGCAATAGAGCGCCGTGAGCTTCTCTGATTCCGACTTTCTCGGCTACTTGATTCACCGCACCTTGATGATCGCCGGAGAGAAGAATCGGTGTAATGCCCATCGATTGTAGTGCTTGAATCACGCTCGCGGCATTCTCTTTCACCGGATCGGCGACGGCAAAAATCGTGCGGATATGTCCATCTATCGCAAAGAGCGATAAACTAGCACCGAGAGATTCAATGGCTTGTAGCTTCTCTTCTGCCGGCGTGAGTTGAATATTATTAGCAACCATCATAGCTCGATTACCGAGTAGGATCTGATGACCTTGCCATTGGCCTTTTGTTCCATGACCGGCAACCGCCGTAAATTGCGCTATTTCAACGACTTGTGATTGAGCGTTATTCTCTGAATCCTTGACGCTCTGCATAGCTTGACTGCCGGCGACAATGGCTTTTGAGATCGGGTGATCAGAACGAGCGGCAAGGCTCACTGCTAATTGGGTAACGAGAGCCTTATCATTGAGCACTTCGGCATCTGAGGAGGTGCTCGGTAATGAATTATTGGGTAATTCTATATAGAAGATCTCATCGAGTACGGGTTTTCCCATAGTAAGAGTACCGGTTTTATCAAAGGCAAGATGGGTTAAGTGCGCGCCTTTTTCAATAAACTCCCCACCTTTGACTAAAATACCATGTCGTGCGAGCTGAGTTAGAGCACTCACTATGGCGACAGGCGTTGAGATCACGAGTGCACAAGGGCAAGCGATAATGAGGATTACTAACGCTTTATAGATCGACTCAAACCAAGTGACACCGAAAAGTGGAGAGATCAGTGCAATAGCGATAGCGACTAAAAAGACAATCGGGGTATAAATCGCAGCAAAGCGATCGATAAACCGTTGTACCGGTGCTTTCTTCACTTGTGCTGCTTCAATGGTTTGAATAATCTTCGCAAGGGTTGAGTTTTCTGATGTGGAGCTTGTGCGATAATCGATCTCTCCTTGAAGATTAATGCTGCCGGCATACACAGGGGAATCCACAGACTTATCCACAGGCATACTTTCACCGGTAATCGCCGATTCATCTAGGCTTGAATGACCACGAATAATGGTTCCATCAAGTGGCAGGCGCTCACCGGGCGCAATGCGGAGTAAGCTCCCTTGTGGAATCGTATCTACTTGCATAATTTGCAGACCTGATTCGGTAATGACATTCGCTTCATCGGGTGCCAGTTTCAGTAACTTTTCCACAGCATTTTGTGCTTTGGTAAGGGATTTAGCTTCAATTAATTCAGAGAGCGTAAAGAGGAAAATCACCATGGCCGCCTCAGGGAAAATCCCTAAGAGAAAAGCACCGGTCACCGCAACGCTCATTAAGGCATTAATATTGAGGGTGCGATTTTTAAGGGCGATCCAACCTTTTTTATAAGTGGTTAAACCGACAAGGGCAATGGTGAGCAGTGCAAAAATGGCGCTGATCCAAGCGCTTCCGCCGGCTAATTCAATGATTTCAGAAATTAAGGCTGATACACCGGCAAGAATTAATCGCGGTGTTTCATTACGTTCATAGAAGGAACGTGGTGTATCCAGATGATCTCGTTTGCCTGCTTCGATCAGTTGTGGCGTCATATTGAGTGTCTTGATCTTTGCGATCATCGCTTCGAGATCGCCTTTGTGGATAAGGTAGAGTTCGCGTTTGAGATAATTAAAACGAAGTTCTGCCACATCGGGATGATCCGCTAAAACCCGTTCGATCAATTTCGATTCCATCGGGCAATCCATCTCTTTAATGTAGAGAATATCTTGTCGGTATCCTGCTGGTATATCAGTGCTAGGTGTGACATTCTCTTCAGATGCATTTGAACAACAGCTTTGCATCGTGATCTCATCATGGTGATGATCGCTATGCTCATGCTCATGCTCATGCTCATGCTCATGCTCATGCGCCTGTGTTGTGATCGCTTGTTCAGTTGTTTGATCGGTGCAGCCACAAGGGTTTTTGTTCTCTTTTATGTGCTCTGTCATAGGAATCCTTTGTAGTGATGGAATCTCTATCTATCCCCTTAAAAATGGTGGGATATCGATGAATAAGGTTTGCTTTCATACTATTAAACACTCTATAGTAACTACAGGGTCAAGTATTCTATGAAGGATTCATTAATCCATTGCTTGAGATGTTTTATCAGGAGCGAAAGAGGGGGTAAATATGCAACAACAAAGTTATAAAATCGGTGAGCTTGCGACTTTAAGTCGAGTACCAGTAGAGACGATTCGTTACTACGAAAAAGAGGGATTATTAGCTGAGCCAGAGCGAGCCGAGAATAATTATCGTATTTATCGCCCACGCCATCTTCAGCGTTTACGTTTAATTCGGAATTGTCGAGCCTTTGATATGAGTTTAGAGGAGATCCGGCAAATTATTGAAGCAACAGAAGCTGCGGGAGATTGCCTGCCGATTAATGAGATTATTCAGAAACATCTTGACCACATTGAACAACGGATTGCGGAATTAACGCTACTTCGCACAGAACTCGGTAAAATCCAAGCCCGTTGCCAACAGGATCACAGTGCCGATCACTGCTCTATTATCGATGAGATCCATCAGCTCAACCCTGAAATGCAGAAGAATCCGACCCATCTCTCATAATGAGGAGCTATTTATGGTGCTATTGATATTACTTAGAAGGGTAATATCATCGCCGGGGAGAATGACCTCTTTCCTCCACAAATCCTGCGCCGGCAAGTGAGGCAATTTCATCGCTGGCGGGAATAATCCCGCTCTTACAGCAAGTGAGCGCCGGCAGTTGGGGCAAATTCATTGCTAAGAGATTGATCATCGCTCATCTGCGGGCGCTCGGATCTTCTGGCTTTGCAAACATTCCCTCCCGCCGGGAATCAGATTCTATTGAGAACAACTGAGATAATTTATAGTAAATTTGGTTTAAGAAAGTATAAAACCTGACTCACCAACACTTGCAAAATGCCGGATAGAACGGCTTCCTTACTTATTACAGCTGATGCGCCGGCATTTCAATCAGCTTCTTTTGAACCGATCTTACTATATCTCATCGCCGGAGGGAATAATTCCGTTCTTGCAATAATCCCGCCCGGCAGTTGGGGCAAATTCATTGCTAAGAGATTGATCATCGCTCATCTGCGGGCGCGGGGTAGTGCTGGACTTGCAAGCATTCTCTCCCGCCGGGAATCAGATTTTATTGAGAACAAGTGAGACAATAAATCAGATTAATGAGGAGAAGGCCCTGTTTTTTGCTCATTTTACCGGCAATGGCGGTAAGTGCTATTACATCCCCTCAAACCAACGATTCTGACTTGAGAGACGATAGGTTAAATAACCCATAATTACCCCTCTTAGTGCTATAAAGAGCAGGAATGTTATCCATAAGCCATCATTACCAAATGTGGCAAGCAGATACCCTATCGGCAGCGCAAGAATAAAAGCAAGCAGCATACCATTTCGCATTTCTCGAGCCTTCGTTGCGCCGATAAAGAGCCCATCTAGTAGATAACTCCAAACACTAATTAAGGGTAAGAGTGTGAGATAAGGCATCAGCGGATAAGCGGTTTCTCGTACCGCTGGGATATCGGAAATAAGATCGATAAAGTAATGCCCAAAAATGCCAAAGAAGAGCAAAAAGAGTAGCGCTACTAGAAAAGCCCAACTGCCGGCGACTAACATCACATTTTGTAGTAACGTATTATTCTGCTCTCCCACGGCTTTACCGGTTAAAGCCTCGATAGCGTGGGCAAAACCATCGAGTAGGTAAGAGATCAGTAATAATCCATTGAGGATAATCATATTCGCCGCTACGATATCTCCCCCTAATCGAGATCCCTGAATTGTGACTAAGAAAAAGGCAAATTGTAGAATGACACTCCGAATAAAAATATCCCGATTGACAAAAATCAGCGGTCGCCAATTGTGCCAATATTGTAAGGGGGCAATGCGCCATTGACCCATAATGGATTTGAGCATTTTCGGAAGAAAACAGAAGGCAGTGATAACGCCGAGCCATTCAGCTAATACGGCGGCTTTTGCAACGCCGGTAATCCCCATCTCAAAATAAAGGACAAAGAGCAGGGAGAAGAGAATATTGCTGATATTGGTGGCTAATAAGATATAAAGTGGCACTCGAGCATTTTGCATTCCTAAAAACCAACCAATGAGCGCAAAATTGAGAAGCGCCGCCGGTAAGCCGAACAGCCGTACATTTAAAAATTGGGAGATATTATCGAGTAATGCTGGAGATGGCTGCATTAAATGAAATGCGATGGTCGTAATTGGTGATGCGAATAGCAGCAGAATGGTAGCAAAAAGAAGCGCAAGTAAGAGCCCTTGCAGAAGAATCTGCCGAATATGATCGCCATTTTCTTGACCCACCGCTTGCGCTGTAAAACCTGTGGTTCCCATCCGCAGAAAGTTAAAGATTGCGACAAGGAAGAGATAGAGGCTGCTAGCAATACCGACGCTCGCCATCATCTCGGCACTATGAAGATGCCCGACAATCATCGTATCCACTGTTCCGACTAAAGGGACAGAGATATTTGAGAGAATCATCGGCAGCGTCAAAGCCCATACTTGTTGATGAATAGAGCGTTGTTGCCAAGCATCTTTAAAACGTGTTAGAAGTGTCGTCATTGGAGTGGGATTGTCTTTATTGTATAAAATTTAATCAACTTTTTTCGGCTTTTTCCTTGAATCTTGCAAAGTGATCCCCATTAATAAGGGCGTAACAGAAGATCCCAGTCGGTTGGGTATTGTCAGTAAAATCTCTTGATTATTCTCTATTTTCAATAAGATAAATTAGATAGTGATCAGTGGAGATTGCTCCTGCATATCGCTGACAGGGTAACATAATAAATGCAAATATTAGATTAACGATCTTTTAAATGAGGAACAAACTATGAAATTACGTCCTTTACATGACAGAGTGATTATCAAACGTGAAGAAGAAGAGCTTAAAACAGCGGGCGGTATCGTGCTTCCAGGCACTGCTGCAGAGAAACCTTCTCGCGGTGAAGTGATCGCTGTTGGAACTGGCAAAGTGTTAACCAATGGTGAAGTGAAAGCTTTAGATGTCAAAGTAGGCGATAAAGTTCTATTCGGTAAGTTCTCTGGTTCTGAAGTAGAAGTCGCTGGTGAGAAATTGCTCGTGATGCGTGAAGATGAAGTGATGGCTGTGATTGAAGCATAATCAGAGCATAGTTAAATGATTAATCAAAAACGATCAATCAAAAAACGATTTTAAGATTTTCAGAATTCATTAAAGATAAAAGGAATAATAGATATGGCTAAAGAAGTTCGTTTTGGCGAAGATGCGCGTAAAAGAATGGTTGCGGGTGTTAATATTTTAGCAAACGCAGTAAAAGTCACTTTAGGTCCTAAAGGCCGTAACGTTGTATTAGACAAAAGCTTTGGTGCACCTGTTGTGACTAAAGATGGTGTGTCTGTTGCGCGTGAAATCGAGCTTGAAGATAAGTTCGAAAACATGGGTGCGCAAATGGTGCGTGAAGTATCTTCAAAAACTGCAGATACAGCCGGTGACGGTACAACCACTGCAACTGTTTTAGCACAAGCAATCGTGCGTGAAGGTATGAAATCAGTGGCTGCGGGTATGAACCCAATGGATATCAAACGTGGTATCGATAAAGCGGTTGCTGCAGCAGTTGAAGAGCTTCGTAATATCTCTAAACCATGTGCGGATGATAAATCTATTGCACAAGTCGGGACTATCTCTGCAAACTCTGATAAAGAGATTGGTGAGATCATTGCAGAAGCAATGAAAAAAGTAGGGAAAGAAGGCGTAATCACTGTGGAAGAAGGTTCAGGTTTAGAGAACTCTTTAGAAACAGTAGAAGGTATGCAATTTGACCGCGGTTATCTCTCTCCATATTTCATCAACAACCAAGAATCAATGGCGGCTGAATTAGAAGACCCATTCATTCTTCTTTGCGATAAGAAAATTGGTAACATTCGTGAAATGATCACTGTGTTAGAAGAAGTGGCAAAAGCAGGTCGCCCACTTCTGATCATCGCTGAAGATGTTGAAGGTGAAGCGCTTGCAACACTCGTGATTAACAATATGCGTGGTATCGTGAAAGTAGCGGCAGTGAAAGCGCCTGGTTTTGGTGATCGTCGTAAAGCAATGCTTGAAGATATCGCAATCTTAACAGGTGGTACAGTAATCTCTGAAGAGATTGGTATGAGCCTTGAAAAAGCAACTGTTAATGATCTTGGTATCGCAAAACGTGTTGTTGTCGATAAAGAGACTACAACAATCGTAGATGGTAACGGCGATAAAACGGCGATCGAAGCGCGTGTTGCTCAAATTCAGCAACAAATGAATGAAGCAACTTCAGAGTATGACAAAGAGAAATTACAAGAGCGCGTAGCAAAATTGGCTGGCGGTGTTGCAGTGATCCAAGTGGGTGCGGCAACTGAAGTTGAGATGAAAGAGAAGAAAATGCGTGTTGAAGATGCGCTTCATGCAACTCGTGCAGCGGTTGAAGAAGGTATCGTCCCTGGCGGTGGTGTTGCATTAGTGCGTGCATTAACCCGTATCGCTGATCTGAAAGGCGATAACGAAGAGCAAGATGCAGGTATTCGTGTTGCCCTTCGCGCAATGGAAGAGCCATTACGTCAAATCGTAACAAATGCCGGTGAGCCAGCAGATGTTGTGTTGAATGCCGTAAAAGAAGGTAAAGAAGATGCCTTCGGTTACAATGCTGCAACAGGCGAATATGGGGATATGGTTGAAATGGGTATCTTAGATCCAACTAAAGTAACTCGTTCAGCGATCCAAAACGCAGCATCAGTGGCTTCACTCATTATTACAACTGAGTGCATGATTGCTGACCTTCCTGCGAAAGAAGGCGGTATGCCTGATATGGGCGGCATGGGTGGAATGGGCGGTATGCCTGGCATGATGTAATCATTATTCAATCAGAATGATGATGATCGGAGTGTAAAAGCTCATACCTAAAAGTCCATACATAAAAAGCAGTATAGATTGAAAAGAGCGTCGATTATTCGGCGCTCTTTTTTTATGATCTATTGTTTATTCTCTTCGGCGATAGAATTTGTTGTCTAAGTTATGCTTAATAGAATCTGATTCTCGGCGGGAGAGAATGCTTGCAATTCCAGTTCTATCGTGCGCCCGCAATAAAGCGATCTTACAATATTTTGACAGTAATATTGCCCAAATGCCGGCGAATCAGCGGATCGAGGCAAGGAAGCTGTTCTCTCCGGCATCTTGCAAGTGTTGTTAAGTACGCTTTTATCTTCTTTTATAGTGAAATCGGTTCAAAATAAGCTTATTAAAATGCCGGCGCATCAGTTGTAAGAAGTGCGAAAGCTGTTCTATCCGGCATCTTGCAAGTGTTGTTGAGTACGGTTTTATCTTCTTTTAAAACTCTACAATAGCTGTTTAAAAATCATTTTTCTTAAACCAAATTTACTATAATGATAAAAAGCGCAATATCATCACAATATTGCGCTTTTACTTTGGTATCTAACGTATTAGATATTATTGCTTAATGGTATAACAAGGAATATATTCGCTTCCCGGTAATTTCATCCGTTGCTGAGTTACGAAATCTTGTAGTAGAACATCCATTAACTGCATCAATTCAGGATCACCATGAAGTTCATAAGGTCCTTTTTCAGCAATTTCACGAACGCCAAATTCTTTCACATTACCGGCCACGATTCCTGAAAAGGCTTTGCGTAAGTTTGCCGCTAGTTTATCTTTCGATTGCTGAAGACTTAAATCGAGCGAGGCCATATTGTCATGGGTAGGAATAAAGGGTTGTTGGAAATCTTCAGGGATTTTTAGCAACCAATTGAAGCAGTAGGAATCCCCGCGCTGTTGTCGGCAGGTTTTCACCTCCATCATCCCTTTTTTCATCTTCTTCGCCACCGCCTCTGGATCATCGATAATGATATCGTAAAGTCCTTGTGCTTCTTCGCCAAGGGTTTTACCAATAAAAGTATCGAGCGTTCTGAAGTAGGCTTCGCTCTCTTTCGGGCCTGTTAAAACGAGTGGTAGACAAATCTCTCTATTTTCAGGAAGTAACAATAATCCTAAAATATAGAGAAGTTCCTCCGCAGTCCCTACACCGCCGGGGAAGATAATAATGCCATGACCTAAACGGATAAAAGCCTCTAAGCGTTTCTCAATATCGGACATGACGATTAATTCATTGACCAAGGGATTAGGGGGTTCTGCTGCGATGATTGAGTTTTCAGTAATCCCGATAAATCGACTTTCTTTATTTGATTGTCTTGCATGACCGACAGCCGCACCTCGCATAGGAGCTTCCATTGCACCTGGGCCACAGCCGGTACAGATGTTTAAATGACGAACCCCGAGAGATTGACCCACGGCATAGCCATATTCATATTCCACCTCATTAATTGAATGACCACCCCAGCAGACGATAATATTGGGATCTAAATCTGTCCGGAGCGCATTGGCATTACGTAAAATCGCAAAGACAAAATCAGTTGTGAGGGAATTACGTGTTTCGTGAGGAATCTCAATAAAATCGCCATCATTCTCTTTATATGAATGGTAGAGATCTGAAATAGAGCGGATAAAGAGGGTATCTCGAAGTACTGAAAAGAGATTACGACGAATCACATCGGTTAATTTGCCGTCAACAAAGACATTTTCAGGAGGATTAAAGAGTCGTAATTTAATGCCACGCTCGGTACGAATCAGCTCAATATCATAGTCTTGATATTTGTTAAAAATCACATTGGCATCATCCGTTTGACTTCCGGTATTGAGGACAGCAAGGGTACAGTTTCTAAAAAGGGGGTAAAGATCACCTTTTGCTGTTTTCTTTAAAATCGCACTCTCTGCATGAGAGATAAGATCCATTGATCCTTTTGGTGGATAAATATCAAAGTGAATCCGATTAGGCATAAATAAAGGCTCCTTTTAGAAATAGGGTAAATAATTGAATTTACCCTTGTAATTCTAACAGATCACAGATTACAACGGGCAAGAAGTCTCTATTTTTTTGAAAACCAATTTTATATTAATAATATTGATTCAAAATAAGCTTGTTTAAATGCCGGCGAATCAGCTGATCGAGGCGAGGAAGCAGTTCTATCCGGCATCTTGCAAGTGTTGTTGAGTACGGTTTATAGGCTTTTAAAATCTCGCGGTAGCTATTTAAAACCATTTTTCTTAAATCAAATTTACTATCCACTCGATTTTTTGAAACTATCTATTTTGACGCTATCTATTTTGAACCAGCTTTGCAATAACATAGTGCATCAAGGATTTAAACATTAAAGAGCGCTCGAAGATAACTTGGTAATGAACGAAGTAGTAGATGAAGTTGTTGGAGTAATAGGCGTTCTATCGCTTTTTCATGAGTCTGCTGATTTTTCTGCTTAGGTTGTTGCGTTGTCTGAAGTTGCTCGGCGAGTAAGGCTTTTAGTGCGCTATATTGCGCTTTATCAAACGTTCTATTTTGAAGTGCGTTAATAATAAAGTCGGTTACTTGATCTAAAGTCGTGAGTAATTCCGGTGATTGAATTTGATTGCGATGAGCGCCTAAGGCTGAGAGATAACCTAGAAAAGTGCTATTAAGGCAGAGGTTATGGAAGAGAGTCTCTTTTGCTTCATGACTTTGCTGTTTAGCATCACTTAGCGCAGAGAAGAGCAGGGAGAGCTCACTATCAGCATCATTCGCTCGCATTCGGCTTGTGATATAAGCGAGGCTATCATTGCGACCTTGATGATATTGTGTGCGAATTTCAGCAAGATATTCACAATTAGCATTTGCCGCTTTCGAGTAGCTTGCCGGCACATTGTAGTAACGCCAATCAGGGAGAATATAGTGGGATGCAATCCAAGCAATAGCACAGCCGATTAGAGTATCAATCAGTCGTTCCGGTGCGATAAAACCATAATCATTGAGGTTAAAGCCGATCAAAATCATAATGGTAATAAGTGCGGTAGCGAAAGAGTAGCGCACTGCGCTGAGGGCGAAAAAGAGCGTGCCACTAGCGATAACGACTAAAGCTTGGAGTGGAATAGAGGGAGAGAGCTCTAGAAATAAAATGGTAATCACAACGCCGGCAATAGTACCAGATAGACGTTTTAGAATACGGGTTTTAGTGGCGCTATAATTCGGTTGGCAGACAAAAATAGCCGTCAATACAATCCAGAAAATTCGTGTTGTCATCGGGGTGTCTGGGAATAGGTATTGATGAATGCCGGTTCCCAATAGAATGATTAAGTAACCTACCCCCATTACAAATCCCATTCGAATAGCATGGCGATAGATCTCTGATTCAGGTGTTAACTGCATCTTTAATCGTTCAATATGCGCTTTTAATCGATTTTTCCAAGAGAGTGTCGCAACTTGTTCCGGTAGAAAAAGCGCGAGATTATGGCGTAAATCTTCTAATCGATGAGAATCCAGCGGATTTTGTTTCTCCCTATTTGTACTACGCTCTAATTTAGAGAGCAGCAGATTAATCTGAGAGAGATTGTGAAGTAGATGTCGCAGCGTGTCAATTTCTTGATCTTCCCCTTCATGAGTGGTTTCTAGTTGGGTAATGGTCTCTTCAAGTCGAAGGGTTAGACGCGCCAAATAATTAGAGTAATGATAATCCTGATGTTCAGTAAGTGTCATCGCAATCGTACGTGCTTCACTACCTTGTTGCATCATAAGGCGTTGAAATCTAAAAAGAAGATCGCTATAACGGAATTTTTCATGCAGTAACAGATAATCCACATGCACCGAAGAGGCTCGTTCATAGAGGGATTGAGCGGTTAAATAAGCATTCAGAAGCTCAGGAAATAGTTTTGTATCTGCATCGCGTTGCAACCTAAGTCGGCGCATGATGACTTCTCTCGTCTGATTTAATCGCATCGTGAGTTGTTTACCGGCAATGGAGAGCTTCAATTTCAATGATTCAATGCTCTCTACTTCATCAGGGTCAAAAAAGCGCGCTTTGAGCTCTAAAAAAGCAGCTAACTCCCGATAACAATGTGCTAAAGAATCGGTGACAGGGCGTGCAGGCCAAATAAAGTGAAAGGGGAGGGAGATGAGATGAAACCAGAGCGCTCCACTTAAGAGCATTAATGGTTGCAGATACCACGCACGTTCTGCATCAAAGGTGAGCATTGCATAGACGGAGATCACTAAAGTGCCAAAGGCCAAGGTGGCAAATCGTTCTCCTAGCGCTCTGAACATCATCAGTAACGTCGTTCCAAATGCACAGAGTAGAAAAAATAAAACCGGATGGGGCATTAAAATTTCCACTAGGACAGAGGCAATAAAAAAGAGAAGTAGGATTAAACCAATATTTTTAATACGATTTTTAATGTGATCATCAAGATCGGTTAATGCCGCTGCGACAGCACCTAAAATAGGGGGAAGCTGGAGTGAACCGGTCATTGCCATAGGGATAATGACGACTCCGCTCATGACGATAAAGATCTTAAGGCAGTAGAAGAAGATATTGTTATAAAATGCGCGAGTCAACGGATAGAGTGAGAGCATTAAAATCCCCTAATAATGAGCCGATGAAGATCTTTAGTTTATCATTATCTATGTTCAAATGTGAGCTTCTTTCCTGGCATGATATAGTGATTAAGGGGGATATCTCCTTGATAACGATCACTGATTTCGGTAATAGGTGCAAAGAATCCAACGCCGATCTTAACGACCTGTGGGAATGTTTGAAAAAATTGATCATAAAATCCTCCGCCATAGCCCACACGATAACCTGCTTCATCACAGACTAGTAAGGGTGTTAATACCCAGTTAATGTGGGATATCTCATCAATTGATGCAGGTGGGTGATGCAGAGCAGGCTCTGGAATCTGCCAACGATTCAAAACTAAATCGGTATCAGCTGTAAAGTGAATATGCTCAAGATTTTTTCCTTTCACACGAGGAATATAGAGTCGATCCCCTCGTTCCCATAAGGTCGCTAATAGGGGATGTAAATTGACTTCACCGGCACCTTGCATAGGTAGAAAAAGATGAATATTCATCGGCTTTTCCGGCAATGACTTAAGGATTTCGGCACAAATAAGTGCAGAGTATTGCGCCTGCATCTCTTCTGATAAGTCTTGCCGCAATCTCTTATAGTGCGCTCGGAGAGATTTTTTATTATTTTCCATGAAAGGATATTCCATATTTTATGTGGTTGATTACTAGTGACTGTAAGGAGCATCGTTCTTTCAGTGTACATTTTGGTTATTGTGAATGTAGTACCTTAATTGAAGCAAGCCTATTTGCATGAATTGTGGATATGAAATTTTCTAGCGCTCATAAATTGAAGCTTATTACATCGATTTTAACAATAACTATTTGATATCTTTTATTTTACACTTATAATAAATGAACGTTCATTCATTTTTAATGCAAGGAGTATACTATGAATCGTTCTTCAAAAAGTCTTCGTTTACTATTTCCACAATGGCAGGGTGGCAATAATTCATTATATCCATTAGGGACAGAGCTACTTCAATGGTTAGCGCCGGATGAAAAAGGTATTACTGAACGTGTTAATGTAACGCCGATTGGTCAAGAATTAGACATTCAAAATGGCACTAGAGCTCGTAATGAGCTTGTGGCACAACAAGAAAAAGCATTGAGTATTTTGAATAAACAGAATCCTGATACTATTGTTACATTTGGTGGCGATTGTTTAGTTTCATTAGTTCCATTTTCCTGGTTAAACGAGAAGTATGGCGATAAGTTTGGGATTTTATGGATTGATTCACATCCTGACGTGCAGACTTCACAGAGTTTTGAAAATGCTCATGCTTACGTTTTAGGAAACTTAGTCGGAAATGGGGACAAAGATTTTACGCAGTTTGTGGTAAAACCCGTTAGTTCGAAAAATGTCTTAATTGCAGGATTACATAATCCTTTACCAGTTGAAGAAGAGATATTGAAAGAATTAGCTATTCCAACGGTATCGCCAAAACAATTAAAAGAGAATCAAGCGGTGATTCAAGAGTGGTTGATTGCGAATAAAATTGAATATCTTGCAATTCATATTGATTTAGACGTATTGGATAGTAGAGAATTTCGTTCAATTTTGTTTGCTAAACCTTACCGAACTGCAGATCAATTTGGTGGAGTCGCCGAAGGTGAATTAATGATTCGTGATGTTTTAGACATCGTTAAAGAGGCTAATCAACATTCAACGGTTGTGGGGTTAACCATTGCTGAACACCTTCCTTGGGATGCCCAGAACCTTCAAAAGATGTTAGAAGAATTACCATTAATAGGTCGCTAATGATTAAATTGATGTTGAATATAGATTGCTAGTTGATTGTGATAGCTCCATTTTCATATTTTGACCATGGAGCTTTTTGATGTTATTTATCCAACAATTACTGATTATTTTAATGGGGATGCGTATAATTTAGAATAGAAGAATGACTTCCTTAATAAACCAGCAGTTATTATGACAACTAAAAAAGAGACTTATACCAAAATTATACAAGCCGCCTCTACATGTTTTGCAAGAGATGGTTTTAATGCGACTAGTATTCGCCAAATAGCGACAGAAGCAGATATTAGTCAAGGAAGTATGTATACCTATTTCTCAGGTAAAACAGAATTGATTAAAGCAATTGTCCAAGAAGAAACAGCGACAGGCCTTGCAAAATATCATACTCAAAAACAAGGTTCTAGTTTCGAAAAGCTCTGTTCAATCGTTATCAGTTGCATAAAGGAAGTGGCTTATCCGGTAAATCATGATCTTTGGGTTGAGATTTTAGCCGAATCTTCGCGTAATGAAGAGTTGCGAGCCATTTTTTTGGAGGGTGATGCGCAAATACGGGCGGGTATTTTCGATCTTTTAGAAGAGGGAAAAGAAAATGGGGAGTTTAATAAATCGTTAGATTCAGAGAGTATGACGTTTTTTCTTATTGCGATTATTGATGGACTAATTGCTCGCAAAGCACTCTGTAAAAATTTTTCAGTTGAAGATGATCTCCCAGAAGTTCGAGCATATATCCAAAAAATACTCTGTTAATAGATGGCTATGATAAGTCAGATAGTCTATTTCTAATGCTTTTTGTTCTTTAAAGTGGGTAACCATAAAAAAACACTCTAGAGATATTCTCTAGAGTGCACTAATTGATTTTTAATGAAAAATCTATCTGTAACAGATTTATCCCTAGAATGGAATATCATCATCCATTAATGGATTATCGAAATCAGACATGCTGTTATTCGCCGTTGCTTGTTGCTTCGGTGGATTAAAGGGTGCTGGACCACCTTGATTTTGTTGTGGTGCTTGTCCTTGATTACGAGGAGGCGATTGGTTGTAATGATCTTGTGCCGGTGCTTGATTCATATTTGGATAACCGGCAGGTGACATCGCATCATTGTTGTAGTTGCCACCACCGCCACTATTACCGCCAAGCATCTGCATTTCAGTGGCATTAATATCTGTTGAATAACGCTCGATCCCTTGTTTATCTGTATATTTGCTTGTACGAAGTGATCCTTCGACATAAACTTGCGAACCTTTCTTGAGGTATTGACCTGCAATCTCCGCTAATCTTCCGAAGAATACCACTCGATGCCATTCAGTGCGTTCTTGTTGTTGCCCTGTATTGCGATCTTTCCAGCTTTCACTTGTAGCAATAGAGATAGTCGTAACGGCACTACCGCTAGCGGTGTAACGAACATCCGGATCATTACCCAAACGTCCAACAAGAATAACTTTATTAATTCCTCGTGACATATTTAAACCTTTAATTTGTAATAACTTAATCGGAGAGTTATCGATACTATACGCTATTTTGAAAGGGAATTCAGCGATGAATGATGAGTGATGATCATCGAGTGATTTCTGCGTATTTCGATAGTGTATATTGTAAATAATAGGGCATTGTGCCGAAAAATGGTATTCAACGATGCAGTTTATTAAGGTTTAACTTCGATAAACTTGATCTGTTGATCATCTAAATGACGTTTTACTTCTGCTAATGTTTTAGGCGTAAAAGGCCCGATTTGTACGCGGTAAGTGGTTTTACCATTAACCGTTGCCTTTTGAATAGTGGGTTTATAGCCCATTGTTTCTAATTGCGATTTATGAATATTTGCTTCAAAAGTGGAAGAGAAACTCCCTGTCTGCAGCTTTTTCTTGATCTCATTGCCGGCAGGTGGTGGGGCTGGTTTATCTAATTCAGATTGAGAGAGGAGCTCAAGCGCTAACTCATTTTTGATCTGATTATCGACCGCTTCATAGCCGGATGATTGACTAATGAGCTCAAATTTAGGCTTTGGCGGTGGTTCAATATATTGCATACCGCCGCTACTCTCTTCTCCTGCAACATGTAAGGATCTATTTTCAAGATGTTTATAAAAGGAGAACTCTGATTCAGGAATCTCGATTGCAGAAGGATCAAAAGGCTTGTTGCGCTCAGCTTCAAGCGCAGCAAGTCTTTCTAATCGGGCAACGCGTCGAGCTTCTTTTTCAATCGCTTTTTTCTCTAAATGACTACTAATCAGATATCCTGTGCCCACGATGACAATACCTAAGAAAAGGAAAAAAATCATCTTCCCTTTGGTAGGTCGGCTAAAAAAGAAGCGTATCGTAGAACGAAGCCACTGCATTTTTGCGCGAGATTTAACTTGTCCGAGTTGCACCATATTTTGAATATCCTTATCGATTCATCGGTGAAATCAGCGTAAAGATCACTGTTACTCCGTTACTCATTGTCCTTATCGTTGATTGCTTACATCTTCACTGGCGCAGATAAACCAAGAAGCGATAATCCATTCGCAAGTACTTGTTTTGCTGCCATTAATAGGAAGAGTTTAGCATCTTGTAAGCCTTTTTGTGATTCATCATCCGTAAGGATACGAATCGCATTGCCATCAGAATCTTTGGCATTGTAATAGCTATGTACATCGGATGCTAATTCTTGTAAGTAGTTCGCAATTAGATGTGGTGCACGATGATTGCCCGCCGTTTTAATGATCTCTCTGAAGGCTGTGATGGTCCGCATTAACTTATACTCTTGCGTCATCGTTAAGCGCTCAAGATTTGCTTTTGCAAGCGCAAGATCAAAGCCATTATCACGCTTTTCACGCTCAGCTAAAATAGAGCAGATACGAGCATGCGCATACTGAATATAGTAGACCGGATTATCGCTTGATTGTGACAGCGCTAAATCAATATCAAACTGTAATTGAGAATCAGGATTACGAGCCGCGAGGAAGTAACGAGTGGCATCTTTGCCGACTTCATCAATGAGATCACGAAGCGTAACATAAGAACCCGCTCTTTTAGAGATTTTTACCTCTTGCCCATCTTTGAGCACCATCACCATTTGATGCAGAATATACTCTGGCCATCCTTGTGGAATGCCCACATCAAGTGCTTGTAAGCCTGCACGAACACGGGAGATCGTGCCATGATGATCCGCACCTTGCTCATTAATGACAAATTGGAAACCCCGTTGCCATTTTTTCTCATGGTAAGCCACATCCGGCACAAAGTAGGTATAGCCACCCTCTTTTTTGCGCATCACGCGATCTTTATCATCACCGTAATCTGTGGTTTTTAACCAAAGTGCGCCATCTTGTTCGTAAGTGACACCTTTTTCGATGAGTCGATTGACGACTTTATCAACTGCGCCATCTTTATAGAGCGAAGACTCAAGGTAGTAGACATCAAAATTGATATCAAATGCTTTAAGATCTAAGTCTTGTTCCCGGCGCAGATAAGCCACCGCAAAATTACGAATATCAGTGAGATCTTCAGGATTACCAGAAGCCGTCACTTCCCGATCATCAGCTACAACGCTCTCTTTAGCAAGGTAGCTTTTAGCAATTTCAATAATATATTCGCCGCGATAACCGTCAGCAGGCCAAGAAGCATCCTCTGGTGTGATGCCATCGATACGTGCTTTCACAGAAGCAGCTAAATTATCAATCTGTGCACCGGCATCGTTGTAGTAGAACTCACGGGTGACATCGTAGCCATTGGCTTCTAAAAGACGGGCAATTGAATCGCCGACAGCCGCCCCACGACCATGACCGACATGCAGCGGTCCGGTAGGATTCGCTGAGACAAATTCGATCTGGACTTTTTCATGATTGCCATGATCATTCGTACCGTAACGCTCTTCTTCTACAAGCACTTCATTGAGTGCTGCATGGTAAATATCAGGCTTGAATGTGAAATTTAAAAATCCAGGACCTGCGATCTCAATTTTGGCAATTTCGGGTTGCTCACCGATTGCTGCAATCAGCTTTTCGGCAATGGCTCTAGGATTAGATTTGAGCTGTTTTGCCGTCATCATCGCGATATTACTCGCAAAATCCCCATGGCTTAAATCACGAGTTCGCTCTACACTTTTAAGCACAAGTGCAGGATCAATTTCGATCTGATGTTCTGCAGAAAGGGTTGAAAGCGCCTCGGTTAAGAGACGAATAGGAATCTGTTTCATGCGATACTCCTACTGATTGAACTTATTAAGTAGTGATTGCATTTTTTCATCGAGTGAACGAGGTTCACTCGCTTGATGATCAGTCTGTTTGGGAGATGCTGAATTCGACTTTACTGATCCAGGTTTTGCCGATCTTGGTTTGCGAGGACCTTTAGGCGCAGGTTTGCGTTTTTCTGCACGTTTTTTGGCTCTTTCAGGATTCTTTTTATCTAAATAAGCTTGGATCTTATTTACATTTTCTTGTGCTAATGCACGATGCGTGTCATCAATAATTTCAGCTTCAGTGCCATCTAAGTTTGTACGGTGGCTTGCATGAAGTACCGCTTGTTGGTAACGAAGTTGTTTTGTGTACCAAGCAAGTGCTGATCTTAAATTTACCGCACTAAATCCCCATTCAGTCACAACCGGAATCAATTGTTTATGAATGCCAATCGCAAGCGCGACAGGACGGCCATCTTTCGGTTGAGGAAAGATAGTAGGGTAAGCTTCAGCAAGTTTTTTAAGAAGTTCTTGAGAGACGGCAATGCGTTTCTGACGAGCTTCTTGTGCTGTGATTGGCGCCTCGTCGGGCGTAGGAGTTGCTGTAGTTTGTGTTGTAATTTCGTTTGACATTATTTTCCAAAACCTAGATATAATAAAATTTCGCTGTTGCAATTTTATTATATCTTAGCGCTAATTGCATTAAGGTGGTAAAATTCTTCTGTTTACATAGCCTTTTAGAGTATATTATTTGCAATAAATACTCTAAATAACTCAATGAATTTTGTGAGAAGTCATCATTTATGAATATACGTACAATTACTCTATTAGTATCTCTGTTGTTGTTCTCTCCTATGGCAACAGCACGCATTGGAACAGTGGATGGGATTGCCTTTGTTGTAAATAATGGCGTGATCACGCTCTCTGAATGGCAACGGGAATTAGGTTTAGCGAAGCAAGAGATGAATTATTTACCACCTGGTCAAAGATTAACCGGTGATGAGTTAGAAGATTATGTCGCACGTGTGTTAATTACGGCAAAATTCCAAGATGCATTTGCCAAACAGACCGGAATTTATGTCCAAGATCGTGAAGTAGATAACGCCATTTATGAAATTGCGGCACGTAATGGGACGGATGTAGAAACTTTACGAGAATATATCATCTATCAAGGAATGGATTTTAATCAGTACCGTGAAAGTATTCGTGGACAGATGCTCGCTTCCCGTTTACAAAATGAGATTGTGCAAAGTTTGAATTTCACTGAAAACGAGATTGATCTTTTCATGAAAACCGCTGATTTCAAAAAAATCAAAGATCAGCTTGCAAAAGCGAATGCGCCACAGAATAAAGCGCGACATATTTTGATTGCAGTGAATAAGGATAAATCAGAAGAGCGTGCGCTTCAGGAAGCAAACCGTCTTCGGGATCGTATTTTAGCCGGTGAGATTAGTTTTGAAGATGTTGCACGTGCAAACTCACAAGATCCTGTTTCAGCTGCAGATGAGGGAAACCTCGGTTGGGTAGGGCAAGGTCAGCTTATGCCTGAGTTTGAAAAAGTGATGGTGACGTTGCCGATTGGTGAAATTAGTCAGCCGGTGCGCACCCCTTATGGTTACCATTTGATTCGCGTAGATGAACGCCGTACAGGCTTCCAAGATAATGAATCGATGCGTAATGTGGCGAAAGAGTTCTATTTTAGAAAGAAAGCTGCAGCGAAATATGATGAGTGGCTTAACCGTATGTTATCGGATGTCTATGTCGAGAAACGGGTTGGAACACAAAAGTAGTTTTTAATGGATCATCTTTGACGTACACTCAGGTGATTAAGGGAAATGATCCGACAATCACAGTTGTACCGTTAAGATAAAATTGAAGCCTCAAGTTTGATATAATCCCTCAAACTTGAGGCTTTTTTATAAACGACCTTTATTCATTGACGGGTTGAGAAGCATCATTTGAACGTTTCTGCTTCATATTTACGCTTTATATGTACACTTTATATCTAGAATCTGTTCTAGATTGTTGAGTGTTCTGTTTTATATTTTATTTGTCATTGAGAGAGTCATTTATGCATAAATCTCCACAACCTCATCGCGCCCGCAAACGTTTTGGGCAAAACTTCTTGGTCGATGAGAGTATTATTTTTCAAATTATTCAGAGTATTATGCCAATGCCGGGGGATCATCTTGTTGAAATCGGTCCAGGTTTAGGGGCAATGACTCGTCCACTCTTACAAGCAGCGAAAAAGATGACGGTAATTGAGTTAGATCGAGATCTGATTGATTATCTCCGCTCTCTTGATGGTTTGACGGTGATTAATGAGGATGTACTGCAGGTGGATTTGACAAAATTAGCACCTAAAGGAGAGAAGCTTCGAGTGGTGGGAAATCTACCTTATAACATCTCAACGCCGATTATCTTCCATCTTCTATCGAACGTTGCCTTAATTAGTGATATGCACTTTATGCTTCAAAAAGAGGTGATTGAACGTATGGCAGCAGCACCTGGCGATAGTGCCTTTAGCCGACTCTCGATCATGGTACAGCGTTATTGTGAAGTGGTTCCACTGCTTGAGATTCCGCCACAATCCTTTGACCCGGCGCCGAAAGTGATGAGTCAATTTGTACGTTTAATTCCTTATGAAGGGAATCCTTACGGAATTGAGAATGATGATGATTTCTTTGAGATTGTGAAAGCGGCATTTTCGATGAAACGTAAAATGCTTCGTAATAATTTAAAAGGGTTGTTAACCGAGGCAGAAATTGATGCTTTAGGGATTGCGCCGACTATTCGAGCGGAGAATTTGGCGATCGAAGATTTTGTAAAACTCAGTAATTATTTCTCAAATCAACGATAATTTCTGAGTTAAGCCTGTTTTTATACTATTTGATAGCTACTTGAATAGTGATAGATAGAGATCAATCATTGCTATTTCTTGTTAGGGATAATATTAGAATAGTGCGATAATAGCGAAACTGTAATGCACTTAATTAGAGTCTGTTTGCCTCTAATTTTACAAAATAGCTCAATGAAATAGCGAGAGACCACGTATGAAAGATGATATTTATGCAGTGATTGATTTAGGATCCAATAGTTTTCACATGGCGGTAATGCAGGAAGATAATGGTCGGATTTTAGTGGTCGATCGGATTAAGGAGATGGTGCAGTTAGGCTATGGTTTGCTCGATGGCGGTGGTTTAGATCCTATTGTGCGTGAGCGAGCACTCCATTGTTTGCGTAAATTTCGGGAGCGTTTAGTCACGATTGCCCCCAATAATCGCAGAGCAGTGGGAACCTTAACACTTCGTAAGCTGAAAGATCCTAGTTTTATCAAAGAAGCGGAACAAGCGCTCGGGATGCCGATTGATATTATTTCAGGGCGAGAAGAAGCGCGGCTGATCTATCTAGGGGTTTCACAATATATTCACTTAGAAGATCAAGAGCAAGATCTCTTTGTGATCGATATTGGTGGCGGTAGTACGGAGTTTATTTTAGGGCACAAGAGCAAGATTAAAGCTGCTTATAGTCAAGATGTGGGTTGTGTCAATATGACTCGCAAGTTCTTTGCAAAAGGGGAGTTTACCCGAGCGAATTATGAGCAAGCATTCACTTATGTGGAATCAGAATTACAATCGCTACGTTATTTAATTCCTTACAAAAATGCGCATTTTGTCGGCGCATCTGGCACGATTAAAACGCTCGGAACATTAGTCTCAGTTTTCGGTCCACAAGAAGAATTTATTACGGCGGCATCACTTGATCATCTCGTTGAGAAGTTTATTGAGCTCGGTAAAACTAAAAAAATTGCGAAGAGCTTTGATTTAAGTGAGCCTCGAGCTGATGTTGTCGGGGCCGGGTTGGTCATATTACAAGCTGCGTTTAAAACGCTCTCTATTGAAAAAATGGCTGTGACCAATGTGGCACTTCGAGAAGGGATTCTATTTGATCTTCTCGGGCGCGTTCATCAAAAAGATCGCCGAGATGAGACGATTCAGGCGTTAATTGCAAGATTAGGGGCAGATGAAGAGCAGGCTCGAAGAGTGGCGATTACTAGTATGAAATTGGTGAAGATGCTGAAAAATTCAAAAGGCGATCAGATTGAATTATCCGATGAAGCAGTTCGTTATCTCAAATGGGCTTCTTATCTTCACGAAATAGGTTTAGCCATTTCGCATCATCGACAATATAAACATTCTGCCTATCTAGTTGAGCACGCAGATTTAGATGGTTTTAGTAAGCAGGATCAGAAAATTTTAGCGACAATGATTCGTTATCAACAGCGGAAAATCGATCCCTCTGCTTTTGAAGGGATGCCCGATTACTTGCTACTGATCACCTGCTTACTTCGTATCTCAGTCCTATTCAATCGAGGTCGTTATTTGAAAGAATCTCCGAATGTGGAGATCTCCCTCTCGAAAGATGAGATCAAGTTACAATTTGAAAAAGGTTGGCTTAAAGAGCATCCTCTTTTCAGGGAAGATCTTTTAAGTGAGCAGAAATATTTAAAGCAGATTGGCACAGCGCTTACGTGGTAGTTCTCTGTCAATAGCAGTATATGGCTTGATATCGTAATATTTAATAAGAATAAAGATGTTAAAAGAACAAGGGCGATGATTAGTCGCCCTTTTTGTCTGTGTAAAACTGGCATCGAACTTGAAATCGAAATAGAAATAGAAATCGAAAGTAGATTATGATCGATTTGACTACCTATTTTGAATCAGAAAATCTGGCACAATACCCGATTCTTCAATATAAGGCATAGGATCTTTCCCGCGTAAAAACCCCCAATCGGCTTTTAGTAGCGTCTTACAGCCTGCCATATTACCGCCTAAAATATCGGTATGTAGCGTATCACCTACCATCAGTACTCGAGCTGGATCAAAATCTCCGACGACAAACCGAATTCGTTCAAAGGCAGCATCGTACGTATTTGTAAAAGGTTTACCACAATAGTAAACTTCAAGATCGGGGATCGCTTTTAGTAATTCGATCGCATAAAAGCCTGGTTCCACTGAAAAGCTGTTTTCAAGCGGAGCGCTGATATCAGGGTTACCGATAATGATCGGTCTTGTGCGTTTTTGCAAAGCAGCTGTTAATCTTGTTTGCCACTCTTGATTCCAAACGCCGGCAGCGAGGAAGATAAAGCCATCAACGATGTCGATATTATCTTGCGTCAAGAGCTCACATTTTGCCGGTAATCGTTCAATGAATGCATCTTCACCCACAATCACGCCCCAAGTGCCACCTTGTTTTGTAAGGGGTAAGGTAGGGAGCAAGCGTTCAACCCCATCTCGAGATGAAACGATATACTCTGCCGGAATATCATATCCAAGCTTCGGGTATGCTTTCGCCCGTACATCTGTCGGATAAGAAGCGCCATTAGTGAGAATAAAGAGTTCTTTTCCCGCTGCTTTCAGTTGCTTTAGCGTGTCTGGCATATGTTGAATAGCACTGCCGCCGACATTGAGAACGCCAAAACCATCGAGGAGTAAAATATCATACTGATCTTGAATCGAAAGCAGAGAATCGACCTTTTGCATTCTCTTTTCTGGCATCGCTTGATTCGGAAAAATGCGCTTTGGGTTGTAATATTCGTGATAGAGTGACCAAACTTGATCAAAGGTAAGCATACAAACTCCTATTTATGTAGTGTTATCTGAGAAAGCGCTGAGAAAGCTGTATGGGATGGATAATCGTTATTTTACCATAGCCATTGTTGCTTCCCAATGAGATGCTTGAAATGCGTATTGAAGGGATAGAAGAGATTCGTAATCCATTTTTTTGAATCCCTTATTATTGCTATTTTATGGTGCAATAGTAGGTTAGATTTTTAAAACAGCAAGATAGCAATATATTTTTATTTCTCCCCCTCCTTTTTTATCAAGAAAGAGGATAGACTATGGAGGTTATTAGCCACTTTGGGGTTTTTGTGCGTCGTTACAATGTTGTTGTAATTAAACTATTCGCAAGTTATGTGATTCCTACCGTTCTTGCAATGTTTATTAGTGGAACTTATCAGATTGTTGATGGTTTCTTTGTGGGTCACTTTATTGGAGTTTCAGGATTAGCAGCGATTAATATCGGCTGGTCCTATATTACGCTTCTATTAGGTTTTGGCTTCTTGGTCGGTGTTGGGATTGGTAGTCTCTACTCTATCGCTAAAGGCGAAGAGGAAGATGAGAAAGCACGGAAAATCCTTGGGCAAGCGCTTTTTCTTCAATTTATTCCCGGTATTTTAATCGGCATTGCACTCTACTTTTTAGCCCCTTGGCTAGTGACAATTTTAGGTGTTGAGGGGACTGCCGCAGAGATGGCTGAGGTTTTTATTCGTACCTTTGCTTTTGCCGCCCCCTTTGTGATTGGTAGCCTCGCAATGCCCTTTATTGTGCGTAATGTGGGAACACCTCTGCGCTCAACTTGTTATATCGCTGCCGGCGTAACGGTGAATATCCTACTCTCCTTTTTGCTGATCTCTTACTTTAAGATCGGTATTTTAGGCGCTGCGCTTGCGAGTATCGGTGGCGAAATGGTGGCAATGGTGTTAGGCGGCTATTATGTGCTTAAACAGAGTGAAGAGAAGCTCTCTTGGCATCATTTTAAGCCTGATTTCAAACTATTAGGCTCCATTCTTTTAACGGGAAGCTCGGCTTTTTTCACCTTTATCTATATCGGTTTTATTATGACGCTACACCATAAATTCCTGATGGAATATGGGGGCACAGTTGCTGTGTCTGCGTATACGATCGCCGGATATCTATTAACAATCTACTACTTTGCCGTGGAAGGCGTTGCGAATGGCTCACAGCCTCTAATCAGCCGATTTTATGGGGAAGAGCGGGTGCGTTCGGCGCGTTTTGTGACACGTTTGATGATCTATGTAGGATTGGGTTTAGGGGTCATTATTACCGCATTATTGCTGATTTTTCCGCACTTCTTTACAAGTTGGTTCACTGATGATCCTGAGCTTGTTGCAGTTACGGTTTATGCGCTCCGTTTACATTTAGCAGTACTCTTTTTAGATGGTTTATTTGTGACTGCAACAATGTTCTTCCAAGCCATTGGAGAGGGGCAGAAAGCGCTTTTTATCTCGCTTGGGAATCTGTTATTGCAAGTGCCTTTCCTCTTTATTCTGCCGAAGTTCTGGGGGCTCGATGGGGTTTGGCTTACAATGCCGATTGCCACTGTGATCCTTGCGATTCCGGTAGCCTATATCTTTTATCGCCGTTATCAGCGGATCAATGATGATGAGTTTGTTGTGGAATTAGGTGGATAGCATAGCCATTACGCGTCATCTCTGATGAGTCTTGAATGAATCTTTTGAATTAACCAGATTTAATGATTCGTTAGCGAATCGCCTTTTGACAGAGATTGTAATTGAATAAAATGCCTTTCTCTGTTTTTCTATAGTTTTCTGCATCTGTTGGTGGAAGGTAAACTTCCTCATTGAGTGCAATCGTTGGTGTTAATACTTCAAGGCAGAGTTCAGGCTGTTGTTGATGATAGAGCGTGAGCGCTAAATCGCTACGAATCGAATCTTTGAGTATGAAATCAAGATAAAAATCGCATTGAGTTAATACTTTGTTCAGGATATTCTCTGCATCTGCATAGCGTTTTTGATCATAGAATTGCTTAAAGCGGTTGCGCGCTTGTTGGATATTACTATGGGTGCAATAAGCGGGAGGAATTTTAAACTCCCCAAAGAGAAAGGCGCGAGCGCCGCAATATTGCTGGCAAGCTTCACTATATTGCTCACTGAGAACATCTAGCCGTAGTTGATTGCCCTGCATCTTAAAAGATAAAAGGCATTGATCGGGTGTATCTTCATCAATTACAACACCAATCTGTTCATTATTCTGAATCATATCAGCATCTTTAATATAACCATCGGCATAACAAGAGTGACCATTCGCCCCCAAAATATCCACTTCAAAATATTGCCGATGTCGCTTCTCGGTAATAGTGAGAGCGCTACTACCATTATTCCCCACATATTTTCCAACAGGCAATTGCGCATAACTCCCATTAGATAGGAGTGTGATAAGTAGTAATGAAACTAGAAATGGCCATTTTTGCATTGTGATGATCTCGATAGTTTGAAAATAGTATTTAGGTCTGCTCGATATCAATCAGATTAACAGGCTTCTGCTTTTTGAGATACTTGGTAATCAATCAATAATGCAAGCGGCGTATTAATCAGTGCGATTTCTGCGCTTTGAATAAAATGCTGATTACTCTCGATAGACTTTGAAATATTGAGCATCGTAGGCAGTTGTCGCTCTGTAATATGCTGATAGATCTCGGCAATAAAATTTGGTGCAATAGGGGCGGAGATGCTTTTTTGAGCTTGAATAATATGGGTATTATAGAGTAGGTCAGATAGATGAGTACCAAGATAGAGATCGTGGTAATCGCAAATTGATTCAATTTTTTCTTTAAAAGAATCACTATATTGATTGCTAGCCATATATCCGAAAGGATCTTGATCTTTTCGGATTAACGCGCGGTAGAGTTCTAAACTATATCCGTGGATATCCCAATCATCAGGTGTACTTTGTTGATTTTCTTTTTGTTGATGAATTAGCTCAATAGAATCAGTGTGCATCACATTTATAAAAAGTAAGCGATTATTTAAGGTCTCAATAGAGATCCAAGGATAGCTTGCTGTACTTTGGGCTAACTGCTCTACAATAGATTGCTGACTTTTAAGAGAGATCGGAAACCAAAGAGCGTTCTCATGGTTCTGTAAATGGATACAAATATGTCCCCAAAAAGCATCAAGCGTTGAGTCATTCACAAAGAAATGTCCTGTTCTAGGATACGCCCGTAAGGGATAATCGCCCCTTAATTCTTCGACACTTGTCTTAAATAAAAGCGCTATATCTCGTAGATAACGAATATCAGGGAAAGCCGTGCCACTTTCCCAATTTTCAATATCAATAACAGAAACGTGTAGCTCTTTTGCTAGAGTTTCTCGTGAGTATTGTAGCGCTTGTCGAAATTGTTGTATGTGCATAAATATTATTTTTATTTATTGGTATAATTGGATATTTACAAGTTTTGAGATAAAAAACGTACAGATTCAGTCATAAAATTAGTAATTTCTTCTAAAGAAATGGGCGCATCAGAAAAGATCGCTTTTTTAGGTTCGATAATCATCAATGCAACTGTTTTTCCATGACCTAGTCTATTGACTTTTATAATGTTTTTAATGCTTGGGAATTCATGTGAGTGTAATTCAAAATTTTTTGTAAGATGTTGAATAATCGATAATTTAGTATTGTTAGGGATTTTGGAGTCTTTACTAGATAATCGAATTACCAGTTCTATTCCTTTTTCTCTATGGCTCTGTAATTGAATATATTGTCGATGATTAGCATTATTCGTTCCTTCTATCCATAAAACTTGCTGTCCGCCTGAAGCATTTGCAACATATTTCCAGTGAGATTGGATATCCATGTTTTTCAATTCTTTTTGTAAGGCCTTAAAGAATCCCATCCATTGTCGTCCCTTCCAATCTTTTAGGGCAGTTGTGCGGAACGCTTCGACATCAATCTCTATCTGAGAGATATATTGGTAATAATCTTGAAAAATATCATTATCGATCTTTGAAAATGGGGATAAGACTGCTAATAAATCTTGACGTAAAAATGGGATGAATCCAGCTTGTTTTACCTGATGATAAGAACTTTGATCGAACGTTTTAAAAAAGATAGGCACGATAATGAAGTCTTGATCATTATATTTTTGATCAAATGCTTTTTTGTATCTATCAAGTTGATCGCCATGAACATTTGCTACGGTTTTATCTTCTATTAAGATGACGTATTGATTGACTTGAACGACAATATCTATATGTTCTACTTGTTTTTTGATTTTAAAGCTTTCAGTCCGTATGGGAACGGTGAGGGGTTCATTTCCTGAAAGTTGTAGAAATCGATTGATTAAATTGAGTGCTACAGCCTGTAATTGCGGGTCAGTGCTATCTTTATATTTTGGATCAGCATGTGCAAGTAACCAACAGATCATAGCATCTTGAGATAATTCAGAGGTAGCATAATTAAAAAGATTAGGGGATGTATTCATTAAGTATCCTTTTTGTATATTTTTAATATTAATAATATTATTAATATACTATATTTTGTAATTAAAAAGCCAATGTACATCGATACATTGGCTTTAATCTTAATGTGTTATGTTATTTTTGATTATTGAACCTATTCTCCTGAAGATAGCGTTCTAATCCTCAAAGAAATTATAGTGGAGTTGCTTGCCACTTTTGCCATTTTCTCTGAAATATTCGAGGTCTTCTGGTTGCATATCAAAGCGTTCTATTTCACTTCTAAATTGAGGGATTGGGCGTTTATAAATAAAGCCGATCTCTGTACCCGTTTTATTGAGGAGTGCCGGATACTCTGTGAATTGAGTAATGATTTCCGGTTTATACCCCATAAATTCCATCACAAGAGGTGCGATAATCATCTGGCTTGTAACACCTTGGTTTTCAACGAAATCAGTAACAAGGGGGCGCTTCAGGATCGATGGCTCTGCGAAGAGGATGAAGGGAACGATCCCCTCTTCCATAGAAGTGGTTTTCGCATCGCAGTGCGTCTTTTTACCTTTCGGATCTGAGAGATCTTGTCCGTGATCTGAGGTGTAGATCACGATAGTGTCGGGGTATTTTTCAAGTAGCTGTGCAAGTTCACTGAAGAAATGGTCGGTATTGGCGCGGACTAAGTTTTTGTAAGAATTAAGCGCTTCTTCCGGCGTGGCATCGGCGAGATTGGTATTTTTCATCGCCGGCACAAACGGTGTTGGAAATCCCGTATTTTGGAACGGGAAATGGGAGCCTTTAAGGCCGGCATAGATAAAGACAGATTCTTGATTCTCTGACAAAATCTGCTCAATCACATTGACCACTTCACCATCATTTTTCAAGCCACTGCCGTGAATATTGGTCACACCTTGTAATTCGTGATCGGTATAGAAATTATGACCTGTGGCATTATGTTGTGCATCGATAATGTAGGGCTTAA
Organism: Ignatzschineria ureiclastica; assembly: GCF_003121845.1. Classification (GTDB taxonomy): domain Bacteria; phylum Pseudomonadota; class Gammaproteobacteria; order Cardiobacteriales; family Wohlfahrtiimonadaceae; genus Ignatzschineria; species Ignatzschineria ureiclastica. The sequence goes on along the minus strand of NZ_QEWQ01000003.1, from coordinate 368,370 downwards.
AGCCTGCGGTTTGTGCGACTTTCCAAATCGTGTTTTCATCTAAGAAGAGATCGCTTGGCTCTTTTCCAAGGCGTGGCATTTTGCGCACTGCTAGATTTGAAGTATCACTACAGTTAGAGAATGAAGCGATCATTCCAAAGTTGAGGAGCTGATCTTGAGGAAAGTTCAGTAGCGAAGGCGTTGTACCTAAATGGCTATTGAGATCGATCATATCGCCGCGAATAGATTCATCCATCACCACAATAATATTCTTCGCAAGTGGTTGCCCTAGATCCGCTTGAGTCGGTGCTTCTCGTGGATAGAAAGTAAAATCCGCGGCATCGGTTCGAAGATAGTTCAGGTAGGTGAATGTGGCAACTTGGGCTACCGGCGTAATATAAGAGGCGCGTCCATTGGTGCCGCGACCACTCTTATTGTAGATAATCATGAGCATTCCGCCGAGCGCTACAAGATAGAGGATAACGGCGAAGAGCGTCCCTTTTCTACCCATATGAATTTTAGGGAAGAGGAAGAAACCGATCGTAATGGGAATATGATAGAGAATGGCTTTGAGAATCGCTCCTTGATACCCTTTGGCGGCTTCCCCCATCATCACGCGGGCATCGATTAAGGTGCGAAAGTCCTCGTAATCAGGTTCACTGCCGGTGGCGAAATAGTAGATAAGATAACTCATCGAACCAAAGAGAAAGAGCAGATAGAGCGGAACACGCCAACGCATTCTAGTAAAGGCAAAAAGCTCGATAATACTTAATGCGACAAAAGCCGTGAGTAGGTGGCGAAAGAGTCGGTCAGGGCGTTCTATACTAATATAGTAGAATGCTTTGCCCTCAATAAAGGGGTAATTGATCAGAATAAATCCGAGAGCAATCAGAATAATTTTACTAAAAATGCGCATAATGTTCCGTTCGTGGTGCCTAAAAAATCAAAATAATCATCAGTTTTCCCTAAGTTTCACCTGCCAAAGTAGGTATCGAAGAACAATATGTTATTGTTCTATCTGATGAGAATCATCCATAAAGGCGATATTATACTGCGCCTTTTTACAAGCCCCTAATAAAAGGCTCATTTCTTCAAGTAAAGTGAATGGTGAATGGCTAGAATCGAGAGGAGCACTGATGACTCTCTGCTTTTTGTTATGGGAAATATGCTAAAATAGCGCAATATTTTATCGAATAGAGGCTATCGGGATATTTTTCTTATTTCTTGAAATATGGATTGGGATATTTGATTGACCGGAAGCTTAACGAATTAAAACAAGGGTGGTTTAAATATGCACTTTCAGGATCTTCGGGAGTTTATTGCTTTTTTAGAGGCGCGTGGCGAGTTGAAGCGAATTAATGCGGAAATTGATCCTCATCTTGAGATGACAGAGATCAGTGATCGTGTTTTACGGCAACAAGGACCGGCGTTACTCTTTGAGAATCCGAAAGGGAGTAATATGCCGGTATTAACGAATCTGTTTGGTACGCCGGAACGTGTGGCCTTTGGTATGGGGCAAGAATCGGTGGATAAGCTTCGGGAGATCGGGGAGTTTCTCGCTTTTTTACGGGAACCTGAGCCGCCGGAGAATTTTAAAGATGCGATGGATAAATTGCCCAAATTCAAACAAGTGCTCTCGATGCGTCCGAAGCGGGTCAAAAAACCACTCTGCCAAGAGGTGATTCTTGAGAAAGAGGAGATTGATCTCACCGCAATGCCGATTCAGCACTGTTGGCCCGGCGATGTGGCGCCATTAGTGACGTGGGGCTTGACGATTACTAAAGGACCCTCGAAAAAACGGCAAAATTTAGGGATCTATCGACAACAGGTCATTGGTAAAAATCGTCTGATTATGCGTTGGCTTGCACATCGTGGTGGTGCGCTCGATTATCGTGATTTTCGGTTAAAAAATCCCGGCGAGCCCTTTCCGGTTGTCGTGGCCTTAGGTGCCGATCCAGCAACGATTCTCGGAGCGGTGACGCCGGTACCTGATGCGCTCTCTGAGTATGCTTTTGCCGGTCTGTTACGCGGGAAGCGCACGCAAGTTGCCAAAGCAACAATGCATCCGCATCTATCGGTGCCAGCGACGGCTGAGATCATTCTTGAAGGATATATCTATCCTGATGATATGGCGGATGAAGGGCCTTACGGTGATCATACAGGTTACTACAATGAAGTTGATCGTTTTCCTGTCTTTACGGTCGAGCGTATGACAACGCGAGTTAATCCGATCTATCATTCTACTTATACTGGCCGCCCACCGGATGAGCCTGCGGTTTTAGGGGTGGCGCTTAATGAGGTTTTTGTCCCCATCCTACGTAAACAATTTACTGAAATTGTGGATTTCTATCTACCGCCGGAGGGCTGTTCTTATCGAATGGCGGTTGTTTCGATTAAGAAACAGTATGCAGGTCACGCTAAACGAGTGATGTTGGGCGTTTGGTCTTATTTACGGCAATTTATGTATACGAAATTTATCATTATTGTCGATGAAGATATTAACTGCCGAGATTGGAATGACGTGATTTGGGCAATTACCACGCGAATGGATCCAGCACGAGATACAGTAATGGTGGAGAATACTCCGATTGATTATCTTGATTTTGCCTCCCCTATTTCTGGATTAGGCTCAAAAATGGGCTTAGATGCTACGAATAAATGGCCAGGGGAGACAGATCGCGAGTGGGGAACGCCGATTATTAAAGATCCTAAAGTGGTCGCTAAAATCGATGATCTTTGGGAGAGTTTAGCGATTTTTGATAAAGCTTAATTTTGATATCTTGAATTGATGAAAGATCGATATAGTCAATTGGGTTTCAGAAAAATGGTTTTTAAACAGCTATTGTGAGGTTTAAAAGAATATAAAACTGTACTAAACAGCACTTGCACGATGCCGGATAGAACAGTTTTCTTGCCTCGATCAACCGATGCACCGGCATTTCAATAAGCTTATTTTGAACCGATAATGCGATACAAGATAAAAGTTGGGCGACTAGCACTTCAATATAGTTAATGATTAATGCCATCCCTAATATCGTAACGGGTTATAATATTAGGATAAATAACCTGATAAAACAGGAGGTAACAATATGTGGCAACGACTTTTAAAAACGAGCACCTTTTTGCTTTTAACAATAGTGTTAGGCGCTTGTGCTTCCCTAAATAGTGGAAATATTTCGACCAATAATCCTAATGCTTATGGAGATGGTCAAATCACGATGTTTAATAATAAAGAGATCATCGGTAAGGAATTTATGCTAGGGGGCTCTATTGTGACGATTAATCCACAAGGGGATCATATTCGTGTTGAAGTGGTGTTATATACGTTAGATCAGAATGGTTACCCAATGCGCAATCAACCGATGGATCAATATCGAATGATTGCCGATATCTACGGGCCGGTGCGCACTAATGGTTACTCTGCCGGCGATTACTTTACGGCGGTAGGGCTTGTGAAACAGGCTGAAAATGTCAAAATGGGCGGTGAAACCATTCGTGTGATTACGCTTAATGCGACAGATTATGATTTCTGGCGTATCCTCGCCGAGAAGTCTATTATGATGAGCCATTTTTTAATAGCCCTGCATTGCGCTTTGGCTATTATCAACCCTATTGGGGCGTTGGCTTTGGGCCTTACTTTCCCTATTACTATTAGGGTTGGGGTAAGAGATCTGCTATCCATAGAATCCGATGCGTAATCGGCTGAAATTTGATATTATCAAACGATTTCATTTAAGGTTTCACTAGTTGATTTCACTTAAATAATATTTATTTTAAAAATTTAATCTAAAATAAGATGTTTGGACTGTTGGGATTAATAAAGGGCATATGAGTTTATTCATATTAGGAATTGGACATAAAACAGCTTCGGTAGAGATACGGGAGCGTGCAACACTTGTGCCCGAGAATATTCACGCATTTTTAACGATGGCAAAGACCTATCACATTGCCAGTGAGATCGTTGTGCTGTCTACTTGTAATCGGACAGAGTTTTATTTTTATGATTTTGCAATGTCTGTGGAAGAGTTTTGTGAAATATGGGCAAATTACTCTGAGCTAGATGTCAAAACTGCACAGAAGCACCTCTATCAATATGAAGGGGATCGGGCGGTTGAGCATATCTTTCGTGTCGCTTCCGGGCTTGAGTCGCTTATTTTGGGAGAACCTCAAATTATGGGGCAGCTCAAAGAGGCACTTCGTGTGGCAACAGAGCATCAAATGGCGCGTAAATATCTGCAGCGCGTTTTGCAGATGAGTTTTAATATTGCGAAAGAAGTTCGAACTGAGACCAATATTGGTGCTTTTGCAGTATCGGTGGCATTTTCGGCGGTGCAATTAGCGAAGAATATCTTCGATGGTTTAGAGCATCACCACGTTCTATTATTAGGGGCCGGCGAGACAATTGAACTCGTGGCGCGTCATCTGATAGAGGCAGGTGTTCGAAACTTAAGTATTGTTAATCGCCGTGTAGAACGAGCTTCGATGATGATTGAAGAGCTGGGTGTTCCGGCGAGTGCGCATAGTTTAGAGGAGTTGGCAGATTGTTTGCCGGTCGCGGATATCGTGGTAGCCTCAACGGCAGCGCAAGAAGCATTAATTACTAAAGAGATGGTCAAAAATGCGCTTAAATTACGAAAAAACCGGCCGATGCTTTTGATCGATCTTGCAGTACCAAGGGATATCTCACCGGAGCTTGATAAGCTCTCAAATATTTATCTCTATACTGTAGACAATTTGAATGCAATTGTGGAAGATAATCAAAAGGCTAGAGAGGAAGCAGCGCTTTTAGCGGAGCGTTATATCGCAGAAGGTATTGCCCGTTGGCAATCTTGGTATCAGTTAGCAGAAATAGGAAGTTCAGTACAAGCATTACAAGATTATGCGGCGACTGAACGGGAGTTAGCGGTCACTCGTTTATTGAATCAGATGAATGATGCTAAAGATGCGGAGTTGATACGTAAGATGGCGACTCAATTAACAAATCGGCTACTTCACCCTATGATTGAACATCTCAAAGCGCTAGAAGAGGCGGATGAAAAAGTGAAAGTCACCGAGCTTATTGCGCAATTTAAGGTTTAAAATGACGGAAGTTTGTTATAATTGCCAAGTTGATTTTTTATTTACTTAAGGAACACTATGTCAATTACGTTTGAAGAAGCGCAAGATATTATTATTCAATCAGAAGAGATTGTCTCCGCTTCAGAAGTTCAAAATGCATATGATGCAATGGGAAAAGCGATTACTTATGATTTAGAGCTGTCAGATCCACTCGTATTAGTGGTAATGAATGGCGCATTAATTCCCGCAGGTGAGCTATTAACTCGTCTTAATTTCCCTTTTCAAATCGGTTATCTCCATGCAACACGCTATAACGGAAAAACGGAAGGTTCTGAGCTTGAGTGGATTGCAAAACCCTCAGTAGATGTGAAAAATAGAGTTGTCCTTTTAGTTGAAGATATCTTTGATGAAGGAACAACCCTTAAAGAGATTGTGAATGTACTCAACCAGATGGGGGCGCAAGTGGTTTATACAGCTGCCTTAGTCAATAAAGTACATGATCGTAAACCCAAAGATTTTAAAGTGAATTATATCGGCTTGGATGTTGAAGATCGCTATATCTTTGGTTGTGGTATGGATTATCATGAATACTGGCGTAATTTGCCGGGTATTTGGGCGCTCAAAGAGTAACCTAAATTCCCTAATTACGACCTAATGGGATCTGTTTTTATTAGATGAGGTGAGGAAAAGATGAGTCAATTTCGAGTGAAATATTTCAAACAATGGCTGTTACTGATGATCTTCTCATTAGTTGCGATCATGCCGGTTTCTGCGCAAGTGAAACTGGAAATCGTAAAAGCTTCTAGTAATGCATATCCCATTGCCCTTGTAGATCAGGCGACTAATAGCCAACCGTTTTTGACGGTGATCTCTAATGACCTACAACGTTCAGGTCGTTTTATCCCTAAAACAGGTTTAGCGGTACCGCAACAATTAACGAGCGTTGCGCAAGCCGATAGCGGTATCTGGCGCGCGGCAGGGATTAACTTCATTGTGATCATGACGCAAAAAGGTAATATGCTCCAGGTCGATGTAGGTGATACTTTTTCTCGTACTGTGCGTGCAAGCCGACAATTCCAATATGTTAATGATGAGAAAGGTGAGCGTTTAGTGGCTCATAAAGTGGCAGACTTTATCTATGAAACGATTTTGGGAGTGCCGGGGTCATTTAGCTCTAAAGTAGCCTATGTATCACGCAACAATAATCGTAATTTCTCCTTAGTGGTTGCCGATGCTGATGGTGCTTATCCACAAGTGATTTTAGAGTCACCTGAACCGATTCTTTCTCCGACTTGGTCGCCCGATGGACGTAAGATTGCCTATGCTTCTTTTGAGAAGAAACGTAATCAGATCGTTGTGCAAGATCTCTATAGTGGTCAGCGTCATGTTGTAATTAGTGAACCGGGTATTAACTCCGCACCCACATGGTCACCGGATGGCACAAAACTTGCGTTTACCCTTTCTAAAGATGGAAGCCCAGAAATTTATCGTGCCAATATTGATGGTAGTGATCTTCGCCGTTTAACGAATCACCCTGGTATTGATACAGAACCCGCTTGGGGCAGAGATGGAATGATCTATTTCACTTCTGATCGTGGCGGTTCACCACAAATTTACAAAATGTCTGAAAATGGCGGTCCTGCTGTTCGAGTTTCCAATACCGGGAATTACAATGCAAATGCATCCCTTTCAGCAGATGGTAAACAGCTAGCTATGATGCAACGTCTACCGGGACAAGGATTTGGCATTGCAGTCATGGATCTAACAACAGGGGAAGTAAAACGTTTAACCAACGGTGGCAAGGATGAAGCACCGAGTTTTTCTGGTAATAGCCATATGATTCTCTATTCCGATGGGAGAGGTGGTCTAAAAATCATTTCAACTGATGGTAACGTTGAGCAACGATTCTATGGAATAGGGGCAGATGTCCGTAAACCAAGTTGGTCTCCGAATGTTCGCTAAGACAATAGTAACGATAGTTTAATGACGATTTTGAGAGGATAAATATGGGTAAGTTAGTGGTAAGGGGATTTTCTGTTCTGCTCTGTAGTGCTTTGATCGCAGCATGTAGTACCGCAGGAAGTGGTATTGATGGTGTCGATGGCGCGAATGGTGGAGCATTAGGATACGGTTATAATAATGGTCCTGCAAGCACTTACTATGATGCAGATTATGGTAAGCGGGGTACGGCAGATAGAATTATCTATTTTGACTTCGACTCAGATCGTTTGCGTGCAGAGTCGTACGACGTGGTAAAAGCACATGCGGATGAGCTTAAGCGTAATCCAAATCGTGGGGTTTGGCTTGAAGGGCATACAGATGATCGTGGATCTCATGAGTATAACATGGGGCTCGGTGAGCGTCGTGCTAATAGTGTAAAAGCATTGATGTTACAGTCAGGTGCTAATCCAAATCAGATTCGTGTACGGAGCTATGGTAAAGAGATGCCAGCAGTTTCAGGATACGATGAGGCTGCTTGGGCACAAAATCGCCGAGTAGAGATTGTCTATTAATTTAATATAATTTGATTTATTGTTAATTTTAATTGAATGTAGTTAAAGCACTTATAGCGCTCTGAATATTCTCTATTTCAAGGCTATAAGTGCTTTTCTATTGAAGTATAGGAAAAATGTGTGGTTAAACAGAAGAGTTTAGGGTTATACAAACGAATTTTATCGTACTCTTTCCAATATCCTATTATCGTTGTGGCAGCGCTGACATGTGTCATTCTCGGTGGGTTTTCTGAAGCGGGATTATTTTGGCTTTTAAAACCAATATTGGATCAAGGGTTCGTTGAGAAAAATTCACTCTTTATTAAGATGATGCCATGGATGGTAGTCGGTGCTTTTATCTGTATGAGTGCGCTCAATTTTGCCGGTAGTTTTGGAATGCAGTGGATTTCCCAACAAGTCATTACCAAGTTACGGTTGCAGATGTACGATAAGATTCTGCATCTACCACAAAGTGATTATGACCAACACTCAACGGGCTATTTTATGTCAAAACTCACTTTTGATATTGCTCAATTAATGGCGGTCAGTTCCATGACACTTGTCTCTATTATTAAAGATAGTGCTGTGATTTTAGGTCTGATTATTGTCATGTTCGTCAATGATTGGGTCATTACCTTAATGGTCTTTTTGATGGCGCCGGTTCTCTATCTAATCTTGCGTTATGTTTCAAGGCGTTTGCGGGGTATTGCCCGGACGATGCAAGGTCATATGGGGGAATTTAACCACGTATTAGAGGAAGGGATTCGGGGACAAAAAGAGGTGAAGCTCTTTAATGCCTATGAGCAGATGAATAATCGCTTTAGCAGGGTAAATCATCATCTTCGTCACTTGAGTATGAAAAGTTTAGTGGCTAGTCAGTTAGCAAGCCCTATTTCACAAGTTTTCTTGGTCATTTTTATCGCAATGGTCATTTGGTATGCTTCGAATCAAGCAACAGAAGATGCGATTACCATCGGTAGCTTTTTGTCATTATTAGCGGCAATGGTGGGGATGTTAACACCTATTAAACGATTAGTGAGTATGAATGAGTCGTTACAACGAGGTGCCGCAGGTGCTGAAGGGGTTTTTGGTATTTTAGATGCCGAGCCTGAAGAAAATCGTGGGAAGGTGATTCTGCCAGAAGTGAACGGACACATTGTTTATCATGATGTGAAATTTCAATATGCCCGTAGTGAACAATTAGCCTTAAAAGGGATTGATCTTGAGATTTTACCTAAAGAGACGGTGGCACTAGTGGGGGCCTCGGGTAGTGGTAAGAGTACTTTTGCGAATCTTCTTTCGCGCTTCTACTCTGTTACTGAAGGGGAGATTTCACTAGATGGGCATCCCATTGAAGAGATTGAATTGATGGATTACCGTAGCTATATTAGCTATGTCGGTCAACATGTGATTCTTTTTGCGGATACTATTGCCAATAATATTGGTTTTGGTAATAGCGATTATACTCGAGCGGATATCGAGCGAGCGGCAAAGCTTGCTAATGCTGCTGATTTTATTGAAGCATTGCCGGAAGGGTATGATACAGTGATAGGGGAAAATGGTGCGAAGTTGTCGGGAGGACAGCGCCAACGAATTGCTATTGCAAGAGCATTATTGAAAGATGCGCCCATTCTCATTTTTGATGAAGCCACGAGTAGTTTAGATAATGAAAGTGAATATGCGATTCAAAAAGCTTTAAAAAGTATTAGTACTGAAAAAACAACCATTATTATTGCACATCGATTATCAACAATTGAACATGCTGATAAAATTGTTGTGTTTAATCAAGGAGAAATTGTTGAAATTGGTCGACATGAAGATCTACTTGAAAAAGGTGGTTTTTACGCTAAGCTTTATCGTGTAGATAAGCAAGAAGAAGCAGTTTAAAGCGATTGTATTGAAATAGCACAAAAATTTTTTGTATTAAAAATCCCACAATGTTGGAAATTTGATGCAAAAATGTATCAATTCTAATAAAAATAAGATATGATTAACCCGTTAGTTTGTATTATTTGAAGGTAACTTGTTACAACTGTCTGTAATACATTTATTTTAATTCGTAATTAAGTGGAGACTTATATGAAAAAGCAATTAATTATTGCTGCATTAGCAGGTCTATTCGCGACTTCTACAGCTGTAGCGGCGACAGATTCGTTGATCGATAGACAAGGTGATTTTGTTAAAGACCGTCAAGGTGAGTGCGTATTAGTAAAAGATGGTGTTCCTGGATGTGGCGTTGTGATCCAAGATCTTACTTTCTCTGCAGATACTTTCTTTGATTTTGACAAAGCAACACTTCGTCCACAAGGTCGTGAGTTACTTAACAAAGTAGCAGCTGAGCTTGTTAAAAACGAAAATGGTGTAAAATCAATTCAACTTACTGGTTTCACTGACTCAGTAGGTAGCGCTGCTTACAACCAAAAATTATCACTTCGTCGTGCAGATTCAGTACGTGATTATTTAATCGAAAGAGGCGTTAGCCCATCATTAATCACAGCTCAAGGCGATGGTATCAGCTATACATTCGATAACGCAACTGCAGAAGGCCGTGCTAAAAACCGCCGTGTAGACGTTAAAATCGAAGCTGTAAGAAAAGTAAACGTAGACTAATTAATTGATTTAATTCTATAGTCTGAAAGTATTAAAAAAGCACTCTGAAATCTCAGAGTGCTTTTTTGCTATTTGTTGTTTCACTTTTGTATCACGAAAAATAGAGATCAGAAGTAGAAATAAAAAAGGATGCGCCCCGTAGTAGTCGGTTGCAAATTGCCAAGACTCTTGAACGCGTAGGTTCAAGTGGACACTGCATAAATCACATTAGGCTTCTGAACTAAATCAGCTTGCACACCGCGATCTAATAACAGCTAACTCCAAAGTATCATATTTAGGATCAAGAGGTGTATGACAATAAAAACGCTCGTACATAACAGGAACGCATCAACAATAGTTTTACATAGATTAGGCTATTTTTCAAATGGAGATTGCGCGATAAAGAGGGCATAAACGCTTTTTGGCTGAGGATTATTCAATATTTCCATTGCCCGTAGAAAAGAACTTCCTGTTGTAATGACATCATCAATAAAGAGGACAGATGGAGTCGATTCAATATCACTTTGATTTTTATTGAAAAATTTGAAATATTGTCGTTTGTTAAGCATAAAGCTATTGTGATGATTATCTAAGCGTTCATCAAAAGAGAGATGGGCTTGCGGTAGGGAAAAGGCTCTTTTTTGTAAAATTTGATCACTATAGAGATACTGATATTTTTTTGCTAATGCTTTGCCAATGAGTGCTGGGGGATTAAATCCTCTTTGTGCCACGCGAATTCGATCGCTTGGCATAGGGATAATGAGTGTATTAGCCGGAAGTTGTTGTAAGAATTGACCGGCATATTGCTCGGTGAGGGTGATGAGTGTTTCACTTAAATAGGGCTTTAATTGATATTTAAAGCGCTTAATCAATTGCTTAATAGGTCCGCTATATTGACAGCAGATTGAGGCATCCGTTAAATAAGGGTAGAGTCTTTTGCAAAAATGACACAGAAAGTGGCCTTCTGTATCGCAAAAGATACATTTACGTTCAGTGGGTTGAATTTCACTGGCACATTGTGGGCATAGATGAGGGATGATGGTTGTTTTAATACGATCTAAACAGTGATTACAATAACGAGGTAAAAGGTAGTCTAATAGCATCTTGATGAATCTCTAAGGTCGTTAGATTATTCGATTCTCAGATGCGTATGATCGATCTATTTACTATTACCTACTTATAGCTCTGTAATCTCAATGGTAATCGGGTCATGATCTGAAAATCGATAAGGATACTTAAGATTAGTATTAAGATGATGCACCTGGGGATTTTGATAGATTACTGTTTTTGGAATCAGTATGTAATCGAGCACAATAGGGCACTGTTTATAGCGAGTGGTATAGAGCTTGCCACTATAATTTTGCCACATAGAGATGAGTCGCTCGCCGGTTAGAATTTTGAGCGTATCACTATTAGGTGTATCGTTAAAATCGCCGAGTACAATGGTAGGATGCACATTGTTTTTTTCATAAAAAGAACGAATTGCGGCTGCTTGCTCATTACGTTGTCGCTTCGCGATCCGTTTTTCCTGTTTAGTGGGCATCATCTGCGATTTAAGGTGGCAGTTGATAAGTGTGAGTGGCCCTAAAGCTGTTATAACGCTTAATAGAAGCGGTTTTCGAGAAGGTTTGTAGTCGCATTCAAGGTCGCCCTCAAAAGCGCTTACATCGCCAATATGATTATGATAATCGCAGATTGTTATATGATCTTTAACCAAAAAGGCTGGGCGAATATTAAGATCTTGAGCACCGCCACTACTATTCTCTCTTGGTGGAATATCAATATAGCGATAGGTCGTTTGAGTGGTTGTTTTTATGGCATCAATCATGATATCGGCAACAATCGCAATGGCTTCCCCCTCAATATTAAGCGTTTGTGAGCCGATCTCTTGTAGGGCAATAATATCGGGAAGTTGTAAATCTTCAGTAATCGCTTTGATCAGGTGCGCAATTTTATCAGGGTGCGAATTTTCATGAAGATTGTGTAGATTGCAAGAAGCAATGGTTAATATTGTCGCTGGGGGCATGGGCATAATGATCGATGTGTATTATGGAAAGAGCTCGATGTACTATTGTGATTGATAGAGGTACTGAAGTGAGCGAAGTAATGCAATCTGCGGTTTATTGTCTGTGGTTTCTGCTTCTTGTAGAAGTGTATTGAATTTGGCTTGATATTCATTGATGAAATAAGTTCTTTTGAGTCGAACATAGTTTTGCCATTGCGCCTGTTCATCAGTGTAGAGGGTTGCAAAGAAATTTCGTGCCCGATAGATAAAGAGTAGAGGTTCTAGGCGAGGGTCATGAAAATCGAACTCGAAATCACGAAGCGCTATACCATTCATCATAGGAATTTTGGCCATTTTATGACGATCTTGTGCTTCAAAGAAGCCATGATAAAGCAGAGATTCAACTGGCGCATCTTGATTCTCAGCTTCAAAAGGAGAAGGTGCTTGGTAAATCTCAAAGAGTTTGTTTTGCAGTAACGTGCGTTTACTCAATATTCTCTGATAATTCTCGAAACAGTAAGCTTCATCTATCTTAGGATTAGGAAGTGTTTTGAGAATAGAGGCAGGCGCTAAGATGGGCGCGCGATTGAGATAAATACCCTTGAGTGGAATACGGGATTCCCCCTCAAGTAGTTCAGTGCTTGGTTTGTATAGCCTTTCAGCGATCGCTGGACTATCGAGCGTTAAGAGGGGTTCGATATCGCCCATGAGATCAATCGTGATTAATTGATTTTTATTTTGAGGATGAAAGAAGAGCGGCATAATGAGCGAGTAGTAATCACGTGCATAGCCAAACATCCCGGAGACATGTAATAGGGGTGTTAAACGTTCGAAGTCGATCAGCGGCTGTAGATCTCTTGCTTTCCGATGTTCAAAATAGTATGTGAATAGTTTTGGTTGCTTTTGGGCAATCAGTTGTGCCATACCAATTGTAGCGTAGACATCGCTTAATGCATCATGCGCTTTCTCATGTAGTAAGTTGTTGGCTTTTGAAAGATGTTCTAAGCGCAGGCTCACAGCACCATCTTCATTATGTGGCCATTCGATCCCTTCAGGGCGAAAGGCATAAGTTGCTCGCACAACATCAAGTAGATCCCAGCGAGAATTCCCATTTTGCCACGTGTATGCATAAGGATCGATAAAATTGCGATAGAAGAGATAGCGAATCATCTCATCATCAAAACGAATATTATTGTAGCCCAAAATACAAGTATTGGGTTCGCTAAAAAGCGCATGGATTTGCCGCGCAAACTCAGCCTCAGGCAATCCTTTTTCCATCGCTTCTTGCGGAGTAATGCCGGTGACGAGTATGGATTCTGGATCAGGAATATACTCTTCTGGCGGTTGGCAATAGAGATTGACTGGTTCACCGATAATATTAAAATCTCTATCTGTACGAATCCCTGCAAATTGGGCAATGCGATCCTCTTTTGGATTTAGGCCAAAGGTTTCTAGGTCATAAAAAAAGAAGGTCGTTGTCATGAATGGCTCTATTATTAATATTGTCAGAATAGTGGAGAAAGACAGAATAAAGAAGGATTAGTAAAGAAGGATTAGAGTGAGAAATTCTCCCCTAGGTAGACGCGGCGTACATCTTCATGGCCTAATAAGTGCTCTGTATCCCCTTCTGCAATAACTGTGCCGGCACTTAAGATATAGGAGCGCTCACAAATAGAGAGCGTTTCTCGAATATTATGATCCGTAATCAAAATGCCGATATTACGTTTAGAGAGATCGATAATAATCGATTGAATGTCGGAGACGGAGAGTGGATCGACGCCGGCAAATGGCTCATCGAGTAAGAGGAACTTGGGATTAAGCGCAAGACTTCGCGCAATTTCAACTCGACGACGCTCCCCTCCTGACAATGCAATCCCTTGAGAATGGGCAATATGGGTGATTTTGAAATCTTCGAGTAATTGATCCGCAAGCGCTTCTTGTGCTTTTTTGTCTAAGTCTTTACGGGTTTGACAGATCGCAAGAATATTATCTCGGCTGGTCATTTTACGAAAAATAGAGGCTTCTTGCGGTAGATAGCCGATCCCTAATTGTGCACGGATATGCATCGGACTTTTGGAAATATCCTCTTTATCTAGATATACATTGCCGTCATCCGGTGTAATAAGGCCGACAGTCATATAGAAACTCGTGGTTTTACCGGCACCATTAGGCCCAAGAAGACCGACAACTTCGCCTTGATTTATATGAAACGACGCACCATTGACAACGGTACGGTTCTTAAAACGTTTAATAAGGTTTTGGGCAGTTAAGCGCATGTGAATATCCTATTTTTGATCTCTATTTTCCATCTGAATGGTGAAGTGTACTCGGCCATCCTCTTTGCGTTCAGCATTAATAACACGTGTTTCAAGGTTATAGATAATCTTATTCGCAACAACGATATCGCGATTTTGTTCTACTTGTGCATCTGTTTCTAGTTCTAGAATCTGTCTTTTTGGAAAGTAACTTAATTTTCGACCCTCTCCAAAGACCCAAGGCTCATTGAGTTTAGGGAGATCTTTAATTTTGACCATATCGCCAGTGGCAATAATATATTCTAGTTCCCCATCAACCATTTGGAAAATCGCTTCATCCGCTAAAATCTCAAGATTTCCTTGTACCATTACAACATTACCTTTATAGATTCCGGTTGGTGTTCCATTGGTAAACTCTGACCAGTCAGCATCAATATAGAGTGGTAATTGCCGATCTTCAGGAAGGGCAAAAGCGGTGTGCAACGTTAAGCCGATCATGGTGAATAGTGCGCTGAGTATGATGCGATGAAAATGCGTTTGTTTGACAGATTCACATTTATTGTGGTGTTGATTCATGGTCAGATTCCTGATTCATTAAGAAAGTCGAATGAACATCATCGAGTAGGGTAAACATCTTTTTAGGCGGATAGGCATCAAGGCCAATGCCGGTTAATAGACGAGTAGGTGTCGTAATTTTAACAAATAATTCTGAAGTCGCTCGATCGCCTTGATCATGGATATAGAGTTTTTCCGTATTTAACGTAAGATCGTTAATCGGCTCTTGGATATCCGGTAAGAAGAGTTCAACATTATTGATCATTGTGATGAGGTTACGATCTTGACTAATCAAAGCAATATCACTCTCGGCACGCCAATCATAAGGATATTCTTTGCGAAGTGGCGGGGAGTTTTCAGTTCGGGTGATGTCGTAATGAAAGAGACGAGGATCTGTGAGTGTGCTGCCTTTCTCGTTATCATAATGTTGTAGAGCAGAGCCAATAAGTGTGTATTCTAATGTCCCTTGTGGGGTATAGCGTTTGATCTCATAAGAGGAGAGAACCATTTGCGGTTCATTTGAGGCAATTTCAGGTGCTTCTTGGCTATCTCGGTAGATAATCCAGGCGAGATAACAGAGCGCAGCGAGTACGAAAAGTTGAAAAAATCGTTTAAATATCGTCGCAAATACCATAAGCGCCTTATTGACTGTTTTTTAGTGAAGGACATTCATTACATTCGTGCAAGCGTAATATAAAAGCACTCCCATTATTATGCGGTGTTTAGCGTACTTTCGCAATAAGATGCTGATTGTATCGCTATTTTTCCGAAAAGAGAGTGCTTTCAAGGTGTTAAGAGATGATGCTTACAGCGAATCCTGCTTGTAAGATCCTCTGTTGATGTCCTTTATTTACGTAGCGTTCGAACTTGTAAGTTTTGATCCGCAAGTAGTAAGATATCAGCGCCGCGTGCCGCAAATAGTCCATTCGTCACTACGCCGGTGATTTGATTGATTGAGGCTTCTAATTGAATTGGGCTTGTGATTTTAAGGCCTTCTACATCGACAATCAGATTATGATTATCTGTAATAAAGCCCTCACGAATCTGCGCCTTTCCGCCCATCTGTTCCATTTTACGGATCACGTAGTGTGCAGCCATCGGGATGACCTCAATAGGAAGTGGGAATTTCCCCAAGGTTTCAACCAGTTTTGATTCATCTGCAATACAGACAAATTGCTTTGCGTGAGCGGCGACGATTTTTTCACGTGTAAGTGCTCCACCGCCGCCTTTGATCATTGCTAAATGATGATTGATTTCATCTGCCCCATCGATATAGGTATCGATACTGGTAATATCTTCAAGATTCACGACCGGAATCCCGAGTGCTTCAACTTGTTTAGAGGAGCGCTCTGAGCTTGAAGCTACGCCTTTAATTTTGAAAGGGAGTGTTGGGAATAGGGCGATAAGGCAGTCAACGGTAGAACCTGTGCCTAAACCGAGGATTTGATTGGGCTGAATATAAGTCAGTGCAGCTTGAGCGACGGCTTCTTTCTGTTTCTGTTGTAAGGTCATAAAATTAGTCTTTCCGGGGTAAACAAATAAATAGATTAAGAGGGAATATGAGGGAGTTCTCAAAATTTAAATCATCGAAGTGATAACGGTTTTTTGCAAGGAATATGGCCGTTATAAAAGACCCGCAAAAATTATCAAGATTTAAAGAGTTTTATATCAACCCTCGTTTAATGTTATAGTGGTACATCATAATTATACTCGTAAAATTGATAAAGGAAACATCGAATGCCAGTAGCAAAAGATAAAGTAGTCGGCGTAATTTACACATTAACTGATGATCAAGGCAATGTGCTTGATTCTAATAAAGGGCAAGAGGCGCTTGAGTTCATCCATGGTCACGGTATGATGATTCCTGGCTTTGAAAAAGCGTTAGAAGGCGCGACTGAAGGTCAAACTGTTGCATTTAGCGTGACACCTGAAGAGGGTTACGGTGAAGCGAATGAAGATTTCATCATTGAAGTTCCTCGCACAGCTTTCCCTGAGGGTGAAGATATTCAAGTGGGTTGGCAAGTAACAGGTACAACACCTGATGGTCATATGCAACCGTTTAGAGTTTTAGAAGTTTCTGAAGAGAAAATCAAACTCGACGGCAACCATCCTTTAGCAGGTCAAAACTTAAACTTTGAAGTGGAAGTTGTTTCTCTTCGTGATGCAACAGAACAAGAGCTCTCTCATGGCCACGTTCATGCTGCAGGACACGACCACTAATATCGACCTATTTATGTGTTAGCGGTTAAAAATCTCTATGTCACATCAAAAAACGTTTCAAATTAAAGGAGAACTATCAACGTTGATGGTTCTCTATATTAATGGAATCGATCTAAAAGCTTTAGAGGATGATCTTTCAAAACAAATTGAAAGATCGCCTCAGCTTTTTAAAGGTCTTCCCATCGTTGTTGATCTTATTGCCATTGAAACGGGCAACAGTATTGATCTCAATTGGTTAAAGAATTTATTATTAGCGCGCGACCTTGTGCCTGTTGGGCTTCGTAACGTTAATGAGAGCCTTCAAGAGAAAGCGAAAAGCTCAGGTTGGGCTATCTTAGCGGATTCCGCAAATAAATCTCGACAAGTGGAAGCCTTAGCATCCACGGAAGCCCCCAAAACTGCTACAACTACCACAAAACCTGTGGCAGAGAAAGTCAAAGTGATTGAAAGAGTGGAAGAAGTTTTTGTGCCCATTGATACTACGTTACATGTGCAGCAAGTGCGATCTGGGCAGCAATTATCAGTACCCAAAGGGGATCTTGTGGTTGTGAACTCAGTCAATGAAGGTGCGGAATTATTGGTGGATGGTAATATCCATATTTATGGCAGTCTTCGAGGACGTGCATTAGCCGGCATCAACGGAAATCAGTCTGTGCGTATTTTCTGTCAATCATTGGAAGCAGAGTTATTATCGATAGCGGGTTTCTATAAAATGCAAGAAGATATCCCCGCTGCACTTTGGGGTAAAAGTGTACAAATTTTCTTAGAAGATGAAGAATTGAAGATCATTCCTTTAATTCGTTAAAAGATCATATTGCATTCCTTGGGAAGTAATCAAAAAAGCTCATTTTCTCCAAAAGATATGACCTAAATATTACTTTTAGCAAATTTAATAAAGCGCAATATTGTATCGAATTTAAAAGGTGTTATATTGGTTTACTATTGATTAATATAGTAAATATTAATTAGGCAACGAGTTTGTTGCAGATGATTAAAATGAAATAAATAGCGTCAGTAATTGGGAGCGACACGTGGCAAGAATCGTAGTTGTAACATCAGGAAAAGGTGGTGTTGGTAAGACAACCACTAGTGCAAGCATCGCATCCGGGCTTGCGAAAAATGGGCATAAAACAGTAGTCATTGACTTTGATGTAGGTTTACGTAACCTCGATTTGATTATGGGCTGTGAGCGCCGAGTGGTATATGACTTCGTCAATGTGGTACAAGGTGAGGCGAGCCTTGCGCAGACTTTAATTAAAGATCGTCGTCTTGAAAATCTCTATGTGCTTCCTGCTTCTCAAACTCGTGATAAAGATGCATTAACAAAAGAGGGCGTTGAGCAAGTGATGAAGGATCTTGCAGATATGGGCTTTGAATTTATCGTTTGTGATTCTCCTGCCGGTATCGAGAAAGGCGCGCAGCTTGCAATGTATTTTGCGGATGATGCGATTGTGACGACAAATCCTGAAGTCTCATCGGTTCGCGACTCTGACCGCATCTTAGGTCTTCTTGCAAGCAAAACAAAACGTGCAGAAGAGGGGAAAGAGGTTAAGCAACACCTTATTATTAATCGTTATAATCCTGCGCGAGCAGATAGCGGTGATATGCTCTCTGTTACTGATATTTTAGATATTTTAGGTATCCCTCTTTTAGGTGTTGTGCCTGAGTCGCAAGCAGTTCTACAATGCTCAAATGCCGGTGAACCTGTGATTATGAATGAAGATTCAGATGCAGGACAAGCATTTAACGATATTGTGGATCGTTTCTTGGGCAAGGACTTACCTCATCGCTTTATCGAAGCACCTAAAAAAGGTTTCTTCGGTCGAATCTTTGGAGGTTAGTCATGTTAAAACGTCTATTTGGTCGACGCCAAAGAAGTAATACAGCCTCTATTGCAAAAGAGCGTTTGCAGATTATTGTCGCCCATGAGCGACTTAAGAATGCCGAGGGTGGAAATCCTGCTTTTATGCAAGATTTACAACGGGATATTCTTGAAGTTGTACGACGATATATTCCAGTAGATGCAGAGCAGATTAATATCTCTATGGATCGTGATGGTGATTGCGATGTACTTGAGTTAAATATTGTTTTATCAGAAGATGAACATAAGTTGACAGAGAAAGTCGCATCGGAATCAATAGAGACTAAATAAGTTAGTGTTGGTTGTATTTTGGTAATGTGTCATTTTATATTGAATATTATTAAAATTTTATCAAACAATGAGTTATCTAAAAAAAGCCGTAGTTATAACGGCTTTTTTTGTGGGGAAATGCTTGCAATTTTTTTTTTGATCTAATATAACGAAATGGAGGGAAATCTTTATGCGTTTAGATAAGTGGTTATGGGCTGCGCGTTTCTATAAAACCCGACGTTTAGCGACTGACGAAATCAATAAAGGGCGCGTGAAAGTCAATGGCTCTGAGGCAAAACCTGCGCGCAATGTCGCTGTGGGAGATCTCTTAACGATTCGAAAACTACAAACCATTTTTGAAGTTGAGGTGCGTCAGTTGATTGAACAACGTGGACCTGCTTCGGTAGCCACTACGATGTATACGGAAACAGATGAGAGCATTAAACGTCGAGAACATGAGCGTGAATTACGCCGATTATCCCCTCAACCTTCTTCCGAAACGCTTACAAGCCGTGATAAACGTCGCTTGCGGGATGTGAAGCAAGGGAAGATATTTTAAAAGATCTTTTATAAAAATTATTGTAAATAATGATAACTATCAAGGAGAGTAGTAAATGGATTATCGGACAGAAGTTGATCTATTAGGGGAATTAAAGGTACCAGCGGATGCCTATTAT
Organism: Ignatzschineria ureiclastica; assembly: GCF_003121845.1. Classification (GTDB taxonomy): domain Bacteria; phylum Pseudomonadota; class Gammaproteobacteria; order Cardiobacteriales; family Wohlfahrtiimonadaceae; genus Ignatzschineria; species Ignatzschineria ureiclastica. The sequence continues at coordinate 348,409 of NZ_QEWQ01000003.1, read as the reverse complement.
GGTATTCATACAGTGCGTGCAATCAATAATTTCACCATTTCAACGCAAAAAAATAGTGATAATCCTGAATTTATCTATGGTTTAGCTGCAGTGAAAAAAGCTGCGGCACAAGCAAATATGGATTTAGGTTCAATTAAACCAGAAGTGGGTAATGCAATTGTCAAAGCTTGTGATTTGATTATGGCGGATGATCGCTACTATCAATATTTCCCAATTGATCTATTTCAAGGGGGGGCTGGCACCTCACTCAATATGAATATGAATGAAGTGGTGGCTAATATAGCCTTAGAGTTGCTAGGTTATGAAAAAGGGCGCTATGACATTATTAATCCTAATGATCACGTCAATGAATCGCAGTCCACGAATGATGCCTATCCTACCGGTATGCGTGTCGGTTTCTATAAAGTCTCTGAGCAGTTAATTGAAGCGGCAGAGTATCTCTATAAGGGATTAAAAGCAAAAGAAGCAGAATTTGCTGATGTACTGAAAATGGGGCGTACTCAGTTACAAGATGCGGTTCCTATGACGCTGGGGATGGAATTTGGAGCATTTGCTTTTCAAATTCGGAAAGGGATTGATTTCTTAAAAGTGGCACGTCAGCCCTTGCTCTCTGTCAACTTAGGGGGAACCGCTATCGGAACCGGAATCAATACGCCGGCGGGATACTCAGCATTGGCTACAAAATATTTAGCAGAGATTACAGGGTTTGCGTTTGAGCCTGCGGGAGATCTGATTGCTGCCACATCTGATCTCTCTGATTTTGTCTATTTCCATTCAGCCTTGAAAGGATTAGCGGTTAAGCTTGGTAAAATGGCCAATGACCTTCGTCTACTCTCATCGGGTCCACGTACAGGTTTGAAAGATATTAATTTACCAGAATTACAAGCAGGCAGCTCAATTATGCCGGCAAAGGTGAATCCTGTGTTGCCTGAAGCGGTGAATAATGCCTGTTTTAAAGTGTTTGGCAATGATACCACTGTATTAACAGCCGCAGAAGCAGGGCAATTACAATTAAATGCCATGGAGCCTGTGATTGCACAATCCACTTTTGAATCGATGATGCTGCTTACCAATGCTTGCCGTAGTCTTCAAGATCGTTGTATCGCCGGTATTACCGCGAATGAAGAGCGTTGTTTGAATTATATTTTGAACTCTATTGGTATTATCACTTATCTCAATCCGGTCATTGGTCATAGTGAGGGGGATATTGTAGGAAGTATTTGTGCTAAAACAGGTAAGAGTGTTCGAGAAGTGATTCTTGAGCGCAAATTGATGTCGGCAGAGGATTTTGATGCTTTCTTCTCAGTAGAGAATTTACGTAAGACTTTGGGGTTACAGTAATATATCCCTGTAAGCTTATAAGATCGTAAACTATCATTAGTGGCGTTCTTTTATAGTGCGCTATTTCCGGAATAGAATTACAGAGGATTCATGACACAATTAAAAATTGAATCGCAATCGCCTCTCGTTGTAGAGGCGAATCTTTTTTTAGCCGGCTATCAGCGACAATATCGTGAACATAGCGCTCGGGCAAAACAGGTAGCATTATCACAGTTAATTGCTTATCTTGAAATGCGGGCGATAGCAACCTGGGGGCAATGTGATGATAGAGTGTTGCGGCAATATATTATTTATCGTTCTAAAACGGCATTGCCGGGAAGCGAGAAGCCATTAAGTAGCAGCAGTATCGAAACGCATTTAGCTTCTATCCGAATCTTTTTTCAATATTTGCAAGAGAAAGGGCTTATTCAACATAATCAAGCCCGGTTAGTTTCAACTCCCAAAAAAGGACAACGTCTGCCTACAGTGATTGAGGCAGATCTTGTCAATCAGATTTTAGATCGTACGCCAGAAGATGAGTTAGAAGTCAGGGATCTCGCTATTTTAGAGTTACTCTATTCTAGTGGGCTTCGTTTAGCAGAGATTGCGAGTTTAGAATTATCCGATTTAGATTTTAAAGAGCAGTTAGTCAAAGTGATTGATGGTAAAGGGGGGAAAGATCGCATCGTACCCATTGGTCGTAAGGCGATTATTGCATTGGAAACTTGGTGCGCGCTTCGTTTAAATTGGCTCAGTGAAGTGCCGGCAATTACGACCAATGCACTCTTTATTTCAAAGCGTGGCGGGCAACTTTCCGACCGGCAAATTAGTCGCCGAGTGAAGCTCTATGCAGAGAAGAGTGGGGTGCATATTAATCTTCATCCGCATCTGCTACGTCACTCTATGGCGACGCATATTTTGGAGTCGAGTCAAGATATTCGCTTAGTACAAGAGTTATTAGGGCACGCCGATATCTCGACAACGCAAGTGTATACGCATTTAAATTTTAATCATCTCGCTAAGATCTTTGATGCCGCACATCCGCGGGCGAAGCGGAAAGCCTCCAATAAGGAAAAGACCCTAAAAAGACCTCAATCAGATGATGAGGTCGAGGAATTTTAAATTCTAATTTAATCGTATTGAGTAATGAGGCAGCTATAAGATCGCAGGTAGATAATAATAGACAGACTTTATGCAAGTAAGTATTTCTGTAAGCGGGGAATATTGATCTGTAGTACTTTCTCAATATAGTCGATAGGGCCGCCATATTCCTGTTTAAGAAACTGATCTAATGTATTGAGATAATCAGCTTCAACATAACGAACTTTGCGTAAAATAGGCTCTAATGCTTCGATAATGTTCGGTTCAAGTTGCCTATTATCTTCTTTATGTGTTGCAAATAACTGATGTAATGCTTCCGCTGACTCATTTGAGCGGAGATAGTTCGCCATAATATCGTCATAATGCACATCTAATGCAGAGAGTAGGAGGTAACTCATTACCCCTGTACGATCCTTGCCGGCGCTGCAATGATAGATCACGCGTTCATTATTAGAGAGTGCCTCAAATACCGCCCTGAATTGTTCAGTGCCTTTTTGTGGGAATGCTTGGTACATCGTAATAAAGAGTTGATCGATCTCTTTTTCTGTTAATTGCGTGAGTTTTTTGATCTCATCTTTGGTAAAGAAGTTCCCCACGTCAATGGGCTTTGCTTGATAGCTAATCATACTGGCTAACAGTTTGAGTTGTTCTTGGTGTTTCTCTTCTGTCATACGAAAATCGAATATGACATCCGGCGCAATATTGATTAATTGATCTAAATCTTGAGGGGAAGCAAAATCTAGTAAGGCGCTTCGATAGACTTTATCATTCTTAATGGAACGATTATCACGCGTTTTAATCTCTGCAAAATTTCTAAAATTGACAATATTTTCAAAATTAATTTGTACAGCCATAGATTAACCCTCAATTGCATAACTCATTTAAATATAAGCTCTATCCTATCATATTCCTTGTCTGTATTATGCTTTAACCGAAGATATGGATAGAAAATATTGCGCTTTTTTCGCTCACCTATTGCTTTTTGTAGGCTGACCTTGTAATATTTGTCTTCTACTAAGAAGCACCGAATGCCTGGGTGGCGAAATTGGTAGACGCAGCAGACTTAAAATCTGCCGACCCTTATACGGTCGTGCCGGTTCGATTCCGGCCCTAGGCACCATTATTAAAGAAACCCGTTACATTGAGAAATGTAACGGGTTTTTTATTATATCACATTAGCATGGTAGCCATATATTTAAGATCGAGATATTCGATTGTAATATGTGCATCTGATTTTGATGTAGGGTGACTATTTTGATAATAGTGATTCGTAAATAACAAGTGTGGTGATGTCGAATTTTGGGAGCTCTATTTTTAGTCTAGTGATCGAGGGATCTCGACTGAATAAAAAAAGCACTGCAATCAAATTGCAGTGCTTTTTAATATGGCTGGGCTACCAGGATTCGAACCTGGGAATGGCGGGATCAAAACCCGCTGCCTTACCGCTTGGCTATAGCCCAAATGTGCTCTCATATATATGAGAATGAAGATTCTACCATGTAAAAATATTTCATCAAGCTTTTTGCATCATAAAAAGGCAATATTTTTCTTTTGGGGAGATGAGAGGCGTTATTTTTAATGCCTTGAAATGATCAGTCTATATGTAACTAATTAATTTTAAAATATTTTAAATATTAATATTCATTTTAAAGTCTTATCATTTTTATTACGCTTTTAATCTCTTTAAGCTTACTTTGTAGTAAGTTAATTTAGAGAGAATATTTACAAAATAAATTCTGAAGAGCTGTGATCAATCATGTTGTACTTATTAATCCTCACTATGATTTTAGATTAGATACCTGAGATTCAGATGACACTGATCATTTTTGTTAAAGAAAGATATGTAAGTATTGTATTTTTTTGTTAAAAGTGATGATTTAACAAAAAATGAAATCTATTATGCGCTAAGATATTGATATAGGTTTCAAGGTGCCAGTTTATATCTTTAGTAGTATAAGAAAAGATTCTGAGGAATAGAATATGTTTTGGAATGATGGTTATCGTACAGATGTTGAGTATACATTTGGTTATTATCCTAACTTAAGCCCAACGCAAATGCGCTTTGCCGCACTTGTGCATGGTTATGATGTTAAGCCTAAGAGTGATAATGATGTGCATCTTGAGCTTGGTATCGGGCAAGGATTGTCTGCCAATATTCATGCCGCATCTCATAAAGGTCAGTATTTTGGAAATGATTTCAATCCAAGTCATATTGCATTTGCAAATCTGATCTCTTCCCATTCCGGTGTTCAGGCCAATTTTACGGATCAAAGCTTTGAAGAGTTATTGCAACGAGATGATATCCCTCAATGCGATACTATTGCGATTCATGGTGTTTGGAGTTGGATTAGCGAGAGTAATCAGCGCTTTATTGTTGAAATTGTGAAAAAGTTTTTAAAGCCCGGGGGATTATTCCATATCAGTTATAACTGTAGTGCGGGGCATAATCACTTTGTAGAATGGAAAGATAAATTATATCGCTATTACGGTGGCTTGTCGGGGTCGCCTCGAGAAAAAGCGGAAAAGACATTTTCGCATTTTGAAGAGATTTTTACACAATTTCCTGAGCTGTTAGAGAATAATCCTCCACTTAAAATGAGTTGGAATGGCATTAAGAGACAGATGAATTCGGGTAACTACAATTATCTAATTCATGAGTATTTGAATGAGCATTGGAAGCCGATGACGTTAGAGGAGGTAGCGCAACATTTTGATGATGCAAAGCTCAGTTTTATCGGAAGTATGAATTTTAATGAAATTATAGATGCTTATCGCTTCTCTGAATCAGTGAAAACCTTTTTGACGACCCAATCTATCCTCGATCGAGAGATGTGGCATGATACTTTTACTAAAGAGACCTTTAGGAAAGATCTCTTTATGAAAGGGGGATACCGTCTAAATGGGCAGCAGCAGTTAGATCGCTTAAAAGAGTGGCACTTTATCTCTTTTGGTTCTCGGGATGAGCTGGAGAATAAGATGTTTAAATCAGGCACGATGGAGATTAAAAGCGATCTTTTTGATCCTATTGCAGATTGTTTGTGTGCCGATGATTATCGGCCAAAAAGTTTTGCTGAGCTTTTAGAAGTGCTTCCTTCGAACTATGGTTGGAATGATCTCCTGAAGGTATTAGTGGTTAAAATACAAAGAGGTGATTTTGCGATTGTGAATAATCCGGCGCCAGACCAATCTGTCGTGGCTAAGAGTCAACAGTACAATGACTATATCATCCAGAACTTAATGCCAAGAAGAGGGATTAATTATTTAGCCTCTCCTGTATTAGGGGCGGGTTATTCAAAAATGGGGATGATTTATGTTGCTTATATGAAAGTGGTGTCAGAGAATCCGACGATGAATGATCAAGAGATTGCTGGGGCGATGTTTGACTTTATGGATAAATTGAATGTTTATGCTCGTAAGGAGAATTCTACTGAATCTTGTAATCGAGAGGAGAGTATTGAACTCTTTGTACGGAAGCAGATTCCTGAAGCGAAGAAATACGCCGCTATTTGGAAGCATATGAAGTTCATATAAGAGTCCATACAAGTATTTTTAGTTGAATGTACTGTTTCGATCAATTGTGATTCGAGCAATGAAGCGCCAAAGATCATTTTCTTGGCGCTTTTTCTATTTGAAATGATCGAATTCTACAGGATTTAACAAGGTTCAATATCAAGCTTTGATGTCGAGCTTTTATCGAATATCTGCTAATATTCATTAGGGTATGAATGTTGAGTATTAAAGATTGAGTAGCGTGAGAGGAGAGGGAGATGAATCGGAATCAGGTCATTGCATTGTCGGCGGTTATGCAAGCTGCTATTTTGGTGGATCGTTTAGCAACTACAGGGTCGATTCAAAATGAGGTACGAAATCCATTGTTGCATAGTATTTTTGTATTACATCCAGAAAATATTGATGATGTCTATGATGGGATTGCCAATATTCAACCTGGTTTACAAGCTTTCGCAAATGGATTACAAAATACTTCAGCACAAGCGAAAATCTATTTCTACTCCCTAATCGCCTTAGAAAAAAACTTAAGTAAAGATAGCGCGATGCTCAATCTATTGGGGGCGGGGTTAGAGTCTCTCTCAGGAAGATTGCAGCATTTTGAGATTGGTCATGAGAATATGATCGCTGGCATTGCAGACCTTTATAGTCAAACATTAAGTAAACTGTCACCTAAAATTATGGTGAGAGGCGAGCAGAATATTTTAAGTCAAGCCTACATTGCGAATGAGATTCGAGCGATTTTGCTTTCCGGGATTCGCTCGGCGATGTTATGGCGACAATATGGTGGGAGTAAATTTAAGTTGCTTTGGCCTTGGAATAACTTACCACAAACTGCACGGCAGATTCTGTTAGAAATTTAAAGTAGACTTGCTTAATGACGGAAGATTAAGCAAGTGCGCGTTTGCCTTCACCTTCGGGGATTTCCACAATAAGACGGGGAATACAGATGCCGGAGATCTCTTGTCGTAATGTTTCTACTAATTCGATTGCGCGTGCTTCCTCCACTACAAAGTGACTTGTCCCGCGCGCTAAATCCATTTGATGGAGATAATAGGGTTTAATACCATTGATAATAAAGGTGCGCATAAGGGCTGTTAATGCCGGAATTGAATCATTAATGCTCTTTAGTAAAACAGATTGTGAGAGTAGTAATACGCCGGCTTTCCGTAATTTTTTGAGGATTATTGTTGCCTCATTGGAGAACTCAGAAGCGTGATTGGCATGAATTACAAGGGTAATGGCTTTACCTTGATCAATACAATTCTCTAGTAGCGTGAGTAGTTCAGGAGTGATTTTTTCCGGTGAGATAATCGGAATTCGGCTATGAATCCGGATATTTCGAATGTGAGGAATAGTGCATAGAGCTTCAAGGGCTATCTGCAAGCGTCGAGCGGAGAGAATAAGTGGATCACCTCCGGTTAAGATCACTTCCCATAGTTCGGTATGCGCTTGAAAATAGGCTATGGCAGCTTTTAGTTCTGACTCTGAAAGGGTTGCGCCTTTTTGACCTATCATCTCTTTACGGAAGCAGAATCGGCAATAGACTTCACAGAGTTGGGTAATCTTCAGTAACGCACGATCTTTATAGCGATGGACAACGCCGGGAGTGGGTGTAAAACGTCGATCTCCGATGGGATCATCGAGTTCTGTGGGAAGAATATTTGCTTCTAAGGGAGAGGGAATAAATTGCCGAATTAAAGCCTCTCTCTCGTTCGCTGTGACTTTTTCGAGTTGCTTTTGTATTGTGGGGCTGATCTTGATTTGAAATGCTTTTGCAACCTCTGTAAGCTCAGCGGTTTCTGTGAGCAACCCTTCTTTATAAAGATCGGCAAGATTCGTCCAATATCGACTCATTACGGTATACTATTCCTCTGTTATAGGGTATTTAAGCGTGAATCATATCATAAGGGATTTTAGATGCATAAGAGAGTTATTTGTTTGATGGGGCCAACGGCAACCGGTAAAACGGAGGTGGCAATGCGCCTATCTGATCAATTACCTATTCAGATTATCTCTGTAGATTCGGCCATGATTTATCGAGGAATGGATATCGGCACCGCTAAGCCAGATGCACAAACGCTCGGTCAATATCCTCATCAATTGGTGGATATTTGTGATCCAACAGAGCGTTATTCGACGGCTGATTTTCGTCGAGATGCCTTAGTGGCGATTGAAGAGAGCTTTAATGCTGGGAAGATCCCGTTGTTAGTGGGTGGCACATTTCTCTATTTTCAGTCACTTTTAGAGGGGATTTCGCCTATTCCTGCTGTTTCACAAGCGATTTTAGATGATCTCGCAGAAGCGCTCGCCTCAAAAGGCTCACCGGCATTGCATCAAATATTATCAGAAGTCGATCCTGAAAGTGGTGCTAGATTAAATCCTAATGATTCTCAGCGCGTTGTGCGAGCATTAAGTGTCTATTATGAAACAGGAAAGCCATTAACTTATTTTTGGAGTTTACCGAAACAGGCGGGTATGCCTTATCCTTTTATCAAGCTTGCACTAGCGAATCATGATGAGAAAAAACGAAATCAACAAATTGCCTTACGCTATGAAGCGATGATCGAACAAGGTTTGGTGGCAGAGGTTGAGCGCTTACGTCAAATGTACCCTGAGCTTGATTTAGATTATCCCTCAATGCGCGCGGTGGGTTATCGGCAGATTTGGAATTACTTGGAGGGTGAAACCTCATTAGAAGAAGCGGTTGAGCTTGCAATTATTGCGACACGACAATATGCTAAGCGCCAACGAACCTGGCTTCGTCGGGAGACGGATCTCAATACTTACGATGTGGCAGCACCGAATTTCTTGTCAGTCTTAACGGAGAATGTATTGCAATTTTTGGCGTAGTAGCGATATTAAGGTGTCTCGGAAAGAGTATTGGAAAGTGTATTTGAATCAACAGGCGTGCTGGTAGTAGTATCGGTCAATTTTTGATACTTTTCCGTTAGCTGTAATAGTAATGCTTCGCCTAGCGGGTGGAGCGTTGATTGTAAATTCTCTGCATTTTCGATAATTGAACGTTCAGAGATTGCTAATCCTCGTGTGTAATCGAGTTCTTGGATGAAGTTGCGTAATATCTCTGTTAATTCGCTCTCATCAATGGAATTTTGGTTGATGGCGAGTAGATAGCGGACGCTGAGTGTTTCAATATCATCGGGAATGCGCCAATAGTAAGATTTGGGAATGGTGGTTTGATAGAGATAACGGTGACGCTGAAAAAAGTTCTTAGGGAGATTATTGGCGATTGAAATTGGAATGCCGTCACAAAGGGTATTAAGTTGTCGAACAATTTGACTCGGTTGAATACTAGTAATAAAAGCCACATTGATATCGAAACTGCAAAATTGGTCAATGAGTGCATTTTGCTCTAAAGGTGTAATTGCGAGTTTTTTAGGGGATAAATTGAGGGCTTTTAGGACATCTTTGAGCACAATTTTTTGGAGCGGTTGATTTAATACGCCGTAATTGAGTTGATTTGAAAAGAGCTTGTCTTGAGAGGATTCTCGTGTGACGGCAATAAAAGCTTGTTGGTAGAGAGGAATTAAGAGTTGAAATTGTCGTGCTAATGAGCCATTGAAATATTGTTCAGAGGTAATGATAAAGTCAAAATCAGCTAATTCTTTGGTCGAGAGCTCCCCTTGTTCCGCATAATGTTCTTGGCATCGATGGTAAGGATGCAGTAATTCATAACTATAACAGAGATGGCTGCTAATCATACGATCAAGCTCAGAGGGTGTTTGGCGTAAGATTTTGATCTCATGTTCCGCTTTTGCAACTAATCCACTGATTAAGAGGCTTCCAAGCATAAGCCATTTTAGCAAAGAAGTTTTCATTAGATGATTCCCTTCAATTAGTCTTCGATCTTATTATTGTTTAGCGCTATTTTTTATCATTGATGGATCTGTTGATGATAGATGAATCATTGATATGAAGCGTTATTTTAGCTGAAGCTAGTGAGGAATGGAATGATTAGACTGTTGCTGGTAATAAAAAAGCCCGAATCATTGATTCAGGCTTCTCTTAATTTGGCTCCTCGACCTGGGCTCGAACCAGGGACCCCTTGATTAACAGTCAAGTGCTACTACCAACTGAGCTATCGAGGAATTAAGGATTGTTATCTTAAGGGAGAACTCTTCTTTTGTCAAACAAGAAAACTCACTTGTTAAAAAAATACACAATTAAAATGCTCTTCCTTCTATCTTCCCTCTTTTTGTCGATTATAAAGAGAGCGAGGCTTAAATGAATATCTCATTATTCACTCTCTCTTTCTGAAGGGATTAACTATTCGCAAGCTGCTCACTATTAAAGGTGAGTTCAACAGCTTCTAAATAGTTGCCACTAAAGGGAAGAATCTTAAATGACATATCATCTAGTTCCACAATCGTATTTTCTGGGGGTAAGCTTCCTGCGGTCATCATGATTAACCCACCTAGCGTTTCAACATCTTCCTCTTCGTAGTGACGATCAAAGTAAGCGTTAAATTCTTCAAGGGGGATTAACGCATTCACTTGATAGAGATTCTCGCCAATAATTTTGACAAACTCTTGAGGTTCTTCTTTGCGGTCATGCTCATCATCGATATCGCCAACGATCTGCTCTAAAAGATCTTCGATGGTAATTAATCCCGATACCGAACCAAACTCATCAACGACTAAGGCGAGATGAATCCGTTTCATCCGGAAATCATTGATGAGCGCAGTAATAAATTTTCCTTCAGGAACATATTCTACAGGACGAATCAGCGATTTAATATCAAGCGAGGATTCACCAACATAGGGGAGGAGATCTTTTGAGAGCAAAATCCCCATAATCTCTTCATGATTTTCTGAAAGTACGGGAAAACGTGAGTGCCCTGAGGCAATAATGCGATCCATAATCACTTCTGGCGCATCATCGATAGAGATGGTGACCATTTTGGCCCGAGGAATCATAATATCTCGTACAATTTGATTTGAGCCTGCAATAATCGCGCGGATCATTTCCGCTGAATCATCGCTAATGAGCCCCTTTGCACGTACTTCTTCACAATCACGTAATAGTGTATCTACTGTTACGTCTTTATGTTTATCGAACCCTAGTCGTTGCAACCAAGATTCGCCTTTCCTACTTCCGTCATCAGTCATTGTCTTAATTTTACCTCTATGGACTAATTTACTGGGTGTTGAATATGCTAATAATAACGCTATTTACGATAATATTCATTATCCTAGCGACCATTTTCTCTAGATTATACTGTTATATAGTAAAATACTACTCTATAAACTGGGAAAAAGTATATTTTTCATTAAAGATAGTATCTTATATAATGCCATACTTGCGGTAGATCAATTTTCTGTTTTGCCCCCTAATTTACACCACTAGAAGTATTTTGTTGAACAAAATTCAAGGATGCGTTTTATCAATAGAATCTTCTCACTATTGTTGGTTTATCTATCTTTATGAAAGACAAAAAGAAACATCTTACATTTGGTGAACGTGTGAATCGTGCAATTGCCTATCTGATGCGATTAGTCATCTCGATTATTGTAATTCTTGCACTGCTTTCACTCCCCATTTTTGCATATTTTATTATCAAGGCAGATCATGAAGTCACGCCTGAATTTGAAAATCGGCAATGGGCGCTCCCGGCACGTGTTTATGCTCGCCCCTTAGAGCTTTTTGCAGGGCAGCATCTTAAATCGAAAGATCTGCTGCAAGAACTTGAGTGGATTCTCTATCGCTCCGCGAAATCAGTTGCTCAACCTGGAACCTTTCATTTTGATGAGGCGAAAAATATGGTGGCGATTCATACTCGTCCTTTTACTTATAGTGATGAGACTGAAGAATCGCGCACGATAGAGGTCTTTTTCAATAAGAATACCGTCTCAAAAGTGATCGATCGTACAACGGGTGATGAAGTCTCGTTAACTCGTATCGAGCCTCTATTGATTGCTTCCATTTATCCTACTCACAATGAAGATCGTATTTTACTAAAGCGGGAAGATATTCCGCCGATGTTAATTGATACTCTGCTTGCGATGGAAGATCGCTCTTACTACCAACATTTTGGAATCAATCCGAAAGGGATCTTCCGTGCAGTAGTGACGAATTTCAAAGCAGGGCGTAATGTCCAAGGGGGATCAACCCTGACGCAACAATTGGTTAAAAACTACTTTTTGACGAATGAAAAAACATTAGAGCGAAAAATTCAAGAGATGTTCTATGCAATTGTCTTGGATTGGCGCTTTGATAAAGATGAAATTTTAGAGGCTTATATTAATGAGATCTATCTATCGCAAGATGGTGATCGGGCGATTCATGGTTTCGGCTTGGCGAGTGAGTTTTTCTTTGGGAAACCAGTGAATGAACTCTCTATCGGTGAGATTGCAACACTTGTAGCGGTTATTCCAAGCCCAAGTAGCTATAATCCTCGTCGACATCCCGAAGTGGCGATTAAGCGCCGGAATCTCATTATTGATGTCTTAGTGGATCAAGGATTATTAAGTGCTGAAGATGGTGCGATTGTGAAAGCGGAGCCGCTTAAGATTTTAGAAAATCCACCGCCAGCGAATACCAAGTTCCCAGCATTTATTGAACTTGTTTATAAGCAACTCAAAGCACAATATAGTGCAGATCAGCTTAAAGCAGGGGGGCTTCGCATTTTTACAACACTTGATCCGATTGTACAGGATTATGCGGAAAAATCCGTGGTAGAAACCTTGACGCAAATTGAGAAAAATAGAGGACTCTCTTCTAATATTCTACAAGGAGCCATTGTTATTGCTAAGAATAATACCGGGGAAATCTCTGCGATTGTTGGAGATCGTAATGTGCGCCAAGCAGGATTCAATAGAGCATTGAATACCAATCGTCCGATTGGTTCATTAGTGAAACCTTTTGTTTATCTCCGTGCTCTTGAGGAGCCAAGCCGTTACTCATTAGCCACACCACTTGATGATGCTTCCCCGGTGAGTTTACCTGTCGGCGGTAAAATGTGGGAGCCTAATAACTATGATCGCCGATTACATGGTTGGGTGCCTTTAATTACCGCATTAGCGAAATCATATAACTTGCCGGTCATTCGTGTGGGTTTGGATATTGGTCTTGAGAATGTGGTCGATACGCTCTATCGTGTCGGTGTGAATCCTGTGAAATATACATTGCCTGCAGTACCGGCCTCACTTCTCGGTGCAGTTGATCTACCGCCGATTGAAGTGGCACAGATGTATTCAACGATTGCAAATGGTGGCTATTTTACGCCACTTAGAGCGATTCGTGAGGTGACAGATATTAATAGTAATTTGTTGGCACAGGTAGAGGTTGATCCAATTCAAGCGGTAGAGCCGGCGCCTAATTATCTGATCACTCAAGCGATGATGGAAGTCGTCTCTCAAGGAACCGCCGGATCTGTCCGTAATAGTGTTGGAAATGTGAAAATGGCGGCGAAAACAGGGACAACGAATGATTATCGTGATAGCTGGTTTGCCGGCTTTACAGGCAATTACACCGCAGTCACTTGGGTTGGGCGAGATGATAATAAATCGATTCATCGTCTAACCGGTACGGCCGGAGCACTTCCTATTTGGGCAAACGCGATGAAAAATCTCTATTTAGAAGATATTACACAATCACGACCTTCTGATGTGATTGATGTGGCAGTAGATCTTTCGACAGGCTTATTACCACCAATGACGGCTTGTCCAGATACTAAGATTCGAACGCTTCCTTTTATTTCAGGATATCAACCGATGTTTGCGACGGAATGTTATACAGTACCGACGCCAGAGTCAGGTGGATTTATTTTTGATTAAAAGAGGCAAAACACTCACTGTATTAAACTGTTAACCTGTGATAAATTAGTGCAACATTATATGCATTATTGATCATGCAACAGAATTTAGTTTTAAGGATATTTTCGTGAAAAGAAATGCCATTTTTTTAATTAGTTTACTCGTCTTGACGGCTTGTGCCGGAACGGCACCACAAGGTGCGCGTGTCCGTCCTGTACAAGGTCAACCTTATCAACAACCCACTTTTTCAGGTGCTGATGGCGCGGCGACAGCTTATGCATTAAATGATGCTCCAGCAGTTCAAGCGCCTCAAAGCAATGAAATGGGCTTTCTTGGAATGCAGGCTCCACAGAATGGCGCTGCAACAACAGCGTCTAATGGTCCTGTTTTCCCAGAGCCTACGGCTAATTGGCCCGTTGCACCGAATAGTACCAATAGTGGATATCCAATGCCGGCACCCAATGCAACAGTTCCACAATCTAATTATGGTGGCACAACTGTAGCATCTGTGCCCGCACAACCTGTAGCGCAAGCTTCTGTAGCAGCAGCGCCCACAGCTCAAGCACCAGCCCCGACTGCGGGAAATAATGCAGTGAAAACATTGCTTGAAGATGCGCGTAAAGCAGTATCTGAAAATCGCTTAGATAAAGCAGCAAGTTCGCTTGAGCGAGCTGTTCGTTTAGAGCCAAGAAATGCAAGTATTTGGTATGATTTAGCGCAAATTCGTCTGCATCAGAAAAATTATGCTGCAGCCGAACAGATGGCGAATAAGTCTATTAGCTTTACACAAAATGAAGAGCTCATTCAACGCAATCGTCAAATTATCGCAGCGGCACAAAGTGCTCGATCAGCGGGTAACTAGATCGCGCATGATAATTTAAGTAGCTTTCAGCAAAACATTATAGATGTAAAGATCTAGCCCACTGGACGATTGTCTCTTGGGCTAATCTGCATTTTAGAGAGTGTTTGAAAGTGGTTAAAAAATAGTTTCACAATAAAGTTACTTTAAAACAAATTGTTAAGCGCAAAATTGTTAAGAGTAATACTTTAAGAAGAATACGTTAAGAATAATAATTACATAAACATTTGTGTAGTGAGCATGATCTTTTTCAAATAGGCTAATAACTGATGAATGTCTACAATAAGGCATTCTCTTCTATTTTCGGGACACAATTTAAATACGTAATAAATCACACAAATCCTAATTCGTGGTTCATCATTTTTTATGGCTATCATTAGTCTGATGATCTAAAGCGATCAGGGGAATTTCATTACGAGATACTTAATGGAAAGATGAGCCGTAGTTGTGTCTTTAGAATTTAAGAAGTAAACCCTGAGGCGTTGAGATTGGTTAATTTAATAACCTACTTACAGCGTTATAGGGTGACAGTTGTAGCCCCCAAAAGAGATGTGAGCTACCGTACTGGAGAAAAAATGAAGCGGATGCTAATTAACGCGACTCAACAAGAAGAGATGCGCGTAGCCCTAGTGGATGGGCAACATTTATATGATTTAGATATTGAAAATGTGGCAACAAAACAGAAAAAAGCCAATATCTATAAAGGAAAAATTACAAGAATCGAACCTTCGCTTGAAGCGTGCTTCGTAGATTATGGTTCAGAACGTCATGGTTTTTTACCTTTTAAAGAGATCGCAAGAGAGTACTACAAAAATCCAAGCGATCATTCATTGTCGGTGAAAGATCAATTAGATGAGGGGACAGAGCTAATCGTTCAAGTTGAACGAGAAGAGCGGGGCAATAAAGGGGCGGCTTTAACGACCTATGTTTCTCTTGCCGGTCGCTATCTTGTTTTAATGCCGAATAATCCTAAAGCGGGTGGCGTTTCTCGTCGTATTTCTGGTAAACAGCGTGCGGAGATTCGCGATGCTATGGCTGCGCTTGTGATTCCTGAAGAGATGGGGATCATTGTTCGTACAGCAGGAATGGGGCGTACCGCGGAAGAATTGCAGTGGGATTTAGACTATCTCATTATGCTTTGGGAAGCGATTTTAGATGCCGGTAAAAAGCCTGCACCGCTTCTGATTTTCCAAGAGAGTAATATTATTATTCGCGCACTTCGGGATTATTATCGTAGTGATATTGGTGAGATTCTAATTGATGATGAAGAAGTCTTCAAAGAAGCTGAAGTTTTCATCAACAATATCATGCCACAAATTGGCGATAAAATTAAACTCTATGAAGATCAAGTACCACTCTTTACGCGCTTCCAAGTAGAGTCGCAAATTCAAACGGCGTATGAGCGTAATGTCCGTCTTCCTTCCGGTGGAGCGCTTGTTTTTGACCATACAGAAGCATTAGTATCAATTGATATTAACTCAGGTCGCTCGACCAAAGGGGCTGATATTGAAGATACTGCACTTAATACGAACCTAGAGGCTGCAGAAGAGATTGCTCGACAATTAAAACTACGGGATCTTGGCGGTTTAGTTGTGATCGACTTTATCGATATGCTTGAGAGTAAGAATCAACGGAAAGTAGAGAATGCACTACACGATGCGCTTGCTTCTGATCGGGCTCGTATTCAAGTGGGGCAGATTTCCCGTTTTGGTCTTCTTGAGATGTCACGTCAGCGTCTTCGTCCTTCATTAGATGAAACATCGCATATTGTCTGTCCTCGCTGTGAGGGGCAAGGTACGATCCGGGATACTAAGTCATTAGCGCTGGGTATTTTGCGCCTAATCGAAGAAGAATCGCTTAAAGAGAAAACTTCTGAACTGGTTATTCAGGTTCCCGTTAACGTTGCTGTTTACCTCTTAAATGAGAAGCGAGCAGATGTTGAGGATATTGAAGATCGTTTAAATGTTCGCGTTATCATTATTCCGGATACACATTTAGATACGCCCCATTTCAAAATTACTCGCTATCGTGTCAGTGATGAAGTGGTAGGTGAAGATAGTGAAGCACATCTTATTAAGGAAGAGGTCACCTTAGAAGATATGCGTAGTGAAGCCGTAATCCAGAGCAAGCAAGTGATGGAAAAACCTGCTGTGTCCGGTATCTCTCCGATTGCACCACCGCCAAAAGTTGAAGTTGAAGAGAAGAAAGCAGATATTTTGACGAAATCTCAAAGTCTTTTATCTTCAATTTTAAACTACATTAAAGGCTTCTTTGCAAAAGATGAAGAGAAGCAAGATGAACGTAAAGAGAGCGGTAAAAAAGCGCGCGATCATAAAAATCAGCGAAATAATAAAAATAATGGTAATCGTGCACGTAATAACAATAACCGTCAACGTAATCAACGCCATAATCATCCAAGCCGCAATACTATTGAGACGATTGAGCGTGAAGTGGATTTAGGCGCTGAGTTTAATCAGAATGTGAATGCTGAAGACTCAGCTCGTGAGAGTAATAATCGAGGGCAGCAAAGCAACCGCCGTAATGGGCAGAATGACCGAAATAATGATCGCAATAACGAGCGCAACGATCGTAATAATGATCGTAGACGTAATGAGCAAAATGGCTCAGGAAATGATCAATCTCGTCGTCAATCGAAGCAAGAGAATGGGGATCAAGCGAATCATCAGCAAGATCAAAAATCTCAAGCAAGAAATAATGAGGGGAAAGGTCGTAATGATCGAAATGAGGGGAAAGATCAGGATCGTAAATCTCGTAACCAGTCGGTAACGCCGGATCACGATGCTAAAGAGAATACGGCTAAAGATAATGACGCGAAAAAGAGAGATTCTGCAGAGAATAATGCGCAAGAAAAAGGTGCAAAACAGGAGAATCGTGCATCATCTCAAAATCGTTCTCGTCGGAATAATAAGCAAAATCGTCCTGAAAAACGGGATCCTGATAGTGTGATTAATGAGAAAGGGGAAGAGATTATTCAGGTGACTGTCGGCGATAAAGTTGAAGAGCGAATTATTCGTCAAGGCCGTCCTCGTATTGCAAAAGCAGAAGCAAAAGAGATCGTGAATGAGCCGGTATCTAATGAAAAGGAGACTGTAGAGCCAACGCACTCAGTCATCTCAGATGATGCTATGGATATCATTACAAAACCTGAGAAAACTGTTGCGGCAACTGTGGCGGTGATTGCGCTAGAGAATGATTCTGTACAGAAGATGACGATTAGTAAGGGACGTAATCGTAGAGCGGCAAAGGTGATTGAAGCTGAAGCTTTAGAATCGACAGATGCGATTGATGCGAGTTCAGATGCCCACACGACTGAGCATTCAATGACGACACCCGTTGCGGCAAATGTGGATACAGTAGTTGTAGAGAGCACAACTTCTGCCGCTACCCAAGAAGCTGTTTCTGTCGTCACTGAAACGAAACAGGATGTATCCACGTCACCGGTAGAATCTTCGGTGATGACATCTGATAGTCTTTCTTCAGCGCCAGAGGTGATCGAGTTGGCAGATAATAAAACAGAGGCTATCGTTACGAATGATCTACAAGATGTTGCGCTAGAGAGTGCTTCTGTAGAGACAGCTCCTGCAGAGGATACGGTGACTTCATCGGAATCGACACATATTGCTGATACAAATCACTCAGAAGAGGTCACTGCTGCGGTAGATACTTTAGAAGCCAGCGATGTTGCAGAGACGATTGTTGAATCTGACGGAGCACAAAACGTTGTAGAGATGCCTAAAGAGGCTGAAGTGCTCATTAGTGGAGACTCTGAAAAGGAAGTCGAAACGGTTGTGACGGCAGAGGCAACATCTGAGGATTCTATTGCTCAAGAGGCTTTAGTCACAGAGGTCGCTATTTCTGAGAACGCACAAGAGAGTACGAATCAAGGGAAAAGCAACGACATAGATGCACCGAAAGCAGTCGAAGCGATAAAAGAAGAGGCTGCAAAAGAGGAAGAGGCTAAAGAAGAAATTAAAGAAGAAGTCCAAGACAAACGTCCTTCGAATAATCGTGGGCGCAAAGGTGGCCGGACAATTAAACCAGGAAAACCTACGCGTTCAAAAGCGAAAAATCGGACGAAAGTGATCGTGTCTGATGATGTATTGCCTAATAAGAAAGGAAATGCAGAACCTAAAGCGGTGGTAGAAGTTGGAAAATCTGAATCTACCAATCAGGCTTCGACGGATTCAGATAAGGCTTCATCATAGGATGCTTCCTACTATGATGAATCGATCTTAATAGGGAATAATTATTTTAAATTTTACATCATTAATAATAATTATAAGAGCCTTTCGATAATTCAATGAGTCTATCCATTGAATTGTCGAAAGAAAGTCCCTATTATAGATTATGTCGAGAGTGAAGAAACAATCTTCATTCCAATTAGTTTCCGAATCACTTTGTTTAAATAAGGAGTTTTCAATGGCTTTTGAAACAGACTTTACATATCGTATTCCTAAAACAGTAGGTGACACTTTAGAACCATTTGAAGTAGTTGCTGCTAAACCAGGTTTTAATAATCCTGAAGAGAATGGTGTATCTGCATTTGAAACAATTACAGAGAAATCATTCCCAGGTAAGTGGAAAGTGATTTACTTCTATCCAAAAGACTTCACATTCGTTTGCCCTACTGAAATCGTTGAGTTCGGTAAAATTGCAAAAGAATTTGAAGATCGTGATGCAGTATTAATGGGCGGTTCTACAGATAACGAATTCTGTAAACTTGCTTGGAGACGCGACCATCCAGATTTGGATAAATTAAACCATTACTCATTTGGTGATCCAGCGGGTGAATTAGTGGACATGCTTGGTGTTCGTGATGAGAATTCAGGTGTTTGCTTACGTGCAACTTTCATCGTTGACCCACACAATGTAATCCAACACGTTTCTGTAAACCCAGATAGCGTTGGTCGTAACGTTCCTGAAGTTTTACGTATCCTTGATGCGCTTCAAACTGATGAGCTTTGCCCATGTAACCGTCCTGTTGGTGGTGCAACACTTTAATTTGAATCAATCGACAAATTATAGACAATTCTTGTAATACGATAATTTGTTAGATAACAATTTAAAGATTTATAGTCAATAGACTATAAGCATATGATAATGATAGAGCCGAGTATTTAAATACTCGGCTCTTTTTATTGCCCTAGAGAAATCTGAGTTTGGGAAGGAAGGGTAATCTTATAGTAAATTCGGTTTAAGAAAAATGGCTTTTAAAACAGCTCTTGTATGGTTTTAAATGACTGACCAACACTTGCAAGACGCCGGATAGAACAGCTTTCTTGTCTCTATTAGCCGATGCGCCGGCATTTTAATAAACTTATTTTGAACGGGTATTGCTATATTAAACAATCACTTACAAAATGCCCCTAGAATGGCTTCTTTGCTTCTTGCAACTGATGCACCGACATTTGAATAGATGTATTTTGTACTGATCTTGCTATAAAAAATCCCCTTCGATGAGATTGACGCTGATCGAAAGGGATTTAAGAGATAATATAGTAAATTTGGTTTAAGAAAAATGTTTTTTAAGTAGTGAATGGGGTTTTAAAAAAACATAAAACCTGACTCCCCAACACTTGCAAGATGCCGGATAGAACAGCTTTCGCACTTCTTACAACTGATGCGCCGGCATTTTAATCAGCTTATTTTGAACCGATTTCACTATAACTAGAGATCTGTTTCTAGAGATCTGTTTACTTGAACTATCTTGAAGCCTACAGTTCTATTGTAGTGCCCATAAGCAGAGTAGGCTTAATGGGATCAATAGGATCGTGGCGTAGAGTAATCGTTGCCAGATAGAGCTTAAAAATAGACTTCTTGATTGTTTCATATGGAACCTATATTGCTATTTATACAATCTTAAAGAGAATATAGTAGGTTAGCACAACAATAGCAATTAGCAGAATAATGCCAATTAGTGAACGATCTTTTTGAATCGCTGCCTGATTTGGATTGGGTGTATGCGCTTCTTTTAGCGCGCGTTTACCTGTAACCATTGTGCGAATTAGGTTTTGCTTTTTAATGATGAGATAAGCAAATACTGCCGCAACATGTAGGCCAATGAGCCAAAGAAGTACAGCGCGGCCGCTACCATGGATAGAGAGAAAATCTCCTCGTAAAGTGCTGCTAATATGTTTTGCTAGCGGCGCATTAGAAAAGAGGTAAGTATTGTCTTCTAGAAATAGCCCTGTTACAACTTGTACTAGCAACATTAGGATAAGGGCAACTACCATTAAGGCACCTAAAGGATTATGTCCTTCAGTTGGTGTTTTTGAGGCTTTGAGGTAATTAATGATATGAGATGGGCCTTTGATAAAGTCACTAAAACGAGATGTTGTAGAACCAAAGATTCCCCAAATCACACGGAATATTAAGAGTGCTAAAATGAGCACGCCGGCATATTGATGAAGCGCCATCGCTGAATAGCTACCCATGGGGCCGAGATTATAGTAGTCCGAAAAATTATAAGATGTATAAACACAGACAATCATCGCTAAAACTAGCGTCCAATGAAAAATACGAGTAGGCAAATCCCAAACCTTAATCATGATAACTCCTTTATGCTATCGGCTTTTGTAATGGGGTTTAATTTTTTGGTTTAAAAATTAATTCAAACCCCTCTTTTGCAAGGTATTTTCTCACAATAGGATCATCAGGCATAGGAATTTTTGTGGCTGTCATTGCGGCAACAAAGACGCTATTATCAAAATTCTCATTACCGCTACTTTTCACAATTTTAGGGTCCCCCACAATGGTACCATCTTCTTTCACTCTAAATTGGACGGTTGCTTCTAGACCATAGCTACCAATAGGAATCACCCAGAGAGATTCTAAGTAAGATTGAACTTTTGCAAGATAATCATTATTAAGTGCGGCGGCAATACGAGCATTTTCATCGGCAATGCGCGCCGCTTCCGCTTTAGCTTTCTCTTCTGCTAATCGTTTCTCTTCAGCAGCTTTTTTCGCAGCTTCTGCTTTAGCTTTCTCTTCTGCAAGGCGTTTTGCTTCAGCTTCTTTTTTTGCAGCTTCCGCTTTAGCTTTCTCTTCTGCAAGTCGTTTTGCTTCAGCTTCTTTTTTAGCAGCCTCTGCTTTCGCTTTCTCATTAGCAAGGCGTTTTGCTTCAGCTTCTTTTTTCGCAGCTTCCGCTTTCGCTTTCTCGTCGGCTAGTCGTTTTACTTCTGCGGCTTTTTTGGCCGCTTCTGCTTTGGCGGTTTCTTCGGCAAGTCGTTTTGCCTCGGCTTCTTTTTTAGCCGCTTCTGCTTTTGCTTTCTCTGCAGCCTCTGCTTTTGCCTTTTCTTCCGCTATCCGTTTCTCTTCCGCCGCTCTTTTCGCGGCTTCTACTTTAGCTTTTTCTTCTGCAATCCGACGCTCTTCTGCCGCTTTACGTTCAGCGGCGATTCTCGCGTTTTCGGCGGCAATACGAGCTTCTTCAGCTCGCTTCTCTTCAGCGAGTCGATTGAGTTCATTCTCAACGACTTCAGTATCAATGCGCTCGCTCTGCTGTACTTTATTTTCATCACTGATTTTAAACTCGGGATTGATAGAGGCCGGCTTTGGCTTCTCATAGTTACTGTAAGTGAATAACCCTACGCCGATAAAGACTAAACCGGTGAGAACGGCGCTGACAATATTGATAATTTTATCTTGATTTTGACGATTCATAATAGATCCCCACTTTAGAGAGGGTTGCGTTACTCTTCAAATGGGGTAGTCATAAGCTGTACATTTTGGTGCGTAACTCGCTGCAGTAAGCTCATAGCATCAATAATTCGACCATAAGGCGCTGTCTTATCCCCTTTGACCAGCGCTTTAATATTTGGGTTTTCTGTAAAGAGCAGGTGAGCAAGGTCTAATATCTCCCCTTCGCTGAGCGCTTGATCAGGCTCATCAGCAAGATTAAAGTAGAAATTCCCCTCGCTATCTACAGAAATCACCATCATCTGATCCCCTTCTACGGCAACCGCTTGACTACTATCTGTTTGTGGCGGATCGACATCAATTCCGACAGAGATAGTGGTTGCAGTGACCATAAAGATTGTTAACAGCACAAACATGACATCGACATAAGGGACGATATTCATATTGGCATTGAGTTTTGCTTCGCGTCGCTGGCGTCTCATTGATTGACCTCTATTCACTCATCTTGGTATAAACAGGCTATGATTAACAAGGTTTACTTGTGAACGCTCGGTTTTTGTACGAGTTGTACATATTGGCGTGCGAGAATATTGGCAAATTCATCAATAAAGCTATCATAGCGAGTCATTGTACTGTTGATATCATTACTAAATTTATTGAATGCCATCACTGCGGGAATCGCCGCTAATAGACCAATTGCCGTTGCAATAAGGGCTTCTGAAATCCCCGGTGCAACTTGAGCAAGCGTAACTTGTTTGACCGCCCCTAAAGCGCTAAAAGAGTTCATCACCCCGATTACCGTTCCTAAGAGACCAATATAAGGTGCTACAGAACCAATCGTTGCAAGCCAAGGCAGGTATCTTTGAATGATGCTCTCTTCTCGTTGTGTCTCTGCAAACATTGCATTTTTAACACTTGAAACAATGAAATCAGGGCTATATTGCGCATAGTTCTTTAGGCGAATAAATTCTTGAAATCCTGATAAGAATACTTTTTCAAGACCACTACAACTTTTCCCTTTTCGCGCTGCATCTGCTGCAAGTTGATTGATATCAACGCCGGACCAAAAGAGTTTTTCAAATTGATTGATACGGTGCTTAGCGAGCTTGATCGAGATATATTTCTTCCAAATTAAGAAGATTGTGATCACTAACATTAAAGCCAAAATCAACATAATGATTTTGACAGGAAAACTCGCGCTGGCAATGAGGTGCCAAAATTGTAAATCAGAAGTCATCTCAAAATCCTCGTTTAAAAGAAGTCAGGAAGGGGTTTAGGGCGTTTAGTAACACTATTGAGTGTCACGATTTCCACATGACCAATGGTCAAAATGGTGTCATCTCGCAAAATTGTCTGTTCAAACAGGGCGCGAACTTTCTCTCGTTGAATAAGGCGCGTGCGAACGACGAGCTTATCACAAAGTACTGCCGGCTGACGATATTCGATATCGAGTTTACGTACCACGAACATGGTTTCATCGGTTTGGGCATAAGTATTAAGATTAATACCCTTACTCATAAGCCATTCGCTGCGAGCACGTTCCATATAATGTAGATAGGTTGCATGATAGACAATACCGCCGGCATCGGTATCTTCATAATAGACTCGAACCGGTAGCTCAAATAGTGCCGTTTCCTGATCTTGTTGCATCATCCTTTTGCCTTATAATCTATGGATATCTAGAATCTTATATCGATATGTGATTGCGGTTTTACGCCTATGTTTAAGAATGATCAGACATTCTAAATTTGCTCTATTTTACATGATATCTTTGAAAATTTCGTTGTTTATCAAAATCTACCTGCATGATTTACAATTTTGTTCAATAGCTTAAGTCTAGTTAATTATCTGATTCATTGATAGATTTTGATGCCATCCTATGATTTTGCGAGTAGCCTATGAAGTTCTATAGGAAGTGGTGATTCAAATTCATAAGCTTTGCCATCTAGGTTAAAGCAGAGTCTAACTGCATGAAGTGCTAGGCGCTGATGTTCTTTTTTATCGGGATTAAACTGTGGGTTATAACGATTATCGCCGAGCAATGGGAACCCTTGATATGCACTGTGCACCCGGATTTGATGTGTTCTGCCTGTTTGAAGATCAGCTTGTAAATGAGAAATTCTATCCGTTGCATCAAGGCAGGTAAAGTGTGTTTCAGCGGGTTTTCCTGATTCTGAAACAATCACATGTCGTTCGCCATTTTGTCGGTTTTCTGTGTCTAAAGGATCAGTAATAATCGTTCTCTTTTCCGAAAATTGATCTGCCCAATTGCCTGCGACAAGCAATTCATAGGTTCGAGCGAGTTTATGTTCTTGCAGTTGTCGTAATGCTTGCCCTGTTTTGGCAATCAGTAGTAGGCCACTTGTAGCTCGATCTAATCGTTGGACTAATTCATAAAAATCATTCCCCCCAAAAGCTTTGAGGATTTCAATAATACCAAAAGGGACTTGAGAGCCCTTGTGAACAGCAAGTCCGCTGGGTTTATCGATGATTAAAAAATCATCATTTTCAAAAATAATGGTAGGTTGCAGTGCATGCCATGCCGATTCAGGGATCTCAACTTCTATTTTGCTCGCCATTTTAACAGGAGGAAGACGGACAAGGTCACCAGCTTCTAATCGTGTTGTGGGCTTTGCTCGGCCTTTGTTAACACGCACTTCACCCTTACGAATCATCTGATAGATACGACCTTTGGGTAATTCTCGAAACTGGGCCATCAGGAAGTTGTCAAGACGCTGTCCAGCTTGATGTTGTGATACTTCTACTATAGAAGCTTGATGAAATTCTGTAGTGTTTGTTTGCATAGAGATGAGTGATCAATGGGTAATAATCTAAAAATTTAAAGAGATATTTTTAAAGAGGCTATCGGTCGCTACTGTATTATTGATGAGTTTTTATTGATAAATTATTGTGAATAGATGAATGATTTTATAGTAATGTCGGTTCAAAATAAGCATTATTTAAATGCCGGCGAATCAGCTGTAATAAGTAAGGAAGCCATTCTATCCGGCATATTGCAAGTGTTGTTTAAAATCAGTTTTCTTAAACCAAATTTACTATAAGATAATGGATAAATCTTAACGAAATCTTAATACAATATTCAGCTCATATTAAAGCGCATCATAACAAAATAGCGCCTTGATAGCGCTATTTTAAGAGTGATTAAAGATATATTACTGGGATGCACCTAAGTAATCGGCTAATTTATTCATCCATACTTAAGAGATCATCTTCTTCATCATCAATTTCACCTACGAGAGGTGCTGGCGTAGTAATGTAATGTTCACGAACTTTTTGTTCGACTTCTTTTGCTAGCGCTTCATTCTCTCTGAAATATTGCTTCGCATTCTCTTTGCCTTGGCCAAGACGGGTATCATTGTAGCTATACCAAGCCCCCGCTTTATCGACGATACCAGCTTCAACACCGAGATCGATGACCTCACCTAATGTGTCGATACCTGAACCATACATAATTTCAAATTTTGCTTCTCTGAACGGAGGTGCAACTTTATTTTTTACGACGCGAACACGGGTATCTGAACCAATCACTTCATCCCCTTTCTTTACTGCGCCGGTGCGACGAATATCAAGGCGGACAGAAGAGTAGAATTTAAGCGCATTCCCGCCTGTTGTTGTTTCAGGGTTACCAAACATGACACCAATTTTCATTCGGATCTGGTTGATGAAAATCACGAGTGTATTGGATTTTTGAATATTGGCCGTTAATTTACGTAAGGCTTGGCTCATCAAACGAGCTTGTAAGCCCATATGAGAATCACCCATCTCACCTTCAATCTCGGCTTTAGGCGTGAGTGCAGCAACGGAATCCACTACGATGATGTCAATTGCGCCAGAGCGAACTAAAGTATCGGTAATCTCAAGGGCTTGTTCACCATTATCGGGTTGAGCAATATAGAGATTCTCAACATCAACGCCTAGTTTAGCTGCATAAGTCGGATCTAGTGCATGTTCTGCATCGATGAATGCCGCCGTACCGCCGGCCTTTTGTGCTTCTGCAATCACATGGAGTGTGAGCGTTGTTTTACCTGATGATTCAGGGCCAAAAATCTCAACAATTCGGCCTCTTGGTAGACCACCGATACCAAGCGCGATATCGAGTCCTAGAGAGCCGGTAGAGACCGGGATAATATTGGCAGCCGCTTGTTGATCGCCTAAGCGCATTACCGATCCTTTTCCAAATTGGCGATCGATCTGCCCAAGGGCAGCTTGGAGGGCTTTGCGTTTATTTTCATCCATCGTGATAAGTCCTTATTGATGTTAGGCCAAAGTAGTAATGATTAATTTAGCGTTGTTATGGTTGACGTTGGGAATGTTTCCCAGTTGTGCGTTGTGTGCATCTGAAATAGTGGAGACTACAGATTCATACTTACGTATCCATTCGCATTTATAAAATTAACCTTTTGAATGCTGATAATTATGGCATATATTTTGACTTTTGCGCAGAGGCTTTGCAAATTAATTATTACATTTTTGTATTATTTTTTAATATCTATTGATGTAAGTTAGTTATAATCAGGCTTTTGAGGCTTCTGTTTGTAAGCTTGCTTTGATTTTTTCAATCGCATTTGTTGTGGAGTAACCATCAATAAAATCGATTAACTCTACACGTCCTCCATGATCAATGACAGCTTGAGCGCCGGCAATTTCGTTCACTTGATAGTCACTTCCTTTGACTAGCACATCTGGAAGTACCGCCTTAATGAGCGATTCTGGCGTATCTTCATCGAAGATCGTCACCCAGGCAACAGAAGAGAGTGATGCAAGAACGGTGGCTCGGCTCACTTCATCCATAATGGGACGCGTTTCTCCTTTAAGGCGTTTCACAGAGGCATCAGAGTTTAGGGCGACGATAAGATGATGCCCAAGTTTGCTCGCTTCTTCAAGATATTTAACATGACCACGATGTAGAAGATCAAAGCAACCATTCGTCATAACGATCGTCTCTTTGTTCATTTTGGCGCGTTTGACTTCGTGAAGTAGCGCTTCTTTCGATAGAACAAGATTATGGGGGCGATCCGATTGACCTAAGGCATAGTCGAGCTCTTCTTGGGTGACATATGATGCCCCCATTTTACCCACGACAATAGACGCAGCAACATTGGCTATTTTACAAGCTTCCGGTAATGGCGTACCTTTGGCAAGTTGGGTGGCGATCATGGCAATGACTGTATCACCGGCACCTGTCACATCGAAGACATCTTGCGCTTTAGCTGAGAAGGTGACCGATTCTTTATTCTCTTCAAATAGCGTCATTCCCTTTTCACTGCGTGTTACTAATAGGGCGTCGAGTTGCAGTTGATCTCGCAGGGCTTCTGCTTGCGCAAAAAGTGTCGTTTCATCCGGGCACTTGCCGACAACGCCCTCAAATTCACTAGTATTTGGGGTAATCAAGGACGCACCACGATATTTACTAAAATCACTGCCTTTCGGATCGATGATCACTATTTTTCCTTGGCTTCTGGCATATTGAATCAGCGCTTGTGGATCGGTGAGAAAACCTTTGTTGTAATCCGAGAGGATAATCAGATCATGCTGATCAATAATAGCTTTAGCTTGGGTGATAATACGATTTTTGAGGGATTCAGTGAGTTGTGGCTTCTCTTCAAAATCACAGCGAACAATATGTTGTTGCCGGCTAATTACCCGAAGCTTAACGATTGTAGGAAAGGAAGCCTCGGCAATAAAGTCCGTTGCGATCTGATTCTCTTGACATAAGGTCATGAGATCCGCAGCATTTTTATCTATTCCCACTAAGCCGCAGAGCGTCACATCAACATTCATTTTACTAATATTAAGGGCTACGTTGGCCGCACCGCCGAGGCGATTTTCAGTGTGATTGACATTGACTACAGGAACAGGGGATTCAGGAGAGATACGCTCTGTAGAGCCCATCCAGTAGCTATCGATCATAATGTCGCCAAAAACGGCAATTTTAGCAGTGGGTTGTGTCATAACATTCTCACAGTTTGATATTCAAGCAATGACCGTAAAGGGCTTTGCGAGATGAATAATAGGTAACAATGGATAATTTACAGTAATGATTTACAGTAATAATTTATAGGGTCAGTGATATAAAATTAGTTATTCAAGATCAGCTAGTTAAGATTCACTCTTCAACGAGGCGTGATAACGAGCAAGTGGATCAGCAAAGAGCTTATGGAAATTATCCGAGGTTTGTCTTGCTACTTCTTCCACAGAGATCTGTTTCACTTCTGCAATGGTTTTAGCAACATAAGGCACTAATCCAGGATGATTGGCTTTCCCACGATAAGGAACGGGTGTTAGGTAAGGGGAATCTGTCTCAATAAGCATTCGATCTAAGGGGGTTTTGGCAACCACTTCTCGTAATTCGGCAGCATTTTTAAAGGTAATAATGCCACTAAATGAGAGGTAAAAACCTAAGTCTAATCCTTTTTTACCCATTTCCCAACTTTCAGTAAAACAGTGAAGGATTCCGCCGACATCATCGGCTCTTTCGGCTTTTAGAATCGAGATCGTATCTGCTCTGGCATCTCTTGTGTGGATAATCAGTGGCTTTTGGTGATTCCGCGCAATCTCAATTTGTGTAATAAAGGCCGCTTGCTGAGCAACTTTATGGTCTGCACCATAATGGTAATCAAGCCCGGTTTCCCCGATGGCAATAACTTTAGGATTCGCAAGCATCGGTGCGAAATGGGTTTCAGAGGGAGCTTCAACCTCAGGAATATAGCCGGGATGAACGCCTACTGAAAGATAGATATGAGGATAGGGTGCGACAAGTTTCGCCATTGCTTCCCACTTCTCGATATTGACGCCAACACAGAGCATCTCTGTCACATTCTCAGCTTGAATGGCTTCCAATAATGGGGCAATATCACCCTCAAAAGCTGTTAAATCCAGCATATCAAGGTGGCAATGGGAATCGATAAAAGTTGGTTTCATAGTCGTCATAGTGGTTGTTTTTATACTATTATTAAGTGAGGTCAACGGTTATTTAGGCAGATTGTTGAGGTTGTGTTGCTTGATGCATTTTGAGAAGGGATTGAATGCGGGTAAATAGAAAATCAGGTGCTCTATCGATGGACACCGCCAATCCTTCAAAGTCGGTAATGTGGTGTGGTTTTTCCGCGCTAGCGATATTAATCATCGCCACAATGCCTTCAGCCTCAATCGGCGTTGAGTCTCCATCGGGTAATTCAATAGAGAGTTGAACGCGCTCATGAAGATTAACTTTGTCGTGCTCGTTCGTGACAAAGTAGAATCCCCCTCGTTTAAGGAATGGGAGATAAAATTCTGCAAGTTGTTTTGCATTCTTGAATTTCACAGTCACAAGTCTCGTCGTACTCATATTTATCTGCCTTATATCGCCTATTTGACCAATGAAATTATCTTAAACCAATAGGTCATCTGCATAATCGTTGTTGATAATGGAAAGTATTGTATCACTCTAGTGAAGATCGGTGAAACTTATCCCTTTGATCTTATCAACAGGATATTTTAGGGTAGGTTCCCAGATTTTTTAGGGAAAACGGCAAGAAAATGGTGGGGAAAGAGACATCGTAGAGGGTTTTGCGGTATGATATTGCGGTTTAGCAGTATGTATTATCTATAGATTATATCCATAGGGATATCTATAGCAATTGATGGTAAACAGACGATGAAATAGAGTGTAGATTATGAGGCTGTAACGGAAGTTATAAGCGGGTTATGACTTGTCTTTACTTGCAAAGGGTGGCACAGAGCGTGACATATATTTATATAGGTATCAAAAGAGGAAGTAGGTCAATGAGAGAGAGTGCGATCAAACTCAAAGCACTGATATGGTGGGTTTGTCTAGAGAAGGTGATCGTATGAATGCCCTAGAAATTTCCAATTTAACAGTCACCTATAAGAAATTCCCTGTAGTGCATCATCTATCAGTTGTCTTTCCAAAGGGGGAGAGTAGCGCGATTATTGGCCCTAATGGCGCCGGGAAGAGCACATTGCTGAAAGCGGTGATGGGACTTGTGCCTTTTTCGGAAGGGGAGATTATTAAGTCGGTAAATTGTAAAGTGAGCTATCTATCGCAGATCTCAGAAATTCGCCGAGATCTGCCTTTAACGCTATTTGAGTTAGTGAGTGCCGGCGCGTTGGATCAGATGGGGTTACTAGGTCGCCTATCAAAAGAGGCTTATGATCGAGTGGAAGCAGCGCTTGCTTTTGTTGGATTAGAGCATTTTGGGGATCGAAGTATCGATTCTCTCTCAGGGGGGCAATTTCAAAAAGCGCTCTTTGCGCGAATCGTGGTGGAAGAGGCGGATCTGATTCTGCTCGATGAGCCTTTTAACGCAATGGATGCAAGAACAACGCAGGAGCTTTGTGGATTGATTGCTAAGTGGGAAGCGCTTGGTAAAACGGTGATTACCGTATTGCACGATCTGACACTTGCGAAACAATATTTTAGCAATACGCTCATTTTGGCACGAGAGAAAATTGCCTTTGGTCACAGCTGTGATGTGATTAATGATCAGAATCTATTGAAAGCAGAATCTGTTTCTCTTGGTTGGGAGAGTGATGCTTGGTGTGAGGTGCCTTAGATGAATGTAATGATTGAGATAGGGGCACTATTGCAGGAGCTCTTGATAGATCCTTTTATGATGCTGCCCTTTTTAAAGCGGGCTTTAGCCGCTTCCATTATGATCGCTGTCTCTTCAGGCTTGGTCGGCGTATTTTTACTACTAAATCGTATGAGCTTAGTTGGGGATGCTTTAAGTCACGGTGTATTGCCGGGAATTGCGCTCGCATTTCTCTTTTTTGGTTTCAACATTTATGCAATGAGTCTTGGGGGTGTGCTTGCCGGTGTGTGCATTGCGATCTTAGCCTCAATTATAGCTCATTATACTAATCTTAAAGAGGATGCGAGTTTTGCGGCGCTCTACCTATTCTCATTGGCGCTCGGCGTTGTACTTATTATGCAGATGGGGACGCAAGCAGATCTATTGCATATTTTATTCGGCTCAGTATTAGCGGTGGATGGAGAATCACTTCAGTTTATCTGGATTGTATTGGTGGCGACTTTAATTTTATTGGCGCTAATTTATCGACCTCTACTACTCTATATTATTGATCCGCTCTATTTAGCCCTGAAAACGCCACGAGGTCTCTTCTATTATGGAATATTTCTCTTTTTAGTGGTACTCAACCTTGTGGCCTCATTTCAGGTACTTGGAACATTAATGACGGTGGGTATGATGATGATCCCGGCTATTTGTGCAAGATTGTGGAGTAATCGGATGGAACGTGTGTTGTTGATTGCTATGGTGCTTGGGATTTTGGGCGCTTATCTGGGGTTAGTGGCTTCTGTACATTACGATATTGCCTCAGGGCCGATGATCGTTCTGGTATTAGCTGCTTTTTACCTTATTTCGTTACTGTTTGGTGCTGAAGGTGGCGTTTTACGACAAAAAAGTGGTAAACGGCATCGAAAAGGGTGATGTTCATCCCCATAATGAAATGATTATGCAGTTGATTGTATGTGACAATGATTGTACGACAATATTGAGGTCGGTCATCACTTGGAGTGATGAATTGAGAATTGAATCGCTTAATGAGCAGTGAAGACCATTGAGCCTACAAATGAGAGCGCAGAGCAGGTTATAAGGATTGTAGATGCTTTGTGAAGGAGAAAAGATGATAACAATTACCTATTTTGGCAATTTGAAAGATCAATTACATTGTAATGAAGAAGCTATCGCTTGGGAATCAGGTGATACAGAACTGCTTTTGTCACAATTAAGAGCACGAGATGAGGTGTGGAATAGCGCCTTAGCGCCGGAAAAGATCTTTCGAGTCGTGGTCAATGATGAGATTATCTTTGCACCAGTTGAGCTAAAATCAGGGGATCGCGTGGCCTTTTTACCACCGGTAACAGGAGGATAGTATTGTGTATTGTGAAGTACGAATCCAAACAGAGCCGTTTGCTTTAGAAGCTGAAAGTAATCGATTAATTGCGCAATCAGGCGATGCCGGCGCATTAGTCCTATTTCAAGGAATGGTGCGGGAGTTTGATCAAGCGGTTGCATTAGACAAAATGGAGCTTGAACATTTTCCGGGGCTAACAGAGCGAGAGATTACACGAATTATTGAATTAGCGAGTCGAAAGTGGGCAATTGCCGGTTGTAGTGTGATTCATCGTGTAGGGGAATTACGGGGCGATGAGGCGATTGTGCTCTTGATGGTGACAGCGAAGCATCGGTTAGATGCCTTTTTAGCTGCGCAATTTATTATGGATTACCTCAAGACTGAAGCGCCTTTCTGGAAGAAAGAGCATCTTAAAAATGGTGAGAGTCATTGGGTTGAGGCTAAAAAATCGGATCAAGATACTCTTTCGCGTTGGAAAATGTCATAAATAGTGAGAGGGTAGGGAGATCAAGAGGGGTGCAATGAAGCAAACAGAGCGGGAAGCGAACGAGATCAATAAGGACGCCGATAAAGCAATCGATAATCGGAGGGGTAAAGAAGATCCCTATAAAACCTCGCGTATGATCGGTCTCATTCTTGCCGGCGGAGAAGGGCGGCGGATGGGGTATCGTAATAAGGGGTTAGTATCGCTTGAAGGAAAACCTTTAGTTGCGCACGTGATTGATCGTCTACGACCGCAAGTTGATCAGCTCTATCTTTCGGCAAATAGTGATATTGCAGCGTATGAAGCCTTTGGGTTACCGGTGATTCAAGACCTATCAAAATGGCGCGGTAAAGGGCCATTAGCGGGGATTGCTTCATTGTTGCCGCATTTAAAGGCAACCGATTGCCTACAAGTCGTAAGTTGTGATGGCCCTTTTATTCCTACGAATCTTGTTGTCACTCTACAAAAGGCAAGGGAAGAGAGCTCTAATGGAGTCAAGGCAACTTATGCTACGACAGCAGAACGGGGGCACTATCTCTATCTACAAGGGAAGGTGGCCGATCTGCAATGTATCGAGGCATTATTAGCGGCAGATCAATTGCGGATTCGGGCATTACTCGAGCAGCTTGAGGCTCAGCCGGTTCGCTTTCAATGTGAAACAGATTTTTTAAATTGTAATAGTATCGAAGATATCCACAAGTTAGAGGAAAAATAAGATGAAAAGTTATGATGTAGCATTACGGGAATTGCTTGCGGGAATGACACTTGAGCGTGCTGTGGAGCGGTTACCGCTCTCTCAAGCTTATAATCGACAACTTGCGATGGATGTCGTGGCAAACTATGATACGCCACAATTTGATAATAGTGCGATGGATGGCTATGCGCTCTGTGACCCTGAGGGGGATCGTCTAGAGTTTCGGGTTGTTGAACGTATTTTAGCCGGGGATGCGGTCTCATCATCGCTAGAGCCGGGGGAAGCTGCGCGTATTTTTACTGGTGCAAAGGTTCCGGGGAATAGTACTACCGTTGTGATGCAGGAGCAGACAAAGGTTGAAGGGCATACCTTAATGTTGATGGAGCCGATCGCAAGCGGGCAAAATATTCGCTACAAAGCAGAAGAGATTAAAAAGGGAGCTGTTTTATTCCACAAAGGACATCTACTCGATCCGGCTGCGATTGCGCTACTTGCATCACAAGGAGTATGGGAGGTGGATGTTTATACACCACTTCGTATGACGGTATTCTCAACAGGGAATGAACTCAAAGAGCCTTGGGAAACCATTACCGAGAGTCAAATTTTTGATGCCAACCGTTATCAGTTGTTGGCGTGGATTCACAGTCTGGGTAAGGTCATAGATGGCGGTATTTTACGGGATAGCTATGAAGATGTCTTATCGGCATTAACTCGTGCTACCAAAGAGAATGATCTGATTATTCTAAGCGGCGGTGCTTCAGTGGGCGAGGCGGATTTTATTGCTAAAGCGATCACAGAGTTGGGTGAGTTGAATATGTGGAAGTTAGCCATTAAGCCAGGGAAACCTTTTGGTTGGGGTAAAATTGGTCAATGCCATATCTTAATGTTGCCGGGAAATCCTGTTTCAGCTTATGCGACATTCTATCTATTAGCCTATCCTGCGCTCAAAAAATTGATGGGGCTTTCACCACAATTGCCACAATTAATGGCAACGATTAATTTTGGAAGTGATAAAATTCAACCGCGCCGGGAATTCTTACGAGGTAATTTCTATCAGGATGAGCGAGGCGAATATTTTGTTGATTCTGTCGGTCGTCAAGGGTCGGCAATGCTCAGTGGTTTGAGCGATGCTAATTGCTTAATTGAGATGAAAGAGAATCAGACAACCGCCAAAGGTAGTCGTGTTAGAATTTACCCACTACCTAAAGAGATGCCTTTAAAGGGATAATTGACGAGGTGATTCGACACGCTGAATCGATAAGGTGAATTAACAAGATTCATCGCAATCGGCATAAAGGATTGTGGCAGAATTGTGTGAAGAATGAGGGATGCAAATTGTATCCCTTGTTGCTTTTAGAGATGGTTGACAGCTGTATTAGATGCTCAAATGGCTTGAGTGCAGTAAAAATAGACATTCATTTTGTGCGAATGTTTACTAACAGATAGAGAATAAAGGAAAATGACACGATGAGTATTAACCAAGAGATGGTAAAGCTTGCATTATCAGAGCTCACTTTTGCCATTGATGAGGGGGCTTGTGATAAACTGACCCGCTATTTGCAAGGGATGCTCTTGTGGAATCGAGCCTACAATCTCACGGCGATTACAGAGCCTAATGAGATGATTATTAAACATCTGTTGGACTCTCTAGTCTTAGTGCCGGAGCTTCGGGCGCGTTTCCCTGAGGGGCGATTTATTGATGTGGGAACAGGGGCAGGATTGCCGGGCATTCCGCTCTCGATCGTGATGCCAGAATGCGCTTGGACATTGCTTGATAGCGCCACAAAGCGAACTCGTTTTTTAACACAGATGAAGCTCGAGCTTGGGTTGGATAATGTCACAATCGTCACATCAAGGGTGCAGGATTATGATCCTGAAGAAGGGTTTGATGCAGTGCTATCTCGGGCGTTTGCAAGTGGCGAAGATATGGTGAAATGGTCGGAGCATCTCTTAAAACCCACAGGCAGTATGGTCGCAATGAAAGGGAAGTGGCTTGATGCCGAATGGCAAAATGTCACAGGATTTCCACATCGTGAAGTCATTAGCTTAACGGTTCCGCATTTAGCAGAAGAGCGACATCTGATTTTATTAAAAAGATAATGTCACTATTGTTGCGCTGCAATGAGTAGATATAGAGAAATAGTAGTATTAATGAATAATATCAATATATAAGTGGTTATGTTAAAGGTCGGTAAATGCCACACTTGAAGATCGGGGTTTATGATCAATATCAGTGTAAAGGCATAAAATCTATTTGAAACATAATGTTATTTGAATGAAAATAAGCAAAATCAATATTTCAGTGGTCGGATATTTTTCATTAGTTGAGGAAAGCCCCATTAATTATTGAATGAAGAGTTGAAACAGATAAAGGAAGGCGCAATTGGCAACCATTATTGCAGTAGCAAATCAGAAAGGTGGCGTTGGAAAAACAACAACGGCGGTAAATTTAGCTGCAGCTTTAACCCAAAGTAAAGTTCGTCCGAATGTACTTTTGATCGATCTCGATCCGCAAGGTAATGCAACGACCGGAATTGGGGTTGATAAACAAACATTAGAGTATGGGGTTGTCGATCTATTGTTAGGCGAAGCAACCTTAGCAGATACTATTTTAGATTTAGAACAGGCGAATATGCGCTTGATCGGAGCGAATGGCGATTTGACGGGGGTTGAAGTGATCCTTGCGCAAGAGGCCAATGGAGTTTATCGCCTAAAAGAGGCATTAACACCAATCTTGAGCAACTTTGATTATATTGTACTCGATTGTGCGCCCTCATTGAATATGTTGACGCTCAATGCGTTTGCGGTAGCAACAGACCTGATTATCCCGGTGCAATGCGAATATTATGCTCTAGAAGGGATTTCTGGGCTAATTGAGACGATCTCAACGGTGAAAGAGAGTACCAATCCGGCGCTCAATATTATGGGGGTATTGCGTACGATGTATGATGGCCGTAATACGTTAGCCGTACAAGTATCTGAGAATTTAACAGCGCATTTTGAAGAGAAGATGTTTGAAACCATTATTCCTAGAAATGTAAGATTAGCAGAAGCGCCAAGTTATGGTGTGCCGATTACCGTGTACGATGCAAAATCAAAAGGGGCAGAGGCGTATACCGAGCTTGCTCGTGAAGTTATTGCCCGCAGTAAGAAAAAGAGGTCAGCGTGAAAAAAAGAGGATTAGGTCGTGGCTTAGAGATGCTTCTAAGTCAAAAAAGTGCAGACGTTGCGACAGATAGCCATGCGAATGTAGATAAATCTGCGGTAAAAGAGTTGGCGATTGATAAATTAATGCCAGGGCAATATCAGCCACGTCGTTTCTTTGATGAATCGGCACTTGAAGCATTGGCAAATTCTATTAAGTCGCAAGGGATTATTCAGCCGATTGTAGTGCGCAGTGTGAAAGGGGATTCTCGCTTTGAGATTTTAGCAGGTGAGAGACGTTGGAGAGCTTCGCAGCTTGCCGGATTAGAGCGTGTGCCTGTCATCTTTAAAGAGATGAGTGATCAGGAAGCCTTAGCGGTCGCCCTTATTGAGAATATCCAACGGGAAGATCTTAATCCTGTTGAAACGGCGATTGCATTAAAGCGCTTGATCGAAGAGTTCTCTTTGACACATCAAGAAGTGGGGGATGTCATTGGTCGCTCTCGTTCATCTATTACCAATACGTTACGCCTGTTAGATTTAGCGCCTGAGGTACAAGCGTTATTATCCGAAGGAAAGCTTGATATGGGGCACGCAAGAGCATTATTGGCATTGCCAGCTAAAAAGCAGTTGGCGGTTGCTCAGCAAGTGGTTGAGCAGGCTTTAACGGTTCGTGATACTGAACGCTTAGTGAAACAGCAGTTAGCAGGTAATGTTAAAGATGTGAAAAAAACTGAAAAAGATCCTGATCTTTTGTCATTAGAGCGTAATTTAAGTGAAGTTTTGGGCGCGATGACCGAAATTAAAGCGCGTAAAAAAGGGAAAGGGGAAGTCGTCATTCGATATAACTCGTTAGATGAATTAGACGGTATTTTATTGAAAATTAAACGTTCCGTGTAAATCCCTACAAAAAGGCTACGAATAAGTTGACCTCAGTTCGTAGCCCGACTATAATCTTGGCAAGAATTTAAAGGCGAGGATCGTATGATTCCGAAGATCGTGGGAATACAACTCGCTGTTTTATTAATCATATCAATCAGCTCTTGGTTACTGTATGATGGTGTAACAGCGATTTCTCTATTAGCTGCAGGTATCTCTATTTTGATACCCAATGTTTTTATGGCAGCTAATATTTCGTTGTTAAAATTTCACAAGATTTTCTTTTGGATCGGCGTCTTTTTAAATAAATTTGTTATTGTGTTACTCTTCGGTATCAGTATCATAGTAATCAAGGAGCCTAATTTATTGGCTTTCCTGATAGGAATCATCATTGTGACACAGGTGCCATTGGGGTATGTGTTGGTATCTTCCTTAAGAAAAGATAAAGTAATTATATAGAGAGAGCTATGGCTAGTGAATTAACAAACGCATCATATATTGGACACCATCTCGTTAACCTGAATCAGCGAGGCACGCCACAAGCTGCCGATGAATTTGTTAACTTTGGCCTCATCAATCTTGATACCGTTTTCTGGTCAGTTCTCTGTGGTATCGTTGTTGTACTCTTTCTTTATGCTGCGTCGCGCAAAGCGACTGCCGGTGTTCCTGGACGCTTTCAAGCATTTGTTGAAATTCTCGTTGAGTTTGCAGAAAAACAATCAAGAACTTTAGTGAATGGCCCACAAGGCTTTATCGCTCCATTAGGTTTAACTGTATTCCTTTGGATTGTGGTGATGAACTCACTGGACTTCTTACCCATTGACCTTGCGGATAAAATTCTAGATGTGTTTGGTCTAAAAGAATCAATTCCTTATCACAAAATTCTCCCTACTGCAGATGTCAGTGCAACCTTAGGGATGTCATGTGCTGTATTAGCCGTTGTGATCTTCTACTCAATTAAAGCGAAAGGTATGGGTTTTGTAAAAGAGCTATTCTGCGCACCTTTCGGTATCTGGTTAGCACCTGCCAACTTTGTGTTAAACCTTGTTGAATTTATCTCAAAAGCATTCTCATTAGGAATGCGACTTTTCGGTAATATGTTTGCCGGTGAGTTAATCTTTATGTTGATTGCACTTCTAGGCGCAACAGGCACACTTTGGGGGATGGGTTTACATATCTTCGCTGGTGCAGCTTGGGCAATCTTCCATATCTTAATCGTGGTATTACAGGCTTATATTTTCATGACATTGACTTTAGTTTATCTAGGTCAAGCGCATGAATCTCATTAAAGAATCAATCGTAAGATTGTGTTTTGTCAATTATTGTTAACGTTAGTGTTTTCTTAAATTAAGGAGTTATATTATGGGTTTAGTTGCAATCGCTTGCGGTATTATCGTTGGTCTTGGTGCAATTGGTGCGGCAATCGGTATTTCTATGTTAGGTTCAAAATATATTGAAGCTTCAGCAAGACAACCAGAAATCATGGATTCATTATTACCAAAAGTATTCATTCTTGTTGGTCTTATCGATGCTGCATTCTTAATCGGTGTTGGTATTGCTGTATTCTTCGGTATGACTGTATTCGCAGGTGCGTAATTACACAATTACATTACACTTAAGCTTAAGTGGTAAAGACATTTGTTATACAGGCATATAAAGGATAGGTAGTAAAATGAATATTAACGCAACCTTGATTGCCCAGTTTATCGTCTTTTTCATTTTGGTTTTGGTGGTTATGAAGTTTATCTGGCCACCTTTAATCAAAGCTATTGAAGAGCGACGTGCGAAAATTGCTGAAGGTTTAGCTGCAGCAGAAGAGAGTGTCGCGGCTCAAGCAACGACAGAAGCAGAAATTAATGAGCTTATGAAACAGGCTCATCTTGAAGCGGCAAGTCTTGTGGGTAAAGCTCAAAGCCAAGCAGATAGTTTGATTGCAAAGTCAAAAGAAGATAGCAAAGAAGTTGGGCAAAGAGAGATCGATGCGGCGCATGCGAAGATTGAAGCAGAAGTGAATCAAGCGAAAGAAAGTTTGAGAAAACAAGTTGTTGCTTTAAGTATCTTAGGTGCAAGTAAGATCATTGAAAAAGAAGTTGATGAGAAAACTCATGCTAAGATGTTAGAAGAGTTAGCCAATCAGCTATAGTCGCCTGCTCTTCTCTCGAAGAGCATTTTGATAACTAATAAACGATGTAAAGTAAATATGTCAGATTTAGCAACAGTAGCAAGACCTTATGCAGAAGCCGTATTTATGGTTGCCAAAGAGGATTCTCAAAGCGAAGATCGTTGGAGAGAATTTCTTTACTCATTAAAAACCTTAATGGGTAATGAAGCAACTTGTGAAGTAATGAGCTTACCTGAGCTAGGTTCCGAAAAGAAAACAGCATTCTTAGGTGAATTAGCAGCTAAGATTTTAAATCGTGATCTCACAAAAGAAGAGAGTAATTTCTTACTCGCTATTTGTGACAATAAACGTTATGAGATTTTGCCTTCTGTTTATGACGAGTACAGAATGCGTTTATTAGAAGAACGAAATATCCAAGAAGTGGAATTGCAAAGTGCATATCCATTGACGGATGGGCAGAGAGAGATGTTTGTTAAGGCTCTTCAAAAACGTTTTAATAAAGAGATCGAATTAACAGTAACCATTTCGCCTTCCTTATTAGGTGGTGCTATTTTAAAAATAGATGATTTAGTCATTGATGGTTCAATTTTAGGTCGTTTAGACGGCATGATCCGATCAATGAATTAAGTTTAATGAATATAAGAGGAAGATTTAAAAGATGCAATTAAATCCATCTGAGATCAGTGGTCTCATTAAATCCAAGATTGAAGAATTTCAGCTCAAGCCGGAAGAAAGAACGGAAGGTACCGTTGTTAGTTTAACTGATGGAATTGCGCGCGTTCACGGAATTAATGCTGTGATGCAAGGTGAAATGGTTGAATTACCACACGGTGTTCGTGGCCTTGCGCTCAATCTTGAGAGAGATTCTGTTGGTGTTGTACTTCTCGGTGATTATGAAAAAATCACAGAAGGCGATAAAGTAAAATGTACTGGCCGT
Source organism: Ignatzschineria ureiclastica (assembly GCF_003121845.1). Classification (GTDB taxonomy): domain Bacteria; phylum Pseudomonadota; class Gammaproteobacteria; order Cardiobacteriales; family Wohlfahrtiimonadaceae; genus Ignatzschineria; species Ignatzschineria ureiclastica. Next base: position 308,028 of record NZ_QEWQ01000003.1, on the reverse strand, counting down.
ATCCTTGAAACACCAATCGGTCCTGAATTATTAGGCCGTGTTGTTGATGGGTTAGGTAATCCTATCGATGGTAAAGGTGAGCTTGGTACTAAGTTGACAGCACCTATCGAACAGATCGCACCAGGCGTTATTGATCGTCAATCAGTTGATCAACCAATGCAAACAGGTTATATCGCAATTGACTCAATGGTACCAGTAGGTCGTGGTCAGCGTGAGCTTATCATCGGTGACCGTCAAACAGGTAAAACTGCAATCGCAATCGATACAATCATTAACCAAAAAGGTAGTGGTATCAAATGTATCTATGTTGCAATTGGTCAGAAGAACTCAACCATTGCGAATATCGTAACAAAGCTCGAAGAGCATGGTGCGATGGAACATACTATTGTGGTAGCAGCAGGTGCTTCTGATTCAGCAGCAATGCAATACCTTTCAGCTTACACAGGCTGTACAATGGGTGAATATTTCCGTGATCGTGGTGAAGATGCGTTAATCATTTATGATGACCTATCAAAACAAGCGGTTGCATATCGTCAAATTTCCCTTCTTCTTCGTCGTCCTCCAGGTCGTGAAGCATATCCTGGGGATGTATTCTACCTCCATTCACGTCTTCTTGAGCGTGCTGCACGTGTTAATGCAGACTACGTTGAAAAATTCACAAATGGTGAAGTAAAAGGTAAAACAGGTTCATTAACTGCATTACCAATTATCGAAACACAAGGTGGAGACGTATCTGCATTCGTTCCAACGAACGTTATTTCGATCACAGATGGTCAGATCTTCCTTGAATCGAATCTCTTTAACTCAGGTATCCGTCCTGCGATGAATGCTGGTATTTCAGTATCTCGTGTAGGGGGTGCTGCGCAAACTAAATTGATCAGTAAATTAGGTGGTGGTGTTCGTCTTGCTCTTGCACAATATCGTGAACTAGCGGCGTTCTCACAATTTGCATCTGATCTTGATGAAGTTACACGTAAGCAATTAGCGCGCGGTCAGCGTGTTACTGAGCTTATGAAACAAGCGCAATATCGTCCATATAGCATTGCAGAGATGGCTCTAATCCTCTATGCAATTGAATACAAATATGTTGATGATCTACCTATTGAAGAAGTTCGTCCATTTGCACAAGGTCTTATTGCTTCAGCAAACGCTACAGAGCAAGAACTTTTACAAGGCCTCAGCAAAGGTGCTTACAATGATGAAGTATTAGCATCACTTGACAAAGTTGTAAGTCAATATAAGAAAGGTGAAACCTGGAAGGTTGCGTAAGTAACTTTTTAGATTGTAACAGATAGCAATTAGGTAGGGATTTCATGGCTGTTGGAAAAGAAATACGTGGCAAGATTAAAAGCATTAGTAATACGCAAAAGATTACTAGTGCGATGGAGATGGTTGCAGCAAGTAAAATGCGTGCGACTCAGCTCCGTCGTGATAAATCTCGCCCTTATGCGCAACAAATTATCAAGCTTGCAGCGCATTTAGGTGAGGCAACACCTGAAGAGTTTAAGCATCAATATTTGATTCCACGTGAAGTAAAGCGTGTAGGCATTATTGTTGTGAGCTCTGATCGTGGTCTAGCGGGTGGGTTGAATAATAACTTATTTAAACTCGTCGCGACTCAGATGAAGGTTTGGCAAGATAACAATATTGAAGTAGATGTTGCGACCATTGGAAATAAAGCAAATGCATTTTTTGCCCGTTTCGGGGGAAATCTCGTAGCAACTGCGAATAATCTTGGGGACAATCCTGCTTCTAAAGATCTTATCGGTGTTACTACAACCATGTTAGATCTTTTCCAATCAGGCAAAATTGATGAACTTCATGTCTTTGCGAATGAGTTTGTTAATACTATGACGCAGAAACCAACGGCGATTCAGGTATTACCGGTTATTCCGGGAGCCCTACAAGCGCAATTGGGATTTGATAGTCTTACGCCAAGCGATTCAAACTTGGCTTGGGATTATGAGTATGATTCTGCGCCTGCCGAATTGATGAGTATCGTGTTAGACCGTTATGTTGAGTATGCAATTTACCAAGCTGTGGTAGAGAATGTTGCCTGTGAAATGGCCGCTCGGATGATTGCAATGAAAGCAGCAAGTGATAATGCAAGCGATCTGATTGATGAGTTACAGTTAGTATATAACAAGGCTCGTCAAGCAGCGATTACTCAGGAAATTACTGAGATTGTTAGTGGTGCAGCCGCAATCAATTAATACGACGTTAACAAAAATTTGGGTAAATGAGGTTTAGATAGAGTATGTCAGGAAAAATTGTACAGATAATTGGTGCGGTTGTTGACGTGGAATTCCCACGCGATGCTGTTCCAAGTATATATAGTGCACTGAATGTTGTTGGATCAAAGGATGATCTCGTACTTGAAGTACAACAACAACTCGGTGATGGAATTGTTAGAACGATCGCAATGGGAAGTTCTGATGGTTTACAAAGAGGACTTGAAGTTGTAGATACTAAGAGCCCTATCTCTGTTCCCGTCGGTACAGGTACATTAGGTCGTATCATGGACGTTTTAGGTCGTCCGGTGGATTATGCAGGTCCAGTTGAAGCATCAGAACATTGGGCAATTCACCGCAAAGCGCCAAGCTATGAAGATCAAGCAGGTTCTACAGAAGTATTAGAAACGGGTATCAAAGTAATCGATCTTCTCTGCCCATTTGCAAAAGGTGGTAAAGTTGGTCTATTCGGTGGTGCGGGTGTTGGTAAGACCGTTAACATGATGGAATTAATCAACAACATCGCTAAAGCCCATGAAGGTCTTTCAGTATTCGCCGGTGTGGGTGAGCGTACTCGTGAAGGGAATGACTTCTACTACGAGATGAAAGATTCTAACGTATTAGATAAAGTTGCGATGGTGTATGGCCAGATGAATGAGCCACCTGGAAACCGTCTTCGCGTAGCACTCTCAGGCCTTACAATGGCTGAGTATTTCCGTGACGAAGGTCGCGATGTTCTTCTCTTTATCGATAATATTTATCGCTATACATTAGCAGGTACTGAAGTATCAGCGCTTCTAGGTCGTATGCCTTCAGCGGTAGGTTATCAGCCAACACTTGCAGAAGAGATGGGGGTATTACAAGAGCGTATTACTTCAACGAAGAAAGGTTCAATTACATCAGTACAAGCGGTTTATGTTCCTGCGGATGACTTAACTGACCCATCACCAGCAACCACGTTTGCTCACTTAGATGCAACAATCGTTCTTTCACGTGATATTGCTTCACTAGGTATCTATCCTGCGGTAGATCCACTTGATTCAACTTCACGTCAGTTAGATCCATTAGTCATTGGGCAAGAGCATTATGATGTAGCTCGTGGCGTTCAGATGATTCTTCAACGTTATCAAGAACTTAAAGATATTATTGCGATTCTTGGTATGGATGAGTTATCAGAAGATGATAAATTGACCGTATCACGTGCACGTAAGATCCAACGTTTCTTATCACAACCATTCCATGTTGCTGAAGTCTTCACCGGTGCACCTGGTAAATATGTTTCATTGCAAGATACGATTACAAGCTTTAAAGCAATTCTTGCAGGCGAAGGGGATCATATTCCTGAGCAAATGTTCTATATGACCGGTAACTTTAATGAAGTTCTTGATCGTTACGCGAAAGAGAACAAAAAGTAATAAGGGGATCATATGAAAACTATCAATGTCACTGTGGTAAGTGCTGAAAAAGAGCTCTATTCAGGCGTTGCAACGTTTTTTGCAGCGACAGCCGCTACAGGTGAGATAGGTGTTTATCCTGGTCACGTGCCCACTTTAGCGCAACTCAAAGCAGGTCAAGTTCGCTTGACCTTAGAGAATGGTAAAGAAGAGGTTTTTTGGATTTCAGGCGGGTTGCTTGAAGTTCAACCTCAAGAAATCATTGTTCTTGCGGATTGTGCTGAAAGAGCGAAGGATTTAGATGCAGCTGCTGTGCAAAAGGCACAGGAGGAAGCTCGTAAGGCGATCGCATCAGGTGGTCAATCACTTGATATTGAAAAGGCGCTGATAGAGTTAACTCTTGCTCAATCGCAGCTCGATGCAGTTAATAGATTGAAAAGTTTTTAATTAAATAGTGAGAGCCCGCTATCATTGATAAGCGGGCTTTTTTATGTGGATAAAGGATTAAACGCCATGGAACTACCATTAATTAATCGAGAAAAATCAATCCTAGCTTTTCAGGAACGCGTTTTGAAGCAGGCTGAAAATAAAATGACACCGCTATTAGAGCGGCTTAATTTTATTACGATTGTTTCTTCTAATGTGGATGAGTTTTTTGAAGTTCGGTTTGCGAATATTAAAGAACGGATTTTTGCTGGGGAAGATAATATTGATGGTGAGAGTGCAGCAAGTTGGCAAGAAGATATTCATGAGCGGGTATCGGCATTAGTCTATGAGCAATATGAGGTTTTTTCTCATGCGATATTACCTCAATTGGAAAAAGAGGCAGGCGTTAAGTTCATTAAACGTAAAGATTGGACAGTGGGTGATCGAGCACAATTAGATCTCTATTTTCAAGAATTTATTAGTCCACTTTTAACGCCTATCGCATTGGATGTGGCGCATCCTTTTCCGCATATCTATAATAAATCTTTAAACTATATTATTGAATTAAAAGGGAAAGATACTTATGGTCGGGAAGTAGATACTGCAATGCTCTCTATCCCTAAAAATCTTCCCTCATTGGTATTACTTGCAAAACGCAATGGTGTTGTTCGTTTTACTTCTATCTGTGAATTAATTCGCGATAAACTGAAAACCATCTTCAATGGTTTTACAATCAAGGCAGCTTATCAATTTCGTGTAACACGTAATAGTCACCTCTTTATTGATAAAGAAGAATTAACAAATTTACATCAAGCGTTGAAAGGAGAGCTGCATCAACGTAATTTCGGGCATGCAGTTCGATTAGAAATTAGTAGACATATGCCGAAAAGAATTATTCAATTCTTGACGAAAGAATTCGATCTTGGAGCTTATGAAGTCTATCCTATTGCGCATTTTATTGATCTTACCCGTTTCAGAGAGCTGCGGGGATTTTTGAAAGAGAAGAGCGAACTTTTTTATCCCGAGTTTCAACCTAAATTCTCAGATAAGTGGGGCGAAGGGCATGATCTATTTGCCGTTATTCGCCAAAAAACACAGTTATTTCATCATCCTTTTGATAGCTTCGCGCCAACTGTTAAATTATTAGAGGCTGCCGCAAAAGATCCTCAAGTACAGATGATTCGCATGACAATTTACCGTACAGGAACGGAATCCCAATTGATGCAACATTTGATTACCGCTGCTAAAAATGGGAAAGAGGTCAATGTTGTCTGCGAGTTGATGGCACGCTTCGATGAAGAGACAAATCTTGCCTGGGCTTCTGTATTAGAAGAGGCGGGGGCAAAAGTCGTTTATGGGATCTTTGGCTATAAAACGCATGCGAAGATGCTCTTGATCGTAAGACACGAACCAACAGAGGGTAATCCTGATCATTTAGAATATTATACTCATGTGAGTACTGGAAACTATCATACGGGTACAGCGAGAGTATATACTGATTTTGCGATTATGACCTGTGATCGAGAAATAGCACAAGATGTTACTGATATTTTTGTGAATTTAGGAAGCTTAGGTCGCCCTCCTCATTTGAGTAAATTATGGCAAGCGCCTTTTACCCTTTATGACAATATTATTGAGCATATTGAGTATGAGATAGCGGAGGCAAAAGCAGGTAGACCTGCGTACATTAAGGCTCGGATGAATGCACTGTTAGAGAAAGGACTCATTGAAAAGCTCTATGAGGCTTCGAATGCTGGGGTAAAAATTGATTTATTGGTTCGAGGGGCTTGTTCTCTTCGCCCAGGCTTATCTGGTTTTTCAGAAAATATTCGCGTATTCTCTGTGGTAGGTCGTTTTTTAGAGCATTCCCGAGTCTTCTATTTTTATCATAGCGGGGAAGAGCTACTTTATATCTCAAGTGCCGATTGGATGCATCGTAACTTTTTCAGACGGATCGAGATTGCAACACCTATTTACAATGAATCAATTAAAGCGCATATTATACGGGAAGGATTGCAGTACTATTTTGAAGACTATACGGCCTGGTGTTTAGATGGTGAAACTGGCGTATATCATCAGCAATCATTTACAGATGAAGAGAAGGCAGGGATGCTTTCTGCTCAAGAAAAACTCTTAATTTCTCGTCAATAATTGCATCAATAATATAACTTATGCTGACCCTATTTTCTGGACCCTTGATTCAGGGAATCTCTAATGTGCAACTCTACGCACTATTGATTCTACTCTGTAGCTTTATTGCCTTTATGATCGGTAAATGGCGCTACGATGTTGTTGCGCTCGGTGCACTCTTAGCGATGGTGTTGGTCGGTGTCGTGCCGATTAATAATGCTTTTTCAGGGTTTAGTCATCGAGCTGTAATTACGGTTGCATCGGTATTAGTCTTGAGTTATGCATTAGGGAGTACCGGCGTAACCTACCATTTATCACAACATTTAAGCCGTTTTTCAGATCGACCGGCATTATTAGTTCTAACGCTCACCGGGCTTGTGGCATTTTTCTCGGCCTTTATGAATGATGTTGGAGCACTTGCGCTCATTATGCCTGTCGCATTACAGGTTTCACAGCGTTATAAAATCCCCACTTCTAAGCTGCTGATGCCGATGGCCTTTGCTTCTTTATTAGGTGGAACTGCCACTTTAATCGGAACGCCTCCTAATATGATTATTGCGCAATATCGGGAAAGTGCGGATCCAGTGGCCGGTGCTTTTTCGATGTTTGACTTTTTACCTACCGGGATTGTTGTGGTGGTCGTTGGACTGATCTATATCTCATTTGTCGGATGGCGTCTAATCCCTGTACGTGGAACGGAGAATAGTAGTCGATTATTTGAAACAGATGACTATCTATTAGAGGCGAGAATTGTTTCAAATAACAAATTTATTGGTAAAACAATTCAAGATCTTGAAAAGGTAACGGAAGGTCACGTCAATGTTGTAACGTTACTTCGAGGTGCAAGACGTATTTTATCGCCGAGTAAAGAGGAGATTCTGCGAGAGAAAGATGTGCTTTTGATCGAGGGGCAACCGGAAGATTTAAAGCAACTAGAGCTACTCACCGGCGTTGATATTGAGTTTTCAAAGGCGACAAAAGAGCACACGCCGGATTCTATTGAAGTATTAGAAGTGATAGTCAATCCAGGGGCACGTATTACTAACGGCACGATTTCAGAGCTCTATTTAAAAGAGAAATATAATATCAATATTCTCGGGATCTCTCGGCAAGGAGAGAAAATTCGACAACGATTTTCTCGAGTGACCTTGAAAGCGGGGGATATTCTGTTGATACAAGGCTATAAAAAAGAGCTTCCGGAGATGATGAGTTATCTAGGGTGCTTGCCACTTGCGGAGCGTAATATTCGCCTAAAACCCTCTTCAAAAATGTGGCCAACGGTCATTATCTTTTTGTTAGCAATCCTTGCAGTCGCTTTACAAATTCTCCCACCCCATATTGCATTTCCATTGGCAATTTTTTTGATGATTATCTTTAAAATCATTACATTAAGAGAAGTTTATCAGAGTATTGATGGGCCGCTTGTTGTGCTCTTAGGTTGTTTTATCACCGTAGGTGCAGCACTAGAGGCAACGGGTGCAACAAATATTATTGTCGCATCGATTATCCCACTTTTAGAGGGGCTTCCCGGTGTGGTAGTATTAGCTATTGTCATGTTGATTACAATGTTGATAACAGATGTGATCAACAGCTCGGCAACAGCGGTGATTATGGCGCCGATAGCAGTAGGGATTGCCAATATGATGGGGCATAATATTGACCCTTATTTAATGATTATTGCGATTGCTTGTTCGTGTGCATTTAATACACCGATTGGTCACCATTCCAATACATTAGTGATGGGGCCTGGAGGCTATCAATTTGGGGATTACTGGCGAATGGGTTTACTGCTTGACTTACTATTGATTATCACAGTAGTACCGGCAGTGATCTTTGTTTGGCCGTTATAACAAGAGAGGAAAAGATGAAACTATTTAATGAAGTACCATTAGCACCCGATGATGCTATTTTAGGGGTTGTAGAGGCCTACAAAAAAGATCCTAGAGATCCTAAAGTCAATTTAAGTATCGGAATCTATTCAGATGCTAATGGACAAGTGCCGATTTTAAATGCAGTAAAAGCCGCTGAAAAGTATCTTTATGAACATCCTACACCGAAAGTTTATCTCCCTATGAGTGGTTTAGGGAGTTATGTTGATTGTGTACAAAAACTGCTTTTCCCTGAAGATCATGCACTCTATCAAGAGAAGCGTCTTGCAACGGTTCAATCATTAGGTGGAACTGGTGCACTTAAAGTCGGTGCTGATTTCCTTCATAAAATCGTTCCTAATAGCACAGTGTATGTTTCTGATCCTACTTGGAATAACCATATTGCGATCTTTGAAGGCGCAGGTTTTAAAGTGGCGCGTTATCCTTATTTCGATCCTGAAACTAAAGGCGTTGCTTTTGATAAATTCTATCAATTTATGGAAACATTGCCGGCGAATAGTATCGTGATTTTGCATGCTTGTTGTCATAATCCGACAGGGGCTGATTTAACGACAGAACAGTGGCAGAAAGTTGCGAAGCTCTTTAAGGAACGTGATTTGATCCCATTTTTAGATATGGCTTATCAAGGATTCTCAAAAGGCATTCGTGAAGATGTTGAATCAATCCATATCTTTGCAGAGCAGGATATTCCGGTCTTTATTGCCACTTCTTTCTCTAAATCATTTTCTCTTTATAGCGAGCGTATTGGTGCATTAACCGTTATTACTTCTGATGCAAAAGAGCAAGAGCGAATTACATCACAACTTAAAACAATGGTGCGTGCAATCTACTCCTCACCGCCGTCATATGGTGCGCAAATCGTTCATTATGTTTTAGCAGATCCTACATTAAGAGCTTCTTGGGAACAAGAACTTGCAGAGATGCGTGATCGTATCAAGGATATGCGTGCTAAATTTGTGAAGCTTTTAAATAGCAAACAAGATAAAATTGATTTTGAGTTTATTAATCAACAGGCTGGAATGTTTTCTTACTCAGGTCTTAATGCAGATCAAGTGGAGAAAATGAAAAAGGATTACGCTATCTATACAGTCGGTTCTGGTAGAATCTGTATCGCAGCGCTCAATGATCAAAATATTGAACTTGCGGCAGATGCTGTTGTTAATGTACTATAGTTAGTATTTATTTCCTGAACAAGAAGGGGAAGTCATGTCAGAAAGTGTATTTTTATATAGATTGCCACTCTTTATTATCGGTGGTCTTTGTGTTGTTGGTTGGCTTTTACTATTTAGCGTGATCTTCTTTAGCTAAATCGAGAAGCGTGACCATTGATTGGTTGATCAATGTTGAATGGTCATTCACAATCGTAGAAGAGTGCTCAATTGAGCGCTCTTTTTTATGGGATATAGTTAGAGAAAAGGGTAGCAACGATGGATGAGCAAAAGAATTTAATAGAGGCAGTGGAAAAAGATCACGCTATCAATACTCCTGTTATTCAAGGGGCTAGTTTGCTTTTTCCTTATCTTTCAGAGCGAGAATCCTATGCCTTGCCAGCATTATTAATATCTCATCAAATCCCCTTATCACTCGAACAGGCGATAGCAAGCAGTCAATGGTTAGCCAAGCAGAGTACGATTTTTGAATTTGATTCCGGTCATAATGGCAATCTTCCTCCAACTATCACGACGCTTAAACGCTATCAGCCACTTGATGAAGCTGAAATTCGTAGTTACCTGCCTCCGATTATTAATCAGCAATGTTCCATTTTGAACAACTTTATAACGGAATCGACAAATGCGGATCTATTGACGCTAAATGTCGATTCTGCAGAAAAGATTGTGCCAATTGCGATTGCTGTTGCAGAGATGCAGCAAAGTGGTAGAGGGAGAAGAGAGAAGCAGTGGATTTCGCCATTGGCGGTCAATCTCTATTTTTCCTTGAGAGTACAATTCCCCTTAACTGCGATAGATCTTTTGCCGAGTCTGAGTGTGCGGGTAGGCATTATTTTATTAGATACACTGCGTAATATGGGGCTGAAAGATATTAAGCTTAAATGGCCTAATGATATTTGGTATCAAAGTCGAAAGCTCGCCGGTATTTTAGTGGAAACAAAGATTACCGCTCAAGGGATTGTCGTTGTGATTGGCATTGGTGTTAATAATCATCAGCCTCTTACGAAATCGATACAGGGATCGCAAAAGGGGTTAAACAATAATCCTATTGCTTGTGAAGAGATTGTGGGGGAACCCATTGATCGCAATATTTTAGTCGCCGCATTAACTACGGCGCTTTATCGTCTATGGCAAGAGGTCGTTAATCCTGATAGAAACCCTGTGGATATTACCCAAATTTGGCCTGATAAGAGCTATTTTTATGGGCAAGATATCGCAATCTGGCGAGGGGATGAGTTATACCGTAAGGGAAGAGAAATGGGGATTGATCAAGATGGTGCGTTGTTAGTACAAACAGAAGAGGGGCTTCAAAGAATTACTTCGAGTGAATACTCTTTACGAGGGCAATAAGGTTAAGAAAGTCAATAAGGTGTATGAAAGGAGTTGCTGGAAGAAATTAGCTTGATCCGCTGAAGACATAGTCAATTTGGTTTAAGAAAAATGGTTTTAAACAGCTATTGCGGGATTTTAAAAAAATATAAAACCGTACTAAACAATACTTGCAAGATGCTGGATAGAACGTCTTCCTTGCTTCGATCAGCCGATGCGCCGGCGTTTAAACAAACTTATTTTGAACCGATATTATTATATAAAAAATCCTAAGATTCTCAGGAAATCTTAGGATTTAATTTTTATGATCACCTTGTCGATTTATAGCGAACGACGAGGATCGGGATTGTTGACTTTGTCTATTGTATTATCAGGTGCTGTCTCTGATGTGGGATCAGATTGATCATCAGATGGTTCTGATTTTTCTGCAGTTTCTGCATTATCAGCTCCCATTGTTGAGGCATTTTGTGTGTCATCAACAATTTCACCTTCTACGACTTCGATTCCTGCTTTTGAATGACCGAGTTTGTCAGTAGATTCAATAAGCAGCTCACCATCGACGACTTTTACATCTTTAGGTCGTTCATTGAGCATGATCGTAATCCCTTGCTGGAAGACTTTTAATGCGCCTTCCTTATCCCCTTCAGCAAGTAATACTTCCCCGAGTAGTTGATAGGCTTTTGCAAATTGTGAATCTAGCTCTATCGTTTTTAATAGATGCGTTTTAGCATCTTCAAATTGCTGACTTCTAAAGAGCATATTTGCTAATGTGTATTGTGTAATAGCACTATCCGGTTGCGTCTCATGGAAACGTTTCGCATGTTTGAGGAGTTTAGGCTGATCTCCGCGATAGAGATGAGCATAAGCTAAGATTAAACGATCATTTTGTGTGCGGTTAATCTCTTTACGCAACAATCCTTCTGCTTGTTTGGTATCTCCCACATCAAGCAGACGATTGGCATAATGGATTAAAAGATCAGGATCATGCTGTAAACCTTTCGGGAGGCGGTTCCAGACAATTTTAAGTTGATCAGAATCTTGACTAATCGTACTTGCATAATCAAAGAGTGCTTTGTAGATATCTTGCGTAAATTGCGTAACATCTTCAGAAGGTGTTAAACGAGGAATTGCGCGCTGTAGATCAGGAAGTAAACGGAATAACTCTTCATTTTTACCCTGACGTTGTAGTGTAACACCCAGCATAAGCACAGCAGGAAAGCTTTTATGGCGTGAGAGTAGATCTTTGAGCAGCTTTTCAGCTTTATCACTCTCATCTGCTTCGATAAGAATCTCTGCGCGTTTAATTTCTGCAATTTCACGATCATGTTTAGATCCAGAAAGATCGATTTCCCGTAAATAACGATCCCGGCGATCTTCTTTCCCTAATAATTGAGCTGCTCGTGCCGCACCTACATAGCAGAGATTAGGGCTTTTACTCCCTTTTGCTGCCGTCAAGAAGAGATCTTCCGCAACATCAGGTTTATTTTCGAGTAATGCAATCTCCGCTTGAGCAAATTTTTTGTCTGCTGTTCGTGCTTTTCGATTCAGTGAAAAACGCCGTAAATGGTGTGGTGTTTTAATAATCGTAATCACTACTCGAATAATGACGTAGATAATCAATACTGCAATAGCGGCAAGCAGCAATCCCCCTACAATTGTGGTATGAATTGTCTTTGGACCAATGAGTGGAAAAGTACCGGTAATCAGTACCTGTCCCGTATCATCTTTTACAGTGTAAAAGAGTAAAATGGCGAGGATTGGGATTAAAATAATCCAGCCTAGGGTTTTCAATAATCGTCCCATGATTACGCTCCTTTATACGCTCGAAGAGTTGCTTCGAAATCAGTTAAGGTTCGTTGGATATTTGGTGGTGTTGTATCAAATTTGGCATCAAGCATCCACTGTAGTTGTTTTAATGCTTCACGAACATCTGCATTATCTTCATCGAAATAGGTGGTAATCCAAGATTTGACGGTATCTAATGAATGATCAAAGAGATCAAATTGATCCTGTTGCGCAGCGATTTTAGCGGATGTTAATTCGAGCTGAATATTTTGTACTAAGAAGAAACGATCCTCTTTTGCCATAAGCTCAGGCACATCGGCACGTTTATCTTCGATCACAATGAGGTGCTTGAGTGAGTTATGAAGCTTATCTCCCCAAGAATTGCCCTCATCAGTAGGCTGATCAAAGATCTCTTTTTTGAGGTTTACAAGTGCGCTATCGCTCTTAAGTGGCGCATGTTGCACAAGTGAGACCACTTTTTCAAGACGCTCTGTAATCATCATCATATCAACAGGATTGAGTGCTTTTAGATCGGCGATATTAGATTCTAAGAGCTGCTTTGTTTCTGTAAAGTTAATGCTATTGATTTGACCAAGACGATCAATGGCCGTCGTTAAAAGATCCGCAGCGCCTTTATAATCCCTATCGTATTCTACTTTTTGAACGGCAATTTTAAGGAGATAGTCCACTTCTGTTGTGCGAAGTAGTTCAAGATCGGTAATGCTCTTAATCGTGGTGATCAGCTCTTTCGCTTCATCTAAAACAACAGCTTGTTTGAGGTCTTGCTCTGCAAGCTTCTTATCAAAGCTATTCGCAATGGTAATGGCTTGATCGCTAACTTTAGCAATATTATCAATCTGTGTTGTTTTCTCTTCTAATGCTTGCTGTGCTGTCTTCAGTGTATCGAGTTGACCTTGTAAGCCTTTTGCAGATTGTGCCAAAGCATCATTGAGTGAATCATATTTCTGTGCAAGCAGTGTAACTTGCCCTTGAACAGAATCATCAGCAGAAGGGGTAGAAGCAGCTTTATTTGCCGTTGATTTCAGGGTGTTCAATTCTGATTGAAGCTTGCTGAAGTTTGTCGTCAGTGTTTGTAGATCGCTCTGATTGCTCTGTAATGAACTTTTAAGTCCTGTGAGCTGGTCATCTTGACCGAGTGTACTTTGATAGTAAGTAAATCCACTCACGCCGGCAGAGGCAAGTGCGACTAAGAGTGCAATATAGCCCACTACTTTTCCACCGCCGCTAGAAGCGTGTGCTGTTGCTTGCGGTGTGATAGGCGGTGGTGTAGAGCCTTGATCATTCCCATCAAACTGCTCATCATTAGCATTACTGATGTTTTCTTGAGTGATTGCTTCTTTAATATCCCTATTATCGTTTGATGTAGCCTCATCCTGCGCTACAGTATCAACCACGTCTTCTGTTTTTGGCGTTGCTTTAGCTACCATTTCTGGTGTTTTAGCATCATCAACCACGGCTGCATCACTTGTTTCAGCTGCATTTGTTGTGATTTCTGCGGTATTTTCAGAAGAGGTCGCAACCTTATTTTCAGTTGCGCGGTTTTTGTTCTGCTTTTGCTCTTTTTTAGTCATAGAGAGCTCCTTATCATTATCAGATGAGATCGTTAAAGGGGAGTCCAAATTAGGAGTTTGAGAGAGTAATTGCATCTCAATAGCCTGCCAAAGGTCACTTTCAAGTGCCGATTTAGCGACAATAATATTCTCAAATCCTTCTGATTTTACAATGTTTTGTAAACGATCGCTAGCGACAAATACGCCATTTATCGAGGATCGCACGTTATTTTTTGTTATTTCAGGGAGTAAATTATGAAAAGCTTCTTGGCTTGATATGACAAGGTAGAGGGCTTTTTTCTTACTATCTTGTCTATTCTCAAACCTAGTAATAGCGAAAAAGTCAGGGTTAACAGGTGCTTTCCGATAATAGAGATCACAATATCGAGCTTGTCCACCGAGATTGATGATAGCTTTTGCCAATAATCTACGGCCGCCCTCGCCACTCATGATGAGGACTGATCGATTTTTTACAAGGCGCTGCTTCTTGAGTAAGGCAATTAATGCCTCAGAGGTATAAGGCTTCGGTGCAGTAATAATCTTGGTTTGCGTTAGGAATGCCCGTAGGGCACGTTCAGTACCCCGACCAAGTGCTATACAGCCCTTTATTTTATCAAAGGGAATCTGAAAGTAATCGGCATATTTAACCGCATTGGGACTTGTAAAGAGCAGATAATCATATTGTGTTATCTGCGCTTTAGCCTCTTCAATTTCAGCGGTATGCGTTGTGGGTTCAATAGTAAAACCCGGCAGTGAGAATGCCTGCATTCCGCTTTGATTGATTTTTTCTATTAGCCATAGACCTTGCCCTTCAGGGCGTGTGACGATAATGCCGATCTCTGAAGGGGAGAGGTTACTATTAGCTTGCTTAAGCTTGTCCATAGATCTTGTCCAGAATCTCTTTTGCTCCCTGCGCTAATAGATGATCGGCAAGCGCTGTTCCAATGGCTTCAGCATCTTCAGGGCGTCCTGTGATTTCATGGAATAAAATAGTGCCATGATCTAAGTCGCCCACTAATCCACGAAGATAGAGGCCAGACTCAGTTAATTGTGCAAAGCCAGCGATAGGTGCTTGGCAACCACCATTGAGTCTTGCATTAAATGCTCGTTCAGCTTTCACACAAATAGCAGTATCTAGATCATTAAGGGCCATAATGAGCTCTAATACCGCTTCATTATCTGATTTACACTCAATACCAATGGCGCCTTGTCCAACGGCCGGTAGGGAGACTGTATCTGCTAAATATTCACTAATTTGATCTTGGAAACCAAGGCGTTTAAGTCCTGCAGCTGCAAGGATAATGGCATCAAATTCACCATTATCGAGCTTTTGTAAGCGTGTATTGACGTTGCCTCGTAAATCTTTTAGAACAAGATCAGGACGGAGTGCTTGAATTTGTGCGCGACGGCGTAGGGAGCAAGAACCCACAATAGCCCCTTTTGGCAGTGATTCAAGAGAAGTATAATGTCTTGAAACAAGCGCATCGCGGGGATCTTCCCGTTTCATAATAACCGGTACGGATAAGCCATCAGGTAATTGAGAAGCCATAGGGACATCTTTCATAGAATGTACCGCAATATCGGCATGGCCTTCTAACATTGCGACTTCAAGCTCTTTGATAAAGAGGCCTTTCCCACCAATTTTACTGAGTGGAGAAGAGAGAAGCTGATCGCCTTTCGTGGTCATTCCTAGAAGTTCTACTTGTAGATCTGGAAAGTGTTTTAAAAGCGTGGCTTTTACATGATTGGCTTGCCAAAGAGCAAGAGGGCTTTCGCGCGTTGCAATGGTTAATTTCATGAAATAGATCCTATCAGTGTTTTGTAATCATAGTGGCTAAAAATCAGGGGTAAAACCACGCTTTCAGCCAAAATATGCTACATTTAACAGTGTGTTTATACGTATTTGGTAGATGTATTGATATACGTCTTTATAATTGATTTATTAAAAATCGATACGGCTATTAGGATAGCATAAAGTGGACAATAATAGTGCTTTCATGGATGGAAAGTTCCTGAAAAAGCGCTGTGACAGAATCTTTGATAAAAATAGATTTCATAACAACTAGGATAGATCTATGCAAAATATTATTACAGTAGATGGCCCAAGTGGGGTCGGGAAGGGCACGCTATCGTTACAATTAGCTCAAAAATTAGGTTGGCATTTTTTAGATTCTGGTGCAATTTATCGGGCGCTAGCTATTTTTGCAGAATCTCAAAATATCGATCTTGAAGCAGAAGATGAGGTCGCGGGTCTTGCAATGAATCTACCTTTAACCTTTAAGATTGAAAATGGGGGGTTAGAGATCTATCTTGGTGTGAAAAAAGTAACCGGTAAAGTGCGGGCTGAAACAACCGGAAATATGGCCTCGATTGTCGCAAAACATCCTAAAGTTCGCAGTCATTTATTGCAGCGACAACGAGATTTTGCACAGATGCCAGGGCTGATTGCAGATGGTCGGGATATGGGAACAGTGGTCTTTCCTACAGCACCTTTGAAGCTTTTTTTGACAGCGAGTGCAACAGAGCGAGCAAAAAGACGGCATAAACAGTTGTTAGAAAGCGGTATTTGCGCTAATATAGAGCAGATTTTATCCGAGGTAGAAGCAAGAGATGAGCGAGATCGGACGCGGTCAGCCTCGCCTTTAGTCGCTGCAGAGGATGCACTCATTATTGATACTTCCCACTTAACAGTGGCAGAGGTTTTACAAAAAGCGTGGGATGCGGTCGTAGAGCGTTTCCCTAATTAGTCTATTTGTATAACGCTGATGTGTTCAACGTTGAGTAATAGCATTTTAAAGCGGAGAATAATAGGTATTCCCCTTGTGGTTCCTAGGATAAAAAGCAGGTTTCATAGATCACTTCACGAGAATAATCTCATTCGATCTATGATTTTTTATTACCCTTAAACAAGTCGTAGGCAGATCACAGTGATCTTTGAAACGATAGAATCGAGATCCTATCTGATCCAACGTGGCCTATGCATTTTAAATATATATGTCATTAAGTTTTGCAGATTTATTTGAACAATCAATTGCCGAAGAACAAGCACGTGAAATCGGTGGAATCATTAAAGCAACAGTTGTTAAAATCGAAAACGGTTTTGTAATTGTTGATGCGGGCCTTAAAAGTGAAGGTCGTATCCCTGCTGAACAATTCCAAGATTTGAATGGTGAGTTAGAAGTTCAAGTTGGCGATAAAGTTGATGTTGTCCTTGAATCACTTGAAGATGGTTTCGGTGAAACACGTCTTTCTCGTGAGAAAGCGAAACGTGCAGAAGTTTGGGCGTTCCTTGAGAAAAAACTTGAAAATGATGAAATCATTAAAGGTGTTATCTCTGGTCGCGTTAAAGGTGGTTTTACTGTGGATATCGGTACAGAGCGCGCGTTCTTACCTGGTTCATTAGTAGATGTTCGCCCTGTTCGTGATATCGCTTACCTTGAAGGTAAAGAGCTTGAGCTTAAAGTTATTAAGCTTGATCAAAAGCGTAACAACATCGTTGTTTCACGCCGTGCGGTACTTGAAGAAGAGTATTCTGCAGAACGTGAAGAGCTTCTCAAAAATCTTGAGGAAGGCGATGTGGTTAAAGGTGTGGTTAAAAACCTCACTGATTACGGTGCGTTTATTGACCTTGGTGGTATCGATGGTCTTCTTCATATCACTGATATGGCTTGGAAACGTGTTCGTCATCCTTCTGAAATCGTTGAGATCAACCAAGAGATCGAAGTTAAACTTCTTAAGTTTGACAAAGAACGTAACCGTGTATCTCTAGGTCTTAAACAACTTGGTGAAGATCCATGGAAAGATATCGCAATGCGCTTCCCAGCAGGACTTCAAACCAAAGGTAAAGTTACTAATATTACTGATTACGGTTGTTTTGTTGAGATCGAACCAGGTATCGAAGGTCTTGTTCACGTATCTGAAATGGATTGGACAAACAAAAACGTTAACCCTTCTAAAGTTGTTACAGCTGGAGAAGAAGTGGGCGTAGTTGTACTTGATATCGATGAAGAACGTCGTCGTATCTCTCTTGGTATGAAGCAATGTATGCCTAATCCTTGGGAAGAGTTTGCGGTTAAATACAACAAAAACGATAAGATCAAAGGTACTATCAAATCAATCACTGATTTCGGTATTTTCATCGGCCTTGAAGGCGGTATTGATGGTCTTGTTCACTTATCTGATATCTCTTGGAGTGTTCCTGGAGAAGAAGCGATTCGTGAATACAATCGTGGCGACGAGATCGAAGCAATGGTATTAGCAGTGGATGCTGACCGTGAGCGTATTTCTCTTGGTATCAAACAACTTGATCAAGACCCATTCTCTTCATTCTTAGCAGAACATGAGAAAGGTTCATTAGTGAAAGGTGTTGTAACTGAAGTTGACGCAAAATACGCAGTTGTTGATCTTGGTGATGGTGTTGAAGGTAACCTTCGTGCATCAGAGATCTCTTCAGAGCGCGTTGAAGACGTTCGTAACGTTTACAATGTGGGTGATGAAGTTGAAGCTCGTTTCGTAAGCGTTGACCGCCGTAACCGCTCAATCGTTCTTTCTGTAAAAGCAGTAGACGAAGTGAGTGCACAAGATATCGCTGAATATGCAAATGACCAACAAGTTGGTGCAACATTTGGGGATCTCTTAAAAGAGCAATTAAAACAACAATAATTGTTCGAGTTCAACTAACACTATAAAGTGTAAAAAAATGTAATCAAAAAGCCACGGGAACGCGTTTTCCGTGGCTTTCTCTTTTGATAGCTTTGATTTCACAACAAAAAAAAGTATAGAATCCTGTTTCCAAATCTTGCGAAATGACGTGATAAATTGTATTATTTGTCAAAATATACATATATTTACCAAATATCAATATTTTTTATAAAACGTAACGCATGAATTTCAAGGAGAAAATGCTGTGACAAGATCAGAATTAGTTCAAAAACTTAGCGCAAAATACCCACACTGTTCAGTTTCTGAAATTGAGAAAAGTGTTAAGAAAATTTTAGAGCATATTACAGATACATTAGGAAAGGGTGGCCGCATCGAAATCCGTGGCTTTGGTAGCTTCTCAGTACGTTATCGTGAGCCTAAAATTGGCCGTAATCCTAAAACAGGGGATGCAGTAAAATTGAGTGGTAAATACACCACACATTTTAAACCAGGTAAGTTATTGCGTGAAAGAGTAGACGAAAGTCGTGAGCATTTTCCTTTACAAAAATAGAAATTGTTGAAACTCTATCGTCATTGCAGGATGAATGACGATCATAAGGCGTTGCTTTTGCAAAAGTCATTAAAAATTTAATTTTATGAGTGTTGATATTTAAACTAACCCTTAAATATGTCACACTGCACGAAACCTCAGCTTTTAGGAGCTGAGGTTTTTATTATCGTAAGATTGATCCAAAATAAGCATTATTCAAATGCCGGCGCATCAGCTGTAAGAAATAAGAAAGCCGTTCTATCCGGTATCTTGCAAGTGTTGTTTAGTATGGTTTTATGTTTTTTTAAAAACCCCACAATAGCTGTTGAAAAACCATTTTTCTTAAACCAAATTGACTATAGTTATAAAGATACAAAGTAAAGATAAAAAGTAAAGATGTAATGTGGATTTCACTGACCAATTGAAAATCAGGCTCGGCTTCGTGCAAATGTTGAGGCCTCTTTTACGAGATCTGAAGAGGGGCGAATGCCTGTGTAAAGGGCAAATTGCTCTAATGCTTGAATGACGGCGATATCTGCACCGCTAATGATGATTTTATTAAGCTGTTGTGCGAGTTTAATCATCTGTGTTTCTACAGGGAGTGCTACAACATCAAAGATGATAGATGCGTGTTCGATATTCTCTTGAGTAAAGGCAAGATCATTGACCTCTTCGCCACCTTGCATCCCAATGGGAGTGACATTGATGAGCATCATTGCTTGTGCTTCTTTAAGAGAGGGTTCTGTGGCGCTATAAGAGAATTGATAGAGTGCCGCAATATCTTGCCCTTTTTGCTTGTTTCGGGCAACAATTGTGCCATTTTTAAAACCTTGATGATATAGCGCACCGGCTACCGCTTTTGCCATTCCGCCACTTCCCTTGAGAATAAAAGGGGTATCAGGCGATATTTGATTCTTTTTAAGAAGTTCAACTACGGCAATATAATCTGTATTATAGGCAAAGAGTTCTCCGTCATTATTGACAATAGTATTGATAGAATCAATGGCTGCTGCTGAGTGGTCGATCTGATCGACTAAGGGAATTACTGCTTCTTTAAAGGGCATAGAGATTGCACAGCCTCTAATACCTAAAGCACGAACCCCTTTAATTGCATCTTCAATATTGCGAGTAGAGAAAGCTTTGTAGATATAATCGAGTTCTAATTGTTGATAAAGGTAATTATGAAAGAATGTCCCAAAGTTGCCGGGGCGGCCGGAGAGAGAGATGCAGAGCTGAGTATTCTTATTAATCATCATCATTCCCTTTTATTTTAAAGTAGCGCTTAAAAAGTGTGATAAAAAAAGTATCTGCTTCATCATAGGGGATATTGTGAGATTGATAAAGAGAAATAAGGAGAGAAGTTAACGATGATCACTTTATATCAAGGTAGGAAGCATTAATGGTAGAGAAAGTAGCGATACCAGAAATTTATTTTGTCATCCCCGCGGCGGGAGTAGGAAGCCGAATGGGAGCAGATTGCCCTAAGCAATACTTAATGCTTGCCGGGAAGAGCGTGCTCTATCATACGCTCTCTCTCTTCTTATCGGTAGATGCCATTGCCGGCGGTGTAGTTGTACGGTCTCAGGGAGATCCAACACCGTTGCCACTTGAAAGTGAGCGATTATGGGAGACGATCGGTGGAGAAACTCGAACAGAGTCCGTTACAGCAGGGCTTCAGTATTTGGCTAATCGGTTATCGAAAGCAGGGAAGTCTCTCGATGATGTTTGGGTCTTAGTGCATGATGCGGCAAGACCTGGATTAAAATCTTCGGAATTAGCCCTCTTTTGCGATCATTTAGTATCAACACAACCAGAAGCAGGGTTGATTATGGCGATGCCGGCGCAGGATACAGTAAAGCGAGCGGATGAGACCGGAAGAGTTATCAGAACAGAGGATCGGTCGACCTTGTGGTTAGCGCAAACACCGCAAGCAGCAAAGCTAGGAGTGTTGTTGAACGCAAGTGAAAAAATATTAAGGGATGGCGTAAATGTCACAGATGAAGCCTCGATTTTGGAGTATAATGGCCTATTTCCCCAACTATATCGAGGTTATAGCCATAATTTAAAGATTACTTATCCCGAGGATCTTGAATTAATGCGCCTCTATTTTACAGCGAGAGAAGTATGAGGATAGGATTTGGATTTGATGTTCACACTTTTGAAGAGGGTGATCATTTGATGATTGGTGGGGTACGAATCCCCTTTCACAAAAAATTTAAAGCGCATTCTGACGGAGATGTTGTCTTACACGCTTTAACGGATGCGATTTTAGGTGCGGCAAAGGCGGGCGACATAGGGACATTATTCCCTGATACAGACCCCGCATTTAAAGGTGCGGATAGTCGAGTATTGCTAAAACAAGCCTATAAGTTGGTATTTGATAAAGGTTATCGAATTGGCAACATCGATATTACAGTACTCGCAGAGCGCCCTAAAATTTTGCCACATCGAGAAGCGATTGAGCAGATTATCGCCGGAGATTTAGCGATTTCAATGAATGATATCAACGTGAAAGCAACGACAATGGAAAAGATGGGGTTTGTCGGTCGAGAAGAGGGAATTGCCGCACAAGTCGCTGTATTATTAATAGAACGATAGCTTTTGATCGCTGAGCATCATTGATTGGCTCGGTTATGAATAGATTCAATAGAAGATTCAATAATAAATTAGTGCATAAGCACTCATTTTGCTAATGTGAGTATAGATCGTATCACACATTACACAGATAAATAGGAATTAGTAGAGTATGCAACAAAAGAGAGAGATTTTAGTGACAAATGCTTTGCCCTTTGCCAATGGTGATATCCATTTAGGGCATCTTTTAGGTTATACCCAAGCGGATATTTGGGTGCGCTTTCAGCGATTATTAGGGAATGATGTCTACTATATCTGTGCAGATGATACTCATGGTACACCGATTATGCTTAAAGCTGACGCTTTAGGCATTACGCCGGAAGAATTGATTGCGAAAGCGCATGCGGCACACTCTGCTGATTTTGATAGTTTCTATATCAACTTTGATAATTACTACACCACTCACTCAAAAGAGAATCAAGCTTTAGTAGAAGAGATCTATCTTGCACTTCAAGCGGAGAATCTCATTGAAACAAAGACGATTGAGCAATTCTATGATGAAACGCGGAAAATGTTCTTGCCTGATCGTTTTATTAAAGGTGAATGTCCGAAATGTCACGCAAAAGATCAGTATGGGGATAACTGCGAAGTGTGTGGTGCAACCTATCGCCCAACTGAGCTTATTAATCCATTCTCTGTAGTTACTGGTAAAACGCCGGTAATGCGTCCTTCAGAGCACTTCTTCTTTAAACTCTCAGATCCTCGTTGTGTGGCTTTCTTGCGTGAGTTCTTAGAAGATAAATCTCGCTTGCAACCTGAAGCTGCGAATAAAATGCGGGAATGGATTGGAGAAGAGGGAGATTGTAAGCTTTCTGATTGGGATATCTCTCGAGATGCACCCTATTTTGGTTTCCCTATTCCGAATGCCGAGAACAAATATTTCTATGTTTGGTTAGATGCTCCGATCGGCTATTTTGCTTCTTTCAAAAACTATTGCGATAAAACCGGTGGCATTGAGTTTGATCGTTTTGTCAAACGAGAAGCGGCAAAAGAGGCAGGAACAGAGATGGTACATTTTATCGGTAAAGATATTATGTACTTCCATACGCTCTTTTGGCCGGCAATGCTCAATTTTTCAGGTCATCGTGTACCCTCACAATATGCGATCAATGGTTTCTTAACGGTTGATGGTTCTAAAATGAGTAAATCTCGAGGGACTTTTATTACGGCAAATTCTTATATTAGTCAAAATTTAGATCCTGAATGGTTGCGTTACTATTTTGCCGCTAAATCAAGTGCAGCAATTGATGATTTTGATCTCAATTTAGAAGATTTTGTGAATCGTGTGAATGCTGATTTGATCGGTAAATATATCAATATCGCTTCTCGGACTAGCCGTTTTATTGCGAAAGAGTTTGAGAATACTTTAGGGGACATTGCACCAGAAACAGCAGAACTGATCGTGTCATTAAAAGAGCGCGCGCCCCGTATTCAAGCAGGTTTTGAGCAACGTAATTTTGCGGCAAGTTTGCGGGAAATTTCTCAAGCGTGTGATGCAGTGAATGAGCACTTTGACCAAATGAAACCTTGGGAAGTAGCAAAAGATGAGGGTAAGCGAGAATTACTTCAAAATCTCTGTACGGGCTATTTAGAGGCCTTTAGAATTTTGACACTTTATCTCAAGCCAGTGATTCCTGTGGTAGCGGCGCGGGTAGAATCATTCCTCAATATTGCACCGCTCTCTTATGCTGATTTAGAGCAAGGATTGAAAGCAGGGCATCAAGTGGAACCCTATACCCATTTGATGACACGTTTAAATCGTAAAGACCTCGATCTTTTAATCGAAGCGAATAAAGAGGCGTTGAGTACAGAGCGTAAAGATAGTGCGCAGTCTGCAAAATCCGATAAGGGAAAAGTGGAAAAGGTCAAAGCAGATAAAGAGAAATCGATTCAAGAGAAAGGCGCTCAAGCAGATGGAGACTATATTACAATCGATGATTTTGCGAAAGTTGATCTGCGTTTAGGGAAAGTCCTAGAGTGTGATTTCCTAGAGGGATCCGATAAATTACTCACTTTCCAAGTGGATTTAGGGGAGGCGCGTCCTCGGACAATCTTCTCAGGAATTCGTAAATTCTATGAAGATCCGGCAGCTCTCGTTGGAGCTTATGTGGTGGTTGTGGCGAATTTAGCGCCTCGTAAGATGCGTTTTGGGGTAAGTGAAGGAATGATCTTATCGGCTTCTACAGATGAATCATTGGCACTTTTAACGTCATTAGGTGAGTTAAAACCTGGCGCCAAAATCTCGTAAGATGTCAGAATGAGCGGCATCATAAGATAAAAAAATCCCAAAGCTTAATACTTTGGGATTTTACATATTGCAGTAAAAATACTACTGTAAAAAATATTATCGACTTGTTGTTATTATTATGAATGTCTAGGACTAAAAGGTGTAAGTAACAGAGAATTCTTTAAATATGTTATAGCCTGATAGGCTAGATGAGAATCTTAATATTACCTACGATTTTTACCCAATGATCGTGAAGAAGAGTTGTTTGGTGAAGATCGCTCTTCTTATGGAGAACACGATATCTATCATTGAGTAAAAATAAGGGTTACCTTTTCAGGTAGTATTTGATAGAGGTTAAACTGACCACTTTGTAGTGTAGGTCTTAACCTAACGTGATAAATGCACTTGCAATACCGAAGTAGATAAAGACACCGACAATATCACAAATAGAGGTGATAAGCGGTCCACTTGCTGTCGCAGGGTCCATTTTTAATTTACTGAAGATAAAGGGGAGTGAAAGGCCGATTAAGCTACCGATCATAACAACACCCACCATTGTTAAGGCTACAACAAAGGCAATTTCAGGGCCACCGCGGTAGATACCGATGAGTGAAACCGCAAGTGCCATAGTAAAGCCGAGTAGACCTGATACAAGGATCTCTTTACTGATCATCTTAAACCAGTCTTTCATGCGTACTTCCCCTAATGCCATTGCACGAATCACAAGTGTTGCAGACTGAGCACCGGCATTACCTCCACTATCGACGAGAAGTGGTAAGAAGAAGACAAGGGCAACATTACTTTCGATTAACTCTTCAAAAGTGGCAATTCCTGCACCTGAAAAGATATTCATAAAGACGAGAATAATCAACCAAGCAACCCGTTTACGATAGAGCAGGCCGATTGTCGCAGTGAGGATATTTTGACTATCGAAATCATCACTTTTAATCGATGCCATGCGATAGATATCTTCAGTACCCTCTTGTTCCATAACATCAAGCATTTGATCCATATGAACAACGCCGAGTAAATGTTGAGAGTAGTCTACGACAGGAATCGTCACGAGCTCAGTTTCTTGGAAGAGTTGTGCAACTTGCTCTTGGTCGATATCAGGAGATAAGGTTTTAACTTTAGTCTTCATGATCTCTTGGAGGGTTGCTTCCCCTTTCGCAGCTAAAAGCTCACGAATAGCGATAACGCCCACGAGTAATTTGTCATCATTTAAGACATAAATGTAGTGAATATCTTCCCGTTGATAGAGTGTCTTACGGAGATAGTCGATTGTTTGATCAACTGTATCTCTCATAGGAAGAGTGATGAAGTCATCTGACATCATAGACCCTGCGGTCTCAATGCCAAACTTTTGATTGCGGTCTTGTACCATTAGCTTAACTCCTATCTTTTATTTGCATAAATTATATTTTGTTAAGCGTAGCTGGGCGCCTCAGCCAACGCAGGTATCCATGAGCAAAGAGCGAATAGATGATCAGTCTATTTTGAGATCGAAAAAAACACCCAACCACAGCGTGAGGAGGGTGTTTATGCCATAAAGCGATCGGCTTTACCAGCGATCTCTCCTCTTTCGTACAGCTTTAGCACTATATGGCATGAAAGTGGCTTATAATCTACTCAATATATGATAGATAGATTGAAAATAAGACTTTCGGCTACATTAGATACTGCCTTAGCTCGACAGTTTCTGCTGACCCGTTGGTGTCTCTCGACGTTTCTGGGCAGTAGCTTGCCTCCATATAGGAGCCTCACCTAACGAGGATAGTTAATAAACTAGATTTACCATAAGATAGAACAAGTTTATTAACACAAAATAATTTGAGGCCGTAGTATCGCTTATAAATAGCGTATTATCAAGAATTAATTAGTATTGATATACATTTTTAGGTAATGCTTATTTTTAATATATTGTTTCTAAAAGACAAAATTTTATTGAAATGGATGATGAAAGGCTTAATAAGTAAGATCTTTTGTTAAAGTTCATTGTTTAGTGAAAACTTTCAAGAACTAATCAAAATTTATTATTAAATACAGTAAATTATCTCTTATTTACGCTTTATTTAGTACAATTCTCCTTTATTTATCAATGATAAATCGTAGTTATTAGTCAGTAATTAATTAATATGGAAATATCGGATAAGGAGATCATCATGAGTGGCTACCCTCTCTTAATTGCTAAAACGGCAGATCATCAAGAATTGAATTTGTTATCAAACTTAGCAAACCGTCATGGACTCATTACAGGGGCAACGGGAACAGGGAAGACTGTCACGCTACAAAAATTAGCAGAGAGTTTCTCTAAAATAGGTGTTCCTGTTTTTATGGCGGATGTTAAGGGGGATCTTTCTGGCATTGCCGCTGCAGGTGCTCTTAACCCGAAGTTGCAAGAGAGATTAGATGCAACCGGATATAATGATTGGGAACCTCATGATAATCCTGTGACCTTTTGGGATGTCTTTGCCGAAAAAGGACACCCAGTTAGAGCAACGGTATCTGATATGGGCCCATTGATTCTTGGGCAATTGATGGGATTAAATGAGGTTCAGCTCGGCATCTTAAATATTATTTTTAAAGTTGCTGATGACAATGGCTTACTCCTCATTGATTTTAAAGATCTTAAAGCGATGACGCGTTATGTGGCAGATAATGCAAAATCTTTACAAAAAGAGTACGGTAATATTGCTTCTGCATCGATTGGGGCAATTCAAAGAGGGCTTTTACAGCTAGAGATGGAGGGGGCAGAACGTTTTTTTGGGGAGCCTAATCTCAATATTTTTGATTTTATGCGTGAAAGTCAGGGTAGAGGGATGATTAATATTCTCTCTGCAGAGAAGTTATATCATCAACCTAAGCTCTATGCGATGTTCTTATTGTGGACGATGTCAGAGCTATTTGAATTATTGCCGGAAGTGGGCGATATGGATAAACCCAAAATCGTCTTCTTTTTTGATGAAGCACATTTACTTTTTAAGGATGCGCCGAAAGCATTACTCGATAAGATTGAACAGGTCGTTCGATTGATTCGTTCAAAAGGTGTTGGAATCTACTTTATTTCTCAAACCCCTTTAGATATTCCAGATAATATTTTAGGGCAGTTAGGCAACCGTATTCAGCATGCCTTGAGAGCCTTTACACCACGAGATCAAAAGGCTGTGAAAGCCGCTGCGCAAACGATGCGGGCTAACCCTGATTTTGATGCAGAAACAGCGATAGGCGAGCTCGGGACAGGGGAAGCATTGATCTCTTTCTTAGGAGGGAAAGGTGCTCCGAATATTGTTGAGCGCGCTTTTATTTTAGCGCCTGAATCAAGAATGGGAATATTAACCCCGGCAGAGATTAACGCGATTATTAATCAATCTTCGATCTATGGACGTTATGAGGAGATGGTTGATCGTGAATCTGCGTATGAGCTGCTTGAAAAAGCGGAATTAGAAGCGGCCAAAGAAGCAGAGATTGCCGCGACAGTAGAGACTCGAGCGGAGAATCATCCTGCAGAGAAGGTTCAACCTACAGATGGAGGGCTATTTGGTATGTTAAAAGCTTTCCTCTTTGGTTCAACGGGCCCAAGAGGCGGGAAGCAAGAAGGATTAGTGCAACAGACGAGTAAGCAATTGATGCGGCAATTAAGCAATGAAATCGTCCGTGGCACACTCGGTGGGAGAAGACGGCGATAAGCTAGGAGAGTGAGATCTCTAATAGTAGGTTGCATTTAAAGCACTATAAAAAACACTCTAAAAGTTTACCGCTTTTAGAGTGTTTTTTTATCTTATTGATTTTATATAAAATAATAAAGAGAGATTTTTAATAATCATTTGCTCTAGTAATCCTGAAGGCTATAGGGTATTTTTTAATACTGTATATATGGGTAGATGAGGAGATAGATTTATTTCAGGAGATATTTCTCTTTAAATAGAATTTTTCTCAGCTATTTTTTATAGGTTATTGAGCTAACACATAGTTTATGAAAAAGGATTTCGGATGGCAGACACAATTGAGCCTTTCAAGAAAAAGGGCTTTTTAAATACCGTAGAACGATTTGGAAATAAGATGCCTAGCGTCACAATGCTCTTTATTTATGCATTAGTGATCTGTTGGATACTCTCATTTTTACTCTCATTTATCGATTTTGATTACTACTTACCCTCACACGCTGAAGGCGTTGCACCCACGAAAATTGAGGTGATCAATCTCTTTACTTATGATCATATCGTCACTTTTATTATCTCGACGGTTAAAAACTTTATGAGCTTTCCTCCCCTTGGGATCACTATTGTCGCCACATTGGGAATTGGAATTGCTGAGCGTAGTGGGTTTATTAATACCGCACTTAAAAAGATGCTAGGCTTTATTTCGCCTCGCTTCTTAACACCGACGGTTGTCTTTGTGGCAATTGTGGCACATATTGTGTCCGATTCTGCTTATGTAGTATTAATGCCGGTAGCGGCTCTGATGTTCTATGCTAAAGGTCGTCATCCACTCGCCGGGATCGCTACTGCTTTTGCCGGACTTGCCGGAGGGTTTAGTGCTAGTTTTACACCCTCAAAGATCGATCCGATTATGCAGAGCTTTACGCAAGAAGCAGCTAGGATTGTCAATCCCACTTATGATGTTAACGTGTTGGCAAACTACTTTTTGAGTTTCGGCAGTACCTTTGGGGTTATTTTAGTCTGTTGGTATATCACCGAGAAGATCGTTGAGCCTTGGTTAAATAAGAATTGCCCTATGGATAAAACCCTCTCTGCCACAGAAACCGATGAATTATCCACTGTAACGGAACTCGATAAAAAGGGTTTCCGCTGGGCAGGATTTTCAGTGATTGCGATGATTGTCATTGTTGCGCTACTCCTCATTCCTGAAAGCTCGCCACTTCGTGCGCCGAATGGAAGTATGACAAGCTCGCAAGCGGGCATTATGCAGATGATCGTTCCATTGATCTTCCTCTTCTTTGCCGTGCCGGGCATTATCTTCGGCTTTATTACGAAGTCATTTACCTCAAGTAATGATGTCGTGAAAGCGATGGAAGAGATCACAAAATCACTCATTCCTTTTATTGTCTTTGCCTTTTTTGCGGCGCAGTTCCTCTACTCCTTTAATTTTTCCAATATCGGTAAATTGATCGCATTAGCGGGCGCTGATATGTTGACTACCTTGAAGATTCCGGCAGAACTTACGGTATTATTAGTGATTGCTTTAGTCGGGATTGTGAATATTCTGATTACTTCAGCGACTTCAAAATGGGCAATTATGGCACCGGTATTAGTACCGATGCTAATGGCGGTAGGGATCTCCCCTGAATTGACGCAAGCGGCCTTTAGAATCAGTGACTCTGCAGTAAATGTGAGTACGCCGATGTTCCCATTCTATCCGCTTATTATTATGTATTGTGCTCGTTACTATAGTAAAGCTGGCGTGGGTACGCTCTGTTCGATGATGTTGCCTTATACTGCGGGATTATTTATCGTTTTAACGGCGATGCTCTTTATTTTCTGGGGCTTGGATATTCCACTAGGTTTTGAGAGTAGTTATACCATTCCGGTACTCCACTCAACACCGTAGTTATCATCCTCATCATCATCGTCATCGGCTGAATATGTAAGTGATGAGCGATCTATTGAGAGTATCAATAGATGGCAAATGAAAGAGAGAATTAATTAGTAATACTTTGAAAACAAGAGATCATTATTGCCGAGTAACATTGTTAATACTCGGCAGATAATGGATCAACAAGAGGAATTTATAATGTCATTAGGTGAAGCGTTAACCACGCGATTTTTCCGTTATCTAGCCATTGAGAGCCAAAGCTGTGCCTCATCGCCCACCATTCCCTCTACTGAAAGTCAGTGGAATATGGTGAATGCATTAGCAACAGAATTAGAGCAGTATGGACTTGCGGATATTCATATTGATGAGCACGGTGTTTTGACCGCATTTCGTAAAGGGGAGCTTGAGAATGTTCCGACAATGGGGTTTATTACCCACGTGGATACGGTTGATGTGGGATTGTCGCCAGATATTCATCCTCAGCGGTTACATTATAACGGTGAAGATCTCTGTTTAAATAGACAAGAGAATATCTGGTTTAAGCGGGAAGAACATCCTGAAGCAGAGCGTTATATTGGTGAAGAGATTATCTTCAGTGACGGCACAAGTGTATTGGGCGCTGATAATAAAGCGGCGGTAACGGTTGTGATGGAGCTATTATCGCGCTTATCACAAGGAGAGTGTGCGCCGATGGGGGATCTCTATGTGGCTTTTGTTCCTGATGAAGAGATTGGTCTGCGGGGGGCAAAAGTGATGGATTTAGATCGATTTAAGGTGGATTTTGCGTATACGATCGACTGCTGTGAAGAGGGGGAGAT
The DNA here is from genome assembly GCF_003121845.1 of Ignatzschineria ureiclastica. GTDB lineage: Bacteria > Pseudomonadota > Gammaproteobacteria > Cardiobacteriales > Wohlfahrtiimonadaceae > Ignatzschineria > Ignatzschineria ureiclastica. The sequence goes on along the minus strand of NZ_QEWQ01000003.1, from coordinate 277,681 downwards.
TGTATATGAAACCTTTAATGCCGGATCGGTGGCAATTACTATTACCGGAGTGACAGCACATCCTATGTCTGCTAAAAATGTGTTAGTCAATCCGCTTCGAGTCGCACAAGATCTAATGGGCTGTTTTGATCCTTTAGATACACCGGAGCACACTGAGGGGCGGGAGGGATATTTTTGGTTGACTTCCTTAAATGGTAATGCGAATGAAGCCGTATTACGTATCAATATTCGTGATTTTGATAAAACAAGTTATGCTGCACGTAAAGCGTATATTGAGTCGGCAGTAGCGATGATTCAAGCGCGTCATCCTCGCGCGAATATTGTGTGTGAAATCACCGATGTCTATAGCAATATTCAAGATTCAATGGGTACTGATCAGACAGCACTAGATGCCTTATTTGCTACTTTTGATGCCTTAGATATTCCTAAAAATGTGATCCCGATGCGGGGTGGAACGGATGGTTCTGCGCTCTCAAAACGGGGGATCTTTACGCCTAACTATTTTACCGGCGCATTGAACTTCCATTCACGTTTTGAGTTTCTGCCGATTAGCGCTTTTGAAAAGAGCTATCAAGTGACGGAAAGACTCTGTGCAATGGTCGCTACTTATCCAAAGGCGGTTTAGTTGTTGTTTAAGTATTGAACCAAGTATTGAATGATTGGCTGATGAAGCGTGAGGAATTAACCAATAATCATTATCCCAAGTTGTGGGGATTAATCCCCAATTTCTGTGGATAACTTTCGGGATAACGGTTGTGTAAAATTGGCAAAACTTGCAAAGCATAGAAAAACCCTGAGAAGAGCAGGGTTTTGTTTTTTGGCTAAAAAGTAGACAGTATTGGCTTGTTGTTCAACGCCTCTCTTTTTTAGATGGCCTCTTGGGCAAAAATCTGATGGCAATAGGCTTCATAGAAGAGTGCGATAATGGCCGCTAAAAAGAGTCCACCGAAAATAATCATTAAGGTCAATACGGAGAAGAATCCGAAGCTAGTAAGAAGCCCAAAGATAGCGATGGAGCTGAGCATAAAGATATTCTCAATCAAATTCTGAATGGCAATGGCACTACCAACACTTTGAAATAATCCCCCTCGGGTTTGAAGTAGGGCGTTGAGGGGAATCATAAAGCAGCCGCCAAAAGCGCCTATTAATAGCAGAGTGATATAGGTGAGGTAGGGATTATTTTGTAGTACAAAGAGTACAATGGTTAAGCTCATTCCAATTCCGGCCCAAAGGCTAATGCGCGTTCTCTCAGGTTTAATGACAAGGGCGGCAAATGCTGCACCAATAATAACACCTAATCCGACCACCACACTCATTTGTGAGACCATTTCTGTCCCCTCGCCAAGCACATCCCGCACCCAATCATTGAGCAGTAATTTAAGGGTTGCAACGCCGGCCCAAAAGAGACTTGTGCCGATAATGGCAAATCGTGCTTTTTGATCTCGAAATAGACGAAGAAAAGCGAGCATAAATTGCTGGAAGATCAGTTGTGGTTTTAATGATGGGCCCATTTGGGGCGCGATTTTGGGCATATAGTAATTGAAGATCGCCGCCATAATGTAGGTCACAATGGTTAAAGCAACAGCATAGTAGAGATTCTGTTCCGCTAATAATCCGCCTAAAGCGGCACCGGAGAGAATCGCGATAATGGTGGAAGCTTCGATTAGACCATTGGCTTTAATCAGGAGTTTTTCGCTAACAAATTCACTCAACACCCCAAATTTTGCCGGCGAATAGACAGCAGCGCCGAATCCCACAATGGCATAACAGATAAAGGGATTAATCTCTAGAAAGAGCAGGAGAACGCCGAGCAGCTTAATGCCATTGCCTACCATTAAGACCTGAGATTTGGCAATATGATCGGCGATATAGCCGACAATGGGTGCTAGGAGAATATAGAAGAGGGCAAAGGTGCCTTGTAAAATATAGGTACTCTCTTTGCCATATAATCCTTGTTGCAGAATCTCTAGGAGCGCAAAGAAGAGCGCATTATCCGCAAATGCCGAGAAAAACTGGGCATTGAGAATGGTGATCATACCTCGATTAAAGAGTTTCTCCTTTGCCGAGGGGGGATGAAGATCAACGTGATTCATAGCTGTTTTTCCTTAAACGCACTGTTAGTTGTCTGTTTGAGATTTTGCTTGAGAATTTGCTCGAGTTGTTTTTGGGGAGATCGTAGCCGATTGTGATTTTTTCTCTTTTTTAGAGGATCGGCTCTCTCTCTTCGCCGCTTCTATCAAATGTTGCATACTATCTTCGGCAATCTGCTTCTCAATTTCATCGACTATGACGGCATCGGTAGTAATAAGGGCTTGGAGTGCTTGGTAGCTTACTTTTCCGGAACCTAATCTTGGAAGTTCTTGGATAAAACGAATATCACGACTAATGGCTAATTCAGGTAAACCTAACTCTTTTGCAGTTTGAACAAGCGCTTTGCGATCCGTATCCATTGGCGCTGTCGTATAGATTACAATGGCTTCCCCCTTACTCTGATCTTCGCGCGTCACAGCGGCGTGTTGATAATCAGGATAGGCTTCGCGGAAAATACGTTCGGCAGTTTCAAGAGAGACCATTTCCCCGGCAATTTTAGCAAAGCGTTTAGCGCGGCCAATCACCGTCAGAAAGCCCTCATCATCGATTTTGACAATATCACCGGTATCATACCAACCCCCATTTTGTGCTAGGCTCTCATTAGATACAACGCCAGGCGCTTGGTAATGTAGATAGCCTTTCATCACATTATTGCCTTTGACGAGTAGTTTGCCCCCTTCGTCAATACCTTCAACCGTTTCTAATTTTGCTTCAATTCCCGGCAAGATCTTGCCGATGGTATTCTCTTTATAATCATTCGGGACATTAATGGTAATGACCGGTGCGCATTCTGTTGCGCCATAGCCTTCTAAAATGCGAATCCCAAATTTCTCTTGCCAACTCTCTTTAACGGTTTGATTAAGCTTTTCTGCGCCGGCAACCACGTAACGCAAGGAAGCGAGGTCAGCGGCTTTAGCATAGCGTGCATAATTTTGCAGAAAGGTAGAAGTCCCAAAGAAGACAGTGGCTTGTAGCTCGTAAATCATCTCAGGAATAACGCGGTAATGGAGCGGTGAGGGGTAGAGAAATGCTTTCGCACCTGAAATAATCGAGGTGAATAAGCCAGCTGTTAAGCCAAAGGCGTGAAATAGCGGGAGCACAACCATAAAAGTATCTTTGGCCGTAAAATCTGCAACAGTCCGAAGTTGCTCGACATTAGTCAGAAGCGAACGGTTAGTATGGACAACGCCTTTCGGCTTTCCTTCCGAACCCGAAGTAAAGAGAATAATCGCCTCGTCATCGGCAGAGACTTTTGGGAGATACTTCATTGGCCGGCGGCGACACCACCAAACCCAAAGCTTATCTCTGAGAGTGAGTGAGGATTTTAGATCTTCTAGGTAGATCCATTGAATATCGGGAAAATGTGCGACTAGGGCGTGAAGCTTTGCTTCTTGAATAAATTTCTTTGAAGTAATAATTGTTTTGAGATCGGCGGCTGTTACGGCTGCATCAACGCCCTCAATGCCGGCACTATAGTTAATGAGGGCTGACACACGATTAATGGCATTGAGCCCCAAGATCGTAATCGCTGCAGCATTCGTATTAGGTAATAGCACTCCCATTCTTTCTTGTTCTTGAGACGTTTTTTTGAAGAGACGAGAGAGCGCTAAAGAGGATTCTATGAGTTTTTGATAGCTCATAGGTTTACGGGTAATATCTTCGATACAGATCTTATCTTTACCAAAATCGGCGCGTGCTTGAACAATACTTGCAAAAAGAGAGGTCGGATTGAAAACATCAAGACGTGTATTCATAAGAATTTCCTGTGTGAGTTGGGCAAGATAGTGCCGAATTTGATGAGTTTTAAGTGCCGATGGAATAGTGATCTCAATCGGCGCTTGCATCGTGATCTTAATTTGAGGGAAAAGACGCTGTTTTACGAGGCCTTTAAGACGACTGAAATAGCTCTTTTCCGCGCCCTCTATATAGACGGGAATAAGCGGTTTCCCCGACTTATAGGCTGTAAAGGCCGCACCTTCATAGATTTTCATAAAACTACCGGTGAGTGTAATCCGACCTTCTGGAAAAATAACGATACTTCGTCCTTCTTTTGCGACCTGTATTAAGGTTTTGATCGACATTGGGTGTGTTGGATCGAGTGTTAAGTGCGGTACAAATTTTAGAGGCCATTTAAAATACCATCGATCAGCAATTAACCGATCAATGACAAATAGGGGGGTTTGAGGTAGAAAAAGTCCCAGTAGTATGCCATCTAAAAATGAAAGATGATTGCAGATGATAATACCTTGTTGGTCCTGGCTTTCAGGTGCAATATTTGTTTTAATTCGGTAAAAAAAGGTAAAAAATACACGAAGTAACCATTTCATCTTGAAGTTTTCCTATTGAGAATGATATGACTATATTATTAAGTATCTTATTGGATGATTGAAACAACTATTTATTAAGTATCTTCCATTAAGGTAAACAATAGTTAACTTCAGTAGGTTAATGTTTGTGAAATTATAAGTCAAGAAAAAAGTAATCAATTGTTAACTTTTTTGATATCCTTACTATTCTGTTTTTATAATGTGAAAGCGGAGGAATATCGTAAATGGTTTATATCTATATCTGATCACACAATTGTATAGTCGTTAACATTGATGAGCTTTTCGGGAGTATTTTTATGAAATTTAATTTTAGTGCTGAGGGGAGCAAATCCCGATATTTAGAAGCAAGTTTAACGCTATTTGCAGAACGTGGATATGATCTAGTTTCTGTACGAGATATTTCCCGTGAGGCGGGAACATCGGAGGCGGCCCTCTATAAACATTTTAAGAGTAAAGAGGAGATGGCGCTCTATCTTTTCCGGTTAATTCTCCGAACGTATACTGCAGAGATTCAAAAAATCGCTGGAAATAGCGAGAGAACCGCCATTGAACGATTGCAAGATATGCAACGTTATACCTATCAATTATATGCCGCTGAGCCGGAGAGTGTACGCTTTGCATTACTGTCGCAATATAAATTTTGGCCAACGGTGGAGGATGATCTTAAACCGCACTTTTGGATGCAAAGTGTCTTATCGGAAGGCATTATGATGGGGGAGATTACCTCGACGATTAGTCTATTGAGTTTAGTGTCGCTCTATACCGGTTTAGTATTAGAGCCTCTCATTCAATATCACTTCTTTAAAGAGGAACATGCTTCTTGGGAGGCCTTTACGGAAGAAGTGGCTTTAAGTATTCATAAATTGCTAGCAATTTAAATATCGGCAAAGCCTATAAAGATCTATAGAGACTTATATAGTAATATCAGTTTAAAATAAGTTGATTCAAATGCCGGTGAATCAGTTGCAAGAAGTAAGAAAACTGTTCTATCCGGCATCTTGCAACTGCTGTTTAGGGCGGCTTTATGTTCTTTTAAAGCTCCACAATAGCTGTTGAAAAACCATTTTTCTTAAACCAAATTCACTATAAAAAGCCCATCAAAAATAAATTAAAAAGCTGGTTAATTAAAAAGCTGGTTTGATACAGGATTCTCCTAGCTTCAAACCAGCTTTAATTATTTGCAAAATATTTTGATGTGATGAGATTAATAGTAGTAATGGTTACAATATTAATCTCATCTTTTAGAGTTTGCTTAATCTAGAGAAGATTAGTCTTCTTTACGGTAAGCAATTGCTTCGATTTCAACGAGAGCACCCATTGGCAATGCCCCTACTTCAAAGCAAGAGCGCGCAGGTGCATTTTCTGTCCCGAAAAAGTCGGTATAAACTTCATTAAAATCAGCAAAATCATTGATATCATCAAGATAACAAGTGACTTTTAAAACAGTTGAAAGATCTGCATCGGCAGCCTGTAGAATTGCTTTGAGATTCTCGAGTGCTTGAGCTGCTTGCTCTTTAATGCCACCTTCAGGAAACTTCATCGTTTCAGGATTTAATGGTAATTGGCCGGATGTGAAGACAAGGTTACCTAATGCATTACCTTGTGAATAAGGGCCTACCGCTGCAGGCGCATGATCGGTATTAATAATTTTCTTCATAATACTCTCTCTTAATTACCTTCTGATACATTTCAAATAAACAAGAATAGGATGGTATCAGTTTTTCCCATAACATCCTAGTTTTTCCCTATGAGTTTCTTTGATCAATAGACCTAAATCAATAGAGATAAATTAATAGGGAACCCCTAATTTGATTTAGATGCCCATGCAGATATTAGTGGCTTTCATTGTCTCAATTAATGGATGATCAACGGGTAGCAGACGAGGATTACCGGCAACCTCTTCAATGGGAACCGGCACAAGAACACGACCTTGCTCTGCGACCATGACACCGAAGCGTCCTTCTTTGACGAACTCAATTGCTTTAGTACCACATTGGGTTGCAAAGATACGGTCAGTTGCCGTAGGGGATCCTCCTCGACTGACGTAGCCTAAGGTTGTCAGACGAGATTGCATGCCAGTTAATTCAGGAATACTATCAACGAGTTTAATCGCTTCTACATGTTTTTTCGGGGTTAAACCTAACCGATAATTCTCTTGTGAAATGGCGCCTTCCGCAACCACTAACAGTGCTGAACGACGATTACGAATATTTTCTCTGATATAAGAAACAATCGCTTCAAGCGAGTAGGGGATTTCAGGAATTAAACAGATATCGGCAGACCCAGCTAGTGCGGCACCGGCAGCTAACCAACCGGCATCTCGGCCCATGACTTCTAAAATCATCAAACGATGATGGGAATCTGCAGTAGTACGGAGGCGATCTAAGGCCATTGCAGAAACGTGTACTGCTGTATCGTAACCAAAGGTGACATCGGTATGGGCGATATCATTATCGATTGTTTTAGGCAGCGTAACGACAGGGACTCCTGCCTCATGCAGATAAGAAGCAAAACGCTGTGTACCATCGCCACCTAGGCAAATGAGAGCATCTAACCCTATTTCATGAAAGCTCTCAACACAAGCTTGAACCGCCTCTTCAGTATTACGTGCTCGACCACCTCCTCGTCCTGTTCCGAGAATAGTGCCGCCGATTCCTGCAATATCATAGACATCTTTGAATGTTAATTCGCTATGAGATTTTTCGGCAAGACCCACAAAACCATCATGAATACCGGTGACTTTCCATCCTTCTTTCAACGCAGAGAGGGTAATCCCCCGGAGTGCCGCATTAAGACCTTGGCAATCGCCGCCGGCAGTTAATATTCCAATGTGTTTTGCCATAATTGACTCTCTCCTTCCTAAGACTATAGGTAAACTAGTTAATACTCTAGCGTAATCTACATCATCTTGATATGACTTGATGCAAATAATTTCATACTATTTTGTTGGCCAGTTATTCTACACTTTACTGCCTTCATGATGATTTCCATCATCACTACTCTACTCGCTACTTTCATCATTACTGTCAAGAGTATCTGTTTCATTTTCATCATGCCATATATGGCGTAATGTTACTGACACCTCTAGATGATCCATTAAAGTGAGTGGTTCATTCCGCTCAGAAAGTCTAAGGACAACAAGCGCCTTGTTCCCCTCAAAATAGACAATCTCTCCGGCATCTTTCTCTGCGGTTGTGATCAGCTTTCCGTTGATTGCGAGCGCATCTTGTGATGAGACTTCAATCAATGCTAATCGACGCTTGTGTTTTCCAAGATATTGCATACGTGCAACGATCTCTTGGCCGGTATAACACCCTTTTTTAAAGCTAATAGCTCCGAGAATATCAAGGCTTAACATCTGTGGTACATAAGCTTCACTATTACCCTCTGTAATCCAAGGAATGATCAGTTCAGAGGGTAAGGTTGTAAGATCTGATTCTGTGACATCTTCAATAGTTAGAGTCACTTTTGCTCTGAAAATAAAAATTTTGAGATATTGTGCGACTTTTTCAGCAAGCGCTGCGGGCAAAAGCAAATGAAAGCCATTATCTGTTTTGATTATCCAAAAGAGGGTAATGACTCGTCCTTGGCGATTACAGAGCGCGGCAAGTCCGGTGGTTCGCTCATCAGTTTGGCAAGGCACAATAAAGTTAAGATGGTGAATATCCGCTGTAATTTGCCCTTGTAAAAATGTGGCCGCATCTTGGCCCTCAACGCGTAATCGACTTAGGGAAATTGACATGAAACACCTCCGTAGTAAATCTGTCATCAATGAATGTGATATAGGTATGGATAAAATATAAATATACCTAAGTTAAATGCATGTAAGGTCAATATTTTTAAATAGATCTATTGGAAATGTAATAGAAGTTTGTATAATCGGCCTTATTGAGAACTTAATATGATAGACTAAATGAAGCTATTTACCTATCTTTGCGGTTTATTTTAATTAGAGTTATTCGACAACGATCGTTAGTGGAGAATGTATGAGTTATCAAGTTGTGGGTTATCCATTTTGTCCTTATGTGCAAAGAGTTTTAATTACTTTAAATGAGAAAGCAATTGATTTTGAATCAATTTGGCTTGATCCTCATGCGGATCTTCCTGAGTGGTTTCAAGAATGGTCTCCGCTTGGAAAAGTACCGGTGATGAAAGTCACAACAGGAGAAGTACTTTTTGAATCTATGGCGATTGTTGAGTATGTAGAAGAGCTCCATAAAGTCCCTTCTATCTATGCTAAATTACCGGCTAAGCGAGCTCTTCAACGGGCTTGGGCGGGCGTTGCAGGTGAGCTCTATGGTCCTCAGCATCTCTGTATGCGAGCAAAGAGTATGGAAGAGGTTGAGGCTCAAATGGCGGTCATGTATGACAAATTAGCGATCCTTGAGGCACGCTGTGGCCGTACCTACTTCAGTGGTGAAAGTATGACGGCGGTAGATGTTGTTTTAGCACCGTTTTTTATTCGTCAAGATGTACTTCTCTCATTAGGCGCTGAAGATTTATTGACGGATTTCCCAAAATTACAGGCGCTTAGCAATAAATTATTAACGCATCATGCGATTTTACAAATCATCGCAGGGGATTGGACAGCACAATTTATTGCACTACAGAAAGCAAATGGTGGTATCTTATTTCAGGATGCATAGAGTGCTATGAACTCTCAGTTGGGATTTGTGATATAAGATCTCCGATTTCTGATCGATTTTAATAATCCTTGAATGTTATTTATCATGGCTACTCTCTATGTCAATGGAGTTGACCGATAAGATAAAATAGATAGGTAATTATGAGACCGCTAATTGCATACTTCTCTGAAACTGCGCTACGTAATAATATTGCTGTTTTGAAGTCTAAATCCCCTGAGAGTCGTCATTGTGCAGTTGTGAAAGCGAATGCGTATGGTCATCGGGTAGAGAATCTATTACCTATCTTATCTCAATCGGTTGATTGTTTAGCTGTTGCGATGCGAGAAGAAGCCGATGCTATTCGGGCATTAGGTTGTCAATTGCCGATTCTATTATTAGAGGGGCTCTTTTCTCAAGCAGAATATGCCTCGGCAGCGCAAGCGGGTTATTGGATCACAATTGGTAATTTGCATCAGTTAGAGATGCTTAAGGCGACAACGTTTTCAATGCCGATAGAAGTCTTTGTAAAAGTCGATACCGGTATGCATCGCTTAGGCTTTAAGCCTGAATTAGTTGAAAGTGTTTTAGCAGAGTTGACAGCGCTTCCCAATATTCAAAAAATCACTTTAATGACCCATTTTGCAACATCTGATGAACGGGATTCCCCGCTATTCTTACAGCAGATTGCAAATATGAAGCCATTAGAAACTCTTGGATATCCCCTCTCATTAGCAAACTCAGCAGCAATTTTAACCGCCTCCCATACTCATTATGATCTGGTCCGTATGGGAATTGCACTCTATGGCGTGTCACCCATTGATCATACCGTAGGTGCGGACTTTGGGCTTCAACCTTTACTTCGTTTGGAGTCTAAAATTATCCATTCTATGGAGATTCGAGTAGGGGAGAGTGTGGGTTATGGTGCAAAATTTATTGCACCAGAAACGATGCCAATAGGGGTGATTGCTTGTGGTTATGCTGATGGCTATCCCCGAGAAATTAGTGAAGATGCTTATGTTTTAGTGGGGGCATTTAAAGCGCCGATTATTGGGCGACCTGCGATGGATATGATGATGATTGATTTACGCAATATACCTCGTGAGTATTGGTCATCATCTGTCGAAATCTTTGGAGACAATTTACCTATTGAAGTAGTCGCCAATTGGGCGGGCACGATTCCTTATACTATCTTGACTCATATTGCTTCTCGAGTATATTTTGTAAAAGCAGTGTAGCTTACTTTACAATAGTTGATTAAAAATAGACAATATTGCGATTGATTGATAATTTTTATAAATTAATCAAATTAGTGCAAATGAATAGTATTACAATATCAAGAATATTCAGTTTATAATAGCGATCAACAATTTTATACAGGAAAGGTAATCATGAAAATCCGGGCCTTATTAGCCACAACGCTACTATTGGGGGCAGTTTCTAGCGCGGAGACTGGTATCACAAAGGGATTTTATGTCAATGCTGACATGATCAGCGCAAAGCAGAAAGCAAAAGATCTAGATGATTCTTTACAACCTAACTCGGGTGCTTTTAATATTCACAAAGATAGTAAAAGCTTTTTGACGGGATCTTTAGGGCTTGGTTATCAATTTAATGATCTTTTCCGCATAGGTGTGGAGTATGTACTTCCAAAGAAAGTTGAGTATAGTTCTTCACGGGGCAAAGACTTCAATTACCATAATGTGAAAGGACAGCGAGTAATGCTGAATGGTTACCTCTCTTATCCTGTGAATGAAACCATTGATGTGTATGCAACTGCAGGTATAGGATATGCGCGTTTGAAGTCATCTGGCTATCAAAATAGTGAGGCTTATACTTTTAATACAAGTACAAAAGGGAATTTTGCTTGGTCGTTAGGTGCGGGTATTTCGTTTAAACCTATAGAGAATACCTATATTGATCTAGGTGTTAGATATGTTGATATGGGAAAAGCTGATACAGGTATGAGCCGATTCGGAAAACAGAATCAAAAGCTTAAATCAAAAATTTCATCGACAGAATTCACATTAGGCGTTCGTTATATGCTTGGCGAGCTCTACACGGAAGATGAGTTCGATCATCAAGAAAATATCTATGCGGATCATGTTACACCTGAGCTCAAAGAGAGTTTTGAGCGTGCAAATCAAGGTCGGGAAGGGCTAGTGAGTTTTAAAGAATATCGTCAAATCATTGAAGATCATGCTGAAAAATAAGCATGAGATGAGTTTGTCTAGCTGATAGATGGCGTAAAACCGTTTTATATAGAGGATAAAACGGTTTTTATTATTGTGATAAAGAATTATTTTATTGAATGCGTAAACAGTAGTTTTCAAAGTTCCGGTGGGTGAAGTCTGCAATTTCGGTATTACTATAACGTTGTTGCAGCGCGGCAATAAGATTATTGTACATAGATGCATCTTCTAGCTGCTCAACTTTTGATTCAATGCCATCAAAATCAGAACCTAAACCGATATTTTTTTGTCCGCCTAAGGTCACAATGTGATCAATATGTTGAATAAGATTAGCAATAGTCGCTTTCCCGCCCTCTTTCACAAAAGCAGGACAGAAGACAATATGGATCATGGCGTTTCGTTCAATCATCGCCTTAATTTGTGCATCATCTAAATTTCTGCGATGGTTACAAATGACCTTACTATTGGAGTGACTTGCAATAGGATATTGGGCTAATTTCATAACATCCCAAAATCCGGATGGATGTAGGTGGGAGACATCGACAAATACTTGATGATGATTACACCATTCAACGATCTGTTTTCCAAAGCGACTTAAGCCAGCACCTCGAGCCTCAGCAACGCCATCGGCAGCTAGATTACCACTATTCCAAGTCAGCCCAATAGAGCGAACCCCTAATTGATAGAGGATGGTCAATTTGTGGAGATCATTACCAATGGGATCAACACCTTCAAGTGTTAAAATTGCGCCAATCTCACCTTCTTTTAATTCGCTTAACTCAGACCATTTTCGGATGAGTTTCATTTCAGGATGTTTAGCTAAAACTTCTGTATAGAAATAATGAATTTGATCTAATACTTCTTGAAATTGATTGTTTGATGGCATCGAAGGATAAACGAAGATGGCAAAGGCTTGTAGTTTTACATTGCCTATTTTTAATTTTTTGAGATTAATATCGAGAGATTCTCCATCGGTAAAAGAGAGCTTGCCCTTAGCTTCAGAGAGCTTCATCAACGCATCGCAATGGAGGTCAATAATGGGAAAGGATAAAGGGGTAGAATCCGTGACTGCATCGTATGATGCAGGTTTTATAGTCTGTGTCATGGTGAATAGCCGATAGAGGTATAAAAAGTATGCACGATTGAAAGCATCAACACTTCAAAACTGCACGATCGCATTAGTATGATGTATTGCCTATTATGAGGACGATTCAGATTGTTTTACGACTTTCAAGCCCGCAAAGGTTTGCATTGTCGGCATAATTTCAATACGGTTCACATTGAGATGCTTAGGTTGTGTCGTGAGCCAGTAGAGAATATCTGCAATCTCTTTTCCGGTAACGGCATCGACATCGGCATAAACGGCTTCGGCTTTCGCATCATCGCCTTTAAAGCGGACATTAGAAAACTCCGTTTCGCCACAAAGCCCCGGTTCTACATTGGTAACTCGAATATTTTTCCCGACTAAATCTGCCCGTAAGTTAAGTGAAAAACTGGTGATAAAGGCTTTTGTAGGGCCATAGATATTTGAGCCATAGTAAGGATAAGTGCCGGCGGTAGAGCTGACATTAATAATGTAGCCATCATTACGTTCCACCATCTGCGGTAGGATTAGGTGAGTAATATAGCTTAAGCCGCGGATATTCACGTCGATCATCGTTTGCCAATCGGCAAAATCTGCCTCAAAAGCAGGGGAGAGATTGAGTGCTAAACCCGCATTATTGATTAGGACATCGATCTGGTCAAATGGTTCGGGGAGATTCTCAACTCCTTGTTTAATCGATGCTAAATCTTGCATATCTGCAGTCAAAGGGTAGAAATTGTCCCCTAGTTCTGTTTTTAATGCCATTAAACGATCATGCCGGCGAGCAAGACCAATGACGGTATGACCATGCTCGATAAATAGACGGGATGCCTCTAGCCCAAAGCCCGATGATGCACCGGTAATGAAGATATTCATACTCTCTCCTCTTTTATTATTGTGTTTCGATTTTATAAGTGCCTTTGTCTATTTAAATGTATTCAAAGCACGATTTTATCCTAGCACAAAATCATATCCATTATGGAGAATTCAAGATGAAGGAGAAGTGAATAAGAAATGAATAAGAATATTCCTTGGTAGATAGAGAGATGATGAATGGACCATTTAGAGCAGTGGTGAGTGAAAGCATCAGTAGGATAGCTTGTTGCTTTTATAATGAACTTTCTTGTAACGATCTTACTATTAACAATCTAATTAGAAGACTCGCTTAAAGCCAAAAGAGCATTCCTCGGTCAATCATACTGAAGAAGCAGAGCGCCATAATGACCCAAAGAGAATTCAAAAATTGCTCTCTACCCCAACCTTCTGTTGAGCGGCGAATCGGGGCAATAATGCTACCTAGCCAATAAACCATAATAATGATTGCCCCTATTTGCGGAATAATAAAATAAAAATTAGTAAAGATGAGCAACAATACAGCCACGAACATGATAAACGTATAGCCTAGCATCTGTTGTTGGACCCGATTACGAGTCATCAAAAGCGGTGGCATCGGAATATTCGCTTTTTGATAATCCTCTCGGCGATAGAGCGCAATGGCATAGGAGTGAATCACTTGCCATGAGGAGAAGATGACAAATAGATAGAGCATTGTGAAATCAAGTTGACTTGAAACGGCAACATACCCCACTAAAGGGGGGATTGCGCCCGAGATACTGCCAATTAAAATGCTATAAGGTGAATGGCGCTTGAAGATAAGAGAGTAGAGCAATACATAATCGATAAAGCCAATGAGGGCTAAATTACCCGCTATCAGATTTACCTTATAATAGAGTATGATAAATCCGAATAAACCACTTAAAATGGCTAAAATAGTGGCTTGAGAAAGTTTGATATCACCATTAATGAGCGGGCGATTTTGGGTGCGAGTCATCTTTTGATCAATATCTCGATCAATAATATTGTTGATAATCGTGGCAGAAGCGATCACCAAACTTAAGCCGAGCAGTGTCCAAAGTAGCAGTGCTACATCACTTGTATGAGTGAATGATAATCCTAAACAGAATCCGGCAATAACGGGGACAAGATTCCCAAGAATAATGCCATGTTTTATCAATTTTAAGTAAGGTTGCATCATGGGTTTTGCCACAACAAGTACCACTCCAAAGGACGATCAGTGAAAGATAGGAAAATCCCCTTAAGGTATTGTGCAAACTTTAAGGGGATTGCTAGGCCTGTTATAGAATGAAATAGTGATGATTCTTATTAGATCGGTAATTCCGGCATCATATTCATATGTAAGTAATACATGACCCAACCCGATCCACCAATAACCATCAGTAGAATTACTGCGGTAAAGAGGAGGGCTGCTAAGTTCCAACCACCATTTTCATTACGTTTGATATGTAAGAAATAGACAAGTTGTACAAAGACTTGTGTTACAGCGCATACGGCTAGAATTGAAGCAATAACACCAATAGAAGCAATATGTCTAAGGTAGACCACGACCGCAAATGAGATCAGGGTTAAGATAATCGAGAACCCATAACCGATAAGGTAATCCCAAAGCTCGTGTTTATGCGCTTTAAGGTCCATATCATCTCGATCGATTTTTGGCTGAAGATCTGCTTGATCGATATTATTGATACTCATAGCGATACCCCCATTAAATAGACGATTGAGAAGATACAGATCCAGATAATATCTAGGAAATGCCAAAATAGACTAAAGAGCTTCAGACGAGTTCTTGTTTCAAGTGTCGAGCCTTTGAAAGCTAATTGAAACATCATGACTAACATCCAAACCATACCAATCGATAGATGCGCGCCATGAAGGCCGACTAATGAGAAAAAGCCTGAGAGAAATCCACTACTTTGCGGCGTTGCACCAATATCAATAAATCCAATAAATTCTTTGACCTCTAAGGTTAGGAAGATACCGCCAAAGATAAAGGTCACGATTAAGAGCCAAATTGCGCGTTGAACATAGCCTTTTTTGAGTGCTAACATTGCCAAACCACAAGTTAAGCTACTGGTTAAAAGCGCAATTGTTTCTGCAAAGGCATTACCAAGATCAAAGAGCGTTTGTGGTGTATGTCCATCCATCGTATTTCGAATCAGTACCACAAATACTGCGAAGAAAGTTCCGAAGATAATGGAGTCGGCCATAATGTAGATCCAGAATCCAAAAACCTTATTATTGGCACTCTCTTTCTCTTGAAGGAGCTTGATATCAGAGTGTTCTAATGTCGTTGTTGTCATTAGTGCTCTCCTTGTGCTAATTGATATTGTTCGACCTGTTGTAAAAAGGCTTGATCAGCTTTTTCAACTTCTTCTTTCGGGATTAAAACCTCTTCATGCTCTCTGAAGCTTTCAATAATCCAGAAGATAATCGCTGCGGCAAAGAAGATAATCGCAAGCCACCAGATACTCCAAACTAAGCAGAAAGCGGTTAATCCTGCTAATACACCGCCAGAGACAAAGCCAAGGGCTGTATGTTTCGGCACATAGATATCTTCATACTGTCGATCTTTGCTATAAGCAGTACCTTGTTGCTTCTCTTCCCAGAAGGTATCAATAGCATCGACTTTTGGAATGACTGCAAAGTTATAGACAGGTGGTGGGGAAGGAATCGACCATTCGAGCGTTCGACCATTCCAAGGATCGCCTGTCTCATCTTTAAGAGCTTCCCGTTGATGAATACTCACAAAGAGTTGAACGAGCATTGTAATAATGCCGAAGAGAATCATAATGGCACCAAAGAGGGCAATGACTAACATCGGTCCATAACGATAATCGATATTTTGGCTAATACGACGGGGCATTCCATCAAACCCTAAAATATAGAGTGGAATAAAGGCAAAGAGGAAACCAAAGAACCAGAGATAGAAGGAGGCAATTCCCCAACTACGATTAAGTTTAAAACCAAAGGCTTTTGGGAACCAGTAGTTATAACCCGCCATCACTCCAAAGACCACGCCGCCAATAATCGTATTATGGAAATGTGCCACGACAAACATCGTATTATGAACAGAGTAGTTCACACCGGGAATCGCGAGCATAACGCCGGTCATTCCCCCTAGTACAAAGAGCACTAGAAAGCCAACGGCCCAGAGCATCGGTGGTTCCATGACAACTTCACCACGATAGATCGTAAAGAGCCAGTTAAAGACTTTTACCCCTGTCGGAATCGCAATGAGCATCGTCGTAATCCCGAAGAAAGTATTGACGCTCACACCTGCACCCATCGTAAAGAAGTGATGTAACCAAACCGTTAAGGACATAAAGAGGATAGCAATAATCGCCCACACCAATGCTTTATAACCAAAGAGATACTTTCGACTAAAGGTGGAAACCACTTCAGAGAAGATACCAAATACAGGGAGAATGAGAATATAGACTTCAGGATGCCCCCAAGCCCAGATGAGGTTAACATACATCATCTGACTGCCGCCCCCTAAGCTATTGGTAAAGATCTCAAAGCCTAAAATTCGATCTAAACCTAAGAGTAACATTGTTGCTGTTAGGATAGGGAAGGTCGCGAGAATAAGGATTGAGGTACAGAAGCTTGCCCAAGTGAAGAGTGGCATCTGAAACATCTTCATCCCGGGCGCTCGGACTCGAAGAATCGTCACAAACATATTGAGTGCTGCCAGGGTTGTTCCGAGTCCTGATATCTGAATACTCCAAATATAGTAGTCGACTCCAACACTCGGGCTATAGAGACTTTCAGAGAGAGGCGCGTAGGCAACCCAACCTGTTTTGGCAAATTCCCCAATTCCAAGTGAGAGGTTAATGAGAATCGCCCCTGCAACAGTGAGCCAAACACTGACCGCATTTAAGACGGGGAATGCAACATCGCGGCGACCTAATTGCAGTGGAATCACCACATTCATCAGACCAATAATAAAGGGCATCGCCATAAAGAAGATCATGATCACACCATGGGCAGAGAAGATCTGATCATAGTGCTCTGGTGGTAAGTAGCCGATACGATCTCCTGTTGAGGCAAGTGCCATCTGGGAGCGCATCATAATCGCATCTGAGAATCCACGAAGTAGCATAATAATGGCCACAATAATGTAGATAATACCGATTCGTTTATGATCCGTAGTGGTTAGCCAATTCGTCCAAAGCCATTTCCAACGTCGGGTAAAGGTGATAGTGGCTAGGACAGCGAGTACCACAAGAATAATGAAGCCAAATGCCGCAAGCGGAATAGGATGGCTCCATGGAATACTATCGAGAGTTAATCGTCCAAACATTTTTAGTTCCTTTTGTGAAGGGCTGCTTAGTAGGAATAATGGTGGGATTCCATCTCATGTTTCATATGTTCTTCAACCTCTTTGAGATCTAAGAATTGACTAATGACACGTAGATAGATTCCTTTATCTATAGGGTGGAAATATTGAATAGGCGCGTTAATCGGAAGTGCCGCTACCATTTCTTGATATTTTGCCCAAGTAAGCGGGTTTTGATCATTCGATTGCAGCTTTGTCACCCAAGCATCAAACTGATCTTCAGGAACGGCGATTACAGGGAATTTCATATCAGAGTAACCCGCGCCACTAAAACCATAAGAGGCCCCTTGAAACTCACCGGGTTCATTCACGATAAGATGAAGCACATTTTCCATACCAGACATCACATCTAGCTGTGTGCCTAATTGGGGAACAAAGAAAGCATTCATCACCGTTTGGGAAGTAAGGCGGAATTTGAGTGGGCGGTCTACCGGTAAATAGAGCTCATTAATCGTCGCAATGCCCTCTTCCGGATAGATAAAGAGCCATTGCCAATCCATCGAAACCACTTCAACGACTAGTTCTTTCTTATCAGATTTGATCGGTTTTTTAGGATTGAGATCAATAGTGCTCTGAATCACAATAAAGGCTAATACCGCAGTAATGACGATAGGAATGCCCCACATCCATTTTTCAAGGGTTTTAGACTCACGCCAGTCGGGCTGATATTTCGCTTTTTGATTTGATTTGCGATACCACCAAGGAAAGACAATAGCCATAATAATGCAGGGAATAATGACGATGAGCATTACCACTGCACTCGCAATTAAGAGCCACATCTCGTAGGTGGCAATCTCTCCTTTGGGATTAAAAAGGGCGAGATCGCATCCGGAAAGAATTAAGAGAGAGAGTAGAATCAGGCTCCCTCGGCGTAGAGTTTTCGTAGAGGTTTTACGCATTTTAGTTACCTATACTCTATTATCTACATTAATTTGATAGATAATTTGTGTTATTAGAAATTAAAATATAATCAATCGAATATTAAAAATAAAAACTAATAAGCATTATAAATGAAATAAATTAAAAGTATAAATTTTTGTAAAATGATTTCTAGTTTTATTGTTCAATGCGTAATGAATTACGTTATTGTTGAGACGTGATATTGGCAGGTAGTATTGAAAGAGGTAGGAATAACAAGGGAGCTCAATATAGTAAATGGGGTTTAAGACAAATGGTTTTTAAGTAGTTAGTATATTATTTTAAAATGAAGATAAAACCTGACTCACCAACACTTACAAGATGCCGGATAGAAAGCTTCCTTGCCTCGATCAGCTGATGTGCCGGCATTTCAATAAGCTTATTTTGAACCGATTTTCCTACAAATAGGAATTCTGATTAAAATAGAGTTTGCAAAATATAGAGTTTACAAAATAAAAGCCCCTTATAAATTATAAGGAGCTCCATTCGTCTGTATTATGATTGAATTAAAAGTGATTCGATTAAGCGTGATCTAATGAATGCTTTACTGAGCCAATTGTTCTGTGAGCACTTCCACTCTTTCAGAATCGATAATCCATTGCTCTTCTGTCGCTTCAAGTTTCTCTTCTAATTGCTGTTTCTCTTCATTGAGCTTTTGGATCTCCTCAGGGCTTTTACTATCATATGTTGTGGGATCCCCTAAGATTTGGTCAATCTTCTCAATATCTGTGGTGAGCTTTGCGATATTTTTCTCTGCCTGTTCAGCATTTTTCGTTAAACGGCGTAACTCTGCTTGTCGCTCTTTCCGGGTTTCCCGATCGAGTTGTACCACTTCTTTCGGTGTTTCGATAATGGGTTCGGGTTCTTTCTCAATACGATCCCCTTTCTTATTTTGGCGCTCTTCTCGTTGGATTTGTCGATTTTGTTCAATCAAATATTGTCGATAATCGTTAAGATCCCCTTTAAATTCTTTCAAGGTTTTATTAGCGACTAAAATAAATTGATCACAACAGAGCTCAAGAAGTGACGCATCATGGGATACCATTAAAACGCCGCCCTCAAAAGATTGTAGCGCCATTGCAATCGCTTCACGCATCTCAATATCTAAATGGTTCGTAGGTTCATCGAGTAGTAGCAGATTGGGTTTTTGAAAGACAATCATCGCCAATGCTAAACGGGCTTTTTCACCCCCTGAGAAAGGGGCGATCTTCTCAATCACTTTGTCGCCATGAAAACCAAAAGAACCTAAGAAATTACGGGCTTCTTGGGTTGAGAGCGTGCTATCTAATTGGGTCAAATGCCAAATAGCATCAGCATCAAGATTGAGATATTCCACTTGATGCTGTGAGAAATAACCGACTCTAAGATGCTCTGAAGCGATAATTTGCCCGGCAGTGGGCTTATTCTCGCCGGCAATGAGTTTTATCAGCGTGGATTTCCCCTCACCATTGCGTCCTAAAACTCCTAAACGCGTTTCGGGGGTAATTGTCAGGTCGATCGTTTCGAGAATATTGTGAATGCCATCATAGCTAAAGCTCACTTCATCGAGGCGAATAAGCGGATCGGGTAAGCGATCAGGTGTTTGGAAATTAAAGGTAAACTCATTTTCCGCCACAACAGGTGCAATATCTTCCAATTTCTCTAATGCTTTCACTCGACTTTGAGCTTGTTTAGCCTTTGTTGCTTTGGCGCTAAAACGATCGACAAACTTTTGTAAGTGCGCTCTTGTGCGTTCATTTTTCTCAAATTGGGCTTGTTGATGTGCTAATTTTTCCGCTTTTAAGCGCAGGAATCCGGTATAGTTTCCGGTGTAAACGGTGGCTTTCTGTTGATAGAGATGAATGATATGGGTACAGATATTATCGAGGAAATCGCGGTCATGAGAGATCACGATCAAGATTCCTTGATACTGTTTGAGCCAATCTTCAACCCAGACAACGGTTTCAAAGTCCAAGTGATTGGTCGGTTCATCGAGTAGAAGAATATCAGAGCGACACATCAAGGCTTTACCGATATTGAGACGCATCCGCCAACCTCCGGAAAACTCTTTCACTTTCTTATGGTAATCTTCCTGCTTAAAGCCTAAACCCGCTAAGAGTTGATAAGCGCGACTATCAGCCCGATAACCATCGATCTGCGCTAAGCGTTGATGAATTTCACTGATCTTCATTCCATCTTCGGCGATGAGGGCTTCTTCCTCTTCTGCCCGAAGTGCCACCAACTCGGCATCGCCACTTAAGATATATTCAAAAGCGGTCAACTCGGTATTGGTAACTTCTTGCGCCACTTCAGCCATCACTGCAGATTTAGGAATTTGAATATCCCCTTTATCGGGCTCTAACCGGCCTAAAATCGTATTAAAGAGCGTTGTTTTGCCGGTACCATTTTTGCCTACTAATCCGACCCGCATTTTAGGGGTCACGGAGAAGCTAAATCCATCAATGAGGACATTGGCATTCATTCGAACGGTTAAACCTTGAAATTCAATCATAATTATCTGCTTTGACTCGAAGAAGTGAAACACGCCGATGACGTGTTCGATTTGTAATAAGGGGAATATTATACCGAAAAAGTGACATCAATATGGGAATAGGATAGAAATTAATTGCTACCTTTAAACTAAGGCAAGATTCTATTTCTCTCCTGCAACCGATGCGCCGGCATTTGAATAAGCTTGTTTTGAACCGATCTTACTATAGATTCTCATCGTCAATACTCATTGTAATGAGCCCTTTTAAATTCAAGGAGTATCGCAATGAAGATTATCGAGCGGGAATCTGTACATTTTTCATTGCTTGCCACATTAAGAATGCTTCTTTGGTGGCTTTTACGTCGTGGACCCGTAGAATTTTTGCCCCTTTTTCAATAGACCAAAGGGCAACTGCAAGATTGCCGGCAAGGCGCTCTTTTGCTTCTGTCACGCCGGTAATGGTGCCAATAAAACGTTTGCGGGATACGCCTACAAGATAAGGGTAGGGTGATTGGGTCAGTTCTTCTAATTGATGAAGTAGTTGCAGCTGCTCTTCCGGCGATTTATCAAAGCCAAAGCCAGGATCGAGAATAATACGTTTGGGCGAGATCCCCTGTTGCAGGCAAAGATCGATGCGTTCAGCTAAGCGTTTTTTGACCGAGCGTGTTACGCCTCCTTCTGCTTCATAGTCGCCGGTAATATGCATCTTCGTGTGATCCCCTAACATATGCATCAAAATCACCGCAACATCTGATCGTTGAATATACTCTATTGATTTAGGGTCGCTCAATGCCGTCACATCGTTGATAATATCAACGCCTTCATCGATCATTACTTTCATTGTTTCGGCGCGAAAAGTATCGATAGAGAGCGGCATTGAGAGGGATTGTTTGAGCTTACGAATGACCGGCAGTAGACGTTTAATCTCTTCAGTACTGCTAATCGGGCTTGCTTTAGGATTGGTGGATTCAGCACCAATATCGAGAATATCAGCCCCTTCCTCAATCATCTCATAAGCACGTGCTAAAGCCCGTTCAGGATCGTAATAATCGCCACCATCTGAAAAGGAGTTCGGCGTTAAGTTTAAAATGCCCATAATTTTGGGCTCATTTAAATTGAGTGTTTGGCGGTTAAATTCAATATGCATCGTGAATCATTCCTTTTAATATGGTTTTTTTATTAAAATCTTACTAAACAACGCTTGCAAGATGCCGGATAGAACGGCTTCCTTGCTTATTACAACCGATGCGCCAGCATTTGAACAAGCTTCTTTTGAATCGATCTTACTATATAACAATTCAGCCTCTTCAATTCGAGATTAAAGAGGCTGACATTAAAATGACGGTTCAAAAGGATGAGAACCCCATAATCGTGAGAACTATTTACAGTTCATCGATAGTACCCGGCCATTTTTATAGAGTACCCGACAGCTAGAACCATTGCGTTTACCGGTGCACCAATCGGCGGCCATTGTAATATTTTTCACTTTACAGCCTACGATATTGTTTCCATTTTTGATTACTTGCAGTGGACCATTGACTGTGCGAGTTGGTGCTGCAGTTAAGATGCCTTCTTGTTGCAAACCTTTCTGTAAACGGGGTGCAGTGCCTGTTTTACGTGGTGTAGAAGTGCTACTTGAAGCGGTAGAGCTACTACTTTTACTGCTTAAACGTTTTTCAACAGCTTGTTTCAGATCCATTAAGATTGTCGCGGTGACGATATCTGATTTTGCTTTACGCTGACTTGTTAAGAACGCATTGAGCTGTTTCTTAGAGTTTGCACCAAAGATACCATCGGGTTTAATCGGATAGCCTAATTGTTGTAGATAAGCCTGCGCTTGTTTAGGCGCATTTTTCTTGAAAGATTCAATGAGTGCACTATCGATCTGGTTCCCTTTTTTCAGACCTTGTTGTGAGCGGTAAGTGGCAATTGCTTTCTCGGTTGAAGGGCCCATTTTGCCATCAACTTTACTATTGAGAACACCGAATCCCACAAGATAAGCTTGCGTATCTTTGAGTTCTTGCTCTTGCTCACGTGCCTTAATCTCTTTCTCGTAATAATCCTTAGCAAAGCGACTATTTTGCTCTTCATCAATCAGAATCAGATAGGCCGGAAGATCAAGATTATTATCGACTTTATAACCGTAACGATTTTTTAAGATCCCAATGGCGCGGCGGGTTTTAGGACCAAGTGTGCCGGTGGGATTATCTTTCATATAATCGGTACGTTGTAGATAACGTTGGAATTTATTGATATTTTCCTCTTCCAATTTTGCTTCCGTTTTCTTATCAAGCTTGCCTGTTTGTGGCAGATTAAAGGCTTTTTGGAAAGCGGTAATGGCACGAGCGGTTGCAGGACCTGTTAAGCCATCGACATCACCGGTTAAGAAGCCAAGATAGGCGAGTTTAAGTTGGAGTAGTGCCGTATCTTCTTTACTCTTAGGGTGGGAAAGATCAAATTTTTGTACATTCGTACGAAGTGGTTCTTCCTCTTTTTTACTATCAGTCTTGAGAGTTTGATCCTCTTCCGCTGATACCGGAGCAGTACCATCATCTGTGACATCCTCAGGTGAATCTGTAGGGATCTCTTCATCTGTTGCGGCATTATTGAGTCCCTCATTAAAGAGCGTTAAGAGTAGCGCTGAAGTTAGACGACCCACTTCTTCAGTATCATTCGCTTTCTCATAAGCAATAATGGCATTACGTGTGCCGGGCCCTGTAATTCCATCAATCGTGCCATCATACAGGCCATCTTCTTTTAGCTTATATTGGACAAAACGATACATTAATTGGCGCAGAGGTGTCTGCCAACGTGGGAGAATCTGCCCTGTTTCGGGTTGCCCTAATTCTTTCTCAAGGGTGCGGATTGCATCTCGTGTCGCAGGGCCATTCGCACCATCGAGTGGGCCATCATAGATCCCTAAGAGATAGAGAGAAATTTGGGTAAAGAAGATCTCGGAGCTTTTCGCTTTAATAAGAAGATCATCAACTTCTGAACGATTAAGGTCAAATAGACGAATAGGCGCTTCAAGATCGACAATTTTTTGTAGCTGTTTCAGTTTATCTTTCGCTTCTTGTGGGTCAACTTGTAGTGTTTCAGCGACAAATTCAACATCATCAATATCCGCTTCATCAAGGGCTGCTTCATCCTCTTCACTGACCGTATCTTCATTTTCATCATCGCTATCGGGAGGGAGAATAATGCGTTCAGTACTCTCTTGAGTTGTGGCAGTTTCTTGAGGTGTGCTCACCACATTTTCGAGGGTTTTTTGTACGATCGGTGTAAAGAGTAATAACTCATTATTACTATCGAGTGTGCTCTCTGTTTCAATCACTTCTGCGACAGTGATTTCCGCGTTATTCGCTTCTGCTTTGTTCCCTTCAGCTTTGCTCTCTTCCGGTTTGCTAACTTCTGGCGTAGTAGCGTCCGTAGCCGTTGTCTCAGTTGCTGCTGTTGTTACAGGTTCAGTGCTGTTTTCTACCGTATCCGTAGGCTCTTCTATTGTTTGAGTCACTGTTTTAACCGCAAGCTCTTTGGGTAAAAACTGGCTATTAAAGAGGTGGAAGAGTAGATTCGGGGAGAGCGTGCCGGTTTCAGGGATTTGAATACTTTTCTCATACGCTTTAATGGCATTACGCGTTGCCGTACCATTACGACCATCGATCCCACCCTCATAAAACCCTAATAATTGTAGCTGTTCTTGGGCTTCTTTACGGACAATAGTTTCAAGGGGGACTTCCCATTTGACATTAGGAATCCCATCTGCCGGCGTATAGTTGATTGATTTTTGGAAATGGATAATCGCACTACGCGTATCGCCCCCGGCTTGACCATCGATAACTAAGGGTTCAGGGAAGAAGCCTGCAACTTTCAGCCATGTTTGTAGGGTTAAGGTTTTAGCGGAGCGCGCTGAGCTAATGAGCTTTTGAATCTCATTTTCAGAGAGATCAAAGAGCGAAATAAGCGGATTACTGATCTCTGTAGCACTGATTGTTTCGGCGCCATTGGTGGTTGGAGTCTTGTTGAGATAGCTTAAATCAAGCATTAGCTCATAAGGATTTTCCCCCGTTTTTTGCGGCGTAATCTTAAAGATGACTTTGTTGTTGGTCGCCGGTAATAGAGTATCTAAGGTAATCAAATCGGCAGCATTGACATTCGCCGGAAGCTTTTCCCGTAGTTTTTTCACAAGCGCCGCTTGGAGCTCAACATCTGAAAGATTTGGGTTCTCTTTATTGACCTCATCAAGTAGTGTGCTAATCGCGCGCTGTTCAAGATCGATAAACCATTCCGGTGCAATGTCGGCAATAATGGGTAGATTATTTTTCTTTTGATAATCAACAATATGTGCTTTAAAGGCTTCGCTCATCTTGCCATCTAAGTTATCAATAGGATAATCGAGCAGATAGAGCCAAATCTGCGCTCTCTGAATCACTTCAGGGGTAACGCCTGTGGCGATATTTTGGGTTTCTAACCACTGTTTGAGCGCTTCATTTTGTTTCGGCTTAGTGTAATCATAGAGCGTAAAGCCGTAGATATCTTTGAAGTAGAGAACATTATCATCCTGATATTCTGTAAGAGAATCCACTTTGGGATCTTGACTATCTTTGAGCAGATCAATCAAGTTATTGGCAAATGTGGGGGATAATAGCAGTAATGATGAGAGTGCTACGTTCAATACAGCTTTACGCATAATATAATTAATCCTTTCGACTATTTTGTGTAGGGAGTTTCCCTTTTCTTAAATGTACTAAAATGAGCGAGATCGCTGCCGGTGTGACGCCTTGAACTCGAGAAGCTTGGCCAATCGTTTCAGGTTGTGCTTGATTAAGGCGTTCTTGAATCTCAATGGAGAGGCCTTCAATTTGGCTATAATCCACGTGTGCCGGCAAGGGGGCATTTTCAAATTTTTGATTTCGCTGAATATCTTCTAGGTTGCGATTAATATACCCTTCATATTTAGTGTGAATTTCAATTTTTTGTAAAATTTCTACAGGATAATCGGCAAAATGAGGGCCATTATCATCCTCAAGGCTCTCTAACACAGAGAGTGTTACTTCTGGGCGTTTTAAGAGATTGAGCGCACGGATATTCTGTTTAAGTGGGAGATTATGCTCTTTTTCAAGCTTCTCACCTGCTGGAGAATCGGCTTTGACCATCCAATCTCTAAATTGTTGTTCAGCCTTTTCGATCAGCTCTTGTTTCTCAAGAAATGCTTCCCAACGATGATCATCCACAAGTCCTAATTCTCGGCCAATCGGCGTTAAGCGCTCATCGGCATTATCTTCTCGTAAAATAAGCCGATGTTCTGCCCGTGAGGTAAACATCCGGTAAGGTTCGCGAACCCCAAGATTAATTAGATCATCTACCATCACACCGATATACGCCTCGTGACGTTTAGGGTACCAAGCTTCTTGTTCAAGATAACGGCGCGCGGCATTTAACCCTGCTAATAAACCCTGCGCAGCGGCCTCTTCATAACCGGTTGTACCATTAATTTGACCGGCGAAGTAGAGGTTCTGAATTGCTTTCGTTTCGAGGGTAAATTTAAGATCCCGGGGATCGTAAAAATCATACTCAATGGCATAACCTGGGCGCGTGATATGGGCATTTTCCATACCGGGGATGGATCTGACCAATTGTAATTGGATATCAAAGGGCAAGCTGGTTGAGATGCCATTAGGATAATATTCGTGCGTTTCGAGCCCTTCAGGTTCTAAGAAGACATGATGCTGATCTTTATCGGCAAATTTCATAATCTTATCTTCTACAGAAGGGCAGTAACGTGGGCCTAAACCTTCGATCGTTTTATTATCGGCATACATCGGTGAACGATCTAAACCGCTACGAATAATATCGTGGGTGCGTTCATTGGTATAAGTGGTCCAACAAGAGACCTGCCGAGGATGCTCTTCCACTCGACCTAAATAGGAGAAAACAGGGCAGGGAGTATCGCCAGGCTGTTCTGTCATATTGGAAAAATCGATACTTTTGCCATCAATCCGCGGCGGAGTACCTGTTTTAAGGCGACCTTTACGAAGATTGAGCTCTGCTAATTTATGCGATAGGGTAATAGACGCAGTATCCCCCATTCGGCCACCACTATAGTTAGACATTCCAATATGAATTAAGCCGGATAAGAATGTACCGGCTGTGAGAACGACCGTTTCACTATGGAAGCGAATACCTGTTTGGGTAATGACGCCACAGACTTTATCGCCTTTGAGAATTAGATCATCGGCAGCCTGTTGGAAGATATAGAGATTTGGCTGGTTCTCAAGGATTTTTCGCATCGCTGTTTTGTAAAGTGTACGATCTGCCTGCGCGCGCGTTGAGCGAACGGCTGGGCCTTTTGATGCATTCAAAATCCGAAATTGAATACCAGAAAGATCAGTGACATGCGCCATAGCACCGCCGAGCGCATCGATCTCTTTGACAATTTGCCCTTTACCGATACCGCCAATTGCAGGATTACAGCTCAATTGCCCTAAGGTTTCGATATTATGAGTTAAAAGAAGAGTGGGAACGCCCAATCTTGCAGATGCAAGGGCTGCTTCTGTACCGGCATGGCCACCGCCGATGATAATAACGCCAAAGTGTTGAGGATAGTCCATAGATAAACGGCTTTTCTTAATAAGTTAGATCAAAAGGAAGGGGAAATCATGACCCTTGAGTTGTGATAAAAATGCATAGATCAACATTCGTAGAGACCATTATTGCAGGTTTATTCTCATTGAGTGCGATTGTAATATTTTTTAGAGTTTCCAAGCTTTCTCTAATTTTTTGAAGTGCTCATGAGGTCATCTATAACGCTCATATACCTTTCAATTTTTAAACAGTTTTTTAAACAGTCTTGTTCAAACAGTCTTTTTCAAACAATCTATTTGTAAATTTCAAAGTAATAACGACGCGTATTATTCGCAGTGCGAAATAGCGCTTAGAGAAAGGGAGACAATCATAAATTATAATCTAAAAAAGGGATCAAACCAATGTTGATCCCTTTGATAGCTGATTTTATTTATGAAAAATTATTTAGCTTCTGATTGTTTTGCTAAATCATCTAATCCATTTGTGAAGCCTTTCATTGAAAGGTCAATTTTTACATTGTTCGCATCAGGCCCTAAGAAGTCATGGGTATAGCTCACATTTAATTTACCTGATTTCTTAAGGGTTTCGAGCACCTTAGGATCATTGATGGGAAGACCTGTGATACAACCATCTGGTAAGCAGCGCTCAAAACTTAAACCTGTTACTTTGTTGCCTTCAATCTCAAGTTGTTTACCATCGATTTGAAGCTCAAGACCAGGAATTAAAAGTGCGCCAGGAAGTGCACTAAAGATCAGTGTTGGGTTACCATCAAGATAAACAACCGACGCTCTTAATGCTTTGATTTTTTGCTTTTGAGTCTCATCATTTGGATTCGTAAGCTCTATGTCGCCAGTTGTTGACATAAGGCAGTTCTCAAAAGTCCCTGCTGGCGAATCATCTTGTAAGCACTCAACTTTCCAGTCCCCATGCTGTTTGAGATAGATTACCTCAGTTTGACCTTGTGCAGAAGCGACGCCGCCGAGTAGGAGCGCAACGCTTGCGCTTAAGAATAGTTTTTTCAACATAATTGGGTTTTACTCCGTATACATACAATAGGAAACGCTAACAGTTTTGATTTTCAGTAAATAGAATAATCATTACTAGCGGTTTATTATATACTACTTCAATAATCCTTCAAGAAAAGCATATCGTTATCGACATTACAGTAGAAATAGAGAGTTAAAGTGATGAAACAGACGCAACAAAAAGCAGAGAATATTGGTCATGTCTATGTGATTTCAGCGCCTTCAGGTGGTGGTAAAACAAGCCTTGTAGAAGCATTAATGGCGCAAGATAAGAAGATTACTCGTGCTGTGACCCATACCACTCGCGCGCCACGTAAAGGGGAGCAAGATGGTTATGATTATCACTTTGTAACGCGAAATCGATTTGAAGAGATGATCGGTCAAGGTGCATTTTTAGAATATGCGCAAGTATTTGATAATCTTTATGGAACATCACTTCAAGAAGTTGAAAAGCATACGGCGACCGGTCAGGATGTTGTGCTTGTCATTGATTGGCAGGGGGCTGAAGCAGTCAAACGCATTATGCCAGAAGCCGAATTAATCTTTATTGTTCCGCCGTCAATTACAGCACTTGAAAAACGACTCTCTGCACGCAAGCAAGATGAACCGATGGTTGTGGCAAAACGGATGGAAGATGCGGTGAATCAGATCGCACATTATGAGCGTTTTGATTATTTAGTGGTGAATGATGAGTTTGAAGTGGCGCTGCATGAATTGCAGGCGATATTTGCAGCTAATCGTTTGAGAATCCATTATCAGAAGTCCCATAACAGAGCATTATTACACCGGCTTCTTGTGGAAAAAATCTAAATGGATAATCAATTTAGGGGTATAATGTCGCCCCTTTATACAGATTTCGTAAGTAGAAAGGTTAAATATTGTGTACAACCTTGATTGATTTTATTTAATAGTTAATTGATTTATTGAGCGATTTAAATATTTGTTAGATGCCTTTTCTGAAACATTTATCTCGACTTTTCAAGTTTAGAGGATATCGCCTCTATAGGAAATGGGGTATAGTAAATGATCAGTATACTAAGCCTATAGATTAACTATAGATTAAAGATCATGAGATTAAATATTTCTTTGATCAAAAATGAGAGATCAAAGAAATATTGAAGTATATGTAAGAACAAATTTTAGGGAGTTAAAATCCAATGGCACGTGTAACCGTACAAGATTGTTTAGAAAAAGTAGATAACCGTTTTCAGTTAGTGACTGTCGCTGCAAAAAGAGCAAGACAACTTGAGCGTGGCGAAGAGCCAACAGTACCCAGAACAAGTAAAGCATCGAAACCTACAGTGATTGCATTAAGAGAGATTGCAAAAGGTGGAATTAGTGCAGATGAAATCAATGCTAAAGAAGCAGCGTATAACGTTGAGTTTTAATCAAGATCGATATCGATATTGATATTGATATTGCAATTAGTATTGTAAATCAGTATGAATCTATATAGATCGTAACGGTAAAGATCGTCTTGGTAAGATCGAGCGGTTTTAGAGGGGATATTTATGGAACAGAACCAGCTTCCTGCGAATCTTCTGCCATGGCGTGCGGAGTTTGAGATCAAGGTTGATCGTTTACTTCGGATTATTGGGCGCTATTTGCCAGAAGATGAGGTTAAAGAGGTAGAGCGAGCCTGTATTTTTGGTGCATTTGCGCATCAAGAGCAATTTCGTTCATCTGGAGAACCTTATATCTTCCATCCGATTGCGGTTGCCTTGATTTTGAGTGAAGTACAGATCGATAAAGCCTCTTTAGTCGGCGCGGTACTGCACGATGTGATCGAAGATACTGAGATTGGTTATGATGAGATTGCCCTCGAATTTGGGGAAGATGTTGCGAAGATTGTCGATGGCGTTACCAAATTAACGCAGATGAAGTTCCGCTCGAAAGAGGAAGCAAAAGCGGAGAATTTCCGTAAGATGATCTTAGCTATGA
Organism: Ignatzschineria ureiclastica; assembly: GCF_003121845.1. Taxonomy (GTDB): domain Bacteria; phylum Pseudomonadota; class Gammaproteobacteria; order Cardiobacteriales; family Wohlfahrtiimonadaceae; genus Ignatzschineria; species Ignatzschineria ureiclastica. Next base: position 247,229 of record NZ_QEWQ01000003.1, on the reverse strand, counting down.
CTAAAGATCTTCGGATTATTATGGTTAAGCTTGCGGACCGGCTGCATAATATGCGCACTTTAGGTTCGCTGCAACCCTATAAAAAGCGTCGTATTGCCAATGAAACTTTAGAGATTTATGCACCGATTGCCGCTCGACTTGGAATGTATGTACTGCAAGTCTATCTTGAAAACCTCTGCTTTGAGAATATCTATCCTATGCGCTATCGTGTTCTTGCGAAAGCGATAGAGCATAAATATCAAAATGAGAGCGAGAACTTAACACGAATTAAAGATACGATCTATGATCGCTTGGTGCGCAGTAATATTCTCTCTCGCATTTCAACCCGGAAAAAACATCTCTGGAGTATCTATAATAAGCTGAAGGTCAAGGGTAAGATTGAGCTAGTTTACGATATTTTTGCTATTCGTGTTATTGTCTCAACAGTGGATGAATGTTATCGCGTTTTAGGAATGGTACATCAGCTCTATAAACCGATTATTGGTGGCTTTAAAGATTATATTGCGATTCCTAAAGGGAATGGTTATCAGAGTTTGCATACGATCGTTTTTGGACGTAATGGATTACCGGTCGAGGTTCAGATCCGTACGCGAGATATGCACGTCATTGCTGAGGCGGGTGCAGCTGCGCATTGGCGTTATAAAGATGCTTATGAAGGGCAGGGGCATAATCAGAGCCGAACCAATCAATGGCTCGATTCCGTTAATGAATTACAAGATTCTGGTATTTCATCGCAAGAATTTATGGAGGCGATGAAAGCGAATCTCTTCCCGAAAGAGATCTATCTCTTTACACCTAAAGGGAAAATTATCGAGCTTCCCAAAGGTTCAACAGGTATTGATTTTGCTTATGCAGTACATACTGAAGTAGGAAATCGCTGTAAGGCAGTGATTGTAGATGGACAAGAAGTCCCCTTTTCACAATCACTGCATAATGGGCAAGCGGTTGAGATTGTCACTGAACAGGGTGTCAGACCTACGGCAAAATGGCTTGATTATGTTGTCAGTGCCAGAGCTCGAACGAGTATCTTGAGTTATCTCTCTCGCTTGACAGATGAAGAGGCCTATCATGCAGGAGAATCGCTTCTATTTGCTGAATTAGAGGGGAAAGGCGTTCAACTAGGTGATTTTACAGAGCAAGACAAGAATTTATTACTTGAAGAGGTTGAGTTAGGAACGAAAGAAGAACTGCTTATTGCCATTGGTCGAGGTAAATATCCGATTCATTATATTCTTAACCGTTTCTTAGTGAAACAAGGTTTAGAAGTGGAGATGCATGATGGTATTGAAGATGAGGATGATGGCTTAGAGGTTTCTAACGATATTATTATCGGTGCGGAGAAGATGAAAACAACCTTAGGTCGTTGTTGTTATCCGCTTCCTGGCGAGTCTATTATTGGCTATTTGAGTCAACGTCATGGCATGGTGATCCATCAAGTAGATTGTGCGAATGTTGAAAACTATAAGAAGCAGACTGATCGCTGGATTCCGCTTGCTTGGAGTAAGAAAGCACAAGGCGATTTCCCGGTACAATTGACCTTAATTGCCAAAAATCGCCGAGGGGCCATTGCTTCAGTGAGTGCTAAGGTGACCGAAATGAATCTCGATTTTGGTGAATTTACTTCAGAGCCTATGAGTGATGATTTAGTAAAAATCCGCTTTGTCGTGGATGTGAGTGATCGTAAACATTTAGCGGATATTATGCGTGAACTTCGATTATTACCCCTGGTTGAGCGAGTATCTCGCCGATAAAATCTATGGGGCTTCCCACCGCTCAATCATCTCTAGAAATGGCGCTTTCACAATACCTTTTAGTGCTTCTTTGGGAACCGTGATTTCAATAGTGCCGAGTGCATAGGGCGCTATTTCATAAGGATTATATAAAAAAGTTAATCCCGCTTTGCTAGGGATGAAATTTGTGGAGGGTATAAATTGCCAAGTATCATCCGCAAAGTGCTCTTGAATATCAATCTCTAATGTTTTAAAGAGTTGCTGTAGCGCATTATATTGTAATTTGGCCAATTTTTTTTCGGCGATAGCATCGACAAGTAGGGCTTTGAGTGACACTATTTTCTGCGTTTTGGTATCTAAGAGATAGAAATATTGTTCACTATTGCCATGGGCTGCGCCTTTAAAATAGGTTTCATTGCTATTCAAAAGTGCGAAAAAGTGTTGAAAATGGCCTTTAGGGATGATTGTTTGTCCTAGAAGTTGTGTTTCTATCGAGTCATATTCTGCATCATACTCAATCATATCGGCAATGGCTCTGCTCAAGAATTGCTTGATCTGTATTTCAATCGGCTGATCGATCTGAAACTGAGAATCCCCAATTAGATTATGGATAATATAAGTATTAAGCCAAGGTTGATCTTTGTAAATAGGAAGTGATAAGTCGATGGTTGAACACTCTTCCTCATTCTGCTGATTAGTAAGACACGCTTCCTCTTGATATTGCGTAATGGTGTAAGGCGACACAATCTGCGCTTGGAGAGCGAAAGAGAAATTGAGTAATGTTGGAACGAATAGGGAGAGAATTCTTTTTTTCATAGCGCTCGGCTTAATGTGGTTACAAAAGATGATAGGACTCATCAATGAGGAGTTGTCTTGCCATACTATAACAGATCTATTTTCAGACTAGAATGCTTACCTCCATTATTGTGATAGATCAAAGTAAAGTTGGAGAGGTGTAAGAATTATGCTGAAAATAGCGTAATATCTTCTATTATTAAATGGTCTTTTTACTACTCATTCGAGTATCATTATCTGATACAAGATATAGATAGATATAGCGATATATTAATTTTTGAAAAGCGATAGATATTATGACACAAGATAAACCCCTTTCATTCTTAGGTGGCTTGACTGCTCGAGAATTTTTAACTGAATACTGGCAGAAGAAACCGCTCTTTATTAAAAATGCATTTCCTGATTTTGAAGATCCGATTGATGCCGATGAGATTGCTGGATTAGCCTTAGAGCCTTTTATTCCCTCTCGTTTTATCTTTGAATCAGGAGGAGAGCGTCCTTGGCAATTGAAAATGGGGCCGGCAGTAGAGGCGGATTTTACAGCTCTTAAAGATAAGAAGTGGATGCTCGTGATTAATGATGTGGAGAAGAATCTGCCGGAATTAAAAGCGATGACTGCGCCGTTTCAATTTATCCCGAATTGGCGCTTAGATGATCTACAAGTGAGCCTTGGGGAAGAGGGCGGAAACGTTGGTGCACATTGGGATGATTATGATGTATTCCTGATTCAAGGAATGGGGAAGAAGCGTTGGCAGATTAGCTATGCGCCGGTCTCCGAAGATGACTTTGTCGATGGCGTGGATATCCGTCTGATTGAGAATTTCAAAGCGGATGAAGAGTGGATTGTAGAGCCTGGCGATATGCTCTATCTACCCCCGAGAATTGGTCATTATGGCGTGAATATTGGTCGGAGTGTGACCTGGTCTGTGGGCTTTCGCGCACCGAAGCATCGGGAGATGTTCCGAGATTTTATCGAAATGCAGTTTGATAAGATTGCTGAGGATGCCCGTTTTAGTGATCCTTCGCTGCCGGTTGCCACTGAATATGGTCACTTAACAGATGATGCAATTGATCGAGTAATGGCGGTATTGCAAGAGAGCTTAACCCATAATCGGGAGATGGTGAGTGAATGGTTTGGGGCTTTTATTACTGAACCTAAGATGTTTCAAACACCGGAGCCTCTCGATGAGCCGATGGATGAAGAATCACTTGTTGAATTCTTAGATGATGGCGGCGCGCTTGAAGTACATCCCGGCATTACGCTATTGCATCGGGAGATCAATGATGCAATTTATCTCTTTGCTGCCGGTAAATCTTACTCACTACCGAAGTCGGAAAAGGCATTGGTAACTTATATTGTCAATTCAGAGTTTTTGGAATATGAAGCGCTGGAAGAGGCTTTAAGCTCAGATGTTGCTAAGCAATTTCTGGTGCAATTAGTCAATGACGGCATTTTACTCTGTGAAGATGAAGAGATGGCTGAAGGTGCTGATTGGGACGATGAGGAGGACGAAGCATAATATGGGACTATCAGAGATGCAAAAATCGATCAAACTGTGGAAACGGACATTATTGCTGACGGTGGTAGGTAGCTTAGGATTGCTAACTGTCACTAATAACTTGGCCATTGGACAACAAGCGGTGACACAGAGTCCTGATCTAGTGACTTTTCAACAAAATCGAGCTGGTATTGTTAAGCCAAGTTTTGGTTTGTCACCTATTTCTGGTTTACGGGAAGGGGAGATGATTGTCGGGGGACAACCTATTTTAGTGGAGTTAGCACTAGATGGCTATGCTCAGGCTAAAGGATTGATGTATCGAGAATCAATGCCGGAAGATCGGGGAATGCTCTTTATGTTTCCCTCTACGCAACCGCTCTCTTTTTGGATGAAAAATACGCTTATCCCGCTAGATATTATCTATATTGCGGAAAATGGTGAGATTGTGGATATTGTCACTGCTGAGCCTTGCAAGAGTGCCCACTGTCCATCTTATCCCTCAAAAGCGCCGGGGAAATATGTGCTTGAGCTCAATGCGGGTATGGCTGAGAAGCTTGGATTACAAGCAGGCGATAATTTAAATAGGCAATGGAATTAGTTTGGTATTTTAACGGAATCATACTATAATGCCGGCAGTAAATGCTGTCATCGCCATTGACACTTTTATATTATTTTGGAGTTTAAATTTATGTTATCAGTTGAGAAAAAAGCAGAGATCGTTAAAGATTTTGGTCGTGGCGCAAACGACACAGGTTCACCAGAAGTGCAAGTTGCACTTTTAACATTCAACATTAATGCACTTCAAGCGCATTTTGCAGTGAATAAAAAAGATCATCACTCACGTCGTGGTCTTCTTCAAATGGTAAACAAACGTCGTAAATTGCTTACATACTTAAAATCAAAAGATCTAGGTCGTTATCAAGATCTTATCGATCGTTTATCATTACGTCGTTAATTGATAAAGATGCAGTTTCTCGCAGATTATATTTCGCACACAATCTATGCGCTAGGTGTAATCTGTCTGTGAAATGTAGCCCTCGCATAAGTTTTATGTGAGGGTTTTTTATATATTTTACTGCGAAGTGATACTCAATGAGTGATCAATGAGAATTATTCGCAGAAAGATAGTAGTAAAACAGATCGATCATCGGTTTGTTATGTTGGCCTTTAATAGAGATATCTATAGGGGCACTGTTTTAAGGCTCTGTGATGATCTTTGTCAGAGCATTAAAACAGTTCCCTTAGATTCTATAGGCTTTATTAAAGGCTTTGAGAATTAAAAATAAGAGGAAATTATGAAATTAGAACCAATCGTACAAGAATTTACCTATGGTGGTCGTAAGGTTACGATCGAAACTGCTGAAATCGCGCGTCAAGCAACGGCTGCGGTAATGGTAGATATGGAAGGTACAACCGTATTTGTCTCTGTTGTTGCAGCAAAAAGCGCAGATCCTGGTCGTGACTTCTTTCCATTAACAGTGGATTATCAAGAAAAAACCTATGCTGCCGGTAAAATCCCAGGTGGCTTCTTCCGTCGCGAAGGTCGTCCTTCTGAGCAAGAGATCTTAATCTCACGTTTGATCGATCGTCCTATCCGCCCACTTTTCCACGAAGCATTCACCAATGAAGTGCAAATCGTGGCGATGGTTGTATCAATCAACCCAGAAATCAGCACAGATATCGTTGCGATGATCGGTGCATCAGCGGCTCTTTCAATTGCAAGATTACCTTACAATGGGCCATTAGGTGCTGCGCGCGTTGGTTATAAAAATGGTCAATATATCATTAACCCAACACGTACAGAGCTAGAGACGTCTGATCTTGATTTAGTGGTTGCCGGTACTGAAAATGCAGTATTAATGGTGGAATCTGAAGCGAACCTTTTAAGTGAAGAAGTGATGCTCGGCGCTGTGATGTTTGGTCATAACGAATTCCAAGTGGTGATCGAAAATATCAAAGCACTTGCAGATAAAGTGGGTAATGATCCATTCCCATTCGAAGCGCCTGAAGCGAACATTGCGCTACAAACTGCAGTATCAGATATTGCGCGTAAAGATTTAGAAGCGGCATTCAAAATTACCGTTAAACAAGATCGTGGTGCGGCTATTAATGCAGCAAAAGAGAAAGCGATTGAAGCACTAGTTTCTGATGACGAAGATAGTTTTACAGCGGCAGAAGTTTCGGCAGAAATTGGTCGTATTAGTGCGGATATCGTTCGTGGTCAAATCATTGCAGGTGAGCCACGTATTGATGGTCGTGATACTAAAACAGTTCGTCCAATCGTATCGCGCGTTGGTGTATTAAAACGCACTCATGGTTCTGCACTCTTTACTCGTGGTGAAACGCAAGCAATGGTGGTTGCAACATTAGGTACGGAGCGTGATGCGCAGATTATCGATGCGCTTTCAGGTGAGTATAAAGAGAGCTTTATGCTGCACTATAACTTTCCTCCCTATTCAGTCGGCGAAACAGGACGTGTAGGTTCACCAAAACGTCGTGAAATTGGTCATGGTAACTTGGCAAAACGCGGTGTTGCTGCGGTATTGCCGAATATGGAAGAGTATCCATACACGATTCGTGTGGTATCTGAAATCACAGAATCCAATGGCTCAAGCTCAATGGCCTCAGTCTGCGGAAGCTCACTTGCGCTTATGGATGCCGGTGTACCTTTAAAAGCACCTGTGGCCGGTATTGCGATGGGGCTTATTAAAGAAGGCGAGCAATATGCGGTATTAACCGATATTCTTGGTGATGAAGATCATCTTGGCGATATGGACTTTAAAGTCGCTGGAACAAAAGATGGTATTACAGCGCTTCAGATGGATATCAAAATTGATGGTATCACGAAAGAGATCATGGATACTGCATTATCACAAGCTAAAGTGGCAAGATTACATATTCTTGATGAGATGAATAAAGTGATCAGTGAATCACGTGATTCAATCTCTGAATTTGCACCACGTATCACGACGATTCGTATCAATCCAGATAAGATTCGTGATGTGATCGGTAAAGGCGGCGTGACAATTCGTGCGATTACCGAAGAAACGGGTGCCATTATCGAAATCGAAGATAGCGGTGAAGTGCGTATCTCTGCGGTGAATAATGATCAAGCAGAAGCTGCGAAAAAACGCATTGAAGAGATTACTTCTGATATCGAAATCGGTTCAGTATATGAAGCGCCGGTTGTACGTATCATGGACTTCGGTGCTTTTGTGAATCTTCGTCCTGGTCAAGATGGTATGGTTCACGTATCACAAATCCCTTCAGAAGAGCGTATCTCTAATGTGGGTGATCATTTAGCGGTAGGGCAAGTAGTGAAAGTAAAAGTACTTGAGATCGACCGTCAGGGCCGTATCCGTTTAACGATGAAAGATGTTGAGTAATCGCTTAAAATTTTGATATGAACGACTTGAAGGAGGAATGACTCATCAATGAGTGATCAATCCTTCAATCGCTCTCTATGTAGTCAATGATTGAATACAACAAAACGCTAAGGTGGACATTAATTCCGCTTTAGCGTTTTTTATTGGGGCTACAAAAGTATCGTTTCTGTGTTTAACTATTCAAAAGTTAAGGATTTTTTCGAATAAAGAAACTGGCAAACTTACGCATAATTGGCAATAGAATGAGGACTGAGGGAAAGGCGATGAGCCAAGAGAACATCCAAGCACCTAGCCATTCTTTAAAGACAAACCCCGCGAAGCCGATACTCATGAGTGTACTCACTAATGAGACAATACAGGACATACTACCGGAGAGAAATAGCGGTACTAAAATATGGAGCGCTTGTGGAGGAAGTTTATAGCGATCAAGGGAAGAGGGCTGTTTCATTATTGTCCTTTATTTCTATTGTTTCATTGAAGTCTATATTAGATAATCAATACCATACTGGTAGTGATTTGTTATAGCTATTTATGATCTATATACTCTTGTAATGCATCATACTGTAGGTATTATTTTATGGCATCTAAGGTATATCATAATACATAAAAATATATCGTTCTGTTTTTTTAAGATAGGTGAAGAACTTAATAAGTAGTTCTATTATAAAGCCTTATTATAAACACCTATTAGAAAACCCCACAATCTCTTAGAAAGATTATGGGGTTTAGGGTAAGATTATCGCAATCCTCATTTGAGGTATCTGACTTAGGTTTGAGGGCTTACAGTATACTTTATGAATGATTGGATAATCTTATAGACTGATAGAAATGCATCATATGATTGATGACTTCTATTTTATGCTGGTTGGCATTTACTTCTTATCAAGGTGACCGCTTAATTGGAAGAAACCGATTCCGCTTAAAATACCGATTACAGAAGCAACAGCCGCTGCTGCAACTACATCAATATCTTTGAGCATCACTGCACAAAGTAATAAGCCTACGATACCTACGATGAATAATGCTACACCAATACCTTTCATATCTATTTTCCTTCTGTTTAAAAGTAAAATTTAAAAGTAAGCTAAGGCAGTGAAATTGATCTACTATTTAGGATTATTGAGCAGAATAATCTTCGATAGGACACAAAACATTGCCCTAGTGAAATATCAATTAACTATTTGTTTGTTGAGAAATTTCTTTCTTGCTTAAAAGGGTACTTAAGTGGAAGAAGCCGATACCATTTAAGATACCTACTACCGCCGCAACCGCACCTGCAGCAACAACATCAATATCTTTAAGCATAAGCACACAGAGTAATAATCCAATAATTCCTATTACAAAAAGTGCAACACCGATACCTTTCATATATTCTCCTTCATAGGTTTGAGTATAATATGATTGAATTACAAACAGATAGGTTAATATATAATCAATAATATATTAACTAATAACGAATGATTTAATTAGTACATTTGTTATGTAGGTAATATTATATAAATAATCTAATTAAATCAATATTTATTTTTAATAATATTTAAAAAAATTGACAAATGCTCTTTTCTGAAAGCGAGGGAGTGAGCTTGTAAAAAGTCTATAGTGAGCGATATCTTTTGAGAGAATTACTGTATGCGTTTGATGTAATTATTTGATTTAATTATATTAAGTTGGGGTTTGTTAGAGAGTGTTATTATAGGTTTTATTCTCATCACGCTTATTGTTAGAATCCTATTTATAGGGGCTGATAGTAATAATCGATAGATTAAGTTCTAATAAACATTATATATAATAAGTTAATCTATATAATATTGGATCTTTTTTAAGATCCCATAGTAGTCACTTAAAAACCTTGTCTTAAATCCAATTGACTATAATCACTAGGAGAGATAGCGATTAGAAATGTCACTGCGCTTATTTTTCCAAGTATTTCAATCCGCACTTTTCTTGTACGATCTTGTATCATAAGTGCTATCTGAAAAATAATTGATGAGAAAGGATCGATATGAATGCGCGTCATTTAGAGGCTTTTTATGCGGTAATGCTTTGTGGATCTATTTCAAGAGCTGCGGATATGCTCAATGTTTCACAACCTGCGGTGAGTAAAACGATTAAGCATGCGGAGATACGCTTAGGGTATCCGCTTTTTGAGCGCGTACGGGGGAAGTTGATCCCGACTAAAGAGGGGCTTATTCTCTATGATAAAGCCAAAACGGTCTATGAAGAATTGAGTGGTTTTCAAGCCATTGCTGAAAATTTAGCAGAAAAACCTCAGGGCGATCTTTCGATTGGCTGTTTGCCGAGCCTAGGATTAAGTTTAATCCCTGAAGTAACCGCTGAATTTATCCGTTTACATCCGCAGGGTAATATTGAGGTAAGTACCTATCATACGACCGAACTATTACGTTTACTCAACAGCTATCAACTCGATTTTGCCATTAGCTTTAAACCGCTTAAAGAACAGGGGATCTCATCGATTCCGATTGCTAAAGTACCGCTTGTATATCTCGATGCCTCCCCGATTAATGGGAAGCAGATGTCGGTAGAAGCGATTGATGAATCTCGTTGGATTAATCCCGGTGCTGATTCTCTTTCGATGCTAATTCATCAATATCGCACCTTTCAAACCCCTCAGCTGAATGTGCATACTTATTATATGGCGGCAGAATTTGTAAAACGGGGGATTGGTTGCACAATTAGTGATATCTTTTCGGCGATGGAAGTTTTGCCATTATCAATGATTTATCCTCTATCGGAACCTCTGATGTTAGATCTCTGTATTATGCACCAGGCCGAGCGTCCTTTACGTAAAATTGCACAAGATTATCAACGATTATTGCACCGTTTTTTGCAGAAGCGTCTCAAAGATCATAACCAAAAGTTATACCAAGTACGATAATGTCAATTGTGGTTATCTTTTAAATCCTCTTTAATGATTCTTACCGATCTTAGAGGTTAAATAATAAAAGATGGCAAAATATATCACTATTGTAGGTGGAGGAGTAATTGGCCTATCGACAGCATTAGCGCTCATTCTAAAAGGGGCGCATGTCACGCTCTTAGATGCTGAAGATGGCGTTGGACAAGGCGCAAGCTTTGCTAACGGAGGTCAACTAAGTTATCGGTATGTATCACCCTTAGCCGATCGGGGCGTGATTTGGCAAGGGATTAAGTGGATGGGGAGGATTAGCTCCCCACTTAATATGCGGCTACAACCCTCACTTACTCAGTGGCGTTGGTTGTTACAATTTATGCGCGCTTGCAATAAGCGGCAACATCAGATCACAGAGGCTCATCTCTTACGGTTATCACTCTATAGTCAATCGATTTTAACGCACTGGCGCCGGGAGATTTTGACACAAGATTTTCATTGGCAACGTTCTGGAAAATTAATTCTTCATCGGAGTGCCTCCGATTTTACTCAGGCGCGGGAAAAAATCGATCCTGAATTTCAACAAGTTTTAAATGCCGATGAAGTCTGTGAATTAGAGCCGGCTTTAACGGCTACTCGCTCAAATATTCAAGGCGGAATCTATGCTCCTTTTGATGAAACCGCCGATTCTTACGCCTACTGTTTATCGCTCTTAGATTATCTACAGCGCTCTTCACAATTTACCTTAGTGACAGATTGCAAAGTAAATCATATAGTTGAGCGAGAAGGGCGCGTTGTTGCGCTGCAAACCTCCCAAGGAGAGATGCTAGTGAAACATCTAGTGATCTGTGCCGGCAATGAGAGTCGAGCGTTAGTGAAACCTCTGAAGATTGATCTACCGATCTATCCGTTAAAAGGCTACAGCTTAACACTTGAAAATGCTGAATCTCAATTTGAGGCACAAACCATTCCCACATTAAGTGTGACCGATTATGCCCATAAAACCGTTTATGCACAATTAGGGGATCGATTACGTATTGCCGCAATGGTGGATATCGGATATGACAAGAGTGGCATTAGAACTCGGCGAATAGATGCCCTTAAAACGCAGGTTCAAGCAACGTTTCCCGAAATTAAAGGATTAGATCAGGCGCGAGCTTGGAGCGGCCTACGTCCTGCAACGCCGAAAGGATCCCCTATTTTAGGGCGAACTCAATATCGCAATTTATGGTTGAATGTCGGCCATGGTAGTTTAGGATTTACCCTAGCTGCCGGCAGCGCCAATATTGTTGCGGACTTAATTACTGATTTTCGTTCGAGTATTAATTTAGAAGGCTTTTCTTATTTTGAAAAGTGATTGTGCCGCAATGGACTCAAATCAAAGAGAGGGGAGGAGAGCGGATCCCTATACCCTATAGGATTCATAGGATATTTTATTTCAGCTATTTTATTTAAATTTTCAATGAGAATAGGCGTGTTAATGGAGTTGTTTAGCTATTTTTATCATTGAAGTGGTTTATAGTAAATTGGGTTTAAGAAAAATGATTTTAAACAACATTTGCAAGATGCCGGATAGAATGGCTTCCTGACTTATTACAGCCGATGCGCCGGCATTTAAATAAGCTTATTTTGAACCGATATTACTATATTATTCCGGGATTATCTCTCGATTTATCTCAAAATATCCGCCATAAAATGGGTTGTGATAAGGCATTTTATTTTTTAAAAATAGGATGTGATGGGAAAAAATAGTATTTATTTGCTGAATGAAAGATAAATATCTTCAATAAGATAGTGAAAAATGGCGTTAGATAGGGATATTGTGATCAGTTGGGGATAACTCTATTGACAATGATCGTGTTATTATATGAGACCTAATTTTCATTAGATTCACTCTTTGGATAACGATCAATTAAGGTTTAATCCTATGCAAAATATCAAAAAAACTGTCGCAATTTTGGTGGGAATTATTGTCCTACTTATTGTTACTCTCTACTATATCTCTAATCATCGTCCTGAGCTCGTCTTCCAAGGGGAAGTCGCGGCGAATCGTGTCGATATCTCTGTACGGGTACAAGGTCGAGCAACGGCATTGTATGCGGAATTAGGGGATAAAGTAAAGAAAGGGGATCTGCTCTTACAATTAGAGAGTCCAGCGCTTGCTACGCAGTTAGAAACAGCGAAAGCGCAATATAATGTGTCGGTGGCTAATCGTGATGTGGTTTATAGTACCCGTCCTGAAACCATTGAAGCAATGCGGGCACAATATGAGAAAGCAGAAGCGGATTTAGCACTTGCGAAAAGCAACCTTGAACGAATGGAACAAGCCGCACCAAAAGGCGGGATCTCACAACAAAATTTAGATGTTGCGCGAAACTCATTTAGCTCGGCAGTTGATGCGGCTTCTGCTGCAAAAGCGAATTATGAGCTTGCTGTCAACGGCAGTAGTATTGAACAGAAGCGTTTAGCAGATGCACAGGTAGATCAAGCGCTCGCTGCACTCAATCAAGTTAAAAATGATTATGAAACCCTAACGGTCTATTCACCGGCAGATGGGCAAGTGACCGTTAGAGTCGCCGAAGTAGGGCAACTCTATAATCCTGGTACGCCACTCTATTCTATCGTTGATATGGATGATCTTTGGTTAACTTTTAATATTCGGGAAGATTACCTTAACTATGCAGCGGTGGGCGATCATTTTAATATCTATGTACCGGCACTTAAAAAGAGTATCGATGTCTATATTCAAGCAATCAATCCTTTAGGGCAGTTTGCAAACTGGCAGGCGACAAAGGCAACCGGCGATTTTGATCTACGGACTTTTGAAGTGCGTGCAAGACCTGTGAATAAAGATGAGGGTCTATTGCCGGGCATGAGCGTGATAGCCGATTGGAAGTCACGTCGTCATACTGAGTAAATCCCTTGAAATCACCAATGAGATCACTAAAGATCGATTTAAGATGAGAGGATAGCATTATCTTCTCATCGATCCTCTATAGATCTTCTATAGATTCTTTATAGATCCTTTCTAGATCAGGTTATTAGATGGAACAACGTGTTACAGAAACGGCTGTCAAACAGCACTATTTTTCGCTACTCTTTCGGGAGATACGCGTCATTTTTCGGGCAAAGCCGCTGGCTTTTGCGCTCTTCTGTTATCCTCTGTTAGTTGTGCTCTTTTTTACATATCTGTTTCAACAAGGTGTGATTGAGAGAGCGCCCATTACTGTGGTGGATATGGATCGTAGCGTGGCTTCGAGAGAGGTGATTCAGAAAATGGCGGCAAAGCCTGAAATTCTCATTGCTAAACGAGATAACTCGCTTTTTGATGCCAAACAAGCACTACTTTCCGGCGAAGTCTACGGGATTCTCTTTATTCCCAGTGATTTTGAGAAGAATTTATTGGCTAATAATTCTCCTGAAATTACAACTTTTTATAATCAGCAATATATGTCTGTAGGTAGTACGCTGAATAAAGGCTTTATGCAGACGTTAGCGGCGATTATTGCCGATTATCAGACGGAAACAATGCTCAAGCAGGGGACTGCGCGGAAGATTGCAGAGCAGCAGCTCTCACCGATTAAGCTTGAAACGCATCCTGTCTTTAATCCCACGCTCAACTATGTCTATACCTTAGTCAATGGCGTTGTGCCGACGTTGTTGCAAATCTTAATTATGATGACAATGGTCTATACTGTCGCGCGGGATAAATATAAGGCCGGCGGTCTTGCCGTACCGCTTGCGATGGCTAATGGTTCTTTTATGCGCTATATCATCAATAAGACACTGCCTTATCTCTTATGGTTTGTGATTGTTCATATGATTTTAGATGCTGTGCTGATTCTCTTTTATGATCTACCGGTACGAGGTTCCTTGACCATTCTCTATGTGGGAACGGTGATCTTTATCTTTACCGCACAATTATGGGCTATGTTCTTTACGCTTTGGTTACCGCAAAAAGTGATTAACTACGGCGCGGCAAGTAGCTTCTCTTCGCCGGCATTTGGGTTTGTTGGGCTCTTCTTCCCAAGAATTGCGATGAGCTGGTACGCTATTGCTTGGGGGGCTGTTTTACCAATTACTTGGTATTCAGAAGTCCGGCAGGATCAGACGCTTCGAGGTCATGAATTACCTTATAACTTAGAGCCTATTCTATGGATGGTGATTATTGGTATTGTGATCTATCTTTTGGTAGCGCTACGGATGCACCTACTCAAAAAGGGGGCAAAACGTGTTTAAAACAACTTTAAAAGTCTTCTTCAATGAGTTTTTGAATATCTTTCGTGTAGAAGCTGTGTTGAGCATTTTAATTTCTGGCTCGATTCTCTATTTCTTCTACTATCCTATTCCTTATAATAATGAAGAGGTACGGGAAGCGCCCACGATTGTTGTCGATCATGATAATTCGACAATGAGTCGAGAGATTATTCGCAAGCTCAATGCTACAGATAGTATCAATGTTGTAGGTTATGTCTCGACAATGCAGGAAGCAGAACATCTCATGCGTAATCGTGATGTTTATGCGATTATTTGGGTTCCTTTCGATTTTGAGCAGAATATTTTAAGTGGTCGTTCTGGTGCGCTCTCTTATTATGGCGATGCAAGTTACGTCATCATCTATAGTAAGATCTCTTCGGCAGTACAATCCGTTGTCAAAAATTATAGTCGAGAGATTGGGGCTGCGAAGCAGATCAGCATGGGCGTTGATCCGGCGATAGCGCTTGGGAATAGCTCGCCGATTACGCCGGTATTTGTACCGCTCTATAATCCACAAAATGGTTATGCAACCTATGTGATTCCACCGGTATATGTATTGATCGTTTATCAATGTCTATTCCTTGCGGTCGTTATCTCTATTATTTTAGGTCGGCGCTCAGACTTTGATAAAGCGCTTGTGAGTGATGAAAAAACTGCGCCTTTTGCAGTCGCTTTCTCTGTTTTAATAGGGAAGTGGTTGGCTTACTTTATTGTGAGTTTAATGATTTTTGTGGCTTATATGGGGCTAACACCGATCTATTATCAGCTCCCATTCCATGGTACGATTCCGCGGATTTTACTCTTTTCGATCCCATTCTTATCGGGTACGATCTTTATGGGGATCTTCTTCGGGCAATTCTTCCGGAAGTTTGATGATGTATTTTTGATTATTATGCCGTCAAGTATGCTTCTCTTCTTCTTATCCGGCATGAGCTGGCCGAAGGAGTTAGTCCCGCCGTTATTGGAGTGGATCACTTATATCTTCCCCGTTTTTCCAGGGATTACTAGCATGATTACGCTCAATCAGATGGGCGGGGGTATCCATAATATCCAGTCGGAAGTGATTAATATTATCATCCTAATGGGTGTTTATGGATTATTAGCACTGTGGGGATTATATCGATATTACAAGCGATTACAGCAATCGCTACAACAAGAAAACACCGGCAGTAAAGTATAAGGGAATGAGATATCGTATCGAATAGCATCCCACAATAATAAAACGCCAAACAGTTCATCCATTGTTTGGCGTTTTTGTGATCACTTTTAAGGATTGATTATAGAATCAATCATCATTTTAGAAGTCTAAAAATTTAGAAATTATAGTTTAATCCTAAAGCAAAGCTACTTAAGGTAGAGCGCTTAGTCATGGGGCTATCTTTCACATCACTTGGGAGGAATTGAAATTCCATGCCGCCAAAGACATGAAAACGATCCGTCGCTTTCACCGCCATACCGATTCCGATATGCGGCGTTACTGAACTTCCCGGACGATATTGATGAATGCCGGTACGTGCAGATTCTTCTGCTGAAACTCCATAATAGTAACGGTTATGCTTCTTATCATCCCAGGTTAATCCAGCTCTTGGCACTAAAGTGAAATGATCATTCACACGATAAACATAGCCGATATTGGCATTCGCAACGACATCTTTACTGCGGCCTAAAATATCCCCTTGGATATCGCCACTAATAAAGACGTTATTATCAAATTGATGATTAATGCCGGCACCTAATTGAATGGTAGATTTACGTTTATCAAGTCTATCATAAGGCCAATGAGAATCCCCTGGTTTAAAGTTTAGCGCTTGATAGTTGAGATGAAGATCCACTTTTGTTTGGGAAAACTCCATGACATTTACGCCCAGTTTTAAGCCTTTAATAAAGAATGGGCCTGATTGATATTCAAGATGGGGCACCGGAATCCATTCAGAATTATCGCCAATATAAGGTTTCTGTTGATAACCAACGCCTAAGCCAAGGCTGAGCTGATCATAATAAGATTGAGCAAAACCAACACTCGAAAGTGAAAGCAGCATCGTGAGAAAGAGTTTTTTATTCATAGAATCGCGACTTTTCAGTGAAAAAAGATAAGGAATGAGTGCAATATTCTTCGTTGAGAAATCAGCTAGAAAATAGCACACCGAGTTTATGGTAGAGGCTACTATAGAGAAGCAACAGCCGAGCTGCAATCTTATTTGCGAAAATTTTAGAAAAATAATTATTACTAACAGATCTCAGATAATCCATAGAATATAGATATTAAAAATAGGGAATAATCGTTGGGATTATGCCACTAAATGAATGCAGATAATATTGCGATATTAAGTCGATTTAGGTCGCCAAAATCCATTGTCATCGTGTAGTTTTTGGGCATGAAAATAATAATTTCTAGCAATCGATTCTGATCGTTCACGATCTACAAGAAAGCCATATTTCCCAATTTCCTGCGTAATTTCCTGATTAAATTGAGCATTTCTAATAAACCATTTTTCATAGAACTCAATGGCTGCAAGATTATTACTTTTACTGTTATTACAAGTTTTATCAGCTAAAACAAAATTATGGGCTGTATCATACTGATAAAGAGACCAAGGAATAAAGTGATCAACCTCTCCAGCATTGATTGAAATTGATTTTCCACAGTAAAAACAGTAGCCATCTTGAATTTTATGGAGTACGGGTTTTATTTTAGTAAGATTTTTTCTATCTGCGCTAAATAGAAAATCATCTAAGTTGGGGAAATTACCAAATTTATTCTGATTATCCTTAAAGAGACGAATATTATCCATCCAATACTTTTGGCATATCTCTTCAATAAAGATCGAGAAGCGAGTAAGGCAAAAGGCAACATGAGGATGGAGTGTAATATTCTCTTTATTTTGGGGTTCGTAATAATAGAGAAATTCATGAGGATTGGTATCACTCATTTGTAGATGCTTTAGTGGATATGTATGAAT
The DNA here is from genome assembly GCF_003121845.1 of Ignatzschineria ureiclastica. GTDB lineage: Bacteria > Pseudomonadota > Gammaproteobacteria > Cardiobacteriales > Wohlfahrtiimonadaceae > Ignatzschineria > Ignatzschineria ureiclastica. Next base: position 229,733 of record NZ_QEWQ01000003.1, on the reverse strand, counting down.
AGTTTTTTTTGTAGAATCAATCAATTTATTCCATTCAGATTTATTTTTTTTAAAATCGAATAACGATGGAAATTTTTCTTGGGCTTTCAATATATCGTTAATAATAGCAGCCTGTTTTCCTGTATTTTGCTTTAAAATAGGGAGTTCAATGGGGCTATAATTAACTTGATTCTCGATATTTTTCCCATCTTCAATTTCTGGAAAATAAGGGCGAGCTTGTTGCCAATAAAGCTCAATAAATTTTTCAGCAATTTCTGCTATGGGAATGGTCAAAGCTTCACTATTCGATCGGTTTTTTTCAATGGATATTCTAACTAAGCTAATCAGAAGGGCGAATTTATAGGTAGAGGTAGTTTTTGCAGTAGCTAGGAGTTGTTGAATGTCTGCAATAAATTGAATTTGAGTATTCGATGAAGGTGTCTTAGAGCTATCAGGATCTTTTTTAAAGATGATATTGAGCCAATGCTCTTGTCTATCGGGGCGTTGATCTGCCGTTACCCACTGTTGTAACAGGTAAATATTAGAAAACTGTTTGAGTAGTTGATCGGCTTGCACTTCATTAAGATCGGTGAAGTGTCGTCCCTCTTTCTCTCGATCTTCTGAACCATATTTAAAAGAGAGATAGCAAATGCCGTCCGGTTTTAGTGCATTAATGATTTTGGTAAGCACTTCGGGTAAGCGTGATCGTTCACAGTGTAATAGCGAAGCACAAGCCCAAATTCCGATATATTTCTCTATGTCATCAATATCATAAAAACTCGCTTCTTGGATATCTAAACCTGTATTTTGTCGTGCTAATTGCACTAATTCAGGTGAGAAGTCAAAAGCAGTCACCTCGTAACCTTGTTGATGAAAGAAAAGCGCATCACGACCAGAACCACAGCCAATATCTAAAATGCTTCCATTAGGGGGAAGATAGTCGAGAAATTGTTGATAGAGTTCTGACATATCAACGTCAAAAGTATTTTCAGAAAATAGCTCGGCATTTTTATTATAGTATTCAAGCGTATCTGTCATAATTCCTTCTTCGATCAATTTATCTATCTCAATAGTAAATCATAGCTGAATTTGGGAATAATTATTTGAATAATTATAAAAGTCCTCATCTTATTATATTAACCATATCAGGTATATCACTCGGCAGAATAGAAAAAGCAGACTACAAAGAGCCTGCTCATTGCTATAACAGCTAAATCATTGTGATGAAGTTATCTATTATGATTCGGTTGTTTCTGGATGCAGTAGGGCGACAAGCCATGCGGCGATATCTTGTAGCTCTTCATTAATGACTTCATGTGCCATTGCATAATCGTGCCAAGTAGTTTGTATTCCCCGACTACGAAGGAAGGTTTCTGCAGCGCGTCCTAGATTAATATCTACCACATTATCTTGTCGTCCGTGGAGATGGAGCGTTGGAATGGCTTTTTTATTCTCGCCAATCGCTAGCTCATCGTTGAAAGTAGCACTATAGGTTGAGAGTGCCATAACGCCGCCGATGGGTTGATTGTAAGCAATAAAAGCAGTATGCAATACAACTGCGCCACCTTGCGAGAAACCGGCAAGAACAATACGTTCAAGGGGAATACCTTTCGCTTGCTCTGCTTCGATTAAGGAGATCACATATTGTGCGGATTCATCAAGCTCAGATTGTTTGATTTCACGAGGAGAAGTAAGGGCGATAATGTCATACCAAGAGGGCATCGGGAAGCCATTATTGAGCGTTACCGGGCGCACAGGTGCTTGCGGTAAGATAAAACGGGTTGTGGGTAATAGATCTTTCTGTAGAATTTGGGCAACCGGTAGAAAGTCTGTTTTCGAAGCGCCGAGACCATGAAGCCAAATAACGGCTGAATCCGCTGGTTGTTTAGGATCTAAAATAATAGGTTGTTCCATTTCAACTCCTTATCCAATGATGAGTAAAAGTGATGTTTATCCCGATATTATAACGCCGATTGTTTGATGATGTCGGCAACGCTGTTTGAGCTGAATTAAGCATCTAAATAAGTATCAAAGCCTAAGCTTTCGCCAGCATCTTTAAGCAGATCGAGCCAAGTCGGAATGACAAAGCTCACCATTAAAGGCGCAAGGTTCATACCGGCAACATCTTGCGGTGTAATCCATTTTGCCTCGGCGATCTCGGCACTTGGGGTAATCTCAATGGGCGTTGGTAGCAGTACAAAGAAGAGATTAGAGCGGATAAAATAACCAGGTTCATTTGCCGCCGGCGCTTCATAAGTTTTGATGAAGTTGGCAAGATTAGGTGCAATCGTCAGATCAATCTCCTCTTTAAATTCCCGAATAAGCGCTTCTATGGGGCTTTCCCCTTGATCAATTTTGCCACCGGGAAGCATAAATTTCTCGGTATTCTGTTTACGGACAACGAGTAATCGACCCCGTGGATCAATCACAATGCCGGCAGCAAGGATAAAGAGTTTATCGGGATCAATAATCGAGGATGGAGTCTGTGTTGCTGAGGACATATGTTTTTCCATTAATAAGCGTGAAAAGAGAATAGTATATTGCAGAAAATAGATCCCACTATTGTACGGGAACTAGCGGGGATTTTTGTGAAAATTATTCTTAAGTGTATGAAGATGAGCTTGTAATCAGTACCTAACTGCTAGATCAATTGCTTACTAAATTTTCGGCTAAATAATCAGAAAAGGCGTAAAATAGCGAGCATATGATTAATTTTTAATGTTTTTCAATAATCAGCATATTCCGCTATTATCCTAAGATCTATTTTGCGATATAGGTTGTAATATAACTTGTGATATAGGCATACGATTATTAAAAGCGATAGAAAGAAATTAATAAATAAATACATTGCAAGACAATGTCCCCTTGAAATTTTGTGATAGAAAGGAGCAGCAGATGAGTGAATTAAATTTTCAGGAAGGTTTGATTGTAGAGAATCGTGATCATGCTATTTTCATGGAAATCAATTTCAAAAGCGATGATTTAGATGCGATTAAAGAGGCGATTGCCGGTTTATTAGCACGTCAACGATCATATAGCGTTCGTTTTGGAGATTGTGGCTTGCAAATTGTGGTAGCTTTTGGACGTGATGCTTGGACTAAGTTATCCGGCAATGCGGAAAGTGCACCGGAGCTTGTGGATTTTAAAGAGCTGGGTTATGGCATGGCACAAGCTACGCAAAGAGATATGTTTGTGCATATTAATTCCCATTCTCACCGTATTAACTTCTCTGTGGCACAAGATCTTGTGAAGCTCTTTAAAGGTTTAGTGACGATTGAAGAGGAAGTACATGGCTTCCGTTGGTTAGAAGCGCGGGATTTAAGTGGTTTTGTGGATGGTACGGAGAATCCTAAAGGCTGTAAAGATCGAACAGAAGTTGCGGTTATTCAAGAAGGCGCAGATGCCGGCGGAAGTTACGTGATTGCGCAGAAATGGATCCATTCTTTAGAGCAAGTGGAACATTTTGATCTGAAAACACAAGAGAATATCTTTGGACGGACAAAAGTCGATGATATTGAAATGGATGATGATGAGAAACCTGTCGGCGCGCACACAGAGCGGGTTGTGATTGATGAGGATGGGGAAGAGCTTGAAATTGTCCGTCATAGCTTGCCTTATGGTTATGCAAGCGGTGAGAAAGGGCTCTACTTCTTAGCTTATAGTGCAGAATTAACCCGTTATGAGAAGATGCTTGCGCGTATGTTTGGCGATGAAGATGGTCATTTTGATCACATGCTCTCGTATACTCATGCGGTAACCGGTAGTTTCCTTTATGTACCATCACTCGATCAGCTTGAAGAGATTGGCGCTGCATAACAGCGATATAGATGAACAAGGATGTGAAAGAGTGTCTGTAGTCATTACAGATACTCTTTTTTATTATTTGATTTTAGGGATTGATATTGATCAAAGTAAGGTGAAATGGATCTATCGTTCTACTTTTACTTCTCTCTGTTATAGTGGCTAATGCTCTAATGTGGATAAGTTATTTTAAGTAATCTAATTACTCTGGTGGTTAGAGGTTTGACGTGAAGAATGATAGTATGGAGGTAGGGTAATAGTCTTCTAATTTTAAGGTGTTATAAGTCAGTCATTGGGAAGCCCATCATGCTGAATATGCCACTTTTGATACTCATAGTGGACTATTTCATTCAAGAATCGGAATCCGATTCGTGGGTACACAACTGAAGGAGTTTATATATGTTAAAAGTATTACAATCACCAGGTAAGTATGTTCAAGGCCCGAATGCGCTTCATTCTATTGCAGATTATGTGAAACCATTGAGCGACAAAGCATTTGTGATCGCAGATGCATTTGTATTTGGATTAGTGGAAAAGATCGTCGATGCAAGTGCAGCAAAAAGTGGTGTGCAATTAACAAAAGCAACTTTTGAGGGCGAGTGCTCACAAAATGAGATTAAACGTTTAGGCGAACTCTTTGCGAAAAGTGGCGCAGGCATTGTCGTAGGAATCGGGGGCGGTAAAACACTCGATGCAGCGAAAGCAGTGGCATACTATGGTAAAGTGCCAATTGTGATAGCACCTACAATCGCTTCTACCGATGCGCCCACTAGTGCATTATCAGTGATCTATACTGATAAAGGTGAGTTTGAAAGCTATCTTCTCTATCCTAAGAATCCAGATATCGTGGTGATGGATACCACGATTATTGCGAATGCACCTGTTCGACTCTTTGTGGCAGGGATGGGCGATGCACTTGCCACTTATTTTGAAGCGCGGGCCTGTACAGAATCTTATAATCAGACGATGGCCGGTGGATTAACCACATTAACGGCAATGTCATTGGCAACACTCTGTTATGACACACTGCTCGAAGAGGGTTTGAAAGCGAAAATTGCGGTAGAGAATAAGGTGAGCACGAAAGCGGTAGAAAATATCGTAGAAGCCAATACTCTATTAAGTGGACTTGGCTTTGAAAGTGCAGGTTTAGGGGCATGTCATGCAATTCATAATGGTTTGACTGTCATCGAAGAGTGCCACGATATGTATCATGGTGAGAAAGTAGCTTTCGGTGTTCTCGTGCAATTAGTGCTTGAGAATAGTCCCCTTGAAGAGATTGAGGAAGTGTTAGAGTTCTCCACATCTGTAGGATTACCAGTCACATTTGCAGAACTTGGTTTTGAAGATGATGCACCTAATTATCATGAAAAATTGAAAGAGGCAGCCAAATTAAGCTGTGCTGAAGGGGAAACCATTCATAACATGCCATTTAAAGTGACGGTTGATGATGTTTATGCTGCGATGATTGCGGCGGATCGTCTAGGTCGTGCTTGGTTAGAAGTGGAAGCGTAGATTGTAATATCTCGTTTTTCAATAGAAAGATAAGATAAAAACTATAAGCTGTAAGTGTTCTACTTACAGCTTTTTTGCTACTTATAATCAATACATTGGCATTAAAATAAGCATTATTCAAATGCCGGCGCATCGGTTGTAAAAAGAAAGGTAACCATTCTATCCGGCATCTTGCAAGTGTTGTTTAGTGCGATTTGATGTTCGCTTAAAGTTCCATACTAACTACATAAAAACCATTTCCCTTAAACCAAATTGACTATATAACTTAGGGTTTTGAATCTTACACATTGATAGGAAATCTTAGCTATGATTTTACAAAAAAACGGCACTCTATGAGTGCCGTTCTACATTGTCATACTATCAACAATCTACAAGATCAATCGGGTATGATGATAGTATCTACAAATCTTATAATGAGTTAATCAATTACATTGCTGCTTTAAAGATGTTTTCAACATCTGCTTGTGAACCTTGAACAGGGTTTGTTGCAGAGCATACATCGAGAAGCGCATTTTTAGCAAGTAATGGAATATCTTCTGCTTTTGCATTTAATGCTGTTAAGTTTGCAGGGATATTAATCGCTGCTGATAATTCGCGGATTTTTGCAATTGCTGCGTTTGCGGCATCCATATCGCTCATATTAGCAACATCAATGTGCATTGCTTTTGCAACATCTTTCAGGCGACCAGAAGCTGCTGATTTATTGAAATCTAATACATGTGGTAAAAGAACCGCATTACAAACACCATGTGGTAAGTCATACATACCGCCTAATTGGTGCGCCATTGCATGAACATAGCCAAGAGATGCGTTGTTAAATGCCATACCTGCTAAGAATTGTGCATATGCCATGTTGTCACGTGCTTCGATATTATCGCCATGTTCAACGGCGGTTTGTAAATTCTCAATGATTAAAGTGATGGCTTTAAGCGCACAAGCATCCGTAATAGGGTTTGCGGCTGTTGAGATATAGGCCTCAACAGAATGCGTTAATGCATCCATACCTGTTGCTGCGGTTAAACCTTTTGGCATCCCTTTCATCATGTGAGGATCGTTCACAGAAAGAATAGGGGTTGAGTTTTTATCAACGATTGCCATTTTGACGTGACGCTCTTCATCAGTGATGATACAGAAACGAGTCATTTCACTTGCAGTACCGGCAGTTGTATTGATTGCAACCATTGGTAATTGTGGTTTTTTAGTTTTATCTAAACCTTCAAATGCGCTGATGTCATCGCCATTTGTTGCACAAAGTGCAATACCTTTTGCACAGTCATGCGGTGAACCGCCACCTAATGAAATGACGAAATCACATTTTTCCGCTTTTAAAATAGCTAAACCGTCAGCCACGTTTTTAGTAGTAGGGTTAGGATTTGTGCCATCAAAGATTGCAGCTTGGATATCTACTTCATTTAGAAGTTTGATGACTTCATCAGCCATACCTGATTTTGAGAGGAAACTATCGGTGACGATTAACGCTTTTTTAAAGCCATAACCTTGAAGGGTTGCAACTGCATCAGCAAGGGCATTTTCACCAATCACGTTTACAGGGGGCATAAAGAAAGTACTACTCATAATAACTTCTCCTTGATTAGATTAGCCGGATGGCTAATTCTCGTTAATAAAACTTATCATGACATTACAATCATTTACTTAATTATTAATCTGATTGTAAGAAATTATTCATAAACTGCGATATATCTACTGTTAACTACTATTATACCGTAAATTTTCTTTTTGGGAGCAAGATCTACAAGCTGACTACATTATACGCTTTTTCCATTAGAGTGTGGTAAAGCTAAGTGACTTTTTTAAAACATTTTTTGTCATAGATTAAGTTTTTTATCAGATCTTTATGATTGAAAATGTTAATTTTTGGAATTATTTTGTAGTCCTTTTTGTAGCTCTTTCGGCATATCTTTGGTAATCGTGATCATATGTTGTGGCGTATATAGATGTTGGTAACGAGCTTTATCTCGACTACTCCAAGCTTGTACCATCGTTGTCACATAGACGGTAAATATGGGGAATACTGTAATGCCGGTGACCGCTAAAATGACCGTGCTGATTTTTCCGGCATCCGTAACAGGAATAATATTAGACCCGAGCGTGGTCACAGTCATCGAAGCCCACCACAACACATCATAGTAATTTTTGACATCGGGATTCACCGGTGATTCAAAGAGATAGAAGATCAGCGTCTGAATATAGGCTATCGAGATCAGTAGTGAGAGATAAGCGATAAAAAGCGTGGTAATTTTATTACTAATCAAGAGATTAATGAGCAGAATTAGGGCGACAACACCCCGTAAAATAGGGAGGAATTTCAGTAAGTAGAGCAGGTTATTAGGTAGATCAATCTCGTAATAGGAGAAGAGATTCAGATAAGGGATCGAGAGCGGGACAAGCAGAAAGTAGCGCTTAAAGTAATGCCACTTATTATCGGCGATCAACATTAATAGAATGAAATCGACGAGAAAATAGATACAGATCCAAAATTGTAGACGTGTTGGAGCGACATCGAGATTGCGCTGAATGTTCGGAAGATCCACAATCGTGATATCAATCAATAGAATGATTGAGGCGAGAATGGTGAGTGTATAGAGTAGCTTTTTGGCAATCAGCCGATAGTTGAATGTGATGGTACGATGAAATAATTTCATAAAATAGTACGTTCAGTCAGTGTAATTAGGTCAATTTAAAATTGTATGTATTTATAGGTGTTTCTATGTATTTCTATGTATTTAGAATAGGGCTCGTAAGAGACGTATATCCTTAAAACATATCCTTAAAATTTATTTTTAAAATATATCTTTAAAACAACATAGAATTGCATATTAAAGTTATTGTGTGTCAATCATTGTCGACAGAGAGGCTCTATTATAGGATCTCCCGGGATAGAAAGATATCTTTGAGGCAGTAACTATTCAGGCAAAGTTGCGCACGTTGTAGCTTGAATCTATTTTTTAGACGAGTTAATGGAATAAGGGTAGGGAACTACTTGATCTCCAGTTTATAACAGGCTATTAATAGAGAACGATCTTTTACTTAGCTATTAAAGGCCATTATCTGGGGGAGAATTATGTCTGACCACTTTAATTTGACGCAACTTTATCAACTTCATCCACAAAAAGTGCGTTCTTTAATTCGAGAAGGCCGAATTCGTCAACCGACTGCCGGTATTTCCGCTGGGTTTGCCCAAGGGAATTTAGTCGTGCTTCCCAAAGAATATGCTTATGATTTCCTCCTCTATACGCAACGTAATCCTAAACCTTGCCCGGTCTTAGAGGTGAGTGATGTGGGTTCAAGAGAGTTTAAATTGACGGCTAAAGGCTCTGATATTGCCCGGGATATTCCTCGTTATCGAATCTTTAAAGATGGGCAGTTGCAAGGAGAAGTGGATTCTGTTGTAGATTATTGGCGTGATGACTTGGTCAGTTTTCTTTTAGGGTGCAGCTTTAGCTTTGAGTCTGCCTTGATTGAAGCCGGAATTCGAATGCGACATATTGATGATGGTTCGAATGTTTCGATGTATATTACTAATATTGAAACGAAGCCTGCCGGCATTTTCAGCGGGCCTTTAGTCGTGAGTATGCGCCCCATTCCTTATCATCAAGTAGTAAAAGCCGTTACCGTCACCAACCAATTACCGGAAGTTCATGGTGCGCCGGTACATATTGGTGATCCCTCTTTGATAGGTATTCAAGATATCAGTAAACCCGACTTTGGCGATGCGGTACGTATTCTCCCCGGCGAAGTTCCTGTCTTCTGGGCTTGTGGCGTGACACCTCAAGCGGCGGTGATTCGTTCTAAACCAAGCTTTGTGATTACGCATGCGCCAGGACATATGTTTATTACGGATATTAAAAATAGCGAGTTAGATTCGCTGTAGTTTTTTAAAATGGAAGGCAAACAAAGAAGTCTATTTGAATACCTGGCACTGAATGAAAAAGGAATAATAGAAAGCAAGTAATCCGAGTAATTGATTAATGCTAAGGGATATTATATTAAAATATTAGATTTATTAGTTTGTTATAATGAGCAGATCAAAGCTCTATAATACAAGGCTCTTCTGTGAAGAGAGGGTAGAGCTTTTAATCTATTATTCAATTTCTTACTGTGAATTCACAATCTAGCAAGGAAAGGTTCATCAAATGACGGATACGCCGAAGCCATTTTGGCAGACATTACGTTTTATGTTGAGTAGTTTAATGGTGTTAACCTACTATCTCGATCGATTGCTTGCGCCATCAGCGGGTGTTGAAGGCTTGATGATTGCTTTCAATACCACGTTAATTCCCATGTTTGTCTTTATCTCCGGCTATCTCTCGCGGGATATTACGAAAGCGGAGATCAGTCGATCAGTCATTCCGGCGATCATTACCTGTTATGGCTTTCAGATGATCGATACGATTCCGTTTATTCTACGTGGTGAATTCTCTTGGGTGAATTTCTTCATCATGCCACTAGATGGGGTTTGGTTTATTCTGGCTGTACCTGTTTGGCAATGGGTGAGTGTGATGAATATCGAGCTTCGGCATCATCCTTTAATCTCTTTTTTGATACTCTTTGCGATTGGATTTGTCGGGCTCTATTGGTTGCAGCCTTATACAGGATTTGCCTTAACGCTCGGTTATTTCCCGATCTTCTTCTTAGGTCGGCGTATTCCGGTTGAGACAATTATGCGTTGGCGGAATCAATCATGGATGGTATTTACCGTCTTTCTTTTAGGGACGGTGCTGCTTTTCTTATGGTGTTATCATTATCTACCCCTTGCGCCCGACTTTATGACGCTTTGGCAATGGCAAATCGATGAAGCGCTTTTGACCTATTGTGTTTTTACACTCTTTAATCTGCTCTTCGGTGCGCTCTCGCTCTATCTGATTCGATATAGTCATTTACTTAAAGATATCGCCCCGAAATCGCTGGGTGTTTACCTGATTCATCCGATCTTATGTGTCATTATTCTCACGCTTCTAGAGCGAACAGGCTTGCGCTTAGATCTACCGATGGCGATTCTCTTTACCCTTATTACAATTACCATTGCGGTGGGCTTAGCGAGTATCTACCCCTTTAAATGGTTATTGGCACCGAAGTTACCGGCAGGAAAATCGATTGAAAAACTCTAAGGTTGAAAGCCTGATTAAAAGCCGAGTTGGAAAATCTAGAATTGAAAAAACTCTAAGATCTTTGATGGAGATGGATTGTGGGTATTAACTCCAGACAAATTGTCCGCTCTCCCCAATCCAACGATCGATGAGTTTTTGGGTTAATTGGGGATCATCGATCACACGATTGGCAATCTCGGTGGCGCGTTCAATCAGCGGTTGATGATGGAAGAGATCGGCCATACGGAAACGAAATTCCCCTGTTTGTCGAGTCCCGAAGATATCACCGGCACCTCGTAACTCAAAATCTTTCTCGGCAATTTCAAAGCCATTATTGGTCGCCTGCATAATCTCAAGTCGCTCTTGCGTCATCTGTGATAATGGCGGTGAATAGATCAGTAGACAGAAAGAGGCTTTAGAGCCTCGCCCAACACGACCACGAAGCTGATGAAGCTGTGATAAACCAAGGCGTTCGGCATTTTCGATAATCATAATGGAGGCATTTGGAACATCAACGCCCACTTCAATGACGGTTGTTGCCACTAAAATATCAAGCTCATGAGCTTTAAAGCTCGCCATAATTGCCTCTTTTTCAGACGCTTTTTGCCTGCCATGAATGAGGCCGATGCGTAAGTGCGGCAGTCGTTCACAGAGATCTTCATAAGCCTTTTCCGCAGCCTTTGCCGGCAAAACTTCAGATTCTTCAATCAACGTACAGACCCAGTAGACTTGCGTTCCCTCTTGGCACTGCGCTTTAACTCGTTCAATCACTTTATCCCGCGCTTTATCACTTACGACAGTTGTCGTAATTGGAATTCGATTGGGCGGATACTCATCAATCACAGAGCTTGAGAGATCGGCATAGAGCGTCATAGCCAATGTTCTTGGAATAGGTGTTGCGGTCATCATCAATTGATGAGGCGTAAAACCTTTGGGGGCTTTGGCTTGTAAAGTTAAGCGCTGTTCAACACCAAAGCGATGTTGTTCATCGATAATCACAAGATTGAGCGCTTGATATTCCACGCTCTCTTGAAAAACGGCATGGGTGCCGATAATTACAGAAACCTCTCCCGATTTTATTTTCTGCTGCGCTGCTCGCTTCTGCTTCTCGGTGAGTTTACCGGTTAAGAGAATCGTAGGAATATCGAGCGGCGAGAGCCACTTTTCGAGATTAATAAAGTGCTGTTCGGCTAATAGTTCGGTGGGCGCCATAAAGACAGCCTGAAAGCCCGCTTTAGCCGCATGAATTAATGCGCTTGCAGCCACAACAGTTTTACCAGAACCCACATCGCCTTGTACTAAACGCATCATCGGCGCTTGTGATTGTAGATCTTGCTCAATTTCGGAAATGACGCGGTTTTGAGCATTGGTAAAGGTAAAGGGGAGATTTTCCCGAAAGGTGGCTTGTGCCTTAGGATCAAGATGAATCGGTTGAGAGCGCTCTTTATGAAAATGGGCGCGGGCGCGTTTAAGGGCAATTTGATGGGCGACAATCTCTTCAAGGGCGAGAATCTCTTGCACAGGATAGTGCTTTTGTTCAAGTCGTTCGATATTAACATCGGTTGGGGGTTTGTGAAGAAAGTAGAGCGCATCTTTAAGGTTAATATCCTCATCTTCGAGATATGCCGGAAAGTGTTCATCCTTTAATTCGCTGAGCAGATTATCGATAAAGCCTTGCATCTGCCGTTGTGTAATACCGGCAGTGAGAGAATAGATCGGTGTCATTCGCTCTTCAAGCTCGCTATTTTGATCTAAGAAATTCAGCACTTCTGGATGGCTCATCTCAAGGCGATTTAAACCATAACGTACTTCACCATAGCAGCGAAGCACTTTCAGCGCTTCAAAGCGCTTGACCATATTGGGGAAGAAGTTAAAAAATCGCACGGCCATTACGCCGGTATCATCTTTAAGGTAGACCAATAACGTTGGCTTTCGACCTTTACTCATCTCTTTTTTGATAATCTCCCCCTCAATAATGGCAATCTGTGAAGGCTGCACCATTGCAATAGGGGTAATACGGGTTCGATCTTGATAACGAAAAGGCAGATGAAAGAGCAGATCGAGATAATTATGAATCCCGAGCTTACCGAGTGTTTCAGCCATTTTCGGCCCAACACCTTTCAGTTTTGTAATCGGTCTATTCTTGAGCGTTTCCACGTATAAAGATCTTCAATTTTGGTTAAAAGAGAAATAGTAACTTCACTAAAAGATACCATAATGGCATTAGTTTAACTTAATCTAATATCTCAAGCATAGTTAGAATAAGCTTATTTTGGGTATTTTAGCGGTGAGTGGGGAGGTTTGAGTGATTAATTTAGGGAATCACAAATTTGCCATTTCCTGATTTTATAAATATTTATTTTACAATGCGGATCAACAGGTTATTTGAATAAGATGAAAAATCAAAAATAAACATAATGAATAGGAGTGACAAATGGCTTTAGCAATTACCCAACATGCTTATCAACGAATGAGCGCTCGTGGGATCAACGAATATGGTCTAAAAACAGTATTGGCTTTTGGGCGTAAAATATATCTTAAAGGTGCAGTTTATTACGTATTAGGCCGTAAAGAGATTCAAAAATATGGGGATCAAGAGCCTATTTTAAAGAAACTAGAGGGAATCCAAGTTGTTACTTCTGTTGAAGAAGAAGTTTATCGAGTGTTAACAGTCTTCAAGAATAGAGATTTTAGTAGTCTTAAGAAGCGCTCTAAATTTAGGCCCACTAGAGAGAGTCTAGGGATGTTTTAGTTATAGTTAGAATCAAAGAGGCTACTTGATTATGACTGTATTTATATAGAGTTAGGATTTAATGAGAGAAAATAAATTTTAATTAAATATCATTTAAATATGGTACTGTAGAATAATTTATATTTAAGTTTTTGCATAATAAATAGGTTTCACTAATGAGGATGGTTTTATGAAGAAATACCAAGTTCAGATATGTACAATTTCTAATGAGTTAACTCCTAATTATATTCCTGTGATTCATGAGCAATTTATGCCGAAAGAACTTGTGTTATTAGCTAGTTCCGATATGGACAAAAAAGCCAACGATTTTATTCAAGTACTGAAAAAAAATCACCCTCATACTGTGATTCATACAATTACGATAGACGATATTTATAATCTGGCAGATCTAAAAAGTAAGGTAAATAGCTATATTGAAAATTATTTAGAAGCACATCCTGATGAAGAAAAAGGGATTGTTCTGAATGCAACAGGGGGGACTAAGCTGATGTCCTTTGAATTGTTATCTCTATTTAATAGCTGGGGTTTAGATACTTTCTATTTTAAAATCGAAAATAGTGAAGTTTTTTTTCTTCAACAACCTGAATCATCGGATAGTGAAAAGATCTCTTTAATTTTACATCCTAAGAAAATTGATCTTGCGAGTTATGTTCAATTGCACAATCATCAGATTATCAGTACACAAAAATATACAACTTCGGCTTTAAAGAAAGCATTATTTGAAGAATTAATCCGCTTTCCTGATCTTTATCGTCCAGAGTTATCTCAACTTTATTATGAAATTGGGCGTTCATCAGAATCATTGCTTACCGTTCCTCTAGTTACCCCACAGTTAAAAGTGCTAGATCAATTTGTGGCAGCTAAAATTTGTCGTTTAGAAGGTAAAAATCTTATTTTCCCTTCTATGGAAGATAAGAAGTTTCTGATGGGAGGATGGTTTGAAGATTATGTTTATAGTTTGGTTGATCAATTAGCGGACATTCAAGCTTTGGAGTTAAATATTCAAATTAAAAGTGCAGAAGATAATGTTCATAAACCTAATGAGTTAGATGTCGGTTTTATGAGGTATAACCGTTTATATTTGGTGGAGTGTAAAACGGCTAATTATGGAGGAGAAGCGCGAAAGCAAGGAGTGGCTGATCTTAATAAGCTTAAAACTTTAGACACATTAGGAGGACGCTCAACTCAACTGGCTTTTGTCTCTTATTTTAAAGTATCACCAGATATGCGGGATAGAGCTAAAGGAAACCATATCTATATTATCGATGGTAATGATGTTCAAGGGCTAAAAAAATTATTAGATAAATGGAGTCAAGATGAGTAGAAAAATATTAGTTGCCGTTACAGGCTCGACACCACAAATCTTAACGGAAACTATTTATGCTCTTTTCAAAGAACGTGCTTGGGTGCCCGATGAAGTGCATGTACTAACAACGACACATGGCCGTGATGAAATCCAACAAAAGCTGTTTGAAGAAGGGCAATTTCAAAAGCTTTGCGATAGCTATGATTTACAAGGGATTGAGTTTTCTTCAAAATCTATTCATGTCATTACTAATGAGGAAGGTGCGTTGTTAGGAGATATTAAAAGTGTTGAAGACAATGATCGAGCGGCGAATATGATTGTCCATTTTATTCATGATCTCTGTCAAAATCCTCATAACGAACTCCATGTTTCCTTGGCGGGTGGACGTAAGTCAATGGGGTTCTATATCGGTTATGCCCTCTCCCTCTTTGGCCGGCAACAAGATTCTATGTCACACGTGCTAGTCAATCATCCGTATGAGCATGCAAGAGATTTCTTTTTCCCAACTGTATGTACTCAAGAAGTAACAGCAGAGTATTGGGATAAGGGTGAAAAGCAGGTAAAAATCGTTGATGCAAAAGATGCTCAAATATGGCTCTCTGATATTCCTTTTGTACGGATGGGAGAAGGCGTGCCTAATTTGAACCTTTCAACCGGATGGGAATATCGTGATGCAGTAGCATTGGCACAGCGTGCCATTTCGGATTATACCGTTGAGGTACTATTGAAAGAACGGAAATTGATTTGTAATGATCGAGTGGAGGTTGGACTTACGCCTCAGCAGATAGCTTTTTATGCTGTGATTGCTAAAGCAACCCAAGAAAATAGGGTCATTACCGCTTATCCAGAAAAATATGAGAATGCTTATTCTTTAGTGGAATTTGCGGAGAATTACCTCTACTTCTATGGCCAGACAGGCAAGGATGTAGAGGATATGTCGGTAGAAGAATTATTGAAAGATATCCAAGGCGAGAGAGAAATTTTCATGAAGCTTTCGCCCGTAAGTTCAAAAATTGAAGGGCAATTAAACGATAAATTAGGTTCGATCTCTGAGTATTTTAGTATTCAAGGTTATGGTGAAAAGTTACAGAAGTATTATCAAATTGCTCTTCATCCCAAAAATATCAAAATTGAGACCAAGCAGTAAAGGGTCAGCTAGACATTCATTTGTAAGTAGGAAATTGAAATGGCAATAAGAAAAATTGAAAAGGCTTGTCCTGAATCCATTGATGTAGTTTCTAAGTGGCATCATTTAACCTGTCAATTAGTGACACCACTTTATGGTGGCGGTGTTGATTCTTCGACAATTGATGAGTCGATGCCGATTCGAACGAGTAGTATTAAAGGACAGTTACGAATTTGGTGGCGTTTGTTAGCTAAGAATTTGTGGAAGCTTGGATCGGATAAAGAGATCAGAATACAAGAATTTAAACTGTGGGGAGGTATCGGTAAGGATGATGCTTCTCATGCGAGCGAAGTGTTTATTCGAGTCTCAATACCACATGATGAATATGAAAAAAATAAACTTGTACTAAATCTGATCAAACATGATGAATATACGAAAAAGTACTCTGAGTTGAAGTATCTTTTTTTTCCAGCCGACAACAATAAAAATGAGAATAATGAAGTTATAGAATGTCATTTATTACAAGAAGGTTTTCGTTGGAATCTATCAGTGAAATTTTCTGATCAATTAGAGCAAAATGCCATTTTAAAACAGCAAGTCTTAGAAACGATCCGTTGGTGGAGTCAATTTGGGGGGATTGGCGCGCGTTCGCGTCGAGGAACTGGGGCATTCATTATCACAGAGGCATCTGATTTACCAGAAGTGTTGGAGCCGTTAACAGCTGATGATGTGGCGAAAGCAGGTTGTCAATTAGCTATTGCTGGTGGGCAGGGAGATGCATTAGTTGCTTGGAAAAATGCTGTTGGTAAGTTGAGCGATTTTCGTCAAAAAGCAAATATCGGTCGTAATCCAACTTCAGCCCCCCCTAAACCTGCCGGTAGAAGTCGTTGGCCTGAACCAGATGCCATTCGCCGCATTCAAAAAATGCATGATCCAAGACATGAGCCAGAACATAAAGCCGGCAATATCTTTCCTCGAGGGTTATTTGGTATGCCGATTATTTTCCATTTTGTAGGTAGGGGAGAGCCAGGAGATACATCGCTACAGCCTAAAGGTAAGGAGCGTCTTGCGAGTCCACTCTTTATTCGTCCTTTTTATAACAGAGAGAAAAACAACTTCTCACCTGCTGTACTTTTAACACCCTATGATTGGATTTTAGAAGAACCGATTGAGCTTAAGGGCTCGAGAGCTGGCGAAGTTTCGCTATGGGATCCT
Source organism: Ignatzschineria ureiclastica (assembly GCF_003121845.1). Taxonomy (GTDB): domain Bacteria; phylum Pseudomonadota; class Gammaproteobacteria; order Cardiobacteriales; family Wohlfahrtiimonadaceae; genus Ignatzschineria; species Ignatzschineria ureiclastica. Next base: position 212,934 of record NZ_QEWQ01000003.1, on the reverse strand, counting down.
AAAGTGGCAGAATTGATTACACCGATTAAAGACAATGGTGGTGATAATCCTTTAACAGCATTTATGAATTTTTTTCAAAAAGGATAATGGCGCGATATGAATCAATATGTATTAATTTTATCGGTAGGTCCTGTACAGGGATTTATTGCGGCGGCAAGAAGAAGTCGTGATTTATGGAGTGGTTCGTGGTTACTCTCTGAGATGGCAAAAGCTGGTGCTAAATATCTCTATGATCATGGTGCAATATTGATCTTTCCGACAGTGGCTGATGCAGAAGAATTGAACGTCAATAGTGAATTATCAGTAGGTAATAAATTACAAGTAGTGATTTCAGCTCAAAATGCTGAAGCAGTGCAACGTTTAATTGAAGAAACTAAGTCTGCTATCCAAGCGCGGTTTGATTTAGAGGCCACAACAGTAGAAGCGTTACTTGGAAACTTTAAAATTCGTCAGAATATTTGGCAAGGTCAGTTGAAAGATTACCTAGAGGTTCAAGGTGCTTATGCCTTGATTGATGCTTCAAATAAAGAAGGGTATAAGATCGCTTGTGATCAGGCTTCTATCATGCTCGCAGCTCGTAAAGCGACGCGGGATTTTAGAGCGTTAGCCACTTCAGCTTACGATCCAGAATTTATGATTCCTAAGTCATCGTTAGATGGAGCTCGAGAGACGGTATTACCTGATGTTTTTTGCAGAAATCACCATATTGTGAAGCGGTTAGGTTTATCTGATAGTGAGCAATTAGATAGTTCAGGGATTATCAAAAGACTCGGTGGCGATGTCGATCAATTTACCCCATATGTTCGTGTAGCTGCAGATAGTTGGGTGCAAAATATTAGTGATGAAGAAGCAAATAATATCGCTAAAGCTTATAAGCCACTGGTTGATCTACAGCTTGCTACCAATGTAACCGGTAATCATTCCTGTTATGCGAAGCTACCTTATGATGGTGAGTATCTCTATTCTTTTCGTTTAGAAGCGATGTTAAATCGTTATAAGTCTTGGAAGCGTAAGATTACGAATAAGGAGTCACTAGAAGTAGAAGATCTAGATTTATCTGAAGTAGAACAGGCTTATCAAGTATTGTTAAATCTCAAAGAAGTCCTGCAACCACTTTGGCGCAAATATGGCGATCCTTGTAATTATGGGGTTTTATTGTTGGCAGATGGCGATAAGATGGGTGAACTGCTTGATCATGCTGGCGATCAAACGGCACACCAAGAGATAACGACTGCGCTCTCTCAGTTTGCAGGTTCTGTTGAAGCGATTATGCGGGATCATTATGGGCATCGAATCTATGCTGGCGGCGATGATGTGTTAGGTTTCGTACCGCTTGCTTCTGCTTATGATTGTGCCAAAACGCTTTCAGAGAAATTTGCAGCTTCTTTAGATACTGTGGCTAAAAAGCTCAAGGCAACAACTCCCACGCTGTCAGTCGGATTAGCTATTGCACATATTAATACGCCCTTAGGTCATATTCGTCATTTAGCTAAAGAAGCGGAAAAGATGGCGAAAGGGGATCAGGTGAAAGATCTTCAAAAGCAACGTAATGCATTAGGCATTGTATTGGCTGTTCGTTCTGGATCGACCACAGGACTTCGTCTGCGTTGGGATGATGAGGCTGGATTACAGGCTTTCCAAACTTGGATTGATGATTATCAACAACACGAAATTACAAGTCGTCTTGCGTACGATACTCGAGAGATATATCTGCAAACTGAGTTATTAGCTAGAGATATAGAGAACGATCTCTTAGTCAAAATTAGAGCTGCAGAATTTAAACGAATGTTAAAAAAAGCCCGAACTACTTCGGGGACAACTTTAGATAATGCGTTAGTTTCGAAATTAGAAAAGCGTTTGGATCAATTGGAGAGCCTAGATCACCTAGCTACTGAACTGATTATTGCCCGTTGGATGGCCGCTAAAACACAACGTGATTTGGGTAGGGAGTAATATGAAACAAGAAAAATCTTATTTAATTCGACCATTGTCGCCATTGGTTTTTAGAAGTGCTAAACCTTTTGGCTCACTGTCTGATATTTCCGATATCATCTTTCCTTTGCCATCGAGTGGTGCGGGATTAATTCGCACACAAACCTTGCTGCAAAAAGGGTATCAACTTGTGCAGGGTAAAGCAAAGAGTTTGACAGTGACAGAAGAAGATCAGAAAAACCTACTTGAAATTGGTCATAAAGGACCATTTCTTGTAGAGCTGGGTATTGATAATAGCTTTACTATTTTAGTGCATAAGCCGGCTAATGCCATTTATCTTAAAAATAAAGAGAGTGGGAATATTGAGCTCATTCGTTTAGCTCCTACACAAAATCTCGGAAGTGAACAGGTTGGTTCAGATTTACCAGCAGGTCTATTGCCAGTCATGATGACTAAAAATATTAAAGGTAAACCACAACCGGGCCCGAATTTATGGCCTCTAAAGATGGCTATTCATTGGCAAAATGGGGGGGATATTAAGTTTGAAGAGCTTAATCGAGAAGGTATTCAATCATTGCCGGTAGATGTTCGTACTCATGTGGCTATTGATAACTCGACGCATGCGGGCATTGAAGGTCAGCTTTTTCAGAGCGCTTCCTATGATTTTGGGGCAATTCGGAAAGATATAAAAGTAGGTGGTTGGCATGATAGATCTTATGGCTTTTTACTATTAAGTGATGCGAGTCTTCATAATAATCATGTGCGCTTTGGTGGTGAGAGCCGACTCTCTGAAATGCAATCTGTGGCAATGCCTCAGGATTTAACAGTGCCACAATCTTTAGTTGCAGAGATAGAACAAGCTAAAGGATTACAGCTTACGCTATTAACGCCGGCTATTTTTAGTAATGGCTATTTGCCTGCATGGCTTGAAGAAGACTCTTTGACAGGCATATTGCCACAGACCACAATTAAAGTGCGTTTAAAAGCATGTGCTATGGATCGTTGGCTGCCAGTATCAGGTTGGGATTTACATCAGAAAAAACCTAAGGCGATGCGTAAAGCAGTTGCAAGTGGTGCTGTATATTGGTTTGAGGTATTAGAAGGGGATATTTCTTCTATTACAAATCTCTATTTTTCAAGTGTGAGTGACCAGATGCAAGACCAAAAAGATGGTTTTGGCATTGTCGTAGTTGCACCTTGGTCAATACAGTAAATGAAAACAACATGAGCGTCATTATTTTACGCTCGTCAATAGATTAAGCACAATATATTCAATATTGATATAAATATTAGGAAACAGATTATGCAAACAAAAACTTTTTATTTACAGTCTCTTACAGCTCTCCATGTGGGGACAGGTCAAGGTGTCGGTGTTGTAGACCTTCCAATTGCACGCTCTAAAGCTACGAATCTGCCTTTAGTTCCCGGCTCTTCATTAAAAGGGGTCTTACGAGATGAATTAGCTGTTCAGCAATCACTAGATTCAAAAGATATCAATACACTTTTTGGCCCTGATACAACAACAGGAGATAGTTTTGCCGGTGCGCTCTCTTTTAGTGATGCGAATCTTCTAATTTTACCATTGCGATCATTTGCTGGCACAGTAGCTTATGCTACTTGTCCATTTATTTTGAAGCGTTATGCACGTGATTTTAAGCATTCACTCAATGTTCCGGCAACGGAGGGAGATTTGGCTATTATTACGACAAATTCTAAGTTAGAAGTGGCTACAGAATCTTTAGCATTAGAGGATTTAGATATTAGTTCAGAACGCTCTAATGATGCGACCGATTGGGCTGAGTTATTAGCAAGTGAACTTTATCCTGATTCTGTTTTAAAAGCCCAAGATTGGCGTTCTGAATTTATAAAGCGCTTTGTGATTTTACCAGATAATATTTTCTCTTTTTTAGTGGATACCGCAACAGAAATCCGTACTCGTATTCGTATTAATCGTGAAACAAGAATTGTGAAAGATGGTGCACTTTGGACGGAGGAAAATCTTCCGGCAGAATCTGTGCTTTGGGGTGTCTTAGGTGTGAATCGATCATTTAATAAAGAGAATCAAAAGTCAGAAGAAGAGATGATGGCACTACTTCCAACAGAAGAGATGATGATCCAAGTAGGCGGAAAACATACTGTAGGTCGGGGGATGTGCCGATTTTTGATTACTCAAACTCAAGAAGGATAATGATGATGAGTATAGAAAAGAAGAATCATAAAATTAGAACACAAGATTATGCCAAAGTGGCTTATCCTCTAGTAGAGAGTGTTTATCGTAGTAGTTATGAAGCAAAATATCGTACGTTAGCACTTAATTTTCCGACAATGATTATGCAATCAGGTTTATCGCAAGCTGTCGGATTCTTAATGGCAAAAAGTTCATCAGCTGATGATGAGTATTCTCTATTACTGAATCATATTGCTAAATTATTGGGATATCCTAATTCGAGTACATTGCATACAGTGATTTTAAAATCATCATTAGGAGAGTATCAGTTATTGACTCGACGGTCTCTAGATGCAACCGCTTGGGTTAAACGCTATACACAGGCATTATTAGAAAAAGCATAGGAGAGTCATGATGCATTTAATGCGAGAAAAATTAAGACCACTAGTACAACGTTTGCAAAGTGCTCATCCTGGACTTTTAATGCAACGGGGGTTGCCTATATGGGAAGAGGGTGAAAAGGAAGCTAAACACCGTCTTGTCGAACAAGTAGCAAATGTTAATTGCCCTGAGGTATATCCTTTAGCATTTGAACGATGGATGCAATTGACGCAAAAAGAGCAATTTGCACATATTGCGGCAAAAGTCGATGGTCGTCTCTTTACTGGATTAGCATTAGGAGGGACCCTTGAGACAGGGATGACAACCCATCATACTTATGGTACACCACTGATTGCTGGCTCTAGTATCAAAGGAGCTGTGCGGGCGTATGCAGAGTCTATCAATATTGAAGCAGATATTTTGCGTATTTTATTTGGAGCAGGAGATGATGATGGCTCAGAAACTGCTGGGTCATTGATTTGGCATGATGCATGGTGGGTACCTAGAGATCAATCAATTAAGCCTTTTGCAAAAGAAGTTGTGACAGTCCATGAACAGTCTTACTACTCTGAAAAATCAGATATTGCAACAGGTACAGAGAGTCCAATTCCTAATCTGCAAATTGCTATCCAAGGGGAGTTTTACTTCGTAGTAGAGGGAGAACCTGCTTGGGCTCGGTATGCGGCGGATTTACTGAATCATACGATTCAGGAGCAAGGTCTTGGAGCCAAAACAGCAACAGGCTATGGTTACTTTGTAAAAGATTCGGCTTTAGATCGTTATTTTGAGCGTCAAACTACAGAGCTTGCGAAACAAGAGGCTAAGCAAAGTGGTGATAGCAGTTCTTTAATCAGGGCTCATATCGAATCACTAGATGAAAAAGGACTAAGCGAGCAATTAGCGAGGGGTAGAAAAGCGCTATTGAAAGAGTTACAAATTGAAGAGAATGATGATTTGAAACAAAAAGAACTCTGCCAAATAGTGATGGAATTGCATGCTGATGTTGTTGCCACTTGGGAAAGTGAGACGAAAAAATCAGCTAAAAGTAAGTGGGAAGCTTATAAATACTTGCAGAAATATCTTTCAAGTTAAAAATAAACAATAACTTATTTATCTAAATCGACACTATTTATTAGATCATTCTTTTCAAGAAAGGATGTATTGTGAAATACATCCTTTTTATATAGCAAGTTATGGATATATAGGATAGTTGAGGACGTTTTTATGATGAATTACAAATTTGCCAAATATCCTAAGAGTAAGGGTGATCTATATACTACCCTTATTCAGTTTTGATTGATGCTGAAAAAGTTATAAAAGTTATAAAAGCTATAAACGCAAATTTGTTATTCCCCTCTACTAAGGTTAAAAGATTTAAGATTACTATCTGACAACCCACTCTCATCCTATTAGATTGATTATTGTTGAGGATTCAATATAGAAATTAAAACCCCGATCATTACCATTAATATGTCTAATCCAACCACTGCTGTGGTCGCAGTTGTAGGGGTGCTTACCATTATAGGATATAGTATTTATAAGCATATTGAGGGGAAGGAGAAAAGGGGAGAGGATATTACAGTGAAAGGATTTATGAGGCGTTAAGGTTTAGAGAGTAGTAGGCTAAGGAATTATTATTTATCCGAAAATTATGAGTAGAAGGAGAACATTATGGGTTCTTGGGATGATCTGTGGAATTAAGATAGTAGTGTTGAGTATAGTGTTAGATGGCGGTCAGACTTGCCCTCATCAATGGAAGATGACGTAATCAATAATATTTTAAAGGAAAATATGAACGAAAATACACAACTTGCTTTAGGTATATTCGGGGTAATAATCATTTTTATACTGAATATCGCAGTAATATTATTACCCTTTTATGTGGCGTATTTAATTATATCCCCGACGAGTTTTATGGGAAGTGTCGCAGTCTTTTTCCTAGGCTTAGTGATCGTACCACTTGGATTGGCTGCGGTGGCATTGATTCGTGCGGCCTTTACAAGGTCTTATTAAATATTGGCATAGTAGATAAATGAGAGGACATTAATTTAAGATGGCAGTTTGGTTTGTTTCAAGACATGTAGGTGCTATTGAGTGGATGCAAAAGCAAGAAATGCACGTAGACCATTGGGTAACACATCTTGATTTGGCACAAATTCATCCCGGTGATATTGTCATCGGGATTTTACCTCTCTCTATTGTTGCTGTATTAACGGCTCATAATGTCCGTTATTTTGCCCTTATTTTGCCACAAAGCCCGAGTGATAGAGGACAGGAGCATAGCTGTGAAGCGATGTTTGAAAGAGGTGCTTACCTTCAGGAGTTTCATGTTACTGCTTCTCAAACAGGTTTATGCCTATGATAAAGCTCCCTTGGCATAGATAGATACTAGATAGTATTTTTATATAATAAAACAGAGGAATTTTATAAGATTTGATAGCGATGCCTATTTTTACAATCCCAGATCAATTACCTATTAAGCGTTATCGTTTCTCCTTTGAAGTGACAGCTGATTTCATGTTGCCGGAATATTCCGGCTCGCTTTTAAGAGGAATATTTGGCCATGCACTTCGTTCTTTAAGTTGTTTGACGAAAGTTGAAAATTGTACTGGCTGTACACTTACTCGGATATGTCCTTATGCTGAAGTGTTTGAAACAGCCTCTACAGGAGCTGGCTTATCAAAAGCGAAGAATCCACCGCAAGGCTATATTGTTGAACCGTCTACGCAACAACGGTTATATCGAAAAGGGGATATTTTTACATTCTCGATGGTATTGTTAGGTCGTAATATTGAGCGTCTACCCCTAATCGCTTTTGCTTGGCAAAAAGCTTTAATGAAGGATATTCGAGGGGGAAATGCTACATTGTGTGATATCGCTGTGGAAATAGCGCATGATCAATGGGATTCTATTTTTAAAAACAAAGAAATCATAGCGCATGATCCATTTTTACAGTTACCTGTCACTTACCCTAATCAATATATTTTAAGATTTATAACACCTCTGCGTTTGCAGATTGATGGTCATCTTGCTCAGGATGATGAATTAACAGCTTATTGTTTTTTATCTCAATTGCTTCGCCGTCTCTCTTGGTTAAGTGAACGTCATTTAGGCGACTATATGCAGCTTCATTACTCAGAATTAGCAGAAGAGATAGCGGTGATTAGAGATCATAAAATGCTCTACTGGCAAGATTGGGCACGTTATTCTACAAGACAAAAACGGAAAATGCATTTAGGGGGAATGTTGGGAACTTGGGATTTTAATAATCTTTCTCAAGATCTAGCAAAGCTTCTCTATTTAGGCCAATGGCTTCATGCCGGGAAAAATACAACTTTTGGATTAGGGCGCTACGAATTGCTCCAACGCATTTAAAGGCATATAAGAAATTGTTTTTAGATTATCTTTAATAGCAATATTAAGTCGATCATTACAAGTGCTAGTATTGGTTGAGTTAACTGAGATTATATGGATAGAGCGTTATATTTGGTGAGTTATGATATTCGCGATGATCGAGAACGTGTTGAAATGAGTCAACACCTGCTCGGATATACGGCTGGTCGACAGAAATCGGTGTATGAATGTTGGTTAACACATACTGAATTAGAGAATGTTAGGCAATGGGTTGAAGAGACATTAGAAACAGTGGATAAAGTGCATATCTTTAAACTTCCACCAGCCCAAGATCCCCAATATTTGGGGACCGCTTCATCTTTATCTGTCTCGCCTATTATTATAGGGTAATCATCTTGAAGAAGGATAATTGTAATGACTTGTCTCTACCTAGATAAACGTGGTTTGACGCTAAAAAGCGAGGGAAATGTGCTGGTTGTTTTTGGGGAGTCTGGTCGGATAGCGACAGTCCCTCTAGAGATTGTAGAGCGCATTTGTATTAAAGGCAGTACACAACTTTCAGCCTCATTATTAGCAAAATTAGGGGAAAAAGATATTGCAGTATTAGTACTACAAGGTTTGATGCAAAAGCCTGTAATGATGTTGCCAAGTTTTCGTAAGGATGCACTTCGTCGGCAAGTGCAATATTTTCTTTCCCAAAATGATCAGTTTGCGCTCAATTTTTCTCGGCAAATTATTCAACGGAAAATAGAGTCTCAATTTGAGCACTTGATCCATTTGTCTAAAACAGAACAGCGAGATGCAGATATTACGACAAAATTACAGATGAGTCAGAGGGAGGCTTTTAAGAAATTAGCGATACTGTCAGATCTAGAGGCAATTAGAGGGCTCGAAGGAGCTATGGCGAATCTTTATTTTCGCTCCTTGTCACTCTTTGTTCCACAGTCTTTAAAGTTTAAGGGGCGTAATAAAAGGCCGCCTAAAGATCCTTATAATGTCGTTTTATCATTAGGTTATACATTGCTTCATGCAGAATGGGTTCGACAAATCTATATGATGGGTTTAGACCCCTATATCGGTTTTTTACATCAACCTGCTTTCGGGCGGGAATCTTTAGCGAGTGATTTGATGGAACCACTGAGACCTAAATACGATGCTTTTGCCTTATCTCTGTTTAAAGAGAGAGTGTTACGAGAAGAGGATTTTTCTTATAAAGAAGAGGCTTGCAAAATGGGAAAGGCAGGGAGGTTACGTTTTTATGAGGCTTTTGAGATATTTTTGAAGGATAATCTCACTTTGATTCGCGCGCAAAAGCAATTGTTATTTGCCCAAATCGAAGAAGCGCAGGTGTGTTGGAAAAAATCCTGTAATCTTGAAAATCATTTCGGGTTATTTTCTGAACAATCATTAACGGAGCGAAGAATATGAAACAATTTTTAGTCTCTTATGATATATGTGAACCTCGACGTTTACAGCGTATTCATAAGTTATTAAAGGCGTGGGGAATACCGCTTCAAAAGAGTGTTTTTATTGTGGATAGCTCGCGGGATATTGTGCAATTAAAACAACTATTGCTAGAAACAATGGATCAAAGTGAAGATGACATTCGTTTGTATCCTATTTTTACAGAGAGTTTAGTTTGGGAATGGGAAGATAAATCGATATTAGAAGGGATATTACTCTGTTAGGTAAAGGGCATTAAATGCATTGGTAATCCGATGTTGATATTGTTATAATCAGTCACTTATTGATCTCTGATCTTGGCAGCATTGTAATAATGATAATTTTTGATGTTTTCTATTAGAAGGGTGTTTGGGAATGTTATCCAATGTCATCTTTTGTAAATTTGTAAAGATTGGAAATGGTTATTGCAACTCATTGAAATATAAGGTTAAATTTCAATGGTGCGTCGGGATCATGCCCTGTTTGAAAAGGGATTAAGACACATCAAGTGATACGAAGGTTTCTTTGTCTTCGTCGGGATCATGCCCTGTTTGAAAAGGGATTAAGACTCCACATTCACATCCCCATCCTCGTCAAAAATATGTCGGGATCATGCCCTGTTTGAAAAGGGATTAAGACGATTCCTTTGGAGCGTATACAACTGACGTTCCTGTCGGGATCATGCCCTGTTTGAAAAGGGATTAAGACTCGGTCGCGAGCTTCTGCTCACGGCGAGAACGTTGTCGGGATCATGCCCTGTTTGAAAAGGGATTAAGACTCGATAGTTTTGCTAGACCCTGCTGGGATTTCCGTCGGGATCATGCCCTGTTTGAAAAGGGATTCAGACCTTTAAGTTAGAGGGATGTGTGTTCCCTCTTGTGTCGGGATCATGTTTGAAAAGGGATTTATGCCTATTAATCTCCCCCAAAGATTGGGGGATGATCTTCCATTGATGTTCTATCTTTTGAATAATTTAATCTGCTCGAAGAGATTCGAGTAAGGTCTTTGTACGCCTTTATTATGAGTTTTTATGTGCAATCCTGTTTAAAAGGGATCGTGGGGAATGCCCCAATTGGATTAAATTTTGAACTGAAAGGTAGTTAATATGAAGATAAGAGAGATCTTAGGTGTTTTAATGATGGTTTTGCTATTGGCAGGTTGCATGTCTGCAGCTCCGAATTATATTAATGGTCGCTACTACATGGCCGGAGATTCAGATTGTAAGCGAGGGAGCGTGAATCAGTACGGTAATTTAAACTGTTATAATTCAAAAGGAGAATATACTGGATCAAGACGACCTATCTCTGAGATGCAAGCAAAAGCCTGGTATGATAGCCAAAATAGCTCCAGTGGTTCCAGTGGTGGGAGTTATAATCCTCCCCGTCAAACTTTCTGTAACAATATCGCAGGAACTGTAATTTGTAATTCTTTCTAAGGTAATTTATGCAACACATTGAGTAATGTGCTATTAATTTTCAATTTTATATGGGATTTATTATGAAAAAATTAATTTTAGGTATATCTATTTTATTGACGTCACTGCCATTATCTGTGGTTGCGGACGTATTGACGCAAACTCCAGATGGTAGTTATATAAGTGGAGGTAGCTTTACCAAAACTCCAGATGGTGGCTATGTCGGGGGAGACAGTTTTACTAAAACTCCAGATGGGAGCTATGTTGGAGGGAATAGTTTTACCAAAACTCCAGATGGAGGATATGTCGGAGGAAGCAGTTTTACTAAAACTCCAGATGGTGGCTATGTTGGGGGAGATAGTTTTACTAATACTCCAGGGGGCTACATTAGTAACGACCAATGAAGCTATAACCAAATTTAGATAATAATTGCAAAGCATCTCAATGTATAACAACGATTGGGATGTTTTTAATAATAAATTTGTGATTAACAGATTAGAATATTCTCTGATCTATACTAGCAATCTGGAATTGTTCATCGAACCCTCTGTCTACAAAGGAATGCCAGTGTCCCAAGGAAATCTCAATATTTTATACATATTAGCATTGCCTTCTATTGGGCAAGCACGTGCTCGAGATCTGATTTCAATGTTTGAAGTTCAGGGGAAAATGTTAGATACATTAACGCCGAAAGAGATTTTTGAGGCGGCACAGCAATTATGGCCAACACGTATTCAGACCGCTGACTTTATCAATTGGAAAAAGCAGTTAACCGTAATTGAAGGAGCATTACAAGCTTCTCAAGAGAATGGCGTTTTACAGGTCAATTTATTTGAGGAAAACTACCCACCATTATTACGCTTTTTGAAAAACCCGCCTTTAATTTTGCATTATCAGGGGAATATTGATCATTTGCAGCAAGCGCCACTGTTAACGTGGATCGGTACGAGATCACCTTATGTATTGAGTCAAAAATTGGGCATGAGAATTGCACAACAATGCGTTGAGGCGGATATTCATATCGTCAGTGGGCTTGCTGAAGGATCTGATGCAATCGGGCATCAAGCAGCCGTTGATGCAAAAAAGCCTACAACGGCGATTTTAGCTCATGGCTTACAGCAAATCTATCCTTCCCAACACCGGGCATTAGCGGAGTCTATTTTAGAAAATGATGGAGCATTAATCAGTGAATCTCTTTGGGGAACATTGCCACATCAAGGACTTTTTGTACGACGAGATTTACTACAAGCGGGAATGAGTGATGCAACTTTTGTTCTAGAGACAACACTTGAGGGAGGTTCTATTCATGCGATGAAAGGGGTTCTCTCTCTCAAAAGACCATTGTTAGCATTGAGATATTCTCAGGATATGTTTAATGCCTACTGTAATCCGTCTGTTTTGACCCGATTTACAGGTAATAATCATTATATTCGCGAGGGGCTTGCAAATGCAGTTGAGAATAGTACCGATTTGCAGCACTGGATTGCACAACTGCAGGGAATTTCTCAACAACGTCATTGTAATATCATTACCTTTAATAACTCATTGACTCAAGAGTCATTTGATTGGTAAGAGTGTTTGAATGAATCATTGAGTGATATTTAAAGGATATAAATGAAAGGGGCTGATCTAAATTAGCCCCTTTCATTTATAAAAAAACAAGTAATTACCAATTATTGTTAAAAATCACGCAGCATGCGGGTAATGATATCTATCCGGAGTACGTACTATATTTTGAGGACGAGCCATGGTGTTGCGATGATAGCTTTCCGCTAATGCAAAGAAATAACATTCTACATTAGGGTTCGCTTCACGTAAGGCGCGATGAACTTCTTGCGCTGTAGTTCGGCTTGTTACAACATCATCAATTACTAAAATCCGCATGGGCTCAGTAGAATGATGAGGTAGTGCAACACTATATGTGCCATGAATATGTGCGAAACGTTCTGCACGAGATCCTAAAGAGGCCGTTTTAGGCGTCAATGGTTTTGTGAACCAATCATAATGAAAAGGAATACCCGTTTTATTGGCTAATTGCATCGCAACTCGATGTAAGGGATGATTCGCTTCCGCATACATCTCGTCATGACCTAAAATACGTACAATGCCTGTAAGGTTCAGATTGTTCAATACAATAAATTCAAGCAGGCGAAGTACAAATAATGATTCTAACTCAGGGCGTAACCCTGATTTCATATCAAGAAGATCCCGGCTAAAGTTATCATGTAGATCACTTTTTTTGGGATAGTAGGTAAAGGAAGTACCGGCCTTTCTATAAGACGCAATATTTAAAGCACGAACTCGATTCATTGTCATACTGCATCTCCTATCTAACGATTGATTAATAATCTTGATTAACTGATAGCTAATGTACGTTAATAGTAGGCAGAAAAGATAAAGTACAAATTTGCCAATCAGTAAAATGCGATAGGATAAAAATTTTATAAAATAAGTAAGGCTGTTATAATGACCGAGATTCATTGATAAATGACCGATGTGAAAAATGTCTCAGGATAGGGATCGTATATGTTATCCAATGTCATCTTTTGTAAATTTGTAAAGATTGGAAATGGTTATTGTAACTTATTGAAATATAAGGTTAAATTTTAATGGTGCGGTCAGAATCATGCCCTGTTTGAAAAGGGATTAAGACGATGTGCGCTTCTGTTACTTTAGGCTTTTTACTGTCAGAATCATGCCCTGTTTGAAAAGGGATTAAGACGGTAACCTTTAGGTCACCCTTAAACTTATTATGTTGTCAGAATCATGCCCTGTTTGAAAAGGGATTAAGACATAATTATGGAACTGAGATACATAGTCCCAATAGGTCAGAATCATGCCCTGTTTGAAAAGGGATTAAGACCGATAGCATCAGTTTGTAACTTCTGCTCACGGCGGTCAGAATCATGCCCTGTTTGAAAAGGGATTAAGACCCAATGACGTGCGAACACGTCACCCCAGAATTCAGTCAGAATCATGCCCTGTTTGAAAAGGGATTGAGATAAAAAGAAAGCCATCATAAGTTTAATTATGATGGCTTTTTGTTGTCTGAAATAAGAAAATTAACCGCATCGCCGGGGCGAATGATCTCATTCTTTTAGCAATCGTGTGCCGGCAGTTGTGGCGCTTTCGCGCCGGGGAATCTCTTAAGTTTCGGGATTTGCTTCATTGCCGAGTGATTGAGAATCATTCATCTGCGGGCGCTCGGTTGCTCTGGAGTTGCAAGCATTCTCTCCCGCCGGACATCGACTTTTCATTAGAATGAAAAATTCTTAAAAATTTTCCTACATCTCAAAAGTGGGTACTATCTTTCTGGTTATAAATGTTCCATAAGAAAATTAACCGCATCGCCGGGGAGAATGATCTCATTCTTTTAGCAATCGTGTGCCGGCAGTTGTGGCGCTTTCGCGCCGGAGAATCTCTTAGATACTGGAAAGCTCAATTACTCTAACAGTTTCAAGGGAGAATCTTGAGGAGGGGAGAGTTGCTGATAGAGTTTCGACATCTGAATGTTCTGCTGCTGTTGCTGATCTTGTAACATTCCGCGAATCTCTCGGATCGTATTATTGTACTCTCGCATCACTTCCACTGGCATATTCGCCATCTGTGCAATCACCTGAGTGAGTGATTGGAGCAGTTCTCGAGTGGAATGATAAATATGACGGTTCTGTTTCGCTATGAGTGAAAATTGTTTCTCAAAATAGTGTCGCTCATTTTGTAGTCGCGTAAGTGCAATATCTCGCTCGGCATCAATACGATGCATCATTACATTGGCTTGGGACTGTACACGATGGATCTCAAGATCAATTTCTTTAATTTTGACTCGATACTCCGCAATTTTGCTAATTGATTCAACAATGTTCAATGTGGCAGGAAGAGTAGAGGCAACAACAGGAGCCACTTTCAATATCGGTAACATAAAAACTCCTTAAAATTAGATGAAAGAGAGATCAAAAAAATGGGTAGATGAGGCGAACAATTTTAATATTGAATAAATGTATGAGCAGCACGAGACTCAGTTCTTGTTTCTAAACGAGCATACCAAGCACGCCCCTCTTCACCGGTATCACGAATTTGCTCTTTAAGTCGACTTGTTGCACGATTGAGCATCTGTACCTGAGCATAAAACTCATCTTTCTGTGAACTATAGCGTTTGAGATCTTCATAGAATTGATCAATTGTCTCTTTATAGAGCGCCATTTTTTCAAAAATCTCATGACGTTCTTTTTTATGGCAACGGTTCAACTCGGCTTTTAAAGTATTCCGCACACTTTTAGCCTGATGGATCGCCTCACGAAGTCCATTAATGGCAACTCGACAATTCTTTAAGAGCTGATAGGCCTCATTTCCCACTTGCACACTACGATAATGCTCATTCACAAGGGATTTATATTGTAAATAGTTTTGTGAGCGAGCAGCATGTTCGCGTAAACGGCGAGTCTGGTAATCAATTTCATCCGAAAGCGCAACACGACGACTATTCCATTCTCGCTCTGCTGCTTGACTCTCTGCACTTAAAAATAATGCCGCTACACCGACAACCGCACCAACACCTACTAATAATGGAATCATAGTGTGCTCCTTTGAAATTGATTAAGACTTGAATTGATAAGCCTATTGTAGAGAAATTCAAAAGAGTATTGAGAAATGACAAATTTGCAGTTCTCATCAAAAAATAAACAGAAATATGGTTGAGATGACAACTGACTTATTTTCAGAACAACTGTATTAAGTAAAATAAGATAATGAGATCGGTTCAAAATAAGCCTATTTAACTGCATGTATATAGATTGTAAGAAGCAAAGAATCCGTTCTATCTGATATTTTGTAAGCGTAATTTAGTAAGGTTTTAGGTTTGTTTTTGAACATCTCCTCTAGAGGCTTAAAAGCTATTTTTCTTAGACCAAATTTACTAAAAACCCCATAAGGCACTAAAAACAGAAGTCCTTATGAGGTTTTAGATCTTTATTGTATCTATAAACAGCTAGTTAGAGTTACAAAACACCTTGGGCGAGCATTGCATCTGCGACTTTTACAAAGCCGGCGATGTTAGCGCCTTGAATATAGTTGGTCTGTTTCGCTTCGCCGCCAAATTCAACGCAGTGATTATGGATATCTAACATAATGCGGTGTAAATAGCGATCGACTTTTTCAGCATCCCAAGACATACGAGCTGCATTTTGTGCCATTTCCAAACCGGATGTAGCCACACCGCCGGCATTCGCGGCTTTTCCTGGTGCAAATAAGACACCGGCTTCAACGAAAAGCTCTGTAGCGGGAATCGTTGTGGGCATATTCGCGCCTTCAGCCACGACTTTGACCCCATTTTTGATCAACATTTGTGCTGCTTCTACATCTAACTCATTTTGAGTTGCACAGGGAAGGGCAATATCAACAGGCACACACCAAGGTTGTTGATCCGCTAAATAAGTTAAGCCAAGCTCTTTTGCGTAAGCTTCTACACGTCCATAATTATTTTTGATCTCTTCTAAACGAGCAAGTTTTTCGGGGGTAAAGCCCTCTTCATCGACTACCGTACCGTTAGAGTCAGAAGCGGTAATGACTTTCGCCCCCATTTCCATCGATTTTTGAATCGTATATAGCGCAACGTTGCCGGAACCCGATACAGAAACCCGCATTCCCTCAAAGCCTAATCCATGGCGCTGTAGCATTGCATTGGTGAAATAGACAAGGCCATAACCTGTTGCTTCTGGACGAATTAAGCTTCCACCGAAAGAGAGCCCTTTGCCGGTAAAGACACAGGAAGTATCATTAGATAGCTTTTTCATCATACCGGTCATAAAGCCCACTTCACGCCCACCAACGCCGATATCACCTGCGGGGACATCGGTATTTGCGCCTAAATGACGATATAATTCGGTCATTAAGGCTTGGCAGAAACGCATTACTTCGCCATAACTTTTTCCTTTAGGATCAAAGTCAGAGCCACCTTTCCCGCCGCCCATTGGCAATTTGGTCAAGGCATTTTTTAATGTCTGCTCAAAGCCTAGGAATTTAAGAATAGAGAGATTCACTGAAGGGTGAAAACGCATACCGCCTTTAAATGGGCCGATTGCAGAGCTATATTGCACGCGCCAAGCTCTATTGACCTGTACTTTACCTTGATCATCTACCCAGCAGACACGAAATTGAATCACTCTTTCTGGTTCTACGAAGCGTTCAAGAAGTGCTTGATCCCGATATTTAGGGTTATTTTCTAAGAATGGCCAAAGTGAGGTAAATACTTCACGGACCGCTTGTAAAAACTCTGGTTGTAGGGGATCTCTTTTTTGGACAGTTTCTAAAAATGACGATAATGAGCGCATCGTCTCCCTCCTTTTATATTGTGTGGTAATACTCTTTACTTCCTTATTGTGAGAATTTTAGGAAATATGAGAATGATGAGTATTTGCTTGTTAATTATTGTTTTTATTGAGCAACTACCCATTGAATATACCATTGGTTTTAGGTTAAATTTCAAGCTTTTTTTGCTTTAATGCCTCAAAAAAATGGAGTGATACCTTGTGAAAAAGCATTTTATGGGCATCGATAACCGCGAGTTTTTTGCGTAGGATATTCAGTTTTTACTAAATTGAGCCAATAAGTTGTCTAATTGATCAAGGGACGTGTGAACTTGTGAACAGAATCACAGATAGAGCAGAGATCGATAATCTATAGTAAATTGGGTTTAAGACAGATATTTTTTAAGTAGTTCGTGTGGAACTTTAAAAGAATGGGGAAGGTTGATATCGTTGATGATTGTTGAGCGTACGAAGAGATAAAAACACCCCAAAAGTAATGTTTAACTTCTGAGGTGCGGTTCTCTATTGAGGCGATTTTTTGAGATCATTGGATGATTTGATCTTTGTGACCCGCCTCTTCTTTATGATCGAGTAACGCAAAACATTACGCTTTCACATTCCCAATCGAAAGATATTTTGTTTCAAGGTAAGGTTCAATACCCTCAGATCCCCCTTCGTTACCAATACCGCTCTCTTTGAGGCCACCGAATGGCGCTTGGGCAGTACTTGGTAAACCATCATTCCAACCGAGAATACCAAAAGTGAGGTTCTCTTGGCAGTAGATACCTGTTTGATAATTGTTGGTAAAGAAGTAAGCCGCTAGGCCAAAAGGCGTACTATTAGCAATCTCGATTGCTTCCTCAATGGTTTTAAAGGCGATAATGGGCGCCACCGGACCAAAGGTCTCTTCTTGCATAATATTCATATCAAGGGTGACATTCGCAAGTACCGTAGGATTGATAAAGTAGAATCCTTTCTCGTCGTCAAAATGGGTCGTACCGCCGGCAAGGACTTTTGCCCCTTTCGCTTTGGCATCTTCAATTTGTGCCACCACTTTTTGGAAACCTTTTTGATTAATGAGAGGCCCTACATCAACGCCTTCTTCTAAACCATTGCCGACTTTGAGCGCTGTAGTCGCTTTAGCAAATTTCTCACTAAATTCGGCTAATACATTTTCATGGACTAGGAAGCGATTGGCACAAACACAAGTTTGACCGGCATTGCGGAATTTGGAAGCGATTGCTTGCGTGACAGTGTAGTCGATATCGGCATCTTCACAAACGATAAAAGGTGCATGACCGCCTAGCTCCATAGAGACATGTTTAACGCTATCAGCACTCTCTTTCATCAGTAATTTACCCACAGGTGTTGAACCGGTAAAGGTGATCTTCCGCACATAAGGACTGGCTGTGAATAGTGGGCCAATATCAGCCCCCTTACCATTGACAATCTGAATGACATCTTCAGGAATCCCCGCTTCATGGGCAAGCTCCACTAAGCGAATCATCGTTAGCGGCGTATCTTCCGCTGGTTTAACAATAAAGGTACAACCCGTAGCGAGGGCAGGACCTGCTTTACGGGTCATCATCGCTGCCGGGAAGTTCCAAGGGGTAATCGCGGCCACTAATCCCACACCTTGTCGAGTGACTAATAGGCGCTTATGGGGGTTACTTGCGGGAATGGTTCGGCCGTAGATGCGTTTTGCTTCTTCTGCATACCAAGTAAGGTAACTCTTGGCATATAGCACTTCTCCTTGTGATTCTTTGAGCGGCTTCCCATTCTCTTTGGTCATAATCTCCGCTAACTCATCTTGATGCTGCATAATAAGTTCCGCCCACTTTTCAAGTAGGGCTGCGCGTTCGTAAGCATCTGTTTTACTAAAATGTTTAAAAGCTTCAGCGCCTTTTTCTAATTTGGCATTCACAACTTCAGCGCTATCGGCTTTGACGGTGGCAAGAATTTCGCCGGTAGCTGGATTTTTAACAATAATATCGCTCATATTTTCTCCTCTAACTCTTTAATTTTATCGCTATCTTTTAAATCCCTAAAGTCTGAAATCACTTCATATTAGGGAATGATATCGTATTCATTGTAGAACAAAATAATCATTTTTTGTGCGGTTAAATAGGATTATTTTATTTATATTCTTTATTTGATATCGCACCCTCATTTTGATTTTAGAGTGATGGTTGTTAACTATTTGTTTTATAAGTGTGTAATATTGGTTAAGCACGATGGATACTTTCATTATTATTCGATGTTAATACGTTTGTCATAGCCTAATGTGTGATATTTTGTTATTAGTTCAAAATTAAAATTAGAATTAAGAGAGGAGATTATGAGAAGGGTCAAACAGTTAATGGCAAAATGGTTACTATTAGGAGGGATTGTTTTGGTGCTCGGACAGATGGCAGGTTATGCCAAAGGTGAGAGTAATCTACATCAAGCCGTACTGGATAATGATGTGGTGGCAGTTGCGCAATTAGTGGCAGAAGGGGCTTCTTTAGAGGCTCGGGATTTTCAAGCGCGTACACCGTTGATGATTGCCACTCAAAAAAATAACCCTGAGATTGCCAAGATCTTAATTGAAGCCGGGGCAGATGTGAATGCGAAAGATGCGATTCAAGATACGCCGTATCTCTTAGCAGGCGCACAAGGCTATAATGAGATCTTACTATTGACGTTAGCGCATGGTGCGAATTTAAAAGATACGAATCGTTATGGAGGGAATACGATTATTCCCGCAGCCGAAAAAGGCCATCCGGAAACGGTGAAAATCCTTTTGAAAGCCGGCGTTGACCCTAATCATGTGAATAATTTAGGTTGGACTGCGTTATTAGAGGCGGTTCTATTGGGGAATGGTTCAGCACTTTATGCCGACATTATTGAAATTTTATTAGAGGGCGGCGCAGATCCTAATATTCCTGATAATAAAGGCGTGACTGCACTAACGTACGCGAAAAATAGAGGATTTACCAATATTGTAACGGTACTTGAGCGTTATGGCGCGAAGTAGCATTTGATCTTGCATGTAAAGCAATAAGATCGTGGCAGTTAGAACGAGAGAATAAGAGTGCCGTAAGGCGCTCTTTTTTTGTCGTAGAGAAAACGGCATAATAGATGACGATTCAACCATGTTGATCGAAAGTAAAGCTTACTAACGAAATTCTACTAATGAGATTTTACTAATGAAACTCTACTAATGAACCCCTATTAACAAGAGAGATAGATGCGATGCGCTGGGAAAATGAGAGACGAAGTCAAAATATCGAAGATCGCCGAGGAGATGTTCGTAGTTCCCGAGGACGGGCGATGGGGGCTGGTATTCCCATTCCCCTGAAAGGTAAAGCCGGAATTGTGGTGCTATTAGTCGTGTTAGCTGGCGGTTATTTTGGGCTAGATTTAACGCCGTTACTCGAAGGAGAGATGCCGGGCGGGCAGACAATAGAGCGACAAACAGCAGGACAATCTTATACGCCTACGCAAGAAGAGCAAGAGATGGCAGACTTTACGGCGGTCGCCTTAGCAAAAACAGAAGATCTCTGGCGCGCTCAATTTAATGCGCAAGGGATGCAATATCGAGAACCCACATTGGTTATCTATAATGGAAGTACAGGAACTGCTTGTGGTTATGGACAGGCGGCAATGGGGCCTTTCTACTGTCCTGCCGATGAGAAAGTCTATTTGGATCTCAGTTTCTATAATGATATGAAACGCAATCTAGGTGGAGGCGGTGATTTTGCCCAAGGCTATGTCATTGCCCACGAAATCGGTCATCACGTGCAGAATCTTCTTGGGATTTCGACTAAGGTTCGAGAGTTGCAATCAAAGGCTAAGAGTAAAGCCGAGGCGAATCGTCTTTCGGTGCAGTTAGAGTTACAAGCAGATTGTTTGGCCGGTATTTGGGGCAGGTCAGTGCAACATCAAAATCTCTTAGAAGCCGGAGATGTGGAAAAAGCGATGAGAACAGCCGCCGCAATTGGTGATGATCGTCTACAGAAAGAAGCGCGGGGTGTAGTGGTGCCCGATAGCTTCACTCACGGTACATCACAACAACGGCAACAGTGGTTTATGCGCGGTTTTAAGAGTGGCGATCTCAACGCTTGTAATACCTTTGCGCAATAATGAAGTGTGATAATGGGGCATTATTGGATGATTGCCATAAAAGAAGTCTTATAAAAGAAGTCCCATAAAAGAACCCCCATTTATCATAAATTCATTTATAATAAGGAAAGTTTTGGTTTAATTGAAATTCATTAAAACTGATTGAAATTTCTTATTTTGAGAATGTAAGGTATCTAAACAATGTCAATAGAAGCAGTTCAAGCGCTTGCAAAAGATGATTTTTCCGCGGTTAATCAGAAGATTTTAAGTGCGCTTCATTCCGATGTCGTCTTGATTAATCAAGTCGGGCAATATATCGTCTCTTCAGGGGGCAAACGTCTACGTCCTTTAATCACGTTACTTGCGGCAAGAGCTGCGGGCTACGATGGCGATGGACACATTACTGCGGCCACATTGATTGAGTTTATCCATACGGCAACTTTACTACACGATGATGTGGTCGATCACTCTGATATGCGTCGTGGACGGGAGACTGCCAATGAGCTTTGGGGGAATGAAGCGGCTGTTTTAGTCGGTGACTTTATCTATACCCGTTCATTTCAGATGATGGTCAGCCTCAAGTCGATGCCGATTATGAATATTCTCTCGGATGCGACCAATATTATTGCCGAGGGGGAAGTGATGCAGCTGATGAATATCGGCGATCCTGATACCACCGAAGAGAATTATATGAATGTCATCTATTCCAAAACGGCTAAACTTTTTGAAGCTTCCGGTGCTGTAGCGGGAATTTTAGCAAGAGAAGCCGGCGGTGCTGATTATGAAACGGCGCTCGCGACTTACGGTATGTATTTAGGAACCGCTTTCCAATTAGTGGATGATATCTTAGATTACTCGGCAAGTGCGGCGGAGATGGGCAAAAATACCGGCGATGATCTTGCGGAGGGAAAACCCACATTACCGCTCATATATGCGATGCGCGTAGGAACAGCGGAAGAGGCGGAGTTGATTCAAGATGCGCTTGTGAATGCCGATATCTCTAAATTAGAGACGATTTTAAAAGTTGTCGCGCGTACAGAATCACTGGAATATACCCATCAAATGGCAGTGAAACAGGCGGATCTTGCGGTGGCAGCATTAGCCCCATTGCCGGATTCCCCTTATAAAGAAGCATTAAAAACATTAGCTTACTATGCAGTTGAACGGAAGTTCTAAGGGCGTTTAAAAGGGCTAATCCCTAATGATGGGGAAAGTGAAGCAGTGAAGTGATGTAGTAAAGCGATACAGTGAACGTTAGAATTGAGCGTTAGGGTTGAATTTTCGAATTAAATCTCGGAAGAAGTCTGATTGAATAAGAGAATTTTTAACGGAAATTCATAGAGTTGCTACAATAGTGATATTCAAGCATATCACATCAACTGATGACGAAGAGATGGCGATCTGAAGATGGTCATCTCTTTTTTAATATATTCATTATCAATAGCGTGATGAGCGCGTTCCATATAGTAAATTTGGTTGGAGAAAAATATTTTTAAATAGCGATTATGGGATTGCAAAAGAACATAACACCGTATTAAACAACACTTGCAAGATGCCGGATAGAACAGCATTCTCGCTTCTTACGGCTGATGCGCCGGCATTTAAATAAGCTTATTTTGAACCGATATTACTGCACATTGACTATTTTAAGATGACAAGGATGAATGATGAGTCGATCAAAACGCAGAACAGAGAAATGGTTAAATCGTTTACTATGGATTGTGGCGATTCTATTCGCCTTTTTCTTAACCGGCATTGGTGAGCGTGTGATTAGCGATCTGCCGGCAGTGACAGAGCGGTTAGAGGTTGAGGATTTCTATCAAGAGCCTGATTATAGTCAGTTATTAGCCCAAAACAATCAATTAGAGGAACAATTGAATGCGCAGAAACTTGTCAAAAACGGGGCCGCAGAGGCTTTAACGATCGCCCAATTAGCCTATAGTAATGAGAAAGAGATCTTTGAGAATTGGCTGAAAACGCGGGAAGCGACCTTAGATCCGCAGCGAGATCCTGAGTTAATGACTCGAACCGAAGCCTTAGAAGCAAGTCGGAATCGGATTGGGGCGCTTGAACGAGAGAATCTCTCGGCACAGAAAGATTGGCAAGCCCTTTTGAATAAGCGAGAAGCGTTATTGCAAAAAGTCAACACGCTCACAGATCAAGCTTGGGAGCGCTATTATCAGGCTGATCGGCGACAGGTTCTACAGATTTTCCTCATTCGATTAGCGGTCACTTTACCGCTCTTAGTGATTGCCGGCTATCTCTTTGTGAAGCGCCGGAACGGTCGCTATTGGCCTTTTAGCTGGGGTTTCATCTTCTTTGCGCTCTTTGCCTTTTTCTTTGAATTAGTGCCCTACCTTCCAAGCTATGGGGGGTATGTGCGCTTTAGTGTGGGCTTGATCCTGACATTCTTAGGCGGTTACTATGCGATTCGCACGCTCAATCGTTATCGAGAAAAACAGCGACAAGAGGAATCGGCGAGCGATGTGGAGCGCCGGAAAACACTTAATTATAGCTTTGTATTACAACGGCTTGATAAATCACTCTGTCCCTCTTGTGAAAGAGGCATAAATTATCGTGATCCCTCAATTGACTATTGCCCGCATTGTGGTATTACTCTCTATAAAAGATGTCCTACTTGTCATATCCGTAAAAATGCTTTTCTCAATTTCTGCCCCACTTGCGGTACTAAGGAAGCAGAACAAGTCACCAATGAGTAGGGGGAAGAGTAAAGTCTCTCAAAGAGTAGAGTAATCCAAAAGCACATTGAACAATGAATCAAGCCATATAGCTTTAGCAGATGCTCGATAAAAGATTGACTTTTAGAGGAGTTTGAAGGATTGCGATGATCTGATAATAGCAGTATGAAATGAATAGTATAGAGCTGATATTTCGGTCGGTTTTCGATGTCAATGGATGTAAAATATGGCACTTTATTGTCAAAAAACGTATAAAAAATAGCAATTTAGCGATAAAAAAAGTAAAATAAAGCGCCAAGTTGATAATTAATAGTTATCGTCAGATATTTAAAGTGATCAACTAGGAGATCTTCATCTGTCAAGGGCACCATTGCCTACGATAGTTTATACCACTTAACAGATAAGGAGATATTAATGGGATTAATTGATGGTCAAAAATATAAAGGAACTCGACATAAGGAGTATGCGGTTATACTCGCTATAGCTGTCATCTGTTTTGATCTTTTCTTTGGTTCAACCCAATCTACAGCATTTCTCTTTGTGATCAATATTATCTCCTTGATCGCAATTCTCTATAGTGCATTCAGTGTGGTACGTCACGCCGACGTTTTTGCCCACCGTCTTGGAGAACCTTACGGCTCTCTGATTTTAAGTCTTTCAGTGGTTATTCTGGAAGTGAGCTTAATTACCGTTGTTATGTCATCAAGCCCAGGGCCCGGTCCTGATGGAATCGATCCTTATGCCACCTTGATGCGTGATACGCTCTACTCATTGATTATGCTTGTAATCAGTGGATTTGTGGGGATCTCACTACTGATTGGCGGTAAAAAGTTTAAAACACAACACGTTAACCTTGCCGGTGTTACCCAATATACTACGGCGATTATTCCACTTGTTTTAGTGGTACTGATTCTGCCAAGCTTCTTAGAGGGTGGAAGTTATAGTAATGGTCAACTGATTTTCGTTGCGCTTTTATCTGCGGTACTTTATGCCGTATTCTTAGTAATTCAAACGAAAACACATCAAAGCCTCTTTATCTATGATGATGAAGACCAAGATGAGAACCATAAAGGGATGCCGTCTCCGTACTCCAATACTTGGCACGGTATTTGGTTGATTGTTCACTTAGTATCCGTTGTTGCCGTAACAAAAGTGGATTCAGCGCCACTTGAGTCTCTACTTGCAAACCTCAATGCCCCTAAAGCGTTAACCGGTTTGATCGTCGCGATTCTGATCTTCGCACCGGAGGGATTAGGTGCTATTCGGGCGGTATTGAATAACAACCTGCAACGAGCGATCAATATGTATTTCGGTTCGGTGCTTGCCACGATTTCATTAACCGTTCCAGCGGTTGCGATTATCTCGCTCTTTACCGGTAGCCAAATTATTCTAGGCTTGCCGATTACCGATGTGATTCTCGTGAGTGGTTTGTTTGTACTTTGCCAAGCGACATTTGATAGCGGACGCACCAATCAAGTTGATGGGGTTGCGCACTTAGTGATCTTCTTCGCTTACCTAATGTTACTGCTCGGTAGTTAAGAAAATTTATCGATTGGTATGAGAGTACCGATGATATAGCAGTACCATTAAAGCATTTAGTGAAGCGATATTCTGAAAGGGATATCGCTTTTTTGTTGCCTCTATCTTCAGAAAAGAGAGTTGCCCATTGTTAGAAGATCTTCTATACTCGATGAGATTCAGCACGATATTGATCGTGTTATAAATAGAATGACAAGCAGAATGATAAATTGTGCGTTGTGCGTTGTACGTTGATAGGTAGAGGATACCTTTTTTATCAGTGCTATAGCGCAGAGAATATTCCCCTAGAGGTGCTGTTATGAACAGCTGAGATCGAAGTGATACTTCGGGACTCTTAGAACCTGATCTAGTTAATACTAGCGGAGGAAAGTGGCGAATAATCGATAGGCAGAATCCCTCTGCACGTCGATTATGATCTTATCTCCGCAAGGGAGAGAAGATGTTACAGTCCTTACAGTTACACGCAGTCACTCGAGATATCCCAACAATTGCTGATCAAGCATTGGTGGCGCATATTGTTGCGCTCTCGCCGTATGTGGATGCAATTCAACTACGGGAAAAATCTCGCTCCCCTAAAGCACTTGCGCTATTGATTGAACGGCTATTACAGGCAGATGTTCCTGCGGATAAATTCATTATCAATGATCGTGCCGATATTGCGTTGGCCTTTGGCATTCAGAAAGTCCATTTAACTGAGCAGAGCTTGCCTTTAAGTCGATTAGAAGCTGCTTTTCCCACCTTGCAGTGGGGGCGCTCGTTTCATTCCGTCAATGCTGTAGAAAAGCAACTTTCTCATTATGACTATGGATATTTAGGGCACATTTTCCCCACAGAAGCGAAAGAGTATGCGCCATTAGGCGTTGATTATCTGCAATTAGCCTATGAGGCCATCAATGCAGAATGTCGCCTCAATGGAGGGAATAAGGCCTCTGCCGGCAAACTAATTGCTATTGGCGGCATCAATCTTGGCAATGTTGAAAGCCTATTCCCCTTTGCCGATGGTATCGCCTTGATGTCGACTCTATTTCCCTTGAGAGATTACCGCTTAGATACCGATCAAGCCGTTCGACAAGCCGCACAATTTCAGCAGATTTTGACGAAGAAAGAAGAGAGAGAAAAGAGAGATAAAAGGAGCGATAACGATGATACCTAAAAATGCAATTGCCGAGGATATGAATAAGATCACGATTCAAGTGAATGGTGAGTCGATACATGTTACAGCAGATGTGAAGTCGGTGGCAGATCTGATTGAGAAGCTCAATCTTTCACATCGGCGATTTTTTATTATTGAGAAAAACAGGGCAGTCATTTCCCCGGAGAATTACCAGGTAGAAACAGTTTCTGCCGATGATTGTTTTGAAATAGTCCATTTTGTAGGAGGTGGTTAAGATGACTTTAAAAATAGGAAACTTTGAATTTAACTCTCGGCTCTTTTTAGGCACAGGGAAATATCGCAACTTTGAGGAGCAGAAAGGGGCAGTGGAAGCGAGTGAAACGGAAGTTTTAACCTTTGCTGTTCGACGTATGAATATCTTCGATGAGAATCAGCCTGATCTATTAGAAGCGCTCGATTTAAGCCGTTATAAATTATTGCCAAATACTGCCGGCGCTTATACCGCAGAAGAGGCAGTACGCACCGCAAAGCTTGCCCACGCGTCAGGGCTCTGCGATATGATCAAGGTGGAGGTGATTGGTTGTCAAAAAACCTTACTGCCCGATCCTATTGAGACCTTGAAAGCTACAGAAATTCTACTCAATGAGGGAATGACCGTTTTAGTCTATACCTCGGATGATGTGGTATTAGCACGCAAATTGCAAGCGATGGGTTGCCACGCCATTATGCCGGGCGCTTCCCCTATTGGTAGCGGCCTTGGGATTATTAATCCGGTCAATTTACATCATATTATCGAGCAAGCAACGGTTCCTGTAATTGTCGATGCCGGTTTAGGAAGCCCGAAGGATGTGGCTTTTGCAATGGAATTAGGCGCTGATGGTGTTTTGATGAATAGTGCAGTGGCTTATAGCGAAGATCCTATTAAGATGAGCCGAGCAATGAAACTTGCGGTAGAGGCAGGGCGGTTAGGCTATGAAGCGAAACGAATGCCGGCAAAATTAACGGCTACAGCAAGTAGCCCTTTAACGGGCTTGCTCACAAGTTAGAGATGGATGATTAAAAGAGGGAATCTTGTGGATAGAGTGGAGCAACATTCTGTTTTGACAGAAGTAGAAGCGGTACGATATAGCCGATTAATGCGGTTTCATCGCATTGGTGAATCGGGTTTAAGGCGATTTCGGCAAGCGAAAGTGGTGATTATCGGTTGTGGCGCATTAGGAGCACAACACGCAGAAACTTTAACACGCGCCGGTTTTGGTCATTTAACCTTGATTGATCGAGATTTTGTAGAGTATTCCAATCTACAGCGGCAAACGCTCTTTACCGAAGCAGATGCTAAGCAAGCCTTACCAAAAGTGATCGCTCTTAAAAATCATCTTCTACGCATTAATCCCTCAGTTGAGATTACAACGCATTTAATGGATGTGGCTAGCGATAATATTGAAAGGTTGATCGCCGGCCACGATCTGCTGTTAGATGGAACGGATCATCTCTCGTTAAGGCTCTTGATCAATGATGCCTGCTATAAGTTAGCTATTCCTTGGATTTTTGGTTCAGCTTTAGAGAGTTATGGAATGAGCTATAATTTTAATATCCCGGCAGATAATAAGCTAAAAAAGAAGCTCCCCTGTCTTCGCTGTCTATCGGATTATCTACCGTTAGATACGCAAGATAGTTGTAGTTCTGTCGGCGTTATTCAGCCTATTTTGCAGATCATTTCCGGGATTCAAACAACGGAAGCGATGAAGTTATTGATCGATCCTACGGCATTGAGAAACACCCTTTTGACAATTGATCTATGGCCTTTTCATCAACAAAATATCGCCATTGAATCTCTCAAAAAGTCCGATTGCCCAACCTGTGGCGATCATCCCTCTTATCCTGCACTCAATCGCCCTAAGCGCAAAGTGCAAAAGCTCTGTGGCGAGGGAACGGTGATGATTCGAGAGGAGAATCCCCTTGATCTTGAGATGCTCAAAGTTGCCCTTGATAAAGATAAAATCAGTTATCAATACAATGCTTATTTTCTCAATATTCATCTAGCACAACATCGTATTATTCTCTTCGCCGATGGTCGAGGAATTGTCTATGGTGCACGGGATGAAGTAGAGGCGTTAGGGGTTTATGAGGGAATAATGAAACATTACGCAAAGTTATGATAAGGTAAGGGATCTATGCTCGGTGCAGGCGTCAGGATTGTTACTTATTTGCATGTTTAGTTCAGGATTCATTGGATAAGCAGATCGGTTCAAAATAAGCTTATAAAAATGCCGGCGGATCGGTTGTAAGAATCAAGACAGCTATTCTACCCGGCATCTTGCAAGTGTTTTAGTACAGTTTGATATTTTTTAAAGTTCCATACTAATTGCTTCAACCCCTTTTTTCTTGAACAAAATTTATTATAGAATTGATTCCATCAAGATAAAAAATCCCCTTAATAGAGAAGCTACTAAGGGGATTGTTACGTGATAGATTTGTAAAAAAGATTATCTACAAGTATTTGTAATAATGAATCTTATTTTTTTCTAAAGAATATCAATTTTAAAATATATAGAATCAGTAGTGCACCGACAATAAACCCAATCACCGCTAGTAAAGAGGCATGACGGATTAAGAACGGTGATTCGCCGCCTTTAGCGATGAGTTCTACATCATTGACAGAAAGCGTTTCTTTCCCATCCCCAAAGGTTTTAGTGACATAGTTGGTCACAGCTGCAATTTGGTCATTTTCAAGCCACGAGTAAATTTCTGTATGCGATTTTGCAAATGCAGGCATAAGAGTTGTCACTTCGTGGGTTTTCCCATCTTCGCGCGTGACTCCTTGCATAATTTTCATGACAAGATTAGTGCGATCTGCACGCCCAACGGTACTATTATGTGTCAGTGCCGGTGTGTGATGGTCTAATGAACCTTCCCCATTAATACCATGACAGCTTGAGCATGCTTGATTATAGAGGATGGCTCCATCGAGTGTAGAATGATCTCTATTGGCTTCAGATTGATTATCGGTTGATGGATAGATTTCGTAATCACTCCATACAACTTTTTGTCCCTCGAAAGAGTAGGCTGGCGCTTCTTGCGATTTTTGCGAAATAGCCGGAACTTTTTGAAGATACTCTGTAACAGCCCGAATATCCTCATCCTTCATTAAGGCAAAGCTCTTATCTACTGCTTCAGCCATAGGACCTGCTGCAGTAGATTTTCCAATAACTTTTCCTGTTTTCAAGTAAGTAAAGAGCTCTTCTTTACTCCAGTTCCCAATCCCGGATACTTTATCAGATGTAATGTTCGGCGCATGCCAACCACCGGCATCGCCACCTGATAGATATTGCTGATAATTTTCTGCTAGCAACTGGTTACGTGGAGTATGACAAGTTGAGCAGTGCATTAAACCATCCACAAGATATTTACCGCGATTCTCAATATCCGAAAGATTAGGATCTGGTGTAAAAGGCTCATTTTTGGCAAATAAACCATCCCAAATAGCCATTGCTCCTGGAAGGTTGAATGGGAATTTGAGTTGTGTAACTTTGTCCGGTGCTTTATCAATTGGCTTTTGGTTCATGAAGTAGGCATAAAGCGCTTTAATATCATCATCCGTGACTGTTGCATAGGCCGTATAAGGCATTGCGGGATAGAGGTGACTTCCATCTGGGCGAACCCCTTTACGAACGGCCTTAGCAAATGCTTCTAATGACCAGTTACCAATACCGTATTCTTTTGAGGGGGTAATATTAGTGGAGATAATGTCCCCCATTGGCATTGCAAATACTAATCCCCCGGCATATGGCGCATCAGCTGATGTTGTATGACAAGCGGCACAGTCCCCTGCAATAGAGAGATATTCCCCTTTTTTAATAAGGGTTGTATCAACTTCCGTATTGGCTTGGGCAAAAGAGAGGCTGATTGAGGATAGTCCAACAAGTACTGCGCTGGTGATCAATTGTGTAAGTTGAGTGACTTTCATCGCTTATACCTCCCTTGCAATGATATCTGCTGTGCGAATACCAAGAGCAATCGCTGATAAGGTTGGATTGACAACGCCACCGGCCGGAATTAATCCAACAGAGGCAATAAAGAGATTGTCATGATCAAATGTACGGCCTTCATGATTTGTGACGGAATCTTTAGGATTATCCCCCATAATGAGCGTTCCCATCAGGTGATCATGATTTTCCCAATCAGTATTAATGGTGAGTGATTCTCCTCCCATCAAACGGGTAATCAGACGATATTGATCCTTTGCCACTTCTGCGCCACGTTGTACATAACTATCGACATCATAATTGATCTTAATACCAGGAAGTCCAAGGCTATCTTTCCAATTTGGATTTGGCATAATGCGATTACGAGGATCCGGTAATTGTTCAAAGAATGTGTAGATAGAGACCCAGCGAGATGACCAATCCATGATCTTTTCATCAAGCTCTGTCCCCATATAACCTTGCGCAATTAATTTAGCCGCAATATCTACCTGAGGGTTATTATTCGCAAAACTATGTTTATTGGCAGAGTATTGAGATCTAAAATCTCCTTCACGCCATTGATTAACAGTGGCTTGTTGTACAGGTCCACGTCCCATCCACATTGGTTCTTTTGCGAGGAAATTCATAGAGATACCTACGTGATCCATGAGGTTTCGACCGACCATATCTGATGAATTTGCAACATCATTCATCATTAATAATTTTGCTGATTCAAAACTATGCGCTGCAATAACGAATGCTTTAGCTGTTAATGTATATTCGCTACCATCGGGTTTAAGATATTTGATTGCTTCAATTTTATTATCTTTACCGACAATAATTTTATGAACAACAGCTTCCGTAATGAGCTTTGCTCCATTACGAACAGAACGCATGGCATGAACTGAACCATTATAGAGCGTACCAATTGGGCAGATCTGATCACAGTTATTGTTGCCTTGGCAGCCTGGGCGACCATCGTATGATTTAGGAATTCTCACCGTGGGTTCATGAATTACGGCAATTCCTGCGGGCTGTAATGCTTCTTTAATCTTTGTTGTCATGTAAATATCGGCTTCTGGCTCAATTGGATATGGTTTTGAGCGAGGTGGGAATGCTTTCCCTGGATTGACGCCGGATTGATCTTCAAGATCATTTCCTGCAACGCCAATCGCATATTCAGCACGAACATAATAAGGTTCTAAATCTTCATAGGTCATTGGCCAATCTCGACCGACGCCATAGAGCGATTTCATTTTAAAGTCACTCGGAGTATAACGCCAGGTAGCGCCTCCCCAGTGAGCCGTAGTTCCCCCTACAAGTTTTAGCATACCCGGCATCATATTAAATGACCCTATATTTTCTAAATATCCCTCTTGGTTACTAGTCGGTGCCCAAGGATTATTAGGATAGGCATTATTACGGTCATAATGGCGGCCAGAGTTTTTAAAATTTTCCAGCAGCTTCCAGCGAGGAACGCTAGGGCCTGCTTCGAGTAAAATAACCGATTTTCCTTTCATTGCGAGTTCATTCGCCACATTTGATCCCACTGCTCCGGAACCGATGACGATCACATCAGCATCATATATTTTTGTACTCATTGTTCTATATCCTATATTGAAATTGATTACGCTTTAGGTAGTGTTGCCCAATAGTTGGTAGTCCAGCGAGAGTAACCAGGAATGGGGGTATATTTTTGCGTTAGTTTAAATGTCTCAATTTCAGTGTATGTGACGAATTGAACACCATCATGTGCTCGTTGTTGGATGGGGGTTCCGGCATAACCAAGGTAGAAAACAGAGATGATATCTTTGGCAGTTTTCTCATGTAGTTGCTTAAAAAGTGCATCATTTTTTAAAGCATCGATATTTGAGAAACCTTTATCTTGAATATAAGCTGAAAGCTCCAAAGCGCTTGTACGGAATGTACTATCGGCCTTGGATAAGGCATCAAAGGCTCGATGGACTAATTGAGGATCAAGCGTTTTATTGGTTAGAAAATTAGCAAGTTGTAGATCGGCATCTTGATTAGAGGAGGATTGTGCAAATGTTAACGAGGGTAACAGCATCATGGCAGATACAGCACATCCACTTATCAAAAATTTTCGACGGGAAGTATCGTTTGGAATATCGTGATTCATAATCGATTCTGCTCCATTTTTGTTATTAAGATAATAATGTTTTTTGTATCTATGAGCTTAACAAAGCAAATATTGACCTTTGTCAATTAAAGGTAAATTTAGATTTAAAATAAGTGAAAAAAGTTTATCTGCTCCTTTGAGGAGTAAGAGATTTTCTATATCGAATGAGTATCTTGATGAAAGCTGTGTTATCTTGAAATAATTCAATGGTAGTGCGTAACGTTATAAAAATATTGAATCGATATGTATGCCTAAAGTTACTAATTAGTCAATATTGTTGTATTTAATATTAAAATTAGAGAGGTTAATTTATGAAAAAAGTAGCAATGAAGAGCCTGTTAGCGACCGCCGTAATGTCGTTGATGTTGACAGTGAATGCACAGGAAGCAACGACAGCGGTAGAGGTTATTGAAGTAGCGCCGACGGCGCTTGAAGCGCAAGCGGGGAGTTTTCGCTATACTTTAGAAGAGATGCAAGATATTGCGAGCGATACCAAATTAAAGCATCGCGTATTCTATACTACGCCGTCAACAGGCCCTGATGCAAAGTGGTTTGATGCGGTGAAGCGGGGCGATCTTGATACTGTTAAAGCAATGGTGGCTAATGGGCAAGATATTGAGGCGAAAGATGTGGGAAGCCTTGATCAAACGGCGCTTGGTTGGGCTGCATTTATTGGTTATGAAGATATGGTGGATTTCCTGTTAGCGAATGATGCGAATCTTTGGGCGACCGATAAAGGTGATGTTTATCATACGCTTAAATCAGCGGTATTAGGGAAAAATGTCAATATCGTGAAGAAGCTACACGAAGCATTGAAAGATCAATATGATATTAACGATACTTCTTATGAAGATGATGGTGAATCATTAGTGATGGTAGCGGCGAGCAATAACCGGTTAGATGTGGTGCAATATCTTATCGATCAAGGGGCTGATCTTAATAAAGTCACCACAGAAACGAATCCTGCGCGCCCCTCTTATAATCAGAGCGCTTTAAGCTATGCTTGCCAAAATGGCTATGAGGAGATGCAACAACTCTTAATTAAAAATGGTGCGATCAATCATCGTACCGGCAATACCTCTTGCCAAGCGCAATGATTTTATAGTCAATGTGGTTTAAGAAAATAAGAAAAATGTTTTTTATGTCGCTAGTGGCACTTTAAAAGAATATCAAACCGTATTCAACAACACTTGCAAGATGCCGAATAGAATAGCTTCCTCGCCTCGATCAGCTGATGCGCCGGCATTTGAATCAGCTTATTTTGAACCGACATTACTATAAGTTGAGACGTTTAAGGGCACCTTAGGGTGCTCTTTTTATGTAATGAGGGATGTCATACAGCTGATCAAAGGCAGGAATCGTGATCGGTATCAGAGCGATTTATAATAGTCAGATCAAACCCCTGTTCTCTGAAATAAGGGTGTTATAATAGTGCGCTTAATGAATTAATTTTATAGTAAATTTGGTTTAAGGGAACTGGTTTTAAACAACACTTGCAATATGCCGGATAATCGCTTCCTTACTTATTACAGCCGATTCGCCGGAATTTAAATAAGCTTATTTTGAACCGACATTACTATAAATCACATTTTACCGTAACGATTGATTGACCTAATATCCGATTAGGTATCAGAGGAAAAGGATCATAGATGGAACAGCAACCGCAAATGTC
Organism: Ignatzschineria ureiclastica; assembly: GCF_003121845.1. Classification (GTDB taxonomy): domain Bacteria; phylum Pseudomonadota; class Gammaproteobacteria; order Cardiobacteriales; family Wohlfahrtiimonadaceae; genus Ignatzschineria; species Ignatzschineria ureiclastica. The sequence continues at coordinate 178,708 of NZ_QEWQ01000003.1, read as the reverse complement.
TCGTATAGAACCTGAAGATTCGGCCTTTGCCGTAGGGATGATTCGCCCAGATCTTTGGCGACAACTATTGGAAACAGTACAGCAATGGCAACATCAAACCATTACCAATGAAGCGGTGTTACGAGAGTTTGCTAAATTAGCCAATCTTGAGACATTTTATGCTTTCCCCGGCGCGAAACTACTTGCGCAAATCGAAGAAGCGATTGAGGAAGATGATAGTGAATTAGCGGAAACCTTGATCTCTGAAGTCTCTTTGGCGATTTTAACGCGGGATTATAAATCGGAAGATTACACGCCCAATGAGTTTCAGCTTCATTCTGAGGAGCGGGAGCGTAAAAAGCAGGGGCATCATAATCGTCCTTACTTTGAAGTTTTAGTCGTGGCGAGTAATCAACATCGCTATGCAGAATCGTTACTCGAAGATTTTATGGAGCAACGCCGAAATGAAGATGATTTTATCTATGAAATTGTCTACGTAGAGAGCTATCAAGATGCCTATTCTGCGGTGATTCTCAATGGCAATATCAATAGCGTGATTATCTACGATAATATTGATTATGACGCTAAGCATCCGGTTCCTTTTTTATTGCCGGCCTTGACCCATTTAGATGGGCAAGTAGATCAAACGGATGAAGCGCATTTAGCCTTGCAATTAGTGGATACCTTGAGCCATTATCGCCCTGAGTTAGATCTCTATCTCGTTTCTGATCGCTATTCAGAGGAAGTATCAAGCGATGAGAGAGCACAGCAGATTCGCCGAATTATCTATGCTTCTGAAGATGTGTTAGATCTGCATCTTTCGATTTTGGAGGGCATTCGTGATCGTTATCAAACGCCTTTCTTTGACAATCTCAAAGAGTATACCAAGCGGCCGATTAGTACTTTCCACGCATTACCCATTGCCCGAGGGAAGTCGATCTTTAATTCGGATTGGATTAGCGATATGGGAGAATTTTATGGTAAAAATCTCTTCTTAGCGGAATCCTCGGCGACAACAGGCGGGTTAGATAGTCTCTTAGAACCCACCGGTAATATTAAGATTGCCCAAGAGAAAGCGGCGCGAGCCTTTGGTGCTGACCATTGCTACTTTGTCACGAATGGTACAAGTACCTCTAATAAGATTGTGCTAATGGCGATAGCGAAGCCCGGCGATATTATTGTAGTGGATCGAAATTGCCATAAATCTCACCACTATGCGATGGTGTTAGGCGGATTGAAACCTTATTATGTGGAAGCGTACCCAATGAGGGAATACTCGATGTATGGGGCAGTTCCGCTCATTGAGATTAAACGGGCGCTCTTAAATCTCAAACGAGAAGGGAAGTTAGATCGGGTTAAAGTGGTCGATTTAACTAACTGTACTTTTGATGGTCACGTCTATAATACGCGCCGAGTGATGGAAGAGTGTTTAGCGATTAAGCCTGATTTGGTGTTCTTGTGGGATGAAGCGTGGTTTGGATTTGCGCATTGGTCCCCATTTTTACGGCCTCGTACGGCGATGGGTGCGGCAGAAGATATCGAATATTGGCTACAAACTGCAAAAGCAGAAGAGAGCTATCGGGCACAGCAGTTACAGTTAGGGGAGAATCCTAGCGATGAAGTATTGCTCAATACTCGCCTAATTCCTGATCCAAAGCAGGTGAAAATTCGGGTTTATCAGACAAACTCAACACATAAATCGCTCTCGGCACTGCGACAAGCATCGATGATATTGGTAAAAGATGTGCAATTTTATGCCATTGAACCACAATTGAAAGAGGCGATTTTTACCCACGCAACTACAAGCCCCAATCAACAAATTATTGCAACGTTGGATCTTGCCCGCCGGCAGATGGAGCTTGAAGGGTATCGCTTGGTATCTAATGCGTTACAGATCGCCTTAGATATTCGGACCCAAATTGCCAATCATCCTGTGATTGCTAAATATTTCTCAATCTTAACGCCGGCGGAGATGATTCCGCCTGAGCTTCGGGTGACGGGCTATGCGGATTATTTTGCTACCAAAGATAATTGGCACAGCTTAGCGCAGAGTATTGCCGAGGATGAGTTCTTCTTAGATCCCACAAGAATGACCTTGGTGTGTGGTCGTGCGGGGTTAAATGGGACGGAATTTAAGAATCTCTTAGCTGATCGCTTTAATATTCAGGTGAATAAAACCTCTCGAAATTCAATTCTGATTCAATCAAATATCAATAATACCCGTAGTGATGTGGCGCATCTCATTAATGTACTCTTAACAATCTCGCTTGAGATTGAGGAGCAGATACGGCATTCCGGCCCTGATTTTGTGGCGCTCTTTGAGGAGAAAGTGGCAAGTTTAATGGAAGATGTGCCTGATCTACCTAACTTTAGCCATTTCGCCCCACAATATCGGGAAGATGTCGCCGGCGAAGTTGCCGTAGAGGGTGATATTCGTACCGCCTTTTTCGCGAGTTGGGATGCCGAGCAGTGTGATTATATTAAGCTTTGTAGCGAGGAGTGTGATCAGCGCCTGATCAATGGACCTGAGATGATTTCCGCGAAGATGGTCATCCCTTATCCGCCGGGGTTCCCGATCTTAGTGCCGGGGCAGGTAATTACCCAAGATGCGATTGATTTTATGCGTAAACTCGATGTGAAAGAGATTCACGGTTATGATGAAGCGCGTGGTTTACAATTAATTCAAGCTTATCACAAGGTTGATTAACAGCATTTGATGGGCAGGATTGATAGATGGGGCGCAGAATATAAAAAAGGGGTTCAAAATAAGCATTATTTCAATGCCGGAGCATCAGCTGATCAAGGTAAGGAAGCTGTTCTATCCGGCATCTTGCAAGCGTTGTTTAGAACAGTTTTATCTTCTTTTTAAAATCGCATACGAATTGCTTAAAAACCATTTTTTTGTAAACCCAATTGACGATATACGAGAGCTAAAGATCTTCACGATTTTTAGCTCTTTTTCTGGATGAAGATAAAAGGGGGATAAAAATATCGCAATCATCTGCGATCATTCTCAAACATTCTCAAATAAAATTACGAATCACTCTTATTATTTATTGAGAACTATTTTCATAAAAAGATATTTAAAAATAGATAGTTATAATGGTATTTCCATTTTTATTTTAAGTATTTCTTAAGATTCACGTTTTAATCTAAAACTTCAGAAAATACTTTCAAAAATCATAATAATAGAGAGACCCTTATGCGTCGTGAGAAAACAATCATTATTACCATTTTCCTATTTGCACTACTACTATGGGGCGTAGATGTGCTGTTTCGGTTTCAAGCTTCTGATTGGGGCGTTTGGCTCTGGCGCAAGGAGTTGATCAATTTAACAGGGATACTCGCCTTTATTCCAATGGGGATTATTATGATTTTAGCGCTTCGTCCGCCGAAATTAGAGTGGCTCTTTGGCGGAATGGATAAGATCTATTATGCCCATAAATGGCTTGGAATTTGGTCCATTGTCTTTGTGATATTGCATTATGGGATGAAGCTCAGTAAAGGAATCTTAAAACCTTTTTTTGAACAAGGTCCCAAGCCGAAAGATCCGAAATTATGGATTTTCGATGGAATGCAATCTCTAGCAAAAGATATGGGGGAGATTCTCTTCTACGCCTTTGTCATTATGTTGGTGATTACGCTCTTAAAACGTTTCCCTTATCGCTTTTGGCGCTTGCTTCATAAATTGATGGGGCTCTTTTTTATCGGCGTTGTCTTTCACGCTTTAGTCTTATCGCCGGCGCGTTATTGGACTGAACCGGTTGGGATTGTGATGTTGCTCTTAATGGCGTTTGGGATCTATAGTGCGATCATTGCGATATTGGGGCGAATTGGTCAAAAACGCCGTTATCAAGCGACGATTACGGAGCTCGACTTTGTCGCTAAAACGGCGGTAGTCACTTGTGAGATGCCGAGAGATTGGAATCATCAAGCGGGACAATATGCCTTTGTACAGCATCCTCGATATCGGGAGAAACATCCTTTCACAATCGCATCGATGACTCGCAAAGATCAGACGATCTGTTTTGCAATCAAAGCGCTAGGGCATTATACGCGGAAAATATCTAAGCGTTGGCAAGTGGGCGATGAACTGATTATTGAAGGCCCTTATGGTCGATTCTTCTCGATGAGCTCGACGCTTCCCAAACAGCTCTGGGTTGCCGGTGGTGTTGGAATTACCCCTTTTATCGCTTGGTTAGAATCTTTACAACGAGACAATCAGCAACTAGAGAGTCGTCAAAAAGCGATTACCCTCTATTATTTGGTTCGTAATTCAGAGGAAGCACTGATGTTAACGGAATTACAAGCGCTTGCGGAAAAGGCGAATGTGACATTACATCTGCACTATAGTGATGATCAAGGACATTTAGATTTTGCAACACTGCCTTTTGATGCCGATACTTCAGTTTGGTTCTGTGGTCCGACCGGCATTGCCAAGGCGATTAGTCGACAACTATCCCTTAAAGGATTAGCACCGCACCGTTATCTGCATTGTGAATATTTTGAAATGCGGTAATGGCGGTCTCTTAATGAGAATGGATTGATCAAGAGAATGATCTCTTGAAGGAGTCTAAAAATCTGCAAACTTTCTCGATTCTTAGTATCCTATAGCGCATAGAGTATCAGTAGAAGATCCCGCAATTTGTGGGATCTTTCTAATTGATCTGCCACTATTTTATTTTGAGTGTGATTGAAATTTTATTAGTAAATCCGATTATTAAATCCTATTTGAGTTGTAGCGAGAAAGATGAGCCTTTTATCCCACGAATTAGAGTTATTAAGTCCTGCCCGTAATACTGAAATTGCAAGAGCGGCGATTATTCACGGCGCTGATGCAGTCTATCTTGGTGGACCTGAATTTGGTGCTCGGCACGCGGCGGAGAATGATGTTGCCGAGATTGCGCGTTTAACGGACTTTGCACATCGTTTTAATGCGAAGGTCTTTATTGCACTCAATACCATTTTGCACGATAACGAGTTGGAATCGGCCCGTAAATTGATCTATGAACTCTACGATGCCGGCGTAGATTCGCTGATTATTCAGGATATGGGCTTGCTTGAACTCGATCTACCGCCGATTGAGCTACACGCATCAACCCAAACAGATATTCGCACATTGGATAAAGCGAAGTTTATGGCCGATGTGGGCTTCTCTCAATTGGTACTTGCCCGGGAATTAAGCCTTAAAGAGATACGGGCGATTCACGAGGCGCGTCCTGATACCGCATTAGAATTTTTTGTTCACGGCGCGCTCTGTGTGGCATTCTCGGGACAATGTTATATCTCACACGCAGAAACAGGACGTTCGGCCAATCGGGGTGATTGCTCACAAGCCTGTCGTCTTCCTTATACCCTCAAAGATAGTGAAGGGCGGGTGATTGCTTTTGATAAACATCTATTGTCGATGAAAGATAATAATCAATCGAATAATATTGATGCGCTTATTGAAGCAGGGATTCGCTCATTCAAAATTGAAGGGCGCTATAAAGATATGGCCTATGTGAAAAATATCACTGCTCACTATCGCCGTCTATTAGATCGCTATATGGAACAAAATCCGGCCTTTACGCGAGCCTCTTATGGCAAAGTGATTCATCATTTTGAGCCCAATCCTGATAAGACCTTTAATCGTGGCAGTACCGATTATTTTGTCAATGCTCGTAAGGGGGATATTGGCGCTTTTGATTCGCCTAAATTTGTCGGCTTACCTATTGGGCATATTTTGGATGTCAAAAAGAACTTTATTGAAGTGAAAACCACAGAACCCTTGGCTAATGGTGATGGACTCAATATTCAAATTAAGCGGGAAGTAGTAGGATTTGCCGTTAATCGAGCGGATAAAATTGGGGAGAATCATTATCTCGTATATCCCAATGAGATGCCGGCAGAGTTTGTTACAGAGCGAGCGAATATTCAGAAAAAACATCCGCTTAATCGCAATCACGATCAAGTCTGGAGTCAGCTATTAACCAAAGATTCGGCAGAACGCCTATTAGAGGTTTCTCTGATCTTTAGTCAAGATGAAGCGGACTATCGCCTTGAGCTCTTTACGCCGGAGGGGCATTATGGGTATGCAACTCTATCTGGGAAGTTTGAATTAGCGAAAGATCCTGAAAAAGGGCTTGCGACGTTAGAGAAGAATTTACAGAAATTTGGGGGCAGTGGTTTCTTATTACTCGATCATCAGATTCAGCTCTCTGAAATCCCCTTTATTCCGGTGAGTATGATTAATCAATTACGCCGGGAAGCGATTGAAGCCTTAGAGGAGGCGATTCGCCACAATTATGTTCGTGGGAGTCGTAAAGCGCCGGTGGATCCGCCTGCAGTTTTCCCCTTTGAGGAGCTCAGTTTCCTAGCGAATGTTTATAATGATAAAGCGAGAGAATTCTACTTTAAACACGGCGTGAAGATGATTGAGCCGGCCTATGAAGCCCACGAAGAACTTGGCGAAGTGCCGGTAATGATCACGAAACATTGTCTTCGCTTCTCTTATAATCTCTGCCCTAAACAGACTATCGGCGTAACCGGTGTACAAGGACAGGTTAAACCAACGCCGCTAACCCTTTCACACAAAGGGGAAGAGTACACGCTCAAATTTAACTGTCGCCCTTGTGAAATGCACGTAATGGGAAAAATGAAACCGCATATCGCTAAGCAATCGCTATTAGGTTCGGAGTTGAAGTAGGGGGAATTATAAGTGTTTATATTGAATAAATTGTTACTCAATTACTTCCGCAAATTGCTTTAAGTATTGGTATATTTTCTCATACGCCTCAGGTGGGCGGGTATGATCATCAGTGTCCCCTTGAGGGATATAAATGATCATACCTTGCCGCGCCCTTGTTAATAGTACTCGATATGCATTGAGCCTAAAGGCTTGATCCTCAAGTTTATTAATATTATTCCATTTCGTGCCTACGAAGCTTCGATAGTCCCATCTATTTTCATCTATTTGTAGGTCTAGATCCCAAGCGACACATACCCAATCTAATTCTAATCCTTGAATATCAAATTCTGTGGCCACTTCTTCTAGGTAATAAGAAGAACGTACATCTTCTTTATCATTGAGAAACCAAGGAGTTTCTTGAAACTCTCTTTGTATAGCTATTTATAAATAAACTCCTATATAATACTCCTTATGAGCTATGGAAAAGATTTAAGAAAACGAGTCCTTGATTTTGTTGCTGAAGGCGGTAGCAAAGCTGAGGCTGCACGCAGATTTTGCGTTCATCCTTCAACTGTCTACGAATGGTTGAAGACACCTACTATATATGAAGCTAAGAAGACACGAGAGCGTACGCCGCAAAGATATACTTACAAACAATTAAGTGATTTTCTTGAACAACATCCAGATGCTTTCCTCAAAGAGATCGCATCACACTTTGGTGTCAGTATTGGCTCCATTACACATTCATTGAAAAAAATGAAAATCACGCGTAAAAAAGACTTTAAGATACCGTGAAAGCTTGAAATCTCCTGATAAAAGGCGATCTTTTTTAAAACGTTGGTATAAGTATTTTTCAAATAATAGACCGATAGTCTACATTGATGAAACTGGATTCGATTCAACAACGCAACGGGATTATGGAAGAAATAAAAGAGGCTCTAAAGTCTTTGATTATCAGAAAGGGACAAGAAGTATTCGCACCTCTTTAGTCGCAGGTTATCTTGATAAAAAATGTATTGCTCCTATGCTGTTTTCAGGTTCTTGTAATAGTGAGGTATTTAATACGTGGTTTGAAGAGCAACTTATTCCTGAGTTGCCTGGGAATAGCGTAGTAGTACTTGATAATGCTACCTTTCATAAAAGCGATTATCTTAAAGAAATCTCATTAAAGCACCATATTACACTATTATTTCTTCCGCCATACTCCCCTGACTTGAATCCCATAGAAAAGCTCTGGGCTAACCTTAAACGTTTTTGGAGAAATCACTCAACACTTAACTTAGACCAAATGATTTTACAATCGGGATTTATTTAAAAATGACTATACATAAAGGAATACAAAGGTGCTTGCCCCCGAATCTGTAAGTATTGTGAGTGTAAATAATTATCATAGCACCTTGAAAAGCGCTATAATAGCGCTATTATAGCGCTATAATAATAACGATACGTTTTGCGCTGAAAGGAGATAGATACATGAACTGGGATAATTTCAGATTCATAGACTTATTCGCTGGAATTGGCGGAATAAGATTAGGCTTTGAGTCTGTTGGTGGTCATTGCGTGTTTTCATCTGAATTCGATGAGGACGCTTGTAAAACATATGAAGCAAATTTTGGAGAACATCCGTCTGGAGATATTACAAAAATTGAAGCGCAGGATATTCCGGACTTTGATATTCTTTTGGCTGGTTTTCCTTGCCAAGCCTTTTCCATTATAGGAAAAAAAGAGGGCTTTTCTAATGAAACTTGTGGAACGCTGTTCTTCGATATTGAACGAATACTGAAAGAGAAACGCCCACCAGCATTTATGCTCGAAAATGTCAGAAATCTTACCGCACATGATGGTGGGAATACCTTTAGGGTAATTAAGGAGCATCTTGAGAATTTAGGCTATCATGTGTACGCAAAAGTGCTGAATGCCTTAGATTATGGTGTTCCTCAAAAAAGGGAACGAATTATCATAGTTGGTTTTCTGGATGATGTAAAATTTGTTTTTCCAGACCCAGTGCCGGATGAAAAAAAGCAAAAGCTTACTGATATTCTCGAACAAGATGTAGATGAGAAATATTATGTTCGTGATGCTATTCGTGAATCTCGACTTGAACGCTTGAAAGATAAAAACTATCCTAAACCTTACATTTCTCACGAAAATATGGCTGGTTCAATTACCCCCCATCCATATTCCTCGGCACTAAGAGCTGGCGCATCAGCTAACTATATTCTAATTAACGATGAGCGTAGACCTACCGAAAGAGAAATGCTAAGAATTCAAGGATTCCCCGATACATACAAGGTTGTGGTATCTTACGGAAAAGTAAAAAAGCAGTGCGGGAATTCTGTTGCTGTTCCAGTTATTAAAGCTGTCGCAGGACAAATGATGGTAGCCCTCAAAGAATACGAAGCTAATAAACAATTAAACGGAGGTGGAAACAATGCCAAATAGAAACGAAGCAAAGGAAGCATTGGATGCAGTTATCCGCAAGTCTAGAGTTCATTTGTACAAGCCAATACAGATTGCAGAAATTCTCTATCGTGACCGTACAAGACAAGATATCAACTTGCTTAATCTTGAGGACTACCGAACGAAAAGCAAAAAATGGCGTGACGATGTATGTCAGGTTCTACTCGGACGGGTATGCACAAGCAGTGCAAAGTTCCAAGATGATCTTTTCAACGATACTGCTATCCCACCAGTACTTGTTAATGAGCTTGGAAAAGAAAACCGAAGAACCAATGGTGCTGTCGAAGCGTATATTTACAGGCGTTTTACAAATAAACACAGTCAGTTGTCTGACGCATTGAATTATTGCTTAGAAGTCAAGAAGGAAGATTTTAGCGTAAAAAGATTTATTGATTCTTTCCGGCAGGAGCCGGGGCTTAAACGAAGCCTTGATAAAATTTACGAAATCATCGTTTACGCTTTGTTTTCCACATTGGTAGAAACATTAAAGTTGCAGGTAGAAGTGTCCGTTGATTCCGAAAACTTTGAGATTTTAGCTGAATTTGTAGATTTCGCTAAGATGATTATGTGCATCGACTTCTCTAATCCGAGTTATATCCAAGATGCTAAAGTTTATCGTGTGGGTGTGACTAATGCCGCCGACCGTGGGTTGGATATGTACTCTAACTGGGGACCAGCTATCCAAATTAAGCACTTGAGCTTGGATGTTGAATTGGCTGAAAATATTGTTAACAGTGTATCCAGTGATCGTGTTGTAATTGTTTGCAAGGATGCAGAGAGAGCAATTATTGTTTCGCTTCTCACTCAGATTGGATGGCGCAGTCACATTCAGAGTATTGTAACAGAAAACAACTTGATTGAATGGTATGAGAAGGCATTAAGAGGAAAGTATGCTGATATTATGGGCGATAAACTTCTTTGGTGTCTTTGTGAAGAAATAGCAGAAGAATTCCCCTCTGTTGATACTGTTCCGGATATTCTCAAAAACAGACACTACGAAAAAATTTCAGATCCATTTTGGAGGTAAGCAAAATGAGAAAGGATGAATTCAAAGAATGGCTGTCTACACGCATTAAGAAAAAGCCAATAAGTGACTGCATGAGTCGATGCAAAACAGTCGAACAGGCATTACAAATTGACTTGGATGAAGAATTCTCTTATGACAAAGGAAACCGTCTAATTAACAAGATGCAGTATTCTATTGCAGATGAACGAGCAAAAAAGGAAGCCCCTGCGGAATTTCATTTTAAGGAGAATGCCAACATCCGATTCCGTATGGCGGATTTGAAGTCAGCAGTAAACAGATACTTTGAGTTTTGTAAGGACACCTCTAAATAATTGGTACACCAAAGATCACTTTTAATTGAGATTTACGGTGAAATCTAGCGTTATCCATGACGATAACGCTATTTTTAGGAAGTTCTGGCAGTAACTGATTTGCAAACCAATACTCAAAAAAATCACTATCCATTGTTCCCTCATATTGAAAGGGAGCTATTAATGTTTTTCGATTAACAAGACCCGCTACAAGACTTGTCCTGCGGAATCGTTTACCGCTTATAAGACCTTCGATTTTAACACCTTTTGGGGCTCGGCCATGTGTCCGATAAAGATATTGGTCAAACCCAGTCTCATCAAGATAAATAATCTTATCTTTTGATATTTCCTCTAACTCTTTTAAAAATTGGTCTACTTTTTTTGATCTTGTTCACGATAGGTTGTGCTTTTCTTTTTACGTCTCAAACCAAGCTTAACAAGCATTTCGTGAATAGAGGATGTTGCGCATTGGAAAACCTCGGCAATTTCATAGAGATAAGCATCAGGGTGTTCTTCCATATAAGCTTTGAGTTTTACTGGATCGATCTTTTTAAAATTACGTTGCCGAACGGGATCTTCTAAAGAACCCTCAGCAAGTTTTTGTCGCCATTTTTTAATGCTTGTTGGAGATACATTAAATAAACGAGAGACTTCAGCCATACTTTTACCCTCATCAAGAGCTTCTAATATACGTTTTCTAAATGAAATTTCGTATGCCATAAATTCCTCATATTATTTAAATATTCTTAATCGAAGTATACCACGGTTTAAAACCGATTTAACTATAAAAAATTTTGGAGAAATATTTTGTTATTAATCAAATAATAAATTGGGAAAGGCGCTGTTTAAGATTGAGTGTGCTATGTTAAACCTTAATTGATACGGGGGCTGATTGGAAGCCGATGAATCAAGGTGGAATATATTGGGCATTGAAAAGAGGGCTTGGCTATGACAGTAACACTGATGGGCGCACTCATTGCGCTGATTTTGGCAATTATCTTAATTTTAAAAAAGGTCCCGCCGGTATATGGGATGTTGATAGGTGCTTTTGTCGGAGGATTTATTGGATTAATTACACAATATTCATTAGATCAAGCCTTGGTCTCTACGGTGGATATTATGATGCAAGGGGCTCAGGGCATTATGCCGGCAGTGTTGAGGATTATTGCGGCGGGCGTATTAGCCGGTGTCCTGATTGAATCGGGCGCAGCTCTTATTATTGCTGAAACGATTATTCATAAAGTGGGGGAATCTCGGGCGTTATTAGCGCTCATTCTAGCGACGGCTATTTTAACAATGTCTGGGGTTTTTATTGACGTGGCGATTATTACGGTAGCCCCTATCGCGTTAGCAATTGGACACAAGGCTAATTTATCCAAAATGGCCATTTTACTGGCAATGAGTGGTGGCGGTAAGGCGGGGAATATTATGTCGCCGAATCCCAATAGTATCGCGGTGGCAGACTTTTTTAATTTGGAATTGACAAGTGTAATGGCCGCAGGTGTGATTCCGGCGTTATTTGGGATCCTTGTGACTGTTTTTATTGCTAAAAAGTTGGTTAAAAAAGGAAGTGCAATTCAAACGCAGGATTTAACCACGATCGATAATAGTCGCTTACCCAATTTTTTCTGCGCTATTTTAGGCCCTTTAGTGGCTATTGGTCTTTTGACATTGCGCCCTTTAGCGAAGATTAGTGTTGACCCGATGATTGCATTACCGATTGGCGGATTAGTGGGGGCGATTGCGATGGGGAAAGCGAAAGAGCTCAATCGTTACGTGATCTCAGGATTAAGTCGAATGTCTGGCATTGCGATTATGTTATTAGGAACGGGGACGCTCGCCGGGATTGTCGGTTCTTCAGAGTTAAAAACAGCGATGGCAAGCATTATTCACGCGATTAACCTACCCGATTATATGTTAGCACCTATGTCCGGTGCTTTTATGGGATTAGCCACTGCCTCAACCACAGCCGGCGCGGCGGTTGCTTCTGCTTCCTTTGGGCAGACATTATTGGGCTTAGGTGTTTCGGCATTAGGCTCGGCAGCGATGATTCAAGCCGGAGCGACGATGCTAGATCATATGCCACACGGCAGCTATTTCCACGCAACCGGCGGTGCTACCAATATGGAGATGAAAGAGCGCTTAAAATTAATTCCTTATGAATCGTTAGTTGGGTTTACCTTAGCCGCCTTTTCAACCTTGATTTTTGGGGTCTTTGCCCTCTTTTAATCGCTGCATTACTGACTGCAAGATAAACGTATCTAAAGATTATTAGAAGCGAATCAATAACGGATGGACAGAGAATGAAAAACTCAAATAGCCGCAAAGATCAGCTATTGAGATGAGAAATAGAGAGGAATCGTATGAAAATTGTTATTGCCCCTGATTCATTTAAAGAGAGTTTAACGGCGATTGAAGTCGCTAATGCAATTGAACAGGGATTTAGCGAGATTTTCCCGGAAGCAAGCTATATTAAAATTCCAGTGGCAGATGGCGGGGAGGGAACCTTGCAAGCGCTCATTGATGCGAAGCAAGGCACATTAATCGCTTGTGAAGTAGAAGATCCTTTAGGGCGCATTATTACGGCACATTATGGTTTAACACCGGAGGGACTTGCGATTATTGAGATGGCTACGGCAAGTGGATTAGCTTTACTCACGACCGATGAGCGAGATCCTAGAATCACGACCACTTATGGTACTGGGGAATTAATCAAAGATGCCCTTAATCGTGGTGCGAAGAGTATTATGCTCGCGATTGGGGGAAGCGCTACCAATGATGCCGGCAGTGGAATGCTACGGGCTTTAGATGCTCGGTTCCTGGATCAAGCAGGTAAAGAAGTAGAAGGCGGTGGTATCGCTTTAAAATCGGTGGCAAAGATTGATCTTGCTGCTTTTGATGCTCGTATTGAGGATACGCATTTCTTGATTGCTTGCGATGTGGATAATCCTTTAACCGGTGCGCGAGGTGCTTCGGCTATTTTTGGCCCACAAAAAGGGGCAACACCGGAAATGGTCACTGCTTTAGATGAAGCTTTAACTCACTTTGCGAAAGTGACCGCTTCAACGATAGGAATGGATTATGCCGATCGATTAGGTGCAGGCGCTGCTGGCGGATTAGGATTTGCAGCGCTGGCTTATTTAGAGGGAGAACTGCTTCCCGGCATTGATCTTGTGATGGAGATTGTTGAGCTTGAAAAATATCTATTAGAAGCCGATCTAGTCATTACAGGAGAGGGAAAGATTGATGGGCAGACGGCTTTTGGCAAAACGCCGATGGGAGTTGCGCAATTAGCGAAACGGTATCATAAACCGGTGATTGGGATTGCCGGTGCATTAGGATCGGATGCGGACGCGGTATATCCTTATGGCATTGATGCTATTTTCACGATTACCCAAAGACCAGAAGCGCTCGAAAAAGCGCTATTGGAGAGTAAGCAGAATTTGGTGCGCACAGCGAGAAATATTGCGAAGCTCTATCAATTAGCACAAATGAATACTCTGCGATAATCACAATGATTACAATAATGCCGGTAGAAATACGCTAAGCTACACCGCTCTGATTGAACACTGCTCTAATTGAACAGTGAATTGACTAAACAGAGAATGGATTGAATAGAACCACGAGCTTAACAGCCAACCGATTTAATGAGCGTTAATACCTTGAATCTTTCGTTGAAGTGCTGTGATAATCTCAAGGGCGATATGGGCATCAGGCTTATTGATCAGCACATAGCTATTATAGATGGTATGAACGGGTTTAATACCAATACCGGCTTTAGCCAGCGCACTTGAGATAATGGCAGTTAGGCCTGTACTGATCGGTTTAAAAGGAACATTGAGGGTGATTTTGCAATATTCGCCCTCATATTTTAGGAAATTGTTATCTGCTTCTTCTTTGCGTAGAATGAGCGTAATTCCCTCAGCCTCTTTATAAAAGGCGAGAGGATCGAATCCTAATACCTTAAGAAGAGAATGATCAGCAAGACCGACATAGACGTATGTTTCACTTGAGAGTACGGGGTCAATATTTTGTAATACATCTTGTAGTGAGTTTCTATGTGACATAGGTTGGGCCTCTTGTTTGATCTGTCCTTTAGTTGCACGAGGTTGATAATATATCATTGAACGAGATTTAGATAGTAGCTTTCTATAGGCTAACTGTGTGATATTTTCTTCTGTAAAAAGCTATTAAAAAAGTTAATTATTTGAATAACAAGCGTATATTTGTGATAAATAAATATTTATAGTTGTTGAATATTTTTTACATTCATAAGTAATTGATCGTCACTGAATGAGAAAACTATGGCATTTGATGCAGACCACTTTTTAAAAAATGCACCCACGACTTCCGGCATTTACGTGATGCGCGATAGTGCGGGCGATATCATCTATGTTGGAAAAGCAAAGAATCTTAAAAACCGCCTGACTAGCTACTTTAAGACTAAAAATCTTCCCCCCAAGACACAAGCGCTAGTGGCCAACATTGATTCTATTGAAACGACACTGACAGCCACTGAAAAAGATGCGTTAGTGCTTGAGAGTAATCTGATTAAAGCGCATCGCCCCCGTTATAATGTGCGTTTAATTGATGATAAGAGTTATCCTTATATCTATCTCTCAGATCATCCTTTCCCTCGTTTTAGCTTCTATCGGGGAGCCCGTAAAAAACGGGGGCGAATGTTTGGGCCATATCCCTCTTCATTAGCGGTGAAAGAGACGCTCAATTTGATGAAGAAAGTTTTTCGGGTGCGGGAATGTGAGGATAGTTTTTTTGCCAATCGCACGCGCCCTTGTTTGCAATATCAGATTCAGCGCTGTAGTGGCCCTTGTGTCGAGAAGATTTCTCAGCAAGATTACCAAGAGAGTGTGGATGAAGCAGTGCTCTTTTTAACCGGTGAATCGCAAAAATTGGTAGATCACCTTATTGAGAAGATGACGCAGTTGAGTCAATCGAAGGCTTTTGAAGAGGCGGCTATTGTTCGGGATCAGATTCAATATATTCGGGAGATTCAAGGGCGAAATCTAATGGAGGAGAGTCACGATTCCTTAGATATTATTGCTTATGCTGAAGCGGCTGAATTGGTCAATATTGAAGTGATGACAATCCGTGATGGCCGAGTGCTCGGTACTCGGGCTTACTTTCCTAAAGTGCCAAGCGGTACGCCGGCAGAAGAGGTGATGGAGGCTTTTGTCAGCCAATATTATGGCGAACACCGTCTTCCCCCTCGAACGATTATTCTCAATAAAGCCTTACCGAAAGAGGAAGAGGGTTGGCTCGTCGCAGGGCTTGCCGAGATTAGTCCTTATGCAGTACAGCTGCAATATAGCCGTCATTTGCGGGGACGTAAGCGCCAATGGCTTGAGATGGTGGAGAATAATGCTGAGCATTCCCTTAAAGTGAAATTAGCGAGCCGATCTCAAGTGGAAGATCGTCTCTTTGCACTAGGCGAAGTGTTAGGATTTAATCGAGCGATTCGCCGAATAGAGTGCTTTGATAACTCGCATAGCTTTGGGGAGCGAACCGTTGCGGCGGATGTTGTCTTTACCACAGAGGGCTTTGCGAAGCAGCATTACCGGCGCTTTAATATTGAGGGCATTACCCCGGGCGATGATTATGAAGCGATGCGACAAGCCTTAACGCGGCGCTTAAAGGGCAAAGACCCGGCAGATTATCCGGATATTTTGCTTATTGATGGTGGCAAAGGGCAATTACAAGTGGCGATTGAGGTGCTCGATGCGCTCAATATTACGTCAATTTTTCTACTTGCGATCTCTGAAGGAGAGGGTAAAGTTCGAGGCCAAGATATGATCTGGCTTCGGGATAAAACACGCTTACCGTTGAGTCCACAATCTCCGGCATTTCATCTTCTCACGCAGATTCGAGATGAAACACATCGCTTTGCCATTGAAGGGCATAGAGCTCGCCGAGATAAAGCGCGCCGGCGCTCACTGTTAGAGGATATTCCCGGCATTGGAGAAGCAAGAAGAACCGCACTCTTAACGCATTTTGGTGGCTTGGAATCACTGAAAAAAGCCGCGGTGAGTGACATTGAGAAAGTGCCCGGCATTAGTAAAAAGCTGGCAGAGATTGTCTTTCAAGGATTGCGACAAGGATCATAAGAAAGGAACATCGCCCCAAATTGTATCGGGGAATACTCTTGGGCAATGACACTTGATGATATTTTTTCAGAGTATTCCCTAAACTAAGGTAAAATAGAGCCCTTTTATCAATTCTCTATTAATTCTCGCTTTATTCAATTGTTGTCTTAACAATTGTCTCATCATTGTCTTACGGTTGTAATGCGCGATGCGGATAATAGGGTGAATGAAGTGTTAGATACAGAATATAGAGCCAATTAAGAAAGAATCAATCAAGGAGTTTTATTGTGGGCGTGAGTCGCTATTTTCATTTTCAAAAAGATGAGTTGCAGATGTTATTTGCCCTCACATTACCGATTCTTATTACCCAATGGTTTTTGGTGGGAATGGGCGTAACCGACATTGCGATTACCGGCCATTATGCCGATCATACACAGGCTTCTGTGGGATTAGGGGTGATGATTTGGAATCCATTACTACTTTTTAGTACCGGTGTGTTGATGAGTGTGGCGATCTTTAGTGCCCATGAATTTGGTAAAGGCAAGAGCGAGGATGTGGCGAAGATTTGGCATAACGGGCTCTTGATTTCGGTCATTCTTATGGTGGTTGTGCTACTGGTAATGAATTTTTTCTCGGGAACACTACTACAGTGGCTACAGGTGGAAGCGGAACTCATTCCGGACTCGGTCTCATATCTACGCGCTTTGAGTGTGGGGGTGCCGGCGATTTTTGTCTTTAATAGTTTGCGTGCCGTTTGTGAGGGGGTTGCGCGCCCGGTGCCGATTACGATTGTGTGTGGTGTCGGATTTGTAGTGAATGGAATTTTAAACTATATCCTTGTTAATGGTTATGCGCCGATTGGATTACCAAGCTATGGAATTGTCGGCTCGGGGTTAGGCACTGCCTTAACTTTCTGGGTGATGCTCTTTTTATTAGTGGGTTTTACCTTTATCGATCCCCGATTACGAAGCCTGCGTTTAGTGCGTAAGTTAGAAAAGCCGGATGCGAGATTAAAAGAGATGGTGCACGTAGGGTTACCGAGTGGAGCAACGTTCTTTGCAGAAGTGGCGATTTTCTCGGCAGCTGGCTTAATTTTGGGACAATTTGGGACGGTAGTGGTGGCAAGTCATCAGATCTCTTTGGCGATTACCTCAATGACCTTTATGATTCCACTCAGTACTGCAATGGCGATTACCTCGATGATCGGTCAACGAATGGGACGAATGGATTATGAGAGTGTATTACGGGTGAGCCGAATGGGGCGCACAGTGGTGATCGCATTGATGTTAGTGACAAGCTTGATTCTTTATGGCGCCCGTTACCATATCCCACAACTCTTTAATAGCAATCCGGCGATTATTGAGATGAGCGCGGGCTTAATTATCTACTCTATCTTCTTCCAATTGCCTGATGGAATGCAGATCTCTGCCAATGGTGTGTTGCGAGGAATGAAAGATACCAAAGTGCCGATGTTCTTAGGGATCGCTTCCTATTGGTTAATTGCTTTCCCGCTCTGCTACTATCTTGGAGTGGTGAAACAGCTAGAAGCGCCCGGCGTTTGGATGGGTTTAATTGCCGGTTTAACCTTTGCTGCGATCTTCCTCAATATTCGTTTATGGTTGTTATCTAAAAAATTACCGACAGATCAAGCGCCGATAAAGTTAGGGCAATAATGATATGAGCGTAACAAGGTTAGTATTACGGGGAATGTAATAAGACGGATAGGATGGCAGAAAAATGATAGAAAAAATGGATGAAATCTCACAAAAGACAGCAATGCAATGGGTCTTCTCTTCAGAAAAAGAGACTGATTTATGGGCAAAAACATTGGCTAAATGGTTACAAAATTTAGCGATTACCGATTGTAAAATCTATTTAGAGGGGCAGTTAGGGGCAGGTAAAACCGCCTTTTCCCGCCACTTTATTCAAGCGTTAGGTGTTAAGGGGGCGATTAAAAGCCCAACCTATACATTAATCGAACCTTATGAATTGCCGGCGCTGACGGTGCTTCACGCCGATCTCTATCGCCTTGCCTCGCCGGTGGAGCTCTTTGATTTAGGATTATTAGAAGAGAGTGGTATTTGGCTCATTGAATGGCCGGAGAAAGGGGCGGGTGTTCTGCCGGAAGCGGATATCGTGTTAAAACTAGCTCGGGTAGGTGAGGAGTTGACGGTGACTAGTGAAGCGCGCACAGACTTAGGTCAGCAGTTGATGGTAAAAGTCGCAGAGGATTGGTAATCGTGATTACCAAGAGTGATTCACAATAGTGATTCGACATTGTCAGATTGAGAATGAATAAATCAGGGGTAAATGGTACTAGTGCGAATGAAGCATAGATGAAAATGAATTTATCCCTGAATGAGTGATAGAATAGAGAATCAAAAATAGAGTAGTGCTAGAGGTAGAGATGAAAATTACAAAGGATGTTGTTGCAGGGATTATTGGTCAAGAAGTTGATCGCTATTTGGGAATGGATTTACGCTCAGCGGGTTGTGTGAAAGCAATTGAAATCGATGATGCGCAAAAGAAGATTAGCGTGCAGATCGTCTTAGGGTTTTATGCCAAAGCCCATAGCGAAATGATCCAAACCAGATTAAGTACTTTAATAAGTCAAGAGACAGGTTACAGCGCAACAGTAACCGTTGAGAGCAAAGTAGTCGCGCATAAGGTGCAAGGACAATTGCACGCAATGGCCAATGTGAAGAATATTATTGCGGTGGCTTCAGGTAAGGGCGGTGTGGGTAAATCTACGACTGCCGTTAATTTAGCGCTCGCGTTACAGCAAGAGGGCGCAAGTGTGGGGATTTTAGATGCGGATATCTATGGTCCTAGTCTGCCAACAATGCTCAATACTCACGAAAAACCGGTATCTCTCGATGGTAAATCGATGGAACCTATTATGGCGCAAGGTTTACAGAGTAACTCGATTGGTTATTTGATTGCACAAGCCGATGCTGCTATTTGGCGTGCGCCGATGGCGGTATCTGCTTTAACACAGATGCTTAAAGAGACTGCGTGGAAGGAGCTCGATTATCTCATTATCGATATGCCACCGGGAACCGGTGATATTCAATTAACATTGGCACAGCAGATTCCGGTTGCCGGCAGTGTGATTATCACAACGCCTCAAGATATTGCGTTATTAGATGCCCGTAAAGGGATCAATATGTTTGAGAAAGTGGGCGTGCCGATTCTGGGTATTATTGAGAATATGAGTTTTCATATCTGTAGCCAATGTGGTCACGAAGAGGCGATCTTTGGTACTCTAGGGGGTGATCATTTAGCAAAAGAGGCGAATGTTGCATTGCTTGGACAGATGCCACTTGATATCTCAATTCGTCAAGAAGCAGATCGTGGCGCACCGACAGTGACCGCCGGCGGCCCATTAGCAGATCGTTATCGTGAGATGGCGATTAAGATGAGTGCCATTTTATCTTTAAGAGAGCGGGATCGAATGGCGGGTTTCCCGAAGGTCGTTGTACAGCAATCGCAAGGTAAAGAGCTGAAATAGAATCTGTATCCACTGCGCGATTGTAGAATAGGGCAGTGGTTATCAAGATGAAATAAGATTGAAGAAAAGTGCATAGAATAGACACGTACAGAATAAAAGGATAGAGAATGTCAATAAAAGCAGATCATTGGATTCGGGAACAGGCAGAGAAATATGGCATGATCGAGCCTTTTGAGCCCGGACAAATTCGGAAAAATGAGAAGGGTCGGATTATTAGCTACGGCACATCAAGTTATGGTTATGATGTGCGCTGTAGCAATGAGTTTAAGATCTTTACCAATATTAATTCAAGCATTGTCGATCCTAAAAATTTCGATGAAAATAGCTTTGTTGATGTGGTTTCAGATGTCTGTATTATTCCCCCCAATTCATTTGCACTGGCCCGTACTGTTGAGTATTTCCGTATTCCTCGTTCTGTGTTGACCATTTGTCTAGGGAAGTCTACCTATGCACGTTGCGGTATTATCGTGAATGTCACACCATTAGAGCCTGAATGGGAAGGGCACGTTACGCTTGAGTTCTCTAACACAACGCCACTTCCGGCGAAGATCTATGCCGGCGAAGGTGTTGCGCAGATGCTCTTTTTAGAATCTGATCGTGAATGTGAAGTTTCATATAAAGACCGAGGGGGCAAATACCAAGGTCAAACAGGTGTTACTCTACCACGCACATAACAATATGCTCATAGACCTGTTTATAATGGCAAACTGATAGCAACGATAGGGATTAATAGTAAACCTATTTATTAGGAGAAAAGAAAGGAACGATATGTCACAAATTTTTATTAAAGATGCACAGCAAATTGAAGGTATTCGTAAGGCCAATCAAGCGGTTGCGAATCTTTTAAAGCGAATTAAGCCTTATGTAAAACCCGGCGTTACCACTAAATCACTCGATGAACTCATTCACAGCTGGATGTTAGAAGAGGGTTTAGTCTCGGGAAGTCTTAATTATGGCCATCCGCCATTCCCAGGTGCAACGTGTATCTCAATTAATCATGTGGTATGTCATGGGATCCCGGGTGATCGCGCGCTGAAGGAGGGCGATATTGTCAATATTGATATCTGTCTTTCTAAAGATGGTTATTTTGGAGATAGTAGTCAAATGTTCTGCGTGGGAGAGGTTTCTATTTTAGCGCAGCGTCTTGTGGATGTAACTTATGAATGTATGATGCTTGGTATTGAAGTGGTAAAACCGGGCGTGCCTTTCCGTGAAATTGGACGGGTGATTGAGAAGCATGCACATGCGCATAATTATTCCGTGGTTCAAGATTTCTGTGGTCATGGCGTGGGGTTAAGTCTACATGAAGCGCCTCAAGTATTGCACTATGATTCGCCGATGGTGCGCGATATTATGGCGCCGGGTATGATCTTTACCATTGAACCGATGATTAATGTGGGCAAACCGGGCGTTAAAGTGCTCAATGATGGTTGGACAGCGGTTACGAGAGATCGCTCACTCACAGCACAGTGGGAACATGCGGTCTTAGTGACTGAAACAGGCTATGAGATTTTAAGTTTACCGACAGAGTAGGTTGATCTATTCAGGCTGATGGATCAGAATGCAATGTGACTAGGGTAAATAGGTAATGACACTGAGGTAATGACATTGCTAGGATGAATGGAAGCGTATGATTCTTATAGGGATTATCACGCTTCTATTGTTATGGAGTGAGAGATTTCTACTAGGCATAGCGAATAGAAATCAAAAAGATAAATATGGGCTTTAATTGTGATGTGTCAATATCCGATGGAGGAAGATCGTTACAATAGAGCGATATATGATAGATCTAAATAGAGTGAGAAATTGGAAGATGGAAGGGTTAGAGAAGCGTATTTTAATTTCAGGGGCTGGACCGATAGGTCTCTCTTTTGCATTAGGGTTGCAAAAGAGTGCATTATCAATTGTCGTCGTGGATCAACATAAAAAGCCCACAGCTGCTCTTTTAGAGCAAGATACGAGAATGATTGCGCTCTCTCATCGCTCTGTGAAATTTCTTGAGTCCATTGATCTATGGCAGGCGCTTAAACCTTATGCAACTCCCATTGAGAGTGTGCATGTTTCTGAAAAAGGCTATGCTACAAAAGTAGAGCTTTACGCCTCTGATCATCATTTAGAGGATTTTGGTGCACTGATTCCGCTTGGGCGCCTAGTATTAGGAATGCATGAAGCAATTGAAGCCTGTGATAACATCGTTTACTTAGATGAAACGCGTCTTACCGATTATCAAGTAATAGGCGATAAAGCAGAATCAGTTTTGCAATCGCCGAGCGAAAAAGAGACCGATATTTTTGATTGGATTATTGCAGCAGAAGGCATGCATTCTCACTTACGGATGCTCTCTGGTATTGAGTCTTACCATACTGATTATGATCAAGTGGCGGTTATTGCGCGCGCACGTTTTAGTAAACCGCATCATAATATGGCATATGAGCGCTTTACGAGTGATGGGCCATTAGCTTTATTGCCTATTGGTAGTCATGAAATGGCAGTAGTCTTAATTGCAGATCGTGCGGATAAAGAGATGTGGGAAACAGCCTCTAATGAACGATTTGCCGATGAGATTATCTATCGTATCGGTTATGAATTAGGCGATGTAGAAGCGGTGACAGATCGACATGTATGGGAGCTATCTCTTATGATCCCTAAAACTGTCTGCAAACCCTGTTTAACACTGATTGGCAACAGTGCACATTCGCTGCATCCTATTGCTGGACAGGGTCTTAATTTAGGTTTTCGAGATTGTGAATTATTACTGCCTTATTTTGCAGGAGGCAATATTCCAACTTTAGAGACGCTTAAACCTTATCAAAAAGATCGCCGGAAAGATGTAGTGAAAGTCGTCGGTGCGACTGATTTCCTGGTACGAGGCTTTGGGATCGATATTCCGATTGCGCCACATATTCGTAATGTGGCATTGCGCTTAGTCAGCCATTTACCCCCTCTAAAGAAACGGATTGCCCGTTTTGGCATGGGGTATTAGAGAATATCAGGGAAAAATCAGTGGTGTATTAGGGTTTAGCGTAATTTTTTTAAAATAACGATTTCAGAATGATGCGCTTAGAATGGAGAATTCAAAATTCTGGCTTCAAAAATAGATAAGAGTGATTGTGCTTGATGAATAAGCATTCATAAATAAAAGAGTCGAGGTGTTGATGATGAGTAACCGATTTGATGTCATTATTAATGGCGCAGGATTAGTAGGGTCAAGTATTGCAATTGGTTTGGCAAAAGCCGGAATGAAGGTTTTAGTGATTGAATTTCATCCTCTTGCGAAGCTCTATCCTACAGAGGATTACGGTCTGCGCGTGTCGGCTTTTACACCGTCAAGTAAGAAATGGTTGCAATATGTGGATGCTTGGGATGGATTGCAACATACAGGTCGCGTGACACCGTTCTTACATATGCATGTGTGGGATGAAGGTGGCCGAGGAGAATTGACCTTTGATGCACAAGGCACCGGCTCTGATGCTTTAGGTTGGATCATTGATAATGAAGCAACGCAAGGTGTGCTACTTGATCGTGCACAAAAATTGGGAAATTTGACGATTTTGGATAGTACAAAATTAGAATCCTTTGTGCGTAAAGGAGATCTCGTAGAAGTAACACTGAGTAATGGTGATACTTATGAAACGGAATTAGTCGTTGGCGCAGATGGTGGACGTTCATTAGTGCGAGATTGGGCGAATATTCCGACAACAGGTTGGAGCTATGGGCAGAAAACTATTGTAGGTCAAGTTCGTCCTGAAAAGAGTCATGAAAATAGCTGTTGGCAACGATTTTTAGAAAATGGACCGTTAGCACTTCTACCGCTCAGTGATGGCCGTTGTTCACTCGCCTGGCATACCACTTTCGAAGAGGCAGATGAGTTATTAGCTTTATCGCCAGAAGCATTTTCTGAACGGTTAACGAATGGTTTTGAAGGGAAATTTGGTAAAATTGAAGTTGCAGGTGAATTAGGGGCTTTTCCACTTCGTTTAAATCATGCGCAACATTATGTGCGAGCAAATTTTGCCCTTGCGGGAGATGCGGCACATTCGATTCATCCGCTAGCAGGATTAGGGGTCAATATTGGCTATCTTGATTCGGCCACTTTGGTTGAGGAGTTAATCAATGCTAAAAAAGCAGGGATTTCGCTAGGCGATATGACCATTTTAAAACGTTATGAGAAACGCCGAAAAGCCCATAACTTATTGATTATGGGCTCTATGGATCTCTTTAAACGTAGCTCTACCAGTAAATCTGGGCTCGTAAAAGGTGTTCGAAATCTCGGATTATCGGCAGCGGATAAGCTTCCTTTTGTGAAAAAACGCCTTGCAAGAATGGCAATGGGGTATTATGGAGATATTCCAAGTTTTGTTAAACCATAAAAGAGGGAATTAGATCGTGTCAGAGACAGTAAAAGCGGCATTTGATATGCTTGAAAAAAAGATCCTCGCGCTCGGGACTAAAAAAAATGAGTTGAAAGTAGCATTACAAGAAGAGAAAGATCGTAATGTGGCATTGCAGGCAGATATGGCCGCTTATAAACAGACTGTAGAGCAAGAGAATAGTCGACTTATCGCCGATAATGCGCTCTTATCTGAGAAACTCAATAAATTGATTTCTCGTGTTGAATCGATGCAACAAAATATGTAGGAGAGAGAAAATGAGCGAAACAGTTGTAGTACCTATTCGAATTGCCAATGAAGAGTATCCAATTAGTAGTCCGGCTTCTGAGGTAGACGTCTTAAAAGAATCTGCAGCAAGATTAGATGCAGAGATCAGTAAATTACGAGAGAAAGGTCGCCTCTCTCTTGAGAAAGCGGCTGTCATGGCCGGTCTTATTATTGCGAGTGAATTAATTCGTACAGAGAAAGGATTAGCACTTGCAGATTTTAAGTTTCGTGAGCAGTTAATGGCATTAAGTAAAACGGTCGATCAGTTTCAAGAGTAGTACTTTATACTTAAATAGTACTTAGATCGTATCCAAATAGCATCTAAATAGTGTAGGCGCTATTCAGATGACTAAAATGCTTAGGGATAATTTGTAGATCATTTGAAGAGTATCTGAAGATGATATGAATACCCACTTCAGAGAAGAATCTCTTTTGAAAAACTTCAAAAGAGATTTTTTTATATGTGATCTATCTCACATAATATCCTATATCTATTTGATTCTTGTTTGATTTTACTTAAATTATTAATCATAATAAAAAATAGATAACGGCTATAGATTGACTATGGTTGTGATAGATTCGCGATCATTAACCTTGTTATTGGGCACTCTGGACGGGTGATATGAAGTACTATTGATTGTACATTGGTGTTTTTAATAGTAGAAAAATAGGTTTAAATAAGGGATATTAGCTTCTCTGTTATTTATAACAATGATAACTAAGATCACCAAAGATAACGACTAAAGATAATAAACAAATATAACAATCAATGATAACAACTAAAGGAAAAGTGTAATGCAGTTAAATGAAGAGTTAGCAAAAAATAGCCGTTTTGTCACAGATCTACCTTTATGTGAAGTGCGTATTCAAAATGAAGCACGCTTTCCTTGGATTATTTTGATTCCAAAGCGGGACAATGTGGCAGAAATTATTGATCTCTCAATTGAAGATCAGGAGCAACTTCTGAAAGAGCTACGGATGGCTTCAAAAGTGATGCAGAGTGCATTTAATGCCGATAAACTGAATATTGGCGCACTTGGAAATATTGTTCGCCAATTACATCTGCATGTGATTGCGCGTTATGAGGCGGATCTTGCTTGGCCAAATCCTGTCTGGGGATATTTTGAATTAAGCACGCAATATGCTTCAGATGCCTTAAGTCGCCGTATCGCTTTAATCAAAGATGCATTCGATGAACTCGCGTAGAATTTTACTTTAGATTCCAAACGCTTTAACGAACAACATCCATTTATGAAAGCAATTATCGAAAAATTAGAAGCTTGGCTTTGGTCAAAAGAGGGACCCTGTTTTCTTTTTCGGCGCATTATTCAAATTATCTATCGCCTTGCGGTTCAATATGAGCAAGCAAACTTTAAAGAGCGAGCGCAAGCATTGACCTATACGACAATGCTCTCAATCGTGCCGCTATTAGCGATTACCTTTTCGATTTTAGCTGGATTTGGTGTGCATAATGAGCTTGAGCCCTTAATGCTTAAAGGGCTAGCCTTTTTAGGGGAGCAAAATGCAACTGATTTTGTCAATCTCTTAGTTGGCTTTGTAGAGAATACGCGAGGCGTGATTCTTGGGGGAGCGGGATTTGTGGTATTACTCTATACTGCAATTAACCTAATGACGACAATTGAATCCGCATTTAATCGCATTTGGCGCGTAGCAAAAGGGCGCTCTTTGCGGGAGCGAATCCTCAATTATGTGGTTGTGATTTTAATTGGGCCGATCTTCGCTTTTCTTGCTTTCTCATTCCTTTCAAGCTCTATTGTATTGCGAGTGAGTGGCTTTGTCTCTAATCCATTGATTAACTTTCTATTGGGCCAAGCCTTTACAATTGGCGTTGTGACCTTTGTGATTTGGCTGGGTTATATCTTCATTACTTATCGTAAGGTTGATCTTATCCCTGCGCTTATCGGGGCATTAATTGCTTCAAATGCTTGGTATTTTATCGGAAAACTCTTTACCTATTTTGTAGTGATGTCCGGTAAACAATCACAAATCTATTCAGGTTTTGCCAGTGTTGTACTCTTTATTATGTGGATGTATCTCTCTTGGTTGATTGTTCTAGTGGGAAGCCAAATTGCTTACTATTTGCAGTTCCCAGAGAAAATTATTCAAGATGATGATGGGGTAGAGAAGGCGAGTCAATTAGAGGTCACGCTCTGTTTAGAGGCTAAAGATATGGATCGACAAGAGTGGTTTGTGAAGTCGATGAAGAGTGAGTCTGTTGATGTTAATGTGCCGGTCAAAAATAATAAAGTAGAATCAATCCTGACACTCAAAAAAGTGAAAGAGGAGACAGTTCATCAGATTGCCAATGCAACTGTAGTGCAAACAGTAGAAGAGATCCCTCAAGATGTCTTTACTGCAGATGAAATGACTCATTCAGAGAAGCGCCCAAGTTAGATATCCTCAAGTTAGATATTATTTGAGGATATCTCTATCCAACAAATAGAGTATCGAGAGATATCGTTGATATGTTTTCATCTCTTTTTAGCTCTTTTATTGAAATAGACTATTTTATTGCTCGTAATGATCGTTGGTCGCTTATAATAACCAGAATTTAGAGAGATTCTTACGCATAGGCAAAAGGATAGACATAGAATCATGAGAGAAAAATTTTGGGAAGCGCCGCTCGAGTCACTATCGACTCAAGAATGGGAAGCGCTCTGCGATGGCTGTGGGCTCTGTTGCTTGAATAAGCTAGAAGATGAAGATACCGGCGATATTCTCTATACTCGAGTAGCTTGTAATCTGCTTGATACCTGTCAAGGAGGCTGCCGGGAGTATCCCATTCGTCATCAATATGTACCAGAATGTATCTCACTACAATTAGTGGATATTCCACAATTAGCGTGGTTGCCTCAAAGTTGTGCTTATCGGCTACGTTATGAAGAGAAAGCGCTTCCGAGCTGGCATTATCTCTTATCGGGAGATCGGACTTTAGCGAGAAAGAGGAGTGGAATGGCGAATTTAGCTTTAATTCACGAAAGTGAAATGGATGCGGAGTGTGATCTAGAAGATTACGCAGTAGAGATACCGATAGCAGTGTTGTAATGGATCGACAGCAGATGGAGTTATGAGGATTTTCCAAGTGGCATAGGCTATAATAGAAAAGTGATGAGAAACGTCATAGAAGAGAAATGTCATAAAAAAGAGGGGAATAGAATGGGGAAATCACAATTAACACATTTGAATGCGGCTGGTGAAGCCCATATGGTCGATGTTAGCGATAAAGCTGTTACGAAACGAGTGGCCCTTGCAACCGGTTCAATTACGATGAATGAGGAAGCATTTACTGCATTAGTTGAAGAGAAAGTTTCTAAAGGTAATGTACTCGGTATTGCCCGTATTGCTGCGATCCAAGGTGCTAAAAAAACGTCGGATCTCATTCCTCTTTGTCACCCTCTTCCACTTACAAAGGTGAATGTAGAGTTTGCCTTAATAGAGGCTGAACGTAAGGTGATTGCTGAGGTTGAGGTCTCGACAAATGGTGTAACTGGAGTTGAAATGGAAGCTTTAACTGCAACATCGGTTGCCTTATTGACAGTTTATGATATGTTAAAGGCTATTGATAAACGGATGGAGATTTCATCGATTGCCTTACTTCGTAAACAGGGTGGCAAAAGTGGTGATTTTGTCCGTTAGCGAACGGATTTATTGCAAAAAAATATGCAATAGATTAATATATCCCTCTTTATTTAGAATTGATGGTGTTCTTTGAATTACTCTACATTATCCATATGGCAAGCCATTGAACATGGTTATGTGGTCGAAAATGACCATTTACCGAGTAAGTTCTTTCCTCGATTAGAGGCAGCAGTTGCAAAGGTCAATGGTGATATTGTGTTGTCATTTAGAGCAGGTCTCGATGAAAATCAACATCAGAGTATTATCGGTACAGCATCTGTAAATGTTGACGTGGAGTGTCAGCGTTGTCTTGAACCTTTCCCACTTGAAGTGGAAGTTCAATTCCGTTGGATTCCTGTAAAAAGTGAATATGAAGCAGAGCTTGTAGGTGATGATGCCGATGTGATTATCGTTGAAGAGGCTGATCCTATCGGCTTTCTTTATCATGTAGAAGATGAGTTATTAATGGCATTGCCGATTATTCCTTATCACGAAGATGATGAACCTTGCGCAGGTCGGGATTTTCTAAAGAATCAGGAACATCCGGAAGAAGAGGATAAGAAAAATCCTTTTGCTATCCTGACAGATCTATTAGACCAAAAGTAATTGCAACAATGGATTAAATGAAATTCACTGTTGTTTCTACCACTTAACAGAATTTGTATTTTAGGAGTTGTTAACATGGCTGTACAAAAATCGAAAGTAACCCGTTCAAAAAGAGGCATGCGTCGTGCGCATGATTTCTTAACTGCTCGTCCTGTGAGCATTGATAAAACTTCTGGTGAAACTCATTTACGTCACCACGTAACTGCAGATGGTTACTACCGTGGTCGTAAAGTGATCACTAAAAATGAACAAGTTATCGATCAAGAGTAATCCTTGTTGATTTAGGATCGATAGACATTTATCGAAAGACCTACGCATATATCTTAAATCGAAGATAGCGTAGGTTTTTTATTATTAAATAGGAAAATGAAGTAGGAATTGCAAAGTGATTAAGAATCATCAGGTGCAAATTAAACTCGCTGTCGATATGATGAGCGGTGATAATGGCGCTCAAGAATTTTTGCCGGCCGTTGTGAGTGCCCTTAATGTACATGATAACCTTTCTGTGTTAGCGATTGGTAAAAGTGAAGAGCTGTTACCATTGTTAGAGAAAGAATCTCTTTTTAAATCAGGAAGAATTACCTTAATCCCCGCAACAGAAGTGGTGGAGATGGATGATGCACCGCAAAGTGCATTACGTAATAAAAAAGATTCATCTATGCGGGTTGCGATTGATTGTGTTAAAGATGGTCGAGCGGATGCGGCTATGTCAGCCGGAAATACGGGTGCCTTATTAGCAACTGCTAAATTTGTGCTGAAAACGTTACCTGGCATTATGCGTCCGGCAATCTGTACTTCAATTCCTTCTTTAAGAGAGCGGGGATTTGTTCATCTGTTAGATTTAGGGGCAAATGTGGATGTGACACCGGAGCACCTTTATCAATTTGCAAAGATGGGGGCGCTACTCTCTTCAGCAGTAAGCGGTGATCCTGAGCCTAAAGTATCACTCATGAATATCGGTACAGAAGCGATGAAAGGAAATGAGTTAGTTCGCGGTACGGTACCTCTTATGGAAAATTCAGGGCTTAATTATATTGGTTTTACAGAGCCAGATGGCATTTTCTTTGATGATGTAGATGTGATTGTCTCAGATGGTTTTACCGGTAATATTGCGCTTAAGACTTTAGAAGGAACGATTAAAATGATCGTGAGCCAACTCTCAAGTTCATTTAAGCGTAATCTTTTTACAAAATGTGCGGCAGTGGTATCGCTTCCTGTAATCAATGATTTGAAAGTAAAGCTCGATCCTCGCAAACATAATGGTGCGAGTTTATTAGGATTACGTGGTATTGTGGTAAAATCCCATGGCAATGCTGACCGAGTCTCTTTTCAAAATGCAATAGAGATTTCGGTGAAGCTCGTGGAGCAAAAGATCATTGAGAAGATGCGTAAACAATTTGAAACTGCGGAGATAAAGCAGTCGGAAGAATAGGTTAGATAAGGATGAATTCAAGAATAATCGGAACAGGGCAATATTTGCCGCCTAATATTGTCACTAATCAGATGTTATCTGAAACGGTTGATACAAGCCATGAATGGATTGTGGAGAGAACAGGGATTTGTCAGCGCCACATTGCCGATGATGATGCAACCACTGCGGATCTAGCTTTTGAAGCCGCCAAGAATGCTTTAGCTGATGCAAATCTTGCTGCCGATGATATTGACTTGATTGTACTTGCGACAACAACGCCCGATCAGACTTATCCCTCTACAGCAACGATGGTACAAGAGATGCTCGGAAATCATCATGCCGCGTCTTTTGATATTAGTGCGGCTTGCTCAGGATTTATCTATGCATTATCGATCGGTGATAACTTTATTAAAGCGGGCTCAGCAAAGCGAGTATTGATCATTGGTTCTGAGATCTACTCACGTATTTTAGATTGGGAAGATCGGACGACCTGTGTACTTTTTGGTGATGGTGCGGCGGCCGTTGTGTTAGAAGCCACAGAGGAAGAGGGAATTATTGCGACACATCTACATGCAGATGGTCGTTATCAAGATCTTCTATCTGTGAAGAAGAGTGTTATCTCTAAACCGGATGTTTATCCTTTTGTTCAGATGAAAGGTAATGAAGTTTTTCGGCATGCAGTAACCAAACTTCATGAAATTGTCGATGAGACTTTGACTTCAGCAAATTTGACCGGTGATGATATCGATTGGCTCATTCCCCATCAGGCAAATTTACGTATTATGACAGCCACTGCAAAACGGGCTGGTATGCCGAAAGAGAAAATGGTTGTTACTGTTGATCAGCATGCAAATACTTCTGCAGCGAGTATTCCGTTAGCGTTAGATGTTGCACGAAAAGATGGTCGTATTAAGAAAGGTGATTTAGTCTTGATGGAAGCCTTTGGCGGTGGTTTTACATGGGGCTCTGCATTAGTTAGAATGTAAATAGTAATATCAATAGAATTCGAAAAGGATCGTAATAGGGTAGTTCAAGAGTATCCTGCTACGATCCTATTGTTTAATGGGGTTTAAATCCCAAAGAGATGATCTAGAACTTAGTGGTTAAAGTCTAAGTTATTAAAAATAATGATTAAAGGTCAATCTAGTGGTGATACTCTATAATATAGAGATAGATGAATAGATCGTTGATTTATATAGCTATAGTTGTACTCTACATTATCAAAGAGCAGCGCTAGATCAATAGAATAAGAGAGAATAAGAGATGAGTGAGATCAATCAAACATTAGCATTTGTATTTCCAGGGCAAGGATCGCAATCTGTAGGTATGATCGCAGATCTATTAGATCATGCCATTGTTACACAGACTTTATCAGAGGCAGATGAGGCTTTAGGTTTTTCTCTATCTGATATTATTCGCACTGGGGATGAAGTTGCACTTGGCAAAACAGAGATCACACAACCTGCGATTTTAACGGTGAGTATCGCTTTATGGCGTGTATGGGCTGCAGAAAATGGTGCAAAACCTGCTTTTTTTGCAGGGCATAGCTTAGGTGAATACTCGGCTTTAGTGGCCGCGGGTGTTATGGCGTTCAAAGATGCGGTGCGATTAGTGCATTTCCGTGGGCAATATATGCAAGAAGCAGTGCCGGAAGGAACCGGTGCTATGGCGGCTATTTTAGGATTAGACGATGCTGCTGTAATTGCGCTTTGTGAAGATTCAGCAGAGCATGGTATTGTCTCGGCTGTGAATTTTAATTCTCCAGGGCAAGTGGTGATTGCCGGTGAAAAAGATGCGGTAGCTGCAGCCTGTGATCTTGCAAAAGAGCGTGGTGCAAAACGGGCGCTCTTATTGCCGGTTTCTGTACCCTCTCACTCTGTATTAATGAAGCCTGCCGCCGAGCGCTTATCCGCTTTATTAGACAATATGTTGCTTGCTTCGCCGAGTGAAGTGGTGATTCATAATGTTGATGTTCAAGCGCACCGCGATAGTGATGAGATCAAAACAGCGTTGATTAGTCAGCTTTATGAGCCTGTCCGATGGACAGAGACGATTGAACAGTTAGTTCGTGAAGGCGTGACGACAATCGTTGAATGCGGGCCGGGTAAAGTCTTAACAGGTTTAATTCGCCGTATTGATAAAAGTTTAATCACTTATAACGTATTTGATGGAGCTTCCCTTGACCGAGTTATCAAAGAAATCTAAATATCAAGCAATTCCGCAACTTATCTTAGGATTAGGAACGGTTCTTTTTATTACGATCTATCTCTTTTTCAATAAAGATTTAGTACTTGCGACGAAAGCACTTGTAGGCTGTGCCTTTATTGCTTTAGTCGTTTCCCTGATCTTTTTTCGCTATACCACAAAGCGTAAAGATTGGTTGATTCTGATTGCCACAGTCCTTTTTGGTGCAATGACGATCTATTTTGATAATGATATCTTTATTAAATGGCGCACCACGATCATTAATGTGGTGATCGCTTTGGGTTTAGTTGGGATGTTTTATCTTAAAAAATCACCGATTAAGATGATTTTTGAAAAGCCCCTAGAACTGGAATTACCGGAAAGTGAATGGTTACGTACCAATTTATGGTGGGCAGCTTATATGTTGGCGATGGCGCTTCTCAATACCATTATTGTCTTATTAGATCTTTCAAATGATATTTGGATGACTTTTAAGATGATTATCAATCCGGCGATTACCTTTGTATTAGCTTTAACCTTGATTATCTATCTAGTCAAAAAAAGTAAGGCCTATAAAGCTGAAAAAGCGAGTATTGAAGAATCAAAGTTAAAAGATTAATACCAATTTCAGAAGGATTTAGATCTTATTCATTATGTTAATAGGCATTATTACTAGATAGTTTGAATAGTCTTAATAGCCTTATAGGCTATATCTATCTGGTTATTAGTGCTGTTTTTATTGAAAATAAAAAGAGTTATAAATGGTATTATAGTAATAGGTTTATTATAGTTAATGTAGAAGATAGATAAAAAAGATGAATAATCAAGCAAGATTAGATAAAATTAGAACCTTGTTGACTGAATCATTGTCTCCGACTTATTTAGAAGTCATTGATGATAGCCATTTGCATGCAGGTCATGCAGGGGCGCGCGGTGGCGGTGGGCATTTTACAGTGAAAATTGCCTCACCTAAATTAGAGGGATTGACATTAATTAAGCAACATCGCTTGATTTATCAAGCATTAGATACCATGATGCAGAATGAGATTCACGCATTAAGTATTCAAGTTATGACTCAAGAACCATAAGGGAAGAGTAAAAATGAAAAAATTATTCAAAACAACGTTATTAACGACCGCATTAATGGGCGCATTTTCAATGGCCATTGCACAGCAACCGGCTGCGACAACTACGGCACCCGCTGTAGATGAAGAATCAATATATGTATTCCAAGATCCAGTGGCAAAAGTAGATGGGCGTGATGTTTCTAAGGCGGAGTTTGAGAGTTACTTATTACTATCCCAAGGCATTCAAGCGAACGCGGTAGAAAATGAAGAGCTAGCAAAACAGCTTGTTTTAATGCTCGGTACTCAAGAAGCATTGGCAAAAGAAGCTGTAAAACGTGGTTTAGATAAAGATGCTGATTATCAAATGCGTGTTAAATTGGTCAGTGACAATCTTCTGACTAATCTTCTTTTCCAAAATATGGTTAAGAAAGGTGAAATTTCAGATAAAGAGATTCAAGCACAATATGATGCTGCTGTGTCTCAACTTGAAAAGCAAGAGTATGAAGCATCACACATTTTAGTTGAGACTGCAGAAGAAGCACAAGCAATCATTGATGCAATCAACAAAGAGAAAACACCTGATGCGAAAAAAGCGCTGTTTGCTAAAGATGCTAAAGAAAAATCACTTGATACAGCGACAGCTGAGCGTGATGGTAGCATTGGTGGCTGGTTCCGTTTATCAATGATGGACCCAAGTTTTGGTGAAGCGCTTAAAACCATGAAAAAAGGTGATATGACTCAAAAACCTGTACAATCACAATTTGGCTATCACGTGATTGTATTAGATGATGTTCGTGATCTTGAAATTACCCCTTATGCTGATTTAGATGAAGCAACTAAATTACAACTGGCACAGCCTTTATTCCAAGAATATGTGAATAAAGTACAACAAGGCGTTAAAGTTGAATTACCTGCTGAGAAAAAATAAGATCGATCTAATAAAATAAGCGAGAAAATAAACTAGAGCATCCAGAGTCAGCTTTGATAGTAAGATTACTGATATATTCAAAGTAGACTGCTTAAATTAGATAACGAATATTTTTATTCTGCTACAATCTGTAGTTCAGTAGAGATAATACACATTTCAACCTGATTCTCTGAAAAGATGGATCAGGTTTTTTATCATTAGGTGATATAGATATATATGATTTATTTAATTGATTTTATTCTTTTTTTGGCAAAAACAGCGACCTTATTAGTAGGGTTTATTGCTGTGATTCTCTTTTTAGCCTCGCTACGGAATGCCAATAGCGGCAATAGTGGCGGTAAAATAGAGTTTAAAGACCTAGGTGATCGTTTTACCCAAATTGAGGAGGGATTTTTAGAGTTTAGTAAACAAGATTCAGAAGAGAATGATCAATCTGACGTATCAAAAAACAAAAAATCAGATAATGCTGATAGTGCAGATAAAGTAGAGAATAAGCAAGAAGCAGATCATGCTTTAGATAGAGATCGCTCTGTAGAATCAGAGCAGTCGACTCAATCAACCCAATCAACCCAATCAACTCAATCAACTCAATCAACTCAATCTAATCAGAGTATAAAAGCTACAAAAACGGCTAAAGAGACAAAACCGAAGCGCTTCTGGCAATTCTGGAAAAAAGAGGAAGAGGAGAGTGTTGAACCTAAATCGAAGACCCTCTATGTATTAGAATTTGATGGCGATGTGCATGCAGAAGAGGTGAAAAATCTTCGTGAAGAGGTCTCGGCACTTTTACATATAGCCAAGCCAGAAGATGAAGTCTTAGTGAAATTAACCAGTCCAGGCGGAGCGGTGAATAGCTATGGATTGGCGGCATCACAATTAGTGCGTATTCGCGATAAAGGTCTTAAATTGACTGTTTCAGTTGATGAAGTTGCTGCAAGTGGTGGGTACTTAATGGCCTGTGTGGCAAATCATATTGTGGCTGCACCTTTTGCGATTGTGGGTTCTATTGGCGTTGTTGCGGCAATGCCAAACTTCCATAAAGTATTAAAGAAATATAATGTGGATTATGAACAGTTTACCGCCGGAGAATATAAGCGTACGGTGACAATGTTCGGTGAGAATACCGATGAAGCGAAAGAGAAATTTACCGAAGAGTTAGTGGCAATTCATAAAGTATTTAAGAACTTTGTACAGCAATACCGTCCTGAATTGGATATCGAAGCGATCGCAACTGGTGAGTATTGGTTGGCGGTGAAAGGTTTAGAATTAAAGTTAGTGGATGAACTTAAAACAAGTGATGCTTATATTTTAGATGCTATTGAAGATTATAATGTCTATAGCATTAAATATGTGGAGAAGACAACGGTTCGCCAAGGGCTTTCTCGTTTCTTGACGCGTATTATGAAGCGTATTCCATTCTAACTTAATGATTATTTTAAGATGTTAGGATATTAGGACATTAGGATTGTTTCAGGGCTGCGAATAGGGAATTGAAAAGAACATAAAGTCTTATTAAACACCATTTGCAAAATGCCGGATAGAACAGCTTTCTTACCTCGATCAGCCGATGCTCGGCCTTTAAATAATGCTTATTGTCAGCTGATCTTACTATATAACCGAGTATCGTAGAATGCTCGGTTTTTTAATTGCATCAGTTTTAGATAACAAAATGATCTTATAGGGATTTAAGACAGAGATGGTAAACTATACTC
Organism: Ignatzschineria ureiclastica; assembly: GCF_003121845.1. Classification (GTDB taxonomy): domain Bacteria; phylum Pseudomonadota; class Gammaproteobacteria; order Cardiobacteriales; family Wohlfahrtiimonadaceae; genus Ignatzschineria; species Ignatzschineria ureiclastica. The sequence continues at coordinate 142,465 of NZ_QEWQ01000003.1, read as the reverse complement.
TGTTCACTATTCGGCAGTTATGAGGAGAGAAGAGATTGATGGAACAACCGGCAGATATTGTGGAAGTGGCTTTACCTTGTCCACTCTATAAAACTTTTGATTATCTAACGCCGATTCCTGTTAAAGAGGGCATTCGTGTAGAGATCAATTTTGCTGGTCGTAGAGTCGTAGGTGTTGTGATGGCGGTAAAATCAGAGAGTGATTATCCTCGTGAAAAGCTCAAAGCCGTTACAACAATCCTTGATGAAGCTCCGATTTTACAGCCTCAGTTATTAGCATTGGCGAAGTGGATGGCAAGTTACTATCATGCTCCGATTGGGGAAGTGATTCAGTTATTTTTACCGGCATCACTTCGGCAAGGTCGTTCACTATTTGCCGTTGAGCTTACCTATCAAATGACACCTGCCGGTATGATGTGGCGAGAAGCCAAAGAGAATCAACGAGCAAAGGCGAAATTAGCAATCCTAAACTCTCTTTCACCTGAGAAATATTATAGTGAAGCAGATCTACTGCGGGCTTTTCCTAATTTTAAAAATCATTGCCGGGCTTTAGTCCAAGAGGGGCTGTTAGAGGTTCAAGAACGACTACATAATGAAATTGCTTCACCCCAATTTCCTACAAAAGAGCCGGCACATCAGTTGACAGAAGCACAGCAGTCGATCGTGGATACCGTTGTGCAACAAGCGATTGAAGCGCGAAACCCTCAAGATCGAATCTCTTTTATTGAAGGGGTTACAGGTTCTGGTAAGACAGCCGTTTATACGGAGATTGCAAGGGCAGTATTAGCCAGAGGCGAGCAGGTCTTAATGCTCGTGCCGGAAATTGGTCTTACGCCACAATTTGTGAGTCGAATCGTGCAGGCTTTAGGGGTTCGTGTGGGTGTGATTCACTCTCAAGTGACCGATAGTGAACGATTTGCCACGTGGCGAGGCGCTATGTTAGGGGAATTAGATCTAGTCATCGGCACTCGCTCAGCGCTCTTTACCCCTTTTGCACGATTAGGGTTGATGATTATCGATGAAGCGCATGATGGCTCTTACATTCAGCGAGATGGAGTACGTTATTCAGCGCACAATAGTGCGATTAAGCGGGCTATTTTAGAATCTGTGCCCCTTATTTTAGGGAGTGCGACTCCTACTTATGAGAGTATTTTAAATATTGAACAAGGGCGATTTCGTTACTATCCCTTGCCGGAGCGGGTATCTGGGAAAATGCCGGACTGGGAGATTATCAATTGTCATGAAGAGAAGGTCTATGATGGGATTTCCAATCGTGTATTAGAGGCCATTGAAGCGACTATTGCGCGTAAAGAGCAAGTCCTCATCTTCTTAAATCGTCGAGGATTTTCACCGGTATTAGCTTGTCTTGATTGTGGTGTGATGCTTGAATGTGATCATTGTAGCTGCTATCTGAATTATCATCGAACAACGGGAAAGTTGCATTGTCATCAATGTGGTCGGCACTATCCTTATCCCGATCATTGTACTGCCTGTGGGGGCAAGACTTTCAAAGAGTTAGGTGTGGGAACTCAGAAGATTGAAAAGGTGTTAAGTGATGCATTTCCACAGGCGAATGTGCTTCGTTTTGATCGAGATAGTGTTAAAAATAGCCGCGATCTAGAAGCGCATCTGACACAAATTGGGGAAGCTTCTGCGGATATTATTATCGGTACGCAGATGTTAGCGAAGGGGCATGATTTTCCAAATATCACGCTCGTGGTTCTGCTTAATAGTGATGGGCTCTTTTTTGCCAATGATTTTCGTGCAGATGAGAAGCTCGCCCAACTTTTGGTTCAGGTTTCAGGGCGAGCGGGTCGAGGCGAGAAACGAGGAAAAGTGATGGTGCAGACAATGTTTCCGGAACATGCCCTTTTTCATCAATTACCGAAAGTGGGATACCATGCGTACGCATTAGAGGCGTTAGAAATTCGACAATTATTAGAGTTACCGCCTTATGCCTATCAGATATTAGTACAAGTAGAAGCGCGGAGTGAAATGGAGGCGTATCACTATTTAGAAGGAATTATGGCCTTTTTACCCACAATAGAGGAGGTAGAAGTTACGCCAGTGATGCCTAATAATTTAAGTCGCCGACAAGATTACTATCGGGTGCACACTATTTTTAAATCTCAATCTCGAACAAAGTTGCATCAAATGGCGTTACAATTACGCTATATTTATGAGGCCAATGTGCGTAAAGATATTCGCTTGTTGATCGAGGTTGATCCGATCGATTTCAGTTAGTGATAAAAAAGGTTACCTCTATCCGGTAACCTTACTTTATCAATATTGATTGTATTTGTTGTACTTATTGTATTGATGATATTCCGAAAGAGGGAATCTCTATTTTGCAGGCATCACCGATTCGACAAATTCAACGACACGATCATTTTCCCAAACAATAGCTTCTTGATGCGATGCCTCGGGAACGATAACAAGATCCACTGCTTCTGAACCTAATGATTTTAATCGCTCAGCAAGAATCGTCGTCACACCTGCCGGAACATTGGTATCTTTCTCACCTTGGATAATGAGCAAAGGTTTATCGATTCGTTGTGTGCCGGGTTGACTAATTTTGAAGAAATCGAGTAGTACGGGATTATGCTCAAAGATATCAATATTAATGCCAGGATAATCAGTTAATTGGTGGTGAGGATTTTCTGCTAAAAAGGCGCGGATATCTGCTTTCCAGAGTTCTCGTAACTCATTGAGGCAAAGTCCCGGTTGATTCTCATGATCCTCTGCTTTAGCGGCAAGCGGTTGTGATCGCGGATAGAAGAGTGATTCATAATCAAAATCAGGATGATCAGCCTTAATACCGATCCCGACAAAAGCGCCATAAGAGAGAAGGGTGGCAAAAGAGTGTAGCGAGTTGCGTTCTGATAGGGGGATTCCCGCATTGGCTTCAGCTTGATCGAGTTGTGTTAAGGCTTTCGGAGCAACAGTACCAATAATATAATCTAAACTAGAAGCGGGTGCGCCTGCGACAGCCCCTTTGAAATAAGGATCATTATTCGCATATTCCGCTGTACCAATGGCTGCTTGTCCGCCTTGAGATTGTCCGACGACCATCCAATCTCCTTGAAAGTCATCAGGATGTGCATTCTTTAATGCATTGACTGCATAGATTGCCGCATCCGCTTCACTTTTAAGATTTAGGTAAGGATGGATTCTCTGTTGACCTAAGCCCTCATAATCAGGGGCAACAATAACATAGCCTGCATCTAATAGTGATTGTGCAAGTACTTTAAAGTTATCATTAATAGGCTGTAAGCTTGGTGCACAGTTATGAGCAACTCCAACGGTGCCATGTGTCCAGACAACAATTTTCCAACCCTCTTGTGGTTTCTCAGTTGTAGGATAGAACAGAAGCGCACTTGCATTGGCCATCTCTCCTGTACGGTAAGGCATTGTATAGTGCATTACTTCAGTTTTAGCCGCTTCAGCAAGACTTGGAAATGCATAAGAAGAGGTTTGTAATAATTGCGCTTCAGATACTTGCGATGCTTGAGATGTGTTGATTTGATCATTTGCGAAGAGCGGATTGTGCAAGGTTGTCATCAAACTGGCTCCTATGAGAAAGCTACTGAATAGTCGAGATAATGTAAGTCGGGATTGTTTCATAATAATTCCAGATAGTATATAGGGACGTATTTAGACTAATGTTGCAATGCGTTATTTTAAAATAATTACCTTTAAACTGAAAAGGAATTCTTTTAAAAATTATCATTAACCAATGATGGCTACTTTAAAATAGTGTCAGTATTATGACAATAATTAACTTTTTTTAAAAACATCTAACATCTTTGTAAGAATAAAGTGGATTTTTTGCGCAATTTTGAGGGCAATATGGATCGTAGCGCTCTTTTATAAATTGTTATTTGAGAAGATCGTGTAGAAATGTGACCATTTCACAGCCAAAAAAAAGCCGAGCTCTAAAAGAGTCGGCAAAATAACCACCAAAGGAGGATATGGAGGAGAACGCTCGATTGCTCAAGCGTCCTGCATATCATAGTCGTTATTACTAGCCTTGTCAAATGTATATCGCACTTTTAGTGTCGAGATAATTGATTTATCTCATAGGTAGTCTAAGACCTATTTTATATAGTTTTGATTATCAAAAATAATTATTATGAAATAGAATAGAAAACTTCTCTTGCTTTTATGTCCTATTGTAATGTTACAAAAAGATAAAAAATGAAAAAAGTGAATACTAACCATTAGTTTTCAATGAAATGATTAGAACAACTGTTTGAAATAAAATAAAAACCCCAAGAGATTATTTGTGATCTCTTGGGGTTAAGTCTATTTGTAATGAGGTCTATTTTTGATTGATGCAATATCCTCATATTGTAATGAGGTTCAATTACATGCCGGCAATCACGGTATTGAATCCACCATCTACGTACGTGATTTCGCCAGTAATCCCTGATGCAAGATCAGATGAGAGGAATGCGGCCACATTACCTACTTCTTCAATAGTGACACAGCGACCGATTGGCGCTGCGGCTTCAAAGGCTGAAAGCATGCTCTTAAAGTTTGCAATACCCGAAGCGGCTAATGTGCGAATAGGACCTGCAGAAATACCATTTACACGGAAACCATCAGCACCTAGTGCTGCTGCCATATAACGGACATTCGCTTCAAGAGAGGCTTTGGCTAATCCCATCACATTATAGTTTTGTACTGTGCGCTCGCTTGCAAGATAGGTAAGTGTTAAGAGTGAAGCACCCGGACGCAGATAAGGACGGGCTGCTTTTGCAAGTGCTGCGAAGCTATAAGAAGAGATATCATGCGCAATTTGGAAGTTTTCACGAGTGACAGTATCAAGGTAATTACCTTCTAATGCTTCTCTTGGTGCAAAGCCCACAGAATGAATCACAATATCAAACCCTTCAGGCCAAACACCATGAAGAGATGTCATTAATGTCTCAATTTCACTATCGCTTGCTACATCGCAAGGAAAAACAATATTAGAATCGAGCTCAGCTGCCATATTGCGTACACGCTCTTCTAAACGTTCGCCATGAAAACTGAATGCTAAATCAGCACCTTGCTCACGCATTGCTTTAGCAATTCCCCAAGCGATCGAACGATTTGATGCTAGTCCTACGATTAAGGCGCGTTTACCTTGTAAAAATCCCATAAGTTTACCTCTTGTATCAAGAATAAGGATTAAGACAATCGATGATTAAATAATGTTGTGAGCTATATTGATAACTCAGCATTTTATTGATTGTCTAATTAAAATAGAGCTATTTTACCATGAAAGTATGTAAAGTGAGTTTGCTATTTAAACTGCAAGATCCGATTTTTTTAAAATCGGATAAGGAAGAAACTAAAAATTTTCATCAAAGAAATCACTATCTAGACGTTTAATATGGATTTCTCTTTCGATAGATACCCCAATATTATATTCGATCATTAGAGATGTCAGTTGGTGGCCATTAATCAGTGCAATAACTTGATGGCGATTCTCTTGTACGGCTTTTCTAGCAGCTTCAGAAAAATCAGAAGTAGTTATAAAAACCCCTTTGCTAGCTCCTTTTTGAATAAGCGCACCCATAAAATCTCGGATTTGGTTATTTCCAATTATATTATCGCTAGCATACCGTTTTGCTTGAACGTAAACAGTATCTAATCCAAGACGATCAGAAGAAATTATTCCATCGATACCATCATCCCCACTTTTTTTGGTTACTGTTGCATGGTCTATATGGCTACCATAGCCTATTTTATAAAGTAGCCTAACCACTAACCGCTCGAAGAAAAAAGCATCTTTTGCAAGAATCTCTTCAAGTAACTCACTGGAAAGTTCTTTATGTAGCATCTTTAATTGTTGATCGATAATTTCGGTTGGTGTTTCTTCTTGAGGAAGATATTTGGGGGAAGTAGTCAGAGTAGCTATAGTTTGCTTGATATTGGACTCTTTCATATTCTTGTTACGTCCAAGGAAATCTTGAAATTCTTCAAAGCATTCTAAATATTGTTTGTTAATTGTTTCTCCTGATAGTAAGGCATCTAATCCGCGATCGGTCATTTGGTAATGTGCTCGTTTGGGGCGAGAAACCAAGCCTGCTTGATAGAGGTAAGATAAGGCCCAACCTACTCGACTTGCATATAAACCAATGCCGGATGATATCTGTTGAGCTCTGTCTTCTTCTGAGAGATTAAAATAGGATTCTCCTAAAATAGCTTCAGTAATTTCTTTTTTCTGTTTTATTTCACCAGACTTCAAATAGTCTAAAACAGGTCGCATTGCATCTTCATAAGTAAACATACTTTTTCCTTAATTTTTATAAAATTTATAAATTAATATTGTGGGATATATATAATCAATATATCAGTTAATGGTGAGGGTATAGAAATCATTAACGCTATAAATGGAATGAAGTTTGAAATTGATTTAGTGAGTTAGTCCCCTAAATTTATAATCTAACCTAATCTTACTATTAAGATCTTTAGTAGTGAGAGAGGAAAACAATGGTTTCAGTGATTCACACTCGAGCATTAGATGCTCTATCAGCGCCGGAAGTACGGGTTGAAGTGCATATTAGTAATGGCTTACCCGCATTTACGATTGTAGGAATGCCGGAGACGGCAGTGAAAGAGAGTAAAGATCGCGTGATTGCGGCGATTGTGAATTCAGGATTTGAATTTCCAAATCGAAAAATCACCATTAATCTTTCCCCTGCTGATTTGCCTAAAGAGGGCGGGCGCTATGATTTACCCATTGCATTAGCGGTATTAGAAGCTTCAGGGCAGATTGCTTCTGACGTGAGTCGTTATGAATTTGTCGGAGAACTTGCTTTAACGGGGGAGTTGCGTCCTATTAATGGATTACTGCCCACTGCCATTCAGGTAATGCAAGAAGAGGGAATTTTGATTGTGCCTAAAGAGCGGTCTGAGGAGATTGGCTTTTTGCAATATGATCGTTTTTTAGTGGCCTCTGATCTAAGATCTGTGGTGGATTTTATAGAGGGGAGAATTGATCTTCCCCTGCCACCAGAAATAACAGTGGAATCTTCGATTCAAAATCGTTGTTTTTCAGAGGTGAAAGGGCAATTTTTTGCGAAAAGGGCATTAGAGATCGCTGCTGCGGGTGGGCATAATCTTCTTTTAATAGGGCCACCGGGGACGGGCAAGACGATGCTTGCTTCGCGATTTATTACAATTATGCCAAGTATGACGCGAGAAGAGGCGATAGAGAGTGCGATGATTGCTTCTGTTAGTCGGCAAGGATTTCGAGCAGAGCAATTTGGCGTTCGCCCTTATCGCACACCGCATCATACGGCTTCTTCTGTTGCATTAGTAGGTGGGGGAACTTACCCTAAGCCTGGGGAAATTTCACTAGCCCATCATGGCGTTCTCTTTCTTGATGAGCTTCCGGAATTTAATCGACATGTGCTAGAGGTTTTACGAGAACCTATGGAATCGGGCTCTATTCATCTTTCTAGAGCGATGCAGCAGGTCACTTTTCCTGCTAAATTTCAACTGTTATCGGCGATGAATCCCTGTCCTTGCGGTTATTATGGTGATCCTGTACACGATTGCACTTGTAGTGATTATGCCATTGCCCGTTATCGTGGGCGTGTATCTGGGCCGATGTTAGATCGAATTGATTTACATGTGGAGGTTCCGAGAATTAGCACAGAAGAGCTTCAAAGTAATGAGCAAGGGGAAACATCAGAGATGATTCGTAGTAGAGTAGAGAGGGCAAGGCAACAACAACTGACAAGACGAGAGAAAATGAATGCGGATCTTGCAGTGCGAGATATTGAGCAAGATTGTTATTTAGGAGAAGCTGAACAGAAATTACTTGAAATGGCACAAAAACGGCTCAATTTTTCTCCAAGAAGTTATCATCGGATCTTGCGCGTTGCTAGAACGATCGCGGATCTTGAGGGGGAAATGAATATTAATAGCCGACATTTAACGGAGAGTTTAGCCTTTCGCGCACTTGATCGGGGGTATCAAGCGAGTAATTAAAGTTGTGGAAAGCATTATCCTAAAAGGGGGGAATAGCTTATCTTCTTATAACTGATGTGCCGGCATTTAATAAGCTTATTTTGAACCGATCTTACTATAATAGAAGTAGAAGAATTGGATAAAAAGAATCGGGCAAGTAGAAGAATCTGAGCGTAAAGTGACAAACTAGATGAGTGAAGCGTGTGATCACACTCATATTTCGATTATTGAAAGTAGATGAGGAGCTTAAAGGAATGAGTAAAGACGTAGACAGAGGAGAGAAACAGATTATACATCGTTGCCGGTGGTGTGGCACGCAACCGCTCTATCAAGCTTATCATGATGATGAATGGGGAAATCCTAATAAGAGTGAATTTGAATTATGGGAGCTTTTTGCCCTTGAAACACAGCATGCCGGACTTTCATGGTGGACAGTGCTGTCAAAACGAGAGGCTTATCGTAAAGCTTTCAGAGGGTTTGATCCGCTTTTAATGAGTCAAATGGATGATGTTGATATCGAACAACTCATGCAAAATGTTGACATTATTCGCAATCGACTTAAGATTACCGCAATGATTCATAATGCTGAGCGTTATCTCGCTTTTTGTCAACAGTATCGCTCTTTCAGTGATTATTTTTGGGGGAAGGTAGGCGGAAAGCCGATCATTAACGTTTATCAGTCTGAAGCGTTAAGCCCTATTACGACACCTCTATCTGATGAAATTGCAAAAGAGCTTAAAAAGTTTGGTTTTAAATTTTTTGGTAGCCGAACAGCCTATGCTTTTCTTCAAGCTGCGGGAATGGTTTACGATCATCTCGCCGAATGTGACCTGAGCGCAGATAAGATTGCGGATTGATAAGGGAAGCTTGATGAGAGGTTTGCTCTTCTCATTATAGTAATATCGGTTCATAATAAGCCTTATTGAAATGCCGGCACATCGGTTGATCGAGGCAAGGAAGCTGTTCTATCCGGTATCTTGCAAGTGTTGTTTAATACGCAGTTTTATATTTTTTTTAAAACCCGATGCTAGCTGCTTAAAAACTATTTTTCTTAAACCAAATTTACTCTATTTATAGGGGATAGTTGTTATCTTTCAGTCGAAAACCGTTATACTACTCTCCGTTAATAGGAGTAGTCATTTACATAGTGAGATATCCTGTGGATAACTTTGTAGATAACTTAGGGGAAAACGGTGAATAAGTCTATAATGATGATCGATATGGGAGCAAGATAATGGAGCAAAAGAGCGTATATCCTTTTGAAATAATCAAAAAAGGGTTGGAGCATCCTATTCAATTGCCCGCTTCTTTAGAGATCGAATTACAAGATTTTGAGACCTATTGTTTAAATCATACTTCAGAATTGAATCGCTCGGATATTAATCGTTTTATTTGGGATGGCGCTCGATTTTATTGGCAAGATTTAGAAGCTGGGAATCTAGAGATCGATTTTACTTCTAAAAAGCTACAATATCGGATGCAAAAACTTAATAAAGCACAAGAACCCTTGCTTCGTGCAGTAGGTTGGAAGAGTACCGAGCGGCAACGGATTTGGGATTTAACTGCCGGACTCGGGCGGGATTCAGCGCTGCTCTATTTTGCAGGTTTACAAGTATTAATGTTTGAGCGTAATCCTGTATTACAGACCTTACTACAGTATGGTTTAGCACAGCTTTCGCAACCTGTGGGGCAGGCAGATATTGGTACTGCAGTAGATCCATATCTATATTTAATGCCCGAAGATGCAATTGCTTTTTTGCAAAATCGAGGCTCTCAAGAGATGCAAAGGAGTGATATAGCTATTCCTTTAGCGGATGTGATCTATATGGATCCTATGTATCCTGAACGGAAAAAATCGGCGCTAGTGAAAAAGGAACTTCGAATTATTCGTAATTTAGTGGGCGCAGATTTAGATAATGAGTTACTACTTAAAAAGGCCCTTGCAAGTGGTGTCCCGCGTGTTGTTGTGAAGCGACCAAAAGGGGCTGAATTTGTAGCAGATTTGAAACCTAGTCACTCAGTTGAGTCACCGAATACTCGATTTGATGTTTATCTGCAACACCCGGTAGAGACGTTGAGTCGATAGGTAAGATCGGTTATGCTAAAGCGCTTATGATAATGAATCTATTATCATTATTATTAACATCAAACATCAAACATCAGAAAAGATCAGACTATAGAAGGAGTATTGCGTGGAACAACGTACAGAGCAGGGGAGTGTAGAGAAAGAGGGGAAATTAGCTTTCAGATCACTTGCTAATTTTAAGCCAAGAGCTCATCTATTTGATATTGATCTAGTGGTTGCAGAGTTGAATGCGGCTTCTGAAAAACTCGATAATATTGGTCCTGCTGTGAGTATTTTTGGTTCTGCGCGTCTCACGGAAGAGAGTCATGCGTATCAACAGGCGTTTGAAATTGCTGAAAAATTGTCGCAAAGAGGTGTTGCCGTTATCACAGGCGGAGGACCTGGTATTATGAAAGCCGGCAATAGTGGTTGTAAAGCTGGGAATGCGCTTTCTATTGGACTCAATATTAAATTGCCTAAAGAGCAATTTCCAAATGAATATCAAGATCTTTCTCTCTCGTTTGAGCATTTTTTAACTCGTAAAACGATCTTTATGGCCTATTCAGAGGCTTTTATCTGTTTAGCGGGAGGTTTTGGGACTTTAGATGAACTTATTGAAGCCATTACTTTAATGCAGACGAAAAAAATGGCGGTTAAACCGATTATTCTTGTGGATCGTGCATTTTGGGAGCCATTATTTACCTGGTTTAAAACAACGCTTGTACGCGAGGGATTAATTGCAGAAGCGGATTTAGATAAATTTCAAATCGTCGATAGCAGTGATGAAGTCATTGATGCACTTGAAATATTGTGGACTAAAGAGAATAGTGCGGAATAGATCTATCGTAAATTTGGTTTAAGAAAAATGGTTTTTATGTAGTTAGTGTGGAACTTTAAGAGAAGATCAAATCGTACTAAACAACACTTGCAAGATGTCGGATAGAATGGCTACCTTTCTTTTTACAACCGATGTGCCGGCATTTATAGCCATTCTGGTTTAAGAAAAGTCACAATCATTATAGGATGAAGATTCTTACAAGCTTGCAAACATCTTCAGTTAATAATTTAAAACCGATTTCACGATAAATGGGCTTATTTTGAGCCGACCTACTATAAATCATGATTCATGAAAAAACACCCTGAAGGTTTTCAGGGTGTTGCTATTTTGATGACTCATTATTAAGCTTACAACTAAGTGTGATCTATAAAATCACGTTTCTTAAATTAGTTTGCTTTGTGAAGAATTTGTTTCACTAATAATTGAATTGTTGCTTCTGGCACATGTAAGTTAGGTGCCATAGGAATTGGACCCCAAACACCTGAACCACCAGTTTTTACTTTCTCTACAAGATACGTTTCAGCGCCATCATCATTTTGATATTTTTCATAAACTTCATCATAGCTAGGGCCGATGAGTTTTTGATCTTGACGGTGGCAAGCAAAACAACCTGAAGCACTTGCAAGATCAGGATCTACTTGTGCAAATGTCGGGGCAGTTAAAGCTGCAAATGCAGCAGCAACAACGAGTAATTTTTTCATATTAAACTCCTTATGAGAGTGCTATTTACTGAAAAGTAAGCTGCTTCAATAAATGATGTCTGCTCGTCACACTTATTCGATACAGCAATGTGTAATAAATATACATTATATCTCATTATATCATCAAAGATAATGAGATTGCATATCTTTATGACTAACTTATGATCGCAAATATTGTGATAGATGTTGAATAAATGTTTTAAATATCAGTAAGTTGTATTATTTATTGAACTGCTTGTCGATTCTTAGCTATTTCTCTTTTTCGATCATTTCTAAGCGATTACGAATCAGTGTATTTGCTTTTACATCCTTAGGAACAATGGCTCCTGCTGCCGTTGAGGCATGATCGCCGATAGTAACGGGTGCAACGAGTGAGCTATTAGAACCGATAAAGACATGATCGCCGATAATAGTGCGATGTTTTAAGGTGCCATCGTAATTGCAGGTAATGGTGCCTGCTCCGATATTGCTCTCAACGCCGACTGTCGCGTCGCCAAGGTAGGTAAGGTGACCGGCTTTCGATCCATTTCCAAGTGTTGTATTTTTGGTCTCTACAAAGTTGCCGACCCGTGTATGATCACCGAGTTTGCTGTTTTCCCGTACACGCGCAAAAGGTCCTACATCTACATTTTTACCAATGGACGCTTTCTCAATAACAGAGTAGGGATGGATTGTCGTATTGTCGCCAATTACAACATCTTTCAGAACCGAGCCGGTACGAATCGTGACATTTTTACCAAGGATAATGGTACCTTCTAAGATCACATTCGGTTCAATATGACAATCAAGATCATTCTTTATTGTACCGCGAATCGTCAATGATTCTGGATCATCGATGGTAATGCCATTGAGCATCAGCTGCTTTGCCTGCTCTTTTTGGTAGTAACGCTCCAGGGTTGCGAGTTGAACACGATCATTCACCCCTTGAATTAAGGCGGGTTGCTCTTCAAAGGTGTGAATGGTAATACCATTTTTAACAGCGAGTTTTGCAACATCTGTTAAATAATATTCTTGTTGCTGATTATCATTGTTGATCTGAGGAAGCGCCTCTTTTAAGAAGCTTTGGCAGATTGCAAAAATACCGGTATTGATCTCTCTGATCTCTTTTTCGGTCTCATTAGCATCTTTCTCTTCGATAATGGCAATCATGTGATGATTATGATCCCGGATGATGCGACCATAGCCCGTGGGATTTTCAACAGTGGAAATCAGCCAATTAAGGCGAGTTTTCTCGGCATTATCGATAAGTTTTTGTAAAGTCGGCGCTTGAATCAATGGGGTATCACCATAGAGCACTAATACGGTTGAACCTTCGATAGTATGCGGGAGTGCATATTTCATCGCATCGCCGGTACCTTCAAAAGTCTCCTGTTTGGCCCAAGTAATATCATCATGATGAGTAAAAGCGGCTTTGAGCTCTTCACCACGGTGACCATAAACCACAATTAACCGATCAGGGTTTAATTGGCGTGCGCAGTGGAGCACATGCTCTAACATTGGTTTTCCACCAATTTTATGAAGCGGTTTAGGGAGCTCTGATTTCATACGAGAGCCTAGTCCTGCGGCGAGGATGACGATAGAAAGTTGTTTCATAAAAGATCCTTCTGCGAGAATCCCGACATCAATGTAGGGAATTGATTTGTTATTTGTTATTTGTTTTTGATGAAAGATGGATTGTATCGCACTATTTTTATTTATAGACATCAATGTGATGGTCGATATAAGCCATAATTCAACTTGTCATTATCTTATCATAAGCAATTTCTACTTTTTTCAAGAGATTTAAGCCTTATCTCTTTTTGAGAATAATTTGATATGACTCACTTATATCAGCAAATCGAGTAATTGTTGAATAGCGTTGAGTCTAATATCGGCATTCTCTAGCGGGATCTGATAACGTAAAGCTTCTTGTCCTTGAAGTTGATAAAATTGTGGTTTTTCTTGAATCAGTTGAATCAGTTTTTGCGGATTAATTCGTGGTTGATCGCCAAAAATAATGCGAACTCCATGACTTGTGGCTTCAATTTTCTTCAAATTGAGCGGTTTTGCTTTGAGTTTGAGCGCAGCAATTCTAAAGAGTCGCTTGGTGCTATCCGGTAATAAGCCGTAGCGGTCAATCATCTCTACCTGAATGTGGTCAAGTTCATCACTATTTTTACAACTGGCAATGCGTTTATAGTAAGAGAGTCGTTGAGATACATCGAAGAGATAATCCTCTTGAATTAAGGCTGGTGCGCCAATGGAGATCTCTAAACCTTTATTGAAAGGATCTGCCACATCAAGCTTACTCCCTCGTTTGACCATCTCAGCAGCTTCACTTAAAAGTTCCATGTAGAGGGAGAAACCAATGGCATTAATCTCTCCACTTTGTGCATCGCCGAGCAGTTCTCCGGCGCCTCGAATCTCAAGATCATGATTGGCTAACATAAAGCCCGCACCTAAGGTATCTGTTGTGGCAATAGCTTCAATTCGTTTTTTCGCATCTGAGGTCATAGCCGCTGATTCAGGGATAATTAAGTAACAGAAAGCTCGATGATGAGAGCGGCCTACACGCCCACGAATTTGGTGTAATTGCGCAAGACCTAAATGATCGGCGCGATTAATGATGACAGTATTGGCATTGGGGACATCGATCCCTGATTCTACAATAGTGGTACAGAGGAGGATATTCACGCGATGATGATAAAAATCGAGCATCACTTGCTCAAGCTCTGTTTCATGCATCTGCCCATGGGCAATACCGATATTAATATCGGGCATCAGCTCAAGTAGACGTTGCTGCACCGCTTCAATCGTTCTTACTTCATTATGGAGAAAGTAGACCTGTCCACCACGCTTAAATTCCCGCATACAAGCCTCGACAATTAGTTCATCACTCCATTCATTCACAAAAGTTTTTACCGCAATACGATTTTCCGGCGGTGTTGCAATGATGGAGAGAGCTTTTAAGCCAGTGAGTCCCATGTTGAGAGTTCTAGGAATAGGTGTTGCCGTCATAGCAATAAAGTTTACTTCAGCGCGGAGTTCTCGTAATCGCTCTTTCTGCTTAACTCCAAAACGATGTTCTTCATCGATAATCACTAAGCCGAGTTTCTGAAAAGTGGTATCTTTGGAGAGTAATTTATGGGTGCCGATCACAATATCGATCTCTCCTTCGGCAACGGCAGCTAAGATCTCTCGCGTCTCTTTTGTTTTACGAAAGCGAGAGAGTGCTGCAATCTTGACCGGCCAATCGGCAAAGCGATCTTGGAAAGCGGTGGCATGTTGTTCTGCTAATAGCGTTGTGGGCGCTAAAATGGCGACTTGATAGCCATTCATTACTGCCATAAATGCTGCGCGCATTGCGACTTCCGTTTTCCCAAAGCCCACATCACCACAGATAATACGATCCATTTTTCCCCGTTCAAGATCGGCAATCACTTCATCAATTGCCCTTTGTTGATCGGGCGTTGTGTTATAGGGGAATTGTTGGGCAAATAGTTCATACTCTCCGGGGACGCTCATCGATTTGCCGGATTGTGCTTCCCGTCTTGCATAGATATCAAGCAATTCCGCCGCTGTATCATTGGCTTTTTCCGCCGCTTTTCTGCGTGCTTTATCCCATTGATCTGTGCCGAGTTTATGTAGGGGAGCATCTTTTTTCTCCCTACCAGAATATTTTGCAAGTAGGTCGAGGGAAGTGACTGGCACATAGAGTTTGGCATTATCGCGATATTGAATGACAACTAATTCTGTACCATCCACAATATCCATACCGGCATAACGGCCGACACCATGATTGATATGAATAATCGGATCGCCAATCTCTAACGTATCGAGATTAGTGAGCATTGCTTCAATATCAGCCACCTTCCCCTTAGCGCGATAGGCTCGCGGTTTAATGCCTAAAAACTCTGCTTCCGTAATAAAACGAAAATCAGGATTGTGATTACTAAAGCCTTGGGTTAAAGGCCCCGTTACCAGCATTAAGGCGTGTGGGGAGTGAAAAGCTTCAGTGATATCTTGAGCCATTTTCGGCTTGATAGATTCATTCTCTAATCGGTTGAGTAGATTCTCTCGTCGTCCTGAAGTTTCTGCGGTTAAGATGTAAGGAGAGGAACCATGTTCAACTTGCTTTTGTAATGTTTCTAAATTGACTAGCGGTTGGAATTTGGTAGTCCATTGTAATAAGACTTGCGGATATTGCGTTAAGTGCCCCTCTAGCGTCTTGGGTGTGAGATAGAGTCGGGAAGGGGTTAAAATTGGGCGTTCTTGATCATGCCGATAGCGTTCAAATCGGGTTTCCACTAATTGATGAAAACTCAGTCCTTCTGTATTAATATCTGGGAAGAGCATTAAAGTACTCGTTGCCGGCAGATAGTCAAAGAAAGTGGCGGTTTCCTCAAAGAAGAGTGGAAGATATCCCTCGATACCGGAAGGAAGATTACCTTTGAGCGTTTCTTGATAGAGATAAGCCCGTTTTAAAAGCGTGGGGTCATCGGAAAAAGTAGCCTGATACTTTTGGGTAAAAGTTGCCAGTCCACGTTCACTAGTATCTAATTCCCGAGTCGGCAGGAGTGAGATCGAGGGGAATGTGGCTAAGGTATCGCCGGTTTCAGGATCAAAGGTGCGAATAGAGTCGATCTCGTCATCAAAGAAATCAATTCTAAGCGGCATCTTTTCTCCCATCGGGAAGAGATCAAACACAGAGCCTCGTGCGGCAAACTCGCCGGGCGAGAGAACCTGTTGTACATTCAGATAACCTGCGGCTTCTAAATTCGCACGAAATTGTTCACGATCGATCTGATCATCTTTTTTAAAAATAAGCACGGATCCATCGAAAAAACTTCGGGGTGCGAGTCGCTGCATTAAGGTTGGAATGGTAACGATAATGAGGGATAGTTGTGCTTCTTTAAGACGATAGAGTACCGATAAGCGCTCTGAGATGATATCGATCTGTGGCGAAAACGTATCGTAAGGTAGTGTTTCTGTATCAGGGAAAATCACCGCTTCACCGCCAAAGAAGTGGCAGTTTGTAGCTAAATCTTCAGCTTGACGCATATCATTCACAACAACGACTAAGGTTCGATCACTACTTTTAGCCGAGTGAACAAGATGTAGTGCAAAGTGAGCGCTATTTTCCATCTGCCATTCAACTGTGCGTTTCTGAGCGGGGATAGGCAGGGTCTTAAGCGAAATCTTTTTCATAGGATAGAATTTTTATGAAGATTGACTATAGTCGTATGAGTAGAATGGGTTTTTTATAATGATTTGGATTATAACGATTAGGAACGATGTTGATAAAGGATCGCGCCCCTACTAAATAATGGCACTATTTCTTCGGTTTTTTCGGTAACTGAATAATTTCAGTTCCAGAGAGTCGATCATGCCAAGCGAGCCTTGTTGGAGAGACTAAAATCCACCAATAGCCTAAACCGAAAGGAATCCAACTCAATATAGCGCAAAAGAGGCGAATAATGGCTTTAGATACAGTAATAGGCTTCTCATCGAGTGTTTGAATCCGTAATCGCCAAGCACGCATGCCGGTTGTATGGGCATCTCTTAGCCAGAAGAAGAGAAAGTAGAGAAAAGGGACAATGGCAAAACAGGTCTGTTGTACTTTGTAGAGAGGATGCCCTTGCGTAATAGCTTCCCCACCATTAAAGAGCAGGAAGATCGCCCCCACAACCATTTCAAGCGCCACAATGCAGAGAATATCGTATAAAAGCGCACCAATCCGGCGATGCAATTGTGCACGAGGGTATGTTGTCATTGTTTTAATCCTAAAAATCATGATAATTGCTAACTATTTTAGCATGAGGTGTATTTTTTGGCGGAACTCTTATTAACCTTGTTTTATAGAGAATCCCTGGAGTTGAATCGCTGATTGAGAAGAAGATCAGATTCCGATGAAGGTTTCTTGAAGATTTTATGATGATCTCATTAAGAATGCATAATGGCTGTTTTACTATAGCCACTTTTCGTCTTAGTGACTTCTATTCTCGCCGGCAATGTCTGCTTTAGCTCTTCAACGTGAGAGATGACTCCGATCATTCTACCGGAGGCTTGTAGTTCAATCAGTACATCAATGGCCTGTAATAGCGACTCTTCATCGAGAGCTCCGAATCCTTCATCAATAAAGAGCGTTTCGATTGAAATCCCTCCTTTATGGGATTGAATCACATCGGCCATACCGAGTGAAAGACTCAGAGATGCCTTAAATTTTTCACCGCCGGATAGGGTTTTTACATCTCGGTTTTCCCCGGTATAGGCATCGTAAACATTAAGATCAAGACCACTTTGCACATTTCTAGCAGCAATCTCTTCAGAGCGAATAAACTGAAATTGCCCATTGGTCATCTGTTGTAGGCGAATATTAGCAGCATGAATAATGAGTTCGAAATACTCTATGAGAATAAAGCGCTCTAAGGAGATACGGTGCCGATTTTGTCCTCGAACCAGGTTATATACTTCTACGGTTTTTTCATGGATTGAACGGGCTGATTCTAACGCATGCGCTTGTTCTTTGATGCTTGTAATTGTTTGGGTAATGAGTTGAATATATTGTTGATGAGTGACAAGGGTACGTTGCTTTGCTTCAAGGATCGTTTCTTGTTCCTCTACTTTTTGCTCAAGTTCAACCGTATCTTGAGGGTTTTGATCTTTGAGTTCTAAGGTCAATGTGTTGACCTTTTCTTGAGCTATGAGATAGCGCTGAGTAAATGTTTCAACTACTTGCCGATTCTCTGAAAGCTTAGGGATCAATAGTTGGGCTTGCAGAAATTGGGTTTCATCAGCAGATTGATTTCCTCTGTTTTCTGTAGCTGTTTCGCAGTATTCAGTTGTCCAAGAAGCATTGATAAGGGCTTCATGGAAAGTGTGCTCTGCTTTTTCTAAAGCCGTGATGAGTTTTGCTTCTTGTGCTTGATATTGTTCAACGCTTTGGAAGGCAAGGGCGCGTTTTTGCTCTGCCTCTTGGCGCTCTTTCTCAGCCTTTTGTAAGTGACTTTTGAGCGCTGTTAAACGGGATTTTTGCGCCGATAAATGCGCTTGATAGCTGTTTGAATCCTGGAGATGTTTCGGAATATGTTGCAAAATTTGAGTTAAGGCACTTTGAGCTTCCACTAATCGTGTATTTTCAATTTGATAGGATTCTTTCAGCGCTTCTAGTTCTGTCTGCTGTTGTGTGATTAAGTGCTCAATTTCGTTCAACTCTGGGCGTAAAGTTTGTAATAACTGCCAAGAGGCTTGCCCTTTTTTAAAGGCTGATACTACCTTGTCAATATTCGCTTGTATGACTGAATCTGTGATTGTTTCCATATCGAGCTCTAATGTCAGCGGTGCAATATATTGCGCTTCTCTATTAGCGAGGTGATCTACTGTTTGCCACCCTTGATAGATCTCTTGCTCGAGACTTTCGATATGAGTCAGTATCTCTTGTGCGCTATGGGTAGCTTGATCATATTCTCTCTGAGCTTGATTCAAAGCCTCATTTGCGTTGTCAAAATCCGCTTGAGGATTTGGAGTGCGATCATCCTCGATTTGCAGATGAGGATCCTTTGCTTTTTGCGGATGATCGAGGCTACCACACACAGGGCAAGGCTCGTGCTCTTTTAAGGTATGTGCAAGGTTCACTGCTTGTTGTTGATAAAAATTTATGGCAGCGCTTTCTCTTGCTTCTTTTGCAGCTTGAAGTATGAGCGATTTTTGTTGTTTTTGCTCATTGATCGTAATGAGTACCTGTTTTTGCTCTGCTTGTTTCGAGTATAACTTTGTTAGCTGTTCTAAATAGCTCTGTAATTGTTGATAAATGGCAATAGGATGACTAATGGTTTCGGCTTCTCTAATATTATTCTGTAGTCTCTTTTTTTCTGATAGCTTTGTGGCGATCTCCTGTTGTAAATTAGTCATCTTTTGCTGTAGTTGTTCACTCATTTTTTGAGTATTGATCACTGTCGATTGTAGATCGGCAAGGGTCTCAACCTCTCTCTTTCGGCTCTCAAGTAATGTGATCTCCTCGCTCAAAGCCAAGATCTCGGCTTCTTTCTCTTGCATTTCTTGATATTGTTCGACTGCCTGTTGATGATTTTTTTGCGCTTCGGTGAGCGTTTGTTTTGCCGTTGATAGGTGATTTTCATTTTCTTCTTTTTCTTGTCGTAAGCGAAAAACATCATGGGCAAACTTCTCCATAGAGAGTGCTTTTTCAGCTAATGAAATCTCATTTTTTAGTCTATTAATCTCTGCCTGTTGGGTATTTAAGGTTTCAAGATATTGTTGTGCAGTGGCAAAAGATTGAAATTTTTCATTGATATTTTTACTTTTCAGTAATACCTGTTTCTGTGCATCAAGTGTCTGCTTTTGAGTGGTGATATCGTTCGCAATGGCTTCTACTTGCTCTTGGTAAAAACGGTTTTCTATCTCTAAACCTTGAATAGCTTGATAACTATTGATTTGCAATTCAGCGTCTTCTTGGAAGAGTTGGAAAAAAGGAGATTCACGAACGGGGAGTTGCCGATAGATCGCCTGAATCAGCGAGCGATAATGGGCTTGCAGTTGGATGACTGTTTTTTGTGATTGATCGACACTCAATTTGAGGTTTTCAACGACATTTTGATACTTTTCGGTATTAAAGACTGTGCGTAAAATTGCTTCTTTATCAGCTGTTTTAGAGGTTAAAAAACGCTGGTATTCACCTTGTGGGAGCATGACAAGCTGATTAAATTGATCTCGATTTAAACCGAGCAGTGCCTCTATCTTAGCGTTGACAATATTGGGGATTTGTCGTTCCACTAAGGGCGTTTCAGCAAAAAGATCATTTTGAGTTTCTGTATCATTAAGTGCATATATCTCAGCTTTGCCTTGCGTGAGTGTTTTATTCCCACTTTTGAGATAAGGGAGTTGCCTAAAGATACGATACTGTTTTCCTCGGAGCTCAAAAATCAATTCCGCCGTTGTCGGCTCCTGATCGCTCGCAAAATCACTGCGAAGTGATAAGGTCGCATCTTTACGATCAGCACCACTCGCTTCCCCAAAGAGTGCATAAGAGATGCCATCAAAAATCGATGTTTTGCCGGCACCTGTTTTCCCAGAAATGACAAAAAGATCGTGGGGTGCAAGTTTACGAAAATCGATCACTTCCGTCCCTTGATAAGGGCCAAATGCAGTTAATGTTAATTGAATAGGGCGCATTTCGATTCTCCTTTATATTTTATCGCTATCTTGAATCGCATCGGCAAAGATTCGTAATGTCTCGGCATCAGGTTCTTTATCGAGTAATGTACGATAAAAGCCCTTAAATAGCGTGAGATCATCTTCTCGTTTTTTTTGCGGAGTATCGAAATGTTTCTTGTGAAACAATGGCGTATTTTGGGGAGTACGCTCTACATGCATCGCATTGGGGAATACGGTACGAATCTGTTCCATCGGTTGTAGAACCGGCGTTTCATCGAGCAATGTGACAAAACAGTAATCCTCACTCATTGGCATCTGCAGGATCTCTTTCAAGTATCCTTTCACTGTCCGAAGATCACGTTTCGGTGTCAAAAAGCATTTTTCAATGGTGAGCTCGCCTTTTTGATTGAGTTCGATCTCTAAAATAGCTTTACGGTGATTGGCTTCAGATTGTGAGTATTTGAGTAGGGAGCCAGCGTATTGGATACGTTGATCTTTAATATAGTGGGCTTGGTGAAGATGACCAAGAGCTACATAATCAAAAATATCGAGATATTCAGCAGAGACATATTCACTGCCACCTATTGAAAGGGGTCTTTCTGAATCTGAAGTCTGCTTTTCTGGGGAGGAGGAATGGGTCACAAAGGCGTGTAAAATAAGCACATTTCGAACATCGGGGTTGTATCGTTCTGCAATTTTGCCCACGATCGCTTTGAGTGCACTATCGTGATCGGTAATAGAATGATCTTGTAATATGTGGCGAACAATAGCAGGCTCTAAGTAGGGAATAGGATAAAAATGGATTTCACCAAATTGATCAGAGAGTATGATCGGTTTAAAAGTTGGATCTAATTCGGTGATAAGGTAACACTGTTTGGCTTGAAGGAAATCATTCCCAAATTGTAAGCGCTTAGGGCTATCGTGATTGCCGGTAATCGCGATAATGGGAATATTCAATTCTAATGCTACACGATTGAGGAAATGATTTAAGAGTTCAATGGCTTCAACTGGGGGAATGGCTCGGTCATAGATATCACCGGCGATGATAATAAGATCAGGGCGCTCTCTTTCAATATGATCGATCAGTTGTGCAAGAAGAAAACCTTGATCTTCAGTCATATAGATGCCATGAATCAATTTGCCTAGATGCCAATCTGCAGTATGAAGTATCTTCATCGTTTACCTTACTTTCCCCATTACTAATATCTTCAATTGTTGTGTCACAATACTGAAATTATAGCTTATTCCAAGAAGATTAGGGCAGTGAAAGAGATAGGATGCGAAAACATTATGGCGGAGTCTATTGCTTTTGTGGCTTTTCAAACAGAATAAACCCGTTATTAAATGTTAATGTGCTAAAATAGTTGTCAAATTTAATGGATAAATAGGTTATTAAATAGTTTTATTAAACAGGTTATTAAACACTCTATCATTGATGACATAAATAGAGGATATAAGACCTCTAATTAAACCTCTAAAGGAGCTTATGATGACAACACAACCAGAACAAGTCTATAAAGATAATCAACGGGGCAGAATTATTCTGACTTTCTTCTATCTCTTTAATCTTTTGATGCTCATTACGTATCTAATCGGCTTTGGTGCCCTACATACCCTGGCATCAGAGCATGTACGAGAAGCAGTACAGTTAAGTAAAATCTTGCCATTTTCGATCATCACTTTTTCGGCCATTTTACCCCTTGGGTTGTTGTTGGGGTTCTGGATGAGCGCTTTTGCCTCGCAACCGCTCGATCATCAGTTTAGAATGGCGGCGATGAAGCGTGGATTTGTGCTTTCATTCTTCTATCTGCTGATCTTTATTGGTCTTGTACTCTTTATTGATGAACCGATTGCGCAAATGCTTGGCCTACAAGCTTTCTCAGTGCAGCTTTTAATTATTGTACCCATTGGTGCAGTCTTAAGTGCTATTTATGCTTATATCTGTGCCGTTGTGGCGGGGAAATTTTCTAAAGTAGCTAAGAGATATGATGAAACTGTTAAACCTGGGCGTGTAGAAGAGCCTAATTAATAAATATCAGAATAATAAAGGTTAGAATAATAAATATTAGAAACCAATAGACATCAGAATCAGAACAAAAATAAGAACGAGATAATTAAACGTAATGAAACACAATAATCATTCAAACGCTTCTATGGAGGCGTTTTCTTTTTTCTTAGCGCCGATAGTAGAGCGATCAAATGCCGAGATCGATCAGCTTATGATCATTTGGAAAAGAGCGATAGAAGCTGTTAATCAGCATTGTGGCAAATCACTCTATAAGGTGGATGAAGGACAAACGACCGCCTTATTGCAGGTAATTACAACCCTACTAGGTGCTTATGATCAAGAGAGCAAGCGCTTATTAGGGTTTATTGCCATTGAGGAAGATTCTATTGAGCGATTTGCGGTACTTCCTAGTGATCAATGTCAAGGGATAGGCTCTGCGCTCTTAACAGCGGCGCAAGAAGATTATCAGGCAGAGTATCTCGATCTGTACCAAGATAATCGAGCGGCAATCCAATTTTTTGAAAAACGAGGATTTACCCCTTTTGATGAGACGATTCCTGAACCTGGCGATCTTTTAGCAGAACCTTACGCCATTGCGCACTTAAAGTGGTCAGCATAAGTTGAGATTGTGTTTTGTGAATAGAGATATAACTACCAAGTACAAATATTAGGATATAAGTGAGAAGAAGATGAGTATAGCGCCAGAACTATCATTAGAAATTTTCGTTCAAGAGATGCAGGAAGCTATCAACAAAGGTGAGGATCTAGAGCCGATAACGGCGCTTCGTGGGGCGATGTTGAGCTTTCATCACGATCCTTTTTTATATGGGATTGAGGGGGCATACCAATACTTAGAAGATGCGCTCATTGTGATGCAGGCTGGGAAAATTGTGGCTGTAGGAGAAGCATCCCAATTATTGTCCCAAATAGCGATCATAGAGGATCTTGTAGCGATTACTCATTATCGAGATAGCTTAATTCTGCCAGGATTTATCGATAGTCATGTGCACTATCCACAGACAGAAATTATGGCTTCTTATGGTCAGCAACTACTTGATTGGTTGAATGATTATACTTTTGTAGCGGAGCAGAAGTTTCAAGATCGCGCTTATGCTGATCAAGTAGCTAATATATTCTTGACGGAACAACATCGCAATGGCGTAACTTCTTCCACTGTTTTTTGTACGGTCCATCCTGAATCGGTAGAAGCACTCTTTACAGAGGCAGAGAAGTATAATATGCGTATTATGGCCGGCAAGGTATGCATGGATCAAAATGCGCCTGAAGCACTTCTTGATACGCCGGAGCGGGCTTACGATGAATCGAAAGCGCTAATTGAAAAGTGGCATAAAAAGGGGCGAGCAGAATATGTGATTACCCCAAGATTTGTCCCTACATCTACGGTTGCGCAACTTGAAATGGTTGGCGCGTTAGCACAAGAATTTCCCGATACCTTGATTCAATCCCATGTTTCAGAGAATAGGGATGAGATTGCTTGGGTGAAGTCCTTATTTCCAGATGCTATTGACTATACCGATGTGTATGAGCGTTTTCATCTTCTACGAGATCGAGCAATCTATGGACATGGTGTCCATTTAACGGAGCGAGAATTTCAGCGATTATATGAGAAAAATGCGGCGATTGCCCATTGTCCGACTTCGAATTTCTTTTTAGGTTCTGGTGCTTTTAATGTGCAATTAGCAAAACGGAAAGATCGACCTGTAAAGGTAGGGCTCGCCACAGATTTAGGGGCCGGTACTTCTTTCTCCCTATTACAGACGATGAATGAGGCGTATAAAGCGGCGCAGCTCAATAATGCCCCTTATTCCTCTCTGCATAGTTTCTATTTAGCCTCAAAAGGAACAGCTGAAGCACTATCATTAGCCGATAAGATAGGTTCGATTGCTCCGGGAATGGAAGCTGATTTAACGGTACTCAATTTGTATTCAACGCCGATTATTCGTTATCGCATGAGCCATGTAGAGAGTTTAGAAGAAGCTCTCTTTGTACAGATGATTTTAGGAGATGATCGGGCGATTAAGGCGACCTATATTGCAGGGCAAAAGGTTTATGAGGCGATATAATGATTAGGGGGTGGTAGAGGTTGTTATAATAGTTTAATTAATTTTATATCAATAGGTTATATTCTAAGATGTAAGATTATCGATGGCATAAAAAGAGCTTGTCAATTTTGTAAAAGATCGAGGAAACTGATCCTTTTTCCTACGAACTATTTGCATTCTCTTTAGGGCTAAGGTATAGCTATCTCTTAAGCGCTATCAGTTTATGTTTCTAATTTTTTGGACTGAGCGTGATTATTTTGCAGATCCGATTAAGATTATTCATCGCAATAAAATCTAACAGCTCTCTCATATAGTCAATACTTTGAACGAATATGAAGAGGCTAAATGATGCAGAGGATCTGTGGTAACCAATAAAATTTAGGAGTTCTTTTAATGACAACCTCAAATTGGAGTTTCGATACTCTACAGCTTCACGCCGGGCAAACGGTGGATGAAACCCGTTCTCGTGCTGTGCCAATCTACCAAACCTCAAGCTATGTCTTTGATGATTCGCAACATGCGGCAGATCTTTTTGGTTTAGCAAAGCCTGGAAATATCTATACGCGTATTATGAATCCTACAACGGATGTCTTAGAGAAACGTGTCGCAGCGCTTGAAGGTGGTGTGGGCGGATTAGCCACTAGCTCAGGGATGGCGGCTATTCTCTATTCAGTATTAAATGTAGCTACACCTGGTGATGAAATTATCACTCTAAGTACGATTTACGGTGGTACTTATACACTCTTTAATAATCGTTTGCAGTCTCAATTTGGCATTAAAGTGCATTTTATTGAGCCAGAGGATTTTGCCGGCCTAGAAGCTGCGATTAATGATAAAACGAAAGCGATCTTTTTTGAGAGCATCGGTAATCCTGATATCAATATCCCTGATATTGCACGAATTGTTGCAATTGCACAGAAATACAAGATTATCACAATCGTAGATAATACCTTTGGGACACCTTATCTTATTAATCTGAAAAGTTACGGAATTAACGTTGTAGTGCATTCTTTAACGAAATATATCGGGGGGCATGGCACATCGATTGGCGGTGCCATTATCGATAACGGTAATTTTAATTTTAAAGATAATCCTCGTTATCCTGGCTTCAATACGCCCGACGCGGCTTATCATGGCTTGCAATATGCAGATTTGGGGGAGCAGGCTTATATTTTAAAAGCGCGTGTGGAGTTACTTCGTGATACTGGCGCTTGCATTAGTCCATTTAACGCCTTTTTAATTCTACTTGGGCTTGAAACATTGAGTTTACGCGTTGAACGAATGACAGAATCAGCGCTTAAAATTGCGCAATATTTACAAAATCACCCTGCGGTTGCTTGGGTGAAGCATCCTGGTTTAGAGGGGAATCCTTATCATGATCGGGCGAAGCAGTATTTTCCAAGAGGCGTCGGAGCGATCTTTACTTTTGGCGTTAAGGGTGGGAAAGAGGCAAGTATTCGCTTTATTGACTCCCTTAATATCTTCTCACTTCTAGCGAATGTCGCAGATGCGAAGAGTTTAGTGATTCATCCAGCGGGTACAACCCATTCACAATTAGATGAGGAAGGGTTGAAGAAAGCAGGTGTATTGCCGGAGTTAATTCGTCTCTCGATAGGGCTTGAAGATGTGAACGATCTTATCGCTGATATTGATCAAGCGCTTGCCAAATCCCAGTAATTAAATAGATTTGTTTTTATTGACAGAGCAATTTATCTGTAGGATCTTGCCGAGACATTCGGCAAGATCTTGATATCAAATATTGATGAAGCAATGATTGTTGATAATTTTTACGTTGAATCATCCTTTCTTTTGAAGATAGCCTGATTAATCTGTTTTAGTGTTAATTGTAGATTCTTCTAATATTGAGAAACTTCTTTGAAGATTGATGTATCTGCTTGTTATATATTTGCTATATCTATTTGTTATCATTGATACTATTTTGTATCTTGGCTTATAAATTACCTCTCTAATTTATTCATTTAACTGACATATCGTTGATTGATGATTGCGATCACTGAGTGGCTATTATTGGAAGATGCAATAGCAACTTATCTATTGCAAGCTTGCTTTTCTTCGCAATGCATCATCGTTACACAAGGAGGCAGTAATGCCTGTTAAAATCCCCAACAATCTACCTGCTTATCAAGTTTTACAAAATGAAAATATCTTCGTAATGGATGAGAATCGTGCGGTAACGCAGGATATTCGTCCGATGAAGATTGCAATATTAAATTTAATGCCACTAAAAGAAGTAACAGAAACACAGCTACTTCGAGTATTAGGGAATACTTCCCTGCAAGTAGAGCCTGTCTTCTTAGCGACAGAGACGTATCAGCCTAAGAATACGGATCAAGCGTATCTAAATGCTTTTTATCGAACTTTTGAAGAGATTAAAGACGATGTCTTTGATGGTTTTATCATTACCGGTGCGCCAGTGGAAACAATTCCTTTTGAGTCAGTGCAATATTGGGATGAGTTGACGAAAATTATGGAGTGGGCGGATCAGAATGTCTTCTCAACACTCTATATTTGCTGGGGGGCGCAAGCAGGGCTCTATTATCGTTATGGCATTGATAAATATGATTTGCCGGAGAAACGGTTTGGGGTGTTCTCTCATCAAATCTATTCCCCCACAGTAAAGCTATTACGAGGATTTGATGATCGTTTTAATGCCCCTCATAGCCGACATACAGAAGTTCGTCGAGCGGATATTGAGAAGCATCCTGATTTGATGATTCTAGCTGAGTCAGAAGAAGCGGGTGTTCATATTGTGGCGAATAGTGACCTACGGCATGTCTATGTCATGGGGCATGGAGAATATGATTTTGATACGCTCGATCAAGAGTATCGCCGAGATTTAGCCAAAGGAATGGAGATTGATCCTCCACAAAACTACTATCGCAATAATGACCCTAATAATGAGCCGTTAGTGACGTGGCGTTCTCATGGCAATATGCTTTTTGCTAACTGGTTAAATTATTGTGTGTATCAAGAAACACCTTATGATCTTCATACTTTAAAGCGCAGTTAGAAAAACTTTTGTATAATAAGCATTTATTAGCAGGTATTTAACTTTATTTCGTATAAATGGTATTTTGCTGAATAGTTGTTGATAATCGTATTTTATAAATGATAAGAGTATATAAATTGACTGTTATCAGTAATATTGAATAGCCTATACCTATATAACCTACAGTAAACTTAGAGAGTTTGAGTATGAAAAGAAGCCTTGTTGCGGTGAGTTTGACTTTTGCTTTACTTCAGAGTGCCAGTATAGCGGCGCCTGAAGCGCAAGAGTCTATTACAGTAAAGATTGATTTGGAGAATGTCTCTTCTTTAAATCAAGTTTTGAATGGGGAAGTGGATGTTGATGCTTTGCCTGTAGTGGAAACGGTCACTGTAATTGAAGTACCGCAGCCACAGGTTTCCGTACCACCTATTGAAATGACTGCTCAAAGTAAGCCTGAAGTGCTAAAAGTACCAAAGCAAGAAGAGAGGATTTCTTCAGCTTCTCCTAAGAATGCACAAGTTATTTCAACTGAAGTAAAGCAAGATCAGGTGAAACAAGAGCGAGCTAAACGAGATGATGGAGGTATCGAAAACTTCCAACCTTTTGAAGCGCCTGATAGAGCTATTGATTATCGAACAAAATCTGCTTATTGGGCAGAAAAAGCCCCCAAAGCAACTGAAACTTATAGCTATAGTTCGCGAGTAGCTAAAACTGATCTTCAGAAGTTTCATCAGTTACAACAAGATCCAACAGTGGGTGATGCTACGGTGCTAGTGACTGTTAAAGGACTAACACCTAAAGGAGAAGCTCTTTATACCGCACTTTTAGAGAGTGAAGGTTTAGGGCTATTGCCGCAACTTTATCACGTAGGACGTATTGAGAATTTATTACAAAGTGGAGATGTCGCCGCTCATCAGGCTGAATTGGTGGCGCTCTTAACAGAGGCAGGACTCTCTTATGTTCGAGATATCGTTCAGGGGATGCCTGAAGTTAAGAAGCAAGATAAAGATTGGTTATTAGAAGGCCGTAACGTTGATGTGGCTGATACTTATCAGCAGATATTATTAAGTGATGATATAAAGGCAGCATTGTCAGCACTTGAACCACAGTATAAGGAATATCGAGATCTCAAAAGAGCTCTGTTAGCCTTTAAACTTAAAGAGCAGAGTGAAGAGCCGGCGATAGTGCCTCAAGGCACAACGATTAAGCCGGGTATGGGAGGAGAGCGTGTGAAGTTGATGCGTGATCGTCTCAATTATTTAGGGTATAACGCTGGCAATGGTACTACTTATGATAGTCAGATGGTAAAAGCAGTTAAAGATTTCCAAAGAACGCATCTCTTAGAGCCAGATGGTGCTGCGGGTAAAAAAACAATTGTTGAATTGAATCGTTCTAATGCTGAACGTATTCAGCAAATTCAAATTAATTTAGAGCGTTGGCGTTGGATGCCCGAAACGATGGGGGAGCATTTTGTCGCAGTGGATATTCCAGGCTTCCGTTATGAAGTGGTCAAAGATGGAGAAACTGTACTTAGTGCGCGTACAGTCGTGGGTAGAGAAGGGCGGAAAACGCCTGTCTTTATGTCACCGATGAGCTATATCGTCTTTAGTCCTTATTGGCATGTTCCTCGCTCAATGGCTGTAAATGATTTCTTACCTAGATTAAAACGTAATCCTTATGCGCTTACAGGCTCTAAAATTAGAATTTTTAGAAATGGGCAAGAGATCGATCCTGGTACTGTAGATTGGTCGCAATATAGTCGCAATAATTTCCCATTCCAATTACGACAAGATCCCGGTGATTACAACTCTTTAGGTCGCGTGAAGTTTATGTTCCCGAATGAGCACGCGATCTATCTACATGACACACCTTCTAAATCACTTTTTAATAGAACATCAAGGGATTTTAGTTCTGGTTGTGTGCGAATTGAGAATCCAGAAGAGCTTGCAGAGTACTTTTTAGGGGAAGCAGGTTGGAATCAATCAAAAATTAAATCGGCATTTCGTCAATCAAAAGAATCACATGTAGGATTAGCAAAAGATAAAAAGATACCTGTCTATACTTTATACATGACAACGAGAGTAAAGGGTGATAGTATCTCATTCCGTGCTGACATCTACAACAAAGACCAAGTGCTCATTAAGGCACTTAATAATCTGAGTAAGTAGAGTAAGTAAATGGTTTTAGATTAAATTTAGAGTTGGTAAAAAAACAGACATAAATTTAATTGACAGACAAAAAGCACAGTGTATAATAACAGCTTCTTTGGTGGAGTTCCCGAGCGGTCAAAGGGACTAGACTGTAAATCTGGCGGCTATGCCTTCGAAGGTTCGAATCCTTCCTCCACCACCAAATTTAAATGAGTTCTGCGGGTGTAGTTCAATGGTAGAATCTCAGCCTTCCAAGCTGATTGTGTGGGTTCGATTCCCATCACCCGCTCCATTTCATGCTCATATAGCTCAGTTGGTAGAGCGCGTCCTTGGTAAGGACGAGGTCACCAGTTCAATTCCGGTTATGAGCACCATTCCCCTTCCGTGTAATTAAATCTAATCTAGAAGAGTGATATTATGTCAAAGGAAACTTTTAGTCGTAATAAGCCGCACGTAAACGTCGGTACAATTGGGCACGTTGACCATGGTAAAACTACGTTGACGGCTGCATTAACTAAAGTCGGTAATGAATCTTCAGGTGCGAATGTTCGTGCTTATGATCAGATCGATAATGCACCGGAAGAGAGAGAGCGTGGTATTACAATCTCTACTTCTCACGTAGAATATGAGTCACCATTACGCCATTATGCGCACGTTGACTGTCCAGGACATGCTGACTATGTTAAAAACATGATCACTGGTGCGGCACAAATGGACGGCGCAATTCTTGTTTGTTCGGCTGCAGATGGTCCTATGCCACAAACTCGTGAGCACATCCTTTTATCTCGCCAAGTAGGCGTTCCGTATATTGTTGTGTTCTTAAACAAAGCAGATATGGTTGATGATGCTGAGTTAATCGAATTAGTTGAGATGGAAGTTCGTGAGCTTCTTGATGCATATGAATTCCCTGGCGATGATACTCCAGTAATCGTAGGTTCAGCACTTAAAGCAATCGAAGGTGATGAGTCTGAGATTGGTGTACCTGCAATCAAAAAATTACTTGATGCGCTTGATAGCTGGATTCCACTTCCAGAGCGTCAAATCGACAAGCCTTTCCTTATGCCAATCGAAGATGTGTTCTCAATCTCAGGTCGTGGTACAGTTGTAACTGGCCGTGTTGAGACTGGTGTTGTTAAGACTGGTGAAGAGTTAGAGATCGTTGGTATCCGTCCTACACAAAAAACAACCTGTACAGGTGTTGAGATGTTCCGTAAACTTCTTGATCAAGGTCAAGCAGGGGATAACGTAGGTGTTCTTCTTCGTGGTACTAAGCGTGAAGATGTTGAACGTGGTCAAGTATTAGCAAAACCAGGTTCAATCAAGCCACATACAAAATTTGAAGCAGAAGTATACGTTCTTTCTAAAGAAGAAGGTGGTCGTCATACTCCATTCTTCAAAGGTTACCGCCCACAATTCTATTTCCGTACTACAGATGTAACCGGTTCAGTTGAGTTACCTGAAGGTGTAGAAATGGTTATGCCTGGCGATAACGTGAAAATGGTTGTTGAGTTGATTAACCCAATCGCTATGGATGAAGGTTTACGTTTCGCAATTCGTGAAGGTGGTCGTACCGTTGGTGCGGGCGTTGTAGCTAAAGTTATTGCGTAACAACTACTGCTAGCAGTATCTGGGTCAATAGCTCAATTGGCAGAGCGACGGTCTCCAAAACCGTAGGTTGAGGGTTCGATTCCTTCTTGGCCCGCCAAAATAAATAAAGCAGTCAGTCTCTGACTGCTTTTATTTTATGTAATTAAAATAATCGAGTATAATGCAGCTCTACTATTTATAGAAAAGAGAAGTAATAAGATGAATACAAAGAAAAAACCTGCTGATACAAAAGCAGTAAAGACAGCGCCTAAAAAAGTAGCGACGAACTCCGCTAAAGGGCAAGAAGTGAAAGGTGAGGGTAAGGGGTTAATGTGGCTCTCTATTCTCATTGTTTTAGCAGGTGTATTTACCTACTACTATTTTGAGGGCGTAAATAGCTTGTATGCATTTGGTGCATTACTTGTGGGTTTGGTTGCTGGTGTCGGTCTCTTCCTCACATCTCCTAAAGGGAAGCAGCTCATTACTTTCTTTAAAGAAGCAAGAATTGAGTTGCGCAGAGTTGTCTGGCCAACAATGGATGAAACAAGAAAGATGACATTGCTTGTAGTAATTGTTATGGCTGTGACGTTGCTATTTTTAATGTTAGTTGATTTTATTATTAAAAATATCATCTCATTGATATTATCATTTTCGTAGGAGAGAGCGATGCATTGGTATGTAATACAAGCCTATTCTGGGTATGAAGGGCAGGTAGTTCGAGCATTACATGAGTATATTGCGCGTGAAGGCTTTGAGTCTAAATTTGGTGAGATTTTAGTTCCAACAGAAGAAGTGGTGGAAGTAAAAGATGGTAAACGCCGCAAAAGTGAACGGAAGTTTTTCCCTGGTTATGTTTTAGTGCAAGCGGATATGACAGAGGAAGTTTGGCACCTTGTGAATAGTGTTCCTCGAGTGATCGGTTTTGTAGGTGGTAAAAGTGATCGCCCAAGCCCGATTTCTGAAAGAGAGGCGCAAGCGATTTTAAATCGTATTGCTCAAGCTGAAGAAGGGCCACGTCTTAAAGTGCTTTATGAAGTGGGTGAAGAAGTTCGTGTTATCGATGGTCCATTTAACGAATTTAATGGAACTGTTACTGAGGTGGATTCAGAGAAAGGTCGCCTCAAAGTTTCGGTTATGATCTTCGGTCGTGCAACACCTGTTGATTTAGAATTTAGTCAGGTAGAAAAAGTTTGATATTGATTCATAGAATCTCTGGATGATAGAAAATAAATGCAGTTATCAGTGATTCTCATGAAGAGATTAAGTTGAAAGTTAACGTTTTTAAAACTCAAGAATTTTGAAAATTTAAATATTAAAGAATTGTAGTGCTTTAAAAATAGTGCTACAATTATTGGTCTTTAAAATAGGGGAGCACTTTTGTGCGTTGACCCATTCATAGGAGTATCGCCAAATGGCAAAAAAAGTAATGTCTTATATTAACTTGCAGGTTGCTGCAGGTAAAGCTAACCCATCACCACCAATCGGTCCTGCGCTTGGTCAACATGGTGTTAATATCATGGAATTCTGTAAAGCGTTTAATGCTGCGACTCAACAGTTAGAGCCAGGAATGCCAATTCCTGTAGTGATTACTGTATACAATGATCGCTCATTTACCTTTATCACTAAAACTCCACCAGCTGCATATTTGCTCAAAAAAGCTGCCGGTATCAAATCTGGTAGCCCAAGACCAAATACACAAAAAGTGGGTAAAGTGACTCGTGCGCAATTAGAAGAAATTGCTAAAACAAAAGAGCCAGATTTATCTTCAGCTGACTTAGATGCTGCAGTAAAAATCATCGCAGGTAGTGCGCGCTCAATGGGTATCGAAGTGGAGGGCGTGTAAGATGGCTAAATTAACTAAAAAACAGAAAGCGATTTTAGAATTAGTTGATTCTACAAAAGTATACACTTTAGATGAAGCAGTTGAACTTCTTAAAAAAGTACCTGCTGCAAAATTTGAAGAGTCTTTCGAAGTTGCACTGAATCTTGGTGTTGATCCACGTAAATCTGATCAGGTCGTTCGTGGTGCAACTGTAATGCCTAATGGTACAGGTAAAGATGTTCGTGTTGCTGTATTTGCACAAGGTGCAAACGCAGACGCGGCAAAAGAAGCGGGTGCCGATGTTGTAGGTTTTGAAGATCTTGCTGAAAGCATGAAAGGTGGAGATCTTAACTATGATGTAGTTATCGCAACTCCAGATGCAATGCGTGTTGTAGGTCAATTAGGTCAAGTATTAGGTCCACGTGGTTTGATGCCAAACCCACGCGTAGGTACTGTAACTCCTGATGTTGCAACTGCAGTTAAAAATGCAAAATCTGGTCAAGTACGTTTCCGTACTGATAAAGCCGGTATCGTTCACTGCTCAATCGGTAAAGTTGCATTTGATGCTGAACAACTTCGTGGCAACTTAAAAGCATTAATTGCTGAAGTAACACGTTTGAAACCAGC
This sequence comes from Ignatzschineria ureiclastica, assembly GCF_003121845.1. Lineage (GTDB taxonomy): Bacteria > Pseudomonadota > Gammaproteobacteria > Cardiobacteriales > Wohlfahrtiimonadaceae > Ignatzschineria > Ignatzschineria ureiclastica. Next base: position 108,477 of record NZ_QEWQ01000003.1, on the reverse strand, counting down.
ATCTGCAAAAGGTGTTTATATTAAGAAATTAACTGTTGCATCAACAATGGGTCCTGGTATCGCTGTTGATTTAGCATCTGTTTAATCTTTTAATAAAGAATTGAACTTATCTTTTAATTTTAATTAAAGGTGAGTCGAAGACCGTAGATGCCTTAATTGGCTTAATAACGAAAGTGTTCTACGTAGACGGTAGTTCTAAATTAGGGTTACCGTATAGGGCTGAATATCTATGAGCCTTTAAAGTTGATAGATATTCGGGTTTATAGGTGGTAAGTAAAATTACCAAAAATGTAAAGGTGAAAAATGAGTTCTTTGCAAAGTAAACAAGAAGTGGTGCAAGAAGTTCATGGGGTAGCAAATGGTGCTCACTCTTTAGTACTTTCTGAATACCACGGGCTTACGGTAGCTCAGATTACATCTCTTCGTAATGCGGCAAGATCTGCGAATGTAGATATCCGCGTTGTGAAAAATACATTAGCAAGATTAGCATTGAAAGATACTCAATTTGAAGATGCTATTCCAAGTCTTGTGGGTCCTATCATTATGGCTTTTTCAATGAGTGAAGAAGATCCAGTGGCAGGTGCACGTGTAATTCACAATTTCCTTAAGGAAAAAGCGAACGAGAAGTTAGTTGTTAAAGCAATCGCGCATGATGGTGAAGTTCATGAAGGTTCAGCATTGAAAGCAATCGCATCACTTCCAACGAAGGAAGAAGCGATCTCAATGTTCTTAGCTGTATTGAAAGCACCAGTTCAGAAACTTGCTGCGACATTAGCTTCAGTAAGAGACAAAAAAGAAGCAGAAGCGGCTTAATTGCGCAACTGTTCGTAATTCTTAATTTAGAATTATATACTAATCAAAATTTTAAGATAATTTAGGAGTTTTATATTATGGCAATCTCACACGAAGATATCCTTAATGCGATTGAAGAGATGAAAACTGCAGAAGTTATGGAATTAATCTCTGCTATCGAAGAAAAATTCGGCGTAACTGCAGCGGTAGCTGTAGCTGCTGGTCCTGCTGGCGATGCTGGTGCGGCTGCTGAAGCTCAAACTGAGTTTGATGTTGTAATGACATCAGCTGGTGAGAAAAAGATCAACGTTATTAAAGTTGTTCGTGGAATCACTGGTCTTGGTCTTGGTGATGCTAAAGCCCTTGTTGAAGGCGCTCCTGCAACAATCAAAGAGCAAGTATCTAAAGAAGAAGCTGACAAAATCAAAGCTGAGCTTGAAGAAGCTGGTGCAACTGTTGAGCTTAAATAGTATTATCGTTAGAAGAGATGGTGAAACCTATGCCTGAAGAGGGCTCTCTTTTAAGCAATAATTAAGCGTAAAGGCTAGGGTTTAGACCCTAGCCTTTACTAGCTTTAAAAAAATATTTTCGAGCGTATAAATTAGGCCTGTTGAGAATCATTGCGATTAGGCTGAAAAAGCCACAAAGGATTAATTTATATGTTTATATTTCCTACCTTATGAGGAATTCATTGCATGGTCTATTCGTTTACAGAAAAAAAACGCATCCGTAAAGATTTTGGGCAACAAATTGAGATTCAAGAAGTTCCCTTTCTTTTAGCTACCCAAATCGATTCATATCATAACTTTTTACAAGATACTGTTTCTCGTAAAGAGCGTGGTGATCAAGGGTTGCATGCGGCTTTTAAATCCGTATTTCCTATTGAAGCTATCAAGGCTAAAACAGCAACATCAAATGGTTTTCGTCTCTCTTTAGAATATGTAGATTACCATATTGGTGAGCCTGAGTTTGATGTTCGTGAATGTCAAATGCGCGGTACAACTTACGCAGCTTCTCTTCGCATTGGGATGCGTCTTAAAATTTCAGACCTTGAAACAGGGGAAATTAAAGAGATTCGTGAAGCGGATATCGATCAGTTTGGTCGTGGTGGTGTTTACCTCGGTGAAATTCCATTGATGACTGAAAATGGCACCTTCGTGATTAATGGTACTGAGCGTGTGATCGTTTCTCAGCTCCATCGTTCACCTGGCGTATTCTTTGATCATGATAAAGGTAAAGGGCATTCTTCTGGAAAGCTACTCTTCTCTGCACGCATTATTCCTTACCGTGGTTCATGGATGGATTTTGAATTTGATGCGAAAGACCTTGTTTATGCACGTATTGACCGTCGTCGTAAACTTCATGCAACGATTATCCTTAAAGCGTTAGGTTTATCTGATAGCGAAATTTTAGCGGAATTCTTTGAAACGAATACATTCAAAATTCGCAAACAAAAACTTTTCTTAGAATTAGTTCCTGCTCGTCTTCGCGGTGAAATGGCTGCATTCGATATTATTCTTGATGGGGAAGTTCTCGTTGAGAAAGGTCGTCGTGTGACAGCTCGTCACGTGAAAAAACTAGAAGATGCTGGCGTTAAAGATCTTGAAGTACCCTTTGATTACCTTATCGGCCGTGTTATTTCTCAAGATATCTTAGATGAATCAACAGGTGAGCTTTTAGCGCTTGCGAATGATGTTGTGACGCAAGATTTACTTGAGAAGTTTGTCGCATACGGTATCGATACAATTCCTGTACTTTTCACAAATGATGTAGATCGTGGTTCATATATCTCTGATACGCTTCGTGCAGACACAACTAAGAGCCAATTAGAAGCGCAAATCGAAATTTATCGTATGATGCGCCCAGGTGAACCACCTACAAAAGAAGCTGCTGAGAGCTTATTTGCAAGCCTCTTCTTTTCTAGTGATCGCTATGATTTATCTGCGGTAGGCCGAATGAAGTTTAACCGTCGTCTAGGTCGTGATTCTGATACCGGCGAGGGTACGCTTTCTAATAAAGATATTCTAGATGTGTTAAAAGAACTTATCGCAATTCGTAACGGTCACGGTACTGTGGATGATGTAGATCATCTTGGTAACCGTCGTATTCGTTCAGTTGGTGAGATGGTTGAAAACGTTTACCGTATTGGCTTAGTGCGTATTGAGCGGGCAGTTAAAGATCGCTTATTATTAGCTGAATCAGAAGGTTTAACACCACATGAATTAATTAATGCGAAGCCTGTAGGTGCAGCAATCAAAGAATTCTTTGGTTCATCACAGTTATCGCAATTTATGGACCAAAATAACCCTCTATCAGAAGTTACGCATAAACGTCGTATCTCTGCATTAGGCCCTGGTGGTTTGACTCGTGAGCGTGCAGGCTTTGAGGTTCGTGACGTTCACGTAACCCACTATGGTCGTGTATGTCCGATCGAAACTCCTGAAGGTCCAAACATCGGTTTGATCAACTCATTGGCAAGTTATGCTCGTACGAATAGCTACGGATTCCTTGAAACACCTTATCGTAAGGTGATCGATGGTCGTGTAACAGATCAAGTGGATTACCTCTCTGCCTATGAAGAAGCCAATTATGGTATTGCACAGGCAAATGCAAAATTAGATGAAAATGGCGCTTTTGTTGATGATCTGATTGCTGCTCGTGTAGAGGGTGAGTTCACGCTCTTAACTAAAGAGCAAATTAGCTATATCGATATTTCTCCAAAGCAGATCGTATCTGTAGCAGCAGCATTGATTCCATTCCTTGAACATGATGATGCGAACCGTGCACTCATGGGATCGAACATGCAACGACAAGCTGTGCCTACTTTAAATGCCGATAAACCACTCGTAGGGACTGGAATGGAGCGTATTGTTGCGCGCGATTCTGGGGTTTGTGTGGTTGCGAAGCGTGGCGGTGTGGTTGATTATGTCGATGCTACTCGAATCATTATTCGTGTGAATGATGAAGAGACAATAGTGGGTCAATCAGGGGTTGATATCTATAACCTCACGAAATATCAGCGTTCAAATGCGAATACGTGTATTAACCAAAAAGTACTCGTAAAAGAAGGTGATATTGTTTCTAAAAAAGATATTCTTGCGGATGGTCCATCAACAGACTTAGGTGAGTTAGCCCTCGGTCAAAATATGCTCGTAGCGTTTATGCCATGGAATGGTTATAACTACGAGGATTCTATCTTGATCTCTGAGCGTGTTGTGAAGGAAGAGCGTTTCACAACGATTCATATCGAAGAATTAACCTGTGTGGCTCGTGATACTAAGTTAGGACCTGAAGAGATTACTTCAGATATTCCTAATGTATCAGAATCAGCGCTTTCTAAGCTTGATGAAGCAGGGATTGCTTATATCGGAGCAGAAGTAAAATCAGGTGATATCCTTGTGGGTAAAGTCTCTCCAAAAGGGGAAACAACTTTAACGCCTGAAGAGAAATTGCTTCGTGCCATCTTTGGTGAGAAAGCTTCTGATGTTAAAGATAACTCGTTACGTGTTCCTTCTGGAATGGATGGTACTGTTATCGATGTACGTGTCTTTACACGTGATGGTATTGAAAAAGATAGCCGTGCGAAAGAGATTGAAGATCGTGAACTTCGTGGTGTTCGTAAGGACTTAAATGACCAATTACGTATCTTAGAAGATGACCTTTTTGCGCGTGTGGGTAGAAACCTGATCGGTGCAGAAGTGGTTGCTGGTAATAAAGGGATTAAAGCAGGCGATAAAATTACGGATGAATATCTTCAAGGTATTGAACGTGAAAAATGGCTTGAGCTTAAACTTAAATCAGAAGAGCAAGCGGAAGAGTTAGTAAAACTGAAGCAACTTCTTGAGCAACAACGTAAAGATTCAAATAAGAAATTTGAAGAGTTACGTGAGAAATTGACTCAAGGTGATGAGTTAGCGCCGGGCGTTCTGAAGATGGTTAAAGTTTATCTTGCGGTAAAACGTCGTATTCAACCTGGGGATAAAATGGCGGGTCGTCACGGGAACAAAGGGGTTATCTCGATGATCGTTCCTGAAGAAGATATGCCCTATATGGAAGATGGTACGCCTGTTGATATCTGTTTGAATCCACTCGGGGTTCCTTCACGTATGAACATTGGTCAGATTCTTGAAACGCATTTAGGTTGGGCAGCTCATGGATTAGGTCTTAAGATTGATAAGATGATTAAGGCGAGAGCAAAAGCAGATGAGTTACGCAGCTTCTTAGATCAAATTTATAATAAAGATGGCAGCGCACAGACGGTTGATCTTGATAAATTCAATGATGATGAACTCTTTGAATTATGCGAAAACCTCAGAAAAGGTGTGCCAATGGCAAGCCCTGTATTTGATGGTGCAACAGAGGAAGAGTTACGCCGGATGCTTCGCTTAGCGGATCTTCCTGAGTCGGGCCAAATCAAGTTATTCGATGGTCGTACAGGAGATGCATTTGACCGTCCTGTAACGGTAGGTTTCATGTACATGCTCAAATTGAATCACTTAGTAGATGATAAAATGCATGCTCGTTCAACAGGTCCATACTCACTTGTGACACAGCAACCGCTCGGTGGTAAAGCTCAGTTTGGTGGTCAGCGTTTTGGTGAGATGGAGGTGTGGGCACTTGAAGCTTATGGTGCTGCATACACGCTACAAGAGATGCTCACTGTGAAATCAGATGATGTTGCGGGAAGAACAGCTGTTTACAAAAATATTGTGAATGGTGAACACAACATCGAAGTGGGAATGCCGGAGTCCTTTAACGTACTGATTAAAGAGATTCGTTCTCTAGGTATCGATATTGATACGGTCAACGATAGTGATGATGAGTAATCATCACTTTTCACACCGTTTCATAGAGACATTTCTTTAAATATAGATTGGAAGATAACGAATGAACTTATTAAATTTATTTAAGAATGAAGATAAAGGTGGTTTTGACGCAATTAAGATTGGTCTTGCCTCTCCTGAGAAGATTCTTAGCTGGTCTTATGGTGAAGTTAAAAAGCCAGAGACGATCAACTATCGTACCTTTAAACCAGAGCGTGATGGACTTTTCTGTGCCAAAATTTTCGGGCCTGTAAAAGATTATGAGTGCTTATGTGGTAAATATAAGCGTTTAAAACACCGCGGTGTTGTATGTGAGAAGTGTGGCGTTGAAGTCACGCTTTCAAATGTCCGTCGTGAGCGTATGGGGCATATTAGTCTTGCTTCACCTGTTGCGCATATTTGGTATCTCAAATCGTTACCAAGCCGTATTGGTCTTTTATTGGATATGACACTTCGTGATATCGAGAAGATCCTCTACTTTGAATCATTTGTAGTGATTGAACCAGGTTTAACACCGTTTGAGCATGGTCAAGTATTAACCGATGAAGAATTCCTCGATGCAATCGAAGAGTACGGCGATGAATTTGATGCTCGTATGGGTGCTGAGGCAATTCTTGAGCTCTTAAAAGCCATTGATCTTGAAGAAGAAGCTTCAAAATTACGTGAAGAGTTACAAGAAACCCGTTCAGAGACTAAATTTAAGCGTCTTTCTAACCGCCTTAAATTAGTCGAATCATTTATCGCATCAGGTAATAAACCTGAGTGGATGATCTTAACGAATTTACCTGTATTACCGCCAGATTTACGTCCATTAGTCCCACTTGATGGTGGCCGTTTCGCGACGTCAGATTTGAATGATCTTTATCGTCGTGTTATTAACCGTAATAACCGTCTACAACGTCTTCTTGAATTAGAAGCGCCAGATATTATTGTGCGTAATGAGAAGCGTATGCTTCAAGAGTCTGTGGATTCATTATTAGATAATGGTCGTCGTGGTCGTGCGATTTCAGGTGCGAATAAGCGTCCATTGAAATCACTTGCAGATATGATCAAAGGGAAGCAAGGTCGTTTCCGTCAAAACCTTCTTGGTAAGCGTGTTGACTATTCCGGTCGTTCTGTAATCGTGGTGGGACCGACACTTCGTCTACATCAGTGTGGTTTACCAAAACAGATGGCGCTTGAGCTATTTAAACCATTTATCTTCTCACAATTGATTCAACGTGGTATTGCAACAACGATTAAAGCTGCAAAACGAATGGTTGAACGTGAAGTGCCGGAAGTATGGGATATCTTAGAGCATGTTATTACTGAGCATCCAATTTTACTTAACCGTGCGCCAACCCTGCATAGATTAGGGATTCAAGCATTTGAACCTGTACTGATCGAAGGTAAAGCGATTCAGTTGCATCCGCTCGTTTGTACCGCATTCAACGCCGACTTCGATGGTGACCAGATGGCGGTTCACGTACCATTATCAATCGAGTCACAGCTTGAAGCGCGTGCATTGATGATGTCTTCGAATAATATTTTATCACCTGCTAATGGTGAGCCTATCATCGTTCCTTCTCAGGACGTTGTATTAGGTCTCTACTATATGACACGTGAGCGTCTAAATGCGAAAGGTGAAGGTCGTGTTTTTGCAGATACTGCTGAAGTTCATAGAGCATATGCCCTTAAAGAACTTGACGTGCATGCAAAAATCTCTGTTCGTCTTCCTATCGTAATGTTTGAAGATGCGAAAGAGGGTGAAACTTATCGTCGTGTAGAATCCACTGTTGGACGTGTGATCTTGACAGATCTTCTACCTGTCGGTTTACCTTTCTCAGTTATCGATAAAGTATTAACGAAGCGTGAGATCTCTAACCTGATCAATACCTGTTATCGCCGTTTAGGTCTTAAAGATACGGTGATCTTTGCCGATAAATTGATGTATACCGGCTTCTACTATGCGATGCGTTCAGGCTCTTCAGTAGGCTATGAAGATATGGTGATTCCACCACAAAAACAAGCAATTATTGAGCGTGCAGAAGCAGAAGTTAAAGAAGTGCAGCATCAATATTCACAAGGTTTGGTCACGAACGGTGAGCGTTACAATAAAGTCATCGATATTTGGTCTCGTACCAATGAAGAAGTTGCGAAGACAATGATGAGCAACCTCGGTAAAGATGAAGTGATTGATGCAAAAACGGGTGAAAAAGTTGAGCAGACTTCATTTAACTCGATCTTTATGATGGCCGATTCAGGGGCGCGGGGTAGTGCGGCTCAGATTCGTCAGCTTGCAGGGATGCGTGGTCTGATGGCGAAACCAGATGGTTCGATCATCGAAACACCGATTACTGCAAACTTCCGTGAAGGTCTTGACGTTCTTCAGTACTTCGTATCAACCCATGGTGCTCGTAAAGGTCTTGCGGATACGGCACTTAAAACAGCAAACTCAGGTTACTTAACACGTCGTCTTGTTGACGTTGCGCAGGATCTTGTGATTGTGAATGAAGATTGTGGTACTCGTGATGGTCTCTTAATGACACCAATCGTTGAAGGTGGGGATATCGTTGAGCCATTACGCGCTCGTGTATTAGGACTTGTGGTTGCTGAAGATGTCTATGTTCCTGGTTCGGATGAAGTCTTATTTGAAGCGGGTACCTTATTAGATGAAGCAGCAGTTGATCTTCTTGATGAGAAAGGTGTGGATGAGTTATTAGCCCGTTCACCGATTACTTGTAAGAATCGTCATGGTCTTTGTGCAAAATGTTATGGTCGCGATCTTGGTCGTGGTCATCTTGTGAACCCAGGTGAGTCTGTGGGCGTTATTGCAGCACAATCGATCGGGGAACCAGGAACACAGTTAACGATGCGTACCTTCCATATCGGGGGAGCGGCATCAGGTTCAGCAGCGGTTTCAAATGTACAGGTTAAAACAAAAGGTACATTGAAACTTGTTCGTGTGAAAACTGTTCGTAACAAAGATAACAACTTAGTCTCTACTTCTCGTTCGGGTGAACTGATCATCATGGATGAGTTTGGTCGTAACCGTGAGCGTTATAAAGTCCCTTATGGTGCGGTGATCGTTGTGGATGAAGGTGGTAGCGTTGATGTAGGTGATATCGTTGCGACTTGGGATCCACATACTATCCCTGTTATCGTTGAGGTTACGGGTTATGTGAAGTTTGTGGATTTTGAAGAGAATATCAATATTCAGAAACAAACGGATGATGTTACAGGTCTTTCTAACTTGATCGTACTTGATTCTAAGCAACGGAATGCTGGCGGTAAACGTCCTTCAATCTATGTTGTCGATGAAGCAGGTAATGAGCTTAACATTCCAGGCACAGATGTGACTGCAATGTACACATTGCCAGTTGGTGCGATCTTGAACTTGAATGATGGTGACCAAGTTTCTGTGGGTGATCCACTTGCACGTATTCCGCAAGAATCATCGAAAACACGTGATATTACCGGGGGTCTTCCACGGGTTGCGGACTTATTTGAAGCACGTCGTCCTAAAGAGGCCGCTATTCTTGCAGAGCAGAGCGGTATCGTAAGCTTCGGGCGTGAAACTATGAGTAAGCAACGCTTGATTATTACGGATTCAGCAGGCAATGCGCATGAAGAGTTGATTCCAAAATGGCGTCATGTCAACGTATTCGAAGGTGAATCAGTTGAGAAAGGTGAAATCATTGTCGATGGTGAGTTAAGTGCACATGATATTCTTCGTCTTTTAGGCGTGAAAGAACTTGCAGCTTATCTTGTGAAAGAGATCCAAGATGTTTACCGTCTACAAGGGGTAAAAATCTCTGATAAACATATCGAAGTGATTATTCGTCAGATGCTTCGTAAGGTTGAGATTCTTGAATCAAATGACAGTACCTTCATTAAAGGTGAGCAAGCTGAATATGTTGCAGTACTTGAAGAGAATGAGCGTTTAGAAGCAGAAGGTAAGATTCCTGCGACGTATCGCCCTGTTCTTCTTGGTATTACTAAAGCATCATTAGCGACAGATAGCTTCATCTCGGCGGCATCGTTCCAAGAGACAACGCGTGTCTTGACAGATGCTTCGATTAAAGGCTTGAAAGACCATCTTCGTGGCTTGAAAGAGAATGTTATTGTAGGACGCTTAATTCCTGCAGGTACAGGCTTGATCTATCATGAAGAGCGTCGTAATGCTGCTAAGTAGTAATCTTTAAAAGCTTTTTAAGATTACTTCTAACTTAAAAGAGTAGGCGCTCCTTTAATGGGGCGCTTTCTTATTTCAATATCAAGAGGATAATAGACGTGTCTATGTCAAAACGTAAATTAATCGAGTCTCGTAAATCTGCTCGATTTTTCTTAATTCAAGCACTTTATCAATGGCAAATTGCCCAAAACTCTTTGAGTGAGATTAGTGCGAATCTTGCGGATAACCCTAAGTTTTCTGAAGCGAATAGTGAGTATTTTCACGAAGCATTACAAGGGATTACGCAAAAGCGGACAGAGCTCAATCAACTTCTTAATCCTTTTTTAGATCGTGATATCGAGAATGTTGATCCTATTGAGCGTTCTATCTTATGGTTAGGGGCTTATGAATTAGAGAATCAGCCTGATATCCCTTATAAATCTGTGATTAATGAAGCAGTTGAATTAGCAAAACAATTTGGGGCAGAGGGAAGTCATCGTTATATCAATGGTGTCTTAGATAAACTGGCGAAAACAATCCCAAGCCGTCAAGCTGAGAATGTAAAATAACCATTAAAATGAGTGAGATAGCGCTTTTTTTGAAAGAAAAGTCGCGATAACTTGTGTTAGGTCAGAATAAAGCCTAAAATTAATGGGTCACAACGATTTTATTTTAATTTGACTGGAGGAAGTATTATGTCATTTGAATTACCAAAATTACCTTATGCGATGGATGCGCTTGCACCTCATATCTCTAAAGAGACTTTAGAGTACCATTATGGTAAACATCACCAAACTTATGTGAATACATTGAATACCCTTATTGAAGGTACTGAGTTTGCGAATGCATCACTTGAAGAGATTATTTTAAAAGCTTCAGGTCCAATGTTTAATAATGCAGCGCAAGTATGGAATCATACTTTCTACTGGGAATCATTAAAACCACAAGGTGGTGGTGCAGCGACTGGTAAAATTGCAGAAGAGATCAATAAAAAATGGGGTTCTTTTGAAGAGTTCCAAAAAGCATTTGATAAATGTGCAATTGGTACTTTCGGTTCAGGTTGGGCATGGCTTGTGAAAAATGCAGACGGTTCTATTGAGCTTGTTTCAACTTCTAATGCCGCAACACCATTAACAGCAGGTCAAACACCATTATTGACTTGTGATGTATGGGAACACGCATACTATATCGATTACCGTAATAGCCGTCCTAACTACTTAGAGAACTTCTGGGCGTTAGTAAACTGGGATAAAGTAAACGAGCGTTTAGGTTAATCTCAAACGGACTGATATATTTGAATATTCGAATATATTTAAGTATCAAAAATATGGATAGAGAGAAGAGATGCACTGGTGGCATCTCTTTTTTATTTCGAAGGATCTCTGAGAAGCTAATCGATATCTCATCGATATGTTAAGATTCTTAGAAAATAGATAGGATTCATTATAGATAAAAGAGGGTAGTGTGAAACAGGATTATGATCGACGATTTTCAACTTTAGAACGGTTATATGGGGCGGAAGGATTAGCTCGTTTAGCCGAAACCCATGTGGTTGTAATCGGCATTGGTGGGGTTGGTTCATGGGCAGTAGAAGCCTTAGCTCGCAGTGCAATAGGGCAATTGACTTTGATTGATTTAGATAATATTGCGGAGAGTAATATTAATCGACAAATTCATGCGCTAAGCCGTACGATTGGCGCGCCGAAAGTAGAAGAGATGGCCCGGCGCATTGCCGAGATTAATGATCGCTGCCAGGTGAATATCATCGAAGATTTTTTGACAGTGGATAATCTTAAGGAGTATTTAGCAGCGCCGAGAGAAAACTACTGGATTATCGATGCGATGGACCAAGTGAAAGTTAAAGCTGCTTTGATTGCATTTGCAAAACGGGAGAAGTATCGCATCATTACGACCGGTGCTGCTGGCGGTAAGCAAGATGCTGCACAGCTCTTAGTGGATGATCTCAATGCCACATTCCACGATCCCCTGTGCGCGCGTTTGAAATCGATTTTACGTAAGGAGTATGGTTTTCCGAGTCATACACAAAAAAGTGGTATTCCTATTGTCTTTAGCCAAGAAAATAGAGCGCCGGTTAAGAATGCAAGTGGCGGCTTAAGCTGTCAAGGTTATGGTTCATCAGTCGCTGTAACCGCTACAATGGGCTTGTTAGCCGCCAATTATGTCATTAATAAGGTTGTGAAGGGCTAGAAGGACACTATCGTTGTGGCTCGTAATGGCTGTATTGTATAGTAATTTGGTTCAAGAAAAATGGTTTTGAAACAGCTATTGTGGAATTTTAAAAGAAGATAAAACCTGACTGACCAACACTTGCAAGATACCGGATAGAATGGCTTCCTTGCCTCGATCAACCGATGCGCCGGCATTTCAATAAGCTTATTTTGAACCGATATTATTATATAACGTTCAGGTAACTCTAGGTTATTGTGTCACCGGCAATTGCGTTGCACCATTTTCATAAAGTGGGTCAATCACTTTTGTTTGAAATTGATCTGGTGTTGAATATTGGACAACGGCGCGCGCTTCTCCCTTAGGGTCTAAGAGAATATCTACGCCTTTTTCAGGATAGAGGTAATGGATGATGCCATTATTAGCTTCCTGTAGTTTGAGTGGATGAGTACCGAATCTCCCTAGAATAACAGGTTCATCCAATGTTACCGCAATGGGAATAAAGGAGAGGCTTTGGACGATATAGTCATAAAATTGTGGGTGCTGATCTTCAGGGATCTCATAAATTCGATGTGTTGAGAGTGATTTTTTACTCGGTGTTAAAGGATCGGTGAGCGCTTTCAATTCTGATTGAGATGCTTGTAGTGTAAAGGGAATACGTGCGGTCAGCCCTCCTACAAATGTTTCTCGAATATAGCCTTCTAACTGATATTCGCCATTTTGCTCAAAAACCGAGAGATCAAGACGATTTCCTAATACGTCAATCAAATCTCTGAGAGAGGATTGATTGAGCGTGAGATCGAATACGGTGAGAGAGTTCGGTGTAGCTTCGATCACCCAAAAGGGTTCTGTTTGCCGATCAGATTGTGCCGGTGGCATAAAGAGCGGTTGGGCGAAATAGGCAAAAATAGCAATAAAAATCACAACGCCTAAGATAGAGAGACTACGTTTCATCGGGATCAATCCTTGAGTTATAGGTCGAGTAGAATAAGAGATAGATTATGATCATTCATTTAATAATATTTAAAAATAGTTTTTATAGTAAGATCGGTTCAGAATAAGCATTATTTAAATGCCGGCGCATCAGTTGATTGAGGCAAGGAAGCCGTTCTATCCGGCATCTTGCAAGTGTTGTTTAATAAGGTTTTATATTCTTGTGAAAATCCGATACTGACAGCTAAAAACCATTTTTCTTAAACCAAATTTACTATAAAATGATTGGAAATGGTTGAACAGTGATAAAAGAAAAGGCTACCTGAAATCGTAGCCTTTTCTGCTTTTAATCGCAAAGTTTCTTTTTGAATCATGCGTTAAAATAGGTGAGTAGCTTTAAGCCATTAGAGAGAAGGATCGATTGTTTTAAAGATCTCTTCGCTAATCTCATTAATATCGCCATAACCATTGATTGTTTTGAGTTTTCCTTGAATAGTGAAATAGTCCACTAATGGGAATGTCTCATCTTCAAACACTTTACGGCGTTTAAGGATAGTCTCTTCATTATCATCAGAACGGCCACGAGATTGTAGGCGCTCTTTGATGACTTCAAAAGGGACATCAAAATAGATGACTTTTTCAATCGGCATATTGATCTCATCAAGTAACGCATCGAGTTGCTCTGCTTGATTGATGTTTCTTGGAAAACCATCGAGTAAAAAACCATTTTCAGCTTTAAGAATATGATTTTTAACCATGCCTAAAACGATCTCATCAGAGACTAATTTACCCTCATCCATGATTTTCTTTGCTTCTAAGCCTAACGGCGTACCTTCACTGACTTCGGCACGAAGCATATCACCTGTTGATAAATGGGTAATACCAAATTTTTTAACAATATTTTCAGCCTGAGTTCCTTTTCCAGATCCCGGTGCGCCAAGCAGGACAATACGCATAAATGATTCTCTCCTTAAGTTATAAATATCCACCTCTATGAGATGGCTTAATGACCCTTTTATCATACACATTTATGAAGTGACGCTCAAATCAGTTATGGTCATAAAGTGGACTATTGATCCATTCTTTTTAGAAAATAGCCCTCTATTGTGGGATTCATCATCGGGAAATGATGAGATAAAGGAAATCAAAGCGTTATACGATATATTAAATTATATATTGTAATTTTAAATATTATTGCTATGATAGCTCTTAATTAAGGTAAGTACTGATCTAAAATCTGGCTTCAAGAACTTGCTACTGAAAAATAACTAACGGAAAACAATCATCCATCTACTGAAACCAATTTTTAAGAGGAAAATATGATCTACACATTTAACTTAGCAACCCCTGATAATGCCGATGAAAAAGCGAAACCGATTTTAACTCAACTTCAGGGGAAATTTGGAATGTTACCGAATTTCTTCGGTGCTTTAGGTATTGATGGTGTCAGCTTAGAAGCTTTTATGGCATTACAATCAAAACTTGAGCAATCAAAATTCTCTAAGCGTGATCAAGAGATGCTTGCTTTAGCGGTCGCGAATTATAATGGTTGCCACTATTGTGTGAGTGCTCATACTTTTTCAGCTAAGAGAATGGCTGGCATGAATGAAGAAGAGTGCCGAGAAGCGCAACATGGGCGAGCCAAAGATTCGCGGGAACAGGTGATCATTGATATCGCACTAGCGGTACTTAAAAATCATGGCAAGTTAGATCAAGCATTATTGGCGCGTGCAAAAGCTGAAGGCTTTACAGAAGCTGATATTGTGCAATTGACCTTATTAACTGCGCTCAATAGCTTTACGAATTGGCTCAATAATGTTGTTGATCCTAAGATCGATTTCCCTGAAGTGCCATTAGTGTAAAATCTTAAGGATAAAACTCACAATACAATAATAAAGAGCCCCTAACTGCAGCGTTACGGGCTCTTCTTCTATCTGAGATTAATTTTAGATGATCTTAGATAATTGATTACCAGTGATAAGGTAAATTATTCCCACTCAATAGTGGCAGGTGGTTTATTAGAGACATCATAAGTGACACGAGAGACACCATTGACTTCCCGAATAATTCTATTAGAGACCATTTCAATAAAGTTCCAAGGAAGATGTGCCGCACGAGCGCTCATAAAGTCTACGGTTTCAATGGCGCGTAGGGCAATCACATAATCATAGACCCGTTTTTCATCGACAACGCCTACAGATTTCACTGGTACAAAGACCGCAAAAGCTTGAGAAACTTTATGGTAGAGATCTGCTTTGATCAGTTCTTCAATAAAGATATCATCGGCAAGACGTAGAATATCTGCATACTCTTTTTTGATCTCCCCTAAAATCCGCACGCCTAAACCTGGTCCTGGGAATGGGTGACGATAGACCATTGATTCCGGCAGTCCTAGTGCAACCCCAAGTTTACGAACCTCATCTTTAAAGAGCGAGCTAATCGGCTCAAGCAGTTTAAGGTTCATCTCTTTCGGCAATCCACCCACATTATGGTGCGATTTGACAGCAACACCATCTTGAGTATTGAGAGATTCTAAAATATCAGGGTAAATTGTGCCCTGAGCCAGCCATTTTGCTTGGGGTAATTTATGTGCCTCTTCTTCGAAAATCTTCACAAAAAGCTCGCCAATAATCTTCCGCTTCTGTTCTGGGTCAGCAACACCTTTCAGTGCTGCTAAAAAGCGATCTTCAGCATCCACACGAATCACTTTAATGCCCATATTATCTGCAAAAGTTTGCATCACTTTATCGCCTTCATTTAGGCGAAGTAATCCAGTATCGACAAATACGCAGGTAAGTTGCGTGCCGATTGCTTGATGAATGAGCGCTGCAACGACTGATGAATCAACGCCACCAGAAAGTCCTAGGATCACTTCATCTTGGCCGACGCTATTTTGAATTGCTTTTGTATGGTGAGTGATAAAAGCAGGGATATCCCAATCGGCTTTAACGTTTGCTTCTTGTAAGAAATTGAGAAAATCTTGATCTGAATGAGTCGGGTGAATTTCTAATGTGTGGACATCTATCTTATTGATACTATTATCTATTGTTGCTCGGCTATCAGTAATAATCGCAGATGGCGTAGATTGTGTAAGATGTGCTTCAAGATCTTGTGGGCGAATTACTTCAGAGTAAAAATTGGCCTCACGCAATAAACGTGCAATTTTTTGAGCATCTTGCGGATTTCTGTGTACAATTAAGACATTATTTGTGATTTTTTTGGTCATGTATTGTGGATTCCTCAATTGAAAGGGAAAGGATCGGTCATTATCGATAGATCAAAGTATAACAAACATGATTAACATACATCATAAATGTGGTGTAAATAACACTACCTGTTGCACTATTTCAGATTAAAATTATCGTTAATATGACCATTATGCATCATTTTGTGGGGATAGAATGACACAATATTCACATTCAAATTTGAAAGCAAAAGTTACAAAGCCAATGATGATTGTAGCGCTTTGCTTATTTTCAGCCTTATCATTGTCGAATATGGCAATGGCAGATCATAGACGAAATACTTTTTCAGATTTTTCAAGTATCAAAAATGCCGCTATCTCTTACGCAAAAGAGCAGTTGGGCACCCCTTATCTTTTTGGGGGGAAACAGCCGGGCAGAGGATTTGATTGTAGTGGGTTGATCCAATATGCTTATCAGAAAGTAGGAATTCAGATTCCAAGAGATACTCGCTCGCAATATCAATTTTTGCCGAAGACCGCAACGCCGGAGCCGGGTGACCTTGTCTTTTTTAAGATTCGAGGAAATCGCATTTCTCATGCCGGTATCTATATCGGTGATAATAAAATGATTCATGCACCTAGTTCGGGAAAACGTGTAGAAATTACCCGTTTAGATACCCCTTATTGGCAGAAGCATTTTTATGCTTTTGGGAAGATTTAAAATAATGACAACCTTGTTGTCGATTGTTACAATACGGCATCAAGTAAATGATTTAAATCAAATAGATTATAAAGTTCATTAAATTGTTACAGCACAATTGTCAATTGATTGCACACACCTTAGAGGTTGATTACGTATTATGAAAAAAAACCTGTTATATATTAGCGCCCCATTTATTCTTGCGGCGTGTTCACTAGCCCCTGAATATGATCGCCCGGCTTTACCGGTAATCGATACATTCCCGGCAACATCAAAGGTTCAGGCAGGAAGCCTTGCTGACCAACAATTTGCGTATGAAATTACTTGGGAGCAATATTTTAAAGATCCTCGTCTAAAAGCGTTAATTGGCCTTGCTTTAGAGAATAACAAAGATCTTAAACTCGCAACCTTGAATATGGAAGCGGCGAGAATTACTTACGGGATCTCTGTTTCAGAGCGTCTACCTGGGGTGAATGCCGGCGGTAGTTATAATCGTAATAAAGTGGGAAGAGAAAATAGTCCTACAGGGGAAGCGAGAATATCAGAATCATCAGGTATTAACTTCGGTGTGAGTAGCTTCGAACTTGATTTCTTCGGTAAAGCGAAATCGATGAGCGATGCAGCTTTTGCAAGTTATCTTGCCTCTGAAGAAGGGCAAAAAGCGGCGCGTATTTCACTGATCTCAGGGGTTGCACGAGCTTACTTAACAGAAGTATTAGCGCAAGAACAACTGCGTGTGGCGAAAGAGACGTTGAATTCAAATCGTGCGTCTTATGCGTTAGTTCAGCAACAGGTGAATGCCGGTATTGCCAATGACCTCGATTTAGCACAAGCAAAAGGACAGGTCTTCTCCGCCCAAGCACAAGTTGCGAATATCGAAGGACAACTCGGTAAAGCACGAAATGCGCTTTATACACTTGTGGGAACTGTTGCAACAGACCTACCGAAGGGTTTATCTCTTAGAACAAGTCATTTTGTTGAAAGCCTTCCTGTGGGATTACCATCACAAGTTTTATTGGTGCGTCCTGATGTTATGGAAGCGGAATATAATCTATTGGCTGCCAATGCGAATATCGGTGCTGCCCGTGCTGCATTCTTCCCAAGTATTAGCTTAACGACAACGGTAGGGCAAGCTTCACAAGATCTCTCTGATCTCTTCAAAGGCGGTCATAGTGGTTGGACATTTAATCCATCAATCTCTATTCCTATCTTTAACTGGGGTAAAATTCAGCAGAACTTAGACCTCTCTTACGTTCGTAAGAATATGGCTGTGGTGACTTATGAGAAGACTATTCAAACGGCCTTCCAAGAAGTATCTGATGCGCTTGTATCGAAACAGCCACTTGCTGATCAGTTACGTGCACAGCAAAACTTGGTTTCCACAACGTCAGAACAGCTTCGTTTAGCAAATCTACTCTATACGAATGGTATTGCAAGTTATCTTGATGTTTTAGATGCGCAGAGAACGCTCTTTAGTTCACGTCAAGCATTGCTGACAACCTACTTCGATAAGCATATCAATGATGTGATGCTCTATGCCGCATTAGGTGGCGGTGCTGAGATTAAAGTACCTGAAACCAATGTTGCGCAAGCCGATAGCTCCATTACACATATTAATGGTGTTAAAGTCGAAGTTCGTACACAAGAGCAGTAACTAGAATCAATCGATAAGCGCGGTTAACAGTCAGCGTAAAAAGTCGATCTTTTGATGAATAAGGATAACCTTCTTGATCATTGCAAAAAAGAGACGATTTTCTATTTCAGATTGTAAAATAGGCGCTTGAGCGATATAGGCAAAATGGTAGGATAGCGGTTAATTGCTTGCCATTTTGCTTTTTATTTGCTACTATTTAAACCTCATTTTGTCGGGGCATGGCGCAGCCTGGTAGCGCACTTGCATGGGGTGCAAGGGGTCGCAGGTTCAAATCCTGCTGTCCCGACCAACATATTTATCGTTATTTGAAGAGTTCTATGTCAAAAGAAGATCATATTGAAATGGAAGGAACGGTTACAGAAACCCTTCCTTATACACAATTTAGAGTAGAGTTAGATAACGGTCACGTTATTACTGCGCATATTTCTGGAAAAATGCGTAAAAATTATATTCGCATTTTAATGGGAGATAGAGTAAAAGTTGAACTCACTCCTTACGATTTGAGCAAAGGTCGAATTGTTTATCGTGGTAAATAGATAGATTGAAACCTATCGGATCGAGTGCCAGTCGTAGAAAGTAGAGATCTATATATATTCTATGATTTGTAATGATCATTATCAGTCTGAATATTTTTAATTGAATATAATATTAATGCCTGATAGTTATATAAATGTATTTATTACACCTATTGTGTAAGCATAGACGCCCGTTTAGTAGACGGGCGTTTTTGTTGTCTTCGTTGTTTTTCACTAAAAAAAATAAACAACAATAACGATAGAGAGTCATGCAAAATCATACTGAATTGAAATCTATGTATAGTAAATTTGGTTTAAGAAAAATGGTTTTAAACAACACTTGCAAGATGCCGGATAGAATGGCTTCCTTACTTATTACAGCCGATGCGCCGGCATTTAAACAAGCTTATTTTGAACCGATATTACTATATAATTGTCTAATAGATTTAAAAAATCATTGAAATGAACATTACACCTAAAAAGAGAGAGAAGAGCAATGCGCCCATCTAATAGAAAACCTGATGAAATGAGAAGTTTGCAATTTATCCCTAATTTTACAATGCATGCTGCAGGATCAGTATTAGCTGTTTTCGGTAATACTAAAGTCCTCTGTACTGCAAGTGTTGAAGAGCGAGTGCCCGGATTTTTGCGTGGTGAAGGGAAGGGGTGGATTACAGCAGAATATGGTATGTTACCAGGGTCAACGCATACGCGTTCACAACGGGAAGCCGCAAAAGGTAAACAGAGTGGTCGCACTTTAGAGATTCAACGTTTAATCGGCCGCTCGCTACGTGCCGCTGTTAATCTTGAGTTATTGGGTGAGCGCACAATTACGATTGACTGTGATGTCATACAAGCCGATGGTGGCACGAGAACGGCGGCTATTTCAGGAGGCTATATTGCTTTAGTATTAGCGCTTCACCAGCTGGTCGAATCAGGATTGCTTGAGAAAACGCCATTAGTTGCACAAATTGCGGCCATCTCTGTGGGTGTGTATCAAGGAACACCCGTACTTGATCTCGATTATGCAGAAGATAGCCAAGCTGATACCGATATGAATGTCATTATGGCGAGCGATGGTAAACTCATCGAGATTCAAGCAACGGCAGAGCAAGCGCCTTTTGCCAAAGAAGAATTGTTAGCAATGCTTGATTTGGCAGAGAAAGGGATTAAACAGATTACTGAAGCACAAATTGCAGTATTAGCGGCTGAGATTCAGTAGTTATTGATAGCTTGTCCATCTTAATATTATGGTTATAAAAAACCGCCTTTTCATCGAAGAAAGGCGGTTTTATTGTATAGGTGATATTGCTTTTATTCCTATCTTAGTAATAACGGAAGCGCGTTAGAGTGCTTTAAGGGAGATTAAAACTCATGTCGGAATCCAATTTCGATCTGTTTCTGATCAAAGCGTTGACCTGTACTATAGTTGAGATTGAGATAACCATGATTGCGTTTATTAAATTGCCGCGTAGCTCCTAATTCATAGCGCCACCAATGTCCTTTCATAGAGTATTTCTCTTGACTATTATTGAGATAGAATTGCCCATCATCCGAGAATTCTTTGAGATAAGATCCTCTGAAATAGAGGTTAGTTGTGTTATCTCTATCTAATTGATAACCAATTTCTAAGCCCATTCGTCCTAATTGGGATTTTCGACGGTCTACTTGGATATTGAGGCCATTCGTTGCATGGAATGTACCGCTGCCAAATTTTGTATAGGTAAATTGGGCCTGTGGTGTGATATACCATCCTGTGTGATTCTCATTCAAGTAGAAACGTTGCCCAATTTCTGTAGATAATGAGAAGAGATTCAGCGACATTTTACCTCTAACAAGTGCGCCGGCACTATCCTCTACATCAAATTTACTTCTCATACGTCCTGCTTTAAAAAGGGTATCAATATAGAAGTCATGATCTGTGATATAAGTGGCATAAATATAGAAGTTATAGTTCTTTAAGTTGCCAGAACCTTTTTGGTTACGATATTTAATTTCACTATTGTCTAAATAGTTTGCCCGCTTATCAAAGTCTTGATCCGCATTCAGATAGCTCGCTGCAATTCCGAGATATAGGCGAGAATGATCTAAGTGCCATTGATGGTCTGCTCCGATCTGCAGTGCATAATATTTCATATCAAAGCCATCTAGCCCTTGATCGGTAAAGGAATCTAATTTACCGCCATAAATCCGTCCCCAAACACCATCCTCATAGTTGTGATGTAGTGCTCCCATCCGTTGTAGCAATGTTTGTGTATCCACAAAGTTGGCAAGATAGGTACTCATAATACTATTGGCAGCTGCATCTGCAGTAGAGGTATAAAGCGGTTTATTATTAGGTGTTGAGTTCCCTTCGTCCGAACCAGAACCGTTGGAACCATTGCCGGAACCATTACCGGAGCCGTTTCCGTTGGAACTATTGCCGGAACCATTGCCGGCGCCGTTTCCGTTGGAACTATTGTCGGAACCATTGCCGGAACCATTGCCGGCGCCGTTTCCGTTGGAACTATTGCCGGAGCCATTGCCGGACCCGTTCCCGTTGGAGCTATTGCCTGAACCATTGCCGGAACCATTACCTGAACCATTGCCAGTTGATGGGTCATTAGGGGTATAGAGTTCCCAATCTTTGCCATCATTGGTAGTGCGTAGGAGAAATTGATATCCACCCGATTCTACAGTATGGGTAAGATAAAACTGGTCAGATTTTCCCCCTGATTCTGTATTGACCACGGTGAGCACGTCATCGCGCATCGCATTCGCTGCACCATTATTTTGAATATCGAGTCCTTGTTTGGTAGATGAGTCTAATTGTTTAATTTTGAGTAAATCGCCGGTATGGTTTGCGATATCTGTATGCATGATAATCGTGCCTTCACCTAAGAGTGTATCAGCAGACAGAGTAATATATTGTGGACGATCAATATCAAAGTTATGATTAATCGCTAACACGCCGGAATTGGTGAGATTCCCAATTCCAATGAAAGAGACTGCGCTATCGAATTGACTATTGTGGGTCATAAAGCCATTCGCTCCTGATTCGATGGCTAAATTATCAATTGTTTTGGCGTCTGTTTCATTAGTGATGATTTCAACTTGTCCACCATCTTGAATGGTGAAATACCCTTCGGAATGCGCGCCAGAAGCGAAGTAACTCTTACCTTGAACGTGAGTATCTTTGATCAATCCTTCTGCATTGACCTGTTGTTCACCAGAGAGTTGAATCGTGTTATTAGTCGCTAATCCACCGGCAACGATCTGTTTACCGAATATCTCATTGTTGGTAGCTGTCCCAGCAAAAATATTCTGTAAGCCCCCTTCTTCAATTGTGTTATCAATCGCTGAGCCACCATTCAGATTCTGCCATGCATCCTGTTTGATTCGAGTATTGCGAGCTATTCCACTATTGATATTTTGTCCGGAAAGTTCTTGTATCGTATTATTCTGAGCGATACCACCCTCTACATTTTGCCAAGACCCATTATTGAAATTATTATCGGTAGCAAATCCCCCTTCATAGATCGTTTGTGTGGCATCATTAAACTGATTGTTGGTCGCTACGCCGCCATTGTTAATATTTTGGAAAGAATCATTGTAAAATTGATTATTATTGGCTTCTCCACCGTCAACATGTTGCCAAGATCCACTTTCGAAGCTACTTTGTGTAGTTTTCCCACCCGTTATCGTTTGATTAGATTGATGGTAAAAGGTATTGTCAGAAGCCTCTCCGCCCTCAATTCTTTGCCAAGACCCACTCTCAAAGCTATTTTTAATTGCCTCTCCAGTATTCACAACTTGGCTTGAGTTTTCATAGAATGTATTGTCAAATGCTGTTCCGCCATTAATGTTTTGTGATGATTGGCTAGCGAAACTATTTTTGGTGGTTTCACCCTTAGTAATAGTCTGGCTAGATCCATTATAGAACGTGTTATCAGCAGCATTTCCACCGTTAATATGTTGCCAAGAACCGCTATCAAAGCTATTTTTAATTGCTTCGCCACCCATAATGGTTTGCCCAGAGTGATTATAAAATGTATTGTCCGAGGTTTCGCCCCCATAAATACTCTGTTTTGCCTGATTGTTAAAGCTAGCGCGAATGGAGATACCGTCATTAGAAACTACTTGGTGGCCATCATTAATCACAACGCTGCCGACCGCTTTTCCGCCATTTTCTACATATTGATCGCCATCAATAGTTTCGTTAATAGATTCTTTTCCAGGTGCATTGATATAAGGGTCGTAAGCCCAGCCGATTGAGGTTGAGCCGAGAATGAGTATAGAGGAGAGCGCCAAAAAGTATTGATTACGATAAAAAGATTTTTTCATAATATTTTATCTACCAGTTATGTTGATGATAGTTTTATTAATCTCTATTCCCTATCTGAGAGATTATCTCAATGAGATTAACCACATTAACTAAGTGTGCTGTTTGTAATAAATTGTAGCACTATATGTTTATATATTATAAAAAATGATATTTAATGAATTTTTGTAGCGGGATGTTTGTCAAAAAATATCAATAATTAGAATAAAAGATATTTATAAATCGTAGTGATTATTATTGATAATTGATCATTGCAATAAAATAGTTTATTGTTATTATTGTGATTTTTTCTAGGCTATGAGGGGATGTTATTTAAAATAATTATAGATATCCACTTACAATGGTAGCATGTAAAAAAATGTAAAATATAAAAAGCACATACTTTTTTGACCTGTATAGGCTTTCAAAGTATGTGCTCTATTTTCATAAGAATCGGCAGGAGAGATAATCGCTGAACATTTGCAATGAATAATATTTCTATTATTGTTTATTATTCATTGCCTATTATCTATGGCCTGTTATTTATTGTTTATTATATTAACTAATTGATTTGATTCATTAATAATTGCTTCTGCCGTCAATCCATAATCAGCCAAAATCTCTTCTCGCTCCCCATGTTGCGGGTAGTAATCTTTGATGCCAAAGTGCTTGATAGGGAGATAGTAGCCTTCATCGTTTAATAACTCGGTAATAGCAGAACCCGCACCGCCCATAATCGCACCATCTTCTATGGTAATAATTGCTTGATGTGTTTTTGCAAGTTCGAGTAGGGTTTCTCTATCGAGGGGTTTGATGAAACGAAGATCAAGGAGCGAGGCATTAAAGTGTTCAGCGACAGCAGTTGCCGTTGCAATTAATGCGCCGATATTAATAACGAGTAATTTTTCGCCCCGTTGTAATAGATGACTTTTACCGAAAGGAAGTTGATCTTGGATGCTTGCTTTGATTGCTCGGCCAATGCCTTTTCCGCGAGGGTAACGAACAGCCGCAGGGCCCTTATACTGATAAGCCGTTGTGAGCATTTGATAACATTCATCTTCATTTGATGGTGCCATAATCACCATATTGGGAATCGTACGAAGATATGCCATATCAAATGTACCGGCGTGCGTTGCACCATCAGGACCCACAATGCCGGCGCGATCAATGGCAAAAGTGACATCTAAATTTTGAATCGCCACATCGTGAATGAGCTGATCATAAGCGCGTTGTAAGAAAGTTGAATAGATTGCCACAACTGGTTTAACGCCACTTAATGCCATGCCGGCGCCAAGTGTTACTGCATGTTGCTCGGCAATTGCTGTATCAAAGAAACGCTGAGGATAACGTTGGCTAAATGCCACTAATCCTGAGCCCTCACACATTGCCGGCGTAATCGCCATCAAATTGGGATCTACAGCCGCCATGTCACAGAGCCATTGCGAGAAGACTTCGGTGTAGGTGAGCTGTTTCGGTTTAGTTGTTGGCGGCGCGCTGATTTGATCAGTTGATTCTCTATTTTGAGTATTTTTTGCCGTAGGTTTAGAAGCTGAAACAGCATGGAATTTTACAGGTTCAGCCTCAGCTTTAGCATAACCTTTCCCTTTTTTAGTGGTAATGTGTAGTAACTTAGGCCCATGCTTGTATTTGAGGTTTTTCAGAGTAGTAATTAATGTTGGTAGATCATGCCCATCGATCGGGCCAAAATATTGAAAGCCAAATTCTTCAAAAACCACGCTCTGTTCGGCAACGGTACTTTTGACATGTGCTTCTGCGCGTTTCGCAATATCGAGTGCATTCGGGAAAGGGAGATGTTCAAGGATCTTAGCGCCACCTTCGCGAATCGATTGTAATGCAGGCTTTGAGAGCATTCTGGTGAGCATTGTGCTAAGTGCCCCGACATTAGGCGAGATCGACATATTGTTATCATTGAGAATGACTAACATGTTGGATTTCAGATCGCCGGCGTGATTGAGTGCCTCAAAAGCTTGCCCGGCGGTAAGTGCGCCATCGCCAATGACCGCAATGAGTTGTCGATCTTCATGATGATGTTTCGCGCCAATGGCCATTCCTAAAGCAGCACTGATCGAAGTGGATGAATGACCGACACCAAAGGCATCGTATTCACTTTCAAAAATGGAAGGGAAAGGACCAAGTCCGCCTTTTTTACGAATGGTTTGAATTCGATCTTTACGGCCTGTGAGGATTTTATGGGGATAAGCTTGGTGTCCTACATCCCAAATGATTTTATCAAAAGGGGGATTAAATACATGATTGAGCGCAACGGATAATTCGACAACCCCTAATCCCGAGGCAAAATGTCCGCCGGAATCGAGAACGCTTTCGATGAGAAATTGTCTGAGTTCATCAGAGATAGTCTGCAGATCTTGCAGAGAACGATTTTTAAGATCATCAGGAGAGTCGATCTCTTGTAATAACGTAGTTGCATTCGTCATGTTGTTATCTAACCTTAGTGATTACGCTTTTGGATATAATTTGCCAAGTCGATGAGCGGTGTGGCTTTAGTTCCAAAAGGCTCAAGTTGCTTAATTGCCTCAGCAATCAGCTGATCAAGTTTTTCGATAGAAGCCTCTAAACCTAATAATGAAATATAGGTGGATTTTTCATGTAGCTGATCGGCACCGGGCTTCTTACCGAGCTCTTCTTGGGTGCCGGTAACATCTAAAATATCATCCTTGATCTGAAAAGCGAGTCCAATATTATCTGCATAGATCGAAAGTCTTTGATAAGCATCATTATCACCATTGCCGGCAATGACACCCGCAAGAATCGCCGCTTTAATAAGCGCGCCTGTTTTATTGTGATGAATGCGCTCTAACTCTACGAGCGATACAGTCCGCTCTTCTGCTTCGATATCAAATATCTGACCACCGACCATACCATTGCTACCACTTGCGTGGCTAATAAGTTGGATAAGCTGAATGAGCTGCTCCGCAGAGAATCCATCAATATGGCTTAAGCAATCAAAACTCTGTGTTAAGAGTGCATCGCCGGCAAGAATAGCGGTTGCTTCATCGAATGCTTTATGGCAAGTGAGTTTTCCTCGGCGATAATCATCATCATCCATTGCCGGTAGATCATCGTGAATAAGGGAATAAGCGTGAATCATCTCTATCGCAATGGCAATTGCCGTAAGGGGTGCTTTAGGTGCATCATTGAGTTCACCGCTCGCAATCACTAATAGCGCGCGTAAACGCTTACCGCCATTTAATGTGCTGTAGAGCATGGCTTCTTTAAGGCGATCAGGTGCGGAAATGGCTGTTAAATAGCGTACAAATTCTACTTCAAAAGCCGAGAGCTGTTGGCTAAACCATGCGGTAGGCATTATTTCTCTAATCCTTCATTCTTGCTTAATCGTGCGATAATAATTGATTGATGCGTTTTTCTGAAGCTTCTAAGGTTTCTTGGCACGCTTTTGTGAGCGCAATGCCTTGTTCAAATTGTTTAAGGGACTCTTCAAGCGGAAGCTCGTCACTCTCAAGCGATTCAACAATTTCATTGAGTTTTTGTAGTAAAGATTCAATGCTTTGATTTTCTACATTTTTTTCAGACACAGAGCAATCCTTAAAATTATTTAATAATATCGATCTCATATTCTAGATTGAGTGAGCGCTATATGCAATAATAATAGCTTCATCCTACGTAGCATTCTGCTGACGTAAAACTTTATCCCCTCGATCATTATCGTAATTATTATCTACAAAGTTATCTAAAGAGGTATTTAGTACATGGCTCAGCGACTATTAACGCTGTTTTTTGTGTTATTCATGAGTGTTAGTACCGCTTACTCTCAAGTGCATCCCATTGGTTCTATTTTACAAAATGGTTTGGGCGGAGAGACGACAAAAGAGGAGGCGAAAAGCCTACCTGATCCTCTGCATTTGACACCGACTTGGTGGGGATATTTTGAAGATAAAAAGGTGGCAGATCTACGTCAAGCAGTGATCGATTTCTTAAATGAGATCGAGGAGGCGGCGCTGCTATTACCGGAAGAGAATCGTAAAAAAGAAGCCACGAAAATTTCCCATATCAGTGCGAATCTCTTTGCGTATGTGGCATTAGTCGAGAAAAGTGTCAAAGTTAAAGCCCCGGCTTTTTCAGCCAAAGAGCACTATAATGTGGCAGAATTATTAGCCATTATTCACCGTGAACGAGAGCTAAGCTCAGATTTGATGAGCACCCGGGAGAATATCCGCGACCAAGAGCGACAAGCGAGAGATCTCTCTCGGCAAATTAGTCAACAATTTGTCACTTATTTTGAAACAGGGGAAAACTCTCCAGAGCGTTACCTTGAAGCACTGAAAGTGATTATGCAGCAGACAGAGCTTGCATTACTCAATGAGCGTTTACGGATTTTGCGTGAGAATCTTACGCTTGCGGAAGAAGAATCAAACTTATTACAAGAAGTGAAGTCGACAGCTATCGCACGTCTGACCTATTCTGAGGCGGAATTTGAAGATGTAGAGCACCGGTTGAGCGATGCGATTGTTCGGCTACAAGAGGCTAATACACGGTTGTTACGAGAGCAATCACAGCTATTACTGTTGCCTGAAACAACGGTAGAAGATCAGGCAGTGGCGCGTTTACGTAATCAGCGAGTCTCTAAAGAGAAGATCAATGTTGCGATTTTAGAAGCGCAGATTGATATGTATGAAAATGAGCGAGACACCTTAACTTTGCTTGCCACTGATGATGAAGGTACAGATGTTGAGCGTATTCAGAAAGATTATGCCGAGAGACAACGCTCCATTCAGGAGTTACAACTTAAAGCGAAAGATTGGTTTAATCAAAATGAAGCAGAGCGCAGTAGTACCAATGCATTACTCGCTGATATTGAAACCCGTGGTGGGATGAATGAAAATAGCTTCTTAGCGGGCATTGCGAATGATCGCTTAGCACTGATTCAAGAGACTTCAGTTTTACTGCAAAAATTACAAACTGAGATCGCCGATAGCCAATTTATGGGGCGAATCTTAGAGAATCAATTACTGAAATACCAAGGGGTATTACTCAACACCATTAATCGCACTAAAAGTGCACTCAGTTATGCATGGCGTAATGTGAAGCAATTGATTCGTACGCCACTCTTTACAATTGGTGATACGCCAGTTACGGCATTGAGTTTTGCACAATTCTTAATGATCGTCTTAGTCTGTTGGTGGATTGCTTTTTGGCTTAATCGTGTCTTTAATCGAATGGGGAATAAGCGCGGCGATGACAAATTACCGGCGTACTATCTTGCCGGCCGTCTGACCTATTACGGCATTATTCTTTTCGGATTCCTTTATGGTTTGACCGCCGTTGGCATTGACTTTACCAACTTTGCACTTGTCGCCGGGGCACTAGCGATCGGACTGGGTTTTGGATTACAGTCCATTGTAAATAACTTCGTTTCGGGCTTGATCATTCTCTTTGAGCGTTCGATCAAAGTGGGGGACTTTATTGAACTTCAGGATCAGAAGAATGGTAAACCGCTCTGGGGTGAGGTGAAAGAGATCAATGTTCGAGCAACGATCATTACCGATAATGATAATGTGGATATTGTCATTCCGAACTCAGAATTTATTAACACTAAAATGCTGAACTGGACGCTCAAAGAGCCACAGCGTCGGGTGCGTTATCCTTTTAGGGTGGCGTATGGTACATCGAAAGAGTTGGTGCGAGAAGCGGTATTAGCAGCCGCGGAAGGTTTACCTCATACATTAAAAGGGATTCCTGGGCGAAACCCTGCGGTATGGCTCGTTAATTTCCAAGATTATTACTATGAATTTGAACTTGTTGTCTGGTTAACCTCAAGAGCTGTTAAACGGCCTAATGGTATTCGTGCCGCTTATATGTGGGCGATTGATACCGCGCTTCGAGAAAATGGCATTGAGATTCCATTGCCACAACGAGAGCATCGTTTTAGAGAAGGGGAGATCCTTCCGATTGAGCGAGTGCGCCGAGATATCTTAGCGCAAGAGGCGATTGAAGAGGCAGAGGCGGAAGTAGAAGCAGAGATTGCTGAACGAGAAGCGAAAGAGGCGGATAAAAAAGGACGAGATAGATAAGGTGGATTTAAAAGACTTCAATCGCTTCAGCATTGTGGATAGCGTTTCGTTATAATAGGCGCTATGATGCGTCATGAGCTAGCATAGTTGATGCGCCGGCATTTGAATAAGCTTATTTTGAACCGATATGACTATATTAATTTTATAAGATTGATTTTAGTGAAATAATTGGCAGAAACAGATTTTAAAAGATCGCGTTAAAAAGAAAGAAGAGAAAGAATAAAATATGAAAAAAATGACCTTTCAAGAGATGATTTTTACCCTCCAAACCTACTGGGCGGAGCAGGGTTGTGCGGTATTACAACCTTACGATATTGAAGTGGGCGCCGGAACTTTCCATACCGCAACTTTCCTTCGTGCATTAGGCCCTGAGCCTTGGGCTGCTGCCTATGTCCAACCTTCACGCCGGCCAACGGATGGTCGTTATGGAGAAAACCCGAATCGACTACAACATTATTATCAGTTCCAAGTCGCGATTAAACCTTCTCCTGAAAATATGCAAGAGCTCTATCTCGGTTCTCTCAAAGCCTTAGGGATTGATCCTACGAAGCACGATATTCGCTTTGTGGAAGATGACTGGGAATCTCCAACATTAGGCGCATGGGGCTTAGGTTGGGAAGTCTGGCTCAATGGAATGGAAGTGACCCAATTTACCTATTTCCAGCAAGCAGGTGGTTTAGAGTGTAAGCCGGTATTAGGGGAGATTACTTACGGTCTTGAGCGTTTTGCGATGTATGTGCAAGAAGTGGAGAGCGTTTATGATCTTATCTGGTCAGATGGCCCCTTAGGCCGCATCACTTATGGCGATGTATTCCATCAAAATGAGGTGGAGCAATCGCACTATAACTTCTCCCATGCCGATGTGGAATTTTTATTAAATTCTTTCAATTTCTACGAGAAAGAAGTTTCTCGTCTATTAGAGGCTAAATTAGCATTGCCGGCGTATGAGATGGTCTTGAAAGCTTCTCACGCCTTTAACTTACTCGATGCGCGTAAAGCGATCTCAGTGACAGAGCGTCAAGGTTATATTTTACGGGTTCGTAAGATGGCCGGTATGGTGGCAAAAAGCTATTACGAATCCCGTGAAGCGCTCGGCTTCCCTATGTTAAAACAATCGTGATGTAGTGGATTTCTTAAATACAATTAATAGAATAATAGATTTGGTGATTAAGAAGATGATCCCTCATTGCTATCATGATAGTTATAGATAAAGAATGATCGATAGGTGCAAAGGCGTTATAAGACTTTTGCACCTATTTTTATATTTTTATGTTGATCTACTACTCTATAGATAAAGAATAGAAGATAACGAATAGAGAAAGAATTAATCAATTTAACTGATAGAGGAAGAGAAGAGATGGAGATGCAACCCTATTTAGATTGTGCCTTAGAAGCGTCAGAGATAGCCCGACAATTAATTAAAACCGCTTATGAAGAGAATGCTTTTAAAATTGAGATTAAAGCCGATGCGACGCCGGTGACAGAAGTGGATGTTGCGGTTGAAAAGGCGATCTATCAACATATCTCTGCTCAATTTCCGGAACATGGTTTCTATGGGGAAGAGAGCGGGCAGAAGCAGATGGAGTCTGATTTTATCTGGCTCATTGATCCCAT
Source organism: Ignatzschineria ureiclastica (assembly GCF_003121845.1). Taxonomy (GTDB): domain Bacteria; phylum Pseudomonadota; class Gammaproteobacteria; order Cardiobacteriales; family Wohlfahrtiimonadaceae; genus Ignatzschineria; species Ignatzschineria ureiclastica. The sequence goes on along the minus strand of NZ_QEWQ01000003.1, from coordinate 77,551 downwards.
TGATGGCACGAAAGCCTTCGTGCGTGGTCGGCCATTATTCTCTTGTCAAATTGCCTTGATGGTTCGAGGGGAGATTATTCTCGGCGTTTCAACCGCTCCTTGCTTTAATGGCGGAGAGAGAATCTATGCGGTTAAAGGGCAAGGTGCTTTTTTAGAGGGGAAACGAGTTTCAGTGAGTGATATTGATACGCTTTCCCAAGCGGTCTTCTCTTCAGGGAATTTGAAACGCTTAACCCAAGATCCTGAAAAATGGGCACGTTATGGGAATTTAGTGGGGCAGGTCAATTCAACACGAGGCTTTGGGGATTTCTTACAATATCATTTCTTAGCCACCGGAAAAGTGGATCTAATTGTGGAATCTGATGTCAATATTCTCGATATCGCGGCGCTCTCTATTATTGTTAATGAAGCTGGCGGTAAAATGACAGCCCTTGATGGCTCGCCGATTGACCTCTCCGTTTCGACAATCCTTGCGGCAACACCGAGTCTACATGCTCAGGCTTTGGAAATCTTACAATTCTAAGATTGAATTCGTTATGTCACAGATCGAAGCCACGAGATAAAATAATCGGAGTGTAGCGGAAATTAAACTGAAATTAATTCCTCTTATTGCCGGCTTTTTATATAATATTTCTACACCGTCGATGGATCGCCATCGGCGGTGTTACTGTTTAAGTTCGCTCTACATTACTCTCAAAGAAGCTACAAGGAATTATCAATGCAAGTCGTTCAATGGATGAAACAGTTCACATGGATCAAATGGCTATGCTTATCGAGTGCGATAGGCCTCTTTTTAGTGGCTTGTAGTTCGGCACCGCAAGGGCCTTCCTATATTTCAGGGGGAAGTTTGAGTGCACGATTAAAAGATTATGGTTTGAAGCAGGGAGATGAGGTCTTAATTCGAATCTTTAAAGAAGAGGGGATGCTTGAGCTCTGGATGAAACCTAACAATAGTCGAGAGTTTCGCCATTTTGCCAATTACCCGATCTGTAACTTCTCTGGGATCTTAGGGCCGAAGATGTATGAAGGTGATCTACAATCTCCGGAGGGCTTCTATCGCGTCTATCGCTCCTCGCTTAATCCTCATAGCCGTTTCTATAAGTCTTTTAATCTAGGATTTCCCAATAACTTTGATCGTTCTTTAGGGCGGACAGGCAGTTATTTAATGGTACATGGTAAATGTGATTCTGTGGGCTGTTATGCAATGACTGATGCTCAGATCGATGAGATCTATCGCTTAGTTGAGATGGCGCTACAAAATGGACAAACTTATGTAGAAGTACAAGCCTATCCATTTAAGATGACGCCGGAACGCTTAGAGCGCGCTAAACACTCCATTCATTATGAGTTTTGGAATAATCTGCATGAAGGGTATGCGCAATTTGAAACACGTAAGCAACCGTTAGAATATTCTGTGGGGCGTGGGCGATATCTATTTCTCAAGTAGACTTGTCAAAAGGCGCAATATTTAGTATCTTATCAGCCTCTACTCAGTTTGTGAGAAGCCTTGCATGAGGTAACTAAACTACTGTAGAAGATCAATATGGAGAAGTGGCCGAGTGGCTGAAGGCGTTCGCCTGGAAAGCGGATATACGTTAATAGCGTATCGAGGGTTCGAATCCCTCCTTCTCCGCCATATTTATCAAGACCCTTGTTTAATTCAATGAATTACAAGGGTTTTTTGTTATCTGTCAAAAAGCCGTACCCTCTACAGGTACCCTGTTCGTCAAAGATTAGATTAGAAATATAATAAGATCGGTTCAAAATAAGCCTATTTAAATGCCGGCGCATCAGCTGTAAAAAGTGAGGAAGCTATTCTATCCGGCATCTTGCAAGTGTTGGTGAATCAGGTTTATCTTCTTTTAAAACTCCACAATAGCTGTTTAAAAATCATTTTTCTTAAATTAAATTTACGATAATAGATATCGTTATAGATAATATTCGTAGAATATAAAAAAAGCGCTCTGTTAGAGCGCTTGAGATTCGATCATAACTAATATTGAAAAAGGTAGTCCATGTTGTAGATAGCCGTATTTCAAGAGTTATTAGCGATATTCGATTATATAACGAACTATAGCTTCAAAAGTTCCCTCATTAATATTTTGACCTGGGATTCTTTCAATTTCTGCTATAAAATTCTGTCTGATCTCGTATAAGGTTTCACTTCCAGGTATCAGTTTACTTTTATACTCTTTTCCAAATTGTATGAGCCTAGGTTCACCAATCTGGTCTGCAAATTTGAGTCTCAGTTGCATTCCATTGTCAAGATCAAGGTTATTCTCATTTAGCAGTTTATTAGAATCTGCTTCAAAGGTAATATAAGGGGTTACATCTACAGGACAACCAGTTTCACCTGCATCCATTTTTATTAAGGCTACTTCAAAGTTTTGCTTATATACTTTATTTGCTTGCATAGCCTCTCTTTTTACTATTCCTCCAAAAGATACTGTATTAGGGGTCATAACAGTAAATGCAGATCCTGTACATTCAGGGATAGGGGAGACTTCCCCGCTTCCAGGTAGAAGATCAACATCAAAATCAATCTTTGTGAGGATATGCTCTTCACGGGCAGCACCGGTAGGTCCTGGACCCACTGTTACTTTTGCGATCAATGGAGAAAATGACAATCTTAAGGGTTTATCATATTCCTTTTGTGAGTCAAATGAGAGACCAGGTCTAAAAGATATATTTACTCTAAAGGTATATTCCTTCGAATTATTTCCCCAAAGATAATAAAAATAGAGGTTATGACCATTGCCTTTAGGAGTGGTTAGAATCTTTCTTGACCACTCGGGTGTTACTCCCTTTTCAAGTTTTACAATTACATTCATGTTATCTGTTACATGTGTGATGGGATCATATACCTTATGAAATTCTTCTAATGTTGCATCATAATTGGGCCCCTCTCGATCAACTTCGAGAACCACCTCTAATGGCCTGTCCTCATACTCTGTAAAAACGCAAGTAACATCGTAGCCAAATTGGAATGGACTTGAGTTATGATTAGCTACCACTGTTCCGAATATAGATACATTTGCTGATATTCCTGAAGTATATGTTACATCTAGGTGATCATTACCAACCATTGCTGCAATATTTGAAATTCGGCAAAAGGATCTAGCAAATATATGTGTAGAGTTCATTAAAAGGATTGCCAATCCTATGCTAGCAATAATTTTTTTTAAAGAAGAGAGTGTTTTGCGCATAGTATGTAATAGTTACTCATTGTGTAATTTAAGCATTAGCCTCCCATTCAATATGTATTAGTCTGTAATACCATAATTAATGGGAGGATTTACCATCCTGCCTTTTAAGAAGCATTCATTATTAGTTTGATTCAGCCATTAGTGTGCAGTGATTTCCATTACACTGATAACTCTGTGAAACTGTCCCACCAAAATCATTAATAAAGTAAAATGTGGGGTTATTACCAAGTGAACGATTGACAGTGGATTTACCAAAAGGTTTAACTATAATGTCATCTTCTTGTAATTTTCCTTTTGAACCATTACTTACTGCAAAGATTACAAAATGATAGGGGGTAGGATTCTCAAGAATATAACTATTACCATTCTTATTAACCTGCATTTCTTTAAGCCAATCATTATTTGCATATTTCTTCAATCCTTTAGGGCGATAGAAGAGTTTGACTTTAGATTGGATAGCAATATTGAGCTGATTCTCTATTTGATTATTTTTAGGGGGAACACCTAACACATTAAAATAGAGTAGTGATTCGCGATCTGTTGGCAGATTATCTTGTCCTGCAAGTGAGATTTTGACTTGTTTATTCTGCCCAGGATTGACACGTTGTAAAATAGGCAGGGCTACGAGTGGACTTTCGATTTTTCTATTGTGCTCATCTTCCATCCAAGATTGAGCTAAAAAAGGCTCAGTTTTACTTGTATTAGTGACGACAATAGATTGTGAATTAGTTTGACCCTTATCAAAGATAATACGGGTTCTATCAAGTGTTAATTGAGCAAAAGAGACATTAAGTAGTGCAATTGCTAGAATAAAGAGTCTTTTTTTCATGTTTGTTTTCTCCTATTGACACATAACGTCGCTGAGATCAGCTAGGTCTGTGGATGTGATTTGTAATTTACAAGATTGATCTAGTCCCCATTTCACAATAAATGTAGATTTATTATTGAGACCTGCTAAATAGGTTAATCCGTTATCTGCAATCATCCCAACTTCGGTATCAGCGCCATTTTCGCGATAAATTGTCGCACCAAAAGGCGGATGCTCACCATTAGGAAGTATAATTCTCACCAATGCTTTCTCACCACCAATAGCATGTGTATCACGATAGATGATTGCGCCCTTAGTTGATGTCGTTTCAAGTACATTATCAGGAATATCAACATTATTAGGAAGGTTGTCATTATCAATGAGATAGGTCTGCTTAGTATAATCTGGAATATTAGCAATACCAGCTAAACCAAAGATATTGGATTTAGCACTATTTCCAATAAAACCTACACCCGAGACATCTGTATCAACTATTAAACGAGAGCTATCATCAAAAACGTAAGGATGAGTAGCTAAACCATGTTGCGTTAAGGTTAAGGAACCATTAAAGCTTGCGCTAGCAAATTGTTGGTGGTCAGAATAACTCACATTACTGTTGAAATTACCATAAGCGAGATTCGTATTATAGTTAGCGTTTAAAGCATAATCTACCGAGCCACTAAAGTCTCGTTTATTATTCATAGAAACTCCAACAGAGTAGTTACCCCCTAACCCCTTATTATAGTAGGTTAGCTGTTGTGATATAGTCTCACTTCCTCCATTATATGAATTGTTATAAGAGATATTACCCGCATCATTTCCTAATGGGATATTGACGTAGAGCCCTACGGTATTATTTTTATAGTCTCTACTTCTGTTATGACCAAGATTGAAGGTTACTCTCGTACGTTCAAAGAGCCCTTTGTTGATTGTTTTACTGAAAGAAATATTATAGTAGGAATTACTTTTTTGGTTCCAGTAAGTCGATTTAGATCCCGTTGCCGTAACACTGAGATCTAAATCTGGAATATATTGAGAGACGCTTAACGATAGTCGGTTCTTCTCCAGTTGTAATTGCTCATAATCATGACTTTTCATATCAACATAGTTATTGAGTGTAGTATATTCACGACTAGAAAAGCGATAACCCACAAGGTTGAGTGAAGTATTTTGGTTAAACCGTTTTGCATAATTGAAGCGATAACTTTGTCCAGATAAATTTTTATTAGGATCAACCTTATTTTCAGAACGAGTAATATCGAAGGAGAGTGCACCTAAAAAGTTGAGGTTAAGTCCTAAGCCAAGACTATAAGCTTGATAGTCTCGATTAAAAGTATAGTTAATACCACCATTAACAGATATTGTATTGCTTAAGCCATAAGAACCATCTGTAGTGATAAATTTATCTCTTACTTTGTTTCTGCCATATCTAGAATCGAGTTCACCAATGTTAACATTATAACGAAATGCCCCTGGTCGCGTGAGAAAGGGTACAGAAGAGAGTTCAACTTCAAATTCATGAGTTTGTCCATCGCTCTCTTCTACCGTAACAGTCACAATACCACTTATATAAGAGGGGAGATTTCTGATTGTAAAAGGACCTGGTGGAACTTGAATTTGTTTAATAATGTTACTATATTGACGTACAGTTACGATAGCAGTAGAGTTTGCTGTGCCTGATATTTGTGGTGCATAACCTTGAAGATAATTAGGCATCATGTTTTCATCAGTAAAAAGCGTCGCACCCTTGAATTGAACGGACTCAAATAGATTAGTAGATGATCGTAATTCACCAACATAGAGTTGTGCATTGAGTGATCCAATATCGGTAAAAGCATAAGTTTGGGTGCGCTCAAATTTTTTGGTGGCATTCGGATCATACTGGTAATTGGTTCTAAAACGGAAACGTCCAATATTAAAACCCATTACACCATAACTGGAAAATCGATTATTGCTATAGCTATAGCCATTGTTTTTTGAATGTGAGAAAGTTTGGAGAAGATTATAATCCAATATTAAGCCACTAATCCCGTAATCCCTTTGGCTAGGGGGAATCCAATAGCTGTCAAAGTCTACCACATAAGCATGAGGAATACGGAGTTTAAGCTTCTGTTTTTCTTCATCATATTCAACTAGAATAGCAGGATCATACTCTTCAAAAGCATAACAATTTCCGATATCAGTAGTATGCGAGGGTTCTTTTTGGACTCCTGATCGTAATTCTGATGATAGGGGAAGATCGCTTAAGAGTTCACTAGTAAAGCAGACGCGACTCTCATTATCTTTAATGTAGAAATGTATCGGGTGATTGTAGTAAAGATTTTGTTCATTAAGCTCAATATCTGCTAGGTATTTCCCTGCAAACTGTTCATTATCTCCATTAAAAGCAGAGAGATCGATGTTTTCTAACCCCATGGATTGTAATACACTTGTATTAAATTCAACCGCATCAGCATAAGATGACACAATACTTCCTATCAATAGGAGATAGCTAACACTTCTAGTCATTGAGAATATGGGCGATCGCATTAGTATTGACCTTGTAAAGGTAGGGGGCAAATCATTTCGTTTTTATTTGAAATAAAGCACTTAATTGAGTAAGAATATATTTGAATCAAAATAATATCTATTTTATTGTAGGAACAATATAAAAAATAAACCAATCAATAATAAAAGAGATATTATTTCCGTTCTTAATAAAGAGGTATCCCTAGAAAAGCTCTAGGGATCCTTGATTAATTATTTAATCAATAATATTAAAGATTTAATAATCTGAAATTATTTGTAGCTTGCTACGAATGTCATAGTTGTTTCAACTGAACCCGCACCAACCTTAGTACTGTCCTCAAATGTTTTAACCATCCGACCTGAAACTGTGTAAACAGCAGTATCATTTACAGGGTCAATCTTTGCCGAGATTGCTTTTGCTAAACCTGCAGGCGGAACTGGTACTGCAGGCTCATCACCAGCGATTTGAATTTGGACACCTACACCTCTTGCATCCCCCTCATTAAACCAAGCATCATCTTTGCCACCAGTAGTACCAGGTTTAATTGTGAGTTCAACTGAAGTAAGTTTACTATCGCCACCCTCTAAGTTACAATTCTCAAATTTGATTTGACCTTGAGACCAACCTGAGTTTCCGATTTTATCCATTGAAGCAACAGACATTGAACCAAGGTTAATAGTTGCACTGTTACCAGTCACAATAGTACAACCTGCTTCAGTGATTTGACCTGTGAATTTGATTTGTCCAGTACTACCTGCAACTTCGGTAGCAGCAAATGCTGCAGTAGAAAGAGACATTGCTGCCACTAATGCTAAAGCTAATTTTTTCATAAAACCTCTCATAATTAAAATATTTAAAGTTGAAAGTTTTTTACATCCGTTTAAAAAACATGACGCAATTATATATTCTTAATATCGTAATGTAAATAAGATTTAAAAAATATATATAATAAAGTTGTTCTCTTTTATATCCAATAAGTTATAAAATTAATCTCATAGTCATTATTGTATATAATTTGTTTTATTTGATTGTTCTATAAAGAATTGTTATTACTTGTAGTGTGCTATATAAGTGATGGTCACTTCAATAGAGCCTTCTGTAATTTCAGAATTATGTATTATTCTGGCTGCAACAATATAGGTTGCAGTTCTATTGACTGGATCGATAGTAGCCGTCAATGATGCCGGGGATGATGTTAGGGTATAACCAGGTTCGTCGCCAATGAAGACAACATCTAAATTAACATTTTTTGCGGTTCCTTGATTTTTCCATAGCCATCTTTCTCCTGATACATTTACCATATCCCCAGGAACTACTTGAAGGGATACTGCGGAGATACCTGAATCCATCTGACAGTCGACAAATTTAATATATCCTTGTGTCCAGTTGCTAGCTGCTTGTCTTATGGATGCAACTGTATGAGAACCTAAATCAATCGTGGATCCATTACCTGTGACAATGTTGCATCCGCTTTCAGTGATCGCGCCGGAAAATTTCATTTGTCCATTTGATCCGGGAACTGCATTTGCAGCAAAGGATATAGTAGAAAGTGATAATGTGGTGATTAGCGCTAATGTTAATTTTTTCATAAATATAACAACCCAATATGTAATAAAATAATTATAAAAAAGAGACAAATGATCAAGTTGTAGTGAATAAAAATATTTGTGGCAAAACACCAACTACTTGAATTTATTGAATATTTAATCCCATCTATGTAGTATTTACCCAATATAATCTGGTCTCGGTTTATAGAATAATAATATGCATAATGCAATATATTGTGTTGAATTCTATATTTTTTGACTTAAATTTACAACTATAATTATTTGTTGATCTTTACGCGTGTTTTACTATGAGAATACAAACAATTCAATTTTTTATGATGTTGTTTATTAAATTAATTAGTATTTGAATATGTGGTGAAAATATAAAAATATAATCAATAATGTCAAAATATAACTACTAACGGAATATTCCAATTTATGATATCTACTTTGTAAAAGTAAAAAATAATATATTGAAGATGTTGTTTTCTATTTATTTATATTTTAAGTGTGGTAATGTGATATTGATATGTGGTGATCTTTATTAAAAGTGTCAATAATAAGTTAATCAATTGGTTATCACTATTCAAACAAGGAGTGGTTTGAATAACGTTGTATATGGAGCTGGGTTTAAGTAACGGTAAAAAATAATAAATGGGCATTGCGGATCATGAAAAAACTAAATTTAACAGTCATAGCTATTTTAACTTCTTTATCAGCAGTATGGGCTGATACCTCGCCTGTGGCGGGTTCTAATGGTCAAGTAAAATTTTCTGGTGCGATTACAGAGAAAGGATGTACGTTAGTATCGGGTAATTCGACAACGATAGATTTGGGTTCCGTAACCGTTGCAACACTTGCTCAATTAAGTGGTACGGCGCTACATGAAAATACTTGGACACAAGGGCTGTTGAAATTTATCGATTGTGAAATAGATTCTGGGATTTCTGCTGTCTATCTCTCTATTTTACCTGGGGATGTTATCGACTGGGGAAATAGAGGAACTGAGTGGCTTTGGCGAAATCAAGGCACGGCCAAAAATGTCTATGTTGATGTTGCCATTATTGATAAAAATGGTTCTCATTCTGTTACCGGTAAGGAAAAAACAGATTATTATGAAGCAGATATAGATCCTGTTAATAAGACCGCCTTATTTATTGTAAAAGGGCGAATCGTTGGGGACTATGGTAAAAATGTTATGCCAACACCGGGAAGTGTTGAAGCAACGGTGACCTTTGTGACGCATTATAAATAATGTGTATAAAGAAGGTAACTTACTGAAATGACCAGTTCGATTAAGCGAATTAAGTTGATTCAGTTTTTTATCTCTTAATCTGTGATCTTTTGATATAGATAGTTGCGTCATTGCGTTTGATTATTGATCTATTGTGAATAATGTAATACAAAATTCAATAGATGGGCATCAGGTTCACTCTTTTTTATCTATAAAATCGCTATTGTATAGGGCATCATAAAGCTCTATATTTATAGCATTATTTTAATTAGAAAAAGGAAGAGTAAGTATGACTAAAATAGGCATTATCGGCATTAGTGGTCGCATGGGGCAGGCAGTGAGTAGGGAAGTAGAGAGAGCGGGGCTTGCGGTTGGGCCCTCTTATAGCCATGAATTAGCAGGAGAAGTGTCACTTGCAGAGGTCTTTGCCGGTAATGATGTGGTGATTGACTTCTCTCATGCCTCATTAACTGTGAGCTTGTTAGAGGCAGCAGTTGAGAATCCTAAGCCATTAGTGATCTGCACAACGGGTTGGGATCAAGCAGCGCTCAGTGAACAGCTTGGGCAATTAAGTCGTCAAGTGCCGGTGATTGTGGCGACCAATACTAGTATCGGTGCGGCGATGCAGCGCTATCTGGTGCAAGTGGTGGCGAAGGCTTTGGGCGATGAATTTGATATTAATCTCCATGAGCGACATCATCGCTTTAAAGTGGATAGCCCATCAGGTACGGCAAAGACTTTAATAGCTGATATTGAGCGGGCAAAGCAGGCAAGAGGCGAGACCATTACCCCTTATACCGTCGGTGATGGCGCACGAGAACCGCATCAGCTCGGCATCTCGGTTGCACGCTGCGGTTCGATTGTCGGCGAGCATGAAGTGACTTTCACCAGTTTAGAAGAGGAGATCACGATCAAGCATACGGCATTTGATCGCACGCTGTTCGCAAAAGGGGCGGTGAAATGTGCAAATTGGTTATTAACGCAAAAAGCAGGGCAATATACGATATTTGATGTGTTATCTCTCAAAGCAGATATTGAATAGCGTGGATATCGTCACCATTATTATAAAATCGCATTATGATTGTCTGTGATGAATGAATATCTGTGATGATAATTATTCATCAAAACCATGGTTTTATCAGCGCTTAAGTCTCTCTTAAGGAATCTTGGTCATAATGACTCTTATGCTAATAGTTGATTAGCGCTCTACTGTTTTAGGAGGCTCATTTTGAGTAACCAATTATATATTGATGGCAAACCGGCATCCCTCATGCAACGTATCGCCGCGACGATTATTGCTGTGGCTTCATTAATATTCTTCGCATTCTTCGGCGTTGCGATCTTCTTAATCGGCTTAGCCATTGCGCTCGTATTTGGGGGCTATTTCTGGTGGAAAGTTCGCAAGGTGCGTAAACAGATGGAAGAGGGCTTACGCCAAGCACAAGCGCGCGGTGAGATGAATGGTAATATGCATGGCAATATGAATAATATGTATGGTTTTACCCAAAATAATCAAAATAACCCAGGGCAAGGGGCCTCTACAGAGCCCAATGGAACAGTCAATGGGAAGGCCAACGGTAAACTCTATGAAGGAGAGTATCGCGAGCTTTAATGATTGTAATGCCCCTTTGAGGCACTTGAATGATCTCAATGTGACCGTAAAATTCTATTGCTTACGGTCGCGTGATAACTGATCTATTTTCAATGAGTAGAGATATCGAGTAGCGATATTAAATGGTATCTTTTTACTTCAAGTTGTTGTATCATTTTGCCCACATTATGATGGCTCTGAGACAAGAATTAGAATAATGTATTTGTAATATAAGCCATTACTTTACTTTGTAATCTATTATTAATTAGCAACTTATATAAAATTATTTGTTTTTCTGTAATGTTGTTTTTTTGATAATTTCACTACGCCAATTAAAGTAATTATTAATATAATAATCAATGTAAATTATTAATATCTATTATTAAGGTACTTATATATTTTATATCTCTTCTTTGTCATAGTAATGATGCAATATATGATTACTGTTGCAAAAGAGGTTAGAGAGGATTTTAATGAAAAATCAAGAGTTTAAAGATTTCAAGCCCTATGAGTTTGTAGAGGGTGAAGAGTATATGAACGATGCGATGAAAGAGCATTTCCGCCTCATTTTAGAGGGTTGGCGTGCGGCATTAGTTCAAGAAGGGGAAAAGACGGTGAATAATATGCAAGATGAAGCATTTAATCTCCCTGACCCTAATGATCGAGCAACGCAAGAAGAAGGTTTTTCATTAGAACTCAGAACTCGGGATCGTGAGCGTAAATTACTCGCCAAAATCGAAAAGACACTTCGTCGCTTAGGTCTTGATGATTATGGTTACTGCGATACTTGCGGTGTTGAGATTGGTGTTCGTCGCTTAGAAGCACGCCCGACAGCTGAACTTTGTATCGATTGTAAAGAGATCGAAGAGCAGAAAGAGAAAGCGCGGATTAATTAAGAAGATCGACGGAATCCTTCAAGGATAATCCTTCAAGGATCACTGTATATCGGTCTTTAGTCGTATATTCATATATCTTATATTGTCTGATACGATGAATAGAGATGATAAAACGGTTACACTACATACAGTGTAACCGTTTTTTATATATCACTTTCATAGTCAGATCGGTTTAAAATAAGCTTATCAAAATGCCGGCGCATCGGCTATAAAAAGCGAGGAAGCTATTCTATCCGGCATCTTGCAAGTGTTGTTTAGTAAAATTGATAATCTTTTAAATCTCGCTCGCTACTTAAAACCCATTTTTCTTAAACCAAATTTACGATATAACCTATCGCAGCCTTGTGATAAAGAATCACTAACATGATGTGATCAATGTATTAGTGATACTCCATTTTATAGATAATCGTTGTTGAGAAATGACCATCTTTAATCGCATCCTTTTTGGGAGAACGTTCAATCTCTGCTTGAAATTGATTTTGAATCTGAAATTGTTCTTGATTGCCGGGAATAACCTTTTTCCCTACCGGTTGACCAAATTCAATGATCTCACCATCTTGATCTTTAAGGCGAAGCACAAGGCCATTATGGAGATCTACCGAGTGATTATCGAATAGGTTCGCTGATTCAAAGGTAATTTTTGGGGTTATATCACGGGTACAATTGCTGGGTTTTTTAGTGATTGTCATCGCAAAAGGTTGTTGGAATTGTTTACCTCTGTTGAGATCAGATTTCGCAATCGCTCCAAAATCAATGCGGGAACGATTCATCACCGCATCAAAGGTGCGACTTGTGCAATCCATTGTCATGGGCTTGATTCTGACATACAAATAGAAGAAGAAGTCAGGGCTGGTATTAATATCATTCATACGAAGCATAAACCCACCTGTCCGATAGCCTGCCGGATCAATCTTATCGGCTGTTAGAAATTCATCCGACATTAGTTGAATGGCGGGTATGGTAAATGAAATATCGTAGTGCACATTGCGAGTATTGGTGATGCTGCTCTCGGTCTTTCCTGTACGCTCACCTGTAAAGATATTAGAGGTACCATCGAGTAATGTTTTTGTATCACTGCGGACGACAATTTTTGCGGTACCTTGAGTGGACGTGGGTCGAAAATCCCGGTCTATCCTCTCCTTATTCGTTGTAAAGTTCCGGTCTAGATTAAGATCTTGTATTGCCGTGCTTCCATTGCCAATACTACAACTGATGCGTGCGGTAAAGCTATAACTAATCGGGGGGGCATTTTGTACAATATCTAAAAGCTCTGTAATGACGGGATTTCCTCCCTGTGATATGACCCTGCCTGTGGAGGATTGAAACTTCCACAAATAACAACTTGCAAAACTGACGCTGCTCGATGTGATTAACAACAGGGCTGCTGTGAAGAGTTTTTTGAATATGTTCATTTTCTCTCTCTTTAACATGGCAATATTAACCTCTATTCTCTATTCATTTTCAGTACTCATTCATGAATGGTATTCATGAAAGGCATTCGTGAAAGATATTGATGAATAGATTAAGGTATTAGCTTACATGTAGCGCTCTGACATTCGTAATGATTAGATTCGGTGCTGCCAAAATCATTAATAAAATGGATTGTCGGGGTATTGCCTAAAGATAACTTAACGGTCTCCGTTGCAAAGGGCTTGACCATCATCTCTTTTTCAATAAAACGTCCTTTTTGACCGCTACTAAATCCTAGAATAACAAGGTGATAAGGCGTTGGATTGGTCAAGGTATATTGATTTCCTTGTTTATTCACCTCTAACTTTTTGATCCAGCCATTATTGGGGAACTCGGGTAAACCTTTCGGGCGATAAAAGAGCTTAATCTTAGATTGAACAACGATATTCACTTCATTACCGCCACTGCTGCTCCCTTTAGGTGGGATACCTAGCGCATTAAAATAGAGGAGAGATTCACGATCGGTCGGAAGATTATTCGCGCCTGATAGTGAGATTTTAACTTGCTTCTCTTGTTTAGGTTCTAATCGCTGCAGGATTGGGAGCGCAATTAAAGGGTCCTCAATTTTATGACCATACTCATTTTCAATCCATGATTGAGCAAGGTAAGGTACTTCAGGATTAGTGTTGGTGAGCGTAATAGATTGCGAGTTCGTTTTGGCTCGATCGAACACTATCCGCGTACGGTCAAGACTTAATTGCCCATAGGCTGTTGTGCTAAAGAGTCCTACAGTAACGAAAAAAGCGATTTTGATTGATCGGTGAATTACTGTTTTAATTGAATTTTTCATAAATATTTACTCCGGATAACAGGTGAGTTGTTGAAGTGTGTGAGGATCCATTGAAGGGATTTCTATGCGACAACTATTCGTTGCTCCCCATTTAATAATAAAGATTGCGGTTTTATTGAGACCGGTGATGTAAGTGCGACCTCGATCTGCCACAATGGCGACCTCCATCTCTTTTTGGTCGAAGATGCGATAGACGCCTGCGCCGAAAGGCGGATAAGAACCATCAGGAAGGGTGATAGTAGAGAGAGACTTCTCCCCGGTAATGCCTTTTAATGAGCGGTAAGCAATAGCCCCTTTAGTGGCTGCGACTTCGATGACATTATCTTGAATCTCCACATTGTCAGGGAGGTTGTCATTATCAACTTGATATGTCATACGATAGTAATCGGGAATATTACTGATACCGGCAATACCAAAAAGGTTAGTTTTACTAGGCACACCACTAATTTCAACGCCGGGCGCATTGGCATCGATAATTAAGCGCGTACCTTCATCATAGACTTGCGGTTGTGCAGTGATACCATGTTGTGTAAGCGTGAGTGACCCATTAAAGCTTGTATTTAAACTCTGCTGATCTTCCGAGTAATTCCCCATACCGGTAAAACCACCAAAGTAGAAGTTTGTATAGTATGACGCGGAGAGATTGTAATTAATGGCGTCACTAAAATTACGAGGATGATCCACCGCCGCGCCAATAGAGTATCTTCCGCCAAGACCCGCATCACTATAGCTCACTTGCTGCGATACATTCTGATTGTTATTACTCATTGATCCACTATAAGAGAGTGAAGCATCAGGTGATTCGAGCGGGATATTAATAAATAGACCTACTTGATTATCTGTAGGGGAATATTTTGATTTTTTGTGGGATAAGGTGAGAGCTATCGAGGTATTAGCAAAAAGACCATCTCGAATAATTTTGTTGGCTGAAATATTATAATGGGATTGGGATTCATTATTCCAATAACGTGAACGAGAGACTGAAGCTGTGAAATTAATATCCCAAATCGGCAAGGTTTGCGAGACACTGATGGATAGATGCTGCTTTTCTCGCGGGCTATGGCGAGCATGTAAGGATTTTTGTTGAATATAGTTATTGAGATTCGTGTAATCTCTACTAGAGAATCGGTAACCCACTAAGTTCAGTGTTGTTCCTCTGTCGAAGCGTTTTGCATAATTGAAACGATAGCTATGTCCTTTCAATACCCTATTTGAATCTGCTTTATTGATAGAATGGGTCACATCAAATGAGATTGCACCAAAGTTCTCAAGATTGATGCCGGCGCCGGTATTGACTGCAAGATACTCTCCATTAGTCGTATATTGAGCGCCCCCTAATAGGGAGATATTATTGGTTAATCCGTAGGAACCATCAAAGGCGATAAGATTGGTATCAACCCCTTTTTCATTAAAAGGGCTGAGTTTTCCTGCATTAATATTGTAGCGAAGCGCCCCTTTCCGAGTTAAAAAAGGCACTTGGGAGATATTCACTTGATATTGATCGACTGAGCCATCGCTCTCTTCCACACTGACATCGACCACTCCATTAAGATAAGAGGGGAGATTAGAGATAATAAATGGCCCAGGGGGAACTTGAACACTTTTAATAATCGAACCATATTGTTTAATTGTGACAATCGCATTAGTTCGGGCTGTGCCTGTAATCTGGGGCGCATAGCCTTGCAGGTAATTAGGCATCATATTCTCATCCGTAAAAAGGCTCACCCCTTTAATGCGCGTAGAGTCGAAGAGATTGGTTCTGGTGTAAATCTCCCCGGCGTAGAGATGGGCATTCCATGCGCCAATATCTGTAAAACCATAGGTTTGCACCCACTCTAGTTTTTGTCCAGAATGGCTGTTTTTATCATATTGATAGTTACTTCTAAGGCGAAAACGGCCGATATTGATGCCGACAGCACCATAGCTTGTGAGGTTATTACGGCTCTCAAAACCAGCGCCTGTCTTATGACGATTAAAAGTCTGAAGTAAGTTGTAATCGAAGACCAAGCCAGAGATACCGTGATCTCTCTGTGCTGGGGGAACCCAGTTCGGATCAAAGTCTGTGATATAGGCATGGGGCATTTGGATATTGATCTGTTGCATTGCTTCATTAAAATCAATATGAATTTGTGAATCATAATCTTCAACGCCATAGCAGATATTAGAATCGAATTCATAGTGGGGCGCTTTCTGTACTTTTGTAATAAAGTCAGACTTGAAAGGTAATCGTTGAAGAAGCGCTTCTGTAAAACAGAGACGACTATGATCCCCATCGACATAGTAGTAGATAGAGTGATTGCGGAGAATATCTTGTTCATTGATTTGGATATTCGCGATATATTCGCCTGATCTCTTATTCTCGCTACCATTGAAGATGGTTAAATCGACATTATCAAAGCCTAACGACTCTAAAATCTCATTATCAAATTCAAATGAAAATCCCGGATTTAGACAAAGGAAGCATCCTAGCATTATCCAATGTTGTTTAAAGGGGTGCATATTATCTCGCCAGCTATCTATAGTGCTATGTTAAATATTAAATGAAAGATAAATAAGATCTGAAGGAAATATAAAAGAGTAAGTATTACCATGTAGCATGAAATACTTACTCTTTTGGGGGACAGTTAGAATTTATAACGAAGAGGTTTTAATAGATTCAACGGTTATTTCATCCCCTTGATACCGCAATACAGTTATTTATAATCTGCGATGAAGTTGATGGTTGTTCTCACTGTACCGGCAGTAACACCTTCAGTATCTTTCACCATACGTCCTTGTACTGGGAAAGTGACGGTATTCGTCGCAGTATTAACGTCAGCCGTAAGCTCATCACCTGTGACTCCTTCAGGAGACACTTTTTGACCTGCGATCTTAATTTCAATTCCAACGTTCTTGGCTGTTCCAAGAGAGGCCCATAGATTATCTTGGGTAGCTGCTGTACCTTTTGGAATGGTAAGAGTGACTGATTCAACTTTTTCCGTACCTCCAGGAAGGTCGATGTTACAGTCTACAAATTCAATTTTAGAACTACCCCATGATCCAGGGGCTTTATTGATAGATGCAACAGATAAAGAACCTAATTGAACATTCTTAACAGGTAGTAATGTGCAACCCGCAGCAGTAATCGTTCCTTCAAATGTGATTTCACCTGAAGCTGACCCCGCAGGGATGAGTGCTTCTTCTGCTTGAGCCATAGTGAAAAGAGAAGTGATAATAGCAGTAGATAATAATAATTTTTTCATAAAATCCTCATGACAAAAAATAACAATACTTAATTTTTTTTACTGTAATTGTAACAGGCGGCAAATAGTAAACCTTGTTTAATAAAAAGTAAATATTGTTTTAGGATTAATTAATATTTTTTGATTATTCGTTGTCATTACATGAAAAAATGACTAATCACAATATCCTTTTAAGGCGGTTTAAGGTTATTTTGAGGTTTTATATTGAAGATAGATGAAAATCAATAAAGTTAGAAAAAATCAAATCTCATGGGTAATTTTATGTATGATTATCATCTAATGATTTGTTTTATAAAGACCTTAATGGATAATTAAGTAAATAATTGTAAAGATAGATATTATTAAGTGATTGGTGATCAATTTAACCTATATTAAGTAATATAGATTGAAAATAAATAGGTTAGGGAAGCGATTTCCATAAGGGGTTGGTTATTGTTGTATCTATTTTGTTTTTATGGGTTTTATTTTTGGATGGTAATTTTTATTAAAATTAGATGCTCATGACTTATGTTGTAACTTTTTGTTAGATTGATAGATCTGTTGGCGTGGGTGATTGGAATCATTAAGGCAAACATTTTTCGCTGTGTCGAGCTGATGTATATCTCATGTCTCTATAGTTCTATCAATAGATCATTCATCTCATTCATAATTCAGAAAAGGCTCTATCAACCGGCTGTGGTTTTATATAGTAATATCGGTTCAAAATAAGCGTTATTGAAATGCCCGTGCATCGGTTGTTCGAGGAAAAGAAGCCGTTCTATCCGGCATATTGCAAGTGTTGGGGAGTCAGGTTTTATGTTTTTTTAAAACTCCACTCACTACTTAAAAAACATTTTTCTTAAACCAAATTGACTATAATATTGTTTTTTTAAATAGTTTTTTAGCCGATTCTATACCAATCTTATTTATGGTTATAAATTGCGCAATATTTAAATTGACAACATTTGATGAATCTCCTATTATACAACTCCTCAGACAGCAAGTCTGGGGCTATAGCTCAGTTGGTAGAGCGCTTGCATGGCATGCAAGAGGTCGTCGGTTCGATTCCGACTAGCTCCACCATAAAGTCCCTATCGTCTAGAGGCCTAGGACACTGCCCTTTCACGGCGGCAACCGGGGTTCGAATCCCCGTAGGGACGCCATATTTTAAGAAGCCTGCACTATGTGCAGGTTTTTTTATTCTCTAAAAGTTTATTCTCTCGTGGTTTATAGTGATGAGATCCATGGAATAGTGATACAAAATGATTAGGTTTTAGGTTGTTTGTAATATCAAATTTTTTTACCTCAATATCGCTTCAATAAGGTTATCTATCTAAAAAATTATCATTTTAGTCGGGTGATTTATCTGAAGAAGTTATCCACAAAACGTGATAATATATTTAGTCCTCAAAGTCGTCAGAAGGGTTCCTCAAAATGTCTCCTCGCGGTCTATTTTTTATCTTAGGGCTTATCCCTCTATTATCCATTGCTTTTGCCAAATTCTACCTAGAAGATGTGCAGTTATTAGAACCATGTCCTTACTGTATGTTACAGCGTGGCGTATTCTTGCTATTTACTGCGGTCTTTTGGTTAAGTGCTATTTTTGTAAAACAAGGCTCCCGTTTCTTTTCCGCAATTTCTCTTATTTTGACGATTGCAGTGGGAATCTTAGGGCTTATCATTGCCGGAAAGCACGTTTATCTACAGTTGAATCCGAGTGATGCCTTAGGTTGCGCGCAGACGACGTTGGCTATTACGGAAGTTTTCGATTATCAAATTGTGAAAGATTTACTCCTTACCGGCGGAGATTGTAGCGCAATTGATTGGTCGCTTTGGGGATTATCGATCCCGATGTGGAGCGCAATTTTGATGTTTGTTTTGATGATTGCTGGTATCGGAGTTAATTTGCGTGCGCGTCAACGGCCGACAAGAGATTGGCTGCGGGGAATATAAGGGAATATAAATATATTATGATCTTCGTGACATCGTTACTATTCTTGAATTCCAAAAGAAGAGATTAGGAAAGACGCTATCTAAGAAAGCAGCATCAAAATTTGAATTGAATCGTGATGAACGAATTACAGAATAAGAGAATTATAGAACAAGGGGCAAAGGGTAGAGAATAATGGAGAAGAGAGATCAGAAGGAGCATATCTCGATGCAAGCTAAGCAGAATATTATCGAATTAACCGATATTCAATTGAGCTTTGGTGATCGGCAGATTTTCAATAATCTATCAATTCAGATTCCAACCGGAAAAATTACCGCTATTTTAGGGCCTTCAGGTTCGGGTAAAACCACGCTTCTTAAAATGTTGAGCGGACAGATGACGCCCAATGCCGGGCAAGTTGAATTGATGGGGCATGATCTAGGTTCGATCTCTACTAAAAATCTCTATGAAATTCGTACCAAAATGGGTGTTCTCTTCCAATCGGGTGCGCTCTTTACCGATATGACGGTATATGACAACGTGGCATTTGCGCTACGGGAGCATACTGATCTCAATGACTCAATGATTGATACCTTAGTGCTTTTAAAGCTGCAATCAGTTGGGCTTCGTGCGCTTAAAGATTCTTATCCTTCACAATTATCAGGCGGACAAGCACGTCGTGTAGCGCTTGCAAGAGCCATTGCTTTAGATCCAGCATTGCTACTCTATGATGAGCCTTTTACCGGACAAGATCCGATTTCAATGGGCGTTTTAATTCGCCTGATTAAAAATTTGAATGATGCACTTAAGATTACGAGCGTTGTCATCTCCCACGATGTAGAAGAGGTGCTCTCTATTTCAGATAATGTCTGTGTTTTAGGGGAGAAAAAAATTATTGCGCAAGGAACGCCGGATGATATTCGTAATCATCCTAATCCTTGGGTTAAACAATTTATTAATGGTGATGCAGATGGACCTGTGCCATTTCATATTCCGACAAAACCATTAGAGGAGGTTCTGTTTTGAGTAATCTAATTGTAGCAACGGGGAGCAAAACTCGGCATTTTCTCACTCATGTAGGGGAAGCGACTCAATTATTAGTCAATATTGTGATTAATTCTTGGTATCTCTTTAAGAAACCTTCGCTCTTTATTCGCCAGCTCTATCAGCTTGGAATTCTCTCATTACCGATTATTCTTCTATCGGGTCTATTTGTCGGAATGGTGCTCTGTTTTCAAGGGTTTGTGAATCTTATCAACTTTGGAGCAGAGGCATCAGTAGGGACGATTGTCGCACTGGCACTTTTCCGGGAATTGAGTTCCGTATTAACAGCGCTTCTTTATACAGGGCGTGCAAGTTCTTCTTTAACGGCTGAGATCGGTCTTATGCGCGCAACAGAGCAGTGGGCAAGTTATGAGCTGATGGCCATTAATCCTGTGCAATATATTCTCACGCCTCGTTTCTGGGCGGGTGTATTAGCCGTTCCTATTCTAGCGCTTCTTTTTAGTGTGATCGGTATTATCGGCGGTTATGGCGTTGCAACCATTTCTCTTGGCGTTGATGGCGGTGCTTATTGGTCGCAAATGAAATCTGGAGTTGATTTCGGGGTAGATATTGGTCTTGGGGTAGTTTTAAAAAGTTTTGTTTTCGGTATAATATCGAACCTTGTTGCGCTTTATATCGGCTTAAAGGGCAGAGCGACGGCGAGCGGAATTGCGCGCTCTACGACAGATACGGTGGTGATCTCATCACTATTGATTCTCGTAGCGGACTTCCTCTTAACCGCGATGATCTTCGGCATCTAGTTGATTGATGGAGGAAACTTCCTATCGACAATAGTTGTCTTTTATTAACCTTTACCGATTGTTAGAATTTAGAGTCTTATATTTATGATGAAATTTAGTTGGGATAATTGCCTTGAGCTTCTTGCAGATCAAATGTCTGAAGAAGAGTTCAGCATGTGGATTTCACCGCTTGAAGTGGTGTTTAAAGATGATCATGTCATGGTGCTAGCCGCAAATGAGATTGTATTACGCGGTGTTCAAACTAAATTTAAAACTCTTTTGGAGAATACCATTCTTGATGCGACAGATCAGGAAGTTGAGGTTCGTTATGGCCTTGGTACTGAATCTGATTATGAAGATCATCAAGTCAAAAAACAGATTAAGCGTGTCAAGAATAAAACCGGTAAAGCTCGGAATGTCACGAAGGACTCTATTCGTGAGCAATCTATTGAGACGAGTAATCTGAATCCTGATTTTAGTTTTGAGAATTTTGTAGAAGGGAAATCGAATCAATTTGCCTTAGCTGCTTGTGCGCAAGTCTCTAAAAATCCAGGGACTTCTCACAATCCGCTCTTTATCTACGGGAATACCGGTCTTGGTAAAACGCATTTAATGCATGCGGTCGGTAATGCGATCAAAGAGCAGTATCCTGATGCGCGGCTCATTTATCAGCATTGTGATGGTTTTATCGAGGATATTGTACGGAGTATGCGCAATAATACGATCAATGAGTTACGCCACTTCTATCGGACCCTTGATGCACTATTGATTGATGATATTCAACTTTTATCAGGTAAGGGTGGCTCTCAGGAGGTTTTCTTCCATACTTTTAATACACTTCTTGATGGTGGACACCAGGTGATCTTAACCTGTGACCGTTATCCAAAAGAGTTAGAAGCGATGGAAGAGCGTCTAAAATCTCGCTTTGCTTCAGGTTTAACGGTGGATATTAAACCGCCAGATTTTGAGCATCGGGTCGCAATCTTAGAGCAGAAAGCGGAAGATTGGGGTATTGAATTACCTAAAGATACTAAATTCTTTATCGGTGAAACGGTACGGGCAAACGTGCGTGAATTAGAGGGGGCATTGAAACAAGTGAATGCGATGGCCTCTTTTAAAGGTATGCCATTAACGCTTGAAATTGCTCAAGAAGCACTTCGTCATTTAGTGGAAATTCAAGATCGGCAGATTACCCTTGCGAATATTCAACGAACGGTCGCCAGTTATTTCGATCTGGATATGAGTGAAATTCTAGGGAAATCCCGAAAAGCGAATATCGTGAAACCTCGGCAGTTAGCAATGTATATTGCCCGCGTATTAACCGATCATAGCTTACCGGAGATCGGCCGAGAATTTGCGCGTGATCATTCAACAGTGATGCATGCATACGATAAGATTGCCGAAGAATTAGAAACTAATATCCGCTTAAAACGGGATTATGAAGCGATTAAAGCGTCACTATTAGTATAAATCATTCTTAGGAACCGCAATTATTCTACGGTAATTGTGGTTTTTTTATTACCGAGAGATTAGGTAATCGCTCATCTGCGGGCGCGGGGTCATTCTGGATTTGCAAGCATTCCCTCCCGCCGAGAATCAGATTCTATCTTAAACGACTCAGAAAACGTATCGTATCGCCGGGGGAAATATCCCGCTCTTTTAGCCATGGTGCGCCGGCAGATTGTGGGGATATCCTCATTTATGAGAAGCACAAGCCGGCAGGTTGTATTTTCTCTTATCGAGAGATTAGGTAATCGCTCATCTGCGGGTGCGGGATCATTCTGAATTTGCAAGCATTCCCTCCCGCCGAGAATCAGACTTTATCTTAAACGACTCAGAAAACGTATCGCATCGCCGGGGAGAAATATCCCGCTCTTTTAGCCATGGTGCGCCGGCAGATTGGGGATTATCACGCTGGAGATATAGTCTCTTTTAAAGCGTAATATTTTGCAGCCAATCAATTTGATAAGGGGATTGCCCGATAATGGTAATCAGATCAATGCGAAGGGGTTGCGTTGTGGGATATTGTTGTAGGTAACAGGCGATAGTTTGCGCTATTTTTTGTAATTTTTGAGAGGTGACGGAGGAAGCCGCGCTCGCAAAAAATTCATTTTTACGATATTTCACCTCGATAAAGAGTAAAACGCCGGCTGAATCCTCGGCGATAATATCAATTTCACCGTAACGAGAGTGATAATTGGTTCGCAGAATAGTACATCCTTGTGCGATTAAATAGTTTTGTGCAATGGCTTCTCCTTGTTGGCCAATTGCTTTGTGTGTCGTCATTTTATCGTTCTCTTGTTATACTGATCACTCTATTTAAAATGCTAAAGAGTGAATGAATGTCAACTTGTTATGTTATCGCAACCCCTATTGGAAATCTGCAAGATTTAACGCCAAGAGCAATTGAAGTATTGCGAAGTGTTACAGCCGTTTTTGCTGAGGATACTCGAGTATCGGGGAGATTACTACAACATTTTGGTATCCATGTTCCCTCATTATTATCACTTCATGAACATAATGAGATGAGCCGCATTGCACGTATCGAAGCGTACTTAACCGCTGGCGAAGATGTGGCGATTATCTCAGATGCAGGAACTCCGCTGATTTCAGATCCTGGTTTTACCATTGTACGTAGTTTACGGGAATCAGGATTCTCAGTGATTCCTGTTCCTGGCGTGAGTGCGATGATTACAGCGCTTTCGGTTGCGGGAATTGCCACAGATCGATTTACCTTTATCGGTTTTTTATCATCTAAAAAACAGCAACGCCTCAATGAGTTAGCGCCATTAAGTCAAGTTCCACATACTCAGGTATTTTATGAATCTAGTCACCGTATTGAGTCGATGTTAGAAGATCTTGTTACCACTTTTGGGGAAGATCGGAAAATCTTTGTAGGACGAGAGATGACGAAACGCTTTGAAGATTATCGTTATGGTTCCGCTTTAGAATTATGGCAACATTATCAAAATAATCCCGGCGAGATACGGGGAGAATTTGTCGTTGTCACTTCAGGTGCAGAGATTATAGAATCAGAGAATCAGTCGTTAGAAGCGTCACAATTAACCAAAGTTTTACTGGCGGAGGGACTGCCTTTAAAGCAAATTTCGGGGATTTTACATCAAGTCACCGGTCGCCCGAAAAATGCACTATATCAGGAATTATTACAATTAAGAGAAGATTAGAGAAGAGGCATAATAATGCGTAATAAAACAACAATATCGCCCGATCAAGGGCAGCCCTCAGTAGATAACGGGAATCACCGGCATAAGCTCTCAAAAGGAGACTGGTTACTGAGCTCTAAGCTCGCCGGCCTTTTTGCGATTCGAATGCTCGGGATCTTTATTATTTTACCGATCTACTCACTCTATACTAAGGAGCTGCAAGGTTCTACCCCCTTTTTAGCAGGGCTATTCATCAGTAGCTATGCGCTAACGCAAATTATTTTACAACCGCTTTTTGGTTCGTTATCGGATTATTTCGGTCGAAAAGTGACGATCGTGCTCGGTATGGGACTCTTTGTGATCGGAAGTTTGATGATCGCTTTTACTGATTCGATCCATTTTGCGATCTGGGGGCGCGTAGTGCAGGGTGCCGGTGCAATCTCGGCGGTAGTATTGGCCTTTACCAGTGATGTGGTACGTGAAGAGATTCGTGGTAAAGCAATGGCTATTATCGGGATGAGTATCGGAATTACCTTTGGGCTTGCAATCTTTATTTCGCCCCTCATTTATGGTTTTCTCGGTGGGATTGGTATCTTCTCACTCTGTGCGCTATTAGGGATTATTGCGATCTATGTGACCATTTGGCAATTGCCGAAGAGCGAACAACATAAGGTCAATCGTAAAGAGAAGCGTCCTTTACTACACTCGATGAAAGAAGCTTGGTCAGATCGGGATATTAACCGTCTCTATTTCGGTGGTTTTATGCTGCATCTAATTTTAACCTTAGGTTTTACGGTATTTCCTTGGCTTTTACTGGATAAAGCTGGATTTGAGCCACAAGATTCTTGGAAGATCTATCTTCCTGGATTTGTTATTGCGATGTTATTAGTCTTTCCGGCGATTGGTGTAGCTGAGCGTTTTCGTCAATTTAGAGGCTTCTTCTTAACGGCGATTGCAACACTGGTCATCTCTCTTATTGCATTAGCTTTTGTCGAAGATTATTGGCATTTACTTATCTTTATGACGCTCTTCTTCTGGGGCTTTAACCTGATGGAAGCAATGCAACCCTCTTTGATGAGTCGCTTAGCGCCGGAGCATAATCGTGGGATGGTGATGGGTTTCTTCTCTTCGAGTCAATTCCTCGGTGCATCTATTGGCGGTATGGTGGCAAGTTTAATCCTCGGTTACTTCACCAAGTTACCGGCACTTTTAGTGGGGGCAGGATTACTCATGCTCTGGTTTGCCATTGCCTTTCCAATGAAAAATCCGCAAAAACGGACAAAGGAAACAACTGAGGATGGCGGAGATTCAGATGGTACGAATTCAGATAGTACAGAAGCAAATAAAACAGCTAATGGACAAGAAGCTGTCGTAACCGATGAGAAAGCGCAGGGTAATGTTGAGGATAAGACTTCGACTTCGGAATATTCAGGGGATCAATCTTCAGAGGATCAGCCTTCAGAGGATCAATCCTCAGAGCAGGTCACTTCAGAAGATAAGATATCAGAAGACAAGACATCTGAAGATAAAACATCAGAAGCTACACCTCCGGTTAAACGTAAAGGTTCTGGTGATGGTTTGAAGCGACAATACCTTTAATCGTGGAGATTTAGAGAGAATAAAAGGGTAGAAAAACGGTGGGCAATAATCGGCTTACCGTTTTTTATTTGATCGGCTTTATCGACTTTATCGGCAAATACTGACGGCATTTTACGAAATCTGAATTTTCCATACGAATTTAGCGCACAATGGGGTACAATAAAAAGCTATTTTTGAGGATTACCTCAATGAGTCAGGATTCATATGAATGAGCCTGATGATCTATTTTTATCTTTAACAATTAAGAGAGTTTCATGAGTTCATTTACCCAAGTTGCAAGACAGGCGGCAATTGAGTCGGGCCGTCATATCCGTTCTATCTACTATCGCTTAGAGCGCCTTAACTTAGAACAGCGTGCCGACGATGCACTGTTTCAACAGTTCTACGAGAGCATCGAAAATAATGTGATCGAAGGATTACTCGGTTTCTATCCGGATCATTCATATTATGCTAACTTTCATCCGGGGAAAGTGACAGACTCTCGTTTCTCATGGTATGTGAGTTTAAGTGGTGCTGAGAATTTCCGTCAAATGAAATCTCATTTCTCGATTACAGTGGCTTTAGAGATGGATGGCGAGTTACAATCTGCAGTGATCTATGATCCGATTGCTAATAAGATTGTTGCGGAAGCTTCTAAAGGTGATGGCGTTCTTTGTGAAGATGAAGAGCAGCGAGTTCGCCTTGGTAAGAGTGATGGTAAAATTGAGAATGCGGCGCTTTTAACGGCAGTTGCACCTCTCGATCAAGAGATCACTCGTTTCGGTGCAATGTTACGTAGAGCAAGAATGCAACGCATTCTAGGCGACTTTGCGAAGGATAGTGCGCTTGTGATCAAAGGGGAATATAGCGCTTACTATGCAGCGACTTTTGATTTAGCGACTTTGAAAGCGGTACAATTGATTGCAAGAGAAGCGGGATTACTCGTTACAGATTATCGTGGTAATGAAGATGTCGCAGCAAGTGGTACTGTAGTTGTCACGCATCCAAAACTCTTAAAAGAGCTTCTCCAAGCCTTACAAATCTAAAAATTAGCCTCTGAGATTGAGGGAAGAGAAATGTTTAAGCCCAATTCAGCATTATGTGATCAAGTCGCTCAAAAAGATTATTGTTCTCGTTTGAGAACGTTACTATCTATGATAGGTACAGCGGTAGTGGCTTCACTCTTATTTTCGGCTTCAAGTCAGGCAAATGGACTTGATTCAGCGAATAATATGCAGAATGGCTTAAATGTTTCGATGTTACGTTATCAAGATAAACGGTATGTTGATGTCACTCTCGATCTGAAACAACTCTCTTTGGTGCACCATTGGCAAGACCCCACTACTGAAACCAATTTTGGTTCATTTCATAAACTGGGTCAATATTTACGCCAAGCGAATGAAGAGATGCTGTTTGCCATTAATTCTGGGATCTATACTAAGGATTATAAGCCACTTGGGCTACATATAGAGAACTCAAAATTACTGATGCCTCTTAATTTAGTCAAATCGAATGAGGGGAAAGGTAATTTTTCGTTGTTTCCTAATGGTGTGTTCTATATCACCAAGCAAAATCGGGCATTTGTAATGGATAGCGATCGCTTTCAAGCGCGATTTAAGGGCGATTATCAAACCATTAAAGATGCAGTGCAATCGGGCCCAATGCTCTTAACGAATGGACAATATAATCCTTACTTTATTAAAAATTCAGATAGCCTGCGGATTAGAAGCGGCGTTTGTGCACTTAATAATGGTCAGGAAGTTCACTTTGTAGTGACAGAAGATCAAGTAAACTTTTATGAATTTGCCAGCTATTTCAAAGAGCAATTAGCCTGTCAAAATGCGCTTTATCTTGATGGCACATTGGCGCGTATCTATTTGAATGGCCGTATGTACGGTGCTTCTTTCTGGCAAGTGAAACCTTTAGTGGGGATCTGGTCCGTTTCTAAGAAAGCGCTATAGTTGTTATCCTTGTTATAGTTTTGAGAGAAAAGTATCTCTACCTACGATGTTTTAACTACTATGTTTGAGCGGTAAAACCATTGTAATCGAGAGACCTTGATCATTTTCTGCTTTCACCGACCCGCGATGTAATGTGACCATTTGATTAACAATGGCTAAGCCTAAACCTGAACCCCCATAATCTTGCATACCCTCTGGGCGTTCACCTCGATAGAAAGGTTCGAAAATCTGTGGCAGATCTTTCTCTAAAATACCGGGGCCATCATCGTGAACGTTAATGATCAATTGCTTATTCTGAACGTGAATAGAGACGGCTATCTGGGAAGCCGCATAGTGAATAGCGTTACGGATGATATTTTCAATTCCACTTAAGAAGAGCTCAGAATTGGCCTCGATAGTAATATCAGGTACTGGATTAAATAACAGTTTTTTACCATTTTCTTCCGCTTCAAAGGCCGCATCTTCTAAGAGTGGGGTCAAAATATCCGGTAGAGCAATCTCTTCCATTAAGACTTCATTTAAAATGGTCTGTTTTGCAAGGGAGAGCATTGCTTGAATACGATCTTCAACCAATAAGAGATTATCATTAATCCGTTTAACTTCATTGGTAATCGCTTCAATATTTTTAATACGAATAAGGCTATTGGCAAGATGGATGCGTGTTAGGGGGGTTCGTAATTCATGTGAAAGGTTCGCAAATAGACGTGCTTTTTCATCTCGTGCGATATTTAGCGTTTGAATCATATCGTTAAAGCTTTTTGCAAGATAACGATATTCTAAAGGCCCTCGCTCCTCTAAATAGCGATCAACACTCCAATCCCCTTTACGAACACGCTCTGCTGCTTTTTGCAGGTTTTTCATTGGAATCGTCAAAGACCAACTCAAAAGCGCCGCAAAGGGTAAGCTGATAAAGAGCATTAATAGAAATATAAGGTAGGGCGCATCATAGATACGTGAGAGATAGTAGAATTGGGGGAATGCGGTGATGCTAAGATAGTACGCATTGCTGTCGTTATCAAAACGAATAGGACCGATGAGTTCGACATCCTCGATCTCTTGTTGATACATTTTATGAGTGGGGAGAGTACTAATCACAAAGTTGATGATATTTTCATCTTCAAGATTATGAATAACATTATAGCGTTCAGCCGTATCATCGGGAATGACAAGGAGATTAGCTTCCCCTCTGTTCTCTCGAAAGCGATCTGTTGGCGAGCTAAAGAGCATGTGAGAGACTTTCGTTTTATAGAAAGCTTGCTCTTTTTCAGGGGTGGGTAATGCTCGTCTTTGATCAAATTTAGGCAGTAAAAGTGTAAGGGAGATCATGAGCCCCATGCTGACCCAAATAGTGATAAAGACGCGAATGCTTAATCGATTGAGTAGCTGAAAACGCCCCATGAACTCCCCTCTATATTCATTCTCTAAGCCCGATTACTTTGAATATGAACGAGCTAGAGAAAAATTTTATTCATCTAAAAAGAGATATCCTAAGCCATGTACGGTTTTAAACCAAGGAAAACCATCATCTCGAGTCGGTAATTTTTTACGAATATTACTTAAATGCATATCGATAACACGATCAAATGTTTGATGGCGTTTTCCTAAGACATTCTTACTCAGTTCATCCCGACTAATGGTTTCACCACGATGTTTTGCCATGTAGTAGAGGATAGAGAATTCAGTACTAGTCAAATTGATCGGTTCTTTTTTAAATGTTGCTTGAAATTGTGCAGGGTTTAATACTAAATCGTGGATTTCAATTACAGATGATTGCTCACGATCATCCCCATTATCTTCGAGTGCTTGTGTTTGTAAACGCATTCTTGTGCGAATACGAGCGATTAACTCCCGATCATCAAAAGGTTTAGAGATATAGTCATCAGCGCCGAGTTCAAGACCCAGCACACGATCGATACTATCTCCTTTAGCAGAGAGCATGATAACAGGGAGATTAGGATGTATTTTACGAATCTCTTTTAAGGTATCCCAACCATTTTTCTTAGGCATCATCACATCGAGAATAATAACGTCAGGCACAGTATGTTCAAGAAATTCTAAGCACTCAATACCATTGCCCCCAACACTTACATCAAATCCTTCCGCTTTCAAGACTTGAGGCATCATTTCTTGAATCTCTGGATCATCATCGATAAATAAGATTTTAGGTGTAGTGGATGTCATAATATAAACCCTCTTTTAGGTTATGTACTTCAAAATATATTGAAGGTTCAACTTTCTTCAATATCAATCTTCTATCATCAGGCATTGATCATTATTTGTCATAACTTGTAGTCATTATAATATTAATTAATGACTTATGCCCGCAAAGCTTGAAAAATAAATATTTATTAAACTTCTCATTTCAATTTATTTGTTTATGATTTTAACTGTTTTTAATTAAAATTAATAAAATTTATTAAAAGTTAACGAGTGTTTTTGTAAATTTTGTCAATAGTTAGATGATAGCTTACCAAAGATTGAAGGGTGATATAACCCATTGTTATCCTGTTAGTTTCTCCAAAAGCTTGGGGTAATGAGTACAAAGAGTGTAAATATTTCTAAACGCCCGAGAATCATAGTAAACATGAGCATTGAGAGCGCGCCTTCAGGAAGCGCACCATAGTTACTTGCGACGAGTCCTAAGCCGGGGCCGGTAATGTTCAAACACGCTGCAACAGCTGAGAATGCATCGAGTGGAGAGAGACCAAATGCGGTCATAACGAGCGTTAAGATCGCCGTTGAAAAAGCGTAAATACCTAAAAAGGCCCAAACGCTGCCAAGGATATCAGGATGTACAACTTTACGATTGAGACGTATGGGGAACTTGCCATGGGGGTGAATGAGGAGTTTAATCTCTCGAACAGCCTGTTTAGTTAATAGAATGATACGAATCACCTTCATCCCGCCGGCAGTTGAGCCTGAGCATCCTCCGATAAAAGTGATAAAAACAATCAGAATAGGAAGATAACTAGGCCATTGACTGAAGTCTGTAATAGCTAATCCTGTTGTGGTAATCATGGCAATGACCACGAAAGTCGCTTCAAGAATAATATCACCAATAGAATCAAATACCTTAAATTGATATAGCCCAAGCCCCACAAGGAAGATTGCCGTTAAGCAGATCAATACAAAAGCGCGTAACTCACTGCTTTCAAAATAGAGTTTAAAGTTCTTCTGTCTAAAGGCTAAAAAGTGAGTGGTAAAATTGATAGAGCTGATAAACATAAAGATGATCGCTGTAATATCAATAAATTTACTATCAAAGTGCCCAAGGCTATCATCATAGTTAGAGAAGCCGGCTGTTGCTACGGTTGTAAAGCCATGGGTAATGGCATCAAAAAGATCCATCCCGCCGATATAGTAGGTAATAATACAAGCAAATAGCAGTAGTAGATAGACAGACCAGAGATTGCGAGCCGTTTGAGCAATTCTAGGGGTCAATTTATCTTCTTTGATCGGGCCTGAGACTTCCACTTTGAAGAGTGCCATTCCCCCCATACCGAGTAGTGGCATAATGGCAACGGCCAAGATGACGATCCCCATACCGCCGAAGAAGTGAAGTTGTGTTCGATACCAAAGAATCGATTTAGGGAGATCTTGCAGATTCGTCAGAACGGTAGCGCCGGTCGTGGTAAAGCCCGAGGTTGCTTCAAAAAAGGCATGAATCACCGGAAGCTCTACTGCCGGCGAGATAATCAGAGGCAGGGAGCTGATAAAGCTCAAGCTCGTCCAGAAGAGCGATACAATTAAGAAGCCATCGCGCGTTTTGAGCTTACCTTCAGTTTTATGAAAAGGGATCCATAACATCAATCCTAAGGCGAGAGTGATCAAAAAAGTGATAAAAAAGTATTTCGCCTGACCATCATGGTAGATGTAAGAGATAATAATAGGAATTAAGTAGGTGAAACTAAAGCTTGTAACGAAAATCCCTACAATTTTGAAAACGAGCGTAATTTGGTTGCGCATGGCGCTAAAACTCTCAAAATAAACAAGGTGCTAATTATACCTATTTTTCCTTAGAAGCAATACCTAAAAATGGGAGTATCAAAAAATATTTATAAAAACAGAGGATTAGATGATCTAGATTTGAGGATATTTAAGGGGGTGTATCTTGCATTTTGTAAGTATATGCTACAAAATAGGCAAGGCTAACTGATTAAATCGTTAGTTGGTTTATAAATCTCTAACTATTTTATTTTTAAGGAAATAAATACTATGAAAAACTTAGTAAAAGTAGCAGCATTAGTTGTTCTTGGTGCAATCACTGTAGGTTGTGCTTCACAAAACTTAGAAGCTAAAGCTGATGAAGCTTTAAGAACTGCAAACGAAGCAAAAAGCATCGCACTTGCAACTCAAGCACAATTTGACAAATACTTCACAAAAACTCGTTATAAATAAGTAACGGTTGATTTTCTGTCAATCAGCGATCAGAAGATTCTAGGTTGATCATGATTTGATAGATAAAAGTAGATTGATATGCATACAATCTATTGATGTGAAAAGAGGGTAATTCATTGAATTACCCTCTCTTTTTGTTTTCATAAATGGAAATAAGATAAAACCGTATTCAACAACACTTGCAAGATGCCGGATAGAATGGCTTTCTCGCCTAGATCAGCTGATACGCCGGCATTTAAGTAAGCTTATTTTGAACCGATATTACTATAAATAGGATTAGGCATCCTCTTTTAACCAGCGGGCGATATCTTTGGCAAAGTAGGTCAAAATAGCATCGCATCCGGCGCGTTTAAAGCAGAGCATTGTCTCCATCACGACCGTTTTCTCATCAAGCCAACCTTTCTCGAAAGCCGCTTTCATCATCGCATACTCCCCTGAGACATGGTAAGCCATTGTGGGGAGTAAGAATTGATCTTTCACTTCCCGAACGATATCAAGATAAGGCATGCCAGGTTTTACCATGACCATATCCGCACCTTCTTGAATATCAAGGGCTACTTCATGGAGGGCTTCTCGGCGATTTGCAGGGTCCATTTGGTAAGTCTTTTTATCGGCTTTACCAAGAAGCTCTCGAGAACCCACCGCATCACGGAAAGGACCATAATATTCAGAGGCGTATTTTGCGGCATAGCTCATAATCTTGGTATTGATATAGCCATTTGCTTCTAATACTTCTCGAATGGCGGCAATCCGACCATCCATCATGTCAGATGGGGCGATAATATCAACGCCGGCACGAGCATGGCTCAAAGCTTGTTGTACTAATACATCTTTTGTCTCTTCATTGAGGATATAACCATCTGCATCGGTTAAACCATCTTGCCCATGAAGCGTATAAGGATCAAGTGCTACATCGGTAATGACGCCAATATTCGGAACCGCCGCTTTGAGTGCACGAACTGCGGTTTGTACTAATCCATTGGGATTATAAGCTTCTTTAGCATCGAGTGAACGAACCTCATTGCTCAAATTAGGGAAGAGTGCAATCGCGGGGACACCTAGATCTGCAAGAATTCGAGCTTCTTCTACGAGTAGATCAATCGATAAACGATCAATGCCAGGCATCGATTCAATCGGCTCCCGGCGGTTCTCTCCTTCAATCACGAAAACCGGTTGAATGAGGTCGCCGGCAGTAATGACATTCTCAGCCATTAATCGGCGGGTAAAATCATCCTTGCGCATGCGGCGAGGACGGGTGTAAGGATATTTTCCTGTGGTAATACTCATGTGATCTCCTTCATTTGTATGATTCAGTATCAGAGCGATAGAGGATCATGGTGTTAAAATAAATCGATAGTGTTTGTGTATATAATCTACGACTTACAACCTTTAATCTGTAGATATATCAGTTGGTTATATTCTATTTTAATTAGCATTCACATCTATTCCGTCTTCTGCTCACGAGAGAGCAGTTGATAGAGTGAAGCATTGGGCAATACATTTTTATGAAGAATTTTATAGACTTGCTGTGCAATCGGTAACTCAATACCCATCTCTTCTCCGAGCTCATAGATATTTTTAACGATATTCGCCCCTTCTACGACTTGACCGACTTTTTCAAAAGCTTCGCTACTTTTCATCCCTTGACCTAAGTAAAGCCCAAAGCGGCGGTTACGGGATTGATTATCGGTAGCAGTGAGTACGAGATCCCCAAGACCGGCAAGACCTTGGAAGGTATTCGTTGTTCCACCGAGCGCAAGCCCTAGGCGTGTCATCTCCGCAAGTCCACGCGTAATCAGTGCTGCACGAGCATTCGCCCCAAAACCTAAGCCATCAGAAATACCGGTAGCAATGGCAATGACATTTTTATAAGCGCCAGCAAGTTGCACACCTTTGATATCAAGATTGCCATATACTCGCATATGCTCATGATGAAAAAGGGGAATTACTTCGGTTAATTCTGCTTCTTGATTGCCGGCAATTGTAATAGCCGTTGGGTAGCCTTTTGCCACTTCTGTAGCAAAACTTGGACCTGATAAAACGGTAAAATGAGCATTAGGGAAAGCATCATAAAAGGAATCACTCAAAAAGCCATTGGTGTGATGATCAAGCCCTTTTGTCGCACTGATAATCGGTGGTAAGTGAGGGAGATGACAGGCTTTTAGTTTCTGAATAATCTCATCAAAAGCCGTCGATGGAACCACAATTAAAATGGCATCTACATTTGTGATGGCTGCTTTAAAATCAGCGAAAAGCGTGATGTTATCAGGGAAGGGTGTTTCGGGTAAGAATCGCTCATTGAGACGAATATTGGCCATATCCGCAACATGATCGGCATTATGGCTCCAAAGATTGACAGAATGTTTCGCCGCTAAATGAATCGCTAAAGCAGTGCCCCAAGATCCGGCGCCGATGACGGCAATAGTCTGTTTCATTGCATCTCCTCTTAGTCCATAAAATAGAGATTGAATCCTAAAAAGGTTCAATGGATCTCTATTGATGAATATTATTGTTTTTAATGATAATGCAATATTGTACCGCTAATTGTAGAGAGATGCACAAATCAAGTGTATCCCATCGCCGGGGAGAATTATCCCGTTCATCTCACAATCCAGCGCCGGCAAGTTGGGCATTTCAATGCCGAAAGATTGATAAGAATTCATCAGTTAGCCTATACATTCTATCTTATTGAGAGGCTTTGAGCTTCTCACCTGCGGGCGCTCACTCTTTCTGGTTGCTCGATCATTCCTTCCCGCCGTGGATTAGACTTGAGTGAAAACAATCGTTTACTTTTCATCGCCCCATTCAAATTGATAAATAATGCTATTACCATTGCCGATGGGTTTTTCTCCTTTGATACCGATTTTGTTATCCGGCGTTAAACGAGATTTCTCTTTGGGTTGATAGTGTGGGTGCGATGGTAGGGATGATTGATCGTGAGGAGTGTAATGAAGATTCGGTTGATTGGATTTCTGTTTTTGTAAACCGTAAGAGAGTGTTCCGTAAATCTCATTACTTGTTTCCGCATTGATAGGCGAGAAGAGCGATAGGGTAATAAGTGCGCTACCTATTATTAATAGATACGATTTATTATTAGGCATGATCTCTATCTTCCTTATATAGTAAATTTGGTTTAAGAAAAATGGTTTTTAAACAGCTATCGCGAGATTTTAAAAACATAAATCCGTATCAAACAACACTTGCAAGATGCTGGATAGAACGGCTTCCTTACCTCGATCAATCGATGCGCGGCATTTGAATAAGCTTATTTTGAACCGATATTGCTATATTGATTATGATGATTCTAGTATAAGGGATTGTTCATTATCAATGAATAGCTTGATGTCAGTGATTGATCTAATCCTCTCCTTTTTGATAGACAAAAAAATCCCACCGAAGTCGTGAAACCTCGATGGGACTTTATCTTATAACATCAATCTTTCGATGTTGTCATTGAATCCTAATGGAACCTTACGATGTAAGGCAATAATTAGAAGTCGTGACGAAGACCGATTGAAACGATGTTGTCTTTTTGTTTCTCTGTATTATTTGCATTAAATTTAGTTTCTTCTGCACCATACTCAACCCATGCACGTGTACGAGTAGAGAGTTTTTGCTCAAAACCAACAGCCCATGATTTAACTTTATCTTTGCCACCAGCAACTTTAAGTTCATTTTGTCCGTAAGTTGCACGAACAGTACTGAAGTAGTTAGGTCCGAAAGAGTAGCTAGCACCTAAATCCCAACCTTTAGATTTTGCTTTATCACCTGATTGACCAGCTAAATCATTTTGATTACCATCAGCGTAAGATACAGTTACTTTAACTGGATCAGAAAGGTAACCAACGAAAAGACCCCATACTTTTGAAGATTTTTTCATATGTTGACGACCAGATACTTTACCTTGGATATAACCTGCTTTAGCAAGGATTTGGCCATAATCACCGCCTAAATCATAAGCATAACGCGCATTGATTGTCCAAAGGTCAGCATTTTTACGGCTGTTTGTTGGGTAAAGATCAGCGTCCATCATAACTGCCGCATTTGCTTGGAAACCAGCCCACTCAGGAGTAGTATAAGCAATTACTTTACCTACGCGAGAGAAGTCGGTGTCATTTACGGTATTAACAAATTGTGTTTTACCTTCAATAGTTTGATCGCCTGATAGACCTTGTGCTCTAAGAGTGGTAGTCATCGCGCGTTGTGATGCTGATGAAATTGTTGAGCCATTGAAGTCATCTTGTACAGAATCATCAACAATTGTTACTTTGAATGGGTTGTCTTGACGACCTGCAGTTACCGTACCCCAATCACCAGTTAAGCCTAAGATTGCTTTACGGTTTTTGAAGCCACTAGCTGAGTTGCCTTGTTCCATACCATTGAAGCCCCACTCAAGGTTATAGATTACAGCATTGTTATTGC
Organism: Ignatzschineria ureiclastica; assembly: GCF_003121845.1. Taxonomy (GTDB): domain Bacteria; phylum Pseudomonadota; class Gammaproteobacteria; order Cardiobacteriales; family Wohlfahrtiimonadaceae; genus Ignatzschineria; species Ignatzschineria ureiclastica. The sequence goes on along the minus strand of NZ_QEWQ01000003.1, from coordinate 41,042 downwards.
CTAAATCTTCAGAACCTTTAAGACCGATACGTGAACCAGCATCTTCTAAGTTAGAAAGGCGTTTGCCAGTGAATTTTTGGATACCAGACATAGTATCTCTATCTGGACTTTCTAATTTTTTGCTTTGATACTCATAACGGATTGATCCGTAAAGAACTGTTTCAGCGTGTGCTGCGCCTAAAGTTAAAACAGAAGCTACGGCTACTGCGAAAATACTTTTTTTCATCATGGTAATCTCCAATGAATTGAATAGAAATAAAAACTAGGAGTGCGTTATTCTTGATGAAGCAAATATCATTTGTTATCAATATTTAACGTTCCTTTAAGCGGTATATTACACATGAATTATCATTTGTACAACTTTTTTATCAAAAAAGATAAAAAAAACTTAAAAAGTTTTCATTATGATACAGAATAGTGCTTGTCAGAGTTGATTCTTATGTTGTTTATCGTAACCATATGATTTTTTGATCCTGGAGGAATATATGAATAGTATTGATATGTATCTTTTATGATAATTTATGGCTATATCTATTGTTAAATAAGGCTGTGTCACTATTAAGTTCTGTTTTGGCGTTAGTGGGCTATGGGAGGTTGATGATATAGACAGGGTATATACAAGAGCATATTGTTGTATTATCGGCTTATGAGTGATAAAACGAATAGATCAAGCTAATAGGGAAGAAAAAAGCGTTACTATTTGAAATAGTAACGCTTCTGTTGTTTCTAATAATTTACTAAATACAGTTGTAATTTAGAAGTCGTGACGCATACCGATAGAGATGGTGTTGTCTTTTTTCTTATCTACATTAACCGCTGCAAATTTAGTCTCTTCTTGACCATATTCAACCCATGCACGAGTACGGCTAGAGAGTTTTTGTTCAAAACCGATAGCCCAAGATTTAACTTTATCTTTTTCGCCATCTACTTTTACTTGGTTTTGACCATAAGTTGCACGGATAGTGCTGTAGTAATTAGGACCAAATGAGAAGCGTGCACCGATATCCCAACCTTGAGATTTTTCTTTAGGACCTTCAACCGCATTTTCTGCATTTAATTTCGCTTTGTGGTTACCATTTGCGTAATCTACAGATACACCGAAAGCATCTTGATCATAACCAAGGAATAGACCCCAAGCTTTTGATTTATTAACATCAGCTAATTTACCTTGGATATAACCTGCTTTCGCAAGGATTGTACCACTTGCACCTAAGTCATAAGCATAACGAGCATTGATAGTCCAAAGGTCGATGTTTTTCTCATCATTCGTTTTGTATAATGTATCATCCATCATGAGTGCAACATTCGCTTGGAAACCCGCCCAATCAGGAGTTGTATAAGCAATCACTTTACCCACGCGAGAGTAATCAGCTTTTTGAATTGCTAATTTTCCATCACTATTAACAGTTGTTCCAATTTTAGTGCCTTTGAGAGTTGTCGTCATTGCACGTTGTGCAGCTGAAGAAATAACATTTGAACCATTGAAATCATCAACAATTGCATCATCAACGATTGTTACTTTAAATGGGTTATGTTGGCGACCTGCTGTGAATGTACCCCAATTACCAGTTAAACCTAAAATAGCTAAACGGTTTTTAAATCCTGAAGCTTCAGAATCCATACCATTGAAACCCCATTCAAGATTATAGATAACAGCATTACCATTGCCTAAATCTTCAGAACCTTTAAGACCGATACGTGAGCCTGCATCTTCTAAGTTAGAAAGACGCTCGCCATCCCAAGAACCATTTTTTAAAGTGTTTTCCACTTTTTTGCTTTCGTAATCATAACGGATAGAACCGTAAAGAACTGTTTCAGCATGTGCTGCGCCTAAAGTTAAAACAGAAGCTACAGCTACTGCAAAAATACTTTTTTTCATGATAAGGATCCTCAATGAAGCCTAATATATAGAAATAATATTCAAGTAGAGTGAATATTTGTTTAGGGCATTGTTTTTTACGTGCCCCATGTGCGAGATAATAGCTCTTTGTTATCATTTATACAACTTTTTTATCAAAAAAGATAAAAAAACAATAAAGAGAATTTCTTGTTTTATTTTAAAAGATATATATAAATCAGTAGTTAACGCTATATTTTGTGTGATTTACGGATGTTTTAAAATGTTATTTTATTGTAGTAATAAAGCGTATTTTTATCTGTTTTGGGTTTTGATAGTGAGAATTATTCGCTTTTGTGTTGTGTAAATGATACAAAAAAAGCCTAACTTTTCAATGAAGTTAGGCTGTGGAAGTTACTATTTCTACAGATTTAAGCGTCTAGATTGGTAGCTTATAAAGTTTGTGAACAAAAAGCTTTAAAAATCATGTGAAAGACCGATGGAAACTACGCTATTTTTCTGTGCTTCTAGGTTATTAAATTGTTTATTAAAAGTGGTTTTAGAAACACCATATTCAACCCAAGCGGTGGTTCTGCTTGAGAGGTTATTTTGATAACCAATCGCCCACGACTTCACTTTATCCTTTGCGCCAAATTGTTTGACCTGATTTTGACCATAGCTTGCACGAATGGTATTGTCATAGTTTGCGCCAAATGAGAAGCTTGCGCCTAAATCCCAACCTTTTGATTTCGCTTTATTGCTAATTTCAGATGTTACACCTTGCGCCGTTGTGATTGCTGTGGGGGCTTTATGATAATTACCATCGGCATAAGATGCAGTTACATTCCACTGATCACTTAGATATCCTAAAAAAGCCCCCCAAACTTTAGATTTATCTCGATCAACTAAATGTCCTTGGATATATCCCGCTTGCGCTAAGATCTGACCATCTCCGGCATCGATGCCATATTGAGCATTAATCGTCCAAAGATCGATCCCTTTTTTGTTATTTTCAGGGTAGAGGGCTGCATTCATCATGATGGCCGCATTTGCTTGAAAACCTGCAAAATCCGGTGTTGTATAACTTAATGTATGGCCAAAATGGGAGTAATCAGTATAAGAGATGGTTGTACCATCGAAGTAATTTTCAGCTTCGGAATTTACAGTAATGGTTGGATTTTGACCATTGAAAGTAATATGCGTAGCATCAAATCCATTGTAAGTATTGTTGTTATTGGACATGGTAATCCCAATGCCCCCAAGTGCAGTTGTCATTGCGCTCTCGGCTGCCGATGAAATGACATCTGAGCCATTAAAATCGTCATTGACAGTGCTATCGACTAGCATCACTTTAAATGGATTATCTTGACGACCCACTTTAATCGTTCCCCAGTTTCCGGTGAGACCTAGATAAGCAACATGTGTGGTTAAGCCATCTTGGTAATTATCATCATCAGCGTGAAATTTCCACTCAAGATTATAGATCACAGAAGTGTCACCGCCAAGGGATTCTGTGCCGCGAATACCGAACTCATGATCGGCTGTACCGATATTCGAAAGGCGCTCCCGAGAGAAAGTTCCTTTTCCATTGTCATAAGTCGGCGCGTCGCTGGCAAATTTTTTGCTCTGATATTCAAAGCCAATAGTACCGTAAAGCGTAGTGTCTGCTTGTGCGTAGGTGAGTGCGAGAAGAGAGGTAAGGGTTGCCGCAATGAGGGTTTTGTTCATTATTCTCATAATTAGGACTCTTTTTAGATGAAGTGATCGGATTATCGAATCTATGATTGCGATAATATAGCCATAGTCGCGAGCCCCGGAAAAACATTCTGTAGAGAGGGCAGGTCTCTGCTTCATCATATCCCTATGTATGAAAACGCTGATGATTAGAGGATATTTATCAAATTAATGGGGTCAATATCGTTATTAACCGTTTAAAAATATCCTTGAGTATTATATTTATTTACAACCATTAATACTAGGTTATTTGTCATAAAAGTAATAATTATTATAGTATATTGGGTTTAAAAAAATGTTTTGTATGTAGTTAGCGTGGAATTTTAAAAGAATATCAAACTGTACTAAGCAACATTTGCAAGATGCCGGATAGAGCAGCAACCCTTACTTCTTAGAGCTGATGCGCCGGCATTTAAATAAGCTTATTTTGAACCGATCTTACTATATAGATGGAAATAGATTCTAAGCACTTCTTTATGACAAATTGACCCAATAAAAAATCCCACCTCCGAAGAGATGGGATCTGCCTTAAAGACATTTGTTTCTAATTTATATCTAACTTAGCTTAACTAAGCGTGAAATTAGAAATCGTGACGCATACCGATTGATACAACGTTATCTTTCTTCTTGTCATTACCTTCGCCAGCAAATTTAGTCTCGTTTGCACCATACTCAACCCATGCGCGTGTACGAGTAGAGAGTTTTTGCTCGAAACCAACAGCCCAAGATTTAACTTTATCTTTTTGACCTTCTTGTTTTACTTGGTTTTGACCATAAGCAACACGAACTGTGCTGAAGTAGTTAGGACCAAATGAGTAGCTAGCACCTAAATCCCAACCTTTTGATTTAACTTTGTTACCTTTGATAGGCGCATTAGAGCCTTCTTTTGATTTGTAGTTACCATCAGCATAAGAAGCAGTTACTGCAAATGCATCTTGACTATAACCAAGCATTAAACCCCAAGCTTTTGATTTGTTTTCATTTTCTGCAACTTTACCTTGGATATAACCTGCTTTCGCAAGGATAGTGCCATTCGCACCTAAGTCGTAGCTATATTTAGCATTCACTGTCCAAAGGTCAATGTTTTTCTCTTTGTTGTCAGCATACATATCTGCATCCATCATCACCGCTGCATTTGCTTGGAAACCGGCAAATTCAGGTGTTGTGTAAGCAATAACTTTACCAATACGGCTAGCTGCTGCTTCTTGAATTGGTGCAAGACCATTTTCAGTTTCACGCTCACCCACTACAACACCTGCAAGGGTAGAAGTCATCGCGCGTTGTGCTGCTGAAGAGATGACATCAGAACCGTTGAAGCCATCAGTAACGCTGTCTTCTACGATTGTATTTTTGAATGGGTTATCTTGACGACCCGCTGTTACCGTACCCCAATCACCTGTTACACCAAGGATTGCTTTACGAGTTTTCCCGCCTTTAGATTCTTCTTGAGTCATGCCATTAAAGCCCCACTCAAGATTGTAGATTACGGCATTGTTATTACCTAAATCTTCAGAACCTTTAATACCAATACGTGAGCCAGCATCAGCAAGGTTAGATACACGTTTACCAGTGAATTTTTTGATTTTGTTTTCAACTTGGTCTAAACCATGTTGACCATCTTTCTCTTTATAATCTTCGAGTTTTTTGCTTTGGTAATCGTAACGAATTGAACCATAAAGAACTGTTTCAGCTTGTGCTGCGCCTAAAGTCATAACAGAAGCAACGGCTACTGCGAAAATGCTTTTCTTCATCATAATAATACTTCTCCTAAGTGAGTGTGTCATCCATTACTATTATTGATAATAGTTGACTTATACTAAACATAAATTTTCATATTAGCAACATTAATTTATCTTAAATGATACTTATTGGTAATATATGTATCTTATCTGCGACAAAATAGTGATGAATATTCAATAGATAGCATTTCGACTCCGAAAGGGGGTTAAAGAATAATTGCCTAAAAAATAACCATTTTTTGAATAAAACAATTATTCGATAGAAAGGGCTGGGAAGCTATCCGCTCGATATTTTGTAAAGACCATAAAAAATCCCACCTCCGAAGAGATGGGATCTGTCATATTGACATTTAACTTCTAGCTTAGATTAACTAAGCGTTGAATTAGAAGTCGTGACGCATACCGATTGATACAACGTTGTCTTTCTTTTTATCAGAATCTAAAATTGGACGGAATTTTGTTTCATTAGCACCATACTCAACCCATGCACGTGTACGAGTAGAGAGTTTTTGTTCAAAGCCAACAGCCCATGATTTAACTTTATCTTTGCCTTCAACACCATCAATTTTGACTTGGTTCTCACCGTAAGCGGCACGAATTGTACTGAAGTAGTTAGGACCGAATGAGAAACTTGCCCCTACATCCCAACCTTTAGATTTTTGTTTAGGACCATTACCAACCCATACTCCACGATCATTTTGTTCAGTAGCAGTTTTATGGTTACCATCAGCATAAGAAGCTGTTACAGCAAAAGCATCTTGGCTATAACCTAAGAATAATCCCCAAGCTTTTGATTTATTGTTATCGCCAGCAACTTTACCTTGGATATAACCTGCTTTCGCAAGGATTTGACCATTTGCGCCTAAGTCGTAAGCATAACGAGCATTGATTGTCCAAAGGTCAATATTTTTATCATCATTTTTGCCTTTGAGGTAGTAAGAGTCATCCATCATAATTGCTGCATTCGCTTGGAAACCAGCAAAATCAGGAGTTGTATAAGCAATGACTTTACCTACGCGACTCAATCCAGCATCATTTAGTGTGTCTGCATAAATGTTAAGAGCCTCTTCTTCGTTGCTAGCATCTAGAATCTTCGCTGCATTAAGACCAGTTAAGGTAGTTGTCATTGCACGTTGTGCTGCTGAAGTAATTGTATCTTTACCATTGAAGCCATCAGTAACAGAGTCATCAACGATTGTTACTTTGAATGGGTTATCTTGACGACCTGCTGTGAATGTACCCCAATCACCAGTTAAGCCTAAGATTGCTTTACGAGTAGTCCATTTGCTGTTTTTCTCATCTTGAACCATACCGTCAAAGCCCCACTCTAATTGATAGATAACAGCATTGTTGTTACCTAAATCTTCAGAGCCTTTTAAACCGATACGTGAACCCGCATCCGCAAGGTTAGATACACGCTTACCAGTGAATTTTTTGATTTTGTTCTCAATTTCATCGATACCATGCTGGTTATCTTTTTCTTTATAGTCTTCTACTTTTTTGCTTTGGTAATCGTAACGAATTGAACCGTAAAGAACTGTTTCAGCTTGTGCTGCGCCTAAAGTTAAAACAGAAGCTACTGCTACTGCGAAAATGCTTTTCTTCATCATAATGAATATCTCCATTGTGTGGCATTCGCCACGATCGATTAAAAATAAATTTAGATGTATCTCATCCACGACTCATATTAAATCGTAAATTCATATATTAATCAAATAAAATTTACATAAATAATACAAAAATAGTTGTAGATTTATTAAAAGTACAACAAAGAAGTAATTTGAATTTTTATGATTACAAAATAATAAATTCATTTATCTAATTGAATTATATTTAATTTTTCTATTTTTTAATAAGCTATCAAGTTGTTTGAAATGACTCTTTTTAGGTTTGTTGTAATTTTAATAATTTTCTAGAATTTTGGATTTTAGATGAAAAATTTGTGGAGAAAATCGAAAAAAAGATACGAAAAGGGAGATTCCATTGATAGGATTTTGATCCATAGAATGGATTTTCTCGCAATATTCTCGAAATTATCGGGGAAATAGGAGAAATATAACCATTGTTGTGGAAAAGATACGATTGGGAATATCGGCTTTAATAAGCATTGATTCCCGGTCACAATTGCCGGCGCGGGATTGTTGTAAGATCAGGGTCATTCGCCCCGGTGATGCGACATATTTTCTTACGATTCTAAAGAAAAGCCGATTCCCGGCGGGAGAGAATAAATCGTGTAACTAGAAAGAGTGAGCGCCGCAGATGAGTCGCTTCAAGCTTCTCAACTCAACTCAACTCAATTCAAGTTGCATATTGATAATAGAGAAGAGATTATCTAACTCATTGGCATTAAGAATTGCCAAATCTGCCGGCACACGATTGTGGCAAGAACGGGATCATTCGCCCCGGCGATGCAATAACTATTAAAGAAACATACAACAAAAAAGCCCTCTGATGATCAGAGAGCTTCCATTAATAACAATAAATGATGAATACCTAAACTAGAAGAGTAATTTCGCCACTTCAGTAAAGTCTTCGACAAAATGGAGCGTTAAACCTTCTCGTAGATAGTCGGGTAACTCATCGGCATCTTTCTTGTTGCCTTTCGGGAAGATGATCTCTTTAATCCCGACACGTTTCGCCGCAATGAGCTTCTCTTTTACACCACCAATGGGCAATACTTGCCCCACTAAAGTGAGCTCGCCGGTCATTGCGATATTTCGAGGGGCTTTGTCTAAGGCTAAAGACATCAAGCAAGAGGCGAGGGTAATCCCGGCACTCGGTCCATCTTTCGGTGTGGCGCCTTCCGGTGCGTGAATATGGATAAAGGCTTTCTCGAAGAAGCTTTCTTGTAATCCTAACTCTTTAGCATTGGCCATAATATAGCTATAGGCGATATTGGCAGATTCCTGCATCACTTCGCCGAGTTTCCCGGTCAATTTAATGCCGCGCTGATGATCGTGCACTTTGACGGCTTCCACCGGTAAGGTCACGCCGCCCATCGAAGTCCAAGCAAGACCGGTGACAACGCCTACGTGCTGTAGCGGTTTATCTCGATTAAAGAACGGATTACCGAGCATCGGCACGATATCATTCACGCCGATAGAGAGCGACTCTAACTCTTCAGTTTCAAATTTGACCGCAGATTTACGGACAATTTTCCCGAGTTGCTTCTCTAGTTGACGTACACCGGCTTCCCGCGCGTAATCGTCAATGATTTTCTCAATTGCGCCACTTGTGATCTTCAACTCTTTCTTGTCAAAGCCTGCTTTCTCTAACTGTTTTGGCCAGAGATATTGGCGCGCGATTTTGCATTTCTCTTCTAAGATATAGCCTGAGAGACGAATTACATCCATCCGGTCTAGTAACGCCGGCGGAATAGAATCGAGGGTATTCGCGGTACAGACAAAGAGGACATTTGAAAGATCGTAACGCACATCAAGATAGTGATCGAGGAAATCGTGATTTTGCGCAGGATCAAGTACCTCAAGGAGCGCTGAACCTGGGTCGCCCTGATAGGATTGCCCCATTTTATCGATCTCATCGAGCATAATAACCGGATTATCCGCTTTGGTTTCCCGAAGCGCTTGGATCAATTTCCCCGGCATTGCGCCAATATAGGTCCGGCGATGACCTTTGATCTCCGCTTCATCGCGCGCGCCACCAAGGCTAAAGCGGTAGAATTTACGGCCAAGGCTATCTGCCACTGAGCGCCCAATGGAGGTTTTACCGACACCCGGCGGACCGACAAGGAGAATAATCGTCCCTTTGATCTCGCCTTTGCGTTTCCCTACGGCTAAGGTTTCGATAATGCGATCTTTCACATCTTCTAAGCCAAAGTGATCTTTATCTAAAACTCGGCGTGCGTGTTTAAGATTGAAATTATCCTCTGTCTTCGTGCCCCAAGGCAGATCGGTAATAATGTCGAGGTAGTTACGAGTAACGCCATATTCCGGCGATCCTGTTTCAAGAATCTGTAACTTCTCAAGCTCTTCATCAATGCGCTCTTGTGCCGCTTGTGGAATCTCTTTATTTAGAAGACGCTCGACAAATTTATCGATATCCGCGGCTTTATCATCTTTAGAGATGCCAAGTTCTTGTTGAATCACTTTGAGCTGTTCCCGTAGGAAATATTGCCGCTGCTGATCTGTCAGTTGATCTTCCACTTCTTCTCGGATGGAGTTATGTAGTTTGGCAATTTTGATCTCTTTCTCAATGATCGCTAATACTTTCCGCAAACGAGGGACGAGGGGGATGGTTGATAAGACATCTTGCAATTCCTCTTTCCCACTTGTGGTCATACTCGCCGCAAAGTCGGCAAAGGGCGATGGATCATTACTATTGTAACGGGTCAAAAAGTGCTTTAACTCTTCCGAGAAGAGCGGATTAAAGGGGATGAGCTCTTTAAGCGCATTGACAACCGCCATTGAGTAAGCCCGCACTTCATCAGACTTATCAATAATCGCTTCATCGAAATATTCCACTTGTGCCACAAATGGAATCTCTTTAGAGATCCATTTTTTGACACGAAAACGCTGAATACCTTGGGCGATAAATTGCACTTTGCCATCTTCGCGATGGGGATGATGGATATGAATAAGCGTACCATACTCATAAAAATCATCGGCAGTGAGATCTGTTTTGGTCTCTTTTTTACTTAAAATGAGCCCGACAACGCGTGTACGATTATCCATAATCGAATCGAGTGTGGTGAGCCAAGGTTCTTCATTTAGGAGAAGTGGCGCGATTTGGGGGGGGAAGAATGGGCGATCGTGCAAGGGGAGGATATGGATAATATTCGATATCGTATCGCCCTCTACAATCACTTCATTATGTCCCTTGATTTCATTCTCAACAGCGGGAAGTGTTGTTTTTTTATTATCACTCATAAAGTTCCTTCATCTGTTCTTTGCTACGATTGTAGGGAATCTTGATGCCGAATGAGAGATTCAAATCTCATTACTGTGAGGCAAACCTACAATGTAAGTGAATTATTACTAAACTGCTATCGACAATGGGGATTAATTCTCTAAAATCAACTCTGCTGTGAATTTATCGAAAGATATTTCAATATTTCACAATCCTTGGGGCATAAAGGTTCTATAATAGTCGGCAATTCTACTCATCGAGAATAGATAATAGATTGTAGAGATAATTATCCTGTGGATAACTTTGTGGGTAACCAGTTTATATTCTTGGGATAAGTAGGGAGAAATGCAACAAGCTGATAGATTAGTCATACGATTTTAGTGCTACTATTAACTATAGTATTTGTTATAACTAATTTGTGACTACAATTTTAAAATCTTTGTTTGATATTCATTTCTTTTAATAGATTTTTCTAATATATTGATATATCAAATGATATATTCTGATATCAATATATAATACCGATCGCGCCTTGTTGCTTTCACATTGAGAAAATAGATTACCCATTCAGCGATTCAGACAGATAGAGCAGAAGTGGAACGCTTTAGAATTGGTATTCATCACCCACAATAAAAATAGCCCATAATAAGAAAAAAAGAGAGAAGAGAGAGTTGTAATGGAGAAGAACATTTATATGAGAGAAGAGGCGCTTGATAGTGCGCACGAAGCCTTTGCCGAGAAAGCACGGGCTATTTTAGGGGAATCTCGGGTATATACCGATTATTTCTACCGTTTTGCTTATGGAACGGATGCGAGTCTCTATCGCTATATCCCTCAAGTAGTCATTCGCGTAGAGAATGAGGCAGAGATGATGGTAATAATGCCTATCGCGCGGGAATGTGGCGTGGCACTCACCTTTAGAGCATCGGGGACATCGCTCTCAGGACAAACTTCAAGTCAATCGGTGCTAGTATTATTGGGGCAAGGATTCACCAAACTTGAAATCACTGAGAAAGGCGAAAAAGTGACGGTCGGCCCAATGGTCATTGGTGCACAGGTGAATCAAGCTTTGTTACCTTATCAGCGTAAAATTGGGCCTGATCCTGCGTCTATTAATGTGGCGCGTATCGGCGGTATTGTGGCCAATAACAGTAGCGGAATGTGTTGTGGTACGAAGAATAATAGTTACCATACCATTGCCGATATTCGCTTAGTGCTCTTTGATGGTTGTGTTTTAGATACAAGAGATAGAGAGAGTGTGGCTACGTTTCGGGAAAAATATGCGCACTTTCTAGATCAGCTTCTTGCCTTACGGGCACGGATTATGATGAATCCGCTTTTGAAAGAGAAAGTCGCCACTAAATATCGCCTGAAAAATACTACCGGTTATGGCGTCAATGCCTTGATCGATTTTGAAGATCCGATTGAGATTTTAAAGCATCTTATTGTCGGTTCAGAGGGAACGCTCGGGTTTGTGAGCGAAGTGGTCTATCACACTGTGCCGGAATATCGGCATAAAGCGTCGGCATTTGTCTATTTCACCTCGCTTCGGGAGTGTTGTGAAACGGTGAAAGCATTGCGTGAACGTGCGCCGGTGGAAGCGGTTGAGCTCTTTGATGGACGAACACTTCATCTTGTTGGGGAAGCGATTGCGGACTTACCGAGCTTCTTCTATCGTCCGCTTGATCGGGATAGCGCCTGTCTATTGATTGAAACAATGGGGCAATCGGAAGCGGATTTAGCGCAGAAGATCAAAGAGATAGAAGCCGTCTTTGCTGATTTTAAGATCGTAGAATATACCGGATTTCAGACCGATACTGCGATTACGACACAATATTGGAATACCCGAAAAGGATTGTTACCGATTGTGGCGAAAGGGCGCAAAAGTGGCGCGCACGTGATTCCTGAAGATGTGGTCTTCCCGATGGAGCATCTTGTTGAGGGTGTTGAGGCGCTAACGGCGCTATTTGAGAAGCATAAATTCCCTGAAGCCACTATTATGGGGCACGCATTGGAGGGGAATCTACACTTTATCTTAGCGCCGGAGATGACTTCGAAGAAAAAGGTGAAGCAATTTGACCGTTTTATGGATGAGCTCGCCGAAGTAGTGGCGGTGAAATATGGCGGTTCTCTTAAAGGGGAGCACGGAACCGGGCGAAATATTGCGCCTTTTGTAGAGACAGAATGGGGCAGTGAGATCTATGCGGTAATGCGGGATATTAAAGCGCTCTTTGATCCGGATAATATCCTCAATCCTGATGTGATTATTACCGATAATAAAGCGCTTCATATCACCTCTTTTAAATCGATTCCCGCCGCTGATAAGCTGATTCAAGATTGTATTGAGTGCGGTTTTTGTGAGCCGGCATGCCCGTCAGATGGTTTATCTTTAACGCCGAGACAGAGAATTGCACTTCATCGCAATATGCAGATGTTGCCAAGAAGCGGAGAGAGTGGAGAGCTTTTTGCCAAGCTCAATCGCACCTATCAATATGCAGGGATTGAAACCTGTGCCGAAACAGGAATGTGTGGTCAGCGCTGTCCTGTGGGAATTAATACCGGCGCGTTTATCAAATCGATTCGCCCTAAAAATCGCGGAAGTATAGTGCGGTTTTCCGGCAATCATTTTGCCAAAGCAGAGAAGTTTTCCCGTTTTGCGCTCAATCGCGTGCAAAGTTTCGGTGTGGATAAAGCGCATCGTTGGAGCAGTAAATTACACAATACCTTCTTAGGCATTCCTGTTATTCCAACAATGATGCCGAAAGTAGCGAGCGAAGTGCCGATATTACCGGTACCGAGTAAGATTGAAAATTCGGTGGTCTATTTTTCCACTTGTGTGAATCGAAATCTGCAGGAGTTACAGGGGAAAGGCAGTATTGACTCTCCGGCAAAAGCAGGCAAAGAGAATACCTTTGATCACGTTATTAGCCTATTGCAGAAAGCCGGTTTTACCCCATTTTTCCCGGATCATTTAGGGGGACTCTGTTGTGGGCAACCCTTTACTTCGGCAAAGGCGAATAGAGAAGCAAAATCGATGGCGGAGAAGCTCAATCAAGCCTTATTAACCGCAACCCGTTATGGTGAAATTCCGGTGTATGTGGATAATGCGCCTTGTGCGTTACAAGTTCACGATTGGCAGAAAGCAGGCTTAATTGATGAGCGGATTATTCTCTATCGTCCGACAGAATTTTTGGTAAAAGAAGTATTGCCAAGATTAACGATTGAGGAGAAGCTCGACCGTTTACTGCTTCACACACCTTGTAGTGTGGCCAAAGCCGGCGGTAGTCAAGATCTACTCAAATTAGCCAAAGCCTGTGCCAATGAAGTCGTACTGACTAATATCGAATGTTGCGGTTTTGCCGGCGCGAAAGGTTTTACAGTGCCGGAGATTAATGAAAATAGTTTGAAGCGCTTACCGGCAGATGCTGTAGAGCAGTTTGATATCGGCGCATCAATGAGTAAAACCTGTCAAATTGGTTTAACAAGTCATACCGGGCTCTCTTTCAAGAGTATCGAAGCGTTATTAGATCGTTGTGCGCTGTAGACTCATATAGGGATTCCTTCAACAAAGTGCATTTGAGACAAGATCTACTGATTAAACAGTAGATCTTTTTTTATACTTCTTAAATCTAATTCTCGGCGGGAGGGAATGATCGTGTGACCAGAAAGCGCGAGCGCCCGCAGGTGAGAAGCTCAAAGCCTCTCAGTAAATATCTAATTTCTGCATTTATAAAAGATCGATTATTTATTTCCAACATTGAAATTGCCACAACTGCCGGCGTGAGATTATTGTGAGGACGGGATATTTTATTCCGGCGAGATAACGCCATAATTGCCGGCGCGGGATTGTGATAAGAGCGGGATATTCGCTCCGGCGATGGGATAAATCTTCTTATGTCATAAAGATAGTTTGTTTCTGTAGATGTGGGAAAAATATCAGAAATTTTTATACTTCTTAAATCTAATTCTCGGCGGGAGGGAGTGATCGTGTGACCATACAAAGCGAGCGCCCGCAGGTGAGAAGCTCAAAGCCTCTCGACAAATCTCATTTATGCAACTGTCAGAGATCGATTATCTATTTCCAACATTGAAGTTGACACAATTGCCGGCGCGGGATTATTGTGAGGACGGGATATTTTATTCCGGCGAGATAACGTCACAACTGCCGGCGCGGGATTGTGATAAGAGCGGGATATTTCGTTCCGGCGATACGATAAATTGTCTTAGTCGTTCTACATTCAATCTAATGCTCGATTAAATAAAATAATCAATATCCCGATTCTGTTTTGCCACATTCGGAAGAATGGAGTCCATAAAATAGTCGATAAAGAGACGGGTTTTGGCCGGGATATAACGACTGCTAGGATAGACAAGGTGTACTTTCATTGCCGGCGGTGCAGTGCCGGGGAGGATTTCGATAACGTTGCCTTTCTCTATGTCTGCTTGCACTGAATAATCGAGTAATCTGACAATGCCAAGACCGGCAACAGCGTGGGCGAGTGCCCCCATTGAGTGACTGTGAGTGATGGCAAATTGTAGCGGGAATCGCTCACTCTTTTCCCCAAATTCCCAAGGAATGACAGAACCTCGATCAGGGAAGTGAATTCCGATACATTGATGTTGCTGAAGATCGGCAATGGTTTGTGGTGTGCCAAATTGTGCAATGTAATCAGGAGAGGCAACTAATTTAAATTGGGCAGTGTGAAGATATTTCGCAACTACGCGGGCTTCCTCTAATTCCCCAATTCTAACGGCAATATCGACAGATTCGCGGGTGAAATTGACAAAGTGATTACCGAGGGCAATTTCTACTTTCAGGGCTTGTCGATGCGCTTCAATAAATGGGGCAATTTGCGGGATGAGGACGGTCATTCCATAACTATCCGGCGCACTAATACGGAGCGTTCCGCGAGGTTTGCCGTCCACTGCTAATTGATTTTCAATATCCTGAATATCCGCAAGGGCTTCTTTACACACCGCATAATAACTAGCCCCCTCTTCCGTCAACCGCATTGCGCGCGTAGAGCGTTCAAAGAGCTTCAGAGAGAGCTTTTTCTCAAGGCGAGCAATGGCTTTACTAATGGCCGATGGCGTTGTGCCAATCAGAATAGAGGCTTCAGTAAAACTTTGGCATTCAGCGGTCAGGCAGAAGACTTGAATATCTTCGAGATCAATTTTTTTGAAAGTATGGGCAGGCATAGATTCTCTCGAAATCAGCAATTGGGTCAGAGGATTATTGCTTTTCAGGCAATAATGATTTTCTATTGGGCTATATTAGCACGCTTTGCTTTTCCTTATGATAGGCTTAGTTATTTTCAATGAATTGAATCAAGTTTTTGTACTTATTTTGAAGTGATTAGCGAGTGCAAAAGCGTTAATCAATATGATGATTAAGTTATTTTCTAAGGAGAGAAAAATGTTAAACCCGAATATATGGATCAAAAATTGGGTATCCCCTCAAGTCTTTCAATCAATGCTACTGCTAGTCGGTCGAGCATTGATGGCATACCTCTTTATTATTGCCGGTTGGGGCAAAATTGCCGGTTATGCCGGAACGATTGGCTATATGGAATCAAAAGGCTTGCCCGGCGGACTTTTATGGCTCGTGATTTTATTAGAGTTAGGCGGAGGCTTAGCAATTTTAGTAGGTTTTCAAACACGATTTGTAGCGCTCTTTATGATTGTATTTAATATCTTAACGGCAGTGATTTTCCACGGTGGTACAGGAGATGAAACCTCATTTATGAAAAATATCGCCATTGCCGGGGGCTTTATCTACCTAATGGTACAAGGTGCAGGCGCGTGGAGTATCGATGCTTGGCTTGAACGGAAATAGGGTATTTTCACTGTTCAATAGGAACTTTCAAATAGACATTTTCTATAAAAAATAAATGATAGAAAATGTGCTATAGAAAATAGGCTATACAAATAAGCTATAGACAAAGAGAATGAAATAGATGATGTAAAGGATAATGATCTTTCGGGATGATTATCCTTTTTTATGATCTAAATGCAGTGAAGCCCAAATTTTTAGAGAGAAGAATAGGCAATATGCTATGCTCTTCTCACGATTGTTCTGTGAGAGATTATCCATATGAAATTAAAAGTGATTTTGAGAAAGTGTCTGCCTGCAATGATGACCTCAATGGCGACCTGTTTAACCTTGGTGGGTTTAGTCACCGCGAATGTGAGCTATGCCGAAAAATCGAAAGTGAAACCGCCGAAGATTGATCAATCGGTAGGGCAATATGCTTATCTTCGGGATAAATTGCCGGATAATGCGGTGGCGTATCTGCGAGTTGCACAACCGGTTGTGCATTTTTTTAGTGCTAAAAATCGTACCAATGATCAAGCGCTACAACATCGGGAGAGCGTGAAAGCATTAGAATCATTTCGGGCGGTACTGAGTGATCAAGCGCTACTGACAGCGCAATTAGAGAAGATCGGTTTCTCATTAGATCAATATAATCAAGAGATGATTCACTATATTGCCACTTGGCTCTATCGCGATCTCAATGGTCCGATTGAGGCGATGGTTATTGATAAAGGGCATTCGATCTCGGCAATGTCGCAAGGGCTGATTATTGTGCCGGTGGCAATTGATTCGGTGGCAAAATTGAATCAGATATTGGCGGATAATCCCATTAATCCTGCGCTTTTGCAATTAGATGAACAGGGCTTTGGCACCTATGAACAGGCGAGTTTCTATTTTGATGCCGAGGAACAGCGACTCTTTGTGATGGTGGGTGTTGCGCCTATTAATTGGGAAGCGATGCAAACACAGATTGCAAAACTCAAACATCAACGGGAACACGAGATGTATACCTTTGAAAATCAGATTGATTTAACGGGGCAGAGTAACTTCTTGTGGTTCGATCTTCGTAATAAAGCCGGGGTTTTATCAGCACCTATTGGAAATATGGCGGTAATGGAACTCTTGCAACAGGTTGAGGGCATTGCGCTCGGTGAGGGGACTAATGAAGATGCGCAAGGGCAGATGAAAATCATCGTTAAAGGGGATATGAATACCCTGTTGGCACTTGATCCTAAACGTAAAAATGACTTTAATTTTGAGACAGTAGAAGCCCCGCTCGGCGCTGTGATTTTACCGATTCCAACACAAGCAATGGTGGAAAAGGCGCTCTATACTTCATTTGCAAGTCAAATGCCGGCCTATTTGGTGGATGAAGCTGTGGTAGCGGATTTCCAAGCGGAAGCCAAAGCGCTCTATCAAAATATACAGGCGAAACTTTCTACGGATCTTGGATTTGATCCAATGCCACTGCTGAATGCGCTTGGGCCCACGATGACGTTCTATTATGATGATCTAGGGCCACACGCAATTATTGGTTTACGGGATAAAAAACAGTTTTATCAATGGTTAAATACGCAAAAGGAAGCGGGCTTAGTGCAATATGATCAAAAGGGTAAAATGCACCATTTAGTGATGCAAAATCCTCTGATTCCCCTGCTTGTCGATAAGATTAGTCAAGATCCGAAAGAGGATTTAACACCGCTTACGTTCTATCCTTTCATTAATGAATATGTAGCGAATATCTACGGCGTACGAGCGCTTGATCTCAATTGGCACTTCTATTGGACTGAAGAGGGGGATTATATTCGAATAAATCGCTTGCCACAGATGGTGATGGAAGAGGATCGATTAGGCAATGAGAAGTTTGATAAATGGTTAGAGCGTTCACAAGGGATTAACCCTCAAGAGCTGCTCTTTGCCGGTACGATGAATATTAAAAATGGCGATCGTAATTGGTATTACAACTATCTACAGTTTTTACAAAATAGTGCTGATGTTTTAGGCGTTGAATTTGATGTGAATCGGATGCCAAGAGCCGATCAACTCGATTTTGCACAATCTTCTCGAGTGGGTCTGCAACTGAGTGCAAATGATCAATTTCTCTATCTCTCTTTAGATTATGGGGCTGATCCGAGTACGAGCATTATGAGTACATTGCTCTTTACCGGAAGCTCAATCTTTATGTCAGGCATACTTGCCGGATTTTTAGAGCAATTCCCGATCTATGAATCACTCTACTATAATTAGAATCTAAGAATGAGAACTAGTAGAACAAGAAGAGTAAAGTGAGAATAATCACGTAAAAAATAGAGCACAAATCAGTTTTTGCATATTTGTGCGGATAGAGTAAAGCCCACTGAATATCAGGTTCAGTGGGCTTTTTATACAGAGTGATATCTAGAGTGATATCGGGTCAAAATAAGCATTATTCAAATGCCGGCATATCAGCTAATCGAGGCAAGAAAACCATTCTATTCGGCATCTTGCAAGTGATGATTGATTAGACCGCTTCTGCCTTGCTACGAGTTCTAAAGCTCAATGCCCAACCAATGATTAAGCCGACAATCGCCGGTAAAATCCAACCCATACTCACATCAGAGAGCGGAAGAATCCCGTCCACTGTTGAGGTAATTGTCCACACCACAGGGTTTTGGCTTATCATCTCGGAAGAAGCTTTTAAACCCTCAAGCACTGCAACAATAAAGGTGATGCCGATGGTGCATTGATACACAATTTTCTGATGATGGAATAGGGGAGAGAGAAAAGCGAGGAATACTAAGGTGATCGCCAAAGGATAGAGGAACATCAATACCGGAATGGAGATGCTAATAATCGCTGTTAAACCCACATTGGCAATGAGCATACTGATAATACTGAAGATATGGACAAATCGACGATAAGAGATCTTCGGGAAAAGCTCGGTAAACATCTCGGCACAACTTGTAATAAGACCGATAGCGGTTTTCAGACAGGCAATAGTGATAATAATCGCTAAGAGCATTGCCCCATACGCACCAAAATAGTGGGTTGCAATCTGCGCAAGGGCAATACCGCCATTATCAGAGAGCGGGAATTGATTGAGGCTCGTGGCACCAATATAGGCAAGACAACCGTAAATAACGCTCATTAAAATAAGGCTAATAATGCCGGACTTAAAGGTATCTTTGGCGATATCGGTCGGATTAGTTACACCGAGGTTTTTGATGGTATTGACGACAATAATCCCAAAGGCTAAAGAGGCTAATACATCCATTGTGTTATAGCCCTCGGTAAAGCCTTTAAAGAGCGCATTATGCGTATAAGCCGGCTGAATCGGAAGCGTCTCAACATCCCCCATAGGATGGATAAAAGCGCTAATAATGAGAAAGGCTAAGAAGACCAAAAAGAGCGGATTTAACACTTTTCCGATCCACATCATAATATTGCTAGGATTGAGGGAAAGAATCCACGCTAATAGAAAGAAGAGAATAGTAAAGATGAGGAGTGCAATCGTATATTGATCTTCGCTTAAGAATGGTGTTAAGCCAATTTCAAAAGAGACCGTTGCCGTTCTAGGAAGTGCAAAGAAAGGGCCGATTGTTAGATAGAGCACAATGGTAAAGAAGAGGCCATAGAGCGGGGTAACCCGACTTGCAAGGTCATAGAGACCATTACTTTTAGAAAAGCCAATCGCCACAACACCGAGGAAAGGAAGCCCTACGCCGGTAAGGATAAAACCAATGGTTGCTAATGAGATAGAAGCACCGGCTTCTTGCCCCATATGAACGGGGAAGATAAGGTTCCCGGCACCAAAGAAGAGCCCGAATAACATCGAGCCGATAGTGATATATGCTGAGAGTGATAGTTGTTTCTTCATCTGAATCTCATAAGGTTAAAGGTGAATGAAAATAAAATGTTGTCATTTGAAAAGGTTGCCATTTGTGGTAACAATGTCATCGAAGAGGCGCTATCATATTGCAAAATCAGTGAATAATAAAATGAGTGTTTACTTTTTGAATAATTATTCATTCTATATCTGGTTTTTGATATCTATTTTCTCTATTGATTGTCGCTATGGGTTTAAAGCGATTGTTTTGATCGTCTCTGTTGAGTGATGACGAGTAATAATCCGCCCAATATCACTAAAGTGGCGCCGAGCCAGCCCCAGAATCCGAGTGTTTCATTCCAAAAAAAGTGGGAGATGAGCGCACCAAAAACGGCATTGAGATAGTAGAAAGGCGCTAAGATTGACGCATCTGTCAAGGAGTTTGCTTTCGTAACCCACACTTGACCAAGGGAGCCAAAGATTCCCATTAAGACTACAATCCCCCAAATCGCCGGTGATGTGGGGAGGGTAAATTCAGTAAAGAGCGCTAAACCGAGCGCCGAGATAATGCCGGTGAGAGAGAAGTAGAAGACAATCTCTGCACCTTTTGCCACTTTACTGACCCGCTTAATCGCCACCATTGCCATTGCCACAAAGATACCGGCAACAATAGGCAGTAGAGAGAGGAGAGAGAAATGGGGCTTATCTACATCGGCTAACATCCAAACGCCGGCTAGAGCGAGGAGGAAGCTCGGAATTAGCACCCAACTGAGCTTCTCTTTGAGCCAGATAAACGCCAAAATAGGAACGAAGAGCGGAGTGAGGGAGCGGAGCACTGTGGCATCTGAAAGCGGTAATACTTTTAGTGAGACAAAGATGAGGATCATCCCGATCTGCCCTGAGAGCGAGCGAATGGCGTGTAGCGGAAGCCTTGCAATTGAGTGGCGCATTTCGCCGGAGAGATAGAATGCCGGCAGAACCCACATTAGGGTGATGAGGTTTCGAAAGAAGATAATCGTTGCGGTCGAGATATCGTTACTTAACCATTTGATAGAGCTATCCATTAGCGCAAAAGCCACTTGAGAGAGCACTACAAAGAAGATGCCAAGAAGAAGCGTATTTCGCATAGAGATCCTATCGTTGAGAATGATGAAAAGGTCGCTGTTTTATCTTATGAGCAAATAGTGTACGCCTTTCTATAGGGCGCTTCTAGCATTGGCTGTGATTTTTTGATCAGAATCTGTTTGCTAAAGCCATTAAGATCTTGTACGAGTGTCTTAGATAGAGCGATCGATCTCATTTTTTTTATTCCTCTATTCCTCTATTCCTCAACCTCTGAGGTATCTATTGCAGATCTATCCGTTTGATGCGGTGTATAACGGGGTTTTTCCGGCATTCTTTCGATAATGCGCGCCATATTGATCGCTCGATCTTGGGCGGTGACTTTATAATCATTCCAGAGATGAAGATATTCTGCCACCTCATCCGGCCATTTATAGAGCACATTAAATCCTCTTTTCAGACATTCTTGATGCAGTGCGTCATAACGATCTTTTAAAAAACGTAATTTATCCCGGAAAAAGGTCACGTGCCCTGTTCCTAAATGGTAACCCGGCGCGTTTGAGAGCGGGACTTTGCCTTGCCGTTTCGCAATATCATTGGGAATACGGGTCAATTCCCGATGTTCGGCTAGGAGATGTTGATCACACAGTTCTTCAGGAGGAATGATATTAATTCGAGTCATAGGCATTACTCATCAACAGTTCAAAAGAGAGAATAGCATTGTAACAAGCTTGAATAAGGATCGCGAATAAGGGGGGGGGTAAATAGAAGAACCACAAAGGGAAGATAAGATAATAATCCTAATGATATGAATATGTTACCTATTTCGGAGGCAAGATATTACGTGGAAACGGGAAGAACTTTTGCTTTCTCAAGGAAAACAGGCTACATTCAAATGCAAGTGAAGAGCGGTTGAAAATCGATGAATAATGATCTATTAACAACTCATTGAAAAGCGATTTTAATCGAATCTTCTCTCTTTATTCACACTAGGGGAGCTCAAATCGAGCTGAGATTAGCATTGTGCTTAAACCCTTTGGACCTGATCTGGCTAATACCAGCGTAGGAAAGTAAGGCGATATAATGAGTATCTATTCTATTTTGGTTCTGTTGAATCATTATTTCAAAGCAATGATCAATCAATAAAGATCGATTCGTAACGTGATCAGATCGTAATATGCGTTTCTATTGACCATAGAGACGTTTTACGTGAAACATCCCATTATTATCCCTGCAATAGACGCTTGCTAGCCCAAATCTTGTTTTCTTTTACTATAATAGGAGCAGTTTGATGGCAGATACATTTCAACCCGAACAATCATTTCAACAGCCATTTCCCAATAGCCGAAAGGTCTATATTGAGGGTTCTAGGCCGGATATCCGAGTACCCTTTCGCGAGATTACCCTCTCAGATACTTTAGGATCCAAAGGAGAAGTGATTGAGAAAAATCCCCCATTTTTAGTCTATGACACGAGTGGCCCTTATTCAGATCAAGATTACCAAGTGGATCTGACGAAAGGGCTTCCGGCACTTAAAAGAGCTTGGGTTATAGAACGTGGCGATGTGGAGACGTATGAGGGACGCATCAAAAGTGCGCGAGATGATGGCTATAAGCGGGAAGATGATCCTCGTATTCAAGAGGGCGCTTTCCCGGGATTAAAACGACAACCGCTTCGGGCAAAGCCGGGGATGAATGTGACGCAGATGCATTATGCTCGTAAAGGGATGATTACGCCGGAGATGGAGTTTATCGCGATTCGTGAGGGAATGACACCGGCGTTTGTACGGGATGAAGTAGCGGCCGGCCGAGCGATTATCCCCTCGAATATTAATCATCCTGAAGCCGAGCCGATGATTATTGGTAAAAATTTCCAGGTGAAGATTAATGCCAATATCGGGAACTCGGCGATCACTTCTAATATCGAAGAGGAAGTGGAGAAGATGACGTGGGCTACTCGTTGGGGGGCGGATAATGTGATGGATCTCTCAACTGGGAAAGATATCCATAAAACACGGGAATGGATTATCCGTAACTCTGCCGTACCGATCGGCACTGTCCCCATTTACCAAGCTCTTGAAAAGGTCAATGGAATTGCCGAAGATCTGACGTGGGAAGTGTTTCGCGATACCTTAATTGAGCAAGCAGAGCAGGGCGTGGATTACTTCACAATTCACGCCGGTGTTTTACTGCGCTACATTCCGCTAACGGCGAATCGAGTAACGGGGATTGTCTCTCGAGGAGGTTCTATTATGGCACAGTGGTGTTTAGCGCATCACAAAGAGAATTTCATCTATACCCATTTTCGAGAAATTTGCGAGATTATGCAGCAGTATGATATCGCTTTCTCGTTGGGGGATGGCTTGCGACCAGGGTCGATTGCCGATGCCAATGATGAAGCGCAATTTGCTGAACTCAAGACCTTAGGGGAATTAACCACGATTGCCTGGGAGTATGATGTCCAGACGATGATCGAAGGTCCCGGGCACGTGCCAATGAATAAGATCAAAGAGAATATGGAGATGCAGGAGCAATATTGTCACGATGCACCTTTCTATACACTTGGACCACTGACAACTGATATCGCCCCGGGATATGATCATATCACCTCGGCCATTGGTGCAGCACAGATCGCTTGGTATGGTACGGCAATGCTCTGTTATGTAACGCCGAAGGAGCATTTAGGATTGCCCAACCGGGAAGATGTCCGCACCGGCGTGGTTACTTATAAATTAGCCGCGCACGCAGCAGATCTTGCAAAAGGGCATCCCAATGCGCAAAAACGGGATGATGCACTCTCAAAAGCGCGATTTGAATTTCGGTGGTTAGATCAATTTAATCTTGGGCTAGATCCAGAATTAGCGCGGGATTATCACGATGAAACCTTACCACAAGAAGGGGCAAAAGTAGCCCATTTCTGTTCGATGTGTGGCCCTAAATTCTGTTCAATGCGAATCTCGCAAGATATTCGAACGGTAGCACAAGCGCAATCAGGGGCAGCACAATTAGGGGAAGCGCAGAAAATTATCGCCGGAATGCAGGAGAAATCGGAAGAGTTTCGCGCGAATGAGAGCCAGATTTACCGCTAATCAGGTTCTGAATGATGGAGAGGTCGGCAATATCGCACATTAATCTGTGCTTTTTGCCGGCGCTAATTGTAATTGCCAATAGCCGGTATGATCTTTGAGGAGGGCAAGCTGATCACTTTGTGTGGTGCCATTACGAAAGAAGAGAGTATAGTCAACCGTTGCGGCCGTTTTATCTTGATTGAAGGTGGTATTTTGAAAGTCAATTTTTTCAATACCGCCTTTTGCATTAATGTTGAGGGCTAAATCTTCAAAAATCAGTGTTAAGATCTCATAAAAAATTGCATCAGAGCGCGTTTCCCCATTGATATCATTCAGATTAAAGAGCGAGATTAACTCAGGGTAGTTCGGGTTCGCCAAAGACTCATAAAATCGCTGTACACTCTCTTCAGGCGAATGCGGTTGAGAGCATCCTGCAATGCACAGGAGTAATCCCAATGTGAGCGTACGAAATTTACGGGTCATATCATTCCTCTCGGTCAATGAATAGGTTGAATGGAACACTTATCCTCTTAATCAGGATCTATTATAGCGCAGCAATGTTGGTCATTTTACAATATTTCACGATATTCTTGTGAATAAGATCCCATTATCATAGAGCGTTAAGGCGCAGCGTGCAAAGTAAAGGCGGTTAAGCAAGCGTTATCATCGATGAGGCTTGCATTTTCACTACTGCACGATTGCCCCGGCATTTCAATAATGCTTATTTTGAACCGATCTTACTATATTGTTCTACTTAGATTTGTGGCTCGACTCAAATCCTCATTGAACTTGAATCGAGCCCAGATTGAACTTTAGTCAAACATCGCTTACTTTTTCAAGCCTTTCAAAGCATCGGCAAATGGATTATTGCTCGGCGCACTGTTTTGTGTTTGATTCATTGAGCGCTTCTGCTTTTGTGATGCCGGGGCAAAGCCTTTATTGCCGCCTGTGGCGCTCTCCCCAACCGCATCATTCATCCGCATTGTCAGGGCAATTCGTCGGCGAGGCACATCCACTTCTAATACTTTCACTTTCACGATATCGCCAACTTTAACGACTTCATAAGGATCTTTCACAAAGCGATCGGCTAGGGCACTAATATGCACTAAACCGTCTTGATGAACGCCGATATCTACGAAAGCACCGAAGTTTGCCACATTGGTCACAACGCCCTCTAACTGCATCCCCGGTTTGAGATCTTCAATCTCAGCCACATCTTCTCTAAAGGTGGCAGTAATAAATTCAGGGCGAGGATCACGACCCGGTTTCTCGAGCTCATCTAAGATATCTTTAACGGTCGGGATACCGAATTGCTCACAGGTATAATCTTGCGGTTTAAGCGTTTTGATAAAAGCACTATTGCCCATAATCTCAGAGAGAGGCTTCCCTGTTTTTTGTAAAATCCGTTCCACCACAGGATAAGCTTCAGGATGCACTGCCGAGATATCAAGAGGGTTATCGCCGCGAATGCGTAGGAATCCAGCCGCTTGTTCAAAGGTCTTAGGTCCTAAACGAGGCACTTTTTTGAGCGCATTACGGTTCGCAAAAGCCCCATTTTCATCCCGATAATCCACGATATTTTGTGCCGTTGTGGCATTAAGGCCAGAAACTTGAGCAAGGAGTGCACTTGAGGCGGTATTCGCATCAACTCCGACAGCATTCACACAATCCTCAACCACAGCTTCAAGCATTTTACCGAGTTGCACTTGATTGACATCGTGCTGATATTGACCCACACCAATGGCTTTAGGTTCAATTTTAACGAGTTCAGCAAGGGGATCTTGAAGACGGCGTGCAATCGATACTGCGCCACGAAGGGAGACATCTAATTCAGGAAACTCTTTCGCCGCTAAAGCTGAAGCGGAGTAGACGGAAGCGCCCGCTTCACTCGTGACAACACGATTGAGCTTAGGATATTGTTTGCAAAGATCTGCCACTAATTTATCTGTTTCTCGAGAAGCAGTACCATTGCCGATAGAGACCAATTCAGGTTGATATTTATCTACTAATTGTGCCAAGGTATGGAGCGATTTATCCCACTCATTTCGAGGTTGGTGAGGATAGATCGTCGTAGTATCGAGCAATTTACCAGTACGATCCACAACCGCAATTTTACAACCGGTACGAATGCCGGGATCGATACCGAGAATGGTTTTTTCGCCGGCCGGTGAGGCGAGGAGGAGATCTTTAAGATTACGAGCAAAGACCTTAATCGCTTCTGTTTCCGCCGCTTCTTTGAGTTGATTGATGAGCTCTAATGAGAGGGAAAGATTGAGTTTTGCACGCCAACTAAGACGGATAGTATCTTTGAGCCAATCGTGAGGGTTATTCAATCCCAAAGTACTACGAATCATCTCAAGGGGCGCATCAAGGAGCTCTTCAGGGAGTTTCAATTCAAGGCTGAGAATATCTTCATTACGACCACGAAGGAGCGCGAGCGCTCTATGTGAAGGGATTTTGTGAATTTTCTCTTGGAATTGGAAGTAATCCTTATAGTTACTACCGGCTTCCTCTTTCCCCTCTTGTACGGTCGAATGGATCTCAGCAAAATCCCAGAGATATTGTCGGAGTTTACCAAGGAGTAGCGCATTTTCAGAGATCCGCTCAATGAGAATAAAGCGCGCACCGTCAAGCACCTCTTTCACTTCATTAAATTGCATCTCAGGGTTGAGATATTGAGTGGCTAACGCTTCAATATTGTCTATAGGCTGATCTACAAAGAGGAGATCGGCTAATGGTTCGATTCCTGCCTCTATGGCGATTTGCGCCCGCGTCCGGCGTTTAGGGCGGTAAGGAAGGTAGAGATCCTCTAATTCTGTTTTAGTAGTTACCCCATTAATTTGGGCGCGTAATGCATCTGTGAGCTTCTCTTGCTCGGCAATCGATTTGAGAATGGTGATGCGGCGCTCATTGAGTTCCCGAAGATAGCTCAATCGCTCTTCTAGCAGTCTAAGCTGCGTATCATCGAGGCCGCCGGTGGCTTCTTTTCGGTAACGGGCAATAAACGGAACCGTTGCGCCCTCATCTAGGAGTTTAATGGCGGATTCGACTTGGGAGGCCGAAGCATTAATATCTTGAGCGATAATAGTAGGGAGCGCTTTTTGATGCGCTTGCATATCTGCTTCAATAGCGATATCGATAGACATAGAAGAGTCCTTATTCGTTATTGGAATATTTATTAGAATAGAGTGTTAGATCTAATGTTAGGTCTAAAACTAAAGGGCTAATTATACCTATTTTTTATCTTGATCGGGGAGTTCTCTATTTTTTCTTAGAAAAAAGCGGTAATAGAATCGGTTTTTGAACGTATCAAAGGGTTAATCGCTTATCTGAATCTTGTTAATCATTTGAATGATTGATCTTTTTGTGGACATTTATAAGTGTGATAAAATGTCACGCTGATATAAAGTCAATAACATATTAGGATGACAAAGGTGTGACAATCAGTGAAAAAACTGAATATCAATCTGAATATGAAAAAGAAGTAAACAGAAACGGTGAGTTTAATAAAGAGATTCTATCGGTAATGATCACGATTCTTTGATACTGTATGACACAGATTATTCTAAGCGTGATGATTAATAATGAAATAAAATACTGTGAATGCAGTATCTGATAAGACATAAACGAGAATATGGACAGACATAATAGATTATCGAATAACAGATTATCAAAATTAGCGCTTTGCAAACAGTTACTGCTAGTAGGCGCAATAATATTGTCATTACTGCCAATGATGAGTTACGGAAAATCAGCCAAAATGAGTCAAGAAGATCAACCTATTTTAGGACGTTATGAACACGTTACTATTGATGAGTTAGGAGATACTCAAATTAAAGCAAAGCTTGATACCGGTGCTTATACGGCATCACTCAATGCTTCAGATATCGAGTATTTTAAAAAAGGGGATGATGATTGGGTGCGCTTTACGCCGGTCATTGATGATGTGCGCTTAGCAACGCTTGAATTACCTTTAGAGAAAATTTCCAAAATTAAACCTCGGGTAGAAGAGGGCGAAGATCAGGATGATATCGTCGCGTCTAAGCGTCCGGTTGTGAAGATGAAAGTCTGTCTTGCCGGGCAGTGGAAGACGATCGACGTGAATTTGACGAATCGGGATCATTTTAACTATCCGTTACTATTAGGTGCTAAAGCATTACGGCAATATAAAGCGCTCGTGGATGCTGGCAGAGAATATACTGCAGATCCTGCTTGTAACCAATAAATACGCTTATTTATTCAATCATTTTACTCAATAATTAATATTAATTGATACGTAATTTAAATATGCAATTTAAATACGTAATATGTATAAGTCAGACATTGCATTAATGCTTATGTGCTTTACAGAGTTGACGTTGTGATTATGTCACTCTATATCGCACTACCTCAATGCAAATAGATCCACATTACCATACAAGGAAAGTAGCTCGTGCGTTCCGTTAATTTACATTTAAAAGTTTTAATATTTCTGCTATTAGCTATCGGGATCGGCTCGATTGTTTATGAGCGTTATGTTTTGCAGATTCCTTTTACCGATCGTGAGGTGGAAAATCTCTGGACGATCGATGCCAAAATCACTTATGACGTGCCTCGTGAAAGTGCTGTCTCTGTGCAGTTTTATCTGCCGACAGACTATAATCAATATAGTCCTTATAGTGAGTCGCTGATTGCAGATAAACAGTATGGACAAACCTTTGAAACCGATGAGTATGGGAATAAAGTAGCCCATTACTCAGTTCGCCGTACCAAAGGACAAGAGACTATTTACTATCGTTTAGCGCTCTCACCTAATTTTGGTGGAAGCGATAAAACTGAGGCGAAAAAAGGGCCGATTTATCGGGAACCTATTGCGATAGATGGTGCTGAGCAATTAGCAGCTGATGCTTTAGTGAAAGATATTCGAGCGACATCATCCAATACAATGAGCTTTATTAGTGAAGCGATTCAACGGGTGAATGATCCGGATAATAGTAATGCCAAGCTACTGCTCAAAGGCGATGATTCGATCAAAAATCGTTATGCTGTTGTGGAGCTTCTCTTGTCTCAAGCACATATTCCTGTGCAACGCGTGAATACCATTGAGCTGAAACCGAGTGTCAATCAACAGCCTGAAATTTGGCTTCGAAGCTATATCGAAACCTCGAGTAAAGATAAAGAGACCAATAAGAATGTAACAACTGGTAAATGGTACTATTTCAATCTTGAAAATGGGGCGATTGGGCTACCTAAAAATACGATGATTTGGTGGATTGGAGATAATCCGCTATTAGAAGTCACGAATGGTTCTAAAGCTAAAGTCTCATTTAGTATTACGGATAAAGAATTAACTGCTATTAGCCTCGCGCAAGCGAATAATGCCGAAAGTTCAGATTTCTTAGCCTATTCACTCTATAGTTTGCCTATTTCGGCCCAGTTTGGTTATGAATTAATGATGATGATTCCTTTTGGGGTGTTGGTCATTCTATTAGTGCGTAACGTCGTCGGGATTCAGACGCTTGGTACCTTTACACCGGTACTGATTGCGCTTGCCTTTAGGGAAACAGGATTGGGCTTTGGGATTATCTTCTTCTCAATTATTATCGCGATGGGGCTTTTGGTGCGCTCTTATCTTGAACATCTTAAATTGCAGATGCTCTCGCGATTATCGGTTGTATTGACCTTTGTGATTCTAATGATTGCCACATTAAGTATCTTTAGTAATAAGATGGGCTTCTCTCAAGGATTAGCGATTGGTCTATTCCCAATGGTGATTTTAACGATGACGATTGAACGCCTGTCGATTACTTGGGAAGAGCGCGGGGCCGGTAATGTCCTTAAAATTAGTATTGGGACATTGGTCGCGGCATCACTAGCTTATCTCTTGATGGATATTCCGGAGTTTGTCTACTTTGTCTTTACATTCCCGGGAATTCTACTCATTCTTGCGGCATTTATGCTGATGATGGGCCGTTATCGTGGTTATCGTTTAACAGAACTCAAACGATTTAAAGCGATGCTCAAAGAGGAGAAATAAGCCAATGTTTACGATGATTAAACGGTGGCGAGCGCTACGCAAACGGGGAGTAATGGGGATTAATGAGCGTAATGGCGATTTTGTCCTCAAATACAACAACCGTAAATTTTACCCTTATGTGGATGATAAGATCATCACGAAAGAGCGGGCGATTGCCGCCGGTATTAATGTGCCGGAGATGTATGGCATTATTGAAACCGAACGAGATATTAAGGATCTTCCCAAGATTCTCAAAGGGCATACACAATTTGTCATTAAGCCGGCGCAGGGTGCCGGCGGTGATGGGATTTTAGTGATTGGTGATAAATTTGATGATCGCCGTTACAAAACCGTTTCAGGGCGTTTAGTAACCCTTGATGAGATTGAGTATCAGATCTCAAGTACCCTGACAGGACTCTACTCTTTAGGGGGATCTCGAGATCGTGCTTTGATTGAGTATAAGGTCAATTCTGATCCGATATTCAGTAGTATCAGCTATGAAGGTGTGCCGGATATTCGGGTGATTGTATTGATGGGGTATCCCGTAATGGCGATGCTCAGATTACCCACAAGACAATCCAATGGTAAGGCAAACCTGCATCAAGGGGCGATCGGTGTGGGCGTTGATCTCAAAACAGGGAAGACGTTAGAGGGAACGTGGCTGAATGAAATTATTCAGCGTCACCCGGATACAAATAACCACGTGAGTAATGTCTTATTACCCAATTGGGATGGCTTCTTAGAGCTGGCCACGAGTTGTTATGAATTGAGTCAGCTAGGCTATATTGGTGTGGATATGGTCCTTGATGAGCAGAAAGGGCCTTTAGTGTTAGAGATTAACGCACGCCCGGGATTGAATATCCAAATTGCTAATAATGCCGGGCTAGCCGCGAGAGCTAGAGCTGTTGAAGCACATTTAGCGGAACTGAAAAAAGCAGGAAAGCCTGCTGAGTCGGTGCTAGAGCGGATGGCATTCTCTCAGAAGTATTTTGGCAGCCAAAGTGAGTAACGATAGTAAGATCGGTTCATAATAAGCGCATTTAAATGCCGGCGTATCAGCTGATCGAGGTGAGGAAGCTATTCTATCCGGCATCTTGCAAGTGTTGTTGAGTACGGTTTTATGTTCTTTTAAATTCTTTTAAAATCCCGCAATGGCGGTTTGAAAACCATTTGTCTTAAACCAATTTTTTATAAAAAATCTCAAGCGTTATATATAAATCATTAACAAAAGATCATTCATAAAAGCGATTGTAAGACAGTCTTGCAATCGTTTTTTTGTAATGAAAATTTTGACAATATCGGGCATTCATTCCCATTGTTGCGGTTATTCACCTATAGTTCATTCGATAGTATTTAACTGAATGAGTTGAATAGTCAAATAGCCGTAATTAAATAGAGGGGGATGATGATGTTAAGGGGATATCGAGGGGAACTATTACGCGGAGTAGTGGGAAGCTTACTACTGTTATTGATGGTAGGGTGCGCTTCACTATCGCAAAATTTCCAAGCACCGGTCACGCTTGCAGAGCTATCTGAGGCGGAACAGAAGCATTATGAATTGAGTTTGCACTATATCGATACGGCGCACTATGAAGCGGCTGAGGAGAAGTTACAGACTATTTTACAGCAGCATCCTACCTTTTCTGAGGGTTACAATGCGCTAGGAGTGCTTTATGAACGCAAAGGGCGAGTGACAAAAGGGAGTGAATATTTTTTAGAAGCGATGAAGCTCAATCCTCACTACGATGTTGCCGTTATGAATTATAGTCAGCTGATGTGTTATAAATCAGGGAGTGATGGGATTTCTCAAGCTATTGAATCAGAAGCGAAGTCAATCGCAATGGTCGAGAATAGAATAAAGATAGAATCTCGACTATATACTGCATTATTGAAATGTTATATTAGGGAGAATTATTTGCAAAATGGACAAGAAGTTGCAGAAAAGGCCATAACATTAGATCCAGATTATGCCTTAACTTATCTCTATTTTGCCGATATACTTTACCGGCAACAATATTATACAAAAGCCCGGGAAGCGATCGATCGATTTAATGATCTTCAAGGTTATAGTCGAGAAAGTGCGCAGTTAGGGTTACAAATTAGTAATGCGTTGCAAAATCAGGATGAAATTAATAAATATCAATATGTGCTTAGAACACAATTTGATGAGGATTTGTAAGTGAAGGAAAGAGTCAATATTGCACAACAATTGGGTGAAGTCTTAAAAAACGCTCGATTAGATAAGTCTCTCAGCATCGAAGAAGTGTCGCGGGTTTTATCATTGCGACCCTCATTAGTTGCGGCTATGGAGTCGGGGGATTATCAAGAAATTGGTGCATTACTCTATGCTAAAAATTATCTACGAAAATATGCAAAATTCTTAGGCTTATTAGATGAGAATTTTGAAGCGGAATTGAGTCGGCTCACTGAAAAAGTGGATACTAAAAGTCAAACTCACCATAATTCAGCGAAAGTTAAACAGGAAGCTGAAGAGAAGAAACGCTCTAATCATTTCAAATATTATCTGATCTTTGTTTTAGCGCTGATCGCTATTTTTGCCTATCTCTATCAAAATGGGATGATTCCGGCGCTCTTTAAAGAGATGCGGGCTTTAGATACTAAAGAGAATGTCTCTCTACTGAATGAGCGATTCCCCTCTATTGAACTAGAGTATGGAATTCCGTCTAATCAAGATAATGTGAGTTTTGAGAACTTATTGATTGATTCGGTAGAGGGCGAGCAAGTACACAATAGGAAAGCAGATGAATTGTATCAACAAGAGCTAAATAGTGCTGTCGATCCTATCGCTAATGCTTGGCAAGGGGAGGGTATAGATACAACTGTGGGAAAGTCCGAAATATCTAGTCCATTACAGACTCAGTTAGGGGATGATTCACAACAGCAACGAGGTCAACAAGGTGCAGTTTCTCGACAAGGGAAAAAAACAGGCACAGGACGATTTAACGCCTTAGGGCAATCGCTACAACATTATGATGCGCTTCTTTCAGGGAATGCTTTACCTGTGATGAATTTAGGTGCGCAATCAGTGGGGCGTGAATTTATCGCGCCGAATCATCATCTGCTATATCCCTATAGTGAGCCCAATAAGGTTCATTATGGTGTCGCAGTAGATCCCGCTATTACGGCAGCACTCACAGCGCAATTTAATCAAAAAATCTCTTTTTTCGATCGGGAAAGTGGTTTCTATCCGGCGCTTGATCAGCTAGTCACGCAATTTCAATTAGAGAGAGCGGAAGCAGAGTTAGCGGCGATAGCTGAGTCGATTAAAGTGCAGGAAGATGCAATACGGGAGGCAATGGCAGAGGAAGCGGTGAGTGAGATCACTATAGAGTTGATGAATTTAGAATTACAGAAATTGATCGAAAATCTTGAGTTATCTGAGAAAAGGGTTGAAGCATTACAGCAACAATTACCCCAAAAAGTAGCAGTCAATATTGTGGCAGATGATATTACGACGCTCGATATTACCGATATGAATGGTCGAGTAGTGACCAGTCGGGTAATGGCGCCGGGCGAGCAATATCAACTTGAAGGCGATGGGGTATATGATATCTATTTAGGAAACCCTGCGGTGATAGATAAAATAACAGTTAACGGAAAAGCAATTCCGGAGTATTATTATAGACCATTTACGGATGAGGTGGCATCGGTTCGATTTTCACTAAATTCAGTACAGTATCAATAAGTCATAAATAAGCAAATAATAAAATAAGTAATAAAAATAAAAGTAGGAAATAGAAAGATGAGTCAAAAAATTAATGCAGTGCGCGGAATGCACGATTGTCTACCGAGCGAAATCGGCTATTGGCAAATGATCGAGGGGCATCTTCGTACGCTTTTTTCTGAGTATGGTTACACTGAAATTCGTACCCCTATGATGGAAGAGACCCGTCTTTTTACCCGTTCAATTGGGGAAGTGACCGATATCGTTGAAAAAGAGATGTACACCTTTCCTGATCAAAATGATCAAATTAGCCTTTCACTTCGTCCTGAAATGACTGCCAGTATTGTTCGTGCCGGCATTCAACACGGGCTTTTCTATAATCAAGTGCAAAAGCTCTGGCAAATTGGGCCAGCTTTCCGTTATGAGCGGCCACAGAAAGGGCGTTATCGTCAATTTCATCAAGCCGATGTAGAGGTATTTGGTATTGAAACACCTGATGCAGATGCCGAAATGCTCGCAATGTTGGCGCGTTTTTGGAAACGTTTAGGTATTGAAAATGAGGTGAAATTAGAGATTAACTCGATGGGAACGACAGAGAGTCGTAAAGTCTATCGGGAGAAGCTGATTGCTTATTTCGAACAATATCAAGATATTTTAGATGAAGATTGCAAGCGCCGTCTCTATACTAATCCGCTTCGGATTTTAGATTCTAAAAATCCTGAACTCAATGAAGTGATTGCAAAAGCACCGAAATTACTTGATTATTTAGAGCCAGAATCAAAAGCGCATTTTGAACTTCTCTGTCAACAGCTCGATATTCTAGGAATTGAGTATGTGGTGAATCCTCGTATTGTTCGCGGAATGGATTACTATACACGTACAGTATTTGAATGGACGACTACTAAACTTGGCGCACAAGGTACCGTTTGTGGTGGTGGACGCTATGATAAAATGGTTGAAGAGCTAGGCGGAAGAGCAACACCAGCCATAGGTTTTGGGATGGGGATGGAGCGATTAATTCTTCTTTGCCAAGCGTGTGATGTGATGGCACCTGAATATTTACCATTAGTCACTACGGTTTTCTTAGGTGATCGCGCCTCTCTTGAGGGGTTACGTTTAACGGAAGAAATTCGTTCGGCACTGCCTGCTATCACGATTTTAGCGAATCTTGGTGGGGGCAGTATGAAGTCACAGATGAAAAAAGCTGATCGTTCTGGGGCTAAATATGCTTTAATTATGGGGGATAATGAACTAGATGAAGGAGTTATTATCCTAAAAGATCTTCGAGAAAATGGTGAGCAAAAGGCAATTGCTCATTCTGACTTGATTTCGTATTTGCAAAACAACTTATTATCGTAAAAGGTTAATTTCAATGGCTTTAAATCAATATGAAACAGATGAACAACGTGCAGAAGTCCTCGTTGATTGGCTCAAGCGTAACGCGGGCTATCTTCTTCTTTTGGTGATCGTTGTTGTCGCCTCTATTGCTGGGGCTGAGTATTTTAAACTCAATTCTGTGAAGAAACTTAATGAAACCTTTGATACCTATGAGCAATCTTTAACAGAAATCACTCAAAAGCCAGTGGATGTTGCAACGGGTGAGAAGTTGATTGCTCAAAATGAGGGTGTTTATCAAGTATTCTCGGCACTTTTAGTGGCAAAAGAAGCTTATAATGCAGGCAATTTAGCCGGTGCGGAACAATTATTGCAAGATGCACTGAAAAGCGCTGATGATGAGGGCGTTCGTTCTCTTATACAATATCGTTTAGCCTTGGTGCAATTTGATCAAAATAGAAATGAAGAGGCCTTACAATCACTTCAACAGATTCAAGCAGTTGAATTTTTGGGGTTGAGAAAGGTACTTGAGGGTGATATTTATCTAGCAATGGGTAAGTCACAAGATGCAAAAATCTCTTATGAAGAGGCGCTCAAGGCGGATGTTGTACCTGAGAATGCGCTCACAAAATTCAACTCGCTCAATATACAATAAGCCTGATGGCAATAGGACTGTAAGAAGATGAAGAAGATCATTACAACGATTATCGCTACAATTATTATTGCAGGATGTGCAGGAGGATTACGGGGAAAAAGTAATCTTGCGCAGCCTGTTGAGTTGAATAGTGCTGTACCTAATAACTTAGTGGTTAAAGTATGGGAAGCGAAAACTCAAAGTAAAACTGCTAAAGAGAGTGCTCTTCGTTTCTTAATTGCAGATGATGGTGTGAATACCCTCTATGTCGCCGGCGAGAAAGGTATCGTCACCGCCATTGATATGAGTAATGGCGCAAAAGTTTGGGAGAGTAAAGTCCCTGCGCTTCATACCGGTATTACTTATAGTCAAGGGGTTCTATTAGTCGGGCAACAGGATGCGCATATAGCAGCGTTCTCCGCTTCTAATGGTCAGCCTATGTGGGAGCAGAAGATTATGGGCGTTCCCGCTGTATCGCCAGTAAGTAATGGTCAGATTGCAGTCGTTCGTACGCTCTTTGGTGCGGTTGAAACTTTTGCCTTACAAACAGGTGAAGTGGATTGGGCTTATCTCTTCAATAGCTCAGAGTTCTCAGTGAGAGGTGCGGCCGCACCGACCTTTATCGGAAACAATATTTTAGCGGCCAGTGATGAGGGAACCTTAGCGCTGATTAATGGTGAGACAGGAGAACAGATTTGGAGCGTTGTCCTAAGTAAACCACTGAATGGTAGCTTTATGGGGGGGCTTCGAGATGTGGATGCTGCGATTATTGTGACACCGGAGCGAATTTTTGTGGGGCAATATCAAACAGGTATTACCGCATTAACGCACCAAGGCCGTAAACTTTGGCAGGCAGGAAAAGGGACTTATGCGGGTATTGCTTATGTCAATGGAGATGTAATCTCAATTAATAGAGATAGCGCCATTGAGGCATTAGATGCAAAAGATGGTTCATTAGTCTGGTCAAACAATGATCTTTATGGACGAAATCTCACAAAGCCTGTTATTGTAGGCCACAGAATTGTTGTGGGAGATTATGATGGTTATGTTCATGTGTTAGATGCAGCAAGTGGTGCATTACAAGGATCAACCAAAATATCTTCTAAAGGTTTTATGTTAGATATTAAAGAAATTAACGGTAGTGTTTATCTGTTAGATTATTCAGGCACGCTGTATAAAGTTTCAATTTAAGGGAAAGAATGTCAGTACCATTAATTGCGCTCGTGGGGCGCCCAAATGTTGGTAAATCAACAATTTTTAATTCTCTTACTCGTTCACGAAAAGCTTTGGTGGCAGATCAACCGGGATTAACCCGGGATCGTCAATATGGTGATGGAAGAGTAGGAGATAGACCCTATCGTGTTCTCGATACGGGCGGATTGTCAGGTGATGACAATCAGATGGATCATATGATTGCAGAACAAGCTTGGCTTGCCACTGAAGAAGCGGATCTTATCTACTTTATTGTCGATGGAAGAGCGGGCATTACGGCATTTGATGAAGAGATTGCCGATCGTCTTCGCCGAATGGGGAAGCCTGTTGTTGTTGTAGTGAATAAGGCAGAAGGCATTGCGCCAGAGGTGATTGTCGCTGAGTATTATTCTCTAGGGTTAGGTGAACCTGTTGCCGTATCGGCATCCCATAATCAGGGACTATTTGAGCTTCTCAATCGTTCTTATCAAGTCATCGATTTCCCTGAGAAGGAAGAGAAAGAAGAGATTCACGATGATATTATTCGTTTGGCTGTTTTTGGTCGTCCTAATGCGGGTAAATCAACGCTGATTAATCAAATTCTAGGCGAAGATCGCGTATTAGCTTCTGATGTGGCGGGAACAACACGAGATAGTATCGAAATTCCTTTTACAGCTTATGATCGTGAGTTTATCCTAATCGATACCGCTGGCGTGCGTCGCCGTAGCCGTGTATCGGATATGATCGAGAAATTTAGTGTCCTTAAAAGTTTAGAGGCACTTGAAAAGGCGAATGTGGTTGTTTTTGTCTTTGATGCAAAAGAAGGATTATCTGATCAAGACGCGACCCTTTTGGGTGCGGTTTTAGAAGCGGGTAAAGGCTTAATCCTTGCGGTTAATAAGTGGGATTCTCTATCAGAAGATGAGAAGAGCTGGATTCAGCAAGACTTCTCTCGTCGTTTTGCATTTATCGATTTTACAGAGCCTTTCTTTATCTCAGCACTGAAAGGGCAAGGGGTAAGACAAGTGATTCGCCGTTCGATTGAAGTGTTTGATCAAGCCATGCGTGAATTTACGACGAATGAGTTGTCGAATATTCTAGAATATGCGGTGCATAATCATCAACCTCCTATGGAAAAGGGCTATGCGCCCAAATTGCGTTATGCACATCAAGGTGGAAAGAATCCATTGAAGATCATTATTCATGGAAATCGTACGCAATATGTAAAGGATAGCTATACTCGTTACTTGAGCAATATGTATCGGGAGCAGTTAGGCATTGAGGGATCGCCTGTATGGATTATGTATCGTACCAATGAGAATCCTTATGCTAATCGTCCAGGTAAGGTTGCTGAAATTCGCGGTAGTGCGAAACGCAAACGCCGCCTTGAACAGCAAGGGCAAGGTAAGAAGAAATAGATGTAGATATCAATTAGATTTCAATAGTGTTGAGTAATTGATAACGCTATGATTGATTAGAATAAAAGAAGGGATTACAAATAAAATGTAATCCCTTTTTGTCATCCTACTGATTCATCGAATAATCGACTTTATGGGGATGTTGTATAGTAATATCGGTTCAAAATAAGCATTATTGAAATGCCGGCGCATCGGTTGTAAGAAATAAGGAAACTGTCCTATCTGGCATCTTGCAAGTGGTGTTTAAAACCATTTTTCTTAAACCAAATTGACTATATTTGTATTAGTGCGCTGCTTTTGGAGATTGACGCATTTTGCTAATGAATGTAACTACCGTCAAGACAATCAATCCCACAATA
>NZ_QEWQ01000019.1 GCF_003121845.1 Ignatzschineria ureiclastica | reverse complement strand
AAGACGGAAAAGATGGCGTTGACGGTAAGATTGGTGTTACCGGAAAAGATGGTTCATCAGTAGTTATTAATGGCGAAGATGGATCAATCGGTCTTACCGGTCCAAAAGGTGAGGCAGGTAAAGATGCACCAACTCTTAATATTGCAGTGAAAGATGGAGCGCCAGGCTTAAATGGAAAAGATGGCGAAGTCCGTATTGTGTACAAAGATAAAGACGGCAATGAGAAAGAGGTCGCAAGTCTTGATGATGGCTTACTCTTTGGTGCGGATAACGATGGCGTTGTGGTTGAACGTAAGTTGAATCAAAAACTTGATATTCTTGGTGGTGCAAATAATGCAACCGATGCGAAGAATATCGTCACAACCGCAAATGCAGATGGTTCTATCCAAATCGATCTTGCCAAAGATCTTGATCTAGGCACTACGGGTTCTGTGAAAACAGGCAATACGACTGTTAATAATAACGGTGTTAAAGTAGGTGACAATGTCACATTAGGTGATACAGGATTAACTATTAAAGATGGTCCAAGTATTACTGCAAATGGTGTCGATGCAGGTGGTAAAACAATCACGAATGTTGCCGATGGTGTAAATGGTAAAGATGCTGTCAACAAAGATCAGTTAGATGGTCTTAAAACGAGTGTTGAGGGTAGTCTCGATAAAGGCTTGAACTTTGCGGGTAACACAGCTGGTACAGTTATTAATAAGAAACTAGGTGATACCGTTACAATTAAAGGTGGCTTAGCTGACAATGTTGATGCGAGTGATGAAAATCTACGTGTTGATGTTGAAAATGGCAACCTTGTTGTGAAGATGGCGAAGAACCTAAGTGGCTTAGGCGATATCCAAGTTGGTGAAGCTGGAAAAGACGGAAAAGATGGCGTTGACGGTAAGATTGGTGTTACCGGAAAAGATGGTTCATCAGTAGTTATTAATGGCGAAGATGGATCAATCGGTCTTACCGGTCCAAAAGGTGAAGCGGGTAAAGATGCACCAACTCTTAATATTGCAGTGAAAGATGGAGCGCCAGGCTTAAATGGAAAAGATGGCGAAGTCCGTATTGTGTACAAAGATAAAGACGGCAATGAGAAAGAGGTAGCAAGTCTTGATGATGGCCTTCTCTTTGGTGCGGATAACGATGGTGTTGTGGTTGAACGTAAGTTGAATCAAAAACTTGATATTCTTGGTGGTGCAAATAATGCAACCGATGCGAAGAATATCGTCACAACCGCAAATGCAGATGGTTCTATCCAAATCGATCTTGCCAAAGATCTTGATCTAGGTACTACGGGTTCTGTGAAAACAGGCAATACGACTGTTAATAATGACGGTGTTAAAGTAGGTGACAATGTCACATTAGGTGATACAGGATTGACTATTAAAGATGGTCCAAGTATTACTGCAAATGGTGTCGATGCCGGAGGTAAAACAATCACGAATGTTGCCGATGGTGTAAATGGTAAAGATGCTGTCAACAAAGATCAGTTAGATGGTCTTAAAGCGAGTGTTGAAGGTAGTCTCGATAAAGGCTTGAACTTTGCGGGTAACACAGCTGGTACAGTTATTAATAAGAAACTAGGTGATACCGTTACAATTAAAGGTGGCTTAGCTAACAATGTTGATGCGAGTGATGAAAATCTGCGTGTTGATGTTGAAGATGGCAACCTTGTTGTGAAGATGGCGAAGAACCTAAGTGGCTTAGGCGATATCCAAGTTGGTGAAGCTGGAAAAGACGGAAAAGATGGCGTTGACGGTAAGATTGGTGTTACCGGAAAAGATGGTTCATCAGTAGTTATTAATGGCGAAGATGGATCAATCGGTCTTACCGGTCCAAAAGGTGAAGCGGGTAAAGATGCACCAACTCTTAATATTGCAGTGAAAGATGGAGCGCCAGGCTTAAATGGAAAAGATGGCGAAGTCCGTATTGTGTACAAAGATAAAGACGGCAATGAGAAAGAGGTCGCAAGTCTTGATGATGGCCTTCTCTTTGGTGCGGATAACGATGGAGTT
>NZ_QEWQ01000018.1 GCF_003121845.1 Ignatzschineria ureiclastica | reverse complement strand
AGCCTATTTTATTCAGCTGTGGATGACAGGGTTTTAAGCCTGTGCGGGTTTCCCCATTCGGACATTTCCGGATCAAAGCTTGATTGCCAGCTCCCCGAAACTTTTCGCAGACTTCCACGTCCTTCATCGCCTGTAATCGCCAAGGCATCCGCCATGTACGCTTATTCACTTGACCATATAATAGGGATTAGACTCATTTTTTAATGAATCGTCCAAACTATATGATTTAATAGCTTTCTAATTCTCCTACGAATGTAACATGATAACGTTTCACTTTAAGTTAACTCATTTTATCAATCTGTCTTCATCAACAATATCTTTCAATACTATTAACTGACAGTCAGTAAAATTGAATACATCGTTTACTTAAGTAATGCAATCTCTCCCGATCTCTCTTTATATCTCAATACTCATTTACCATTCTCATCACGAGAAGAATAAATCAACATTAAGACCCAAAAGATCTTGGTCACTATTACTCGATTCACATCGATCAATAATGACTGCTGCATCGCTATTACGTTGCACCAACTAATCCAAATTGTTAAAGAACACTCTAAATAGATTAGAGTATAAATAAGATGACTTAATTTACTTCCTTACTACTTGTAAGATTATAAATCACTTTATTTATCGTCTATTCTATTTTGGAAGAAGAATTATAGAGATTTAATCTTCATTAGCAAGCTTACTTATTACTCACTATATTTATAACGCCTGATATCTTATTGATTTTATATTAATAAGTTCAATCGTTACTTTAAAGACTTTATCTCTCTAGATCCTCAACTACCAATCCATAACCACTTAAAATGGTGGAGGATAACGGAGTCGAACCGATGGCCTCCTGCGTGCAAGGCAGGCGCTCTACCAACTGAGCTAATCCCCCTTTTACCGGGTTACTTATTTGGTGGGCCTAGGTAGACTCGAACTACCGACCCCACGCTTATCAAGCGTGTGCTCTAACCAACTGAGCTATAGGCCCAGATCTAGCTTTTCTCTTCTTCTATCTTAAATAAGCTTCTATGGAAGCTCGTATCACCTGCGAGTCGCTCTTTAAAGGAGGTGATCC
>NZ_QEWQ01000017.1 GCF_003121845.1 Ignatzschineria ureiclastica | reverse complement strand
AAAATGGGCGCTTACCACGGAGTGGTCGATGACTGGGGTGAAGTCGTAACAAGGTAGCCGTAGGGGAACCTGCGGCTGGATCACCTCCTTTAAAGAGCGACTCGCAAGAGGTACGAGCTTCCATAGAAACTTATTTAAGATAGAAGAAGAGAAAAGCTAGATCTGGGCCTATAGCTCAGTTGGTTAGAGCACACGCTTGATAAGCGTGGGGTCGGTAGTTCGAGTCTACCTAGGCCCACCAAATAAGTAACCCGGTAAAAGGGGGATTAGCTCAGTTGGTAGAGCGCCTGCCTTGCACGCAGGAGGCCATCGGTTCGACTCCGTTATCCTCCACCATTTTAAGTGGTTATGGATTGGTAGTTGAAGATCTAGAGATAAGAAGTTTAAAACTCTTCTTCTAATAGAATAGACGATAAATAAAGTGATTTATGATCTTACAAGTAGTAAGGAAGTAAATTAAGTCATCTTATTTATACTCTAATCTATTTAGAGTGTTCTTTAACAATTTGGATTAGTTGGTGCAACGTAATAGCGAT
Organism: Ignatzschineria ureiclastica; assembly: GCF_003121845.1. Lineage (GTDB taxonomy): Bacteria > Pseudomonadota > Gammaproteobacteria > Cardiobacteriales > Wohlfahrtiimonadaceae > Ignatzschineria > Ignatzschineria ureiclastica. The sequence continues at coordinate 604 of NZ_QEWQ01000017.1, read as the reverse complement.
GCAGCAGTCATTATTGATCGATGTGAATCGAGTAATAGTGACCAAGATCTTTTGGGTCTTGATGTTGATTTATTCTTCTCGTGATGAGAATGGTAAGTTAGTATTGAGATATAAAGAGAGATCGGGAGAGATTGCATCACTTAAGTAAACGATGTATTCAATTTTACTGACTGTCAGTTAATAGTATCGAAAGATATTGTTGATGAGGACAGATTGATAAAATGAGTTAACTTAAAGTGAAACGTTATCATGTTACATTCGTAGGAGAATTAGAAAGCTATTAAATCATATAGTTTGGACGATTCATTAAAAAATGAGTCTAATCCCTATTATATGGTCAAGTGAATAAGCGTACATGGCGGATGCCTTGGCGATTACAGGCGATGAAGGACGTGGAAGTCTGCGAAAAGTTTCGGGGAGCTGGCAATCAAGCTTTGATCCGGAAATGTCCGAATGGGGAAACCCGCACAGGCTTAAAACCCTGTCATCCACAGCTGAATAAAATAGGCTGCTGGAAGCGAACCTGGTGAACTGAAACATCTAAGTAACCAGAGGAAAAGAAATCAATTGAGATTCCCGCAGTAGTGGCGAGCGACCCGGGAGT
>NZ_QEWQ01000016.1 GCF_003121845.1 Ignatzschineria ureiclastica | reverse complement strand
CTAGTAATCGTGGATCAGAATGCCACGGTGAATACGTTCCCGGGTCTTGTACACACCGCCCGTCACACCATGGAAGTTGATTGCTCCAGAAGTAGGTAGCTTAAAAATGGGCGCTTACCACGGAGTGGTCGATGACTGGGGTGAAGTCGTAACAAGGTAGCCGTAGGGGAACCTGCGGCTGGATCACCTCCTTTAAAGAGCGACTCGCAGGTGATACGAGCTTCCATAGAAGCTTATTTAAGATAGAAGAAGAGAAAAGCTAGATCTGGGCCTATAGCTCAGTTGGTTAGAGCACACGCTTGATAAGCGTGGGGTCGGTAGTTCGAGTCTACCTAGGCCCACCAAATAAGTAACCCGGTAAAAGGGGGATTAGCTCAGTTGGTAGAGCGCCTGCCTTGCACGCAGGAGGCCATCGGTTCGACTCCGTTATCCTCCACCATTTTAAATGGTTATGGATTGGTAGTTGAGGATCTAGAGAGATAAAGTTTAGGGTTAGCAGTCACTCATTACTAGAATGAGTAATAAGTAAGCTTGCTAATGAAGATTAAATCTCTATAATTCTTCTTCCGAAATAGAATAGACGATAAATAAAGTGATTTATAATCTTACAAGTAGTAAGGAAGTAAATTAAGTCATATTATTTATACTCTAATCTATTTAGAGTGTTCTTTAACAATTTGGATTAGTTGGTGCAACGTAATAGCGATGCAGCAGTCATTATTGATCGATGTGAATCGAGTAATAGTGACCAAGATCTTTTGGGTCTTGATGTTGATTTATTCTTCTCGTGATGAGAATGGTAAGTGAGTGTTGAGATATAAAGAGAGATCGGGAGAGATTGCATTACTTAAGTAAACGATGTATTCAATTTTACTGACTGTCAGTTGAAGTGAGATAGTGAGAATATCTTAGATCATTCTTACTATAGTCTTTTAATATGACAGATTGATAAAATGAGTTAACTTAAAGTGAAACGTTATCATGTTACATTCGTAGGAGAATTAAAAAGCTATTAAATCATATAGTTTGGACGATTCATTATAAAAATGAGTCTAATCCCTATTATATGGTCAAGTGAATAAGCGTACATGGCGGATGCCTTGGCGATTACAGGCGATGAAGGACGTGGAAGTCTGCGAAAAGTTTCGGGGAGCTGGCAATCAAGCTTTGATCCGGAAATGTCCGAATGGGGAAACCCGCACAGGCTTAAAACCCTGTCATCCACAGCTGAA
>NZ_QEWQ01000002.1 GCF_003121845.1 Ignatzschineria ureiclastica | reverse complement strand
GTAAAACCAACCCATACTTGTCTTACCTCTTTGAGCAATCCCCTCAAAGACCTTATGACGCTTAATCCGCCGGTTATGGCATACAGATAGTTTGGTGGCATCCACAAAGCTAATACCTGTGCAACTTCCCATCAAGCTTTTAAGATAAGCACACAAAGGCACAAGAGCACGGGGTACTAATTCAATAAAACGTGAGTAGCTTGGTAAGTCCGGAAAATCTTTTTTCATCATGCCTAGCATATGATGATAGTAAAACCCTTTAAATTGACGGTAACGTAATTGATGAAACAGTACCAATATAGTCATTATCTCTGGTACACTTATCTTGCATGCTCTTAATCGCTTTGTCCCATTTTCGATCAGCTGACGTTCAAATTGTGGTTTGAATGCTTGGTAAAAGTCGTCAATGTGGCAGTATAATTCGGTTAGGTTGTCCATGTAAGAAGTCCTTTTTGTTGAGTTTTTATTAGTACATTAACTTTAACAATTTTGGACTTCTTTTTTTTGCCTTTTTTGACCTGCTTATCCCGAACTCAGGTTAAATTAGTGGCGATATCTGAAGCGCTTAACTCATAAAATTGGGATAATTTTTCCCTCAAAAAAGCAACAACTACAATCATGTTTTACGATTTTGATAATCTTCTTATTGATAATTGTTCGAGTTACTTGCTATGCGATACTGAAATAATTCCACATCAACATTATGAGCAATTTCCCTTTAGCTTACTTCAATTTATTGATAAATATATCGTTTATCGCCAATCTTTCACGAAATCAATCCCCATTTTTAACATGATTTAACAGAGAAAATCTACCCCTCAAAAAAACCTACTCATATTTTACCTACGCAAAATTGGTAATATTTTTCTGAATAAAACGAGTAGTTGTAAATATTTCTCAACAACTAGCCTATAGCTATATTGGCTGATTGACTAATTGATGATTTACATTTATTTGAGAAAAAATTCGTTAAAATAGGTATAATTTAACGTTTAAAATACTTTTCACACTAATACACAGGCAATCCACTTCTTCTGATCTATATCAAATATTAAGAGGTTGTGGCGGGTTACCTGTGGATTAGTGATTCAACATCATAAAAGGATGCGACAATGCAATTATCAAGAAGACAATTCTTCAAAGTGTCGGCCGGAACAATCGGTGGAACCAGCCTTGCAGCTTTAGGGATGATGCCAGCGGTTTCCGAGGCGGCAGTTCGGGAATATAAGATTTTGAAAGCCAAAGAGACTCGTACAGTCTGCACCTACTGCTCTGTAGGTTGTGGGATGCTTGTCTACTCAATGGGGGGTAAACCTAAAAACTCTCAAGCAGAAATTATGCATATTGAGGGGGATCCTGATCATCCCGTTAGTCGTGGTTCACTCTGTCCTAAAGGTGCTGGTGTTATCGACTATATCCATAGCCCTAATCGCCTTAAATATCCTGAAGTGCGTCGCCCTGGCTCTAATAAATGGGAGCGCATTTCTTGGGAAGATGCGATTGCAGAAATTGCACGTCATATGAAAGATGATCGTGATGCTAATTTCCAAACTAAAAATGCTGATGGTGTCACCGTTAACCGTTGGACTTCAACAGGCTTCTTAGCAACTTCTGCGGGAACAAATGAAAATGGATTCGTAACAGGTAAATTTGTCCGAGCACTCGGCATGCTCTCTATTGATAACCAAGCACGTGTTTGTCATGGTTCAACTGTTGCAAGTTTAGCCGCTACCTTTGGTCGTGGCGCAATGACTAACCATTGGGTCGATATCCGCAATGCTGATGTTGTACTTGTAATGGGTGGAAATGCCGCTGAAGCACATCCTGTTGGCTTTAAATGGGCAATCGAAGCTAAAAAACGGGGCGCAAAATTACTTTGTGTTGACCCCCGTTTTAATCGTACCGCTTCTGTTGCTGATTTCTATGCGCCGATTCGTTCAGGCTCAGATATCGTCTTTTTAGGTGGGCTTATTCGTTGGTTAATCGACAATAATAAGATCAACCTTGAATATGTTAAAGAATATACTAATGCGAAATTCATCGTCCACCCTGACTATGATTTTGAAGATGGTTTCTTCTCAGGTTGGAATGAAGAGACACAAAAATATGATCGTGAATCATGGCATTATGATTTAGATGAAAATGGCTATGCAAAAGTAGATGAAACCTTACAACATCCTCGTTGTATTTTTAATCTTATGCGCCAGCATTATGATAAATATACGCCAGAAATGGTTACACGTGTTACGGGAACACCGCTAAAAGATTTCCTCTATATTGCTGAAACACTTGGTGATTGCGCTGCAAATGACAAGGCATCAACCATTCTTTATGCACTAGGCTGGACACAGCATACTGTGGGAACACAGATGATTCGTACAATGGCTGTAGTTCAATTACTCCTCGGTAATATGGGGGTTCCTGGTGGTGGCGTGAATGCACTTCGGGGTCACTCTAATATTCAAGGTTTAACAGATTTAGGATTGCTCTCAACGCAATTACCGGCATATCTCAATCTTCCTAGTGACTCACAAAGCACTTATGAGAAATATATTACTGAGACAACACCGAAGGCTGTCCGTCCGGGCCAAATGAACTATTGGAAAAATACTCCAAAATTCTTCAATAGTTTGATGAAAACGTTCTATGGTCCTTATGCAACGCGTGAAAATAACTTTGCATTCGACTATCTGCCTAAATGGGACAAAATGTATGACATTATGAACTCATTTGAAATGATGACGAATGGTGAGATGCATGGTTTTATCTGCCAAGGATTTAACCCGCTTGCAGCAATTCCTAATGCGAACAAAAACCGTAAAGCATTAGCCAAATTGAAATATCTTGTGATTATTGATCCTCAAACGACAGAAACAGGACTCTTCTGGCAAGATCATGGTAAATACAATGATAGTAAACCTGAAGAGATTATGACAACCGTCTACCGCTTACCTGCACACTGCTTTGCAGAAGGAAGTGGTTCGATTGTAAACTCAGCACGATGGTTACAATGGCACTATCAGGCGGCTGATGCCCCGGGAGAAGCAAAAGGGGATGCAGAAATCTTATCATTGCTACTCTTTAAACTTCGGGAGCTCTATAAAGCTGAAGGCGGCGCATTCCCTGATCCTATTCATCATATCCAATGGAATTATGCACAACCGCTCTATCCTACGCCAGAAGAGATCACTAAAGAGCAAAATGGCTATGCACTTGAAGATCTCTATGATGAAACAGGTAAGTTGATTCGTAAAAAAGGCGAACTTCTTAGTGGATTTGGAGAATTACGTGCTGATGGCTCTACTGCTTCAGGTTGTTGGATCTATGCAGGTTCATGGACTGAAGAAGGGAACCAAATGGCTAATCGTGATAATAGCGACCCTTCAGGCTTAGGATTAACTTTAGGTTGGGCTTGGGCTTGGCCTGCAAACCGCCGTATTCTCTATAATCGTGCATCTGCAGATAGAATGGGAAATCCTTGGGATCCTAAACGCCGTCTATTTGATTGGAATGGTGAGCGTTGGGTTGGTTGGGACACACCTGACTTTGACGCTAAAGCAGGTCCCGGTAGTGAGATGGATCCATTCATCATGAACGAAGAAGGGGTCGGTCGACTCTTCTCTGCCCGAAAATTAGTAGATGGACCTTTCCCTACTCACTTTGAGGCAATGGAAACACCGCTAGGCTATAACCCACTCTACACACCGGTGAATAACCCGGCTGTACGAATGTTTGCAGACGACCGAAAAATGCTCGGTTCACATGAAGAGTTCCCTTACGTTGGAACAACCTACCGCCTTACAGAACATTTCCAATTTTGGACTAAAAATGCTCGCTTAGCTGCAATCACTCAACCACAACAATTTGTGGAAATCAGTGAAGTATTGGCAAAAGAGAAAGGCATTAAGATCGGCGATAAAGTGAAAGTCTCATCTAATCGTGGATATATCGAAGCGGTTGCTGTTGTTACAAAACGAATTATCCCATTAATGATTGAGGGCAAAGTGGTTCATCAAATCGGCGTTCCACTTCACTGGGGCTTTGAAGGCGTTGCAAGAAAAGGTTTCTTGACCAACTTCCTCCCTTCAGCCGTAGGTGATGCGAATACACAAACACCGGAATATAAAACATTCCTTGTGAATATTGAACCCCTCAACGCCTAAAAGGAAGCAAAAATGATTTTAGAATCTTTAGATATTAAACGTCGTTCAGCGACTTCTACAAAATCACCCGATGCGAGACAAGGTGTTGAAGTGGCTAAATTGATCGATGTCACCACTTGTATTGGCTGTAAAGCCTGTCAAGTTGCTTGTTCTGAATGGAATGATCTTCGTGATGAAGTTGGAACTTGTGATGGTACCTACAATAACCCACCTGATTTAACCAATGAATCATGGACCGTTATGCGCTTTAATGAAACCACTGAAAATGGCAAATTAGAGTGGCTCATTCGTAAAGATGGCTGTATGCACTGTGAAGACCCCGGCTGCTTAAAAGCCTGCCCTTCACCTGGTGCTATCGTGCAGTATAACAACGGGATTGTAGATTTTAACCAAGAAAATTGTATTGGTTGTGGGTACTGTATTACAGGTTGCCCATTCAATATTCCCCGTCTTAGCAAAAAAGATAACAAAGCCTATAAATGCTCACTCTGTTCAGACAGAGTATCTGTAGGTCAAGAACCTGCTTGTGTCAAATCTTGCCCAACTGGCGCGATTCAATTCGGCTCAAAAGAAGATATGAAAGAGTATGCCGCAACACGTATTAAAGATTTGAATGCTCGTGGATTTGAAAATGCAGGTCTTTACGATCCTGCTGGCGTGGGTGGTACACATGTCATGTATGTTCTTCACCATGCTGATCAACCTGAGCTCTATAGCAACTTACCGAAAGATCCACATATCAGCCCCGTAACAAGCCTCTGGAAAGGGTTACTCAAACCACTTTCAACAGTGGGTATTGCTGCTGCTGTCTTCACTGGATTCTTACATTATGTCACTGTAGGCCCAAGCCGCGCAGATGATCCTGAAGAAGGTAAAGAAGTCATTGATCCTAAAAAAGTGGAAAAAGAAGGAAAATAGACCATGGCTAAAGATAAATTAATTCAACGTTATTCGGCCTCCGAACGTATCAATCACTGGATCGTAGCAGCCTGCTTTATTCTCTTAGCATTTTCAGGATTAGCATTCTTCTACCCAAGCTTTTTCTGGTTTAGTCAAATTTTTGGTACACCACAAATGGCTCGTATCGTCCATCCTTTCGTGGGTGTGATTATGTTTGTGGGCTTCTTTGTTCAGTTTTTCCGCTATTACAAACGTAACTTCGTAAACAAATATGATGTTAAGTGGGCAATGTCTGTTAAAGAAGTGATCAAAGGAGAACATCTTCCTAACGTCGGTAAATATAATGCCGGTCAAAAGATCATGTTCTGGATTATGACGCTCTCAATGATTGTATTGGTCACAACCGGTATCATCATGTGGCAGCCTTATTTTGCAAACTCATTTAGCATTCCGCTTCGCCGGGTAGCAATCTTGTTACATGCTTGGTGTGCGCTGATCCTTATCGCTTCTATTATTGTCCATGTGTATGCAGCGATCTGGGTAAAAGGCACCATTCGTGCGATGACTGAGGGTGTTGTTACTGAAAAATGGGCAGAGAGCCATCATCCACTTTGGTACAAAGAAGTGATGGATAATTACGATAAAGCCGAAAGTGCAGGCGCCATTAAGCGCAAAGCATCAGCACATACTGCAGCTCAACAAGCTTCCGCCTCTCACGATACAGAACAAAGCAAATAATCCATAGTAAAATGGGGAACTGCATATTGTGATAGATATGCAGATTACCCTCTGCAACTTCTGTATCAATATTGGTCAACAATGTTGATGAACAATGCTTACTAAAAAGAGTAGATGTTAGACCCTAGTTTTATCATCTTATTCTTACTTCAGAACGCACCATTTATTGGTGCGTTGCTATATGAATTCAAATATTTCTTAAAAGAGCAGAATTATGACTATGACACCCACCGGCGGTATTGAAAAAATTATCCCCGTCCAACCTCCTAAAGATTCCTACTACCCTTATCGTCTTAAAGCGATCGAAAAAGCGATCACTAAACAGCCCGAAGCGCACTTCTTACCTTTTATTCAATCAGTTGTAAAAGCCCAAGAAGCAGCTTATCAGGCACTCAAAAAGGATCACCCATTATCCACCATCGTTGTAAATAATCACAATAATGCGAAGACGCCATTTTTATCAGTAGATCAATCGCTCGCACCGCTCTATCAACAAGCTTTACTCACTATGCTTGAGACGCTATTGGCGGACCTCGAAATAAATGATGAGATTAAAACCCATCTTATCGCCCTACAAACAGAGATCAATCAACAAGGCCAACCTCTTATTACTGAGTATTATCAAAAGCTCATCGCTCTAGAGTTTAATAATCTTCCTCAACATCAACGACTTTTCCTCGTCACTGCCTTGCAAGTGTTACTTCATTTTGAAGCGAGCCGGCTTCAAGTAGATGAGGATTATCTACTTCGCAACAAAGAGCTCTGCCCTTGCTGTAATATGCCAGCAATCAGTAGCGTGCTCGACAATAGTGATAATGGCCTACGTTATCTCTACTGTAGTTTCTGTGAGACCAAATGGCACGTTGTGCGTGGACAATGTACGGAGTGTCACAGCAATAAATCGCTCTATCAGAGTAAAATTGAAGAACTCGATCGCCCACTCTATGCAGAAGTGTGTGATGAGTGTCATACCTACCTCAAAACAGTTGATCGCACCAAAACGCTCATCGCCGATCCATTTATTGAAGATATCTTAACACTGCCCCTCTCTCTTCGATTATCAGATGATGAGTATCAAACCTTTGGATTAAATCCCTATTTGATTTAATAGATCACCAAGAATTGCGTAGAGAAGAGAGAGTAGATGTTCTAGTCACGATTAGTCTATCAATATTTCTCGGCATCATTAAAAAACAAACCCTAGTATCAAGAAATGCTCGATACTAGGGTTTAATTTTAGTCTATCTAATTAATAGACTTTACGTAAAAGACTTTCACTGATCATTATAGTGAAATCGGTTCAAAATAAGCTTATTAAAATGCCGGCGCATCAGTTGTAAGAAGTGCGAAAGCTGTTCTATCCGGCATCTTGCAAGTGTTGTCTAGAACGGTTTGATGTTTTTTAAAATCCCGCAATAGCTGTTTAAAAAACTATTTTTCTTAAACCAAATTTACTATATTTCAGAATGACTATTTTGAAATGATTATTTCGTAATTACTTTAAGCTCAACAGGAATATGGCTATCCGGTGTTTCACCTTTGATAATCACATCTGCCGCTTCAACGCCTTTTGCACCAATAAGTTCAGGCTGTTGGGCAATGGTTGCCGCCATTTGACCGCGTTCTACCGCTTTAATTGCATCATCTGTACCATCGAATCCGACGATGACGATATTATTTTGTCCCGCTGAACGAATCGCTCTTAATGCGCCTAATGCCATTTCGTCATTTTCCGCAAATACCGCTTCGACATTGGGATTTGCCGTTAAGAGATTTTGCATTACATTCATCCCTTTAGCACGATCAAAATCTGCAGGTTGCGCAGCAATGATCTCAAAACCATTGGCTTCTTGTGATTGTTTAAATCCTTCACCACGCTCTCTTGAAGCAGAAGTTCCTACAATCCCTTGTAGTTGAATGACCTTGGCATCTTTACCCAATTTTTCAACGATAAAGTCACCGGCAGCCTTACCCCCTGCAACGTTATCAGAAGCGATATGCGTTACAACATCCCCTTTTGCACTCGCTCTATCAAGCGTGATGACTGGAATACCCGCCTTATTAGCCGCTAATACGGCATTGCCCACAGCATCTGAATCTGTAGGGTTGATGAGTAGAACGCGCGTTCCTTTTACAAGGATATCTTCCACATTCGCAAGTTCTTTCGCCGGGTTATTTTGTGAATCTAAAATCACCAACTCATACCCAAGCTCTTTCGCTTTCTCCGCGGCACCATCTTTCAGTGTGACAAAGAATGGATTATTGAGGGTTGATACTACCAATGCAATCTTCTCTTGCGCCAACGCACTCCCCATTAATCCTAAGCCTAATGCGGCTACCATTGCTGTTTTTAATACTCTCTTTTTCATCGCACAACTCCTTCTACTTAAGAACGAACAGTCTTATTATCCACTAAGACCGCCAATAAAATCACTGCACCTTTCACAATCATCTGATAGTACGCATCGACACCTAATAGATTTAGACCATTATTGAGGAAGCCTAAAATCAATGCCCCAATTAATGTGCCGATAATCTTACCGCGACCGCCCGCCATACTTGTACCGCCAAGCACAACCGCTGCAATAGCATCCATCTCATATCCCATCCCGGCAGTCGGTTGTGCCGATGAGAGTCGTGAGACTTCGATCATTGCCGCAACCGCACAGAGAAAACCACTCATCATATAAACAATGATTTTGACACGATCAACATTAATGCCCGACAATCGAGTAGCGGCTTCATTACCCCCAACGGCATAGATATGACGACCTAGTTTAGTAAATTTTAAGATATAACCGGCAATCATAAAGACTACCGCCATAATGATAATCGGTACAGGAATCCCTAATACACGACCAAAGCCAATCCATTCAAACATATAAGCATAATCGCTCATACCAAGCCCAATAGGGCTTCCTTGTGTATAGACTTGTGTTGCACCACGAATAATCAGCATCATCACAAGTGTAGCGATGAAGGCTTGTAACTTCCCTTTTGCGATAATCACGCCGGACACTAAACCTAATGCAGAACCCAATAAGAGCGCCGCAAGAATGGCAAAGAAAGGATTAATATCTTGCCCAATGATAGAAGCAGCTACAGCCCCGGTCAATGCAAAGACTGAGCCCACCGACAGATCAATACCACTGGTGAGAATCACCAATGTCATTCCTACTGCGATAATGGCATTAATCGAAGTCTGTTGTAGGATATTAAAGATATTATTCAATGTGAAAAAATTTTCATTTAACATTGAGACGCCGAGAATCAGAACAATCAGTGCCACCAATGATTTCTGATCAATTAAAAACTTCTTAATACGATTTGTTTGCATACTATTTCCTTGCATTATGCAATTCCTTCTACTTTACCTACTGCTGCGGCCATAATTTTCTCTTGAGTTGCTTCACTTCTTGCAAATTCGGCCGTCACACGTCCTTCGTGCATTACCATAATTCGATCACTCATCCCTAACACTTCCGGCATCTCTGATGAGACTAAAATCAAGCTTAAACCGCGGCTTTTGAACTCATTAATCAGTTGATAGATCTCTTTTTTAGCCCCTACATCCACGCCACGTGTCGGTTCATCTAAAATTAAGACTTTCGGATTAGTCATTAAGCCTTTTGCAATGGCAATCTTCTGCTGATTCCCCCCCGATAGAAGCCCAATATTCTGCTCTATATGGGGCGTTTTAATATTAAAGGTATCAATATAGGTTTTGACCGCTAACAGCTCTTCTTTGAGCCGTAAATTATTCGCTTTTCCTTGAAAAAGATTCAGGGAACTTAAGGTCATATTCTCTTTAACACTCATTGAGAGCACTAAGCCATCTCGTTTACGATCTTCGGAAATATAGACGATCCCCGCTTTTAAGGCATCCGCGGCTGAACGAATACGCACAGCTTTTCCTTCTAGCTCAACAATACCGGTACTTTTTGAATGCGCACCATAGATTGCGCGCATTAGCTCAGTTCTCCCTGACCCCATTAATCCTGATACACCGAGGATTTCCCCTCGTTTAAGCGTAAAGCTCACATCATTAATGCCAGCACCTTGTAGATGAGAAACCGATAAAACAGTCTCTCCAATCGGCGTTTCAATACGGGGATATTGATCCTCTAATTTACGGCCCACCATTAGCTCTATCAATCGATCTTCATTGAGTTCTGCCACCGGTTTTTCAGCAACAAATTGACCATCTCGAATCACCGTTACATCATCACAAATTTCAAAAATCTCTTTAAGACGATGCGAGATATAGACAATCCCACAACCAGTGGCTTTCAGCTCTCGAATAACCCGAAAAAGGGCTTCAGTTTCTGTATCCGTCAAGGCATCTGTAGGCTCATCCATAATGATCACGCGCGTCTCAAAACTAAGGACTTTAGCGATCTCCACCATTTGCTGTCCGCCAATTGATAATTCACCCACTAAAGTATCAGTGCTATAGGGGATACTGAGGCGTTTAAGCAATTTATCGGCCTCTTTGTGCATCTTTTTCCAATTGATACACCCTAAAGCATTGGTGAACTCCCGGCCTAAGAAGATATTCTCGGCGATAGAGAGTTCTGGAATGAGATTTAACTCTTGATGAATAATACCAATGCCGGCAATTTGGGAATCGCGAGGATTTTTAAAGGCAACTGGTTGACCCAGATAACGAATTTCACCGGCATCTTTACTATAGATCCCGGTTAATACTTTCATCAAAGTGGATTTACCTGCACCATTCTCCCCTAATAATGCCATCACCTTTCCGGCATAGACATTAAGACTTACACCATCTAGTGCTTTAACGCCGGGAAATGCCTTACTCACACCATCAATACTCAATAATGTCGTCCCGACTTCAATCCGATCTTTCTCAGTGACCTTGTTCATTAAAACACTGCTCATTAGAACACCACACCGGCTTCTAAAATAATATTGGCATAAGGGGAACATTCGCCGGTACGAATAATCGTTTTACAAGCAGGCTCGCCACTTTGCGCTTTGAGTGCTTCGTGAGTAATATAATCCACCATAATCGGCTTCTCTTCACTACTTTGTGTTTCCACCCACGCTAAAATTGCATTATGCAGATCAGGATTTTTAACCTTAATCTCATCTGCTAACAATATCGTCTCAATTTGCATCAATGGCCCTACGGCTTCTAGCGTCTCCATAAAGCTTGGGACACCTGCAACTAATGCCAAATCGATGCGCTCTGTTTGACTAGGAATAGGAAGCCCAGCATCACCAATCACAATACGATCTGTGTGCCCTAATTGGGCAAGTATGCGATGAATATCACTATTTAACAGCTTACTTTTAATCATAATGACCTCGTTCTAATATCAGAAACTATTATGCCACATCTTTCATAGCACTATACTACAGTGGCACATAATTACCCGATTAAGATCATTTTTCCCCATAAAATTTCCAATTACATCAATTGTTAGTATAGAGACTCTTTACAAAAAACCGCTCTAATTCTTACTTATTAGAGCGGTCGATCAATTCTTGTCGGCAAGAAAATCATTCAATCAAATTTCATTACTTATCGATTACTATTGTTATTTCTATATACAAAACCTATATATGCACAAACTGCCCTAAACCATAAGTCACAGCCATCGTTAACATCCCGACAATCACATTTCGGACCACCGCTTTTAATCGAGGTGCACCGCCTAACGCTGCGCTAATAAAGCCCGTTAATGCTAATGCCAAGGATACGGCCGCGAAAGTACCCCAAATTTTATAGAGTTCAGGCAAAAAGAGAATAAACAGTAATGGGATAATAGCACCACAAGAGAAAGAGATAATAGATGAAAAGGCAGCGCTCCAAGGATTTACATATTCTCCTAATGTAATATTGAGTTTCGCTTTAACACGAGCGGCGAGTGCATCCTCTTTCATCAATTCATTCGCCACTTGTTGCGATAACTCCGGCGAGAGCCCCCCATTTTGATAATATTCAGCCAATTCCGCCTCAGCTCCGGCAAAATCTTCTTTTAAACGCTTCTTCTCTTTCTCTACTTCGGATTTTTCCACATCTTTTTGAGTGCTGACCGAAGAGTATTCGCCACCCGCCATAGAAAATGCTCCGGCTAATAATCCCGCAAGCCCGGCAATCAACACCGTCATCATATTCGTGGTGGCACTTGCAACCCCAATGACTAATCCAGCAGTAGAAATAATCCCATCATTCGCCCCTAAAACACCGGCACGTAAGACATTCAATCGGTTCTCAATATCGCCACTCTTCTTTTTAGTCTTCTCTGCCGTATGTTGAACTTTGTCATTCTCTTGTGCCATTGTAATATCTCCGTCTTGATCTTATCTGATCCCAACTGTTCCCTGAACATTGATGTAAAAATGCTAAATTAACGGTCATTATAATAACATAATAATTATCTTAACTAGTGGAAATATATTATAAAAATAGAGAATGATTCTCAGTTACTTTTAAGGTTTAATCAAACTTATCAATAAGGTTCATTGAGACTTTGCGAAAAGCGGGTGTTCCTCTACAATGAGAGCAATCATTATTATTAAATGTCCCTATTTTTATTACAGATTCCCAGAGGTTTTCTATGACAACGCCCCATATTCTACTCAATCAAGCGATTAAACCGGTACAAAATATCTTCTGTATTGGTCGCAATTATGCCAAACATATTGCTGAACTCAATAATGCCACGCCGAGTGAACCACTTGTTTTCTTAAAACCAACATCATCACTCGCCCACTGCGATCAACCCATTCAGCTCCCGACCTTTTCTGAGGACATTCACTATGAAACTGAAATAGTGCTCTATATTAAAGAGAATTGTGATCAAATCTCCAAAGAGGAAGCGCTCTCCATTATTGGCGGTTATGGCATCGGTTTAGATCTTACGGCCCGGGATATTCAGAGCCAAATTAAAGCCAAAGGTGAGCCTTGGACGAAGTGTAAAGGCTTTAGAAATGCCGCAATTGTCTCGGATTTTGTAACGCCATCGGCCATTTCAAATGTCGATAATATCCACTTTAGTTTCAAACAAAATGGAATACTCAAACAACAAGGGGAGAGTGCGCTGATGCTCTACTCTATTGCGGATATTATTGTGTATCTTGTAGAGACTTATGGACTGACAGAAGGGGATCTAATCTATACCGGCACGCCGGAAGGTGTCGGTCAACTTGCGCCCGGCGATCAATTAGAGATGACTTTAGAATCAGCGATTCAGACAACGCTCACTATTGCAAAGTAACATCTTTCAAAGAATATCTACTTCACTGAAAGCCATCAACGGTCTGTTGATGGCTTTTCTAATCATTTAATCGTCTGATCATCTAATAGACTCATTAACTGATTACCTTATTTAAGTGTTGATAATGCTTCTAAAACTTCCGCTGCATGCCCTGCGACTTTTACCTTACGCCACTCTTTGAGAATATTACCCTTACGATCAAGAATAAAGGTACTGCGCTCAATACCGAAGCCTTTTTTGCCAAACATATTTTTCTCTTTAATCACATCAAGTGCTCGGCAAAGTGTTTCATCTGGGTCAGAGATAAGCGGAAATTGTAGATCAAATTTCTCTACAAAGCGCTGATGTGACGCAACGCTATCTCGAGAAGCACCCACGACTGAAGCGCCTTTTGCAGTAAATTGTGACAATAGCTGATTAAAGTCTTGCGCCTCATTACTGCAACCCGGCGTATTATCTTTTGGATAGAAATAGAGAACAATAAAATCAGAATCTAGTGCAGACAATGCTAATTCACTATTTTGTGTTGCGAATGTTTGATTCCAAATTGTTTGATCCACTTGTGCCATCTTTGAACTCCTTAGCCTATAGTTATGATTGATATTATTGAGAGATTAACCACGACTTGAAGATGTTTCGATATTACAGCAATCTTTTATCCAATATCATTCATTCAATTCGCTGGTGCTCTCAGATGATGCAATTCGTAATGGATACGACCTATCCATATCGCTCGATTGCCTTTTACTATAACATAGTTCAATCAAAGGATTTTGAATGTTACCGGCGTGGTTAACCCTCTATGCAACCCCCTATCTCGGCACTAAACGCTTACAGCAACTCTTACAATTCTTCCACTCTATTGAAGAGATTATCGCTGCGAATGATCACGCGTGGCGAGAAGCTGGTATGCCGGAAAATGTGATTAGCCATCGGGAACATATTAATCAGAGCATCATCGAGGAATCACTGCATTTTTCACAAATAGAGGGAAATGCCATTCTCCCGATTGATCATAATGATTATCCACCGCTTTTACGGGAAACCTATAATCCGCCGATGCTTCTTTTTGTTCGAGGTTCAGTAGAGATTCTCTCAAAACCGCAAATCGCTATTGTTGGTGCGCGAAAACCCACTCAAGAAGGTCTCTATAATAGCCAGCTTTTCGCGGCCGAGCTTGCTGACCTTGGACTCATTATTACAAGTGGACTTGCACTCGGCGTTGATCAGGCTGCACATCGGGCCACTATTCAGCAAAAGAAACCCACAATAGCGGTCTTAGGAACGGGCTTAAATAATATCTATCCCAAATCCCATCGGGGATTAAGCCACGAGATTATTGAGAAAGGGGGCGCGATTATCAGTGAGTATCCTCTCAATACAGCACCAGTTGCGCAGAATTTCCCTAGGCGAAATCGAATCATTGCCGGCCTCTCCTTAGCAACCCTCATTATCGAGGCAACTACACAATCTGGCTCTCTTATTACTGCCCGTATGAGTATGGAAGAGAATCGAGATGTCTTTGCCATCCCGGGATCTATTCATTCGCCACAATCACGAGGTTGTCATCAACTGATTCGGGAAGGTGCAGCTTTAGTAGAATCAACAGCAGATATCCGACAAGCGCTCTCCGGTTGGATTGATGAACCACAGGGTCAACAATCTTTAATACTTGATGATATAGAAGACCCCCCATTATCACGCCATTTTACTAGTCGAAACCGCTCTACAAGTACTCCAAATTCACAAAACTCACAAAAATCTATTACACCCAAAACAGCACCTAATGCTTCCCTTAATCACTCAACACAACCAATGTCGCCGAAAACTGTCCCCAAAGTTAAGGATGATCATCCTTATAAAACGATTTTTGATCTCTTGATTCAACCACAATCCATTAATCAACTCGTAGAAACATTGAAGCAACCCGCCTCAGAGATCACAACAGGCTTAATGATGCTTGAAATTGAGGGGCTTATTCAGAGCGCTCAAGGTTTTTATCAGCAGATTCGTTAGCATTTACCTTGAAATAATCTTGGTAGAGCTGATCACTATTTTTGAGCCACTCCGTTCTCGAAAAGCCTTTACGATAGATTCCATCAGCATCTAATAGAATTAGATCAATCCCTTGATTAAAAAATCCTGTCAAGCTTCGCGTTCGTAATAACTGCTCAATAAAAGGAACCTCAATATTATCAATAATACGAATTTGATGATTTTTCAGAATTATTTGCAACGGCGCGGGGATAGTCCCAATTACAGAAAAAGATTGCGATATATTGTAGCTGGCCATATTCTCAATCAGTTGTTGTAATCCCTCTTCATTCCCTTTATAAAAATAGAGAAGATGGGGCTGCCCAATAAGCTGATTGATCCCCTCAAGGTGATCTTCCTGATGCCATTCAAAATAAGGAATCGACCGATGCGGTTCTAATTGCGTATCTCGGGCAAAAACTAATCCGACACCCTGATCTAAATAATTCAAGAACTGCTCTAAACGACGATAAGCATCTTCAGCACTCATATTCCCAATCGTTTTTTGATAACGCAATCCACGCCAACTATCCGGCATCGAAACGCTACGGCGAGGGGGTCTTCCTTCTAGCTTACGCTTTAATACCTCACTCTCCACATAGAACTCTGTAAGTGGTGAGATATAGTGTTGCTCTAATCGATCCAATAGCTGCTTTTTTGCATTCTGATTGATCATAGAATTTCCCAATATTGATCCTTAATGTTAATTTTTGAATATCGTTCACTATACAGTTTATCTGCTAGGCTTACCCGTTAAGTCTATATTCATTTTTCATCTATTTTTTATAATCATACTATTTTCCAAGTTTGAATAGAAACAGAAAGAGCGCTACAAGAGCGCTCCTATTCTATTCATTTCTTAAAACGATATTACAGTTCATCGTCTTTTAGATATCATTAATCATTACTCGCTAAGATCAAACGAAGTAAGCTTGAGAAGATATTATAGAGCGCAATATAGATATCAAGCGCAACACTAATATAGTTATCTTCCCCACCACGTACAACACTGTTAATACGCCATAAGATAATCGCACCTGAGAATGGAATGATTAACATTGAGAGAATCAAGTTGATCATTGGCATTTTAAGGAACAAGAAGTTCAATGCAATCGTGATAATCATCACTAAACCTAATGCACCAACGTATTTGCCAATCGGTGAAAAGTCTTTAGTTTTATCACCACCAATTGCGGCTAATACGAGGAATAGACCGCCTGTGCCACCCGCTGCAATACCAATATATTGCCAAGCATTACTTTTAGTAAAGGCTAATGACAGAAGAGGCCCTAACATCATTCCCATTAAAAAGGTAAATACAAACATTAGGATTAAGCCCATCGTTGAGCGTTTATTCGCTTCGATCGCAAATGATAAGCCGTAAAAAGCCACCATAAAACCTACGAAAAATAGAATCGGGCTTGTGACCATTAAATTCAAAATAACATTCGTTTGTACAGAAATATATGCACCGATAATGGTCGGAATCAGTGAAAGTGCAACTAAAGTATAGGCTTGACGCAATACTTTGTTCATCCCCTGACGCTCAACACCATTATAGGTATTTGTTTGATAATAATTATTCATTGACTACTCCTAAGGGTTATTCAAATATCAGTTTAACTATAGCATCTCTCGATAATCGAACATAGCTTCCTCTGTAATGGCGATTAATATAAGAGATTTCAAGTGAAACAAAAATAGAGCTTACGCTTCGTATCGCCTATAATTATAACATCTTTACTGGAAAATTAATGCGCCTTTCAATTGAAATTATTGTGAAAAAGTGCGATTCTACTTCACAATTATACAATGATTGTAGATCTCCCTTCATTTATCGCAATGAGCATAACGACTGTGCCACAGAAAAATTATCTCTATTCAAAAATTACCATTGCACTGCTTTTAGGACTGCCATCACTCAGTCTAGCGGCACCTATTGCTTGTCAAATATCCCCTCTTGCGCAATATATCACTCAAGATCAACAAAAAAATAAAGATACTCTATATGCTTCCTCTGACAGTGGTTATATCACACCGACAGAGGGCAATATTAGTGGTAATGCACAAATCTATCTTGGTAATGATGAGTTAATGAGTGAGGGATTTCAATTAGATCGTATTCATAATGTTGTCACGTCTACCGGTAAAAATGTAATCTATGCAACGCCGACTGCGGTATTAGAGGGTAAAGAAGGTGTTCACTATATTGATGAAAGTGAAACAGTTTTTAAAAATGCAAGTTACTATATTCAAGGATTATCTCGAATTCAAGGCCGCGCAACACAGATAGATCACAAAGAGATACAACAAAACACCCTATTACAAGATGCGACTTATTCTACTTGTGCCGTTGATAATGAAATCTGGAAAGTAAAATCTCGGGATCTTGAAATTGACCATGCTGAAGGGCGTGCTATTGCTAAAAATGCGACCTTAGATATTTTAGGCTTACCCATTCTTTATACGCCATATATCTCCTTTCCTATTGATAATAAACGTCATAGCGGTTTCTTAACCCCTGAAATCTCTATCTCAAAATCAGATGGATTTACGCTCTTTGTCCCTTACTATTTCAACTTAGCCCCGAATATGGATGCGATATTAGCGCCCGGCGTAATTGCAAAACGAGGCGCTGCAGTAAAAGGGAATTTCCGCTATCTTAATAAATGGCAAGAGTTAGAATTGTCTGGCTTACTGCTCTTCAGCGATAAGCTATATGATAATAAAAATCGTTGGTCCTATAAATTTGATCAAAAACTCAACTTCAATAAAAATTTAACGGGTAAAATACTCTATCAGGATATTTCTGATGATAAATTCCAAGAAGATGTCAATGATCAAAGCGGATTATTGCGAGAGCTCACACTAGATCGAGAAGCAGTGCTCAACTATCGAACACCAAATTGGGTCGCTAAGATTCGTTTTCAAGAATTTGTCGTCACAGATCCTGAAATTATCCAATATTCCCCTTATGGTCGGGCACCACAATTACTCTTCCATGGTAATTGGGATCTAAAAGGCTTTGATGTTGGGCTTGATGCTGAGTTTTCACATTTTTTTACTAAAGATAATGATCATCTCAAGCAAAAACCTATCAAAAGTGCGAATCGTATCGATATTATGCCTTACATTAGCTATCGATTAGGTAATCCCTGGAGCTTCTTAGAGACTACTGCGCGCTTCAGATATACCCACTACAACTTAAATTATCGTGGTAATGAGGGCGAAGGTAAAGATACCTCTATCACAAGATCGCTCCCTATTCTAAGCGCACGCACAGGTTTAGTATTAGAAAAAGAGTTAGAACTCACACATCTCTTTGGCGGTGGTGATTTTATTCAAACCATAGAACCTGAGTTATTTTATCTCTATGCGCCTTATCGTAAACAGAGCAATATTCCTATTTTTGATACCTCGCCGACCTCGCTGAACTTTTTTAATCTCTTCAGCTATAACTCTTTTTATGGGGCAGATCGACAATCGAATGCAAATCAAGTGACTATGGCATTGACGACACGCCTATTCCATTCAAAAACTGGCGCTGAACGTTTTGTCTTTTCACTAGGTCAAACTCGCTACTTTACCCCACCACGTATAACAATTGGCGATGATCTAGAGCATAGCGATCTCAAAAAATCTGCTATCAATGCTAGAGCGGAAGTAACCATTATTCCGGGATTAAAAGTGGATAGTAACCTTCAGTGGTCACCTACTGATAAACGTATTTCTAATGCAACATTAAATCTGAAATATAATCCTGAAAGTCGAAAAATATTTAACATCAACTATCGGTATAACCGCTGGGGTAAAAATAATAAATCTGACTATATCGATACCTCTGGATTCTGGCAGTTAGACCAAAAATGGGCGGTTGCCGGCCGCTATAACTACTCGATTACTGAATCTAAAATGATTGAGAGCTTAGTCGGTGTTGAATATAAAGATTGCTGTGTCGCCACTCGAGTGGGTGCGCGTTACTATCGCGATAATGTGACCGATACTGAAAAACAATGGAAAGTCTATGTCGAATTTGAACTTGATAGTATTGGTAGTGTAGGTCAAAATAACCAAAAATTGTGGGAAGATAATATCTCTGGATTTACTGTACCTAAAGTACGTCGTTATTAATCCTTCAATATAGATATATTGGATAGAGATAGCAGATAACCATAACCTTTACACTATAAAGCCACTAGAGATTTTGAATATTTCTAGTGGCTTTTGAAGTTTCAGAGATCAATTGATAGATCTAACAGTTTATCAAGACTAATCTAAATCTTGAGGTGAAAAAGACCAAGGAAGTAGCTCCCCTACCGTTGTCTCTAAACGATCCTCTTTTAGATTAAGAAGCGTTACTGGCATCTCTTTACTACAGAACTCACTGATCACCTGCCGGCAAGCACCACATGGGGAGATCGGCCCCTCGGTATCACCTATCACCACAAGATGCTTAAATCGTCTATGCCCCTCAGAAACAGCTTTAAAAATCGCCGTTCTTTCAGCACAGTTAGTCAAACCATAAGAGGCATTTTCAACATTACAGCCTAGAATCACTTCGTTGTCTTCAGTGATTAATACAGCACCCACTTTAAATTTTGAGTAAGGAACATACGCATTTTGCATAGCGCTTACAGCTAAATCTTTTATCTTTTTCTCATCCATTTTCTGTTCCATTATTCACCTGCCTTTTGTAACATTGATAGTTCATCTTTTTTATTTTTAAACATAAAGAAAAAGACAATTGCTAATAACAATGCATAAGTCGCAAAGACAAACCAGATCGTAGACCAATCACGACTTACCAATTTTTCGACAAGCTCACCATGCTCATTCATCACCTGAGCATAAACACTATATTTATCGACCACAAAACCTGCGGCATAAGAACCGATAAAACCACCCACGCCATTCGTTAGCGTCATAAATAGGCCTTGAGCACTATTTCGAATATGAGGACTTGTCGCTTTTTCAATATAGATAGAACCTGAAATATTGAAGAAGTCAAAGGCACAACCATAAACAATCATCGATAGAATAATAAACATGGTTCCTACCATCGAAGGATCCCCTAATCCTAAGAAAAGGAAGCGGAAGAACCAAGCCATCATACTAATCAACATAATGTATTTGATACCAAAACGTTTTAAGAAAAAGGGTACCGATAGAATGAAAAAGACTTCAGAAATTTGAGATAAGGATACAATCAGTGTCGATTGCGTCACCATGAAGCTATTTTGATAAAGCTCTGACTCTGCAAATGATTTTAAGAATGGATCAGCCCAAGTATTACTAATCTGCAATACCGCCCCTAATAACATTGTAAAGATAAAAAAGGTCGCTAAACGATAATTCTTAAATAACACAAATGCATTGAGGCCAAGGCGCTCCACTAATGAAGGGTTTTGATTCTCACTCTTTGTAATTGCAATCTTAGGAATAATAAAAAAGACAACAACGGCCAAAAAGAAGGCTGCAGCCGAAGCAATATAAAATTGCCCCACACTTACACTTAAATTAGATAATGAAATTACCCACATAGCAGCGATAAAACCGATTGTTCCCCAGATACGAATGGGCGGGAATGCGATCACAGGGTCAAGCTTTTCTTGCTCAAAACAAGCGTAACAAATTGAGTAAGAGAGCGCGATTGTCGGCATATAGACAAAAAGATTGATCAACATAATAATGTAGAACAATAGATAACTCTCTGTTTGAGCTGCAGCGAAGAGTGTCACACCCCCCACTAAATGGCACAAAATAAAGAGATAATTTGCCGGAATCCATTTATCTGAAATAATTCCCATAATGCTCGGCGCAAAGATAGAAGCTATCCCCATCGCTGCATAGATACTCCCAATTTGGACTCCATTAAATCCTAAGGTTGCGCCCATATAAGAGCCTGCTGTAATCAGCCATGAGCCCCAAATAAAGAATTGTAAGAACTGTAATATTTTTAATTTCAAACTTAAACTCATAACATTATTCTCCGGCACCTAATAAAACAGAATCTAAAGCAACCGTAATCATCTCATTAAAACTTGTTTGTCGCTCTTCTGAGCTTAATGCAATCCCTTTACGGATATGATCTGAAACAGTGCAAATCGTCAATGCTTTTGCCCCAAATTCAGCTGCAACGCCATAAATCCCAGCAGCTTCCATCTCAACACCTAAAATATTGTACTTTTCCATCACATCAAACATCTCCGCATCAGGAGAATAGAAGAGATCAGCAGAAAAGAGATTACCTACTTTTACCGGTACATTATTTTGCTTGGCCGCCATCACAGCATGATGTACCAAATCATAATCTGCAATTGCTGCAAAATCATGATCCTTAAAGCGAATCCGATTCACCTTAGAATCTGTACAAGCACCCATACCAATAACAATATCTCGAACATTGATATCAGGGCTCACAGCCCCACAAGATCCCACACGAATAATATTTTTTACACCATAAAACTTAATTAACTCTGTCGCGTAAATAGAACAAGAAGGTATCCCCATTCCATGCCCCATTACCGAGATCTTCATTCCTTTATAAAAACCCGTATATCCTAACATACCTCGAACATTAGTGACTTCAATCGCATCATCTAGGAAATTCTCAGCAATATATTTTGCTCGTAGAGGGTCTCCCGGCATCAAAACAGTTTCAGCAAAAGCATTATCAGGGGCATTAATATGTGGGGTTGCCATCATAGACTCCTTACTTATAAATTTAATGGTGTTAATGGGTGCCTCTATTTTTGGCAATTGAAACAAGGACAATAACCATCATGAGAGGGATTTGAAAAATAGAGGGCTGATTATTGATCAATAAAATCCATAAAATCAATACAATTAATATAATCAACCCCGATAATTGTGAATCGATTACTCAGTAATAATGGTATAGATTAACTGCGGCTCAGTGGCTTGATCGCTAATGGTAATATTGTTGTAAAGTCGCTCTTTAATCGCTTCTACATCTGATTGATTAGCATGAATCGTCAGCAATGATTCCCCTGCCTCAACCCGATCCCCAACTTTTTTATGTAGCACCAAACCTACTGCAGGATCAACATTATCCTCTTTCTTCGCACGCCCTGCACCTAACATCATCGCGGCAATACCGACTTCATCGGCTACAATATTAGAGACATAACCTGATGTTTTCGCTGGTAATTCAATCTGATATTTCGCTGTTGGTAATTTCTCAGGATGATCGACAACAGAATCATCACCACCTTGATTGCGAAGCATGACCTTAAATTTCTCAATCGCTTGACCATTACGCATCACTTCTTCAAGCATACCACGCGCTTCTTCTAAGCTCCCCGCTTTTCCTGCAAGCACAACCATTTGGCTACCTAATACTAATACCAACTCATGCAGATCTTTGGGTCCTTCTCCTTTGAGCGTATCAATCGCCTCTTTCACTTCCAGAGCATTGCCAATGGCATATCCAAGTGGCTGCGACATATCTGAGATAATCGCCATTGTTTGACGATTCACTTTATTGCCAATTTGTACCATTGCATGGGCAAGTGCTTCGGCATCTTCTAGGCTCTTCATGAATGCGCCGGCACCTGTTTTGACATCAAGCACAATCGCATCACTTCCGGCAGCAATTTTTTTACTCATAATGGAGCTTGCAATTAATGGAATAGAATTGACAGTTCCCGTCACATCACGAAGTGCATAAATCTTCTTATCCGCCGGCGTTAAATTCCCTGTTTGTCCAATCACCGCAACTTTATCATCATTCACTAAGCGAATAAAATCAGCCTTTTCAATCTCGGTTTGAAAGCCTGCAATCGCATCAAGTTTATCCGTTGTACCACCTGTATGCCCAAGCCCGCGCCCCGACATCTTTGCAACTGGCACATCTAATGCAGCAACTAAAGGTGCTAATACTAAAGTTGTCGTATCACCAACACCACCAGTAGAATGTTTATCTACTTTGATTCCTTCAATAGCGGATAAATCGAGTACGTCCCCAGAATTCACCATTGCCATCGTCAAATCGGCCCGCTCTTGATCATTCATATCCTGAAAATAGATCGCCATCGCCAG
Source organism: Ignatzschineria ureiclastica (assembly GCF_003121845.1). GTDB lineage: Bacteria > Pseudomonadota > Gammaproteobacteria > Cardiobacteriales > Wohlfahrtiimonadaceae > Ignatzschineria > Ignatzschineria ureiclastica. The sequence goes on along the minus strand of NZ_QEWQ01000002.1, from coordinate 249,079 downwards.
CGCACTCATCTGATAATCGGGAATCTCCCCATTAGTATAGCCTTGAATTACAAAATCAATCTCTTCTTTTGTCAAAGCATGCCCATCTCTTTTCTTAGAGATAATATCAACCATTCGCATAATTACATTCCTTATAATAAATTAGAACAATACTAATAAAAGATGATCTTATTATACTTAAAGACTAATATGGTTAATATTGTAATCTTTTTTAATTTAAAGCAAATTTATATTAGAATTTACTATTATTAGGATTATTTTTACTGTAAAGCACATGAACTGTATGTGTTACTAAATGCGCATTGAATAGATCCCGTCAAATTTCCCGTCACTTTTATTTTAAACAACAAAAAACCCCGCAATAATGCGGGGTTTTGGCCTTTAGTTGGTGGGCCTTGCTGGTCTCGAACCAGCGACCGCTCGATTATGAGTCGAGAGCTCTAACCAACTGAGCTAAAGGCCCTGAATATGGTAGGCATAATTGGATTCGAACCAACGACCTCCACCATGTCAAGGTGGCGCTCTAACCAACTGAGCTATATGCCTCTAATCAAGAATCAGTATATTGCCCGATTCTTGATATTTTGACAAGTACTTTTTTTATTTTGTTTAGCAATTAGACATATTCCTGCAAAATTACGGAAAAAGAAGGATCTAAATAGCGTGAACAAGGCAATTTTAGTAATAAACTGCTAAAATAGAGGCCATTAATTACCTATAACAATGAATTATCTTAATTCTCCCTTTTAAACAGAGACTTGAATAATATGGCAGAAAAAAAACCAGGCTTTTTTAGTCGCTTATTTGGTGGCAAAAAACAGAAAGAAGTAGAAAAAGAGATCGCACCGGTCACACAATCTTCAGATGAACCCATCATTGAAGAGGCAACAGAAAGAGCTCCAGAAAAACAGGATCAAAAAAACGTTCTTGAAACAGAAACTGTTGACCCAGAAACATCAACGACTGTTGAAGTAATTGATACCGTTGCCGAAGGGATTATCACAGAAGCAAAAGAAAATCTTGAACCTCATCGTCATACAGAGGAAGATACAACAAGCGATTCTGATGATGCACCAATCAAGGCACAACATGGGTTTATCGAAGAGATTGCTGAAGCTGCCAAGGCCGAGATAAAAGCGCACGATGTCCATGAAGCTGTTGAGTCACAAGCGGATGTAGTTAATGCTCCTGAAAAAATAGAAATAGACAATCGCATTGAAGTGGCGGACCCTGAAGTCATCGTAAATGATACAGCGCTCAATGATGATATAGCTGAAACAATAACCAATAAAGAGGTTCAAAAGACTTCTGAAACATCTATCCCTGTAGATCTAGATTTGCAAGATAACGACAATGCTGAACTTGATACCCAAAAGGTTACCGATGAAGCGGAAGAAGTTGAAGCATTAGTAGAACCTGCGGTTATAGAGGTTGAGACAACCGAGGTTGAAACATCCCCCATTCCTGAATCCCATCAAACTGCAGAGCGTCCCGCGAAGAAACCCGGATTTTTTGCCCGTCTCAGTCAAAAGCTCAGTAAAACACGCAATAGCCTCACAGAGGGACTTGCCGATCTCTTTTTGGGTAAAAAAGAGATCAATGAAGAGATTCTTGAAGAGCTCGAAACTCGCCTATTAATGGCCGATGTGGGAATCAATGTCACCACGCAACTATTAGATCAGATTAGAGATTCTGTATCCCGCAAATCACTATCAAATGTGGATGAACTTTTTGCAGCACTTAAAGTACAGATGAAAGAGATTCTTGCACCGGTTTCTAAACCGCTGGTAATTGATACCTCTCATAAACCCTATGTATTACTGATGATCGGCGTAAATGGCGTAGGGAAAACCACAACTATCGGTAAACTCGCTAAGAAATTCCAAAATGAGGGCAAATCTGTGATGTTAGCCGCCGGCGATACTTTTAGAGCCGCCGCCGTGGAACAATTAGAGATTTGGGGTGAACGGAACCATATTCCGGTTGTTTCGCAAAAAGAGGGGGCAGACCCTGCTTCTGTGATCTTTGATGCAATGGAATCGGCCAAAGCGAAAAAAGTAGATATTCTAATTGCTGATACTGCCGGTCGACTACATACAGATTCAGGATTGATGCAAGAATTAGCCAAGATTAATCGTGTAATCAAACGCCATGATGAGAGCGCTCCTCATGAAGTGATGCTTGTTGTCGATGCATCTACAGGGCAAAACGCGCTCAATCAAGCAAGACAATTTAATGCCACAATTCCTCTTTCTGGCATTACCTTTACAAAATTAGATGGAACAGCGAAAGGTGGTATTATTTTCGCTATTGCCGAAGAATTGAAGATTCCTATCCGCTTTATCGGTGTGGGGGAAACGATTGATGATCTTCGCCCATTTAATGCCGAAGAGTTTGTCGATGCACTGATTGGTGAACCGGATGCTTAAATAGCTAACAAGTAATCCAATAAAAAGGGATCGGTTGTCATATCCGATCCCTTTTCTATTTAACTCTTCTATAACCTTTCTGCTTAGATTTTCTAAGCTAACAATATATCGCTTATTCTCACTAGTGAAGCAAAATATAGTAAATTTGGTTTAAGAAAAATGTTTTTTAAGTAGTAAGTGGGGTTTTAAAAAACATAAAATCTGACTCCCCAACACTTGCAAGATGCCGGATAGAACAGCTTTCGCACTTCTTACAACTGATGCACCGGCATTTTAATAAGCTTATTTTGAACCGATTTCACTATATATTGCGAGCAAAACACATCATCTAGAAATCAAAATTGAAACTATCATAATTAGGTTGTGCTCCTACATTAGGGGATTGCGTAGATTGCATCTGTTCAACTAATTGTTGCAATTGCAATAGGGATGAGTGGTTTGGTTGTACTGCTAAGCCCAATGCAACATACTGTGCCGCAACATCATAAGTGCCATAATTATAGGCATCTCTTGCACTTGCGTAGTAAACATTGGCAATATTCGCAATACCTTGCTGTGCTTGCGCATTATTCGGATCAATCGCTAAAGCCGATTGGTAATAGTGATAAGCATCATCCTGATTTACTCCTACATAAATACCCTGCTCGTAGGCGATATCCCCTTGTAGTAGAAAACCATCTACCAGCGCTAAATCTTCTGCCGAAAGCCCTGCGGCATTATGATCTACAGATAAAAGTTCTAAACCTACACTACCACTATTCGTCTCAACACTCTCTTCACTCACTACAACTTCTTCCGAGCCATCTGTATTACTCGCTAACTCGACTTTAGTGACTTTTGCATCTTGAGTTGTATCTAATACTGGGCGCTCTTGTAAAATCTCTAGATCTTCTGTTCTCGTCACTTTAGGTACATAAATATATTGCTGACGAACCTCTTCAGGAATAGCAGGATTTAATGCTGCCATCGCGCCAGAATCTTCGTTTCCAATCACAACATATTTCGGCACATCACCTTCATACAACGGTTTATCGCCTAACATAAAATAAGCAAATACTGCTAAAGCACTAAATATTAAAAATGCTACAAATAGACTAAATCCTTGAAACCAGCCCATACCTAATTTACTCCCTCTCTGTTTTTTGACCGGTGGCTTATCCTGTGCGGTCACTTCATTCTCTTCTTCTCCACCTTGAGTCGGATTTTCTACAGAATCTCCGAGCATCGCCAAAGGTTCCGCCGGCACCGCGACTTGATCTGCCACTGCTGAAAAATGATCTTCTGAAAAGCTTTGAGTCTCCCGTAACTGAGGTTCTCTACGAACATCCTCTTGTTCAGTCATTAACTTAGGCTCCGCATGCATTGCCGGAATGGTATCAATAGCCTTTTGCAACAATTCCTGATCGTCCGTTACCGTAAATTGTTCCGCTGTCCTTTCTGCAGGCGATGTTTCTTGCGTTGCATCTTCGATAGAGAATTCTAAAGCACTCGATGCATCTAAATGTTCAGGTTCAAAAGTTACATCGTTGTAGAGATGTCGAGTATTTCTACTCTCAGCTTGAGAAGGGGCTAAATGCTCAGCATCATCCTTGTTAAAAGATTCCGTTGTAATAGATTCGTCAGATATTTCCGGTTCATTCAAATTGATTGTCGGCGCTGATTGATCGGCAATAATCGACTCATTGCCGAGAGTTGTATCTAGCATTTGCGCACAATCATTCGCATCCTGCGTATCTGAAAGTGTTGTTTTACTATCTGGCTTCATACTATCCATTTTATTCAATTTATCGTCCAATATGGAATTCAATATTCGTACTCTATAATTTACGTTACATACTCAATCTGAATGACTAAATATCTCATATATTAAGGGGATATTCAGTATATTTGAGAGAAATTTATTGCCCTAAATATAATGATCAAATACTTCTAAAGCTTCCCTCAGTTCAAAGAGTGGTAATCCCATCACGCCTGAATAGCTTCCTTTAATCGATTGAATATAGCCTGCCATCTTTCCTTGAATTGCATAGCCACCTGCCTTATCTGCGGGTTCCCCGCTCTGCCAATACGCTCGCACAAATTGTTCCGGCAATAGTGAGAATTGTACCGCTGTTTCGCTCAACATAGTGACAAATTTCTCTTCCCCATCCACTTTCCCTACCAATGTTAAAGCGGTAAAAACCTGGTGAGTTCTATTAGAGAGTTTTTTCATCATCTGCAAATAATCTTGAAGATCTTTAGGCTTCCCAATAATCTCACCATCGACACTTAATGTTGTATCTGCGGTAAGTAGAATCTCCCGCTCACTGACACAAATCTCACTATTCGCTAGCGCCATCAATGCTTTCTTCTCAGAGATCTCTTTTGCATAGACTTCTGGTAATATCGGTTGCACAATCGACTCATCGACTTCAACATCGATCACTTGATAATGAAGCCCTAACTGGGTCAATAATTCTCTTCTTCGAGGTGAACGAGAAGCTAACAATATCTTTAAATGTTGCATGACTTATGGGGATCCTCCGTTATATCTAGCCCTGTCGAATACTACTCATATCCGACAATCACTATTCATAAAAAATGATCTATCTCATAAAGCGACATTATAGTCTTACTTTATCAGATAAATCATATTGCTAATGTAGGATCAAATTAACCTTCTTGAACAGCGTCAGCATCTACCGCTGAATATTGTTCAGGGGTGATGTCACCATCATAATAGAGATATTTACCATTTTGATCAAAATGCAAGCGAAGTCTTTGTAGCTGTTTAATGTCGCCCTCTGAATTTGAATGGTAAAACGTGTAATACCAAGTAGAAGGGTCATACACATCACGTACTAACGGCGTACCTAATAAGAGCTGAACATCTGCCTTGCTCATTCCAGGTTTCAGATTCTCAAGACGTTGTGCTTCAATATAGTTACCTTGATATACATCGACACGATGTAATGAGAACTTAGAGCACCCTACTGCTAAGAGCGAAACCATTGTTAACAGCAGGAAATATTTCATTTTTTTCATTTTAATCTTTCTCCTAGAAGAATAGAGGTCAATGATACCCTTTTTCGTGAAAAATTCTATTCATTATTTTCAAGTTCTAACCAACGTTCATACTTTTGCTCAAGAAGCTGATTTTGTGTTGCTAGTTCTGTGAGCTTTTCAGTCTGAAATTGATGATTTTCTTGATAAAAAGAATTAGATTGCACTAATTTCTCTAATTCTTCAATAGTTTGTTCTATCTCTGCAATCTCATTGGGTAAAGATTCAAGCTCTCGCGTCTCTTTATAACTTAATTTACGCTTTGCTTTCCCTGCTGATGCTTTTATATTATTCGTCTGGCTCGCTGTATTATCTATATTAGCGTTATTTGACTTTGATGATTGAGGTGAATTTTTATGCTCCTCAACACGCTTTCCATCATTTCCTTTGCCTTTCGCTTCCTTCTCTTTCGCTTGTTGTGCTTTTTCTTGTGCGATAACACGCGCTTGCCAGTCACTGTAACCGCCAATATACTCCTCAATACGTCCTTCGCCCTCAAACACCAGAACAGAAGTCACAACGCTATCTAAAAATGCACGATCATGGGAAATAAGTAACAGAGTGCCATCATAATTCGCGACTAACTCTTCGAGTAATTCTAATGTCTCAATATCAAGATCATTCGTCGGCTCATCCATCACAAGAAAGTTAAATGGTTTTGCAAAAAGCTTCGCTAATAATAGACGATTACGCTCCCCCCCTGAAAGCGAGTTTACAGGACTACGAGCTCGCTCCGGCGTAAACATAAAGTCTTGTAACCAACTGATCACATGGCGTTTTTTACCATTAATTTCGATAAAATCACTACCTTCACCCACGTTATCAACCACTGTCGCATCAAGATCCAATTTTGCTCGTAATTGATCAAAGTAAGCGATCTCTAATTGGGTTCCTTGCTCAACAAGCCCGCTATCAGGAATAATATCGCCTAACAAAAGCTTCACTAACGTCGATTTACCCGCACCATTTGGTCCAATAATCCCGACTTTATCGCCACGCATTAAGGTAAAGTTGAAATTTTTAATGAGCGTTTTTTTGCCTAATGTGAGATAAACATCTTCCGCTAATATCACCCGCTTACCCGACTTTTTCGCTTCTTCATGATGTAAAGTAGCCTTTCCTTGACGATCTAAGCGCTCTTTTCGCTCTTCACGCATCGCCTTTAAAGCACGTACACGCCCTTCATTACGCGTTCTGCGCGCTTTGATTCCTTGACGGATCCACACTTCTTCCTCAGCGAGTTTTTTATCAAAAAGTGCACGTTCCATCTCTTCATTATGTAGCTCAATCGCTTTAAACTTCTGATAATCGCTATATGAACCAGGGTATTCTGTTAGATGACCACGATCTAACTCAATAATCTTCGTGGCAATTTTATCTAAGAAGTGACGATCATGAGATACAAAGAGAAGCGCACCTTGATAGAGTTCGATCAACATCTTCTCAAGCCATTCAATCATCTCAATATCAAGGTGATTAGTCGGCTCATCAAGCAAAATAAGATCAGGATCACTCACCAATACTTTCGCAAGCAGCACTCGACGAATCCAACCGCCCGATAATGCTGACATCTGTTTTTCACCATCTAACTCTAAACGGGTCAAAATCTCTGAAATCCGCTGATCAATTGTCCAAGCATTCAGACGATCTAACTCTTGTTGTAAACGCCCTAGAGCATCTAAATCAACATTTTCACCTGCTTCAATTAACTGATGATATTGCTGTAATTTCTCACCGACATTACTCAAGCCGCTGGTCACAACTTCGTAAACAGTTTCATTTAAATTTTCAGGAATTTCTTGATTTAATTTCGCAATTTTAAGATCACTATTATGGATAATCTCACCATCATCCGGCACAACTTCCTTAGCAACCACTCGAAGAAGCGATGATTTCCCCTCTCCATTTCGTCCGACTAAACAGACGCGCTCTCCTTTAGAAATAGCAAAATTAACCTCTTTCAGTAGAGGTCTTGCGCCATAAGAGAGAGAGATATCTTGTAAACGAAGTAAAACCATACTATTCCTTAATAAATTTGTGAGATAACGCACTATCTATAGGTTAAATACACTAAACGCCCACGTTTCTCAATATTTTTAAATCTTTTAAATCCTGGTGCGTCAACGCGATAATAACAATATGGATAATATTACTAAGAATAAGGATTAAAATATATAACTTCAGCATAAATAGCGCTAATATTCTGCAGTAAACCTCATTGCCCTAAGATCACTACGGTAATCAATTAAAAACACTATCAATATTCAGGATATTAGAGCTATTTTACAATCTCATTCGAAGAGGCATCACTATTAGAAGTACCAGAATTTTCCATAGATCCACTCTGGATAATGATGATGCCACTATAACGATCATCATCGCGATTTTCAGCTCTCTCGAAAGCTTCGATCGCCACTTGTTCATAATAAGGGGTCAGTGCCGAACGCCCTGTTTCAGCCATAGTAATAGGCGGTGGCAATAGATCATCAAAACCTAGTACTTCTAACAATTCATTTTGATTACGGATACCAAAAATTGTCACAACAAGTAGCAAAATCAGCGCAATAATCGTGATAATATGCCGGCGCTTAATCTTAAAATACGGCTCAAAATCAGGCGCAATCAATCGCACAACGCGCCCCGGATAACCATATGAAAATGCGTGCAATTGGCGCAATTTAGCCATAGAGTAATCATGGGTTTTACCATAATATTGATAAACATGCGTCAATAGATCTCGTACCTGCATTAAGTTCACAGGCCCTAACGTATAACTATTAGAATGACGCAAAATCTCTTTAGAGAAGATATCTTGATTATTGAGATCCATAAAGAGCACAAGTACAAGATCAGGATGTCGATTAATACGGTTAATACGCTCTTTGGTGCGATAGAGAAAAGCCAACTCCTCATTTGAGAGGCAATCAGCACCATCCACTAATAGCACCATCTTCAACCCTGTTGGCGGCACTTCCTCTAACCGCGCAAGGATCTCCTGCTCATCTTCACTACAACCTAGAATATCTGAGATTTGTCGATAAAAACCCTTATCACAAGCGGTAATACTACGCGCAACAATATGGTCATGTTGCTGTAGACGTTCAGCTAGCTCCATCATAAAGCGTGTTTTACCACAACCTGAAGGGCCAAAGACAGAGTAAAAATCTCCTCTATTGGAACTAATGTGATATTCAATTTTCTGCAAAATCTCTTCAGTAGGTCCTAATGGAAGCCAAGGAAGATTATGCAAAAGCTCTAATTTACGCATCTATGGTGTACCAAATTCTATTGCTTCAATAATATAAGCTTCCGGAATATCATCCGTAATGACTGCTTTACCCACTGATTCAAATAAGACAAACCGAATTTTATTTGTGGTATTTTTCTTATCTAAGCGCATCGCATTTAAAAATGCCTGGGTATCAAATGCGACAGGGGCTTCACAAGGTAGACCAAAAAGGTGAAGTAGCGACGTGATATAGAGCTGATCTTTCTTATCAATCAATCCCATGCGACAAGAGAGATAACCTGCCATATTAATCCCAATTGCAACGGCTTCGCCATGTAATATCCCTTGATACTTCATCAATTTTTCAATCGCATGCCCAAAAGTATGCCCCAGATTTAAAGTTGCTCGAATACCAGATTCCCGTTCATCTTGATCGACAATCCCTTTTTTGTAAGAGCAGGAACGATGGATCATCTCTGCAAGCGTTTCACTCTCTTTTCCTAAAATCTCTTCATAATGTAATCGCATCCATTCTAGGAAATCTGCATCCTGAATAAAACCATACTTCAGCACTTCAGCTAACCCGCTGATATACTCCCGTTGTGGCAACGTTTTGAGTAACGAAAGATCAATCAGCACTCTTTTAGGTTGATAAAAGGTTCCAATCATATTCTTACCAAGCGGATGATTGACCGCCGTTTTACCGCCTACTGAACTATCCACTTGCGCTAATAAAGTTGTGGGAATTTGTACAAAATCGATTCCGCGCTGATAAGTGCTCGCAACAAACCCTGCTAAATCGCCAATAACACCGCCACCAAAGGCAATTAAAAGGGATTTACGATTAAATTCTAATTCTAATAATCGTGTATGAACTTCGGCAAAGGATTGCAGATTTTTATAGCGCTCACCATCCTCGATAATCACAACCCGATCACGATCACCATCCACTAAAGAGAGAATGCGATCTGAATGAAGCGCATAAATGGTTGTATTAGTTAATACTAGGCGTTGTTCATAGGGAAATTCTTCTGCAAAACGAATAGATGCCAAAAGATTACGATCAATATCGATATTGTATGAACGATCTGCTAAATCAACGGTTAAACTCTTCATTTGCTATTTCCTATCAACCATTCTGGGTGCGCTGTTTTTTTCTCAAGAATGCTCTCTATAATACCACCAACGACTATCTTCGGGGGGATATTGTCCGAATAAATTATATAATCTGCAATCTCTCTGTAAAGAGGATCTCGCAGATCATACAATTGTTGTAATACCGACTGTGGGTCTTCCTGTTTTAAAAGCGGGCGCTGTTGATCAAAGCGCACTCGCTCAAACTGTGTTTCAGGGGATACATTAAGATAGAATACAAGGCTATTTTCACTCAGTTTCTGACGATTTTCAAGGCGAAGTACCGCTCCCCCACCAGTTGCTAATACAATCTTCTCTTTACTACAGAGCTCTTCGATTGCCCGACTTTCTCGCTCGCGAAACCCCTCTTCCCCTTCCATTTCAAAAATATAAGGGATATTAACCCCCGTACTCGCTTCAACATGATGATCACTATCCACAAACTCATATCCTAATGTTTGTGCTAATAGCTTCCCTATTGTTGATTTACCCGAACCCATCGGCCCTATTAAGTAGATATTACACTCACACATATTATTCTAGTCATCCCCACAATATCATTATTATTATAATCGACTATCATCTATTATCATTATTACACAATATACAACAATAAAATTGATATAGTTGAATCTATATCATCAATTGATCGTATATTGATGAATATTTATGAATAAATGAATTTAAAATCAGATTGATCTGATTTTAGGGCATCAGTGTATCAACAATTTTGGGGCTAATAAATATCAAGAGCTCTGCTTTTCGCCGGCGACTCGTCTCTTTTTTAAACATATTACCAATAAAGGGCAATCCACTTAAAAAAGGTACCGATTCAACACCGGTCACATTTTCATATTCATAAATTCCCCCTAACACCACCGTTTCTCCATGCCCGACAGTTGCTTGTGTTTTCAGCTCTTTTTTACCAATAATCGGCTCTCCTTTACTTTCATAGCCTATAATCTCATCTTTTGAGATAAAAATATCGATTAAGATTTTCCCTGTCGGCGTAATATGTGGTTTGACGTTGAGCTCCATTACCGCTTCTTTAAACTCAGTATTCGTCCCCTCATTAGAGCTTGTAGAATAGGCTACTTCTGCACCTTGCTTGATATAAGCAGGTTTTCGACTCGTCGTTAGCACAATGGGATTAGAAATAATCTCGCCCCGCCCTTCCGATTGCATTGCCGATAATTCTAATCCTAAATTTAACCCCTTCCCTAAAATCATATAGGCCATTGAGAAATTGGGATCTTTTACACCTAATGAGGTTAATGAACCTACATTTCCGCCAAAATTCCCCCCATTGGTAATATTACCGCCTATCGAATAATCCCCTTTGGCATAATTTAGCCCCCAATTGACCCCAAGCTCTTTAGCAAAATCATCAAAAGCCGCAACGATATAAGCGGAAATCTCTACCTGCTTCGCGGGGCGATCAAGCGCTTGAATGACTCGCTTCATCTTCTCTAACTTACCGGCTTGATCTGTAATCACTAACTGATTTAAACGATGATCTGCCCCAATAGATCCTTGGTAACTTTTAGGCACGCCACCATCAAAGAGATGACTTTCCAATACCGGCAATAGCTCTTCTGCTTCCGCGTAATGTAAAGTAATCACTTCTGTACGTAATCCTCCTTGTGCAAGGCGCTCATATTCTGGCTCATTCATAATAAAGAGCAGATCTCCTTTCTGATATTTTCGCAAATTTGCGTAGAGTAAAATAGCTTCTAAGATCTCATCAAGCGTCATCTGATCAAGACTTAAAGTAATATTCTGCTCCGCCGATGGATGCACCATAATATTTCGCCCACTCTCTTGCGCTAATAGGTTGAGAAGATAGGAAAGACTGACATTATGAAATGTTAGACTCATCCTGCCGGCGTTATCCGTCTGCAATTGATTTTGAGGGATTTTAAGCTCTGGGTTTACTATCGACTCATTCTGCGATCGACTCTCTAGTTGCAATGCCGGAAGATCCTCAGATTGAGCCCAAACCACAACCGGCAATGTTAAGAGAGAGATAGACAATAATCTTGTTATAAACTGTTTCTGCTTTAATCGTACAGTCTCTATTGATAAACCTAATACAAGTAAAATGACCCATAAGGGTAAGATAAAATGCACCATCTCTTATCTCTCTCTTTGATATGTAATATTTTTTTGTGATCAATGTGTCAACAGCACATCATCAATACGGTATCGATACGCTTCTTAGCAGAGTAATCTGATTCAGAACACCTGTTCCCTCTATCCCTCTATTCATCTATCAATATTCGTTACGATCAATTTTCTTCCTTATTTATAGGATTAAGAATGACTTGTCTTGCAGGAAGATCAATCGTGACAAGGCCAAACATTCCTTCTGTAATAATCTGCGAATCGTGTAACTTTCGTTCCGGCGCAATAATAGCGTAACGTTTTCCACCTCGAACAAAGAGCCCCATTAAACGATACCCTTGGTAATTGTCGCCCACTTTCCAAATCAAAGTTTCGCGACCCTCCATCTGAGTCGCTCCTAGCGCAACTGCCGGAGTCAGAAATAAGTGGTGAATACGAGAACCTGTAGTTAAAGAATCCTGCTGAGCACTTTGAGATTGCGCTAGTGATTGAGAAATCTCTTTCATCTTCTCGTTAATCTTCTCGCTCATCTTTTCCCTATTTGCCCAACTTAACGACACCTGAGCAATATCCCTAGGTAACTCAATAGTAGAATCTTGCAATAATGCCGGTACATAATCCGACAGTTGTAACAAATCATAAAAATGTAAGTTTGCTTGTAAATGTCCGCTATAGGCGCTACTACATAATTTCTGAGAATAATCATTGCCCTGCCATTGCAGAGATTCCACATACATTACGTAATGGGATATATGGCTCAGTTGATAAAGTAAACGATACAGATCCTCGTGATTACCACAAAGATCAAATGTCAGGTTTAACCGCTCAAATGCGCTGTCTAATAAATTCCGTTCTGCTTGTGATTTAGCCCCTAAATTATCCCACAACCATGAGAGGTAATAAGGGATTGAAGAAGTAGCGGCTTGTCTAGCTTGCGATTTCCGTTGAATGCCTGTCCGATAACCACCTCTTTCATCTGAATTTGTTCGATTTATTAAAGATTCTAACTTAGGGGAAAACTGCCGAACTTCGCCAGTAAAGGATGTCATCTCCCCCATAATTTCATTGAGGATATCGCGGTTAACCTCCTCATCTAGTACCATCTGCTCCATCACAAGATTCACCTCTTGCATTCTCTCTTCTGTTAAAAACGTTTGATACTGCCCATTTTTTAGGTCCAATAATTCAATTTGTCGAGATAAATCGGCTTTTTCCGCATACTGAGCACTTTGCCAATCATGAAGCCATACAACACGCCAACCCATAATCACTACAAATAAAAAAAGAATAGAAGCACTCCCTAGCAACAACCAACGGGCTTTTGCCGGTAACGCATCGTAATCTTTGAGCCGATAATCTCGTAAATCTTGCTGTAAAAAAGCCCGTAAAGCTTGCCAACTAGCACGCATCACTATCCTGCCGTAATGTTAAAAGTGTCATTGGAGAGAATGTGTAGATTAATGGGTGAACCAATCGGCGTAATCCACAACGTAATATCTTGCCCATTAGGAGTCTTTTCATCCCTTTTTGTTGTACGAGGATTTTGCCATATCACTTCACTCTGAAAACCTAACTCACCGGCAATCATTTCAAGCTTTATCAAATCTTGATATTGCCTTATTCTCCCCTCTATCCGCCACGACACATCATCCTCGGTTTTACTAATCGCTAAAATTTGCAGGGAAATCTGATTCTCTACCCACATTTGTAATAGCCGATCAAAGGCCAACATATTCGCCCAATGGGACTGAATAAAATCTCGAGTTAATACTGTCTGGAAAGGAACAAGGGCTCCATCAAGATCATTCTGCTGTTGTTGCAGTTCAGAAAGCCGTTCTTTTGATTGCGTGATGATTCGTTGATTAATCCCTATTTTTACCCAATCGTACCCAAAATTCATCATAAGGATAGCGAGCACTAAACAGACCACAAACCATCGTTCTTGCTGAGCCGTTTTAGGCCATAATTTTGCCCCAAAAGACTTTAAAACAGCCTTTATCTCGGCACGTTTACTCATGGTCACTTTTTGCGGGATCTCTTCAATTTTGAAATACATAGCTACATTCCTCTCAATCACAGAAGAAAGATAGTATGTGGAAATTAAAAGTGGGGATTATGAAAAGGGATTAAGAGAATAAATGAATCTCGCCAGAAATTTCGCCAAACAAGTTTCAAACAAACAAAAAGCCCGCTATTAAGCGGGCTTTCGTATTTTACTTGGTGGACATAGCTAGATTCGAACTAGCGACCCCAACATTATGAGTGTTGTGCTCTAACCAACTGAGCTATATGTCCTAAGAACTGATGAGGATTTTATAGGTTATCATACTTTCTGTCAACACTATATTTTTACTTGCGCACTATTTGCGCTAGATCCGATTTTACCACTTTAGAATGCCCATTATTTCAAAGAATTACAAAAGTGAATTCTAGGCAATTCCCTTAGCTTTTGAGCCCAGCCATCGTCATAAAGAAACGAATAATCATCACAACGATCAATAATGATACAACACTACCGCCCCAAAGTAGAATCAACCAACCAAATTGTTTTAATTTAGAGGTTGAATGCGTTGTGTTATCGGGGACATTGTCTACTGGCATATCTGTTCTCCTTATTATCATTCACACATCGACTAATCGCTTGATGCTGAATCGTGTAATTACGGGTTGATTACCCTAACTGAATAAACCTTACTGAATGAGATGAAGGGGAAATACTCACAATTATGAATACTTCCCCTTTAATATCTATCATTCAATGATCATTATGAATTAATAACCATCGCCTTCTGATACTTTTCCTCGGAATACATAGTACGTCCAAAGTAGATAAGCAATAATAATAGGCAAGAAAATTAATGTACCTACTAAACCGAACATCTGACTAGATCCGGCGGAAGCAGCCATTTCAAGCGTAATGCTTGGTGGAATGATATAGGGGAAGAATAGTGATACATAACCAATCATCCCACAGACAACAGAGAGCATTGTTAAGCAGAAACGCGCCCCATTTCCCATTGATTTGAAGAGTAATAGGATCACAATTAATGCAATGATAATCATACTGCCCGCCACAAGATAAAGTCTTGTACCTACTAATGCCGGCGCAAGACGACCTGAGAAACTCATCGCAACAAAGATCGCTACTAGTACCAATAAGAAGAGATAAATAATCCCTTTATATTTGCTCTCTAATTGTAATCTAAGCGTATCATGCCCTTTCATTGCGCCCCAGAAGTTCGCTAACAAGGCAAACATCACTACTAAACTCAAACCTGTTAAGATCGAGAATGGAGAGATCCAATCTGTACCCTTACCGACAAAGCGAATGACAGAATCCACATTACTTACGCTAAAGCCTTCCAAGAAAGCACCGGCCATCATCCCTTGCATAAAGGTTGTCACATAAGAACCTACGACAAATGCAACAGTCCAGAGACCCTTATGACCACTTGGAGAATGGACACGAAACTCAAATGCAACGCCCCGTAAAATTAGGGCAAAAAGCATAATGATAATCGGCAACATAAAAGCATCTAAAATAACCGAGTAAGCAACCGGGAATGCGCCCATTAATGCCGCACCACCCAACACTAACCAAGTTTCGTTACCATCCCAAACCGGAGAAATAGTATCGATAAACTCATCTCTAGATGCTTCATCTTTAACAAAGGGGAGTAAAATCCCAACACCTAAATCGAAGCCATCGGCAATAATGTAGACAGTTACACCAACGAGGATAATCACTGCCCAAATAAATGAAAGATCAAAAGTCATTATTTATCTCCTTCTGTAACTGATTTTTTGCTGTGATGACCACCATTCGGATCAATGCCTTTACGCATCAAGCGAATCATGTAGTAATAACCTGTCACAAAGATTAAACAGTACACAACCACAAAGCTCACTAAGCTAATGCTCATATGTAAATTGGTATGCGGCGATACAGCATCCGCAGTGCGTAATAATCCTTCTACAACCCAAGGTTGACGCCCTGCCTCTGTAACAAACCATCCTGCTAAAATCGCGAGTAATCCCGCTGGCCCCATATACACCATAAAAGTTAGCCAAGGTTTGCTGGTATAGAAAGTCCCTTTTGCTCTTTGATAAAGGCTAATCACACCGGCTAATAACATTAAACAACCTAACCCCACCATGATTCTAAATGACCAGAATACAAGTGGTACATTCGGACGATCCGCTTTAGGTACATCGGTTAATGCCGGCACTTGTTCTGTTAAGGTATGCGTTAAAATTAGGCTTCCTAAAACTGGAATTTCGATTGCATATTTATTCTCTTCTGCTTCCATATCAGGCCAAGCAACGAGAACAAGTGGTGTTGGCTCATCGCCCTCATTACGCCAATGTGCCTCAATTGCCGCAACCTTTGTAGGTTGATATTTAAGCGTATTTAAACCATGTAAGTCTCCTAGAAAGAGCTGTACAGGAATCGTTAATACCAAGAACCAAATCGACATAGAGAACATTTTTTTGAACTCAGGTGCACGGTCTCCCTTGCGAAGATGCCAAGCACCCACTGCACCAACCATCAAGGCTGTTGTGACAAATACAGCAAAGCCCATATGCAATAATCGATAGATAAATGAAGGGTTAAAGACCACCGCCCACCAATCTGTTGGAACTACGCGATTATCAATAATTTCGTAACCCGCTGGCGTTTGCATCCAGCTATTTGATGAGAGAATCCAGAACATTGAGAAAAATGTTCCTAATGCCACGAGGAAACTTGACATCAAGTGAACACCGCGACTTACCCGTTTCTCACCAAATAACATCACACCTAAGAAACCCGCTTCTAAGAAGAAAGCGGTAATCACTTCATAGGTTAATAATGGACCAGTAATACCGCCGGCAAAGCGAGAGAATTCACTCCAGTGTGTTCCAAATTGGAACGCCATTACAACACCAGAGACAACCCCCATACCGAAGTTGACTGCAAAAATTTTACTCCAGAAATAGTAGATATTTCTGTACTTCTCTTTCCCTGTTACATACCAGCAGAGATGAATGGTCGCAAGATAAGCTGCGAGTCCAATCGTAATTGCCGGGAAGATGATATGAAAAGAGACCGTAAAAGCAAACTGTATACGCGCAAGATCAAGCGCTTCAATTCCAAACATTTAGAGCTCCTAATGGGACAAAACTATTCGAGGAGCTTACTCTAACAATGACCTATATCAACTAACAGGTACAGTTTTCATCAAAAAAGCAGTACAGTTTTAAAATTATTTTTAAATTGAATAAATTATAGACAGTATTACCCCAGATTCATCAGGAGATGGAGATTTACACCGATCTTTTCTAAGTCGTATTTCTGTACTGAAATTAACTACAGTTTAAATTTATAGAACATCTCAATGAGATAGATCCATAATGCTGAAAGATGCTAGAATAGGCGCCACAATTATCATTTTAAAATCATAAAAATAACTGATACCTATTTATTTTCAATTGATTAGCTTTCATGAATTAGCTTTGAAAGAATTAACTTTAAAAGTGGATTTCGCTTTTTAAAATAGGATATCAATTTTCTAATTATGGTTTGCCCTATTATTTCACCTATTGAAAGAGGTTTTTTATGTTCTATCAACTTGCTAAACATCGTGTTCTAGAAACTGAGCGCCTTATTCTTCGCCCTATTACCCTCGATGATGCTGCCGATCTTTTTGAATACGCCAGCGACCCTGAGAATACAAAACACACCTTTCCTACACATAAAACTATTGAAGAGACTGAGTGGATCATTGCCAATCTATTTATGAGTAGTCCTTTAGGGAACTTTGCAATAGAACTCAAAGAGAATGGCAAAATGATTGGTACCTGTGATCTTCGTGTGAATGAAGGCGAAAAATCAGCTGAGCTTGCGTATGCCATTAATAAAAAATATTGGGGTAAAGGCTATGCACCTGAAGCCGCTCAAAAACTGTTAGATTTTGCTTTTAATACCTTAAAAGTTGAGCGTCTTTGGGCTAAATATGCAGCGGAAAATGGGGCTTCAGGACGTGTAATGGAGAAAATTGGTATGGAAAAAGAAGGAGTTCTGCGTCACACGAAAAACCTTTGCGGAGACTTTGTTGATCAAGTTGTCTACAGCAGAGTAATCTAAAAATATTAATGTGGAGATCTATATGGAGCAATCTTTATATAGAGCTATCTTTGTAGATAACAACTTCTTATTTTATCAACTATTTATTCTTTAATTTCTTATTTTAACGCATAATTATTACCATATTAATGGATACAATTTCCCATCAACCTGAGGTTCTCTTATGATGAATCAAGATGATCGCGCGAATTATAATTTTCAAAAAATTATTCTCCTAGTCGCTATTCTTCTCTTTCTAATTAAATTTGCCGCTTGGTATATCACCTCTTCTGTCGCGATCTTAACAGATGCGCTAGAGAGTATTACCAACATGCTTGCCGGCGCTTTTACACTTTTTAGTTTATATCTATCAGCTAAACCTAAAGATCATAATCACCCACATGGCCATGGTAAAATTGAGTTTGTCTCGGCAAGTGTCGAGGGGATGCTGATCCTCTTTGCCGGGATTATTATTATCTATGAAGGTGTAAAACGACTTTTAATGGATGATAGTTCGCTCTCTAGCTTAGGTTCAGGATTAATATTAATTCTATTTACAGCTATTGTGAATTATGTTGTGGGCTATATCGCAATCAAACGAGGTAAAAAATATAATGTACTACCGCTAATTGCCGGTGGCAAACACCTCCATTCGGACACTTATTCCACTGTTGGTATTATTGTTGGGCTATTACTTGTATGGATTACCGGCTGGCAATGGCTTGATGCGGCTATTGCACTTCTATTTGGGGGTATTATTATCCATTCTGGGATTAAGATTATTCGTGAATCTATCGCCGGTATTATGGATGAAGCTGACGAAGATTTAATTGAGGAATTTGTTGCTGTCGCCAATGAAAATCGCTCTGATAAATGGATTGATATTCATAAAGTCCGTTTTATTAAATATGGCAACCATGTTCATCTTGATGCGCACTTAACACTTCCTTGGTATTTTAACTTACGAGAAGCACATGTAGAGCTCGATAAAATGACACAAATTCTCAAACAGAAATTTGGCAGTAAGCATGAAATGTATATTCATACTGATGATTGTCGCCCTACTTCTTGTGAAATTTGCCCTATTGAATCCTGCGCCCATAGACAATTCAAATATATTGACAAAATCACTTGGACAGCAGCCTTAGTAGCAGAAGATCATCGCCACAGCATCAAAGATCTAGCTGAACAAAAAAATCCATTATGATTTTTAACAACTCATCATTATAGTAATATCGGTTCAAAATAAGCTTATTTAAATGCCGGCGCATCAGCTGATCGAGGCAAGGAAGCTGTTCTATCCGGCATCTTGCAAGTGTTGTTTAGTACAGTTTTATGTTCTTTTTAGACCAAATTTATTATTATAAAAAAAAGCGCTTCAATCAATGGAAGCGCTTTTCATTTTAAGGTATTTCATATATGTATGTATGAATTTACCTACTCTTTTCTTCTAACCAATAACATTGCTATTAGTCTGCACTAAATGGTTTTGGAAGAGGAGTTTCATTTGTAGAAGGTGGTAAAATTGGCATCATTATTTGTGGCTGTTCACCTGTTAATGTGCCGTAGAAAGCAACGATTTTTTGGACTTCTTCATCACTAAAATCACGACCTAATTGTAAACGACCCATGATTTTTGTTGCTTCTTCTAACGTGTTTACTTGACCATCATGAAAGTACGGATAGGTTAAAACGATGTTACGAAGCGTTGGTACTTTAAAGAACATCGCATCTGAATCTTTACCAGTAAAGTCAGCTAAACCTTTAGCAAGATTCTCTGTCTTATACTCCTCAAGTAATCCCATTTTTTGGAAACTTGATCCACCAATACCTTCACCATAGTGACACGCAACACAACCACTATTTCTAAAGAGTTCATAACCTTCTTTCTCTTCAGCGGTAATCGCATTGTCATCACCACGTAACCATTGATCAAATCTTGAGTTTGGTGTAATCAAAGTCTCTTCAAACACGGCAATCGCATCTGTAATACGATCAATATTGACTCCACCCTCACCATATACTTTATCAAACTCTTCTACATAACCTGGAATAGAAGCGATTACATTTACTACTAAATCATGATCTGAAGCCATCTCTTTAGGATTTGCAATCGGACCTGCTGCTTGCTCTTTCAAGTCTTTAGCACGACCATCCCAGAATTGAACAAAGTTCAAACTAGAGTTTAGTACTGTTGGTGAGTTAATAGGGCCTTCTTGCCACTGATGTCCGATTGATGTGGGAAGATTATCTGAACCTCCCATACTAAGATTATGACAAGAATTACAAGAGATAAAACCTGACTTAGAGAGTCTTGGATCAAACCATAACTTACGTCCTAAATCTGCTTTTTGTGTATCAACCTTGACCTCTTGCTTGAGAGGAATAATAGGTTCTTGACGTACAGAACCATTATTATCAACCTGTGCAAATGCTAAACTTGACAAAAATGCGGCTGTTACAAGTGTAATTGAAAAAAGTCCCTTTCTTTTCTGCCTAGCCATTGACAATCTCCTTATCAATCATTTAGTTATTAATGTAATACTACAACATCATAATAAGGTATTAAATTGAGGTTTTGCATCAAAACTTGTTGCTAATAACTGCAAACTTTACATAGATCAAACAATAATCTACTAAAGTTGCAGCTATTAAAAATTTCTATCTATTTTGATGTATTACAACTATCTTTGCGTCATTCATTCAATAGGAAAGAAAACAATAAAAAAGCGTTCAATTTAACACTATCGAACGCTTTTCATACTATCTATGATACAAATATAAACTAGGTTAATCTAATATCAACAATATTAACCTGGAGGCCAAGTTAATGAACGCCCCGCTAATAAATGGAGGTGAATATGGTTGACTGTCTGCCCCCCATCCTCATTGCAATTGAAAACTGTTCGATAACCTTTCTCCGCAAAACCTTGCTCTTTGGCAATTTTTTGCGCCGCTAAAAATAATTTCCCCATCAATTCAGCATCGGTTTCGGTGAGATCATTGAGTGTTGGGATCTCTTTTTTCGGGATTACCAAAATATGAACCGGTGCTTGAGGCTCGATATCCTCAAATGCCAATACATCATTATCTTCATAGACAATTTTAGCGGGAATCTCTTTACGGATAATTTTACTAAAAATTGTACTCATATATACTCCTTAGTAGCTTTTGCGCGCCGCAAATGCATGAGATAAAGTCCCACCATCTAGGTATTCTAGCTCTCCACCAAGCGGAATACCTTGGGCAATACGGCTAACAGCAATACCATACTGTTTCGCTATCTCTGAAATATAGTGCGCCGTTGCTTCACCCTCGACTGTGGAATTCATTGCCAATATAATCTCACGAATGTTCTCATCTTTGAAACGTTGCTCAAGTAGATCAAGCCCAAGCTCAGATGGGCCAATGCCATCTAAAGGTGATAATCGACCATAAAGCACAAAATATCGCCCTTTATATTCAACATTTTGTCTTAAAGCAAAAACATCCGCTGGATTTTCGACAATACATAACAAACTATCATCTTTTTTAGGATTCGTGCAATCTACACAAATATCTTCATCCGTTAAATTACGACATACCCGGCATTTATGAATATGCTCTAACGCATCACTCAATGACCGAGCCATCTTCTCTGCTCCTTTGCGATTACGGTCTAATAGATAGAGCGCCATCCTTAAGGCACTTTTTTGACCAATCCCTGGCAAAAGACGCAATGCATCTATTAAATCTTGTAATGCTTTAGGATACATAGAGATCAATCCTTAGAATCCTGGAATTTTCATACCAGCAGGAAGTCCTAGACCACCCGTTACTTCAGCCATTTTTTCAGCAGAGGTTTTCTCCACTTTTGATAATGCATCATTAAAAGCGGCACCGAGTAGATCTTCTAACATCTCTTTGTCATCTGACATCAGTGAATCATCGATACGGATTGAACGAACTACATGACGGCAGCTCATCTCAATTTTCACTAGGCCCGCTCCAGACTCACCTACAACATTCACATCACCTAATGCTTCTTGCGCTTTTTCCATCTCTTTTTGCATCTTTTGCGCTTTTTGCATCATGCCTGCAATACCACCTTTAAACATAAATCTTTTCTCCTTCCTAATAGATATTTCTATCTCTATAATCGTGTATATGTAAAAGAATAAACTAAACCTAAGCTTACAATATTAGTGCTTTGCTTTCAGGGTTTTTTCTAATAATTGTGCATTCCACTCGTTCGTAAGATATTGTACCACTTGATCGGATTTAAAGTCAGCGAGCATCTTCTGATACTGCTCTTCATCTAAACGCTCAGTTCTTTCATGGAGATTTTCACCATGTAATGTTTCAACATACTCAATCTGACAAGTAATCGACTGCCCTAAATAATCTGAGATCGCCATTGCTAAACGTGTTTCGGTTTCATCAACCCGAAAATCTTTTACCGATAAAGGACGCTCTAATAATAAATGCTTGCCATCAAACTGTTTAAACACCAAGCTATGAGCGATACCTGATAAAACACTCTCCAATTTGAGTTGTGATACCAATTGCAACCATACTTCATTATTCGTTAATGTTGTCGCAGTAACCACTAGATCATTCTCTACCGGTGCAATATCCGCCGCAAGATCAATACTATTTTTTTGAATAAAATTTTGAGTATCAGTTTCCGGCACATTATTTTGTAATGTATTAGCTTGAATATCATTTTGGACACTATTTTGAATAGCATCTTCATGAGATCCTAGATCGAAATTGTGAGTATTTACTCTTTCGATATTTTGATCTTCAATAAAATTTTCATCTGTATTGAAACTGCCTAGATCATCTGCATTCTCTTGTGTTAACTCTGATTGTATAGAGTCTGATTCTACTGGCAACACATTACTCATTGATTCTCTATTTTGCGCTGAGATACTCAATTCTAAAGGAGAATCTAGCACCTTAACTTCTGAAGAATCGACTATTGGCTCCCATGGCAGATCAACCGCTGGTACTACCTCTTTTATGGGAGCGGGTATTTCTTCTGCTACTGTCTGAGATTCAAATACAGTTGTACTATTTGTAGTATCTTCTATCGTGACCGTTATAACATCGCCCGAATCCGCTGTTGGTACTGGATTTGTATCAATCTTCTCAACCGGCTGACTCTCAATAGATTGCCTCTTAACACTATCATGAGAATTGGGCGCTGATAAAGAACGATCTGACGATAGCGTCGATGTTACCGAGGTAACTACTGATTCAACAGAAGCTTTACTTTTTTTTTCTGTATCTGCAGGTAAAATTGGCGCAGTGGGTGAAAATAGCACCATTCGTAACAGAGTCATTTCAAAACCAACACTACTATTAGGGTGATTCTGTAAATCCTTTCGCCCTGTTAAAGCAATCTGATAGAACAGTTGCAAATCTTCAGCGCTTAATTTTTGTGATAATTGCTGCATCTCGATAGATTCACTCTCTTTTAAGGCATCAGAGAGTTGCATCACAGTTAAAAGGTGAAATGCATCAATCAGATCTTCTAAGAAACGATGATAATCAATGCCATTTGCTTTTAATTGCCCTAAAACAGTGATGATATTATCAGTATCCTTAGTTGCCAGTGCCTCTAATACATTGATGAGATAGTGAGTATCAATTAATCCAAGCATCTCGTGAGTACGTTGATACTCAACTTTCTGCCCACCATAAGCAATCGCTTGATCAAGTAAAGACAAGGCGTCACGCATACTCCCATCACCCGCTTTAGCAATGAGTTTTAATGCATTATCTTCAAAAGGAATATTTTCCGCAGTCAGGATATGTGAAAGCTGTCCCGCAATTTCTTGGTCTTGAATTCGTTTTAACTGAAAACGCAGACAACGAGATAGAACTGTTACTGGAAGTTTTTGAGGATCTGTAGTTGCTAGAAGAAACTTCACATGAGCAGGAGGTTCTTCTAATGTTTTGAGAAGCGCGTTAAAACTACTATTCGAGAGCATGTGCACTTCATCAATCAGATAGATTTTATAACGCCCTCTTGTAGGCGCATATTGCACATTATCTAATATTTCTCTGGTATCTTCTACTCGAGTTCTTGACGCAGCATCAATCTCAATAAGATCTACAAAACGTCCTTCATCAACCTCTTTACAGATTGAGCAGACACCACAAGGCGTTGATGATACACCTTTTTCACAATTGAGGGATTTTGCAAAGATTCTTGCGAGAGTAGTTTTCCCAACACCACGCGTGCCGGTAAATAGAAAAGCATGATGCAATCTATTATTATCTAAACCATTAGAGAGTGCTTGTACAACATGAGGCTGACCGATGACTTCACTAAAGGTTCGAGGGCGCCATTTTAATGCGAGAACTTGTTGAGTCATTGGGCCTTCACTTATAAACAAATGTGGAGATGGCCCGTACCAGCCGACCCATAACACATGAATTTCTTGCTAGTGCTGCTTCCTTCCGGACCTGACACGGTTTACAATAGTTCATTGTTAGGAAACCAATACAGACCACCATAGAACAAGCTATAAATTTGGAGGCTGGAGCCAGAATCGAACTGGCGTCTACGGATTTGCAATCCGCTGCATAACCATTTTGCTATCCAGCCTATATAATTGGAGCGGGAAACGAGACTCGAACTCGCGACCCCGACCTTGGCAAGGTCGTGCTCTACCAACTGAGCTATTCCCGCGAAGTGAAGATATGTATTATAGCGAGATCTTCTCTTTAGTCAACATATCGATTACTATTTATACAGACAAAACTATTCTTGCCCATTGGCAAATGGATAAACCTCTGAAAAGCATGATCCTATTTAATTTGGTTAACTACAATATTTCTTATAACACAACTAAGATAGTAATGTTTTCACTTGGTATAAATCTAGTAATTGCACTAAATTTTCGGGGATTGCCGTAATTTTCACGTCTCGTTGTTGCTTTTTAATCTCTACCAACAATGCAATCAATGCACTATCACATTCATCCACATCTGATAAATTGACGATATTAGCAGGAGTTGCTTGCAATTCGGGTTGCAGTTTTTTCCAGAGAGCCGGAATTGTGAACTTATCGAAACATCCTTGGAAATAACAGACGTTATCCGATATTTTAAAATGGGCATCTAATGATTTTTTCATAAACTCCCCTTAATAGAGATGAATACAACAACTTTGTTGCTTTTGATGAGCTAACTTTTGATCAGCTATCATAAACCTAAATAGCTAAGTCTCAATGAGTATTTTAGCAAACCCCTAAAAAATAGATCACAGAAAAGCAGTTCAATCTTCGCTTTTAATCTGTGATCTATCGAAATAAATGTAATTTTAGACCGATATAGTCTAGACGATACTATTTCTTCTTACTTATTTTTACTTTTAATAACTTTAATCATCCCATCAATACCATTACGAGATACTAACTCTCTAATTTCAGAGCGGTAATTCGCAACAATACTGACACCCTCTACCGATACGTCATAAACCATCCAACGATTATTCGCTTTAATCATAGAGTAATTAATAGCAATAGGAGGACGATCTTTAGAGATAATTTCCGAACGAACCGTTACTTCATCACCTTTTGCAGCATTAGGCGGAAGTGGTAAAACATTCAGTTTTTCATCACTATAATCGAGTAATACACCGGCATACGTATTAATGAGGAGGCGTTTAAATTCCGCAGTAAACTCATCTCTTTGTGCAGGTGTTGCGGTACGCCAAGAGCGCCCCATAACCCATTGCGAAATGGTACCAAAATCGAATCTAGGAACAAGAATATTCTCTACAATTCCATAGACTTTGTTTGGATCTTTCTTCAAAACAGTTTTCTGTTCTTTAAGTGTCTTAAATAGTTGATCAGATGTGTTTTTAATCACGCTAACAGGATCTTCTTGCGCATTGACTGTCTGAAAGAGAGACATTACCGCAATAAAAAAACTAAACATCATGAACTTTCTAAAATTATATTTCATACTAATTCCCTATTATTTCTTACATATTAACTACACACTAAGTATTCAATTACAGTACAACAATACTTTGTCAGTCAAAATTACTAGATACAACCTATAATATCTTCAATATACAATAAATAGATTATCGATTTTAGATTTTGATTGATCACTATAAATCCATCAAAAGAGATCTACGCTATTACTCACTTATTAATAGTCATAAGCTCTATTTATAAGATTAAAGGCTCAGCTTCTAACATTATATCAAATTGTGACAAAATCTTCTTCTGTACTTTTTCAGAGAATTGTCGCAGCTCCTCTCCTTTTGCATTACCATAATTAACGAGGATCAATGCTTGATCTTTATGCATTCCAACATTACCTTCTCGCACTCCTTTAAAACCAGCAATATCAATTAACTGCCCTGCTGCCAATTTCACTTTATTCGGATCTTCTTGGAGATAATGCACTAATTGCGGATAAGCTTGTTGCAAAGAGTACCATTTTTCTAAAGAGATCACAGGATTTTTAAAGAAGCTTCCGGCATTTCCTAATACTTTAGGATCAGGCAATTTACTACTCCGAATAGCAATTACCGCCGATAAAATATCAGTAGCATTAATCTGATCACTTTCAACTCCCTGCTCATTCAGATAACGTTGTAAAACATGATAAGAGAGATTAATGACCGGCAATGTCGATAACTTAAATGTCACTGCGGTAATAAAAAATCGGCCAGGATTTTGTTTAAAAAAACTATCTCGGTATCCAAAATTACACGCCTCTTTAGTGAATGTCACACAACAATTCTTTTGACAATCAAAGGCCTCTACAGACTCGATAAAGTCTTTCACTTCAAACCCATAAGCACCAATATTCTGTACAGGAGAAGCGCCCACTGTTCCCGGAATGAGCGCAAGATACTCAAGACCATAAAAACCCTGCCGATGCATCTGTACAACAAAATTATGCCAAACTTCTCCACCCATAGCTCGCACAAATACAGAATCTTGCTCTTGGTGAAGAACTTCGATTCCTCTGAGTTGATTGTAGACAACAGTTCCCGAATAATCTTGGGTAAACAGGATATTACTACCACCACCTAGAAAGAGTATTGGAGATGTTAGCGATCGTAATTTAGATCGATCTGTCAGATTATCTATTATTGCAAAATAATCCGCCGATACATCAACCCCTAAAGTATTAAAAGCCTTTAAATTTTGTTTTTGTGTGATTCTCATCGCATTACATTCTCAATTATTTTAAATTGCCCAACTTGCCTATTCTCATAATAAGAAAGGTTGGCGATCACACCAACCTTTCCTTATCATACTTGCTCTTTCAACACTATATACAGCCTTGTCATCTTATAAATCTAAAATGACTACTCATTAGTTAAAGAAACTACTGTTATAGAGTTTAATATTGCTATGATTTTTAATATAGAGCAATAAGGCTTGATATTCATAACTACCAGAACGAGCATCAAGATATTCACGTAGCTGTGCTTTCACATCATCAGGGAAATCAGCACTCTCCCCCTTTTTGATATTATTCACAGCAACGACAACAATATGACCATCAATATCTTCCACAAGATATTCTGGTTTATTATCTTTCAATTGTTTTACTTTTTCAAAACCATTCGAAATCGCAGTCTGTTCAACTGGCTTTGCTTGTAAGTTACCAATAGAAGTAATTGCTAAATCATTATACTGATTATAAGCAAAACCTAACTGCTCAATATCATTTTGGAAACTTTCAACATCCCCTGCTTCTAACATCGCATTTACTCGATCAGTAATAGATGATTTAGCTTTCTCCATCGCAAGTTCAGCTTTGATCTCATCATAGCTTTCATCAAGAGATTTTTGTCTACGTTCTTCTTGATCTGCAATTCGTACAATCATCGCGTGATTATCTTCATTATTAAATGCAAATGGTAATGAATTACGGTGATTTTCACGTACATCAACAGTATTTAAAGCATCCCAAACTGTAGGATTTGCAATAAATCCTTCAGGCTGATCTACATTAAGCCAATCAGTCTCTTTTAGTGACACCCCTAAATCCTGCGCAATCTCATCAAGAGATTCAGTATATGTTTCTGCTAGTTGCTGCATTCTTGCTTCAGCTTGCAAATATTGATCTAAATGTTGCTTCTGTTTCAAATTATTAATTGCCGCTGTTTTGAGATCATTCTCATCTGTAAAAGGCGTTGTGATACCTAACAAATGAACCAGATGAACCTCACCATCTGTTGCAAAAGGCTCTGAATAAGGATCTGCTTCCGTTAATGCAAAAAGTGCATCATCGAATTGTGGAATACCAGCAGCCCCATATTTGAAGTTACCATTTTTATTGTAGTAAGCATTATTTACATCCTGCATTTGCGCCTTAGCTTCATCAAAAGTCATTGCACCCGACACAAGTTGAGCTCGTAGATCTGCTAATAATTGAAGTGCCTCGGCTTTTTCCACATCATTACTATATTCAATCGTAAATTGCTCAGAAGCACGTTGCTCATTCTCTTTTTTAAGCTTAGCCATCTCATCAGCAATCATATCAGTGCTGAGATCAACCTGAGCATCTGCTCCGAATAGTGCTGGCGTAAGCTCTAAATATTGCACTTTAATTCTATCAGGCGTTACAAATTGATCTTTATTGGCTTCATAACGTGCAGCAACTTCATCATTTGATACCGCAACATTTTTGACTTGATCTCTATAATTATAAGTCGCAACAGCAAGATCACGGGTTTGCCCTAGATATTCTAACTCTTCAACTAAAGCTTTCTCAGAAGCAAAAGCACTCAATGCAAAAGCTTCCCGAATAATTTGATCTTCAACATCGCGACGAACGCTATCTTCAAATGACTCAATATTGTAACCAGAGTAGAAAAGTGCTTGCTTATAGGTTTCTTGATCAAAAACACCATTCTTTTGGAAAGCAGGAATCTCTATAATTTTCTCGGCAACAGCGCGATCCGATGCACGAATCTTCCAATCTTCGGCTTGCTTATTGAGAGCTCTACGTTGAATTAAATCTTCTCGCGCAATGAGTTTATATTGACGTTGCATATCTTCTGTCAATTCTGTATTTTGTGCATAATTATTAAGTAGTAACTGATATTGTGCTTCTACTTCTTGCAATGTAATTTTACTGCCATCAACGCTAGCAATTGCATCTGCGCTAGGACCACTAAAAATCTGTGTTCCGCCGATTCCTGCAAGCGAAACACCGACTCCAATTAATAATATTTTTGCCCATACACTGTTTGCATGGTCCCGGATGAATTGCATCATAATTCAGAGTTATCCTTTCATCTATTTACTAGTCTATTTATTATATTGAATCATTACTCTTTTATATACCCTCAAGCTATATATCCTCGAGTATCTCTGTCTCTTTTGTATTGCAAATTATAATTCCCTACTTACAGCACAATAGATTCATAACGAATAATAGTATACAAAATTATATTATCTACTTTAAATCACTCATAACTAAATTCACTTGTGACTTAATCATTTGATACTTTTCTATTTGAGAAGAAGTATATACTATTTTCCCCCCATAGATAAACAGCTTGAATATCCTATCTACATCATTTCACTATTAGCATCATCTTTTGTTCTTTTAAAGCACTTCAAAATCACGATCATCATATAACCTATTATTAATACAGCGTAATACCGAATACTTCTCGGTTCTCACCTTGTTCTCGTAGACCTCGCAACATTTTATATACGTTATCTGCTCTCGCAATCATCAAATAACGCCCTCTAAAAGGCTGCCAATATTCAATAATATCATCCCCCAATAAATCACGTTTCTCAACATAGAGGATAAGTCGCGCATGAGGATCATCTGCAATTAACTTTGCCACATCTTCCATCGTAAAAACTTCTAGAATAGGATCAGTTAACCGACCTTCAAATTGTAAATGTCCTCGATACGTAGAAACATTGCCAACGGTAAAACCTTTACCTTGATACCATGAGACACGCTCACCTACAGGTTTTAAATCATAAAAATCAAGTGCAACTCGCACAACGCCAAAATTCAAGGCAAGTGTTAAAGCAACGCTCATCAACGCTAAAGTCATAATACGGGTATTAGCAGCATTAAACAGCAATGTAATACTAAATAAGATAAGTCCGATACCCCAAAATGGCGACACATTCCCTACCCATTGGGGCAAATTTAAGCTTTGATAATATTGCGGAATTAAAATCAATAGTAATCCCGCACCAATCATAATAACCACAATCAGCGCAATATCTTTCTTGGTACTCAAACCATTTCGATAAATTCGTGCAATAACAAGACCTAATGCCGGATAAAGTGGCAGTAAAGCATCAAGAGATGTAAGACTTAATATCCCAAGAACAACAATAAGACACAAAAACCAAAATACTACAAAACGAAATGAAGCATCCCACTCAACTTCACGATATAACCTATAAATTCTAAGCCAAAATAACCAAGGAAAGAGAATAATAACGAGATTGAGAAAATAAACATAAAATGGCGCTGTATTATTCAGCGCTTTGACGATGTAACTTAAGCCCGTCGCATCGATTAAAGAGAACCCTAAAGCCGATGAAGCTGTGATTGCCCATAGAGAAAATAGCAGAAGCGCTACGACAATAGAGAGAGAGCCCCAGAGATAAATGCGTTTCCACCTATCTGGTGACCAATAAGGTGCCAGATAAATAATAGGGACAGCGACTAAAAGAAAAATAAGCCCTGCTGAATAGAGTCCTAATGTCAGACTAATAGCATACGCTAGCCACCATGCATCTCGCTTAAAACGCCAAGCCCGAATTAAAAAATTCATGGTAAGCATCAAATAGAAAGTAAAGTAGAGATAATCTAAATTAGCTGTGGCAAAAATAGTCCACATCAAACTACCGATGAGTACAAAAGGGGCATTTGCTCTCACATCACGGCGATCAGGCCACAGCTGATAAGCCGCCCAAGCAGTTAAAAATAACGTTCCTAAACTAAAAAAGCTCGCTAATGCACGAAGTGAAAACTCCGAAACCCCAAATATTTTCCAAATAATAATGCCTAACCAATAATTCAGCGGGTAACTTGCGTGCTGATAAACACCATTAATCTGAGGATAGAGCCAATCCCCACTCTGATACAATTCCCAGACAATACCTGAAAAAAGTGTTTCTTGAAATGGTGTCAGTGGCCGTGAAAACCACGTAGAAAAGATAAGGATTAGCCAAATACTAATCCATATAAACGCATAGCGTCGAGTTGTGAGCTCTTGACGTAAAAAAACTATTTTTCTCTGCATTTTGCACAAATACCGTGCAGAATTGTACGCGCATCCGTTAATTCATAACCTAATTCGGCCGCAATCTGCGCTTGTTTTTCATGAATTTTAGCATGTGAAAATTCACCGATATGCCCACAATTAATACAGATAATATGATCGTGTTGATCACCCTCATCTATTTCAAACATCGACTGTCCACCATCAAAGAAATGGCGGCGAACCAACCCTGCTTGCTCAAACTGCGTTAAAACACGATAGACTGTCGCAAGCCCTACTTCTTCACCCGAACTACTTAACTGCATATAGATCTCTTCAGCAGTCAAATGGCAGACAGGTGTTGCTGCTGCTTTTGCTAAAATATCTAAAATTTTAAGACGCGGTAAAGTAACTTTTAAACCTGCATTTTTTAATTCTGTAGAACTCATAATTTTACTTGATTCTCCCATTAGACTTCTATCGCCAAACCTGAAAAAATCGGGCTAGTGAGATATTAATAATAGCTATAATTTAATGAGTATAGCGACAAATAGCATTAATTCCAACAAATGCTATTGACTATTTTTCGGCAGATTAGAGAAACATGAAAACTACACATCTACTACAAAAATACTTCCACTCATAACGGAAAAAGTATATCATAAGCTCAATTTTTTATTATCTTAAATCAGAATTTACTCAGAATCTGGAGATTTCAATGACTCATTTTGGTGTTACGCTCTCACAATATATTATGGAAGAGCAACGTCGATACCCCGATGCAACCGGCAATTTCACCCTCCTACTCAATGATATTGCCGTCTCCTGCAAAATGATTGCAGCGGCAGTCCAAAAAGGACAACTCGCAAATGTTTTAGGTGCGACAGAAAACGAAAACTGCCAAGGTGAGACTCAGCAAATTTTAGATGTGATCGCAAACGATCTCTTTATCAAAAATAATGCAAAACGTGGTCATGTCGCCGCTATGGCTAGTGAAGAAATGGATGATGTTTATCCTATTCCTGATGGGCAACCACGTGGCAACTATCTGTTAATTTTTGATCCTCTAGATGGTTCTAGTAATATTGAGATTAATGGTCCTATTGGTACTATTTTCTCTATTCTTAAAACGGACAAAAAACATCCGACTGAAGCTGATTTTCTTCAAGAGGGCGTTAAGCAAGTTTGTGCTGGCTACTGTCTTTACGGCTCTGCGACCATGATGGTACTCACTATTGGGCATGGCACACATGGGTTTACGCTTGATCCGTCAATCGGAGAGTTTATCCTTACTCATCCGGACATGAAAATCCCAGAAACTACCGCAGAGTATGCGATTAACCAGGCTAATCGTAATCTTTGGGAACCACCTGTACGTCAATATGTAGATGACTGTGATCTAGGTGTAGGTGGTCCTCGTAAGAAAAAATATACTATGCGCTGGGTCGGTGCAATGGTAATGGATATTCATCGTCTTATACAAAGAGGTGGTGTATTTGCCTACCCTATGGATTCAAGCCTTACTCAAAAAGGTGGTCGATTACGCCTCATGTATGAAGCAAACCCGATGGCATTTTTAGTAGAACAAGCTGGTGGCATCGCAACAACGGGGTATGAGCGAATTTTAAACCTAACGCCGCAAAAATTACACCAACGAGTACCGGTTATCATGGGCTCAAAAGAAGATATGACCATTTTACTTGATAACCACAAAGCTTATGCAAGTGAGACAGACAAAGAATTTAAGCATCAATGTCCACAGTATCAATAGGTGAAATGATATCGTATCTACTAACAGAGATACATTTCATTAACCCGGGATCTATATCGCGAACACGAAGATCGCAATATAAATATCACTGGTGTGAACATTACACTTAAACTATAGTTAATGTTAAAACTAAAAAAGGTTAGAAAACTTCGTTTTTCTTCTATTTATATTTAGCAATAATTCAATAAAAATCAATCAACTATATTGCCAAAATAAAGTATTGGCAATTTTGATAATATGAAGTACATTAATATGAGGTATGCAAGCAAATTGCATGCCTCTTTTTATAGGTTATAACATCACTATGCCTATTTATAATAAACAAACCTAAAATTACTTACCAAAATCACTAAATATTAAATATAAATTAAATATACTTATGTGAATCACAACACTCTTTAACCATGAACATACTACATAAAATTTCGCATACAATTGATTCGATCAATATTTTTTTAGGCAAAATAGCGATCGTGGCTATTTTTTTAGCGACCTTAATTTCTGCTGGGAATGCACTGTTTAGATACATTTTCCACTTAAGTTCCAATGGGATGCTTGAAAGCCAATGGTATCTATTTGCCGTAGTATTTTTACTTGCGTCGGGCTATACCTATCTAAAAGACCAACACATTCGGATAGATATTATCTCTTCTCGTTTCTCGCCAAAAACAAGAGCGATTATGGAGATTATTGGTATTGTCTTTTTTCTATTCCCGGCATTCTCAATGCTTTTTTACCTCACAATTGGCCCTGCTATCAGCTCTTGGCAAATTTGGGAAATCTCCCCTAACCCAGGCGGACTTCCACGAGCACCTATTAAAGCGTTAATTCCCATTGGAATCTTCTTCCTACTTCTACAAGGGATATCTGAACTTTGCAAAGCGATTATTACGCTACGTACATCTTCAAATAATAACGCGACTCAGCCGGAGCAACAGCAACAATGTTAGAATTTTTACCACCATTAATGTTTATAACGTTAATCCTTTTCTTATTAAAGGGTTACCCAATCGCCTTCTCTCTTGCAGCAACAGGCTTACTTTTTTCACTCATCGGCATCTCGATGGGACATCTGGATTTTGCCCTTTTAGGTGCTCTAAGCGATCGTTTCTTCGGCATTATTAGCAATGAAACCTTACTTGCAATCCCCTTCTTTACTTTAATGGGATTGATTTTAGAACGTACCGGCATGGCCGAAGATCTTCTTAATACTATGGGGCAACTCTTCGGCAAACTTCGAGGAGGACTTGCTTACTCTGTTATTTTTGTAGGCACCATGCTAGCTGCAACAACCGGCATTGTTTCCGCCTCAGTTATTGCGATGGGATTAATCTCTCTCCCTATAATGCTCCGCTACGGTTACTCTAAACGTATTGCTTCAGGGGTGATCGCAGCCTCCGGGACACTCGCACAAATTGTACCACCAAGTTTAGTATTGATCGTGTTAGGGGATCAATTAGGGGTTTCTATTGGCTCAATGTATAAAGCCGCCCTTATCCCAAGCATGTTGCTGATTGGCGTCTATATCCTCTTTATCTTAGTGATGACGATCATTAAACCCAAATCAATGCCGGCGATTCCTGATCATGAACGCACATTATTTGGCTTTCAACTCTTCAAGAAAGTAATCACTAGCGTTATTCCACCGGTTACACTTATATTCCTAGTACTCGGGACTGTATTCATGGGGATGGCAACACCGACAGAAGCCGGCGCAATTGGAGCTGTCGGAGCCATGATTCTTGCACTTATTCGCAAAGCGCTATCAAAAGAATTACTCTTCCAAGCACTTGATCAGAGTGTAAAGATTACCACTTTCGTAGTCTTTATCATGATTGGCTCGATGTTTTTCTCTCTAGCATTCACTAGCCTTAATGGAGGTATCTGGATTGAAAATATCTTAGGCAGCCTCCCTGGAGGTACATTAGGCTTTATCATTGCCGTTAATGTTTTAATCTTCTTTGTGGCTTTCTTCCTAGACTTCTTTGAAATTGCGCTGATTCTCGTACCTCTATTAGTTCCGATTGCTACAGCGCTTGGTATTGATCTCACTTGGTTTGGGATTATTCTCGCAATGAATATGCAAACTTCCTTTATGCATCCGCCATTTGGCTTCTCTTTATTCTACTTACGTTCAGTAGCGCCAAAAGAAGTATCCACTAAAGATATCTATTATGGAGCGATGCCATTTCTACTTCTTCAAATCTTAATGGTCGTTATCTTAATCTCATTCCCCGATATCATTAAGTCAGAAAAAGTAGAAAAATTTGAGGGTTCAGGATCAGATATCGAGTTTAGTTTAGATATCGATGGTTTCGATGATTTTGACGATTTTGGTGTCGATTTTTAAATATCACTTTTAGGAAGAATCACTGCTCAGAATAGAGACATTGATTCTTCCTCTTAAGCTCATATTCATTTTCTATAGACAACGATGATATACATATATCGTTACGCAATAGAATCAACATTGATAATTCAGCTTAAGTTATGTTATCACTATAGATAATAGTAATAATATTATTGGCGAAATATCACTGGTATGACCAATACTGATAAATACTACCTACAATAACTATAACAACAGTACTGATTTGTAAATCAAGCTTTCAATAATAACTACACAACAAAACAACAATTAAAATAACAATGGAGAATTGAGATGAAACGCCGGCAATTTATGGCAAAAGCAGGAGTGATCGCAGGTGCGACAATGGCTTCAAGTGCAATTGCACAAACCACTACCCCGAAAGTCAAATGGCGGATGACAACAAGTTTCCCTAGACACTTAGATCTTCTCTATGGTACTTCGCAACGGCTTGCAGATTCTGTATATGCTATGACGAATGGTGAGTTTGAAATTCAAGTCTTTGCACCAGGAGAGATTGTCCCCTCAACGCAAGTATTTGATGCGGTACAAAATGGTACAGTTGAAATGGGTCACTCTACCTCTAATTATTATCATGGGAAAAATAAAGCGCTCTCCATTGATACTTGCCTTCCTTTCGGGCTAACAACTCGCATGCAAAATGCCTGGTATTATGCCGGGGGCGGTACAGAAATTCTACGAGAACTCTTTGCAAAATATAATATTGTCAACTTCCCTGGCGGTAACTCTAATACTCAAATGGGTGGTTGGTTTCGTAAAGAAGTGAAGACTGTTGCCGATCTTAAAGGTCTTAAATTCCGTATCCCAGGATTTGGAGGAGAGATCTTCTCTCGCTTAGGAGCTATTCCCCAAAATATCGCAGTCGGCGATATCTACTCATCATTAGAAAAAGGCACTATTGACGCAACGGAATTTGTAGGACCTTATGATGATGAAAAATTAGGATTACAATCAGTAGCCCCTTACTACTATACGCCGGGATTCTGGGAAGGATCTGCAATGCTTACTTTCTATGTTAATCAAGATGCATGGGGCTCACTGCCAGAGCAGTACAAAATTATTTTTGAAAGAGCCGCGGCGGAAGCAAACATGTGGATGTCTGCACAATACGATGCAAAAAGCCCCGAAGCCTTAGCAACCGTTATTCAAAATGGCGCTAAACTTCGTTCGTTCTCCAAAGAGATTCTCCAAGCTGCGTATAATGTTGCACAAGAGATCTATGCGGAAGAATCTGAAGCAAATGAAGATTTCCGAAAAATATATAGCCATTGGAAAGATTTCCTCAACAAAGAGTATCAGTGGTTTAGAGTCAATGAGAATATTTTCCAACAATTTATGTTCTCACAGCTGAGAAAACAGAGAACTTAATATAACGCTAATATTTTGTTACGGCTATTCACACTAGTCAGATAGTAGTAACCTTAATAGTATGTAACCCTATTGCTTGTCTATGATTACTTATCTATGTACCTATTTAACCCCTATGCTTATGTAAAATATATATTTAGAACAGTTGGTTAAAATAGACTTATCTCAATAAAAATGATTATTGATTCCCGATAAAGCTGATCTATATCATATTATTTGGAATCTTATTACATAGAATAGATCATACGGGAATTAATAGAATTAATAGACTCACAATCGCTATTACAATAAAAACTAATAATAACTCTGGAGTAATGACATGAAACGTCGATCTTTTATTAAAACCGCAGGAACTACCGCCGCATTTTCTGGAATGATTGCAGCCACTAGCATTACCAAAGCGGAGTCTCTGCCTAAAATTCGTTGGCGTTTAACAGCTGGATTTCCTAAAAACCTTGATATTTTATTCGCCGCTTCGACTATGCTTGCGGATAAGCTCTCTCGATTAACAAATGGCCAATTTGAAATTCAAGTCTTTGCTCCAGGTGAGTTGGTTCCTGCCAATCAAGTTTTTGATGCGGTATCACAAGGTACCGTAGAGTTAGGTCATACCGCCTCCTATTACTATCATGGTAAAAACTCAGCGCTATCCATTGATACAGTACTTCCTTTTGGAATGAGTGCGCGAATGCAAAATGCTTGGTTTTATGCCGGTGGTGGACTAGAGATCCTCCGCAAAGTCTTTGCACAATACAATATTATTAATTTCCCCGGTGGTAATACAACAGCTCAAATGGGGGGATGGTTCCGCAAAGAAGTTAAAACGCTTGAAGATCTTAAAGGTTTAAAATTCCGCATCCCTGGTTTTGGAGGAGAAATTCTCTCACGACTTGGCGTTATTCCCCAAAGTATTCCTGCAAGTGATGTCTATTCATCCCTAGAAAAAGGCACTATTGATGCAGCAGAATTTGTCGGGCCCTACGATGATGAAAAACTCGGGTTACAATCTGTAGCCCCCTATTACTATACTCCGGGATTCTGGGAAGGCTCTGCTACAACCTCCTTTTATGTCAATCAAGATAAATGGCAAGAACTACCGACACTCTACCAAGAACTCTTTACAACAGTATGTGCGGAAATTAATCAATGGATGATTGCCCAATATGATGCAAAAAATCCACCGGCACTTGCCACATTAACGCAAAATGGTGCTAAACTACGCTCCTTTTCTAAAGAGATTTTGGAAGCATCTTACAATGTCGCTCAAAAAATCTATGAAGAAGAATGTAACAAGAATCCTGACTTCAAAATGGTCTATGATCATTGGCGAGCTTTTCTAAACCAAGAATACCAATGGTTTAGAATCAATGAAAATATTTTCCAAAGTTTCATGGCTACGCAAATTCGTAAGCAAAATAGATAAGATGTAAGCTGAATTTAAATTGGAGTTCAGGTATAATCTGCATAGAAATTTTTTTATCAAAATATAGTGATTATAAAATGGCAACATATACAACAAATCAATTCAAAAGTGGGTTAAAAATCATGCTTGATGGAGATCCTTGCTCTATCATCGAAAATGAGATGGTTAAACCAGGAAAAGGTCAAGCTTTTAACCGCGTTAAGATCCGTAACCTAAAAACAGGTCGTGTCATCGAAAAAACTTTCCGTTCTGGTGAATCTGTGGAAGGTGCAGATGTAATCGATGTGGAATTACAATATCTCTACAATGATGGCGAATTTTGGCACTTCATGAACCCTGCAACATTTGATCAAGTTGCAGCGAATGAAAGCGCAGTTACTGATACTAAAAAATGGCTCAAAGAGCAAGATATGTGTACCGTAACACTCTATAACGGCACACCACTCTCTGTAACACCTCCTAATTTTATTGAAATGGCCATTACTGAAACAGATCCTGGTTTAAAAGGTGATACGGCGGGAACAGGTGGTAAGCCAGCGACGTTAGAATCAGGCGCTGTTGTACGAGTACCGCTTTTTGTACAAATTGGTGAAGTAATTAAAGTCGATACCCGCACGGGCGAATATGTGTCACGTGTAAAATAAGTAAAAGTAAAATTTTAAATGGAGACGAAGAACATGAGTTCGGAGAATGTGAATCATAAAAGGAGACGAGTCCTGAGCTACGCAACTGTTGCTGTAGCCGCCTTTGGTGCAGGATTCTTGGGGGTTCCTTTTGTAAAATCGTGGATGCCTAGCCAACGTGCGAAAAGTGCTGGTGCGCCCGTTGAAGTAGATCTTTCTAAACTCTCTCCCGGAGAATTACTCCGTGTTGAGTGGCAAGGAAAGCCTGTTTGGGTTTTAAACCGTACTGAAGCGATGCTTGAACGCTTATCAACTGCACCTGCTGATGCGTTAGTAGATCCCACTTCTAAAAGTGATCAACAACCTCCGTACGCACAAAATGAATTTCGTTCTATTAAACCTGAATATCTCATTTTAGTAGGTATTTGTACGCATTTAGGATGTTCACCCACATTTAGACCTGAAGTTGCGCCTGCAGATTTAGGTCCTAATTGGCGTGGTGGATTCTTCTGTGCATGTCATGGCTCAAGATTTGATTTAGCAGGACGTGTTTTCAAAAACCTCCCTGCCCCAATTAACCTTCTTGTTCCTGATCACTACTACAAAACAGATAACTTAATCGTTGTCGGTACTAGCGGGGAGGGAGTTGCGTAATGGCTACTACTAAAACAAATGAAAAATCAAGATTAGAACGTTTGGGGGATTGGATTGATTATCGAATTCCTTATAAACGCGCTCTAAGAACGCATGTTACTGAGTATTATGCGCCTAAGAACTTCAACTGGCTCTATGTATTTGGTGTTTTAGCAGGTGTTGTACTTGTAAACCAAATTCTTACAGGTATTTGGTTAGTCATGTACTACAAACCTGATGGAGCTTTAGGTCCAACAGGAATTCCTATCGCCTATGCCTCTCTTGAAACAGCGGTAATGCGTGATGCAAACTGGACTTGGCTCATACGCTATATGCATGCCGTCGGTGCATCGATGTTCTTCATCGTTATCTATATGCATATGTTCCGCGGTCTAATTTACGGTTCACATCGTAAACCTCGAGAACTTGTGTGGATCTTCGGTATGTTGATCTACCTTGTGCTAATGGCTGAAGCCTTTATGGGATACGTTCTCCCCTATGGTCAGATGTCATTCTGGGGTGCACAGGTGATTATCTCTCTCTTTGGTGCAATTCCTTACATT
This sequence comes from Ignatzschineria ureiclastica, assembly GCF_003121845.1. Classification (GTDB taxonomy): domain Bacteria; phylum Pseudomonadota; class Gammaproteobacteria; order Cardiobacteriales; family Wohlfahrtiimonadaceae; genus Ignatzschineria; species Ignatzschineria ureiclastica. The sequence goes on along the minus strand of NZ_QEWQ01000002.1, from coordinate 209,029 downwards.
GGGGATACATTAGTAACAGGTATTCGAGGAGACTTTGTTATCTCTGAAGCAACACTTAGCCGTTTCTTCGCGCTTCATGTGATTGCACTTCCACTTGTCTTAGTAGGTTTAGTTGTAGCGCATATCCTTGCACTTCACCAAGTAGGCTCTAACAACCCCGATGGTATCGAAATCAAGGATAACCTTGATGAAAATGGTAAACCACTTGATGGTATTCCGTTCCATCCTTACTACACAGTACATGATACTTTTGCTGTAGGTATTTTCCTTATTTTCTTCGCATTGATCATCTTCTATATGCCGGATATGTATGGATTATTCCTTGAATCTCCAAACTTTGAACCCGCTAATCCATTAGCAACGCCTGCACATATTGCACCTGTTTGGTACTTTACGCCTTACTACACAATTTTACGTGCAGTTCCATCATGGTTTGGTACGCAAATTTGGGGTGTTATTGCAATGGGCGCTTCAATTGCAGTTCTATTTGCCCTTCCTTGGTTAGATAGAAGTCCTGTACGTTCGATTCGCTATAAGGGTGCATTTATTAAAATTATGATCGCACTTTTTGTAATCTGCTTCATCGTACTTGGTTATTTAGGTGTGGTACCAGCTAACGATACTCGTACACTCGTTGCTCGTATCTGTACTGTCTACTATTTTGTCTTCTTCCTTGGCATGCCATGGTGGTCAAGATGGGGTAAAGTTAAACCAGTTCCAACAAGGGTGACAATGAAATGAGAAAAATCATAACATTACTTACTAGCAGCCTTCTGATGGTTTTCGCCTCAGCTACGGCCAATGCACAGACATCTGAAGCATTAACAGCTCAAGCACTTGATGCTTTAGGTGAGCCGCAAATTAACGTTAAAAACTATGAGTCATTGCAATCTGGTGCTCGTCTTTACGTTGACTACTGCCTTGCGTGTCACTCATTAGAGTTTCAACGCTACAATATTACGGCGAGAGATATCGGCTTACAAGAAGAAGATATTCAAAAATTAATTAATACAGGTAGTTATGATCCTCGCGAAGCAGAGTTCATTAGAACAAAAGATGGTGATTTAATCCATACTGCTATGGATCGTCGTGATGCAAAAGTATGGTTAGGTGTTTCTCCTCCTGATCTTTCAACTATTGCTCGCGCTAAAGGTCCAGACTATGTATTTAAGTATCTTCTCTCTTTCTACGAAGATCCTAGTCGTCCTACAGGTATGAACAATATTGCCTTCCCAAATGCAGGTATGCCCAACGTATTAGCTGAATTACAGGGAATTCATCAACCTGTCATTGAGAAAGTGGCTATTGGTGAATGTGATATGAATAATCCTGATGAGTGTCAATTTGAAGATGTTGTTGTCGGCGTTGAAAAAGTTTCAGATGGCGCAATGACTGAACTTGAATTCCGTAAAGCTGTAAATGATGTCACTAACTTCTTAACTTATGTTTCAGAACCAGCGCAATTAGAGCGTCAAAAGTATGGTCCATGGGTTCTTGGCTTCTTAGTGATCTTTACTATTCTTGCTTACGCACTTAACCGTGAATATTGGAAAGATGTTAAGTAATTTACGTTTTTTCATGTTACAACAGGTACTATAAATCAGTAAGGAGCAATTATTTTTAGTTGCTCCTTACTTGTGATTAAGGAGATCATAAATTATGTCAACAAGACGAACAGGTTTTACACTATTTACAGAAAAGAATTCTTTAGATGGTGATCGAGTTAAGGTAACTTTGCTAGAAAAAAATATTACTTGTGAAACGGTGATTGTCGATCCTAATAATCCACCAGGAGATTTATTGGAAGTTAACCCTCAAGTTATTCTCCCAACGCTTATTACTCGAGAAATTGCGATTTATCATACAGACACAATTTTAGAGTTTTTAGATGAGCGCTTCCCTCATCCACCTCTATTACCTAATGATCCAATTTTAAGAGCAAAATTCCGTTTGACTCTTAAAACAGTGGTGAATGATTGGTATCCTCTTGTCGAGAAGCTCATTGGTCGGAAAACTGCAGATAATAAGACTAATAAAGCCATTGCTGATCTTTTAGTTGCCTATGCTCCCCTTTTTAGTCAGACAAATTATTTCCAGAGTGATGATTTCTCATTGATTGATGCCACAATTGTACCTTTTCTCTGGTGGGTAAAATATCTAGATATTCCACTTCCTAAAAAAGCACAACCGGTACTAGACTATTACGACCGCTTGCAAGAAAAAGAGAGCGTCAAATTAGCTTTTGATAAAAAAGAGAAGACTGTCTAATCCCACTCCTCTTCTACCTAATAGTAGAGATTCAAGAGTACTCATCATATAAATAGTAGTAATATAATAAATATAGACATAGATCTACTCCACAATATTGGAGTAGAGCTATTTTAATTCATTGATGAGATTTAGCATTCACCCATTTTTCAAAAGCTTTAATAAGATAACTGATATGATGACTTCCAATAAGCCCTATTTTATACGCGCATTATATGAATGGATTTTAGATAATGATTGCACCCCTTATATTGTTGTAGATGCAACGCTTCCCTTTGTCGATGTACCCCGACAATTTGTGCATGATGGTAAAATTATCTTAAATATTCTCCCCTCTGCAACGCATAACTTAAATTTAGGCGATGACTGGATTACTTTCTCAGCTCGCTTTTCCGGGATACCTCAAAATATCAATATCCCTATTGGCGCAGTTGCAGCTATCTATGCACAGGAAAATGGCGAGGGAATGGGATTTCAGACCGAACCGCTTAATGAAGAAAGCCTTGATTTTATAGAAAAAAACCAACCTCTCTCTATCAATAAAAAAGAGAAAGAAAAGCAGAAAGGGCCTAAATTAGGAATTATTTCCTCTAAACAAGATGAAGAAAATAACAGTAATAGCAATCATCAAAAAAGCAAAGAAGATGATAATACACTACCTCCTAATGACAAAGGTCCCGGCCCTAAAGGTGGCTTGAAAATTATTAAATAACGCTAGGTACCTCCATGAATGAGCCTTCAACTGTCAACCAATTTGAATCAAAAGATCATACTGCACTACAAGATCTCATTCTCATTCATGGACTCTATCAAAATAGTTGGGTCATGCGTATTTTAGGAAAACGTCTTAATCAGTTAGGCTATCGAGTTTATTATTTCGACTACCCTACACTACGCGCAGATATGAATGACAATATCGAACTATTTCATCAATATCTACAAACATTCACAAAACCTTATGCGATTATTACCCATAGTTTAGGTGGGCTAATCACCTACCAGCTTGCACATCAATATCAGCCAACACTATTACAAAAGGTCATAGCGATTACCCCTCCTTTTCAAGGATCAGATATTGCTCAATATCTAGTAGATCATCATGCAGATTATCTTCTAGGTAAAGCTAAAACAGCATTATTAAAACGGAATAACAAACTCAAATGGGAATTATCAACAATCCCGCTAGGTGTCATAGCCGGCACACAAAATATTGGCCCTTCCCATCTATTATTAGAACAAATTGTTAGAAGCCATAGTCATGATGAGCCAAGTGATGGAACGGTCTATCTCAAAGAGACTCAAATTGAGGGAATGACAGACTTTATCACAATCAACCGCTCTCACACTATGATACTTTTCGATAATCGCATCCCCCTATTATGCGATCACTTTCTCCGTTACAATTCTTTCAGCCTACAATAAATCTCAAAAAAACTCTACATTATATATACAATGTAGAGTTTCCTATAATCTCAAATTAGGTAATTAACAAGAATTTAATTACAATCCCAATTCAACCTTCAGTACAATATCAAACTATGCAATAGAGGCTTTCTTGAGCTCTTTAGCTTCTACTTCATTTTGTGCTGTATGTGGATTATGACCTGGTTTATAAGGGTCATGCGTTGCAGTCAGATCGAGTTTTTCAAAAAGCTCTTTATCCGTAATTTGATCAGCATTGGGGGTCGTTAGAAGTTTATCACCATAGAAAATAGAGTTCGCACCGGCCATAAAGCAGAGCGCTTGCAACTCTTCACTCATGGTTTCCCGACCTGCAGATAAACGCACCATCGATTTTGGCATCATAATTCTCGCGACCGCAATAGTACGTAAAAAATCAAAGTCATCTACCGGCGTATTGCCTTCAAAGGGCGTTCCTTGAATGGGAATCAGGCGATTAATCGGTACGCTCTCCGGCGGTGTTCCCATATTGGCTAATTGCACCAACAGTGAAGCACGATCCCGCACGGATTCACCTAACCCAATAATACCCCCTGAGCAGACTTTAATACCAGCTTCTCGTACATAATCAAGCGTATCGAGACGATGTTGGTAATTATGAGTAGTTACAACACTCGCGTAGAACTCTGGAGAAGTATCTAAATTATGATTGTAATAATCAAGCCCTGCTTCCGCAAGTTCACCCGCTTGCTCAGCATTAAGATGCCCTAACGTCATACAAGTTTCTAGTCCAAGCCCTTTTACACCTTCGATCATCATTTTAATCATTGGCATATCGCGAGCTTTTGGGTTACGCCACGCAGCGCCCATACAGAAACGACTTGCGCCGGTCTCTTTAGCCGCTTGAGCCTCTTCGATCACCTTTTCTACTGCAAGTAACTGCTCAGGCTCTAAACCGGTATCGTAACGTACACTTTGCGCACAATATTTACAATCTTCTGAACACTTCCCAGTTTTAATTGATAACAAGGTGCTCACTTGTACTTTCGTTGGATCAAAATTTTGATGATGTACAGTTTGTGCTTCATACAGTAGCTCAAAAAGTGGCTTTTCAAAAAGCGCTAATGCACGATCGATTGACCACTCATTGGTATAATATTCCATTATGTCTATTCCTCTATCTAGCGCTCAGTCGGCGCTTTTTTAAAATAAAACGTACTGATCTATCATAGGGGAAATAGATTTTTTGTGTGAATTTATTTTTGGCAAATAGTGGAAAAAGAGTGGAAATTAAATAATGCCACTGACACACTGCCCTTATGCACGCTGCAAATTTGCTTTTGATAGCACCGGCTTTTCAGCAAAACATTTCCGGCGATAGAGTGCATATCCTCTTGCTAATGCTAAAACTTCTAACAGTGCCATATCAGAGAGGATTGTGGTTGCCGTAGGTTGCAACGTTAATTGTGTTGCAATAGTGTAGTGCCCTAGACAGATCTTCTCTTGCTTTCGAGATTCCAGCCAAAGCGCTAAGACATCAGAACCGGGAACCGTTTGAAATGAAAGGATATAGTGAGAAGATGTTAAAGGGAAACTCGTTGGAATTGTCATTTTTTAAATCCTTTTTAGCTGAAGAGGGCCGCAATTAGGAAATCGCCCAGGATAAAATAATCAATAAGAATTTGAAATGAAGTTCAATAGTCTTATTGATTAGATGAAGTATAGATAACATAGTAGAAATCTAAGTAGGAATCAATAGTGATTTATTCTTTCTCTACACAATATTGGTAGATGATCAATAATGACCAAGAAAGCTCAGACAACAGTTCATTTAAAACGGAAAAAATGATCTCATTCTTCCAACATTTCTATACCCGTAAAAAAGCAGCCATCCTTATTTGAATGACTGCTAGCAACCTATATTCTCTAAGACAAATTCCTAGATATTAATCTTAAATATCAAAAATCTCATCTTCTGCATCATCTGTGACGCTGTTAAGACGATAATTGGTATTATCCATCTCTTGGTTTGCATTTTGTGTTTTATTAAGATCAAACCAGTTATCCATCCAAGAGAGCGGATTTTTTGCTATGCGTTTATAGGGATTCTCTAAACCTAAGAATTGGTAAAGATCTTGCGCATTCCAGAGAACCCATTCATTGAGTAGCATCTCATTCAGACCGACGATCGAACGCCCTTCGCTAAAAAGATAGCGGTTCCAATCAAATTCTTGATCAATCACACTTTTGATAATGGCGTAAATCTCTTCCTTATTCTCTTGCAATAACTCTACCCAGAATGGATCTTTGAAAAGGATCTCTAAAACCGCTTCATCCATCATCACGTGAACTTGCTCATCTTGGGCAATTTTTTGTACTAACTTGGCAATGCCTTGGAAAATATTTTGCTCAGCGAGGGCAAAAGTACAAGCAAATGAACTCATAAACTCGATTTTCTCAAGACAATAGAGTGCAACAAAACCTTTTAATACCACCGATTTCAGTTCTCTTGATTCTCGATCAATTTTACCGAGCTTATAGAGTGAACCGTAACGATCTAACTCATCAAAACAATCAATGACCGTTGTTGAACGATTTAAAACTTCATCATTGCGCATCACTTCTTTAAAAACTTCTTGAGGATCAGAGATACATTGACGAATAATCTCTGAGTAAGTCAATGCGTGCAGATTTTCAATCTCTGATTGCTTCGAGAGCATCACCCACAATTCTGAGTTTGTAACAAAAGGAGCAAACAATGGCGCAACCGTACGGGAAGCGACTGAATCCAGTTCCCATTGGAATGCCAATGTTTTGACCATAATGTCATAGTTATTTTTAGAACAGTTGAGAAGATCCATTCTCGATTGCTCCAAATTCACCTCATCTTCTGTCCAGTCCATCGACTTTTGTAATTTATATAGATCAAATAACCGCGGATAAGGGGTGTTAATTGAATCATAGAGCGCAAGAGGCTCGCCTAAGAAGAGCGGATATTGACCTGTTTGCCAATTATCATTCTTCTGATTAAAAATTGATACTTCTTCCATTACTCATTCTCCTCTAAAACGGTAAAGTTGCTAAGGCTTCACCGAATTAAATCTCTATCTGTTCTGTAACTATTAAGGCTGATTTTCAGCAGTATAGGTCGATAGCGCTAACCTTTTCTAACCCTGCAATCACTGAATTAGAGCAAGAGTTACTTTAGGTTAACGCTTCTGACTATAGGGTGCAAGCACCGCCGGCGCAGCTCTGATCTTCTACTTTCTCATAGCCTTCATGCACAATTCCGGAAGCACTATTGAGGTAATATCTTGTTTTACATCCTAATTTCATCATATAGATAAAGTCAGAGAGTAATTGTCTGCTTGAAATTGTCTGCTGGCTTTGCATATTCAAGTAAAGATCGGCACTAATCGCCTGCCCGGTGAACTTCTGAATAATAGCATACATCTCGATAAGATCTTTAGAATCTAAGTTCCAAGCAATATCATAGTACGGCGCTAAAGTATCCATATCAGGCGCAAGTAGTAAGTTTTTACCGGTTCCTGATGTCTTCATCACTTTCAAGTTCCGAATAGGATAGAGACCATTCGTTGTATTAGTAAGCTGTGAGCTCGATTCTACCGGCATCATCGCTTCTAATACAGAATGACGAATACCGCCTTGAGCAATAATCGCTTGACGCAATGCTTCCCAATCATAGAGTAATTCTTGGTTATGGACTGTATCGACATTTTTATTGTAAGTATCAATCGGTAACCATCCTTCAGGATACTTAGTACGATCCATCCATTTCGCATTGCCCTTCTCTTGTGCTAAACGCAAACTCGCTTTATGCAAGAAATAAGAGTGACGTTCTGCGATCTGATGGATATAATTTTTACCTTCCCTTGAAGCATAGCTTAATTTCTTCAAAGCCATCTCATGCGCAAGGTTTGTGATCCCGACACCAATTGAGCGGCGCGCTTGTGCTGTAGTCGCTAATGATGCAAATGGATATTCCATAATCTCAATCACATTATCGATCATCAATGCACAGTAATAAGCAACATCCTCATACTCTTCTTCTGATACGCGCCCTACCACAATCGAGGCTAATGAACAGAGGCCAATTTCACCAACTGGATCATCAGAATAGAGATCCATCATGCCGGTATAAGGTTTCGTCGGCAACGCAATCTCTAAACAGAGGTTTGATGAATAGATCGTGTCTTTAAAGGGTGTATGACGATTCATCTCATCAATGTAGGTGAGATAAATACGACCTGTTTCAGCGGCTTCAGTAAGCGATTTAATCGCAATATCACGCGCTTTTACAAGTGTTTTCTTCACAGAATCATCTGCTAATACGCGCTCATATTCTGCTTTAAAGGCTTCATAATCTTCACTATAAAATAGTTCATATAACTTTGGTGCATAAAGTAAGCTCACTAGCATCCAATCTTCGTTTCGCGCTACTTTTTCGACAAAATAACGATTCACGATCATGGCATAATCGATATCCCGAATTCGTTTTTGTGTAATTGTCGTTGGATTTTTCAATACTAATAGATCAAAGATTTCTGGATCTAATACATTAAAATAGACCGTTGCAGAACCACCGCGAGATGCCTGCATATTCGCGTGTACCGCTGACTGAATCATACGGTAGTAAGGTAATTTACCTTGATGCACAACACGTCCTTCTTTAACCGGATCCCCTTTTGAGCGTGTTAAAAGATGTGAGCCAATACCCGCTGAAGCACATGTCATCATATACGCAATATGATCGCCCACTGAAAGACTTTTCACATTATCATCGGTTGTATAAACACAACAAGAAGCATAGCCTTTATGCGGTGTACGCATATTAATTAGCATTGGTGTCGGCGTATTGATCTTCAGTTCGTTAAGATAGCGATAAAGCTTGGCAATATCTTCCATCCGGCGTTCACGAGGTTGGTTTTGCATATTTTGCATCGCCATACCCATAAACATAAATTGTGGAGATTCAAGACAAAGGCCTGTTACACGATTACTAATAAGATAGCGATCTTTCATCTGACGCAATGTCGTGTAATTGTAGTTAATATCAATATTATGATCGATAATGGCTTCAAGCTTTTCAAGCTCTTCACGATTATAATCCATCGCTTCCCAATGTTTTAGAGCGACCATGCGATCATAAAATTCAGGTAAACTTGGAATTTGTCTAAAGCCACCAAAAGCTTCTTTATAGATCGTCCCGATTAAAAGACGACCTGCCATTTTAAGGTGTTGATGATCTTCTCTCTCAACGCAAGCATCAATCATTGCTTTATGCAATTCTAACGTAGTACAGCCATCGTAACATTTCCGATAAGCCTCAAGCGCAATTGCACTCCAATCCACTTCATAATGAGCTGCAAACTCTGCCCACTTATTCAATTTCTCGGCTTCGAATTTTTCTCGATCACCATTGCTCTTTACTACGTAATTAATCATTTCAGCACCCGCACCTATTATTTATTAACAACAAGAAAATATTTCCATAAACAGTTTATTGAGATTTTCTAATCACTAAAAAACAAAAAATTCCCGCCTCTCATCATCGACGACAAAAAGTGGAAATTGAGCATTTATTTAACAATTCTATTAGAAAGTGATGAGAGAATCTCAACCTTATTTAAGTGTGTCTACTATATCACTCTTCCCCCACCAAAGTAAGCGTAAGGAATATTCGATTCAGAACTTGAAAAGCGGAAAAGATAGTAACTATAACCGCTTTCGGCAACTTTAAATTTTCTAAAATAAATAACTTGAAATTTATGTTTTTTACTAGGTAGCAACGAAAGGTCAAGATTGTAAGGAATCAAGTTATCTAATCAAATTATCTACCAAAGCAATTGATTATCAAGAGAGGAGCGCAACCTCACATTTTTGAATATTAAATTGCGTATTGATAAAAGAGAGCAGCATATAACTTGGCTGACTACCACCACGCGGATAACGGATACTGCCGGGGCTTAACAGCGTTACATCATCATGCTCAATCTGATTTGGTATATGAAGATGTCCATGCAGTGCAATCGAAGCGCCTTCAGATCTAGCTCGAGCAATGACCGCTTCGGCGACATCCCGATAATCCGCAATATGTCCATGAGTAAGATAGATTCGTCTACCGGCAATTTCGATCACTTGTTCTAACGGAAATGAAACTCGCCCACCGCGTTGAATACGATCATTATTACCGGTCACTGCATAGATTGGTAAATTAGGATAGATATAACTTAATTCAACAATCTCTTCAGCACCATCCCCAAGAAAAATAAGCCCCTCAATCTCATCGTAATGCTTTTCAACAATCTTTAATACCGTATTCCCATCCCCATGAGAATCGGATAAAACGAGTATTTTCATTGTCTCCTGATTACTTTTTTCTATCGTCTTTTCCATAGGTATCCTCCGCTTATAATAACTATTCCTTATAAACCATAGTAAATTTGGTTTAGGAAAAATGATTTTAAACAACACTTGCAAGATGCCGAATAGAATGTCTTCCTTATTTATTACAGCCGATGCGCCGGCATTTAAATAAGCTTATTTTAACCCGACATAACTATATCTCTGACACCCTTACAACATAGGATATCAAACCGCCCATTTATTATAAAAGCCGTTACAGGAATTCCCATAACGGCTTTGAATGAATTTTAAAGTCTAGAGTTATCCAATTAACCGAACGTAAAATGAATAGTACTTAAACTCATAGAACTAAAACTCATAATTCGCTTTCATATTCAATGCAGCCCCTTTTCGTTTACCTGCATATCCCATAACATCTACATCATAAGACCAACGTGAACGATCTGAGGGTTTTAAGGTTGCACCAAAATTCACAATACCTGTACTCCCTTTTAACGACAAACCATCCACATTAAATTGATGATAGGTCGTTAAACCATCTCTATCTGAGAATTCATATTCATAAGCTACACCTGCTCGCATATTGAAGCGTTCATTGGCTTTATGCTTCCACTCAAATCCTACTCGTACTCGTTTAGAACTCATATCATCAAAATCAATAGGATCACCAACTACTCGAAGGTTTTTTCCTTGAAGTTTCGTCCACAAAAATTGAGCATTGAAATCAATGATATTCGCCGAATCAATTTCAGTAAGATATCCTAGACCAATATGCGCACCATAATAGGTACCTTTAATATCATAATTTGCTCTCTCACCTGTTGCAGCATGTGTCAAATCTTTAGATTCAAATTCATTATGCGCTCGACCAATACGGAAACTTCCCTCCGCATAAAGACGATTTTCCGCATCATATCGCCATAATAAACCTGCTCCATAGTAACGATTATCTCCACTACTACGAAGATGACCACGATAATTACTTGTACCCTTATAATCAGACCAGCCCATTTCAAGTACCGGTACTAAGGTCCATTGATTTAAACGGAAAGCAGCACCCGCGGTTAAAAGATACTCATTCGCCCGAATGATTGAATCGCTTGAGTATTTTGAATGCCCAGCATAAAGATCCGCAAAAGGAACATAGCCCTCTACAAAATCCTGTTGCCCAATAATATTCCAAACGTTATTAGCTAAATTATCCGCACCTCGAAGCAGCAGTTGTAACATTGCCATACGCCCTTCATGCAATGATTTTAGCGCAGGATTCACTTTTACATGATCGGGTTTATTACCCGATCCACTGCCATTTGAACCATTATCTGATCCGCTACCGTTTGAACCATCATCTGATCCGCTACCGTTTGAACCATCATCTGATCCACTACCGTTTGAACCATCATCTGATCCGCTGCCATTTGAACCATTATCTGATCCGCTACCGTTTGAACCATTATCTGATCCGCTACCGTTTGAACCATTATCTGATCCACTACCATTTGAGCCATTATCTGATCCGCTACCGTTTGAACCATTATCTGATCCACTACCATTTGAGCCATTATCTGATCCACTGCCATTTGAACCATTATCCGATCCACTACCGTTTGAACCATTATCTGATCCGCTGCCATTTGAACCATTATCTGATCCGCTGCCATTTGAACCATTATCTGATCCGCTGCCATTTGAACCGTTACCGCCGGTGGAGCCATTACCGCCCGTTGAGCCGTTGCCACCAGTGGAACCATTGCCTCCAGATGAGCCATTACCTCCGGTGGAACCATTTCCTTCAGATGATCCATTGCCACCTGTTGAGCCGTTGCCGCCGGTGGAACCATTACCTCCGGTGGAACCATTACCACCTGTTGAACCGTTGCCTCCAGATGAGCCGTTACCGCCCGTTGAGCCATTGCCTCCGGTGGAGCCATTGCCTCCGGTGGAGCCATTGCCTCCAGATGAGCCGTTACCGCCCGTTGAGCCATTACCACCCGTTGAGCCATTACCGCCCGTTGAGCCATTACCGCCGGTGGAACCATTTCCGCCCATTGAGCCATTACCACCGGTTGAGCCATTGCCTCCAGATGAGCCATTGCCGCCCGTTGAACCATTACCTACAGTGGAACCATTTCCGCCATTTGAGCCGTTGCCACTGGTTGAGCCATTGCCGCCGGTTGAGCCGTTGCCGCCCGTTGAGCCATTACCTCCGGTGGAACCATTACCGCCAGTGGAGCCATTTCCGCCCGTTGAACCGTTGCCTCCGGTGGAGCCGTTACCGCCCGTTGAGCCATTACCGCCCGTTGAGCCGTTACCGCCCGTTGAGCCGTTACCGCCGGTGGAACCATTACCGCCCGTTGAGCCATTACCTCCGGTGGAACCATTGCCTTCAGATGATCCATTACCACCTGTTGAGCCGTTACCGCCCGTTGAGCCATTGCCGCCAGTGGAGCCATTACCGCCCGTTGAGCCATTGCCTMCAGTGGAACCATTTCCGCCATTTGAGCCATTGCCACCAGATGAGCCGTTACCGCCCGTTGAGCCATTGCCACCTGTTGAACCATTACCGCCAGTAGAGCCGTTACCACCTGTTGAGCCGTTTCCGCCAGTAGAGCCGTTACCACCTGTTGAGCCGTTTCCGCCCGTTGAACCATTACCGCCCGTTGAACCGTTGCCTCCAGATGAGCCGTTACCGCCCGTTGAACCATTTCCTTCAGATGAGCCGTTACCGCCCGTTGAGCCATTGCCGCCAGTGGAGCCATTACCGCCAGTAGAGCCGTTACCGCCTGTTGAGCCATTGCCTCCAGATGAGCCGTTACCGCCCGTTGAGCCATTGCCACCTGTTGAACCATTACCGCCAGTAGAGCCGTTACCACCTGTTGAGCCGTTTCCGCCAGTAGAGCCGTTACCACCTGTTGAGCCGTTTCCGCCCGTTGAACCATTACCGCCCGTTGAACCGTTGCCTCCAGATGAGCCGTTACCGCCCGTTGAACCATTTCCTTCAGATGAGCCGTTACCACCCGTTGAGCCATTGCCTACAGTGGAACCATTTCCGCCATTTGAGCCATTTGAGCCATTGCCACCGGTTGAGCCATTGCCCCCAGTGGAACCATTGCCACCTGTTGAACCGTTGCCTCCAGATGAGCCATTGCCGCCAGTGGAGCCGTTGCCTCCAGATGAGCCGTTACCGCCCGTTGAACCATTTCCTTCAGATGAGCCGTTACCGCCCGTTGAGCCATTGCCGCCAGTGGAGCCATTACCGCCCGTTGAACCGTTGCCTCCGGTGGAACCATTACCGCCGGTGGAACCATTGCCTCCAGATGAGCCGTTACCGCCCGTTGAGCCATTGCCACCGGTTGAGCCATTACCGCCCGTTGAGCCATTGCCCCCAGTGGAACCATTGCCACCTGTTGAACCATTACCGCCAGTGGAACCATTACCGCCAGTGGAGCCATTGCCGCCCGTTGAACCGTTGCCTCCAGATGAGCCGTTACCGCCCGTTGAACCATTTCCTTCAGATGAGCCGTTACCACCCGTTGAGCCATTGCCACCGGTTGAGCCATTTCCTTCAGATGAGCCGTTACCGCCCGTTGAACCATTGCCGCCAGTGGAGCCATTACCGCCCATTGAACCGTTGCCTCCGGTGGAGCCGTTACCGCCAGTTGAGCCATTACCGCCGGTGGAACCATTGCCTCCAGATGAGCCATTACCGCCGTTTGAACCATTATCTGATCCGCTACCGTTTGAACCATTATCTGATCCGCTACCGTTTGAGCCATTATCTGATCCGCTACCGTTTGAGCCATTATCTGATCCGCTACCGTTTGAACCGTTATCCGATCCGCTACCGTTTGAACCATTGTCAGAATCGCTGCCGGTTGAGCCATTATCTGAATCGCTATCGGTTGAGCCATTATCTGAATCACTACCAGTTGAGCCATTATCTGATCCGCTACCGGTTGAACCACTTTCTGAATCACTACCGGTTGAACCATTTTCTGAATCGCTGCCCGTTGAGCCATTATCTGAATCGCTACCGGTTGAGCCACTTTCTGAATCACTACCAGTTGAGCCACTTTCTGAATCGCTGCCGGTTGAGCCATTGTCAGAATCGCTGCCGGTTGATTCACTACCATCGGGGTTACTTTTTATGGTTGTAATAACCCGATCGTTCTCTTTATCAACAATTGTTTCAACATCATAAATTAGTGAAATACCTTGTTGTGCTGTGACCTTATCCATACCCGCTGTTGCTTCACCCTCTAGTTTCCCTTTATCCGCTTGAATAAGAACAAACTGGTCCCCTTCGGATAAGACTTTATCACTCGAATGAATGCCTACAACATGAATCACTGAGGATTTTGATTCGCCTGAGTTGAGATTACTACTATTACTTCCGAAATAGATATTCTCAGTTCTAATAATTGCTTTATTATCATCATTGGCAAACTCAGGATTTAAAGTGAAATTATAGTTCTCAAAATTTCCAACGTCTTTAAAGGTTAATGTCTTTTTTGATGTGACATTTAACGTATTTCCTGTAAATAGATCATATGAACTAGGGCTATAATCACCCTTGACGACTAGAAATCCACCATATAGTTGATTGCCAGCTGTAATTTTCGCACTATCCCCTAAATTGACAGTGTTATCAGTAGCTTTTGCCACAGTATTGACATTATGAATATCATATCGCCCCTCAGAACCATCAGCTCGCCCAGCCTCTCCTTTCTCTAGCGAAAAAAAGATATGACCGCCAAAGATAGCTCCCTGATCTTGTAATGCTCCATCGAAGGTAATGGTATTATTATTTGCGGATAATTGTGTATCATTAACATTGATCGTCGCACTAGAATCAATCTGATTTTCTGTTAGATCATCTCTACCCACAAAATTAAATGAACCACTCGTGGCCTTTCCACCTTTTACAGAAAAAGCAACATCCCCACCTTTTACCTCTTTTACTGAAGCAGTAGCATCGATAACAACAGTATTGGAATCAGCCTTAATTTTACCATTCGCTGCATTAATTTCAGAATAAGCATAAGCTTTGAGACACTCTTTAGAGTCATTTTCTACGGGACATTCTTGCATTGCCACTTCTGTGATAATTGTCCCCGCCTTAGCTGTTCCTGATTGTAATGAGACAGTCGCCTGTCCACCCATGACATTATCAGCTGATCCACTCAATTCGACTGAATTATTCTCTACCGCAATATTTAAATTGGTAACATTAATATTGGCATTTGCGTTCGCATCAACTCGGTGGCTCTGTTTTCCTGCATTGCCTACATCTCCGGCAATCGCATTCCCTGAAATCGCAGAAAACTGTACACTGCCTCCATAGAGATTTTTAGCATCTCTCGCCACTTGAAGTGTGTTACCTTCCGATGACACTTTTGCATCAGGCATCACAATATAGCTATTGGTATATGTTGTGGCTTTAGAATATGGGCTATCAGGATTAGTCAAAGTGACATCTCCTGATCGAATATCGCCTGAATGGGCAGAAATAACAACGCGCCCGCCATAACCTTCCGATAAAGAGGAATCTGAATGATGAATTGTGACGTTATTACCTGTTGATGATGCCGTTAATCGTTCGGCAATAATGTTCGAATAAGACTGAGCAATACCATTTGTTACTTCTGCATCCGAACCGTTAATAATATTACCAGAACCCTCTTTTCCTGCTTGTCCTGAATTTAACTGTATCGAGATATCACCACCTGAGACAATTGAATTAGGTGACAATAGGCTATTAATGGTCACTGTATTATTTGAAGCAATAGCTTTGAATCCTGCCCCTACAGTAATAAAAGTACTATTGGTAGTATAACCTGCACCCGCGTTAGAACTATCCACAGTACCACTCACTGCATCACCTGTTTCTAGGTTTAATGTGACTTGACCACCATAAATATCACCTAGAATAGTAGTTGTATCAAGTACATTTATCTCATTATTATTTGCAGATAATGTACTATCATTACCAATAATAATGATGCCTTCAGCCCGAGAATGACCTATTGATGCACCCGCTTGAGTTGCGCCTGTTTTAACATATAGTAAGGCTTGACCACCATAGGCATTCTGAACTTCTGCCTGTTCTAACTCAACATTGTTATCATTAGATTGAAGATCATAGAGTCCTAACTCTTGATTTGTCACTGCTGAATTATCAAACTCACCTGCAAAATTCGTACTCTTATCGATATCAGGAATTACGATACTATCAGATGCTAATGCACCCCATACATTACCCGAGATATTGCCATTTTTGATCACGACACTATTATTCGCTGTCGTAGCAATCTTACTTGATGCGGAATAACCCCCAATGACAAAACGTGGCACATCACCCGATTCATAATCTACAACAACACTACCATTGAGAAGCAATGGTGTATTCCCACCTGCTCTATAACCCTTAATTTCAGTTATAGAGAGAGGATCCAAATAGGTTGCAAATGGTAAGTCTGCCACTATTAAATCTGCACCATTCCCATTGTATTGCTCAATAGGATTTATTTGTGCATAAGATAGGGGAATAGAGATCGACAAAGTGGATAATGCCCATAAAATCTTATCTCTGTTGCGTTTTTTGGTCACTGAAGTATGAATCATATTCATTCGTATGCTCGACTATTAATGAATTTTTAACAAAACATCCATTTCGTATAAAAGAGTACGACTTAATATTCAGATGAGAATAAAGCTGCTTAGGCTTATTTCTATTCTCTTTCAGTCACTACTCTTATTCCGCGAGCTCAATATCATTCAACTACATTTTAACTACAAAACAATTAATACATTACATATAATAAAAGAATATTAACAAAAAATATCAAAACATCGCAGAACTCGAACATCATATCGAAAAATATGTAAGGAAATTTATAGAGATATAAAATCCTCTTTTACATTCAGTCTATTATCACAGATTATAATTTAACTTAAATTAAACACATAAAATATATATAAGCACAAATAAATGATTAACAAACTATTAATCAATATAAAAATAAAGCATATTTAAATATATAATTTAATAAATATTAAAAACCAATTCAAAATTGAGCTTTCGCTATTTTTAATGCCTCCAATGCCCTCTTTGCAGTCGGCGGTGGGTTAGTGGTCATCTCTCGATACGCTGCCTCAAGGTTACTTAAAAAACTCTCAGAAGCCGGACGACCAGAAAAATCATCTAAGCTTGGGGAAAACTTGAGACCTATGGCCTCACAAAAAGCTTTTTCTAGACCTTGCGGACGAGCTTCTACCTTTTCAAAAAGGATCTGTTCCTCTTCTGTACGGCCACAAGGGAAATACCAATAACCAAAATCATCAAGCATTCTACGGCGATTCCCGGCTAAACAATAATGCGAAAGCTCGTGCAACAAGCTTCGAGGATAATTACTTCTAAAGTAGAGAATCGCTTTTTGCCCCTCTTTGGCAGCCTCATAAAAGGGCTCATCTGCACCGCCTTGAATCATTAAATCCGGAAAAGCATCCGCTAAAGCAGCAATCAATCGTGCGCATAACGTATCATCATCAAGCATTGAGATCGGGGTCATTGAAAAGCCTCTCTTCTAAAAATCTAAATAAGAACAAGAACAAAAATAAGGATGATTAACCGCTTTCAAAAGAAGTATTCATCTCCAAAATAGCATCATAATAACGTTCCTTGATATTAGGTAACTAAAGACTACATAGAGTAAGTTACGTCTAAAAAATAATGCAGAAACCGTCATCGCAAATTCTACGGGATAATTTTATGGTATTACTACTTCTATTTTAAAAGAAAAGCCGTTAAGTTAAAGGATTCTCTTTTACATTTGACGAGCAACTTTTAAGCTCATCACTATCATAAACTCATAATAATTCATAAGATCCCTACTGAGCTTAATATTCCCTATGACAACCTTCACCTCCACTCTTCCCCTCAATAATCGCCCGGCGGTGATTAAATTTTCTCTAGCGATGATTCTCTTTGGCTCTGTCGGCTTCTTTTCTCAAAGAAGTGGCGTGCCGGCATTAGAGCTTGTCTTTATCCGTTGCCTTTGTGCAACCTTTTTTCTTGGATTTTTCTGGTGGCAATCAGGGCAACTGCGCCGGGAAACTTGGTATCGCCCAGAAATGATTCGAGTGGCGATCTGCGCTTTTTTTCTAGTGCTCAATTGGCTCTATTTCTTTAAAGCGATTGAGGAATCTGGTGTTACCATTGCTATCTCGATCTATCATCTTGCCCCTGTCATTGTAATGATTCTCGGCGCTTTTATCTATCGTGAACGCTTAACCCTCATTGCCTTTATCGCCATTATTGGCTGTTTTGTAGGAACTTTAGCGATTGCTGAAATCAATCAGATTCACTCATTTGCCGAATTACTCTCAAAAGGACTCATTTATGGGCTCTTATCAGCGCTCTTTTATGCGCTCTTAACACTCACAGGAAAAGGATTTAAATACACTAGCTCCTATGCGATTACCACCATTCAAGTGGCCATCGGCACGTTGTTACTTCTTCCTTTTGCTAATCTTACCTACTTTGAAAATCTCACTTGGCAAAATTGGCTCTTTATTTTTATTACAGGCTTTGTCCATACCGGCATTGTCTTCTATCTCTTCTTTGATTCAATCCGCACATTATCAACACAACTCATTGCACTATTGGTATTTTTAGATCCCTTAGTCGCTATTATTATGGATATTTTTATTACCGGCTTTATGCCTTCACTGGAGCAGTGGATTGGGATTATTCTGATCTTTGGGGCAATGGCTTTAACGCTTATTCCTCGCAAATCGAAGAAGATCCATTAAATTGAAGCCAATTCAACAACAGATCGCACCTGAAACATAACAACATTATGTTATAATCAGCCACATTTATCATAGATTCAGTGACCTACCTTAGAGCGAATAAGATTAAAAGATTAAAACTTATCTAATAAGGAAGCCTTATGGGGAGCAACTGAATGATAATATTCAACAGATTTTTTATAGGCGGATCACTAGCACAATAGAGATGCAGTGATCGCTTAGCATTACGACATTTATGGATAAAATAATATGATGGTTCACTCTCAACGAGGTATGTTACTCCCTTTGATCTATCTCTTCGCAGCGATGATCTCTATTCAAGGGGGCGCAACAATTGCAAAACAGCTCTTCCCGATCGTCGGCGTTGAGGCTGTGACTGCTTATCGTTTAGGTTTTAGTGCTATTATTCTATTAATAATCTTTAAACCTTGGAAACGCAAACTTCAAGTAGGTTACCGGCGCTATTTAGTCTTTTATGGGATTGCCCTCGGTACGATGAATTTTCTCTTCTATCAAGCGATTAAAACGATTCCGCTCGGGATTGCTGTCGGGCTTGAGTTTACAGGCCCTTTAGCCGTTGCACTCTTTGGTTCGCGCCGGAAAATTGACTTTCTCTGGATTGGACTTGTGGTGCTAGGGCTTTTAGCACTCATTCCCCTCGATGGTAATAATGAGGATATTAATCTTAAAGGGGTTATTTATGCCCTAAGTGCCGGTGCTTGTTGGGCGCTCTATATTATCTTTGGGCAGAAAGCCGGCAATTATTATGGGACTGCAACGGTCGGTATAGGAGCGACAATTGCCGCACTGATCTATGTCCCTATCGGGATTGCGGCCGGCGGCATCGGAATATTCGCCCCAGAACATCTTCCCTTAGCCATTACCGTTGCCGTACTAACCTCGGCACTACCTTATGCCCTTGAGATGATGGCGCTCACACGAATGCCGGCGAAAACCTTTGGGACTTTAACGAGCTTAGAACCCGCACTCGCCGCGATCTTTGGCTTTATTATCTTAAGCGAGGTACTCTCTATCGTTCAGATTATCGGCATTATTGCGATTATTCTCGCTTCTCTTGGTGCCTCACTCTCTTCTAAACCCATTGAAACAGTGAAAACTTTAGATTAATCATCGTAATCATAGATAGTGCATAGGAATAAACTAAATGCCTGATTTTAACCAAAATCAACAAGATACAACATTGCAGACAAAATCACCTTCAATCCTCCGGCGATTACTCAAGGTCATCGGGGCGATTGTACTGATTTTTCTACTTCTTTTTATAATGAATTATGTGGTTAAAAGAGAGGTCTCGCAGTTAATCGAAACAGGGACAATCCCGGATAATATCGAGGAGATTACACAGTAATCGTACGCTCACAACGCTATTTTTAAATGATTACCAACGCGTTTTTAAACCGCTTTCTCAATGCAGTTTCAATTCATTTTTACTATGCTTTTTTAATCTATTTTGCGCTTTAAAAATTCACGCGCTCCCACAAATATTTTTTAAAACAGCTCTCTTTCTGATATTTCAACGATAAAAGAGTTGACAAAAAAAGCGCACTCAATAAAATATTATCTATTATTAACAACCTCATTTTATCTATGTCTCTTTGTAGTCAACAGAAGTATAACCATTCCTCTCTCTTTATCGCCCGATTTTGCCTTTTGTGCTACCGGCGCGGCGCTACAATCTTCGACTAGTTTTTATCAGTGATTAGATCACTGACCGCATCAACACTCTCTTAATCAGCCAACGAATTGTATTGATATTGAGATAAAACTCAATATCCCTTCAATGGTATCTACTGTTCAGTTCAACTGATTAAAAATGTGTGTTCTTCTTGGATAGGATTATTTTCTATCCCATTACTATCAAATTATAACGATCTGATAGTAATACATTCAACCTTGATGCTTTGTTTAAATACTTCGTTTAAATAGTTCGTTTGATAATGTTGCAATCATCGCTCTTGATCATCAGGAGTGTGTGTTACTCAAGATCTCATTGTATAGACGGTTTAAACAGATGCATTAATGGTCATTTCATTCAAGTTCAATTTTGAATAATAGGTTTTATTATGAACAAAGCGTGGATCTATGTTGCTCTAACGTCTATTTTTGAGCTGATTTGGCTCTATGGTTTCAATGTTGCAAGTAGTTGGTGGCATTGGATTATTATCGGGATCTTCATTCTTCTTGATCTCAACTTCTTAGCTAAAGCCTGTGAGGGTTTGCCGACCGGAACAGTTTATGCCATCTTCGCAGCGAGCGGAACAGTCGGCACCGTATTAATGGATTATTTCCTCTTTGATGAATCCATTACCGGGGAGATGCTCTTTTTTATGGGAATTATCCTGATCGGTGTTATTGGCCTTAATATCTTTGATGTCAATACCAAGTTAGAAGAAGAGGATGAAGATCATTTAACAAAACAAGAAGATCAGAAACAGCAGAACGAGAGGAGAATTTAATATGGGACTTTCAGTTGCTTTTATTGGTTGGTCATTTGTCGCACTAGCCGCTGTTGCCGAAATGTTCGGTGTATTTGGGTTAAGCGTCTATAGTCAAAGACGTAGCCTAATCAATGGGCTCTTCTATTATGGTGGGATTTTCGCCTCTTTCGCCCTACTCTACTACTCATTTCACTATCTGCCGATGAGCATCGCTTATACAGTATTTACCGGTATCGGTACTGCCGGCGCAGTAATTCTCAATATTGTACTCTTTAATGAATCGAAGAATATTAAACGCATCTTGAGTTTAGTGGCCATTATTATCGGCGTTGTTGGCTTGAAATATGTCTCTAGCCATTAAGATGATTCTATATAGTAAATTTGGTTTAAGAAAAATGGCTTTTAAACAACACTTGCAAGATGCCGGATAGAATGGCTTCCTCGCTTTTTACAGCTGATGCGCCGGCATTTAAATAAGCTTATTTTGAACCGATATTACTATACATCCCCAAAGATCCGTTTTAAACCAAAATCGATCACAATCAATCCCGTTGCAATGAGATAAAACTCATACAACGGGATTTTTATATCTCGTGATAGATTGATTCTACCCTATTACAAAGTCGAGGTATTCCAGATAAATAGTCCTAATTGATAGGCAATATAGAGCATCATCAAAGCAATCAAGAAATTCAAAATTCGCCACGTCAAAGGCTTACTCAAAATAGGAGCCAACCGGCGAGCGCCAAAACTCAAACTATAGAACCAGACAAATGAAGCGATTAACGCACCGATAAGAAAGATGAGTTTTTCTTCATATTGTAAAGTGGAAGCAAAACCGCCCAGAATTACAATGGTATCTAGATAGACGTGAGGATTGAGTAATGTAATTGCCAACGCGCCGGCAATAACTTTCATTCGAGAGGGTCGTCCCATATATGGGATGGCCTGTAATCCTTCAGGATTGAGGGCAGAACGAAATGCTTGGTAGGCAAAAAAGAGGATATAGAGCGCGCCGATCCCCGCCAAAATTTGCTGAATCCAGATATTTTCCGCTAAGAAAGCGCCAATGCCTAACACACCTAAAGACATTAGCACAAAGTCACATAGAAAGCAGACA
Source organism: Ignatzschineria ureiclastica (assembly GCF_003121845.1). Taxonomy (GTDB): domain Bacteria; phylum Pseudomonadota; class Gammaproteobacteria; order Cardiobacteriales; family Wohlfahrtiimonadaceae; genus Ignatzschineria; species Ignatzschineria ureiclastica. The sequence continues at coordinate 186,580 of NZ_QEWQ01000002.1, read as the reverse complement.
GTCGCTACCCAGAAAGGATGATTCCCCTCTACTCCCTGTCTCAGTACATAAGCATTTTGCGCACCAATAGCAATAATTAACCCCGCCGATAGCAGAATCCCTTCTGCAAAAATCCCCCACATTCCTTTCTCCTCTAGCCCGTTCTTCGACGGTTATTATGATCTGTGATGAAATACACAAAGCATATTCAATCATTCATTTCTGTATCTGTGATTACAACGATCTCTGCTCTTCACTCATTCTGACGATGGATATAAGAAAATCTCCAAGAGTTGCCTCGTCACATCCACGTTGGCTCTTGGAGATTATGCTCTCATCAATCTATCAGTTAAAACTGAGAGTTAGATCGCTTTCGCTAATTGTTCTGCTAATCCGACATAGCTTGCCGGTTCTAAGGCTTTTAATGCATTTTTTTCAGCTTCAGCAAGCTCTAATGTATCGATAAAGGCACGCATTTCATCGAGATTAATCCGTTTACCGCGCGTGAACTCTTTGAGCTTCTCATAAGGATTTGCAATGCCATCTCGGCGCATTAAGGTTTGTACGGCTTCCCCTAATACTTCCACATTGGCATTTAAATCCGCTAATAGATTCTCAGCATTCACCTCTAATTTACCGTGACCTTTTAAGAGGCTACTAAATCCAATAAGTGTATATCCGAAAGCAGAACCGATACTGCGAAGTACTGTAGAATCGCTCAAGTCCCGTTGCATTCTTGAGATCGGTAATTTCTCTGCAAAATGGCTAAAGAGCGCATTTGCAATTCCAAAGTTACCTTCAGCATTCTCAAAATCGATAGGGTTGACTTTATGGGGCATTGTAGAAGAGCCTACTTCGCCGGCAATCGTTCTCTGTCTAAAGAAGTTATGACTAATATAGTTCCATACATCCCGCGACCAATCGATTAAAATCGTATTAATGCGACTCATAGTATGAGCAAATTCTGCAATATAATCGTGGCATTCAATCTGTGTTGAGTATGGTGTAAAGGTTAATCCTAAATCATTTTCAATAAAATCTTCTGCAAATGCCGGCCAATTAAATTCGGGATAAACCACTAAATGCGCATTGTAGTTCCCCACTGCGCCATTGATTTTACCTAAATACTCTTGGTTTTTGAGCTGTCTTACTTGACGCTCTAAACGATAAATCACATTGGCAATCTCTTTACCGAGCGTTGTGGGCGTTGCCGGTTGGCCGTGCGTTCTAGAGAGCATTGGAATTGAAGCGAACTCGTGTGCCATTTCGCGCATTGAGCCAATTACATCTCCTAACTGCGGAATAACCACATCATTAATGGTGCCCTTGAACATTAAGCCATAAGAGAGATTATTGATATCTTCAGAGGTACAAGTAAAGTGCGTAAATTCAGAAGAAGCCGCTAAAGCTTCGTGATTTTTTACCTGATTTTTGATCCAATATTCCACCGCCTTCACATCGTGATTGGTCGATTTCTCGATCTCTTTCACTGCCATCGCATCTTCAGGCGAGAAATTTTCATAGAGCGAAATGAGGAATTGTTTCGCTTTCTCATCAAAAGAGGGAATCTCTTTAAAATGAGGCTCTTCTGCTAACTTGATTAACCACTTGATTTCAACCATCACCCGATAGTGAATTAAGCCATACTCACTGACTTCACCACTTAAGGCCTTAACACGACTTGCATAACGACCATCTAATGGGGAAATGGATAAAACAGAATGAATACTCATAAAATGCTGTCCTTTACTCAGTACAAATAGGGGTTGTCACTGCCGACCACAACAGTAAGATCCAACCTACAATAAAAAATAACCCACCAATGGGCGTGATAATACCAACATTTGTTAATTTAAAGAATGCAATAGCGTAGAGACTACCTGAAAAGAGTAATATCCCCACTAAAAACGCATAGCCTGCATAGAAAAGTGTCCGGCGTGTTTGCCAAATCCAGAGTAAAATCCCAACGCCTATGAGCGCTACAGAATGAAACATCTGATACTGTACCCCTGTTTGCCAAACGGCTAATTCTCTTGCACTTAGGCTATTTGCTAATCCGTGTGCGCCAAATGCGCCTAAAACAACTGCAAGCCCCGCAAATAACGCGCCAACTGCAATTAAAAATCGTCCAATGGTGCGTCCTTTCTCCAACTGTAATGACATTGCTCTACTCCTTATTGATCAAAGCTGCCTAATACTCAATATAAAACTACACTCGAACTTCTTTATTAACTCATTTTAATGATTCAATTTTTCTGAAAGAAATCAGCGACAATTCTCAATTTCTTTCTTCATTTTCTATCAAAATCTATCTTACAATAAAAAAAAGACCGGAAGAAAACAACTTTCGAAAACAACTTTCAACACGGACTTTATTGTAAATCATTCTCAATTATTCCAACCACCTAATTTTCTGTATCCCTATTATCATTCCCTTGATGATTATGCTTTGTGATTACTTCTATCGATTCCCTTAAGCTGACGCAATTTTGGCATAGGTGAGTAATGTTTCGATAGGTGTCACATCAGGGCGCGCAATCACTGCTCGATCTTGATAGATGACAATTGGGCGCTCGATAATAATAGGGTTTGCAAGCAGATAAGCCATCTTCTCCGCTTCAGACCAAGTGAACCACTCAAGCGCTATTTTCTTAAAGGCTTCCTCTTTGGTGCGGATAATGCCATCAATTCCGACACCTAATTGCGCAAGGACTTGCTGAATCATCTCGGCAGTTAGGGGTGCTTCAAGATAATTAATAAGTTGATAATCAACGCCTGCATCCTCTAAAAAAGCTTTCGCAGCCCTTGCCTTAGAACAATCACCGTTATAATAGATCTGCCACATAGATTCTTCTTCCCTTTTTTATTTAAATTAATTTATTAATTTTTCAAACCATTCATAGCCTAGCAGTTTTGGCCTATTTTGAGTAGCTGATCTCCCACCTTAAACTGCTTATTTTTATTGCATCTATTCTATTAACGCTCCTCTCACCTATCCTCACCTATCCTCACCTATCCTCACCTATTATCACTCATACTCTATAGTGAATCATCTTGCTCCGGAATAGAGAGATAGAGCCAAGCATTACCAGCACTAATCTCAGCGGTTATAGCCGGTTCTATTGTTGATGTTATTGCACGATTTGAGTAGGTCAATCCTCTTCCGAGCGGTAGAACATAATCTGTTAAAGGCCACTGAACATTGGTCAGCGTCAATCCGGTTAGATCAGTCAAAGCGATCACACTCACAAGACTCGCCGCTTTCGCCGGAATGTGATAACACTTTTTCGGTTGTAGATAGTAAAACGATTGCCGACCATCACTATGGTAAAACTGTAGCGAGGAATATTGGAGTGGATAGAAAAGGAGCGCCATCTGATGATCAATTCGTCCACCGATACCACCAATTAGGAGCACTTCCGATACACCGCACGCTTTCACTAGTGACAACGCTAGCTCCGTATCAGTCTCATTCTTATCAGCGGGATACGGAATCTTCGCCGAGTATTTTGAAGAATCTACTTGTAAGTGAACACTCGAATCAAAATCGCCGAGCCAATAATCCACGCCATTTAACTGATCTGCTTTATCAATCCCTTTATCCACTGCGATCTGTAGAATGTCACCTTGATCTCTAAAAAATTGCGGAAAATCTCGTTGAATAGCCGCAAAATCCACAGCGCCCGGTAACAATAATATTGCCCGTGTATAATGCGTTGGAGATCGATTGGGCGCTATCGTCCCTGTTTCTAGTTTATCAAGCGCCATTTGATGAAATTGTTCTTCACTCAATTGTTCTTCACTCATATCAACCTATACTGATGCTACGCTTTAGGTAACGCTTCAATGACCCGACTTGGAGGAATATCACTGATCACATCCGAGCGTTTCTCATTGAAGATAATAGTCGTTAAATCAGGATTGAGCGGTGCCCACTCCGGTGTTTTCAGTCGCATCAAGGCAATTACCGGTACATGAACGGCATTCGCTAAATGCATCACCGCAGTCTCGACAGAGATAATAAGATCACTCTCAGCAAGCATCGCCGGCAATTCAAAGAAATTATCTCGAGCACTAAAAGGAACCACATTTTGCAGATTCGCTGCTTGAATCATGGTTTCAATATCCTCAAAAATCTCCGGCACACCATTAATAATAAAGAGCGCGTCTTTCCACTTTGGTAATTGTTGCATCATGACAATGAGTTCAGAAACCTGTGTTAACTGCCAAGAACGGCGAGGATTTTTAGCAATATGATTGATAAAAACAATCTTCTGCCCTGTTTGATGCCCCCAGGATTGTAATCTCTCTTTTGCATGATTTTGCCATTGTGCAGGAATCTCGACATAGGGATAACGTTCGTCATCAAAGAGAATAATGCCAGCCATTTGTGCAAACCAATATGCGTAATCTTCACTAATATGATGACGCACTCCTTGATAGGGCTTAACTACTTCAATCGTTGCATCTACCGCTTTTTCAGCCGACTTTTTCCCCCATTGATACCATTTGTAATCTAGTGCCATCGCCATTGAAAACCCTGTTTGCCCGGCAATATCTCGCGCAAGCGCTGCACCGCCTAATGAGGTTAAGGTTTCAATGGAGATCACAATCGGATATTCTTCTCGTTTTGCTTCTAAGATTGATTCTAGGCGAAGATCAGGGGAATAATTTTCTCGATAAATCTTGCGGAAAAGGGGCGAGGCTTCTAACCAATCGTAGAGTGAGTATTGTTTGAGCGCTGGCCATTTAGCACTATCTCTTGTACAGCGGACATCTTCGACAAAAAGATCAATCGCAATATGAGGGTAAGCTGCCTTAAATGCCCGAAAACCATTTTGTAAATAGGTAAAATCACCAATCGCTAAATGCGCAATGAAGAGTATTTTATCCGCTTGAGCGAGCGTCTCTGCCGGAATTTTGCCTAACAGTAAGCTACGCGTCATCGTAATATGGGGCTCACCATCTTCTAAAAATTCTTCCCCCTCTGCCACAAAGCCATATCGCTCATAAAAGCCCTTTGCATGTGTTTGAGAATGTAAAATAACTCGATGACTGAGTGCTAAAGCGGCGCATTTTTTGAGTGCTTCCCTAAGCATCAATGCTCCAAGGTTTTGCCCGCGAAACGCTTTGAGGATCGCAACTCTTCCGATCTGATAATCCCCCTCTTCATTGAGGAAAAAACGCAATGTGCCAACCGGAATAGATCTACCAGGCTCAATCGACACAGTTTCACTACAGTCCGTCGCTGTTGAGGGCTGATAGAGCACTAATTGCCAAGATTCTTTATCGAGCGCATCATGATCAATCTCTGCTGCAAAACCTTGCTCTTGTGTAAATACTGCATCACGAACTGAAAGCGCATCTTGAAAAGTGGGCGCTTCTTCCCCTTTTATCCACGTCAATTCCATCTCTATCCCCCTTGATAATAATCCTTTAATCCTACCAAAATTGTCTACTTTTTGCAGTTAAAATACGATTTACGTTGAAAATCTGTATAATTAGTCCATATGTGTGAATTTCGTGAATATCATTTCACAAGCGACATAAATAATTAACCATAACAAATCATTGAGGTATCAATATGAGTTTTGAGAAAGTTCCTGCGGCTAATGATTTAGCAAAAATCACCGAAGATTTTAACTGTGTAATCGAGATTCCCGCTGAATCTGATCCTGTTAAATATGAAGTTGACCACGATACAGATGTGATCTGGGTTGACCGTTTTGTCGGTACGAATATGCGTTACCCTGCAAACTATGGTTTTATTCCTCACACGCTTTGTGATGACGGTGATCCATTAGATGTCTTAGTTGTGACACCATTCCCATTAATCCATGGTTCTGTGGTTCGTTGCCGTCCTTTAGGTGTACTCAACATGACGGATGAATCAGGCGGTGATGCTAAATTAATCGCAGTGCCTGTGAATAAACTCTGCCCAATGTATGAAGATATTCAGGAACTCGATGATCTTCCTAAATTACTCGTACAACAAATCGAATTCTTCTTCCAAAACTACAAAGGTTTAGAGAAAGGCAAATGGGTTAAGCTTGCAGGTTACGGCGATAAAAAAGCAGCAGAGCAAGAGATCTTAAATTCACTTGAGTTGTTTAATAAAAAGAATAGCTAGTTATTGAATCGGCTATTGACTGAACGTCAATAACTGTCAGCATAGATTGAAAAAGGGGATACAGTTTATTTCTGTATCCCCTTCTCTTTGTAGAGTAAATTTTTTATAGTAATTTTTTCATAGTAAATTTGATATCAGAAAAATGGTTTTAAGCACTCGTATGGGATTTTAAAAGAAGATAAAACCTGACTCACCAACACTTGCAAGATGCCAGATAGAGCGTCTTCCTTGCCTCGATCAACTGATGCGCCGGCATTTGAATAAGCTTATTTTGAATCGATATTACTATATAACCCCATATTACGATAATCTATTCGAGCTATTGAATAAATAACCAATCAATATATGGATACACTGATTACTCTAAATAAGTGGGGAATAATGAATAGTATCAATTACTGATTCTTAAAAAAACTTACCAACTTCATCCCCACCAACATCGCTATCACAAAGATCACACCTTCCCATAATCCTCTTCCGAGAAGAACAAAGGCGGGACCTGGGCAGATTCCCACTAATCCCCAACCTACGCCAAAGATTAAACCGCCGACAATCAGATCACGATTAATTTTACTATTAATGGGGAAATTTAAGGGGTCACCGGTCAATGTTTTCTTCCGGCGACGAGCAATGATAACACCTATAGTCGATACGACTAAAGCGCCCACCATTACCCATAAAAGTGCAGGATTCCAATCACCGAAAGGATCTAAGAAACCTTGTACGACTGCAGGATTCGCCATCCCTGAATAGAGTAATCCTAAACCAAAGAGAAGCCCGGATACAAAAGCGATTAATAAACGCATCTTAACCTCCCATCAAATGTTTTAAGACAAACACAGAAACACCACCGGCAACCATAAAAATCACAGTAATTACTAACGATCCCGGTGCTAAACGCGCAATGCCACAAACACTATGACCACTCGTACAGCCTGATCCCATTGCAGAACCCACACCGACTAGAAGTCCTCCACCAATTAGAAGTGGTAACGATGTTGTGACCTCAACATCTGGTAAAGCACCAAAGATAAGATAATAGATTGAGGGCGATAGTAGTAAACCTATCATAAAGAGCACTCGCCAACCGGTTATCCCCTGCCGACTGAGTAGATTAGTCGCAATACCGCTGACTCCCATAATACGACCAAGACCGAGCAGAAAGAGTGCTGCGGCTAATCCAATAAAAAGCCCGCCAATTAGAGCGGGTAATGAAAACAGTGACATCAGTAAATATTACTCCTCAGGACAAAATAATCGATAAATGACCTCTAGTAATATGAGTACTTTAGGATCGACTACGGAATAGTAAATCCATTTACCATCTCGGCGAGTTGTGACAAGATTATCAGCACGTAAGACACCTAATTGTTGAGAGAGCGTCGGTTGTTGAATACCGGTCATCTTCTCTAACATCGACACTGTACGTTCTCCTTTGCTCAGATGACAAAGAAGCAGTAATCTATCTTCATTCCCAAAACGTTTTAAAAATTGTGTCGCTTCTGATGCCCCCTGTTGCATCAGTTCGATATTCAACCTTCCCATTGCGCTTCCTTAATAGCTACGCTCATATTATCTAAACATGACAACATGAGATTATTATATATAAAAATAATCTATTTAAAAGTAATTTGTTTAATTATGTACATGTCTAATTACTTTTTATTGATTACATTTCAATTTCCAAGACTTACTTCACACTTACAACTAAAAATTAATTCTTAATATTCAAAAACTTACACTAAAAACAAAATTCTAACTAGCAAATTCTCTTATGTACACCAAATAAATTTAAATAAATTTGAGCTATGTCGTTGATTTCTCAAATATCGCTAAATAAGCCTCATAGCCCTCTTCCGCTAATTTCTCTTTAGGAATAAAACGGAGCGCTGCTGAATTGATACAATAGCGCAATCCACCAAGTTCTTCTGGCCCATCGGGAAACAGATGCCCTAAATGGGAATCTGCAGTTTGACTGCGCACTTCAGTTCGATGATACCCATAAGAGAAATCTTCATGCTCGGTAATCTCTTCCTCTTTGAGCGGTTTAGCAAAAGCAGGCCAACCACAGCCGGCATCAAATTTATCTTTAGAAGAGAAAAGCGCTTCCCCCGAGACGATATCAACATAGATACCCTCTTCAAAATGTTGATCATATTCATTCTTAAAAGGGGGCTCTGTACCATTTTCTTGAGTCACATAATATTGCATCTCTGTTAAACGTTTTTTAAGGTCCTTTTTTTTATCTGTCATCTTACTCACTCCTTACATTATTTAAATTATGCTTATTTTAACCGCTATTATAGTCAAAAAAACGTATTGGAGAAACGCCATTATCACTCATTTATAGCCCGATCATTGGGACAAAATTCTGTCTAATCAATTATGAAAAGATGCTACACTAGCGACTTATCATTCATTCACTTTATTCTATGACTACTGATGAAAATACTATTCATCATAGTATCAACATTAGCAAACTGAAGAATCATTTTCATTTAAGTGTTTTCATTTCAGCATTGCTATTGAATGCATTACATTATACCTAGGAGAGATTTTAGATGCTCATTATCGATGTTCGTACCCCCCAAGAATATGCACAAGGCCATCTTGAAGGTGCCATTTTAATTGAATATCAAAATATTGTAGATGAGATTATTGATTATGTAGATGATAAAGAGACACCCATTGGGCTCTACTGTGCCGCCGGCGCTCGTTCAGGAATTGCCGCTTTTATGTTAGCGCAACACGGCTATACTCATGCGATTAATCTGGGCGCTTACGAGGATCTTTTACAACAATATCCCAAAGCCAGTGTTTAATTACTCATGCCACTCATGCCATTCATCTCTCAAATCAATCAGAGATTAATCTTCTAGGAAGAATCATAAAATATTCACATAATCATTATTTGCAACTGATCACTATCGTAATACATTTATTAATACCGCTAAAGAGAGTAGTCGATTGTAAAACACTTACTCTCTATTTTTTGATAGTTAATTATGCCTAACACAATTGTTGAAACAATTGTTGAAAATAAACGTGATATACTAAGAGCGCCTTTATGCACGTTATCATTTCGATAATACAATAATGACATAAGAATAATAGGGTAATACGGCATTTTTATATATTGAAATTATATTGTGCAAACACTTGTAATCCTCAGTGTGCAACATCACTATGGAAATTCATGCATTCTTACCACTTAAAGAAGAAATATAATTAACCGACTATGAGTATTTTCATTACGATCTTTGTGATTATTTTATTAATAGCACTCTCGAGTTCTATCTATAAAATTCTCCCTTTTAATCTCCCTCTTCCCTTTATTCAAATTATCTTAGGAGCGGTTGTCTCCTGGCCAAGTAATGGTTTTCATGTCACCTTTGATCCTGAGCTCTTTATGCTTCTCTTTATTCCGCCCCTGCTCTTTGAAGATGGACGGAAGATGCCACTGCGGGAATTTTTTCATTCCGGCCGAGAGATTATTAGCCTTGCGCTCGTTTTAGTCTTTGTCACTGTGGTAGGTTTAGGCTATGTGATCTACTTCTTTATGCCAGAGATGTCACTACCTGTTGCGTTTGCCTTAGCGGCAATTCTTTCACCCACAGATGCTGTCGCCCTTTCTAGTATTGTCGGTAAAGGTCGTCTTTCTCATCGATTAATGCAAGTGCTTGAGGGTGAGGCGCTGATGAACGATGCCTCGGCGCTGGTCTCTCTCAAATTTGCCATTGCCGTAGCACTCGGTATTACTGCCCTCTCAACTGCGCATGATTATGCAATGCTCAGTTTAACGTTCCTTAAAATGGCAGTAGGCGGTATTTTAGTCGGGATCGCTTTCACATGGCTCTATGTTCAATTTATCCTCTTCTTAGGTCGATTACAAAATGATGAGATGGGATCACAAATGATCCTAATCATGCTCCTCCCATTCGGTTCTTATGCGATTGCAGAATTATTAGAGTTCTCAGGGATTCTCTCAGCAGTTGCTGCCGGTATGACCTTAGGATACTCTAAACTCATGCAAAATACGCCTGTTCAAACGCGTATTCGTGCCAACAATGTTTGGGGATTACTTGAGTATCTACTGAATGGAGCCGTTTTCTTGATGCTGGGTTTACAGATTCCTGGAATTTTTGAAAATGCTTATTCCGATGCCCTTGTAGATCCTTCAACCACCTTTACAACGCTCCTAGGCGATATTGTCCTTATCTATCTTGCGCTCATGTTATTACGTTTTTTATGGGTCGCATTATTACGTCTATTAAGTCCTTATACGCCTTTCAAAAAGCCGATGTCATTTGCTTCAATGACTTTTAAAGAACTACTGATCTTGACCTTCTCGGGTGTTCGAGGAACTGTCACTTTATCAGCGGCGCTCTCTATTCCGCTTCTAATCTCCACCAATCCAGATGTTCCTTTTCCTGCACGTTATCAAGTGATATTCTTATCAGCGGGAATTATTATTCTCTCTCTTGTCACTGCGGCGTTGGTGCTTCCTATTTTATTACGGAAGAAAAAATCAGCCAATGATATCCATGTAGAAGTTGAAAATAACAGAGAAGAACAAGAGATCCGTTCTGAAATCGCAACAGCAGCAATTGATGCAGTGAAATCTACTGCCGAAACGTTACTCAATAAAGCGATGAAAGAGCAACAAATCGCGGCCAAAGCTAAAGAAGAGCAGAAAAAAGAGGGGATTGTCGATATTGAGGATAATCCTGATAAAAGCGAGGAAGAGCTTAATGATGAAGCCACGCTCTTTATCTCTCAGATTATGAATCATGTGATCAGTGAGATTGAACAAGTGAATCATATGATCGAAAAAACCAAAGAGACTGATGCTATTGAGGTACATATGCGTCTTGCTGCTGTTCGAGCCGAACGCCGGAAACTCTTTGAACTAAAATCTAAAAATCGTTTAAGCGCTGAACTCTATGCCAATCTACTCTATGAGTTAGATCTTGCAGAAGCGCTTATTTTGGGAAGATCTCCAATTCATCCTAATAATTAGACGCTTTTTCCATCATTATAAAAATACAATCCTCAGTGATCTCCAGGATATACAACGCCTGAAGGTCACTGAGGAATATAGGTGAAATTGACTTTAAAAAGACTCAAGAAATCTTGACCAAAAGTGGAAAGATAGCGGAATACTTGTATATTTTTCTCTTTAGCACCCCAAAATTTTCAAGAGCATTCAAATTTAAAGAATACACCTTTATATTATTAGTACACGATACTACTTCGATACTACTTCGGTTTTCTGGCTACCATGACCGCTCGTTGAGGTGCGGGATAACCTTCTATCGTTTTATTCTGATCATGGGGATCTAAGAAGTCAGGCAACGAAAGGTAATTCATCCATTCTGTAGTTCTCTGCTCCTCGATGGTTGTTTTGGAGAGATCCACACACGCTACATCGATAAAGCCTGCTCGCTCAAGCCAAAGTTTTAAGGCTGCAACCGAGGGCAGATACCAGACATTACGCATCTGAGCATAGCGATCTTCCGGCATTAATACCGTCCGTTCATCACCATCAATCACAATTGTTTCTAATACCAACTCGCCACCGGGACGAATCACATCTTTAAGTTGATAGAGATGATCAATCGGCGAGCGGCGATGATAGAATACCCCCATTGAGAAGACCATATCAAAGGCTTCCAATGAAGTCGGCATCTCTTCTAAAGTCATCGGCAACTGCCAAATAGATGCTTGCGGCATATAATTTCGAATAGAGAGAAATTGATAGAGAAAGAGCCAATTCGGATCGATCCCAACCACACTTTTGGCACCCGCACCTAACATTCGATAACCATAATAACCATTCCCACAACCGACATCGAGAATGTTTTTGTTGGTCACATCAATATGCTGGCGCACACGATTCCACTTAAAATCAGAGCGCCACTCAGTATCAATCAAGATATCATTGAGTTGAAAAGGACCTTTCCGCCAAGGCATGAGGCGCTTCAATGCATCTTTTAGCTGTAGTGAATCTACTTTACCCGTTAAAATTACCCCATTTTTAAGATCCACTGTAAGATCTTTAATCTCCGGCATATCTAATAATGCATGTTCCCAGCGTGGACTATCACCATGTTTTTTACGAAGACGATCTGCCAAAAAATCAGGCAATTGATTTGTCCATTCCTTAAATACTCGCTGATCCTTAAAATAATCCATTAATGCAGGTAGATAGATCATCTCTTCCATCGTTGTTACGCCGTTATCCCATTGTGTCATATTCAATTGATACCTTACTCTTTTTCAATTATCTCTATTCTATTTCGTAATTCTTCTATTTCGCTATTGTTGTGATAAACACTATTTTGCTGATTTAATCGCAATCATTGAGGCAAAATTGAGTGACTGAAACCAAAGATAGACTTGATCAAATCCCGCTTCTAACAAACGCGCTCTATGCTCTTCAAAAGTGTCAATCTTCATCACATCCTCTAAAGACTCCCGTTTTTGGGCAATTTCTAATTCAGAATAACCTTGTGCCCGCTTAAATTGCATATGCAAATGATTCAAAAACTCGTGTTGTTCATCATCCGCAAAGCGCAATTTTTCAGAAAGAAAGAGCACGCCACCTGGCAATAGATGGTTATACAACTTTTGCAGTAGATCAAGGCGCGATTCCCGAGGGATAAATTGCAACGTAAAATTCAGTGTGAAAATAGAAGCCATCTCATAGGGAAACTCTGTAATATCTGCTTGCACCACTTCAATCGGAAGTAATGACTCAATCATCATCTCTTGCGCTTTCAAATATTCTCGAGATTTAGCAACCATCGCTTCTGATTGATCAATAGCAACAATAGAGACATTCGGGACTTGAATGCTACTACGAAGCACCATCGAAACAGCACCAAGTGAACTTCCGAGATCATAAATCTTACTATTCTCTTGAGCAAATAGTGGCGCTAAATGACCGATATTCTCCACAATCGAGGTATATCCCGGTGCTGATCGGCGAATCATATCAGGAAAGACCTTCACAACCTCTTCATTGAAACTAAACTTACCGGGATCTCGCTTCTCTGCAAAAATCATATCCGGTTCTGATTGCGCAAATAGATACTCTATTGACCGATCTTTCACAATATATCCTTTTTCACAACATATCCTTACTGAATATTTATTGAATACTGAGTTAACTCGTATTTATCTCTGATTGATTTCTCTGCTTGCTTGGATCTATCGAATAGACCATTTTGCAATTTATCAATAGCAAGCCGGCATTATAAACCTTCTCTCAATATTTCTCATAAAAAAGCTCGACAAGGAGATCTCCTATATCGAGCATTCAATGACAATTTATTTAGAATCTGTTCACAATCTGATTAGTGATTCTACCAATTAACGATTTAGTTCCATTTGCCGCAAGGTTAATCGACGCTTTAGCTCATCATCACTCAAAAGTTGACGACTATTTTTAGCAGACAACAGGGCAAATTGTTGTGCCACTTGCGCATCTTGCATTGCCGCAATCTCTGCTTGCCGGCGTTGTAATAACTGCCGAAATGAATCAGGTGCGCTATATACAGTGGAAGCACTTCCATTTTTCGTAGCAGCTTGATCTACTTCAACGCGCGCCGCATAATTTTCAGGCGGTACAGTTAAGAGGTGTCCCTCTTCCTCATGATCTGTAATAAACTCAGCTTCGCCTTTCAGAAAAGCTTCATCAAAGGCAATATCAAAAGCCGCTTCATCATCGTGAGCGGTTCCTGAAGCTGTGGTAGAAGCACTCGCGTGACTAGAAGAATTCAATTTTGCATTAGCAGATGTTGAATGTGTAATCTGCGCGGGTTCCTTTTGTCCGGGCGCATTTGTAGAAGCGGGATGCCCGGGGATTTCACCATCAACTTGCAGATAAGCTTCGAGCTTTTTCTGCTCCTCTTTTACTTTCTCTTCTGTTTCATTCATAGATGATTCAAATGAGCGAAGTGATTGCGTTACGCCTTTTTTGGTACTCTCAAGCTCTTCTTTGAGTTTTTGTAACTCAGAACTCTGCTTCAACTCTTCGATCGATTTTTTGATCTCATTTAACTCAAATTCATTGGTTAATTCATTTTTGACACTATTGGTAAAGTGTTGAATTTTACCGACCCACTTTCCGACTGTTCGGATCATTTCCGGTAATTTTTGTGGGCCAATGACAATTAAGGCAATGACAAGGATAATCAGAAACTCACTACTACTAATCCCAAACATAAGTATCTACCCTACCCACCTTTAATATCCAATTTCCACTGTATAGAAATAAAATTATTGACGTAAAATGAGAATTACCTCGATTAACCCTTCAAAGCTAATAGAGGTAATATCTATATTCATCTTGCTCAATCTACTAAGCGCTATGCAACACGATTACGACCAATTTTGGTTCTATTGCCGCATAAAAAATGACGTAATAAAATCAGCGTGATCGCAAAGCAGATTTCAATAGCTTAATTTAATCCACACGACTATTTTTTTGCTCATCAACTACAGTGCTATCTTTAGGCGCTGCAGTTGTCTCTTGCTGTTTGTTCTCAAGATTTTGAGGTTGCGCATTCTCTTTTGCTTCTTTCTCGCCATCTTTTACGGCATCTTTAAAGCCTTTCACCGCAGAACCTAAATCTTTTCCTGCATTTTTTAATTTTGCAGTACCGAATACTAAAAGCACGACTACTAAAAGAATCGCCCAATGCCAAATACTAAATGAACCCATAATTTACATCTCCTCTTAGAGTGAATGCTCATTGAAATAATTGTCCTAATGATACTCTAAAACATTGGATTTATGTAGCCCTAATTTTGAATATGCACCGATTTTTCTTGTCTAATACGCAATAGATCAATTCTCTCTGCAATAATCATTCAGATTGAGCATCAATTAGATAAACCCTTTAGACAAAGAATAGATTATTCAATTGATCTCTTTTCAAGTACTGCATATTTAACATTCCAATACAGATAATGACATTCATTGTTATCTATTTATTTGATAAACCTCAAAAAAATAAGATCTGCATCATGATATAACTTACATAAACCAACATTTTGATATCAAAATGTAACAAACAATTATTACAACCAGATCACAACAATCATTTATGCGTTATTTTTACTCATTGATCTCTTTGAATATCTTTAACTGATCTCTTTTCTATCAATATCTCATTTTTTCAATTTTAATTGCTCTATAGACAATGTGTACCAATCTATTCGCCCTATCCGCCTTCAGATTGAGGCACAGCAATAATCAGGGCATTAGAAGAGTGCCCTTTCTTCGACTTTTCGGTATAATGAGAAGGATTCACAAATAGATATTTTTAAATAGATTTTTTTTAAATAGATATTTTTAAAAGATACTCTTCAATCACATCTTGAATAGCAGTAATCATATCAAACATCCTATAAATCATCTCTGAACAAGAGAAAACACCCTAAACAAAAGGAGTTTAAGATGGCTATACCAAAACCAATTGTCCTATGTATTTTAGATGGCTGGGGCTTTCGTCAAGAATTAGAGAATAATGCTGTTGCAACCGCAAAAACCCCTAATTGGGATCATTTACGAGAAGTCGGCGCGGTAACACTGATCAAAACTTCTGGAGAAGCGGTCGGTCTTCCTGATGGACAGATGGGGAACTCTGAAGTGGGTCATATGAATATCGGTGCAGGTCGCGTTGTTAATCAAGATTTTACCCGAATTACCAAAGATGTTCGTTCAGGTGCTTTCAATGATAATCCGATCTTTAATAAAACAATGGATGATCTTCTTGCGAATGATAAAGCACTACATATCTTTGGCCTACTCTCTCCTGGCGGTGTTCACTCGGATGAAAAGCATATCTTTGCATTGATGGAACTCGCCGCGAAAAAAGGCTTAAATAAAATCTATCTCCATGCATTCTTAGATGGCCGAGATATGCCACCACAATCGGCAGCACCATCTCTTGAAAAAGCGGATGCACTCTTTGCCAAATTAGGCAGAGGTCGTATTGCTACGATGATTGGTCGTTATTATGCGATGGATCGGGATAATCGTTGGGAGCGTGTTGAGCAGGCTTATAACCTCGTATCACAAGGCATCGGTGAATTCCAAGCGGATAATGCGGAAGCGGGTTTAAAAGCCGCTTATGAACGTGGTGAAAATGATGAGTTTGTGAAAGCAACAGTGATTGGCGAGCCTGTCAAAATGGAAGATGGGGATGCGGTTATCTTTATGAACTTCAGGGCTGACCGAGCTCGCGAGATCAGCTATCCATTTGTTGAAGATGATTTTGATGGCTTTAAACCACAATATCGCCCTAAACTCTCTCACTTTGTCTCACTAACAGAGTATAAAGCTGAGCTCCCTACCGAGATTGCATATCCGCCACTTGAACTTAAAAATGGCTTAGGTGAAGTACTCTCAACTAGAGGCTACACCCAACTTCGTATTGCAGAAACAGAGAAATATCCTCACGTTACATTCTTCTTCAATGGTGGTGAAGAGCACGTATTCAAAGGTGAAGAACGGATTCTAGTCAACTCTCCTAAAGTGGCGACTTATGATCTACAGCCTGAGATGAGTGCACCGGAAGTCACTACAAAATTAGTGGAAGCGATCGAGTCTGAAAAATTTGATGTGATCATCTGTAACTACGCAAACCCTGATATGGTAGGTCATACCGGCGTATTTGAAGCGATTGTAAAAGCCATTGAAACGGTTGATGATGGCTTAGGTAAAGTGTATGACGCGGTGAAAAAAGTGGGCGGTGAGATGTTAGTTACAGCCGACCATGGTAATGCCGAGAAAAACTGGGATGATAAAAATAATCAGCCCCATACAGCCCATACCACAACGCCTGTACCGCTCATTTATGTGGGTCGCCGGGCAACGCTTGAACCTGATGGTGCGCTCTGTGATCTTGCACCAACCATTCTCTATCTATTAGATGAGAAACAACCTGCAGAGATGACCGGGAAGAATCTGATTCATTTTCAATAATATAAAAATAAATGAATAGATATTAATCAGTCTTAACTCCTAGACATTAATTTCTAGACATTATTTCCTAGACAGATCATTATTACAATGCGCTAGCGATCGAAAGATCGGTTAGCGCATTTTTATTAGAATGATTTTTTCTAATTCTGATCATTCTGATGATGATAACCTTGAATAAAACCGCGATATCTTAAAGGAATCCCTTGATTTTTTACCAATTATCTCCATATTGTGCTATAGGAAAATAATCTTTTAATAGGGGAACAGCCGTTCCTCTTCTTTTGTTGAAGGCATTATGGAAGATATTACAATTCAAGGTGCGCGCACGCACAATCTTAAAGCAATCGACTTAACGCTTCCTCGTAATAAATTGGTGGTCATTACCGGTTTATCTGGCTCAGGGAAGTCCTCTCTCGCATTTGATACACTCTATGCCGAAGGACAAAGGCGCTATGTGGAATCGCTCTCCTCCTATGCTCGACAATTCTTGTCAGTGATGGGAAAACCCGATGTCGATCATATCTCTGGGCTATCGCCGGCAATTTCGATTGAACAGAAATCCACTTCCCACAATCCTCGCTCAACGGTTGGGACGGTAACGGAGATTTACGATTATCTGCGCTTACTTTTTGCTCGAATTGGAACACCACACTGTCCGACACATCATCTCCCTTTAAATGCGCAGACCATTCCGCAAATGGTGGATATGACAATGGGCTTATCTGATGAGCTTCGTCTAATGCTTGTCTCGCCGATCGTTCGTAATCGTAAAGGGGAACATCTCAAACTCTTTGAAGAACTGAAAGCGAAAGGCTTCTTACGCGTGCGTGTCGATGGCACCACTTATGAAATTGATGCATTGCCGGAGATTAATCCGAAACAACATCACGATATTGATGTTGTGGTAGATCGTTTTAAAGTACGGGATGATATTCGGGTGCGTCTCTCTGAATCTCTTGAAACGGCGCTCGATCTCTCCGGTGGGCTTGCGATGATTATCGATATGAAGAGCGAGGAAGCACTGCTTCACTTCTCGGCCAATTATGCTTGCCCGGAATGTGGCTTCGCTATTGCCGAGTTAGAGCCACGTCTCTTCTCTTTTAATAACCCTGAAGGCGCTTGCCCAACGTGCGATGGCTTAGGCGTAAATCAATATTTCGATCCTGATCGTGTGGTCGCAGAGCCCTCTCTTCCCCTCTCCAATGGCGCTATTCGGGGTTGGGATAAAAATTCAAGTTACTACTTCTCGATGATCGAGTCATTGGGGCGTCATTATCAATTTGATCCGGATACGCCGTTTGAAAAACTCCCCAAAAAAATTCAACAAATTCTCCTTTATGGTTCAGGGGAGGAAGAGATCGAATTTCATTACATCAGTAATCGCGGGCAAAAATCGATCCGTATTCATCCCTTTGAAGGCATTTTAAATAATCTTGAGCGTCGTTATCACGAAACAGATTCGCAAATTGTCCGAGAGAGCTTAACGCGCTTTTTAGCGATGCGTGTCTGTCCTGATTGTGAAGGCAGTCGCCTAGGGCCAGCAGCAAAAAATGTCTTAATTGAAGATAAAGCGATTCATCAAATTACCGCACTTCCTATCGAAGAAGCGCTTGATTGGTCAAAAAATGTCTCCCTTAAAGGCGCTAAAAAAGAGATTGCCGATAAAATTTTCAAAGAGATCCAAGAGCGCTTAGGCTTCCTGGTGAATGTGGGCTTAGATTATCTCAACCTCTCTCGTTCTGCCGAAACACTCTCCGGCGGTGAAGCACAACGTATTCGCTTGGCCTCCCAAATTGGGGCTGGGTTAATGGGCGTACTCTATGTTCTCGATGAACCCTCAATCGGACTCCATCAACGGGATAATGATCGCTTATTGCAAACGTTGTTTCATCTTCGGGATTTGGGGAATACCGTTATTGTGGTTGAACACGATGAAGATGCGATTCTCTCCGCTGATTATATTGTAGATATTGGCCCAGGTGCCGGGGTTCACGGTGGAGAAGTAGTTGCCGCCGGTACGCCGAAAGAAGTTCTGAAGAATAAAAATTCTCTCACAGCCGATTATCTCTCGGGGCGCAAAACGATTGATGTTCCTGAAAAACGAACCAAAAATGATCCGAAAAAACAGATTAAATTAGTGGGCGCAACCGGCAATAATCTCAAAAATATTACCGCCTCATTTCCATTAGGATTACTAACCTGCGTCACAGGAGTATCGGGTTCAGGGAAATCAACGCTCGTCAATGATACGCTCTATAGCGCAATGGCACGGATTTTAAATCAAAACAATAGCGTAGAGGTGGCACCTTATAAGAAAATTGAAGGATTGGATCTTATTGATAAAATTGTCAATATCGATCAGAGTCCGATTGGCCGAACACCGCGCTCAAATCCCGCGACTTATACCGGTTTATTCACGCCGATTCGAGAAATTTTTGCGAACACGCCGGAAGCGCGAGCACGTGGTTATCAACCGGGGCGTTTTAGCTTTAATGTGAAAGGCGGTCGCTGTGAAAATTGTCAAGGTGACGGCGTAATCAAAGTGGAAATGCACTTCTTACCGGATGTCTATGTGGTGTGTGATGAGTGTAAAGGGAAACGCTATAATCGGGAAACTCTCGATATTCTCTATAAAGGGAAATCGATCAATGATGTTCTCAATATGACGGTCGAAGAAGCGTATCATTTCTTTGATGCCATTCCCGTTGTACATCGCCGATTAGAGACATTAATGGAAGTGGGATTGAGTTATATCACCCTTGGACAAAATGCCACTACGCTCTCCGGCGGGGAAGCACAGCGGGTTAAACTCTCAAGAGAACTCTCTAAACGCGATACCGGTAAAACAGTCTATATTCTCGATGAACCCACAACTGGGCTTCATTTCCACGATATTGCGCAACTTCTCAAGGTTATTCATACGCTACGCGATAAAGGCAATACCATTATCATTATCGAACACAATCTCGATGTCATTAAAACGGCCGATTGGATTATTGATATTGGACCTGAAGGTGGCGCAAAAGGCGGAGAGATTCTGATTGCCGATACGCCTGAAAAAGTGGCCGAATGCAAAGCGAGCTATACCGGTCGTTATCTCAAGCCTCTACTTGAGAAAAAGCGCTAACCATCAATGTAATCTCTTAAAAAGCAATTCAAAAACATATTATAAAGCCCATATTCAGTTCATCTACTGTATATGGGCTTCTCTTTTGCGTCGGATCAAAAATCAACCAAAAATATGCATATAGTAAATTTGGTTTAAGAAAATGGTTTTAAACAACACTTGCAAGATGCCGGATAGAACAGCTTCTTCGTCTAGACCAGCTGATGCGCCGGCATTTGGATATTAGATATTGAATAAGCTTATTTTGAACCGATCTGACTATATTTGACTCTACTTATAAAAAAGATCCTCAAAGCATACTTTAAGGATCTTAGATCGATTATTCATCAATGAACGTTCATGAATGAATTCTTATGATTGAATTATATAGTTTCACTTCGCTATTAATAACGCGCATCTTTCGGCTTTTTACCATTCGGCCAGTCATTCACTTTTCCTGCGAAATCAGGTCTTGGCAAATGGGTAAAATACTCAGAGACATCTACAGCTTCTTGGTCTGTTAGAACATGCCCCTGCCCCCAAGCGCCCTCTTTCTGTACCGCCATGGGCATATTATATTTGACAAAACTTGCTGCTTTATAAGTTCTCGCCATACCGGCACCGATATTGAAAGATTCAGGCCCCCAAAGTGGTGGGAAAATCAGATTACCCCGTTTATCCTTAAGCCCTTCCCCTTGATCACCATGGCAAGTTGCACAATGTTGTTCATAGACAAGTTGACCATTAACAGGATCTGGCGTTAACTCTTCGATAGGTCCAGCATTCACCACATCTACTTTTGCACCTTTAGGTTGCGATTGACTGAGCCAATCCATATAAGCGATCATCGCTTGCATCTCTCTTGACTCAGGATTCAGCGGCTTACCATTCATCGAACGTTGGAAGCAGCCATTGATACGACCGACTAAATCTACCATTTTGCCAGAACGTGGCATCACTTTCGGATATTGATGAGAAGTTGTGAGATATGGCGCACCATAATTCGCCTTTCCTTCGGCAATATGACAACTATTACAATTCATCGTCGCCCCAACATTATCAGGCAACATCCGCTTAGTTTCATTGAGCAGTAATTTCCCATACATAATCTCTTTCGCATTTGGCTCTTTTAAGATCTCAAGATCAGAAGGCACAGTATACCAACCAAGATCATGACCCTCTTGATCTACCATTGCAAAGCGATCGGGATCTGCTTCTGCTAAGTTTACCGCCATCGCCTGAGTACCCATCACCATTGCACCCGTTAAGAGCGATAATAATAATTGACGTTTAAAACCTTTCACTCGAGTGAATGTTGCTTTTGCACGCTTCGTTAAAGTGGTGCCGTTTTTCATCACATTTTTACGCATATTGATAATCTCCCTAGTTTAAAGTGATATTCGGCGCTTTATTGCGTAAGAATTCACGAATCTCTGCAACCTCTTCAGCTTTGATCTCCGGCGCTGTGTTATTCCAGCTGTTTCGGATAAAATTGATAATCGTGGCCACTTCATCATCACTTAGATGATTAAATGCCGGCATCGTAAACGCCATACGATCAGCCGGTGTATCAGGCATCTTACCTCCTTCTAAGGTGACTTGAATCACTGATTGGGCATTATTGGCCAAGACCGCACTATTGAGATTAAGAGCTGGGAATATCCGAGGAACACCATCACCATCGGCTCTGTGGCAGGCATAGCAATGTTCAACATAGAGAATGGCACCAGGATCACTATACTCACCTGAAAGCAGTAGGTCTGTAGTTGTATCCTCTTTCTTTGGCAGCTCTAACATCTTATTAGGCGCCGGCGACAATTGCTTTAAGTAGGCCGCTGTGGCATTAAGATCCTGATCACTCCAATATTGCGAGCTATGTTGTACCACATCCGCCATAGCACCAAAGGCTATCACTTTATTCGTACGACCTGTTTTTAAGAACTCGACAATCTCAGCCTCATCCCATAATTTCAGGCCTTGTGCTTCTCCGCGTAAACTTTTTGCCCGCCAGCCATCAATCACCGCGCCTGAAAGATAGAGGTCTGAATTGTTAGAGAGCGCTTTCTCTTCATAGGCAAGGCCACGCGGTGTATGGCAAGCACCACAATGCCCTGGCCCTTCGACAATATAGGCCCCATGATTTTCAATATCACTCAAAGCAGGATTTGGCGTAAAATCCCGAATCGGAGAGAAGAGTAATTGCCAATAAGCGACCGGCCAACGCATACTCACAATCCAAGGAAATGTGGTCGGCGCATTCGGTTTTTTCACTGCCGGCACTGCTTCCATAAAGTAAGCATAGAGCGCTTCCATATCTTCATCCGGCATAATGGTATACGAGGTATAAGGCATCGCCGGATAGAGTGGCGAATCATCTTTCCGAACCCCATGTTTTACCGCATTGATAAACTCTGTGAGAGAATAGTTACCAATCCCTGTTTCTGCATCCGGCGTAATATTCGTTGAGTAGATTGCCCCAAATGGCGTTTGCATCGCAAGACCACCGCTATATTCAGCATCTCCCGGCACTGTATGACAAGCCGCACAATCTGAAAGGCGGGCAATATATTCACCACGTGCAATCAGTTCATCATTGTATGTAATGGCAGTTGCATTATCAGGTTCCGGCGCTTTACGGGATTTCACTACTAATGCAGCGCCCGCATAGACGGCTATAAACCCTATCACGCAGATAGCAATGAGCCAGCTAATGATTTTCTTCATAATTATTCCTTCTAAAAGTACACAATAACTTATTCAATTCCCGTCAAACTCTCACTTTAAACTTGCTTTAAATTTGCTTTGGATTTTCAAATCTCTTGCTTGCAAGCTTTTTGTAACCTCTTCTTTTAATTTTTATCCTGCTTTTTATCTTGATTTTTATTTTTGATATTAATAATTAGCGTTTAAAACCCATAATTCTCAATATTTCTAGTTAGCAATAAAATCATAATTATGGCTCAATGAGTTATGAAACATACCCTAACTTCTTGCAATACCATTATTGAAACGTGGTATCACTACATTCCCTATAGGTTTTATTCAAAACTATCGAATATGTCGACACATAGTACACTGCCTTTATCCATCAAAAGATGACTTTAGTCAAATTAATAGAGCAAGAAAATATAAACCTTTTTTAAAACAAATTATTTTTATAAAAACAATAAAAGTTTCATACCATTAAATTCATACCATAAATGAGAATCGTTCTTTTTGAACAAAACAAAAGGTTGATTTTTTCACATTCATTTTCGAAATTTTCGATGATCTTAACTCTTAAATATCGTTATAAAGCGACTATAAAATCACTATCATAAATAATTAGGAAAAAAGAGATATTACCTAAAGGACTTATACGCTTCAATTTGATAAAATTTGTAACATTCAACATAAAGATGACCCTATAGATTCACAATAGAACCACTCAAGGAAAACAATATGACTCAACTTACCGCATTTAAAGCCTATGATATTCGAGGAAAACTCGGCGAAGAGATCACCGAAGAGCTCGCCTATAAAGTAGGACGTGCTTATGCAGAAATCTATCAACCCAAAACGATTGCGGTAGGTGCTGATATTCGTCTTTCAAGTGAAACATTAAAACAAGCACTCATTAAGGGACTGACAGATGCCGGCGTTGATGTACTTGATCTTGGGCTAACCGGCACTGAAGAGATCTACTTTGCGGCGGCTAACTTAGATGTTGGTGGCGGTATTGAAATTACCGCAAGTCATAATCCGATTGATTATAACGGTATGAAACTGGTTCATGAAAATGCCCGCCCGATCGGTATGGCAAGTGGTTTACAAGCCATTCATGATTTGGTGGTTGCCAATCAATTTCCCGAAAGTACGTGCAAAGGTACTGTGGAACAATATGATATTCTCCCTGAATATGTCGCACATCTTCTCACCTATATTGATCCGAAAGTCATCCGCCCTCTAAAATTGGTCGTTAATGCCGGCAATGGTGCAGCAGGTCATGTGATCGATGCGTTAGAAGCACAATTTAAAGCGCTCAATATTCCATTAGAGCTGATTAAAATCCATCACGAACCCGATGGTACCTTCCCTAATGGGATTCCTAACCCACTTCTCATTGAAAATCGGGCCGTAACACGAGATGCAGTTTTGGCTCATCAAGCCGATATAGGAATTGCGTGGGATGGCGATTTTGACCGCTGTTTTCTCTTTGATGAGAAAGGACAATTTATTGAGGGCTACTATATCATCGGTCTTTTAGCCCAAGCATTTCTCTCACAAAGTCCAAATGAAAAGGTTGTTTATGAACCGCGTCTTGTTTGGAATACCATTGATATTGTGGAAAATATGGGTGGCACGCCGATACAATCAAAATCAGGTCATGCCTATATCAAAGAAGTGATGCGTCAAGAAAATGCCATTTATGGTGGGGAGATGAGCGCTCATCACTATTTCCGCGATTTTGCGTATTGCGATAGTGGTATGATCCCTTGGCTCTTAATTGTTGAATTACTCTCAAAAACAGGCAAACCGCTCTCTGAACTCGTTGAAGCGATGATTGCCCAATTTCCTTGTAGTGGTGAGATCAATTTCACAGTTACAGATAGCAAAGCCACTATTGAAAAAATCCTACAACATTATCAACCACAAAACCCTAAGCTTGATACTACCGATGGCATCAGCCTTGATTTCGGCGATTGGCGAGTCAATGTTCGTAGCTCTAATACAGAGCCCCTGCTTCGCCTTAATATCGAAACCGATCAACGGAAAAATCCTAAGCCAATGGCAGAGTATATCGCAGAAGTGAGCCAACTCATTACAGAATAAGTCGTTGAAGCACTCATCTCTCGCTTATCTGCCACTCAGATTACAAAGGTTATTTTAAGCTCTAAAAAAGGACACTCATTGAATTTTGAGTGTCCTTTTTGATGTCTCAAATTTGGTTTAAGAAAAATGGTTTTTAAACAGTTATTGTAAGGTTTTAAAAGAAGATAAAACCTGACTTACCAACACTTGCAAGATGCCGGATAGAACAGCTTCCTTACTTATTACAACCGATGCGCCGGCATTTAAATATGCTTATTTTGAGTCGATATTACTATAATTTTGAGTGTCTTTTTGATGTCTCGATAACTTTTAACGAAATATATAAGTGGTGTTCACGAGTTATCAGTTTCTACAAGATAGAGATAAATGATAATTAAGACCAATCAAAACTCTCTGTACCCCGTATTTGATGCACTAATTTTGCCAGTTCCTGCATCTTTGTAAATGAATTAATACCACTAGCACCGCCAAAGAAAGGTGAGATAACCAGATAAGTATCACTATAAGGAAGCTTGCAATAAGCTATCGTAATCTCTTGCCCCGCAACCTCTGTCATCGATTCAAAAGGCACACCAAAGAAATGCATAAATTTATGGGCATGGGTTTTTCCTGTAGCAATAATAACTTCAGGATTGTGCTCTGCCACTAGAGAACGGAAAAACTCACCTCGATGCTGTATACACCAAGATTCATAACTTGCTCTATCCATACATCCCGTATATTGCGCACGGTATTGATCCCATTGATGATCATGCTTTTGTGCATTGAGTGGAAAAAGATTCATTTTAAATCCTAGCCCATTTTCAGTATTAAAGCAGATCTCATGTTGTTGTACAAAAGGAACATACTGATAAGAATCGGTACGGTCTAGCCCTAAATAATAATTTAAAAACCAACAAATTTTCTGATTCACGCCATTCGCGAGTCCATCTCCGAATCCCTCGCTCCAGGAGACATTATCACAGTAATCCACCCAGTGAAGTGATTCATTTTGATAACCATAATCTTCACCTTGTGTGATTAACGCTTTCCCCTCTTGCCCTTCCGGCCATTGTAAATCACCGCCCCACTCTAAACCACAAAACCAAATTTTAGATTGTAAATTACCGCCATCACAACCATAAAAAGAGCAAGCAACCGCCTCAAAAGATTTTCCCTGTTCCATAATCTCTCCTTCGTTTTGAATAATACCTATCAGAATGTTTGACATACCTAGCATAGGTAGAGATCAATCCCGACAATAATAGACCGCTGGATAGAATTCTTGAGTCGTTGGCGTTAAGAGCATCATCTCACCGTAGATAATAGGCATCCCGACCTCATCTTCTTTCATTCTCTGGCGATTAAATGTCACATAGATATTCTCTTTCGCATTTAACCAGATATAAGGATTTTGTCCTGTCCAATTCTGTTCTTCAAGTAAAACGGGCTTACCATTCAATTTAATAATCATATTAGCAAAGTCAACTCCTACGCCTACTGCTAAGCGATCATCAGACTCTCCCTCTTTCAAAAAAGGATTATTCAAAGTGATCTCGCAGTACCATTCGGCAATATAGCCGCCACCATCAAGCTTTGCCCCTTTTAAATACTCTTTTTCCGTTAGTGTATTTGTCTGTAAAGAGGAGGATTCTTGCAAATACCCAAATGAAACAAAGGGTAAAGAGAGGGCTATAGCGAATAAAACTTTTTTCATAACATTTACCTAAGATAAAATTTATAAAATATTATATTAATACAATATAAAAGAATCGATATTAAATCATATAAAATCTAGAAATTAAATAATATTCAATCAATATTATTTCAAATATAAATAATAAAGTCTAAATGCATTCAATAACATCGCATCCTGCCGATCTGGTCGATCATTATGAAGAGGGAGCATTGAGAAGAAAAGAAGTATGACACCTGGCAAGATATCTTGTAATGTTACGCCTTTTAGGAAACTGATCTTCGCGAAGAGCGCCTGAATCTCGGCAATGCGATCATCAATATCAAAGTGCAATAGAACCTCTGATGTCCCGGCATTCTCTATTAGAAAATCTCCGGAGATAATAAAGTCATAGAGCCCGATCACTGAGTGCGTTAACTTTGCATAATCATATTTAAGATCTCCATAGAGTGTAAAATTCCCGGCGCTATCTAAGCCTCGTGGATCAATCAGTTTTAAACGTAGCCCTCTAGAATCAAAGAGCATATTGCTAAAGCAGAGGTCCCCATGCAAAATACCCAACCGACTAGGTAATTTCAAAGTCGCCTCGATCGCCTCCCGGCAAATCTCCCGTATAGAGGGCAGTTTCTTACCGGCATAATAGGTAGGAAGATCTAAGGAAATACCGCTCTCTTTGGCAAATTGCGCAATCCGCTCATCCGTTTTCTCTGCGATCAAACGCTGATATTCTGCCGTTATCTCCGCCGGTATCGCGACATTCTCGCTACTCGATAGCGCAAACCATCTTTTGACTTCATCAAAGATCACCTGCCAATCTTGTACCTGATTCTGCCCATGCACAAAGAGCTCATTAAGGGGCATGGAAGAGAGATATTCTAATGAATAACCTAACTTTCCATTGAGCGTAGATTCCCCGAGATAGAGCGGTGTAAAGATCCGCAGATGCTTGGGAATTGCCTCGAACCAATGCGCCTCTGCTGCAATCTTGCGAGTAGGCTCTCCAGACTTTGTGACAACCCCATTCTCGATCTGTAGCGTATTAAATGCCCGCTGTGTTGTCAGATTCGCTCTAGCGGCAAAATAGGTATTAATATGCCCTAAATCTTGCCAATGTTCAGTCATGCCATAAGCCACGTTGCACTGCTTAGCATAATATTTCACTGCCTCATTAAAGTGATCCCGCACTAGAGCCAAACTTTTGAGCAGCAGTGATTTATGACTAAAGCTAAAATAACCACACCAAACCAAATTATCCTGATGCAAAATCGTATCAACATATTCCCAATTATAAGAGTTCTTCACCTTCGCAATGGCGATCAGATCATCGCTTACTTCTGCGAAGGAGAAATCAGCAATGTAAGTATCGCCGTAGAGAATACGAACCGGCTTCTCATCCTCTGTTGTTGAAACATTGAGCGTATAGAGAATCGCTTCACTCAGAGAGAACTGATCCGGCACTTGAATCACTTCAATCTCTAACCGATCAATCTGCTTTTGTAAAATCTCAGTTATTTCAAAGGATTCCGGCAACGTCAGGGTAATCTGATCATCGTAAAATTGCCGTAAGGTCATCACTTGATGCTCTAATAACTTTTTATTCCCTAAGGGCAGGAATGTCGGGGGAATCGCCCCTAACTCCACTTGAAACTCTGCCGAGAGATAGGCCGATGACGTGATAATAATCATGGCGCTTCTCCTGATGGTTGTGCCCCAGAAACGGATGCGCACATCGCTTCATACTCCGCCGGCACGCCACAAAAATCGATCTGATCTAACCCCACTAATTGATAGCGAATATCTGCGCCCCTTTCGATCATACGATTGTAAAGCGGTGCAATATAGAGCTCACCATTGACTAAATCTTGCGCCTTAAACGCCGCTTCCACTAAGGAAACAAACTGCTGTGACGATCGAAAATAGTAGAGACCATTACTACAGAGATCCGATACTCGCTCTTTCTCTGTGGTTCGAACCACGTGATTGCTCTCTCCCGGCACCGCAAAGGACCAATGATCCCCTGCCCCTTTAAAGACCTCAAGATATCCATCGCACTCAAGATACCAGCTTGGCTTCTCAAAATCATTCAGCTTTGAATCAATATTAAAGATAAACAAGGCTTCATCCGCTAAACCTTGAATCCCTCGATAAACCGTATCCGCCTGCCCTAATGTCTCCTCTTCAAGTGCCACTAAATGGTAATCTTTAATCCCTAACCTTGCAATTTCCGCTTCGATAAAGGCTTTCGTATCGTAGATATCTCGATAGATAAAGACAAAACAATCACTACTAAAATAACGCGCAAATGAGCGTACCGCCCAAGTAAACACCGTTTCATTCCCAAGGGGCAATTGATATTTTGGTAATGTATAACCTGCACGAAAAAAGCGGGAACTCAAACCCGCCATGGGAATAACAATCATCTACGACTCCTTTGAGCCTAGCACTCTATAGATCTCTTCAATCATCCATGAAATCCCCCACTACCATTTTAGAGTCTGAATCAATCCTTTAAACTGCTGCCACTTACGTTCCGGCCAATTAGAGTGAATTGTATTACTTTGTTTAACTGCCTCTCTCTCTGTTGTTAATGCCTGTAATGCACTTAATGCATTGGTCATCTTTCCCGTCTTAAGATCAAGATAAGTTGGATATAAGATCAATGTGCCTGCTATTAACTCGGATAAAGTTAAAGCCCGCCCCCGTCGATTCTCTAGAGTATAACGATCTTCTGTCAATCCCCAGCCTGCATAAAATGGTATGCCGTAGCAACTAACTTTTTTACCTCTTAGTAGCGCCTCAAATCCTGAAAGCGACGTCATGGTATGAAGCTCATCACACTGCTCTATCAGAGAGATAATATCAGCCTCATCCATAATAATATCAGCATAACGCAGCGCTTCATCCTCGGCAATGATCCCTACTCTATTACCACTCACGACATCAGGATGCGGTTTATAGACAATATAAGCGTGTGGATTTTGCCGGCGAACCTCCGTTAATAATCCTAAGTTCGTCTTGATATCCCGAGTGCCTGTCTGTATTGAAGCATCATCTTCCACTTGCCCTGGCACTAAAAGAATCGGTTTACCTCCCACATTTGGAAGCCTACAATCCTGCCGACCTACATTATATTTCCCCATCTTATTGGCAATTAGTGCTGCCTGTAACTGCTCAGCTTCCTGTAATAGTGAGGGGTCAAATAGAGATTCTGCTAAAATTTGCTCTAAACGAGAGGGGGTACTTGCATCAAAATAGATTCCAAGATCATCTAATACCAAGGATCGAGGCGGTACAAGATTAGATCCCAATCCGACCGAGCGAATGAAACCATCTTCCATACGAAGAATGGGTAATTGTACTCTATTTGCCCACTCCGCTAATTCAGGGAATTTTTTCCCCCATAGTAAGAGTCGAATATTTTGCTTCCTTGCCTCTATGGGCAAAGATTGATAAGCCTTTTGTAGCTGTTTCGGCGTTCGAAAAAAACGTAATTGATTATTATACCCTTGAATAAAAGGACGGATAATTTGCCGTTTCCACAATGAGAGCCCAACACACCAAATTTCCCCGGCAATAAGCGCTTCTCGCCGTTTCATCATCACTAAATAGTCAATCACATCAAAAATCGTCCCACGCTTGCCGGTATAAGGATTCAGATAACGACAATATTGTAAATAACTCGCCGTAAAAAGCGCTAATAACGACCGCTCTGATCTCCGAGATTGAAAATCTGCTGCTAAAACATTAGGATGTCGGTCTTCCGTTAAGCCCCATCCGGCATACCAAGGCACCCCGAAAGTCGTCACCTTTTTGCCGAGCATCAATGCCTCAAATCCCATCTGCGAAGTTGCAACATAGATCTGATCCATCTTTTCAAGCAATGAATGAGGATGGATATCCTCGGTTAGAAGCGTAACCTGAGGATCTTGCTGCAACTGAGGCATTAAATCAGTGAAATGCCCTGCCCGTTTCCCAGCTAATACATCGGGGTGGATTTTAATCCAGATATGACTCTCTGGGTGTTCCTTTTTAGCCTGCGCTAACATCTCAATGAAAGTATTCGGTGACACGCCGCCATATTGTAGAGACATATCGCCAAATGTTTGGTCAATGATCAATAGCTGAGACTTCGTTGTATCAAGTGAGAGCGCTTCCGGCCAACCTACAGGCAAGTAATTATATTTTGTTAAATGGTGTTTTCGAATTAGCGCTAATGCCCGAGCCCCTTCTTCTAAATGGGGTTGTAGCACTTGATGATCGATGATGAGCTGTTCAAGCCTTGAAGTCTTACTTGCATCATAATAGATACCAAGATCATCTACCACTAAAGAGAGCGGCTCATCACCTGAGACACCTAACCCCATAGAACGCAAAAAGCCATCCTCTAAAGTCACAAAAGGAAGATGATGTTTATGCGCATAAGCCCTAGCTCTAATTGTATTGGGTTTATTTCCCCAGCCAATAACTGATTTAGATCCTAAATCATTTAAAAATTTTATCAATAATCGACGTCTTCGCCACAAACCAAATGTTAATGTTACTAACACTAATATCCCTTTAAAATAAGATTGCAAGCTAATTCATCATTAACTAACTATTCATCTATCACATTATAATGATATAAAACTCTATCTCATCACAAACAGATCATTCCCGATACCCTTTCGGATTCAACTTCTGCCAGCGCCAGCTATCTTCTAACATCTCTTTTAAGGCAAATTGTGGCTTCCAACCAAGCTCTACAATGGCGCGGCGGTTGTCAGCATAGGAGATTGCCACATCACCACTTCTACGATCGGTAATCTCAAAAGGGATCGTCACGTGATTGACCGCTTCAAAGGTGTTTTTCATCTCTAACACAGAAGTCCCATTCCCCGTCCCGATATTCCAAGCTCGGCATCCTGTCTCTTCTAAACGATTCTGTAAAGCAGATAGATGGGCCCTCGCAAGATCGACCACATGGATATAATCCCGAACGCCGGTTCCATCTTCTGTAGGATAATCATCCCCGAAGATATAGAGTTTCTCTCGCATTCCCACCGCTACTTGTGTCATAAAAGGCATCAGGTTATTCGGAATACCTTGCGGATCTTCCCCTATCTGCCCACTTGGGTGCGCACCCACAGGATTAAAATAACGCAAAAGCGCAATCGACCAGCGTGGATCTGCTTTTGAAGCTTTTTGCAGTAACTGCTCTACGATCAACTTAGTATAGCCATAATTATTTGACGGCATTCCAGTGGGCATCTCTTCTGTCAAGGGCGATATATTGGCCTCATCATAAACCGTCGCCGAGGAACTAAAGATCATAGTAAAGCACTCTGCCCGTGCCATCGCCTCCATTAAGGAGACTGAGCCGGCGATATTATTATCAAAGTAGATAAGCGGCTTCTCTTGACTCTCTCCCACCGCCTTAAGCCCGGCAAAGTGAATCACCGCACGAATCTCATGCGCGTTAAACACCGCATCTAATGCCACCCCATCTCGAATATCCCCTTCGATAAAGGTCAAGGTTTTATGGGTTAATGCTTCCACTCTACGCAGCGATTCTAATGAACTATTTGAGAGATTATCAAAAACCACCACCTCAAACCCTGCATTTAAGAGCTCAATACAGGTATGAGAACCGATATATCCAGCGCCACCCGTTACTAAAATTTTCATTGATTATTCCTCGCTGTTGTTAAGCTTTGAATCAAACCTCTTGTGGATGAGTCTACCATATTGAGAGATTCTTGATTACCCTTTATCATCGGAATCAATTGATTTGCAATCTCTTTTCCTTTCTCAACCCCCCATTGATCAAAGGGATTAATTTCCCAAATCACCGATTGCACAAAGACCTTATGTTCATAGAGTGCGATCAACATCCCAAGCGTCTTCGGCGTTAATCGCTCTATAAGTAACGTGGTACTCGGCTGATTACCTTGGTACTGTTTATAGAGCGGTAATTCTGTCGCATCCTCTTGTAGGGCATCATTACCAAAAGCTAATAATCGAGATTGCGCAAAGCAGTTGGCAAGCGCCAAATCGTGCTGCTCAAGCAGTGCTTCAGCACTCTCACTATAGGTAAACTGGGCATCACTATATCGATGAATCGGTGCAATAAAATCGGCGCTCACCGCCTGAGTACCTTGATGGAGTAATTGATAAAATGCGTGCTGTGCATTTGGCCCCACTTCGCCCCAGATAATCGGACAAGTGGTATAGTCTACTCGTGAGGATTCTCGGGTAATATCTTTCCCGTTAGACTCCATCTCGAGCTGTTGCAAATAACTGGCGAAATATTTCAAACGGCCATCATAAGGCAATACCGCATGAGTCTGAATATCAAGAAAATTACTATTCCAAATCCCAATAAGTGCCAATAATGCCGGTAGGTTTTCCGCTAATGCCGCTTGTTGAAAATGTTCATCTATCAGATGCGCACCAGCTAAGAAGTTTTTAAACTCCGTTACCCCAATGGTCAATGCAATCGGCAAACCAATACAAGACCAGAGGGAATAGCGTCCCCCCACCCAATCCCAGAGTAAGAGTTGTCGATCCGGTGCAATACCCCATTTTGTCATCGCCGGGACATTAGTCGAGACGCCGATAAAATGATTATGCAATACCGCTTCCGATAACCCTAAATGACGATCTAACCAGTGCCTCACTGTCTCGGCATTTTTGAGCGTATCAATGGTGCCAAAGGATTTAGAAGAGATAATAAAGAGCGTAGTTTCCGGGCGAAGTCGATGCAGTAATTCGGATAATTGACTGCCATCCATCGTCGATACAAAGTGGATACGCAGTGGTTTCTCAGTAGCCACTTTAAAATCAGAGAGTGCATAGCTTGCCATCAAGGGTCCAAGATCTGATCCCCCAACGCCGATATTCACCACATCAGTGATCACTTCTCCGGTAGCCCCCCGATATTGCCCTTGGTGAATCTTCTCCACCAGCGCATACATCTTCTCTAACGCTTGATGAATCCCCCGAGCAATAGTTTGATTAATCCCCATTGTCAGCAGTTTTTGCTCCGGCGTTCTCAGCGCCCAATGCATCGCCGCCCGTCCCTCGCTCTGATTGATCTTCGTTTCAGAAAAGAGTGTTTGAATCGCTTCAGGCAACCCGGCGGCAATGGCTAAATCCTGTAATTGCGCCACAATCGAGGAGTCTAATCGCTGCTTACTAAAGTCCACCAAGAGCTCTTCTAAGCGAAAACTCAATTGATGAAAACGATTCGGGTATTTCAAAAAGAGCTGCGTTAAATGGCTCTCTTCAAATCGTGCTGCTGATTGTTGCAGAGGTTCAAAATAGCTATTTTGGGTTAAAGGACAGCCTTTCATTGTCAATGGTTTTGATACAAATGATTTTGCTACAGACTCTTTCATCGTCCTACTCCTTCATAGATAAAGCCTTCTGTGCGCATAAATTCGGGATCATAGATATTACGTCCATCTAAAATATAAGGATGCTGCATTTGTTGTTTCATTTTTTGATAATCAGGCGCATAGAATGATTTCCACGCAGTCAATATAAAGAGCGCATCCGTACTTTGCAGCGCATCATATTGATCCTTCGCATAATAGATCTCTATATCGGGATATAGAGCCTTCACCTCTACCATCGCCATAGGATCAAAGAGACGGATTTTCACCCCTTCGGCATTAAGCGCTTTAAGCATCTTATGAATGGGGGAATTGTAAGTACTTGCGGTCTCTTCCTTAAATGAAGCGCCCCAAATAGCCACCGTTTTAGCGTGGAGTTGCGTTCCATAGTAGCGCCAGAACTTCCGGAAGAGCACCTCTTTCTGATCCTCATTGATCTCCCATACCTGCTCTAAGAGCCGACTCTTCACGCCCCGTTGCTCCACCTCTTTGGAGAGCATTAAGATATCACTTGAGAAATTTTCACCCCCAAATCCCGCTCCCGGCGATAGATACGCCCCGCCAATCCGCCGATCTGCCGCTAAGCCTTGTTTGATATTACTAATATCCACGCCGATCGTCTCTGCCACATTCGCAAGGTCATTCATATAGCTAATTCGAGTCGCCAGCATCCCCGAGATGCTGAGCTTGGTTAACTCGGCATCTAAAATCGGCATCAAGAGCCATTGACTCTCATGGGGGAAAAAGGGGCGGAAAAGCTCTTTGAGAAGTCGCAATGCTTCTGGCGTTTCAACGCCGATAATCAGTCGCTCCTGCCCCGTAAAACTCTGAATCGCATTTCCCTCTTGAATAATATCCGGTAGATATGCCCATTGCGCTTGCGGCAAGAGCTGTTGTAATCGCTTAGTCCCATAGAGGCCAAAGGTTGAGCCATTAATCAGTAAAGGTTGCGATTGTTGAGTAGAAGAATCTGTAATGACTCGCTCTTTCGCTAAATTGAGTAAAAAAGCTTCCGCTTTCTCCATCTCTAACGTGTCATAGCAGAGCAGATAACACTCAATATCCTCAGGCAGATCCCGAAAAGTCTCTACCACTTGAAAGGTCTTTTGAGTCGCTAACTCTTCTAATGCTAAACGTAGATGGAGATCTTGTAGATCCGAGAAAAAATGCGTTGTCTCTTGATCAAAAAAGAGCGTTAAACGATTCCCATATTTGGATAATAATGCGGTTAAAACACCTGCTTGGAGTGTTGCACCCACCACTGCAATCTTCATATTTAAACTCTATTCCTATTGTGCGATTATTATGTAATTAATCTCGTTAATCTACCACATTATCGAACTCTGTATGGAATAACTACTCTACTGCATCGCCTTGATCATCGCCCGAAAAGACTCCCCTAATGTTGGGTGAATCGATCCATAATGCAAAACCGCTTCGAGATAACCTAATTTACTCCCACAATCAAAGGTTTGCCCATACATTCGGTAAGCTTCAATCGGCTGCTTTTGCTGTAACATCGCAATCGCATCGGTGAGCTGAATCTCATTTCCCGCCCCTTTCGGCGTTTTTTCCAGGAGCGACATAATCTCCCCGGGCAGGATATAGCGCCCAATCACCGAGAGATTTGATGGCGCTTGATCTACTGCTGGTTTCTCCACAATCCCCTGCATCGGCACCGATTGCCCGCTCTCAGGTTCTGTTGCCACCGCCACAATCCCA
Organism: Ignatzschineria ureiclastica; assembly: GCF_003121845.1. GTDB lineage: Bacteria > Pseudomonadota > Gammaproteobacteria > Cardiobacteriales > Wohlfahrtiimonadaceae > Ignatzschineria > Ignatzschineria ureiclastica. The sequence goes on along the minus strand of NZ_QEWQ01000002.1, from coordinate 150,787 downwards.
TATTGATCCACCAAGTGATTCGGCACCGCTTCTACCATAATCTGTGCGGCATTAGTCTTCCCATATTGATCGATCATCGCTTTCAGATCGTGTTGCCCCGCTTCGTTATAAACTAAAACATCTGGCAGTAATACCGCAAACGCCTCATCTTCTTGAATCAATGATTTCGCACAGAGTACTGCATGACCAAGCCCTAAGGGTTGCCCTTGGCGAACACTAATTATCCGCACATGTTCAGGAATAATCGCTTCAATCTCCGCAAGGATGTCGAACTTGCCCTTCTCTTTGAGAATCGTCTCTAATTCAAAATTGTGATCAAAATAGTTTTCAATACTCGCCTTAGAGCTATGAGTAACAAGGATAATCTCCTCAATCCCGGCACTCACCGCCTCTTTCACCACATATTCAATCACCGGACGATCCACCACCGTCACCATCTCTTTTGGAATCGCCTTACTCGCCGGCAAAAATCGGGTACCTAAGCCTGCAACAGGCAATATTGCTTTTTTGATCATGAAATATTCTCACCATATAAAAATATAATAACACTAATGATATCAATAATTGATGCAACAATAGAATAATTAGTGTTAATAAGTATCTGCTCATAGTGAAATAATACTGCAATCTGTCAATTATTATAGGCATTTTATATTTCATTCATCTACTACTTGAATCCTATCACTTTTGCAATCTCTGCCAAACGGTGCTCCCAAGTATGATATTTTGCCACATATTCAGCGCCTGCTCTCGCTCTTTCCAAATCATCCTGATTTGGACCATGCTTTAATCGATCAAATAACTCTCGCATCTCTTCTTCATTGCGAACAACATGACAATAATCTTTAAAGAGTTTTTCAACAGAGAGTGCCGGTGTTGTTACTGCAATACCGCCACACGCTAAAATCTCTACTAATCTCCGAGAGAACATTGTTGGCGAATCGGTGATCGTATTCACATTAAGGGAAACTAGATAATCCTTATAGATCTGCCCTGTTTTAGGATATTTAACAGCCTTTTTAATTTCCATATTAGGAAGTATTGGATAACGATAATTATTCGACTTTCGATTAGAATTGCGATCAAACACCGTTAAACCTAATCCTGTTTCAGTTGCCGTTTCAAATAACTCATTTTGCCATTCTCTCCGCTCATCATGGATATGATGACTATAACTTCCGACAAAATTAGCACGATGATACTTAAAATTAAAACCCTCAAAAAAGTGAAATTTCGGTTGAACTGCAAACATCAAAGAGTGAACAGAAGCATCCTGCCCCATCACGGTCTTATAACGTGGGATACAGGTCTCATCTACCGTAAAAACATGATCAAAAAGCTTTGCACTATCGATAAAACGGTCAAAATGAACCGAGTCTTCCTTATTCCAAAAAACGGTTGGAATCCCCAGATCTTTCGCCCTTGTAACAAGCTTCTTGAGCTTCTCATTGTTTCTATCAGGGTAATCTGGATAAGCAGCAATTTTAAACTTCCAACGATTCCAATGCCCTTTCCATGCTGACTCTACCAGTAATACTTTTGCCGAAGAGAGACGTATCGTCCGGTGTGCACGGTCAATCGAAGATCGGGTCAACTCATCCGATACGAGGTAAATTTTGTCTAATGTCATCATTTAAAATATTACTGAATAATTCCTAAAACATAAAAGAGATACATTTTACCCCTTTAATATTTATCAAGCAATTAAGGATAACAGTAAGCTGTGAACTTAGCATCAAGCACATAGTTCATGACAGTATTTTCTCCCAATACTGTAAACAACGCTAGTAAATCCTACATACTAGCAAATACCGTAAGCTTACCGTCAAGCGCACAGCTCATAACTAGAGAATTTTTCGGTTAATTGTTTTTTAAATTCACTGGGAGGTAAATTTCCCAGTGATTCATGAGGTCTTTCTTCGTTATAACTTAACATCCAAGCCCAACTAAGTTCCCGCACCTGCGCTAGTGAGGAGAATAAATAGGGATTTAATACTTCCGTTCGATAACTGCGATTAAAACGTTCGATATAAGCATTTTGATTTGGCTTTCCTGGCTCAATATAACAGATCCTAACGTGATTATTTTCACACCATTTTGTAAAAGCTGAAGAAGTCATTTCACTGCCATTATCGACACGAATCATTCTAGGAACACCTCTTTCTTCTTTAAGTTGCTCTAAAACTCTCACAACTCTAGTGGCCGGTAGTGTAATCCTCCCCTTTTTAGGGGGGATTACACATGGAGCGAAGGAAGCCATCTTCAATCAAAATAGCGCCTTGCAAACCCTTCTTTTTAGCAAGATTAATTGCGCGTAAGCCACTCTTTTTATAGCCCCATCCTAAGATGTAATCCTCAGCCTGATAAGAAGATCCAACAATTAAATGAGATGCAGAAAAAAAGGGGCGCCATCTCTTAAGACGACGCCACAATCCAAAACTCATTACAGGAATCTTAATCTTCTCCATCTGTTACTTGAATCCTATCACTTTTGCGATCTCTGCTAAACGATGCTCCCAAGTGTGATATTTTGCTACATATTCTGCCCCGGCACGAGCGCGCTCCAGATCCTCTTGACTTGGTCCATGCTTTAAACGATTAAATAGCTCTCGCATCTCTTCTTCTGTCTGCACAATGTGGCAATAATCGGCAAAAAGTCGATCTACAGAGAGCGCCGGCGTTGTTACCGCTATACCGCCACAAGCCAAAATCTCCACCAATCGCCGGGAGAACATTGTTGGCGAATCGGTAATTGTATTCACATTTAAAGAAACTAAGTAGTCTTTATAGATCTGCCCCGTCTTAGGATATTTGACTGCTTTTTTAATCTCCATATTAGGAAGAGTAGGATAACGATAATTATCTGATTTACGATTGGAATTACGATCAAATACGGTTAACCCTAAGCCTGTTTCAGTTGCTGTTTCAAATAATCCATTTTACCATATTCTACGCTCATCATGGATATGATGACTATAACTACCGACAAAATTAGCACGATGATGCTTAAAATTAAAACCCTCAAAAAAATGAAATTTAGGCTGAACCGCAAACATCAAAGAATGAACAGAAGCATCCTGCCCCATCACCGCCTTATAACGGGGAATACAGGTCTCATCTACCGTAAAAACATGGTCAAACAGCTTCGCACTATCGATAAATCGATCAAAATGCACCCCATCTTCTTTATTCCAAAAGACCGTAGGAATCCCACGATCTTTCGCTTTCTGCACTAATCTTTTAAGCTTATCATTATTGCGTTCAGGATGATCCGGACACGATGCAATCTTATATTTCCAACGATTCCAACGACCTTGCCATGCTGATTCCACCAATAATATCTTGCATGTTGATCCTAATAAATAGGTTTTAACAATATTGTTTTCAGCTAACAAACAAGAATAAGTCAAATTATCTAAAATTAACTTTATTTTATATAGCATATACTTACTGTCTTCTGACAGTTGCTATTAATTCAGAGAACATATTTTTACTTTCCCCAACATGACCTCGGGGATCATTGAATATAATATACTTAATATTTGAATGGATAAAGTTATTTGTTCCAATATTTAAAGCTTCCAATAATGGCGTAAAATGCTTTGTATAATGATGAACATCTTTCTCATTTTGATATATTAAACCTTTAAAATCATTTTCCTTACTTCTTATAACATCTATAATAGAGGTATGATAATCCGAATACTCAAAACCACTAACCTCGTAAAATAAATTAACTGTACTTGTTGCAATATAGTCTTTGATCTGAATTTGAGGATTAATAGCTACACTCTTTATATTATTCCCCATATATGCTGCTATATTTAGAGCGGCAAATCCTCCACCAGAAGAACCATAAATAACGATATCCCCTATAGAAATATTTAAAGATTTTGCTACTTGTAATATTACTTCTCTAATTTCAGGGAGTAATGGAAATTTTTTAGAACCTAAATACCAACCTAATCTTAAATTTTTATCTAATTCTAGAGTAGGATCATTTATATTCAATACATGATCTTCAATCTCACTAGCCCAACTATATCTTTGAAAAACGGGCAATATAACTTTCTTTCTATCTCCAACAGCCCCATTTAATAAAACTGTTAATTTAGAACTTGTCCCTTTCTTGTAAAAAGTATTAAAAATATAGTTTGATGTACGAATATCATTTCGCCCTTCAACTAAATTACTACTATTTAATTCATTTATATCAAGATTTTTAATACTCCCCAAATATCGTGCTGCATTAGATGTTTTAGCAACAATAACATTATCCTGTTTTTTAATAAAACCTCTTACTGCATAAACCCCAGGTTGCGTCATTTTATACCGCAAGCTATTGGCTTTCGAATACCATTTTGTATCAATTTTTTTATTATTTAAGTATACATAGAAAGCATATTCATGATCATCAGAATCTTCAGCCTCATAAATAGATACATCTATATAATCTTCACTAATTTTTAATACAACATCAAAACTATCATATACATCATCAAGGATTTTATTAATGGGCAAATTTTTTAATTCAGGCAAATACTGCTGAATTGCATGTTTAAATAAAACAGCCCCTTGTCTATCCTCTGGCGTTACTGATAAAAACAAATTTAATATTTTCCTAGCATTACATAGAACTATTGTTTCAGCTGCTGGATCAGTTTCAGATACTACTAAAGAGTGCCAAATTCCCATTCTATGTTCCCAATAAAAAAGATCTATCGGATCATAATTATAAATGGCGTTATTTACCAACGTCTTAGAATATTCTAAAAATACATCTTGCACGAGAATACTACCTAACAAATTTTTATCATATAAATATGTAAATGTCTTTGCTAAATCGATGGCTGAGTTTCTATCAAAATTAATATTTTTAAGTCTATCGCTAAAAAACTGGCGTCCTATTTCATACAGATTTGATCTAATTAAAACACTATTTGAACCAAATTTTTGACTATATGCGAAAGAAATTCGGTGAGCATGAGTGCCATAAACTGAATTATTCCGTAAATTCAAAGAATAGTTTTTATAATCTACAGAGCTATAATTAAACTCACCATCAACATCTAAAACAAAATAATTTAACTTCAATATCTTAGAAATTATTTTTGACCAGTTAACGTCAGATAAATGTATTTTATTACCATCGTAAAAATAAGTAAAATGCTGAATTTCCTCAAAATCCTTTGTTACTGTTAAAGTATATCTGCTATCAACCCCCGCCGTTAAAGAGCTGTATAGTTTTTTATTCATATTAATCAAACTTTTAATCTGATTACTCATGTATAAATAGATATCAGCCACTATCTCATTTACATCCAAATCTTGAAGTAAACCCTCTCGAGGAAAAAATCTCTGAATATTTTTATCTGTAATATTAATTTCAAAATTAGGTGGCAGTATTCTATATCCTTTATAAGGAGTATAGAACCCTGGATAACCATACTTATATCCTCTTTTGCACTTCGTAAGTCTATACTTTTCTAAAGCAGATAATGTGATACTCTCATCTATTTTTTTAAAATAACTAAAATGAGATGATACTATGTTGAAGTTATCATTATAATAAATACTCTTCATAGATGTAGCGTCAGATAATGCTTTTATTTTCCCTTCCTCATAGTAGATAATTACATATCGTCCTGAATAAAAATCCAACTCTTCGTGCATTTTATTAGATTTTAATGATTCAAATAAAGCATCCATAGACTTATCAATTGAAGAGGTAGTATTTCTAATATCTAAAAATGTTCCAATTAAAAGAATAAACTGTCCATCTCTACTTTTTTTTATTCTAAAATCAAGATCTTGCTCATAATAAAAAAAACAATCATTTATATTAATAAACTCTAAATCTAAATCCAATTTTAATTTGGAAAAAACAAAACCTCTTGGAGCATATTTATACATAAAACTTCTCTTCTACTTAATAACAAATTAATAAATAATATTTAATATAGGCATTATTGAAATATTATTTGCCACCCATTGTAACTCTATTGGTGCTTTTTTAAGAAACTGTGCTTTCTCACTAGCAATGAGTTCATTAAAACTTTCTTTTCCGCCAATCTTAAGATCTAAGCGTTTAGAGTTTTCCTCCAATGTCCCATATACCCTATATTCAAGATTAAAATTTGATAAACTTTCTTTTCTCTTATTAAATAGATCTAAACACAATTTTAACTGTTGAATATTCATGTTTTTATCTGTGTCATCAAAAGGAAAAAAAGCCAATGTTTTATCTAATAAGAAAAACATATGATAAAAGATCATTCTCGGATTAGATGGATATTTATCAATTATAAAGTCTGATAAACGCTCTAATCTAGCATCACACAAAGGACTAAATATAACAGTAGATAAACTCCTAAACCAATTTCTCCCAAAATGAAATCTAGCTCTAAAGTTTCTAGAGTGATGCAACATACTTTTAGTGTCATCAATATCTAAATTATTACTTTCAAAGTAATTTAAAAACTCTTTTTTAACTAATTCATAAGATTTTATATCATTGGGAAAGTATTTTTTTAAACGACTTATAACTTGCCTAGGGGTTCCTGAATACTGCCCTCGAAGACTTTCCCCTCCTGCACCATGTAAATGAAGAGCATTTGGTGCTACTAAATATCGAGGTTTATATAATTTAGTATAAATCCCAGCATTACCATATTTATATAATTCATAAACAAGAAAATCACTTGGTATTGATTCCCCTTCCGGCATTGAGTTATTAGATAATTGACCGCCATAATATTTTGAAATTACATCAGCTATAACATAATCATCTTCGAATTTTTTATTACTAACTATTTGTAAATCTTCTATAACTCCAGAATTATAAGCAATACCAAAAACACTTCTAGAGTCTAACCCTCCTGTTAAATCGCATCTTAAATTACCTTTAGGTAATGTTTTCCTTATAGCTTTTAGAACCATAGATAAATCTTGTAATGTATAATCTAAATACTTAATATAATCTTCTATGTCATTAACAACAATATTACAAAATTGTATTTTTTTAATATTTACATTACCTGATTTAATCTCTATACGATGACCTCTAGGAATAATCTTTATATTTTCAACAATTGTATTATTCGTAATTGGCTGATTCCCTAAAGAATGACTTATCTTATAAGAGTTTAATGCAGGATAATAAATACTTAATTTCTCTCCTCTCTTTTTAAGCTCCTCAACCAATTTATATAGTGAATTAGATATAGCCCAAAAGCCTTTTTTTTCATACAAAAAAATTGCATCCTGCCCTGTAGGATCATTCTGTACAACTATCAATTCGCTTATCATATCGCGAAATACTAAGGAATACCTTCCTCCAGATAAGTCTCTTAATTTATGTTCATTAGAACTATATTCTTCCAGACCCTTTAGTGATAAAACGACATTACCGCCCCCATAGGCAATACCTGAAAAATAATTAAAAATATCTGAATTCTTATCTAAATAAAACATCTATAAAAACCTCTCTAAACTTTCAACTGCAATATTAGCTGTTTTTTCCCATGTTCTATTTTTTAAAACCCACTCTCTTCCATTAGCTCCATACGCTAATACACTAAGATCATCTACCAATAGTAACTCTTCTAACACTTTCGCTAATGATTCCGGGTTCCCCTTATCAAAGACTCGACCCGTTTGTCTATCTGTTATCATTTCCACTAATGCATGAACACTAGAAACAATTACTGTTTTTTCCATTGCTAAAGCTTCCAAAGGCTTCATTGGAGAAACCATTTCACAGACTGGCCACGGTTTTCTTGGGAAAGGAGCTATATCTATTAATGAGTAATAGGCCTCAACCTCTTCATAAGGAACTCTTCCAGGCATTATTAACCAATCTGCAAAGCCATTCTGCTCAGCAATCTCATAAATTTGTTGGGTAATAGGCCCTCTATCTAAACCTGTTGCATTCTCATTACCTACAATTAACAAACGAAACTCAAGTCCTTGCTTCTTCAATATTGCACAAGCACTTGCTAAATCTTCCAAGCCTTCATAAATAACAAATGTACCTATATAACCAATAACAAGAATAGACTCCGGAATATTTAGTTTTTTCAGTAAACTTAAGTCTTTTCCCCTGGGATTAAAGTGCTCTGGATTACACGAGTTTGGTAATAATGTGATCTCTGTTTTTACACCACGTTTTTTTAGTTCATCCCTCATTGCTGAAGTCAAGGTGAAAACATGATCTGCATGATTTGCAACCTCGGTCTCTAATCTTCTTTGATTTGCAAATCGAGGACTTTTCGCAAATTCCGGCTCTCTAGATAGTCGAGTAATTTCCCAGAAACCCCTAACTTCATAAATAAAAGGGATACCCAGTTTTTTAGCAGCAATCATTGCTGGAAAGGCAGTTAGGTAATTGGATGCCGCCATTATCAAGCTGGGTCTTATTTCTTTAAACTTATCAATTAACGCATCCACAGATTGAGCCATATACTCAAAAGAAGTAATTCCTCTTCTCTGAGGATTTTCAATTAAATGATAATTAACCCCATCTTCTATACTTAATAACGGTAAGGAATGAGGCTCTACATCATCCTTAATATCATATGGAAACCCAGGTCTATTGATGACTTCTATATCTAGCCCTTGCTCTTTTAATCCTAACAGCAAGCCATGACCTCTAGTTGCATACCCTCCCGAAGAATAAGGAAAGCTATTATGAAGTATATAGCAAACCTTTCCTTTTATAGGAATATAATTTTCATCGACTCGAATATCATCTAATAAACTTAAAACTTCCAACTCAGAAAAAGTATTATGATAATCCCTTTTAAGTTTTGAATAACTGTTAAAAAACAGTTTGTTTTTAGGATTTTTCTCTTTTTCTATTTTGATAATCGATAAGCACTCTAAACAAAACTCCCGAGCACCTAAATGTCTTCCTATCCAATAAGCCGCTCTTGCTATTGCTTCTGTAGGACAAATTTCTACAGCCTTTTCAGCAAGGAAAATAGCTACTTCACTATCACCTGACTCTAATCGCAAGTATTTAGCTACTTTTACCAACAATGTAGCTTTATATATATCATCTTGATCTAGTGTGTAAATAGCTTTCAAAAATTTATCAATATTATTTTTTTTAAAATTTTTTTTAATAAATAATTCAATAGCCTGTTCACTTTTCAGATCCGGAGCTACTACCAATGATTGAATAGTGTACTCGTCTTTATGAATATATTGCTCTTCAATTTCATTATACTTAGATAAACCTATACGATTGACAAGTGAACTTTTCAAACTCGCAATAGATCTTTTTTGAAAATCAACACCTTCTCTAACCGAATAAAAAGACTCTAAATTCCTAATTTGAGAGTAACATTCGGAATACATTTCTGATTTCAAACAGCACCAAGCATAAGCACGTCTATTTTTTTCAGAGGAATGATAACTCAAAGCTAATTGAACTAACAATAACCTATCAGCAATATCTTCTTCCTTTATAAGATTAGAAAGTCTTAGATATATTTCAGAAACTCTTTTCCGTCCTAAAAACTGAGATAAAAAGCTAACTCTAGAAATCAAGGCATAAACACCCTGATTTCTATAAGCCATAAACATAAAGTCATCATCCAAAACTTGAGCTAGCGTTTTACTATACTTTTTATTAGATACAATATCTCGCCATAACTTTACTAATTTTTTTTTCATAGCTGATTAAATAATTCCTTTAGTATCAATTACCCATTGATTTTCATTAACTTCCAAAGGTGACTCAATAAATTCTTTATGATCAACTAAAACAACTAAAATATCGGCATCGATAGATTTTGGGTTATACGATTTCAAATCTAAATTATACTTTTCTAGTACTGGATGATCAGTTTCGATATTCGGTTCAATCGCTGTAATTTGACCGGGATAAGCTTGAGCTAAGCGGCTAGCGATTAATAGCGCAGGACTTTCACGTAAATCATCAATATTCGGTTTAAAAGCAAGACCGTAACAAGCGATTTTGACCTCTTCTTTCGCTTTACCAAGCTTTTCTGCACACGCCTCGACTGCCTGATTCACTTTATTGATGACCCATTCAGGCTTACCTTCATTAACTTCTCGTGCAAGGCGAGTGATTTTTGCAAGTTCCGGCGTTTTATCCACAATAAACCACGGATCAACTGCAATACAGTGCCCACCAACACCGGGACCAGGCTGCAAGATATTAACGCGAGGATGACGATTAGCAAGTGCAATCAATTCCCATACATTGATATCAAGCTTATCAGCGATTAAAGAAAGTTCATTAGCAAACGCAATATTCACATCACGGAAAGCATTCTCTGTCAATTTACTCATCTCAGCAGTACGGGCATTAGTCTTCACTAGATCTGCTTTTACGAAGATGCGGTAGATTTCAATTGCTTTATCAGAGCAGTCATCAGTAATACCACCAATAATGCGATCATTTTCCACAAGTTCTTTCACCACTTGTCCAGGTAATACACGTTCTGGACAATAAGCCACATAGATATCATGATCTTCTCTGCCTTCATGAGGAAATTTAAGATCTGGTCTTGCTGCTTCTAACCACTCAATCATCTGTTCAGTAGTTCCAACCGGTGAAGTCGACTCTAAAATAATAACATTACCTTTCTCTAGCACCGGTGCAATGGCCTTAGTAACCGCTTCAATGTAACTCACATCAGGTTCATGATCCCCTTTAAATGGGGTAGGAACTGCAATTACAAACGCATCCGCTTTTTCAGGCACTGTCGTAGCCCGTAAAGTTCCTCTTTCTACTGACGCTTTAACTAGATCCTCTAACAGAGGTTCAACAATATGAATCTTACCTTGATTAATAGTATCTACTGCATGCTGATTAACATCAACACCAATCACCTCGGCTCCATGAGTAGCAAACATCGCAGCTGCGGGTAATCCAATATACCCTAATCCAATTACTGATATCTTTTTCATTTTTCATTCCTTTGATTTAATTTTTTTACAACAACCTTAAAATCACTTATTTTTTAATAAGTATTTCACGATATACTCCGCAGCACGGCCATCTCCATATGGGTTTTTTGCTTGAGCCATCTGCTGATAATAATCATCATTTTCTATAAGCCGTATACATTCCTTAATGATATTATCTCTATTTGACCCTACCAATTTGACTGTTCCCGCCTTAACCGCCTCTGGTCTCTCGGTGGTATCTCTCATTACTAATACTGGTTTTTTCAATGAAGGTGCTTCTTCTTGAACGCCACCAGAATCACTTAAAATAAACTTGGCATGCTTCATTAAGTAGATAAAAGGAAGGTAATCTTGTGGTTCTATCAAACTAACATTACCTACTTCACCTAAAATACGTTTGATCGGTTGACGGACATTAGGGTTAAGATGCATTGGTAATACAAAAGTATATTGAGGATAACGCTCAGCAAGATGTTTAACTGCTTCACAAATATTGATAATTCCCTCACCATGATTCTCCCGGCGATGGGCGGTAATGAGAATAGAAGTCCCCTCCTCTTTTAAGAAAGGAAACTGCACTCGCATCTCTTCTTTTAGGTCAGGTGCTTCTAAGCGATCGACAACCTTTAAGAGCGCATCAATCACTGTATTACCTGTCACAGCAATACGCTCTTCCACAACTGCTTCTTTCAATAAATTTGCCTTTGCATCTTCAGTCGGAGCAAAGTGTAATGCACTCAATACCCCTGTCAAACAACGATTTCCTTCCTCTGGCCATGGAGAATAGAGATTATAAGTTCTCAGCCCTGCTTCTACATGCCCTATAGGAATACGTTGGTAAAATGCGGCTAAGCTTGCAGCAAAGGTAGTAGAGGTATCACCATGAACTAAGATGTAATCTGGTTGAAACTCTTTTAATATGGGGGTAAGGTTCAACAGAATGACTGAAGTAATTCCCTCTAGAGTCTGCCCCGGTTTCATAATATTAAGATCATAATCTGGCGTAATTTCAAAGAGCATTAGAACCTGATCAAGCATCTCACGATGCTGAGCTGTCACACAAACGCGCGATTCCACACCTTCTTGAGCCTCTAAAGCTTTTACTACTGGCGCCATCTTAATGGCTTCTGGACGAGTTCCAAATATCGTTAAAACTTTCACACTATACATCCTTGATTGTCATTGAAAATTTATAAGCTCTGATAAACCTTAATACCTTCCTCTACATCCTCATAAATCTTTGCTTGTCCTTGATCTATGATGATCACTAAATCGCACATCGTACGAACTTGGGTCATACCATGTGTTACTAATATAATGTTCGCCTTACCGACCTTATCTTTAAAAGCTTGGCTCGCTTTCTTCTTAAAATGAGCATCTCCAACGGACATCGCTTCATCTACGAGATAGTAGTCAAAATCAAAAGCTAAACTAAGGCCAAATGCCACACGACCTTTCATCCCTGAAGAGTAGGTTTTTGTAGGTAAATCGAAATAATCCCCTATCTCTGCAAACTCTTCTACATAGCGCACAATTGTTTGTAGATCCTTTCCTCGAAATCCTTGAGTTCTTGCAACAAATTGTGCGTTTTCTCGTCCTGAAAGCGATCCCTGAAATCCCCCCGATAACCCCACCGGCCAAGAGATTGATTTATCGGTAATAATCCGTCCGCTGTCCGGAGAATCTACCTTGGCTAATAGATTCATTAAAGTGGATTTACCTGCACCATTCTTCCCGATAATTGCGACATTTTTTCCTTCGGGGATAGCAAAAGAGAGATCTCGAAAAATATACTTTCGGCCAGCTTTATGGTGGAGATAAGATTTCGTGATATTTTCAACTTTAATCATCGTACAAGTAACCTCTGCCGCCGAATACGATAAAGTCCTGCTCCAACGAATAACACTAATACTGTACAGATAAATGGATAAATCTGACTTACACCTGAAATTTCTGGATAGTTAGAAAATACAGCCTCACGAATATTACTGATGATATGCGCAAAAGGATTCCATAGAACCCATGGAAGATATTTCTCAGGAATAATCCAAAGTGGGAAAATAATTCCTGATATCAAATAAATAGGTAAAAATAGAATTCGAATAAAACTCTTCACATTCGGCATCACGATTGTAATAACCGATAAAATGATGCCTAAGCCAAATGAAAATAGGATAGCAATAGTCAATGCATAGAGCCATTCTAGTGGATAGGCAACTAAAACATCGTACCCCGCCCAGAATCCCAAAATAAAAATAAAGACCCCATAGATAACGCTAGAAATAGAGACTTCTACCAATACTCGAGCGACATAGGTATCAAATATTTTGATATTAGGGTACGCAAATAACGCCTGATTAGCACCAATAGAATCCATCAATTTAAAGATAATATTGCGCATCAGAAAAAAAGGAATAATTCCGGTCAAAAAGAACATGGGATATTCCATCCCTGGGACTGATCGTGCTCGAATAATAGAAAAGATAAAGATCATTACCCCTATATGTGCAGCGGGTTCAAAAAGCATCCAAAACGCTCCCATACGTCGCTCACCAAAGCGAGTCAAATATTCACGCAATACTAATGCAAAGAGCACATCTTGCATAATTTGAAATGGTTTGCGTTTTAAGACTTGAGACATAATGAAAACCTAGAGTGGATAAAAAACTGAATTAAAAGAGATTTCTCTATATTGATCTCTACTTAATTACTAACTGTATTGCCTAATACCAGTACTTGAATAATAGGAGATATCAGCTTTTGAAATTCATACGTTGCGGCATTGGTGACATAGATTGCATCTTCCGGCTGAACCAAAAATTGTTGAGCGACGAACATAGAAGTAGGATCTTTAAGATTCAACTGAAACACTTGGGGCTTTTCTTTGGCCGTAATGGTATTCGTCTTAGAGTCATATTGCGTCCCATCCGCTAGACGAAATACAAAGACACCACTTGCATTTGCTTTCTGTTCACTTAATCCACCAATAGTCCCTAAAGCATCAAGCAGTGTTGGACTTTTAGAGGGAAAATCATGTAAACCGGGTTTTTGTACAGCACCCATTGCTACAAACCGTTTTTTAGCCCGCTCCACAACAACCTCTGTATTGGCTGAAATAGGATGATTCATGCCATTAAGAAGATCTTCATAGTTATAACGCGAAACCTGCTGACCATTACGCACCACCACATCCACAAGATAAGGTTCAAGCTTGGGTCCACCTGCAAGATTCACCACATCAAGTAACGTCAAAGGTCCTTCTAAGGTAGAATAACGTCCGGGTTTATTGACATCTCCGGCAACAAGAATAGATCCGCCAAGATCTCCCGTGATATTAATAAAAACCTGTGGGTCTGTGACATAGCGTTTCAATTGCTCACGAATCTTTGCCTCAGCTTGCGTTGTTGTCAATCCGCGTAAACTTAAACTGCCAACATAAGGTAAAGAAATTGCCCCCTGGCTATTTAAACGAACCTTTTCAAATACAGTTCCACCAGCTGAAAGAGGCGCGAAAAGCGCTCCATCTTCAGCACTATCGGAGATCATAACGCTAATAACATCTCCCGGTGTAAGATACAACTCAGGAATAGCAGGTTTGCTGACTGTCTTCTTTAATTGAGTCAATTGAGGCCGCATATACTGTGCAATGGTTGAAGGCTTCAATTCAATAAACTCATACCCACCAGCAATTTGAGGCTCTTGTTGATCCATTCCCTGAGAGCGAATAGCATTAGCACCAGGACCAGCAGCAGAAAGTGTTCCTGAGCAGGCAGTCAAAACCATAGAAAAAAAACAACAACCTAATAACAACCATTTCTGATTGCTATTTTTTATTAAACTGTCTTGAGTTGTTTTTATTATTTTTAAGTTGTGAATCATAAAAAGAAAACCTCTACCTAACCATCGATATACAACATCTTCTCGCCACTCAAAAAAGCACAACTACTTATTTGCTCATCTTATGGAAAACTATAATTTAACACAATACAACCTTATAAGCTCGCTATATTACCATTTAATATCAAAAATTAATGATTATTATCATATAAGAGATATCTCAAAGCGTTAGAAATAATCTGATATGAATTGGCATCTACTCACGATGATCTTGGATTGAGGCTATTACAAACTTTGTAATACCATAAGCAAGGAGTAGTACGATTAAAATCGTAATCAAATCATAAATTCTTTTGGGATAAGTCGCTTCTTCAGGGAGATTAGGCTTAACTACCGCAATAAGACTACGAATATTTCGTATCGTCTCGAGCTTAGCATTTTCCACTACCGCTAAACTTGCTTTATAAAGCTCTTCTGCAACTAAAACATCCACCTGTAAACGTCTATATTCTGAAGTGATTGTATTGAGAACATCTGTTGCTTCATACTCTCCCGAGGTTGCACGTTTCTGTTCTGCTTCTAATTGTGCAATTAACGCATTAATCTTGCTCTCTTGCGCTTTGATTTGTGGCGCATTCACTGCTAATCGGCTCTTGAGTCCTGTTAACCTTGCCTGCTCCGTCGCAATCATAGATTCTAGACTAGAAATAATTTGACTAACTGAAGTGATCGCAATGTCCGCGCTTAATATTTGATGTTCATTCTGAAACTCTACCATCTTTGTACGCATCTCTTCATAGCGTTCAGTTGCTGTTAACAACTCGCGCTGTGAAAAGGCCAATTTTTCATCAGCCATTGAGCGTGTAATATTGTTAATAAAAATACTACTCTGATGTAAAATCTCATTTAAAATTGTTTCCGCATATTCAGGTGTAAAAGCTTCAACTTCAACAGTCAACAGCCCTGTTGTTTCATTGTAATTAGTTCTAACCATGCGTTGGTAAAACTTCAATCTATCTTCCTGAGGCGCGTCCTTTGAAAGATCAAACAAAGGGTCATACCACCGACCAGCATAATGATCTGTCCAATCAAGCTTCTCCTCTAAGATCGCTAACATATCGTGAGAGGCAATATACTCTCTCAAATAAAGAGTATCCTCTCGAGAAACAGGATCAGCAGATCCCATCAAAAGCGCTAATCCTGGGACAGCGCCCTGCTGGCCTGTTTCTTGTTGTCTTACGACCACTTGCGAACTACTTACATAACGATTTGCAGCTAATATTACTAGATAAAAAAGCGCAATAAGAAATGGTAAAATAACCACCACTACAAATAAACGATTTTTAAATATCCCCTTTTTCATCTCTATAAACCTATGCCTTTTATCATTTTAACTAAGACTTCTTAATCTCTATCTGCCGTACTGAAGCTTTTTCTGTAACCCTCAAAAGATCCCACTAATGATTCATAGAACCATCTCTGGAGTTCAAACTTGTCCTCTCTTCTCTACCAGCCACGGTGTTTTTTTCATTAAACTCAACAACATTCAAATCTTTATAATAAAAATTTCCATTTAATTGCGTCTTACTACGAAGATGATGCAAATAATTCTCAATACGGGAGAGATCTGGTTGATCAGGCTTTTTCCAAAAGCAATCTAGTGATTGAGTTGCCGTCAATCCAGGAATATCATAGTGCGCATCTCCAATCACTTTGACTGGCATTCCATGAATCAATGCCGAAATTCCACTAGTGCTATTTACCACGACCATCCCTAAAGCTTTACGTAGAAAAATAGGCATCGGAATATTAAACACATAATGTACTCGATCCATTACACCAAGGCGCTGTGCCAACTTATCAATAATTCGTTGATAATTACTAAACCCCTTATCCATTGGATGATGCTTTATCACCAAATGTGCCTCTTTAGGAGCATTCTTAGCAAAAGAGTTGATAACAGAACGCAAATGTTGGGCGACAGATTTCCCTCTGCCATGGCGTTTAATTTGACTGTCATTGTGTACTTGTAATGGAAAAATAAAGAATGGATCAAGTTGATTTTTCAATATATTTTTCTTGACTCGAAGATCAGATAGATAATAACGAAGTGTTGTTAATCCAGATAAAAACCATGCATTGATATATGCCCCTAAGCGCTTCTCTCTATGATGCTGGTACCGTGGGAATTTTTTATCTCTTAACCACATATGAAAATAGTAACCACTTGCCATAGAAGCCCGCTTCCAAAAGCCTGATGCAACAGGTTTCGGCACTTGAGATTTGAATGAATTCATTCGTTTAGAGTTTAAGACAGAATTTGAGGATGTCGAATCATACACCGTGCAATCACGGACAATCTGACTACTATAATTGACACCCCATTTTTCAAAAGTGATGTAATGTGGTCGAAGATAACCTTCTTCAAAAGCCCAAAATGAAATTTTATTGGAATAACAATAATCTCTTGCTAATTGATGATAAATTCGACTATCACCAAAACAGACAACGGCATCAATTTGATGCTCTCGAATCTTCGATGCCAGAAATGAAGGAAACTCCTCCACTGCACCCGTAAAATTTACAGCCCCTTCAAGCTCGGGATAATAATGTAAATCTCCGCCATTAAAATTAATTTTACAGACAAATTTATGATGCTCGTTTTCAAGATGATACTTTAAATTGTGAAAAAAAGGACCAACAGGACCTTGCAATAGCAGCACCCGTTTCTTTTTTTCAACAAATTCTTCCCAATAACTATGGAAATCCTGAACCATCCTTGAACCATCCTCGCGCTATCCTTGCGCCTTTTAATGACTTCCTAACTACCCATTGTGTTTTTTATAACTACATAAAAATATTATTTTTTAGATAGAATTAATATTTTTTTAAATGATCAATACTCATCGTATTTAGAACATTATTTAGAAACAGAACCGCTTACTAATTCCCGTTTTACACTGATTCTAAAGAACATTTTTTATTAATTTATTCACACATTATATCATTTTTATTAAAGAAGCGATTCTAGCAAAAAAAAATTCAATTAGGGTAAATTTTAATTAACAACTTATAAAACCTTGTAGAAATTCACGTTAATCACTTGAATATCAATCATTAAATAGATCTTTTCTTTACAGATATTATACCTTTCACCTAATCATATAACGATCTCCAATCTATCGTGATATTGTGATATGATTCTAGCTCTCAGAAAGAGCTTATAAATAGCAATAAGGGCTATATTACTATCTCTTCTTTTCAACTAACCCTGTGAAATTTTGTATCATCTTAGGACTTTCATATATAACTTATGACATTTACACACTTTAATCTGCATACTGAATTCTCCCTTGTGGATGGTATTATCCGCATCAAACCGCTCTTTAGTGCGCTCAAAGAGATGGGAATGACCGCGGTGGCACTTACCGATCTTGGCAATGAATTTGGCGCGATTAAGTTCTATAAAATAGCGATACAATCGGGGATTAAGCCGATCTTTGGATCAGATTGTCTCTTAGCGGATGGGAATGATGAGCTAGGCAAAATCACCGTTATTGCGCAAAATTATACGGGCTATCTCAACCTTGCGGAGCTTTTAAGCTATGGGTATCGGAGTCATCAGATTCGCGGTGTACCCCATATTACTTATGAGAAACTACAGGAATACGCTGAAGGGCTCATTGTTATTGTCGCTAAAGAGAGCCCGGTAGGTAGAGCGCTACTTAATCAAGGAGCAGAGAGTGCTATTGCACTACTGAAGCAACATTTCTCTGCTTTTCTGCCTGATCGCCTCTATATTGGGCTGAAACGTCTCGGACAAGAGAATGATGAGCGCTTTATTACAGAAGTTTTACCGATTGCAGAATCGCTGCAACTACCGGTGATCGCCCTGAATGATGTGCGCTTTATGCAGGAGAGCGATTTCGATGCCCATGAAATCCGTACTTGTATTCAATCAGGGCATTCGATACTCGATCCGAATCGCCCGAAAAACTACTCACCGCAACAATATCTGCGCTCCATTGCCGAGATGGAAGCGTTATTTCACGATATTCCCGAAGCGATGATCAATAGTGCGGAACTGGCGAAACGTTGTACTGTTGAGCTGACCCTTAATAAGCCACAATTGCCGGCATTCCCCATTCCTGAGGGGATGACTATTGAGGAGTTTTTCCGGGCGGAATCTTACCAAGGGTTAGAAGAGCGTATCGGTGCGAAAACAGAAGAGAATCAGCACTATTGGGAGCGACTCGATACAGAGTTAAATGTCATCAATAATATGGGCTTCCCGGGTTACTTCCTCATCGTTGCGGACTTTATTCAATGGGCAAAAGATAATGCGATTCCCGTTGGACCCGGCCGAGGATCGGGTGCGGGTTCCCTTGTCGCTTGGGCACTTAAAATTACCGATCTTGATCCGCTACCTTATGATCTTCTCTTTGAGCGATTTTTGAATCCTGAACGGGTCTCAATGCCGGACTTCGACGTTGACTTCTGTATGGAGGGTCGAGATCGTGTGATTGAGTATGTTGCAAATAAATATGGCCGAGAAGCCGTTTCTCAGATCGCAACTCACGGGACAATGGCGGCTAAAGCGGTGATTCGAGATGTAGGGCGTGCGCTTGGGCATCCTTATGGCTTTGTCGATCGTATCGCCAAGCTGATCCCAATGGATCTCGGCATTACCCTCGAAAAAGCCTTGATGCAGGAACCGGAACTCTTTGATCTCTATAAAGAGGATGAAGAGGTTAAAATCCTGATCGATTTCGCGAAACAGCTCGAGGGATTATCCAAATCAGTGGGACGCCACGCCGGTGGGGTTGTGATTGCACCAACTAAATTAACCGACTTTTCCCCGCTCTATTGTGAGGAAGGGTCATCAGCGCTTGTGACGCAATATGATAAAGATGATATTGAAGCGGCCGGCCTTGTGAAGTTTGACTTCTTAGGTTTACGTACGCTCACCATTATCGATTGGGCGCTCAAAAATATCGAATATAATCGAGGCATTAAAGTGGATCTTCACACAATGCCTCTCGATGATAAGGCCACCTTTCAACTCCTCAAAGCCTGCCAAACAACCTCGGTATTCCAGCTAGAATCCCGCGGGATGAAAGATCTTCTTCGCCGATTACAGCCGGATAACTTCGAAGATATCATTGCATTAGTCGCTCTCTTCCGCCCAGGACCACTCGAATCAGGGATGGTGGAGGACTTCATCAATCGTAAACATGGCCGAGAAGAGGTGATCTATCCATTTCCTGAGCTTGAGCCGGTACTCAAACCCACTTATGGCGTGATCGTTTACCAAGAACAGGTCATGCAGATCTCCCAAATTATCGGGAATTATAGCTTAGGCGGGGCTGACTTACTGCGCCGGGCAATGGGTAAAAAGCTCCCAGAAGAGATGGAGAAGCAGCGTTCACTCTTTATGGCCGGTGCAGAAACTTTAGGCTTTGATGCAGAAAAAGCCGGTCGTCTCTTTGATCTGATGGAAAAATTCGCAGGTTACGGTTTTAACAAATCGCACTCGGCGGCTTATGCCCTGCTCTCTTATCAAACGGCTTATCTCAAAGAACATTATCCTGCTGAATTTATGGCGGCAGTACTCTCGGCGGATCTCGATCATACTGAAAAGATCATCATCATTATTGATGAAGTCAAAGAGATGAAGATCCCCATTATTCGCCCAAGTGTGAATGAATCGAGCTATCAATTTACCGTCAATCAAGCGGGTGCAATTATCTATGGTTTAGGCGCGCTCAAAGGGTATGGGAAAGCGGCCGCGCTACAACTGATTGAAGAGCGAGAAGAGAATGGTCCATATCGTGATCTATTTGATTTCTGTCGCCGAGTGGATCTCTCTAAAACA
Source organism: Ignatzschineria ureiclastica (assembly GCF_003121845.1). GTDB lineage: Bacteria > Pseudomonadota > Gammaproteobacteria > Cardiobacteriales > Wohlfahrtiimonadaceae > Ignatzschineria > Ignatzschineria ureiclastica. The sequence goes on along the minus strand of NZ_QEWQ01000002.1, from coordinate 130,134 downwards.
TCGAAACGCGCTATCGAAATTCTCATACGCGCCGGAGCCCTCGATTGTTTAGAGCCTAATCTGAAAACGGTGAGTGATCGCGCGGCTTATCGTGCGCAGTTATTAGCAACTATGCCGGAAGCCATTCGTCTTGCCGATCAACATCGTAAAAATGAATCTTCAGGTCAAGGGGATATTTTTGGGCTATTTGATGATATGCCAGCGGAAGAACCTCAGTATAGCTTACAACCTGCAATTCCGATGAGCGATAATGAACTGCTTCACGATGAAAAATCGGTATTAGGTTTCTTCTTTACCGCGCATCCTGTGGATCAATATCGCCAAGAGATTGAAGCGATGACGACAACCTCTTTGACCAAACTCAAGGAGATGCCGGAACCACAATATCACTCAAGGGCGGTAGATGATAGTGTCATGATTGGTGGCTTAGTAACTGCTTTCTATACGCGCATCAGTAAAGCCGGTAATAAGCTCTATTTTGTTGTGCTCGATGATGGACGTTCGCGGGCCGAAATTCGTCTCTTTGAAGAGATGATTCAAAACTTCGAAGCGCCTATTGAGAATGATACGATCCTCTTTATTCAAGGGGGCTACAATTGGGATTCCTTCAACAATGCAATGACGCTCCGGGCAACGGCGCTTCACTCGCTTGAATCGATGCGTCAGCGTCATGCAAAATATCTGATGATTGAGAATCACAAACCGATTTCACCGCAGGATTTAGCCCAACTATTTGCGCAGCTTACTCCGTATCGGGATGATAATGGATTACAGCTTATCTTTAAATATCATCGCCCTGATAGTGCCGCTGTTTTGCAACTAGAAGAGTTCCGCATTTTACCGCAAGAGACGGTACTGACCGAATTAAAGCGCAACTTTTATCATAACTTACAATTTACTGTCGGCTATGGACAATAATCTATAGAGAAAACTTGGGAAAGAGAGAACCCTAGAAAGAGAATCTAGGAAAAAAGATGGAGCGTATAAGATGAAATTTAATCCCCCTTTAGTGAAAGCCACTTTTCTCAAACGTTATCGCCGATTTTTGGTAGATATTCAAACAGAAAATGGAGAGACCATTACCATTCACTGCCCTAATACTGGCTCGATGATGAATTGTCTACTCCCTAATAGTCCTGCTTGGTACTTACCTTCCACTGATCCCGAACGTAAGACCAAGGGAACTTGGGTCATTGCCACAACGCCCTTTAATCGTATTGCGAATGTGAATACCCATTATGCCAATACGCTGGTAGAAGAAGCACTTGAAGCGGGTATTATTGATCTTGGCAAACCGTATGTAAAACTCCAGCGAGAAGTAAAATATGGTGCTGAAAACTCCCGAATTGATCTCTGTTTAACCCACAAAGATGCCACGCAAACCTATATTGAGGTCAAGAGTGTTACACTCGGATTTGAAGAGAACAAGATCGCCGCATTCCCTGATGCTGTCACAACACGTGGTACTAAACATCTCCGAGAACTCACAGCCCTGGCCGAAGCGGGAACACGTGCCGTATTGATCTTCTGCGTTAATTTAAGTGATATTGAAGCCGTTCGCCCCGCCGACGAGATCGATCCCGCCTACGGAAAAGCACTACGCCTTGCAATAGAAAAAGGGGTTGAAGTCCGCGCCTACCGCACACAGATGAGTCCTGAAGAAATTGTGATTACTGATGAAGTGCCGGTGATTGTGGGGTAATAGATTCGGGGAATCATGAACTTCATTAACTACAATATCAGTACCATTCATTATTTGATGATTTATAGCAAGATCTGTTCAAAATAAGTTTATTTATAGTAATATCGGTTCTAAATAAGCTTATTAAAATGCCGGCGCATCAGCTGTAAAAAGCGAGGAAGCCATTCTATCCGGCATCTTGCAAGTGTTGTTTAGCACAGTTTTATATTCTTTTAAAACCCCACAATAGCTGTTTAAAAGCCATTTTTCTTAAACCAAATTTACTATATAAAAAGAGCGCTCTACTTGAACGCTCTTTCCGCTATTATTCACAATGAAATATTGATCTATCTGATCAATGAATCGCTAAAAACTACTCTAACGATCTATAACGATTAACTCTCATAACTCAATAATGAGTAGACATTTTGCCCCTCTAATACATTCGGACCATGAAGATAGAGAAGATCTGCTAAGAAACAGATGCCGGTAATCGTGGCATTCTCTTTACCGACCATTTCGATAATGGCTTGAATCGTACCGCCAGTCGCAAGTACATCATCGAGAATGACAACTTTATCGCCTTCGTGAACATCCCCCTTATGCATCTCTTGGTAATTATTGCCATATTCTAGAGAGTAAGCGACTTTGTGCGCTTCTCGTGGGAGCTTGCCAGGTTTACGGACTAAGACAAGGCGTTTACCGGTATTAAAAGCAACAGGCGCGGCAAAGATAAAACCGCGAGCCTCAGGGGCGACAATCACATCGGCATCGCATGATTGTACAAACTCACTCATTTTTTCAATCACATATTTAAAGGCTTCCACATTATTCAAAAGTGGGGTTACATCCTTAAAATCAACGCCTTCAGCTGGAAAGTCTTGAATGCGAGCGATATATTGTTTGATGTCCATACAGAAGTGTCCTAATCGAATAAAATTAAAAATTGATGATAAATTATAGTTAGTACCCACTATAACGAAGAGTATTCAATAAATGCAATATCCTATTGAGTAGATCATATTGCAGATCCATATTGTAAATCAAATACTCGCTATATGAGCTAACTACTAAATTACAAACAATATTCACTATAACATTTTCCAGATTATTCGTCAGTTCACTAAATGCTTTTTCCCGCACCATAAGATGAGATTTCATCTTTATTCGATCAATTACTCTCCCATACTCATTTCCAATGACAATAATCTACGTGAATAAAAAATGTTTATTTACAATTCACAAAATACAACTTTAAATTAAAGATGTAACAATAGAGTAATGACTATTCTCTATAAGATTAATCTAGAGCATCAATCCCTTGCGCTTTTCTATCATTAATAATGGATATATTATTCTATGAATTCATCATCTAACCTAACCACTCTCTTTCTAGTATAAACAAAGATTTTCCTTTGATAAAAATCAGCTTCTATTACCAATAATAAACCAGAGGAAAGTTCATGTTATCACACCTCATTCAACGAGATACCAAAGTATTAATCACCTACCCATTATTAACTATTATATTAACACCTGTGATTTATTGGCTGGCAACAATGTCTACTTACAGCCTTCCGATCATCGAGATTGGTCAATTAATACTCTTGATAGCGGGCGCTTTTGTATCACTATATTTTGCTACCAAAGATCATACAAACCGTATATTCTGGCTCTGGGCAATGATTTGGTGGCTTATTTTAGCAGGCAGAAGCATCAACTGGGGACGACTCTATATTCCTGGATATCCTAGAGAGTATTACCGTGCTATCGGTGCAACACTAATACTATTTCTCTCTTTTCCCTTCTGGAATCAGCGATATCGCAGATCATTCCTAACCACTTTAAAAACTTACGGCATTCCTTGCAAGATTATTGTGACACTCGCCATTCTATTTTTGATGATTGATCAAATTGAACAACAACGATTAATATTTCAGTGGTTAAAAGACTCTATTCCACCAGTGAATACAGAACTGTTAGAAGAGATAGTGGAACTCTTTTTCATTGTTTGTCTTTTTGAATGTATCCGTTTTTACCGGCGTAAAATAACATATTAAACGTCCCAAAACAGCCACATAATAGGGATATTGGAATATACCCGACATTACACCAACTCAATATACTCAAGCTCTTCTGGCGTTAAAGATTCATACCAATCTTCGCCGAAGAGCTCACAAGGATGTTGTGAACGTTCGCTCCCATTCCCGCACATCATCTTATCGGCGGCGCACAAACGATCACAGCCCCAACAGATCCGTTCAGGGCGCTTAGGATTTTTAGGAATTCGCTGCTTTTTCCGAGGATTTTGCATCGTCTCTCCTTTTAATATTACATTGAGAATCCACATCACTGACAGTGGCGCTTGTGACTAACGCTGATGACTCTAACATTGATATCTATTCGATAGATTACAGAGATAAATTATACCGCAAACTCATTATGTTACAAAAATTCAAAGCGATTAAAGAAGTTGATCGCTTAACAATCAATCGTTCCCTGCTATACTGTTTGACAATTGATAATAGGTAGGGCTTAAGTAAAATGACAACAACGACAACTGAACAAAAACAAGGCCGATTAGCTCAAGGGGAAAAACTTCGTGGTGCCGATAAAACTGCGCGAATCCCGATTAAAGTAATCTCTGTACCGAAAGAGGAGCGGATACCGAAACCTAAATGGATTCGGGCGAAGATTCCATCAGGCAAGCGCTTCGATGAAATTACTGCGATGTTACGGGAGCATAAATTACACTCGGTTTGCGAAGAAGCGGCTTGCCCAAATATTGGTGAGTGTTTCAATCAAGGTACTGCCACCTTTATGATTATGGGCGATATCTGTACCCGCCGCTGCCCATTTTGTGATGTGGCTCACGGTCGTCCTAATCCACTTGATAGCGAAGAACCGAAACGCCTCGCGCAATCAGTCAAGCTTCTCAATTTAGATTATGTCGTCATTACTTCTGTGGATCGGGATGATCTACGTGATGGTGGCGCCGGTCACTTTGCCGATTGTATTCGGGAGATTCGGGCAGTTTCGCCAAAGACCAAAATTGAGATTCTAGTACCCGATTTCCGCGGACGTATGGATATCGCGATCGATATCTTAACGGAAACACCGCCAGATGTTCTTAATCACAATATGGAAACGGTACCAAGACTCTATAAGCAAGTTCGCCCCGGTGCAGATTATATGCATTCGCTTGAACTGCTCAAAAAATTCAAAGCTCGTAATCCTGAAGTCCCCACAAAATCTGGGCTCATGGTCGGTGTCGGCGAAAGTGATGAAGAGATGATCGAAGTGATGGAGATGATGCGAGCACACGATATTGAGATGATCACCATCGGGCAATACCTCCAACCATCCGGTGGCCATCTAGCAGTTGAGCGCTACGTCACACCAGAAACATTTAAGATGTATGAAGATACGGCGTATAAGCTAGGCTTTAAGCTTGCGCATATTGGTCCTATGGTACGCTCAAGTTATCATGCCGGCGATAAAACGCTTGTGTAACCACTTGTTATTTCACAATTTTGTATCATACTACGACTCTATTACATCTTAATAAAGGAAGTCCTTATGTCGATAACAGATTACTGGAACGAACTCGGTCAAAAGGCTCGCAGTGCCTCAGAAAAATTACTCCTTGCTAATTCTGGGCAAAAAAATGATCTGCTCCAAGCACTCTATGATGAGATTATCAGCCATAGTGCTGAAATCGAGGCGGCAAATCGGCAAGATATTGAAGCTGCCAAAACAGCACAATTGGATGCGGCATTTATCGATCGACTGCAATTGACGACTAGCCGCATTGAAGCAATGGCAGAGGGAGTTAAAGAGATGATTGCGCTCCCTGATCCTGTCGGTGAAATGACCGATATTAAAGTACGCCCTTCTGGCATTCAAGTAGGAAAAATGCGAGTACCATTAGGGGTGATTGGCATTATCTATGAATCTCGCCCTAATGTGACCATTGATGCAGCGGCACTTTGCTTGAAATCGGGGAATGCGGCGATTTTACGAGGAGGCTCTGAAGCCTTTCATACTAATCAATATTTAGCGACTCTGCTCGCTAAAGCGCTTGAAAAAGTGGGATTACCGGCGGAAGCAGTACAAGTGATTAATACGACTGATCGGGCAATCGTAGATCTCATGATTACCTCTAATCAATATATTGATGTGATCATTCCTCGAGGTGGAAAATCCCTTGTTGAACGAATTAATGCCAAAGCTACTGTGCCGGTAATCAAGCATCTTGATGGTATTTGTCATACTTATGTGGATAATGAAGCTGATTTAGAAAAAGCTTGGCGCGTAGTCGATAATGCTAAAACACAGCGATATGCACCTTGTAACACTCTAGAGACACTGCTGATTCATGAGAAGATCCTCAAGCCTTTTCTGCCGGAAATGGCGACAATACTTGTGGAGAAAGGCGTTGAAGTACGTGCTTGTAATCGAGCCCTAACACTTCTCAAAGAGCATAATATTCCAGCGATTATCGCCATAGAAGAGGATTGGCATACAGAATATTTAGCACCGATTATCGCCATTAAAGTAGTGAAATCGATGGAAGAAGCGATCACTCATATTAATCATTATGGCTCTCATCATACAGATGTCATTTTGACCGAGAATTACAGTAAAGCCACCTACTTCCTCCGTGCAGTGGATTCTGCTTGTGTCATGATCAATGCATCTTCCCGCTTCTGCGATGGTTTTGAATTTGGCCTTGGCGCCGAGATTGGAATCTCAACCGATAAAATTCATGTGCGTGGTCCTGTGGGATTAGAAGGATTAACTTCTCAAAAATATATTGTTTTAGGGCATGGTGAAATTCGGACTTCATAAATTCAGGTTTCACCCTCTTACATCTCCTTATGACTTGAATATTGAGAGAAACATCCCTATTAAGTCCTATATCATAAAAGAATGTGTAGTATCACGATCTCGATCAAACTTCGGCGATAATCTGCACCTTTTATCAATAACTGCTAAAATAGCCTCGTATTTTAACTAGGAGTACATAACAATGACTGAACAAGCAACACTCGACAAAATTCATCGCCAAGTTACAGAAAATCCTGTGGTGATCTATATGAAAGGTAGCCCACAATTCCCAATGTGTGGCTTCTCAAGCCGTGCAGCGCAAGCATTAGCAGACACAGGTCTTCCTTTCTCATTCGTAAATGTGATGGATGATCCTGCTATTTTTGAATTTTTACCTAAATATGCAGAATGGCCTACATTCCCACAAATCTACATCGGTGGCGAATTAGTCGGCGGATGCGATATCGTTTTAGAATTAGCTGAGCGCAACGAACTCAAGCAGATGATGAACGATGCTATCGAAAATCAAAAATAAGAATCTACAATAAGAACCTGTGATCATGTGATAGTCGATATTCGTAACTGCTTCATTGAGTATCACAAATATCACATTTTAAAAGATTCTCAAAAGACCCATTGCAAAATGGGTCTTTTATTATATCCCTGAGTAAATAATGAGCATATTTCAAAGTGCTACGATAGTTTGCGCAACAAATTACATGAGAATCTATAACACATCACATCAATACCTCGCTATAATAGCCTCAAATATCTATTCTAAAGATATCGGTCAGTCATTAGTGGTAAGGAGTCAACCATGAAACAAGTATTTGAAATTAAACATCCTCTTGTCGTCCATAAGATCGGCAAGATGCGTAAAGCAGAGATCTCTACTAAAGATTTTAGAGAGCTTGCGTCTGAAATAGCACAATTATTAGCGTATGAAGCGACTAAAGATTTAGAAACTGAAAAACGCACTATTCAAGGCTGGGCCGGTGATGTTGAAGTTGAACAGATTAAAGGTAAAAAAATCACGATCGTCCCGATTCTTCGGGCCGGTATTGGTATGCAGCAAGGTGTTTTAGAGCTGATCCCTGGAGCAAGAGTCTCTGTTGTTGGATTTGAACGTGATCATGAAACATTAGAACCTCGGGCTTATTATCAAAAGCTGACCACACACATGGAAGATCGAACAGCGCTCATTATCGATCCTATGCTTGCCACCGGCGGCACAGCCATTGCAACCATCGATCTACTAAAAAAGGCGGGTTGTAAACATATCAAAGCCCTCTTTTTAGTGGCAGCACCTGAGGGAATTGCGAAACTCCATGAGAACCATCCTGATGTGGATATCTACACCGCCTCTGTAGATCAAGGCCTTAATGAAGATGCTTATATTCTTCCGGGTCTAGGCGATGCCGGCGATAAGATTTTTGGTACTGTAGAGTAGATCTAAACACGCTTATCCCTCGTTTGAATACATAACGCTTGAATCAATCCTCTTTAACATTATTAAACCGTCGATTGATTCAAGCTTCTATTGATATAGTAAATTGGGTTTAAGAAAAATGGCTTTTAAACAGCTATTGCGGGATTTTAAAAGAACGTCAAACCTAACTTACCAACACTTGCAAGATACCGAATAGAACCGCTTCCTTGCCTCTATCAGCTATTGTGCCGGCATTTAAATAAGCTTATTTTGAACCCATATTACTATCAATAGATCTTCGCAGGCTAATAGCACTAATAAGCAGATGAGTAGCCTCTTCTCAAGAGTTTATATAAACAATACTCACTAAGGAAAAGTACTTCTCATTACGCCTATACTATTTTTGACATTTATTGAAAATTTCTCATTTTCTCACGCCATTACGCTCCCCTGATCTCCCTGATAATTCCCATTTTAACGATCTTTCGTACTATAATATAATCAGTAAGTTACGATTATTTGTTTAAAATTCTGCCCATTTAAAGGATAATAGAACCTTCATTCCCTTTTACACCATTTGTAAAGAGACGAGATATATATGATTCCTCTGTTTAGAAAAATCCCTTTATTTACCAAATCAGTGATGCTTCTGCTACTGTTAAGCACACCGACTATGAGCTTCGCACTTGAAGAGAGTGAAGATCAATGGTTTGTGGCCGGTAAAAAAGCCATTATTAAAAAAGATTGGGATCAATACCAACTCTACCGAGACAAACTGAGCGAATCCACGCTTCTGCCCTATCTTGAGTTTTACTATTACCAAGAACGAATCGATGATAGCGATCCTCAAGAAGTGTTAGACTTTGCCGATCGCTATGCGAATGAACCTTTTGCGAATACACTTAAACTGGTACTTTTCAAAGATCAAGAGCGCAAGAAACACTCGCAATTTATCCTCGATAATGCGCAATTTGCCAATACCTTAGGGCTTCGCTGTTATCTCTATAATGCGCAATTACAACAATCGATTTTAGATCTGAATGAGTTTGAACAAGAGTGGGTTGCACAATTACAACTCCCTTCGGGATGTGCTGTTGTGGAGAAATTTTGGCTAGAGAAAAATCAAGATAGCGGACTCGTCAAAGATAAGATTGAGAAATTACTACAAGCTGGCCGACTCAGTAAAGCAAAAGAGCTTCTCCCCTCCTTACCGGAGGAGAAACAGGCTTACTATGAGTACTTTATCAACTTACTAGAATCACCGAGCGACCTATTGAACATGGAAGTCTTCTACCCTGAGGGAGAAAATCTCTATGCGAAAGTATTGCAAAAATGGTCAAGTCAAAATTCGCTACAAGCGGAAAAGGGACTCGAATTTGCTCATGCACATAATCTCCTCTCAAAAGAGGATTATATTACCCTGCGTAATCGTATTGCCGTATTCCAAGCGGGTCGAAGCGATGTTGTCGCACCGCTCGATAAAATCCTTGAGATCCCAAGTGATGAACGAGATGATCAAGTCTTGCAATGGGGATTCCGTTTAGCTGCGAAAGAGGGGAATTACCCTATCGCCCTAGCCCTACTCTCAAATCTCTCACCAGAAGCTCAAAAAGAAGATGTTTGGCAGTATTGGTTAGCACGCAGTTATGATGCTGTCGGAGATCATGAGCAAGCAAAATACCATTATGAACAGATCCAAAATGAACCCACGTTCTATGGTTTTCTAGCGGCTGATGAGCTTCATCATAAATATGAAACTATTCAAGCCATCTCTGCTGAGAAGATGAAACCGCAAGTGGTGCCTCTTAATAATCGCTTCTCTATGGCATTATTACTCGCGAAAGTGAATGAAGAGTATTTCAGTCGTAGTAAATGGCAGGAAGCGCTTCGAAATAGCAATAAAATAGAACAAGCAGCAGGAAGTGTTGCAGCCTTTGATGCAGGGTTTTACAATTTAGGGCTACAAGCTGCGGCAAGAGCTCGAGTTGAGGGAGGGTTACCTTATCGTTATCCAGTGGCTTATACAGAGATTATCGAAAAATATAACGATCATTTTATTACAGAACCTATTGTTTTAGGCTTAATTCGTCAAGAGAGCCTCTTTCATGAAAAGGCCAAATCACCCGCAAGCGCTTATGGTTTAATGCAACTACTCATTCCTACAGCAGAAAAGATGTCTTCAACGCTGAATGAAGAGGAGCGTAGTTCACTCTATGATCCTGATGCCAATATCCGTTATGGCATTACCTATCTTAAAACTTTACAAAATAATGTAGGTCAATGTATCCCTTATATGCTCGCAAGCTATAATGCCGGGCCTCACAATGTTAAGAAATGGCTTCCCGATAACGATCAAGAGGTTGATATGGCGCTGTGGATTGAAACTATTCCATTTTATGAGACTCGTGGCTATGTCAAAAATGTTTTAAGTAATGCTATTATCTATCACACGCTTAAGGAAGAGCCACATCGTTTAAGGGACTATCTCAACTGTACAACCACATCAACCGAGGTGACGAGCAATGCTCCTTAAGTTACTCTTTATTGTTATCATTATTGCCGGCGTTATTATCTATTTTAAACGCAAATGGGCACCGAAAGAGCCAACCATCATTGATCGTCCAACGCCGGTCTCTTGGTATAAATCAGCGCCCTCACTCTTTACACCTGCAGAGCAGTTATTTCTTTCAAGTTTAGAGACAGCGCTTCATGGTGTACCTGTTAAAATCTTTGGAAAAGTGCGTATTGCCGATATTTTAAAAGTACGTCCGGGACTTGCTAAAAGCGACTATCAAGGGGCTTTTAGCAAGATCTCAGCTAAGCATGTAGACTTTGTGCTTGTAAATCCACTGACAACAGCGCCGCTTCTTGTGATTGAATTAGACGATAGTACACATGATGCACAGCATAGAAAAGTACGGGATGCCTTTGTTGATGAAGCGATGTATCAAGCGCAAGTTCCCATTTTGCATGTTCCACTTCGCCCACGCTATGATGAAGCTAATCTACGTGCACAAATCGTAGAGATTCTCAGACAAGGCAGCGATTATCGCCATCAAGATCTTTAGCAGCATTTCATAATATAGTAAGATCAGTTCAAAATCGGCTTATCAAAAGGCCGGCGCATCGATTATAAAGAGCAAGGGGACTATTCTAGTGGGTATTGTGCAAGTGTTGTTGAGTAAAATTGATTCAATGATAATGATTCAACGAAGACTGAGATGAAAATTACCTATCCGCAGCGGCACTATTTCTATGTATTAGAGTGCAATGATCAGAGTCTCTATACCGGTTATACTCCTCAATTAGAGCAACGTATTGCGACCCATAATGCCGGCAAAGGCGCAAAATATACCAAAGTCCCTGCTCGCCGTCCGGTACGCCTCTGTTACTACGAAATTTTTTCGACAAAACAAGCGGCCATGCAACAAGAGTATGCTTTCAAAAAGCTCACAAGAGCTCAAAAGATTGCCTACATTGAAGCCCATCAATCAACAGCAGACGGGTAAAGAAGAGAATAGATCAAAATTGCGCTTCCCATTCGGAATACTCCTCAGATGAATTGTCAACATTGCCCATTAAGTTGCGGTAGAATGATACTCTAATTAACAATATCTAATTAACAATATTCTGATTAGGGGATAGCAAATGAAAGCAGAGATTATTGTCAGTGGTTCAGAAATGCTCTTAGGACAATCCATTGATACCAATGGCCCTTGGATTGCACGCCGACTTAGTGAAATCGGCATTGATTGCCATTTTAAAACTACTGTGGGTGATAATCTCCATAATATGGCGACTACTTTTAGTCGTGCTTTAGAACGTGCTGATGTTATTCTCTGTACGGGTGGCCTTGGACCAACACAAGATGATATTACGAAAGAGGCTCTTGCCGAAGCAGTTCAGCGTCCATTGATCTATGATGAAGCGCTTGCCGAGATCATTCGCGATAAATTCCGCAAGCGTAATCGAGAGATGTCTGACAATAATCTACGTCAAGCATACTATCCTGAGGGTGCGCATATTTTAGAAGCCTTTCCTGGCACAGCACCGGGTGTTCATCTACAAATTGGCGAAAAGCATATCTTTTTAATGCCTGGTGTTCCGTCAGAAATGAAAGTAATGATGCGCGACTCAATTCTTCCCTATCTCTCCCAATTACTGCCTAAAATTGAACGAGTCTATACTCGTACGCTTCGCTGTTGGGGAAAAGGCGAATCCGATATCTCGGCACTATTAGCCGATATTAATGATGAACTTGATCACCTACCTAACCCTAAACTCTCTTTCTTAGCTTCCGGTATTGAGGGTATCCAGGTACGTTTTTCTGCAAAAGCGGATTCAGAAGCGCGTGCAATGGCTCTCATTGAACCCTTTGCACAACGCGCACAGAAAATCTTAGGGAACCTCTGCTTTGGCGAGGGAAAAGCGAGCATGGAAGAAGCCGTTGCAGAGTTACTTGAATCTAAAGGCTTAACACTTGCGCTCTTTGAATCCTTTAGTGAGGGGATGATCTCGATGCGCTTAAATGAGAAGAGTGCAACAGAACATTATTTCCGAGGTGCTTGGATCGAGAGTCGACATCAAGCACTCTCTATTGAGCGCTATAAAGAGAAATTAGCCTATATCCAATCGCTTAGCAAAGCTGATATTGTCGCTACAGTGCATGGTGAAGCGCATAGTTATAACAATATGACATTAACACTCCTCTGCCAACAAGGGGAAGCACTATTAGAGAAAACGATGATTATTCCCCATTTTAATGAGCATGATACCGTCAGTTTCTCAGTCATCAACTTACTGAATATGATTCGCCTCTCTCTTTTAGGTGCATTAGATCAGTAGTCACTATCCCCCATTAACAACAAAGATTCACTATGACTCAAGCTAATACAACCGCTCAAAATCCTGCCGATATTCGTGTCGTTGCCGCTATTATTTGGAATCAAGATCGCAGCCAAATTCTCCTCAGTCGCCGGAAATCCACTCAGGAATTTGCCGGCCTTTGGGAATTCCCCGGCGGGAAAGTTGAGCAAGATGAGGCGGATCAAGTAGCGATGATTCGGGAATTAGAGGAAGAGCTTGCAATTGAAGTCACAGAGCTCTCCCTTGCCCTTCAATTTCGTTATGATTATCCGCATAAATCCATTGATTTCATAATCTACGATATTACCCAATTTACCGGCGAACCTATCGGTGCTGAATTTCAAGAAGTAGCCTGGTTCTCAAAAGAAGAGCTCTCATCGCTCCCCTTTCCTGAAGCCAATCAAAGAATGATTGAGTATATTTTGACCTCACCATAATAGGATAACAGGCGCTTGCATATATCAATTATAAAAAAAGCGGGATATTTCACTCCCGCTCAGCAATAGATAATCTTAATTTTCCAACGTTTTAAATAAAGCGCCCTACAACTTCAGCGCCAATGGAATAATCATCTCCAGTGTTAAGCCGGGTTTAGCGACCTTCATCACCCGTTTTTTCGCTTCGGTTTGGTTATAGCCTAAGCTCACTAAGGCTTCAATCGCATCATCTGTAATCATTTGAGGATCTGTCATAATAGGCTCAGTGCCCCCTAGAAGATCATCAAATCCTGCTGCAGGAGCGAGATTTTTCACTTTATCTCGTAACTCGATAATAAGACGCTCTGCTGTTTTCTTACCCACACCGGGCACCTTCGTTAAACTCGCTAAATCATCGCGGTTAATAACACGATAGAGCTCTTCGGCCGATAGACCTGAGAGGATCAATATCGCACTTTTAGGGCCAATGCCGGAAACTTTAATTAGAAGCCTGAACGCTTCTCGTTCTTTAGGGCTTGAAAAACCATATAACAAGCTTGCATCTTCCCGAACTACGTGGTGAATGGTGAGTTGCACCTTCTCGCCCTCTTGTGGTAATTGCGCAAAGCTACTCATCGGCAATTCTACTTCATAGCCAACACCGTTGACATCTACTAAGGCTTGATTCGGCAGGCGTTTTTCTGCCAAAATTCCTGTTAATCGTCCAATCATAATAATCCTTCCATTCTTCGGTGAAATGCGTGTGTAAGTGCGGCAGCTAACGCATCAGCCGCATCTGCTTGGGGTTTACGATTGAGTTTCAATAGACTCTGCACCATATGTTGCACTTGTGCTTTCTCCGCGTGCCCTTGCCCTACAATCGTCTGCTTAATCCGCGTGGCCGCATACTCTACCACTTCAAGCTCGGCCATCGCGGCCGCACAGATTGCAACCCCCCGCGCTTGTCCTAATTTCAGGGCCGATTGGGGATTTTTATGCATAAAAACCTCTTCGATAGAGAGCACTTGTGGCCGATAGAGTGCAATGAGCTGATCAACACCTTGAAAAATCGTTAATAAGCGTACTGACATAGGGGCTTTCGTATCCATACGAATACAGCCGGAGTCCACATAACGTGGCTTCCGGCCGCTAATATCGATGACACCATAGCCCGTAATACGTGAGCCTGGGTCAATCCCTAAAATAATCATCGATAATACTCGATTACAGGATTACTTGAAGATTTCCGCTAAGATCTCATCTGAGATATCAGCGTTAGAGTAGACTTTCTGTACATCATCAAGATTTTCTAATGCTTCCACCATCGCCATCACTTTCTCGGCTGCTTCAGCATCAATTGCGACATTATTATCCGCATATTGTGTCACTTCAGAATCTTCAGGCTCAAAACCTGCTTCAACCATTGCATTATGCACTTCTGCATAGCTTTGTGGCGTAGTTAATACTTCGATAGAACCATCATCATCTACTACCACATCTTCAGCACCGGCCATAATCGCCGCTTCTGTAATCCCATCTTCATCAGAGCCTGCAGGATATGATAAAACACCTAGTTCTCTAAATTGGAATGCCACAGAACCATCGGTTCCTAAATTACCGCCATATTTAGTAAATGCGTGACGCACTTCGCCGGCAGTCCGGTTACGGTTATTCGAAAGGCAATCCACCATTACGGCAACACCACCGGCACCATAACCTTCATAACGAATCTCTTCATCTGGTGGGCCATCTGAGATACCAAGACCACGATTAATCGCTCTCTCAATAGTATCTTTTGGCATATTAGCGCCATACGCTTTATCAACCGCTAAGCGTAAGCGAGGGTTTGCGTCAGGATCGCCGTTGCCGGTTGCTCGCACAGCAATCGTAATCTCACGAATTAATTTGGTGAATATTTTCCCACGTTTTTTATCCTGCGCACCTTTACGATGCTGGATATTTGCCCATTTACTATGACCTGCCATATTTAATCACCCTTATTTTGACAAGAGAAGAAAAGAGGGCATTTTATCATAAAAAAGCGCACAATAACTATCATTACTATGATAATCCCGATCATTTATTGATTAATATACAAATTGTTCTACTTGTTCTACTCATCCTACTCCCTCAATGATTGCTCAACAGAGATTTCCATTATTTTCCGCTGCAATATTTCACTTAACTATTTTACTTTAAGCACATCACTGCTATCCTCTCTACTCGGCTCTCTGATTTTGAATGGATATAGCAAAAGATATGTTACAAACGCTCCTTTGGGTTCTGCTCCCGCTCTTTCTTGGCTTTGCCATTCCACTTAAAAATAGACGTTTGATTCGATTGGTCGATCAGGCGCTGATTGCATTGATCTATCTTGTACTCTTTATTATGGGGCTGAATCTCTCTCTGATTCCTGATCTTTGGAATCAATTGCAATCGATATTTGGGAAAACTGCGGTTTTTATCATCGCTATTTTAGGCCTAAATATGGTAACGCTTCTCTATCTCGATAAACTGCTTCCTTTTAAAATCAAAGGGGATCGACCGCCACAAGGTTCTACTTGGCACTCTCTCTTGGGCTCTTTTAAATTAATCGGCACCATTATTCTAGGGTTAATTGTAGGATTACTGGCTAATCAATATGTCAAAGTACCGGAACATCTTGCGGAAGTCGCTATTGTGATTCTCCTTGCTTGTGTCGGTCTACAGCTACGGGCAAGCGGCATTCAACTTAAAGCGGTGCTCTTTAATCGTTATGGGTTAATCTTAAGCTTCTTTTTTATTATCTCCTCCTTTGTCGGCGGTATCATCGCGGCGCTCATTTTGCAAATGCCGGTAGTCCAAGGACTAGCTATTAGTTCTGGTTTTGGCTGGTACTCGCTCTCGACCATTATTCTCCAAGATGCACAAGGCCCTATTATGGGCTCTATCGCTTTCTTCAATGACCTCTTTCGAGAGTTCTTCGCCTTTATGATGATTCCGCTATTAATGGCACGTTTTCCACTGACCTCGGTAGGTTCTGGGGGTGCAACCTCTTTAGATTTTGTACTACCGGTTATTCAGCGCGCCGGCGGGCCACAAGTGGTGCCCATTGCCATCAGTTTTGGGTTTATTACCAACCTATTAGCGCCGATTTTCCTCGTCTTTTTTGCAAATCTATAAATAAGACAAATACTACTGAATCAGGCCGGAAAATGGATCATCTTTGGCTGATTGTGGTGATTGAGCGCCTTTACTATTGGCAGCACTTGTTGATGTCGGTGTTGTGATATGATGATTCGCTTTTTCGGCAATCGGTTCAGGGGCTTGCGCTAATACCGCTTCTGCCTCTTCACGTAATTCATCATCAAATGCTTGCGCATAATCTGACGTTTCAAAAGTATTCGCTTTCGCAAATTGTTGTTTTAGATGTTCTCTTAGTTCTTGGCGTTGACGGCGCAAACTTTTCCGAGCTTTAAAGAGCACAATACCAAAGATCAACTCCACTGCGACAATCAGTATCGCAAAGAGTAACGCACCTGTACTAAAGCTCATAAAATCTTCTTGATAGAATCCTTCATACAGTAATCGACCAATGCCCATTCGCCCAATAATTCCGGCGATAACCACTGCGCTAATAAGGGAAATAGCTAACTGCCGAGCACTGCGAATAAATTGTATGGCAAAGCCTTCCTCTTCCGCTCGATCAATGAGATTTTGTAGCATAAAATATGCAAAACGCAATGCGCCCCATCCCATCAGCAAGAGTTGCAACATCTGATCAAAAGGTAACATATTGCCGTAATAACCGAGTATTACAATGAACATAAATAGGATAATAAAAGGATAATCTCCCAATAACATCACCGCAAAACGTAAAATACCAGAGATCAGACGGATAAGTGGACTCTGCCCTCGACGTAATCCTGCAAGTAATAACCCAAGTAGAGAGCCGGCAATCAAACTCACAAAAAAAGCCCCGAACAGAAGTGATATTGCCTCTCCCACAAGGCGCTGTAATAATGCTTCTTGCTCAAGCCAATAATCAAAAAATGGATGCATAATCCCTCTCATCATATTCAATAGGTTGATATTGTGTTACAGATTCCGCCAATAGATCAATAAAACCATCTAATTTTACCACTCTTTCACATCAAATAGAGTTATTTCTGAATAAGTTACGCAAACCGCAACAAATCATCATCGCAATACTTGACACTTGTCTGCTCACCTCATACTATGACTTAGACTATATATAATTTTATATATTATTAAAGTTATATATTACTTAGACCACAAATATACTCTAAGATCCTTGCCTACTAACCTGCTGATTGAGATATTGAATGATGTTTTCAACCACGATTTCAGTCGCTCTATTTAGGCAATATTGCACCCTATTCATATTCGTAACATTATTTTAATGTCAACCACTTCTTGAGGAATTCATTATGCAAAAGAATATCGGTTCTACTGATTCAATCATCCGTATTATTATCGGTCTTATTCTCTTAAGTTTAGTATTTATCGGTCCTAAATCACTTTGGGGATTAATCGGACTTGTCCCGCTACTCACCGGTATTTTCCGTTACTGCCCGCTCTATCCGGTATTAGGGATTAATACTTGTAAGAAATGTGCAGAGAAAGATGCAGAAACAAATGTTGAGAAATAACCCTCCATTACGCTCTTCATCTATTTATAGTAAGGTCAGTTCAACATAAGCGCCTTTAAATGCCGGCGCATCAGTTGTAAGAAGTGCGAAAGCTGTTCTATCCGGCATCTTGCAACTGCTATTTAGTACGATTTGATGTTTTTTAAAATCCCGCAATAGCTGTTTAAAAAACATTTTTCTTAAACCAAATTTACTATAAATCACATCATCTCTCTGATGACCATCACGACAAAAAGGCTTGTGATTCGCAAGCCTTTCTATATTTCCTAGTGTTCAATTACCGGCAATACGCTAAAAGAGATCGGCAAAACTCATATTATCAGTAATCACACTAGTTACACCGAGGTCTAATAAGCGCTTCGCTTCATTGGGATCATTCACCGTATAGACCATTACGAAACAATCAATCTCCCGACAACGTCGCATAAATGCTTCGGTTACAAGTGGGTAGTAAGCCACTACACCTTGACATTCTAAGGCTTG
Organism: Ignatzschineria ureiclastica; assembly: GCF_003121845.1. GTDB lineage: Bacteria > Pseudomonadota > Gammaproteobacteria > Cardiobacteriales > Wohlfahrtiimonadaceae > Ignatzschineria > Ignatzschineria ureiclastica. The sequence goes on along the minus strand of NZ_QEWQ01000002.1, from coordinate 111,777 downwards.
TAACTGAGCGATCACTTTTTCGATATCAGTCTGATCTTCATCAAGCAGTAGCGCTCTCGGCAATGTCGGGGCAATCTCTTTAGCACCTTTGAGTGCATCCGGTTCAAAAGAAGAGAGCAAAAATTGTCGTTTCACACAAGAAGTCGTTGGATTCTCCACAAGATCATCGTAGAGTCGATCAAATAGCTCTTCTAAAGGCTCATCAAAGAGGAGATCTAAACAGCTATCTAGGCGAGATAAGATCAGATCTTGCAATAGTGTGGCAACCGCTTTACCTGTCTCATAAGCTTCGCCGGGATTCGGCTTAATCTCAATATTTAATCGATATTGATTAGCGACAATATAATCCACTAATGCGCCCAAACGGGGCACTGTTTCTCCGGCATATTCAGGGGAATGCCAACTGCCGGCATCAAGCTGTGAGAGTGCATTCCAAGTCAGTTTTTTCGCTTCCCCTTGGCCATTAGTCGTGCGCTCTAGCGTTGAATCGTGCAATAAAAAGAGGATATCATCTTGCGATAATTTCGCATCACATTCAAACATCGTAAAACCTTGAGAAGCGCCCAAACGAAAAGCCGCTAATGTATTCTCCGGCGCATCCTTACCCGCACCACGATGCGAGATCACTGTTGGATAGCGCTCTATTACTTCTTCATTTCTCATAACAATCCCTGTTGCTGTCATAATTAGCCTTTATATCGTTATTACGTTGTTACTCAATCTACTGATGACTTTCTCGATCACATTCCTAGCGACTTGAGTGCTATTGATCACAAGTTTTATCCTATCTGTTCTAAATGATAATATATTGCAGAATTTTTATTATCAAATAATATTTAATTATAAAATTATATTCCTCAAAACAATCAAACTAGAATAAAACTCATAATGAATATATTTATATGTTTATACACCTATATTCTTATATACAATTCAACTTATCTGTTATTTAAATATAGTAAATTTGGTTTAAGAAAACTGGTTTTTAAACAGTTATTGCGCGTGATTTTAAAAGAATTTAAAAGAACATAAACCTGACTCACCAACACTTGCAAAATGCCGGATAGAACAGCTTCCTTGCCTAGATCAACCGATGCGCCGGCATTTAAATAAGCTTATTTTGAACCGATATGACTATAGTACTTATTTTAAACCAATCTCTCTATCTATCCCTTTATCTGATAAGCTCTCTGACACGTTACAACACAACTCGCTTTTGTGTATCTGCATCAAACCAATAGAGCGACTTTTGTGGGAACTCTAATTCAAGATGCTCTCCTAACTGAAAACGACCGATATTCTCAATATGATGCGATTGCTTCACCGTTAGCATTGTTCCTAAGAGATCGCAATAGAGTAGAATTTCTGAACCTAATGTTTCTGCTAGGGTTAATGTTGTGGTAATCGTTGGCATTCTATGGCTTGTATCCGTCGCCTCTTGTGAGCGCAAGATAATATGCTCAGGTCGAATCCCGACAATCCACGATCTTTTTCCTGTAGCTCGTAGCGCTTCCGGCACGATAATGCCGGGTAATAACTGCCCTTGAAAATAGAGCCCGGCATCCGTAATCTCCACCGGTAGTAGATTCATCGCCGGCGATCCCATAAAATTCGCGACAAAAGTGGAAGCAGGTTCGTGGAAAATCTCTTGCGGCGTCCCAAATTGTTCAATATTGCCCCCATTTAAGATAATCATTCGATCCGCTAAGGTCATCGCTTCTGTTTGATCGTGAGTGACATAGAGTGAAGTGATACCAATCTCATTATGTCGCCGGCGAATCTCTAATCGAGTGGATGTACGCAGTTTGGCATCGAGATTTGAGAGTGGCTCATCAAAGAGAAAGAGTTTTGGCTTACGGACAATAGCTCGTCCCATCGCAACCCGTTGTCGTTGTCCGCCGGAGAGCGCATTGGGTTTCTTATCAAGATGCATCTCTATATCGAGCATTTTAGCAGTTTCTCGAATCCGGCGATCAATCTCTTCTTTAGGCATTTTCGCAAGCTTCACACCATATGCCATATTCTCTCGGACGGTCATATGGGGATAGAGCGCATAGTTTTGGAAAACCATTGCAATATCCCGCTGTGCCGGCTCTAACTTCGTCACATCTCGATCGCCAATCATAATCTGCCCACTAGAAGATTCCTCTAAGCCGGCAATAACCCGCAATAATGTTGATTTACCGCAACCTGAGGGGCCGACCACAACAATAAATTCCCCCTTTTCAATCGCAATATCGATCCCTTTTAGAATCAAATTCCCCGGTTTACGTTGCGTTCCATAATGTTTAGTAATGCCTTTTAATACTACGCTTGCCATACTCTTTTATCCTTTTATTCAATCTGCAGATTCGTTATTCTCAGATTTGTTCTTATCAGATTCGTTCTTCTCGATACTGTCAGTTGATCGCTTCCATCTTATTGCCAATGGTCAAGGGCTTAACGACTTGTCATTGATCATAAAACTACTTTTCACTATCAATGAGCCCTTTCACGAGCCACCGTTGCATCGCAAGAATGACGATCATCGGCGGGATTAACATCAAGACCACCGTCGCCATCACAATATTCCAATCCACTAAACTATCCCCGCTTCCCATCATCTGCCGTAACCCCACAGAGATCGGGAACATCTCTTCCCTTGTGGTCATCAAAAGAGGCCAGAGATATTGATTCCAACCATAGATAAATTGGATCACAAAGAGCGCCGCAACCGTTGGAATAGAGAGCGGCAATAAAACATCTTTAAAGAAGCGCATTGCACCGGCACCATCTACGCGCGCAGCTTCCAATAACTCATCCGGCACCGTACTAAAAAATTGCCGAAAGAGAAATGTCGCAGTAGCCGAAGCAATGAGCGGAATTGTTAATCCGGCGTAGCTATTGAGCATATGTAGATTTGCCACCACATCAAATGTCGGGATAATCCGCACCTCAACCGGTAACATCAAGGTAATAAAGATAATCCAAAAAATGAGCATCCGACAAGGAAATCGGAAATAGACAATAGCAAATGCGGAGGTTAATGAGATCGCAATTTTCCCCACCGCAATAATGAGCGTCATCACTAGGGAAACCCATAACATTCTCGCAGCGGGATAAGCGACCGTTTCATCTTTACCAAAGAGCGCAATCTTATAATTTTCGATCATCTGATCACCCGGCAGCAGTGAAATAGGGACATTCACCACTTCGGTCGCGCTCTGAGTGGACGCGATAATTGCAAGATAGATCGGAAAGCAGACTAACAACACTGCTAGAATAATCATAATATGCGCAAAAATGCGTAATCCTAAACGATTCTCAATCATTTGCCATTCCCCTTACGATCGATATACCGAAATTGAATAATCGTTAATATTAGAACAAAGCCCATCAATACCACCGATTGCGCCGCAGAACTGCCGTAATTCATACTCTTAAAGCCATCGAAATAGATTCGATAGACTAAAGTTGAAGTGGCATTCCCAGGGCCTCCCTGCGTTAAACCATCGATAATCGCGAACGTATCGAAAAAAACATAGACAATATTAATCACACAAAGGAAAAAGGTCGTCGGCCATAAGAGAGGAAATTCAATGGTAAAGAATCGACGCCAAGGGCCGGCACCATCTATGGCGGCCGCTTCCGTTAACGATTTGGGAATCGCTTGTAATCCAGCATAAAAGAAGAGGAAATTATAAGAGATCTGCTTCCAAATTGAAGCAATGATCACAAGCCACATTGCTTGATCAGCATTGAGTTGATGATTCCAAGTAATACCGATTTTGGCCAAAGCATAGCTCACTAACCCGAAAGAGGGCGCAAACATAAAGGTCCACAATACCCCCACCACAATCGGCGATACAGCATAAGGTAGAATCAAAGCGGTACGATAAAAGGTGATAAAACGCGCAATTTTCTGCATAAAAAATGCTAAAAAGAGTGCAATCGTCAGACCTAATAGCGTCACCCAAAATGAGAAATAGAGCGTCGTATAGATCGCTTCTAAATAGATCGGATTGGCAAATAGCACCGCAAAGTTCTCAAATCCGACCCACTCTTTAGAGAGACCAAACATATCCTCTAACTGAAAGCTCTGCACCATTGCTTGAACGGCCGGCCAATAGAAGAAGATCAAAATGATTGCTAATTGCGGCAGCATCAAAAACCAAGGCAACCAGCGGTAATGTTTAAAATAGAGTTTCATAATGGTATTAATATTCTCTTAATAATGCGCTGAATAATGCTCTTAATATTGTCGGCATCGAATCTTTCGGCGAATCTTTCGACATAAATGCAAGACAATAAAAAAGCGAAGCAGCCCCTTCCAAAACCGCCCCGCCCTTTTCTGTTGTATTAACGATTATTGACGCGCTCAAAGCGACGTAATAATTCGTTGCCACGTTCTACAATGGTACTTAATGCTTGTTCAGCTGTCTTTTTACCTGTCCAGATCTGCTCTGTCTCTTCATCGACGATCGCTCGAATCTGTAACATATTCCCTAAACGGATACCGCGCGTATTATTGGTCGCTTTCCGAATCATCTGTTCAACAGGGACTTCGGCACCGGGATTTTGCTCATAAAAACCACTCTTCTCTGTGATCTCAAAAGCCGCTTTCGTCACAGGTAGATAACCGGTGCGCATATGGCTTGCCGCTTGTACATCAGGCTGTGAGATATATTCAAAGAATTTCGCCACCCCTTTATAATGATCGTCCGGTTTCCCACTCATCACCCAAAGACTTGCACCACCGATTACGGTATTTTGCGGGGCGCCGGCAACATCTTCATAGTAAGGCAACGTTGTTTCCCCAAATTCAAATTGCGCATCCCGTTTTAATCCGCCATAACTCGCAGATGAACCGAAAGTCATCGCACATTCTCCAGATCTAAACGCCGGTCCCGCTTCACTAGCGCGACCTTTATAGACAAATAAACCCTCTTTAGCCATATCTGCAAGATTATTAAAATGGCGTAATTGCAAAGGTTTGTTAATCAGTAACTCAACATCTAACCCATCAAAGCCATTATTCTTAGAGGCATAAGGTTCATTATGCCACGCTGAGAAACTCTCTAACTGTGTCCAACCCATCCATTCTGTAGTCATTGGACAACTATAGCCCGCGGCTTTTAACTGCTCCGCTGCAGAGCGAACTTCTGCCCATGTTTTCGGAGGATGATCTGCATCTAATCCTGCTTTTTTGAAAGCATCTTTGTTGTAATACATTACTGTTGTTGAGCTATTAAAAGGAAGTGATAAAAGCTCGCCATTAGGCGCAGTATAGTAACTTGCAACCGCAGGAATATAATCATTGAGATCAAAGTGAATATTATTATCGCGCATAATCTCAGTGACTGATTTAGTCACTCCTTTTGCATAGATCATCGAAGCAGTCCCCACTTCATAGACTTGCAAAATATCGGGCGCTTCCCCGGCTCTAAAAGCAGCAACGCCGGCAGTCATTGATTGCTCATACCCACCTTTGTAAACGGGAACCACTTTATAATCTGATTGTGACTCATTAAAGCCTTTCGCAAGATCATTCACCCATTCAGTTAATGCACCATCCATTGAATGCCACCACTGAATCTCTGTCTGTGCCAATGCATTTGTTGAGAGAAGTGAAGCCCCCATAACGGTCGCTGCAACCCATTTTTTTATCTTCATATACTCAAATCCCTTTTGAAAGCCGAGCAAATAACGCGATCAACTGCGTATTAGGACGGCTATTAATGTTGTCATTAATCTATTGTCAGGTGGATCTTATCGATCTTTTGTGAGTATAAGGGGCAAATATGACAAGCAATTAACAAACAAACTCACAAGCTAATAAACTAATAAACCATCATCATTCGATCTCATAACGTTGTATTCTTCAAAATCAGAGTGCGTGAACGCAAAATTGCATTCCCTTATGGCAAAATAGCGGATAATCGTGAATTATAGTAATGTCGGTTCAAAATAAGCTTATTGAAATGCCGGCGCATCGGTTGTAATAAGTAAGGAAGCCGTTCTATCCGGCATCTTGCAAGGGTTGTTTAAAATCATTTTCTTAAACCAAATTTACTATAAATAGAATTATGGGAAGTAAAATAAGATAAAACGTTCTATAATATTGAGTTATATATGTTTAAAAATAAGCGGCATTTGCCCACGATTCTACCTCATAATCCTATAACAAAGAGATGAAACGATATGAATACCACAAGCAACAATAACACAGCATTACAAACGATTAACCCCACTGATCTTACCGCTTTTAGCAAAGGGGAAGATCCTAAAGAGAATAGTCAAGATCTCGTTCGTATTGATGAAATAAGTCAAAATATCGATATTAATCAAGCAAGTGAAGTTTTGGGATACGGCGTTAAACCAATGTCAGAGATCGCAAAATTTGCCGATACCTTACTACAAGGCGTCAAAGGCAAAGATTCTGGCGCCATTGGGGAACAATTAGGCTCATTAATCGCCAAAGTGAAAGAATATGACCCATTAACCAAAGAGGATCAAAACAGTAGTTTCCTTGCGAAATTACCGATTATTGGTGGCTTCTTTCGAAAAAATGCCGCTGAAAAGATCGATCATATGACACTGACCTCGCAAGTAGATACGATCGCGGCACATCTCGATCAATCTATGGTGGGTTTACTACGCGATAATGAGCGTCTTGAACAACTCTATCTCAAAAACTTTGAATACTATAAAGAGATCAGCCTTTTTGTCACGGCCGGTAAAAAGAAGATCGAAGAGATTAAAATGACAGAATTACCGCGCTTACAAGCACAAGCAGATGAGAGTAAAGATCTTCTTGATGCCCAAAAAGTGAAAGATCTAATGGAAAACCTGAATCGTTTTGAACGCCGTCTTCACGATCTTGAAATCTCTAAAACCATTGCGATGCAAACAGCGCCGCAAATTCGTATTATGCAGAATAATAACCAACAGTTAGCAGAAAAGATCCAAGGTAGTATCTTAACCACGCTTCCTGTTTGGAAAAACCAAATGGTGCTTGCACTGTCATTAGATCAACAAGGAAAAGCTGCAAAATTACAGAAAGATGTCTCTGATACCACCAATGAGCTACTTCGCCGGAATGCTGAAGCGTTACAACAAAATAGTATCGCAACAGCAACCGAGATTGAACGTTCTGTCGTTGATATTGAAACCATTCGTGAAGTACAAGATCGCTTAGTCAATACCATTGAAGAGACTATGCGTATTGCTACAGAAGCCCGTCATCGCCGTGCTGAAGTGGAAGTGGAACTTGGTCAAATGGAAGATAATCTTCGTCAACGTATTGGGGCTGTTGTTGATAAATATCAGAGCTAATATATTTTAAAAAGGCGTAAGTGATCATTGAGTTTGCGCCCCATTTAAGTGTCAGATCTCTCATCGTCATCAGCGATGTAGGCCAAGATCGCTCTTCATATCCCTTAGTTTCGATACTGTTCATCGGAATCTAAGGGATCGCTTTATAAGCTTATAAGGAAGTTTCTATGCCGTTTATTGCATTTCTCATTGTTGTCTATATCGGATATCGCATTATTAGACCTTTTTTAAACAGAGCTGAAACCCCACTGACTAAAGGATTTAGTCGGGTTAAATCAACTATATTGCGTCTTATCGATCACGGCAAAGGATTTGCGTGCGGGGTTTTAGCGGAAATTTTTACGAATATTATTCCGCCAAAACTTTTAGTGGGTTCGGGGTTTACCCTTTTTAGTACTTATCTCGGCTTTGTAATGATGTTCCCGGCTCGTCCTAATCGTTTTGCAACCGGCGTAGGTATTATTGCAACGATTATCACGGCTTTAAGCGGTGCTTGGCCTGTGTCTCTTTTAGTAGGTGGATTATTTACCGCTGTCGTCGGCATTCGCGATCGACATATTGGTAATCGCATCTTCTGGCTCACGATTCCCTTAGCGATTCTATTCCTCTATGGTGCCTTGCAAGATAATCATCTGCCATTACTCTCCCTCTTCCCGCTTTGGGCTCTCATTGCCTTCGGTATCTTGTTAGCTTTTGGTATATTAGCGCCGGAAGATATTCGCCGGAAGTTTGGTTCTTACTTTATGAATAGAGAGGAGCGAGAAGCCTATTTAGAGGAGGAGCAACGTATTGCGGAAGAGGCCAAAATATTGCAACAACAAGCTGAGCAACGAGCAATGGAAGAGCAGATTCTACGTCAACAAAATGCCAAATATGAGTTAGTGCGTCGTCATATTGAAGTGCTAACTGTGATTGAACAAGAGAACCTCGATACACCTAATAATATCAAACAGCACGTGGATCAGATCATTATTTATACACAGCAGATGATCGATGCCATTGAAGAGGATGAGAATAATGTGTTAAGTGCCGGTCGATTTCTCAATACTTTTCTTCCCTCTGTTCAGATGCAATTACAGATGTATCTTAAAATCTATCGTCAAGATATGAATGCGGTGCGTGATATGCAGATTCAAGTTATGGATTCAATGCGTAATTTCCATAAGGCATTCAAAGAGGAAGCTGAGAAATTGGTAGAGACAGATCTCTCTGAGTTACAGACAGAACTAAATGTTGCTAATAAATTGATGCGTAGCAAAGGTTATACTACCGAAACGAATGGTTCACGAACCGAAGAACGCTCATCTAATGGAAAGCACCAAGATAACGCTCATAAGGATATTGAAGCGCAGGAGCGATTACTTCAAGAAAGCGATGCCCTTGAACATCAAATCCGAGTGGCCAATCAACTGTTAAAATCGCAAGGTTTTAAAGGTAAATAATTCACGAGAAAATAATCCACGAATATCATTTCTCAACCAATAAAAACCGATCGTGCCATTCAGAGTGCAGGATCGGTTTTTGTTTTTTGTTACACGATTTTTCGGAAATCTCGCTTTCTATAGTGAGGTAAGATCGGTTCAAAATAAGCTCATTTAAATGCCGGCGCATCGGTTGTAATAAGTGAGGAAGCGGTTCTATCCGGCATCTTGCAAGTGTTGTTTAAAACCATTTTTCTTAAACCAAATTTACTATAAAATTTCTCCTGCAAAATCTCGCTTTCAAAATATCCTAATCTCTTTAATAAGTCACAGTATGCCCATAGGATGTGAGAATAGTTTTAATCCGCTCTAATGTTTCTGCCGGTGGGGAATGAACGCCCTCAAGCTTATAGGGCTCGTTATAGGCTTCCCATTTATGCTTTCCAAGCTCGTGATAGGGTAGCAACTCGATTTTCTCGATATTTGTCATATTCTCTGTAAACTGCCCTAGACGATGCGCTGAATCATCATCATCTGTATAACCCGGTACTACCACATAGCGAATCCAAGTGCGCTGACCTCTTTTGGCAAGATAGCGGGCAAACTCTAAAGGCCGGCGATTAGGAACCCCGACTAATTTCCGATGAACCTCATCATTGATCTGTTTTAAATCGAGCATTACAAGATCTGTAGCATCGATTAACTCATCAATAATATTATTATATTGTCGAACAAAACCATTCGTATCTAAACAGGTATTAAGATCATCAGCTTGTGCGGCTCGAAACCAATCCCGGACAAATTCTGCCTGCAATACCGCCTCACCGCCGGAAGCGGTAACACCACCGCCAGAAGCCTTCATAAAATGGCGATAAGCGTGAGCTTCTTGCATCAGTTCATCTACGGTGACTAATCGTCCACCCCGTAAATTCCACGTATCACGATTATGGCAATAGAGGCAGCGTAATAGACATCCTTGAAAAAAAGCAATAAAACGAATGCCGGGACCATCGACAGTTCCGCAAGATTCAATAGAATGAATACGACCAAGTACAGACATAAAAAACTCCTTACCGCCGAAAATGAATATCTCTCATAGATCTCGCATCAAGATCTATCATAATAATCTACCAATATTACTTTCTCTACTGCGGATCAAAAAGAAGAGAGTCCCCAATATTTCACTATCGGGGACTCGACGATAACAAAGGTCTTTCAAATGTGGGAGATATCTTAACGATTTGATTGAGAATTTTGTTTACACAATAGACTCATCTCCCTGATTGATCTCTTACCCACTACATTGTTTGTGTAAAGGTTCGAGTCACCACATCTTGCTGCTGCTCTCTGGTGAGAGCATTAAAGCGGACAGCATAGCCCGATACCCGAATGGTGAGCTGTGGATATTTCTCTGGGTGATCCATCGCATCGAGTAACATCTCACGATTCATCACATTGACATTCAGATGTTGTCCACCTTCAAACTCACTATCGTGATGGAAATATCCATCCATCATACCCGCAAGATTCGCTTTACGCGCTTGATCATCTTTCCCTAAAGCATTCGGTACGATTGAGAAAGTATAAGAGATCCCATCTTTCGCATAAGCATACGGAATTTTCGCCACCGAGGTTAATGAAGCAATCGCCCCTTTCTGATCTCGACCGTGCATTGGGTTTGCACCAGGACCAAAAGGTTCACCTGCGCGGCGACCATCCGGCGTATTTCCTGTTTTCTTACCATATACCACATTAGAAGTAATGGTTAACACAGACTGGGTAGGTACTGCATTCCGATAGGTAGGGAGTTTCTGAATTTTCTTCATAAAACGCTCCACAAGATCACACGCAATATCATCTACTCGAGCATCATTGTTACCAAATTGTGGATACTCCCCTTCGATCTCAAAATCTACGGCAATACCATCTTCATCACGAATCGGTCTAACTTTGGCATATTTAATCGCTGAGAGTGAATCCGCCGCCACTGAAAGACCGGCGATACCACAAGCCATTGTCCGATAAACATCACGATCATGTAACGCCATCAAGGCCGCTTCATAGCTATATTTATCATGCATATAGTGAATGACATTAAGGGCTGTGACATATTGTGTCGCTAACCAATCCATAAATTGATCCATACTTGCCATTACTTTATCGTAATCCAAAATCTCATCAGTCATCGGCGCATGTTTTGGCCCGACTTGCATCTTCATCTTCTCATCCATACCACCATTGATACTGTAGAGAAGTGTTTTCGCAAGGTTGGCACGAGCACCAAAGAACTGCATCTGTTTACCCACGATCATCGGGCTCACACAGCAAGCAATCGCATAATCATCGCTACCAAAGTCCGGGCGCATTAAGTCATCATTCTCATATTGAATCGATGAAGTATCGATCGAAACTTTCGCCGCATACTCTTTAAAGCCTTGTGGGAGCTGTTCTGACCATAACACTGTTAAGTTAGGTTCAGGCGATGGTCCCATTGTGTAGAGTGTATTGAGGAAGCGGAAGGTATTTTTAGTTACTAATGTCCGTCCATCTAAGCCCATACCTGCAAGGGATTCTGTGGCCCAAATAGGATCGCCTGAGAAGAGTTCATCATATTCAGGGGTTCGTAAGAAACGCACCATCCGTAATTTCATCACTAAATGGTCAATCAGCTCTTGCGCTTCGACTTCTGTTAAGCGCCCTGCTTCAATATCCCGTTGAATGTAGATATCTAAGAATGTTGATACTCGACCAAAGGACATTGCGGCCCCATTTTGCGATTTGACTGCCGCGAGGTAAGCAAAGTAAGTCCATTGTACCGCTTCTTGTGCCGTAGTCGCAGGTCCTGAGATATCAAAGCCATATTTTGCCGCCATCTCTTTCATTTGACCCAGTGCGCGATGTTGCTCAGCAATCTCTTCTCGAAGCTGAATCGTCATCTCTAGATCTTCGCCTGATTCTAAGCGAGATTGTAGTGAGGCAAATTGCTTGAATTTATCTTCCATCAAGAAATCAATACCGTAGAGTGCAACGCGGCGATAATCCCCGATAATACGGCCACGACCATACGCATCAGGTAACCCCGTTAAAACCCCGGATTTACGACATTTTAGAATATCCGGTGTATAGACATCAAATACCCCTTGGTTATGGGTTTTACGATATTCGGTAAAGATTTTTTTCAAATCAGGATCAAGCTCACGATCATACGCTTTACAAGAACCTTCCACCATTTTGATACCACCAAAAGGAATAATGGCACGTTTCAAAGGCGCATCAGTTTGTAAACCTACGATTTTCTCTAAACCTTCTTCGATATAACCGGCATCATGTGCGGTAATTGTAGAAGCTTTATCGGTATCAAAATCTACAGGTGCGTGAGTTTGGTTCTCAATCTTAATACCTTCTAGAACCTTTTCCCACAATTGGGTCGTTGCTGGCGTTGCGCCAGCTAAAAAGGACTCATCGCCTTCATAAGGGGTATAGTTCTTTTGAATGAAGTCACGTACATCAACACCTTCTTGCCATTCACCTTGTTTAAAACCATCCCAAGCTTTCGCAAATTTTTCTTTTAAATCCAACATAATTTGTGTCCTTTTAATAATGGAACTCAAAAATTGCCGTGATCTTTGTGGAAAGTATCTTGCCTTCAACTCCTGTAGGTCGATCTCCCTTCATTCCCTGTACGAGCCTTGTTCATCATAATATCTCGCACTATGACCGCGACACCCGTCAAGAATTCGTTATAAGTCACATGATAAAATTTGTTACTTATTACCGAACAACGATATCAATGTACTTATTTGATATTCATGATAGTACATACAGACTATAGCACAGAACACCATTATCAAAATTGACCTACATTATGTTTGCTTATTGTAAGATTATTTTTAATATGTTAAATATGATATGTTTTAGTGTTTTTTATTGATAATTAAAAACCCATAAATTTCCACAATCAATTACCCTAACCAATTTAAGACTTGTTTCTCGGAACCTTTTACAGCATCCTCCTCCACATCTACAACAGAGCGATTCTGCCCACCGTCCGCTTTAATTTTAAACTCTTTAAAATCAAACAGTTGATTATCTGCTAATTGTGAGGGTTTTACATTACACATCGCTCTAAAGATAGAATCCATACGACCGGGATATTTTGCCTCCCATTCTGCAAGCATAGATTTAGTGCTTTGTCGCTGTAAGCCATCTTGTGAACCACAGAGATTACAAGGAATAATCGGAAATTGGCGCATTTGTGCGTATTTGATCAAATCTTTCTCTTCACAGTACGCAAGGGGACGAATGAGGATATTTTCTCCATCATCACTTCTCAACTTCGGTGGCATCGATTTCATCGTACCGCCAAAGAACAGATTCATAAAGAGCGTTTCCACCATATCATCTCGATGATGACCTAATGCAATCTTATTAAACCTATGATCTTTAGCATATTGATAGAGCACTCCTCGGCGTAGCCGAGAACAGAGGCTACAAGTGGTTTTCCCTTCTGGAATCACTCGCTTCACGACAGAATAAGTATCTCGTTCAATAATCTCAAAAGGCACATTGATTGAGCTTAAGTAATTCGGCAAAACTTCTTCGGGAAACCCCGGCTGTTTCTGATCAAGATTAACCGCAAAGAGTTCAAATTGAACGGGGGCTTTCTCCTGCAATTTGAACAGTAGATCTAAAAGCGCATAAGAATCCTTCCCACCAGAAAGACAGACCATCACCCGATCGCCCTCTTCGATCATCTCATAATCCATAATCGCTCTACCCACTTGCCTGCGTAGACGTTTCTCAAGCTTCTTCTCGGACACTGAGTAGTGAGATTGCTCCCGGGCACGCGCCTCAGATATTGTAGAGATTGTTGTACTACCTGATTGATCTGAAGAGTCCGTTAAATCTGTGATGAGTGCCGAAGACTTTTGTTCTGCCATAATCTCTCTACCCTATTTTTAATTACGCGCTATTTTATCGCTATCAATATCCATTTAAGGCGCTATTGTAGCACCCTCTATCGGCTCGACTCAAAATTCTGCGAGGTCGTTGAATCCACTATCGGTTTTAAAATCTGCCCACATTGCCGGCAATGGTATTGGGCTTTTCCTTGCTGAAAACGATTATGGCGAATAGCTGTTAATTGATGTGTTTGGCAATCACATTGATACGTAAAGCGCCGATATTGTTTGGTACTACTCCGGGCAGTATCAAATTGATGAGTCCGCTTAGCCGGCAGATTCATCACATATTCCATCATCTGCTGCCACTCTTTGCCATGGGGTTGAACTCGCCCATAGAGCGCATAAACTAAAAGATGTGCATATTCATGGGGCAGAACCTCATCGATAAAAGAGGTGCTATTCTCTGCTAATAAAATAGGATTTAGCCGAATCTCCCACTTTTGCAAATGGGCAGTACCGGCAGTTTGACCTCGTTGTTTAAAGCTCAATATAGGTAATAAGGATCGATTATCAGGATAATAGCGCTGCTTTAACATTAAAATCTGTTCTGTAGCCTTCTTATATTGCTTACGTGGCAATATCGCGGCCAATTTACCCATCGTTTGCACTTCTGTTGCCAACAATTTTGTTTTGACTTGATGTAAAAGAACCTCTCCATCAAGAGAGGCTTTTAATAGCAGATCTTCAGCGATAATAATCATAAGTGCGTACAATAATGAATATATAAAAAATGTGATATAAGATTATGATATCAATATTGTAGCATCTCTTCTAACAAGTTGGGAAAGAGAGCGGTATCTGGGAGATTATTACAGATCACTGCACCGCCCATAATCGTTCTATTACGCATCGGTAAATTCCCGCGTTAAATCAAAAACTGTTAATTTCGATTTCTCTTCTCGACTATAGGATTTACAGAACCGTCCTTCTTTCAATAATACAGTACGATCTCCATAGCGAATCGCATGTTCCATATTATGAGTAATCATAATGCAGGTAAGATTCTGCTCTCGCACGAGTTTATCTGCCAATGCCATCACATGTTCTGCAATTTTAGGATCAAGTGCTGCCGTAATCTCATCGAGTAAAAGCACCTTAGATTCTGCCATAATCGACATCACCAAACTCAATGCTTGACGTTGTCCACCAGATAAATTGCTCACCATCTCGTGCAGTCTATTTTCAAGATTCATCTCTAAAAGGGATAATTTCTCTTGAAAAAATTGCCGGCGTTTATCGCTATTAAATAATTTAAACCCACGATTCTGCCCCCGTTTATAAGAAAATGCCATATTCTCTAAAATGGACATATTCTCCATTGTCCCCATTCTCGGATCTTGCATGACAATCGAGACTAGCTTCGCCCGCGCTTTTTGTGAGCTCTTAGTGACATCTACACCATCGATGAGGATTCGGCCTTTCTCTGGTTTCATAAACCCTGAGATAGTATTAAAAACGGTTGACTTACCGGCGCCATTACCGCCGATTACGACGAGAAACTCCCCTTTTTTCACCTCTAACGACAGATCTTCTAAAATCACTCGTTCAAGTTGCGTGCCTTTACCAACTTTGAGGGTAATATCTTCGAGCTTTAGCATCGTTTTTTCCCTCCTGGCATCGCCATAATAATGATAATCAATAATCCTGCCACTAAGTTAAAGTCATAACTCTTCAGATGTAAGAATTCTGCGTGCAGCGCTAAGCTAGTGACGATACGGTAGACAATTGAGCCCACAATACAGCTTAAAAGTTTAATCCAGATAGAGCGAAAGGGTAAGATTCTCTCCCCAATAATGACCGCGGCAAATCCTGAAATAATAGTGCCCACGCCAGCTGAAATATCGGTAAAACCTTGCTGTTGACTGAAGAGTGCGCCGCCCATTGCGATTAGCGCATTTCCCATCGCAACCCCGAGGATAATCATCCATTTGACACTCACGCCACCATTCATACAAAGACGCTTATTCTGCCCGACAGCCCGTAGTGAAAGCCCAATATCTGTATTGAGTAAGAATGTAAAGAGTGCGATCAGAACCACCGCAATACCGCCTAATACCACCAAATTATTAGTAATAAAAATAGTCGGCGACATTAATAGCGAAATATTGGGGGTTCCGTTCATCACGTGTAAATTAATCGAATAGAGCATAAAGGCCACGAGAATCCCGGCAAGTAGATCGGTCACTTTAAAAAAGCTATTTAAAATGCCGGTTAATGCGCCCGCTAATGCACCGCCCATAAGTGCGAATATTAACGAGATAAAGGGATCAACGCCGGCTTTAATTAAGATTGAAGAGATTGCCGCACCTAAAACGAAGCTACCATCACAGGTTAGATCCGGGAAATCGATAATCCGAAAGGTCAGATAGATTCCCATCCCGACAATTCCATAAATGAGCCCGAGTTCCAGGCTCATCACTAATTCACTTATGCTCATTACGCATCCTTTACGCTTGAGAATTCACGAGAATTCACTATACTCATTCACGCTATTATTTGACAGTGCGAGCTTGACCATCTTCAATAATCACAGCCGCAGAATCGATAATTGTAGCAGGTAATTCAATGCCGAGCTTTTTCGCGCTATCTAAATTGATCACCAATTCAGTTTTACCCGGGAAACCCACAGGAATTGCATTGATATCCGTTCCTTCTAAAATGTCGGCAATCATCGCTGCTGTATCGATCCCTAATTGATACTGATTAGGACCAAGCGCCGCAAGAGGACCCGATGGTACTGCATCTGTATCCGCAACAAAAACAGGCTTACCTTGTTTAATACCGGCAATCACAATACTCTCTAATGCGGCAAGTGCTGTATTATCTCCATAGATAAAGATCGCATCTGCTTGACTTGCTAAACGAGTCGCCGCTTGTGGCACATCGGCTGTACGGTTCACCGCTTGCGTGATGACTTCGATACCCAATTGAGGTGCGGCTTTTTGTAGATCTTCCAATTGTGAAATGGAGTTTGCTTCCCCTGGATTATAGATAAAGCCTAGCTTTTTCATCTCCGGCAATACCGTTTTAAACATCTCTAACTGCGGGGCGACTTCTACAAAGTTCGACATACCGGTTACGTTAGTATTCGAATTTTCAAGGGACTTCACTAAACTTGCTGCCAATGGATCAGTGATTGAACTGAAGACCATTTTAGTCTTACCATCCATCGCGGCCTTTACAAGACTTTGGGCAGAGGGCGTACCAATTCCCACCGTTACATCAGCATTTTGTGCTACAAATTTGGTAGAAATTTGAGAAGCTAATGCCACATTCGCTTGCGCTGATTCAATGACAAAATCTAAATTTTCCCCTTCCACATACCCCCGCTCTTTAAGACCATCGCGGATACCTTTGGCAGTCATATCAAGTGCAGGATGCTCTACGATCTGATTAACATAAACTTTTTTCATATCTGCAGCAAATGCAGCCCCTGTTAATCCTGTCGCTAAAGCGGCACTCAATACTACAGCTAGTAACTTCTTCATAATTTCTCCTTGATGGTTATTTCATCTATTGATCAATATCTTTAAATGGTTATATGAGTAGTGAAGATTTCAATTATTTTCTCTTCTTGTTCTACTGTAGTAGTACAGTAATGTTTTCAAGAATGAATGTCAATTTTTTTCTGATCCTTTTTCTGATCTTTTTCTATCCTTCTTAAAATAAGTTTAAGAAAAATGGTTTTAACAGCCTGTATCGGATTTAAAAAGCACATCAAACTGCACTCAACAACACTTGCAAGATGCCGGATAGAACAGCTTTCTTATCTATTACAGCCGATTCGCCGGCATTTAAATAAGGTATCTTTTGAACCAATCTTATTGATCGATACTTCTAGACAGAATGAAAAGTGGCACTCTCAATACAACGATGAAAATGGCAGACAAAAAAAACCGCCTCTTTAGGCGGTTCTGCGATCAATTGATCTAGCTATTTGTGGTGAAGAATGAATATTAGATCTTCTCTTCTTCATCCATTCGACTGAGTACTAAGCGATAACCATCATTATCTTCCTCATTAATAAAACGAGAAACACGACCAATGGTTGTCAAACTAGCTGATGTGAGCGCATGAATCTCGCGATAAGAGAGATCCCCACGCACTAAAAGCTGACAGACTTTCCAACGTTCAATCACCGAATTGAGCTCTTTGGGTGTTAAGAGATCCCGTAGAAAACGTAATAACTCCTCTTCGGTCTCAATTTTTAAAAATGCTCGGCAGAGTGATTCCTCAAAATCGATCTCTGCTAAACGGGTCGCTAATGCCCCTAGATCTTTTTGGCTCATCCTTCATTCCCCTTTTATTAATATCAATGATTTATATCATCACATACTTCACCCGAAGTGAATAGCAAATGTGTATTAAAACGTGAATTAAAATGTATATTTAAAATTCACTTTTAAAATATATACTTAAAATATGTCCTTAAAATATACTTTCAAAACATCCTACACATCGGCTTCATTTTTCTGAGTGCCGACTTCCTCTGCATCCTTGCTTATTCTATTTTGCGATTGATTATCGTCAGTTTGATGAGTAATCTTCACAATACGGTCATCTTCTACTGCATGCGTTGCCTGGTAGAGCGCTTGCTCAAGTTCAGCATTATAGCGCTTAACCTCGGCAATTGACCAACCAAAATAACGCGCCATCCACTCTACGACTGCAACTCGATGATTTTTAACTAAATCAATATCAAAATAGAGTGCGCCTAAGCGACGAATAAAGAAATCACAAGGGGTCATCACGCCCTCTTCTGTCACGCTGTAATAGAGTTGGGTATAGAGTAGCAACGGTAAACCTTGTAACACTTCCGGTGTTGCTTTCTCGGCAATGGTAAAAAGATGCTCAACATTACTCCCATAACGGATCGCTAAAGCTCGGCTCTCCTCCTCACTCAACTGTAAAGTCTCTCCGCGCTTAATCGCTTCTTGCAAGAAATGATCTAGCCCAGCACTACCGCCAACATCTCCGCCTGAAACAGTTAATTGAGCTGTTTGACAGGGTTTAAATTGTCGCTGTTTAACGGTCATAATTTTACTGGCTAACTCATCAACAACAGCTTGTGCCAGCGAGCGATAACCCGTTAATTTGCCACTCATAAGCGTTAATAAACCATTCTCAGCTTCATCGAGTAATGCACTCACCGGCTGACCTTTTTTAGAAGATGCCCCTTTATGCGCGACAATCGGCATTACACCCGCCCAACTCGACTCAATCATTTCACTCGTCAAATGAAGGCTAGGGAAAAATCGTTGCATTGCCGATAACAGATATCCTTGATCGCTCACTGAAATCGTTGGCATATCCACATTACCCTCATATTCACTTTGACTCACACCCACATAGGTTTTGCCGGCATAAGGAATCGCCATCACCATCTCTTTTTTACGCTTAGATTCAGCCCCCTCTTCTTGAGGGTCTATCTCGATACAAACCGCTTCTTTCAAAGGAAAATCTGTCTGATCAAAGACAATATGGGCACCTTTAATCCATTTAATCGCGCTATCAGGTAAGCTATTATTAGCTGAGCGATCAGTGCTTGACTGATCTTTTACAGACTGATCTTTTACCGTAGCTGTAGAAGAATCTATCGCGTGATCATCTTGAGGTGCTAATAGCGATTGTCGCCAAGCACCGGTAGCATTCAAGCAGAAATCACCTTCAATAAGATAACGATTACCTGTCAACTGATCTCGTGCAACAACGCCTTCAATATAACCTTTATCATCATAATTAAAATCGATAGCCGCTAAATAATTGAAGCAGTGAGCCCCTTTCTCCATCGCTTTTTTAATAATCTCTAATGTCAAACGCGCATCATCCACCACATATTCAACATACTCACCTGCCCCTTTTAAGCCTTGATCTGTCAATGCTGGCACTAATGATAACAGTGCTGATTTTGAATGGATCTGCTGCCGTTCATCAGCTTTCACTTTCGCCAAATAATCATATAATCGAAGTCCAATGGCTGTCCGAATTTTGCCAAACGAACCGCCCTTATAGAAAGGAATTAACATCTTCCGGCGAGTCACCAAATGGGGAGCATTTTCATAGAGAAGCGCCCGCTCTTCACCACTATGCGTGACCTGTTTTAACTGAAAGGATTGTAGATAACGCAAGCCACCATGAATCAATTTTGTCGAGCGACTACTTGCACCAAATCCAAAATCTTGCTTCTCAAGCAGCACCACTTTCATCCCTCGAGTCACTGCATCTAAAGCAATCGCTGCACCACTAATGCCACCGCCAATAATAATCAGATCATAGTGATTTTCCCGTAACTGTTGATAATGTTTCCGGCGTGATTTTGATGCAAGTTTCATAAAGTGATCCTTTGTTAAGCTAATCTCATATAGATATCAAATATCTATCCCTGATATTTTGAATTGAGGTTTGAAGTTAAGTTCAAGTTTGAGTTGAAGTTCGAATTCGTGTTTGAATTTTAATAAGCAATATCATAATCTAAAATGACTCTACGATCTTAAGCCTGCGTCAATATTCTGCGTGATTATGCTCGATAGACGACAAAGTCACCGATAAATTGTGTTGTGATGGATAGATCAGTTCGTGCATCAGTTCGTGAATCCATTATCGGATCGATTGCATCCATAGGTTTAATCTCACTCGATAAAGTTATTCTACCCTTTTGATAACGTTGCCAAGATTTCAAAAATTTAGCCCAAGCAGTTGTATCCACGCCTCGACAAATGGCAATACCATCTGTCAATAATGGCTTAGGGTACTGCACATCCGCTTTTTGAATGACGATATGTACACCATCATCAACCCCCAATGTACGCAATTGTAGATGTAACCAGCTCCAACAAACGAGTAATGATGCGGTATATAAGCTTCCCCCAAATCCTGAGTGCATATGATTGCGATTCGCCTCCAAAGGAACTTTTAGCTGTAACATCTCATTCACCCACGATAGTGGCTCTAACGCTAAAGAGGCACTAATAGGAATCTCTCGTGGAAGCCATTCCCGCAAATAAGTACAAGGATCAGATTGCCAAAGTTCATCCATTGTTATTATCCTTTTTGTCATCTATTTTTATTCTCAATTTCTTACCTATCTATCGCCATTTCTCTGATATTCCCTAGCTATTTGTCTTCTAAGTCTATTTTTCCTATACTGAGACAGATAGAGATAAGTGCAATTTATAATGCCCTTTTTAGCATTACTTATCATCCTCATTAATAAATACCATAAGATTTTATCGTGGTTCTATGTTTAAATAAATCCATAGCAAGAGATCGACAAAATAGCATTTTAAATCTATTTTGATGACAATCTCGCAAAATGTAGCATTCTTTAATTTAAAACCTGACCTGATACAACTAAATTAAAGAATGTTGAAACAGTTCTTCTGTGATCATCGTTATCACACACGATTTTTAAATTCATTTTTTAATATTCATATATTAAGGAGAATAGATTATGGCAATTGATACAATCAAAGATATGTTACCAGCGTATGCAAAAGATATGCGTTTAAACTTTTCAACGGTATTAACAGAAGCCGGTGCACCAGGCTTAACAGAAAAGCAGATTGCGGCCATTGCTGTCTCTGTAGCTCTTAGCACAAAATGCAAAGTGCTCGTTGAAAATATCGAGCAATTTGCACAAGACTTCTTAACAGAAGAAGAATACCAAGGTGCGCAGATCGCAACTAGCATTATGAGCATGAACAATATTTACTATCGTTTTACACATCTTGTATCTGACAGTGAATATGGCAAATTACCAGCGCGTCTTCGCATGAACCAAATGGCAAATCCAGGCCTAGATAAAGCAACGTTTGAATTAGCGTCAATTGCTGTATCAGCAGTCAATGGTTGTGGTATGTGCCTTGATTCACATGAGAAAAATCTTCGTGAATTAGGTGTTTCTACTCAAGGTATTCAATCAGCAATTCGTATCGCCGCTGTGCTCTTCTCAGTAAGTGTTTCTCTGTCTGTAGAATAACTTTCTAATAGAGTCGGATAGATGATAAAGCGCTCAGTGCAATCTAATAAAATGGCGATCTAGCGCTTTTATCTCTCTATTTCCTATTGAAATATAATATTGAGATATTGAAGTACATTCCCAATATCTCAATACAATATGAATGACGCATTAAATGTCGATTCATAGACTTTTGTCCTCAAGTTCTCCCTCCCCCTAGATTATGGGAGATCTTTTTTTACTCTTTGAGCCTTTAGCTCAAAGAGTTTTTTTATGCCTCTTTTTCATCCCGTCATAAAAAAGCCCTAATAATTATCACTAACTATTAGGGTAAAAGATTCTCTGAACAAACCATCAAAAGAGAACCTCTATTGAGTGATGGTATATAGGAGTCACACTCAATATGCTGAAACTAAATTTATATTTCATCTAAAGCTTATGGCAATTAATCTATCAATCTGTAAAGACTTCCCCGGCAGCGGCACGTTTTGCCATCTGTGGTTTAGTCCAGAAATAGTAGGCTAAGACTAACCACACTAACCAGATAATCCCTGCATAAAATGCCCCTCTTGCTGGCGGATAATAAGCAAGCACGCCGATTACAAAGACCATAAACGCAATCGCAATAAAAGGTCCTACAGGCCAAAATGGGATCGGGAATTTAAGTGCTTTCTGCTCTTCCGGTGATAAGGTACGGCGCATCATCACTTGTGAGATCAATACTGTCATCCAAACCCAAACTGTTGCAAAGGTTGCCATTGAAGCAATGATGAAAAAGAGTTGATCGTGGATAAAGTAGTTTAAAATAACGCCTAAGATTAAGACTAAGAACATAACACCTACCGCATAGATCGGAACCCCACTTTTTGAGAGCTTACTATAAATTTTCGGTGCTTGGCCTTGTTTAGAGAGACCATACATCATTCTACCGGCTCCAAAGATATCGCTATTAATCGCCGAAACAGCTGCAGTAATCACCACTAAATTGAGAATATTCGCCGCTGACTCAATACCGAGCTTATGGAAAATAGTTACAAATGGACTGCCCTCTAAACCAATCTCATTCCAAGGAAAGAGCGAAAGAACCACCAACATCGCCAAGAAATAGAATAGTAGAATCTGTACCGGCACCACATTAATGGCCATAGGAATCACTTTATTGGGATTCTTCGCTTCAAGCGCGGTTAAACCTAAAGTCTCAACACCCCCAAAGGCGAACACGACAACACTCAATGAGATAATAATGCCCTGAATCCCATAGGGTGCAAACCCTCCAATTTCCCAAAGATTAGAGATAGAACTTTTACTGCCACCACCCGTAATATCGCTACCAGTAATACCCATTCCTGAGAAGAGAATATAAGCACCTGCAACAATCATCACGACAATTGCCACAACTTTCAGTAGTGAAAGCCAGAAACTTAACTCCCCAAAAAGACGAACTGTACAGAGATTGATACCGCACAGTACTAATGTAATACCTAGCGCCCAAACCCAGTGGCCCACATCCGGATACCAAACGCCCATATAAACGGCGAAAGCGGTAACATCGGCAATACAGACAAGTGCCATCTCAATCACATAGGTCCACCCTGTAATGTAACCAGGCAATGGTCCTAAATATTTAGAGGCATACGCACCAAAAGCTCCTGGTAGAGGATTATGCATAATCATCTCTCCCAATGCGCGCATCACCATAAATACAGCTAATCCTGCTAATAAATAAGCAACGAGTACCGCAGGGCCTGCTAATTCAATTGCCCCAGCCGAGCCATAAAAAAGCCCTGTTCCAACCGCTGAACCTAAACCGATAAAAAGAACATGACGTGCAGTAAGGCCCTTTTTTAATTGTTGTGTGGCCATAATAAAATCCTCCTGCGTGAAAAGCGGTCATCGTGTAATAGTACATTATGCCAAATCATAATATGGAAAATATCGTACAAATTACGCAATGATGCAGTAAAAGAGGCGTTATGAGCTGTTTGGTCTTCAAGTCAGGTCATATCAAATCAGAAGCATCAAGTATGATATTGATTAATATTTATTAATATTGATTATCAATATCAACTTATGGTTCTTTCATGATTGCCACAAATCCTTTTGATATGCTTGAAATCTTATAATCTCTTATAATCTAATGAGCTATTGATATGAATGCTTCATATTTGTCATCCATATTTTATCTATTCTACCGATGCCAATAACGCGCTCTTTCTATTGATTATTGCTATATCTCTACTGAATCATTGAATATTAGTATTAATATAGTATTAATATCAACATTCAAAACAAGATATAACTTCATTGTGCGATCACTATAGCGGTTTTACTAACCTTCTATAGTGATCCTTGATCTCATCGATCTCGTAGACTTACTTCAAAGAAGCCCCTAATGCTGCTTCAACATTGTGTACCAATTTATCATCGACAAGGTTGATGACTTTATGCATATCTACATAAGCAACACGATCTTCTGTAAGCGCTGGTACCACTTCACGAATAGTATCGTATGCTGCTTTTGTACCCTTACCTAATGCTTTACCGGCATCTTCTTTATTAAGATCAATCGCCTGACAAGCCAACATTAATTCCATACCCACAACAGATTTTGCATTCGCATAGATATCCCGCGCTTTACGTGCAGCGATCGTTCCCATACTGACATGATCTTCTTGGTTAGCAGAAGAGGGAATTGAATCTACGCTGGCAGGATGGGCTAATACTTTATTTTCAGATACTAGTGAAGCGGCAGCATATTGCACAATCATATAACCTGAATGTAATCCACCCTGTTCTGTTAAGAATGCTGGTAAGTTATTATTGAGTGCAGGATTTACAAGACGCTCAATACGACGCTCGCTCACATTAGCAATTTCGGCTAAAGCAATACCGAGGAAGTCAAATGCAAGCGCCATTGGTTGACCGTGGAAATGACCACCGGAAATGCCCATTTTCTTATCAATTAAGATAATCGGGTTATCGGTTACAGAGTTAATCTCAATCTCAACACGTTCACGTACATAATTTAAAGCATCATGACTTGCCCCTTGAATTTGGGGTGCACAACGAAGTGAATAAGCATCTTGTACTCTTAGATCGCCTTGATGTGTCGTTCTTTCACTATTTTCAAGTAGGGTTAAAAGATTAGCTGCGACATGACCTTGGCCTGGATGTGGACGAAGTGCATGTAACTCCGGAATAAACGGGTCTGTAATACCATTTAAAGCTTCAATCGTTAAACCGGTCGCGATATCACTTGCTTTTAAAAGTGCGATTGAATCATATACAGTTAAAGCACCCACAGCGGTCATCACTTGTGTACCATTAATAAGCGCAAGCCCTTCTTTAGAAGTCAATTCAATAGGGGTAATGCCCGCACGCTTCATCGCCTCTTCACCGGCAAGCATCTCGCCTTCAAATTCCGCTTCACCCTCACCAATCATCGGTAAAACCATATGCGCTAAAGGTACTAAATCGCCACTTGCCCCTAATGAACCTTTTTCATAGATTTTAGGATGCACTTTTTTATTGAGCATCTCAATGAGTGTATTTAAAGTGCTTAAACGAATTCCAGAGAAACCTTTCGCTAAGTTATTGATACGAAGTAGCATAATTGCGCGAACAATCTCCGTACTAAAGCAAGGACCAATGCCGCAAGAATGGCTGATAATGAGATTTTTTTGTAATGCTTTTGCTTCATCTTTAGAGATATGAACATTACTAAAGTTACCAAAACCGGTGGTAATTCCGTAAACGACCGCACCTGATTCTACTAACTCATCGACATACTGCCGTGACTTTTCTACTTCAACGATGGCTTCAGGGCTCAATTCAATGGGATAGCCATGACGCGCAACATTGACGACATCTTCTAAGGTTAAATGATTACCATCGATTTTAATTGTTTTCATCGTAACTCCTTCAAGTTTCTCTGGGTTATGACATCACAACGCTTTTATTATCAATATTATGTGTTGTATGTCGCTATTAAGTGTCCTATAGGCAGTAAACTACTTTAAGACTATAATTTTTAATGCATTAATCTGTAACTCATTAATCTATAGATCATGAATCTTTGACTTGTTAATCCTTAATTATTTGAAAAGAGGGTCATTCCTTTTCCCTCTTATACCATCTGAGGCTTTTTTAGGCCGAATAAACCCACTAGCCTTAATCGGCTAGAAATTAACTATTGTTATTGACTGTCTTTATTAGCGATTACTATTAATTACTGTCTTTTGAATTTAAAGTTGAAACATCATGCCCAACACAATCCGCCCTTTCATTCATCACGAGCGCCATTGATGATAGAAGTGCCAAATCATTCTTGCCGCAGTTTTAGCTGAGAGCTGATCACGATCTAAACTCGGATTATATTCCACGAAATCTACAGCTTTTAACTTATTCGAGGCCATAATCTGATCAGCAAAATGAAGATAATCTTTCATCGATACGCCATAAGCACTAGGTGCTGATACCGCAAACATCTCTGAAAATGGCAAAGCATCTAAATCAATCGTTAAATAGATAATATCGACTTTTGCCATAAAGGCTTCGATTTGAGTGGCAATCTCAGCATAATTCCCAGGATGACACTCATTATCCCAGATAATCTCAACACCCATATCGGTAGCGGTTGCTAATAGTGCTTTTGTATTTCCCGGAAGACTTGCACCAATACAGAGATAATGAAATTCCTGATCTTGTGATTTTGCATTTTGATAAAGCTGTTTAAATGGGGTACCTGATGTTCCCATCTCGGCTGTTCGAATATCTAAGTGAGCATCAAAATTAATGACCCCAATTTTCTGATTAGGATAAGCATCAAAAATACCTTTACCATGGGCATATGCGGTTTCATGCCCTCCACCTAATACTAAAGTAGGCAAGCCTAATTGATGGCACTTCGTCACGCAAGAAGCAAAAACATTCTGCACTGCATCGAGAGATTCTCCGGCAAATTGAATATTACCCAAATCAACGATGGGTTTGTGGCTGCCATGATCTGCCATATTTGCAAGTGCTTTACGAAGTGCATTAGGAGCTTCTTTAGCACCTACTCGTCCTTTATTGAGACGCACGCCTTCATCACATTCAAAACCTAATAACGCAACATGTTCAGGATAATCTTGAGGCGCAAAGCTTGGCGCTTGAACAACCGTCTGAAAAAGACGTTTCGCAATAGGACTCTCTGCGGAATCATCTCGCCCTTGCCAAACTGTTTTATCAATATTTTGCCATAAATGCATTGCTACCTCCTAAATGAAACATCTGTTTCATATATTAAAATTACCGAATCTAGTCACTTTTTGAATTGACTGAATTTGTTACTCTGGTGATGACCCATCTAATTCACACCAATCGGTAATTTTAATCGATTTTATTGTTATAAGTAATATTATTGCGATCAATCTATTGTGATTAGATTGGTATCTACAGCGTTGCTAATGTCATTTTAGATAACATTTCGCCTTTAAATACACGATAAGCCAGCGGGTTATAACCTACCTCATAAAAGATCTCCACAGGATCTTTCACATTCCAAATCGCTAAATTTGCCACAAAACCAGGTTTTAACTGACCATGCGTCTTCTCTCTTCCCAAGGCTTGAGCGGCATTACGCGTCACGCCTGCCATGACTTCTTGGGGAGTTAAACCAAAAAAGACACAAGCAGCATTCATTGCTAAACGAAGAGAAGTAAATGGGCTGGTACCAGGGTTATAATCTGTTGATACAGCCATAGGCACATTGTATTGACGAAGTAGATCGATCGGTGGCTTCTGTGTTTCTCTTAAAAAGTAGAATGCTAAAGGTAAAAGTGTTGCGACTGTACCTGATTGTGAAATCGCTTTAATCGCGGCTTCATCTAAAAACTCAATATGATCTACAGATAATCCATTATATTGGGCAATTAACTCGCTCCCCCCCAAATTCGACATCTGCTCCATATGCCCTTTTACAGGTATCCCCAATGCTTTCGCACTATCAAAAACTTTACGTGTTTGCTCTAGTGTAAAACCTACCGATTCACAAAAGACATCTACTGCTTCAAACTGTTTCTCTTTCCATAGGGTCGGTAGAATCTCTGAGCAGACTAATTCAATATAATCATCTGCACGATCTTTATACTCAAGTGGCACTGCATGCGCTGAGAGGAGCGTTGTTGCAATTTCAATCGGATAATCCCGCCCTAAACGCTCCGAAACGGCTAACTGTTTGCGTTCATTCGCAAGATCAAGACCATAACCTGTTTTAGATTCAAGCGTTGTAACACCATCTTCCGCGAGGGCTTGCATTCTAAGGCGCGCTTTTTGATAGAGCGCCTCTTCTGTTGCCTCACGCGTTGCTTCTACCGTGGAATTAATTCCCCCACCTTGAGCTGCAATCTCTGCATAAGGAATACCATTTTGACGCATCTCCCACTCTTTTGCGCGGTTACCCCCAAATACAATATGAGTATGACAATCAATAAACCCTGGGGTAATGAGTAGATTATCAAGTCGATGAATCGTTGCACCTTCTGGAGTTTCATAACTATCTGTAGGTAAAATTGCGACAATCTTATCCCCTTCTGTAATCAGATCATGATTTTCAAGTAATCCATAATCTGCCGTATGCGCACTATCCATTGTGGCAATGCGCGCACCTCGCCAAATAGTCATATTTCCAGTCAATGCTACCATATTCTACTTCCTCCCGGTTTGTGACGCTTACTGTGATTACATAAAGTCCATTCATCAATAGAGTAATTCTGGCTCCTGGAACTTATGTGATAACAGTATGGATACAGTTATTTTGTAAAAAATACATCACTACTATATACAGTCAGAGAGTATCTACACTTTCTTTCTAGCCTATCAAACCCTTGCTACTGTAGATACGCTCTTCCTTTTTTAATCTTGAAGAGTCAGAAGCCATTACACAATCTATCGGTTAATATATCTATTAGTGAATATATTGCTTCGTTTCTTAATGAAATCCTGTAATAACCCCTGCTCTTCACTGATTTATCGAATGATTAATTACTTCACCATCGGTAAATCTAAGCCTTGCTCTTTTGCACAGTTAATCGCAATCTCATAACCTGCATCCGCATGACGCATAACACCTGTGCCTGGGTCATTACGAAGAACACGCGCAACACGTTTATCTGCATCTTCCGAACCATCACAAAGGATAACAACACCAGAGTGTTGTGAGAAACCGATACCCACACCACCGCCATGATGTAATGATACCCAAGTTGCTCCCCCTGCAGTATTGAGAAGTGCATTCAATAATGGCCAATCTGATACAGCATCAGAACCATCACGCATTGCTTCAGTTTCACGATTAGGGCTTGCGACTGAACCTGAATCGAGGTGGTCACGACCAATGACGATAGGCGCTTTTAACTCACCATTACGAACCATTTCATTGAAAGCAAGACCAAGACGTTGACGATCTTTTAAGCCCACCCAACAGATACGTGCCGGCAAACCTTGGAATTCAATACGCTCACGCGCCATATCTAACCAATTATGAAGATGAGGATTATCAGGGATTAACTCTTTGACTTTCTGATCTGTCTTATAAATATCTTCAGGATCACCAGAGAGCGCTACCCAACGGAAAGGACCTGTACCTTCACAGAAAAGTGGGCGAATATAAGCAGGTACGAAACCTGGGAAATCAAAGGCATTCTCAACGCCCTCTTCTAGCGCCATTTGACGAATATTATTACCATAGTCAAAGGTTGCAGCACCACGCTCTTGCAGTTTGAGCATTGCTCGAACATGTTTTGCCATACTCTTACGCGCTTCACGTTCTACTTCTGCAGGATTTGTCACACGTTTTTCAAGCCACTCTTCCATTGTCCAACCAGATGGTAAATAACCATTGATAGGATCATGAGCAGATGTTTGGTCTGTTACCACATCAGGAGTAATATTACGATCAACAAGATCAGTAAAGATATCAGCGGCATTACCTAAAAGACCGATTGAAACAGGTTTACCCTCTTTCTTCGCTTCTTCAAGCATTAAAAGTGCTTCATCTAAAGACGTTGCTTTCTTATCTACATAACGGGTTTTGAGACGGAAATCGATACGTGTTTCATCACAATCAACTGCAATCACGCTAAATCCAGCCATTGTCGCTGCAAGAGGCTGAGCCCCACCCATTCCACCAAGACCACCAGTTAATACCCAACGATCTGTCGCATCACCTTCAAAGTGTTGCTTCGCTGCCGCCACAAATGTCTCATAAGTTCCTTGGACAATCCCTTGTGAACCGATGTAGATCCATGAACCTGCTGTCATTTGACCATACATCATTAAACCTTTCTTATCGAGCTCATGGAATTTCTCCCAAGTTGCCCAATGAGGGACGATGTTAGAGTTTGCGATCAATACACGGGGTGCATCTTTATGCGTTTCAAAAACACCTACAGGCTTCCCTGATTGCACGAGTAATGTTTGATGATCTTCCAGATTTTTGAGAACTTCTAAAATTTTGTCATAACATTCCCAATCACGTGCTGCTCGTCCAATTCCGCCATAAACCACAAGGCTCTTAGGATGTTCAGCAACTTCAGGATCAAGGTTATTCTGAATCATTCGGTAAACTGCTTCCGTTTGCCAGCTTTTACAAGTTAACTCACTACCTCTAGGTGCTCTGATAACACGACTATTATCTGTACGATGTGGCATGATGAAATGCTCCTCTAGTTCTAATTATTGTTAATTTTGTCAAATGATCCAAGTGGATCTCTTTGGTTTGATCCCTTTGGTAAAAGTAAGCTTGCGAGTTATCACTCAAAACCTGATGATTTACGTCTCAACAACTCGCTATCAATTTGTTTTGAACGCTATGCTTTATCTTACTTTCGGTAAAAATTTGAATGGTTCTAAAAGGATTTATAATTATTGTTTCACTTTTAAAATTGAACCTTTAATTCCATTCCTCCTGTTTCTATATCAGTAAATGTATAGACATTTCTGTATCGACGATATTTAATTAATCACGGTTTCAAAATTCTCGCAAGATTTTTTTTACTTTTCATTACAAAAACAACATAACTCATTGAAAATACTAGTTCTACTAAAGTAGAACACATCCTAAAACTTTCTGATGAAATACTTTTAAACGCTTTATTTTCAGTCTACTGTATTACTATGATAGAATAATTATTTCGTGAAAATAGGATAAAAAAGTTAGACAAAGTTATATAAAACTATCTATATTGAACAGACATTTCACACAACTGTTTCGACTTAAATTCATTTTCAATTCATCAATTCTTAGCGCAGATAGATATTAAAACGATGGCGATTCCTAAATTTAAAAGTATCAAAAACTATATACTCAATAATATTACGGCAGGTGAATTTCCGGCAGGTTCACAAATCCCTACAGAATTGGAACTTGCAGAGAAATTCAGTGTTAGTCGGATGACGGTCAATCGTGCCATCCAAGATTTAACTGCGCAAAATGTGCTCACAAGAACACCTGGTAAAGGCACTTTTGTCACAGGGCAAAAATCAGCGACCTCTCCTACTAATATCGGCGATATTCAAAAAGAGGTGATCGCTCGAGGTAATCGTTATAGCGCAAAGGTTTTAGCGCTTCGCTCATTACCCGCCGATGAAAAAATTGCATTAGGCTTAGGGATTCACACAGGTGCAAATGTCTATTATTGCCAGTTAATCCACTATGAGAATGAACGTTCTTTAATGTTAGAGAATCGTTATATTAATCCCGTTTTTGTCCCTGATTTTATTCAACAAGACTTTACCACAATAACACCAACAGGCTATCTCTTGGAGAAACATGGTTTAAGCCGCATGGAACAGACAATTGAAGCTGTTGCTTGTACTGAAAAAAATGCCGATCTCCTAGATATTGCTGAAGGAGAACCTTGCCTATACATTACTCGCAGAACTTGGGATAAGCACAATATTATTAGTCTTTCGAGCTTTATCGCGCCGGGAATTCGTTATAAATACTTCTTTAGTCGAGATTATGAGTAGTCTTTTCCGATTAATATCCTGCAAAGACAGGCATATAAAAAGAGGCTTTAAAGAGCCTCTTTTTATATTCGTCTCGTAACACTTAATGATGATGGTTACGATTATGATGATTGATTCTGATCTACACGACCTTTTACTACCGTTTCACTTTCTGATTTCCCTGCAGCTGCCGCTAACTGATTCGCCATATCTGCACCTTTATCACTATTCACAAGAGAGATATCGAGTTTTACGGGCGCATCATCATTATCAAGATAAACCGTCTGTGACGGGAAGGCAAAATCAGCACCATGTTGATGAACAATCTCAATCATTTTTAAATACACATCTTGTTGATACTCAAGCCATTCGGCCCATTTTACAGTTTTTGTAAAACAATAGATCATGATATTCAATGATGAATCTGCAAACTCATTAAAATAGACTAAAAGTGTCTGTTTGGTATCAATCTTTGGATGATTTTGTAACATTGTTCTGATCTCACTAGTAATAATGCCAATTTTATCGGCATCTTGATAGCGCAAACCGAGCTCTGTTTTAATTCTACGATTCGTCATTCTTCCGGGATTCTCTACACTAATCGTCGAAAATACCGAGTTAGGAATATAGAGAGGACGATGATCAAAGGTCATAATTTTGGTGATTCGCCAACCGATCTCCATAACCGTCCCCTCTATTTGCCGATCAGGAGAACTAACCCAATCGCCAATGTTAAAAGGACGATCAAAATAGAGCATTACACCAGAAAAGAAATTACTCAAAATATCCTTACTCGCCATCCCGATCGCAATACCACCAATCCCACCGAAAGTTAGTAGCCCTGATAGACTCATGCCAAAGCGCTCTCCAAAAAGCAGAAGAATGACAAAGAAGATCAGAATTTTAAAAACCCGCGTAATAATCCTTGCTGAAGTTCGATCCGCACCCTTAGCCACTTGCCGAGCTTCTAAGCGATTAAGCAAGAAGAAGATAGTACGCATAATAATGAGGGTAATCAGTAGAATTTGAAAAAAATAGATGGTTTGAGACGTGATGAATTTCACCTTAAAATCTTTAATCGCCATCTGCATATACTCTGCCGTTAAGCTTACAATTGCGCAGAGAATTCCGGTGAGTACAAGATGAATAATAATCGCCCGTATACCGAGTTTCTGTCTCCTAGCAAAAAATTCAAAGAGCATCAGCACAGCAAAGCAGATTGCAATCAGCCCTAGCCCATACTCATATTTGGTGATTAATGTTTGGTTCATCTACTTATCCTTTTATCAATCTCATTACATTCAGTGAAACCTTCAATTGTAACTGCTAGAGTCTACGACCTTATGCCTTTGTCCTATATCTTCCTATATCTGTTACAGAAAGAAGTTTAGTAGATATAGTTGAGTAAGCATCATTGGATAAACATAAAGGCTTAATGAAAAATAACGCTGATATCTATTAATTATCTAAAATACAAAAAAGAAAACATAAGAAGTATACCTAAATAGTATCTTATTCTTAAATGTCAATATTTTGAAAAAATGTCATAACTACAGGTATAATTGTAAAATTATATCAATTTTAAACAAAAGAGGTGAATGACTTTGAAAGCACAGATATCTCGCAGACATTTTTTAAAAAGTATGGTCATTGGTGGGGTAACCGTTTATGTTGCCCAGCCATTTAGCCCGGCATTTGCCGCTCTTTTTGAAGAAAATATTCTCCAAACACCCGAATGGAATCCTAAGACTCATCAGGTAGAGTGCCGCACGGATGCGCTCGCTAAAGTTCAAGGGGAAAAGGTCTTTTCAATGGATATTCGTGCCAAAGATATGCCCCATTGGCCCCAAAACCAATCACATGCGATGCTTCTTCGAGTCACAGAAGCAGATAAGATCTATCAAGGTTTTGATCTCTCGCTACTTGAGAATGGCTTAATGCCTGATAAGATCGTTACTGCAGCCGATCTTGAACGTGACGGGATCTCATTCCCTGCTTTCTTCGGCGATGATATGTTATTGCCGGAAGGTAAAACCCCTCAATATTTAGGTCAAGCAGTAGCGCTTCTTATCTATCATGATTTTAATCGTTTCCGTTTTGCCAAAAATGCCCTTAAATTTAAAAATAATATTATTAAATGGGGTGAATATACCGGATATGTAGAGCGTAACCCTTGGGGAACCTATCGCGGCGTCCGAGTGGGAGCGGATAATCCATTTGATCCTGATACCTATTCTAGCCTTAAAGATATTTCAATCTCCCCTACTTCATTCAAAAAACACCTTCCTGTTTGGCCGGAAGGTCGAGAAGGTGGGAAGCTCGATGAGGAAGGTATGTATTATGCCGACCAAATAGCGAAAGAACTCGAAAATCCGCCAGAAGATTGGTTAGTGTTAGATCGTATGTTTTATTCTCAATCAATCGATACTTGTGCGATGGAACCGAATAACTCCAATGGTTGGTATGATGCGGAGAATGAAGCGCTACATCTTGTGATGGCTGCTCAATCACCTTTTGAGGTGATGAACTCACTTCTTGAGATGATTAATCGCTCTCAATTTAAGATGAAAAAACTCTTTTTACATCCTTGCTTTACAGTGGGATATGGCTCAAAAGACCATGCACCTGAGCCTATTTATGGTGCAATGGCAACTCTTTATGGCGATGGTCGTCCTGTAAGACTTGCAAATGACCGTTATGAGCAGTTCCAATCGGCACTCAAGCGTCATGCCTTTGATATGCACTTCAAAATGGCAGTGAACAAAAAGACCCACAAAATTGAAGCTTTTACCGGGAAATTTATCGGTAATGGCGGTGGGCGCTGTAATTTTACACCCGGCGTTATGGCCGTAGGTGCAACAGGAGTCCAAGGAATTTACTATATTCCTAAAAGCGATCTTGCAGCAGTTGGTATCGCCTCTCGTGCGGTCGATGCAGGTTCTGCCCGCGGTTATGGAACATTGCAGGCAATGCCGGCGATGGATACGCTAATGGATGAAGCGGCAAAACTTTTGAATGTCGATCCTGTTGCCTTTCGTCTCAATAATCTGATGAAATCAGGTATGAAAAATACTCAAGGCGCTATTCCTGGCGGGATGATGCGCGGTGAAGAAGTATTAACTGCTTGTGCTGAACAAGCGATCTGGAAAGATCGAGCAAAACGAAAAGCAGAATATGAGAAAGCCAATCCCGGAAAAATTTTCGCAACGGGGATCTCTTGTGTTCAGAAAGATTATGGTACAGGACAAGAAGCCTCTTTTGCCCGTATCGAACTTGGTCGAAATGGGGATCTTCGCCTCTGGCATAGTGGTATTGAGATCGGCACTGGGATGTCCACTTCACAATCAGTACTATTAGCGAAATATCTCGGTAAGCCCGCTGATCAATCGACTTATGGCACTACAGAATGGCCTCTTTTACCGCTCTATATGACCATTAGCCCTGAAACCATTACCCAAGAAGAGCAGGATCAATTAGAGAAAGACCCACTTTGGACACCTTTTCTTTCCTCTCCATCGAGCGCAAGTAACTCTGCTTACTTCTTCTCTCACGTCACTTCAGAATCAGCTCGAGTACTCTTTGATTATGGTATCTGGCCGGCCGCGATGTCGATTTGGTCTGAAGGGATCGGCGGTGGACAAGCGACACCTTTAACCGTTCGTAAAGAAGATGCAAGATGGACCGCTAAAGGTTTAACTGCGGATGGTTTAGAACCGCTACCTTTAGAACGTATTGCAAAACGGATCTACGAACAAAATGGCTTAACAGCGGTGGTAGGTCATGGCTTTAACCGTTGGCAATGGGCTCATGCTGATTTTGCCATCGATGATCAAGCCGCTCCAACTCGCTATGCGCTCGATGGTCTTTCACTTCGTTGGGGAAATCAAGACGAGTATAAAGTCGCCCCCCGAGTCTCTGTCTTCTATCCCAAAACACGTCGTAATAATGCCGGTGTTACTTACTACACTGCGGTGGCAACATCTGTAGAAGTAGCCATTGACCGAGCAACTGGCGTTGTTGATCTACTTGATCATCATACCGTTGTTGAATGTGGCAATATGATTGTTCCTCAACTAGTTTCAGGGCAGATTGAAGGCGGTGTTGCTATGGGCATTGGTCATGCATTGCATGAGTATCTCCCGCTTTATGAAGATGGTCCCGGCAATGGTACATGGAACTTTAACCGCTATCGTCTACCGCTTGCGAGTGATGTGGCAGTTTGGAAACAGACGCGCGAGGTTTTACCGCCGCTCTCTGAAACCGATCCCCCCAAAGGCATGGCTGAAGTACCCATGATTCCGGTTGTATCTGCAATTACCAATGCAATCGCCGCAGGCACTGGCCATTACTTCAATAAACACCCCATATTACCGCAAGATATTTTGGAGATTCTCAAATGACAGATGCACAAAGCACAATGGTTTTTAAACCAATAACATTAACCATTAATGGCGAAAAAGTCGGCCCCATTGATGTTCCTGAAGGGATTGTGATGCTCGATTTTCTGCATGAATATCTCAACTTGACGGGATCCAGAATGGGATGTGGTCAAGGCATTTGCCACGCTTGTGTCATTATTGTCGATCACCCTGACGGTACCAGTGAAGAGATGCGTACCTGTATTACCGGCGCTCACTTCTTTAACGGTAAAACAGTTCGCACCATTGAAGGAATTGCCCATAAAGATAAGTCAGGTGAAGTGATTCCTTCGCCTGTTCAGAAAGCCTTTATGGATCATTTTAGCTTTCAATGTGGCTATTGCACTCCCGGATTTGTCAATGCTACGACAATATTTATGGAACAGTTAGCAAAAAATCCCATTCCAAGAGCCGATTTAGAAGGGGCTATTGAAACAGCCCTTAATGATCATATCTGTCGCTGTACCGGTTATGTTCGCTACTATGAAGCAGTCAGAGATTTAGTACTCGCTACCCCGGGATTAATTAAAGGATAGACCTTATGAAAATAAAATTTCGTTACATTATCTATGTGGTCATTATCATTATGGTGGCCGTTATTGCCTTTTTCTCCTGGGAAGAGCGCAGAACACCCGATACACCGCTTCAAACAAGTCATGCCTCTAAAGAGCAGATCCAACGTGGTGAGTATTTAGCAAAACTAGGGGATTGTGCTTCTTGTCATACTGCTGAAAACGGCGCTATGCTTGCCGGTGGTTATGCGATGGATACCCCTTTTGGTCTATTATATAGTAGCAACTTAACCCCCTCTGCTGATTATGGCATTGGTCGTTGGACAAGTGATGATTTTTATCGCGCAATGACTGAAGGTGTCGCGCCTCCTAATCGCAATCTCTATCCAGCGATGCCCTACACTTACTTTACCAATATCACTCGAGAAGATTCTGATGCACTCTACGCTTATCTCATGTCGATTCCGGCGATTGATGTTGCTATTCCTGAGAATGAACTCGGATTTCCCTTTAATCAGCGCATGATGCTAATGGGTTGGAATCTACTATTCCTCGATAAAACCCCTTTACCAGCGATCTCTGAAGGGGATTCAGAGGCATGGAAGCAAGGTAAATATATTGTAGACACCTTAGGCCACTGCGCTATGTGTCATTCTCCAATGGGAGAGTTAGGGGAATTAGAGCGCGATAAACTCCTCCAAGGCGGTATTCTGGGCAGTTTCCAAGCACCTAACATTACCCCTAAAGGCCTTGCGGAACGAGGTTGGACCAAAGCAGATCTAAAAACCTATTTCAAAGAAGGTATTGCACCACAGGGTTCTGCTTTTAGTGATATGTATTTAGTTATTAAAAATAGTACGCAATATCTCTCTGAAAGTGATATCGATGCTGTAGCAACCTATCTCATGGGTGACAGACCGCTTGCGCCTAGAGAGATCGCTACCAAAGAGGTCGCAGTTGGAACGCCGGGACGAGATCTCTATCTCAATATGTGTGCCGGTTGCCATAATGATGATGGCTTAGGAAAACCTAGTGTCGCAGTTTCAATGATCGGCAACAGTACGATCAACAATCCGGATAGCCATAATCTGATTACCGCTATTTTAGAAGGACTTCCTTGGCAAACATTCCCGAACTATGAGCGTTTCCAATCTATGCCCTCTTTTAAAAATGAGCTAACAGACGAAGAGATTGCCACATTAGTCAATTATCTACGAACCGCTTATGCAGATCTTCCCGGCGATGTCACAAGTCATGAGGTGAAAGCGTTACGTTAATTCACCTGAAAATCGCTCTCTTTCTCTTTGCTCTCTTTATCTTTCATATCAAGAGCAGAAGAGCAAGAAGATAAGGATGGTAAGGAAGATTTAATACACAAGGAAAGAATCCAAATTGAAATGATAGATTATTCGATCATTGATTGATCCTTAATCATCTATAGATAAAGATTCTTTCCTTTTTG
This sequence comes from Ignatzschineria ureiclastica, assembly GCF_003121845.1. GTDB lineage: Bacteria > Pseudomonadota > Gammaproteobacteria > Cardiobacteriales > Wohlfahrtiimonadaceae > Ignatzschineria > Ignatzschineria ureiclastica. The sequence continues at coordinate 73,739 of NZ_QEWQ01000002.1, read as the reverse complement.
TTGATCAAAGGCAAGAAGGTACTATGATTGCATTACTACTAATGGCAGCCGGTTTCAGTGAACGATTCAAAGCAAGCTGCCCTTATCCGCCACGACATAAATTAGCCATGGCGGATCAAGATTCTCAAACGATGCTAGAGAAGAGCTATCAACAGGCATACCAAGTTATGACTCCTGAGAATATCTTGATTGTGACCAATCAACTTGAACCCAATATTGCCGAAATTGCTCGTACACTGCCAAGTCCACAGATCAGTATTCAAAGTGAAGGGTTAGGAGAAAGCATTGCAAAAGGCTTATCTTTTGCCTTAGAACATAATCCGCACTATAAGGCAGTACTCATTCTACCGGCAGATCTTCCCTTTATTCAGGCGGATAGTTTTACACAAGTGATCACCGCCTTAACACAATATCTTGAGCATAATGTTCGCCCCTATTACCAAGATACTGCCGGGCATCCTGTTGGCTTTCAGCAACATTGTTTTTCTGAATTACTACAATTAAGTGGTGATCAAGGAGCGCAGAAAATTCTGCAAAAATATCCCCTCAAAAAAATATACCTAGAAGATCCCGGAATCACCCAAGATATCGATACTTATGAAGATTTTTGTCAGTATCACCCGATTTAAAATTGTTATAGCTTGCCCCAATCATCATTAGCCAAAATCCTTGGAATTTTACGAATATTAGGAGATGCTCTATGAAAATGCTCGATCTACAAGTTCTAGAAACTGCTCTGCAATGGTTACAACAAGATCGGCCCATTTGGTTAGCGACCGTCCTGCATACTTATGGCTCCGCCCCCCGTTCACCCGGTGCACTATTTGTAGCAGATGCTAATGGACAATATTACGGCTCGCTCTCTGGCGGTTGTATTGAAGAAGATTTCCTAGAAAAAATTCAGACCGGATTTTTCACTGAAAAGAGTGAAGAGGTTGTGTATGGCGAACAGAGCGAGCAATTCAAACCCACTACAACCCTTCCTTGCGGCGGTACTATTGATCTCTTGGTGGAATATATTACGCCCTCTGATGAGAGAATAGTCTATTTAAAAACCATGATTTCGGCACTCAAAGGCCATGATATTTTGCAAAAAACCGTTATATTAGGAGAATACCCTACGCTAGAAACAGTCGTAGAAGCGGATAACCTTCCCTTTATTCAACATCATGGGACACATATGGAATTAACCATTCGTAGCTATACAACTCTCTTTATCGCCGGGATCTCGGCAGTGGGTCTCTATTGTATGGAATTTGCTGATCAATTAGGATTTGCTGTCATTGTCGCCGATGATCGAGCAGAAGAGATCCGGCAACTTAAAAATCTGCCGATCTATGAGCGAATCACCTTCTTAGAGACATTCCCAGCCCAATATATAGAAAATAATAGTATCTCTGCACAAACTGCGATTATTTCATTAACGCATGACCCTAGAATCGATGATTTAACCATGTTAGCAGCCTTAGAAACACCTGCTTTCTATATCGGCGCAATGGGCTCTAAACGCAATAGTGCTAACCGTATGGAGCGGTTAAAAAGTTGTAGTGATTTTACCGATCAAGAACTGTCACGCATCCATGCCCCCATCGGACTCCCCATTGGCAGTAAGACACCCGCAGAGATTGCACTCGCCATTATGGCGGATATCGTCAAAGCGAAGAATGGCAAATAGCAAAATAACACTTTTCTGATCGCAATAAAAAACGCTAGTCAATTACCAAATCGACTAGCGTTTTACATGATCAACACTTCACTCAAGTGCCAGAATATATACTCATAAACACAAAATTTATATGTTGATAAAAATATGCATGCAATGATCAGTTGCAATAATATTACAGCGCATAAGAGGATAACCCATCTAAATCTAAAAGCTCTTTCATCAGGATCACAATAGATGAACCATCTTTCGCATAGACATCTGATGGATTAAAATACTTAATCGTTTGATCATCAATACCATGTTTTTTGACGGTATTGAGCAATTTAGCTTTATTGGAGGCTTTCACTTCAATCAATTGAGGGATATTCGCCATCGCAACATCAAAACGCTGCTCTTTGAGAGAGAGCGCGGATAATGCTAACACTTTAGGAATATAAGCCTTCGTAATTGCAGGGAGATCTAAGTGCCAATAATCAGTCGGTTTTCCTGCTTCGCGATTTTTCTTCATACTACGAAGTACGCGCCCTTCTCCTGCATTATAAGCTGCGATCGTTAAGAGCCAATCACCATCGAAACGACGATTAAGATACTCAAGATAATCCAAAGCGCCATTGGTTGCTTTGATCAAATTCAAACGACCATCTGATTTAGGTGAAACATGAATACCAAATGTTTTAGCGGCAACAGGACTTAATTGCCAAAGACCAATATGCTGACCATTTCGAGCATTCGGTTTATAACCACTCTCTACTAAAGGAATAAAAGCAATTTCAAGAGGCATTCCACGACGTTCAACTTCTTGTACCACAAAGTTAAATACCACTAAGCCCTCTCCATCTAAATGGGTAAATAAACTCTGATTATGGGACTCAAAATCTGCAATCATCGATTTCACGCGAGCATGATTTTTATCTTTGATTTGCATTCCTTGAGCGAGTTTAGTCGTTAGGAGTTCATTGCCGGAGAACTTCGCTTCCATCCCTTTGGCCACGCCAAATGACATAAATGAAGAGAGAAAAAGACAAAGGGTAAGTCCGAGTTTGGTTTTGAAACTTTGCGTCTGTTGTATAATCATCCTGTTATTTCAATATTGTTAAACACGTCAAAAGTATACCCAATAAATATTAAAAGTACCGCTTTATTTTTTAAATGAACAACATCAAGCAACATTGTTTGATAAACAAATACAAAAAATAGTGTGAGAAAAGATACAAATTTACAAGCCTAAATGGTATAAGTGAAATTCTAGGCACTGTTGTCTATTATACGGTAAAATAATCAGCATGATGAATCGAAATAAAAATAAAAACATACTTTTAGTCAACGGAGCAAACTTAAATCTCCTAGGGATGCGTGAACCTGAAATTTATGGTTCTACGACTTTAGCGATGCTAGAAGAGATGCTGGTTGACAAAGCCCATCAACTCGAGGCAACACTCAAAGCGATGCAAAGTAATCGAGAGTATGAGATTATTGAAGCGATTCATGCCGCAAAAACAACAGATATTGACGGTATCATTATTAATCCCGGTGCATTTACCCATACAAGTGTTGCTATTCGGGATGCTTTTTTGGGTGTCGATATCCCTTTTGTAGAGATTCATATCTCAAATGTTTACCAACGAGAGACTTTCCGACATCACTCCTATCTCTCAGATATTGCGAGTGGCGTTGTAGTCGGTTGTGGGCTTTATGGTTATGAGCTTGCACTACTACAGATATTGAATATAATCTCTCATAAATAGATCAAATAAGGAGATCCTCTTTCGCAGGGTCTCCTTATCATTTTTACATAGGAGTTAATCTTAATGGATATTAAAGAAATAGAAAAATTAGTCGAACTCATTGATAAATCATCTATCGATGAAATCGAAATTACCGATGGTGAAGAATCACTTCGTATTAGCCGTTTCCCTAAAGAAGCGCCCGGCATGCAGATGATGCAACCTATGATGCAGCCTATGCAAATGCCACAAGTTCAGATGCAAGCACAAAGCCCTGCTGTTGCAACAACTGCAGCTGAAGCACCTAAAGCTGAACTTTCAGGTAAAGTGATTCGCTCTCCAATGGTAGGAACTTTCTATCGTGCAGCTTCCCCTACATCTGACCCATTCACAGAAGTCGATGCACAGGTTAATGTGGGTGATGTTGTATGCATTATCGAAGCCATGAAGATGTTCAATCAGATTGAGTCTGAAGAATCAGGTAAAGTTGTAAAATTCCTTGTTGAAAATGGTGAACCTGTCGAGTTTGATCAGCCTCTGATGATCCTTGCATAAGGAGCAATTTGAGATGTTAAAAAAAGTATTAATAGCCAATCGTGGAGAGATCGCACTTCGAATTTTAAGAGCTTGTAAAGAACTTGGAATTCAAACCGTTGCTGTTCACTCCACTGCAGATAAAGACCTAAAGCATGTTCGTCTTGCTGATGAGTCTGTCTGTATCGGACCTGCAGCTCCCGGCGCTAGCTACCTGAATGTGCCCAGTATTATTGCCGCTGCTGAACTTACCAATGCCGATGCAATCCATCCTGGTTATGGCTTCCTCGCTGAGAATGCAGATTTTGCAGAGCAAGTTGAAAGTTCTGGCTTTATCTTCATTGGCCCTAAAGCTGATACTATTCGGATTATGGGCGATAAAGTCTCTGCGAAAAAAGCGATGATCGAAGCCGGTGTTCCTTGTGTACCGGGTTCAGGTGATGCGCTCTCTGATGATAAAGAAGAGAATCTTCGCCTGGCTCGTGAAGTCGGTTATCCTATTATCGTCAAAGCTTCTGGTGGCGGCGGTGGCCGTGGTATGCGCGTTGTGGAATCTGAAAAAGATCTCCTTCGTTCAATCGAGCTTACTAAATCAGAAGCGCTCGCGGCCTTTGGTAATCCTGAAGTCTATATGGAGCGTTATCTTGAAAAACCACGCCATATTGAGATTCAAGTATTAGCAGATGGTCAAGGTCATGCCATTCATTTAGGTGAGCGCGATTGTTCATTACAACGTCGCCATCAAAAAGTGGTTGAAGAAGCCCCTGCACCTGGCATTACTGCTGAAGAGCGTGCGCAAATCGGTGAAGCGTGTGTTGCTGCGTGTAAGCGTATTAATTATCGTGGTGCCGGTACTTTTGAGTTTCTTTATGAAAATGGTGAATTCTTCTTTATCGAGATGAATACCCGTATTCAAGTTGAGCATCCTGTGACAGAACTCATTACAGGTGTTGATCTTGTGAGAGAACAGCTCAAAATTGCAAGTGGCGAGCCATTAAGTTTAACGCAAGATGATATCCAAATCGAAGGTCATGCTATTGAATGCCGGATTAATGCCGAGCATCCCGAAACATTTGTCCCTTCACCAGGTACGATCACCACCTATCACCCACCTGGTGGCCCTGGTATTCGGATCGATACCCATATCTATACCGGCTATCGTGTTCCGCCATACTATGACTCAATGATTGCGAAAATTATTGCTTATGGACCGACTCGTGAAATGGCCATTGCGCGTCTTAAAAATGCGTTACAAGAGCTTGTGATCGAAGGAATCAATACCAATGCGGAATTACACCTACGGATTTTAAATGATCCAGGATTCCTCAAAGGTGGCATGGATATTCACTATCTTGAGAAAATGCTAAAAGAAGCGAAAATTGGGGCTTAAATACCCCTAATGATCAGATAATACCTAATTCAATTAGCGTAAAATCAATCACAATAGAAACGCTCTAACTCAATAGTTAGAGCGTTTTTTTATAGTAATATCGGTTCAAAATAAGCTTATTCAAATGTCGGCGTATTGGTTAATCGAGGCAAGAACGCTCTTCTATCCGGCATTTTGCAAGTGTTGTTTAATACAGCTTTATATTTTTGTTGATATCACATACCAACTGCTTAAAACCATTTTTTAAACTCAATTTACTATAAAGCCCAAAATCGTCATATACAAATAGTAACTAATCATTTTTTTGATCTAATTCAAGCGCATCTTGGATAATGAAGAAAAGGTCTGTTTGATCTAAAAGCCCGGTTACATTCGCCGCTTGTGGTCCAAAAGCCGCAATACGTAATTGTGATCCTGTGTGATTTTGCGATTCTGTCATCGAGTTACTATAGTTGATTGTCATAGGGCTACCCTCTTTAGTAATCAATGTTTGTGTTAATCCCGGTGCATTGGCGCCAGCGGGGATAATTTGACTTGAATGAGCATGATCAGCTGTTACGATAATCAGTGTATCCCCATGTTTTTTCGCAAATTCTAAACCAACTTGAACAGCCTCATCAAGATCTACCGTTTCTCCAATTTGCCCACAAGCATTTGCTGCATGATCTTGTTTATCAATAGAAGCTCCTTCTACTTGTAGGAAAAAGCCATTCTCATTTTGACTTAATAGATCGATAGCAACTTCAGTCATCTCAGCTAGCGTTGGAATCTCTGCTGTGCGCTCACTATTCACTTCACACTCGACCGGCTCTAATAATGCCCCTCCCTCAACGGCTTTAGGACCTTTCCAACGCACCGGCATATTCCCTTCTGCAAAGAGACCGATGACAGGTTGATCTTGGTTAGCTTGGGTTAATGCTTTCATATCCGCATTATTATAGACAAAAATATACCCTTGATCTTCAGCGCTTTCAGTCAAAGTTTTGCCGGCATATTGACCTGCTTTTGCCACTTCTTTAAAAGATTTTGCACCACCACCTAATGTGATATCCGCTCGTGTTTCGATCAATTGTTCAGTAATAGAACCTAATCCGCCATTTTCTAAAGCACTTTCGGGACAGAGCGTTGAAGTCGCTTCAGGACCATAACATTTACGCTTAGGAACATGCGCAAATTGTGCTGCCGGTGTAGCATCTTGAATCTCGGCTGTAGAAACATTACCTGTTGCAAGTCCTGCTTCTTTCGCAAGCTCTAATAACGTTGGGAATGGATTGCCATTGACATCAATTCCTAACGCGCCATTAAACGTCTTCACACCCGATGACCAAGCAGTCGCTGAAGCGGCTGAGTCTGTCACATAATTCGGTAATTTAGTTTTAGGATCTAAAGCATAATGAGTATACTGACCGGTAAAAGGAAGCGCATCAATCCCTTTAAAGAAACCACCTGCACCTTCTGCAAAGTTTCTCGCAACGGTAATCTCAGAATCCCCCATTCCATCACCAATAAAAAGGATTACATTTTTGACATTGTGCTTCTTCATCTCAGCTTTCAAGGCTTCAACTTGATCCCCTTTCAATCTTGTCGCGCCCCCCTTTTCGATCACATTTCCTTTCGCAGCACGATCAAAGAGCACCGCATCATCGGCCATTGCATTGCCAGATACCATTAAAAGAGCGGTTAAAACAGCTGTTTGTAGCGGCTTTTGAGTCAATAATTTTTTCATTATTCGATTCCTATTGATGGACTTATAAAATGATATTTTCACGACTTTTATAGATGTTGAATGCACTTAAAGTTTTTTATGCATTTTTATCTAAAAAGTACGAAAGAAGATGGATCAGAATTGATTACATATATCAATTGTTCTGCATCCAATCATCATTATCTTAGAAATCTTTTATGACAAGGTTATTACAATTAACATAAATATTATTAATAATTTGGTTAAACATATTTACTTATATGAAGTACTTGGAATTAATTCCTATTATCAACCCAAATAAGCTTATTCAAATGTCGGCGTATTGGTTAATCGAGGCAAGAACGCTCTTCTATCCGGCATTTTGCAAGTGTTCTTTAGTACGCGATTTTATGTTCTTTTAAATCCTACACTAGCTGCTCAAAAACATTGTTCTTAAACAAAAACTACTATACAGATCTGTTTTACTAAACATCTATTTACTACACATCTATTTACTACACATCTATTTTCATACAATAAAAAACCGCCCTTTCAGAATCACTTTTAAGAAATTCTAAACTGACGGTTTTAATAATACAGGATCAATATAGAGATATATTATATGAATATATTGTTATCTGTCGTGATGTATCGCTATATATTCTTATCTATAGTCTCCTACTGATATCTCCAACTAGGCTCTACACACTTCATTAGCCTTTTAAGCGATAAGGTTTAAACCAATCTAATCCTGCTTCTGTATTGCCTTCAGGATTATATTCGCAACCGACCCATCCTTTATAACCTAATTCATCTAATAGATTAAAGAGCCAAGGATAATCGATCTCGCCTTGATTCGGTTCATGACGATCCGGTACAGAGGCGATCTGGATATGCTTAATTTGATCAATATGATCTTTGAGGAAATTAGTGATATTGCCATCCACTAGTTGTGCGTGGAAAAAGTCATATTGCACCCCTACATTCTCGCGATCAATATCTTTCACTAATGCAAGCGATTGATATTGACTGCTAAAGAGATAATTCGGCTTCACCGGGGGGCTTAATGCTTCAATTACGACATCAATATTGTGTGACTTGAATAGATCAGCGGCATAACGCACATTTTCAATAAAGGTTTGTCGATACGCGCCACGATCTTCCCCTTCCGGTACAACGCCTGCCATTACATGTACACGTGGACATTTGAGCACTAAGGCATATTCAAAAGCTTGATTAATCATCTCCCTTGCTTCTTTTTCTCTTCCCGGAACAGCAGTTAAACCCCATTCCCCTTTTGCAACATCACCTGGGGCTGTATTGAAAAGTGCTTGCTCTAAACCATACTTTTCTAAAAGAGAGGCTAATTCTGCCTTATCATACTCATACGGAAAGAGAAATTCTACCGCTTTAAAACCGGCATTCGCCGCACGTTCAAAGCGATCTAAAAAATCAACTTCTTTAAACATCATTGATAGATTTGCTGCAAATTTAGGCATTCTATTATCCTTTGAGTTCTTCGATCTCAGCTTGGGTTAAATAACGAATAGGACTATTTTGTAAGATAAAAGAGAGCTTCGCTGCATCCTCCATCTCTTCAAGATTATCCGCTGCGATTTGTAAAGTGGAACCGGTTACTACAGGTCCATGATTAGCCAATAAAAAAGCCTTATAATCTGGCGCTAAACGCCCAAGATCCGTAGCAAGCATATCAGCACCCGGCCGGTAATAAGGAACCACCGGCACCTCGCCAACACGCATTACTACATAAGGAGTGAAAGGCTTAATGGCATTCTTAGGATCTAAATTTTCCAAACAAGAAAGCGCCGTCAAGTAGGTACAGTGTAGATGCACAATTGCTCGATGAGTGGGATTATGAATGTAGATCGCCCGATGAAACACCACTTCTTTAGAGGGTTTATCACCCGACACCCACTCCCCATCAATCGTCACTTTTGAGAGTTTATCCGCCTCAAGCTCTCCTAAACAGGAACCTGTCGGCGTTGCTATTACCGTCTCATTATCCGAAAGTAGAATCGAAAGATTCCCCGCCGAGCCCGTTGCATACCCTCTTGCAAAAAAGGATTTGCCAATACGAACAATCTCGCTACGGGCAAATTGTTCCTCCTTTACTAATACTGCGGGATCAACGGTTTTCGGTACTATTTTTTGCTGCTGTAGATGATTTGAGGTCATACCACAAACTCCTCTTGTGCTCGTGCAAAGAAATCTTCATCGCCAAAATTCCCTGATTTAAGCGCCAATGAAATGGGTTGTTTCACCCCTTTCACCCAAGGTACACCCGGTGAAATCACAGGACCGATATAGAAGTTTTCCACCCCTAAAGTTTGCGCTACCACACCAGATGTTTCACCGCCTGCCACAATAAACCGAGTGATAGAACTCTCTTTTAAGGCCTCTGTCAATAGTCGAAAAGTCTCTTCGACCGCGTGACTAGCCTTCTCAGCGCCATATTGTTGCTGAATTTGTGCTAACATCTTCGCATCACTCGTGGCATAGATTAAGGGTGCTAACGTCTTCCCTTTCTGCTCGTCAATCCATTGTATAATTTCTTGGACATACTGTTTGCGATCTGCTTCATCGATCACTTTTGCAACATCAATGGCAAAATTTGGTGCTTTAGCACTATAGCAATGCACCTGTTTATTGGTCATTGCCGAGCAAGAACCTGAGAGTACTATCGCATCGCCTTTCACAGGATACCCCGCGCTATTCGCTTGCCCCCCTGATCTTCCCGCTGTATGAGCTCTAGCTAAACCGATTGCAAGCCCTGATCCGCCGGTCACTAATTTCATTGTTTTAGTGGCTTCTCCTTGAATCACTAAATGATCCTCAGTCAAAGCGTCTAACACAATATAATTAATGCCTTCTTGAGAAAGCGCTTCAATACGGGCTTTCACAAAATCAACACCTTTATCTAACTCATCGCTCGTAATCAACCCTGCTTTTCCGTCGCTTTGCATCTCCATTAAACGCTGTAAGCTACTATCTCGCATCGGATTGAGCGGATGATTTTTCATTGGGGATTCAGACAATAACTGATCTAATACAAAGAGATACCCTTTATAGACAGTCCGACCATTAACGGGTAATGCCGGCGAGATAATCGTTGTTTTTTCCCCTAATGCATCTAACAATGCATCGGTTACAGGACCAATATTCCCCTCTGCAGTACTATCAAAGGTTGAGCAATACTTAAAATAGACCTGCTCACAGCCTTTTGATTGTAACCATTTCAGCGCTTCTAAAGAGATTTGCACCGCCTCCGCTTTCGGGATAGAACGGCTCTTAAGACTGATCACAACCGCATCTGTATCTACAGCTTCATCAGCTTTAGGTATCCCGTTAAACTGCATTGTGGAAAGACCATTTTCTACAAGAAAACTCGCTATATCAGTTGCACCGGTAAAATCATCGGCAATGACACCAATTTTCATCATTGACTCCTTCTCTATTTTTTAATTCATTGGATTATTGACAATATATCGTCATCACAATCTATTTCGCCTTAGGTAACTCAATACCTGAGAAGATCTTAATTACCGCACTATCATCTTCCCGGCCATAGCCTTTATTAGAAGCCTCGACAAACATATTGAGCGCTGTAGAGGCCAGCGGTAAGGGGAATTTCAACTCTTTTGCTGTATCCCGAACAAGATTTAGATCTTTTACAAAGATATCCACTGCTGATTTGGGCGAGTAATCACCATCGACCACGTGTTTCATCCGATTTTCAAACATCCAAGAATTACCAGCGGCATTGATAACAACATCATACATCACATCTAAAGGGATATTCGCTTTAGCCGCTAATGCCATTGCTTCAGCTCCGGCAGCGATATGCACACCTGCTAATAATTGATGAACAATTTTCACCGTTGAACCAAGACCAATCTCCTCGCCGATGTTATAGACTTTCGCCGCAATCGCCTCTAGTACAGGTTGTAATTGCGCAAATGTTGCCGGCTTACCTGCCGCCATTACTGTAATTTCACCACTATTAGCTTTAATTGAACCACCTGAAACGGGGGCATCTAACATTGGCAATTGAAATTCCGCTAATCCTTTCTCAATAGCTTTTGCATCTTCTGCTGAAATAGTAGCTGAAACCATCACAGGTGTATTTGCTTTAAGATGTTGCGCTACGCCATTCTCACCAAAGAGTACGGCTTTTGCCTGAGCTGCATTGACCACATAGACCAATACCGCATCTAATTCTGATGCAAACTCGCGGCAATCCTTACCCACCGCTTTAGCACCTGCCGCTTTAAGATCGGCAAGCGCCGCCTCATTAAGATCAATCCCATAAGTAGTAATGCCGGCACGAATAGCTGATTTAGCCGCACCCATTCCCATTGATCCTAATCCAATAACTGCTAATGAAAATTGTTGACTCATAATATTGATCCTTCTATTTATGATAATTGTGCTCTCCTCTGTGATCGAGGACTCTACTCGAAGCAACGCTCTAGAAAGCACGTTATAAAATTTTTGTACTGATAGTTTTTGTACTGATAATCCTTTAATATCTTGATAACTTACTATCTTGATAGGTTAATACATTGATATATTGCTACGGCTTATCAAATTTAAATCAATGACCATACCAACCAAGTTATTAAGAAGCCTGAGACACCGAGGATAGTTGTTAAGACAGTCCACGTTTTAAGTCCATCTTCTACTGAAAGTCCTAAATATTTGGTCACAATCCAGAACCCTGAATCATTCACGTGTGAGAGACCTAATCCGCCAAAACACATCGCTAATGTGACTAAAACGATCTCTGTTCCACTCATTCCAATCAATGACTCTGACAATAAGCCTGCCGTTGTTAAGATCGCAACGGTTGCCGATCCTTGAGAAGCTCGTAATGCCAATGAGATTAAAAAGGCCGCTAACATAATGGGTAAGCCAATCGAGGTGAGAAGATCCGAGAGCGCTTTACCCACACCAGATTCCACCAAAACATTCCCAAAAACACCACCAGCACCTGTCACCATAATGACCACTGCGGCGGCAGGTAATGCCTCGCCCATCACATCACTAATCTGCGTTAAGGTATAACGCCGGCGAATCCCTAAGAAGTAAAAGGCCAAAATCAGACCAATCATCAATGCAATTACTGGTGCACCTAAAAAATTAAAGAATGATTTAATACTTGATTCCCCATCAATCACTGCCGAAGAAACAGTACCTAGCATAATTAGGAAGATCGGGGCGATGATTAAAAAGGCGATTAGATAAGGATTTGGCGCATTTTTAGCTTTCTCTTCTAAAGCTATTTCCGTTACAACTTCGCTATCATTATTCGTTTGTGGTAATAGATTTTTATACTCTTTGCGCGTAATCCATTTAGATGTGAAATACCCTATGACTCCGACAAAAATACAGATGCCTAGACCGATAATGGTTAATAAGCCGATATCTGCACCGGTCAATTCAGCTGCTGAAATGGGACCTGGATGCGGGGGTACAGAAACATGCACCGTTAACATAATCCCGGCAACAGGAAGCCCAAATTTAAGAGGCGACACTTTCGCAACCCGCGCAAAACCGTAAATAATAGGCGCTAAGATAATAAATCCCACATCAAAGAATACCGGGATACCCAGGATAAATGCCGAAGCTGTAAGCGCGGGAATAGCTCGTTTAGCGCCTAAAAGACGGCTAAAATAGTTAGCTATGGATTCCGCACCCCCAGTTTTTTCGATAATTTGGCCTAGCATTGCACCTAAACCCACAATCATCGTCACAGAACCGAGTACTTTCCCCATCCCTGAAGTCATCACATTTACAACATTGTTCATGGGAATACCACTGGCTAATGCCACAATAATACTCACCAATAAAAGCGCCACAAAAGGTTGTATTTTAAACCGTATTACCATTAATAGAAGTCCTAAAACTCCTAAAATAGCTACCAATAATAGATATCCTTGACTCATTACCGTCACTCCTTGACAAAATTCTTCCTCACCAATATCTATCAAATCTCATCATTTTTCAACATAAATAAGATAAAAAGCTGTCCTAGGTCTAACTTAATACGTTAGAATAAAGAAACTATCTCTCTTTCTTCCTTGATAAATGCTAGGTTAGAATGATGCTCTTGATCTCAAAACATACAAAGGAAATAATGCCCTATGATCCCTTTAGAACGACAAAAAGCGATCTTTAATCTCATTCAGCAACATGATGTGATGAGTATTCAGGAACTTTGTAAAATTTTTGATGTCTCTTATATGACGATTTGGCGAGATATCAATCTGCTTGAAAAAGAGGGAAAAGCGATCTCTGTTTCCGGGGGCGTAAAAGCCGCAGAAAGACTGCCCTTTGAGCCATCACATGAAGTTAAAGAGGGGCTAATGTCAGATGAAAAAGAAGCCATTGCAGCGATTGCTTGTGAACATATTCCGCAAAATGCCTGCGTCTATTTAGATGCTGGAACAACGGTACTTGCACTTGCAAAACAGTTAGCTCCAAGAAATGACTTAACAATTATCACCAATGATCTTGTGATTACCAATTATCTTGTCAAACATAGTGAAGCAGAATTGATCATCGCCGGCGGACGTGTACGCAAAGAGAACAACTCCACCATTGGAACGATTACCGCTAAAGCGCTCAATAATTTTATTGTCGATATCGCCTTTATTTCTGCATCTTCTTGGAATCTCCGCGGAATCTCTACTCCTGATGAGAACAAAGTCCCCGTTAAAGAGGCTGTCGCAAATATTAGTCGTAAACGTTACCTCATCACAGATTCTTCTAAATATGGCAAAGTCGGTACTTATATCGCTCTGCCTATCGAGACTTTTGATGCGATTTTCACTGATCAAAAACTACCCAAAACAGCGGTACAGGCATTAAAAAATTTAGGGATTACGCTTCATCAAGGATAAATATTTTTCATCATTCTCAATAGAAGCTGATTCAGTGTGGGATAGAAAGATACTCAATCTAGATCAACCGAGCGTCCGCAAATGAGGATCTAAGGAAATATTCGGTAGCAAACTTTAGAAATCTCTCGATATTGAAAATGTCATCATTATCAGCGCACGATCATAAAAAGAACAAGATCACTCCTCGGCAATGCGATCAATGATCTTAGTTCTTTTTATATGTGGATGAATCTCGATGATGTGCCTCTGATAATAGGCCGCTGATAATAGGATTCTTTCACTATGACGATAATTCAGAAAGTACCTTTTTTAGAATCACTATCGATTGATTAATTTCTGCTTTTGTAACAATCAGGGCCGGAAAATAACGCACGACATTGCCACCCGCGGAAACAAGTAATAACTGCTTTGCTAAAGCGGCTTTTACAAAATCGCCAGCCGTCACTGAATCTTGTAATTTAAAACCTAATAATAATCCTTCTCCACGAAGTTCTTCAATGAGTGGAAATTCTTGCTGTAAAGCTGAGAGCTGTTCACGTGCATATTCTCCCATCACTTGAACATTCGCTAAAAATTCCGGTGTTGTAATCTCCGTTAAAACCGTATTAGCGACACTACAAACAAAAGGATTACCGCCATAAGTAGAACCATGATCACCGGGTACTAATACATCATTGGCAAGCCCTTTTGTGATACAAGCCCCAATGGGAACGCCGCCTCCAAGCGCTTTTGCTAATGTCACAATGTCTGCTTTTAGAGGTAATTGATCCGAATAGAGTACGCTTCCCGTACGACCTAAGCCACATTGAATCTCATCAAAAATCACCAAAGCTTGATATTTTTGCGAAAGCGTCTGAATGGCGCTGATAAATGCCGGCGTTACACTGGTCAATCCCCCTTCTCCTTGAATCGGCTCAAGAATAATAGCGCAGACATCCTCATTCATAATCTCGGTCAGTGCCTCAACATCATTAAAAGGAATCTCTACAGTGTTGGGAATTAAAGGTCGATAATCTTTCTGATATTTCTCTTGTCCTGTAACGGCTAAAGTACCGGTTGTTCGTCCATGAAACGAATTTTTCATATAGACAATACTGTTTTTAGTTGCACTGATCTGCTTGCCATATTTACGGGCAATTTTCAGGGCTAATTCATTCGCTTCTGCCCCGCTGTTGCAGAAAAACACACGTTCATAGCCCGTTGCCGATAAAAGCTTCTCAGCGGCCTTATTTTGTGCTTCGTTATAGTAGAGATTTGAAACGTGTAGCAATGTTTCTGCTTGTTTTTGAATGGTTTCTACCATTTTAGGATGCGCATGTCCTAGTGCATTGACTGCAATTCCGGACACAAAATCTAAATACTCTTTCCCTTGATCATCCGTTAAGATCAAGCCTTTTCCTTTCACAAAATTCACCGGAAATCGGTTATAAACATTGAGCAACATCGTGCCTCTCCTTCCTCTAGTTTTAATAGTAATATCTAATGATCAATTTTTAAATAAAATACTTCAATAAAACACTTCAATAAAATATTTAAAGAATCAATTTAAATAATTGATTTATAGTAAATTTGGTTTAAGAAAAATAGCTTTCAAACAGCTATTGTGTAGTTTTAAAAAAGATAAAACCTGATTCCCCAACACTTGAAAGATGCCAGATAGAACGACTTCCTTGTCTCGATCCGCCGATGCCCGGCATTTGAATAAGCTCCTGAACCGATATTACTATAAATAATTAATTTCAATAATGGCGACTATTAAGGCTGATCACGATAAATCATCGTACCGCAGCCCTCTTCTGTAAATAACTCAAGTAGAATCGAATGGCGAATTTGACCATTGAGAATAATAACGTGATCAACGCCTCGATCAATCGCGTCAAGACAAGTATTCACTTTGGGAATCATCCCCCCATTAATAATGCCACTATCGATATACGATTGCGCTGTTGCAACACTCATCTCGGCAATCAAAGAGTTCTTATCACTAAAATCTTGATAAACGCCATCTACATCCGTTAAAAAGATCAAACGGTGCGCACCAACGGCAGCCGCAACTTCCCCGGCGACATAATCAGCATTGATATTATAAGTTTCGCCCGCTTCCCCAATACCAATGGAAGAAATGACTGGGATATAGTTTTCTTTCGCTAAAAGATCGATCAGCTCTCGATTAATTTTGGTAATCTCTCCAACAAAACCGATATCGATCTTCTCACCATCTTTTTCAATATATTTCTTTTGTGCCGTAATTAAGCCGCCATCTTTTCCGCTTAACCCCACTGCCTTTGCACCGAGTTTATTCAGATCAGCAACAATGCTCTTATTAATTTTGGCAGAGAGAACCATTTCGGCAATCTCGACGGTTTCAGCATCACTCACTCGATTGCCTTCAATAAATTCTGTCTCTTTCTGGACTCTCTTTAGCATCTCATTAATTTCAGGTCCCCCTCCATGAATAATGATCGGATGAATCCCCACATATTTCATCAAAGCAATATCTTTCATAAACTCATCGCGAATCGCTCGATCGACCATCGCTGCACCGCCATATTTGATGACAACGGTTTTATCGGCATATTTACGAATAAAAGGGAGTGCTTCTACTAAAATATGCGCTTTCTCGTGATTAGTAATCATTTATATCCATCCTTTTTAGTGATTTGATCCTATTGATCTTTATTATTGTTTTTTAGTAAATTTGGTTTAAGAAACATAGTTTTTAAGCAGCTCGTATGGAGTTTTAAAAAGAAGATACAATCCTACTAAACAACTCACTGAACAACGCTTGCAAAATGCCGGATAGAATAACTTCCTTGCCTCGATCAGCTGATGCGCCGGCCTTTAAATAATGCTTATTTTGAACCGATCTTACTACTGTTATCGAATTATCTGTATTGCTATCAATCATGACATGAATCTCGATAGAAGCCCTACAATTATCCGACTCTATTACTGCTCTATAACTGCTCTATCACTACTGCTTTATCATTACTATTTTGCCATTACGACTTTATAAAGAAGAGATCGGCAAATCCATCTGCCCATCTCTTTTCTGAGGTTTTATAAATTAACCTTGTGATGATTAGGTTCGATAATCGGCATTAATCTTCACATAGTCATACGATAGATCACAGCCCCAAGCGGTTGCTACACTGCCACCATTCATCAAATCAATCAAAATGGTAATGGTCTCTTGTTTTAAGATCTCATTGAGTTTTTCCTCATCAAATGTTGCACCAGAACCATTTTCCACAATCTGTACACTCTGATCTTTATAAGCCATGTAGATTTGTACCTTCTCTGGTTCAAACTCCGCTTCTGCATTACCAATAGCACAGATAATCCGACCCCAGTTCGCATCTTCGCCGAAAATTGCTGTTTTGACTAAGCTAGAAGTAACTACAGATTTTGCAACTCGTTGTGCATCTGCCAAAGAACGCGCATGTTCTACTCGTACTTCAAGTAGTTTCGTGGCCCCTTCACCATCTCTTGCAATCATTTTCGCCAATGTTTGATTGACCATATCAAGCGCACGTTTAAACTTGATATACGCTTCATCATTGGTCTCTATCAAGGGATTATTAGCTTTACCATTTGCAAAAATAAACGCAGAATCATTCGTACTCGTATCGCCATCCACAGAGATCATATTATAAGAGGTATTCACGCTTGCTAAAAAAGCCTTATCTAACATCTCCTTAGTAATATTCACATCCGTTGTTAATACGCCGATCATAGTGGCCATATTCGGATGAATCATTCCAGAACCTTTTGCCATCCCGGCGATTGTGACAATCTCCCCACCTAATTCAAAATAGACGGCAAATTGTTTTGAAGTCAAATCGGTTGTCATAATCGCCTCGGCAGCCTCATTACCGCCTTCACGACTAAGATGCTTAGGGATCTCATGCAGCCCTTTCCGAATAATATCCATCGGTAGTTGTTGTCCGATCACACCCGTTGAAGCAACAAACACCTCTTCTGTTTCCACATTCATCTCACGGGCGATAATCTCACACATTTCAAGGGCATTCGCGGCCCCCGTTTCACCCGTACAAGCATTGGCATTACCGCTATTGATAATGAGCCCGCGATGATGTGTCTTCTCCGCAAAACCGGCACATAACTCCACCGGTGCTGCTCGAAATTGATTTTGCGTGAGTGCCACAGAAGCTACCGCCGGCTCCTCACTCCAGATAAAAGCAAGATCTTTCTTGCCACTCTCTTTAATACCGGCCGTCGTCCCTGCCGCTTGAAATCCCGGTGTTGATGTAATCGTCCCGTCTTTCAAAACTGTAATCATTGTGTTTCTTCTCCTAATTGAGAGTCAATAAAATTTGGCCATTCGCCCAATTCTTAATATTAATTGTACTATAACACGCACAGCAAAAAGGCGATCCTTACTGCTATCGCCTTTCTTTCAAATTGTGTTTTAAATATACATCGAAAGCATATTTAATCCCAATGTTTCTGGGAATTTAAAGAGAATATTCATACTCTGCACCGCTTGACCTGCCGCGCCTTTAATCAAATTATCGATTGCCGAAACTACGATCACTTTCCGCCGAGTTTCATCTACGCGAATGGCAATATCACAATAATTAGTGCCTCTGACCGCATTGAGTTCCGGCAATGATTCCCGAATACGAATAAAGGGCTCATCTTGATAAAATTCTCGGTAGATCTCATACGCTTTCGCTTCTGTCAATGCAATATCTGCTTTTACTGTAGCGTAGATCGTCGAGAGAATCCCCCGATTGACCGGTAAAAGATGTGGCGTAAAGAGGACATCCACATTCTCATGGGTCAGCTTTTCGAGCTCTTTTTCCATCTCCGGCGTATGCCGATGACTCATCACACCATACGCTTTGAAATTCTCATTTACTTCACAAAAAAGGGAGGATGTACGTGCATCCCGACCTGCGCCAGTTGTCCCTGATTTTGAATCGACAATCAGATCTGTTTCTACCCATTGACCTGCAATAAGCGGTGCAATCCCTAAGATCGCTGTTGTGGGGAAACAGCCCGGTGAAGCGACAATATGGCTCTGAGCGATCAATTCCCGGTGCAGTTCCGGCATTCCATATGCGGTATAAGGCATTAAATGAGGGGCTTTATGGGGCACTTTGTACCATTTTTCATAGGTGTCTAAATCTTCAAATCGAAAATCTGCGCCAAGATCGATGACTTTCACCCCTTTTTCATAAGCGCTATGGGCAAAGCCTTGCGATAAGCCATGGGGCAATGCCATAAAGAGTAGGTCAATCTCTTCTAATCGCGCAATAAAGTCTTCATCTTTAATTAAGGTATGATCTAATCGACCTTCAAAATTGGGATAGACAGTTTGAATCTGCATATCAGCATAAGAGCGAGAAGAAAGTAAACGAATCTCTATCTCAGGATGCTGCTCTAATAACCATAATAATTGCTGCCCGGCATAACCGGTTACCCCAATAATTCCTACCTTAATCATCTTATCGCTCCATATATAGGTTTGATCTATAGATCACTCTATTGTGTTCGTTATTATTATCTTCAATTTCAATCAATTATAGCAGTTACAGAAATATCCGCCCATTCAAAGAGCGGATATTCTAATAATCTCACTATGATCTCTACATGATAAGCTATCATCATCAATTTTAGGATCATCACTCAATGTAGCAGGTGTTTTAGGGTTTTTAAAGATGATATTTCAGAAAAGATAGCCCTATAGATTCAAAGATAGCCACTCTTCTCTTTTAATCCCATCTCGTTACCCCCCCTTCTCATTGACGCGTTATAGTTTTGCTATGTTATGTTATGTAGAGGCTCTATCGAGCCTCTGTAGATCCTATCGCTCTATAGATCCTCTCTATATCTCTTACCTTCATAGCAACCCATTCAGATTAGCTTGCAAAAGGATCTTTATGATCATAAGAATTGATATAGAGCTGATCTGAAATGAGATATTGATAGATCTCATCCACCACTTCGATACCATTCTCCTCACTTTCACGCTCGGCAATCTCTGTATTTTCACCGGGATAGAAGACTCGTTCAACGCCAGCTGCGGGTTTAATTTGGTTCAGCTCCTGCATCATCTGGGTAATGCCTCGGCGAACAACTTCACCACCGGCAAAAAAGTCAGGATTAATCACAATATGTAATTGCCCTAAATTACGGCCTTCAGAGAGATCATGATACATAGAAGAGACATGTTTACCGAAAGGGAGTCCCAATAAAATACCTGATAACACATCAATCATCATCATTAAACCATAGCCTTTAGGCCCTGCGATCGGCAATAGCCCATGTACTGCGTGTGGATCAGTTGTAGAATTACCCGCACTGTCCACTGCCCAATTATCTGGAATCGCAGCATTACGGGAACGCGCATCTAATACTTTCCCCCAGGCTTGTACAGTGGTTGCCATATCAAAGATTATATTTTTACCTGCTTCTCCCGGTGCTGCGAATGCTAAGGGATTGGTTCCATAATAGACTTCCGCACCATTAAACGGCACTGCCATCGGGTCTGATTGACATACAGAAAGCCCAAGCATACCCGCATTCGCCGCCATCTCCACAAAATAAGAGAGTGCGCCACTATGCCCCATCTGCCGAATACCGACAACTGCAACACCATTTTC
This sequence comes from Ignatzschineria ureiclastica, assembly GCF_003121845.1. Taxonomy (GTDB): domain Bacteria; phylum Pseudomonadota; class Gammaproteobacteria; order Cardiobacteriales; family Wohlfahrtiimonadaceae; genus Ignatzschineria; species Ignatzschineria ureiclastica. Next base: position 53,186 of record NZ_QEWQ01000002.1, on the reverse strand, counting down.
TTTCGCTAATTGAATCGCCTCCTCCATTGCCAATTTTGCGGCAACGTGGCCGGCACCATTATCTGCATGAAAAATCCCACTACAAGGCCCTGTAGCTTCAAAACGAAAGTGAGGTGTACAGTTCGTTCCCCCTTTGCTAATACGTTCTGAATAATACTCTACACGTACCGCGCCATGAGAATGGATGCCTCGCGCATCCGCATGCACTAAAATATCCGCAACGATATCTGCGTGTTCCTGAGATAATCCTGCTCGGTGAAGTTTTTGACTCATTAACTGATGTAATGCTGTTTTTGTAAGTTTCATACGCTTGCCCTCTATATTGGAATGTAACACCTGATTAAATCGAATCAATCTCGGTAATGGTGGATGCTCACGATAATGATTACTCTTTTCATAGGAGCCTTTTATCTAATCCTATCTGCAATATAAAGGATGAACATGATTCTATAGCTTGATTTAAATTAGCTTTATCACACTACTTAAATTTTTCATCTAAATGGACATGATCATTTAATAACTTTTTATAACGGCTCTCTCCCCAACTTAAATGATCATTTTTGATATACAAAATATTGTTCCCAACCCCAATAATAGTGTCGATAATAGTGCCAATGAAAAAGCCCTAGCATGATTTTTCATACTAGGGCTCACTCTATTTCTATCTAGGTTTGATCTAGATTTCATCCATTAAATTATCAAATTATTTAATGATTCAATATTATTGATAGATGCTTCTATACTAATTATTTAGCAACTCGATTTGGACTTTTGCTTTCATCTACAAAGAGCATTGCAATAATACCGATAATGGTAATCGCTGCTGCGAAGTAGAAGCTCATATTTAAGTTACCTGTTTGATCTGCAATAAAACCTGTTAACCAAGGTGCCGCAATTGAAGCACTCATACCGAAGAAGTTATAGAGACCAAAAGCGGTACTTAAAGAAGCACGTGGTGCGTTATCTGCGCAAAGTGCTAATAATACAGGGTTCAAGCTAATTTTACCGATAAAACCATAAAGCACTAATACGGTAATTAAAACAGCGGTTGATTCTGAAGCTACGATACCAAAGATTGAGATCAATGATAATGGCAACATAAAGAGCACAATCGGTTTACGTTTACCCAATTTATCAGATAAGTAGCTAAAGAAGATTGTTCCGATAATTGAGATCCAAGGCACGATAGAGGCAACGTTTGCCGCATATACAGGATCCATATTACGTTGCTGTACAAGGTAAGTCGGTAACCACGTGATAATGACGAAGAAACCATAAATTGAACAGAAAATTGCAATATAAGCCATAACAAGATTACGATTTTTAAAGAGCGCAGAGAAACCTGAATTCCCAGCATCACCACTTGCAGCGGCTTGAGCTTTCGCTTCTTGTTCTTGCTCATCCAGACCCGGCGCACGCTCTCTGATGAAGATTAACATCGCAATGGCTAATACAAATACTGGTACAGCCATCACTAAGAAAGGTTGTTGCCAAGTGGTTTCAAAACGAGTCGTCATAATACTGGATAAGTTATAACCTAACGCGATACCAAAAGACATCCCACTACCGATAATAGCACTACCTACTGCTACCCATTTTTTAGGAATTGCTTCTGATGAAAGGGCATATTGAGGGCCATAGAAAGTCCCTTGCGCCGCCCCTGCTAACATCCAGAAGATAATGAAAACAGTGTAATTAGGGGCAAAACTCACTGCAGCCATAAATACCGCATATAAGAAGAAGCCGGTCACTAAAATACGTTTCCGCCCCACTTTGTCACCCATCATACCTGAAGGAATCTGTAGTGCGGTATATGCAAAATAGAAGAGACTCATAATCCCTCCAATCGCTGCCTGGTCGATATTAAATGATCGACCAACATCTTGCATCACAGGACTAAAAACTGCACGACCTGCATAAATAAAGACCCACCCTAAAAAGAAGATAATAATCGTCGTGATCCAATAGCGACTATTTGCCGGTGTTTTTTGTGAGTTGATGTTCATAATAGACTCCTAAAAAGAGATTGAGTTGTAACTGATCTTATCCTATATCATAAAAGTTTGTGAAAATTTGACTTAAATACCTATTTCTCCTATTGCGAGAAAAGTCTTGTAAATAAGATCACATTACTCAAAATATTTTTAATATTGAACACTTGCCAGTATTCAAGCTCACTCATCAAAAAAATCAGCGTAATGAATCACTATTCTTTGAAAATTTTAAACAGCCTTTTTTTCATGACATATATCATCATTTCCCTACACTAAGGGTGTTACTTTTTGAGATGTGACATATAGCACACACAAATTTCAGTACATTTAAATGAGGTACGAAACTATGATCCACTCTTATATCAAGAAAGGCAGCTTTCAGGATTCGGTTAGCTTGATGATTATCTCTCGCAAACTGAGTGAACATCCTGAAGTGGAAGAAATTTCCGTTATGATGGGAACACCTGCCAATAAAGATCTCTTAAAAGCCACCGGTTTTTGGAGCCCAGAATTTGAAGAAGCAACGCCTAACGACATCTGTATCGCGATTAAAGCAGAAACAACAGATAACTCAATTGTTGAAATGGTCGTTGAAGCACTAGAGGAAGAACTTGCCAATCTTGCCAAAAATCAAGGGGGAAGTGGTAAACGTATTCCTAAAGCACGCCGACTCGCTTCAGCACTTGAAAGAATGCCAGATAGCAATACTATGCTTATCTCTATCGCCGGTGAATATGCTGCAGATTTAACAGAATCAGCGATCGAGAAAGATCTTAATGTGATGATCTTCTCCGATAATATGTCACTGCAAGATGAGATTCGTCTTAAAAAACAAGCGGCTGATAAAGGGCTTATTGTTATGGGACCAGATTGCGGTACCTCGATGATTGCCGGCGCACCCCTTGCTTTTGCCAATGTGATTCCTGAAGGAAATATCGGCGTTGTGGGCGCATCGGGAACGGGGATTCAAGAGCTCTGCTCACAGATCGCTTTAGCGGGACAAGGTATTACCCATGCAATTGGTCTTGGCGGACGAGACTTATCGGTAGATGTCGGCGGTGTGAGTGCGATGACTGCACTTGATATGTTAGAGAATGATGAAAACACCAAGGTCATTGCTTTTGTTTCTAAACCTCCTGCTGAAGAAGTGCGTCAAAAGATCATTCAACGGATGAAGTCAATTGCGAAACCAGTCGTTGCGCTCTTCTTAGGTAGTAAAATCGATCAACCCCGCGATGGTAATGTTCACCTGATTAATACCATTGATAAAGCAGCCCGTTTAGCTGCAGAGTTATCAGAGGTCGAGAAAGATTATGAAATCATGACTCCAGTTCCAGAGAGTAAAATTTTGGGACTTTATACTGGAGGGACGCTTGCGGCAGAGATCGCTCTTATTTTAGCGGAAGGGATGAATGCCGAGATCGATTCTAAACATGAGAAAGGTACAATGTTAGATGCTAATGGGCATAAAATTATTGACCTTGGGGATGATTTCTACACAGTAGGTCGCCCTCATCCTATGATTGACCCCACTTCTCGACAAGAGGAGATTATTAAATTAGCCAATCGTCCTGAAATTGGTGTTGTACTCCTTGATGTGGTGATCGGCTACGGTGCAGGACCTGCTCCCGCGGAATCTGTCGTGAGTGCCATCAAAAAATTACGGGAAAAACGACAAGCACCGATTAACTTCATCGCGACCGTTACAGGAACAAATCAAGATCCTCAAGGACGTGATAAAGAGATCGAACTTCTTAAAGAAGCGGGGATCGCTGTTGTGAATAATCTTCCTGAAGCAGCCGCCCTTGCCTTTGCACTCATTACACCACGTCAAGCTAAAACCGATCTCAAACCTTATCCACTGTTAGAGGGCGTTAAGGTCATTAATGCGGGATTACGAAGCTTCTCAGAGGATCTTCAATCTGCCGGCATTCCTGTTGTACAGTTTCAGTGGGCTCCGATTGCAGGTGGCAATCAGCAATTAGCAAACATTCTTAAACGTTTGAAATAAGAGGACTATATTATGACAAATTTTGCAACCATTGATGAAGCGAACAAAGCAGTTGTTGAACGTATTCGTGAAGCGCGTCCCCGTTGGGTAGGTGTTATTCCTGCTAAAGAAGCAGTACCGACTTTAGCCACTGGTAAAAAACTCCTCCACGCAGGTCCTCCTATCAAATGGGAAGAGATGACAGGCCCGGCACAAGGGGCTTGTATTGGGGCGGCGATCTTTGAAGGCTGGGCAACAGATGAAGCAAGTGCTCGTAAAATTCTTGATGCCGGTGAAGTGGAATTTATTCCTTGCCATACGGTTGATGCAGTCGGCCCTATGGGCGGGATCACTTCTGCTAATATGCCGATGCTTAAAGTATTCAATAAAGTTCATGGTAACTACGCCTACTGCAATATCAATGAAGGGATCGGTAAAGTGATGCGCTTTGGTGCCTTTGGGGAAGAAGTGCAAGCACGTCATCGCTGGATGCGTGATTCCTTTGGCCCTATTCTCAATGAAGCCTTAGAATCTATGGATGAAGGCCTTGATATCACCGCACATATGGCACAAGGTATCACAATGGGCGATGAGTTCCATCAACGTAATATTGCAACCTCTGCCCTTTTAGTGAGAACGCTTGCACCAGTTATTGCAGGTCTTGATCGTCCTAAAGAAGAGTTAACGAAAGCGATTAACTTCTTAAGTATCACTGACCAGTTCTTCCTTAATGTCTGTATGGCGTACTGTAAAGCAGCCATGGATGCCGGCGCTCAGATCAAAGCAGGGACCATTGTGACAGCCATGACCCGTAATGGTCGTAACTTCGGAATTCGTGTCAGTGGTCTAGGCGATCAATGGTTTGAAGCACCTGTGAATATGCCACAAGGTCTCTTCTTTACCGGCTATACCCAAGATGATGCAAACCCTGATATCGGTGATAGTGCGATTACTGAGACCTACGGTGTAGGTGGTTGTGCAATGATTGCAGCGCCTGGTGTAACTCGATTTGTCGGTGCAGGTGGTTTTGATGCAGCCGTTGAAACTTCTGAAGAGATGAGTGAAATCTATGTGGATCACAATATGGGCTTACAGATTCCTACTTGGGATTTCCAAGGAGCCTTAATTGGACTAGATATGCGCTTAGTCGTAGAGACAGGAATCACTCCTGTGATCAATACCGGTATTGCGCATAAAGATCCAGGTGTGGGTCAAGTGGGTGCAGGTACAGTACGCGCACCGCTTGAATGCTTCGAAAAAGCGTTAGTGGCCTTTGATAAGATCTATAACGCATAATCAAGCATCCTAGTAATAGATGCATCTTAATTAGTTGTCATTTGTAATCTGAGGAGCACTTATCGGCTCTATCACCGATAAGTCCCTCATCTTAAATATCTCTTCTTCATCGACTCCTTTCAGTTGTATCCTTTAAGATGGCTCGATTTGGAGATATATCATAAGGTATTTGATGGTTAGTATAGACATCTAGTTCTGTTTATCAAAAGTGCTACAGTAAAATCGCTCAAAAACCTCCTAGTAAAAGCACAAAAAATAGACAAATTAAACCGAAGAACAGTACCTTAATATGACTAAAGCCAATAAGTCTTCTACTTATTGGCTTCTTTTTTATAATCCTATCTATATTTTATGATGCAATATGATATCTTAATTGCTTAATATATTATTCCATTATCTAATTTATTAAATAGTCTTTTAGAATATAAAATCAACAAGATATCTAATATATGGCTTTCACTCAGTATGCCCATAAATGATCAATAACAGATCATTAAGGTCCATTAAAGACCTATTTAAAGTCTATTAAAGATTCTATTAAATATAAATTACAGATAAGATTATCAATTGAGATATTTTAAGAAAGGATTCTTATGCTTGATTTAGAAACAATGCGTTCGTTTGTCCAAGTTGCTGAAATGAAGAGTTTCTCTAAAGCCGCTCATAATTTGCATAAAACTTCTGCGACAATTAGTTATCGTATCAAAATGCTCGAAGAGTATGTCGGCGCACAGCTCTTTCACCGAACCACAAGAACCGTAGAATTAACTGCCGCCGGCGAGCATCTACTAGAACAATGTAAACAGTGGCTGATCTGGCTCGATGGGATTACTAAAGAGCTACAACAGATTAATGACGGAATTGAGCCTAGCGTGAATATCACGATCAATAATCTTCTTTATAATGTAGAAGCGGTTACAGAGCTCCTCGTCCATCTTAATCAGCGATTTCCCCAGACTAAAATCACGATCTCTCGGCAGATCTTTATGGGCGTTTGGGATAGTTTGATCTATGATAATTATCATCTTGCCATCGGTGCGCCTGGCGAAGAAGCCTTGACTAGTCACTATGAAATGCTCGATTTAGGAGCCATCTCCTGGGCGTTTATTGTGGCAAAAGATCATCCAATCTTAGAAGAGATAGGAGATAAAATCGCAACAGAAGCGCTATTACGACAGTATCCTGCTATTAATGTCGAAGATACGGCTCGTAATTTACAAAAGCGCACAGCTTGGCTATTGAAAGGGCAAAAAGAGATTAAAGTCCCCAATATGCGCACAAAATTAGTATGCCATCTCCAAGGCTTAGGCATCGGTTTTCTTCCTCGCACAATTTGTCAGCCCTACTTAGATTCAGGGGAACTCGTTGAGATTAAAATTCCTAATCATCGAGTGCCCTCTAAAATGATGCTCGCTTGGAATAAAGAACTTAAAGGCAAGATTGTACAAGAAATTATCAATCTCTTTGAGCAAAATGACCCAATTGCACAAAAGTTATTAAAAAATATCGATATACCTGTGGTATCTGCAAGTGAATCATAACGAAGAAGATTTCTGCACCGTATCTTGCTATCCTATAGCCTATTTTATAGCAGATATTCTCTCATAGAAGGAGGCTCATTCTCCTGATAATCACGAATATCTGCGTCATTATCCCTTCAATCAATAGCTGATAGATCCTTACTACATGAAAAAATTATTGCTCATTAAAACCTCCTCTATGGGGGATCTAATACATACCTTTCCTGCATTAACTGATCTATCTCGCCATCGTCCTAATGAATATCATCTCACTTGGGTGGTTGAGGAGTCGTTTGCCGACATCGCGCGTATGCATCCGATGACACGAGATCTGATTATCTTTGGAAGTCGCCGGTGGAAGAAAAATCTACTCAAACGGGAAACCTGGCAAGATTTTGGCCGATTCAAAAGAGCCCTTCAAGCTGAAAAATGGGATTTAATCGTTGATTGTCAAGGGCTTTTTAAAAGTGCCATGATTACAAAAATGGCGGCACAAAAAGGCACCATTCCCACTTATAGCTACACAAAAGAATCGATCCGAGATCCTTTTGCCGCACGATTTTATCAACATGGATTTTCAGTCCCCAAAGGTCTCACGGCCATTGAACGTAATCGGCAGCTCCTAGCGCAAATTTTCAACTATACACCAGAACCGTTAGCAGATTTTGGAATTGATCATTGGACCGAGCATTCTCCTTTAACGCCTAATCGCCCCTTTGTCGCGCTAATTCATGGGACTAGCGCCGAGAATAAAGAGTGGCCGGAAGCAAAATGGATCGAAGTAGGTCAATACTTAATACGCAGAGGCTTAATCTCCATTCTCTTTTGGGGAAATGAGCGGGAAAAAACACGCGCTGAACGTATTGCAGCACAAGTGCCTGAAGCGATTGTGATGCCCAAAGTTTCCCTTCAAGAAGCGGGACTCATTCTCTCAAAAGCGGCTCTTATTATCGCTGTCGATACCGGCTTTGCTCATCTTGCTAATACGCAGGACCGACCCATTATTGGTCTATTCCTCGGTAGTGATTCCCACTATGCCGGCGTGATTCCCACACAACAAAATCCTTATGCTCATAATTTAGGAGGAAAAGGACAGAACCCAGAGGTGTCGGAAGTCATCCAAGTTATTGAATCCTTTACCTTGCCTATTAACGAATAAGCGACTAAAACAATCGACAATAAAAAAGAGAGATTTATCCATCTCTCTTTTTTTATTTTTCTGATTTTTCTGATTTTTCTGATTTTTCTGATTTTTCTGATTTTTCTGATTTTTCTGATTTTTCTGATTTTTCTGATTTTTCTGATTTTTTCTTTCACTTTTGAAGAGTTACGATGTCAATACTGTAAACAACTTACACCACAATACGAGTGCCTGTTTTGCCTCGAAGTGCATCAGCCATCGCATCAAGAGTCGTCACAATACCGGCACCATTAGGATTCTCTTTCAGATAATCTAACAATGATTCCACTTTCGGCAACATACTACCTGCCGGGAATTGCCCTTCTTCGATATAAGCTTTCGCTTCTGCTACGGTCATCTCTGATAACCACTCTTGATTAGGCTTACCAAAGTTAATAGCCACTTTTTCAACACCTGTAGGAATCAGATAAACATCTGCTTTTAATGCAGAAGCTAAAAGTGAAGATGCTCGATCCTTATCAATCACTGCTTCAACACCTTGTAACTGCCCTTTATCATCGATCATCACAGGAATTCCACCACCACCGCAAGAGATCACTAATACATCATTACTAATGAGTTCTTCGATCATTTTAAGCTCTAAAATTTGCTTAGGCTTCGGTGAAGCAACCACTCGGCGCCAACCACGACCTGAATCTTCTACTACGCTCCAACCCAATGTTTTTTCATATTGTTTCGCTTCATCTTCACTCAAGAAAACACCGACCGGTTTATCGGGATGAGTAAATGCTTGATCTTTAGGATCGACTACCACTTGAGTAATCAGCGTCGCTACTTGTTGATTGATCTTACGTTGCATTAATTCGTTATAAATTGCAGACTGCAAGAGATAGCCAATCTCACCTTGCGTGGCTGATACATAATGATCTAACGGATACTGCGGTAATTTATCTTTAGCCGCTTCCCCTTGGCTCTGATGAATACCTACATGTGGCCCATTGCCATGAGTCAATACAACGCGCCAGCCCTCTTCACTAAGATCTACGATATTTTTCGCTAACTTTGCGGCAATATCCCGCTGAGATTGCATATCAAGATGATTATTATCAGGAATTAAAGCATTCCCACCAATTGCTAATACCATAACCGGCTTTTTCATTTCTTGTTTCTCCATGATAAATTCCTTATTCGATGATTCAATAAAGACTACCACAGTGTATCCTAAGAATTATTTTTTTGTGGCCGAAAAAGTCGGCTTTATGATGAAAATCAATAATAAAATCAATCATTAAAATATTTTTAAATAACCCGATTGATTGCATTAATTTTTGATTTAATAGATCGAGCCTCTTTAGCATAAATCCTCAAAAATAGCCGTAACGCTCGCTTATTTTTTTTCGTTACTCATTATTGACTGATAGTGATTGTACTATTCTTGCATTGTATTATCTTTCAATAATACTCGAAGCCCCGCCACAATCCCTGTCACCATATCCGAACCGGAGCTTGAACCAATCGTTAAAATTTGCATTACCGCCTTTTTTTGAGCGGTTAAATCAGCAAGAACCAATGCCTTGGCGTAATCTTGTAGCCAGCCATTAAAACGTCCTGAAACGGCATAATTGAGCATCCACCAACTAATTTCATTGGTCTGCGTACGGCTATCCTCAATTGTGACTTGAAGTTGTTCTAAGAGAGCTTGATAACGCTTCGGATTAAGCCATAAAATTAACATTAACCCCACTAAAAAATCATCTCCAGAGGGCGTTAATCCCATTCCTAGCCCTATCTGTTTTACCGCTAATCGTGAGATTTCAGGCAGATTATTATCCACAATAGCCGATATTAATTGAGTACTCTGAGACTCTAATGTTTCGTAGATATATTGCATCACACGATCATCAAGTGCTCTAACGGGTAACAATGATTTTGCAAGTTGTAAACTAGCTTGCAGCGATTGTTTAATATTCGACGGCTGTTGTGCTGACCCATCCATAATCGGAAGCTGACTCTCCCAGTAAGTCGTTTCTCCACTAAAAGTAAAGCACAAACCTGGCGCTATAAAAGCCCCTTTCCCTGCCTGCTCTTGATACTGCAAAGGGATTGCTGACTCCTGTAATGCTTCTAATGTCGCTTTGGGCAGTGTATTCACCCGTAACGTCAATGGACCATTAGGGAAATCCGCTGATAAAAATGTGGCAAACTGCCCTCTTTCATCTATTAAGTTAAGTGCATGCGCAAAGCAAGAATGGATCTGATATCGTGCGCCCACTTGTAGCAAATTAGCCCACTTTTGATCAATAGAGAGTATCGAGATCACTCCATTCCTTTATGATTTGATAGCGCGATAAGCTTGCTAATCAGCATTCCCACCAGCATTCCGATGACATCGGCGACAACATCCCAGAGATCACCACTACGACCATCGACCCAATGCTCTTGAATAATTTCACTCGATGCGGCAAAAAGAATATTAAAAAAGACTAAAAATATCACGATCAATTGTCGCATTTGTAGCTTTAATCGATATTGATTGAGTGTATGAAATTGTAATCCGGCTAATAGCGCAAAAATAGCAAAATGTACGACTTTATCACTTTGCGGGAAAAGTAGCGGTGTTGGCAGATTTTCTGTCGCATCTGGCAGAAAAAGCATTAATGTCATTAAAACAAACCAAAAAATTGTGACCCATAGCCACCTAGTTGCAATTTTCATCTTTCTGTTCTTATCGTCTATTTGTACCGCACATCTGCACTGTACATTAAGATTAAAATTGTGCCTGAATAGTGCTCTCGTTCTATTATCCTAACCTATTGATCTTAAATCAAATGGACAATAATCGATGAACAATAGATCAATCATGACACAAAACGGTCCGTTATTTTAACGATTTTTTACACTATTGTACAAGCCATTCAATAAGATAAATCAAGCCATTGAGAGCCGCTACACCGATAATCACGCTTAAAAAGACATTTCGCCAACCGATATAGCTCAATAAAACAAGCGCTAATGCGCCCACTTTTGCCAATAATAGCGCTCCATCAATCGCCGCAAAATCAATCTCCATACTATGAATAATCAAAATCGCCATCACGCTCAATGGTAATGCATAATTCAGGTAGCGTAATAGATAAGAATCTAACACCTTTTTAGGAACAAATGTCGGAAATGCCCGAAGTAAAAAGGTCATCAATCCCATCAGTAAAATCGCAATCAGCAGCGCTATTAAGCTCATATTACCCATTATTCTGCTCCTTGCTTAAATGACGTAATAGCGCGCCACGAATCATAATGAAACCCACAGATAAGATCAGTGCCAAAATTAAGACATATTGCGGAAAGAGCCATAAGCTCAAGAGATAGCAAGCTAAAGCAATCAGCGTTGGCCACCAAATATTTTTAACACGCATCTGCTCATACCAGAGAATGACAAAGAGTGCCGGTAATGCAAACTCTAAATGGGGAATCAGATTTGCTAACTGCTCACCGGCAATAATGCCAACAATCGTGGCAATCACCCAATAAGCGTGTACTAGAAAAGCTACTTGTAGAAAATAGCGTTTCTGCTCCGTCTTTGATAAACCACTCATCACCGAGAAACATTCATCCGTTAAACAAAATAAGCAATAAGCTCGCTTCCATCGATTCACCGGCAAAATATCCACTAAGGGAAGTGCATAGAAAATATGGCGTAAATTAATCACAAAGGTGTTGAGATTAAGATTAAAGATTCCGGCACCACTCGCGACTAAGGGAATCGCCGCATATTGTGCGGCTCCTGAAAAGACCACGATCGAAATTACAATTGAAATCCACCAAGGAATACCTGCGGCACTGGCTAAAACCCCAAAGGCCATTCCTGCAGGGGCATAACCCATCGCAACCGGCCCTGTAATTTGCACCGCTCGCTTCCAGCCTTCGGTTTTAACTGTCGAGCGTTCCTCCTGTTGTGCTACCCCCATTGTTTTCCCCTCATCTCTTCCCCTATTGTATGAGTTTGTATCTTAAGCGTTCGTGCTTGCATCACTATTTATCCTTAATCTATTCAGCCTTAATCTATTCAGCCTTGATCTATTCAGCCTGAGTCTCATCCTAACTATGCCTAATTTCTCTAGCCTATCACGCACTCTTTTTTAATCAATAGCTTGTCAGATCTATCGATCAATAATGGTCATAAATCTCTCCCTGATTCTGCATCATTGGGAACTTTTAAATGCAACACTTAACTGTGCCGGTGCAAGATAATAGGTTAAATGTTGTAATAATGTTTCCGTCACTGCTTTTATCTCTAACGGATGATCAACCCAATCAGCCAGTTGAGTCACTTCTAATCCTTGATAACCACAAGGATTGATGCCGGAAAAGGGGGTTAAATCCATATCGACATTCAAACTCAAACCGTGATAGACCGAGCCTTTCCGAATCCGAAGCCCAAGTGCTGCGATTTTCTTTCCGGCCACATAGACACCCGGTGCATTCACATCACCATTTCCCGCAACCCCGTAATCAGCCAAAGTAGCAATAACTGCCTGCTCTAAAGCACGCACCAACGAGCGCACGCCACATTGTCTTGCTTTGAAATTAATCAAGGTATAGATCACAATCTGCCCCGGCCCATGATAGGTCACTTGCCCCCCACGATCGACTTGAACAATAGGAATATTGCCGGGATTGAGAATATGCTCTGCTTTACCATTTTGTCCTTGAGTATAAACTGGCGGATGAGTGACAACCCATAATTGATCTTCACTCTTCTCATCTCTTGTTTCGGTAAATTGTTTCATTGCTTCATATACCGATAAATAAGGCTGCTCACCCAAGTTTACGATCTTCATTATTTTCTCTCATACCAATACTCAATAGATCGTATTGTACCTGATTCTACTCAATTTTATCGATCAGAAATCTTCATACAAAAAAGGGAAAGCATCCGAGTAATGCTTCCCTTTTATAGTAATATCGGTTCAAAATAAGCTTGTTGAAATGTCGGCGCATCAGCTGATTGAGGCAAGGAAGCCGTTCTATCCGACATCTTGCAAGTGTTGTTTAGTACGGTTTTATGTTTTTTTAATCCGGCACTATAGCTGTCTAAAAAACATTTTTCTCAAACCATATTTACTATATTTTTCATTATTTCTTATTATTCTCAAGTATTTCCGAGTATCCCCTGCTGATCTCCTACTCAAGATCATGGTAGAGATCAGAAATCAGAGAATCAGTCAAAGAATAATGATTACACTGCCATCTCATTATGATCGGTTGTGGAATTGTGTAATTCCGGATTTTGCCGGCGCTTACGTCCGCCGATAAAGAGATAGACAATCGGCACCACAATTAAAGTGAAGAATGTCCCAACACTCATACCGCCGACAATCACCCAACCAATCGCTTGTCGAGATTCCGCACCCGCACCAATTGCAAGCGCAAGCGGAATAGAACCTAGTACCATTGCACCGGTTGTCATCAGAATAGGTCGTAACCGTAAAGTCGCCGAGCGAATCACAGCTTCCACTTTAGACACGCCCTCTTCCCTAATCTGATTCGCAAATTCAACAATTAATATCCCGTGTTTAGTAATCAATCCCACTAGTGTCACCAAACCGATCTGACTATAGATATTGATTGTTCCACCGACTAAATAAAGAGCCCCTAACGCCCCAAAACCAGCTAATGGTACACTAAAGAGGATTATAAAAGGATCAATCCAAGATTCAAATTGAGCCGCTAATACTAGATAGATAAAGAGTAGCGCCATCATAAAGATCAAGACCATTGAAGCACCTGAGGCGATAAATTCCCGAGATGATCCTTGATAATCAAGCATTGCTTCCGGGATCACTTCCCGAATAATATTCTCAACAATGGCAATCCCTTCCCCTTGGGAAACACCTGACTCTAAGTTGGCTGAAATAGTGGCCGAACGGAGCTTATTAAAATGCCGTAAATTCTGCGGCGCAATCGTCTCTTCCACCGTCACAAAGTTTGAAAGTGGCACCATTTCCCCATACTGCGATCGTACATAGATCCCTTCGAGATCTTTCGGTTGACTTCGTTTTTGTGGATCCACTTGCACCATTACATCATATTGCTCTGCACCCTCTTTATAACGAGTGACATTTCGCCCACCGAGCGCAGTTTCTAAAGTCCGCCCGACCACAGAAACATCAATACCTAAGAGCGCTAATTTCTCCCGATCGACAGAAACCTCCAACTGTGGTGTATTCATTCGTAAATCATTATCTGGCGAAATTAAGAGCGGATTCTCCCGCATTTTTTCCATAATTTCGGTAACCTGACCATCGAGCTTCTCAAAGGAATCATTGGAACGAATCACAATCTGTACATCTTTGGAATCTCCTCGCTGTCCGAGTGATTGCGGATTACTTGCAAAGACCCGTAGCCCTAATGCCGTATTTTGTAACCCTTTATTTAACCGAGAAGTAATCTCCATTTGTGATTCATTACGATCATCCCAATCCGGTAAGGTCACAAAAGCAATCGCCCCCATTGAGATTCCGGAAATCGCATAAACGGTTGTGCCGTCATCTAAATTGTCTAATAGATGATCTTCCACCTCCGTAAAATAACGATCGGTAAAATCAACCGTTGCCCCTTCCGGAGTAATCGCCATCACTCGAATCATTCCTCGATCCTCAGTCGGCGATAGTTCTTGGGGTAGCTTGGTATAGAACCAACCTGCACCGGCAAAAATAACCACCATAAAGAGCAATACAAAGTAACGCGCTTTCACTAGCCAATGTAGTAATCGGCCATATCCTTCTGTCAGTTTATTTAAACACCACTCGATACCGTCAGATATCCGATGAAATAAACGGGTAATGCCCCATTTTCGTGGTTTTGTCTCGGAAGCCTCTTCTGCTCGATGACTCAAGAGTAATCGAGAACACATCATCGGCGAGAGCGTTAAAGCCGTAAAGCCTGAAATAAGTACAGTAACCGACAAGGTGACGGCAAACTCCACAAAGAGCTTCCCAATGCGCCCTTGGGTAAAGGTCAAAGGTAGGAAAACCGCCGCTAGCGTAATGGTCATTGCAATAATCGCAAAACCGATCTCCTTAGAACCAATAAATGCCGCTTTAATGGGGCTTAATCCCTCTTCAATATGACGATGAATATTCTCTAACATCACGATCGCATCATCCACAACAAGCCCTATCGCCAGTACGAACGCTAAGAGCGTGAGTGTATTAATTGAGTAGCCTAAGAGATACATCACAAAGAGCGTTCCCACAAGGGAAATCGGCACTGTGACCATCGGAATTAAGGTTGCGCGCCAATTTCTTAGGAAAATAAAGATAATGACACCCACAAAAATGAGCGCTTCGATAATAGTGCTATAAACAGACCCTAAAGATTTATTGATAAAGACCGATGAGTCAGAAGTTACAGCAATTTGAACGCCTTCCGGCAATGATTCTTGTAATGCCGGCAATAGCGCACGAATATCGGCAGAGAGCGTTAGCGGATTGGCAACCGACTGTTTAATCACCGCAACCCCTACGCCGGGCTTACCATTTAATCGAGGGCGAGAGCTCTCCTCTACGCCCCCTAATTCCACTAAGGCAACATCACTTAAACGGACGATAGGACGATTTTCAGTGACATCATTATCTGCCACTTTGATAATAATATTGCGAAACTCTTCCACCTGATTAAGATCGGTTCTCGCTACAATAGAAAACTCTTGTGTTGAACTCTTAATAGTGCCCGCCGGAATCTCCACATTTTGTGCCCGAAGTGCCGATTCTACATCATTCACTGTCACATCTAAGATTGCCATTTTCTGTGGATCAATCCAGATTCGCATCACCGGTTCTCGTCCGCCCCAAAGCGTCACATTCGCCACGCCATCGAGTAATTCGATCTGCGGTTGGACAATGGTCTCAATCATCTTAGTGAGCTCAATGGCACTATATTGATCGCTTGATAGCGCTAGAATCACCACCGGATCGGCATCAGAATCACTCTTTTGAATAATCGGATCATCCACCTCATCAGGCAGCGAACGCTTCGCCCGCGCAACCCGATCACGTACATCATTGGCCGCTTCTTCTATATTTTTATTAGGATTAAAAGTGATATTGATCGAAGAGGAACCGCGCCGAGAATCGGAAGCGATATAATCGATTCCATCAATACTCGTTACCGCATCTTCAATCACTTTAGTCACTTGCGTCTCAATAATCTCAGGGCTTGCCCCTTGATAGCTTGTACGAATACTAATAATCGGTACATCAATATCAGGATATTCCCGTATCGACATCCGATCTAAACCGATCAGTCCCAAGAGAATCAAAATAATATTAATGACGATCGCAAAAACTGGTCGTTTAATCGAAACTTCAGATAATTTCATTATGACTCCTGATCTGCCGTATCGCCGACTCTATTTCCTACGCTATTTTCTAGGTTATTTTCTACTCTATTGTTATTTTGAATCTTAGGCTCTTGGTCTTGTGTACTATCTTGATTCGTTTTACTACGTAACTTTTCAGGAAGAATGGTCCCCGTTGCATCTTGAATCTCACTCTGATCTTTAATGCGTACTTGCCCCGCTTTCACAACGATATCATTCGGATTTAATCCTGATAATATTTCCACATTAAAGGTGCTTCTCTGCCCAATTTCCACCGGCGTTAACTCAGCTATAAAGCCATCGCCATTCTCATTTTCGACTGCTCGATAAACAAATTGCGCCCCTTCCGAAGCAAAAATCGATTCTTCCGGAATAATAATCACTTGATAATTAAGCGGAATTAAGAGATTTAAACGCGCAAATGAACCGGCAATCAGCGTCTGATCTTCATTATGAAATTTCGCTAATACAGACAGAGATCGGCCTTTCTGCTCAATTTCAGGGCTTACAGCATAGACTTCTGCGGTAAAGAGCTTATTGGGAAAATTATCCACCGTAAAAGTGACATTTTGCCCCTGCTCAGCGACGTGGGCAACGCGCTCGGGAATATTAAACTCAAGTCGTAATTGATCGATATTCAGAAGTCGAACAAGATCAGCCCCAGATTGTACATAATCACCTAACTCCACTTTCTTTAGGCCCATTGTTCCGGCAAAAGGGGCGTGAATAAAACGGCGCTCATATTTAGCTTTAGCAATCGCTTCATTGGCCACCGCTTGCGCATATTCAGCCTGTGCAACATCACGCGCCTGAGCGGTTGACCCGCCTTTTGCGGCAAGCATTCGATCGAGATTTTGTTTGGCTAACACTCGCTTTGCACTGCTCTCTTGTAACTCTGCAGCTTCAATACTGGAATCTAAGGCAATCAGAAGATCCCCAGCTTTTACCTCTTCCCCTTCTTTAAAAGCAATCTCCACGATACGCCCTGACGCTTCAGGTCGAATAATCACCTCTTGATAAGGATAGAGAATCCCCACAGCATAGATCTCTTCGAATTTATCCTGTAGTACCACTTCAGCAAGCTCGACATCCGTCACTTTAGCAAATACCGTTAACGGTGAGAGTAATACTATAAGACATAATAGCCCCCACGTTTTTGTAAAATTCCTATTCATTCGATTCCTTCTGAAGTATCAAGCTGATTCAATTCACATCTCTCTTAATGATCATTATCTTTATCAATAAGATAGTAGATCAATTGAATCTTAAGGTTATCTTAATTATTTAAATTGAGATATAACAAGACATAATTCTATTAGAAAATAGCCCCATATAAACAATATATTCTAAGTGATAATAACTGAAAAATTTTAAAAATATTTAAAGCTTATTTCAATTTCACAGCCTTTATTCTTGGATAAGAGGTTGTATGCCCCCCATATATTGATAAATAAACCCTATCAACCATTCAATCATCTATTTGATTCTATTCTAATAATATACCCCTTAAACATGACATCATGATAATCAAAACTCCATAAATATAGCGGAAAACCTTATTAAAAATTGAAAACAATGAATTAAAACATTTCCCAAAAACTAAAAAAATCCCTCAAATTGAGGGATTCATCATATTCGATATTTTATGGTTTTTTCGCGATCTTCGCTTTTAACTGCTCATCGAGTTGCCGAGGATTATCTTCATGCACCCATTCACGCCAAATAGCCACCAGTAACGCCATAATGACAGGTCCGATAAAGAGTCCAATAATGCCCATTGTTTTGACTCCACCAACAAGCCCTAAAATAGTTGGTAAAAACGGCAGTTTAACCGCACCACCCACTAGACGAGGACGGATCGTTTTATCAACCACAAAGAGCTGAACCGTTCCCCAACAAAATAGAATAATCCCTTGCGTTAATTGGTGATTTCCCACTAAATAGAGTGATACTAAGGTCATTGACATCGGTGCACCACCGGGAATCAAAGCAAAAATACCGGTAATGATACCAAGAGTAATTGGCATTGGAGCACCGACGAAGTAATAAACGAAACCAAATACAATCCCTTCGCCAATGGCAATAATCACCATTCCTGACACCGTAGAGCTCACAAGCGTTGGTACAATACGAGAAATTCGTTTCCATCGCCCCGGAAATACCCTCTCTCCCACTTTATCTAACTGCCGACTGACTCTTCGCCCATCTTTATAGCAGAAGAAGAGGATAATCATCATAAAGAGTAGTGTAAAGCCTAAAGCACTAAAACTTTTGGTGACCGATTTTGTGACAGCAGCAACATAGCTCAAGTTTGCAAGACCGATCTCGGTAAAAAAGAGATTTACCCCATTGGGCGTTCCTAAGTACTCAACCCAATATTTTCCAAGCTCATTACCATAAGGTAGATTGAGTAACCAAGCAGGCGTAGCAATCCCATAGGTATTCGCTTCAATTAACCAAGTACGAAAAAGCATTATCTCACCATAGAGATAATGCAATAAAAATAGAAAAGGAATGATAATCACTAAAACAGTTAAGGTTGTTGCAATAGAGGCAGCAAGCAGTGTGCTACCTCGGCAAAATCGTACTAAATCAGTATAAGGCCGCCAAGTCACAAACGTGATAATCATCGCCCCTAATGCCGGAACAAGGAACTCATGGAAGAAGACAGCCCCTAATAGTAGAATGAGAATGATAATCCATTTTGCTACCGGATTTGCTGTCAATGCTTGCATAAGTTTTACCTCTGTTATCAACCTTTATTAAAAATCGGATAGATTAGATGTGCTCCACACTAATGATCTCATATAGACGATTGCCACCCGGTGTTTGAATAGTGACTTCATCATCAACAGATTTACCAATAAGCGCACGAGCAATCGGGGAAACTACTGATAACTTATTCTGTTTCACATCCGCTTCATGCTCACCGACGATCTGATAGGTAACTTCTTTATCTTCATTTACATCAAAAAGTGTCACCGTTACACCAAAAATAACCTTCCCCGTATTCGGGATTTCAGTAATATCAATCACCTGAGCATTGGCTAAACGCGCTTCATAGTCGGCAATACGACCTTCAATAAAGCTCTGTTCTTCTCTAGCTGCATGATATTCGGCATTTTCTTTCAAGTCACCATGTTCACGAGCTGTTGCAATTGACTCAATCACACGTGGTCTTTGTACTTGTTTCAAATCGTCTAATTCACGACGTAGTGCTTCTGCACCCACTTTAGTCATGGGAAATTTCTTCATCTAATTTATCCTTTACTTATTATTCTTATTACAGTTCATAGCCCACCATAGTTCACAGTTGCAACGTGAACTATGAACTATATTAGGATTACATTACCACCAACCGACATTCTCCATGTCTTTCCAAGGTGCTTGAGGCGCTTTAGGCTCCCCTTTTTGTAACAACTCAATGGAAATATCATCAGGCGATCTAAAGAAAGCCATCCAGCCATCTCTTGGCGGTACATTAATCTCAATACCTGCATCCATTGCCCGTTGGCATACTTCGTAGATATCATCTACTTCAAAAGCTAAATGCCCAAATGCTCGGCCAATGCCATATTTTTCATCAGAGTTCCAGTTGTAAGTTAACTCTACTTCAACATCTTGTCCTTCAGCGGCTAAATAGACTAAAGTGCATTCCCACTTTTCATATTCCTTACGGCGAGTCTCTTTTAATCCTAGAATCTCTGTGAAAAACTTCAATGATTTTTCTAAATCCGTTACACGAACCATTGTATGTAAAAAACGCATCTTTTCTCTCCTCTGTAAGACTACAACAAAAAATAATAACGGGTATGTGATCTACTGTCTCATACCCGTTTTCTCTTATACGCTTAAATTCTGATAAGTGCATTATGGGGATGAGTGTAACTCCCACATCATACTACTTATAGAAGTTTACTCTGTTGTTTCAGCAGCATTATGTTCTACTACTGGTTTTGTGACCTTTTCAATCACTGGTTTTGCTTCTTCAGAAACTTTCTCTACAGCTGATTGCACACTATTTGTAGCATCTTTAACTGTTTCTACTGCATCATCTGCGACTTTAACTGCTTCAGCTTTGATAGCATCTTCTGTTGTTTCAGCTTTAGGTGTTTCGGCAACTGCTTCTTCTACTGCTGCCTCAATCGCTTCTTGTTTTACCGCAGCTTGTTCTACAATCGCAGCATCTACTTTCTCTGCAGTTGCCGCTTCTGTTTCACCCATTTCGGCTGTTGCTGGTGCTTCTTCCGCAACGATATCTTCTGCAGGATCACTTGCCGCCACTTCGATACCGCTATTAGCAAGAATAAAGTCAACCGTATGAATCACCTCATCATCTGATAGACGTGGATCGCCACCTTTAGCTGGCATTAGGTTACGTCCATGAAGCGCACTATTATGCAAACCATCTAGACCACGCTCTTGAAAACGAGCAGACCATGCTGCATTATCGCCCATATGGGGCGCATCATTTAACCCGGTGTCATGACAGCTTGCACAAAGTGAGACGTAGATCTCTTGAGGTGCTTTTACTTTAGGGCCGGCAGCCACTAAATTACCTGTATTCACACGACCATAAGGGGTTAATCTTTCAGCCACTAGATCTTTATTCTCATATGGTGTTCCACCAATACTTCGATCGATCAATTTGACAAATGAGGTCACTAGTACAACTAAAATTACTAGTAAAGCAAGTGCTGCTAAAATGGTTAGCAACGAAAATGAGAATTTATCTGACTGTTTTTGCACGATCTGCTCCTAGAAAATACAAGTCAATTTTATTGTTTAATATGATCTAATACCCGACAATGATAAATCAACTTGTTATCTTTTGCTAGTGTACCGAATCAAAGAAACTGTTTTTTATTTTGCGACAATAACTTGTGCTGGTCTAATGAGACGATCATTTAATAAATAACCGTGTTGTGCAACCGTAATAATTTGATTGGTCTCAAACCCCTCATGAGGAATGATCGAGATTGCTTGATGCAATTCTGGATTTAACTTCTCCCCTTCAGGATTGAGCTGTTTAACACCATATTTCTCACAGGCGCCAAGTAGCATCTTATACATCAATTGAGAACCTTCTCTAAAGCGTTTTAGTTCTTCAGATGAGTTTTCATCGACAGCTTTCATCTCAAGTTCCATCGCATCAATGATGGGTAAAAGATCTTTTACAAACTTATCAAGCGCATACTTATGTGCATTTGCAACATCAATCTCTGCACGACGAGCAACATTTTGAGATTCAGCAACAGCTCTTACATATTGATCATAAAGTTTCTCCTTTTCAGCTTTTAAAGCTTCAAGTTCAGAAACAGTCTCTTCAATCGCTTCTTCTGCGAGTTCAACTTCTGCTTCAAGCATTTCCTCTGTGGCATTTTGTGTTTCTGTCATCTGTTCTTTACTCATCTTTTTCCCCTCTTTATTGAATAATTTGTCAGCATTATACAATGAAATTGTCATTCTAGCCGGTTTAAATCAGAATCGCCCCAATGTTAGAAGATCATTTTCGATTAATACAATCCATGCTAATCACTAAATAATATCGAGCTTATCTCTACATCTATTGCGGAATGTCACTATAACTTTTAACAAGCCGATTCTCATTAACCTTTATCGTTATAGAATCAAATCCTTTTTGCAAATATCAAGCATCTATTATTGGTTATAAATTGGTTATAACAATTGGTTATAAAATTAACTGTTATTAAACAACCAAACCATCAAAAAATGACTAAACGCTAGCTATTATAAATCTTTATCAATCTCATCATCGAGAATCAAATCATCAAAGCTATCAAGATCAAATTCTTTCGCTAGTTTCTTTTGAAGTGCTCGTTCTTCTCTAATGGCCTCAATGCTTCTCCATGCTTGGGATTTACTGCCCTTCACATCAGTCACATCGGGGACATCTTCTTCCATGATATCTTCATCATCTAATAAATCATCATCATAATCATTTGACATATGATTCTTCTCCTTACTGTAAGTGCAAATAATTAAAATCTTTGCATGCCTTATATAATATTTTCAAAAAAATGCAAGCATAAAATTCTAATTGGCAAAGTATTACTGCTGTATAATCTGCCTGATATATGGTGTTCGTATTAATTGAATACAAGTTAATGCTTAAAAAATAAGCATAGAGCACAGCATAAATCTATAATTAAAATGGGATAAATTAGGATTTTTGACTACAATAGCTTATCTTTAAGCCATACATTTTATTCATTTCAATTTCAACCGATGAGGAACTTTTTAAAATGATTTCAGGATTTACACTCAAAGATAATCGTCTCAAACAGATTTCTGTTCAGCATGCAGAAGACTTTACAGATGAAATGATCTGGATTGATCTTGTAGATCCCACAGAAGATGAACGACTTTTAGTGGAAAACCATTTCAAATTAGATCTTCCTGAAAAAGCTGAAATCAATGACTTAGAAGCCTCTGCTCGTTTTTATGAAGATGAAGATGGTTTGCATATTCATAGTTTCTTTCTCAATGACTTTGACTCAAGCGCGAAAAATATCACCGTCGCTTTCTCTATTTACAACAACCGCCTTTTCACCATTCATGATGAAGATCTCTCAGCATTTCGTCTCTATCGACTGCGTGCACGCCAAGTACAATTAGAACTGACAGATGGCAAAGTGGATGTGATGAATATTCTCATAGGCTTACATGAAACAGCGATTGAACACGTTGCCGATGTATTAGAGCGAATTTACGCCGAATTAGAAAATACTAGCCCCTATGTTCTAGCGATGGAAGAAGAAGCTGAAGAAGCACAGACTAAAAAAGGCAAAAAGCGTAAACGCCTTGAATCTCAAGATGAGGATTCTGACAAGAAACCGACAATGGAAGAAGTATTACAAAATATTGCAATGCAAGAAGATATGAATGGTAAGGCTCGATTATCCCTAATGGATACGCGCCGATCATTCTCATTTTTGATGCGAACACAAGTCTTATCGGAAGAGCAAAAAAATGATGTCCGCGAAATTTTGCAAGATTTAGAATCACTCACAGGACATACTACGTTCCTCTTCGATAAGGTCAACTTCTTACTTGATGCGGCGACCGGTAAAATCTCTCTCGAACAAAGCCGAATTATTAAAATATTCTCTATTGCTTCTGTGGTCTTCTTACCGCCGACATTAATTGCAAGTATCTATGGGATGAACTTCCCAATGCCGGAACTTAATTATACAATTAGCTACCCTATCTCTATCGCAGCAATGATTCTCTCGGGAATTGCGCCCTATCTACTCTTCAAGCGTAAGGGTTGGCTCTAGTACGCACATCAAACAGAATCAAATAGACAGCATCAAAAAAGCAGTTCAATTGAACTGCTTTTCTATTTTCGTGTTACCTAGTTATACATGATAAGTGATCATCCGATACAAGCGTATTGATTACGCTCCAACTTTCTCTTGCTCAACAACCATATCTAATTGATGTTTTACGGAACCATCTTCATTCTTGTACTCTTTTAAACGAAGACGATATTCATAACCGTCAATTGGCGTAAACCCTTCAATTTTCCCCTCATAAGGTTGCCACTCAGAAATTTTATCTTGACGAATTTGTAAACACTTCTCTTTACTATCCGCTTCACAAGGAACCTGTTCGCTTGATACATAATAGAAAACTTGCTCATAAGGCTTAGCAACGACATCTTGATAAGCGCCTTTATCTAACTCAATCGGAAGATAGGCTGAAGCCTTTTCACCATCAATAGTCCCTACAAGGTAAAGATCATCCCCACTACGCACGACTTTAGGATTATTCACGATAAATTTAGAGATACGATCATCTAATTTTTGTAAATCTGCTGGGCAAGCCATCATCGTTGAAGCAAGACCGGCGCCATTATGCCCCTGCTTCACAAGGAAAGTACCGTGATCCGTGACATAAACTTGCCCAACCATCGTGTTGCAACCACCCGTTACTGAGAAACGGTTATCCTCTAAATCTAATACCACTTGCACGGATTGCGATTCTGATAACGGCGCAATCTCTAAGCTAGGAATCGTGGTAGAAGGGGCAGCCAATGCAACTGTGGTTGAGAATAAGCCGATGCCTGCCAAAATAATTCTGTGTAAATTCATAAATTGCCTCTTAAATGTAAATTCATGACTGACATTCAGTGTAGCATGTTTTACAATTACTGATTGATGAAATAGTTCCTATAAATCAATAGCTACTGAAAATGACATTTCGAGCGCAAATTATATTTTGATTGTTTATTACACAAATTGAAAAATAAAGATGACAAGCTCGAATTTTTTCGTATAATAGCATTCCTTAGTTGGCAACAACGAAAAAGAAATCTCGGAGTGGTAGTTCAGCTGGTTAGAATACCTGCCTGTCACGCAGGGGGTCGCGGGTTCGAATCCCGTCCATTCCGCCATTTTTTATCAGTTATCTGATAGATGAAATTAAATTTGATTTTATCAGGTAAAGCTATTTAGAGTAGCAATTCTAATCTCGGAGTGGTAGTTCAGCTGGTTAGAATACCTGCCTGTCACGCAGGGGGTCGCGGGTTCGAATCCCGTCCATTCCGCCATTAATAAGATAGCCTAGATCAATTATCTAGGCTTTTTTATTGCCTATCATTTAAAGGCAATCATCTAAAACATAACACTTAACGCATCCTCTTATTTCCTCATTAAGCATAAATAGATACAATAAAGCTATTGAATCAATAAAATACAACTCAATAGAATTCTACTCTTCCGATATTCTTACTCTCTCGATATTCTATTTCTGTATTTATCCTCTTTTGATCAATTCTACAATTCTATTTTATTGTGTCTAACTCTAACGATTGAATGCCTTACGATTTAATGAGAACTATCTATGAAACGATTCTTTGCAACCTCCCTTTTGACACTTTTAACACTATCCATCTCACCGCTCATATTAGCGGCAGATTGGCATACTGTAAAACGTCCAACAACCGGCCCTAGTGAAATTTATGGTAGCTATGCCAATGGCTGTTTTTCTGGCGGCATTGATATTCCCACTAAAAGCGTCGGCTATGAGCAAGTCCGCCCCAGTCGCAATCGCCATTATGGAATGCCGGCAATTGCCACCTTCATTAATTATCTTGATCTTTGGGCAAATCAGCGTGGAAAGATTCTCATCTTTGGAGATATCTCACAGCCTCGTGGCGGCCCGGCGAATTTTGGTCATGCAAGCCATCAAACGGGGCTTGATATGGATATTTGGTTTGAGGAACGCACAGATCATCTACCTAAAAAGCTCCAAGAATCCTTACAAACACCATCTGTCGTTAATCCGGCAACGGGGAAAATCAATCAACATTGGCGACCTTTTTACAGGGAGCTCCTATTTACCGCAAGTCAATATCCTGAAACCGAGCGTATCTTTGTCAATCCGGTCATTAAAGCCCATCTATGTGCTACAGAAAAGGATCAACGCTGGCTCGGCAAACTTCGCCCTTGGTATGGCCATGATTCCCATTTTCATATTCGTTTAAAATGCCCTAAAGATTCTACGGGATGTATTGCTCAAGCACCGATCCCGCGAGGTTCTGGCTGTGATAGCTCTCTTGCCAATTGGGTCAATGATCAGATAAAGTGGACAACCGCACCACCAAAGCCTAAAGCCCCGGCGAGCCCTAAAGCACCTAAAGTGTTACCAATCGAATGCCAAGCGATACTACAACAACCTTAAATAGATTCTATTTCTTCCATCATCTATTACCCAAATAATAGTGTTACAATCGCCATTTATAATCTACGATGATTCATTATTTATAACAGATACCATAAAGAGAGTGTTCAAACTGTGAGTAATAAGAAAGCCTCCCTAATCGCTATTATCGCTGTAATCGTCATATTCTTAATATATGATCGTTTTAAACCATTATCTGAAGAAGAGGTCATCTCTAAACAAGGACTCGTGACACTCAATCTTGATAATAGCTATAAAAATATCGACTCAACACTCGCCCCCGAGGGTACGCTTCTAGCGCAATATTCGCAAAGACATGGGATTACAGCGATGGTAACCGGCGGTCATCTCACTGAAGCCGAACAAACTCTTTCACTCGAAGCGTATGCAGAACAACTGTTATCGCAAACGCCAGATACAGTTAAGATGGAAATTATGACCATTAATCCGGATAAGAATGAAATATTTTATCGCTTAAATAATGCAGAGCTTCACACTTGGCAACGTCTAAAACGATATCCTGATGGTAAAGTCGTCATTGTCGCCATCACTTCTGAAAATGAAAGTCCTTCGCTTGATCCGCTTTTACTACTTCAAAGCGCCCAATTTTCGCAATAAAATATTGGTGTACAATTTCTAGTAAAAGCTCGCACATTACAAGTGGCGAAGACAAAAATGAAAAAGCGCAAGCTCTAATAAACTTGCGCTTCTTTTTGATCCTTATATTACTCTGCGTATTACCCTATTTTCATATAGATAAAATTCATCTATAAATGAATTAATAGTACCAACCAAATGGACCATTAAAGAAGAATCCATTATCCCACGCGGCATTATCTGCCTCTTCCCAAGCAGCCATCTGTTCAGCTTGCATTGCATTCTCTTCTCGATAATCTTCCCACGCCATCTTATAACAAGCTTGGAATACAGGATTGTTCACCACACTGAGATATTTCGCTTCAAAAACTTTCTTCTCTGCTGGAGATAAACTATTCGCCTGAGGCATCTCTTGCATTAGGCTTGCAGCTTGCGGACTACATTGCGAAGCAAGGCTTACTTGCGTTTGAAGCATCTGCTCAGCTCGTGCTTTTGCTTCAGCTGATTTCTCTGCTGGCGTTACCGCACAAGCAGCCACAACACTCACAGCTAATAGTAATACCGCTGCTTTTAAACCTGTTTTCTTCAATGGAGATTTCATCATATTACCCTCTCTATATTGCAATATTTCATTCATTAAAATAGTTGAACTTACAATTTAATTTATAACTTTATTTGTAACTTTATTTGCAATGGAATTCGCAGATATTTTCATTAATTTCTAACTTAATCCCACTTAATCTTAATGTTGCAATATTGATTTCAATATTTACACCATTCATTTACATATACTCATCACAAATCCATCATATACTAATATTTACATACTTTACTACAATATACAGAAGCTCTCTACTTAGAAACTATTTTAACGCTTCACTCGTAGCTATCGACATCTACTCAAACTGCATTTTCCTTTTAAATTCGCCCTTATGAACAAATGTCATAAATTTTGTGAATCGTTAGTGCTTTTTTTATAAAAAGAGATGTGATATACCTAATACACTATTGGTTTATAACCCACAAGGTTGAAATGTCTAAAGCACCATCCTGCCTTTAAACACCAATAGGTCATTGAATCAATTAATAATTATAATACTAATGACTTACACAAAAGGTGTTTCCCATGTCATCACAAATGCAAACAAAGTCTGCGGATGCATCATCTGCACCTGCTCAAAATTCCTATACTCGTGTCGCTTTTGCGAGCTTTATTGGCACCGCTGTTGAGTTCTATGACTTCTATATTTTTGGTTTAGCCACTGCGCTCTTTATCGGGCCACTATTCTTCCCTTCTTCTAGTCCCGAAGCGCAATCGCTCCTTGCATTCCTCACCTTCGGCGTTGCCTTTGTTGCACGCCCTGTTGGCTCTGCACTTTTTGGTCACTTTGGCGATAGAATTGGACGTAAAGCGACACTCGTCTCTTCACTACTCATTATGGGGATTAGTACAACCTTAATCGGCTTTTTACCAACCTACCATTCTATCGGTTTTATAGCACCCATTTTGCTCTGCCTCTTACGTTTTGGTCAAGGCTTAGGGCTTGGTGGGGAATGGGGAGGTGCTGCACTGTTAGCAACCGAGAATGCACCGAAAGGTAAACGCGCACTCTTTGGTATGTTCCCACAATTAGGCCCCCCAATCGGCTTTATCGCTTCTTGTGCAATCTTCATTGTTATTGAACAGACTTTAAGCCCTGATAGCGTGAATGCTTGGGGTTGGCGTATACCGTTTATTTTAAGTTCAGTACTTGTCATTATCGGTTTATATGTGCGTATTAGCATTATCGAAAGCCCAGCTTTCCAAAAAGTTGAAAAACAACAAAATACTGTGCGCGTTCCATTCGTTGAGATGTGTACTAAACATCTTAAAATGTTAGCACTTGGCTCTATCAGTATGGTTGCGTGTTATACACTTTTCTTCATGATTACCGTCTTCTCGCTGCAATACGCAACGACTCACGGGCTCTACTCAAGAACCGAGTATCTGTTAATGCTTTCTGTGGCCATTCTCTTTATGGCACTAGCCTCACCGATTTCGGCAATGTTATCGGATAAATATGGCCGTAAACCAATTCTATTAATTAGCTATTTAATTATTATCGTTGCCGGAACACTCT
Source organism: Ignatzschineria ureiclastica (assembly GCF_003121845.1). Classification (GTDB taxonomy): domain Bacteria; phylum Pseudomonadota; class Gammaproteobacteria; order Cardiobacteriales; family Wohlfahrtiimonadaceae; genus Ignatzschineria; species Ignatzschineria ureiclastica. The sequence goes on along the minus strand of NZ_QEWQ01000002.1, from coordinate 24,440 downwards.
TTGGAAGCGCAATTTTAAGTGATCATACAGGCTTAACCTTGCTCTATCTCTCTTTTGGTCTTTTTGCAATGGGTCTAAATTTTGCACCTATGGGCGCTTTTTTACCTGAAATTTTCCCAACCAATATCCGTTATACCGGTGCTTCAATGACCTATAACTTAGGTGGTATCTTAGGTGGATCATTGCCCCCGTTCATCATTACCTATCTGATGGGGTTTGATCGTGGAATCTACTATGTGGGTTACTATGTTGCCGTTGTTGCAGTTATCAGTTTCTTAGCGGTCTACTTTGTCAAAGAAACTAAAAATATCAGTATGATGGATTAATCACTAATCTGGTTACTCTGCATAACAGCTGAACGATCAAACCACTGAATGATCAAATCAATAAAAAGCCCATTCTCAGACTTTCAGAGGTCTTAGAATGGGCTTCTTTCATTTTATAATATCTCTAACTATTAACTGCTAGTCTCGATTCGATACTACCCTTGAAGCTTTTCCAATATTGATAATTTTATTAATCACAAGGTGCGAGTTTAATCGCTAAGCCACCTTGTGAAGTTTCCCGATATTTGGCATTAATATCTTTTCCGGTTTCAAACATCGTCTCGATCACTTTATCTAAACAGACACGAGGATCACTCGAACGGCGCATAGACATTCGTGAAGCATTGATCGCTTTTACTGCCGCAATTGCGTTACGCTCGATACAAGGCACTTGTACTTGTCCTGCAACAGGATCACAAGTCAGCCCTAAATTATGCTCCATCGCTATCTCAGCGGCATTACAGACCTGTTTTGGTGTGCCCCCGAGCAATTCGGTTAAAGCACCAGCCGCCATCGAACAAGCCACACCGACTTCCCCTTGGCAACCTACTTCAGCCCCTGAAATTGAAGCATTCATCTTATAGAGTGTTCCAATCACGCCGGCCACTAAGAAGAAACGGCTATAAGCATTCTCATCCACAGGATGAATAAATCGATCATAATAAGAGAGAACTGCTGGAATAATACCGCAAGCCCCATTCGTCGGTGCTGTGACCACTCGTCCGCCAGCAGCATTCTCTTCATTCACGGCTAAAGCAAACATATTGACCCAATCCACAACCGCCATCGGATCAGTACTATGTTTTCCTTCCGCAAGCAACATATTTCGAAGTGCTGGCGCTCTGCGAGGTACTCGAAGTGGCCCTGGTAATAGCCCCTCTGTCGTTGTACCTCGCTCAATCCCATCTTTCATCACCTGCCAAACATCAGCAAAGTGAGCTAAAATCTCTTCACGACTACGAAGCGCCAGCTCATTTTTCATCACAAGCGATGAGAGTGATAATCCTGTTTCATCACAATAACGACAGAGATCTGCGGCATATTGATAAGGATAAGGCACTTGAATAGTCGATGTCTCCTCTTCGCCAAAGTGCTCTTCATCCACAATAAAACCACCACCAACAGAGTAATACGTCTTTTTCAAAAGTATCTGTTCACCATTCAAAGCGGTGATAGTCATACCGTTTTCATGCAGTGGTAAATTATGCCGATGAAAATTCATGCTACTCTCGATGGGGAAATCCACCTCTTTAATGCCATTGGCAATCATTAAATGACCGGTCTGCGTCACTTTCTCTACAAAAGGGGCGATATTATCGATATCGACAGTATCCGGGAGATTACCGGCTAGTCCCATAATAATGGCACTATCGGTCGCATGACCCTTTCCGGTTAAAGAGAGTGAACCATATACATCCACCACAATACGGGAAACCGAATCAATCAATCCCTCTGATTGTAATTGATCCACAAAAGATTTACCGGCTTTCATCGGGCCGACAGTATGAGAACTTGAGGGGCCAATGCCAATTTTGAAAATTTCAAATACGCTAATCATCATTCACTTTCCTAATTTAAAAGTGCAACAAGCTAATCATTGGAATTTATTACCCACGTTCAATCACTCATCTATTCAGTTAGAGGTTGATTATCTTGTTGATTATTTAAGGGATATTATTTATTACTAGATTTTAGTGGCTAAAATACGCATTATTCGCTAGCTTTGGTAATTGCCAATAGGTATTTCTACGAATTAAGGGAAGGATTATAAGCTAGTGTTGTACTAGATTATAGATTAATCTTTTACCTTTAGAGTATGACTACCCTACGTTTGCAAAGTAGCCATCTCTCTTGTCCATATTCTAATATCAGCAAAACCTATTTCTCTGAAGAACTAACTAATAAATGAGCTAATAAGACCGTAAAATACCGCTGAGATGGCAATTAAACCCATGATAACTACGAAGATATTACTCACAGCACCTTGATATTTCTTCATTGCGGGGACTTTGCGAATCGCATACATCGGCATTAAGAAGAGAAGCATTGCAATAACAGGTCCACCTAATGTCTCAATCATCCCTAAAATACTAGGATTTAATGTGGCGACGATCCAAGTGGTAATCAACATAAAAGCAGCTGTAATTTTATTCAAACGGTTTTTATCAATCGTTTTACCTTTATCACGTAAGCTCTTCACAACAAGCCCATTAAAACCTTCTCTTGCACCTAAATAATGTCCAAGGAATGATTTAGTAATGGCAACAAAGGCGATAAAGGGGGCGATATACGCAATGACGGGTGCTTCAAAGTGGTTTGCTAAGTAAGATAAGATACTAATATTTTGCGCTTTTGCTTCTGCTAAATTTTCAGGAGAAAGGCTAAATACACAGCTAAAAACGAAGAACATCACTGTAATTACCATCATAATGTGCGCAAAAGCCAAAATTTGTGAACATTTTTTCTCAGCGTTATCTCCATACTCTTCTCTCTTCGCCACAGCAAAAGCTGAAATAATCGGTGAATGATTGAAAGAGAAGACCATCACAGGAATGGCAAGCCAAAGCGTTACAAACAATCCTTGTCCTAAGTTTGCACTACTTGCCGCATTTGCTTGACTAAAAGAGAGGGTATCTAAGATCGCACCATTCCATTGAGGAATTAGATAGATCGCTAAAATCATCAATACAGCAACAAATGGAAAGACAAGTACACTCATCGCTTTTACAATTGCTTGTTCACCCAGGCGGACAATCCCCATAATACCGACGATTAGCACGAGTGACAGAATAATACGCGGTGGCGCCGACATATGCAGCTGATTGACAATAAAGCTCTCCACAGTATTCGTAATCGCAACACTATATACAAGCAGAATGGGATAGATCGCGAAGAAATAGAGAAGCGTTATCAACTTACCCGCTCGCTTACCGAAATGTTCTTCTACCACTTCTGTAATATCTTCACCGGGATTTTTGCCCGATAAGACAAAGCGACATAGCCCTCTATGAGCATAGAAAGTCATAGGAAATGCTAAAACTAGCATAATTAAGAGTGGAATCAGACCACTAATACCGGCATTGATCGGTAAGAATAGAACTCCGGCACCAATAGCAGTACCATATAGGCCGAGCATCCAAACAGTATCTGAACGGCGCCAAGCCAATTTTGACTTCGCTTTCGTTATCTGTTTCGTTCGAGTTTCAATTGAGGTATCAGTGGGGCTTATAGCAATAGAGCTAACTTGATTGGCACACATAATGGTATCTCCAAAAATTAATGCGGTAAAAATAAGATTTAAAGTCCCTACTAACCGAGCATTTAAAGGCTCTACACTGAAATAATGGCAACAAAAATCCTATTCAAGCTATCTGTATCAAAAATAGTTGAATTTAAAAATTTTGAATTAGAAATGATCAAGAACGGAATAAGTCGTTGTTGTCGTTATCAGCGTGAACTTGCTGCTTTAATAATGTGATCGTGACATTTTGCAAATGCGAATAAGCATACTGACTACCTAATACAATCTGTACAATCCATCTGAGTGACAAGTTTTAGTAGATTACTTGGGGTCCATAGAATGTGAGAATGGACTTCACTTATCTCATACACGCATAGAGGGCGGATGAATTCCTTCTAACTTATAGGCTTCATTAAAAGCGACCAAATGTTGCTTACTATTACAATAGCGGTTTTGACTATCTAAAAATTGTAAATAGCCTTGAGAAACATTGTTAAAGCGAATTTCTGAACCATAAGCGGTACCATCAAATTCACAAGAATGGATACGTCCGAGTACTGACATAAGGATCTCTCCAAAGTTATCTTAGGGGTAGAGACTTCTAACAACAAAGTCTCTATCCTAAGGTTTTAAACTACTCTCTATCGTATAATTCAATAGAAAGATTTGTATGTAATATTTGTATGTAATATTACATCGTCTGTGTAAAGGTTCGAGTCACCACATCTTGCTGCTGCTCTCTGGTGAGAGAGTTAAAGCGTACAGCATAGCCCGATACCCGAATGGTGAGCTGTGGATATTTCTCTGGATGATCCATCGCATCAAGTAACATCTCACGATTCATCACATTGACATTCAGATGTTGTCCACCCTCAAACTCACTATCGTGATGGAAATATCCATCCATCATACCGGCAAGGTTCGCTTTACGCGCTTGATCATCTTTCCCTAAAGCATTCGGTACGATTGAGAAAGTATAAGAGATCCCATCTTTCGCATAAGCATACGGAATTTTCGCCACCGAGGTTAATGAAGCAATCGCCCCTTTCTGATCTCGACCGTGCATTGGGTTTGCACCAGGACCAAAAGGTTCACCTGCGCGGCGACCATCCGGCGTATTTCCTGTTTTCTTACCATACACCACATTAGAAGTAATGGTTAACACAGACTGGGTAGGTACTGCATTCCGATAGGTAGGGAGTTTCTGAATTTTCTTCATAAAACGCTCCACAAGATCACACGCAATATCATCTACTCGAGCATCATTGTTACCAAATTGTGGATACTCCCCTTCGATCTCAAAATCTACGGCAATGCCATCTTCATCCCGAATCGGTCTAACTTTGGCATATTTAATTGCTGAGAGTGAATCCGCCGCCACTGAAAGACCGGCAATACCACAAGCCATTGTCCGATAAACATCACGATCATGTAACGCCATCAAGGCCGCTTCATAGCTATACTTATCATGCATATAGTGAATGACATTAAGCGCTGTGACATATTGTGTCGCTAACCAATCCATAAATTGATCCATACTTGCCATTACTTTATCGTAATCCAAGATCTCATCAGTCATCGGCGCATGTTTTGGCCCGACTTGCATCTTCATCTTCTCATCCATACCACCATTGATACTGTAGAGAAGTGTTTTCGCAAGGTTGGCACGAGCACCAAAGAACTGCATCTGTTTACCCACGATCATCGGGCTCACACAGCAAGCAATCGCATAATCATCGCTACCAAAGTCCGGGCGCATTAAGTCATCATTCTCATATTGAATCGATGAAGTATCGATCGAAACTTTCGCCGCATACTCTTTAAAGCCTTGTGGGAGCTGTTCTGACCATAACACCGTTAAGTTAGGCTCAGGCGATGGCCCCATTGTGTAGAGTGTATTGAGGAAGCGGAAGGTGTTTTTAGTTACTAATGTCCGTCCATCTAAGCCCATACCTGCAAGGGATTCTGTGGCCCAAATAGGATCGCCTGAGAAGAGTTCATCATATTCAGGAGTTCGTAAAAAACGCACCATCCGTAATTTCATCACTAAATGGTCAATCAGCTCTTGCGCTTCGACTTCTGTTAAGCGTCCTGCTTCAATATCCCGTTGAATGTAGATATCTAAGAATGTTGATACTCGACCAAAGGACATTGCGGCTCCATTTTGCGATTTGACTGCCGCAAGGTAAGCAAAGTAAGTCCATTGTACCGCTTCTTGTGCTGTAGTCGCAGGTCCTGAGATATCAAAGCCATATTTTGCCGCCATCTCTTTCATTTGACCCAGTGCGCGATGTTGCTCAGCAATCTCTTCTCGAAGCTGAATCGTCATCTCTAGATCTTCTCCCGCTTCTAACCGAGATTGTAGTGAGGCAAATTGCTTGAATTTATCTTCCATCAAGAAATCAATACCATAGAGCGCAACTCGGCGATAATCTCCGATAATACGACCACGACCATACGCATCAGGTAAACCCGTTAAAACCCCGGATTTACGACATTTTAGAATATCGGGTGTATAGACATCAAATACCCCTTGGTTATGGGTTTTACGATATTCGGTAAAGATTTTTTTCAAATCAGGATCAAGCTCACGATCATACGCTTTACAAGATCCTTCCACCATTTTGATACCACCAAAAGGAATAATGGCACGTTTCAAAGGTGCATCAGTTTGTAAACCTACGATTTTCTCTAAACCTTCTTCGATATAACCGGCATCATGTGCGGTAATTGTAGAAGCTTTATCGGTATCAAAATCTACAGGTGCGTGAGTTTGGTTCTCAATCTTAATACCTTCTAGAACCTTTTCCCACAATTGGGTCGTTGCTGGCGTTGCGCCAGCTAAAAAGGACTCATCGCCTTCATAAGGGGTATAGTTTTTCTGAATGAAGTCACGTACATCAACGCCTTCTTGCCATTCACCTTGTTTAAAACCATCCCAAGCTTTCGCAAATTTTTCTTTTAAATCCAACATAATTTGTGTCCTTTTAATAAGGGAACTTTAAATTTTGGCCTAACGCTTATTGCTGCACTTGCTGATTTCTAAGATAGATCAGCCAATAAAAGAGACCTACTAACACCGCGCCACCCACAATGTTACCTATCGTGACGGGTAATAAATTATTGAACAAAAATTCCGTACTATTTAAATGAGGAAATGCCTCCGGCGATGTGCCCACTTGCTCCCAAAATGTTTGAGGAGCCCATTTTTTGATAATAATACCGAGCGGAATCAAAAACATATTCGCAATGCTATGCTCAAAACCACTCGCAACAAACATCGCTATCGGTAAAATGAGCGCAAATAATTTATCCATCAATGTCTTACCTGCATAGCTCATCCATACCGCTAAGCAGACCATCAAGTTTGCTAAAATCCCTAAACAGATCGCCTCTATAAAACTATGTTCTACTTTATGTTGCGCAAACTGTAACAAATTGAGCCCCCAAGCACCGCCGGCAACCTTATATTGTCCTGAAAACCAGATCAATCCGACAAAAAAGAGTGCGCCGATAAAATTGCCCAGATAGACATATCCCCAATGCCGAAGCATCTGTTGCCAACTAATTCTTCCCGTAGCTTTCGGGATAATTGTTAATACTGCCGAAGTAAAGAGATCCGCACCACAAACGACCACCAACATTAATCCTAATGAGAAACAGATTCCCCCAATTAACTTCGCCCAACCGATGGGTACTAAGCTCGTGCCAGTTGTCACTGTGGTGTAAAAGACTACGGCAATAGAGATAAATATTCCCGCCATAAAAGCTGATAACAATGTTTCCTTAAAAGATTTGCTTGCTTTATAACAATAAATATCATCAGCAACTTGAGCCATCTCTTTCGGTAACAATAAATTACAACCTCTATCTATTTTCATATCCGATCTCTTTATTGAAGTTCGTCTTACTACGCTGATGAATATAGCATAAGTAATACTTCAAAAATTTGACCTAGATTATGATAATTTATTATCAAATAATTTAAATAAAGTTAACTCACACCCATTTAAAAGCTATATTAATTGATAAATTATGGGTTTATCCATTTTATTCTTATATATCAATGAGTCATAACTCAGACGGAGCGACCTCATGATCTTCTCTTCTCTCTCTTTTCTGCCTTCTCAAATATCTCATCAAAAATATTAATGAAGAAATAAGAGATCCCATAGAAGAAAAATAGAATAAAAGCAGCATAAAAGAGCAGAACCAAGCGGACCGCGCCAATCGGCTCTCAATCATTTATCAATGCCTCCCAAATACACCCTACTTCTATCCATTATTTTCGATCTGCTATTTCCTAGATCGAAATTCTGGTATTTAACGTAATGCAATTTACAAAAACTTAAATACTTATCAATTTATTTAAAAATATTTCTTTTAATTATTTACTATCTATATTATATTAATAATGCGATTTAAATATTTTAGTCGCAGAATTTAATATCAAACAACTTTTTAGTAAGGAGTGATGTTATGGGTTCAATCGGAAGTATGACTAAACCTGAATTAGGTTTCCTCGTTGCAGCAGTACAATATCCTGTACCCGTTGTGAATAGCCGTGCAGATATCGACAAACAGATCGACAATATTGTACGTATTATCCATCATACAAAAGCAGGATATCCTGGCTTAGAGCTCATTATCTTCCCTGAATATAGTACACAAGGGTTGAATACTGAAAAATGGCTCACTGAAGAATTCTTAATCGATGTCCCTGGAAAAGAGACAGATATCTACGCACAAGCTTGTAAAGAAGCAGGTGTTTATGGGGTATTCTCTATTATTGAGCGTAATCCTGATCCTACCAAAAACCCTTTTGATACTGCGATTATCATTAATCCTGAAGGGGAAATTATTCTTAAATACCGTAAACTCTTCCCATGGACGCCGATCGAGCCTTGGTCACCAGGTGATCTTGGTATGCCAGTATGTGAAGGTCCTGGCGGTAGTAAATTAGCAGTTTGTATCTGTCACGATGGAATGATCCCTGAAGTAGCTCGCGAAGCGGCTTATAAAGGGGCAAACGTCTTTATCCGAATCTCTGGCTATAGCACGCAAGTACAAGATCAATGGATCTTAACCAACCGTTCAAATGCGTGGCATAATCTTATGTACACCGTATCTGTCAACTGCGCAGGTTATGATGGTACTTTCTACTACTTCGGTGAAGGCCAAATCTGTAACTTTGATGGAACCGTATTACAACAAGGAACCCGTTCACCCGGTGAGATTGTAACCGGTGAAATCTATCCTGTGCTAGCAGATGGCGCTCGCAGAACCTGGGGCTTAGAGAATAATATCTATAACCTTGGTAACCGTGCCTATGTGGGTGACCCAGGTGGCGACCACGAAACAGAACTAACTTATATCCACGATCTTGCTAATGGTAAATATAAATTGCCTTGGGATAAAGATATCAAGATCAAAGATGGTTCGATCTATGGTTATCCTGTAAAAGGTAAACATTACGACAAATAATGAGTCAGTCATCAATGGATAAGTCATGAATTCATCTGTAATGGATCACTAATTCATTACTGATTCATTACTGATTCATAGATAGGCAATATTAAAATAATCATCTCCAAATAGTTTTAAATTGCCTATCACTTATTCAATGAATTTCTCTTAAGATCAAGAGAGGTCAAAATTAAAAGCCTAGTTTTTGAAAGTACGATACTGAAAGTACTTCAAGACTAGGCTTTTCCATTGCCGATTATTCATAACCAATTTAATCGCTGACTTTATATAGTAAATTTGGTTTAAGAAAAATGATTTTAAACAACACTTGCAAGATGCCGGATAGAATGGCTTCCTTACTTATTACAGCCGATGCGCCGGCATTTAAATAAGCTTATTTTAAACCGACATAACTATAATATGTAACTTTAATAGCCGATAATAACCATTTCCTAAGCAAAAGAATCATCAAGTTAACTCACTAATATTAAAATAAAAAATCAAAACTATACATTTGTAAGTTAAAAAGGTTTATGTAATAATCGCATTATCTCTTAACCCCGAAATGATAAGGTTCTATACCATGAAACAATTAAAACTCTTTTTTACCCTCTGTATTTTTGCTTTTGTTGCTGTAGCGTGCTCTAACAATGCTGATTCACCTGAAGCGGCCACTAAAGAATTTGTGAAAGTATTCTTCGAAGGTAAAGGCGATAGCGATAAATTACTCGATATTATCTATGTACCTGATAGCGACAAAATGGATCCTCAAGAAAAATCAATGGTGATGGGTAAATTAGCCATGTTTACACAAATGGCCAAAGAAGATACCGATGCTAAAGGCGGCGTGAAAGAGGTTAAAATTGATAGTGTCACCTACAATGAAGATAAAACTCAAGCATCTGTTACTATGACAGTTGTTTATGGTAATGGTACAACGAATGATGGTGAGGGCAGTGCTTTAGATCTCATCAAACAAGATGGTAAGTGGAAAGTGAACCTTAAATAATCAATCAGTGAGTTATCATTAGATAATGATTGAACGATATCCATCGAAATAGAAAGAGATGCTGTGATTCCGGTCACAGCATTTTTTATTATTCCAGCTTACTATGATTCTCTCTTTTTACTACGCTCTGATCTCTCAGTCTTTCTTCTCGCCCTTTATCTTTCGTTATGGCAATGAAATCCTCTTTACTTCGTATTACCCTTCTAAGTCTACTTTTACTCTTGGTGCTCTTTTTGATCTTGAGTTATCTATTAGAGTTTCATTTTTGGCGGCAGTCTAAAAGCAACGATCTCTGGAATCACCCCCAAATGAACGAGCTACAAGTGGGCGATATCGTTTTTCGCTCCGCTTATGGTAAGGAGAGTCGCCTAATTGAGTGGGTCAGTGGCGGGAACTATAGCCATATTGCGGTAATTACCGATATAGCCCCTGAAATTATCGTCACGCATGCAACCACCAACGAAGATCCTCATTATCCCGATCAAGTACAATCTACGCCAATTACTCGATTTCTCTCCCCTGCAATTACGAAACAGTATCAAATTGTACGCCCCCATTTTTTGAGCGATGATACCCGACTACAGTTTGCTAATCTTCTCAAAGCACGATTAGGACAACCCTATATCCTTAAAAATCGAGAAGAATCAAATCTCTACTGTACAACGCTCCTCGAACAGGCGCTTCACATGCTCTATCCGCTGCCTGAACTTGAGTGGCAAACCCTCTCTATTCCGGGCTATCAAGGCGACTATCTCTTCCCCGATGCTTTTTTAGCGCTTCCCGATATTGAGCGATTACTACAAGATGATGAGTGGCTAGTGCATTAAACGCGAGGTAATTCTAGATTGATCCATTCATTGTAACAGTATGATTTTTCATATAAATAAGCGATAATAGATCGCTGATTCTGCCTCCCCTTCTCTCATTTTTAAATAAGCTAAAAGAAGATTTAAGCAGAAAGGGTGATGAATAATAGTGATATAGCAAATTGGGTTTAAGAAAAATAGTTTTAAAAATAGCTAGTATAGGATTTTAAAAGCACACCAAACCGTGCTAAACAACACTTGCAAGGTGCCGAATAGAACAGTTTTCTCGCCGCGATCAGCTGATGCCCGGCATTTCACTGATGCTTAGGATGCTTATTTTGAACCGATATTACTATAAATGATGGTGATATTAATAACAGCAATCTAACATCATCATTAAAACTTGCTATCCATTACGGAATCGATATTAAATCCCCCACAAAATAATAAATCAATAAATTATTTAATAAAACCTGATAATATTAAATAACCAATAAAAATATAATCTTAAACAAGTTAAAATAATCCTCTCAATTGAGGTAAAATGGTAAATTCATTGTTCCATAACCATCGATAACCATTATGAATAAGAAAGATCATCTATTTCGTTTTATCAAAGGCCAAAAAGAACGCGAAACACTGCACGGTGAGACGCGCCTTGATCGATTCTATCCTCTTGCTCGGGATAATCGCCTCAGCGTTATGGTATGGAATATCTACAAACAGCAAAAGCTTAATTGGCACACCATTTTGCAGGAATATGGGCGCAATCGAGATCTGATTCTTCTGCAGGAAGCAAAAGCCTCTGATGAACTCATTCAGTTCTCTCGAGCCCATTTTTTAGTTGGCGATCAGGTGCCGGCGATCAGTTTTAGTAAGGATTCTTATGGCGTGATGACATTAGCCGCAAGCTATCCGCTATACTCTCGCCCCTTTAGAACCACCGAGCCATTTCTTCGCCTTGCAAAATCGGCACTGATTACCATCTATCCGCTACACGATAAACGACTATTAATGGTCGTCAATGTTCATTCGGTAAACTTTAGCCTCGGCGTTAAAATTTATCGCGCGCAGATTCAATCAATTGCAGATCACGTCATCAATCATAATGGACCTGTGATCTTTGCCGGGGACTTCAATACCTGGAGCCGTAAGCGCTTACACCTACTCTATCTCTTTACTCGTAGAATGGGGCTTCGTTCTGTAAACTTTCACGAAGATCATCGAAAATCTGTCTTCAATTCACCCCTCGATTTTCTCTTTTATCGTGGATTGCATTTACAAAAAAGCGAAGTGATTAAAACTGATGCCTCAGATCATAATCCAATTTTAGTGGATTTCCGTGTAAGTTAATGATTGAGATGCACAACTTAAGATAGTGTGTATAGTCAGATCAGTTCAAAATAAGCTCATTTAAATGCCGGCGCATCGGTTGTAATAAGTAAGGAAGCTGTTCTATCCGGCATCTTGCAAGTGTTGTTTAAAACCATTTTTCTTAAACCAAATTTACTATACATCAAAATCAAAATCTATTTCAATATGCTATATCAGTCTATAGTTCTACCTGCTCGGTAATAAAGAGCGTGTCGACTTTAGCAAGACGCGCTAATAACTCAGAATAATCGTTGGCCCGCACCTGTAAGGTCATTTGGCAATTCACGCCATACTCCTCGGCAATTTTTTTGGCATTTAAGTCATTAATCACGTGATTCACATCATTTGTCGCCGGATAATCAAAAGTAAAAGAGACCGGTAACCCTATCGTTCGTGTCACAATCTTCGCTTTAGAGAGCGCATTACGCGCACCTTCTTGATAAGCCGACACTAAACCGCCGGTCCCTAACTTAATGCCCCCAAAATAACGTACTGACATTACTAATACATTAGTCAATTCAAAGGATCGAATCTGCCCTAAAATAGGTCTTCCGGCACTTCCGGAGGGTTCTCCATCATCATTAGCTCGGTATAACTCATAGCGATCGCCAAGCACATAAGCATAACAGAGATGTCGTGCATCATTATAGCGTTTACGATATTCTGCAAGCACAGCATCAATCTCCGCCTCTGTTTTCACGGGGACGGCAAAAGTAATAAATCGACTACGAGAGATGACAAATTCATCTTCGCTTAAGGCTGTAATGGTTTTATATTGATCACTATTCATAACGCCCTATTATACATAAAGTAGAGATAAAAAAGCGACCTTCGAAATAGACCGAAGATCGCGTTTTATTCAAGTCATCGATTGCGCAATTACCGACTGATTACATCTATTCTATGCCTGATCTGCTTGATAATGATCTAATGCTGCCGCTAAACGTCGACCTGCCTCATCGGCAATTTGATCAGTAATCGTCGCAAACGAGAGGCGTAGAGTTTCAACTTCAGGCGTTCCGACATAGAATGCCGCACCGGGTACGAATACTACCTCTTCTTCAATCGCATATTTAAGAAGTTTTGTGGCATCAACGCCTTTTGGAAGACGTGCCCACAAGAACATTCCGCCAGTAGGCTCTGCAAACGTAATGCGATCACCTAAGTGCTTACGCAATGAATCAATGAGCATTTGACAGCGCGCTTGATATGCTTTAGAAATAGCTTTAATACGGGGTTGTAAGCGGCCACTTTTTAGGTAATTAGCGACAATCAGTTGTGATAATACCGGTGTATGAAGATCTACTGCTTGCTTACAGAGTACGATCTTATTACGAATGACTTTATTCGTAACAATAAAACCTAAACGTAATCCCGGCACTAAGACTTTAGAGAATGAAGAGAGATAGATAATATGGGCCTTCTCCTCATCACTTTTCGCGAGTGAATAGATAGGCTTTACTTTTGAGTCTGTAAAACGAATTTCGCCATAAGGATCATCTTCAAAAATCACAAAATGATATTTAACCGCTAAGTCTAAAATACGCTGACGCTTCTCGGCAGAGAGCGTAGATCCCGTAGGATTCGCAAATGTAGGCACAATATAGAGCGCTTTAACAGGGCCTTTCTCTAAACGGGCCTCTAGTGCATCAACATCGATACCATCAGCGCCGCCGGCAACATCTTCTACGGTGGCACCGGTCATTTTAAAACCTTGAATCGCCGCTAAATAGGTAGGACGCTCTACTAAAATCGTATCGCCCTCTTCTAAGAAGGTACGCGCAATCAGATCTAACCCTTGTTGTGAGCCACTTGTGACCACAACTTCATCCGGCGTTGCCACGATATTACGATCGGCAATCATCCGCACGATCTCTTCCCGTAGAACTTCTTCACCATCCGTGGTGCTATATTGATAGGCATTGACAGAGCCTGAAGCGATTACCTCATTCAGCGCTGCGTTAATCCCGTCCATATCAAACATATCTGCCGCCGGAATACCGCCTGCTAATGAAACGATATTGGGCATTTTGCTATATTGCAACAGATCACGCACAATCGAGCTCTGTGAACCTTGAACGCGTTTTGCAAATAAACTCTCTAAATCTGCCATAATCCCTTACTACTCCTATTCAACTATTTATGGGTCAAAACGATTGCGCTGCTTTTTGCTACTCATATTTTTTTGCTGCTTATATTTTTTGCTACTTATATTGATATATTGCATTTATTTGCAGTATTGCCAAATCGTTTTGCACTTTATGCTGTTATTGTATTGTGATGTCGTTCAATGTGACATTCTTCAGTGTGACATTTTCCAATGTAACGTTTTCCAAAAGCCTTGGGTAAAGGATGGCGCAACGCTTTGCGCTCTCATACGGATTCTATGAAGCGCAACTCATAATATATCAAGAGGAAACCTGATTGATTGAACTTTGTTATACTAATGTAGCAAATAATATTGAGTTTTGAATGACTATTTTTCATAAAGATCCACTTGATCTAAAAGATAAATATCTTCATCCCTTTCAATATTAAACGTATTTCTAGCATTGATCTAACAGTCTGCAATCTCCAAAGGATGGGATATTGATAGCCAAATTTGAGGAATATTGTCTCTATGAGTTTTAATCTCTACTACGCAAATCACCTTGATACACTGCAACATATCGCCGGTTATCTTACACAAATTGACCCTCAACCCACCCCTTTTGACAAAGAGTATTTTCTTGTACAAAACTTTGGGATGGCACGTTGGATGCAGATTAGACTCTCAGAACAACTCGGTATTTTAACCCAAGCGGAATTTCTACTTCCCTCAAAGATGCTAATGAATCTCATTGAGATGATTTTTGCAACTGAAGAGCGGCAAAAGGCTCCGATTGAAAGACTCTCCAAAGATCAGCTCTTTTGGCCATTAGTGAAAATTATTGAGGAACTTCGACAATCCGATAATGATAACGAGAGAGAACTCTTTGCACCACTCTATGGTTATCTTGAAAAGTATCAAAATAGTCATCAGCTAGAGAATAGTCATCAACCGCCGAACCCCCTACTTGCCATAATGCATTTAGCGGAAACGTTAGCGACGATTTTTGATAAATATATTGTTTATCGTAGTCAATGGATCAATGCATGGGCCAATGGGCAACCAGCGCCCACCTATTTTGAACAACAGCTCCCGGAAACATTAGAGCATTGGCAATCGGCACTATTTCAAAAACTCTATAATGCCCTTGGTCGACCGCTCCATTTTGGATTAATTGCGCCGTTAATTGAGGAAAAACTACAAGATCCCAAGATTATTGCCAAACTCCCTAAGCGGATCTTTATTATCGGACTTAATTCACTGCCACCCCTCTTTTTAGATTTAATCGCCCAATTCTCTCAAGTGATGGATATTCATCTCTTCTTTAACAATCCTTCCCAATATTATTGGGGAGATCTCACGAAACAGATGGGATTACCGCAATTTGATTTTATAAACTTCTACGAAAATCGTAAAAGTCAGATCGATCCGATTTCCCCCTCTTTACGCGCATCTTTTGATCGAGAGATGCGCCTTGAAGAGATTCAAGCTGAAATCAATGAGTATTGGCAAAGCAGCTACGGCAATCCTCTCTTAGCATCCCTTGGAAAAGTGGGACGAGATCATCTGCATCTTTTGCAACAATATGAGGGGAAGCTCAATCTTACGACAATGGAAGCCTTCTCTGAGCCTGAAGTGACCTCTCTTTTATCACATATTCAAGCTGAGATATTTCATCTACGACCTGCCCGCGAAAGCGAGAAATATCCTATTGCAAACGATGATCATTCACTCTCCCTACACGTCACTTATAGCCCGATGCGTGAAGTGGAAGCGCTCTATAATCAGATCCTCCATTTGCTAGAAAAGGATCCTGATTTAGCGCCGGAAGATATTGTGATTATGACACCGGATATTGAGCAATACGCGCCTTTTATCGAGGCAATATTCGGTAGCGCCCCTGCTGAGCGATCACTCCCTTATGCCATCTCCGATATTAGTCTTAAAGAGAGTGATACGATCTTCACAACACTGCTCTCGCTTCTCTCTCTGCCTGAAAGCGCTTTTAAAGCAAGCGATCTTTTATTACTGTTACAAATGCCTGAGATGATGGCGAAATTCCATTTTGAAGAGCAGGATCTTTCACTCATTCATTATTGGGTCAATGATAGCAATATTAAACAGGCAATTGATGGCACTCATCTCACAGATGAGCTACAAACAGCTTATAATGCCCAAATTGATTGGGATATCAATACCTGGCGCTGGGGATTAGAGCGGATGCTGTTAGGCTATAGTACCGATCGCCTTACTCTCGATTATGAATCGGAAGCGCAATCTATCCCAAGCCTACTACCTTATCCCTATATTGAGGGGAGTAACGCTCAAATCTTAGGTCGACTCTGCTACTTTGTTGACCTACTGATTCAAACCAAAGCGGAACTCGCGACCGAGCGTCCTCTCACAGAGTGGCTCACAATATTACCGGTTATTTGGCAACGATTCTTTGAAGATAACAGTGATAATCGCGATAAACTTCATTACACCCAACAAATTTGGCAAGAGCTCATTGATGGTGCATTAGCGATTGATTTTAATGCCACGTTGCCCCTCAGCGCGTTAACAGCCTTGTTAGAGCAAAAACTCTTGGAAGAGAAACCAGAACAAAACTTTATTCAAGGTAAAATCACCTTCTGTTCCTTTATTCCGATGCGGACTATTCCTTTTAAAATGATTGGAATGATCGGTATGAATCAGAGTGATTTTCCGCAATCTACGATTTATCATAACTTCGATTTGATGCAATATCTGCCAATGCGCGGTGATCGCACTCGTAATACTGATGACCGCTATCTCTTCTTAGAAGCACTTCTCTCGGCGCAGCGTTATCTCTACTTGAGCTTTGTAGGTCGCTCTATTCGGGATAATAGTATTTTGCGTCCTTCTCTCTTAATCGATGAACTGCTTCGCTATATCGATCAAGTCGCACAAACAGAATCAGGGGAAAAGCCTTCCGAGGTTATTACCTATCATCACCCCATGGCCTCTTATAATGCATCGCTCTTTAATCCTAGTAGTCCAATTCAAAGCTTCCAAAATGAGTGGATATTGCATAATCCAACGGAGCATTTCTACGCACCTTACACGTATGACACACTCGTTGAACATTATAGTAATGAATCGCAACAGGATGAGCTATTACAACAGCTTTCACTTACTCATTTAATACAGTTCTATCAAGATCCTACGCAATATTTTGCCCGAATGCATCTCAATATGAATCCTTATCGCTCTCAAGAGATGCTGATTGAAGATGATGAACTATTTACCATTGTGAAAGGATTAGATGAATATCAATTACAGCAGACTTTAACGGATAATATCTTAGAGAAACTGCTTACTTCAACAGAAGATCCTATTTTTGATCAGCTTTTAGCGCAAGGATTGATCCATATTGAGCAGAATCTGGAGGAAAATCTGGAAGAAGAGATAGAAGAAGAGGCGAAAAATTCAGCATCAATTACAGCGTCAGATAAGATCGGTGAATCAAAAGGGAATGAGATCAAACTCTCCCTTGCTGATCGTCAAGCCATTGAGGGACTCTATCAACAATTTCGTCTCAAAGGGGCATTACCGAAATTTGCCTTTGGTCAATTGGCTTGGCAGATGCAGAGCCAATTTGCAGGTCATCTTGCCATTCACTTACGCGAAAAGGGCTACCCTTATGGTCAATTTAGCCAACATCGCTATCGTTACCAAAACCTGCTACTCACAGCAAAACTCCCCCTTGCCACACCCGATGGCGATCTTATTATATGGGATGTAGCATCGCTCAATTATAAACGCTCTATTAAAACCGCTATTTTGAATCTCTTCTTCCACGCCACTAAAACAGAGGATTCCCCCGGCACCTTATGGCTCTATAGTAAACATAAAGGGCAATTAGCGGCATTGAAAGGCGTTTCTCTTAGTAAGGAAGAAGCGCAGGAAAAACTTAATCACCTCATTCGTGGTTACCAGATTGGAATGAAAGCACCGATCCCTTTCCTCTACCAATTAGAGAGTCGTGATCCATTCTTCTTACAAAAAGAGATGCACGAGGTGATCACAAAGATCCTCTCCCAAGATCTCAATTATCCTTATCCTCTCAATCTCGACTCACTACAACCTATTGAACAGTGGAATCCCGAACAGTTCATCACCCTAATGAGTCAAAATCAATGGTTAGAAGATTTTACGGAAGAAGCCCAAGAGAGCTTTAAAACGTTCTTTGAAATCGCCGGACAATCAGAAGCCTTTAAACGCCTCTTCCCTAATGCCGGTATTCAAGTATTTATTATTGCTCTGCTCTTTACGATGCAATATGCAGATCCGCTGTTACAGCAAGTAGAGCTGATCACAAGTACCGGCAAGAATGGAGAAGATGAAGAGAAGAAAAAATAGAGAAAGAGGACTCGAGATAGGAAGAGAGATAGATCGGATAAAACTCATCCATTTTGTAAAGATTTATCTCCTTGAATCATAGAGAATTCTGCCGTACATTAATGCAGAATCTTCCTACTATATAATGTAAAAGAGAATAAGATGCCTCATTCTGAAAAAGATAAAACAGCCGATCATCTCTACCCTTCCTCTGATTATGATTATGATGGCATTGCCGGTACTTGGCTTGCCATTCCGCCTGTTTTTCATCTAGGCTTTGGCGTTGTGGCGCTTGCAGTATTGATCTTTCTACTGCCGTCAATTAACTTTCGGGGCCCACTTAAATATCTTTTTACCGATTACCAAGTTCCTATCGGGATTGGCATCGCACTCTTTTTTATTGCCTCAGCTCTTCTAAGTAAACTCAAGTCCTATCAAGTGAGTCATAAGACTCGGAAGAAACCGACAAAAACAAAATCTGCTAATCGCGCAAAAGTATCCCACAATAAAAAGGCCAATCGTTAAGGATATTTTTCAATCGCTTATAGGATAAATGTATCAGAAATGCTGAGAGAATGGCATAATGTGGGTTCGTTTCCAAGATCCCTTTCACTTGTCTATTTATACAATCCTACTATCAGGAGTCTTGCGCTATGATGCAAAAAATGATCATTATTAGTGGCCTATCCGGCTCAGGTAAATCGATCGCACTACAAACTCTAGAAGATGAGGGCTTCTTCTGTATTGATAACCTCCCACTCACCTTCATTCCTCAATTTTTACAAGAATTTCAACATAAAGATCGGCATCAAAAACTCGCTATCGGCGTAGATGCCCGAAGCTTCCCCGAAGATCTCTCTGCATCAGAATCCATTTTCGATGAAATCGAAGCATTTACCGCATTAAGTCCGCAAATTCTCTTCCTTGAAACCAATGATGATACGTTGATTAAGCGTTATAGCCATACTCGCCGGCGTCATCCTTTAACCTCCACTAAAGTCTCATTACTTGAAGCGATCAATAAAGAACGTGAACTGCTCTCCCCGCTTCGCTCTCGTGCAGATGTCACAATTGATACCACTTTCCTTAATGTCCACGAATTAAGAGCACTTCTCAAAGCCCGGTTACTAGAAAGTCATAAATCCACTCTTGCGATTCAGATCGTCTCATTTGGTTTTAGAAATGGAATCCCTTTAGATGCCGACTTTGTCTTTGATGCCAGAATGCTCACTAATCCTCATTGGGTACCCGAATTACGGGAATATACAGGACTTGAAGCGCCCATTATCGAGTATTTTGCCGAGATGCAAGATATCCAAGATTTCTATCAAGATATTCTCAACTTTATTACCAAATGGCTCCCTTCCTTCAAAGAGGGAACCCGTTCCTATCTAACGGTAGCCATTGGCTGTACCGGCGGTAAACATCGCTCCGTTTATCTTTCTCAAAAATTATTCGATGCCCTCGAAAAAGAAGAGAATGTGATCGTCAAACATCGCGAAATTACTGCATAACATATGCATTAAACCGAGAATAGAAAATAGAGAATAGATAGCAAAAATGAGGTTCAAAAATGAGAGAGAAAAATCATAATCGCTCTTAAACTTAAATCATTATTGTGTATCCATTCCCCTAACATCATCGAGAACCGATCTGATTATTCGAATCTTGATTCGCAGTAGTCACTATCGGTCTCATCATCACTCTTGAACTACCTAGTACAATCTACCATTGAGTAAGGAAATTTGTAATGAGTCAATTAATTGATGGCAAAGCTTTTGCCGAAAATCTACGTAAAACTATCGCATCACAAGTTGTCGATATTGAAAAAGAGCACCATATTCGCCCAGGTCTTGCGGTTGTGCTTGTTGGCGAAGATCCTGCAAGTCAAGTATATGTCCGTAACAAAGAGAAATTTGCCATTGAATGTGGCTTTAAGTCAGAGACTTTCCGTTTACCTGCAACGACTTCACAAGCTGAGTTACTTGAACTCATTCAGACGCTTAATAATGATGCAACCATTCACGGAATCTTGGTGCAATTACCGCTCCCTAAAGGCCTCAATGAAGAAGAGGTACTTTATGCAATCGATCCCCAAAAAGATGTCGATGGCTTTCATCCTATCAATATCGGACTTCTCTCGATCGGCAAACCCTCACTCATTCCTTGTACACCATTAGGCTCGCTCCTCTTGTTACAAGATAAATTAGGCAAAGACCTCTCCGGCAAACACGCTGTGATTGTAGGGCGATCTAATATTGTAGGTAAACCGATGATGCAGCTTTTGCTCAGTCAAAACTGTACTGTAACCGTAGCTCATTCCCGTACTAAAGATGTCGCAAGCCTCTGCCGAGAAGCAGATATTGTCATTGCCGCAGTCGGCGTACCTGAGCTCGTCAAAGGCGACTGGATTAAAAAAGGTGCGACAGTGATAGATGTAGGTATTAACCGCATTGAAGTCGATGGTAAAACCAAACTTGTCGGCGATGTAGAGTTCGCAACGGCTAAAGAAAACGCCGAATTTATCACCCCAGTTCCCGGCGGTGTAGGACCAATGACGATTGCTTGCTTACTTCGGAATACGCTTACCGCAATGTGCCAGCAACATAAAATTGTAGACCCGAATAAGTTGTAAAATAGATTATCGATAAAATTCTTTCGGTCAATTTTTGAATGGCAAAAATAGAGCCTAGCAAGTATTTAATCTTGCTAGGCTTCTTAATAAAAAGATCATCCTTGACCTTTTTCTGTGAGATCAAACGAAATTAATCCCAACCAAAAGCAACGCCAATACCAACACCGGCTTTATTTTGTGTATCGTATGAAGCATTAATCCGAAGTAGGCTCTTCTCACCCATCTTAAAGGTAAATCCTGCAGAAATAGCAGCTTCACTATCATAAACGGCTGTTCCTAGCCCAAATGAATATTTTGATGTTTCAACATACGGCATAGAAGCCATCGCCATTGCTCCCGCAATACCTGCACTTGCAATCTTACGGTTTTGATGAACGGTCTTCTCTATGGTATTGAGGCGCGTATCGTAATGCTTGAATTGATTTTGAATTGAAGTCACTTCCCGATCTACTTTCTGATCAAGCTCCCACAATTGCCCCCCATTTACGGCATCAGTAGAGTCTTTTTCGATCGCACCATTGGTAATGCCAGTGAGTTTATGACCCCCTAAATTCATCACCGTATCTTGATTCACTTCTTCATTTGCAATAATAATCTGATTCTTATCACGATCTAGCTTAAACATCTGATTCTTATCTAAAGCATTAATCGCACCACCAATTGTAATATGTGATTCACCTCCCACTGTAAATCCAGCATTTTCAGGGAAATAGACATTACCATTGTTATCGACCTTAGCTCCTCCTCCAATTAAGTTTGCTATCGCATTATTTGAAGTATAGAGTTGACTACCATTGATGGCATCACTAGAACCTTCTCCTATCTTACCATCAGCGACACCGGTCAATTTACGATCTCCTAATGGATTGTCATCTGTTGAATTGGCCCCACCAATATTGACAACATGACGATCACCTGCCAAATCATTATTAATAATTATTTGATCTCCTCTATTACCGTTGCTTGCAGTCGAACCTGATCCATTAGTTGGTGGTATTGATTCAACTGGAGTTGTTGGTTTAACTTCCGGTTTAGCTGTGACAGGAGGTTGATTAATCACAACATCTTGAGTATCACCGTTACCTGTTACGCCATCTGGTTTTGGAACTAAAACAACACCGGATTGACCCGTTTCTAAGTCTGTCACACGTTTATCAAGATTCTCAAATCCGGCATAAATAGTCGTTATTTGCTGCCCTTCTGGTAATCCTCTAAATGCACTTGAAAAATTAACGACAGGCTGCCCATCACTTAACAATACTGCTTTAGTACCCAATATTTCAAATAGCTGACCACCATTAATCGCATCGGTAGAATGATTTGCAATTATTCCATTATCCACACCTACCAATTTACGGGCAATAGGATTGCCATTTTCATCTACATTAGAGAAGTCAAAGACATTAGCATCTTTGGCAAGATTATTATCAATCACAATCTTCTCGCCATCGAGCTTCACAAGACCTGCTGTTCCTTGATTGATATTAGTAATTGATTGATCAATATTAGTAATCGCATCACCGACATTATTGACCTCTTTACCACCGACTTCATAGGTCGGGCCTTGCCAATTACCTTCATCATCAAGACTTCCACCACCTAAAGCTGTTCCTAATTGCGTCACATTTACCGCATCAGTTCCCACTTTACCCGCTGTAACACCTGCTAAAGTTCGAGTAGCACCTTCATTATTAGAGAAGTCAAAAGTATCAGCACCTTTGGCAAGTTCATTATCAATTACAATCTTATCGCCATCAAGCTTCACAAGACCTGCTGTTCCTTGGGTGATATTTTGGATATTCGTTGTATTTTCTTCAATACGCCCTTCATGATCCGCTAAGGTCTCCCCTACATACTCAAAACCAGCTTCAACACCATCCTCAATCGCTTTATCTTTAGGAAGACTTAATGCAACTGTATAATTAGGGGCTTTAAACCGACCTGTCTCTTTATCATACTCTGCACCACCACCAAATGCCTCAGCAATACCGTCTAATCCAACATCTCCTTTAGCTTGAACATTTTTAAGTTGCGCTAAGTTAACGGCATCAGCATCTTCTTCACCTGTCGCAACGCCAGTAATTTTATTACCACCAGCATTGATGCCATCTTGCGTGATGCTTGGGCCTGGTTTGCCATCTTTACCAATGATAGTTAAACCTGTACCGTTGAGAAGAACATTATCGCCTACTTTCACACCACCGTTATTCACAATAGTATTACCAGTAGTAACCGAACCTTCTTCGCCAAGGTTAAGATTTTTCGCAAGGTTCACTTTAATGCCGTTCTCATCTACAGAGGTTGTGATATTGTCATCACCTTTGATATCGAGCTTCTCATTGAGCTTAACCGCTAAATCATCACCTCTATCTGCACCAAACTTGAGACCATCGTCAAGGCTTGCAACTTCTTTCTCATTGCCTTCCTTATCTTTATAAACGATACGAACTTCACCATCTTTACCGTCTAAGCCTGGGCTACCGTCTTTCACTGAGATATTCAATTCTGGCGATTTACCATTTTTACCAGCAGGACCGGTTAAACCGATAGATCCATCTTCACCATTAATAACAACTGAAGATCCATCTTTACCGTTAACACCGATCTTACCATCTACGCCACCTTCACCATCTTTACCTGGTTTTCCGACTTGAAGATCATTGATGCCGGTTAACTTCGATGACATCTTAACGACTAGATCACCATCATCATTAACATCAACACGGAGGTTTTCCGCAGTTGCGTCAGCATCATCTGCTAAATCACCTTTGATAGTTAAAGTCTCACCAAGTTTCTTCTGAACTTCGCCTTTGTTACCGGCAAACTTAAGACCTGCCTCTGTAAGACCTTCTTTAACTTCATCTAACTGACCTTTGTTAACGGCATCTTTACCATCTTTACCATCAGCAACACCTGCGATCACTTTATCGCCTGCGTTGATACCATCTTTAGTGACACTTGGGCCATCTTTGATGATTAAGCCTTGATCGCCAAGCGTAACGTTCTCGCCTACTTTCACACCACCGTTATTCACAACAGTCTGACCAGTCGTCAAGGATCCGTCTTTACCTAGGTCAAGATTCTTAGCAAGGTTTACTTTAATGCCCTCTTCATCAATAGAGGTTTCGATAT
>NZ_QEWQ01000015.1 GCF_003121845.1 Ignatzschineria ureiclastica | reverse complement strand
ATCGGTTGCATTATTTGCACCACCAAGAATATCAAGTTTTTGATTCAACTTACGTTCAACCACAACTCCATCGTTATCCGCACCAAAGAGTAAGCCATCATCAAGACTTGCGACCTCTTTCTCATTGCCGTCTTTATCTTTGTACACAATACGGACTTCGCCATCTTTTCCATTTAAGCCTGGCGCTCCATCTTTCACTGCAATATTAAGAGTTGGTGCATCTTTACCTGCCTCACCTTTTGGACCGGTAAGACCGATTGATCCATCTTCGCCATTAATAACTACTGATGAACCATCTTTTCCGGTAACACCAATCTTACCGTCAACGCCATCTTTTCCAGCTTCACCAACTTGGATATCGCCTAAGCCACTTAGGTTCTTCGCCATTTTCACAACAAGGTTGCCACCCTCAACATCAACACGTAGATTTTCATCACTCGCATCAATATTGTCAGCTAAACCACCTTTAATGGTGACTTTATCGCCAAGTTTTTTACTTACTTCCCCACTGTTACCTGCAAATGTAAGGCCTGTATTTGTTAAATTCGTACCTAACGCATCTAACTGATCTTTGTTGACAGCATCTTTACCATTTACACCATCGGCAACATTCGTGATTGTTTTACCACCGGCATCGACACCATTTGCGGTAATGCTTGGACCATTTGTAATGGTTAATCCTGTATCACCTAATGTGACATTATCACCTACTTTAACGCCGTCATTATTAACTGTCGTATTGCCTGTTTTCACAGAACCCGTAGTGCCTAGATCAAGATTTTCTGCAAGTTTAACGTTGAGCTTACCCTCATCATCTACAACAACACCAACGTTCTTACCATCTGCTAATTTTGTTGTATCTGACTCACCACCAACGATCGATACTGTACCTCCTGAATTAACCTTAGTCGTTCCAGTATCACCTTCAAAATCCAAGGAAGCATTACCGTTAGCAACAATTCCTTGCAATGCATCATCCAACTGACCTTTATTAACAGCATCGGTATCATCTTCACCTTTAGCAACATTTGTGATTTTGCTACCACCAGCATTAATACCGCTTGTTGTAATACTTGGGCCATTTGCAATAGTTAACCCTATATTACCTAATACAACACCTTCACCTACTTTAACACCGTCATTATTAACGGTC
>NZ_QEWQ01000013.1 GCF_003121845.1 Ignatzschineria ureiclastica | reverse complement strand
ACATGAAGTCGGAATCGCTAGTAATCGTGGATCAGAATGCCACGGTGAATACGTTCCCGGGTCTTGTACACACCGCCCGTCACACCATGGAAGTTGATTGCTCCAGAAGTAGGTAGCTTAAAAATGGGCGCTTACCACGGAGTGGTCGATGACTGGGGTGAAGTCGTAACAAGGTAGCCGTAGGGGAACCTGCGGCTGGATCACCTCCTTTAAAGAGCGACTCGCAAGAGGTACGAGCTTCCATAGAAACTTATTTAAGATAGAAGAAGAGAAAAGCTAGATCTGGGCCTATAGCTCAGTTGGTTAGAGCACACGCTTGATAAGCGTGGGGTCGGTAGTTCGAGTCTACCTAGGCCCACCAAATAAGTAACCCGGTAAAAGGGGGATTAGCTCAGTTGGTAGAGCGCCTGCCTTGCACGCAGGAGGCCATCGGTTCGACTCCGTTATCCTCCACCATTTTAAGTGGTTATGGATTGGTAGTTGAAGATCTAGAGATAAGAAGTTTAAAACTCTTCTTCTAATAGAATAGACGATAAATAATGTGATTTATGAAGTTATATTTCTGTATTTTCCTTGGTGAATTTTAAAAGGAAATCTGAAATAAAAGTCATCTTATTTATACTCTAATCTATTTAGAGTGTTCTTTAACAATTTGGATTAGTTGGTGCAACGTAATAGCGATGCAGCAGTCATTATTGATCGATGTGAATCGAGTAATAGTGACCAAGATCTTTTGGGTCTTGATGTTGATTTATTCTTCTCGTGATGAGAATGATAAGTTGGTATTGAGATATAAAGAGAGATCGGGAGAGATTGCATTACTTAAGTAAACGATGTATTCAATTTTACTGACTGTCAGTTAATAGTATTGAAAGATATTGTTGATGAAGACAGATTGATAAAATGAGTTAACTTAAAGTGAAACGTTATCATGTTACATTCGTAGGAGAATTAAAAAGCTATTAAATCATATAGTTTGGACGATTCATTATAAAAATGAGTCTAATCCCTATTATATGGTCAAGTGAATAAGCGTACATGGCGGATGCCTTGGCGATTACAGGCGATGAAGGACGTGGAAGTCTGCGAAAAGTTTCGGGGAGCTGGCAATCAAGCTTTGATCCGGAAATGTCCGAATGGGGAAACCCGCACAGGCTTAAAACCCTGTCATCCACAGCTGAATAAAATAGGCTGCTGGAAGCGAACCTGGTGAACTGAAACA
>NZ_QEWQ01000012.1 GCF_003121845.1 Ignatzschineria ureiclastica | reverse complement strand
TGTCCTTATTTGCCAGCACGTAAAGGTGGGAACTTTAAGGAGACTGCCGGTGATAAACCGGAGGAAGGTAGGGACGACGTCAAGTCATCATGGCCCTTATGACCAGGGCTACACACGTGCTACAATGGTCGGTACAATGGGTTGCCAAACCGCGAGGTGGAGCTAATCTCATAAAACCGATCCCAGTCCGGATTGTAGTCTGCAACTCGACTACATGAAGTCGGAATCGCTAGTAATCGTGGATCAGAATGCCACGGTGAATACGTTCCCGGGTCTTGTACACACCGCCCGTCACACCATGGAAGTTGATTGCTCCAGAAGTAGGTAGCTTAAAAATGGGCGCTTACCACGGAGTGGTCGATGACTGGGGTGAAGTCGTAACAAGGTAGCCGTAGGGGAACCTGCGGCTGGATCACCTCCTTTAAAGAGCGACTCGCAGGTGATACGAGCTTCCATAGAAACTTATTTAAGATAGAAGAAGAGAAAAGCTAGATCTGGGCCTATAGCTCAGTTGGTTAGAGCACACGCTTGATAAGCGTGGGGTCGGTAGTTCGAGTCTACCTAGGCCCACCAAATAAGTAACCCGGTAAAAGGGGGATTAGCTCAGTTGGTAGAGCGCCTGCCTTGCACGCAGGAGGCCATCGGTTCGACTCCGTTATCCTCCACCATTTTAAATGGTTATGGATTGGTAGTTGAGGATCTAGAGAGATAAAGTTTAGGGTTAGCAGTCACTCATTACTAGAATGAGTAATAAGTAAGCTTGCTAATGAAGATTAAATCTCTATAATTCTTCTTCCGAAATAGAATAGACGATAAATAAAGTGATTTATAATCTTACAAGTAGTAAGGAAATAAATTAAGTCATCTTATTTATACTCTAATCTATTTAGAGTGTTCTTTAACAATTTGGATTAGTTGGTGCAACGTAATAGCGATGCAGCAGTCATTATTGATCGATGTGAATCGAGTAATAATGGCCAAGATCTTTTGGGTCTTGATGTTGATTTATTCTTCTCGTGATGAGAATGGTAAGTTGGTATTGAGATATAAAGAGAGATCGGGAGAGATTGCATTACTTAAGTAAGCGATGTATTCAATTTTACTGACTGTCAGAAATGACAGATTGATAAAATGAGTTAACTTAAAGTGAAACGTTATCATGTTACATTCGTAGGAGAATTAGAAAGCTATTAAATCATATAGTTTGGACGATTCATTAAAAAAATGAGTCTAATCCCTATTATATGGTCAAGTGAATAAGCGTACATGGCGGATGCCTTGGCGATTACAGGCGATGAAGGACGTGGAAGTCTGCGAAAAGTTTCGGGGAGCTGGCAATCAAGCTTTGATCCGGAAATGTCCGAATGGGGAAACCCGCACAGGCTTAAAACCCTGTCATCCACAGCTGAATAAAATAGGCTGCTGGAAGCGAACCTGGTGAACTGAAACATCTAAGTAACCAGAGGAAAAGAAATCAATTGAGATTCCCGCAGTAGTGGCGAGCGACCCGGGAGTAGCCGATATATGATAGCTGTTTATATAGAAGAACCATATGGAAAGATGGACCGTAGAGGGTGATAGTCCCGTATTCGAAATGTAGACAGTGGTACTAGGTATATCAACAAGTAGG
>NZ_QEWQ01000011.1 GCF_003121845.1 Ignatzschineria ureiclastica | reverse complement strand
TGGCGAAGATGGATCAATCGGTCTTACCGGTCCAAAAGGTGAAGCGGGTAAAGATGCACCAACTCTTAATATTGCAGTGAAAGATGGAGCGCCAGGCTTAAATGGAAAAGATGGCGAAGTCCGTATTGTGTACAAAGATAAAGACGGCAATGAGAAAGAGGTCGCAAGTCTTGATGATGGCCTTCTCTTTGGTGCGGATAACGATGGAGTTGTGGTTGAACGTAAGTTGAATCAAAAACTTGATATTCTTGGTGGTGCAAATAATGCAACCGATGCGAAGAATATCGTCACAACCGCAAATGCAGATGGTTCTATCCAAATCGATCTTGCCAAAGATCTTGATCTAGGCACTACGGGTTCTGTGAAAACCGGCAATACGACTGTTAATAAGGACGGTGTTAAAGTAGGTGACAATGTCATATTAGGTGATACAGGATTGACTATTAAAGATGGTCCAAGTATTACTGCAAATGGTGTCGATGCCGGAGGTAAAACAATCACGAATGTTGCCGATGGTGTAAATGGTAAAGATGCTGTCAACAAAGATCAGTTAGATGGTCTTAAAACGAGTGTTGAAGGTAGTCTCGATAAAGGCTTGAACTTTGCGGGTAACACAGCTGGTACAGTTATTAATAAGAAACTAGGTGATACCGTTACAATTAAAGGCGGCCTATTAGAAGGTAAAGATGCGAGTGATGAAAATCTACGTGTGGATGTTGAAAATGGCAATCTTGTTGTGAAGATGTCGAAGAACCTAACTGACTTAGAAAGCGTTGTTGTAGGTAATACGACAGTTAATGGCGATGGTTTAACGATCGCAAATGGCCCAAGTGTTACGAAAGATGGTATCGATGCAGGTAACCAAAAAATCACGAATGTTGTAAATGGATCTTTAGAAGCGGGTTCAAAAGATGCCGTGAATGGTTCACAGATTCATGATTTAAGTAATAATATTGCAAACTCTTTGGGTGGTGGTGCTAAGTTTGAAAATGGTATTTGGACAGGACCTAATTTCAAAGATGCTCTAGGTGCCAAAGAAGATATTACCAATGTTTATGATGGATTTGATTATCTAAACAAAAACATCAATGGCGTTGTAAATGGTACTAGCGGTCTTGTAATTATAGGCTCAGGTAGTCGTTCAGGTTCTATCATTATCAATGAAAGTATTGCTGGAGCCGGTGATATAGGCACTATTGATTTCTCTAAAGATAATGGTGACACCCGTAAAGTAACAGGTGTTACAGAAGGTTTAATTTCATCAGATTCAAAAGATGCGATTAATGGTTCACAACTTGATAAATTAGGTAATAGTATTGCGGGTTCTTTAGGTGGTGATGCGAAATTTGAAAATGGTAATTGGACTGCGCCAACCTATAACTTAACTGACAAAAATGGTAACCCAACGACAGCTAGCGATGTCGGTGATGCACTCGGAAACCTTGATGGCCGTATTGATCAAAACACTAAAGATATTGCGCAAAATACCAAAGATATTGGCGATATCAAAGATGTAATTGGTGGCTACGGACCTAATGGTGAGGCACCGACTTTTACCGTTGGTGGTAAAAACTATGATACTGTACATGATGCTTTAGGTGGTGTTAATAACACAGTTAATGACATTAAAAATGGTAAAGATGGTCTTATCCAATTAACTGAAGATGGTAAAACTATTGTTGTTGATAATGAGATCGCTAAAAATGCGGACTCATTTGATATCTCAGGTCCTAAATCAGAAGATAATCCTAATGGCGACCGAAAACTCACCGGCGTAGCAAAAGGTGATGTTTCTGAAAATTCTTCCGACGCTATCAACGGTAGCCAGTTGCATTATACAAACACTGTCGTTAGTAATACTGGAGATTCTATTGGTAAGTTGCTTGGCGGTGGTGCGAAGATTAATGCTGATGGTAGTGTTTACTATGATAATAATGGCGATGCATTAACTATTAATGGTAAAGGCTATAAAACTGTGGCCGAAGCTATTGAGGGAATGGATCAAAACCAAATTTTCAAAGTCAGTGATGATGGTAAAAAAGTCGTTTTCGGTGAGGTAGGTAAAGAAGTTACAGAAATTAGCTTTGCGAATGGTAATAAGAACCCGATTAAGGTGACTGGTGTTGCTGATGGTCTAGTTGAAGAGGGTTCTAAAGATGCGGTTAATGGTGGTCAATTATATGAAGTTAAACGAGATATCACTTATATTAACGATGCATTAAGCCACTACAATACTCGTATTAATAATGTTGAGAAGAAAGTTCATGAGAATCGTAAGGTTGCAAGTGCCGGTATCGCAGGTGCAATGGCGATGAGTTCGATTCCATATATCGAGTATTCTAAATATTCATTCGGTATGGGTGTTGGTCATTATGATGGGGAAAGTGCGCTTTCAATCGGTTTCCAAGGTAAGATCAATGATCGTGCCCGTTACAGATTGCAAATGTCATATGATACCCAAAATAAAGTGGGCTTAGGTGCGGGTGTTGCGTTTGAGTTCTAAATATTTTGTAGCTTAGTTTATCTTTATAAATATAAATGCCTAAGTAGTTACCTTGCTTAGGCATTTTTTTATGGTCAAATTTATCGAGTTTTGCAGTTGTTATAGTAAATTTGGTTTAAGAAAAATGATTTTAAACAACACTTGCAAGATGCCGGATAGAACAGCTTTCGCACTTCTTACAACTGATGCGCCGGCATTTTAATAAGCTTATTTTGAACCGATTTCACTATAAAAACGTTGAGCTTCTGTATGTTGTTTATTGTGAATATTGTGCCATTCGCGATCTCTTTTAATATTTTTATTTCAAGCGTACAAATATTTACAAGTAGTGTGATTGATTCAGCCAATTACAATGTCTCTCGACGCATTCATAAAAAATAGGTTTTTAATGTAATATTTTATTTAGTTAACATATTGATCTGAAATGAAATTTTTTTGATTGGAATTTTATTTTGAAGGTTGTTAAATCCTTGTCATAATCCGCTGAAGCTACTGAAATTCCTAGCTTTTATTTTTTGTTTGTTACCAATTAATTATTATTATTATTATTAATATTTTATTGAATTTTATGAAATTTTTGTTTGCAACATTAATAAATTATTAATTTATCTCTTTTCTTCTCATAATGAAATTTTATCTATGCGATAACAAAAATCAATTAATCAGCACTACAATTTTCCTACAAAAATGCGTGGAAGTGATGTGTAAGTATCTGTTTACCTAGTTGATACCGAAGATTTAAAGATATTAATCTTCAGATTATCTGTTTGAGCTCCAAGATTTTATCAATTTATAACAACTATAATAATTTTTTACAAAAAAGCTGTTACTATTTGATCAAGAAAATCTCTCTCTAATTTAAGGGACTTGAAAAAATGAACAGAATTTATAGTGTTGTTTGGAGTTATGCAAAGAAAACTTATGTGGTGGCTTCGGAGTTTGCGTCGCGGAAAAAAATCGCCGTCAGCGCAACGGGACTCACTATGGCAACATTACTCTCTTTTGCTGTATCAGTATCGCCACTCTTCGCGGAGGAGTTATTAGCGCACGATATCCTGCAAGCAGAAAATCCGGCATTATTAGTTGCGGATGTTGCAGATGCAGGCAGCAACAATACGGCGAATCAAGAAAAAGCAGCTTCCGGTGATCAAGATGCTGAAGATAAAGCTGTAGACGATAAAACTATTGAACTACGTCAAAATGAATTGGCGCTTGCCGCTTTAGGCATTATCGCACCTACTGATGAGTCGGTATTAGAGGCACCCTCAGTGATGTTGAATCGCGATAGTTTGCTGCGATATGCAGAAGGTGGTGGTACGGCAACTGGTGCTGATGCTATTGCGATAGGGACTGGATCAAGTGCTAGTGGTATATACTCTATTGCTTTTGGTAAAGATGCAAAGGCGACTAATGAATCCTCTATAGCGCAAGGAACCGGTGCGAATGCAATCGGTAAAAATAGTATTGCGTTAGGTACAAGTGCACAATCTGGTTCGAGCTCGGGAGAATCGAGTGTTGCTATAGGAAATGAGGCTAAGGCTTTAAGTGGTTCAGCAGTTGCAATTGGAAAGGGGGCAGCTGCTGAGAAAGCACTTGCATTTGCGCTTGGGAGTGGCGCAAAGGCATCAGCTGCCAATGCTACCGCTCTGGGTGCTAACACTAAAGCATTAGGTACAGGTGCTCTAGCGTTAGGTTTTAGGGCTCAAAGTACTGCTCAACAATCTGTGGCGATAGGTGAGAATGCACAAGCAATGGGTGAATATTCTATTGCGGTAGGTAATGGTGCAAATGTATCTGGTGCATCATCCATTGTGATAGGTAATGGCGCAAATACAAAGGAAGACTCGGCTATTGCTATAGGAGCAGGGGCAATCGGGGCTGGCAAAAATTCTCTCGCTCAAGGTAATACGGCGGTTACATTTGGTGAATCAGCTATAGCGCAGGGAACCGGTGCGCAAGCAATTGCTGAATCCTCTATAGCGCAGGGAACCGGTGCGAATGCATTTGCCGCTGGTTCAATTGCTCTTGGTAAGTCTGCCAAGACGGATGCTGCTGCTACATCCGCAATTGCTATCGGGGATAACTCTTCTGCAAGTGGTACAAATAGCTCGGCTATCGGTAAAAGCGCTTCGGCAACGGGCGGCTCTTCAATTGCATTGGGCGATGGCGCAAGTGCAACAGGGGAGAATAGTGTCGCGCTCGGTACAGGTTCGCAAGCTTTAGCAGATAATAGCTACGCATTAGGCGGAGCATCAGTCTCAGGTGCCAACACCTTTGTTTATGGTAAGCAGGTTTCGGCTGTAACATTTGAAAATGGTCTCTTAATGGGACAGGGGAATAGTGGCGCTGTATCGACCGCTCCAATAGATCGTACAGATGCCTCAATTCTCTTTGGGAATAATAACAGAGTTGGAGCTCAATATGATGTACAAGGCTCTAATGATACGGCGATTATTGGTATCGGTCACGATAATATTATCCGAGGAACCGGCTCGCTAGTATTTGGTCGTGGTAATACTTTTGGTGCGTTAGATGATCCTACTAGTAAAACAGGATCGGAAACCGGAGGTACTTTAGGTCCTACTAATGCAATGATTATTGGGAATAACTCTAGCGTTTCTGAAAAGTCTTCTGGATCATTAATATTAGGTAACAACGTTGATATAAGCGCGACTAACGCCGTCGGTATTGGTAATGATCTCTCTAAAATTCTTGGCGGCAATTCAGTGACCATAGGGAATAATATTACTGAAACAGGGGAAAGCGCAGTTGCTATCGGTGATGGTGCCTATGCCGGTGAGAGAAGTATTGGGCTTGGGAATACTGCTTGGGCTTATGGCAAAGATGCTATCGTGATGGGGACAAATGCCTCTTCAGTTGGCAATACCGGCGATAGATCAATCGTGATCGGTGCTAATGCTAAGGTGAATAATGTCGCAAGCGCGATAGCATTGGGAGATAGTAGCCTTGTTTCAACTGCTAATTCGATGGCATTAGGTTCGAGCAGTAAGGCAACTGGAACAACGTCAGTGGCGCTCGGTAATGCAAGTAGTGCCACTGGTGCGAATTCTGTGGCGCTCGGCGCAGGCAGTATTGCATCAGAAGCAAATGTCGTTGCCGTCGGTTCTAGTTCAACTAATACTCGCAAAATCAAATGGGTCACAGAAGGGGAGATCTCTACAACCTCGAAAGATGCGATTAATGGTTCTCAGCTCTACGGAACGAATAAATCCATTATTGATTCCTTGGGTGGTGGGGCGGCCTTAAATACCAATGGCACAATCAAAGGGCCAAGCTATACGGTTACTAATGCAGATGGTAATGAAATCACAGTTAATAATGTAGGTGATGCTTTAACGAACATTAATGGAGCTGTTACTAACAATACGACAAATATCAATAATCTCACAACGACAGTCAACGGCGGTTTAACTTTCGCAGGGGATAGCGGAACGCCTAAAAACTTTAAACTAGGACAAACTGTATCGATTGTCGGTGGTGCAACTGCGAATTTAACTGATGGCAATATCGGTGTTGTGGTTGATAGTACCGGTAAGCTCAACATTAAACTTTCCAAAGATCTTGCGCTTGGCGCAAATGGTTCTGTGAAATTTGGCAACACAGAATTAACAGAAACAGGGCTCACAATTAAGAATGGCCCAAGCGTGACGACATCTGGAATCAATGCAGGTAATCAAAAAATCACCAATGTGACAGCCGGCACAGCAGACACTGATGCAGTGAATGTGAGTCAGTTGAAAGAAGTTGATCAAAAGGTTGAAAATAATACTACGAATATTAACAATATTGATAAGCGCGTTACTAAAAATGAAGGTGATATTACAAATATCAAAAATGATTTCAATACCATTCAAGGTGATGTGACTAATATTCAAGGCGATGTGACTAACATTACAACAGGTAAAGCCGGTCTTATTCAGGTTAAAGATGGTCAATTAGTAGTTGATAATACAATCGAAGGCGCAGATAAAGCGATATTTAATATCAAGAATGCAGACGGTTCAGCTCGTAAATTAACCGGCGTTGCACCCGGTGAAATTGATGCTAATTCAACAGATGCAATCAATGGGTCACAGCTCTATGAAACCAATCAAAATGTTACTAATCTTGGTAACCAAGTAACGTCGCTTGATGGTCGTGTTACTCAAAATACCACGAATATCAATAAAAACGCTGCAGATATTGAAAAAGGTCTCAATTTTGCCGGTGATCATGGTGATACTGAGAATAAACAATTAGGTGATACAGTATCTATTATCGGTGGTGCAGCGCTCGCGAATTTAACAGATAAGAATATCGGTGTCGTGGTTGATGATGAAGGCAAACTCAATGTTAAACTTGCGAAAAATATCGATCTTGGTGCCGATGGTTCAGTGACCACTGGAAATACAGTTGTCAACAATGATGGCTTAACGATTAACGGTGGTCCAAGCGTTACGAAAGATGGCATTAATGCTGGTAACAAAGTGATCTCTAACGTTGCCGATGGTGTTGCAAATAGCGATGCTGTGAACAAAGGTCAGTTAGATGTTATTGACAACAAAGTTACCCAAAACACTAATAATATTAACARCCTCGATAATCGTGTAACAACCAATGAAACGAACATCACCAATGTCACCAATAAAGTCAATCAAGGCTTAACTTTCACAGGTGATGAAGGTAGTAAAAAACGTCAATTGGGCGATACAATCAATATTACTGGTGGTGTGGATTCAAGTAAAAAACTAGTAGATGGTAATATTGGCGTAACCGTTGATAACGACACGGGAGATATTAGCGTCAAACTTGCTGAAAAACTTGATCTTAGCACGGATGGTTCTGTGACCACTGGAAATACAGTTGTCAACAATGATGGCTTAACGATTAACGGTGGCCCAAGCGTTACACAAGGTGGTATTAATGCCGGTAACAAAGTGATCTCTAACGTTGCCGATGGTGTTGCAAATAGCGATGCTGTGAACAAAGGTCAGTTAGATGTTGTTGACAAAAAAGTGGCGGATAACACTACGAGTATTAACAACCTCGATAATCGTGTAACAACCAATGAAACGAACATCACCAATGTCACCAATAAAGTCAATCAAGGCTTAACTTTCACAGGTGATGAAGGTAGTAAAAAACGTCAATTGGGCGATACAATCAATATTACTGGTGGTGTGGATTCAAGTAAAAAACTAGTAGATGGTAATATTGGCGTAACCGTTGATAACGACACGGGAGATATTAGCGTCAAACTTGCTGAAAAACTTGATCTTGGCACGGATGGTTCTGTGACCACTGGAAATACAGTTGTCAACAATGATGGCTTAACGATTAACGGTGGCCCAAGCGTTACACAAGGTGGCATTAATGCTGGTAACAAAGTGATCTCTAACGTTGCCGATGGTGTAAATGCTAATGATGCTGTGAACAAAAGTCAGTTAGATAATGTTAGCAACAAAGTGGCAGATAACACTACGAATATTAACAACCTCACAAATGGTACTGCAGGTCTAGTCATCTTAGGCAGTGCGCCGAATGAAATCGTCTTTAATAAAAATCTCGTCGGCGGACGCGATACCTTTAACATTAGTACGGTGGGCGATGATGGTACAACTGTGACCCGTAAAATCACAGGTGTTACAGATGGAGATATTTCTGAAACATCAACAGATGCAATTAATGGATCACAGCTTTATGCCGGTAATAAAAACCTATCTGAAGCGTTGATGGGTGGAAAAGGAACACTAAATCCTGATGGTACATTAAGCAATCTTGATTTTGCAGATGCCGTTGGATCAGATACACCGGTCACAAATGTTTACGATGGTTTAGATAGCTTGAATAAGCGCATTACATCCGGTAAAGCAGGTCTTGTTCAGCTTTCTGATGATGGTACACAACTTGTTATTGATAACACTGCCGCAGGTAATGCCACAGAATTCAATTTCGCAAATGGCGTTAATGATAAGGGTGAAACAGTTACTCGTAAATTAACCGGCGTTAGTGAAGGTACAATTTCTGCCGAATCAAAAGATGCGATTAATGGATCGCAACTTTATGGAACTAATCAATCTATTGTTGATTCCTTAGGTGGTGGTGCGAAAGTAAATGATGATGGTACAATTACTGGGCCAAGTTATGATCTTGGCGAGGTTGATGGAGATGGTAACAATATCATTTACAACAATGTTGGTGATGCTTTAACGAACATCGATGGTCGTGTTGATGAAAATACAACGAACATCACCAACGTGACCAATAAAGTCAACGAAGGCTTAACTTTCGCAGGTGATGATGGTAGTAAAAAACATCAGTTAGGCGAGACCGTATCTATAATTGGTGGTGCTGATAAAGATGCATTAACAGACAAGAATATTGGTGTCGTGGTTGATAATGAAGGCAAGCTCAATGTAAAACTTGCGAAGGATATCAATCTTGGTGCCGATGGTTCTGTGACCACTGGAAATACAGTTGTCAACAATGATGGCTTAACGATTAACGGTGGCCCCAGTGTTACACAAGGCGGCATTAATGCTGGTAACAAAGTAATCTCTAACGTTGCCGATGGTGTTGCAGATAGCGATGCTGTGAACAAAGGTCAGTTGGATTCAGTTCAAACTATTGCAAATAAAGGTTTAACGTTTGCCGGAGACAGTGGTACGCCTCAAAATTTCAAATTAGGCCAAACGGTATCGATTGTTGGTGGTGAGACAGATACAACAAAATTAGTAGATGGTAAGAACATCGGGGTTGTTGTAGATGACGAAGGCAAGCTTAACGTCAAACTAGCGAAAAATATCGATCTTGATGCCGATGGTTCTGTGACCACTGGAAATACAGTTGTCAACAATGATGGCTTAACGATTAACGGTGGCCCAAGCGTTACGAAAGATGGCATTAATGCCGGTAACAAAGTGATCTCTAACGTTGCTGATGGTGTTGCAAATAGCGATGCTGTGAACAAAGGTCAGTTAGATGTTGTTGACAAAAAAGTGGCAGATAACACTACGAGTATTAACAACCTCGATAATCGTGTAACAACCAATGAAACGAACATCACCAATGTCACCAATAAAGTCAATCAAGGCTTAACTTTCACAGGTGATGAAGGTAGTAAAAAACGTCAATTGGGCGATACAATCAATATTACTGGTGGTGCGGATTCAAGTAAAAAATTAGTAGATGGTAATATTGGCGTAACCGTTGATAACGACACGGGAGATATTAGCGTTAAACTTGCTGAAAAACTTGATCTTGGCACAGATGGATCAGTGACCACTGGAAATACAGTTGTTAACAATGAGGGCTTAACGATTAACGGTGGCCCAAGCGTTACACAAGGTGGCATTAATGCTGGTAACAAAGTGATCTCTAACGTTGCTGATGGCGTTGCTGATAGTGATGCTGTGAACAAAGGTCAGTTGGATTCAGTTCAAACTATTGCAAATAAAGGTTTAACGTTTGCCGGAGACAGTGGTACGCCTCAAAATTTCAAATTAGGCCAAACGGTATCGATTGTTGGTGGTGAGACAGATACAACAAAATTAGTAGATGGTAAGAACATCGGGGTTGTTGTAGATGACGAAGGCAAGCTCAACGTCAAACTAGCGAAAGATCTTAATCTTGGTGCGGATGGGTCAGTAACAACCGGTGATACCGTTGTGAATAATGATGGTGTTAAAGTCGGTGATAATGTCACATTAGGTAATACAGGCTTGACCATTGTGAATGGTCCAAGTGTTACCACTAGTGGTATTAATGCTGGTGATAAAGTGATCTCTAAT
>NZ_QEWQ01000010.1 GCF_003121845.1 Ignatzschineria ureiclastica | reverse complement strand
TCCGTATTACCGCGGCTGCTGGCACGGAGTTAGCCGGTGCTTATTCTTTAGGTAACATCAGATTCAGTAGGTATTAACTACTAAACCCATTCTCCCTAACAAAAGTGCTTTACAACCCTAGGGCCTTCTTCACACACGCGGTATTGCTGGATCAGGCTTGCGCCCATTGTCCAATATTCCCCACTGCTGCCTCCCGTAGGAGTCTGGGCCGTGTCTCAGTCCCAGTGTGGCTGATCATCCTCTCAAACCAGCTAGAGATCGTCGCCTTGGTGAGCCATTACCTCACCAACTAGCTAATCCCACATAGGCTCATCTCTTAGCGCAAGGTCCGAAGATCCCCTGCTTTAAACCGTAGTCCACATCCAGTATTAGCTACCCTTTCGGGTAGTTATCCTAGACTAAAAGGTAGATTCCTATGCATTACTCACCCGTCCGCCACTCGCCACCAAAGAGTAAACTCCTCGTGCTGCCGTTCGACTTGCATGTGTTAAGCATACCGCCAGCGTTCAATCTGAGCCAGGATCAAACTCTTCAGTTTAAATCCTTAATAATGTTTTAAATCGTCAGATCTAACCCATTTACTCAATTACTGCTACTATTCCCATTATTAAAAATAGTGCTGGAATTGTTTGGTTAGACTTCTATCTTTTTGCTCTCGCAAAGCGATACAAGCCCCCATACAAACTTACTTAAGATTAATTTGTTAAAGAACGCTTAGAAACTAGTGAAAGTATTCATCACCCGAAGGTCCGTTTACTTGTTTTTCACTGCCCTAAGCAGACGAACTATACTACAGATCGAGATGCTTATTGTCAAATTTATTTTTGAAGTTTTTTAATCTTTTTTGAAATCAGTTCTAAATGAATTTTTAAAGCTTATTAAAACCAACACTGAGACTAAACACTTCTAAATCTGACCGTTTTAAAAGTTAAAATAAAAATTAAACATAACTCCCAAAACCGCTCTCTTCTCTGCCACCTCGAAAGGTGTCGTCTGAATCAAGAAGGAGAATTCTACACTCTTTTTGAGATCTTGCAAGGGTTTTTTATAAAAAAACTTAAATTATTTTCAATATTGGCCAAATAAACCATATAAACAAAGGGATAGCTTTTAACTATCCCTGATTTTATTCTCTAATGAAAATATTCTAGAACATTTCTAAAATGATCTATCTTAAAAGCTAAAAGCCTTTAATCCCCTAAGTGCTTAAAGCTTTCAGCAAAATCAAGAGTTCCCACATATTCATTTAGCGGAAAATGATGTTTCATCCCAGCTTTGATAGCATCTTTAGCCAAAACTACTGATTCCCGCTTAGAATATCCCTTGCAAAGATTCGCCGCCACATGTGCCGCAAACGTACAGCCTAAGCCATGGGTATGGTTGGTTTCAATATGTATCCCTTCAATAAGAAGTAACTCTTCCCCATCAAAATAGAGATCCGCAGAAGTCTTAGGCTCCATAACACTTCCCACATTGGTAATCGCTACCGCTTTACAACCAAGCTTCATAATTTTTTCTGCGGCTAATACCGCATCATCATAACTTTCAATCTTTTCCATTCCGGCGAGTTGCGCAGCTTCAAAAAGATTAGGAGTCGTCACTGTCGCATATTTAACTAAATTCTCTTTAATTGCACTCGCATGCTCTGGAAACAATGGTTTATCTCCTTTACAAACCATTACCGGATCAACAACTACAGGAAATTGACCTTTCAAAGCTTCTAATCGAGTTGCAACATGACTAATAATTTCAGGCGTCGGTAACATCCCTAATTTAATAGCATCAACGCCTACACCATCAATTGCTGTCGCCATTTGGGCATCAATTGTTGCAATATCAATAGGATAAACACCATGAGCCCATTTATTATCAGGATCCATAGTGACAATAACGGTTAACGCGCAAAATCCATATAGATCATGCTTTGCAAAAGTTCTCAAATCTGCTTGGATACCCGCCCCACCACTTGAATCTGAACCAGCAATTGTTAATATCTTTTTCATTATTTCCTCTATATTCTTGTTCAATAGAATTTGCGTTATCAAATTTGAATAGATTTAATTAATTTAATTAAAAATCTTATGCAAATATCTTGCGCCTATCATCTCGCTAATACAACTTATTTTAATAAAAAATTATCTTAAAAGCGCATTTTTTACATTCATTCGCACTATTCACACCATAAATAACCCATATGGTCATTACTAAATTACAGGATTTTTCAATACCCCAAAAAATAAGCGTTAACCCAGATTGAATTAACGCTTATAGAACTATTGATTAGGTTACCCAACGATTACTCAAGGGTATCTACCATCAATTTATTTTTTACTATCATCCTTACGAATAGCCAAGAAATAAGGATTACCTTGACGATTAATCAAAATACGCAACACTTTGTCTTTTTCTGTTGCTTTAATCGCTTTATTAAATGACGCAAGATCAGTCACATCAAAACCATCAATCTGCGTAATAATATCGCCCGGCATTAATCCCGCTCTCTTTGCGATACCATCTTCAACCGCAGTGATTACAACACCTTTCACTTTCGCATCAGGCTTAGTCTCTTCCACTGCAACACCTAGCCCATTTTTAGTAGACCCTTTTTTCGCTACCGTTTTAAGACCATCATCATCTAAAGCTTCAATTTTTACTTTGATTGTTTCGATATCACCATTACGAAGTGCTTCCAAATCAACTTCCTCTCCACCTTTTACTCGGCTGACTAATACCGGTAATTGACTTGATGAGAGCACTTCCTGATCGTTAAACTTCAAGATAATATCGCCCACTTTAAGCTCTGATTTATCTGCAGGGCTATCCGGTACAATACTAGCGATCAATGCACCTTTAGGTGTTTCCATATCAAACGTTTCTGCAAGCGTTGAAGTCACTTCTTGGATTTGTACACCTAACCAACCACGTGATACTTTACCATCTGTCCGTAATTGCTCGACAATATGCATCGCTAAATCGATAGGTATCGCAAAACTCACCCCCGCATAACTCCCTGTACTAGTATAGATCTGAGAGTTAATTCCAATTACTTCACCATCTGTGTTAAATAGTGGACCACCTGAATTACCGGGATTGATCGCCGCATCCGTTTGAATAAATGGCGTTAATGTATCTTTCGGTAAATTACGTCCTAAAGAGCTGATAATACCTTGAGTTGCCGTGTAATCAAGACCAAATGGGGAACCTACAGCCATTACCCACTGCCCTACTTTCAACTTAGAGACATCCGCTATTTTTACAACGGGTAATTGATCCGCTTCAATTTTTAAAACGGCAATATCTGTCTTCTGATCCATACCGACTAACTCAGCAGGTAACTCCCGGCGGTCAGCTAAATGAACAGTAATTTTATCAGCATCACCTACAACATGTG
Organism: Ignatzschineria ureiclastica; assembly: GCF_003121845.1. Classification (GTDB taxonomy): domain Bacteria; phylum Pseudomonadota; class Gammaproteobacteria; order Cardiobacteriales; family Wohlfahrtiimonadaceae; genus Ignatzschineria; species Ignatzschineria ureiclastica. Next base: position 8,489 of record NZ_QEWQ01000010.1, on the reverse strand, counting down.
CATTGGTAATTAAATAACCTTCATCATCGATAATAAAACCCGATCCCGCACCTCTCACAATACGTTCTTGCTCTTGAGGCCCGCCATTTCCAAAGAAGAAACTAAAAGGATCATTTTCGCCAAATGGTGAGTTACCGCCCCCAAAAGGAAATCCTTGAAATGGTGACCAAGCTTGAATGGTTTCTGTTGCTTCTGTTGTGATACTGACAACAGCCGCTTTATTCTTCTCAAATAGATCACTCCAATTCGGCAATTGCGCAAATGCTTGTTGGGCGATGAGCAATAAAACGGCCGAAAAGAAGAGTCCTACTTGCTTCATATAACGATTCGAAAATTTCATCAAATTTCACTCCTTTATATTTATCCGTACAATGCAATATGAGGATGTAATTTCTTTTTTCAAGGATCTAGCAAGTGAAATAGTCGATTTTTCCTATAGAAAGTTCTATCGCTATCGTTATTCAATAAAGTTTTCTAACATCGTATTTACAAAAAGATGCCCTTTTTCTGTAGGTTTAATCATCTCACTAAAATTCTCTAAATACCCTGATTGTCGACAATCTAATAGAAAAGATTCAATCTCACTCAATGGTAAAAAAGTTCTCTCATTCCAATAGTGAGTCGGCACGCCACTCTTTAAACGTAAAGTATTTAAAAAAAATTCAAAGGGTAAGTCTTTAGGATCTATTTCTGTTTTGAATAAGCGTTCCTTCGCCGATTTTTCAATATAGGTTCTTGGATGTTTTTCCAATTGCGTGCGATAAATTGAGCGATCATTTTGCATGGTAATCTTCCCATGAGCGCCTGCCCCAACCCCTAAATAATCTCCAAACTCCCAATAATTACGATTATGTTGACTCTCTCTTCCCGGTTGAGAAAAAGCGGATACTTCATAATGCTGAAAACCCGCCTCTCGCAACAATTGATGCGCTTCGATCTGCATATTTTCAATAATCTCCTCTTCCGGTAATTCAGGCTCATACCGATAAAAATAGGTATTAGGCTCTAAGGTTAATTGATAATGAGAGATGTGCTCAGGTTTAAGTGCAATAATTTGCTGAAGATCTGATAACGCACCTGATAAATTCTGTCCGGGAAGCCCGAACATCAAATCACAATTAATATTGTCAAACCCCACCGACCGAGCAATTTCAAAAGCTCGAAGCGCTTCTCCGCTTGAGTGAATTCGACCAATTTTCTCAAGCTGAATATCATTTAAACTCTGAATACCAATAGAAAGACGATTAATCCCAATTTCTCGGTAAGCTTTAAAATATTGACTATCCACGGTGCCGGGATTAGCCTCCATTGTAATTTCAATATTGGGATCAAAATTGAGTAACTGCCGAAGCTGACTAAAGAAACGATCTAATAATTCCGGTGGCATCAAGCTTGGTGTGCCACCTCCAATAAAAATGGAATGAATCCGGCGCCCCCATACCATCGGTAAAATCTCGGTGACATCTTCAATCAAAGTCTGCATATAAGGGGCATATAATGCGCTATTATTCTTATGCGAATTAAAATCACAATAAGGGCATTTTTGAATACACCAGGGGAAATGGATATAAAGGGATAAAGGGATCATGACACAAAATTCCTTCTGATTAGCAAAATAGAGAAATCATCAACAATATAAATAGGAATACGCATACAAGTATGAGTATGAGTATGAGTATGAGTATGAGTATTGGAAATAGAGATAATAAAAAAGTGAGCTATTGCCCACCTTTTTATGACTTCATAATGATAAGTAACTTACAGTTCTTGAGAAAAGTGATTACTCTCAATCCAAGCCTTTCTCTCCTGGCGCTGATTACGCGCTAACAATTTATCAAAAACGACTAATGGATTCTCGATACGCCCCTCTTCATTAACCGCAAACTCAGCTTCTAATACTTCATCTTCTGAAAGAATAGAAAATTCTAAATCATCATTTTCAGCAGAGTGTTCTAACGATTCATTTTCACTAGAAATCGCCGAAGATTCTAACGATTCAATATCCGGGGCCACTAACTGCACTAATCGCCGAGTATCGGGACTCATTGTCGTTTCACGTAATTGTAACGGATTCATTTCCCCAAGACCTTTAAAACGCGTCACAGACTTCTGACCACGACTATTCTCATGTTTCTTCAGAATAGCTTCTTTCTCTTCCTCATCAAGTGCGTAAAAAACCTCTTTACCAATATCAATTCGATAAAGAGGTGGCAACGCCACAAATACATGACCTGCTTGTACTAATTTAGGGAAATGACGTAGAAATAGAGCACAGATAAGGGTTGCAATATGAAGACCATCTGAATCTGCATCAGCTAAAATACAGATCTTACCATAACGCAATTCATCTAATTTTTCATCATTAGGGTCAACGCCTATCGCTACAGAGATATCATGAATTTCGCTAGACGCAAGAATTTCACTTGTCGGGACTTCCCAAGTATTTAAAATTTTCCCTCTTAGTGCCATAACCGCTTGCGTGTCTCGATCTCGAGCCTGTTTTGCTGATCCTCCTGCAGAATCTCCTTCTACTAAGAAAAGCTCGGTTTCATTCACATCTGTACTCACACAATCTGCTAATTTCCCCGGTAATTTAGGCCCTTGAGATACACGTTTACGCACGACCGCCTTAGAACTTTTAAGCCTCGCTTGCGCTGTTGAGATCACCAGTTCTGCAATTGCTTCCCCTTCTTCTACGTGCTTATTGAGCCAGAGTAAAAAATAATCTTTCACAGCACCATTGATAAAGCCGGCAATACTTCGAGAACTTAAACGCTCTTTAGTTTGCCCAGAAAATTGGGGTTCTTGCATTTTTACAGACAAGAGGTAATTCAGATGCGCAAAAGTATCTTCAGCTGTAATTCGGACACCTCTAGGGAGCAAATTACGCTGTTCACAAAATTCTCGTAAAGCTTCGGTTAATCCAGACTTAAGACCATTAACGTGAGTTCCGCCTAACATCGTAGGAATCAAGTTAACGTAACTTTCGGTCATAAGCGGGGCACCCTCTTCATTCCAAGCAAGCCCCCATAATACCTCTTCGGTATCGCCTTTAAATTCCCCAAAGATAATCTCTTTAGGCAGATAATCGATCTCTTTTAATGCATCATAAAGATATTCCTCAACCCCTGACTCATAACACCAAACAGTGACAGAATCCTCTTCTCGTACCGTTTCATCAATTAAAGTGATTTTCAACCCAGCGCAGAGAATAGCTTTCGCTTTAAGTAGATCGCACAATGCTTTTTTAGCAATTTTAGGGGAATCAAAATATTTCTCATCAGGTAAAAAACGAATTTCAGTACCTGTAATATTTTTTCCAATTTTATCAATAACTTCTAATTCAGTTGCTTTATAACCATCTTTAAAAGTAATGCGATGAATAGCGCCATCTCGGCTCACCAACACTTCTAAACTTTTAGAAAGTGCATTTACGACAGAAACCCCTACTCCATGCAAACCACCGGAATATTGATAGTTATCACTATTAAATTTACCACCTGCATGTAGTGTCGCTAAAATCAGTTCCACACCACTGACTTGATGTTCAGGATGAATATCAATGGGCATTCCACGCCCATTATCCTTAACGCCTAACATTCCATCTTTATAGAGAGTAACGGTAATTTCGGTAGCATGCCCAGCAAGCGCCTCATCCACAGAATTATCAATGACTTCTTGCAGAATGTGGTTAGGACGGCTTGTATCTGTATACATTCCAGGACGTTTACGAACAGGATCTAATCCAGATAAAACTTCAATTGAACTAGAGGTATAACCTTTTTGACTCATTTTTCTTTACTCATAAAATTGAATAGGCAATATCATATATCGTGATATTACAATTACGCTAAATACCAAATAATATCTTATCGATCATAGCAGAGATTATAGAGATCCACGACAAGTGATCGAATGGTATCGACTAATAGATATCCATTCGATTGGGCAACTGCATTTTGATCATCGCTTAACTCAAGTTGCTCTTGAAACTGATCTAAGTAACGTAATCTTTTGAGAATAAAATCTTCCCCCAAAGAGAATGTTACTAAGGATTGGTAAACCAACCCTAATTTAGTCACCCCCCAGCCTTCAGTAATATTGAGCGCAATCTCTTTTGCATCCATCGGGATCCCCCGATAACGAGCAACCCCACCCTCATCCTTATTGAGCTCTTTCATTTCGATCTCTTCTAAAAATTCAAAATGTGCCGAGGGCAACCCTGACTGAACCCAATGCGTCATAATAGTCGGCATCTCGACTTGCGGTGCATAACTCGTAACAGGTAAAGAGCCAATGCTTTTACGAAGTACCGCTGTCACTAATGAGGCTCGCTTTTCACTCACAGCGTCCACTACTAGCCAATTTTTTTCTTTATCAATGTAAGCCATCATTGAACTCTGCTCAGGATAGACTTGCCCAATAAACTCATTCGTAATAATCTCTTCAAGCTCTTTGAAACGTGCTTTATCTAAAAGATCAAGGTTCTGTTCTTTCGCCCGCTTAACAACAGCGGTCTGTATCGCTCTTCTCGGTAGTTTTTTAATTTCCATACCCAGTCGAATAAAGTAAGCTCCATTGATCTCTTCCACATAATTCGCACCTTGCGAAAATGCAGGCAGCCAACCATAAGTTTCAAGCTCATCACGACCACACTCACGTAAAGGGTAAGCACTCAGCCACTCTTCTAGCTCTAATGCAGAGAACTCGATAGGTTCATCAAATTTATAGATTAAAATATTTTTAAAGGGTCTCATATCTCTACCCGCTCCTTAAAATAGGAAAAGGGGAGAAACTCCCCTTCTATCATACGTTAATGTCGCATTGCGATGATCTTATAGGTACTACTATTAATAATAATTATAGCGAAGAAATTGTAAAAATCGCATGACTATTACTAACTTTACATTAATCCTTCAGATGTAATAGCGCCATCGATTCAACATGCGCCGTATGTGGAAACATATCCATCACACCGGCTGATACTAACTCATAAGGATACTCTTTCGTCAACACTGCTAAATCCCGCGCTAATGTCGCAGGATGACAGGAAACATAGAGAATTTTCTTCGGCAATAAGGTTCCTAAATAAGGCATCATTTCCAATGCACCTGATCTTGGTGGGTCAATCAAAATGGCATCATAATGCCGATTCATCCAAGGTGCATCTTTTTGGTCTTGCGTTAAATCAGCACAATGAAATTCTACATTTGAAATTTGATTAAACTCAGCATTACGGCCAGCCCAATCAGTTAGACTCTTATCCCCTTCAACCCCAATCACATTTTGCGCTTGAGTCGCAAGTGCTAAAGTAAAGTTCCCAAGACCACAAAAAAGATCTAATACTTGCTCATCACCCTGTAGATCCAACAATGATAATGCTTGTTTAACCATTTTATTATTCATTGCAGGATTGACTTGCGTAAAATGATAAGGTTTAAAGTAGAGCGTTAAATTATCTAATAACCGATAATAGAGCGCTTGATCAGAAGCCCCTTTTTCTGTTAATGCAGTTGTCGTCGACTCATTACCTGGTTGCAAATAGATAATCAAATCGTGCTCCGCTTCAAAGGCTTTGAAGATCGCTAAATCTTCTTCAGTAGGAGCTTCTAATACCCGAAAACTTAGCGCATGCGCTTCATCCCCTACCGCTACTTCAATTTGCGGTAATTTAGATGCAATCGATAATTGACCGATCATCGTTGAAAGTGGATCAATTAAGGCATCAATCTTCTCTTCTAAGATAGGACAACGATGCATATCCACAATATACGGCGTTAAGCGCTCTCTAAACCCGACTAGAACCCGCTCTTTTGCCGGTACATGTTTCACGCCTAATCGTGCTTTATAACGATAATGTTGTGATTCACCTCGGAGATTAGGTAACTGTTGGTATTCTGTCAATCCGGCTTGACGAGAGAGATTACTTCTTAATTGCTCAGCTTTAAAATCAATCTGACGATCTGCATCTAAGTGCTGTAATCGGCAGCCCCCACAAATACCATAAACATCACAAAATGGTTCTACTCGATCTTTTGAGGGCACTAATACTTCTGTAGCTTGTGCTTCATCATACTCTTTTTTAACTTTAGTATAGATCGCAATGACCTCTTCTTGAGGTAATGCTCCATCTACAAAAACCACTTTTTCTGCCACTTTGGCAACACCACGACCATCATGTGCTAAATCATGAATGGTAACTGTAATAGGTTCAGTTGGAACGCGATTACGGCGCCCTCTTCTAGGATTTCTACTCACAATGACCTCATATTCTATTTTTTAGAATAAGAAGTTTATCACAGCCTCGGCAAAAGGGGAAAAGTCCCGATTATTCTTTCTACTGAAAGCATAAAAAATGAATTCTCATCGCAAGAAACTCTAGTTTATTCAATATTGTTTTATCAAATTACGCTATCATGAGAACTCATATAATTTACATCTTTCCTTACTAATCCTTTCTAGAAAGTAATATCAAGGACACACCATGCAATCTCAAAATACTCTCTTCTTCCCTTGTACTGCATGCGGTGCGTGTTGTAAATATCTCCATCTAGCAGAAGAACTCCAAGAATTTGATCGAGGAGATGGTACCTGCATTCATCTTTTAGAGCCTAGTAACCGCTGTGCAATTTACGAAACTCGTCCTGATATTTGTAATATCCAAAAGCAATATCAACTCCATTATAAAGAAACACCTTGGACTGAATTTGTTCAAGAAAATCTACAAATATGCGAAGCTTTACAACTAGATCAAAAAGCAAAAGCACGATTTGCAGACAGTGATGCAGAAATTAGAAGATCAAGTATTAATAGCAATGATTACAATGATATTAAAGGTGAATAGATCTCTCAGAGTCGCGATATCACTAAAAGTTTGTTATGCTGAAATAGGTTGCGATTATCACTTATAATTCAAATCATTATAATACTTTTCATTAAAGTGGTTTTTATTGTGGTAATTTTCATTAAACACTACTAATTTACTAGAGGTTAAGATGAAACTATATGTATTTGATCATTGCCCATTCTGCGTTCGAGCGATGACTGCAGCGGGGTTAAAGCAAAATTATGAGATTCCATTAAGTTATATATTAGAAGATGATGCCGAAACTCCGATAAAAATGATCGGAAAACAGATGGTACCGATTTTAGAATATGAACCTGGGAAATTTATGCCTGAAAGTTTAGATATTGTGCATTATATAGATCAACTTGATAATACACCATTCTTAACAGGTCAACAGAACCCATTTATCGAACAGTGGGTTAATCAGCATTTCGGTACAGTAGGGACATTTATGATGCCACTTTATGCACAAATGGATTTACCAGAAATTGCGACCGATTCCGCTCGTAAGGCCTATATTGAGCGCCATGAAAAAAGTCACGGTAGCTTTGCAGCACTGTTAGCAGAGTCAGATCAAATAGCTCAAAAAATTGAAGATGCACTTACCCAATTAGAGCAAGAGATCGATATTCAGCACTTAGAGAATCAACAATATTCTCTCGATGATATCCTTCTTTTCCCTATTCTTCGAGCGTTAACCGGCGCAAAAAAAGTCACTTTACCAACAAAAATCGCTCAATACACCCAACTACTTTCAGAGCAAAGTGGCATTGCGCTTTTCACAGAACAGGCGCAATAAGAGACTCTCTTTTATAGTAAGATCAGCTCAAAATAGGTTCATTTAAATGCCAGCACATCAGCTGATCGAGGCAAGGAAGCTATTCTACCCGGCATCTTGCAAGTGCTGTTAAAAACCATTTTTCTTAAACCAAACTCTTTCATTTTTTTCCCTCAAAAGAAAAACCCCTAGTTCATTGAACTAGGGGTCTCTTGATTAAGCCCTGGAAATGACCTACTCTCACATGGGAACTCCCACACTACCATCGGCGCTGCTACGTTTCACTTCTGAGTTCGGGACGGGATCAGGTGGTTCCATAGCGCTATTGTTTCCAGGAAAACTGGTTTGTGTTTGAAGTGCCGATGCATCTCTGCATTCTATATCGCACTCCACTCACGAATAAATTTGATTAGTTGGTGAGTAACAGCAAGTACACTGTATTCTTCGTTTTAACTTCGGAAACGTTCATGTCTCATTGTAAGACAAATTGTCTAAGACCTATTATATGGTCAAGCCTCACGGTCAATTAGTATTGGTAAGCTCAATGCATTACTGCACTTACACACCCAACCTATCAACGTCGTAGTCTTCGACGGACCTTCAGAGGGGTTAAACCCCTAGGGAAATCTTATCTTGAGGAAGGCTTCCCGCTTAGATGCTTTCAGCGGTTATCCCGTCCGTATGTAGCTACCCGGCTATGCCATTGGCATGACAACCGGAACACCAGAGATACGTCCACTTCGGTCCTCTCGTACTAGAAGCAGCTCCTCTCAAATTTCCAACGCCCACGGCAGATAGGGACCGAACTGTCTCACGACGTTCTGAACCCAACTCGCGTACCACTTTAAATGGCGAACAGCCATA
>NZ_QEWQ01000001.1 GCF_003121845.1 Ignatzschineria ureiclastica | reverse complement strand
TTGTCATGCCAATGGCATAGCCGGGTAGCTACATACGGACGGGATAACCGCTGAAAGCATCTAAGCGGGAAGCCTTCCTCAAGATAAGATTTCCCTAGGGGTTTAACCCCTCTGAAGGTCCGTCGAAGACTACGACGTTGATAGGTTGGGTGTGTAAGTGCAGTAATGCATTGAGCTTACCAATACTAATTGACCGTGAGGCTTGACCATATAATAGGTCTTAGACAATTTGTCTTACAATGAGACATGAGCGTTTCCAAAGTTACAATAGAGAATACAGAGAACTTGCTGTTACTAACCAACTAATCAAATTTATTCGTGAGTGGAGTGCGGTATAGAATGCAGAGATGCATCGGTACTTCAAACACAAACCAGTTTTCCTGGAAACAATAGCGCTATGGAACCACCTGATCCCGTCCCGAACTCAGAAGTGAAACGTAGCAGCGCCGATGGTAGTGTGGGAGTTCCCATGTGAGAGTAGGTCATTTCCAGGGCTTAATCAAGAGACCCCTAGTTCAGTGAACTAGGGGTTTTTCTTTTGGGTGAAAAAAATGAAAGAGTTTGGTGTAAGAAAGTATAAAACCTGACTCACCAACACTTGCACGATGCCGGGTAGAATAGCTTCCTCGCCTCGATCAGCTGATGCGCCGGCATTTAAATGAACCTATTTTGAGTCGATCTTACTATAAAAGAGAGTATCTTATTGCGCCTGTTCTGTGAAAAGCGCAATGCCACTTTGCTCTGAAAGTAGTTGGGTGTATTGAGAGACTTTTGCCGGTAAATTATTTCGGCAATGCTAATGTAAGTATTTTTAGTAAGAATTAAGTAGGTAAAATGATGAGCTAGAATAACTCTACAAGCTAAGTCGACAACTTATATTCAGTTGAAGAGGAATAGTAGATAATTGTTGTCTTGTATTGAGCTCTTGTAAAGGAGGGTGATGGCTATAGTGTGAATTTTTATATCTTCTATGCGTGAGTAATAAGTTTCTTATTTTTTATTACTCTCATCACTATCCGCAGGAATAACATGGAAGAAAGTCTCATCTTCTTTAATCAACCCTAAATGTTTACGCGCTAACTCTTCCCTTGCGCCGTAATTATATTTAATGCCGTTAATGACTTGGCGAATATGGTTATTCTGATTGAGGAGCTCTTGATTTTGTTGTTGTAATTCTTCTAAAGAGGATTGTAAAGCATCTAGTTTTTTACGACCGCTCTCTTCATCAAACCAAGTCTGTTTGACGAGAATCCCTAAAATTAGGAGAAGGATAATGAGCAGAAGATGCATTAACTTCATATTTGATCATTTCGCATTGTACGAAAGCCTTTAGATTTGAGATAATAAGCGATAAAATCTTGAACCACTTATTATAGCGTAAAGTAACGAATGAAAGACAGTATAATTGCAAAATTAGAAGAATTAAAAGAGCGTTTAGAAGAAGTTTCTCATCTTCTCTCTGATCCGGAAGTGATTAATAACAATAATAAATTTAGAGAGCTCTCGCAAGAGTATGCTCATTTAGATCCTGTTGTTGCGGAATTTAATGCTTGGAAAGCGAATGAAGAGGGTCTCGCCGAGATTAAAGAGATTTTTGATGGTTCTGATAGTGAGCTTAAAGAGTTGGCGAAAGAAGAGCTTCCTATTTTAGAAGCTGAGAAAGAGCGTTTAGAGAAATCTCTTAGTGTTTTACTGTTACCTACGGATCCTTTTGATGATAGCAATATCTTTCTTGAAGTTCGAGCCGGGACCGGCGGTGATGAGGCTGCGATATTTGCGGGGGATCTGCTTCGAATGTATATGCGTTATGCCGAGGAGCGCCGTTGGGGAGTTGAGTTAATTAGTGAGCATCATGGAGAGCATGGTGGTTATAAAGAAGTGATCGCTCGAGTAACGGGTCAAGGTGCTTACTCTCGTTTGAAATTTGAATCAGGTGCGCATCGGGTACAACGGGTTCCTGAGACAGAATCTCAAGGTCGTGTGCACACTTCTGCGGCAACAGTTGCGATTTTACCAGAGATTCCTGAAACAGAGATGATCGAGATTAATCCTGCAGATCTAAAAATTGATACATTTCGTTCATCGGGGGCTGGTGGGCAGCACGTTAACGTTACCGATTCTGCGATTCGAATTACCCATTTACCGACAGGGGTTGTGGTGGAATGTCAGGATGAACGTTCTCAACATAAAAATAAAGCGAAAGCGATGAGTCTATTGGGTGCTCGTCTATTAGAAGCAGAGCGTGAGCGTGAGCAAAAAGAGATGAGCGAAAACCGCCGGAACTTAGTCGGCTCAGGGGATCGTTCTGAGCGAATTCGAACCTATAACTACCCACAAGGCCGTATTACAGATCATCGTATTAATCTTACCCTCTATAAATTAGATGAGATTATGAATGGCGATCTTGATCAGGTGATTGAACCCTTGATTCAAGAAAATCAGGCAGATCTACTTGCCGCTATTGGTGGAGATGAATAATCTTCAAGGATTATAAGGAAGCGTAGAGTGCAAGATCAATTACAGTTACGGTTATTAGCAACGACCGATATTCATGGTTTCTATATGGATTATGATTATTATCGAGATAACGTTGCTGCACGTACAGGATTGATCTCACTTGCGACGTTGATTGATTCAGCCCGGTCTGAAGTGCCGAATCATCTTCTCTTTGACAATGGCGATCTTTTACAAGGAGCGCCAATGTCTGATTATCTACGGGAATATGCGTTAGAAAAAGAGCATCCGGCCTATACTCTTATGAATGCAATGGGTTATGATGCCGCAACCATTGGAAATCACGAGTTCAATTTTGGGGTCGATTATCTTAAAACAGTGTTGAAGCAGGCACAATTTCCCTATGTCAATGCCAATATTTGTGACCAAGAAGGTGAGCCTCTATTGCCTCGGTCAGTAATATTAGAGCGAGAAATGGTGACTGATCAAGGTAAGAAAATCCTGCTAAAAATCGGTGTGACGGGTATTGTGCCACCACAAGTGACCACTTGGGATAAAAATCATTTAGATGAGTATGCGTTAACAAACCCTGCTTTAGAGAGCTTTGATGCGGTAGAAGCTATTCAGAGAGAAGCACTATTATTGCGTGAAGCCGGCGCCGATATTGTAATTGCATTGGCACATACGGGGATCTCTCGCCGACCTTTTGAATCGGAAATGGAGAATAGTGGTTACTATATTGCTCAAATTCCAGAAGTAGATGCGCTTATTACAGGTCATCAACATCGCCGTTTTCCTTCAGAGAGTTTTCGATTTTCAGCGGATCTCGATCAATCGGGATATGAATCCTTGGGGATTGATGTAGCTAATGGTACGATTCTTGGAACGCCTGTTGTAATGCCCGGTTCTTGGGCTCGTTGGTTAGGGGTAATTGATCTAAACTTAACATTCGAGCAAGATCAATGGACGGTTACAAAGGGCCGATCAGAGCTACGATTTATTGAAGAAGATTGGCCTGTCAACGGTCAAGTTAATCCCTATTATCGTTCTTTGATGCAAGATGCCCACGAAGCAATCCGAGCGATGATGAAAGTGCCGATCGGTGTATGTCAAACAGGTTTCTATAGCTATCTATCGTTAATTCAAGATGACCACTGTATTCAGATTGTCGCAGATAGTCAGCGAGCAATGGCTGAGCAGTTGTTAGCATCAAAAGCGAAAGAGACTTATTTCCCGCAATATCCACTTCTCTCGGCAGTTCCTCTTTTTAAGGTGGGAAGCCGAAAAGATGACCCGAGTTATTTTACAGAGATTGATCCCGGAGAGCTCTATTTTAAAGATGTTGCCGATCTCTATGTCTATCCTAATTATCTTGTAGTATTACAAATTAGTGGCGCTAATTTAAAAGAATGGCTTGAATGTTGTGCAAGCATCTATCATACAATTAATCCGGCAGCTGAAACGCCGCAACAGCTCATCAATTGGGCGCAATATCGACCTTACAACTTCGATATTATTAAAGGGATTGAATATCAGATTGATCCTTCGCAATTACCGCGTTATGCACCAGATCTCTCATTATTGAATGCGGGGAGTGAGCGCATTATTGAACTTCGTTATCAAGGAGCGTTGATCGAACCAGAAGATCAATTCTATTTGGCAACCAATAGCTATCGAGCCTTAGTTGATCGTTTTCCAGGAGCAGGTAGCGGGCAGGTGGTCTGTGGAACGATGATGGAGATTCCTGAAGTGATTCTCTCTTATATTCAGGCTACATCTCAACGGGGTGAGTTAAAAGTTGAACCCGATTATAATTGGGGATTAGCGCTCTCGGCATTAGGTAATGCAAAATTACTATTTGAGACAGCCAATAGTGCTAAATCCCGAGAGATTATTGAACAGAGTTGTCGTTACCCTATTCAATATGTCGGTGAAGATCCCGAGAAATTTGCGCTTTATCAGATTGATAGCGGTTCATAATCGGGATTTATTCATCAATCTGCTATGCCTACTTTAATGCCGATTGGTAGAGTGATGTCAGTTTTTCTGTGAGTGTTGTGAGGACCTTATCCCGTTTACTATCAATCATTCGGCCATTTTTCTCATAATATTCCGGATGAGCTCTGAGATAGCGATTATCGTGAATAAATGCTTGTAATGCCGACTGATCTTCTTTAAGGTCTTTGATTTGATTGAGATAAATAGGTGTTAATTCAGCGTGGCTACGACCGCTTAAAGCTCCTACCATATAGAGCATTCGTGATAAGAGATGAGCAATGGCTTCATCATTGACGCAGAATGTTTCCAGATCTTGTAGATGATCCATTAGGGAGCTACCGTAATGTTTGAAAGAGGCCGCAAGTCCGCCAAGAATAGCCCCCGTTGCCGAAGCCGCACCTAGTGTTGTAAATCCTGCTAAAGCATCAATGCCAGCAAATAGCCCTGCGCCAACACCTGCACCTTTGCCAAATTGCACAGAGAAATCGATGAGATTTTCACTCGTAAAAAGTTCTTGCTCATATTGTGAACCCTCAACCGCAACCGCAAAATAGGCGATATCTTCCTTGTTAAATTGATAACAATTGAGTAGGTTTTGTAGTGTTGATTGCTCTAGTTTCTCAATGGATTGATTGAGGGATTTCATAATTTTATCGGCATTCGTTCCCCGCTTTTTCTTGACTTGCAATGTCATTAAATTGAGGTAGAAGTTAGCGCAGAGCTCCATTGCCGTATGAAATCGTGTTTGTTCAGCAATCTCTTCGAGCTGAATGTAAGCCATAATTTCTTGATAGAGTTCCGGAAACATAATGGCAATCTGCTCATAAAATCGACGCTTTTGCGGTGGCATAATGGTATCAAATTCTAGATAATGATGAATACCGTGCGCTTTAAGATGTTGTTTCCAAATATCTAAATATTCCCCTTGGATAAAATTTAATATCGGGAGAATAGGGCGATGAGTTTTTTCAATAAGGGTTAATTCATCATCGAATTTAGGCAAAAAGGGAAGTCGGCAATCGACAATATAACAGGTAAGATCAGCCTCAAAGAGCTGCTTAATCACTTTCACTTCCTGCTCAAATTCAGCTTCGACTTCAGGATCATTGGCAAATCGTAGGAGATTGTCGGCTTCTTCCATACGAGTGCGTGAGGGATAACGGTTTTCTAAGAGATCTAATACCCCCATCGCATCTTCAATGCCGGGGGTATCGATATAGGTGAGTGTCAGTTGATCTGAAGAGCGTTTAATCTCGGCCACATCAATTGTGGTGGAGGCTTCATTTCTCACTTCGCCAAAATTTCGCTCGCGCGTAATAGTGCGAATTAAGGATGTCTTTCCTGTATTTGTATGACCGACAATTGCAATTTTTAAGATCTTACCACTCATATATCCCCCTGTAACTCAAGGCTCTATTATGCCATAAATAGCATAGTAATAGGGTTAAGAATCAGCTATTGTGGCTTGGGGGTAACTCGTAAAATCTCATTGTCATAAAGATTAGGTTGTAATTTTGCTTGCCACTCTTTGATGCGGGATTGATCATTCCCTTCGAGTAGAATAATCTCATTATTTAAAGCGAGATTAAGAAGCGTATAGATTCGGCGTAGTAAGCTCCGATCCGGTGTGAGCTCGCTATCAATATAGAGTATTAAACTCGCAAGCGGTGCCTGTTCTAGAGCTTGTTGTAATGCGCTAAAGGCTTTTCGATCATTAATAATCTTAATATTATGGGGTAAGGGGTAGGCATAATCGAGCGCAACCTCCATTTGATGCTCCCCTTGCGTAATGGTTTTCACAGGTCGCACCGTTTGCGGACGTGCTTTAGCCGGGTCAACAATCTGCGTGAGCGTTTGAGTCACGCTTGCAACTGTGGGGGGCATAATCTGCCGATGCCGGCGATAGGGAATATAAGCGCAGAGAAAGAAGATCAATCGAGGAATCAATCCATAATAGAGAATCATCAGAATGACCCATTTTGCCCACATTGCATTTTCAATGGCTGAGGGCGTACTATTGAGGCTATGTTCAATGATTTCCGGGGTGATTAAGGATTGATGAAAGAAGCTCGGTAGATAATCTAATACCGCAATAATCTGATAATAGAGTCCATTCTCTTGTGGAAAGAGCGTACTGTAGAGATGAAACTCATATTGTTTGAGGGTAAATTGAAAAAAGAGACTCACAATTAGCGCAACAAAGATCATCAGCCAAGAGAAGTGCATTATTGATTTCATCAATCGCATCAATTGCGCTGTATCGGCTTCACTTAAAGCGGGGTTGATTCTTGTCGGCGTTGCTGATTGATCCCCTTGTAAACGGTGTTGAAGTTTTCCAATCTGTCTTTGCAATAGTAATAATAGTTCAGAAAAGAGTGAGTGTTTCCGAATGAGTGCAAAGATTAAAAAGAGATAAGAGGGGATTAAAATGCCTAATACCAGTGCAATCGGATGAATAGGGGAAGAGAGCAGCGCACCGCTACCGCTGATCGTAATCAAGATGATGAGGATTGCAAAGAGCGTGATAACCATTTTTGAGGGACGCAGAGAAACAGCGCCCACCTGATTGATGAGCGTTGCTTTATGATCCGTTAATTGAGAACGATTATTCAACTCGCTCATAATTTAAGGTATTTCCTGTTACTTTGGTAATACGAATTTTGCTACCTGCCGGGATATTTTCTCCGGCAATACGCCATACTGAATCCCCTAACGGTAAGCGACCTTCTCCCTCTTCAACAGCCGTTGTAATCGTATAGATTTTGCCAATATATTCCGCACCACGAACTTGATTAGGATCTTGTGAGCGGATATCTTTTTCCCCACGTTTATAGGTTTTGATACCAATGAGCACAGTGATAATTGAGAGAATTGCGAAGAGCAGAATCTGCATCATCACTGAAAAGGTGAAAAAGTGAAGCAACGCCCCCACGATGAGCGCTGCTATACCTAGCCAAAAGAGGAAAACGCCGGGAACCAACATTTCAAGTAATATCAAAATAGCGCCGAGAATCAGCCACACCATCATAGGACTAAAACTTGAAAATAGGGACATTATTACGACTCCTTACCTGCATTTTTAACTAATTCAGCGATACCTGCAATAGAACCTACCACGCTTGCAGATTCCATTGGCATCATAATGATCTTGCCATTATCACTCTCAGCAATTTTGCCAAAAGCTTCTACATATTTCTGTGCAACGAAGTAGTTGACGGCTTGAATATCGCCCTCTCTAATTGCTTGAGAAACCATCAGTGTCGCATTTGCTTCCGCTTCTGCTAAACGCTCTCTCGCTTCTGCTTCTAAAATCGCCGCTTGCTTTTTACCTTCAGCCGCTAGAATGGCAGATTGTTTCTCCCCTTCTGATTTGAGAATCTCTGCTTCTCGAATTCCTTGTGCTTCTAAGATTGCAGCCCGTTTTTCCCGCTCAGCTTTCATCTGTTTCGCCATTGAATCCACGAGATCTTTAGGGGGTTCAATATCTTTAATCTCAATACGAGTGACTTTAACGCCCCACGGTTCTGTCGCGTGATCGACGACTGCTAAGAGGCTTGCATTGATCTCATCTCGTTTTGAGAGTAGCTCATCAAGATCCATAGACCCCATTACAGTACGGATATTGGTCATTGTGAGATTGAGGATCGCTGAACCTAAATTATTCACAGCATAAGCTGCTCGTGCAGCATCGTTAATTTGAAAGAAGACAACGCCATCGACGCGTACCATTGCGTTATCTTTGGTGATCACCGCTTGAGAGGGAACATCGGCAACATTCTCCATCATATTGATTTTATGACCAATACGATCAAAAAATGGCACGATAAAAGAGATCCCCGGTGTAATCGTTTTCCGGTAGCGACCGAAGCGTTCAACGGTATATTCACTACCTTGAGGAACCATCTTGATTCCCAAAAAGATCATTAAGACGGCAATAGCCGCGATGATCAAGACTAAAATCATACCTGTACTCATAATGAATTAATATCCTTTTAATTGCCTAAAACAGGGTATTGAAAAAACACCTACATCTTTCAGTGAGATAGGTGTTTTATCTCCAATTGTTAGTATAAAGAATATTACGAACAATAGGGAAGAGATTTTATCAAAAAATAGAATATTATCATTAAAATAATAATATTGATTTTTAATAAATATTGAGAGTAATGCTTAAATGATCAATTTAGTGATTCTACTCATTATTAATGAATAAAGCAGTGATCTTAGTGGGTATTCAATCTGTGTTGATTAGGCACTAAATGAGTTACCACAGCCACAAGTTGTCGTTGCATTAGGGTTACGAATCACAAATTGCTCGCCTTGAAGATCATTCACATAATCGATCTCTGCGCCGACTAAATATTGATAGCTTAATGGATCAACTAAAAGCGTCACTTCTTGATTGACCACTTCTACATCACCTTCTTCGACTTCATTGGCAAATGCAAAACCATATTGGAAACCTGAGCAACCGCCCCCTTGAATATAGACGCGAAGTTTCAGTGACGGATCACCTTCTTGTTCAATTAGGCTTTTCACTTTAAGTGCTGCTGAATCTGTGAAATTAATGCCTGTATCATCGATCATCGACATAGTGTTCTCCTTGAATGAAAATAGTTCAAATTTGTCTTCTATTATAGCTTAGATTTCAATTCTTCGGGATACTTTTGCCGGCATTTGTAATGATCCTCGATAATAGGGTGCTACAAAATGGTGTTCTTGTTAGAAACAGTAGGAGAGTCTGTTTTTATGGTTGTGTTGTATAGTAAATTCAGTTTAAGAAAAATGGCTTTTAAAACAGCTTTTGTATGGTTTTAAAAGAAGATAAAACCTGACTGACCAGCTCTTGCAAGATGCGGGATAGAACCGCTTCCTTGTTTCGATCAGCCGATACGCCAGCATTTGAATCAACTTATTTTGAACCGATATTACTATCTGTTGTGCTTTAAGTAGGCTCTGTCAATTAGAGCAAAAAAATACCAACAGCATTTAAAACTGTTGGTATCTCTTATATTGCTTGTTGTTATGTTGCTTTTATAGAACTCTTATATAGCTTTTATAGTTATGCCATTCTTATAAGATTGAGATATTACTTGTATCTTATATCGATGACACTAAAGGATGCTATTTGCTCTCTTCTTCATCTGGAACAACTGCAATGGCTAATTCATCTAACTGCGCTTGGCTAATATGTGCCGGAGCATCGGTTAAGAGACAAGCTGCCGATTGTGTTTTCGGGAATGCGATTACGTCACGAATAGAGTTTTGCTCTGCCATTAACATTACTAGACGGTCAAGACCAAAAGCAATACCACCGTGAGGAGGTGCACCATATTTAAGCGCATCTAAGAGGAAGCCAAATTTCTCTTCCGCTTCTGCTTTATCAATGCCGAGAAGTTCAAAGACTTTCATCTGCACGTCGTGTTTGAAGATACGAATTGAACCGCCGCCGAGCTCTGTGCCGTTTAAAACAAGGTCATAAGCATTGGCAATGGCATTAGCAGGATCTGTTAATGATTCAATGCCTGTTTTTGGTGTTGTAAATGGATGATGCACCGCCACATAGCGTTTTGCGTCTTCATCATATTCAAACATTGGGAAGTCAACAACCCACATAGGTGCCCATTTGCAAGTCAGTAGGTTAAGATCTTTACCAATTTTAACCCGTAATGCGCCGATTGCATCATTCACAACAGTGGCTTTATCAGCACCGAAGAAGATAATGTCATTATTTTGGGCGTTCGTCGCTTTGAGTAATTCCGTTAATGTTGCATCATCTAAGAATTTCACAATCGGTGATTGTAAGCCGTCACGACCTGCAGCAATATCATTGACACGAATATAAGCCAGACCTTTTGCGCCATAACGACCTACGAAATCTGTGTATTCATCAATATGACGACGAGTAAATTGATCAGAAGCGCCCGGGATATTGAGGGCAACTACACGACCACCTTCACGATTTGCCGCTTCCTTAAAGACTTTAAAATCACAACCTTTCATCAATTCTGTGACTTCAGTAAACTCAAGTGGAATACGAAGATCAGGTTTATCTGAACCAAAGCGAGCCATCGCTTCGTGCCAAGTCATACGTGGGAAATTATCTCCAAGATCCACATTGATTGATTCTTGGAATACATTGCGGATCATCTTCTCGGCAATATCCATAATCTCATCGGAGGAGAGGAATGAGGTTTCGATATCCACTTGGGTGAATTCAGGTTGACGATCTGCACGGAGGTCTTCATCGCGGAAACAACGGACGATCTGATAGTAGCGATCAAAACCACTGACCATCAGTAGCTGTTTGAAGAGCTGTGGGCTTTGTGGGAGTGCAAAAAATTCGCCGTGATGTACACGAGAGGGAACAACATAGTCACGCGCCCCTTCAGGTGTTGCTTTAGTTAAGAAAGGTGTTTCGATATCGAGGAAACCTTGCTCATCAAGCGCTTGACGGATATAGCGGGTCACTTTTGAACGCAACATAATGTTTTGATGCATTCTGTTATCCCGTAGATCAAGATAACGATATTTGAGACGAACTTCTTCAGAGGTTTTATCATCCCCTAATTGGAACGGAAGAGGCGCTGAGCTATTGAGGATCTCAAGTTGCTTGGCAACGACTTCGATTTTTCCCGAAACGATATTCTCGTTGATCATTCCTTCAGGGCGAGCAATCACTTCGCCTTCGATTTTGATGACATATTCATTACGAATCTTTTCGGCTTCAGCAAAAGGGGTTGATAATAGTGCAGGGTCGATAACCACTTGCACAATACCTTCTCTATCTCGAAGATCGACAAAGATAATCCCACCGTGGTCACGGCGACGATGTACCCAACCAGAGAGGGTAACGGTTTTGCCAATAAGATCTTCGTTCACTAATCCGCAATAATGTGATCGCATAATGTTGTTGTCCTTAAAAATGAATCTAAATATTCCCCAATCAAGGGGCAAATAAAAGGGTAAATTATAATTGAATAATTTGAAAAGCAAATGAGATTATTATAAGACATTTTGCGGAAACTTTCAGAGGAAGATATGTGAAAGAGTTGTCTTTAGGAAAAAGGGTGAATGCAGAAGATCTTATAGATCTTAATCCCCGTTTAGCCCCTTCAAGATCGACTCTCGAATAAAGGGGGGATTTTAGATTGTGATCCGCATACCATTTATCGCAGAGTGATCTTGAATAATAGTCTAGGAACCTACGTTGATTCGCAGTGAAACCTTTGTAATAAACGTAGGTTCCTAGATTTAAAGCCTATCTGTCCTCTATTGATTTATATATTTATTATTAGAGGCGATACTACTCACCATATTTTACTAAGCTGTGAGGATATTTTTCCTCTTAGGCTTAGCCCTCCTTTGTTTATGTTTAGATTGTGGTGATGCTTTTATTTCATAGTTATTATCAATCTAAACACAAAATTTGATAACGCTGACACCTTTATGATTAGCGTATTTATTCTATAAATGCAAATTTTTTTGACGAATGTATTTAGATAAATATCAAATGAGCGCTCAATAAAAGGGGCTAATTGCTCTTAAATAGTGCTATTTGCTATTTTGAGATTGTTGTTATGAATTTTGTGAGAAAGGTGCAGATCATTCTCGGGCTATCTTTTAAAATAAGATTGAGGCATTATTGCTCAGAGAGATTGATTATCGGATTAAAGATCGCTGTAAATTGTGACTACTGTATGAGATAAAATCATTATCAGATTGTTAATGTATAGTATTCATAAGTAGATCACTAAAAGCAGATAACTAGAAGTAGGTAATGCTATTTATTGCGAGCGTCCTTGATTGCGATAAAGCACATAGATACATAAGCACATAAGAATAAAAATAAGGATATTTCACAATGGGGATTGAGTTAGTTGTTTTTCTACTATTAGGTTGTGTGATCGGGATTATCTCAGGCCTTTTAGGGGTTGGTGGCGGTACAGTTGTCGTGCCGACGGTCGTCTTTTTCTTAGTCTCAATTGGGGTTGATCCTGATTTGGTAATGAAAATCGCATTAGGTTCCTCTTTTGCTGTCGTTGGTATTACAAGCCTCTCTTCAGTCATTGCACACCAACGCCGGGGTTCTGTCGTTTGGTCTGTAGTATTTTTATTAGGGATTGGGGCAATGATAGGCGTGGCGCTCGGTAGTCTTGTCGTGAGTCGCCTTAATAATTTAGTACTACAACTTTTCTTCTGTGTTTTTTTGGCTTATACCATTTTCAATATGGTGCGAGGCGCGTCTAAAAAAGAAGCCGATCAAATGATTCCCTTTGCAAAACCGCTCTACCTCTTAGTCGGGAGTGTTATTGGCTTTATCTCAAGTTTCGTCGGTATCGGTGGAGGAGTGATGATTGTACCGGTTTTAAGTAAAATCGGTTATAAAATGAAAAACGCTATTGCCTCTTCTTCTGCTGTTGGAATGTTAATGGCGTGTGCCGGTGCGCTGAGTGCCTTAGTAACAGGTTGGAATGTCGCGGATACGCCAGATCATTCTCTTGGATTTATCTATCTTCCTGCGGTGATAGGCTTATCGATCACGAGTTTTATTTTCGCACCGCTTGGCGCGAAGTTAGTCTATATTCTGCCGGTAAAACGTATTCGGCAGATCTTTGCCGGCTTTTTAACATTGATTCTATTGGTCTTTATTTACAATAATTTTATTGGTTAAAATTTATTGGTTAAAAAGATATGGCGCTAGATTTTTATTCGATAGCACAAGCGCAAAGCGTTAGAACCGCATAAGTGGATGTCTTATTAGTGTAGGGATTCGAAATGTGGAAATTTGAGGCAGAGAGGACGCATAAATCGAATCAATGAATAAGCAGATAAGAAGCGGGGCGAGTTCCTCGCTTTTTTGTATTATAATTAAAGTCATTTATTTTCTTGAAATAGGGTCTTGAAATCTGTTCAGATCCATTCGGATACTTGTATAAAGGTTAATAATCAC
Source organism: Ignatzschineria ureiclastica (assembly GCF_003121845.1). Taxonomy (GTDB): domain Bacteria; phylum Pseudomonadota; class Gammaproteobacteria; order Cardiobacteriales; family Wohlfahrtiimonadaceae; genus Ignatzschineria; species Ignatzschineria ureiclastica. The sequence goes on along the minus strand of NZ_QEWQ01000001.1, from coordinate 664,975 downwards.
TATGTCGAAAACATTCTTAGTCATTGATGGCTCTAACTTCCTCTTTCGTGCCTTCCACGCGCTTCCACCGCTTAAAAGCCCAGATGGCCGACCAACGGGGGCGATTCGGGGGGTGATTAATATGTTTGAGAAATTGATGCGGGAATTTCGACCGGATTATCTCGGTGTGATCTTTGACGCAAGCGGTAAGAGTTTTCGGAATGATCTGTTTGAAGAGTATAAAGCACATCGTCCGCCGATGCCGGATGATCTACGGGCACAGATTGAACCGCTCTTTGAGATTATCGATCTGATGGGTTATCCCCGTATCTCAATTCCCGGCATTGAAGCCGATGATGTGATTGCAACACTTGCAGTGGAAGCAAAATCAAAAGGGATCCGGACGATTATCGCTTCGAGTGATAAAGATTTAGCGCAACTTGTGGAAGATGGCGTCATCAATATGTATGACGGAATGAAAAATGAGATGCTTGGCCGGGAAGAGGTTTTTGCAAAATATGGCGTTTATCCCGAGCAAGTACGCGATTATCTCTCATTGATGGGGGATAGTGCCGATAATATTCCCGGCGTTCAAGGTGTGGGACCTAAGACTGCGGCAAAGTGGATTCACGAATGGGGATCGCTCGAGGGGATTGTTGAGAATGCTGAAAAGATTAAAGGAAAAGTCGGGGAGCGATTACGGGAGAGCTTAGATGTCTTAGCGCTTTCTAAAAAATTAACAACGCTCTATACCGAAGCATCTCTCCCTTTTAAAGTAGAAGAGTTAACGCCGAAAGATCGTTTTACCGAACGATTACAATCCATTTATCAGGAGCTTGGTTTCCGGCAGTTATTAGCGGAGCTTGAGAAAGGAGATATGGTTGATGAGGGCTTTGTACCGCCAACTGCAAAAGCCAGTGATAGTACAGTCAGCAGTGAAGAGTGGGTCAACCCACAGGTGCCGGCAACTCGAGAGTATCAAACGATTACTACAATAGCCGAGTTAGAGGCTTTTCTAGCATTGGTGCCGGAAAGTGCACTACTGGCCTTTGATACAGAAACAGATGGGCTAGAGTTTATGCGCTCTGCTTTAGTGGGGATTTCACTGTCAGTAGCGCCGGGATATGCGGTCTATATTCCGTTGAAACAGGCCGGTTTAGAGAATCCTCTGAGTGTTGATGAGGTGATTTCTCGTCTAAAGCCGATTTTGGAAGATCCCGCGATTTTAAAGGTAGGGCAGAATGCTAAATTTGATTGGCATATTTTGAAGCGTTATGGGATCGAAGTACAAGGTATTGCCGATGATACGATGTTGGCGAGCTATATTTTAGATCCTACTGGTAATCGTCATAATATGGATGCCTTAGCGGAACTCTATCTTGGATATAAAACCACTTCCTTTGAAGAGATTGCCGGCAAAGGGCGTCATCAGAAGACTTTTGATGAAATTGATATTGAGACAGCGAGTTTCTATGCTTGTGAAGATGCGGATATTACCCTGCAGTTGCGCCATAGTATTTTGCCACGTCTCAAAGCACAAACCGGGCAATATCAGATCTATGAAGAGATTGAAATGCCTTTAGTGCCGGTACTTGCAAAAATGGAACACGCCGGCATCGAGGTAGATGCTGCGCATTTAGAAGCGCTCAGTCACGAGTTTGGTGAGCGACTAAAAGCGTTAGAGATTGAAGCGTATGAGTTAGCCGGTGAAGAATTCAATATGAGTTCATCAAAGCAAGTGGGTGAGATTCTCTTTGATAAATTACAGTTGCCGGTCATTAAGAAAACGCCAAAAGGCGCGCCGTCCACTGCGGAAGATGTATTACAAAAATTAGCGGAGGATTATCCGCTGCCGAAATTGATTATTGAGTATCGGGAGTTTTCGAAGTTACGTTCAACTTATACCGATTCATTAGTCGCCGATATTAACCCTGATACAGGGCGCGTCCATACCTCATTTAACCAAGCGCAAACGAGTACCGGTCGACTCTCTTCTTCGAATCCTAATCTGCAAAATATTCCGATTCGTACTAGTGAGGGGCGACGAATCCGAGAAGCTTTTGTCGCGAAAGAGGGGCATATTCTACTCTCTGCCGACTATTCACAGGTTGAGCTTCGTTTAATGGCGCATTTTTCTCAAGATGAGACGATGATTAAGGCCTTTAGAGAAGGCAAAGATATCCACGCAGCAACGGCGGCGGAAGTGTTTCGTACCCCACTTGAAAAAGTGACAAGCCAAGAGCGCCGAGCAGCGAAAGCCATTAACTTTGGTTTGATCTATGGAATGGGGGCGTTTGGATTGGCGAAGCAGTTAGGAATCTCTCGAACCCAAGCGCAAGAGTATATCAGTCTATACTTTAGCCGTTATCCCGGCGTTTTAAATTATATGGATCAGACGAAAGAGCGAGCGCGTGAGCAAGGTTATGTAGAAACCTTACTAGGTCGTAGACTCTATCTTCCCGGCATTCAGAGTAGTAATGCCATTGCTCGTTCAGGGGCAGAGCGAATTGCAATTAATGCGCCTCTACAAGGAACGGCAGCCGATATCATTAAATTAGCAATGTTAAAGGTAGATCGCTTATTGAGTGAAAAACCGGAGATTGAAGCGAAAATGTTATTACAGGTGCACGATGAATTGATTCTAGAGTCTTCACTTGCATCAGAGACGTTAGCAACAGAATTACTGATTACAGCAATGACCGATGTGATTGAGATTGATGTACCGCTGATTGTAGAAGTCGGTCGTGGTAAGAATTGGGATGAAACAGGTAGCTAAAGGCTCGCTTGTTAGCTTTATAGCTTGAAAGTTCTTATCAATTCAATGAACTCATATGGTTAGTGAATAAGATGAGTTCTGATGATCATTGAGGGGCACGAATATTGCGTTCGTGCCTTTTTGTTAAGAATGGGGCTAAGCTTTTTTAAACAATCTTCCCGTAAATGATTCTATTTTTTCTGTTTGTAATCGTTTCATTAAGGTGCGCGTTAAGCTTGTGGATAACCCTGGGGATGAGAGGAGGAAAAGTATTTTATCTCTATCAAAAGGTTGATTAAAGGTGATATCAATGGCGCTCTTAACAGAGATTGATCCCGGTCTTGCTAATAGCGTCATCGAGGCATCAGGCGTAACCATACCCGTTTGAATCACTCGATAGAGCCAGCCACAGCGCCCGCTATTTTGCATCTGTAAGGATAGATCTTCGGTTTGTGAATGCTCATTGACTTTGTAGCAAGGGGAGCGGGGCTTTGTGACTTGGATAATCGCTTCTCCTAACTGAAAAATATCGCCAATAAAGACATTCTCTTCTGTTAATCCTATTGTGGATAAGTTTTCGCCAAAGGCGGGCTGCTTTTGGAAATAGGGACTGCCGGGAAAAACTGTTTGCCAATAGTCATAATGTTCAAGTGGATAATGGCAGAGCGCACGATCGACGCCGCCATGAAAAGCCTTTTCAAATTGTTCATCGCCCTCAATGCCTAAAGCAGTGAGTTTTTGGGGCTCTAATAATGGTTTTTTACGGATGGCACTAGCGTCATACTGCGCATAGTGAACTATTGTTCCGGTAAAAATCTGTAGATGGGAAACGATGGGCGGATCAGGCTTGATCTCTGTCTTGGTCATCATTAGGGAGCATCCTTTCTCAAAATGGTATTGTAGTTGTTGAATTATTATAATAATATCGGTTCAAAATAAGCTTATTTAAATGCTGGCGCATTGGCTGTAATAATTAAGGAAGCCATTCTATCCGGCATCTTGCAAGTGTTGCTTAAAATCAGTTTTCTTAAACCAAATTTACTATATGATTGATGATTGTGAAGTTTAAGTCCTTTTCTTCTGTCATTAAGCATCATAAAAAAGCTATAAAAAAGCGCTAACTCTTTCGATATTAGCGCTCTATTGAAGAGATATCTATCTTTTTAAAGTAAAGCGATATCTTCTAATGACTCAAGACTTATTAGAGTGATTTTAGCGTAGTAATCATCTCATTTAACACTTTCTGGGCATCCCCATAAACCATATCGGTATTATCGAGATAGAAGAGATGGTTCTCAATGCCCGAGAAGCCTGAGCCTTGACCCCGTTTAATGACAAATACTTGTTTTGCTTGGTCAGCATTGAGGATGGGCATACCGTAGATCGGACTTGATTTATCGGTACGAGCGACAGGGTTGACCACATCATTGGCGCCGATCACAAGTACAACATCGGTATCTTTAAACTCATCATTAATCTCATCAAGGTCAAAGATGCTCTCGTAAGGAATCCCTGATTCTGCAAGCAGAACATTCATATGACCCGGCATTCTTCCTGCGACAGGATGAATTGCAAAGCGCACATCAACGCCACGATTTTCAAGAATTTTCACAAGCTCAGCGACTTTATGTTGTGCTTGCGCCGCTGCTAAACCGTAACCTGGGACGATAATAACACGATCAGAGTAAGCCATTGTCATCGCCGCATTTGCCGCATCTGTTTCTGTCATTGAGCCTTCAATTTCTGCCTCTTCCGCACTCTTTTCACCAAAGTTAGAGAAGAGAACATTGCTTAATGAACGGTTCATTGCTTTCGCCATAAGAACGGTTAGAAGCGTACCTGCTGCACCTACCGTTGTACCGGCGATAATAAGACCACCATTGTCGAGTGCAATCCCTTCAAAGGCAACTGCAATACCGGTAAAGGCATTGAAGAGCGAAATGATGACCGGCATATCCGCGCCACCAATAGGAATCGCCACTAAAGCCCCTAATGCAAGGGTGAAGACGAAAAAGATAAAGATCATAAAATAGCTAGGCTCTGCATTTGATGCTAGGAGTAACGCTAAGAGTAGCGAGAACATCAATAAGAAGAGGTTAACCGCATTACGATTTTTAAAGCGAATGGTTTTATTCATTCGGCCATCTAATTTTGCCCAAGCCACGATAGAGCCAGTGAAAGAAACTGCACCGATAAAGCCACCAATGGCGGCTAAGAAGAGGGCGCTAGAGGTGCTTTCTGCTTCAGGGGAACCCACTTGAAGTAAGGCGATCGCCCCAATAATCGCTGCCGCACCACCGCCTACACCATTGTAGATGGCGATCATCTGTGGCATATCGGTCATTGCGACTTTAAGTGCAGAACGTTTTGCAATCACAGCACCGATGGCGACTGCGATAATAATCAGAATTAAGTTAGTAAAATAGTGATGCGCTGTAATCGCCGGATGAAATAGGGTAATCACAACCGCTAATAACATCGCTAAGCCCGCATAATGGATTCCTTTGCGAGCGGTTGAAGGATGGCTCATACTTTTGAGCGCGTAGATAAAAACAATAGCAGCTACAAAGTAGCCAATATTTACAAGCAGTGCGCCCATAGTCTATTTCTCCTCTTTTTTGTTAGATTTGAACATCTCGAGCATCCGATCGGTGACGTAGTAACCACCTACGGCATTAATTGCACCAAAGACAACGGCAATAAAGGCTAAGATTGTTTGAAATGCGCCTTCTGCATGACCAAGGGCAATCATCGCACCCACGAGAATAATTCCATGGATGAAGTTTGAGCCTGACATTAATGGAGTATGGAGAATCGCCGGTACTCGGGAGATTACTTCATAACCCAAAATAGCAGAAAGCACAACGATATAGAGCGCTGCAAATCCTGTAATCATATAAAATTCTCCTTAAGCTGTGAGAAGCGGTTTAATACGTTCAGAGATAACTTCGCCATCATAAATAATGCGTGAATCTTTGACGACTTCATCTTCAGAATCGAGTTGCAGTCCGTCTTCAGTGATGAAAGGACTCAAATAGTTATAAATATTTTGGGCAAACATCTCTGATGCGTGAATTGCAACTGTCGATGGTAAGTTTTGTGGGCCACAGATAGTGACACCTTGATGCTCAATAGTTTCGCCTACTTTTGTTAATGCGCAGTTGCCCCCTGTTTCTGCTGCCATATCGACAATTACAGCGCCTGGCATCATCGATTCAACCATCTCTTTTGTGATGATGATCGGTGCGCGTTTACCTGGAATTGCAGCAGTTGAGATAATGACATGAACTGTTTTGACATGTTTTGCAAGCGCTTCGGCTTGTTGTGCTTTCTCTTCATCGGTTAACTCTCGAGCATAACCACCTTCACCTGCGGCATTAACACCGGTATCAACGAGTTTTGCACCGAGTGACTCCACTTGCTCTTTCGCATCAGGGCGAATATCGTATGCTTCAACCTGTGCGCCAAGACGTTTTGCGGTAGCAATTGCTTGCAAACCAGCAACACCTGCGCCAATGACTAATACTTTAGCGGGGCGAATAGTACCTGCTGCCGTTGTCAACATCGGGAAGAAGCGCGGTGAAATATCTGCCGCGATAAGCGCACTTTGATAACCTGAGATCGTCGCTTGTGAAGAGAGAACATCCATGCTTTGTGCTCTTGTAATACGAGGAATGAACTCAAGGGCAATGGCATCGATTTTAGCTTTTGCTAATTGCTGAACTAGTGGGATTTGTCGATAAGGATCGAGTAAGCAGATTAGGGTCGATCCTGCTTTAAACTGTTTTACGATCTTTTTATCGGGGGGATTAATTGCAAGAATGATGGCAGGGTTTGCAAAATCAGGTATCTCTACCGTAGCACCTGCAGCAGTATACTCTTCATCACTAAAATAAGCGTGCTTGCCAGCCTCGGGGGCTACGATCACTTGAAAGCCTTTTTTAACAAGACGATCAACATTTTTCGGATCAAGCGCCACACGTTTTTCAAGAGGATCATGCTCTTTCAGGACAATGATGGTTTTTATCATAGTTTTCAGTGCTCCTAGTGGCAAAAAAGAATGAAAAATCATATTACCATTTTATCATTTGAAATGGTAAGCCTCTTACGCTCTAAAAACGCAATAGAGGCAATGATGACGGTTTTATATCAACTATTTTGAAGCCATGACATCTCTATTTTAAAACTATTTTTAGAAAGAATCTTGTCTAAGGTCGTATTTTGAGTCGCTTTAGCCTTTGATTTTATAATTTCTTTTACTGTGCGGGAGCGAAGATTTGCTATACTAATGCCCACTCAAAAGAGATCTTATTCGATATATTTGTTAGATAAAGGGTTGTTGTGGCCAAGCAGAATCAAAAACAGAGACCAGCAACAGGAAAAGGTCAATCTAAATGGACTGCATTTAAGCGGTTAATTAGCTATAAGTATTTCGTGCCTTTTGCACGGAAGATTATCCCTTGGGCTTTTGTTCTAAGTGCCATTGTGGCTATCGTTGGCCTCTATTATGGTCTCTTTAATTCCCCGGTGGATTACCAACAAGGTAACACTGTGCGAATTATGTATATCCATGTGCCTGCGGCGATTCTCTCATCTGTGTTATATATGGTGATGGCAGGTTTAAGTGGACTGTTTTTAATCTTTAGAATTAAATTATTCCCAGTGATTGCCAGAGCAACAGCGGTATTAGGTGCAGTCTATACCCTTATTACATTAGTCACCGGTGCCATTTGGGGTGCGCCAACTTGGGGAACTTGGTGGGTTTGGGATGTGCGTTTAACTTCCGTTTTAATCCTCTTTTTCCTCTATTTAGGATACATTGGTTTAGATAATGCCTTTGAAGATCGGGAAAAGGGGAATATCGCTATCTCGATTTTAGCGATTATCGGTGTTGTAATCGTGCCAATTATTAAGGTGTCGGTGTATCTCTTTGCCACACTGCATCAAAAAAGTACGATCTTCGCGGAAGGGGGGCCTAGCCTTGCTCCTGAGATGCTTCGCCCATTGATGTTGATGATGGTTGCTTATGGGCTTTTTACCGTAGGATATATCTTATTAAAGAGCGTACATCTGATTTATCGAGAGCAATTAGAACAGCGCTATAGTCAAACAACCGGTAGATCGGTGAAGTAACAATTGATCAGTTTGAGTGAAAGAAGGCTTTTCAAGGATTGCCGGCAGATCATCGGGAAGCATGATAGGATAAGAGATTCATTTTTAATAGATGTTGACTGAATATCTTGAATTGATAGGTTGTCAGCATTGTGATTAAGAAAATTTTAAGAGCTCATAAAATTCTTAAAATTCCCAAAGAGATTGTTTTAGTGAGAAGGTAGGGCGAGTATCTGATACAACCTTTCAGTAAAACGATTGAGTTGATTTAAGAGAAGGAAGAGTAGATGTCAGCATTTTTAGATCTTTTAAACATGGGAAAACATACGGCGTATGTTTGGAGTTGCTACGGTTTTGTGGCAATCTGTCTCATTGGTTTAATCGTCGCTTTGATGATAGAGGGGCGCAGTTTAAAAAAGGCAATGTTGCAGGAGGGAATGAGAAATGACTCAAAATAGTACGGCAATGCCGAAAAAAGGTCGCATGATGTCGCCAAAACAGAAGCAACGCATGTGGATTATTATTGCATTAGTGGTGGCGGCTTTTGTCGTTATTGGTTTTGCAATGTATGCATCAAGAGATAATCTCAACCTCTACTATTCGCCAGAGCAAGTTTCGAAAGGGGAAGCTCCGTTAGAGAAAACAATTCGCGTCGGTGGATTAGTGGTTCCCGGGACTTTAGAGAAAGGTTCAGATAATTTAGAAGTGAAATTTGCTTTAGTTGATGGTTCGGGTGAGCAAGTGATTGTGACTTATGATGGCATCTTGCCAGATCTCTTTAGAGAAGGGCAAGGGATTATCGCGCGTGGCATGTTAATCGAAGGTAATCAATTTACTGCCGAAGAGATTTTAGCAAAACATGATGAAGAATATATGCCACCGGAAGTTGCTGCAACGCTAGAAGCGCAAGGACATCCGGGTAAGCAGATTGAAGCCGCTAAAAAAGCTCAAAATAGCGATGTTTTAAAGTAGTGACAATGAACTGTAAGATTGATATTGGATAGAACCCCTAAATTGTTTGATAGATTTTGGGGTTTTAACAAATTGACCATATTGACTCTATGTAAAGAATCGATGGTTATCAAGATAGATTTAACACAATAAAGGTTAAGAATTATTATGCTTCCCTTAGGTCAGCTTTCCCTCTATATCGCCCTTGGCGTCTCAATTGCACTCTTTATTATCCCTCTTTTAGGAATAAAGCTTCGTAGTCCACAATTGATGTATAGTGCAAGACCATTGACGATCTGGCTCTTTGTCTTGGTGGCATTCTCTTTTATCTATTTAGGGCATCTTTTCTGGATTAGTGATTTTAGCTACTCTTATGTATTTTTAAATTCTAATACTAAACTCCCCTCCGTTTATAAGATTACCGCTATTTGGGGCGGACACGAAGGTTCGATGTTACTTTGGGTCTTTACCCTGGTTGCTTGGATGTTAGCGGCAGTCTTTTTCACACGAAAAATGCCGTTAGAACTCTCATCGACTACATTAGCAATCTTAGGGGGGATTAGTGCTGGCTTTATCGCTTTCTTAATCTTTACTTCTGATCCATTTGCACGAAATCTCACACTTGATCTATATGATGGCAGGGATTTGAATCCTTTATTACAAGATGTAGGGCTCATTATCCATCCACCACTACTTTATATGGGATATGTGGGTTTTGCAGTGCCTTATGCTTTTATGTGCGCTATCTTGTTAACGGGGCATATTGATCGCATCTCTATTCGTTGGGTTCGTCCTTGGGCTTTAGCGGCTTGGGGCTTTTTAACGCTTGGCATCACTGTGGGTAGTTGGTGGGCATACTATGAGCTCGGCTGGGGCGGTTGGTGGTTCTGGGATCCTGTAGAAAATGCGTCGTTGATTCCTTGGATTTTAGGGGCTGCATTACTACACTCCTTGGCAGCTACAGAGAAGCGTAAAGCATTTACCCTTTGGACTGTGATTATTGCACTATTGACTTTCTGCTTGAGTGTCCTTGGTACATTCCTTGTTCGTTCAGGCGTTTTAACCTCGGTACATTCATTTGCGGCCGATCCTAAACGTGGACAATTTATTCTCTTTTTATTAGCGATTATTATTCTTTTTGGCTTTATTTTACTCTTATTTAGAGCCTCAAAAATCCGACAAAACTCCCATTTAAGTTTGGTTTCGAAAGAGTCAGGTATCTTATTTAATAATATATTTCTCTCAATAGCCTGTTTTGTCGTGCTGTTAGGAACACTCTACCCACTCATCGTTGATATTTTACAAATTGGTAAAATTTCTGTGGGTGAAGGTTACTTTAATCAATATATGGTGCCGATCACGCTCTTGATCTTAGTGGTACTTGGTTTTGGGCCATTACTACGTTTCAAGCAAGATCATTTTTCGCGGATTAAAAAACCACTTATTATGATGGCACTGCTCTCTATAGTATTGGGTATTGGCAGTAATTTTCTCTATGCCGGTCGCCTTGATCTATGGGTATCGGTAAGCTTAGTACTCTGTTACTGGGTCTTCTTGGGTATTATTTTTGAAATTAAACTAAATGGTAGTGCAAAAGATAACTACTTCCAGGCGATTAAGCGTCAAACACTTTCCCGTTGGGGAATGAATCTTGGCCATTTAGGCTTAATTATTGTGATTGTTGGAATTACGATGACTTCACACTATAGCGATGAGCAAGATCGTTTGGTGCGTGTAGGAGAAACTGTCGAAGTACAAGAGTATGGCTTTAAGCTTCTAGCATTAGAGGATATTCAAGGTTCTAATTATCGAGGCACTAAAGGAACGATTCAGGTTTATCAAAATGGCAAGCCATTACGGATGATGTATCCGGAAAAACGGGTGTATACCGTGAGTATGATGCCGATTAGTGAGGTGGCATTGCGTCCCTCTTTACTCGATGATCTCTATGTAGCAATGGCAGAAGAGCGTGCAGAGAATGCTTGGGCCATTCGTCTTTATGTTAAACCCTTTGTTCGTTGGATTTGGTTAGGTGGACTCGTGATCTCATTGGCGGCGTTACTCTCTATTTTAGATCGTCGCTATCGTGTAGGTCGTCGAGCGAAGGATAATTTAGCGACTAAAACAGATGATATTGCGTAGGAGGCGTTTATGTTACGAGCTATTGTTGCCGGTGTCATTATTGCGGCTGTAGGGTTTCTAATTTTTCTCTTTATGAGTCTTGGGAATGATTCGACATATCTTCCTTCAGCTCTAAAGGGGAAACAATTACCGGCATTTAGTGCTTATGAAGTGACTGCGCCGGGAACTACAGCGCGAATTTTAACGGATGAAGATATTCAAGGACCTGCGCTTTTAAATGTGTGGGCAACTTGGTGTCCTACTTGTGAAGCAGAGCATGAAGCGCTGAAAGAGATTGGTGCTACCGGTGTTCCTATTTATGGTGTTGATTATAAAGATAATCCTGAGAAAGCCTATCGTTGGCTTCGGGATCTAGGGAATCCGTATATCTTTACGATTGCGGATGAAAGCGGGCAGATTGGTCTCAATCTTGGCGTTTATGGCGCACCTGAAACTTATTTTTTAGATGCCAATAACGTGATTGTTCATCGTCATGTCGGCGAAATTAGTGTGGATCTCTGGAATCGAGAATTAAAAGCGATCTATGAGTCGAGTTTTAATAGCGAGAATCATCAAGGAGAGGCACAATAATGGCACTATTGAGATTACAAAAAACGCGTATTATCTTGCGAAAATGGTTACAAATGGGCAGTGCTTTGATGGCGCTTATGGCTTTTGTGGCGATCTTGCAACCGGCATTTTCCTCAGTGAATCTTTATGAATTTAAGAATCCGGTAGATGAACAGCGTTTTCAGACTTTAACGCGAGAGCTTCGTTGTCCGAAATGTCAAAATCAGAATATTGCGGATTCTGATGCGCCACTGGCACAAGATATGCGGGATTTGACTTATAATATGATTATTGACGGTCAAGCGGATGCGCAGATTATCAATTTTATGGTGGATCGTTATGGGGATTTTGTGATGTACAATCCGCCGGTTAAACCGATTACTTGGTTACTTTGGTTTAGCCCTGTGGTGCTTTTACTGTTGATTTTAGCACTCGTCTTCGGTGTCAAAGGACGTAAAAAAGCGACGAAAACAACAGAGGCGGTTGCAGCTTTAAGTGAAGAAGAGCAATCACGTTTACAAAAGATCCTGAAAGAGAATCCATAAGCATTATGACTACATTAGGTATTATCTATACATTACTATTTTTGATTATCTCGGTGGGGCTTCTCTGTTATGCGCTATGGGGTAAGGGCAGTCAACAATATCCGCGTTTAAAGGATGTCTATCGGGATAAATATCTTGATGAAACGGAATCTTTAGAGGACGATCTTACACGGGGTAAGATTGATCAGGCGGAGTATGATGAAAAGAAAACAGAATTAGCGCGAGATCTTCTTGAGGTAGCAAAGCCGGATAGAAGTTTGAATTCACTCTCAAAAGGGATAATTGCAATATTCGGACTTGCGATTATCGGACTCTTCTCAACTACTTTCTGGGAAGATGGTTATAGCAAAGAAGCGAAAGAGCTCGATACACAGCGAACAATTGCACTGCCTTATGTGAAAGAGTGGTTAGCATCAACACCGCTAGAAGTATTGCAACGGGGAGAAACGATCGCAGATCTCAATCCACCGGAAGCGCTTCAATATAATCTATTAGGCACGTTAGCGGCGCTAAATTTAATGAGCTCTTCAACGCATCATAGCGACCCTAAAGAGTTGAATTTATTGGGTAAACTCTATCTGAATATGGATCAGCTAGGATTAGCAGAGAAAGCCTATCTTGATCTCTATCGTGTTGAAAATCCTGTGAATAATAATACGCTCTATACGCTGTTAAATATTCAATTGGCGATGAATAATTACCAACTTGATCAACGCTTAGAGGGATTATTTGATAATTTCGTATTGCGTAATCAAGAGAATGAAAGCTTATTGCTTTATTATGGAACAGTGTTATTTGAAAATCAGAAGATCGATAAGTCGATGTATTTCTTCTCCCTATTAGCCGATCGTTATCCTGAAGGATCTGAAAATCGCAATATGATTCTCAATATGATTGCAACTTTGACAAATGGTGCAGAAATGGGCGGTGCAAATGGTATGAATCATTCAGCACAAGGGCCGGGACAACAGCAATCTCAGCAACAATCGCAGCAATCATCGCAGCAGCAATCGCAAACAGCAGAGAATGCAACCACTTCAACCCCTATTGCGGTTTCAATTGAACAGAATGCGGTATCAGCTGAGGCATTATCACAAGATGCGGTTCTCTATCTCTTTGTCCGTAAAAATGAAGTCGGGCCACCGTTAGCGGCTAAGCGCATTCCATTGGGCGCAATGGGGGGATTTCCGGTTAATCTGACTATTACCGATGCGGATCTATTAATGCCGGGCGCAGGATTAAGTGAGCAATTACCTTTGACGCTCTCTGCAAAAATCAGTATGAATGGGGATCCGATTTCGAAAGCGGGTGATATTGAAGCAAAACCGATGGTGATTGAAGCACTTGATACGCCTGTTGTTTTAACCTTAGATCATATTGTGGAGTAGATCTTGCAATTGCCTGACTTTGAACTTGCGGTATCGGATTTGGTGGTGACGCGTAATTATCGTCCGATCTTTAATCCCTATAGCTTTACGCTGCGAAATGGAGAATCCCTCTATCTCAAAGGGCGTAATGGTGCCGGTAAAACCACTTCTTTGCGGGTGCTTGCCGGGATTAGTGCCCGCTATCAAGGTCAGATTTTATTGAATGGGGAAGATCGCCGGGAATTACTGCACTATTATCATCGACCCCTTCTATATGTTGGGCATGCATTAAGTCTTAATCTCGATCTCTCTGCTTGGGAGAATCTACGATTTATGGCTCGTTTACGGGGAATTCAATTAGACCGAAATGCATTTGAAACAGTATTCTCAACGCTCGAACTTCCGCTAGAATCTATCCCCGTTCGTTATTTTTCGGCAGGTCAGAAACGGCGCGTGATTTTAGCTAGATTATGGCTAGAGCGAGCAACACTCTGGATTCTCGATGAGCCTTTTACGGCGTTAGATGTGGATTCTATTGCACTAGTAGAAGCGAAGATGAAAGCGCATTGCGAGGTCGGTGGTGCGATTATTTTCACCTCTCATCAAGCGCCGACGGAAGATGTTTTTACGCAAACGGTCACAATCGAGAGGTTTACAGCGAATGTTTAGCGGATTATTCGGGGTATTAATGCGGGATCTTCGAATCGGGATGCGTAATCGTTCTGAAATTTTGATGCCGTTACTCTTTTTTCTGATTATTATTACCCTCTTTCCCCTTGGGCTTGGGCTTGAAAATCAGAAAGTATTACATACCGCATCGCCGGCAATTCTCTGGATTGCGGCACTTCTTTCCACTATTTTAGTATTAGATCGTGTCTTTAAACACGATTTTGAAGATGGCTCACTTGAACAGATGGTGATTAGTGGTTCGCCACTGTATGGCATTATTCTCGGCAAAATTATTGCCCATTGGTTATTAACAGGTTTGCCGCTAGTTCTCTTTTCGCCGATATTAAGTGTGATGCTCGGTTTTACTATTACCGAGTCTTTTTCCGTTGCGCTGATTCTGTTATTGGGGACGCCACTATTGAGTTTTATTGGCGCGATGTGTGTAGCGCTTATTGTGGGCTTACGGCAGGCCGGTTTACTACTCAGCATTATTACATTACCGCTCTATGTGCCCATTCTATTAGTGGGGGTTCAGCTCATCTATCGCTTACAAGAAGGGCATTCACTCAATAGTCTGTTGCTCATTTTTGCTGGTGCAGATATCGTAGCGCTGCTCCTTGTGCCGATTGTGACAGCTTTTGCCATTAAAATGAGCTTAGATTAGTCGATTTCCTAATAGCCCTTTATTCGGGATCAATCTATTTAAGAGCCTAAGAGAAATCATCCTATATCATTTCTCTTAGGCTCTTATAGTAATATCGGTTCAAAGTAGGCATTATTCAAATGCCGGCGCATCAGTTGAAAGAAGTAAGAAAGCTATTCTATCTGGCATTTTGTAAGTGTTGTTTAGTGCGATTTGATGTTCTTTTAAAGTTCTACGCTAGCGACATAAAAAGCATTTTTATTAAACCCAATTTACTATATCTGTTCATATTTCTTTTTCCGCCTACTCTTTAGAATAAATCTCTGTAATTTGATTTTTATGACAAGAAAATTGTCGTAAAGGTTACCTATTTTTATCGGATAATTGGTAACATAATGATCTATCTTATTAAAAATAATCAAAGAGATAGCTGGCTATTGTTACTTCTTTAGTTATCAAGAATGAGGCTTTGCAGTATAGGGTTTACAATAAGCATTTAAAATATAAGATTTTTTACATCGGTTAATAGAGACTCGCTATTGACAACTTTGTTGTCAAGATTTACTATTTATGAGCGTTGTTTTATCCCTGTCCGAAAGAAAATCATGAGTAAAAATAGAGAAAATCCCCAAAAGCAGCTATTCGTATCGATGTTTCAAGAGATGTTTACGCTCTTGTCTAAATTGCACCGTATTAGTGAAGATCTCTTGATGAGTTCGCAAAGCGAAATTACTCACTCATGTTGGACGATTCTTTCAATTATTCATTGTGAACCAGAACCATTGACGGTTCCGCAGATTGCACAATTGCGTTCGACTTCGAGGCAAGCGGTGCAGCGACAGATCTGTCTTTTATTAGAGAATGAATGTATTGAAGCGATTGACAATCCCCACAATAAACGTTCGCCACTTTATCAGGTGACTGAGAAAGGGCGGGCTTATTATGATGAATTACGGGTGAAAGTCTATGGGCAGTGGTTGCACGATGTTGCTGAAATCGTTGGTATGGAGACAGCAGAGCGCTTATTAATATCTATTAGGGAATTAGATGAAGCGCTCAATCAAGTCAGTTTAAATAAAAATAGTAAAGCAAAATAGTCAAGCAATATAGAGTAACAAAACTAATTTATAGATATGTAACAGTGGGTTAGTAACAAGTGATTGGAGCTCATGGAATGGGTGACAGCACTTGAGTTATTTAATAACAAATCAATAGATGAGAGAAAAGATGAGAAAGCATAGTCATTTGCAATATGTTAGGAATATTATAGGGATAGTGGGTTTAGGTCTGCTAGTCGCTGCATGTAGCGAGGAGGCCAGTGGCCCGACTCAAGCACCGGCACCGCAGGCAGTGATTCAAGAAGTTGAACGTAAAAATATTACAGTAGAAACTGAGCTACCAGGTCGTACAGAAGCTTCTGTTATTGCACAAGTTCGACCACAAGTGGGTGGCATTATTCTCTCAGTGAATTTCACAGAAGGGAGTTTTGTTAATGAAGGGGATCAGCTTTATCAGATCGATCCTGCTGTTTATCAAGCGAGTCTATTACAAGCTAATGCAACCTTAGAGCGGGCAAAAGCAAATCAAAATGCTGCAAAATTGAAAGCAGATCGTTTAAATGCCTTAAAGCAATCTAAAGCGGTAAGTCAACAAGATGTTGATGATGCTAATGCAGCTTTAATGCAAGCAAATGCCGAGGTGATCGGTGCAGAAGCGCAAGTGACGAATGCTAAAATTAATTTGGATTATACCCAAATGGAAGCACCGATTTCAGGTCAAATTGGTCGGACTAACTTTACCCAAGGGGCTTTAGTGTCACCCGGGCAGACGAATGAAATGGCTGTTATTCAAGTGCTTAATCCGATGAAAGTAAATATCACTTACTCATCAGCAGAATATGCAGAAGTTCGCAAAAAAGTGATGTCAGGTGTTTATACGCCTACGCAAGTGCAAAATTTGGAAACGGGTGAATGGGAAGATGGCCACTTAGTCCGTATCTATCTTGAAGATGGTACGCTTTACGACAAAGTGGGGCACATTAAGTTCTCTGACTTGACAGTTGATCCAACAACCGGTTCGATCTTCCTACAAGCGCAATTTGAGAACGATGGCAGTCTGCTTCCAGGAATGTTTGTACGTACAGTCGTACAGCAAGGGATTGAGAAAGGTGCTTTAGTGGTTTCACAAAAGGCCGTCACTCAAGGCCCAGGGGGTGTGAGTACGGTGATTGTAGTAGATGAGAATAATGTCGCACATATGCGTCCTGTGCAAATTTCTCGGGCATACGAACAAGATTGGGTCATTGCCAGTGGCTTACAAGAAGGTGAGCGTGTTGTAGTGAAAGGATTGCAAACTGTGCAATCAGCATTACAACGTAGCGGTGGTAAAGATGTGGTGGTTGATGTGATTGAAGATAATTTAACAATTCAGTAAGACGTTGAATTGTAAATTATGACAAAACACTTATTCCATCGTTATCAATGAAAGGATTTAAATAAATAATATGGCACGATTTTTTATAGACCGACCTATTTTTGCGTGGGTGCTTGCGATATTGACGATGTTTATTGGCCTCTTAGTGGTCAAAAACATGGCTGTATCTCAATATCCGCCAATTGCACCGCCGCAGATTAGTATCTCGGGGGTTTATCCAGGGGCAAGTGCACAGACTGTCGAAGAGAGTGTAACGCAGGTTATTGAGCAGAGTATCAGTGGGCTTGATGGTTTCCGTTATATGAGTTCTTCAAGCTCAAGTTCAGGCACTTTCCAGATTACAGTTACATTTAACCAAGGTGTTGATCCTGATTTAGCACAGGTTCAGGTGCAGAACAAGATCCAACAAGCCCTGAGTAAGCTACCGCAAGCGGTACAGCAACAAGGGGTTACGATTGCCAAATCAAGTA
Source organism: Ignatzschineria ureiclastica (assembly GCF_003121845.1). Classification (GTDB taxonomy): domain Bacteria; phylum Pseudomonadota; class Gammaproteobacteria; order Cardiobacteriales; family Wohlfahrtiimonadaceae; genus Ignatzschineria; species Ignatzschineria ureiclastica. The sequence continues at coordinate 647,360 of NZ_QEWQ01000001.1, read as the reverse complement.
GTTCATTCTTGATGGTGGTTGCATTCTACTCTCCAGATGGCACGATGTCGTCAGGGGATATCGGGGATTATATCTCCTCGACATTACAAGATCAGATGAGTCGTTTACAAGGGGTTGGGGAGATTCAATTCTTCGGCTCAAGTTATGCGATGAATATCTGGCTTGATCCAATGAAACTCTATAAGTACGATATGACGCCGGTGGATGTTGTTGCGGCAATCAAGGAGCAAAACTCACAAGCAACGTTAGGTAGCCTTGGGGCGATGCCAGGTGTTAAGGATCAGTTGATCAGTTATACCGTTACTTCTCAATCACTATTACAAAGCCCTGAAGAGTTCAAGGCTATTCAGCTTCGTGTGAATGAAGATGGGAGTGAGGTTTTACTTGCAGATGTTGCACGAGTTGAGCTTTCGCCAGAATCAGAATCTGTAAGCTCTAAATATAATAATCAACCGGCAGCGGGTGTTGCAATCAGCTTATCATCAGGAGCAAATGCACTTGATACCGCAAATACTGTAAAAGCGTATCTCAAAGGAATCGAGAAAGATCTTCCAACAGGGATGGCTTATACATTCCCTTATGATACGACACCATTCGTTGAATATTCGGTAGCGAGTGTTGAGCATACTTTGATTGAAGCGATTGGCCTTGTATTTATTATCGTCTTCTTATTCCTTAAAAATATTCGGGCAACATTGATTCCAATGTTAGCTATTCCGTATGTTTTAGCGGGAACGATGATTGTGTTAAATGCGTTAGGCTTTAATCTCAATACCTTGACACTCTTTGCTTTAGTATTGGCAATCGGACTTCTCGTTGATGATGCGATCGTGGTTGTTGAAAACGTTGAGCGGATTATGGAAGAAGAGAAGCTTTCACCATTAGAAGCAACTCGTAAATCCATGGATCAAATTACCGGCGCCTTAATTGGTATCGGGGTTGTGTTGTCGGCAGTATTCGTGCCTATGGCATTCTTAGGTGGCGCATCTGGGGTGATCTATCGTCAGTTCTCTGTCACGATTATCACGGCGATGTTGTTATCTGTACTTGTGGCGATTATCTTTACGCCGGCAATGTGTGCTACTTTACTGCGGGATCATGAAGAGAAGAAAGAGCCCAAAACAGCGATTGGACGCTTTTTAAATAAACTCTTCGCACCAGTATTAGCGGTTATCGCCTGGATTGTGAAATACTTTAATATCGGTTTTGATAAAGTTAGTAATACTTATACTGCTGGGATAACCAAGGTTCTAAAGCATCCTTTTATGTATGTAGTAGTATTACTCATTGGTTTAGCGATTATTGGGCATCAATTTATGCAGTTACCCAAAAGCTTCTTACCCGATGAAGATCAGGGGATGCTTATTGGTATGACCATTAACCCTAATGGTACATCGCTGAATCAGACAGAAATCCCGCTAGAACAGATTACAGATTACCTACTTAAAGAAGAGACTAGTACAGTTGACTCAGTCATGACGGTTGCAGGTTTTAGCTTCTCAGGGCAAGGCTCTGAACAAGGGATGTTCTTTATTAAGCTGAAACCTTGGGAAGAGCGAGGATCAGAATATGATTCAATTCCAGCATTGATGGAGCGTGTTCAAAAATATACGGCAACAGTGCCAGAAGCACAGATCTTCGTCTTTAGTCCACCGCCGATTATTGAACTGGGAACAGCGACAGGTGTTAGCTTCCAATTACAAGATACGATTGGTTTAGGGCATGATGCTTTAATGAATTCTGTAATGAAATTCATGGGGCTCGCGGCACAAAGTCCAGATTTAGATATGGCAACCCTACGTCCAGGTGGTCAGTTTGATACTGGGCAATATCATGTGGATATTGATCGTGAAAAAGCCCAAGCATTACAAGTCTCAATTGGTGATATTAACCAAGCGCTCTCCATTGCTTGGGGCGGATCTTATGTTAATGACTTTATTGATCGTGGCCGTATTAAACATGTTCAGGTTAAAGCCGATGCACCTTATCGTATGATGCCAGAGGATTTCCAACGTTGGTATGTTCGTAATGCGAAAGGGGAAATGGTACCCTTTAGTGCATTTGCAACAGGCCGCTGGTCGTATGGTCCACCACAGTTGAATCGTTTTGATGGTTTTGCATCATTCCCACTTTCAATTAATGCCGCTGCTGGTAAAAGTACTGGGGATGCGATGAATGCGATTGAGCAGATCGTCAATGAGCATTTACCACAGGGGATTTCAGTAGCTTGGACCGATACTTCATATGAAGAGCGTCAGGCAGGGAATTCACAAACATCATTACTGTTAATTTCCGTTTTCGTGATCTTCTTAAGCTTAGCGGCGCTGTATGAATCTTGGAAAGTACCTATCTCTGTACTCTTAACAATTCCTGTAGGGGTTGTAGGGTCTGTGATTACCGCGCGCTTAATGGGAATTGAGAATGACGTTTACTTCCAAGTAGGGATGTTGACTACCATTGGTCTGACTTCTAAAAATGCGATCCTGATTGTTGAGTTTGCGCGTGATCTGATGCATACAGGTATGACCGCGATGCAAGCGGCAATTCGAGCAGCTCAAGAACGTCTACGTCCGATTGTCATGACCTCACTCGCATTCGGCTTCGGGGTATTACCTCTTGCGATTTCAGCAGGGGCAGGTTCTGGTGCACAGAACGTTGTGGGTCAGGTCGTTGTCGGCGGTATGATTGGGGGTACATTATTAGTATTACTCTTCACGCCAGTATTCTTCTTACTCTTGAATAAAGAGGGAAAAGCGGCTAATCCGAAAGATGATCATGATCCTTCATCAAAATCAGAGGATCAATCAACGAAGCTTGCAAAAGCAGATTCATAAAAATTCAAAGACTTTAGCTCTGTAAGCAGGGATAAAGTGGATGATGAAAAAATAGATTCCCTAGATTGTTATGATCTAGGGAATTTTTTATGGGGGAATAATAGATATGGGGGGTAATAGAAAAAAGCCCTGCATTATTCGATGCAGGGCTTATTTGATTCTTACTTAATTATTCTGTTATTGATGAGCGATGAATTACACTTTAACCGTTAGGATATCGCAAGGTGAATCATTGATAATTGCACCTGATGTTGAGCCGAGAAGCACACCTAATCCTGAACGGGTATGAGAGCCAATCACGAGCAGATCAGCTTTAAGCTCTTCGGCTGCTCGTAGAATCCCTTCTTTCGTTGAAAGCGCTGAAATAACCATGGTATCTGCATCAGGAATCCCTAATTTCATTGAGAGTTCACGCATTGATTTCTTAGCTTCAGCAATAATTTCACTGTCAGAGACTTGTGGAATAATCGGCATTAACTCATAACCTGCGCTAATACTGATACCTTCCAAAATATTGAGAAGGGTAATTTTGGCATGGTTGCGTTTCGCCACAACTAATGCTTGTCGACCCACTTTCTCCGCATCGTGAGATTGATCTACTGCGACAAGAATATGTTGATATTCAGTTTCAGACATTTTTGCTCTCCTGCAATGATAAAAGTATGAATTACTCGAGTCTTTATAATAAGAATTAAATCGAGTTATATCTCTGTTTGTTATAGCAAGAGATGACGAATTTAGCAATTCTAATCAGGGGAAAAAACCACTTGATGTCAAAAAACGTGTACAATACCAACTCTAAATTTATAAGTATTTTCAATGGTACATTGAAGTATCATCTTAGCGTTAAGTAGAGCGAATCAACATGAGTAAACTAGCGAAAGAAGTGGCCCGTCGCCGGACATTTGCCATTATTGCCCACCCGGATGCGGGTAAAACCACTATGACAGAGAAGCTTCTCTTATTTGGAGGCGCGATTAATCTTGCCGGCTCGGTGAAAGGTCGTAAAGCTGCCCGTCATGCCACCTCTGACTGGATGGAGCTAGAGCAGCAACGTGGGATCTCGGTGACTTCATCTGTCATGCAGTTTCCTTATCGTGATTGTATGATTAACCTACTGGATACGCCAGGGCATCAAGACTTCTCAGAAGATACCTATCGTACCTTGACGGCGGTGGACTCAGCGCTCATGATGATCGATTGTGCTAACGGGGTTGAAGAGCAGACGATCAAACTGATGAATGTTTGTCGCCTACGGGATACACCGATTATCACTTTTATTAATAAATTAGACAGAGATGGTAAAGAGCCGATCGATCTACTTGATGAAGTGGAAGATGTTTTAAAGATCAATTGTGCGCCAGTGACTTGGCCGATCGGTATGGGGCGGGATCTTAAAGGGGTTTATCATATTCTCGAGGATTATATTCACCTCTATGATGCCACTGAACGGGGGACTAAAAGTAAAGGGCGTATTGTCAAAGGATTGAATAGCCCTGAACTTGATGAGGTTTTAGGGGAAGATCGTGCGAATGCTTTTCGTGAAGAGGTTGAATTAGTACGCGTTGCCAGTCATGAGTTTGATTTGAATGAGTATCTCGAAGGGCGTTTAACGCCGGTCTATTTTGGTTCTGCGATTACTAACTTTGGTGTGCAAGAGATGCTCGATGGGTTTGTAGAGATCGCACCGGCACCGCGTAAGCAAGCCACTTTAACTCGAGAAGTGATGGCTGATGAAGAGCCTTTAACAGGCTTTATTTTTAAGATTCAAGCAAATATGGATCCGCGGCATCGTGACCGCATCGCTTTTATGCGAGTCTGTTCTGGTAAATATACACCGGGAATGACGGCTCGACATGTGCGTATCGGTAAAAATATCCGGATTCCTGAAGCTTTGACCTTTATGGCCTCTGATCGGGGACATTTAGATGAAGCTTATGCCGGTGATATTATTGGGATCTATAATCATGGTACAATTCGGATTGGTGATACCTTTACAGAGGGTGAAGAGCTGAGCTTTAAAGGCATTCCTGATTTTGCACCAGAGCTCTTCCGCCGGGCACGTTTACGGGATCCACTTAAGATGAAGCATTTAGAACGAGGACTCGAGCAGCTCTGTGAAGAGGGAGCAACGCAGCTCTTCAAACCTTTACGGAATAATGACTTAATCATTGGGGCTGTAGGGGTACTACAATTTGATGTTGTAGCACATCGTTTGAAAATTGAATATAACGTCGATTGTATCTTCGAACATGTAGATGTTTCCACAGCACGTTGGGTACATTCTAAAGATCCGAAGAAATTTGATGAATTTAAGCGTAAAGCTGAAGATAACTTAGCCGTAGATCATCATGGTGAATATGTCTATATTGCACCAACTCGCGTAAATCTACACTTAGCGCAAGAACGTTATCCTGATATTAGTTTTGATGCCTTTAGAGAGATTCATGGGTAGTCTCGATCTTTTGTGAAAGATTAGTTATTATAAGTAATACGCATATACACACACATATATATGCATTCTCATTCCACCAATAATTTTGGTGGAATTTTTTATGTGTATAACTTATTGAAAATGATCTAAAGCAGCATGCGGCTTTTTAGAAAAAGGTATGACTTTAATAACTGAAAAATATCAATTTAAAACAATCTATTACGCGATGCTACAACTTTTTTAACAAAAAATACTATTATTTACGTTTATTGATATAGTAAACTACGATTCCTGTGAAACAGTGATATAAAAAGTTAGGAGTCGTTCATGAAAAAAGTTCTATTCATCTCTGCACTTACCATTGCAAGTGTTGCTTCAATTTCTAATGCGCAAAGCTTTGAGCAATATGTGTCAGGTAAAGGCGCTGTGCGCTATGGTACTTATAAAGTCCAAAGTAATGAAGATAATGAGCAATTTAAAGAGAGCAAAAGTGTTGCCGGCCTTCGGCTTGCTTACGGTTTAGTATTGCCGATGGGTGAAAACAACCTTCGTGCAGAGCTAGAGTATGGTTTAAATGGCACGCAAAAAATGGACAAGACGTTAGATGAGGGGAATGTTCAGCTCAAAAACCGTATGAAATCACAATCGTTAATGGCGAATGTTTATTATGATATCAATACAGGCACACGTTTTACCCCTTATGTTGGCGCCGGTTTGGGTTACGCGCACCTCAAAAATGAAGTGGGTATTGTAGATCACGAAGATAATGACAATTACTCAATCTCTAAAGGCAAAGGTAATTTTGCTTGGAATGTGAGCGTCGGTACAAGCTATAAAGTAGATAACAATCTCTCGTTAGATCTCAGCTACCGTTTTACTGATTACGGTAAAGTGAAATTTAACGCTAGCGAGAATAATATCAGCGCAACGGCGAAACTTCGTTCGAATGAATTAAACTTCGGTGTTCGCTATCAATTCTAAAGTTCTTCCTTTTTAGAAGAGTAATTAAAAGATCAATAGGGTTCTATCGCTCTTTTGATAGAACTATTGAGAGTACTTTTATGCAAAACCCTATTAGTCGATGGAGAGACTGATAGGGTTTTTCTTTATCTGAAATTTTAGGGGGGATTTAAACAGTAAATCCTTGACTGCTTCTATGGTGAAATCGGTCTGTTTACTTTAAGCTAGCATATAAATATTACAAAAGCTTCAGCGCTGATCAATGAAAAGGGGGAGAATTGAAGAATGGTCAATTTAGCAGAGATAGGAACAGAGCAGTGTAATCCAAGAACGGCAGAGATCGATCAGCTCTCTACCTTAGAGATGGTGCAACTCATTAATCGTGAAGATCAAGCTGTAATTGATGCGGTTAATCGGGCAACCCCGCAGATTGCAGCGGCGATTGATCTGATTGTAGTAGCAATAAAACAGGGAGGCCGATTAATCTATATGGGTGCCGGTACTTCGGGGCGATTAGGAGTATTAGATGCTTCAGAATGCTTACCCACTTTTGGTGTTGGTGAGGAAGCGGTGATCGGTATTATTGCCGGGGGAGATCGGGCGTTACGTCATCCGGTGGAGAATGCCGAGGATAATTTTGAAGCCGGCAAGGCGGATTTAGAAGCGATTCATTGTAATGAGAAAGATGTTGTGTGTGTGCTTGCCTCATCGGGAAGAACTCCTTACTGTCTTGGTGCTTTAGCCTATGCCGAGGCAATAGGTGCCGGGCGTATTGCCATTGCCTGTGTTGCCGAGAGTCAAATTGGTCAAAAGGCAGATATCGCCATTGAAGCTGTGGTTGGGGAAGAGGTGATTACCGGTTCGACTCGTATGAAATCGGGTTCGTCTCAAAAGATGATTCTCAATATGCTTTCGACAGGGACAATGATTCGCTTAGGCAAAGTATATGGTAATCAGATGGTTGATCTGCGGGCGACCAATGAGAAGTTAGTGGCTAGAGCTGAACGGATTGTGATGCAAGTGACGGATTGTAGTTCGAGTGAAGCAAAAGCGCTTCTTCAAAAAAGCCAAGGGGCAGTCAAGCCAGCGATTGTGATGGCCTTATTAGCCATTTCTTATGAAAAGGCACAAGCGTTATTAGCGCAGTATGGCGGCCATATTCGGCAATTATTAACAAGCGAGAGAGGAGGGTCCTAGATGTCACAATCATTGTCGCAACCCTTGTCGCAACCTTTGTCGCAATCATTACCGAAATCGCTATTTGCTGTTGGGATTATGACCGGCACATCATTAGATGGTGTGGATGTCGCATTAGTGAAATTAGAGGGGAAAGGGGCAGATATCACGTGTCAGTTACTACATTTTTATAGTCAACCTTTAGAAGATGATTTACGGCATAAAATTACACAAGCGTGTGATCTTGGGCAATCGAATGTGGCTTTGATTTGTACCCTCAATGCCGAATTAGGATTACTCTATGCAGATGCAGTAGATGCATTATTGGTCGAAGTGGAAGCATTGAAACGTGCAGGTGCCCAATCGTTACAGGAGTTCTCAGGAAAGCTCGATTTTATCGCTTCTCATGGACAGACCATTTATCACTTACCACGATCACAATCGGCAACCCATCAATTAACACCCTCTACTTTGCAGATAGGCGATCCATCAATGTTAGCTTATCGTTTTGCGACAGATGTCTATTTTAATTTTCGGATGATGGATGTGATTGCCGGCGGAGACGGTGCGCCTTTGGTGCCGATGACAGAATGGCTCCTATATCGTAGTGCAACGGCGAATCGTTTATTACAAAATATCGGTGGGATTGGTAATGTGACAATTTTGCCGAAAGAGGCGGATATTGAGGATCTTTGGGCTTTTGATACGGGCCCCGGTAATATGATGATCAATGAAGCAATGCAGCAACTCTATCAGAAAAGCTATGATCACAATGGGGAGATCGCTCGGCAAGGAGAATTGATTGAACCTTTATGGCAGCAATTATGCCAACACCCTTATCTAGCAGAAAATCCCCCAAAATCCACAGGAAGAGAACAATTCGGCGCACGCTTTACACAAGCCTTATTACAGCAGTATTTACCTCCTCAAAATTGCGCTTACTCGCCGGCAGATATTATTCATACTTTAACGCGATTTACCGCATTTTCGATTGCCGACAGCTACCGGCGATTTGTGTTCCCCGCTATTGATATTGATGAAGTGATTGTCGGAGGGGGCGGTGCTTATAATAGTGCCTTATTGCGCTATCTGCAGGCTGAATTGCCAGATCAGCAGATATTAACAGGGGAGGATCTAGGGCTTTCAAGCGATGCGAAAGAAGCGATTGCCTTTGCGCTTTTAGGGTATTTAACAAGAGAAAAGCTTGCCGGCAATGTTCCACGTGCAACAGGTGCGCGAGAATCTCTTGTCTTAGGGCAACTATGCCCGAATCCTTTCCCGAAGAGAGAAAAATAGTGGTAAAATATCCAAAATTAGCAACTCTATTTTTTGAGTGAAATCAAAGCAATAACTATCATTGATAATGATTGTAATGTGATTTATTAAACATATCATCATTACGGGTCATTATTGATACATTGAGCTTAAAATTGATGCTTTAGATAGGTTAGTAATATCTAGTTATATTTATGTTGTAGCCTGGGCTACTGAAATTTGAGGAGGTTTGTTATGTCTACTGCGACCGCGCAGAGATCTGTCGAAACAGCACCTATTTTAGAATTAGGGATTACTGAATGGCGCGCTGAAGAGTGCGATCGAGATAATATTGCGAGTCATTTAGAGAAAGGGGATGTACTCTATTTTCCTTCTCTACCGTTTGCTTTAACGCCGGAAGAATCAGCGTTACTTGATCCAAAATATGTCAGTCCAAAGCGCAAAAATATTATGTATCAAGCGGATCAAGATGATATTCGAGGAACCGCAGATGAGGTGACTGAAGCACAGAAGCAGGTACTCAAAGGTTTATTGAAACGGTATGCTGATGCGAGTTATCGACTTATTACTGATATTATTCCTGAATATAAGGATAAACTCCATAGTCCGATGAATACCCTTCGCTTAAATGCAATTGATGAATGGAGTGATAGTCATTCATTCCGGAAAGATGATCGACGTTTGCATGTTGATGCATTCCCCTCTCGTCCGCTTCATGGGAAACGTATTATTCGAATTTTTACCAATATTAATCCAAATGGTATCCCCCGGAAATGGCGTGTTGGAGAGGCCTTTCCGGATCTTGCAAAACGCTTATTGCCGAAAATTAAGCCATACTCTAAATTAGGCGCAACCCTTTTAGACACGCTACAGATTACCAAAAGTAAGCGCACTCACTATGATCATATTATGTTGCAGTTCCACGACATTATGAAAGAAGATCAAGAGTATCAAGATCGAGGCATTCAGTGGGAAGTGAATTTTATGCCGGGCTCAACCTGGGTCTGTTTTTCGGATCAAACTCCCCATGCGGCAATGAGTGGGCAATTTATGCTAGAGCAGACCTTCCAATTAGATGTGGAAGATATGGTGGATAGTTCACAATCTCCACTTAAAGTTTTAGAGGGATTGGTGGGTAAGCCGTTACTATAGTAAGCGATAATAGTCCTGTTTATTAGGGATTGTTAGGGAAAGGATTTACACAAACATCATCCCATGTCGACAAAAATGCTGATATCATATTGATCAGCATTTTTTTATGGCACTTATTGGGAAAAGGTGGCGGTGATTTTACGTCATTAGATAATAATAAAAGGGGAAAAATAGATGTATGAAGCGGCGATGCTCTTAATCTCATTAGCGGGAATTCATTTTATGGCATTGATTACGCCGGGGCCTGATTTCTTTTTGGTAACACAAGTCGCGGTCAGTCATTCTCGACGAGAAGCAATGATGACAGTGCTAGGAATTACTCTCGGCGTTGCTATCTGGGCCGTCGTTGCACTATTAGGCTTGCATGTTTTAGTTGAAAAACTTCCTTGGATTCAAGCAGTACTCTTCTTAGCCGGTGGTTGTTACCTTATTTATCTCGGTATTTTACTCTTGAAGAGCAGCTACCAACAGTTCAAAAGTTGTAAAGTACAGATTGAAGCGATGTTAGAAAATCCATTAACGGATGATCAATTAGTAGAATTAGGACCAAAGAAAATGAGTGGCCGAACACTCTTTTTAAAAGGCCTTTTTACGAATCTCTCAAACCCCAAATCTTTGATCTATTTCGGCAGTGTCTTTGTGATATTTGTTGGCGGTAATATCTCTACGGTCCTGCGAGCAGAGATCTTTACCTTAGTGATCGTAGAGACTTTTCTTTGGTTCTTAGTGGTGGTGATTTTATTCTCTCTCCCACAGATGAAAGCACTCTATCAAAAGGCCGGCGCTTACATTGATGGCATTGCCGGAATTTTCTTTGTTGGATTTGGGGGCGGGTTGCTTTATCAAGCGGCAACGCAACTACTAATGGGATAACTAAAGGATAAGTTAAGGGATAAGTATTTGTAGAAATTGGTGAGAAGCTTGGGATAGATTGCAGATATCCCAAGCTTTTTTAAGGCATTATTATCCGCTTTTTTGATAATCAAGAGTTATAATCTTGCAATACGCAGAGTTATCCTGATAGTTATCCAAAGAAATTGTGCATAACTGTGGAGAGTGTTATTGATTGTCGGGTTATGCAAAGATATAAAAATTATGGGATGAACCACAGACCTAACCATAGGACAAACAAATCAATATAGTAATGTCGGTTCAAAATATGCTTATTGAAGTGCCGGTGCATTGGCTGTAATAAGTAAGAAAGCCATTCTATCCAGTATCTTGCAAGTGTTGTTTAAAATCATTTTTCTTAAACCAAATTTACTATATAAAAAAACCGCAGACATTTAATCTACGGTTCAATAATATTGGTTTTATTTAAAATCATTTAACTTGAATGATTGTAGAACCAATCAGAGATCTATTTCACTTTTTTGAAACCGGCAGTTTCAAGTAATTGACCTGTTGCTGAGTAGCTCACGCCTTCATTGGGGTCACCATTGAATGCCGAACCTGGGAGTTCTGCTAATTCAGCAAGATCTGCTTTGGTTAAATCAATAATGATGGTTTCATGTGCCTCTTTATCGCCATAAGTCATATCGTAAGTGATACCTTTAATGGCTGCGTAATCAATATTATTCGTCACTGCTGATAAGATTTGTTCAGCCTCTTCGGCATTTGTTGCACCAATTGCGTCATAAGCGATAATGCTATCCGTTTCTTGACGAGTGATTTTGTCATCTTTACCCACAAGCGTAATACGAATCGTCACGCCAGGTTGTTCAAGTTCATAAGTTGAAGTCACTTCATCCTGAGCTACCGGTGTTGTAGCTTCAGTTGTGGTATTGTTGGTGCCATTTTGTGCAGGCGCTTTTGCATCATCAGAACAAGCAACAAGAAGAGATGCGAAGATAACACCAAGGCCGAGTTTATATAATTTTTTCATTATCCATAACCTTTTTATAAATATATTAAAAATTTCAATGCATAAACAGTTTAAAATAGTTGCTTAGACATTTTGTGGATATATTTTATAGGAGTCCACTTATTAACGCTATGCCTTTGATAGAATAAACTGTAATTTTTGAGATGACACTTGAGTTAAATTAAAAAATAGATGGCTAAAATAGGGGGAATACGTTGTATTTTGTTATAAATAGTGAGTGTTGTCGCTGACGATCTAATATAGAACGGGCAATAAAAATAGTGTAATGACGAATAGCGTAATGGGAAAAGGATCGATATGACAAATCAGAATAATCTATGGTTAGATATGCCTAATCTTGTTTTGAATGCGGACAACTATGATCACGCTTCTCTGAACGCGGATGCGATTGTTGTTGGTGCGGGAATTGCCGGTGCAAGCGCAGCTTATCATTTAGCGGAAACGGGAATGAAGGTTTGGGTATTAGATAAAGCAGAAAATCCGGCAACTGCGGGATCAGGTAATCGGCAAGGAATGCTCTATGTGAAGCTATCGCCTCATACACCATTAGAGAATGAATTAGCACTTGCAGGTTTTCAATACACTTTACAGTTATTGAAACAATTGACAAAAAAAGGCTTATTAGAAAAGGGAAAAGATTGGGATAACTGTGGCTTATTGCAATTATCTTATGCGAGTAAAAGACCAGAATATCAAGCGATGTTGGCCGAACAGTATCCTGAAATAATGCAATTGGTAGATTCTCAAACAGCCAGTGAATTAGCAGGGATTTCACTGCACTCTGGCGGGCTTCTATTTCCTGAATCTGGTTGGGTTGCACCTCAAGCTTTAACAAAAGCGCTCTTACAACATTCGAATATTACCTTTCTGCCGAATCAATCGGTATTGGATGTACAATCAGTTGCTGACGATCTTGATCTTCCTTTATGGCAAGTAAAAACAGGCGCACAGACTTATCAGAGTAAAATAGTGGTGCTTGCGATGGCGAGTGAAGTCTGTGAATTAAAAGTATGTGAGCATCTTCCTATGATATCGGCGCGTGGGCAGACAACCTCTCTGAAACAAGAAAATCCTTTAAAAATGGTGGTGAGTGGTGAAGGGTATATTGCCCCCTCTATTGAACAAAATGGAGACTGTTGGACAACCTTTGGCGCTACCTTTGAACGTCATGGGGAGGTTTCAGCGCCGACAGAGAGGGAGCATCGAGAAAATATTACTATGCTTGAGCAGAATTCAGAAAAATTAGCCGCGAATTTAGGATTAAGTGCAATAATGCCCAAATTACCGGAAACATTAGAGGGGAGAGTGGCACTTCGAGCGAGTGCACCAGGATCTTTACCCATTGTCGGCCCCATTGCACAATACGATGAATTTATGGCGCGTTTTGCTTCCATTCGATTAGATGCAAAACGTATTCCTGATGCTAAAGTGCCTTGGGAACAGGGACTCTATTTATCAACGGCTCATGGGGCAAGGGGAATGATTACTGCACCCTTAGCCGGTAAGATGTTGATCAATATGATATTGCCCAGGAAACGTATTGGGGAGAATATTAATGGGTGGAGAACTATTAGACTTACCGAAGCCATGTATAGAGTCTTGCACCCCAACCGTTTTTATTACCAGCAGCTACGTTCTGGAAAATCTCCTGGCGAATTTGGTTAGCCTCTTCGAGTAACATCCGAATATAAGCCCAATCTTTTTGATAATTAATGGGAACAAAGCGATCAGCACCTAATAATTCGTGCTGCATACTCCCTGAAAAGCGGTAATCAAAAATACATTGCTGTAGTTTTTCTCGAAACTCAGGGGCTAATTTATGAGAATAAGTAATAGCAGCAGCAGGGAAAGGTTCGCTTTGATAGATGATACGGAATTCGCCCTCTTTAATGCGTTGTTGTCCGATCATTCTTTCATACACCTCAGCTGAAATGACTGCTGCATCGTAATCTCCTGATTTTACACCTACAATGGAGAGATCATGTTTACCTGAAAAGATCACCTCATAATCAACGCCGGGAATAATACCTTCTTGGGGAAATAGTGCTAAAGCACCTAAATGCCCAGAGTTAGAGACAGCATCTGTATGGGCTACGCGTTTACCTTTTAGGTCTGTGATTTTTTGATAAGGACTATCGCTACGAGCAATGACAATCAGACCAGAATAAGCGATACCCTGTTCATTCCCTTTTGCTGCGAATGGAACGGCCCCAGCACGATTCACAGCGGCAACGGTGCTACCTGAAGAGAATCCTGCAACATGCAACCGACCAGCGCGCATTGCTTCAATTTCTGCTTCATTACTCTGCATTTGATAGTAAATCACTTTTGAGTCAAGGCAAGTTGCTAAATGATCTGTAAATCTTGTTATATATTTTGAATAGGGTGAAAGATCTTCAAAAGGGGAAAATGAGACGATTAATGTTTGAGGCGTAATCATTTGTTTGGGATCTGTGGGAAGATCGGCAATCAAATCGTAATCATTGTCACAATAGGGCTCTTCGAGCATTCCTCGGTGATGACATTCGGCACTAAATGCGACTAACATATTGAAAAATATTGCTATAATGGCGACAATGAAGCGTAGCCTGTTCATTGTGAATCCCTCATAAGTAGCTATGAAAATGTTCAAAATTTCTTAAATAATAATATTTTTTAACATTTATAGCAATATTTTTCACTTATTTTACAAATGAAATCAATGACTCATACGATATTTAATAAATTCATCTTTATTATCAAGTAATTGTATATAAGGATTTGATTTGATTTGATGATCTAAAGTATCTGTTGCTGTGGGTCCATAGGCGTGACCTGTTCGAAGCGTCACATGATGGGGAACTTCTGTTTTAATTCGATTGAGCGAATCGAAGAGCGCAGCAGGATCAGATCCGGGTAGATCTGCGCGTCCTGAACCATTAATAAAGAGTGTATCGCCGGTAATAAGGTCATCACTTAAGAGAAAACAGATAGAGCCGCTGCTGTGTCCCGGCGTTAAAATGATCTTTACTTTTTCGCCGGCAAAGTCGAGTAAATCATTGTCATATAGTGGAATAATATCATCCGGTAACTCTCGAAAGGCTGGCGGAAGATCCCCTTTTGGGAAGGAATTAATATAATCAATTTCCACATTTGAGCCATACACGGGAATAGGGAAATACTCTCTTAATGCTTTGACCGCGCTCACGTGATCATGATGGCCATGGGTTAACCAAATCGCCACAGGTTTGAGGTTGAGTTTTTGTAAACGATCAATAAAGTATTGCTCATCCCAAGCGGGATCGATGATGATCGCTTCACCAGTTTCAGTATCTTCAATAATATGACTAAAATTTTCATAACGTTCATAAACTTCGGAATGAATACGATATCGGGGTGCCATAGAGATCTCCTAAATATTGATGATCGCGCCATTGTGGCTGCAAAAGTAGTATTATCTTCCTGATATCTTTCAATATAACATATTGTATCTATGTTATTCCCTTGTCGTAGTGGATTCATCGCCTATTAGATAATCGAAAACTCTAATGATCAAAAAATTTAAATTCTCAATTTTTTGCTTATAGTAAATTTGGTTTAAGAAAAATGGTTTTAAACAACACTTGCAAGATGCCGGATAGAACAACTTCCTCACTTATTACAACCGATGCGCCGGCATTTATAGTTATTCCGGTTTAAGAAAATTCACAATCATTATAGGATGAAGCGTCTTACAAGCTTACAAACATCTTTACTTAATAATTTAAAACCGATTTCACTATACTATAAAAGAAGCCCCATTATGATTGCATCATCATTAATGGGACTCTGGTCAATAGCATTACAACTCTTCAGAAAGCGTTACATGATTAGATTATAGTAACCTTTAATGGTTCATCTGAGAATGATCCATGGGCATCGTATGCTCATTCTGTTTGGTGGCTTTATGATCTGTCGGCATCTGAGATTGCTGCATTGTTGGCATCTCTGGCATGTTATGTTCAGGCATATTATGATTCATAGAATGATCTGCACCTTTACTGCTATTGTCTCCGTGATTCTCCGAATTACTGTGATCGGCTGCATTGCCATGATCGCCGTGGCCATGTCCGTGTCCCATGTTTTGCATCTGCGTTAAAATCTCTGTTGCACTCTGTTCACCGCTACGGATTTTCTCTGTTTGGGTACTGACCATTTCAGCGCGTTTTGTGACACGATCTTGTGGCGCAATCCAACCGAGATAGTAGATCGCCATTACCAGAACCACTAAACCTGCGATCATACGCACTCCTTTCTTCGCAAAGAAGTGGCCTACAAAGTTTCCAAAAATCGCAAGGCCTAACATAATAGGAAGTGTGCCAAGACCAAAGGCAAACATAATGGCCGCAGATTTTGCGACAGAACCTGCGCCCATAGCAACGGCTAAGGGACCATAAACTGCACCACATGGTAATAATCCCCAAATCATGCCGACAAGGTAAGTGCCTTTAGCAGTGCGGATAGGGAAGAAGCGTTGAGAGAATTTTTGAATCGGTTTCCAAATTGATTGGAAAGGGCGCTCAATCCAACTTAAAGCTTGTGGCAAGCCGAAGAGTTGCAAGGCAATAAAGATCATAATAGCACCGGCAACATAACGGATAATATATTGAATAGCAGTAATATCTGAGACAGACGCTGCGATTAATCCGCCGATAACACCTAGAAGCGTATAGGTTGAAATACGACCTAGATTATAGAGAATCGCTGCCGGAATTCGTTTATAGGCATTATTCATTCCCAAGATACCAATTACAGGGCCACACATTCCGACACAATGGGTTTGAGCGGCAAAGCCTATAAAAAATGCCCCTGAAATTAGGGCTAGAAATTCCATCATTGCGAAGTCCTCATATTGTTATTATTAATGGATTGTTAAAGCGATAATTTCTATAGAAACCAATGCGTTAATGCCGATGGGCTGATATTGCTCATCTGATGTTGATGATCTGATATCGATAATCCATAGGTTAGCGTTAAATGATTGAGTGTGAAATTATGACTATTTTTGAATGCTGATCATCATAATGGAAATTACCAAAGACGCAAAGAAAAACTCGTTGTCAGCATCATAGTAAACTGTAAAGCGATTTTGAAAAAGGCATAGAAAAAGCAAGAGAAAGAGTAAGAGGAAAAGTGAGCGAAAGTATTAGTGAGGATGGCATTAGAGTATTTATCAATGGTGATTCGATAGTGACTTACGGATAAATTTATGGATGAAAGAATGAATTTGCAGCGAGATAGGGTAGAATAGCGGGGAACTATTTTTGTGATTCTGCGCTTGAGTATTGATGGGTGGGCTATCTTTAGCAAAATTCATCAGAAGTTACTTCTGCGCCCTTATTGTTAGTAAAGGATTTATTTTTATGTCAGGACAATTTATCTACACGATGAATCGTGTGAGTAAAGTGGTACCGCCTAATCGTGAGATCTTAAAAGATATCTCAATCTCATTTTTCCCTGGCGCAAAAATCGGGGTTCTAGGATTGAATGGTGCCGGTAAATCAACACTACTTCGCATTATGGCGGGGGTTGATACCAATATCCAAGGTGAAGCGCGTGTTCAGCCCGGTACTAAGATCGGTTATTTAGAGCAAGAACCTAAACTTAATGAAGCACTTGATGTGCGTGGTAATCTCGAAGAAGCCCTCGGCGATATTAAAAAAGCGCAAGAAGAGCTTGATCAAGTCTATGCCGCTTATGCAGAACCCGATGCTGATTTTGATGCATTAGCAACGAAGCAAGCAGAGCTTGAGGCGATTTTAGCAAGTAGTGATGGTCATAGTTTAGATCGTCAATTGGAGATTGCTGCCGATGCACTTCGTTTACCACCGATGGATCGTGATATTGCAACGCTTTCAGGCGGTGAAAAACGCCGGGTTGCGCTCTGTAAATTACTACTTTCTAAGCCTGATATGCTGCTACTCGATGAGCCAACGAACCATTTAGATGCAGAATCAGTGGCTTGGCTTGAACGTTTCTTGCATGATTATCCCGGTACTGTTGTGGCGGTTACCCATGATCGTTACTTCCTTGATAATGTGGCAGGTTGGATTTTAGAGCTTGACCGCGGACATGGTATTCCTTATGAAGGGAATTACTCTAGTTGGCTTGAGCAGAAGACTCGCCGTTTAGAGCAAGAAGCCAAGCAGGAAGAATCTCGCGCTAAAGCAATTAAGAAAGAGCTTGAGTGGGTACGTTCTGGTGTGAAAGGTCGTCAAACGAAGTCGAAAGCACGTTTAGCTCGTTTTGAAGAGCTTGAAAGTCAAGAATATCAACAACGTAATGAGACCATGGAGATCTATATTCCACCTGGACCTCGTTTAGGGGACTTGGTGATTGAAGCTACTGATGTTGCGAAAGCCTTTGGCGATAAATTACTTTATGAAGATTTAAGCTTTAATCTGCCTAAAGGTGGGATTGTGGGGGTTATCGGACCTAATGGTGCTGGTAAATCAACGCTCTTTAAGTTAATGACTGGTCAATTAGAAGCAGATAAAGGGACATTCCGAGTAGGGGAAACCGTTGAACTTGCCTATGTGGATCAGAGTCGTGATACGCTTGATCCGAATAAAACTGTTTGGGAAGAGATTTCAGATGGTTTAGATATGATTCGTGTGGGCACTTATGAAACGCCATCTCGCGCTTATTGTGGGCGCTTTAACTTTAAAGGTTCAGATCAGCAAAAATTAGTACGCGATCTATCCGGAGGTGAGCGTAATCGGGTGCATTTAGCGAAAGTATTGCGTTCAGGTGGGAATGTCATTCTTCTCGATGAACCGACAAATGACCTTGATGTGGAAACTTTACGGGCACTTGAAGATGCGATTTTAGCATTTGCAGGCTGTGTGGTTGTGATTTCCCATGACCGCTGGTTCTTAGATCGAATTGCGACACATATTTTGGCCTTTGAAGGTAATTCTCATGTAGAATGGTTTGAAGGAAATTATGAAGAGTATGAAGCCGATCGCCGTCGCCGTTTAGGAGATGATGCGGATCGTCCTCAACGTATTAAATACAAACCGATCTCTCGCTAAGCGTGAGTCTAGATCTATCCTTAAGGAGCAATCATTATGGCACTAGATAAGAAACAAGTAGAATTAGACGACAATGCATTGCCTATCTGCTGTCCTCCGCTTGAGGTGGATGCTTGGGGTTATCATCCTCGTGTGTATCTCAGTCCTGATCAAGAGGGGAAAGTAAAATGCCCTTATTGCAGTACTGAGTATATTGTTGAGTAATCTGCTGAGTAATCGGTTGAATTATCTCAAGTAGGTTTGAAAGATCTTGCCGGCACTTCAGTGTTCTCACTTGTGAGATTTTGACTGAAGTGCTCGTTGCATTTCTTATAAAGTATCTATTACTTATAAAATTAATTAAAGAACTCTAAATATTTATGAAAATTTTAGCAGTCGATGCTTCAACTGCTGCTTGTTCAGCAGCTGTCTATGCACATGGAGAAGTGGTTGAGCGCCTCACCGTCGCTTCACGTAAACATATCGAACTTTTAAAGCCAATGGTATTAGAAGTGATGGCGGGATCAGAGCTCGATTTTAAAGATTTAGATGGTTTAGCATTCGCCGTCGGTCCGGGTAGTTTTGCAGGGCTCCGCATAGCCTGCGGTTTTATTCAAGGATTAGGAGCAGGACTTGATCTGCCTATTGCACCTATCTCAACGCTGGCAGCTTTAGCTTATTCGGTGCTTGAAGAGCATCCTGAGGCCAAAGTGATGCCGATGCTTGATGCGAAGATGAATGAAGTATACTGGGCCATTTATGCATTAGATGAAGATAAACAGCTTATTAATATTGCAGAAGATCAAGTGAATACTTTGGCAGAGATCTATGCACTTTTTGCCGAGAGTTCTGAACCGGTATTAGGTATTGGTGATGGTTGGACGTTAGATAGTGAAGCAGTAGAAAAATTAAATGCCACAATGATTGTCGATCGTCATTATCCCAGAGCCGGAGATATTGCCTTATTGGCAAAGCGGGATCTGGATAAAGGTCTCGGCCTCTATGCTGATCAAGTTTCACCTGTCTATTTACGCCATAACATTGCGTTGACGATTGAAGAGCAGCAAGCGCTACGTGCGGCAAAAGCAGAAGCTGAGGAATCGTTATAAGCCTACCTATTTTTTGCAATCGATATGTCGGCATTTATAGTAATATCGGTTCAAAATAAGCATTATGTAAATGCCGGCGCAGCAGCTGTAAAAAGCGAGGAAGCTATTCTATCCGGCATCTTGCAAGTGTTGGTGAGTCAGGTTTTATGTTCTTTTAAAACCCCACAATAGCTGTTTAAAAACCATTTTTCTTAAACCAAATTTATAATAATGTCGGTTCAAAATAAGCTTATTTAAGTGCCGGCGCATCGGCTGTAAAAAGCGAGGAAGCCATTCTATCCGGCATCTTGCAAGTGTTGTTTAAAACCATTTTTCTTAAACCAAATTTACCATAAATCAGCTTGTTTTGAAGTGAACATACTTAAAGATGAGTAAAACAAAAGCGCCCATTGATGAGTTCAATCGGCGCTTTTCTGTGTCCTAAAATCCTTGTGTAATCAAAGGATTTTCTAGGAATAGATTCTTATGAATAGATATTCATTCTATGAATAAAATATCGTTTTATGGATTGAGCGTTGCTTTGATGACGTTCACAATCTCTGTAACGGATACCATCGTTGCAGCCTCATCCGTTCTTGCTTTGAATTCAACTTCCCCGTTTTTAAGTGTACGATCACCAATCACAACTCGATAAGGAATACCAATTAGCTCATGATCACTAAAGGCTTCGCCTGGGCGAATATTTCGATCCTCTAATAAAACATCGATACCGAGCGCTAATAATTCATTGTAGAGTTTATCGGTAGTCTCTTTCACCAGTTCAGATTTACCATAATTCATGGGAATGAGTGATAGGGTAAAAGGAGCAATTGCTTTAGGCCAGATAATGCCGGCATCATCATTACGCTGCTCAATAGCTGCCGCGACAATTCGAGTGACCCCGATACCATAACATCCCATCTGCATCACCGTTGCTTTACCATTTTGATCAAGTACCGTCGCATTCATCGCTTTTGAGTAACGATCTCCTAGTTGGAAGATATGGCCGACTTCAATACCACGAGCAATGGCAATTTTACCCTTACCGCAAGGTGAAGGATCGCCTTCTTTAATTTCACGAAGATCTAATACTTCAGGCTCAGGGAGATCACGACCAATATTTACATTGATATAGTGAAAACCTGTTTCGTTTGCACCGCAGCTAAAGTTACTCATCAAGGCTGCTTGGCGATCAAATACCACTTTGATTGGCATATTGACAGGGCCAATGGAACCTGGCGTTGTGTTGAGTATATTTGCAATCTCTTCATCGCTCGCAAATGTGAGTGGTACGGCAAAAAGACCACAGTTCTCTGCTTTCACTTCATTGAGTTCATGATCACCTCGTAAGCACACTGCAATGAGTTCATTCTCTTTTTGACCATGAAGAATTAAGGTTTTAAGGTGCATCTCAGGCGGAGAGTTTAAGAATTTTGCCAAATCTTCAATCGAATGGACATTCGGTGTTTCGAGTTTTTTGAGTGCGCCGGTTGCTTCTCCACGCGTCCCAACGGCTATAGCTTCTGCTGCTTCCACATTGGCTGCATAATCAGATTCTGTAGAGTAGACAATCGCATCTTCGCCCGCTTGCGTTACAACGTGGAACTCTTGAGATTTACTGCCACCGATCGCACCGGAATCTGCCCAAACAGCGCGATATTCTAGCTCTAAACGATCTAAAATATTGCTATAAGCGGTGTACATTTTATTGTAAGTATCATCGAGTGATTCTGCATCAATATGGAAAGAGTAAGCATCTTTCATCAGAAATTCGCGAGAGCGCATTACACCGAAACGTGGGCGAATTTCATCGCGGAATTTCCATTGAATTTGATAGAAGTTGATCGGGAGTTGACGATAGCTCTTGAGTTCTTGGCGAGCAAAATCAGTAATAATCTCTTCATGAGTGGGGCCTAAGCAGTAATCGCGCATATGGCGATCTTTGAATCGAAGTAATTCAGGGCCAAATTTCTCCCATCGGCCTGATTCAATCCAAAGCTCTGCAGGTTGCGCTGATGGCATGAGCATCTCAAGCGCACCGGCTTTATTCATCTCATCTCGTACGATATTTTCGGTTTTTTGTAATACCCGTAAGCCTAATGGGCTCCAGCTATAGATGCCTGATGTAACGCGGCGAATGAGGCCTGCGCGTAGCATTAATTGATGTGATTTGATCTCGGCATCATTAGGGGTATCGCGAAGGGTGTTAATTAAAAATTGACTTGTTTTCATAATAGATGGTCTGTTAATCGCTTAAAATTAATAATTGAATATTGAATACAGAGAGTTCGGATAACTATATTGGTCAATCGGGAGAACCAAATCTCGATGTTAAATTCATGGTTATCTAATTCTGTTATTGCTCTTATTTGTACGGAAAATAGATGATATAAGGAGTGATAGTGTAGGGAGAAAACAATATCTACGCAATATTTCTTATGATCATCAGTGATTGTTAACGTGATTTAATCAAAAAAAATATAATTGTTATAAAAGTTGCTGCTTAATATTGATCTATATCAATATTTGCAGAGAGAATTGTCTATTTATTAATCAATAATGATCGTTTGATTGTGGCAAGAAATTGATTCTATTCTCTATTTTTTAAAAAATGGAGCGCTAGATTGGCCCAGGTTGCGCCGCCAATTAAGATATTGTTGTCATTGAAATCATATTGTTCTGTATGCAGGCCTATTAGTTCAGCATTCTCATGTTGTTCGTGAGTATCATTGCCGATATAAAAGTAAGCGCCGGGACATTCTTGGAGCATAAAACCGAAATCTTCTGCACCCATTGAAGGCTTTTTGTCGTAGTGGATATGTTGTGGTTGTATCAGCTTTTCGATCGCTTCAATAGCAATATCTGTTTCTTTATCATGATTAATCGTGGGAATATAACCATCAATTAATCGTACTTCACAGGTTGCGCCATATGCACTACAGATTCCTTCGGCTAGAGCCTTGATTCGTCCTTTAATCAGGTCTCTTACTTTAAGATCAAAATAACGTAACGTTCCGAGTAGCGAGACTTTGTTGGGAATGACGTTATTCGCATGTCCGCCATGGATTGCGCCAATGGTAATAACGGCAGAATCGAGCCCAGAGATATTACGCGATATAATCGATTGTAAGCCAACGACTATTTCTGATGCGACTAAGACGCTATCGACCGTTTGATAGGGGTGCGCCGCATGACCGCCTTTAGAGAAAACATCAATATGCACTTCACAAGTGCCGGCCATTTGTGGACCTTTTTTAATGAGAATTTCACCCTGTTTTGCGCCGGGATAATTGTGGATCGCATAGACCGCATCTACCGGAAATTTTTCAAATAATCCATCATTAACCATGGTGCGAGCGCCAGCTTGATCCTCTTCATCCGGTTGGAATATAAAGATGATTGTGCCATCAAATTCTGCTTCTAATGCAAGATAATGGGCTGCGGCTAAGAGCATGGTCATATGGCCATCATGACCACAAGCATGCATAGTGCCACTATTGTTTGAGCTATAAGGAAGATCAGTCGCTTCAGTGATGGGTAGGGCATCAATATCGGCGCGTAGCCCAATGCGTTTCCCCTTCTGATAATCCCCTTTTTGTAAAATGCCGATCACCCCAGTGGTTGAGAGCCTCTCTGTTTTAATACCCCAAGACTGTAATAGTGCTTCAATTTTGTCAGCGGTTTTAAATTCTTGCCGAGAGAGTTCGGGGTGCGCATGAAATGATTGGCGCAACTGCCGGAAAGTTTCATCATGTTTTTGCAAGAATTGAATGAGCGGTGAGTCAGGATTTTGCACAATATGTGTCAGCATTGATTATTGCCCTTTGGAAGTGACAGGTTTAAATTCGGTATAGACTTTAATTTTATCGTTTAATCCATTAGTATAGAACCCTTAGGATACAATTTCATGTCAGAGTTTAGAAGTCTATTCGGGGGATCCCTGAATAGGCCTCGCACTTGTTTATATCAATTTATGATGAAAATCAGAGTCTTGGAGGAAAATGAGCTATGATGGAATATCTTCCTGTAGCAGTCTTTGTAGGCTTCAGTATTGCCTTTGCCGGCATTCTTGTTGGCCTTGGTTATTTCTTGTCGCCAAGTCAACCTAATGCTGAAAAGCTATCTCCATATGAAAGCGGATTCGAGGCGTTTGAAGATGCCCGAATGAAGTTTGATGTCCGATTCTTTCTCGTCGCAATTCTTTTTATTGTTTTTGACTTAGAGTTAATCTTCCTCATTCCTTGGGCAACAGCACTTAAAATGATAGGACTACCCGGTATTATGGCTGTGGTAGTTTTTCTCGTTTTATTGACGGTTGGTTTTGCGTATGAGTGGAAGAAAGGGGCACTTGAATGGGATTAGAAGCTAGATTAGAAGAGGGGTTTATTACAACCACCCTCGATTCAGCAATTAACTGGGCGCGTACCGGGTCGCTATGGCCGGTCACGTTTGGACTTGCTTGTTGTGCATTGGAGATGATGCATGTCGGCGCCGCACGATATGACTTAGACCGTTATGGTGGTGCTGTATTTAGGGCTTCTCCAAGACAAGCAGATTTAATGATTATTGCAGGGACATTAACCAACAAGATGGCGATTCCGCTTCGTAAAGTTTACGATCAGATGCCAGAACCAAAATGGGTGATCTCCATGGGTTCTTGTGCCAACGGTGGAGGATATTACCATTACTCTTACTCTGTTGTACGTGGCTCAGATCGAGTGGTGCCGGTAGATGTCTACGTGCCAGGTTGTCCGCCTACTGCTGAAGCATTGATGTTCGGGATCTTACGTCTTCATGAAAAGATCAAACGTACCAGTACTATTGCAAGATTAGGGTAGGTGAGAAATGGCAAGATTTATTAGAAATCCGGAAGAATTGTTAGAAACGTTAACAACAATTCTTGGGGATAAAATTCTCAAGTCAGTGCTACATGTCGGTGAAGTGACTATTACAATCGCCCCCGATACAGTTCATTCCGTGATGGAAACACTTCGTCACCATGATGAACTTAAGTTTGAGCAGATGACAGATATTACGGGCGTCGACTATGCCGCATATGGACTAACCGAATGGGATGTAGAGGCTTCTAATCATGGCTTTAGTCGTGGTACAACGCCGCAAGCCGTAGGTAGAGCCGGTACACAATTAGAAAAAACAGCCCATAAAAAATCAATGACAGAGCGTTTTGCGGTTGTCTATCAGCTATTGTCGTTGACGCATAATGCGCGTTTACGTGTAAAGACCTATCTTGATGGCGAGCAAAATAACACGATCCCGATGGTGGATTCTGTTTCGGATATTTGGGCTGGCGCAAACTGGTTTGAGCGGGAAACCTTTGACATGTTTGGCATCGCTTTTAGAAATCATCCTGATTTACGTCGTATTCTCTCTGACTATGGTTTTATCGGTCATCCACTTCGTAAAGATTTCCCTTTAACTGGGAATGTAGAAGTGATCTATGATGAAGAACTGCGCAGAGTGGTGTATCAACCCGTTTCGATTGAATCGCGTGTCAATATTCCACGAATGATTCGTAAGGGGTAGGAGAGTTATGACAACTAATATTGAAAATTATACGATTAACTTTGGACCACAGCATCCAGCAGCGCATGGTGTAATGCGTTTGATTCTTGAGCTACGTGGGGAAACTGTTGAGCGTGCCGATGTGCATGTAGGTTTGCTTCATCGTGGTACTGAGAAATTAATGGAAGCGAAACCTTATACGCAATCCATTGGTTACTTAGATCGCTTAGACTACTGTTCATGTCTTAATAATGAGCATGCTTTTGTATTAGCGGTTGAGAAGTTACTCGGTATCGAAGTACCTATTCGAGCACAATATATCCGGGTGTTAATGGATGAAGCAACACGTATCATGAACCATTTAATGTGGCTCGGTTCACATGGTCATGACTTAGGTGCGATGGCGATGCTCCTCTACTGTTTCCGTGATCGTGAAGAACTTTACGATGCGCAAGAGGCAATTACCGGCGCACGTATTCACCCATTCTACTATCGTGTGGGCGGCGTTGCGAAAGATCTACCAAACCAGATGCCTAAATATGAGCCGAGTAAGTTCAGATCGAAAAAGAAACTTGAACGGATCAATGCGGCACGTCAAGGAGATGTATTAGACTTCTTAGAAGATTTCTGTGACCGTTTTGTCAATCAAAACATGAAAGAGTATCGGGACCTTCTTGTAGGAAACCGTATTTGGAAAGGTCGTGTTGTCGGTATTGGTGTTGTCTCTGCAGAGCGCGCGATCGAACTAGGCTTTACAGGGCCTATGCTTCGTGGTTCAGGTGTTGCTTGGGATCTACGTAAAACACAACCCTATTCAGTTTACGATCAGCTTGATTTTGAAGTGCCTGTTGGCGTAAATGGTGATTGTTATGATCGTTTCTTAGTTCGTTTAGAAGAGATGGTGCAATCAGCACATATTATGAAGCAATGTATTGCTTGGCTTCGTGAGAACAAAGGGCCAGTAATGGCGGAAGATAGTCGTGTAACAATTCCACAAAGACGCGATGTTAAAGAGGGAATGGAATCTCTGATTCAGCAATTTAAAGTCTTTACAGAAGGTTTTTGTGTGCCTGAGGGTGAAGCCTATGCTGCGATTGAGCATCCTAAGGGTGAGTTTGGTGTTTATTTAGTATCAGATGGGGCGAATAAACCTTATCGTGTTAAGTTGAGAGCGCCTGGATTCTCCCATATTTCGGCCACCGAAGAGATGGTGCACCGTCACATGTTATCTGACTTAGTTGCGATTATCGGAACACAAGACTTAGTGTTTGGGGACATCGACCGCTAATTTTACGAACGACAGAAATAGAGTAGCGAAAATGAAAAATAGAGAAAGCATTTTAAGTAGCCATGCGAGAGCAGAGATTGATCGCTGGCTAGCGCGCTTCCCGGAAGACCGGAAGCAATCTGCACTGCTTGCTGCACTGCGTGAAGTTCAGCATGAAAATGGCGGTTATTTAACAACAGAATTGATGGATGCCATTGCTGATTATCTTGAGTTGCCGCCGATTGCGGTATATGAGGTAGCCTCGTTTTATTCCAACTTTGAATTGAAACCATGTGGTAAGAATGCCCTTCTTATCTGTACTAATATCTCTTGTATGCTTCGTGGCGCCGAAGAGATCCTAGCACACGTGGAAAACCGTTTAGGTATTAAGGCCGGGGAATCAACACCTGACGGTCTTTTTTCGTTGAAGAAAGAGGATGAATGCCTTGCCGCATGTACGGCAGCACCCGCAGCTTTAATTAATCATGTGTACCATGAGAATTTAACGATTGAGAAAATTGATGAAATTCTCGATCGTATCGAATCAAGAGCAGATAAGAAAGAGGCAAACTAATGGTTAGAAATGAAGTTTGTTACTTCACTCTCGGGCACGATAAGCCTTGGTCGATTGAGACCTACATGAGCTTAGGTGGCTACGATGGGTGGAAGAAGATATTAAGAGGCGAACTCTCGAAAGAAGAAGTGATCGAGATGGTGAAGGCTTCAGAACTTCGCGGTCGTGGGGGGGCAGGTTTCCCAACGGGTGTGAAGTGGAGCTTTATGCCGAAGAACACGGATGGTAGCAGTTACCTTGTTTGTAACTCAGATGAATCTGAGCCAGGCACCTGTAAGGATAGAGATATTCTTCGCT
Organism: Ignatzschineria ureiclastica; assembly: GCF_003121845.1. Classification (GTDB taxonomy): domain Bacteria; phylum Pseudomonadota; class Gammaproteobacteria; order Cardiobacteriales; family Wohlfahrtiimonadaceae; genus Ignatzschineria; species Ignatzschineria ureiclastica. The sequence goes on along the minus strand of NZ_QEWQ01000001.1, from coordinate 619,864 downwards.
ATAATCCTCATGCCCTCGTTGAAGGCATGGCGATTGCGGCTTATGCAATCGGCGCAAAAGTAGGCTACAACTACATGCGTGGAGAGTTTAGTGAAGAGCCGTTTAAACGCTTTGAGGCCGCTGTACAAGAAGCTAGAGATGCAGGACTTTTAGGGGAGAATATCCAAGGGACTGGTATTTCTGTTGAGTTATACGGTGCGCTCGGTGCGGGGGCTTATATCTGTGGGGAAGAGACGGCATTACTAGAGTCTTTAGAGGGTAAGAAAGGTCAACCTCGTTTTAAACCACCATTCCCTGCAGCTGTCGGTTTATATGGTAAGCCAACAACAATCAATAACTGTGAATCACTCTCATCGGTGGGTCGTATTTTAAGAAATGGCCCAGAATGGTTTAAGAATCATGGAATTCCTGGTGCGGGTGGTCAGAAGATTTTCTCTATCTCAGGTCATGTTGAAAGACCTGGAAATTATGAAATTCCAATGGGAACACCTTTCAAGGATCTATTAGAGTTAGCCGGTGGTATCTGGAAAGGTCGCAAGATTAAAGCCGTTATCCCGGGAGGATCATCCGTTCCTGTTGTTCCGGGTCATATCATGATGGAAACCAACATGGATTATGATTCTATTGCGAAAAAAGCGGGTTCAATGATGGGGTCCGGTGCTGTGATCGTGATGGATGAGACAACAGACATGGTTAAAGTATTAAAGACGCTTGCAAGTTTCTATTTTAGTGAATCTTGTGGTCAATGTACGCCATGTCGCGAGGGTACAGGTTGGCTCTATCGTGTGGTTGAGCGTATTTTAGAGGGGCAAGGTCGTCCTGAAGATCTCGATAAACTGCTTCATGTGGCTAATAATATCGGCGGTCGTACAATCTGCGCTTTAGGTGATGCGGCTGCAACGCCTATTTTAAGCTTTATTAAACATTTCCCAGAAGAGTTCAAATTCTATATTGAGCATGGGAGAAGTATGATTGAGGGAGCCCAATAATGAGTAATGAAAAAATATTTACCGTAAATATTGACGGTAAGGAATTTCAAGCACCTGCGGGCACAATGTTAATCGAGGTTGCGGATCGGGAGGGGATTACCATTCCTCGTTTTTGCTACCATGATAAGCTATCGATTGCCGCAAGTTGCCGGATGTGTTTAGTCGATGTTGAGCGGATGCCAAAGCCGGCACCTGCTTGTGCAACGCCGATTATGGATGGCATGATTGTTCGTACAAGAAGTGAAAAAGCACGAGCAGCACAAAAAGCCATTATGGAATTCTTGCTAATCAATCACCCACTTGATTGTCCGATTTGTGACCAAGGTGGTGAATGTGAGTTACAAGATTTTTCTGCTGAATATGGGCAAAATCACTCAATCTATACTGAAGAGAAACGTCATTTCCCGAAAAGCGATATTGGTCCACTCGTTGAGACTTTTATGAATCGTTGTATTCAATGTACTCGTTGCGTACGTTATGGCGATGAGATTGCAGGAATGCGTGAGCTAGGTGGATTAGATCGTGGAGATCGTTTAGAAATCTCCACTTATATTCAGCATGCACTTGCTTCAGAAGTCTCGGCGAATATCATCGATATCTGCCCAGTAGGTGCATTAACTGCTAAACCTTCAAAATATGGTGCGCGTCCTTGGGAATATATGAATCATGATTCAATTTCGATTCATGATGGTGTTGGTACGAATACTGAAATTCATACATTACGTGGCAAAATAGCAAGAGTGGTATCTCGTCGTAATGATGAGATTAATGAACCTTGGATTGCTGACCGCGATCGTTTCAGTTATGAAGCGCTATTTAGTGCAGATCGAGCTCATTTCCCATTGATCGATAATGGTCAAGGTGTGCTAGAACAAGCAGATTGGGCTGATGCGCTTAAAGCAACGAAGCTTGTTATTGAAGGCGCGATTCAAAAATATGGTTCTGATCAAGTAGGTGTCTTTGTTTCACCGCTTGCTTCAGTAGAAGAGCTTCAGTTAATTAGTGAATTAAAAGCAGGGTTAAATCTTAAAAATGTTGATTACCGTTTGAAACAACGGGATTTTAGCGGTGAAAAGAGTGAGCCAGCTTTCCGTTCATTAGGGCTTAAATTAACAGAGATCAATCAGCTTGATTCGGTCTTTTTAGTAGGGGCCGATCCTCGCATGGAGGTGCCTGTTTTAGCCATTCGTTTAAGAGATGCGGTTAAAAATGGCGCGAAAGTCTCTCGTCTTGGGACTTATGATGCGGATCAATTACATTCAATGCATGCCTCATTAATTGCTCACCCATTTGATTGGGTTGGTACTTTAATGGCTGTCGTAAAACGTGTTGCTACAGCTAAAGGGCAACCATTAGCGCTAGAATTTGCGGAGATTCATGCAGATACAGCGGTGGATAATGCCTTAGTTGATCGCGTTGCTGATCAGTTACTCAATGGCGAGCGTGAGTGGATTGTGATTGGGGATGAGGCGATGAGTCATCCACAATTTGCAACGATTCGTGCATTAAGTATTGAGTTGGCACGCTTAACGGGTGCAAGTCTTGGTTATTTTACTGCGGGAGCAAATAGCTCTGGTGCAGCGTTAACGCAGATTACAACGGATGGTTTTAATACTGCATCGATGCTTGCAAAACCACTCAAGGCTTATATTTTAGTAGGCGCAATTGATCCTGAACATGACTTCGTAGAAACAGAGCAAGTACTCACTGCACTTAAATCTGCTGAAGCCGTTGTTGCGATTACACCGTTTGCGAGTAAAACACTACAGTCGTTGGCCAATATCATTCTACCTGCGGCTGCTTGGGCCGAGAGTTCAGGGAGTTTTGTGAACTTAGAAGGACGTTTACAGTCACTGCAGGCAGCGAGTATGCCACAAGGAGAAGCTCGTCCACTTTGGAAGATTCTTCGTGTTCTTGGTAATCAATTTGAATTGCCAGGCTTTGGGTATATCAGTTCTGAAGATGTATTGGCAAAATGGCGTTTGGCGCATGAAGCACAATTAACAGCAGCAGATAATACTCAAGGGGCAATTGCCTTTAATTATCAAGCTGTGCCAAAGGCAGGGTTAATGGCGATTCCAACGACTTCAATCTACTCAGTGGATGCTTATGTTCGTCGTGGTGAAGCGTTACAAAAAACGCCTTTAGCAAGTCGTGCACGAATTGCATTTAACAATAGCAGTGATGAAGCGCAAGTAATGGCGATTTTAAATCAAGAGAGCCGTTTCACTTCTAGAGTGTCAACAAAAGTAGCGCCTGGATGTGTTCGAATTCCGACAGAATATGCGGGGCAGACACCTTTTTATCAATTTATCAAGGGGGCAAATTAGATGGATATCATCATGGCGATTATTCATTATCCGCTTGTTTGGGCTCTACTTAAGACGTTGGCGATTTTTCTACCGATCGTTTTATCTGTAGCGTATTTAACATTTGCAGAACGTAAAATTCTGGGATATATGCATATCCGTTTAGGGCCAAATCGTGTGGGTCCTAAAGGTTTGTTACAACCCTTTGCTGACTTAATGAAGATGATCTTCAAAGAGTGGATTATTCCTTCAGCTGCGAATAAGGCGATGTTCTTAATCGCCCCATTTGTGGCTGTAACAACGGCTTTTGCAGTATGGGCAGTGATTCCTTTCCAAGATAATTGGATCAGTTCATCAATGGATTCAGGGATTCTCTTTATTCTTGCAATGACTTCTTTAGGGGTCTATTCATCATTGATTGGTGGTTGGGGATCAAACTCTAAATTTGCCATGTTCGGGGCGATCCGAAGTGCCTCACAAGTGATCTCTTATGAGCTTGCGATTGGTTTTGCGTTGATTACCGTTGTCATGATTTCAGGAAGTTTGAATCTCTCTGAAATTGTGAAATCGCAATCAGGTAGCTTAGGGTTAGTTAATTGGTACTTTATTCCATTATTACCAATGGCAGTGATCTACTTTATTGCCGGTCTTGCGGAATTAAACCGTGCTCCATTTGAAGTGACAGAAGGGGAATCAGAAATTGTTGCAGGTTACTTCACTGAGTATTCAGGAACAGGCTTCGTGACTTTCTACCTTGCTGAATATACAAATATGATCTTAATGTCTGCATTGATGAGCTTGCTCTTCTTTGGTGGCTGGCTTGCACCGCTCTCAGGGGTTGAAGCGATTGAGAATATTCCAGTGATCTCATTCTTGGCACAAGATAGCCTTTTCTGGATGATTTTGAAGATGGCATTCTTCCTCTTCTCAATGGTTTGGGTTCGCGCAACATTCCCGGGATATCGTTATGACCAGATTATGCGGTTAGGTTGGAAATTCTTTATTCCGATTGCACTTGTATGGATTGCGGTAGTACTCGTGATGTATGGCATCGGTTTAAAACCATGGTTTTAAGAAATAGGGTAGGACTAATCAATGTTTAAATATTTAAAATCATTTTACGAAACGTTTACGTTAAGAGAATTGCGTAAAGGTTTAGGAATTACCTTTCGTTATTTCTTTAGACCGAAATTTACGATCGAGTATCCGTTTGAAAAAACACCACAATCGAATCGTTTTCGTGGGTTGCATGCACTACGCCGTTATCCTAATGGGGAAGAGCGCTGTATTGGTTGTAAATTGTGTGAAGCAGTTTGTCCTGCATTAGCAATTACTATTGATACAGAAGAGCGTGGCGATGGCACTCGTCGAACAACGCGTTACGATATTGACCTTTTTAAATGTATCTTCTGTGGTTTATGTGAACAGGCCTGTCCTGTAGATTCAATCGTGTTAACTCGCGTATTTGAATATCACATGGAAGAGAAAGGGGAAAATATCATCACTAAAGAGACTCTGCTAGCACTCGGCGATAAGTATGAAGTACAGATCGCAGCCGATCGCGCGCTTGACTCTAAATTGTACTAGGGGGAGAAGATGTTATTTAAGATTTTATTTTATATCTTCGCACTTATTACCGTCTATTCAGCTATTCGGGTGGTAAGCGCTAAGAATACGATGACATCAGTACTTCACCTGGTTCTGATTTTCGTCATGGTGAGTTGCTGTTGGTTATTATTACAAGCAGAGTTCTTGGCTTTAGCCTTGATTATTATCTACTGTGGAGCGGTGATGGTTTTCTTCCTCTTTGCGGTGATGATGCTCGATATTCCTCACGATATGATGAAAAAAGGCTTAGTGAAATATCTACCGGTTGCGGTATTGGTTGCAATCGTTTTTATTGCTGAGATTTTAGTGGTGACTTTAGGGGGCGATAGCTTTATTACTCAGAACTTTGCGCTTGCAGGTGGAGTTGAATCTATTCGTGAAGGGGCAGAATTAACGAATGCTCAAGAGCTTGGTGTCATTCTCTACACGGAATATATCTATGCCTTTGAAGCAACAGCCTTGATTCTTCTTGTTGCAATGATTGCAGCGATTGCCTTAACGCATCGCGTTGGACCACTTCGTCGTAAAGATGTACCTGTGGGTTGGCAGATTAAAGCGGATCCTACCAAACGTGTACGGATGGTAAAAATGGATTCAGCAGTTTTAGCACCGGCGCCTGTCAAGGAAGAGGAAGCTGATGCAGTCACACAAGAGGAGGAAAAGTAATATGAATCTTGTTATTGATGATTATATTATTCTCTCGACAATTCTATTCGGAATTAGTACGGCGGGAATCTTTATTAATCGTAGAAATTTGATTGTGCTCTTAATGTGCATTGAGTTAATGCTCTTAGCAAGTAGTACTCTCTTTGTGGCGTTCTCACAGTTTTCTGGCGATTTACATGGACAAATTTTTGTCTTCTTTACGTTAGCAGTTGCAGCGGCAGAAGCAGCGATTGGTCTTGCGATCTTGGTATTAATATTCAGAAATCGTGGCAATATTAATGTCGATGAAATTACAGAGTTAAGAGGCTAACAATGGAATTTAAATATATTTATCTTTTGATTGTTTTATTGCCTCTGATGGGTTCAGCGATTGCTGGTCTCTTCTGTAGGGTCATTAATCAAAAAGTAGCCCATACTGTCACGATTCTCTTTGTTGCAATCGCAGCTGCACTTTCGATCTTTGTGTTAATTGAACACATGACAGGACGTGCACCAATTTTCAATGAGAATCTCTATACTTGGATGAACACAGGTTCATTAAGTGTGGGTGTGGGCTTTATGGTGGATAACCTGACGGCAATGATGATGGTCGTGATTACTTCGGTATCAACGATGGTTCATCTCTACTCGGTGGGATATATGAAAGGGGATCCTGGTTATAACCGTTTCTTCAGCTATATTTCACTCTTTACCTTCTCAATGTTGATGCTTGTGATGTCTAATAACTTCATGCAGCTCTTCTTTGGTTGGGAAGCCGTTGGTTTAGTCTCTTATCTCTTGATTGGTTTCTGGTTTAAAAAGCCAACCGCAACTTATGCCAATATGAAAGCTTTCTTAGTCAACCGCGTTGGAGACTTTGGCTTTATTATCGGTATCGCTTGTGTGGCGTATGCAACTAGTTCATTAACCTATACAGATGTATTTTCTAAAGTTGATGAAATATCTACTATGAATCAAGTAGCTGGTACAAATTGGAGTATCCATTTCTTAGGGACTGATTGGAATATGATGACCTTTGCGGCGGTATTCCTCTTTATCGGCGCTATGGGTAAATCGGCACAGGTTCCTTTACATGTTTGGTTACCAGATTCAATGGAAGGTCCAACGCCAATTTCTGCGTTAATCCATGCGGCAACGATGGTAACAGCAGGGATCTTTATGGTAGCGAGAATGTCGCCGATCTATGAATTATCAACAACGGCTCTGTCAATGGTGATGATTCTAGGTGCAATTACTGCGCTCTTTATGGGAATCTTAGGATTATTCCAAACCGATATCAAACGGGTTATCGCTTACTCGACAATCTCACAGCTTGGTTATATGACTGTGGCATTAGGGGCATCAGCATACTCATTAGCCGCTTTCCATTTAACGACGCACGCATTCTTTAAAGCATTACTCTTCTTAGGTGCAGGTTCTGTCATTATTGGTATGAGTCACGTTCAAGATATGCGTTATATGGGTGGGCTTCGGAAGAAGATGCCGATTACTTGGATTACCACTTTAATTGGTTCACTTGCGCTTGTGGGGATGCCATTCTTCTCAGGTTACTATTCAAAAGAGGGGATTATCTGGTCGCTTGAGCATAGCACAGCGTTTGGTTCAGGTTTTGCCCATTTAGCACTTGAGATCGGTGTTTTCTTAACCGCACTCTATACCTTTAGAATGTATTTCTTAGTCTTCCATGGTAAAGCGCGTTATACCGTTGATGAGTCTTTAGGACATGATCATCATGGCGATGATGAGAGTGTGTTACCAGAGATGCCGAAAGAGTCACCTTGGGTTGTAACATTACCGCTTATTTTACTTGCGATTCCATCGATCATTCTAGGTTGGTATATGGCACCGATGATGTTTGAGAATACATTCCTTGAACACTCTGTCTATATCGACAATATTGTGAATCCTGCCACTGAGTTTATGAAAAATAATTTCCATGGCTCATGGGAGATGACAAAAGAGGCCTTAACTGCACCGGCGTTCTACCTCACTTTAGCGGGTATTGCTACGGCATGGTATAGCTTCTTAATTCATCCGAAAGTTGCAGTGAAAGGTCGTGAGTTCCTTGAGAAAATCGGTCTTTATAAAGTATTTGAAAATAAATACTACTTTGATGATGTAAACCAAAAAGTATTTGCCAATGGGGCAGTGGCATTAGGTCGCTTCTTCTGGACGAAAATTGACGATAAGATTATCGATCAAGGAATTGTCTTTGGTGCGGCTCGTGTTGCCTCTGTTGTAGGTGCTGGTATTCGTCGCATTCAAACAGGGTTCATCTACCATATGGCTTTCTTAATGGTAGTTGGTTTATTGGCACTTATGACTTGGGTCGTATTTTTTAACTAGGAATAAACAATGGACACAATGCAAATCTCTTGGTTAAGTTTAGTCATTTGGCTTCCGATTCTCGGCGGACTCATTGTGCTTGCTGTGGGTAATGAGCCCACGCGAGTCCGTTGGTTATCGCTTGCCTTTGCTATTCTTGCTTTTATTATTTCGTTACCACTACTATTCCTATTTGATTCTGGTATCAGTGGTATGCAATTTGTGGAACAGATGGTGTGGAGCAGTGAGCTTGGCATCAGCTACCACTTAGGGATAGATGGTTTCTCAATGCCCTTTATTGTCTTAACCACTTTCGTGACGATTTTAGTGGTTATTGCGGGATGGGAAATTATCAAAGATCGGCCTAATCAATATTTTGCCGCTTTCTTAATCCTCGAAGGTTTAATGAACGGGATCTTTGCTTCAGTAGATGGGATTCTTTTCTATGTATTCTTCGAAGCGATGTTAATCCCGATGTTCCTCATTATCGGTGTTTGGGGTGGACCAAACCGTATTACTGCGGCTCTTAAGTTCTTCCTCTATACATTCTTAGGGTCAATCTTCTTACTGATCGCATTGATCTACCTCTATCTACAAAGCGGTAGCTTCGATATTATCGGTTTCCAAAATTTAACATTAGCGGAATCAACTCAAAAATGGCTTTTCCTCGCATTCCTTGCTGGATTTGCGGTGAAAGTGCCGATGTTCCCTGTGCATACTTGGTTGCCTTCAGCGCACGTTGAAGCACCTACCGGTGGTTCAGTAATTCTAGCAGCGATTACCCTTAAAATTGGGGGGTATGGTTTCGTACGTTTCATGTTACCGATTGCACCTTTGGGCGCCGCTTATTTCTCATGGTTAATCGTGGGCTTAAGTGTGATTGCAATCCTCTATATCGCACTTGTGGCATTAGTTCAGCGTGATATGAAGAAGATGATTGCATACTCCTCTATCTCTCATATGGGATTTGTGACGTTAGCATTTATTCTTCCTGTTGCGATGTTGGGCGGGAATGTACTTGACCCTGAAGCAATGCAGATGGCGCTTCAAGGCGGTATGATGCAGATGATTTCTCATGGCCTTGTATCTGCAGGGATGTTCCTCTGTATTGGTGTGCTTTATGATCGTATCCATTCACGTGAAATTGCCGATTACGGCGGTGTGATTAATAGCATGCCAGTATTTGGTGCCTTCTTCATCTTCTTTACGATGGCAAACTCAGGATTACCAGGAACTTCAGGCTTTATCGGTGAGTTCTGGACGATTCTCGCGAGCTTCCATTACTCTGTTTATATTGCGATTCTGATTGCGTTATCATTGATTCTAAGTGCTGCTTACAACCTTTGGTTAACAAAACGTGTGATTTTAGGCGATATCGTCCATGAGCACGTAAGACAGATGAAAGATATTAATGGTAGAGAATGGTTCTTATTGGGTTCATTAGCTGTATTAATCGTATTATTTGGTGTTTGGCCAGATCCTATTGCGAATTTAATGCAATCAACGATTGATGGACTTATTACTCACTTGACAGGTCAATTCTAAAGGAAGTTAAAAATGAAGGAATTAAATCTGACAGATATGCTCGTTGCTCTTCCTGAGATCTTTTTAATGGGTATGATCGTTGTCATCTTGTTATATGAGAGCCTCAATAAGAATGCGAAGCAATCAATGCTCTTCACATTGAGCCTTATCGGGCTCTTCGGTGCGGGTATTATCAGTATCGTTTTATACAATGTCGATGTTACACAAGGCATTGTAATCAGTAACCATTTCTGGTTTGGTGAGATCAACTATAACCCGTTACTGCTTGTCTTAAAAGTGGCGATGGTTGTGATTGTTGCTTTCGGTTTAGTCTATAGCTATGGCCGAGCCGGTGAGCAAAATATCGTAACGGCGGAGTATTATGCGTTAGTATTACTCAGTACGTTAGGGATGTTAGTATTAGTCTCGGCGGCAAGTATGCTGATGGTCTATGTTGGTCTTGAGTTAATGTCTCTACCGATGTATGGTTTGGTGGCGCTTAATCGCCGTAACAATAAGAGTACGGAAGCTGCGATGAAATACTTCGTTATGGGGGCAATGTCATCAGCGATTCTACTCTTTGGTATGGCGCTACTCTATGGGGCAACAAGCTCTCTACAGTTTGAAGATATTCGCACGGTTATTGCCAATGGTATGACAGATAGTCAATCACGCTTAGTGCTCTTTGCAACAGCGTTTCTTATTGTAGGAACAGTCTTTAAACTAGGTGCAGCACCATTCCATGGTTGGGTACCGGATGTTTATGAGGGTGCACCATTACCTGTTGCGATGTTTATTGGAGCTGCACCGAAAGTAGCCGCCTTCATGATGGGTGTTTGGATTTTATTAGGTGCGGTAGGTGAATTTGCCGGTCAATGGCAACCATTTATCATCGCAATCTCTATTATCTCATTCATCATCGGTAATTTAGTGGCATTGAAACAAGATAATATTCGCCGGATGCTCGGTTATTCAGCAGTCTCTCATGCGGGTTTTATCTTATTAGGCCTACTAGTTACAGCAGAAAGTGATGCTGCTTTAAGTGCAGGAATGTTCTATGCCATTACTTATGCGATGACAACGACCGCTGCCTTTGGTTTTATGCTATCGGTGAAAGTAAATGGCAAGGAAGTGCAAGCGATTGATGACTTAAAAGGCTTTGCTCGCCAACATGCTTGGTATGCACTTTTAATGGCAGCGATCATGATCTCTATGGGCGGTATTCCATTCTTCGTTGGTTTCTATGGGAAATTTGTGGTACTCAAAGCCGCCTTTAATGCAGGTTATATCTTTACTGTGATCATTGCACTTTTAACTTCAGTGATTGGACTTTACTACTACTTACGTGTTGTGAAAGTGATGTTCTTTGATGAAGAAGTGCAAGGTCGTGAGTTAACGATTGAAGCAACGGGTTTAAGCCGGGTATTCTTTAATGTGAATGCACTTGCTTTAGTGGTACTAGGTGTTGCACCATCATTGCTTTACGCTTTCCTCTAAGTGATTGAAGTATTGAAATAGGGAAGATGAATCACCATATAGAGATATAGTGGTATCATCTACTTTGAAAAGAGTTCTATCAGATACTACGGTATCGGGAACTCTTTTTTATATATTGACCCAAAATTATCTATGATTGAATACTAAAAATAGTGAGGAGATTATGCAAGAGATTACGATAGGCGTTGTATCCATATCTGATAGAGCAAGCCAAGGCGTTTATCAAGATGAAGGGATTCCACATCTTAAAGCGTGGTTGACAAAAGCAATTCGTAACCCGATTCGCTTTCATGAGTGTTTAATCGCCGATGAACAACCGTTGATTGAACAAACACTTAAAGATTTAGTCGATAATGAACATTGTGATCTCATTCTCACAACTGGCGGTACAGGGCCCACTAAACGAGATGTAACACCTGATGCTACGTTAGCCGTGGCAGATAAAGAGATGCCGGGATTTGGGGAACAGATGCGCCAAGTGAGCCTTCATTTCGTACCTACAGCGATTCTTTCTCGGCAGGTAGGGGTGATTCGTAAAGAGACGTTAATCGTCAATCTGCCCGGTCGTCCTCGAGCCATTGAAGAGACATTAGCTGGTGTAAAAGATGAAGCAGGGAATATCCTAGTTCAAGGTATTTTCGCCGCTATTCCTTACTGTCTTGATCTGATTGGTGCAGGTTATATTGAAGTCAATGAAGCGGTAACGAGTGCGTTCCGGCCAAAGAAGAAGTAGAAGAACTCAAGATACTAGATAGTATCGATTTTGTCAGGGATTAATGGTTACTCACGAAGGTCAGTTGCTCATGGAAGAGTTGCTGACAGTTGCTCTTTTTTAAGCATTAAATCCCTTTTTCTCTGTGTCTCATAAAGGATGTATGAAACGTCTATTAATCAGTTTATTGCTCTTACTACTGATTGCCGGTCTTGGCTCTATGTACTATTTTCGGGATCGATTATGGTTGATTCCGATGTACTTTGATAAAGGAACAGAATCGCCGATTGAGATTGCAAAGCAAGATCCCCATTTTTCACCGATTGATCTTAAAGTGCGGGCGGGTGAGGCGTATGAATATGCTAAAGCGCATGATTTTGATTTAGAACATGTGATTTTGATCGATTTTGGGCGACATTCTGGCACCCATCGTTTTTTTGTATGGAGTTTTGCCGAGCAAGCGCCGGTGATTGAGAGCTTAGTCGCTCATGGTTATGGTAATAAGGGGTTTGAGAGTAGTAATCAGGAGATTGTCTTTAGCAATATTCCCAATAGTTACACCTCATCTCTTGGCAAATATCGGATTGGAGAACGAGCTTGGAGCAAATGGGGCATTCATGTTCACTATAAATTGCATGGGTTAGAACCCACCAATGATAAGGCTTTTGAGCGTTATATTGTGTTGCACTCATTTGATATGATTCCGACAGAAGAGCAATATCCGGCCTATCTCCCTTTAGGTTTTAGCCAAGGTTGCCCAGTGGTTGATGATGAAACTATGCGAAAAGTTGATGCGCTACTACAGACTAAGCAGAAACCGGTTTTATTATGGGCCTATTACCTTGAATAGTTACGGTAAACCAGTCAATCGTCATCATGGTCGGAAATAGTATAGTAATGTCGGTTCAAAATAAATGCCGGCGCATCGGTTGTGATCAGTGAGAAAGTCGTTCTATTCGGCATCTTGCAAGTGTTGTTTAGTACGGTTTTATGTGTTTTAAAATCCCGCGATAGCTGTTTTAAAAACCATTTTTCTTAAACCCAATTTATTATATTTCCATAGGAATTGAATGTGATAGACAATTATTAATGGTGCCTCTCTAGTCTATTTTTGACGCATTTTTCAAACGATATTGCGTAGATTTCAAAATTTTTCTGATTTGATGGGACTTGGAAAATCCCTTGAATAGAGTCGGATTAAATGGCTTAAATCCTTGTTATTTTGCGGACTGATAATCGTTTATAGATAGGTGATTGATTGTTAAAAATCTTCTTATAATTTCAGCTTATTAGATAAAAAATGTAAAAAATCGTTGTCAAGTGAGCTTTCGCTCGTTATGATGAAATGCTTCTATGACATGAAGCATTGATGTCACAAAAGCACGTAAAACCCTCATCTTTGAGGGGGACGTGTTTTTTTTTGCCCCAAAAAAGTGGGTGAAAATCATCATAACAATAATGAAATAATTAAGGAGAGAGAAAACTGATGAAAGAGATCGCAACATTGCTATTAGCTGATGGGACTGTTTTTACAGGTGTAAGCGTAGGCGCAGAGGGTGAAGTGATGGCCAATATCACACTTTATCGTGGTGCTACAGGGTATGAAAACGTCTTAACAGATTCAGCTTATGAGCAACAGATCATCGCATTTACCTATCCCCATATCGGTAATACCGGGATAAGTGAAGACCGAAAACCGGTTGTTTCGGGTGTAATCTTACGGGATTACCCTGTGATGGAGAGCCATTTTCAGAGTCAATGGCCCCTGAAGGAGTATTTGCGACGACATCATATTATTGCGATCAGTGAAGTGGATACTCGTCATTTGAGCACGCTTGTGCGTGAAGCTGAGAGTAATTTTGGCACGATTTCTGGTGTGATTATCACAGGTAAATTGAGTGCCTTGCAGTTAGAGGCAAAGTTTAAGCACTATTTTGGCGTTGAATATCCCGAAAATAGAATGACAACCCTTTTATCATCCAGCCAAAACAGATCTACTCAAAATTCAGTTACTCAAAATTCAACCACTATTTCATTACAAAATCCCCAAGGATAGGAGGACATCATGCCAAAACGTCAAGATTTACAATCTATTTTAATTATCGGTGCCGGCCCGATTGTCATTGGTCAAGCTTGTGAGTTTGATTATTCCGGAGCGCAAGCCTGTAAAGCTCTCAAAAGTGAGGGATTCCGAGTTATTCTCGTGAATTCAAATCCGGCAACAATTATGACTGATCCTGAGATGGCAGATGCCACTTATATCGAGCCTATTACTTGGCAGACAGTGGCTAAAATTATCGAGAAAGAGCGCCCGGATGCTATTTTACCAACGATGGGTGGGCAAACAGCTCTCAATTGTGCCCTTGATTTGAGCCGTAATGGGATTCTTGAACAATATAATGTTGAAATTATCGGCGCAACCATTACCGCAATTGATAAGGCGGAAGATCGTGGTAAGTTTAAAATTGCGATGGAGAATATTGGTTTACAGTGTCCTAAAGCCTTTGTTGTTCATTCGATGGCGGAGGCTTTTGAAGCGCAAACTGTCGTAGGTTATCCAACACTTATTCGGCCCTCTTTTACGATGGGGGGAACAGGGGGCGGCATTGCCCATGATGAAGCTGAATTTATTGAGATCTGTGAACGAGGATTTGAAGCATCGCCGACTCATGAATTACTCATTGAACAATCGGTATTAGGTTGGAAAGAGATTGAGATGGAGGTTATTCGGGATAAATCGGATCATGTGATGATTGTCTGCTCTATTGAAAACTTTGATCCGATGGGTGTTCATACCGGGGATTCAATTACGATTGCCCCGGCGCAAACGCTCACAGATGAAGAGTATCAATTAGTGCGCGATGCGACGTTTGCGATTATTCGGGAAATTGGTGTTGATACCGGCGGTTCAAATGTACAATTTGCGATGAATCCTGCAAATGGGGAATTAGTGGTCATCGAGATGAATCCCCGAGTATCTCGCTCTTCTGCTCTTGCCTCAAAAGCAACCGGTTATCCGATTGCGAAGATCACTGCTAAATTAGCCGTAGGTTATACGCTTGCAGAACTTGATAATGATATGATCGGTTCAGATCTACCGGCAACTGTAGAACCCGCGATTGATTATGTGGTAACGAAAGTCCCCCGTTTTGCCTTTGAAAAATTTACGAATACAAATGATCGCTTAACTACGCAGATGAAATCCGTGGGAGAAGTGATGGCGATGGGACGAACATTTCAAGAATCACTACAGAAGGCTCTCAGAGGTTTAGAAACGGGGCTTTCAGGCTTAGCGTCTCGCAGTCAGGATCGCGCCGTAATTATTCGGGAATTAAAAGAGGCAGGCCCTGAGCGGATCCTCTATGTAGCGGATGCGCTTCGTATTGGAATGAGTATCGCCGAGATTAATCAATATTCTTGGATTGATCCTTGGTTTATTGCGCAGCTTGCCGATTTAGTGGCAGAAGAGAAAGCTCTTCAAGATTCGGAATTATCTGATTTAACGTATAATCGTCTACGGACTTTAAAACGGAAAGGTTTTTCTGATCAGAAAATTGCCGATTGCCTACAAATTAAAGAGAAACATATTCGTGCGCTGCGGGAGAGCTTAGACCTTCATCCTGTATATAAACGTGTAGATAGCTGTGCCGGCGCATTTCCGACAGATATCGCATATCTCTATTCTACCTATGAAGATTATTGTGAAGCGCGGGTCAGTGATCGCCGAAAAGTGATGATTCTAGGCGGCGGACCGAATAGGATCGGGCAAGGGATTGAATTTGATTACTGCTGCGTTCACGCCTCATTGGCCTTACGGGAATCAGGCTTTGAAACGATTATGGTTAATTGTAATCCCGAAACAGTTTCCACAGATTTTGATATTTCAGATCGTCTCTATTTCGAGCCTTTGACCTTAGAAGATCTATTAGAGATTATCCGTATTGAACAGCCAGAAGGGGTGATTGTGCATTATGGCGGACAAACACCGCTTAAATTAGCCAAGGCACTGGAAGAGAATGGTGTACCGATTATCGGTACATCGGCAGATAGCATTGATCTTGCAGAAGATCGGGCGCGTTTTCAATCGATTGTGAATGAATTGGCGCTTACTCAACCTGAAAACCAAATTGCCTATAGTGAAGCGGAGGCATTGCAGCTTGCCTCGAAAGTAGGATATCCCTTAGTCGTTAGACCCTCTTATGTTTTAGGGGGGCGGGCGATGCAGATTGTCTATTCAGATGAGGCTTTGCAGCGTTATATGCAAGAAGCAGTGACGGTGACACCGAATAGCCCGATTTTGTTAGATCATTTCTTAGATCATGCCATAGAGGTAGATGTAGATGCTATTTTTGATGGGGAGACATTGCTAGTCGGTGGTTTAATGGAGCATATTGAGCAAGCAGGTGTTCATTCAGGAGATTCAGCCTCAGTCTTACCGCCTCACTCTCTTTCAAAAGATGTTCAGGCGGAGATTATTGCTCAAACTGAAGCCTTGGCGAAAGCGCTATCTGTTCGTGGCTTGATGAATGTACAGTATGCGGTACAAGATAATATCGTCTATCTTTTAGAAGTCAATCCAAGGGCATCTAGAACTGTACCTTTCGTCAGTAAAGCCATGAAACAGCCATTGGCGAAAATTGCAGCGAGGGTGATGGCCGGCATTCCCCTTCAAGCACAAAATTTAACGGGGGTTGATCCATTACAAGCTGCCGAAATGGCTCAAGCAAAAGGGGGCTATGCAGTGAAAGAGGCGGTATTTCCTTTCAATAAGTTTAGTGGTATTGATGTAATTTTAGGGCCCGAGATGCGTTCCACAGGTGAAGTGATGGGAATTGGTCAGACGATGGCAGAAGCCTACCTTAAAGCACAACTGGGTGCCGGAGAAAAGGTTCGCCCGGAAGGTATTGTCTTCCTCTCGGTAGAAGATCGGGATAAAGATCTATTACCTGCTATTGCCCCTTATTTGATAGAGGCAGGTTATACACTTTGGGCAACGCCAGGAACGGCAAAAGCGTTACAAAGTAGTGGCTTTGCGATTACTGTGGTTACTGTAGATGAAGCACAATTAACGCTCAAAGAGGCGATCAAAGCAGGAAAAGTGGCGATGGTGATTAATACTGAGGCGCGGGATCTCGCCGGTAGAGCATCAAGTTATGCGATTCGCCGAGCTGCATTAAGTCATCGTGTACCTTATTACACAACGATGGCTGGTGCAAAAGCGATCTGTGAAAGTCTCCATTTTGCACCACAATTAGCAGTGGTATCCCTGCAAGATTTAGCTTCTATTGCCTAGGTTTATAGAGGAATATTCGCAATATGGATACTTATAGTAAATTTGGTTCAAAATAAGCATTATTGAAATGCCGGCGCATCGGCTGATCGAGGTAAGGAAGCCGTTCTATCCGGCATCTTGCAAGTGTTGTTTAGTACGGTCTTATGCTTTTTAAAATTCCGAAATAGCTGTTTAAAAACCATTTTTCTTAAACCGATATTACTATAATAAGTAAGGTGGAGTAAGGTGAAAATCTTACACTCATCATAAAAAATCCCTGAGATAGTTCGATCAAGTGACTTTCGACTATTTCAGGGATTTTTATTCATTAGTGATGACAGATCAGTACTTTATTGTGATGAGATCTGAAATATGTTTTCTGAACCTGATATCTTTTTTATGAGAAAAAGTTAATCAGCCAAGTATGATAGGGAATTGCGACGATATCAATCAGGACGGCACCACTTAATGGTACGATCATCAGGGCTTTGGTGGAGATTACTTTATAGCGTTCACATACAGAGGTCATATTGGCCATCGCATTCGGTGTTGCACCGAGCCCATGTCCCATTAAACCAGAACACATGACCGCAGCATCGTAGTTTTTTCCAAGTAGAGGAAAGACGATAAAGATCGTCATCAGTAATAATGCGAGAACTTGCAATACTAAAATAATAAAGAGCGGTAAAGCCACTTCACTCAGCTCCCAGATTTTAAGCGACATCATCGCCATTGTAAGGAATAAGCCTAAAGAAGCCCCGGAGATCAGATCAATACTCTTCTCATGAATGGGAATCCATTCGAGACGATCATTGAGATTACGGACGACCACCGCAACTAACATTGCGCCGACATAGCTCGGTAATGAGAAGCCTGTTGCTTCGGTGAAAAGGGTAGAAGCCATCCGACCAATGACCATAATGAAGAGAATCAGTGCTAACATTTTTAAGAAAGCAAAGGTATCCACTGTAGTGGAGATGAGCGGATTCTCATGAATCTCTTTAGTAAAGGTGACATCACTATCTGCTTCAATTTTGACATGATGTTTACGGATAAGGTAGCTCGCCACAGGGCCGCCGAGTAGACTACCGGCAATAAGTCCGAAAGTTGCGGCCGCTAGGGCTGCAATCGTTGCAGAGCTATGACCTAATTCTTCAGCCATTCCACCAAAGGCCGCTGCCCCCCCGTGACCACCGGTCAGAGAAACGGCTCCAGCCATCACACCCAGTATCGGATTAGTATCGAGCGCCATAGCAATCCCAACTCCAAAGGTATTTTGGAAAAAGGCGATAAACCAGCAGATACAAAGATAGATTAAGAGTAATTTTCCACCAGAACGAAGGATTTTAAAGCTGCCCCCTAAGCCGACTGTGGTAAAGAATGCCACCATCAGGTAGCTCTGAATACTCGTATCGAATTGAAAAGAGGCGAGCTCTAAACTTCGAAGTAACCAGATTATTAGACTGATTAAGAATCCACCAATAACAGGTGCCGGGATACAAAATTTTTGTAACCATTTAATGCGTTTTTTGAGTTCACTACCGCCGAGTAGGCAGAGAATTGTGAGAAGAAGTGTGCTTAGCACATCAAATTGAAAAACCATAACAATAAACCTCTAAAAGTGACGAATAGTAGCCGGAATAGGGTTCACAATATTGTTATTATTCCCTAGCGAATATTCTAATAATGCCTAACGCATTTTAAAAATGCATGAATCAAGCATCGGCTATCTATTTTATTGAAGAGATCATTTGTACTACAAATTTGTATCAATTTATAGCAAAAAAGCTGTAAAGGTTAAAAATCCACCTTTACAGCTTTCAGTTAATCATTAGGAATATCCGGTAATAAACGATAGATATCGGCCATTAAGCTGCATTTAATTCCTATTTAATTCATATTTAATCCCAGTTAATATTGATATTTATTACCGAATAACTTACTGATCTAAAGGTAACTTAGAAACTAATATCAACTCCCATCCAATAGCGACGACCATCTAAGTCACGGCCATAATTTTCATCGGTAATGTGTTTATTGGCAATATTATAAATACCCGCATAGAAACTCACATCACGACTCAATTGATAAGAGCCCCCAATATCCATCAATGTATAGCTATCATACTCAGTACCACGAGCACCTTGTCTTGAAAGTGAAGTCTCTTTACCGCGGAAACTCACTTTTGCCCACACATTCGCCTGTGGATTGATCTGCCAATCTGCATGGATATTAAAGAGATGTTCAGGAATACGGTTTAAAGGAGCACCTTGATATTGACCACTGGTTTGTTTTGTCTTAGTCCAAGTATAGCTACCTTTGAGAGTCACAGGATCTATCGGTTGCCATTGAACTGCAAGCTCAATTCCTTTCAGATCTGCCGTATCGATATTCTCATTTGTTTGAATAAAGAAGAATTTTGAACCATTAGGGGCGACACAATCATCACTCTTACCTGTACTCCGGCAGAGCTCGATATTTTGGAGTTTATCCTTAAATTTTGTATAGAATCCTGTGATATCAAAGTTGAATTGATCGTGCGGGGTATAACTTAAACCGATTTCATAGTTGGTAGATTTTTCAGGTTTGA
Organism: Ignatzschineria ureiclastica; assembly: GCF_003121845.1. Classification (GTDB taxonomy): domain Bacteria; phylum Pseudomonadota; class Gammaproteobacteria; order Cardiobacteriales; family Wohlfahrtiimonadaceae; genus Ignatzschineria; species Ignatzschineria ureiclastica. The sequence continues at coordinate 600,372 of NZ_QEWQ01000001.1, read as the reverse complement.
GATCTGGATTTCCAAGAATCAACCCATTACTACGGCCACCACCTGTTTGTGCGCCCCAATCGGCAACCGCTTGACGAATAGCCGGCGTTTTATAACCGGTAGAAACACCGCCTTTTAAGGTGAAAGCATCATTAATATTCCAAACCCCATACAATCTTGGAGAGTAGTGGCTTCCGTAGTTTTCATCATGATCGTAACGAAGGCCGGCTGTGATCGCAAAATTATCGAATAACCACCATTCATCTTCTAAGAAAATTGCATGGCTTTTACGGGTAATTTGTCTGATATCACTATCAAGACGGTTATTATTGTCAGAGAGTTTTTCATCAATGAATTGCCCGCCGAGCGTGACTGTATGATTAGCAATCGGAATGATCACATTACCGCTCACTTCGGTATTTTTTACGATCATTTGGCGAGAAGTATTGTCATTTTTTTCGTAAGCATAGAACAATTCCGCCATAATGCCATGATCAAATTCCCCTAGATAACGAGCAGAGTAATTAGTACGTTTATACTTATCTTCGCTCGTGGCATCTGCCGATTTGCCTTCGGTTTTATTCCGTTTTTGAGAACCGTTTCCGTACTCTAATTCAAACGTTTGTCCTGCCATCGGTACAAAGGTTAATTTCCCTCCAAAGTTTTGAATTTGTCGTTTAGGTTGACCTGCGAGTTTCTCGTCTTCTTTACGGTGAGAATATTTCCCATAGACTTGTAACCCTAATTTTTCTTGAATAAGGGGGCCGCTAAGGTAAAGCTCCGTATTGAGACTATGGCCGGCATCGGAATCATTTTGAATGGTCGCATCTGTACGGATATTGCCCATCCAACGATCACTCACTTTTTTGGTAATGATATTGATGACACCGCCCATCGCATCAGAGCCATAGCGGGAAGACATCGGTCCACGAATCACCTCAATACGTTCAATGGCGCCTAACGGTGGAATCCAACCTTGCTCAATACCCGCACCATCACTATTGGGGCGCGTGGCACGAGAGTTTTGTCGTTTGCCATCGACCATCATCAAGGTATATTGCGAGCCCATACCGCGAATACTGATATCGGCATTGGCACCACCGCCGGTAATGACAACGCCGGGAATATCGGCAATGGCATCAGTGACATCACGGAAAGGGGCTTGTGCAATCTCTTCTTGTGTAACAACAGAGATGGAGGCCGGTGCATCTTTGACGGCTTGTGCAAAACCACCTGCGGTCACAACAACTTTTGAGAGATCGATGGTTGGCACATTAAGGAGATCCTCTTCTGCTAAAGAGACAGATTCAGGAGTTGTCTGTGCTGTTGCAAAAGGGAGCGTAGAGAGGAAAAGAAAGGAGAATAAAGCTTGATTAAGCCGAGAGAAAGAACGCTTTGCGGGATCGGATTGTAACATTGAAAAATTCCTATGGGTGAGATAGAACACAACTCAGTGATTGGTAAAAAAGGGTTAAAAATATAGGTGCCATTAGTTTTGATAAGAGAGATAAAATACTACTGGTAACCTTTTATTTTACAAAAGCAATATCTGTGTCTTATGCCGAGAAGAATAATTGCTATATGTAAATAGTAATTATTCCTATTTAAAAGCTATTGTCAAACATAATTTCATAAAAGTATGGCTTGTTAAGGTGATTAACCTATTATTTTTCATGAAAAAGTAAAGATATATGAGAGATGTGTCTCTGTACTAACATGATAGAGCGATTTGTCCTCTCCTATTTGGAATGAGGAAAATGTATAAAAAAAGCACAAGAAGATTTTCGAATAAATGATAAATCATGCTAAACAAAGCAATTTGATAAAAAAATTCAAAAAAGGGTGTCAATTTGATAAAAATAAGTGCTATATATATGTAGGTAGTCTATAAAGAATTAATATGCTTGAATTTATATTGAGATCATCTGTTTAATAAAAATAACAATCAGAATAGATGTGACCTAATGTAGGAATCTACGCATTCACTGTCCGTCACGATAATTAACGTAATAGGTTGATTCTCGATAGTTTGTGATCATCGACTGATATCCTATAGATCAAGCAATAGCATCATAATCAAATAGATCTGTACTCTAGTCATAAGCCATCAATGAATAAACTAGAGCTGTTTTATGAAATCATGGAAACAGGAGGAGTCACGTGTCCATAGCAATATATTGTGTCGGTGATCGGGGGATAACCCTCTCGGTGACAGGCGCTATGAGTTTAGAAAATCAACAAAAAATATGGTGGATTGGCCAAACGTTGCAACAGCGCAATGATCCGAATATTATCGATATTGTTCCGGGAATGAACAATTTAACGATTTTTCTAAATCCTTATTTATATATTGATAAAACAGCCTGCATGGCAGAATTAAATGCATTATGGCAGGAGGCAGGGCAGTTAGATCTTTCTACACAGTTTCAAGGTAAATTAATCGAAGTTCCTGTCACTTATGGCGGTGAGAAAGGCCCTGATTTACTAGAAGTTGCGCAAATTCATCAGATGACACCGGAAGAGGTGGTCGCTCTGCATACTGCCCCGACTTATACCGTCTATTTTGTGGGCTTTATGCCGGGATTTGTCTATTTAGGTGGCTTAGATCCAAAGATTCATACGGATCGCCGAGCCGTTCCGCGTGTGGTGATTCCGGCGGGTAGTGTGGGTATTGGTGGTTCTCAAACAGGTGTCTATCCCGGCGAATCCCCCGGTGGTTGGCAGATTTTAGGGAATACTGAATTATCTTTTTTTGATCTTTCACAAGAACATCCCTCACTCTTTTCACCCGGCGATCAGCTACGATTTGTTGCCAAGGAGATTCTATTATGATGGAAGTATTGAATCCCGGAATTTTAAGCAGTATCCAAGATTATGGTCGATTCTCTTATGCACAGATGGGCGTAGGAAAAGCAGGTGCGATTGATGGTGTATCCTTACATCTTGCCAATCGTTTAGTGGGGAACCCAGGTAATACACCGGCATTAGAAGTGAGTATCGTTACGCCAGTAAAATTTCGGTTTCATCGTGCAACCTGGATAGCAGTTACAGGCTCTAATTGTACTATTGTGATAGATGGACAGAGCCAAGGTTGGCATGGTTGGCGAACTTATATTCGGCGAGGACAAATAGTTGAATTAAAACCAGCACATAACTCAGGAATGTATAGTTATCTTGCTGTTGAAGGGGGCTTTGATGTTACACCTGTGATGGGCTCTTGTAGTGCGGATATTAAAAATCGTCTCGGTGGTCATAAAGGGAATGGTGCACCTTTAGCGAAAGGGGATCGCCTCAATTTCAAAGATTCTACTTATGCTATTAATCATGCTGTTGGCGTGCGTGCATTTAGTCGCACCTATATTAGTAGTACTGTATCGGTTCTCAAAGGACCAGAGTTTGAGCAATTTGATGCACAATCTCAGCAACGTTTTTTTGCGCAAGAATGGGAAATTGGTAGTAATAGTAACCGTATGGGGGTTCGCTTAGAGGGTGAGGCATTAGTACGGGATCGCCCAGAAGAGATGCGTTCTCAAGGTGTGTTTGAAGGCGTTATTCAAGTGCCACCTAGCGGGCAGCCTCTTGTACTGGCAGCAGAATGTCAAAGTACTGGCGGTTACCCGAGAATTGCCGTTATCCCTCAAGCGGAATTGTGGAAGTTAGCTTATTTACCCGCCCGTAAGAAAGTGCAATTTGTCTTAATTGATGAAGCGGAAGCTCGAGAAAAACTAGAGATTCAACAACAATATTTACGAAATGTGGAATATATTTTGCGTCTACCACAACCTTGTCTTTAAGCACATTTTTAGGAGAGTAAGATGGTTCATGACAATAAGAGTGCTACTGAGAATGAATGTAAGAAAGCCGATCTCAATTGTGATTTAGGGGAAAGCTTTGGTGCTTGGAAAATGGGGAATGATGAAGCGATTTTGCCCTTAATTAGCTCGGCGAATATCGCGTGTGGTTTTCATGCTGGCGATTTTGATACGATGCGACAAACGGTGGAATTAGCGCTCGATTATGAGGTAGCGATCGGTGCGCATCCGGGGCTACCTGATCTTCAAGGATTTGGTCGACGGAATATGGCTATTACCCCCAAAGAAGCCTATAACATGGTGGTCTATCAAGTGGGTGCATTACAAGGATTTATCCAAGCTTTAGGCGGAAAGCTGCATCATGTCAAGCCACATGGCGCGCTCTATAATATGGCAGCGACGAATGAGTCCCTAGCCTTAGCGATCGCCCATGCCATTGTGGATGTCTCTCAAGGGGAAGCGATTCTTTATGGTTTATCGGGAAGTGCGCTGATCCGAGCGGGAAGAGAAGTGGGTTTAGCCGTCATGAATGAGGTCTTTGCAGATCGAACCTATCAAACAGATGGGACACTGACTCCTCGTACCGATGCAAATGCTCTGATTACCGATCATAAAGTATCGATTGCACAAGTATTACAGATGGTAGAGTCGAATTCTGTGACGGCGGTCACAGGAGAAATCATCCCTTTAGAGGCAGATACTATCTGTGTACACGGTGATGGGGCTTCGGCATTACAGTTTGTTGAAGAGATTCGTCAAACCTTTAAAGAACGACAGATTCTTATTAGTGCATATTAAATGGGAAATGTCATTTAAATGTTCTATTTAAGAGTGCTACTTAAGAGCTCTATTGGGGGCTATTTGAGTATTCATTGTTGAATGTTCATTGTGGCTATTATCCCTATATTGAGTATCAATTTTATCAGGCTACCGAGGCGCGTGTTTCGATAGCCTAAACTGTGCGATGAGTTCAGCATAATAACAACGAATAGAGTCGATATAAGCTCACTGAAATCATCGGAATAATCACTAAGTGTGATTCTATTTATCATTATCTCTGCTATATCTCAAAAACTACTACAGTGAAGAGAATATTCAGAAACAATCAAAGGAGTCATTTATGGGCAAAGCATCTTCTAACAAACCTTACGATATCAATGAAAATGCCAAGGCAAGGCGTAGTGCAATTATTGGTGCGGTCTTCCTTATGGGATTATCCGCCATTGGACCTGGATTTTTAACACAAACAACCACATTTACAATGCAGCTAGGGGCTAGTTTTGCTTTTGTGATTCTCTTCTCCATTATTTTGGATTTAGGGGCACAGCTCAATATTTGGCGAATTATTACTGTGTCGAATATGCGCGGGCAAGATATTGCCAATAAAGTAATTCCCGGATTAGGCTATTTTGTCTCTGTGCTAGTCGTAATGGGTGGACTTGCTTTCAATATTGGGAATGTTGCGGGCGCTGGGTTAGGACTAAATGTCTTCACCGGTGTATCGGTAGAAGTGGGGGCAATGATTAGTGCCGCGATAGCGATTGCGATCTTTCTCTTTAAGGAAGCGGGGCGCATTATGGATAAATTTATCCAATTGGCTGGTATCGTGATGATTTTCTTAACGCTCTATATTGTGTTTAAATCATCCCCACCGGTTGCTGAAGCTGCTTACCGTACCTTTGTACCCGATGCACCATTATCTGCTTTAGTATTAGCAACCGTAACGCTTGTGGGAGGTACTGTTGGTGGTTATATCACTTTTGCCGGCGCACATCGTCTCTTAGATGCCGGGGTACATGGCAAGAATGTAGTGAAAGAAGTTTCCCAAGGCTCATTGATGGGGATCGGTGTCACAGCCGTAATGCGCATTATTCTTTTCTTAGCGGTATTAGGCGTGATTAGTCAAGGCGTACAACTCGCTGCAGATAATCCGATGGCTTCAGTCTTTGAACACGCTGCAGGACGAGTAGGTTATCTCTTCTTTGGGGTAATTATGTGGGCTGCAGCGGTAACCTCTGTGATTGGTGCCGCTTATACTTCAGTCACCTTTTTGCGAGTCTTTAGCGATAAAGTGGCGAAGAATCAGAATCAATTTATCATCGCCTTTATCTTTATTTCGACAGTGGTCTTTGTCAGTATTGGTCGTCCTGTTGAGATATTGATTTTTGTAGGAGCGCTCAATGGTTTGATTCTGCCGTTAACATTAGGGCCTATTCTATTTGCGGCATACCGTAAAGATGTTGTTGGCGATTACAAACATCCTATTTGGCAGACAGTATTTGGGGCGATTGTGGTTGTGATTATGACTGTTTTAGGTGTACAAACACTCTACCATTATATTGTGGGATAAAATCATTTTTTCCATTTAAGAAAAGTTAAGAAGTGATGACAATAAAGTAAGCAGATATTGTGACTGTGAGAATTTTACAGAGGCAATATCTGCTTTTCTTTTGTCTATAAAAGGCAAATAGAAGGTATAAATGGGAATCTAATCCATAAATTTCTCATTATTAAAGAGAAATGAGAGATGTTTTTTTCAAGAAAGTGAAATGATTAAATCAAAGGCTTATTTTTGTAAAATAATAAGTTAGAAAGAGCCGATAAATTTATTCCAAAAAAGTTCAAAAAACGGTAAAAAATTAGGCATAAAAAGTTTTGACTCTTATAAAAAATAGCGTATACTTGTCTTCGTTGGTTGAGACAGCAAACATTTAAACCGGTTAGTAACAAAATTTACAAATCAGCGTTTAAATTAGATAGCTAAAAAATCTTGACAACGCCAACAGAATTGAATATAATTTCTCTTCTATTGGGTGCTTAGCTCAGTTGGTAGAGCATCGCCCTTACAAGGCGAGGGTCGGGGGTTCGAACCCCTCAGCACCCACCAAATAGACAAACCTCTTACAGAAATGTAAGAGGTTTTTTCTTATCTCGATTTTTTGAATCTCTCGGTATTAGATGCCTAATCTGCCGGCGCACAATTGTTGCAAGCGCGGGGTCATTCGCCCGGCGATGAGGAAACTCTTCTGAGTGATTCTAAATAGGGGGTAATTCGTGGCGGGAGGGAATATTTGCAATTCCAGAGAGATCCTGCGCCCGCAAGTGAGTGATTTCTAATCTTTCGGTATTAGAGAGGCCTAATCTGCCGGCACGCAATTGTTGCAAGAGTAAGGTCATTCGCTCCGGCGATGAGATTAATCTTCTGAGTGATTCTAAATAGGGGCTAATTCGCGGCGGGAGGGAATATTTGCAATTCCAGAGAGATCCTGCGCCCGCAAGTGAGTGATTTCTAATCTCTCGGTATTAGAAATGCCTAATTTGCCGGCACGTAATTGTTGCAAGCGCAAGGTCATTCGCCCCGGCGATGAGGAAACTCTTCTGAGTGATTCTAAATAGGGGGTAATTTGCGGCGGGAGGGAATGCTTGCAATTCCAGAGGGATCCTGCGCTCGCAAGTGAGTGATTTCTAATCTCTCGGTATTGAAGATACCTAATCTGCCGGCGCACAATTGTTGCAAGAGCAAGGTCATTCGCCCCGGCGATGAGATTAATTATCTTATTTGTTTCAAATTAAACCTGATTCCGGAGAGGGTAGTTGCATCTCAAGAAGAATCTCATATCTGCGAATAGTTTTGTATAAGCGGATATAAAAAAGAGCCGTCTTGTAACGGCTCTCATTTGTCTTATTACTAATGACAATTACCTCATTATGCTTCCTGATTATGATTTTGTTTCAGTCGAAGCTGTCGATCTAGGTTCGCAATTGGGCGTATCAAGAGGATTGCGAATTGGTTGATGGTTCTTGAGAAGTGTTTTCTCAAGTAGTACCGTATAGAGCGGATGACCACCAAAGAGTTGCGCTGCAATCGTTGCCCCTAAGCAGGTAATGAGCATCGGTAAAATAAGGGTGAAACTGCTGGTGAGTTCTAGTACTAAGATCGCTCCTGTTAAAGGCGCACGTACCGTTGCCGCAAAGAGCGCGCCCATACCGGCAATAGCAAAGATGCCTGTATGTAGCTCATATTGCGGGAAGAAATGAATGGCATAATCCCCAAAAAGTGCCCCAAAAAGTGTTCCGAGGGCTAATAATGGTGAGAAAATACCGCCGGTAGCGCCGGAGCTAAAGCAGATAATAGAGGTTAAAAAGCGCAGTAGAAAGATGATGAGTAACATCTGTAGCGTAAAGGAGCCATTGCGCCAAGCGTGGATTACATTAAAGCCTTCCCCTACGAGATCCGGCAGATAGAGCGCAATGACACCACAAGAACCTCCAATAATGCCACCTGTAATCACAAAGCGAAGCATTTTCCCTCTATAAAACGCTTCGAAGCGATCTTGTAAGAAGAGTAACGAGCGGTTAAAGGAGAGGCCAACAAGTCCCATTAAAAACCCTAAGAGTAAGAAGAGCCAAAGTGCAGATAGATCGACGTGATCAAAGGTACCAATATTAAGGAGCGTGCTACTACCATAGATAACGCGGAAAACAATCGTGGCCATAACAGAGCCAATCAGTACCGATTTAAAAGAGATTAAACCGTATTTAAACTCACTTCGCATCTCTTCAATAACAAAGATAATACCTGCCAGTGGGGCATTAAAGGCGGCAGAAAGACCTGCAGCTGCGCCGGATGCTAATAGAATATGGCGATTTTCTCCTTGCTTAAGACGAAAGATATCGGCAAACATTCCCGCAATATTGGCTCCCATCTGTACGGTGGGCCCTTCGCGGCCGAGTACCATTCCGGAGCCGAGCGTACCTAATCCCCCTAAGAATTTTACCGGCAATACTCTCCACCAGCGAACAGGGCGGAGATCTTCAAGTGCTCCCTCTACTTCCGGAATCCCCGAACCACCCGCTTCTGGTGCAAAGCGTTTCACAATATAGTAAGAGATCATGCTCAAGATCATCGAGACAATAAAGATTGCGATGGCAATATGAAGCGGGTCAGAGAGATATTGCTCAACTTTACTGACGCGAATGGTAGAGATAAAATCCACACTAAATTGAAAAGCGACACCGAGCAGGCCTGCGCAAGCCCCAATGATCGCCGATAGTAGTAAGATATGGAGCGGTGTTTTATCGCTTTTAATTAATTGGTCGATAAACTTAAATTTCAAAATAAAATCCTTCAGTAGTGAGGCAGTAACAAGTTTGAAATAACGGTCATTATTATAATCTATAATAAGCAATAAAATAATAAAAAATAGATATCGATATTTTAAGTGGATATTGTATTGTGTTTATTATTTTTATTTAATGAGTTATCGATGTAGTCAATTAGTTAAAGTCAATTAGTTAAAGTCAATTAGTTAAAGTCATTTTTGAATTTAATAATGTCATTTATAGTAAATTTGGTTTAAGAAAAAATAGTTTTAAGTAGCTAGTGTGGGATTTAAAAGTACATCAAATCGTACTCAATAATACTTGCAAGATGCGGGATAGAACAGTTTTCTCGCCTCGATCAGCTGATGCGCCGGCATTTAAATAAGCTTATTTTGAACCGATACTACTATAAGAAGTAGGCACAAAAAAAGAGTGGGGAATCAATCCTCACTCTTTTTCTTTGATTCTGTTTAGTGACTCATCGAATCGATCAGTATATGAATCTTATTTTTATAAATCTTATTTTAATTGTTCCATCACTTCTGCAGCGAAGTCAGATTCAACAATTTCAACACCTTCACCAAGCTCTAAACGAACAAAGCTGTTCACTTTTGCTGATTCAGATTTAAGAAGTTTTTCAACAGTTGTGTCAGGATCTTTAACGAACGCTTGACCTACAAGTGTCACTTCTTCAAGATATTTACGGATACGGCCTTCGATCATTTTCTCTTGGATATCTGCAGGGCGTCCTGATTCAGCCGCTTGTGCTGTGAAAATTTCACGCTCTTTATCCAAGATATCGCTAGGAACGCCAGATGCGTCTACACAAATAGGTTTAGCTGCTGCGATGTGCATTGCGATGTCGCGTGGAAGTTCAGCGTTTCCACCTTCAACGTCAACGATTGCTGCAATACGGATACCGTGAAGATATGCACCGATTGTGCCTTTTGCTTCGATACCTGCGACGCGACGAACAGTGATGTTTTCACCGATTTTCGCGATGAGGTTTTTACGCGCTTCATCAAGAGAGATACCGTCAACAGTGATATCTGCTAAGTCATCGATGCAAGTTGCACGTTTTTCGAAAGCGATATCTGCAACTTTATTAGAGAATGCGATAAAGTCTTCGTTTTTAGTGACGAAGTCAGTTTCACAGTTGACTTCTACGATCACGCCGAATTTATCGTCGTTACGTACTAAAAGAGTCCCTTCAGCCGCTGCACGATCTGCTTTTTTATCAGCTTTTGCTTGGCCGTTTTTACGCATCAATTCGATTGCTGCTTCGATATCACCATTTGTCTCTGTTAATGCTTTTTTGCATTCCATCATTCCAGAACCCGTACGCTCACGGAGTTCTTTTACCATAGCTGCTGTAATTGCCATTATAAAATACCTTTATCAATGAAAAGTTAATTAGAAAAGAGGAAGAAGATTGAGTGCCATAAAGTACTTGCAAGCAAGATCTCGATGACACTCAATAATGCATTATTCTGCTGCTTCTACTTCAACAACTTCTTCTACGACTTCTACAAATTGATCTTTCTCTTGAAGATCTTGAGAAACCAATTGTGCATTTGAACCACGACCTTCAATGATTGCATCAGCGGCTGCTGTTGCATAGAGTTGAATTGCACGGATCGCATCATCGTTACCAGGAATAACGTAATCGATATTGTCTGGTGAGCTGTTAGTATCTACAACGCCAATCACAGGAATACCCATTTTTCTAGCTTCTGCAACTGCATTGCTTTCGTAGCCTACATCGATGATGAAAATTGCATCAGGAATGTTTGGCATCTCTTTGATACCGCCGAGGCTTTTCTCAAGTTTGTTGAGTTCACGCTCTAAAAGAATACCTTCTTTTTTAGTTAAACGCTCAAGAGAACCATCAGCTTTCATCTCTTCGATTTCACGAAGACGACGAATTGAGTTACGAACAGTTTTGAAGTTAGTAAGCATACCACCTAACCAGCGATGGTTAACGTAAGGCATACCTGCACGTTTAGCTTGTTCTGTGATAATGTCAGAGGCTGCGCGTTTTGTACCTACGAACAATACACGACCATTTTGTGATGCAACTTTAGAGATAAAGTTCATCGCATCATTAAACATAGGAAGCGTTTCTTCTAAGTTAATGATATGAATCTTTGAACGTGAGCCAAAGATATAAGGTTTCATTTTTGGATTCCAAAAACGAGTTTGATGGCCGAAGTGAACGCCCGCTTCGAGCATATCGCGCATAGAAACTTGTGACATAATTTTTCCTTTTATAATTTAGGGTTAAGCCTCCAGATCATCCGTAAACGTAACTTGTCGAAGTTCCATTGCTGAAATCTACGCAAGCACCCCCGTTTAGGTTTGAAAATCTGTGAGTAATGTAAAATAAAAAATGTAAGTATAAGGCCGATTTAAATGTATGAAACGTATCAAAAATACGGATTACAATATTTTGTGACCCTCAACTTACGCGTAATTATCCTCTTTAACAGTCATCACCAGATCACTCTCAAAATGGTTGCCCATATCAAGAAGTAACGGGATCGGCTCTTAAAAATGACAAGCCCCGTATTATAGCGCTAACGTAAGATTTTATCTAGCAATTTAAAATAATATTAAGGGGAGGAACGGTACGTCTTATGGTATAATTTCGGCGATATAATTTAAGACTTAGGATAGAACAATGACTTATAAAAATGATCGTTTTATTCGTGCGCTACTCAAAGAGCCAGTGGATCGTACGCCTGTATGGATGATGCGTCAAGCGGGCCGTTATCTCCCTGAGTATCGTGCTGTTCGGGCAAAAGCAGGGGATTTTATGTCGCTCTGCCGTAATGCCGAGTTTGCTTGTGAAGTAACACTGCAGCCCATTGATCGATTTGGCTTTGATGCGGCGATTCTCTTCTCTGATATTTTGACCATTCCTGATGCGATGGGCTTAGATCTTAGCTTCGTTTCAGGTAAAGGGCCGGTTTTTGCTAAACCTATTGAGTCGGTAGCGGATATCGAAGCATTGCCGAAGATCGATGTGAATGATGAACTTGGCTATGTGATGAATGCCGTGTCAACCATTCGTAAAGCACTTAAAAATGAAGTACCGTTGATTGGTTTTACCGGTAGCCCTTGGACGCTTGCAACCTATATGATCGAAGGCGGTAGCAGTAAAGATTTCGGTAAAGTGCGTGGCTTTATGTATGAACATCCTGAAGCGATGCATCTACTACTTGATAAATTAGCGGATGTGGTAATCGATTATCTCAATGCACAGATTCAAAGTGGGGCGGCTGCGGTGCAGATCTTTGATACTTGGGGAGGAATTCTCTCTAAACAGCATTATCAAGAATTCTCGCTTCGTTATATGCAGAAGATTATCAATGGTTTGATCAAAGAGTATGATGGTGCGCCTATTCCTAGTATCGTATTCACTAAAAATGGCGGTATGTGGCTGAAAGAGCAAGCTGTGATTGGGGCAAATGGGCTTGGACTTGATTGGATGACGGATATTAGCGAAGCTAAAGCGCAAGTCGGTCAGCAAGTTGTGCTTCAAGGGAATATGGATCCTGGCGTTCTCTACTCAACACCGAAAGTGGTGCGTGAGCATGTAGGACAAGTTCTCGCAGGATTTGGCCACGTTGGAGAAAATGAAGGGCATATCTTCAACTTAGGTCATGGTATTCATCCAGGTATAGATCCTGAAAATGTGAAAGCGATGGTGGAAGCCGTTCATGAATTGAGCCCGCAGTACCATATATTAGGTCAGCAAAAAGGGTAATTTATGAATAGTTATCCGCCAGAGATTCTCTCATGTGGGGCGGTAATTGTTCGATGGGATCGAGGGGCTTTTCGTTATCTTCTACTAAAATCTTTTAACTTTTGGGATTTTCCAAAAGGGCAGATTGAAGAGGGGGAGAAGCCACTTGAGACGGCCTTGCGGGAAGTATGGGAAGAGACGACGATTCGAGATCTCACTTTTCCTTGGGGGCAAGATTATTATGAGACAGAACCCTATTTCCGAGGTAAAAAGGTCGCGCGTTATTACTTGGCCGAAACTCGTCGGCGCGGTATTCGTTTGCCTATTAATCCCGAAATTGGTCGTCCTGAACATAGTGATTGGGCATGGTTTACGCGAAGTGAAGCGCTGAAGCATGTAACACCGCGAGTGCAGGAAGTGATCTTATGGTCTGACACTTATCTGGCCTACGATCGGCGGGTTGGACAACATTAGTTAGGTCTAGTTGAATTGGTCCAGTTAAATTCGTCCAGCCAAATTGGGATTGAGCGTTGTTTTCAATAACTTGAAGTAGCTAATTTATAGTAGTTGATTTTTAATAGATGATTGCGCAATAGAATGTGTAATGGATAATTTGAGGGATATAAACGTATGCAACGATTAGACAAAGTACTCTGTGTCTGTGCAGATACAGAATTTAATCATCGTATTGAGGAGACATTCCCCGAGAAGATCTATTATCTCTGCCATAGCTATGAAGAAGCAGTAACCCTTTTAGCAACAGGGATTGTGCCAGATCTGATTGTCGTTGATCTTGTATTACCCGGTAGCAGTGGACCTGAAACGCTTGAACAATTACAAAAGCAGCTTTCGCCAAGGATTATTCCGGGGATTATCACAACGACCAATGATCGTCTTGTGCTCTATTCAGAGCCGCGCCCACCAGAGCTGATCGGCATTATTAGTAAAAGTGGTGATGAAACCTTCCTTTATGAGCGGATTAAAAAGCTTTGGGATGAGTATCAAAACAGCATCGAGAACAGCCAAGATCAGTGATTAAACCGGTCGATATTGATTGTTAAAAAGACTGCCTATTATGAGAGAAATGCGCTTGAGCCTTCCAAAGTTCAAGCGCATTTTAATAAGCTTATTTTGAACCGATCTCACTATAAATCACAGATTCTTGCATCTTTCTAATTTCTCTACTCTGTGAATGACTATTTTCCCATTAAATTAATTTGATATACCGCAAAACCGATGGGATCGGTGGTCATACGATTGACAGGATATTGTGCATTCTCTTGAATATAGGCTTCTGCCTTTTCACTTGGGGATGTTTCAAAGCGGATATCAAGTGGTTGATCACTTTTGATGGGGCTGAACTGCCAATTATTCACTGCTTTACTCGTGACAACACCTTTCTCTTTCGTCTCTTTGGCAATATAGTTTGCCAGAATAGTACGATTTTCATCAGGAGAAGCAAAGGCCACATGCTCATCACCTGTGCCGGCAAATTTCCCCCCATAAGCCCGATAATTATTAGTGGCTACTAAGAAAGGTGCATTAAGATCAATGGGCTTGCCATTATAAGTCACCGATTTAACTCTATTGGCATCAGGATTAATCACTTGGCAATCCACATCATATTTTGCCGGTTCCGTCACATCAATTTCATAATCAACGCCGCTTATTGTATCGAAATTATAGGTTCTAAATCCTTCCCAATTGAGTAGATATTGCGGTTCAGGATTGTCAGGATCAATTTGGTTAAACATTCCAGCGGAACACTCAAGCCATTCTATGACATCAGCACCGGTTAGTTTCACAACGGCAAGGGTATTAGGATAGAGATAGAGATCTGCGGCATTACGGAATGTGAGATCCCCTTGTTCAACTTCGACAAAATCTTGAGGGGCATTTTTCCGGCCGCCAGCTTTAAAAGGCGCTGCTGCGGACAATACCGGGATATCTTCTAAATCGGGATCACCTTGAATAAAATGGCGAGTATAAGCTGCCTGCGCATCATTGACAATTTGAACCGTTGGATCACTCTGAATTAGGGCGAGATAACTATACATATTATCGGATGCTTTCCCTATCTGTTGGCCGACAAATTCCCGGGTTTCTGCATGGGGCTGGCTTATCAAAGCCGCTAAATCCTCATCTCGTTCCACAAGCGCTTGGCGATTTGCTTTATCAAAAATGGGGCGCGCTTCAGATTGCGCATCAATGACTTTCCAATGGCCGTCATCATCATTTAAGACAAGATCAACAACGCCTAAGTGATCCCCCCATTGCCCGGGCATCACCGCAGGAATCCCATTAATAGTGCCTTTTTCGAGATTAACGCCGGGAATATCAGCAAAAGAGGCACTGGGGAAAACGCCATGGGAATGACCAAAGAGGATTGCATCTATTCCGGGCACTTCACTCAGATAGTAAACGGAGTTTTCTGCCATTGCTTTGTAGGGCTCTTGTGAGAATCCTGAATGGGGAATTGCGATAATAATATCTGCACCTTCCGCTTTCATCTCCGGCACAAATTTTTGAGCGGTTTCGGTAATGTCATTCACCGTCACTTTACCGGCTAAATTGGGCTTATCCCAAATCATAATTTGAGGGGGAACAAAGCCGATATAGCCAATTTTAATATTCTGTGGATGACCATCTCGATCGATGACCGGCGTATCGACGATAATGTAAGGGTTGAAGTAATTAAGGCCCGTAGTGGCATCCATCACATTAGCATTGACATAGGGAAATTCTGCGCCGGCAATGGCTTGCTCAAGATAATCAAGCCCAAAGTTAAACTCATGATTACCGAAATTCCCCACCGTATAACC
Organism: Ignatzschineria ureiclastica; assembly: GCF_003121845.1. Classification (GTDB taxonomy): domain Bacteria; phylum Pseudomonadota; class Gammaproteobacteria; order Cardiobacteriales; family Wohlfahrtiimonadaceae; genus Ignatzschineria; species Ignatzschineria ureiclastica. The sequence continues at coordinate 584,908 of NZ_QEWQ01000001.1, read as the reverse complement.
CATGGTATTCATCAAGGTATGCGCTGGATGAGATTCTCCATCATGAATGCCTCTCGCTGCCATATAATCTGCAAGTGGGCTGCCTTGAATCAAATCACCATTATCGACTAAGACGGAATTGGGGGCTTCTTCTTCGGCATTCTTAATGAGTGTCGCCGTGCGTACAAGGCCAAATTGCTCGGTTGGCTGATCTTTATAGTAATCAAAATCGAGTAAATTACTATGGATATCTGTGGTTTCCAATACTCGAAGATCAACAGTTGCCGCTTGTGTGGCTTGTAAATTGAGCGTAACTACTAGCGCTAAAGCCGATAATTTGCAGATTTGCTTCATGATTTATTCTCCTTTGAGTTGATAATCAAAATCAGATTAGCAATATTATATCGATTAATACAATTAATGTTTATTGAGGCGGATTATTGTTCGGAATAACTTAGAAAATTTATCCCATCGCCGGGTGGAATGATTCTGTTCTTTCACCGATCCCGCGCCGGCAGTTGTGGTGTTTCTCAATGCCGAAAACTCATGTCGATTTTTCTCGATTATTTAACCACGTTTTATTGATGTGTCGATTTTTTGCATTTTTTTAAACATATTGTGTCTGCTTATACTGTTGAACGATTGAGAATCGCTCATCCGCGGGCGCGGGATTTGTCTGGAATTGCAAACATTCTCTCCCGCCCGGAATCAGATTTGATTTGAAATTACTAAGAAACATCTCTCATTACCGGAGCGAATGATTCTGTTCTTTCACTGATCCCGCGCCGGCAGTTGTGGCGCTTTCGGCCGGGAATCGGCTTCTATTGAGAATGACTTGCTTCAATACCGAGGAGCTTTGCCGCGGGATCTTCTCCTTTGAGGAGCTGTTCGGTGCTACCATCATACACAATGGTACCGTCGTGGATCACAAGCGTTCGGGGCGCGATTTGGTGGGCATCTTCGATATTGTGCGAGACCATAATTAAGGTCATATTATGCGCGTGGCAGATCTCATCGAGGAGCTGTAACATCTCGTGCCGAAGCGCAGGATCAAGCGCGGAGAAAGGCTCATCGAGGAGTAGAATTGGTTGCCGGCGGATAAAACAGCGGGCAAGCGCGGCACGTTGTCGTTGGCCTCCTGAGAGGGCATTAGGATAACGATCAAGAAGATCTTGTAATCCTACTTGTTCAGCAATTTGTGTGACTTTTGCAATTTCATCTGGCTTGAGATGCAGTGTCGGGCGTAATCCTAAACCGATATTTTGCAAAACGGTCAAATGGGCAAAGAGATTATTCTCCTGAAAGAGCATCGATACCGGACGCTTTGCCGGCGGAAGCTTAGTCACATCTTTTCCGGCAAGGATTATCTCCCCTTGTTGCGGAACGTGAAAACCACTGATTAAACTCAATAACGTACTTTTCCCCGCGCCACTTGGCCCCATAATTGCTACTCGCTCCCCTTGTTCAATGGCACATTGAAACAGCATCGATTGCGTCTTGTCATTAACGCTAGGATTAAAGAGAACATTATTGAGCTGAATCATAATCTTTTCCTGAAAGTTGTTCGAGTAAGCTAAAAAGAGTAAAGCAGAGGCATAGTAGTAGCATTGCCGTTACCGCGCCATCATTGGTACGATACGCCCCTAATTGCTGATAGAGATAGTAGGGTAATGTGCGGAAATCCTCATTGCCAAAGAGCGCCACTACGCCAAAATCGCCAATGGAGATCACTGAAGCAAAAGCAAGGGCTTGAGCAATGGGCTTTTTGAGGGCTTTCAGTTCAACGATCCATAATCGGTGAACGCCTTGAATATTGAGAGATTGGCAGAGAGGATTATAGCGTTCCGCAAGATCGCGCATTGGATTATCGAGGGTTTTCAGGGCATAAGGAATCGCTAAAAGCGCATTCGCCACAATCACTACAGGATAAGGGGATTGGGGAATGCCGATCGTCTCATTAAAGAGAATAAAGAAACCTGTTGCTAATACAATACCCGGCATCGCTAAAATTAACAGGCCACTGAGCTCTAAAGTCTGTCCCCACCGTCCATTTCCCCGAAGTCGAAGCTCCCGACTACTCCAGAGAATCATCATCGTGAGTGTCACCGAGAGAAGCCCGGCACACAGGGCAATAATGAGCGATGTGGAAGCCGCTTGCCAAAGCGCCGATTGTTGTAATACGGCAAGGATACGACCATTCAATCCATCTGCAATAATGGCAATGAGCGGTGGCAGGAGTAGTAAAAGCGCTAAGAGAATAACTAGCGTATCGCGAATCTGCCGAAAATGATTATCTGCTGGATCGAACCAATGCCGTGCTTGTGTTGTGCCAATGGCAAAGGCGCTATTGATGCGTTGGCTAAGTAGGACTAAACCAATACAGAAAAAGAGTTGAATAAGGGCTAAAATCGCCGCTCTACCGGGATCGAAATCATAATTGAGCGCTTGATAAATCGCTAACTCAATTGTGGTTGCTTTCGGTCCACCTCCAAGGGCTAACACTGTGGCAAAGCTCGCAAAGCAGAGCATAAAGATCAGTGCCGCAGTAGGTAACAGTTGTCGGCGCAGATAGGGCCACTCTACAATGCGAAATTGTTGCCATTCATTAAAGCCCAATTGTGCTGCGATCTGCCTCTGTTCCACTGAAATACTCTCAAGGGCTTGTAGTAACATTCGGGTAGCAAGCGGTAGATTGAAAAAGACGTGGGCGAGTAGAATCCCCTGTAAGCCATAAGGTGAGAAGCGATATTCAATCCCCATCATCTCCAATAGCATTGCAAGCCAACCACTTTTACCATAGATCGAGAGAATACCAAATACAGCTACTAAGACCGGTAAGACTAACGTCATCGCACAGAGGCGAAGAAGCAGGGTTCTCCCGGGGAAGCGCCTGCGATAGAGTGCTCTAGCGAGTAAAATAGCGGGGATCACAGAGAGTAGAGCAGAGAGAAAGGCTTGATAAAAGGTAAAGCCAATCACGTGCCAGAGATAGTGATCATTCCAAATAGCGCTCAAGGAAACAGACGGCGCAAAGCACCAGAGCGCACCAAAGGCGAGGAGTGCAACGGTGATCAGCAGTAATGCCGCTACAATGCCCGGCCAAAGAGAGAGGAAACTCTTTGGCCGATGAGCCTGAACTTGCAAAGCCGATGGGCGGTGATGATGAGGTAGGGAATGCATCAATGAGAGATTCTCATTCAAGTCAATTATTGACTTACCGCCGATTGCCATAAACGAATCCAATGTTGTCGCTCTTTCTCCACTTCTTCAGCACTAAAGAGCAACGCTTTGCTTGGAATCGGCAACGCTTTGTAGACTTCCGGTAATGGAATATCGATCACTGGATACATCCAATTGGTAGTCGGAAGCGTCTCTTGAAATGCCGGTGTTAACATAAATTGCAGGAATTGATCGGCTAATACGCCATTTGGGCTTGTAGCCAACTTCGCCGCAACTTCTACCTGTAGATAGTGCCCTTCATCGAAGATGGCTGCCGCATAGTTGTCATCTTTATCGTAGAGCATCTGATAACCTGGCGATGTGGTATAGCTCAAGACAAAATCACTCTCACCTTTGAGAAAGAGACCATAAGATTCGCTCCAACCTTTGGTGACGGTTAGCGTCTTGTTCGCCATCTTTTGCCAAGCGGCTGCACTCTCATCTCCATAGAGTTTCTCCATCCAAAGCAGTAATCCCAATCCTGGCGTACTAGTCCGAGGATCTTGATAGATAATACTCCAAGGCTCGTTGCTATCGAGAAGTGCATTCATACTTGTGGGCGGATTTTGGATCTTCTCTTTATTATAGATAAAGGCAAAATAGCCATAATCGTAAGGAATAAATGTGGGATGATCCCATTTAATTGGGAGTTTGAGTTTTGAGGTATCCACATCGGCCGGCGAAAATAGCCCCGTCTCTTCCGCTGCTGCAATCAGATTATTATCAAGACCAAGGATAATATCCGCTTTACTCTTTTTGCCTTCCATTCGTAAGCGATTGAGTAGGGCAACACCATCACCGAGAGAGACTAATTTCAGTTCACAATCGCACTCTTTTTCAAAGCGCTCCTTAATAAGTGGCCCCGGTCCCCATTCTGCGGCAAAGGAATCATAAGTGTAGACGGTGAGTGTCGGTTTCTCTGCCAATGCCAATGTGGTTACACTGGTTAAAATCATAGAAGTGGCAAGGAGAATTCGCCCAAGCGGTTGAGCAATCGATTGAGGTAAACGTTGAAATATAGAAGAATTAGTTTTATGGGTCATAACAGCTCCTGTGTAATGCGTCACAGGATCTGAGGGAGATCGCCCTCGTGGCCATCTGCTCTCAAATCCCTACGCCGGTATTGTCCGGATCAGGTTCGACGGGTGAAATCTCAGCCCTTTAAAGATCAGATCATCCTAATCATTCCTAAATGGCACCCCGTTGAGATAGCCCTCATTGTAGAGATTTTCAAGAGCGCTGTAAACTTGTGTCATAAAAGGGGATATTTGACCGTTGTCACTAAGAAAATTCCTCCCATCGCCGGGGCGAAATATCCCGCTCTTTTAGCGATCCCGCGCCGGCAGTTGTGGCGCTTTCGCGCCGGGAGATTAGTTTGAGAGGTTGAGAGACTGCTCCCCCGCGGGCGCGGGATTCTTCTGGCTTTGCAAGCATTCCCTCCCGCTATGAAGCAGATTTGATTTGGAATCACTAAGAAAATTAACCGCATCGCCGGGGCGAAATATCCCGTTCTTCCAGCAATCGCGCGCCGGTAGTTGTGGCGCTTTCGCGCCGGGAGATTAGTTTGAGGAGTTGAGAGACTGTTCACCCGCGGGCGCGAGATTGTTATGGAATTGCAAACATTCCCTCCCGCCGGGAATCAGCTTTTATTTAAATAGAAGATATTTATTCCATAAGAAAATTAACCGCATCGCCGGAGCGAAGTATCCCGTTTTTCCAATAATCGCGCGCCGGCAGTTGTGGTGCTTTCGCGCCGGGAATTAGATTCGATTTAGGATAAAATTTTTTGAAATTATCCCCGGAATAACGGGTAAGCGCTATGTTTATGGTAATAGAGATATCTATTTAGGTCGAAAATAAGAAATGGCTAATTAATAATGACTCAATGGGTATCAAAATATAGGTTGAAGGCTATATTTTAAATGGGTAATATCAAAGCTTATTCTCTAATATCGCTTAATAAGAGGAGTATCAAAATGAAATCAGATTTAAAAAAATCTAAAAAGAGAATCTCTTCTAAAGAATTTACACAAAAATATATGTCGAAAGAGAGTCAAGAATGTATTCAAGCATTAACCGATCAGCTAGATTTGGAATATAGTCTTATGTTGATCAGAAAAGAACTCAATAAAACTCAGAAAGAGATTGCTGAGATATTGGGGATATCACAACCGACGCTTTCAGGGATTGAAAATGTTACTCAAGATATAAAGCTTTCAACAATGAAAAAATATATTGAAGCATTAGGTGGCTCTATGAGTATCAATATTAATCTCCCTACGGGTAAAACTTTCTCTATCAACGTATAGGTCATTTTATTCGGGGCAATTAAGCAAATTCCTCACGTCGCCGGAGCGAAGTATCCCGCTCTTTTATCAATCGCGCGCCGGCAGTTGTGGCGTTTTGCGCTGGGAAATTAGTTTGAGAAGTTGAGAAATGGCTCTCCCACAGGCGCCTCGGATTCTCTGGCTTTGCAAGCATTCCCTCCCGCCGGGAATCAGATTTGATTTGGGAATCGCTAAGAAAGATACATTGTCTTTAATATTAAGCCACCTTACAATACAGATAGTTGCTGTAAAAAAGATCATTATTAGTTTATAAGAGAGGTATCAATATGAAAAATACCATCAATCGTCAAGAGTATCCTTTCTTAGATTTAATTTTATGGGATACGACTAAACAGGAATTTACGCCTGAAGAGGTCTTCTATTTTTGTGAAAAAAGATATCAATATTTTGATGAAAAAGATCTCTCTCATAAAGAGCTAGCGCTTTTACAACAATTGATAGACGTAGTAGGAAAAGGTATTTTTCTTCATGCTTAAAAAAATAGAACGCCGACATCATCAAATTATTTATAAAGCATTACAGCGATTTAATTCTGAATTTTTAAGTCAAAATACAATTTTATTTGGTGGTGGAACTAGAATTGCTTTGGAGTTAAACGAATATCGAGAATCTGTAGATATTGATTTTATCTGTCCCAATAAGGATTCGTACAGAGCGGTTAGAAGCGAAGTCACAAATCAATCTCTAGGGAATTTAGTTTTAAAAGATTTTGATTATCCAAGAGATATTCGGGCAGATCGAGATGCTGTAAGAGCAGTTATTAGTATAGAAAATACGTTAATAAAATTAGAATTTGTATCTTTTGCAGATTATGAGTTAACAAGATCCGAGGGGCATTTTTTTAATGTCCCTTATTTAGATCAGAAATCCTGTTATGTCAATAAACTGCTTGCGAATGCAGATAGATATACAGAATATAAAGATATATTAGATTTGATCGTGATGTTTCATTTTTGGGGAGAAATACCGGAGGAGAGCTGGCGGATCGCAGCGCAACATTACTCATATCAAGTTATTTTTTATGGGTTAGAAAAAGCTTTATTGAATAAGTCTCATTATTTAGAAAAAGCTACTGAGTATTCAATGAGTCATCAAATTAAGGCAATCTTAATGAGTGACTTGGTACCTAATTTCGAAAACTATATCAATCAAGAAAAGCACAATAGATTATCTGTTTAATATACAATTCATTTGTGAATTAGATATCATTTATAACAACTAAGAAAATTAACCGCATCGCCGGGGCGAAGTATCCCGCTCTTTTATCAATCGCGCGCCGACAGTTGTGGCGCTTTCGCGCTGGGAGATTAGTTTGAGAAGTTGAGAAACTGCTCTCCCGCGGGCGCGGGATTTTTCTGGAGTTGCAAACATTCCCTCCCGTCGGGAATCAGCTTTCAATCAGTATCAAAATCTTTATTCCGCTCTAAAGAGATAGAGTCGGCTCTCTTTGGTTTTCATCTCTCTTGCCTCTTTAAGCGGTAAAAAGCTCGCGGCTTGTAAGGGGAGCTTGTGAGGCATCTCTAGGGAGAGAGAGGTTAAATGTTCTGTGAGAGGATGACCTTGGAGCAGATTAAAAATCTCAGAATAGAGATTGTGATGAAAGGGCGGATCGAGGAAGAGGTGTGAGCGTAACCCCTCTTCTTCAATAGCGGTTAAACAGGCTTCCATTTCAGGATGAAGCGGATCTTGTTTGAGAAACTCTAAGGCACTCATCGGGAGCAGGGTATAACGCGATTCTGGAATCTTGAGCGTATTAAGATTCGCTTGTAATTGCCGGTAGACTGCCGGATCTTTTTCGATAAAGATCGCTTTTTTTGCCCCTCGAGAGAGCGCTTCAATCCCTAAAGCACCACTGCCGGCAAAGGCATCGATCACGATTGCGCCGGGGATAGTGAGCTGTAACCAATTAAAGAGCGTTTCACGCACCCGTGAAGCGGTTGGACGTAAGCCATCCGCATCAATCACATTGATTTTACGAGAACGATATTCCCCACCAATAATCTGAATGGCGTGAGCGGTGGATTTACCTGGGGCGCGTTTCATAATGCAGTTGATCTCCTACGAGTGCGTTTTGATATCTGATACTGTTTCTGAAGCTACGGCTTCAATGGCTTCTTTGGTCTCTTCATCCTCTTTCACAACCGAGACTTCCTCAATGACCGTTGGTGCGATTGTGACTTCGGCATTTGGATCTAATGTGGGCAAAATATGTGCTCGAATCCAACTTTCGGTGACTTTCGCAAGCTCGCCGGTCGTGAGTCCTGTCGATTCAATCGGCTCGCCAATCACGATCGTAATCATCCCCGGCTCTTTGATAAAACGGCCTTTCGGTGCGGCTAAACCGGAGTTAATGGCCATCGGTAAGACCGGCGCTTCTAACTGCTTCGCCACAATAAATCCCCCTTTCTTAAAAGGCTCTTCTTTACCAAAGGGAACGCGCGTTCCTTCCGGGAAGATAATCACCGAGCGACCATCATTAAAGCGCTCTTTCGCTTGAGCGGAGATCTGTTTAAGGGCATTTTTCCCATCTTTGCGATTAATAGCAATCGGCTTAGCCTTCGCTAAACCCCAACCAAAGAATGGAATGTAGAGAAGCTCTTTTTTGAGGACAAACGAGTGTGGCGGTAAAATCACCGTATAGATGAGTGTTTCTAATGCCGATTGATGATTAGAGATAATAAAATGAGGGCGATCTTTGAGCTTTTCGAGATTCTCTTGCCCTACCACCCGATAATGCACGCCGGCACCGATTCGCATCCAACCGATGAGAATGCTAGACCAGATAATGGTTACCCGGCGAAACCATGAGCCCCAGAAACAGATCGTGCAGAGCATCATAATGGGCGTAATCACTAGATAGATAAAGAGATAACCGATAAAGGTAATAAGGGAACGTATCCAAGTCACCATATGTATTGATTCCTATGAAAAGTGCTTAATCGAGAGATCGATAGTAGGGTAAATGGGGGTAAATTAGTCACTAATGCAGTCACTGATGCAGTCGCTGTAGTATCGTTACAAATTCGGCTAATGAAGCAAAGCAAGGGATCGTATTCTCGTGATTGCCATCATTTTCGAGGCCATCATTATTATGACATTGAGGTGTTTCTACCAATGCTTGTTGTAGCTTTCGTTCTGTCTCTGCGCCATTCCCTGTGCGCACTAAAACAGGGCGAATGCCCGCACGCTTTCCGGCTTCGAGATCCGATTGTTTATCCCCAACAAAGTAGATTACTTGAGGCGGCATAATCGCTAACTGAGCCATAATTTTATGTAGCATCCCCGGATTAGGTTTGCGATCAGGATGCGCGGGATCATCGGCGGTGCAATATTCTAATGCCACAATTTTCCCTTGATGCTCATCGAGTAGAGCCGCCATTTTTTGATGCATCTCATCAAGTGCTTGATGATCATAAAGCCCTAAGGCAATACCCCGTTGATTAGTGGCGATGGCAACCGGAACACCGGCTTGATTGAGCGTTGCAATGGCTTCTAAACTTCCAGCAATAGGGTGCCACTCATCGCTTGATTTAATATAAGCTTTAGAGTCCTCATTAATCACGCCATCGCGATCGAGAATGACAAGATCAGGCCAAGGGAGCGTTTCTTGTGAAACATCCTCAGTCGTTAATAGGTCATTTATTAATAATCGATCCGGTTGTTGTGATGCAGTCTGATTGATCTGACTCATAATGATTCCTTCTGATATTGATGAGTCGAGAGCGCGCTATCTATCAAGAGATCACGCACTCTCAATATCACTATGATATCTGATTAGAGCTGAAGCTTAGAGATATCCGCGACAGTCTCAAAATCATCACGAATTTCAGTGAGAAGCGCAATACGGTTATGACGTACGTCACGATCTTCAGCCATTACCATCGTATCTTCAAAGAAGCGTGCGAGGGGGGCTGCAAGATTCGCTAATTGCTCTAAAATAGCGCGATAATCTTTCGCAGCTACTAACGATGCAATCTCACCTTTGAGAAGCTCTGTGGCTTTGAAGAGTAACTTTTCAGACTCATTCTCTAATAACGCTTCACTCACATCCGTTGCCACCGCTTCCTCTTTGTTATTCTCGAGGATATTGTGGATTCGTTTATTTGTTTCAATCAGAGAGCCGGCTTCCGGTAGCGCTTTAAAGGCCGCAACCGCTAAAAGACGATGATAGATATCGAGCGGATTAGTGAGCTTCAGTTCAGAGATTGACGCAAATACATCACTTGATACCCCTAAATCTGCAGAATAAGCACGAAGACGATCGAAGATATAGGTAAAGATGGTCATTACTGATTTGTCAGCTTCAATTGCTTTCGGCATTGTCGCCGCACTAATCTCAATCAATTTCAAAAGATCTAAATTGAGTTCTTTTTCGATTAAAATCCGTAGAACCGCTAAGGCATTTCGGCGAAGACCATAAGGATCACGAGAACCCGTTGGAATCTCACCAATCGAGAAGATCCCTACAATAGTATCTAGACGTTCAGCCAAACCGAGCGCTTGCGCCTCTTTACTCTCCGGTAAGCGATCGCCGGCGAAGCGAGGCCAGTAAACTTGCTCTAAGCTATCGGCAACAATGGGATTCTCATTTTGATCAAGGGCATAGTACCGTGCCATTGTGCCTTGCAGTTCAGGGAACTCTTGCACCATATCACTGATGAGATCTGCCTTATTAAGACGTGCAGCACGCGCCACTAATGCTTCATCAGCACCGATCATCTTCGCAATCGCTTCACTTAAAGTGGCAACACGGCGAATTTTATCCGCTTGTGAACCGAGTTTAGTTTGGAATACCACACTTTCAAGATGAGCAAGATAACTCTCAAGCGGTTTCTTGCGATCTTCATTCCAGAAGAACTCTGCATCGGCAAAACGAGGACGGATGACCCGCTCATTCCCATCAATGACCGCTTGTGGCTCACTGCTTTCGATATTGCTAATAAAGCAGAATTTATCTACCAATTTGCCATTTTTATCCACAATCGGGAAGTAACGTTGATGATCTTCCATGGCAATAATGAGCGCTTCTTGTGGTACTTCTAAGAAGTGCGTTTCAAAGCTACCGATCATCGCTTTAGGGTGTTCTACTAGTGCCGTGACTTCATCAAGTAAACCTTCATTCACAATCGGCGTACCAATTGATGCTGTCACCTTCTGAATATCTGCTTCAATCAACGCTTTACGTTTTGCAAAATCAGGGACAATGTGCCCTTGCTGTTCCATTGTGCTTTCATACTCTTTCGCGTGGGGAATCGCAATTGGTGCCGATGTGTGGAAACGGTGTCCACGGCTCTCATTGCCGGCATCAATTCCGAAGATCTTGGTCTCAAGAACTTGATCACCATACATCACCACAACCCAACGCACCGGGCGTACAAATTCAAAATCGTGTCCCGCCCAACGCATTCTCTTTGGAATAGGCAAGCCCTTAAGCGCTTTTTCGATCATTGCCGGCAATAGGGCCGCAAGCGATTGACCTTTCACTTCCTCTTTGTAGGTATACCAAGCGCCTTTATCGGTCCCAAGCACCGTTAACTGCTCCACCGTTACGCCACAAGAGCGCGCAAATCCTTGAAGTGCCGGCGTAGGTTCACCATCTTTCATTGCAGCCTGTACCGCAGGCCCCCGGCGTTCGCTCACATAATCCGCTTGCTCAGAGTCAAGATCCGAGATCACAAGCGCCAAACGGCGAGGCGTGGCATAGGCCTTGATCTCACTAAAACCGAGTTTCTTCGCTTTCAGCTCAGCCGCAATGCCCTCTTTAAAAGCATTCGATAAATTATTCAAAGCCCGTGGCGGAAGCTCTTCCGTCCCAATTTCAATTAGTAGCGTCTCTTTAATCATTGTGATTCCATCTGAAAAGTGTATGAAATAACCTAGAATTCTTATATAGGCGGTTATTTTAGCGTATTTTGGATGTTTTCTCACAAATTATAGTAAATCTGGTTTAAGAAAAATGATTTTTAAACAGCTATTGCGGGATTTTAAAAGAACATAAACCGTACTAAATAACACTTGCAAGATGCCGGATAGAATAACTACCTCTCTTTTCACAACCGATGCGCCGGCATTTTAATAAGCTTATTTTGAACCGATATTACTATAAATATAAAGAGAGGGAGGGGAATCCGTAATATCGATTTTGTAATACTGTAATGATTAGAGTAGAGAGGTAAGAGAATATAAAATCTATGGCAAAATAGAGTTTATATTTATCGAGGATTTAATAATATACTTTTTCTATAGTTGTTGATAATTATCTTTAAATTAAAAATCAATTTTTATTGCTATTAATCTATAATTTGTCGCGGGTTGTATATTGTTCAATTAAAAAATAGAGAATTAAAGTTAATGAAATATAGATCTTTCCTTATTAGATTTTTGCTTATTGCTATTACATATTATCTTATTAATGAACCTTTTATCGATGATAGGGTAAATTTCTATTTAATGGTCGAGTGGTGGGGGAAATTAACAGGATATTTAGTTCAATTGATAGCTACCTTAGTTTTAGTAACACTATTCATCTATACAAAGAGGGTTGTAAAGTATCTGTTTCTTATAATGTTTTTGATTAATTCTCTATTTTATCTGACTTTTTATAAATCAGTTGGAACATATTTAACCTTCAGTGATCTAATCACGTTATTAAATGCTAAAGCAAAAATAGATGATGCAATAATGGGATATGGAGATCAACTATTAGTGGCCTTACTAATGCATATTCCATTTGTTATTGTATATTTATGGCCAGTGACAATTCGCTTTAAATGGGGAGGTTCTTTAACTCTTTCAGCCTGTTACTTGCTAGTACTGTTTTCTTATACTTTGTCTTTACTGAATACACAAGGACGAGGTTTAATTGGCCGTCCAGGATTTATACTACCTACAGTGCAATTTGCTCTCTATACTTATGTAAATGGGAAAAATAGAGATATCAATGAAGCATTAAAACCAAAAGAACGACCTGATTTTAGAAAATTTATTGCCGATTCTGGGGAGATTAATACAGTTATTATGACCATTGATGAATCTATCAATTGGGATCTTATTGATTTGAATTATAATGGCAACGTGACACCTAGTTTATATCGTTACCCAGAGAAGAATATTGTTAACTTTGGCAGAGCCGTATCTTATGCTAATTGTAGTGACCTCTCTAATGCTTCTATTCGTAAATTTGTAAGATATGGTGAAGAGGAAAAAGATCTGCTCGGAACCGAGATAGTCTATATTTGGGAAATTGTAAAACAAGCGGGCTTCGTCCCTTATCTAATCGATGCTCAAGCAAATGGTGTAGGACATAATTATTTCACAAAAGCCGAAACAGATCAGATCAACATTATAAAGGTAGATGATGAGAGCGATGCAGAGCTCATTGATTTGATAGTAGAGATGAGAGATCGATATCCTGAACAGAAACAATTTTATCTTGTTATTAAACAGGGGGCACATCTTCCGTACTATAAAGAGGGGATTGAAAATTACTTTTCACCTGTAATGCAAAATGCCTCTTTAAGCCAAGCTACGCGAGAAGAGATTATCAATACCTATAAAAATAGAGCTCGTTTTGAAACTGATCGATACTTTGAAGCTATTTTAGAAAAATTACCTTACAAAGAGCAAGTTGCTATCGTTTATACCTCTGATCACGGACAAACATTCGATGCCCCAGGGCAGAAATCATTTCATTGTGATACCCGTAATCCAGATATCAAGGAGGCTATAGTACCTCTTCTATTTATTGGTCCACAGCTTCTTAATGAATCAGTAACAATTGAAAATATTAAAAAAAATCAGAGTATTAAAAGCCATTATTATATTCCTGCATTAATAATGATGGCATTAGGTTACAAAGATAGCGATATTGCTCAATTTACAGAGTATTTTAAACTTTCTGAAGAAGATACTATCCCTCATTTTGTCTATGATAGGGCAATTCCATTTTTTCAGAGTGATGCTCAGAAGAAAGAATTAAAAGAAGTCGAGATTATCCCCTTAGCTCCACAATCTTAAGAGTTAAAAATTTATACATCGATATATTTATGAATAAGTTGAAAGTCTATTTTAGGAATAGGCTTTTATTTTTTCAATAACATCAAGAGGAGAGATATCTACAATTTTATCTCTTTTTTTATGACACCAAATAACCTCGGTAATCTCTTTTTTAGGAGGTTCCCACTCGGGAGTTTTATGTCTCATTAAAGCAATTAATGGTGTATTTACGGCATTTGCTAGATGAATAATCGAAGTCTCTACAGATATAATTAAATCGGATTGTCCTAAAATTGCTGGTAACTCATAAAAGTTATCAGTTGCACTAAAGGGAATGGTGTTTGTTAAATTAGCCATTTGAATCGCTCCGCTTATTTCAGAGAGATGGTCGGGCGTGGTATTTAGAAAGTAGAGGGCATCGGCATATTTTGGTAACTGCTGCATCTTCTTTATTAGTTCAATTGCTTGTTCTAATCTCCATGAGCGATTGGGGTCTTTTGCCAAGTAATTGATAAAAATGACTTGTTGAGATGCATTGTGTTTAAGCTGAGATAGTTTTTTTGTTGCTTTGTCTTGCCAATATTGTGGAATATCGATAAAGGGAAGCTTTTCTTCCTCAGTCATTTGATAACCACCAATTTGCTCAAACCAAAATGCAAAAAGATCACTAATATGACGACCCTTTGTCATTGGGATGGATTTGAAAGTGATATCCAAGTTTTTCCAAAGATTTCTCTTATATATTTGGTATTTAAATCGGTACCAATTAATATGCAGTTTAAGGCCAGCCACAATACTATCAGGCCCTGCCATTTCTCTAGCATACTTTTCTGTAGGTTCAGAGTGAACATCACCAAAAGAGATAATAAGAGAGTAGTTCTCTTTTTTAGCTTCACTGATCGACTCAGCGAAAAGATGGGGGGCATAATTTTTTCTATATATTTTATTGAATAGCCCACAGCCTTCAAGCCAATCGTAAATAACATCTTTTTCTAAGTATGGCCACTTACTTCGATCTTCCGTACAACGGCTTTCAACGACAAAGAGATCTATTTTTAAACTAGGATAATGTTTTTTGAAAACTTTAAAAGCACTTTGAAGATAGGCAAAGTCACCAATAGCTAGATGGATAATAAACAAAACTTTGTCGGCTTTTGATACAAGTGTGGGTAATGAGAGATTATCAGAATTGTTTTTTTTCATACTTATTAGCATTATTGGTTAATCAAAAAAGAAATATAGTCGATATCTTAGTGGTAAAATGGCATACAATAGATACAGATAAAACATGTAAATTATAACACTTAGTTAATCTATGGATACTAGATATTCATACAGTAGGCATTTATGAAAATATCGATAATCATCCCCATTTATAATGTTGAAGCAGAAATTCAGCATTGTTTGAAGTCTGTTTTAGAACAAAAGTATAGTGATATTGAATTAATCTTAGTTGATGACTGTACTCCAGATAATAGTATTGATCTAGCTCTTGCAGTTGTAAAGGCTTATAAGGCGACTAAACGTACTATTTTAGTTCAACATAAAGAGAATAAGGGGTTGTCCGCTGCTAGAAATTCCGGCATAGATGCTTCTACCGGGGACTATCTCTTTTTTTTAGATAGTGATGATAGCTTAAGCTCTCCTAGCGTAATAGCTGATTTGGTAAGCTTGGCAAAGAGTGATGGAGAGTGTTGTGATGTTGTAATAGGTAATTTTGAAAAAGTTACACCACAAGGAGATACTTTAGAAATAGGCTTTCAAAAAGATCTTTATTTATCATCTACGGATGAGATTTATCATCAGTACGTTGAAGGCCGGTTGACGGTAACAGCATGGGGAAAATTGGTACTTCGAGATCTAATAATTAAAAATAATCTCTACTTCGAAGAGGGAATATATCATGAAGATGAATTATGGTCTTTCTTACTATATCGATGTGTGAAGAACCTTCGCGCAACATCTATGGTTATTTATGATTATTTAGAGCGAGAGGGTTCTATTTCTTTTTCGATTAAAGAAAAAAATGTTGTAGATCTTAACTTTGTTATAGAGAAGATGTATGAGGCATATCTTTCAGAAAAAAATCCCTTTTATAAAAAATTAATAGCGACCAAAATAGAAAAATTAAAAAGGCGATCGTTAAAGTGGATGAGTACCTTTGATATTGATTTTATCTATCAAGAATTACTTTTTTTAAAAAATATTAATACTCGTTTTAGTTGTAAAAATAGCAAATTAATTTTACAAAACTTTTTGTTTTTATTACCGCTAAATCTAGCTTCTAAATATCTAAAAAAACGATGGGGCTAACCATTTCTTATTAGTGCAAATTTCTTATTTTTTGATACGTTAATGATCAAAATGATTTGGTCACTGATACCTAAGTCGAGAATTTCATTATTTGCAACCCTTTTAAAACGTGCAATAGAATATCCAGCGAAGGTTATCTTATCTCTCCTAGAAAACCCTGGAATCCAAGAGCCATCAAATAAGTGAATAGAATAGTTAGGTTTATTTTTTTTAGGTGTACAGAAAAAATAGTATGGATAAATAATGCTATTCTCGGTTAAATATAATGTTGTTTCACCATCATAGGGGGGAGCGATCTTAAATTTTTGTTCAAAATATTTAGTCACTCTGGCGGTATTAGGAAGAAGATTAAAGCGGTTTTTGTCTGTAATAAAGGAGTTGCATTTATAGTTATCTAATAAGTCTTTAATTATTGAATTTTGAGGACTAGCACCCATTACTGCAGTTACGATAGGTGAATAGATATTATTGTGCAACTCATACCCAGAAAAAAAGTCATGTTCTAAAAAGCTGTTGAAAGAATCTCTAACTTCCACATCTGTATCAAGGTAGATCCCTCCTTGAGTATATAAGGCATATAAGCGTATTACATCTGAGACAAAGGCCCACTTTTTATGTTCATATGCTTCGTGAAGATATGGAATATCAATATCTTTGATAGATTCATTTCCCCATTCTATTAGTTCATAGTCAGGGAGTTGTGTTTTCCAGCTTTCGATACAATTCAATATCAGTTGTGATTTAGGGTTATTGCCAACCCAAACATAGTGTATTTTTTTAGGAATCATCTTAATCAGCTTTCTTTTATAGAATATGTTTTTCTGAGCTATTTTAAATTATTATTAAAGGATCAGCTAATTTATCTATAGTTTAGGCGCTGCATATTACTTATTGTAATTTTTCTTCTGTATAGGGAATATCTTCCGGAAAAAATTAGCTTTGGTATATGCTGATAAGTAGAGGACTATCGACAATCAACACCTCCATTTTGATGGAGTTGATTGGTTACTGACAAGCTTTTATTAGTAGATATCATTAGATAAAGAGATGAAAGTTCTTACTTCTAGAGATTAATACAATTGTTAAGAATCGTTTTGAATTGATGGACAATTTGGCTTGTTTCATAATGCTGTACAGATTGTTGTACTATATAAGGATCTGGTAATGATCTTTTATTATCTATTACTTCTTGCATTATATTGATTAGTTCTTCTTCTTCCCCTACTTTAAAGAGCCATCCATTAATATTAGGTTGAATAATTTCTCGTGGTCCAACGGGACAGTCTGAGGAAATACAGGGTATTCCTCTCATCATTGCTTCAACAAGTACTAGACCAAAACCTTCTGTGGAGGAATTAAGTATTAGAGCAGTTGCTTTTGATATAAGATCCCATGGGTTTTCTGCCCAACCATAAAAAATAATATGGTTTTGTAATTGGAGTTCTAATATTTTTTGTTGAAATAAATCATCTTTTTCTTTATTGCCGGAAGATCCAATTATATGGAGTTTCCAGTTTCCTTTGAGTGCAGGTAAAGAAGAGATTAGTTGGTTAACCTGTTTTCTAGGATCGGCAATTCTGCCAATATATAAAAAATCATTGGATGTTCTTGGAATAATTTTTGCCGAATCTATAGGATTACCAACATAAGTGATATTAGAAATCTTATAAATATCTTTTAACTCCTCCATTATTCCAAAACTCACAGTAAGGTGTTGTTTATATATAGGAAGTATTTTTCGAGTTCTAGCAATTTGTTTTGGGGTGGAGTTTTTTATTGAACTGTGTATCCAAGATAATATTGGTACATTATATTTTGTAGTGAACTTTTTGAGTATTTTTTGATAAAAACAGAGTGTATCGGGAAGATCTATAATAATTAAGGCATCTAGTTCCGCAGGAAGAATCTCTTTTTTAAAAAAATTTTGCATCTTTAAAAAGTCATGGAATAACTTAATTCGTCTTGAAATAAACTTGGGAATAAATCGATATTTTTTTTCATCTTCTTTGTACTCGGTTGCTACAGAAATTTCATCAAAATTTTTAAAAAAGTCTGTATACACTGGAGGAGTCCAAAAGAAAATATGAGAGGAGATATCTTCTTTTTTTAAATTATTGGTTATTTTAATTAATGTATTTTCTAACCCACCTTTGCCATCTATTCTGTGATAAATAAAAAAACCAACTTTCATTTTAACTATCCCCTCAATCATAACTTATTCTCTATTTTATAACCTTCTGCTAAACCTAGCATAATCGGAATCCAGACTAAAGGCATCCAAAAATTCTCATATAGGCCTACATGGCTATTAATCGGCATCATCGCAACAAAGCCTACCATAATCCATTCATTACCTGCTTTAGCCTTAAACATACGGATAAAGAGATAGAGTAACACTAAGAGATAAGGAATAAAGCCGATAATGCCTGTTTCGATCATCACCTCTAAGCCATGAAGGTGAGGTTGGTGTACATATGTAAAGATTTTATAATCATCAGGATATGTTTGGTAAATTTTATCAAAAGCTCTGGGACCTACTCCATTAACCCAATAGTTAGGAATCTCTTTAAATCCTACATACCAAATATTAGTTCTATAGGAGGTAAATTGATCCATAAATTGGTCACTACCAAATGTGGAGGTTGTGTTATGAAAACGCTCTTGAACCATTTGGGATTGACTCACAACCCCTATTCCTATTGCTAACACCACGAATGCTCCAGCAAGGAAGCGAAGTTTATGTTTCACTGCTTCTGTATAGAATAGATAACCAATAAAGAGAACAATAGAGACTAATAGGGAAACCATCCCTGCTCGAGCGCCACCAATAATGACTGTAGTGATAAGCAAGAGGCTCGCAATAATGGAGAGAGTAATTCTTAGTAGCGTAAATTTCTCTTTTAGCTTTTTATAGAGATAAAAAAGAACTATAGGAGCGAAAGTCCCTAAGAAATAGCTAATATGATAGTAACTAAAGACTCCTGTTACCCGATTAATAGTGACAGGATTATAACCATAAATATTATAGTCAGTTAACCATTGCACAATAGCATCGATACAGATAAACATCAGTGTATAGAAGGTGAATTGTGCTAAACGAACATAATTTTGTATATTCTGTGTCATAGCAACAGCAATGACACCGATAAAGAGATAACGGAGCATCTGTAAAAATACAGAAAGTGCTTTAGACATATTGAGTGTATCGATCAGCGAGACACCAATGGGAATCACAAAGGCTAAAGCTACGTATAGATAGCGGTTATTAATAAGCTCATTGAAGTAGTAGTTCCAATGGCGAACTAGAAGATAAAAGCTGAGCAGTGTACCAATAGAAGCAACCACTTCTAATGTTGGGCGCCCTAATATCATTGTAAAAAGCAAAATATAAAAAAAAAGAAATAAGTTGTTTTTACAGAAATTTTTTAGGCTATTTATAGTCATATCGTTGATATAGAGTTACTTATATTAAGGTTATATAGAAAAGGAAATATGATTATATCTAAGAGATGACTTTTTGTATCTAAAATGCAAGGTTATTTATTGGAAAAGCCGTAAACTTACCCTAAAAAGGGCAACAGCTTCATTGGCAAAGATCGAAAATGCATGCTTATATTGAGGTGTAATATTAAGAGTGGGGGGGATAAATTTTGATTTAGAAGAATTAAAATGAGAGATATCTATTTTTACTAAATTATTTTATATGAAAAGACCCCAAACAATCGAGAGGATGAGAATGTTGATATATTATTCGTAAGAGTATTCCTCTTTTTAGGAATAATAGCTTTAGCACCTTGATTTATAATCTCTTCTCTAAAACTTGCAGAATCATAACCTTTATCTGCACTAACATAATCTGTCGTATTTAAATGAACCCTGCTCAGTAACTCTGGAGCAACCTTGATATCGTGAGTCGTTCCATCTGTTACGATAAATTCACAGGGATTACCGCAAGCATCTACGATCATATGAATTTTTGAACTATTTCCACCAATACTTTTAGATATTGCTTGAGGATTATCTGTGGCGGCTCCCGTGCTATGCTGGTGAGCTCTAATATGAGTTCCATCTATAAACAGCCATTCATAGTCAACATCTTGTGATAGTTTTTTAAATAATTTCAAGAGCTTGTTATTTTTAGACCAACGACTAAAAGTCTTAAAAATCGTATTAGGTCGCCCAAATTTCTTAGGAATATCCCTCCAAGGAACGCCTGTTCTCATTCTATATAGAATACCCTCAACGATATTTCTTAAATTTGGTTTGTCATAAATATTTAAATCTAGGAGAATAGGCTTTAGTTTCAGCCATAGTTTATCTGTAAGCATGGTTTGAGATATAGCGAGTGGTAGGTTTGTTTGATGATAATATTCTACCGCTCGCTTTTTTTATTTTGAACTACAATGTTCAACAGCTCCCACTATTAATCTTAACTATCCAACCTCTCGATTGGATGGGGTGGAGCATTAATCAAAGTACAATGTTAAATGGTTTGTAATGACTCTAATAATTTCATTGTAGTATATAATTTAAGGGGCTGACATAGATAAGCTATTTTAAATTACCTTTAACCATTGATTTTAACTGGCTTATCTATGTCAGCCCCAAATTTTTTAACAATTCTTATTTTCCACCCTCACGCCTCAATGAAATTCTATTAAATTATCAAATTACCCTCAATAAATATTTCTTATCTAATAAATATGTTATATTATTCCCTTTAATTTGATTGGAATATAAGGGTATCTATTCTGTTATGACTCAAGATAATGCGCACCTTAATCATAAAGCCACGCAAGTGGACAATGATGAAATCGATCTCTTCGAACTCGTAGCGAATCTTTGGAAAGAGAAGATAATAATCATTGTATGTACTGTTTTAGCAACGGTAATTGCGATAGCTTATGCTGTAATGGCAGCCCCTATATATCAATCACAAGCGGCTGTATTACCTCCTAGAGTAAGCGATATAGTAGCGTTAAATCCAGAGCCGCAAAAAGAAGATGAAGTGTTATTACGACCTATCAGTACCTCACAGGTTTTTGCTCTATTTACGCAGATATTAACTTCATCAACATTAAAAAATAAATTTTATGAAGATCTATTTTTACCATCATTAAGTGATGAAGAGCGTAATAAGCCTGCAGAATCATTGCGAAAAGCATTTGCAAAAGTGATTGACGTTAAACGAGCTGAACAAAACGAGCAACAAGATCTTGTCACGATCACCTTGCCTAAAGAAGCGAAAATGACGCAAGAATGGGCAAATTTGTATATTACAATGGCAGGGGATATTACTAAAAATATTTTAATAAAAGACAGATCTTCAGAAGTTGAAAATATTGTCCAAGCTTTAACTATTGATATTCAGTTATTACGGGAGCAAGCGAAATTAGAGCGGGAGAGCGAAATAGCGAGATTAACTGAAGCGTATAATATCGCTAGAGAGATTGGTATATTTGAACCTCAAAAGCCTGAAGGGAAGATGATGGAAGAGGGAGCCGCCTATATTGATCGTAATTTACCATATTTACGTGGGGCAAATGCACTTGCTGCACAGCTCAATGTATTAAAACAACGAAAAAATGATGACCCTTTTATCGAAGAACTATCAAATTTACAGCGGCAACTTAATTTTTATCAATCCCTTCAATTTAAACCTGAGTTAATTAAAACCTATACTTTTGACCAACCTGCAGAATTACCAGACTTTCCGATTAAGCCTAAGAAATCATTAATTGTGGTTATAGGGTTCTTAATAGGAGGAATGATGGGAATCGGTATCGCTTTGGTAAGGGTAATGATTAGAAATAGAAGAGAAATAGCCAATGCTATGTAAAATAGTATTCATTATCACTAATGAAATGAAAAGCATCCATTTGGATGCTTTTTTAGATCAATAATTATTTATATTGATATCTTCGTAAGTATATATTTTTATTTTCGAATAAACTGATATATTTTATGTAAGCATGAAGCTGGTAATAATCGAACTATTGAACGTGTTATAAGTAAAGTAAATGCCGGTAAAAAACTTTGGAATTTTAACTCTCTTTTTAGTTTAAAGAGTTGCCATTCACTCTTTATATACTGCAAACCTCTTCTACGGCCGTGCATAGCATCAGTTCTCATGTAGAGTAAAGTATCAGGTAAATTTGCTGCTTTATATCCAGAAGCTAAAATCCTAATCCAGAGATTGTAATCTTCCATTAATAGGTGGTGTTGGTATAAGCATACTTTTTCCAATATATCTTTTCGATATGCAACAGTTGGATGATTAAATGGAGATCGTTTTTGTGCATAAGATATAATTTCTTGATTTTTACATGGAACTAATCTTTTCGCTGTTATATTTTTCTCGCTGCCAATAAACTCTTCTATTTGCCCACCTAGCAGCACTATTTCTGGATGCTGCTTAAGATAGTTTACTTGTTTTTCAAACCGATCGGATAACGCGATATCATCGGTATCCATTCGAAAAATCCAGTTATTAGAACAAGCATTTATTCCTTCATTAAGAGCTTTACCTAAGCCTACATTTTTTGGTAAGGCAATAACTTTAAGAACATTTTCTAGCTTATTCTTCCATTGCTCGATAATTTGATCTAATTCGGTCGTTAGTGAACCATCTTTTACTAAAATAATTTCATCGGGTTTTAGTGTTTGTTGATCCCAAATACTTTGTAACGCTTGGTTTAAGTACGTTGGGTTTTCTTTATGATATACAGATAAAAGAGCTGAAAATTTCATATTATCTTACTTTAATAAAGGAGAAGAATAATTTTTGAAAATGTTTAATAAAAAATTTCGCTACTTTGAAGTCGAAAGGTTGAGGTTGTATCTTTATAGAGTTATTTAATACTGAAACAGATTCTTTTAAGTAGTCGATAGTTTTTTTGCTGTCCACGCCATATTTCAAAGCAATTTTCACTAAATACAAGTACGTTCTTTGAATGAAATACTCCAAAGCATATTCAATTTCAACATTATCGGTTTTTATTAATTGATAAAGAGATAATACTTTAATTTTTCCCTGAGTCATTGCTGATGCTACAGTTTGGCTAGCATCAAAATTATAACGAAATAAAATATCAGGGATATATAGAATATTTTTCCTTGTTGTCAAGATTGATTGTAGTATAAAATAAACATCTTCTCCAAAAGGGTAGCCAGTAGGAAATCTAAGTTCATTTTTAACTATGAAATCTCTATTAAAACAAACTGAGCAAATATGGATGTTAATATTTTTTTTCAAAAAAGAGACAGATAAGTTTTGAGGCTTGTATTCTGTCATTGGATAAGCATTCAAAGCTTGATTGTTTGATAGTGTGTAGTTATAAGCTATTAGCTCATGATTATTTTTTTTTATATATGAGTCTAGAATTTCAAATATTTTTTCAGAAAAACTATCATCAGCATCTAGAAATAATATGTAAGTGCCTGTGGCCAAATCAATTCCTTTATTTCTAGCGACAGATACACCTTTGTTATTTTGTCGATATAAAACTATATCTTTAGAGTGTTTAAGTAAGGCATATGTTTTGTCAGTGGAACCATCATCAACAATGATGAATTCAACATCCCTTCTTTTTTTTAAAATAGCCGAGATATAGTCCAGTATTTTTGTTGTGTACTTTTCTATATTATAAGCAGGAATAATTATACTGTATTTGTTCATTTTTTTTATCAAGGTAGAGGGAGAATAGATATACTATCATTATTAAAAAAAAGTATTTATTATAGCTAGCTGTCATTGCCTTTAGTTCTAATAAAAATACCATCATTAAGTTAAAAATTATTAGTAACTTATCATTAGTCGTTACACTATAATTCAATGATTTTTTAAAGATGAAGAGAGAGAAGGAGTATATTAAGAGTAGCCAGAAGATTCCTCCAAATAGGTAGTTGCGGATATAGCCTACATCTGTTTGTAAATAATATCTCCCTGTTTCAGGATCAGTAAACAACCCTGTTCCGAATAACTCGACTCCTTCAGGAATATCTCTATTCCACATTTCTAATAATACATTAGTTGATCCCGTTTCTAGTTTCCCAGTATGTTCTAGGCGATAAAACATCTCAAAGACAAAAGGGAATACTTTTTGTTCTAGAATTAATAAAAAATCAAAAAATAAAAAATATACTATAATTGCAATCATTATAGAGTAGAGAACAGTTAAAAATATAATTTTTAATTTTGAGATAAGTTGTATTTTTGAAAATAAAAACAATGGTATACCTAAGATAATACCAACAAAGGCTGTTCTTCCAGCAAAAAACATTCCGAGTACCAATATTAATCCAAAACAAAATGTTTTGAAGTTGAATTTTTCTATCACCATATATCTTACATAAAATAGAAAAGAATAGGCATAACCAACGGCTAATCCCCAACCTGGGGATCCTGTTAATGCTAAACCTCTTATTCCCCCATAGCTTTTATAAAGAATTTCATATTGGTCTGGTGAGTAAAAAATATGAATAATACTTGCAAACTGAGGAGATAGAAAAGCAATAATTTCTATTATAGATTGTACAAAAAAAGTAATACAAATTAATTTTCCAATATAGATACTGTAAGAGATTTGTTCTACAGGAGGGTAGGCTGTGTATATATATGCTATAAAGAAGATAATACAGATAAGTTGTATTATTTGAGAAATGATATTTTTTGCATAGCTTAAGTCCAATGTTTGATGAGTTAGAATTAAAACCAAATTAGTTATTAATATGATTGTCAAAAAGATAAATAAATTTATAAATATTCGGGAGGAAACTATTTTTTTTAAGCTATATAAGTAGTTGTTTTTTAAAAAAAAAGCGAACAATAAAGCTAAAGGAATAACTAAAAAGGTGCTATTAAGGTTATTGCCAATAAAAAAACCATTTATAAGTAAAAAACATAAGAGAACAGAAGTTGTATCTTTGTAGAAAATACGCATATTAGTAATATCTTTTTTTAATGCCAGTAAAGAAATAAAGCTGATTTAGAATTATTTTTAAAATTGTTGTGATAGGTTGATTCTTTATATCATGTTGTATAAAAAGTTGATTGTTTGTCAGGCTAATTCCATCAAACTCTTCATATACTAAATTGTCTTTGATGTGCAATACATTTATTCCCATTTCTTCGATAATTCTCCAATCATCGGCAAGCCAGTAAGGGGTATGTTTTAAAATAGTATCTATAGCAGCATTATTGATCATATATCCTACGGTGCCAACCAGATTGACATGCTTTTTTCCAAATTGATGATGCCCACATGTAAACTCAACGCTTATTGGTTGTTTGAGTTTTTGTACCCATTGAAATTTTTTAATAGTTTTGCTATGCCCCAGAACTAATATCGTAGGAACATTTTGGAATATTGATGGATCAAAGTTGTTGTAAAAGGGTTGAAAACCTTCCTCTATTTTTGCATCATCTTCTAATATTAGGTGCCAATTATACTTAGAGCTTTTTTTGAGATTTTTATACAATTCATAATGACTTGTGGTACATCCGATTTCTCCATTTCGTATCTCTCTACCATAATTTTCTGTGGCTTTTTTTACATCAAAGTTTATAGGAGAGCTATAAGCGTCAAAAAAGTTAAAAGGGTAGGGAAAGCTATTAAAACGATTTCTTCTATGGGAATTAGGAATTGAAATTATATTAATATCGAATTTCATAATGTTTATATTCTTTTTTTGTTTTTTAAAATTAACTTATAAATTTTTGTATGCCGCAAGACATATGATGCTAAGACAATAAGAGTAATTATTTCCGTAATAAGAATTGAATAGGATGCACCAATCGCCCCATAATAATGGCTTAGAAACGAGCTATAAACTAAGTGAAATAATCCGATTATTAATGGAACTAGATAATAGATACGTTGGTAACCTAAAGGTAATAACAGATTGTGGGCAAATACTACAGAATAAGGTATTAAAAATAACATTGGAGCCATAATTTTTAATGTCTCTGCTGATTCCTTAAATTCTTCTCCGAGTATCCGCGGTGCAAGCATTGGAACAAGAAAATAAAATAAGAGAGAGGAAATTAATAAAATCGGAAACATGTAGATCATCAGTTTTTTGATGAATAGATATGCTGCATCTATATCAGTTGCAAATAGATGATTAACGCGAGGGTATATCACTTGTCCTAACACCGTAAAAACACCAATGGCAGCTACTTGTACTCTAAAGCTTGCAGAGTAGATACCGACTTGATCATAATCGCTTACTAATCCTAAAATAATCGGTGTACTTGTATTATAGAGACTAATTGCAGCTGCACCGATAAATAAAGGGAGTGAGTGTTTAAGCGCTTGGATAATTTTTAATTGATGTAGTTTTACAAAGGTAATAATATGCTCTCTCTGTACAAATATCATATTAATGATAGCTGCAATTAAGAGGATTCCTCCTTGAATAAGTGCTGCTATTTCAACATCGTTAGGTGTGTGCACAAATAGAATTAACAGCGGAATGTTAAGGAAACGGATAAGTGAGCCAATAAATGATACTTTCTCTAACTTCTCTATTCCTTGGAAAAACCAAAGAGGATCAATGGCAATAGATAACAGTTGGATGAATAAAATGAAGATAATCCATCTTATTTCATAAAAGCTCTCTATAGTTAAAGTGATGATTGTAAGCGCAAAACAAGCAATAAAAAAGAGTAATGATTTGGAAAGTACAGTTTCCCAAAAGGCTTTGCTGATAAGTTGTGGTTGGTCTCTATGTTGGGCAATATATTGTGTTGCACTTAGATTAAATCCAAAATTAATAAATAGCATCCCATATTGGATTAAGCTTAAACTTAGATTTAATGCACCATACTGATCTACCCCTAATGTTCTTGTTAAATAGGGAAGGGTAATTAATGGAACTAGGTAGTTAATTGCTTGCATTGTAAGTAATGCAAAGGCGTTTCTTTTTAATGATGTAGGCCTAGTCATCTTACCTTGCCCCAAATCCCGTCAGCATTGTTTTAATCGTCTTAAAGACAATCAAAATATCAAGCCAAAGAGAGAAGTGTTTAATGTAGTAGAAGTCATGCTCGAGCTTAATACGAGTTTCATCAGTATCAGCCGCATAGCCTTGAGTGACTTGTGCCCAACCGGTAATACCAGGGCGCACCACATGGCGGTAGGCGTAGAAAGAGATTTCTTTCTCAAACTGTTCTACGAAAGTGCGCTGTTCAGGGCGTGGGCCAATAAGGCTCATATCCCCTTTGAGGACATTTAAGAATTGTGGGATCTCATCAATCCGGGTTTTACGGATAAATTTGCCTACTCGGGTAATACGCATATCATTTGCTTTGGCAAATTGTGCTCCCTCTTTTTCTGAGTTTTGACACATTGAGCGGAGTTTATAGACAGTAAAGTCTTGATTACCCAAACCGACTCTATTTTGAGTAAAAAACATCGAACCGGGGCTCTCCAGTTTAATGATAATGCCGGTGATCAGCATAATAGGAAGCCATAAAGGTGCGGTGATTAATACCGCAAGAAATTCAATCCAACGCTTAACCAGCTCATAGATTGGTGATGGGTAGAGTACACCATATATATTTTCAGATAAGGTGTTGAGCTTGACTCGACCCGTCACTCGCTCGGTGAGTTGTTTTGCATCATAAACGGGAATTCGAGCGAGTGTGCACTCAGCCAAAAATTTTAACCATTCTGCTGGAATTTCACTTTGGAGGTCTGCAACAACGGCATCATAGCGGCGATTTTCTAAATTAGGAACCTTGAGCACATTGGTATTAATATGGGGGTGCGCTTTTAATTCAGAAATATTACCAAATGGTAGCAAAGCAAGTTTAGTTGTGTAATAACGTCGCCCGATAAAAAATCCACAAATAGCCCACAAATTAGCAAATATGTAAGACATTGCTAAAATGCTGCGAGCGTAATCTGCTCGAAGGAAGAAGAGTGTAGCAATAACTAAAAGCCAACTAGCTGCAATTGTAGGGAAAAGGAACGCAATCGTTCGTGATCCTGGAAACTGATGCATTTGACGAATAACGATTAAAGATAATAAAAATGCTACAGTATTAGCATAAAGTGTATTGCTATTAGAGCCAATTGTCAGCGTTAAAGAGTCTACAACCCCACCATAGCGAAGCCATTGAGGGAGTAAAACAACAAAGAGAAAGCCGATAATCACTTGAAACCAGAAGTTAAATAAAATCACTTCATACCAACGTGAGTGGCGACGACGATAACTTTCTGACACAGAGACCTCTATTACATATTAAAAATAAATGATATCCCGATAAGATATCATTTTTTATGATATTTAATCTAAATAACTAACCCATCATTTTAAATGATTTAGAAATTTTTAGTGAATTTTATCTTAAAATAGCTACAAATAATATGCTTACTGATTCTTTTTCCGAGAGAATATCACCCGATCTTCAAATTTAGGCATAATAAATTTGAAAAAAATGACTAGATACACCATCCCAGTTAATATCAAAAAGGTGATAAAGTGATCTATCATTAGGGTATCGAGGGGGAGGCCTGTGAATTCAGCTATAATCAAAGTGGCAATTGCAATTACTATGAATGTCAAGATATAGAAACCAAAAAAAATGCCGGCAGATACGCCATATTTAATTTCGGCTTTGCATCCAACGCAGACATTTGCGCCTCGTTTTACTTCAGTCATGCAGTGAGGACAGGTCATAGTAGAAGATGTAGGTTCACTCATTAAAAAACTCCTTTTAAATAAATATTGCATTGATTTTTCCATTAATTGATTGTTATATCAATTTTTATTGAGAAATGCACATTTATTAAAGTGATCTCATGAACTTGATCCGTTGCTTCTTTTAAACTTTTAAAACAAACTCGCCGAGATATTAATACACAATCCCAAGATGGTCATATTAAAGAGAAATGAGATAATTGATTGTAACAAAACCGCCCGGCGCATAGGCGTTGAGCTGATAGAGACATCGGCAGTTTGGGAGGCGACGGCGATGGTGAAGGAGAAGTACATAAAGTCGGAATAGGTGGGCGTTGTGATCTTATCGGGGAAGAGAAGCCAAGGTTTTTCAGGTGTCGGGTTGCCATAATAGAGATGAGCATAGTGCATTGTGTAGCCCATGGGGAGCAGAAGCCAGGAGGAGAGAAGGGTGGAGGCAGTTAGGATATATTGAAAGATCTTATCCCGACCGGTTAATCCATCATGACCGCCAAGGCCAAAGAAGAGGGCAAGTAAGCTTGCACAGCAGCCGAGGAGTAGAAAGAAAAAGACCATTTTGGCGCTCTCATCTTCTTCACGTGTGATTTCTCGGATATCTTTATGCCGGTGAAAGAGGATCTTCTGTAGTAGAAATAATAGATATACCCAAGAGAAAGCATTCCAGCTGACGATAAAAGTTGTGAAGATCGTATGATCTTGAATCAGGATGACAAATGTCGTAATGGCGACAATGAGCGAGCAGATAAAGCGTAATCGAGTATGCCAAGCGTGGGAGATAACATGAGTTAACCAATGCATAAGAGGCTCCAAAATAGGTTAATAATATTTATTTTAAATTATAATATTATTTGCATTAATTTAATAAATTATATTTAGAGTATGGGGGAAATTATGGAGATTTGCTGGTTTTTGATCAATTTTGACTCACGGCGGGAGAGAATGCTTGCAACTCCAGAAGAATCCCACGCCCGCGGATGAGGGGTTATTTAATCTCTCTAAATATAGAACAGGTCCTCAGAAAGTGGGAAAATATTTGAAATTTTTTCGGTATAAGACAATGCCAACCTGCCGGCGTACGGTTTTTAGAACTCTTTGGCATGAGGAAATGCTACAGTTGCCGGCGCAGGATTGTTGAAAGAGCGATATCTTTCGCTCCGGCGATGCGGTAAATTCTCTTAGTTGTTCTAAATCAAAGCTGATCCCCGGCGGGTGGGAATGCTTGCAATTCCAGAGAGATCCCGCGCCCGCGGATGAGGGGTTATTTAATCTCTCTAAATATAGAACAGGTCCTCAGAAAGTGGGAAAATATTTGAAATTTTTTCGGTATAAAGCGATGCCAACCTGCCAGCGCATGGTTTTTAGAACTCTTTGGCATGAGAAATGCCCAATCTGCCGGCGCGGGATTGTTGAAAGAACGGGATATTTCGCCCCGGCGATGCTATGAATTTTCTTAGTTATTTCAAATAATTTTAAAAATAAAACAGGGCTATTTTAGCGAATAATCTTAACAATTAAGAATCATGACTTGTCCTGAAGAGAAAACTGCTATATACATAAAAGACTTTATTGTAAATATATATAAATATAATTCAGTATCCACAATGAGGGATACACCCAAAGGAGTCTATCGTGTTAAGTCTGATTGGATTTGCCACAATCATTTCGATTGTAACTTTATTAATTCGTGGAAAAGTGATCCCGATTGTTGCATTAACGCTTATTCCTATTATCGGTGCGCTTGTTGCTGGGTTTGGAATGGAAGAGATTGGCGGATTTTTTAAATCTGGTTTAGGCTCAGTGATGAATGTGGTGGTGATGTTTATCTTTGCTATTATCTTTTTTGGGATTTTGCAAGATGCCGGTCTTTTCGATCCACTGATTAATAAGATGATCCAATTAACTCGAGGGAATATTATTACAATCTGTATTGGTAGTGTGATAATTGCTGCAATTGCCCAATTAGATGGGTCCGGGGCTTCGACTTTTTTAATCACGATTCCGGCGTTATTACCGCTTTATAAGCGAATGCGGATAAGCCCTTACCTCTTAGTGCTTTTAATAGGGGGAAGTGCGAGTATCATGAATATGATCCCTTGGGGTGGGCCTTTAGGGCGTACTGCTAGTGTGATTCATATGGATGTGACAGAGTTGTGGAGACCTCTGATTCCCGTTCAAGTAGTGGGAATGATGTTAATGATCGCATTGGCTACCATATTAGGCATTCGGGAGAAACGACGTATCGCCGTACTTCCCGAGGCGACCTTTGTCGAGGAGAGTGAAGAAGCGCTCCTTACCTCTAGAGAAGGAGCTCATAAAGGGCTCTATCTCTTTAATCTCCTCTTAACGATTGCGATTATTGCCATTTTGGTCACGGGGATGATTCCTGCAGGATTTGCCTTTATGATCGGTGTGGCTATTGCATTGCCGGTGAATTTTAGAACAATCAAATTACAAAATGAGTGTATTAAGCGTCATGCACCAAGTGCTTTAGCAATGGCTTCTATTATTTTAGCGGCTGGTGTTTTCTTAGGTGTTCTGAATGGAACTGGGATGTTGACTTCGATTGCGCAGGATCTTATCAATATTCTTCCAGCATTTTTAGGTCGTTATATCCATTTGATTATCGGCTTTTTAGGGTTACCATTTGATTTATTATTGAGTACAGATGCTTATTACTTTGCGCTTCTACCGGTTGTAGATCAGATCTCATCTACTTATGGAATTCCCTCTACTTCCACCGCCTATGCGATGATTGTAGGGAATATTGTCGGGACTTTCGTCAGTCCTTTCTCTCCGGCATTATGGTTAGCTTTAGGGTTAGCGAATATCGAAATGGGCCGTTATATCCGTTATGCTTTCTTCTGGATGTGGGGAATTGGGATTTTATTATTAATAGCTGCAATCATAATGGGTGTAATTACAGTATAAGTATTTGGAGCTGATTCCCGGCGGGAGGGAATGCTTGCAACTCGAGAAGAATCCCGTGCCCGCAGGTGAGGGATGATCAATCTTTCGGCAATGCCTGGTAAAGATGATCGGTCTATTTATTACCTCGGCATGAGGAAATGCCACAATTGCCGGCGCGTGATTGTTGAAAGAACGAGATCTTTCGCTCCGGCGAAGGGAGGAATTCTCTTAGTGATACTAATAGAAGTTGATTCCCGGCGGGAGGGAATGCTTGCAATTCCAGAGAGATCCCGCGCCCGCAGGTGAGGGATGATCAATCTTTCGGCAATGCCTGGTAAAGATGATCGGTCTATTTATTACCTCGGCATGAGGAAATGCCACAATTGCCGGCGCGTGATTGTTGAAAGAGCGAGATCTTTCGCTCCGGCGATGCGGTAAATTGTCTTATGAAACAGATACAAATTGTTTGGCGCTCTGCTCATTGAGTGCCCATTGAATATGCTCTTGTACCATTTCATCCGTGATGGTTAATCGCTGTTGTAAGGCAATCATATTCGCCTCGCTATAAGGGCTATTACCAATGCCGATGGCGATATTGCGAAGCCAACGCTGATAACCAAGCCGGCGAATGGGAGAGCCTTCTGTTTTGCGTAGGAATTCCGCTTCACTCCAAGCAAATAGTTCAAGTAGCGTTGAAGAATCGAGTTGATGCCGTGGCAAGAAATCTTCGGTATTGAGGGGCACCGCAAAGCGATTCCAAGGGCAGACAATCTGGCAATCATCGCAACCAAAGATCCGATTCCCCATCGCTGCTCGATACTCAATCGGAATTACACCAAAATGTTCAATGGTCAGATAAGAGATACATTTACCGGCATCAATTTGAAAGGGTGCCACAATGGCATCGGTCGGGCAGGCTTTAATACAGCGAGTGCATTGACCGCAATGATTGGTAATGGGTTCACTTGGGATCTCAATACGCCGAGAGAGTAGCAGTTCCCCGAGAAAGAAGAAAGAGCCTCGTTTCGGATGAATAATCATCGTATTTTTGCCAAAGAAACCTAATCCCGATTTTTGACTAAAGGCGCGTTCAAGCACCGGCGCACTATCTACAAAGGCTCTAAATTCTAATCCGGGGATCTCTTCTTGTAACCATTTTCCTAATTTAGTGAGCATATTGCGCAGTACTTTATGATAATCCCTGCCGAGCGCATATTCTGCAACATAGGCGTGATGAGGATCTTCAAGCCGCGCTTTAGCATCAATTTCCGGATTAAAGTAATGAAGCTGGGCGGTGAGAAGGGACACTGTGCCGGGGACAAGCTGATCAGGGTGATAGCGTTTTTCACCATGCTTTTCCATGTAATCAAGATCGGCGTGATAGCCCTTACCGAGCCATTCGATAAAGTAATCCCGGTTGATGCCGGGATCGATATCACTACTAGAAAGTTCACTAATGCCGAGTTCTTCGGCTTTTGCTAAAAGCCGCGAAATAAATTCCGGCGATTGAATAGGGGCATTCATTCGGGGGATTAAGATTCCGCTAGGAGGCGCTCTTGATATTTTCGCTCAAGGGCTTCTTTAACATAAGGATGAACAATGGCACTAATATCACCGCCGAGCATGGAGGCTTCCCGTACCATCGTGGAGGAGACGAAAGAGTATTTTTCACTGGGGGTGAGAAAAATCGTTTCGATATTGGCATTGAGGTGACGATTGAGGCTTGCCATCTGAAACTCATATTCAAAATCAGAAACAGCCCGAAGACCACGCACTAAAACACGACTATTAATCGTATCCATAAAGCGCACGAGAAGATTATCAAATCCGACAACTTCAATATTGTCATATTCCTTAAAAATCTCTTTGGCCATATCGATACGTTCTTCAAACGTGAAGAGTGGCTTTTTCTTCGGTCCACTGATTTTAGCGACTGCAACGATCAGCTTAGGAAATATCCGTGCTGCACGAACAATAATATCCGAATGCCCATTTGTAATGGGGTCAAAAGTGCCGGGATAAACAGCAGTATATTCGCTCATGTTGCAACCTCTTACTGACATAGGATTGATTGTATAGTACAGATAAATAGATTGAGCTCATCTTACCTGATTTATGTTGGGATTTCGAGGGGGAGTTATTTTGTTTCCCATTAATAGCGCGCTGGCAGTTATGGTATTTCTCAATGCCGAAATTATTGAAGGCTCACTTATCTATTCTAAATCGTTGAGAGGCTTTAAGCTTCTCACCTTCGGGCACGGGATTTGTCTAGAGTTGCAAACATTCCCTCCCGCCGGGAATCGACGTTGATTGAAGATCATAATGATTTATTAATTATTAATCCCATCCCACATACTCTGATTGTCTGCCATATCCCAAAATTGATATTCAAATCGACTAGTATTGAGGAAGATCTCTTCTAATTCTTGTAGTTTCCGTTCTGGTAAGCCTTCAGTTAATCGATTTACCAATTGAATACAGGTTTCTGCAAGATCGGTAAATTCTTGACTTGAGTAGGTTTGAACCCAATTGCCATAAAAAGGATGCTCAAGGGCTCCATTCCAAGTCGCTAGTATCTTACCAATATAGTTGTAACTCCAGGCACAAGCGAGCACAGCAACGGCAGTATGCTCAACATTGCCACGATAAGCTTCTTGAAGCATATAACTAGTGTAAGCAGTCGTGACGGCTGCGGGTTTCGTATTTTCTAATGCCTCTGCTGTAATGCCGAATTGTGCGGCATATTGACGATGGAGATCCATCTCGAAATTCATGGTGCCGGAGAGTAGATTGCCAAAAAGCGTCATAGTCTCTAAATTATCTGCTTTAGCAGCACCTAGGGCAAAGAGGCGAGAATATTCGATGAGGTAGTAGTAATCTTGACACATATAGTGACGGAATTTGGCTTGATCCAGTGTGCCAAGGCCAATACCTTTGACAAAAGGATGTTCAAGATAACGTTGCCAGAGCGGTTCAACATGTGTAAAGAGTCGATCACAGAAAGTTTGAGACATGATTATATACTCCTTTGAGAAAGGGGATAGAGACTAAGTTTTATCATTTTAGTCATGTAGAAAGTCAATATAGCCGAGATTACTATTTAAATCAGAGGATTTAGTTGGAAATAATCTTTCAATCTCCCGTTGAGTCTGAAGCATGCTAGAATATCGGGCTTATATCCCTTATTTTAAATTCATATTCTAATTGATTAACAAGAGAAGGCCATATGACAACTTTCACCAATTCATTGCCTCAATATCGCTCATGTACTATTGAGGATTATACTAAGCGTGCATTTGTGCATCATGAGATTGCCCGTAGAATGGTGGAGTATCTTGAGGAGGATTTATCACCGAAATCGATCTGGGTGGATGGTGCGCGAGATGTCTATTTAACTGAGTTATTGCAGGCGCGTTTCCCAGAGGCGAAGATCTATGAAAATATCTATGATAATGGGATGGCTGATCCGCAATTATTGCGCGTGGATATGGTGATTAGTAATCTCTATTTGCAGGATCTATGGGAATTAGAAGATCGAATTCGAGCTTATCAATTAGCGCTCAATGCCGGCGGTAAGCTCTTTTTTACCACAATCGGTGTTGGAAGCTTTCAAGATTTGAGTAATGCCGAGGGTCCCGCGATCAATCAATTTCCGGATATTGAAGATATTGGGGATTTTCTACACGCCCTTGGCTTTAAAAATGCGGTGCTCTTTATTGAAAAGATCAATTTAACCTATGAGCGCTTATCAACGCTTCTATTAGATGCCAAAGCCGTTGCCGGCAAGCCTTTTACGCCCACTCAAGGATTACGCACGCGGCATTGGATTGCAAAATGGTATCGTTATTGTGATCAATTCCGTAAAGAAGATGGGATTTATGAAATCGGTTTAGATGTGATTTACGCCGAAGGTTCCCTCTCTGATATCAAAAATATCCAAGGGCAGAGTAACGAGGTCTATGTAGATATTAATAATCTCAAGAAGCTAGAGTAGAACTCATTCATTACCGAGCGATTAGAGTCTCTCATCCGCGGGCGCGGGATTTGTATAGGGTTAGGAGGCTTTGAATGCCTTACTCGCGGGCGCGGGATTTCTCTGGATTTGCAAGCATTCCCTCCCGCCGGGAGACAGATTTTATTTAATACAACTAAGAATATGTATCTCAGCGCCGGGGGGAATGATCCCGTTCTTTTATGAATCGCGCGCCGGCAATTGTGGCATTTCTTAATGCCGGAATAATTGAGGGCTCATTTACTTTATTCTGAATTCCTGAGAGGCTTTGAACGCTTCATCCGCGGGCAAGGGATTTATCTGAATATTGCAAATATTCCCTCCCCCGGGAGACAGCTTGGATTTAGAACGACTAAGAAAATTTATAAATATTTTTCCGATGACCAACAAAGACAGCTAAAATTATAAATGCATCATCTTGAATATCACATAATACCCGGTAATCCCCAATTCTATAACGCCACAGAGATTTTAAGTTTCCTTGTAATGATTTACCCATAATTCGAGGATTATCGAGTTCTGCAATTTTATATTCTAAAGTGTCTAGAATTCGTTTGGCTTGTAATTTATCAATCTTTTTGAGGGCTTTTAATGCCTCTTTAGAGTATTTAATTTTCCAGGCCAAGTTCTTTTCTCACTTCATCACTGCTGTAAGTCGGTTCGTCGCCTTGATTAATACGATCAATCATTTGATGCGCAGCATAATACTCTTCCATTTTTTCAAGATGTTGCAAAATGGCTTCTTGAATATACTCTTCTTTACTTTTGCCCATTTTTTGAGCCATAGACGTTAATCGCGTAGAAATATCATCAGGTAATTGTATTGCTAACATATTGCGCCTCTTCATCATAATATCTCCTTACAGTATAGTTAATCTTATTCTATTGTGGGAATTAGCTCAATTGGTAGGAATATTATTTGATTAACTAAGAAAATTTATTGCACCTCCGGGGCGAATGATCCTATTTTTTATAAATCTCGTGCTGGCAAATTGCGCCTATTATTAAATAATGAATCGCTGAAAGAGAGAAGTGATATCCATTTCTTGCTATTTACGGTAAAATAGCACTAATTTAGTTCTATATTGTCATTGAATATTTCATTGCACAATTATGCCAAGTCAAATGCATAATTGAAGGGAGAAAAGATGTTTACAGTAACGGATGCGGCAAAAACACAATTAGTCAAAAATTTAGAGGGAAGCAGTGCTGAAGCGATTCGCGTAGCGCTCCAAAAATCAGGCTGTTCAGGCTATAAATACTATATTGATTTCTGTGATCAAGTGAATGATCGCGTTGAAATCCTATTAGAAAGCCCCATTATGGTAGTTGCTGATAAGGAAATTTTACCTTATCTACAAAATGTAACGCTTGATTATATTCAAGATGGCATTAATCGGATGTTTAAGTTTAGTAACCCGGATGCCAAAGCAGAATGTGGTTGCGGTGAGAGCTTTATGCTGTAAGGCGAAGTAGCCCGATCAACAGACTGGAATTGATCAATTTTACACACTGTTTGCAAACCATAAAAAGTAGAGAAAGGATAGGGAAATGAGTGGAATCGCTGGAGTATTAAAGTTAAATCAGACTGCCGTAGATGAATCACTATTACAGAAAATGGCAGAGCCTATTGTCAAGCGCGGGCCAGATGGTACAAATATCTTTCGCCGGAAAATGGTGGGATTAGTCCATACACGTTTGCAAGCGGTGAGTAATGGGATGGAACCTTTCTTTGATGAAGCGCTCGGCATTGCTGTGGCGACCAATGGAACGGTTTACAATCAGGCAGAAATTCGAGAAGAGCTTCGGGAAGTGGGGTATCAATTTTATACCGAATCTCAGGCGGAAGTCTTAACGAAAGCGTATCACTGCTGGGGGAATCTCTTTGTGGAGAAACTCGATGGTGCTTATGCCATTGCCCTTTGGAATGATGCGGAAGAGACACTACTTTTAGTCCGTGACCGTTTTGGTAAAAAACCACTCTATTACGGCTTTGGTCAATCAGGTGAGGCGTTCTATTTTGGTTCTAATACCCAAAGTATTATGCAGAGCCAAGATGTAGATACTTCGATTGATCCTGAAGCATTGCACTTTATGTACTCTCTGCACGCAGTGGTACCGGCGCCACTGACGATCCTTAAAGGGATTCGTAAAATCGCTCCGGGAAGCTATATGGTGGTGCAGCATAATGGAATGGCCACAGAAACGGGTTATTGGAATTTAACGGCACAGCGTGATTATCCTGAATATGACCACGAAACCTGGAAAGAGGTGATTGAGAGCGCATTAACTTCGGCGGTTGTGAAAGAGATGGGCTCGGCGAATGAACCGGTGGGGGTATTGCTCTCAGGTGGCTTAGATTCCACGTTGATTACGGCACTCGCGCTTGAATCGGGTATTAAAGGGATTCAAACTTTCTCTGTGGGCTTTGAAGATCAACCGGAAGAGAAGGGCTCGGAATTCTTCTATTCAGATCAATTTGTCGATAAGTATCAAACAGATCATTATAAATTTGAGATCCCGAATAGTGAGGTTTTACGCCGGTTGCCGGAAGCGGTGCGGAATATGAGTGAACCGCTCTTTGGGCAGGATGCCATTGGCTTCTATCTACTCTCGGAAAAGGTGAAAACGAAAGCGTCAGTAGTACAGAGTGGACAGGGTGCGGATGAGCTCTTTGCGGGTTATTTCTGGTATCCTCAAATGGTAGAGAGTGGTGAATTTGATCCGTATGAGCGTTTTTCACAATATTATCTTGATCGGCCACATTCAGAGACTTTGGATCTTTTCACAAAACCCTATCAGGTAGGTGATATTGCCGGCGATTTTATCCGGGATCATTTAACACGAGATGGTGCAGAAACATTTTTAGATAAAGTATTACGCTTTGATGTGACTCGCTTAGCAGTAGATGATCCTGTAAAACGGGTGGATAATATGACAATGGCGCATGGTTTAGAGGCGCGTATGCCTTTCTTAGATCAGCGTTTAGTGGAATTAACGATGGCAATGCCGCCGGAATATAAACTGATGCATAACGGTAAAGGGATCTTAAAAGAGATCGCGAGAGGTCGTGTACCTGATGATATTATCGATCGTAAAAAAGCGTACTTCCCAATGCCGGCGCTTAAATATGTTCGCGGAGAATTCTTAGAGATGATGACCGATTTAGTGACAAGTGAGAAAGCGAAATCGCGGGGTATCTTTAATCAAGCTTATATCGCAGATCTCATCAAAAACCCAGAAGCCCCGTCAAGCTTTACCAATATTCAAGGTTCTAAACTCTGGCAAGCAGCGCTGCTTGAGATGTGGTTAGAGTCGATGGGATTGTAGTCGGAGAATGCTGAGATGAGATAAATCATTCAGATCATTTTTATCGAAAGTCTATAAAACAGAGAAGAAGAGAGAAAAGGCCAACATTGATTGGCCTTTTTGATTGAGATTTGCCTTATTAAAATATCAAACTTTTCCCCACAAATTTTGGAGTCAAGGTATAATCCTTGCCTTAGTTCAGCTTTGAACTTTTATGATGCTTTGAGTTTAAACAAAAGCAATATTTCCCACAAAGATAGTGCTTGAGCACTAGCAGGCAATGCCTGTTTTCCCCTGTAAGGAACTTTATAATATGAAACAACGTTCAGTGGAACTTCTCGCACCGGCGGGGACGTTCAAAAATTTACAATATGCCTATGCTTATGGTGCTGATGCCGTATATGCAGGTTTACCCCGTTATAGTCTGCGGGTACGGAATAATGATTTCCGTAATACGGAGCGGGTCAAGATGGGGATTGATTATGCCCATGAGTTAGGAAAGAAATTCTTTCTAGCAGTGAATACAATGCCTCATGGCGGTAAACTCAAGACTTTCGTAGATGATATGTCGCCGGTATTAGCGCTCAAACCTGATGCGCTTATTATGTCAGATCCAGGACTTATTATGATGGTGCGCGAGCGTTTCCCGGATCAAGATATACATCTCTCGGTACAGGCGAATGCGGTGAATAGCGCTACTGTGCAATTTTGGCAGAAACAAGGATTGACGCGGGTGATTCTCTCTCGGGAATTATCTCTGAATGAGATTGAGGAGATTCGTAATGAGTGTCCGGATATGGAGTTAGAGGTCTTTGTGCATGGTGCGCTCTGTATCGCTTATTCTGGTCGCTGCTTGCTATCGGGTTACTTCAATCATCGAGATGCGAATCAAGGGACCTGTACCAATGCTTGTCGTTGGAATTATGGCTTAACGGATGGTATAGAAACACCGGAAGGGGAACTAGTACCGGTGGGAACAGATATGCAGAAGATCTACCGCGAAGAGAGTCAACACCCTAATATCGGGGTGAATCCTGTGACCTTTATCCAAGATGCGATGAATGAGGTGGCTTATACGGATCTCTCTACAGGGAAAGCCTATACACCGCATCCTGAAGCAGTTAAACCTTATCTAATTCAAGAGAATGGTCAGCGTAAAGGCGAATGGATGGAGATCAGTGAAGATGAGCATGGGACTTATATCATGAACTCTCGAGATCTGCGGGCGATCCAGCATGTACAAAAGCTTATTGAGATCGGTGTGGACTCTCTGAAAATCGAAGGCCGTACCAAATCCCCTTACTATGTCGCACGAACCACGCAACTCTATCGCCAAGCGATTGATGATGCTCTAGCGGGCCGAGAATTCAATCCTGAGCTCTATGGGAAGCTCGATGGTTTGGCGAATCGGGGTTATACCGAAGGCTTCTTACAACGTCATGCACCCCATGCTTATCAGAATTACCTGACCGGCAATTCTATTCACTCTCGTCAACAATATGTGGCGGAAGTATTGGAATATGATGCCGAAACAGGTCTATCGAAACTACAGGCTAAAAATCGTTTCTCAACCGGGGATCGATTAGAAGTGATTCATCAACATGGCAATCGCGATATTGTGATTGGTCAAATGACGACAGAGAAAGGAGAAGTGATCGATTCTGCTAAAGGATCAGCCTACGTTGTCTGGGCAGATATTGGCCCCTCCGATGAGATGACGATGCTTGCCCGTTATCTCGATAATGATGAGAATGTGGATTAGTTTTTAAGGAAGTACCTTGATAGATTCGTTATTTAAAATTGACGAAAGAAAACACTTAATTGCACTTGTGATTAAGTGTTTTTTGTATGTGTCATGGATTTTGAAAAATAAATTATAGTATAGTGAGATCGGTTCAAAATAAGCTTATTAAAATGCCGGCGCATCAGTTGTAACAAGTAAGGAAGCTGTTCTATCCGGCATCCTGCAAGTATTGTTTAATAAGGTTTTATATTCTTTTTAAAATCCGATACTGACAGTTAAAAAATATTTTTCTTAAACCAAATTGGCTATATTGTTTGGGGGATTTTATTGTCAGGATAATTATTGTCAGGACAATCAATAGTCAGGATCTTAGATTGCACTCATTAATTGGGAGATCTCTTCGGTGGCCTTTAATAGTGCTGGTACGACTTCAGCGATGAAAGTATCACGATCGGCATAACTAGTAGCAGGGCAACTAATAGAGAGAACATACTGTGTCTGATGAGTGACTCTATTTTTAATGGGAGCCGCACAGGCGATCATATCGGGTTTGAAGTTTTTCCAGCTAATGAGGTAGGGGGCTTGTCGAGCGACTTCAATTTTGGGCAATAATTCAGCGATAGAGGTTGCTGTAGAGTCGGAATAACGTGTCCATGCTTTGAGCGATTTAAAACGTTGTTGGATCTCTTCATTGCTTAAGGGTGCTAAAAGTAACTGACCGATGACCGTCGCATAGGCAGGCCATCGAGTTCCTACGCGAATATTAGAAGTAAAGGCCCCTAAGGCTTGAATATTATTGAGATAAACAATTTCGGTATGGTCGAGCATAGAGAGATGAACCGCCGCTTTAGTCTGATCCCGCAAATTCTGCATAATAGTTGTGACTTGTTGTGGGATATTCATCGATTCAATAGCGCTATAACCAAGTTGTAAAACCTTTACATTGAGTTTATAAGTTTTATGCGCTGTTTTTAGAAGATATCCACAATGTTCTAATGTTTGGACTAATCGAAAGGCGCTAGAGCGATTAATCTCTAAAATTTTGGCAATATCCCCTAAGCTCATCTCATTCTGTTCTATGGTAAAACTCTCTAATATTTTTAAGCCACGTATTAGGCCGGGGACAAGATACTTATCGCTCTGTTCTACTTCATTCATACAAAACCTCTCGCAATAGATAACACCTATTTTCTAGACAAAAATTTTAAAATCTTGATGAGGAATGAAGAATAACCTTGACAAGATTCTTTTATTAATCGTATTCTGACATCATTGTTTTATAAAGTAAACGATGTTTTATATACAAAACAAAAAATATAAGAAAAATAGTTGCGATAATAGCAACAATCAATCATAAAAAATAAAAAGCGTATCAGCGCATCATAATGATAAAGAGTCTAGAAGGCTCATACAGATTCAAAACCACTTAATAGAAATACTTAAATAAAAATACTTAAATAAAATACCGAAGTTAAAAAAAGGTATAAGGAGGAGAAGTATGAATTGGGTTGCCGTATGTCAGGTGAGTGAAGTCGATGAATATATGCCAAAATCGGTAGATCTTGGTGAGACTAAAATTGGAATATTTCAGGTGGCAGATCACTATTTTGCTATCGAGAATATTTGTCCCCACGCTTATGCGCTATTAACAGAGGGTTTTGTGGAAGATGGTACAGTTGAGTGTCCCTTACACGAAGCGATCTTTAATATTCAAACAGGTCAATTACAGAGTGGCCCAGGTTGTCGCAATCTATTAACGTATCCCGTAAAAGTGGAAGAGGGAATGATTAAGGTCTCTCTAGAATCGGCATAATTCATAATTATCTTTATTCTGATTTGAATGCCATAGAAGCTACAGAGGCTATAGAAGGATTCGCGATAGCGGAATCAATATAGATATAAATATCAAGGTATAAACCGATAGATTAAATAATGGAGTATACAACTCCTATTGATCTACTCTGCTTAGCAATGTAACGAATAATATCAATGTGTTGAGTTATTGGAAGATAACTCACTATAGGTTTTGCTACGCCGAAACTTAATAGGGTTCTGTTAGCCCAAGAAAATCAAAGTAAACCAAAGGAGAAAACAAGATGGCAAATTATAACGAGAAGCTCAGAACTTGGCTGGAAAATCGCCCCAATCCTGATGCTGGTATCAATAATATCCAGATGCCTGGCGATGTGAAACATGTGATTTGGCAAAATCGTGCTCATGAACCCTCAGCCTATGAGATGGCGCTTGTAGAGAATCTTATTACCGCTTTCTCTAGCGGTGCAACCACCTTATCAGAAGTGGTGACTGCATTAAATACCCAAGGAATGTTACTAGAGAGCGGTGAGCCGTTTACAGAAGCACTGTTTCAGGCTGAGATGGCACGATTAGGTTACTAAGAATTGTAGGATTGGAGGAGAATCATTATGACAACAAGAACATTTAAAGATGCGCAAGAATATTTGAACTTTGGTTTACGGAATTTATGGCATCCGGTGCTTGCGAGTTGGGAAGTAGGCACTAGCCCGGTAGGCATTACTCGATTAGGAGAGAATATCGTTGTATGGCGTGATGAGGAAGGAAAAGTACATGCTTTAGAGGATCGCTGCCCACATCGAGGAGCGAGGCTCTCTTTAGGATGGAACTTAGGAAATCGCGTAGCCTGTTGGTATCACGGCGTTGAGGTGCGTTTTGATGGTGTAGTAGAAGATGTACCGGCTGTGGCAAATTGTCCTATGACTGGTGCAACTTGTGTTAAATCCTATCATGTACAAGAGGCGCATGGGGCGATTTTTCTTTGGTTCGGTGTGGGTGAGGAAGCGCCTGTAGAACTCCAATTTCCTGAGCAGTTGTCCAGTGATGAATGGAGTGATTTTCTCTGTATTGCAGATTGGAAAGTCAATTATCAATATGCCGTTGATAATGTCATGGATCCAATGCATGGCACTTATCTTCACTCGGTTTCTCACTCAATGTCTGAAGGAGATCGTCAGGCGGAGATGAGTTTAAAAGTGACTAAAACAGGTTTTATTTTTGAAAAAGATGGTCAATCAGGGGTGA
The DNA here is from genome assembly GCF_003121845.1 of Ignatzschineria ureiclastica. Taxonomy (GTDB): domain Bacteria; phylum Pseudomonadota; class Gammaproteobacteria; order Cardiobacteriales; family Wohlfahrtiimonadaceae; genus Ignatzschineria; species Ignatzschineria ureiclastica. Next base: position 541,317 of record NZ_QEWQ01000001.1, on the reverse strand, counting down.
ATTTTGATTGGGTAGAATATGCGGAAACTGGAGGTGCTTGGTTACGACTCTCTATCCCCTATCAAGCAAAATTTGGGCCTGGCGGTAGCTTCTGGATTATCGGATTTGCAACTCCGATTGATGAGCATAACACGCGCGTTTTCTTCTGGCGTTGTCGTAAAGTTTCTGGTTGGGAGAGAGATACTTGGCGCTTTATGTATCGTAACTATTTAGAAGGGTTGCACTGGGATGTCCTTGAACAGGATCGAATTATCCTAGAATTATTAGCCCCTAATGCGAGAGAGCATGAATTTCTCTATCAGCATGATGTGGGGATTACTCGTCTTCGTCGGACTTTTAAGCGCGCGGCAGAACAGCAATTTAAAGCCTATGAAGCCTATCAAGCAAGTCAAGCCAATGTAGATGTTGTAGGCGCAACCATTCACGTTAATGAATAACTCGGGGGATTTATGACAGCCTTATTTGCAGGAAGAACTCTCTTAACGGGAAAGTATATTGTCATTACCGGTGCGGCACGAGGCTTGGGATATGATTTTGCGCGTGCGGCTTTAGACGCCGGCGCAACCGTTTTAATGGTTGATATTTTAGGAGATCTGCTAACAGAACGGGCAGCTGATTTTCAAGCCGAAGGATTCCCAGCAATCGCCTTAAAGGCCGATCTTAGTCTCCCTGATGAGATTGCTGCTGTAGCCGCAAAAGTAGCACAGGAATGGCCACATCTCGATGGTCTCATTAACTGTGCTGCCTTAGCTACCGGTGTAGGGGGTGTTGATATGATGGGATATGATCCTGATCTTTGGGATCGTGTGATGACAATTAATGTTAAAGGGACTTGGCTGATGTCACAAGCTCTAGTGCCTTATCTTAAGCAATCAGGTCAAGGGCGTATTGTGAATATTGCCTCAGATACGGCCCTGTGGGGAGCGCCTCGATTAATGGCTTATACCGCAAGTAAGGGCGCGATTTTAGCGATGACCAGATCAATGGCGCGAGAATTGGGACCCTTTAATATTACCGTGAATAGTCTCTCTCCTGGTTTAACTTTGGTCGAAGCAACGGAATATGTGCCGGCAGAGCGCCACTCGCTCTATGTCAATGGCCGTGCGATTTCGCGGGAGCAATTACCGGAAGATGTCAGCGGTACCGCACTCTATCTTTTATCAGATCTAGCGGCTTTTGTTACGGGACAGAATATTCCCGTTAATGGTGGTTTTGTCTTTAATTAAAGATTAATGGGGAATTGAATATGTTAAATGGAATCAAAACATTGAAGTTTGGTGTGGAAGATATGGCTCGTTCGAGGCAATATCTTGAAGATTTTGGCTTAACTGCGGTTGAGAGCGATATAGCGGATACGGCGAAATATACTTTAAGTAATGGCAGCGCGCTCTATATCTTTGCGCTCGATGATCCTCGTTTACCGCCTGCTTTTGAACCAGGCTCAACTTTAAGGGAGATTACCTGGGCGGTGAATCGTCCTCAAGATATGATTCATTTGGCCGAGGTGCTTAAAGAGGAGCCCGGTTATCGTTATGAGAATGATGTCGTTGAGTGCCAAGATCCCAATGGAATGACGCTCCGTTTTGAGGTCGCCATTTTAAAAGCGGATCTAGAAGAAACGAGCCTACCCTTAAATCAATTTGGCCGTATAGCACGTATTAATGCGCCAAGCCCTGTCTATAAAAAAGCTAATCCCGTGGCTATTGGCCATGTGGTCTTCTTTACGCCCGATCTAGCGAAAACAGAGCGGTTTTATGCTGAAAAGCTAGGGTTTTATCTCTCCGATGCTTATCGTGATCGCGGTGCATTTATGCGTTGTGCCGCTGAGGGCTGGCATCATGATCTGTTCTTACTGAAGTTACCTCATCGTGAAACCACAGGGTTAAATCATGTGGCTTTTGTAGTACGGGATATTCATGAAGTGATTGGCGGTGGGTTGAATATGAATCGTTTGAAATGGGATTCCTTTATTGGCCCTGGCCGTCATCCTGTCTCATCCGCATACTTCTGGTATGTTCATTCTCCATTAGGGGGCGCTTTTGAGTATTACACGAATGATGACTATGTGACACCCGCTTGGACACCTCGGGTTTACGATTATGCGTTAGAACTCTTTACAGAGTGGGCTATAGAAGGTGGATTAGACCACGATACAAGACGTCAGGTGAAAAAATCATAATCTCTTAAATACTCATCGTAGTAGATCAATCAATAAAGAGATCAATCAATAAAGAGATCAATCAAGATGAATAGAGCAGAAAGTTAAAGGAGTATGTATGGAGAAGGTTGTCATTATAGGAGGTGGTCAGGCGAGTGCTTGGGCGGCTTATACATTAAGAGAAGAGGGGTTTACCGGTGAGATCGCCGTGATCTCAGATGAATCCTTACTCTTTTATGAAAGGCCACCGTTATCGAAACAGGTATTAGTGGGTGAAATGTCACATCAAGATTTGCACTTTTTCCCTACAGAAAAAATCGCATCGCTCGATTTAACGCTCTATATCTCGATACGGGCAACAGAGATTAATCGGGATCAGAAAGTGGTCAAATTAACGGATGGAACTATACTCTCTTATGACAAGTTACTGATTGCGACAGGCAGTCAAGCGCGAGTGCCTATCGAGGCTTGGCGTACTCTGCCTAATCTCTTTACACTTCGTACTGTTGAAGATAGCTTAGCGCTACAAAAAGCCTTACCAAAGATCAAAACGCTTGCCATTATTGGAGGGGGTTGGATTGGCTTAGAGATTGCGGCTTCTCTGCGTAAACAGGGCTGTGTGGTCACAATTTTAGAGTTAGGAGAACGTCTTTGTGCTCGCTCTGTTTCGGTAGAGGTTTCCGATTTTATGGAAACGGTACATCGTGAAGAGGGGGTTGAGCTCTGCTTTGAGTGTGGTTCACTCGATATTATTGAGGAGGATCAGCAGTTAATGATTCTCCAAGATGGTCAGAAGTGGCGTGGGTTCGATGCGGTAATTGTTGGGGCAGGGGCGCATATTAATAAGGAGCTAGCGGTAGCTGCAGGGCTTGAAACAAGGGATGGCATTGTAGTGGATCATTATTGTCAAACCTCTGATCCTGATATCTATGCGGCAGGCGATGTGGCGATTCATCCTGATTTGGGATTTTGTATTCAATCGTGGGCGAATGCACAGCATCAAGGAGTTACGGCGGCTAAAGCCATGTTAGGTGAGGGCGCAGTGAAGTATCAAGAGACTCCTTGGCTCTGGTCAGATCAATATGATTGCAATATTCAGATTTTGGGTACGCCTGTAGGATTAGAGCAGACAACAGTAATTGTGCGTGATTCTGCACCAAGGCAGAAGAGTTATTTCTACTTAAATGCCGATGGGACTTTGCACTACTTAGTTTCGGTGAATGATGCAAGAGTTGTTCAAATTGCCAAACGTTGGTTAAAAGCCGGAAGAGAACTAGAGGCTTCAGAAATAGCCGATCCACATTTTAATGTGATGACCTTACGTTAGTCGAAGGTGCTGTTAATACGTGTTTTATCCTCCCTCTTTAATAATAAAGAGGGCGCAAAACTCAACGACTCAAGAACTCATAAGAGAGAGGGTAAAGTAGGTTCTATCTCCACTCATACAATCGACCTCAATACGTTATAAAACGAAATAATAAAACAATAAAACAATAAAACAATAATAAAAATTTATTCCCATAAATCACATATTAATCATCAGACTCAATGAATCGATAAATCGATAGATAGAAGAGACAAAATAGAAGATCGATGCTTATTGGCAACGATGAGTTGAGGCTACTAGGAGGAAATTTATGAACGAAGCACTCGCTGCAAGGTTGCCATTTGTGCCTAAAAACCTATTACAGCATTGGACACCGGCAACGGTTTTGATGATCTGTGTTGTGTTAGCTTTCTTTGACAAGATCAGTATTGCCGTACTCTTTTCTGACCCCGTGTTCCAAGAAGCAATGGGCGTTGCGGAGAATAAGAGTCGATTAGGTTGGCTGATGACAAGCTTTCTACTCTCTTATGGTTTCTCTTCGGTATTTCTAAGTTTTTTAGGGGATATTTTTAGCCCGAAGAAGTTAATCTTCTGGTCTGTATTGAGTTGGGGAGTCTTAATGCTGATTATGGGATTTACAACCACTTATGAGGGGATGCTCATTAATCGTATTCTCTTAGGGATTGCCGAAGGACCGCTTTTTGCCCTCTGTTACAGCATCGTCAAGCTCTGCTATAGCGACAAGGAACAGGCGCGAGCCTCCACAATGTTTATTTTAGGAACCCCGATTGGCGCAGCTTTAGGATTTCCTATTACCGCTTATGTTTTAGGTAATTATGATTGGCATACCACATTTTATGTGATGGGCGCATTAACCTTACTAGCCACAGTGTTAGTGCATTATGGTTTACGTAATGTCATTGTATCAGGGCGTAAAAAGATTGTTAAAACGGCCCATAGTGCGAACCTCAAGCAGCTACTTCGTAATGGCCCTTTCTGGTTAGTCTGCATCTTTAATATTGCGCTTATGACCTATCTGTGGGGGCTTAATAGTTGGATTCCTACCTATTTAATGGAAGCAAAAGGTTTCAATCTCAAGGAGTTTGGTAGTTTGTCAATGATTCCTTTTATAGGAATGCTTATTGGCGAGATCGGTGGCGCACTCTATTCGGATCGTTTTTCAGTACGACGAGCACCACAAGTCTTTATTGGGCTACTCGGAGCAGGCATCGCGATGTACTTGATGGTCATTGTGACAAGTAATGCCTTAGTCATCACAATGATGACTATTAGCTCATTGATGTGGGGTGTCTCTGTCTCGGCGGTCTTTGCGCTCTTATCTAAAGTGAGTGATCGTGATGTGGCAACCACTGCCGGAGGAATTTTTAACGGCTTAGCGAATTTTACCAGCGCTATTGTTCCGGTATTGATTGCTTATATTGTCATATTTTCGGGAAGTTTTAATACCGGCATCCTCTTCTTAGCAGGCGTTGCGGTGGTTGGATCTTTGATCTTACTTCCTTTATTAAGACGCTATTAAAGTTGTATTCAACAAATAATATTCAACAAATAATATTCAGCGAGTCTTATAGAACAGCGATAGAAGAGAGTATTTCGGTATTTCGATATTGATAGATTAATAGACTGATTCATTTACCGGCTGATACAGACTTCGCTGCATTGTAGCTACACCCCATTATTATCTATCCCAAAGGGGATCTATTACACAAAGGAGAATCAATATGTCTAGAGAATTTGCAACTTGGAATCGTCCAGAAGGAAAGAGTTTAGAAGAGTGGATGAATACACGTATTGCACGCCTTGAGGATCGAAAATATGATTTTGATGCCCTCAAGTTTCAAGCGGATTATGATCCTAAATATCGCCGTGCTCAGATGCGCTATATGGGAACAGGAGCAACAGGTGTTGCGGCAGATAGTAATACTGTTCCGGCGGAAAATTTTACCTTTTCGACAATGGTATTACCTGCCCAATGTGAGGGGCCATTACATCTACACGATGATGTTGAAGAGGTTTTCTTTCTTTTAAGAGGTTCTATTGAACTCTTTTTAGAGGATAAAGGGGAGAAATACTCGGTGATTTTAAAAGAACGTGACCTCATCTCTATTCCACCAGGGATCTATCGTGGACTCTATAACTATACTCAGGAGGATGCCTTAATGTGTGTGATGTTAGGTACCTCAAAGCCTCAAATTCCTACCTATCCTGAAGAGCATCCGCTCTCTAAAGTGAAGCGGAATTAGAGTAGAAACTGTATTGAAAAATAGAAATAGTATGAGAGTCGTAGTGACTCTGATCATTAAGATAGAGGGGCTTAAGGCGATGTGAAAAGTACTTAAGCCCTGATCAGAGAGGAAGAGAAATGAGCGAAATTCAATATCAATATGCCCCGAAAAGTGGCATTGAATATTTAGAAAAAAAGGGGAATGGCCCGGTAATGATTCTGCTTCATGGGATTAGTTCGGGTGCTTACTCTTGGGTTAAGCAGCTACAAGATCCGACAATCGATGCATATTTGATTGCTTGGAATGCACCCGGTTATGGCAAGAGTAAACCTTTAACTGAAGAAGCTTCTTTAGCAGTTGAGTATGCAGATCGACTTGCCTTATTTATCGAAGAGCTAGGGGGTTCACAATTGATCTTAGTAGGGCATTCGTTAGGTGCAATGATGGCGGCATCTTTTGCTGCAAAATACCCTCACTATCTCACTCGTTTAGTCTTGATCTCCCCGGCGCAGGGGTATGCTAAGGAGAGTGCATCGGTGAAGGAAGAGGTCTATCAGCGCCGACCTCAATTATTAGAACGGCTTGGTGGATTAGGGATGGCAGAGGAGCGGGGGCCTTATCTATTAGGGAATGCCTCGCCGGAGAATATGGCCATTGTGCGACAAGTGTCTGAACGATTAACTATGCAAGGCTTTACGCAGGCCTCCTATCTCTTAGCTTATGATTCTATTGATGATGCTTTAGTAGACATTCAATCAACGCTTCCCATTGATCTCTATTTTGGTGCGCAAGATGGCATTACTCCACCTGAGGGAATGGCTGAATTAGCCGCTCGGCATCCTCAGTTGCATTTAATCAAGGTTACGAATGCCGGACACCTTGCTTATATCGATCAACCGGCTTTTTTTAAAGCAACCTTATTTAAGAATGAGGCTGTATAGAAATAGAAGATTTTGTAATAGAGCAAATATCAACGAAATATCAACGAAATATTAAAGAAATATCAAAGTACGAAAATAATGAATGATGATCAGGCAGACAGTAATGATCATCAGCAAAATGGCGAAATAAGTGAATAGATTCATTGTAATGCACAATTAGAATAATGGAATATTGGGGAGATTGAGGATGGATTTTGGAATAGAGGGACGGGTTGCAATTGTCACAGGTGGGTCATCAGGTATCGGATTAGAAACTGTAAAGTTACTCCTTAAAGGGGGCGCTAAAGTAGCTTGGTGTGGACGTAATGAAGCGCGTTTAGCGGATTCATTGAGGGGCATTCAAGAGGCATTCCCGGAGATATTGCCGGAGAATATGTTGCCACTCATTGCCGATGTACTAGAGCGGGATTCTATTGAGAAGATGATTCAAACAGTGGTTGCCCAATTTGGCGGGATTGATTTTCTCATTAACAATGCAGGGCAGGGAAAGGTCGCTTCTTTTGAGGAGACGAAAGATGAAGAGTGGTTGAGTGAGGTAACATTAAAATATTTTGGGGTTCTTAATCCGACCAAAGCGGCTCTCCCTTATTTAGAGGCTTCAACGGTTGCTTCAATTACGAATGTTAACTCGCTGTTAGCGTTGAAACCTGAACGACATATGATCGCAACCTCTGCAGCGAGAGCGGGATTACTCAATTTAAGTAAGACGCTTTCTCAAGAATTTGCCCAACGTGGTGTTAATGGTATCCGCGTTAATTCAATTTTAATTGGAATGGTGGAATCAGGTCAGTGGCAACGCCGTTATGAAAATCGTTCTGATCGCTCTAAAAGTTGGGAGAAGTGGATTGCCGATGTGGCTCAAGAGCGCGGTATTCCTTTAGGACGCTTGGGTAAGCCGGAAGAAGCGGCGAGAGCTTTACTCTTTTTAGCATCTCCTATGGCATCTTATACAACAGGTTCTGTAGTAGATGTCTCAGGTGGGTTTAGCCGAGAGATTTAATTATAGATTTCATTATAAATTGAGTAGGTCAGTATTAAGGGTAAAGATCGATAGCGGAGGGGAGAGAATGAAAAAAATCGTGATGATTGGTTATGGTGCAATGGCGCAGGCAGTGATGCCACTATTGCCGGAAGCAGTGAAAGTGGGTTGGTTAGTGGTAATGCCTGAAGATGTAGCTAAGATTCAAACTATTGTGGGGGATGAGATTCAAGTAGTAAGCTCTGTTGCAGAGATTATAGGGAACCCCGATTGTGCAGTAGAGATGGCCGGGCAATTGGGCTTAAAGGCGCATATTTTTGATCTAATAGCGGCAGGCATTGATGTCGGCGTTATCTCGGTAGGTACATTTGCTGATACTGATTTTCAGGAGGCTGTGACCCGTGCTGCTAAAGCAAAAGGTGTGAAAGTGGCTATATTATCTGGCGCAATTGCTGGAATTGATGGGTTAGCTTCAGCGAAATTAGCGGGGCTAGATAGTGTGCTCTATCAGGGTAGAAAGAATCCACGTAGCTGGAAAGGGAGTTATGCGGAGGAGCTAATCGATCTAGATCAATTAATAGAAGCGACGACTTTTTTCAGAGGGAGCGCTCGAGAGGCTGCTGCGCGTTTTCCCGCTAATGCCAATGTCGCCGCAACACTTGCCCTTGCCGGTATAGGAATGGATCAGACAGCGGTAGAGCTTATTGCAGACCCCGAAATGAAGCGTAATCAGCATAAAATTATAGCGCAGGGAACCTTTGGAGAAATGGAGATAACGATGATGGGGGTCCCCTTAGCCGATAATCCTAAAACATCGATGTTAGCGGCTTTAAGTGTCGCGCGTTTCTGTCGACAGTTAGATGAGGCCTTATGGGTTTAGATAATCTTAGACCAATATTAGATCAATATTAGACAGATATTAAAAAAGTCTAAAGTAAAAATTTACAGTAAAAACTTTAATTAAAAAAACTAGGGTAGAAATCTAGACTACAAATCTAGATTGAAAACTTAGATGAGAGATAAATCGGACATTTCGATTCACGGCGTAGATTCGAGATAGAGGCTAGAGAAAAATGAAAGAGATATTTATAGCAGGTGAGTGGAGAATGGGGCGTGGGGAACCTTCAAAGAGTTTTTTCCCCGCGGATATGAGTTTGAATGCTGAGTTTTCAACCGCTTCTTTAGAAGATGTGGCGGAGGCGATAGAAGTGGCAGATCGCGCGTGGAGAGATTCTTCTTGGCGAGATCTATTACCGACTGAAAGAGCGAAGGTGCTTTTTCGATTTGCAGATATCTTAGAGCGAGATCGAGAAGCGCTGGCTCAATTACAGATGAGAGATAATGGTAAACCCCTCTATGAAACCCGAGGGTTAGTGGCGAGTGCTATTGCTACTACGCGCTATGTCGCTTCCACATTAGAGACAATGGACAATGAGCTGACAAATCAGCGGATGCACGATGCGATCACTTTAAGTCTCTATGAGCCATTAGGCGTGATTGCAGCGATTACCCCTTGGAATTCGCCGATTGCCTCTGAAGTTCAGAAGCTGGTTCCTGCATTAGCAGGGGGTAATGCAGTCATTTTAAAACCTGCAGAAGCGACCTCTCTGATTGCGCTAGAGTTAGCTAAGCGTTTGGAAGAAGCGGGATTACCCAAAGGGATATTAAGCGTTCTACCCGGGCGAGGTTCGGTAGTAGGAAATGCGATTGTTAATCATCCATTGGTGAAGAAGATCTCTTTTACCGGGGGAACCAATACCGGAAGGGCTTTAGCGCATATTGCTGCAGAGCGTCTTATTACGACTTCTTTAGAGCTCGGGGGAAAATCTCCCACAATTGTATTGGATGATGCAAATATAGAGTTAGCGGTAAATGGTGTGATCTACGGCATCTTTAGCTCCGTGGGGCAAGCTTGTATCGCTGGTTCCCGTCTCTTTGTTCATCGTTCGCTCTATAATGTTTTTTTGGCCAAATTGATTGAGAAAACGGCGGCTTTGCGTGTCGGGCATCCTGAAGATCCGGCGACCCAAGTAGGACCTGTGATCAGTGAACAACATTTAGCCAATATTGATCGCTATGTACAACAAGCAGTTGCGGAAGGAGGGAAAATCGAGATAGGGGGAAAACGACTATTAGCCGGAGAATTAGCGAAGGGAAGTTATTATGCGCCTACGATTATTACAGGTCTAAGTAATCGTGACTCTGTCTGTCAAGAGGAGATCTTTGGTCCTGTATTAGTGGTACTTCCTTTCGAAGATGAGGCCTCTTTAATTGCTGAAGCTAATGACTCTATTTATGGTCTCTCAGCGGGGATTTGGACCGAGAATTATCGTCGCGCTTGGCAACTTGCCCGTCGCTTAGAAGCAGGAACTATTTGGATTAATACTTATAAAAAATTCTCAATCTCAACCCCGTTTGGCGGCTATAAAGAGAGTGGTATTGGGCGAGAAAAAGGGCGATTAGGGATTCTCTCTTATATGCAACAAAAGAGTATCTTTTTAAGTCTCGATGATACTCCAAATCCTTGGTGTGATTAATAAGAGAAATAGGATCAGCCATAAGAGAATGGATATAAGCAGGTAGTAAACAGGCTACAGTTAGCAGGCTACAGCAATAAGATAACAACAATAAGACGATAACAATAAGACTATGGCAATAAGTGTACAGCCTAAATGTAAGACATTAGTTATCTAAGAATAAGAGATGATCTGATCATCAGTTTTGCAGGAGAAGAATATGAAAGTAACGGTGGGAGAAGCGATTGCACGTCTGTTAGAGATGCATGGCGTTGAGGATGTTTATGGAGTGATCTCGATTCATAATTTACCGATTGCCGATGCAATTGGTCGTAGAGAGAAGATCCACTTTGTCTGTTCTCGTGGGGAGTCGGGATGCTTGACGATGGCAGATGCACATGCTCGCTTTAAAGGATTAGGGGTGGCTATTACAAGTACCGGTGCAGGCGCGGGGAATGCGGTAGGATCTTTAATTGAAGCGTATAATGCGGCAAGTCCAGTATTACATCTAACGGGGCAAGTGGAGCGGGAGTATCTAGATAGAGATGCCTCTTTTATTCATGAAGCGAAAGATCAATTAACCTTTTTAAAAGCATCTAGTAAAGCTGCTTATCGTATTATGAGTCCTGATAACGCGATAGGAATTATTCGAGAAGCCATTCGTGTTGCACAAACTATTCCAATGGGCCCTGTCAGTGTTGAGATTCCAATTGATGTGCAAGCGGCTGAAATAGAACTTCCAAAAGAACTCTATCCTGTAGGGGCGCTACAGATGCCAATGTTAGATCAAGTGGCATTAGATCAGCTAGTTGAGGCTTTAAAAGGGGCAAAACGGCCAATTTTATGGATTGGTGGTGGCTGTTTAGGTGCTGAGGATGAGGTAAAGGCCTTGGCAGATCTTGGGATTCCTGTCCTTTCATCAACTCACGCTAGAGGAGTATTACCAGATTATCATCCTCGTAGCTTAGGCGCTTTTCATAACTCTCAAAAGGTAGAGGAACTATTGAAATCTGCGGATATCGCTTTAGTGGTGGGTTCTCGTTTAAGAAGTAATGAGACGAAGACCTATAGCGTTCAATTTCCTGAAAAATTGATTCAGATTGATGCCAACCCTATTGCTCAACAGCGAAACTATAAGGTAGATCATTTTATCTGTGCAGATGCCAAAGCCTCTTTAGCCTATCTTGCGACCGCTTTAGCAGATCACACCTTTATTGATCCGCGCTATGATCAAGCTATTAAAGAAGCAAAAGAAGCCGCGATGGCTGCTTTAATAGAGCAGTTAGGACCTTATGCAGAGATCTGTTTTGCATTGCGAGATGCCTTGCCTGAGAATGGTATTTTAGTGCGAGATATTACAATGTCCGGTAGTACTTGGGGAAGTCGACTTTTCCCTGTGCAAGCACCGCTTAGAAATATTCACTCCCTTGCCGGAGCTATTGGGCTTGGTTTAGCACATGGTATTGGATCTGCTATTGCTAATCGAGATAAGAAGATTGTCTCTTTAGTGGGCGATGGGGGGTTAATGCTCGGAATTGGTGAGATAGCCACTATGGTGCAAGAGAACCTTAATATGGTGCTATTAGTGATGAACGATCAAGGCTATGGTGTAATGCGAGGGATTCAGAATAACTACTTTGGTGGGCGACAATATTATAATGAGCTTCATACGCCAAGTTATCAAAAATTAGGAGAATCAATGGGATGCGTCAGCTTTTTAGCAAGCTCTGTTGAGGAGTTTCGCAAAGTGATTGCAGAAGCGGTGGCAATTGAAGGACCTACCGTCGTTGAGGTGGATATGACGGCGATCGGCCCCCTAAACTTTGCAGGTCCCCCGCAAAAGAAATTGTATTAAGTGATCGGATTAAGTGATCGAGATATTACACGATAGGTCGTTGATGGCCTCCAACGAGATTGGGAAAAGATCGGAAAGAGATCATTGAAGAAATAGAATATTTTTTTAAAACGTTTAGCTCAGAGTGGATGAACTAGACGTTTTTTATTCCCCGATAGTATTATTTGCATCGGATTTTGCTCGTTGATTTTAACCTAATACTTTGAATATTAAGATTCAGCTTATTTGTCTTATTCGTCTCTAGCTGTTAAACCTCACTCTTTCTGCTTGAATATCTTGATTTTGTTTTACAATCATAAAGTTATAATAATATTGAGGTTCAATAGAAATTGAATATATAGTAAATGGGGTTTAAGAAAAATGATTTTAAACAACACTTGCAAGATGCCGGATAGAATGGCTTCTTTACTTATTACAGCCCATGCGCCGGCGTAAGCTTATTTTGAACCGACATTGCTATAGATTCAATATAGGTGGAAATAGAGGCTGAATCTAGTTTTGAAAGGCCTAGTTAGCGATTTATAGATAAGAGATAAAAGGAGTCAAAATGATGCGAGATATTCAAAATACCCCAAAGAAACGATATCGTTTGGGGGCTCTATTCGTTGTGAGCCTGTTATTGAGTTCAGGGGCTTTTGCACAAACACCAGGATTAAAAGATGAAGTAGCGACAGATATTAAGCAATTGATTCTCAATAGTAAGAGTATCTTGAGCGGTATCCAGGAGGGTTTAAGTGAGGGCGGTACGGAGAGCGATCTCTCGAATACGCTTTTAACTGTTAATGATCAAACTACTTTTGCCGAACACCTCACGCTCTCTATTATCAAAGGGAAAGCACTTTCCGGTCATCGATATGAGTTACGGGTTGCTATTAAAAATAGTGCGGATCAACCTGTAAGATTGATGAACTTAGATGATGCACAAAATTTAATATTGATCGATCGAGATGGATTTGCGTCTCATCTTGCGACTGATGTCGGTAGCGACAATCAACAGAGTGCCATTACGATTCCCGCAGATGCGGGGTTACGAGTCACTTGGACTTTTGCTGAAGTGGAGGAGAAGCCGGCTTCACTACGGATATATGGTTTAACTTTTCCCATTGAGAAGTAGCTACAATTATCCCATACGATGGTAGATCTTCGGCATTGATCTATTGATAATCCGCTAAAAACTCCCTCTCAACGTCTAGCACACTGCTAGGCGTTTTTTTATTACTATTCCATTATTTTCCCCCATAAAACCTTACTACGCACCGCTTGCAAGATGCTGGATAGAACAGCGTTCTGACTTCTTACAACCGATGCGCCGGCATTTAAATAAGGCTTATTTTGTATCGATCTTACTCATTGAGTTCAGCGTAATGTGTGGATTATTGCGCTTTATCGCTCTTCTTTTTGTAAATAATTGTATATTGTCTTATATCTCTTTAATATATGACGATATTCAATAAGATCGATGCAATATAGATCTCATCACGAAGTTTAGAGCAAGGAGTTTAAGATGATTCGTTGTGTACGTATGTGGACAGGTGAAGATGGTAATTCTCACTTTGAAGAGGGTTCCTTGGTGATGAAACCAGGAGAGCGAGAAGATGAGATTGGTGCGCCGATTCCGGTGATGAGCCTCTCTTTTCGGGAGACAGAAGAGGGCGGTGCTTTTGCTTGGCATACCGATCCAGTTCCCCGTTTTGTGATTACGCTTTCAGGAACCTTAGAGTTTACCGTAGCTAGTGGCGATTCTTTTATTATTCGTCCTGGGGATATTCTATTGGCTGAGGATAATCTAGGTTCAGGTCATCGCTGGCGCTTGATCGATCAATCTCCTTGGCGTCGGGCTTATGTAGTCTTTGATCCCGATGCTGATCTCACTTTTAGAGCGCAATCAGGTGCGCATAAATCGATCCAAATTACTCACAATGCCAAGGAGGTTTAAGATGTCTCTATCAGTTCAAGAACGAGTGGATGTTGTCTTAATTGGTGCCGGGATTATGAGCACGACCCTAGGGACTTTCCTCAGTCAATTAGATCCGAGTTTAAAAATTGCTCTCTTTGAGCGACTCAATGATTGTGCCGAGGAGAGCTCAGCCTCTTGGAATAATGCAGGGACAGGGCACGCAGCGAATTGTGAGATGAACTATACGCCCCCCTTACCAGATGGCACTGTAGATCTAGCGGAAGCTTTGAAGGTCAATACAGAATTTGATCTCTCTCGGCAATTTTGGAGTTATCTGGTTACCGAAGGGGTGATTCCGCAGCCACAAGATTTTATTCACGCTTGCCCACATATGAGCTTTGTTCAAGGGAAAGAGAATATCGCCTATCTTAAACAACGTTATCGGCAGATGTCGGCACATCACTGTTATGAAGGGATGGAGTATAGCGAAGATGGGCATCAAATTGCCGAGTGGACGCCATTAATGACCGCCGGTCGTGATCCTAATGAAGCCATTGCAATGACGAGAATGGATACGGGAACTGACGTGGATTATGGCGCATTGACGCATCTTTTGATGGGGAATTTAACTAAATCCGCGAATGTTGCAACCCATTATGAAGTGGAAGTGATCGATCTGAAGCGAGAGGCAAAAGGTTGGCGCGTGACACTACAAGATATGGTGACACGTGAAACAACGGCAATATCCGCCAAATTTGTCTTTATTGGCGCCGGCGGCCGGGCGATTGAGTTGCTTCAAAAATCGGGTATTCCTGAGGGGAAAGGCTATGGGGGATTCCCTGTCAGTGGTATTTGGCTTCGCTGTGATGATCCTGAGATTGTTGCGGCGCATCAAGCAAAAGTATATGGCAAGGCGGCAACGGGATCTCCGCCGATGTCTGTTCCTCATTTAGATCATCGAGTGATTGGGGGAAAATCTTCGTTACTGTTTGGGCCCTATGCCGGGTTTTCCACAAAGTTCTTAAAGAAAGGCTCTTATGGTGATCTCTTTGAATCGATTAAACCGGGGAATATTTTACCAATCTTAGCGGTCGCCAAGGATAATTGGAATTTAGCAGAATATCTTGTAGGGCAGGTTCTACAGACATCGCATCATCAATTTGCCGCCTTACAAGCTTTCTATCCTCAGGCAGATAAGAAGTTATGGCGGGAAGTGGTCGCTGGACAGCGAGTGCAGATTATTAAACCTGATAGTGAAAAAGAGGGCATTTTAGAGTTCGGTACTGAGTTGGTGATGAGTCAAGATCATTCATTAGTAGCGCTACTTGGGGCTTCACCCGGTGCTTCAACGGCTGTCGCTATTACCCTTAATCTATTAAAAACCGCTTTTAGCGATGAAATTGCTAATGGTTGGCGTACGAAACTAGAGCAGATGATCCCCACTTTTGGCATTGATCTTATTCAAGATGCTGATGCGTGCCGAACAATTCGCGCTAAAACGGCGGAGATATTAAAAATTAACGCTTAATTGGGTATGGAATTTACGATTTTATATCTCTTTTTATATTCTTTTTTATATAATCTCGGGCATAATGCAAGCGTTATTATGATATTGAGTATAGAAAGGATTTGAATCGTGGTACAACATTCCAAAGAAACTGAACTCTGTACTGCCGGCGTTGATCTTGAGGGATTGATGCAGGTTTTAAGTAAACATCTCTACTCAACGCCGATGGTCGCATTGCGAGAGTTAGTTCAAAATGGCCACGACTCAATCATTCGTCGGCAATTAGAAACCCATAACAGCGATTTTGATCGACGGATCACAGTGCTCGGCTTTCCAGAGAAGCAGCAACTTAAAATTATCGATACCGGTGCAGGTTTAACCCATGATGAGATCCACGCTTTTTTAGCGACGGTAGGTGTCGGTTATACGCGCACACTTCGGCAGGAAGATGATGAAACGGGACTAATTGGCATGTTTGGCTTAGGGTTTCTTTCGGCATTTGTATTAGCCGATGAGGTAGAATTTGCTACAACCTCTTATCAAACGCAGGAGCAAGGCTGGGTGTATCGCTCTAAAAATGCAGAGCACTATTTTGTAGAAGCCATAGCCCCTCGTGCGATTGGCAGTGAAATTACCCTCTATCTTAAAGATGAATATGCTTTTTTAGCACAAGCGGAAATTCTCAATAATATTTTAGGTCGTTACTGCATTCTATTGAAAGAGCCGATCTTTATTAATCAGAGTCCAACGGCGATCAATGAGAAGCGTCCCCCTTGGGAGCGTGATCCGGCGATTGTGTTACATCCTGCGCAGCAATTACGGCAAGATTTAGAGTTTGCCAAACGCTTTGAACGGGTTTTTGAGCCGATTGCCACAATGCCAGTGACACCTGATGGTAAGAGCGATGCGATAGGATTGTTGTGGGTACAAGATGGGGCAACCTATGGCACGAGTGATAATCGGCATCTCTCGATCTTTCTTCGGGGGATGTTACTCGATGATGATGCCCGAGATCTTCTGCCAACGTGGGCGGGATTTATCGGCGGTGTGATTGAATCGCAAAAATTAGTACCGACAGCCAGCCGAGAAGATCTGCAGAAAGACGCCCATTATGATGCAATTCGCTATGCGTTAAGTGAGGCGATTATCGCCGGGTTAGCGGAGATTGCCGAGAAACAGCCGGAAGCGTGGCGCCGGATTTTAACGCGGCATAATGAAGCGCTATTAGGGGCATCCCTTTGTGATGAACGATTATTCTCAATTTTGAAAGATCACTTACGGATTCCTACTTCCCAAGGAGAATTACTACTCAAAGATCTCAAGGTCGATGGCACGCTCTATGTGATGCTCGGCAGTAATGGTGGATTTGAAGATACTCTTTTTCGTGCGCTTAAAGTGCCGGTTGCTTTTGGGGATCGTTATGCGGTAGTGCCATTTTTGCGCCGAGCAGTACAAGCCGGTCGAGGTCGATTGATTGAGATCGGGACGGATAAGGGGAATGAACAGCTATTTACCACAGCGAAATTAACGGCAGAAGTACAAACCTGGTTATCAGAGCACATTGGTGATGGTGAGCAGATTATTGCCGCGCGTTTTATGCCTGAAGAGTTACCCCTTGTTGTGGTGATCGATCGTGAAATGGAATTGAAGAAGCGATTAGAAGCAGATGATGCAGATAAGAAGATGTCGCAAGCGGCGCTTCGTCTTGCAAGGCTGTTTACGCAACGTATTGAGAGCGGGAGTGATCAGAAATTATACCTTAATCTTAATAATTCTGCCGTTAAGCAATTACTTGAAGCAATTGAATCTAACCCTGGGCAAGCAGAGAGAGCCGCACCGCTCTTAAAAGCGCTCAAAGTGCTCATGTCAGGGAGAGATCAATCACAATCACTCAATTTAAATGAAGCTTTAAATGTCTATACTCAAACGCTCAATCAGCTATTAACCAGTAAAAATTGATGCAAGGCGGGAGAGAATATTTGCACATCCAGATAGATCGGGCGCCCGCAGGTGAGAAGCTTGAAGCTTCTCAAGTTTGATTAATCTTGAACATTGAGAAATGCCAGACTTGCCGGCGCGGGATTGATGAAAGAACAAGATCATTCTCCCCGGAGATGAGATGCGTTGTCTGAGTTTTCAAATAAGGTTTAATCCGTGGTGGGAGGGAATGTTTGCACATCCAGATAGATCGAGCGCCCGCAGGTGAGAAGCTTAAAGCGTCTCAAGTTTGATCAATTTTGAGCATTGAGAAATGCCAGACTTGCCGGCGCGGGATTGATGAAAGAACAAGATTATTCGCCCCGGCGATGAGATGCGTTGTCTGAGTTTTCAAATAAGGTTTAATCCTTTTGGGAGGAAATGTTTGCATATCCAGATAGATCGAGCGCCCGCAGGTGAGAAGCTTGAAGCGTCTCAAGTTTGATCAATCTTGAGCATTGAGAAATGCCAGACTTGCCGGGCGGGATTGATAAAAGAACAAGATCATTCCCCCGGCGATGAGATGGATTGTCGTAGTTGCACAAAATAGCAGTAACAGTGGTTATTAGATTATGAATCAACTCTCATTATCGAGAGAATAGAAGGATATTATATGGCGGAAAATATTATTTGGGATTGGATTATTCGATTGGATAAGGAATTACAAGAAGCAGGGCAAGGTCAGGCGGCAAAACTTATTGACCAATTTAGCGTTGAGGTATGTGAACTCAATATGGAGAAGGTAGATGCAATGTTACCAGAGGTGATTGCGTTAAGCCGGAGTCTGAATAATCCTTGGCTTGAAGTTTACTTTCGCCATTGGGAGATGCGTAATCGTGTGGGGAGTCGTGTAGAAGGGGAAGTTGCGCTTGCGGATGCGGTGAAATATTTTGAGATGGCGCATCGGGAAGAGACTTATGAATGTCCGCAATCAGTCTGTTTAACACAGGATTTGACAGATTGTTATGCGAATATGGATGGTCCTGGTTGGGTGGACGAGCGTAAAGCGGTGGTTGAAGAGATGATGGAACGCATTACACCCCATTGGAATTGCTTTCGTTGTTTAAGTGTGGAATATATTGAAGCTCTCGCCGATGAGGAGAAGTATGAGGAAGCACTAGCCTATATTGAGTTACAAGAAGCTAAGTTACAGGAAGCAGGTGTCAAAGATGACTTTCAGGAGAGTAAAATAGATATTTACATCAAACAAGAGAGATATAGTGAAGCTTATGAGCTCCTTCAAGCCAAAAAATTGACCAGAGCAAAGGAGTATCAGTGGAAGAAGTGGCGTCAGCTTGAACAGGTAGATGAAGCCTATCTATTAGCGATGTTGGGAAATGAAGCGGAAGCCCGGGAAAAATTAGTACCTTGGGGACAATTAGCCCCTTTAGGATATCGCCATTGGATTCGTACGATTGAGCAATTATCGGTGTTAGATGCCGGTTATAATAATTGGCAAGTCGCAGGTTTAATTCAAGCTGCCATTGACCATTTTGAAAAAGTAGGAAGCTATCGCTACCTGATTGAGATGGCGGAGATTCAGATTCGACTTGCCTTAAAGCGAGATTCCACTTGGTATGCAAGTCGGGCGCTGGCACAGATAAAATCTGCTATACCAAAACTTCGGAAACGAGATGGAATGGATGCATTACTTGCCGAGTTAGAAAAAGCAGTTGCCGCGCAGAAAGCGGCGGTGAATCTTCCTGTTGAAGCCACTGAGTTAGTGGAATGGCTCAATACTCGGGCAGAAGCGGAAGACGGGCGTAATCCAGAGGTGGAGATTGAGTGGTTGCTCGAAGCCATTACGCAATTGCCGGATAATGAAGCTTTAGTGGGAACTGCTGCAAGTGCGCTATTTGCTTTAGAAGAGAAAGAGGAAGCGGAGCGATTACTGTGGAATTATGTACGGAAACATCGGGCAGATGATTCTATTACAGCCATGCTTTCAAGTCGATTAATGAATGAAGGGCGCTTCAATGAAGTGGAAGAGATTGAGCAATTTTTTGATCCTGAAAGTGATCTTCATCTTTGGGCGAAAGCACGTAGATTAAGAGGTTTACGAGATTATGATGCGGCGCAAGCAGTTGCGCTTAAAATGCATGAAAAATTCCCAGACTATATTGGGCCGATCTCTATGATGGTGGCAGAAGGTATTCGTTTACAGCAGTTTCCTATGGCGGTTGAGTGGCTCTTAAAGCAAGAAGCATTGATGGAAGATCCTAGAAATACCCAATGGGACATTTTAACTTATGCCAGTGCTGCGAAAAATTGGGAATTGGCTCGGGAATATGCTGAGAAATTGGGGATTAAGCTTGAGAGTAGCGAAGGGCCTATTGAAGAAGATTGGGGAATGGTCTCTATCCGTTACTATGAAGAGGGAGATATTGTCACCGAGCGCTATGCACAGTGTACCGGGCCGGTTACAGCGAGAATCATTCAGCCAACAAGTAGTGGTCAGGCACAAAAAATGGGCGATTGGGTTGTCTTTGATGCAGAGCATTTAGTGGAACGTCCAGAAGATCCCGAAGAGCATTTTATCCCTTGCTTTAGAGCCGTTCATACTCTTGAAAAAGGCGGTTATCATGATTCATGGTTTGCCGATGGTGTCTATCCCGGGCAAGCTGCCTTTGACCTGTTCCGAGATACGTTACGGGGAGAGGGCTATCAAATTTGGGTATTCAGCCCGGATGATTATCAAGTGTGTCATCCAGATGATGAAGATAGACAATTAGAAGGTGTCTATTTCAATGTGACCGCACCCTTAAGTATGTCGCCAAAAGCGGTCTATCAGCGGTTAACCGAATTAACTCAAGAATGGGAGCATCCTCTTGCTTGGTATGGTTTGGCTAAAGATGCCGGAATGCCGGTAGAACCGCATCAAAATATCATTGAGCGTTACGGCTTATAGTGGTCGCTTAAATAAGGGGAATAATGTAAAAGCCTAGAGAGCTATTTTTCTCTAGGCTTTCTTGATTGTCTTCTCTGAGTTTTTAAGTTGAAATTCCTCAAACTGCCGGTGCGCGATTATTGTAAGAACAAGATCATTCTCCCCGGTGATGAGATGAATCTTCTAAGTTGTTGCAAATAGAAGTCCACTCAAAGCGGGAGGGAATGCTTGCAAATCCAGACAAAACACGCGCCCGCAGATGAAAGATTTTCTAATCTCTCGGCATCAGGAAATGCCCCAACTGCCGGCGTGCGATTATTGTAAGAACAAGATCATTCTCCCCGGTGATGAGATGAATCTTCTAAGTTGTTGCAAATAGAAGTCCACTCAAAGCGGGAGGGAATGCTTGCAAGTCCAGACAAAACACGCGCCCGTAGGTGAAAGATTTTCTAATCTCTCGGCATCAGGAAATGCCCCAACTGCCGGCGTGCGATTATTGTAAGAACAAGATCATTCTCCCCGGCGATGAGATGAATCTTCTAAGTTGTTGCAAATAGAAGTCCACTCAAAGCGGGAGGGAATGCTTGCAAGTCCAGATAAACCGAGTGCTTGCAGATAGGCTATTTGGCTACTTACGCAGCTTCTGCACGAATTTTTTGTACCATTTCTACGAGGAATTTACGGACATCCATGGCTGAAGTCGCTTCTTGTTCGAAGGTAAAGCGGAAGAAAGCCTCATCGTGCGCTACAGTAAAGCCATATTGATCCACTTGAACCATACGCACTTTCTCGGGTTTAGTGACCGTAGTTTGTGTGTTGAGATAGAGAACAAGCGCATCGTGATGATCAGCGTTCATATGATCAAGCATCTCTGCTTCTGCTTTCTCATCAAAAATCGTAGGGGCTAAAATAGTATTGTAGTCAACCCAGTGAATTTCCCCAAAGCCATTGATATAACGTACTTTTTTAGGTTTTAGTAGATAGAAAGCAAAATTGTGGACTTTATAGTAGAGCGTGCTTTCAGGATAGAAACGCTCATAACGGCGAGCTAGGAAGGGAATCTCTTCTTCTGTTGCAAGCTCTACATCGCCAAGAATCGTTAATCTCCAACCTTTTTGGATATTGTCTTGATCATCATTATGAAGGGTTAATGATGCTTTACCATTCTCTTTCACATTCTTAGTATGTTGCGCGATATCGGCAATTAAGAGCACGATTTCATTGCGCTCATTGAGGCAAAAGGGCACCACAGAACCGAGTGGATAGCCACCGATATCAAGCGTATCCCGCATAATGGTCGCTAATACACCATTGAAGTTAGAGAGTAATTGCTTTTGTGAATCTCTTGCTGCATCTTGTTTGCTATAAGATTGAGTCAAATTGTTTTTAGTAACTTCATCATGTGGATGGGACATTGTAGATCTCCTTAAATGTCAGTGAGTTGTCAATGATTTCCCTCAAATGAGGGGATAAAATGGTCTTTAAAAAATAAAATTTAAAAATAAATCTTAAAAATGAAACTTCAAATCTAAAAAGTGAAATCTTGCTTTAAACCTTAAAAGCAAGGGTGGAAAAATCGGCTTCTTCAGGATGTTGTAACGTGACAAAATCCACTTTGAAGAGATTCGAGAGAATTTTTGAATGCCAAAGTTCTGCCGGCGAATGTGTTCCTTGAATGATCCCATTTTGTAGTAGGATAATTTGATCTGCGATCTGTAGTGCATGATTAATATCGTGCATGACACAGATAATGGTTAATCCTGCTTCAGTTAGGCTCTTGAAATAGCGTAATAACTGTTTCTGATGATAGAGATCAAGGTGATTAAAGGGTTCATCTAGGAGCAAAATGCGCTCTTCTAGGTTCAGAGAGTCCTCCAGTGAGAAGAGCGTTTGAAGTAATACTCTCGCAATTTGTACCCGATGTTGTTCACCGCCGGAAAGGTGTTGATAAGGTCGATTGATAATCGAATCAAGCTCTAATTGTTGAGCTAATTGCGTTAATAGCGCCTCTGCTTTCGGGTGATTGGGACTCACACCAAAAGGCATAATCCCCATTAAAATGACCGCCTTTGCTTTTATCGCAAAGGGAATATGTTCCGTTTGCGGAAGCACAGATCTTCTTGTTGCAAGTTCCAGTACGGAGTATTGAGCAAGGGGCTTTCCTTGAAAAGAGACCTTGCCCATTGTCGGTGATAGATCGCCAGCAAGAAGGTTAAGAAGGGTCGTTTTCCCTGCACCATTGGGGCCAATGAGCGCTGTAAATGCGCCCTCTTGTATCGATAATTGCGGGATATCGAGTAATGTTTTTTGATGATAGGTGAGAGTCACATTCTCAAGTGTAAACATTAGCTTCTTCCTTGTTTATAGACTAAGTAGGCTAAAAAGGGCGCGCCGATAAAGGCCGTTAAAATACCGATTGGAATTTCACTCGGTGCCGCTAAAGTACGGGAGAAGAGATCTGCAACGATCAGTAATATCCCACCAAAAAGGTAAGAGAGCGGTAACACAAAGCGATTATCCGAGCCAAAGAGCATACGAATGAGGTGAGGAATGAGTAAACCGATAAAACCAATGCCGCCGGCAAATGCCACAGCACTCCCTGTGATAATGGCGACTCCCCAAATTTGCATTCGTTTGAGTTTTTCCACTTCAATGCCGAGATGTTTAGCTTCCCGTTCCCCAAGGAGCATCGCATTCATTGCGCGTGCTTTAAAGCAGAGAAGGGGTATAAAGATTAGTTGTACGACAGCGATAATGGCGATCTTCTCATAGTTAAAGCTACTTAAACTTCCCATAGTCCAAAAAGTCAGAGAGCGAAGTTCTGTCTCATCGGCGATAAAGGTCAATAATCCAATCAGCGCGCCGGTAAAGGCATTAATAGCAATACCAATGAGTAACATTGAACTCACACTAATCCCCCGTTTATTGCGAGAGAAGAGATAGAGAATTGAAGTGACAACCCAACCGCCGAGGCAAGCTGCCAGCGGGAGCGCATAATCGCCCAATAGTGCAAAGAGAGAAGGGAGAAATTGTACGCCGAGAACGATTGCCAATGCCGCAAAAAGCCCTGCGCCACTTGAAACGCCGATAATACCGGGTTCCACTAAGGGATTACGGAATAATCCTTGCATGACAGCACCGGAGATCGCAAGCCCTCCACCCACTAAGAGCGCGGCGAGTGTACGGGGAATACGAATCTGCCAGATAATGTAATACTCGATTGATTCGCTATCGAAGAGATTCTCCCAACGAATCTCCATAGCGCCTTGCCAGGTAGCGATCAGTAAAATGACCACTAAACCACAAAGAATCGAGAGAATAATAGGCTTTTGATATTGCTCAAAGAAGGCACTATTCACGTCTTATTGCTCCGCCATACAGTGTTGAATTGCATCGAGTAGTTGCGTGCTTTCGGCATAGATATGAATGCCATAGACAAGATAATTGCTCATATTGACATCGAACACACATTTCGGTTGAAGGGCTGCTGGCCAACCTGCTAATCCCTCTGTTCTACGGGTAAAGGGGGCTAGTTCCGCTTGTGGCGTGGTCATATTGTGATCGAAACTGGCTCGTTTTCCTATGAGTACGACATCTGCGCGTTTCTGTAATTGGCTCTCAAGGGAAACGGCGCGATAGTTATCAAAGTCTTCATCAAAAGCATTATTGATATTGAGCAGCTCTAATAATTTATCGGCCGAGGTTTTATCCCCAGATACTTGCGGACTACCAGCTTGTGCTTCTTGCATAATGAAGAAACCGGTCATCTGTGGATTTTGGGCGGTCATCGCCTCTAATTGTGCTGCTTCTTCTGTAATCTTCTGATTGAGTAATACGCCCTCTTCAGTACGATTTAATTGCGCCGAGATGGTGGTCACTGCTTGCTGAATATCTGATAATGCCTTTAATTCAGAAAATTGAATTACCGATACTTGAGAGTGTTTTAATTGTTCTAATACATTGATGGGACCGGAATCATAGGCAAGGAGAATGAGATCGGGTTTGAGCGATAAAATCCCCTCTGAAGAGAGCATGGTACGGTAGCCAATATCAGGAATATTTTGCAAAGTAGGTTTAGTATGGCTGGTGCGATCAATACCGACTAAACGATCTTCGGCATTGAGCGCCGAGATGATTTGGGTAATCGGATTAGAGGCAGACACAATGCGCGTCGCTTGAATAGTGGCTGAGGTATTTTGTATCGTGACATCATCCGCATTGGCCATAAAAGGAAGTGCGGAGAATAAGCTAAGGGTGATCAATTTCCGTAACATTGTAAGAGTACCTGTTCTGCTAAGATAGATTGTTATAAATATGCTTGTTTTAATTATTGAATTTGAGCTATCTGAACTATTTGAATTAGCTAACTTTACTGATAATTCAAATAGTTATTTTTTATATAAATTGGTTAATAGTTTTGCTTTGAAGTGCGATAAAGCCATAGCCGAGATGCGCTATAGCTCTATTGCAAATAGGATTGATTGATCCTCTAAAACTCATATTTCACTGAAAGCGCCGCATTGAATCCCGGGTTTGAGGCACGTTTTAAATCATCGGTAGATACTGCAGTCATACGCTCACTCCAAGACCAATATTCTTTATCGAGAATGTTGTAGAGTCCGGCATTAATCGTGACCCCGCGGGTTGGTTTATACTCAGCGATTAAATCGACAGTGGCATACCCTGGCGCTTCAGGGATTCTCGGCATACGAGGATCATCTCCATTTTTGATATTGCGATCGCGTTTTGCTTGAACGGCTTTGACGCGCGCACTTAAATAGAGTTGATCAAGGTAGTTATAATCGATACCAACAACTGCTGTTAAGGGTTCTACACTATTAATAGGGTTGTTAGTGCCTTTCTCTTTTCCTTTTGCATAAGCTAGGCTTGCATGAAAACCAATCGTTCCGTTACCATTTTGAATCGTAAATAGATCCATACTGGCTTTCGCTTCTACACCATAGATTTTACTTTTACCTAAGTTAATCGCTTGATAGACCATATAACCTGAGCTAGGATCGATGCCTACGAAGTTAAGCTCCTCGATAAAGTTTTTATAATCTGTGTAGAAACCGGTAACTGAGAATGATTTTGTATCATCAAGATAGTTCCAACCAAGCTCATAGGATTTACTGGTTTCAGGTTTTAAATTTGGATTAGAGCGGCTCGTGTAACCAATATTAGTATTGCTGAATCCGACGTTAACTGCACTGAATGTCGGTGCGCGGAATCCTTCTGAGTAGTTGAAGAAAAGGGTATTTTCTTCAGTGGGGTGCCAGAGTAGTGCAAAACGTTTAGAAAATTGGCTTTTGCTAAAGGTATCTGGTGGTAGCACACCAGGATTTGCAGCTTCAAAGGCGCTACCTGCTTTCGGATTAAGCTTGTAATGGTCATAACGAATACCTGCAATAGCTTCAAATTGCCCATCGTAGAAGCTAATGCGATCCTGCAAGAAGATGCCTAATTCTTTAATTTTAGAATCGGGGAAGCTCTTGTTAGGGAATGCTTCCGTTTCGATGGATTGACCTGTTCTACGAGAGATCGTATCCCCAGTTCTTTCTGTTGTTACTTTGCTATGACGGTAATTAATTCCATAGGTTAGGTTATGGAATATGGCTTCATTTTGCGCAATGCCTTTGGTAAATTCTGCACCGAATCCATAGCTTTTATTGTTGAAATTACCATATCGAGTACGATAAGTTTCACCTGTCCGCGCTGCATAACGTGTTTCATGATGATCTTGAGAAGCTTTACTGTTTTGGTAGTAAATATTCCAAAAACCGCGATCAAATAATGCTGTCCCCTGATTGAAATCATGGCGAAGCGTCACTTGTTGACGTTTATTGGTATCCTTTGTATGCATATTAAGGAACGTTGTACCGTAAGTGACAGAATTAAATTTTGAAAGAGGATCAGTATCTAGCGTCTCTTTGAAATTCTCATAGGTTAAACTAAAACGATGATCGGCATTCGGTTCAAATACCCATTTAGTTAAGAAGTTGTAGTTATCTGCTTCTGATTTATTCGGATGTGTTCTATTTGGACCTAATTGATCTTCAGAAGAGGCTTTACCTTGGTAGTTTTCTCGTTCTTTAGGATTTGTGTAAGTCAGACGGGCAAAGGCGGAGAGGGTATCTGTTAAGCGCCCAGCAACAGTTCCTGAAAGAAGTGTTTCACGGGTTGCCGTTCTATAACCTGCTTTAACTTCGCCGCCGAAGCGATGATCACCACGAATAAAGTCGCTAGGATCTTTGGTCTGCATAAAAATACCGCCGGCAAGGGCGCTACCACCATAAAGCGTAGACATAGGGCCTTTGATGATATCAATACTCTTCATGGCATCAATATCAAAGTAATTTCGGCTAGTTGCAAGATAGCTTCCGAAACTATAGGTAATCGGAAGAGGTGCACCATCGACAGAGATCAGCACCCGATCTTCGCCAATCCCCCGGATGCGAATATCGCTTAAACCACCTGATTTATTAAGATCAACAGTAACACCGGGTTCATAGGTTAATAGATCTGCAAGATTGGTAGCATTTAATCGATCCACTTCTTGTACACCAAAGTGAGCAATGGTTGCAGCACTTTCTGCAATAGCCAACTCTTCTTTAAGTGCGCCGGTAATCACGACTTTACTCAAAGCTACAGTGGGTGGCGTTGGCTCATCATGAGCATTAGGGGTAACGATACCTTCCGCATTTTCTGTATTATCAGTAACCCACGCTGGCGTCTGCGCCATCGCAAAGGGTGAGAAAAGTAGGGAAGAGACACAGAGGGATAGCAACGAACGTTTATACATAAGTATGGACTCTTTCTTATATGTGGTTGAATGGCAAATGAATATGATTGTTTAATGCGAATGATATCAATTCTTATTTGTATATTTTTCACATTGGTTGATCATTGTCAAATTTTTTCATAAAAATCGAGAGTATATTCACAGAGATTCACAGTTTTTTAGAGCAAAAAGACCGATTTATCGAGGTTAGTTGCAGTCATTTATGGAAATAGGAAAAAGAAGTTGTCTAAAAAATAATCATTTTTAGGTCAGAGAATTCTGATTTTGAATAAACGTAATTTTATGATTAAAAACGTGTCTATTAGCTGTGCGTAAATATTTGAGAAATATTGAATTTTCGTAATGAAAATTTACCAATATCTTATTTTTAGATCTAGATAAATATGCCGATAATTTTCTATGTAAATTACTGATATTTTAGATTTAATCTATAGTTTGATCTGTTTATATATGATATTTTTAGGCGAAGTATATCGTTATGTTTATCTCTTATTGTTTGATATATAAGGAACAGTTCATGAATCGAAGACGTTTTATGCAAATGACTAGTGGTGTTTTTGCCACGCTCGTTATGCCTCTTGGAATGTTACAAGCTCAACCCTATGCCTCTCCTGTAAGCGCAGAAAATGTTGCGCTTTTTTTACGTGTATCAGAATTTCTGACGGATAAGGATGATTTAAAACTCATTGTGGCACAACGAGCACTGAGTAATCTGATGCTAGAGGATAGTGTACTGATTGATAAGTTGAGAGAACTTGATGCTGCAATTATTCAAAGTGGTTTGCCGAATGCAGTTGCATTTTCAAAAAGTGTTTTAATGCAAAATGCTCAAATAGCAGATTTGGCTAAAAAAATCACGAAGGCTTGGTACCTAGGATATACCGGAACACCTTTGCCATTTACAGTATCCGATGATGTTCGATTTGTAACTTATACGGACGCATTAATGTATCGACCAACACTAGATGCAACGATTATTCCTTCATTTTCAAGGGAGAAGCCTAATTATTGGTTTAATCCCCCAGCACATTTGATGAATCAACGTTCATAAGGAGAAGAAAATGAGTAAAGAATATGATTATGACGTCATCGTTGTCGGATCTGGAGCGTTGGGCGCGAATGTAGCCAGAGTATTAGCTGAAAGAAATCATAGTGTTGCGATCTTGGAAGCAGGTGAAAAAATTCCTAGATGGAAAATTTTAGAAAATTTCCGTAATTCACCTCGCAAAGGGAATTTAAATTCCCCTTATCCTAATACACCTTGGGCACGGCACTCTTTTGATGAGGATTATATTGAAAATACTGGATCATTTGAATTTAAACCAGGAATGTTGAAGCTTGTAGGTGGAACAACATGGCATTGGGCTGCATTTGCTTGGCGCTATCTTCCTAATGACATGAAAATTAATACGCTCTATGGTATAGGTCGAGATTGGCCTATTGAATATGATGATTTAGAACCTTTTTATACAAAGGCGGAATATGCTTTAGGGGTTGCCGGTAACGATACTCAAGATCAAAGTGGACATAATCAAGGACCATTTCCACCTAGATCAAAACCCTATCCTTTGCCTCCAGAACAAGATAACTATTTATTGCAGAGAGTTCGGGATCGCTTATCACCATTAGGATATCGTTTTGTACATGAGCCTTGCGCACGTGCTACGGTTAAGTTTGAAAATCGTCCTGCCTGTGCAGGCAATAATAATTGTATGCCTATCTGTCCTATTGGGGCGATGTACAGTGGGATTTCTGATGTTGAAAAAGCGGAAAAAGCGGGTGCTATTCTTTTAACAGATGCAACGGTATATAAAATTAACCGCGGGAAAGAGAATAAGATCGAGTCAATCGATTATCGCTCTTCAAAAGGAGAGGATAAACGATTAACCGCTAAGTATTTTGTGATTGCTGCGCATGGATTGGAAACCCCTAAATTATTATTAATGTCTGATATCGCCAATAGTTCAGATCAGGTAGGACGAAACTTAATGGATCATTCAGGTGCTGGATTGCAATTTATTGCAGATGAAGAAGTCTGGCCTGGTAGAGGGTCTATTGAGTATGGTGTGATAGTCAACCATCGAGATGGCGAATTCCGTAAAAACCATGCTGCTATGCGCCATGGTTTCACAAATTCAAATCCTAATTTAACATTGACACAGAACCTAATAGAGCAAGGTTATATGGGGCGAGAATTGGATGAACAAATCCGTTATCAAGCATCTCGATGGGTAGATATCTCGACAGTATTTGAGATGTTGCCAGATCCTAATAATACTGTACGTCCAAGTACCAGTAAAAAAGATGCATTAGGAATTCCTATGCTAACTGTTCATTATAATGTAGCTGATTATGTGAAAAAGGCACGGGAAGTGGCTTATCAAGATTATGCCAAAATAGTCGCAGAGATGGGCGAAAAAGTGATTGTTGACCGTACAGGGTTTCAAAATAGAGATCATCTTATGGGGACAGTAATCATGGGCGATAACCCTCAAGATTCTGTTGTGAATCATGAGTGTCGTACTTGGGATCATCCTAATCTCTTTCTTGCAACTACGGGAGTTATTCCGGCCTCAGGTGTTGTGAATCCAACATTAACAGGTGTGGCTTTGAGTATTCGACTTGCTGAAATTATTGATCGTGAAATTTAAGGAGATTGAAGATGAAAAATAATCTAACACTTTGTAATCGTCTTTTGATCTCTCTATTTACCTTAGGGGTGAGTAGTAGCTTGTTATTCGCACAATCGCAACCGGAGATATCTGAAGCTGAGTTAATTGAAAAAGGTCAATATATCTCCATTGCTGCGGATTGCGTTGCGTGTCATACAGCTCCAACTGAGAATGCAAAACCCTTTGCCGGGGATTATGTGATTGAGGTGCCGATGGGGAAAATTGTTGCACCGAATATTACCCCTTCTAAAGAATATGGAATTGGTAATTGGAGTGAAACCGAATTTGCAGATGCTGTTCGTAAAGGCATTACACCGGATGGTACTAGACTCTATCCTGCAATGCCTTATACGGCCTATCATGGTATTACAGATGAGGATATTCATGCGCTATATACCTATTTCATGAAAGGCGTTGTGGCAGTTGATGAGCCGGCAAAAGAGCAGACAGAACTCTCCTTTCCTTTCGAGTATCGCTCATTGATGGCTATTTGGAATGGAATGTTTTTAGATGAGAAGACATTTACTCCCGATCCGAATCAATCAGCTCAAATTAACAGGGGAGAATACTTAATAGATAATCTTGCACACTGTGGGACATGTCATACACCAAGAAATCTACTCTATTCAGAAGAGGAGTCTAAAGCTTTATCCGGCTCTAATTTAGGTGGCTGGTATGCGCCCAATATTACACCAGATCCAGAAACGGGAATTGGCAATTGGAGTAAAGAGGAGATTGTGCAATTTCTAAAAACAGGTCATATAGAAAATAAAGCTTCCTCTGCCGGAGAGATGGCAACAGCAGTTGTGGAGAGTTTTAGTAAAATGACAGATGAAGATTTGATGGCAATCGCTACAGCTCTAAAATCAATGAATGCTATTCATGGTGCAGTTCCTAAAGCTATTTACACTAAACGCTTTCCTGTTACTGAGATTAATAGTATCTATGCAGGTCAAGGAGATTACCAAACACTTATTGAGCATAATACGACAGATGGTGCATTGCTGTACCTTAATGTTTGTGCCGCTTGTCATGGTATCCAAGGGGAAGGGGCTCAAGATCAATATTTCCCCTCATTGATTCTCAATAGTACGGTGAAAAGCCCATTACCTAATAATTTAGTACAAGTGATCGCTGAAGGGCTTCATCGAGCAGTACCTGGAGATGAAGTGTTTATGCCAGGATTTAAATCAGAGTTAACCGCAGGGCAAATCGCTGCAATTACTAATTATGTTCGAACACATTTTGGCAATATTAATGAGTCTATTTCTGCCAAAGATGTTGAGAAAATTCTCAGCGGTAAAGAGTAGCTATCTATTAATAGAGGTATGGTAGATCAAAATATAAAGGTACAGAGATAGATGTGAGCTTATCCCAATAGATGCCTCAAAATAACAACCCTCTAATTATGCTGATTATCAATATCATATATAATGAGAGGGTTTTTAGTTTGAAGCTATTGTGAAAAAGACAGTGAGTAATTATCGCTACTACGATAACCGTCCCATCAAATATCCTGTCATTGCAAGTGACCCCATCACTGTTTGATCATTAAAGATGAGCGTTTCATCTTTAGAAGATTGTAATCCCATAATGTAGAGTAGCGGTAGAAAGTGTTCATCAGTAGGGATTGCAAGTTGTAATGCTTCATTACCATCTCGAAACTCTTGCAAGGCGATGTTATCTCGTGCAAGAACTTGTCGGTTAATGATCTCTCTTGCTTCTTCTGCCCAATCGTAACCGCCATCTTCATTGTGAAAATCGATACGGCGTAAGTTATGAACGATATTGCCACTACCTATAATGAGAACGCCTTTTTGTCGTAAGGATTGCAATGTTTGGGATAATTCAAAATGTCCCATCGCGGAGAGATTGGTATTGAGGCTCAGTTGTAATACAGGAATATCTGCTTGTGGATAAAGGTGGCAGAGGACAGACCAAGTACCATGATCTAAGCCCCAGATATGATCGAGTTGAATGGAATTGACCATCGATTGGATCTGCTCCGCTAATAAGGGGGCACCGGGAGCAGGGTATTCCATCTGATAGAGCGCTTGAGGAAAGTGATAAAAATCATGAATAGTCGGTGGAGTCGGCATTGCCGTCACGCGCGATCCATCTGTTTCCCAATGCGCTGAAATGGAGAGGATCGCTTTAGGCTTAGGGAGGTTTTCCCCAAGTGTTCTCCATGTTTGGGTAAATTGATTATCGCTCATTGCATTCATTGGGCTACCATGACCTATAAAGAGAAGCGGCATCTCCTCTGTCTGAGGGAAGTTTGCGGTGATTATTTTAAGTTGCTGCAAATTCATAGTACCTCCTAGTAATCAGAGCGAATATTCAATAACTACAGATCAAAAGATGTCGTTAATTTCAGAATAATTAGTTGGTATAACAATATGTTACCAATATTTTATTCAAAATTGTATGAGCCCTATCACGTATTGTCTGCTTTGCATAATGATGTAGGATAGAGCTATTCGAGTTATTAAAAATTAGGCTTATACTCGAAGTGGTCGGTAGCAACAGCATCTGTGAAGACATTGAGACGTGGTTTATGGGTGATCATATTATTGATCAAAACATTGGGGAATACCTCAATTTTCGTGTTATAACGCTCTACATTGCCATTGAAAATTCGAATACTGGCGGCGATATTATTTTCAAGTTCGGATAATTCTCGCATAAAGCTTTGATAGATATTGGAAGCTTTCAGTTCCGGATAGTTCTCTGCCACCATATTGATATTATTGAGTAGCGCTTTGGATTGCTGATTCACTTTCGTGAGTGCCTCAATATCGGTCTTATCTGGTGAGATCTGCTGTAAAGCGGAGCGAAGTTCTGTGACATTTTGTAGTACCGAAGCTTCGTGAATCTTGTACTCTTCCACCATCTTTTCAAGGTTCGGCAGGAGTCTTGTTTTCTTGAGCTCTTCGGCGATCACATCTGCCCAAGCCCGTTGGCAAGCATTATAGAAAGTAATAATGCTGTTATGAATCATGATAATCAATAACAGGAGTAAGGCGATAATCGCAAGTAGAATTAGTAGTGGTGTTGACATAAAGATCTCCTTTATCATTCTTTATAATCTATAGGCTCATTATTGTGGAGCCGTTATCGGTGTTTCATTATGATCGAGACTGTTGCTGATGATTAATCCCTCTTTGAGAAATCAACATCATTGAAATTATGATCATTTTCGCACAATATCGTCTCAAGGTCTTTAAGGGTTCTCTCTAGTTTGAGCGCCGTAGATTTGCCAGATAGTTCTGCGATAAATTGCGCTGGGTTCGAGAGATCATATTGTTGCGGTACTTTTAGGAGATCCTTATCATCAAATGAGAAGCAGAGCTCCTGTTCTTCATTGACCTCAAGAACGATTTTTTGATAGTGTTTAGCGAAATATTCCAATTGTTCAACCGTTGTCGGTGTTAAGAAACGGGCCGCTTGTTGGGGTATTTGACTATAGACAATCATCGTCTTACGAAAGTTGAGTGATGCTGGCGCATAATCTCCCTCATTGAGCCCAAGGAGTCGTCTATTGGCGGCGATGACAATGGGGGCGATTTGGGTCATGGTACTAATGGATTGTAGATTAAGAATCAAACCATATCGGTCAAAATGCTCAAGCACAGTCTCTTGACTCATCTTGCCATCATTACCTCGTTTTTCCACAGTGCGTTGATCAACATAATGGAGATGATAGTAATGGTAGGTAAAAGTGAGTTGATCACCTTGGTAAATCCCCTTTAAACATTCCCGTAATTCTCGCGAGTGATTGCCTCGATCGAAGTCTGATAATCGTTCGAGGAGTGCCGGTAATTGGTAATATTTTGAAGAATCATGTGAAAGCTGGTTATCAAAAAGAAAATCTTGATAGAAGATTTTAGTCGAAAGATTATCGAGCAGTTTTCGGCGAGTCAAAAAGCGGCGAGCGAGAATAATGGCGACAAAAATAGAGAGAAAAGAGAGAAAGAGCGCAAAACCCTCTCCTGTTCTATGGTAGAAGAGTGTACTCCCGATGAGGAGCAGAAAATCGAGCGCAAAGTAGAGATAGAAATCCCGCTGATCAAAGGCTAAATTCCCCTCAAAACTTTTGGCTTCCTCGACAACAGCGATAAGCGCTTGCGGGGTCTTTGCATCTTGTAGGGCGTGATCGATATGGTCAATAAACTGCTTTAACCGTCGATTATGGGCGATTAAGGCCATGTTTCTCTTTCTCCTTATTCTATTGATTGTGACAATATGTTATCAGTCAATGCTATCATTTAAGGGCGATAAATCGGAAAAACTCAAAAAAAAAGCTAGCCTGTGAGGATTAGGCTAGCTTTGAAGGTCATTTAGGATGCTATTTGAAGCGCATTAATTTTCAGCGTTAATTTTTAAAGTGAGTATAGCGAATAGTGTAGGTTAAGACCTTTTCACTATTGGCAGGAATCGTCACTTTCCAAGTAACGCCTTCACTATTCGAACTCGTCACCTTATTGTTGGTATCGATCACTTCCCAATTTAAGTCATCTCTATCGGGAATCATTTCTTGAACTGTGACTTCAACTGCCTCAGATTTAGCATTTGAGAGCGTTAGTTGATAACTCATCTCTACTTCATCTTCATTAATAACCTTGAAATCCGTTGATTGACGTTTTTGTGTCACATCAAAGGCCTTACCACTATTAAGTACGACCGTTTGTTGATTCGGCGTCGTAGGTAATAGATCTTCCCCTAAGAATGTCGTAGCGCTAGAGTCTTCATAGAGACGAATAACGCCAGAAGGGAGTGGAAAGCCAAGGTGAGATGTATCGTTATTTTGGAAAGAGATACGAATTTCGGCATTGGTTAAATCCATCTTATCGGATTCGCGCTGATAAGATGCGTAGTTCGTGAAATGATAATTTTTTTGATAAGGAATGGCTTCACTCGTGAAGAGCATTAATTGGGTCTCTTCATTATTTTTGAGTGTTGAAATGGTAGGAATATCATATAGATAAAAATCACCGATAGATTGCGATGGGATAGAGATAGAGTCATCCATCATCTCCATTTTCGCAGAAGCCATCAGAGCCATATTGTAACGTGGCTCAATACTATTGCGAATAATGTTAGGTTCGCCTGCAATGAGACGAATTTTGGCATTTTGATAATCAAGACCACTACTGTTATTGATCGTTGCCCAGCCTTCTAATTTGAGTATTTTCTGGGAGTCATCAAGCTGCGCAATATAATCCGTACTCCAATTTAATCCACCTGTGAGATAGGCTAAATTAGCTTGATAGGGGGATTTTTTTTCTGGTAAATTTTTTAAAATTACCGATAGTACAGGCGTATTACTTAATCCTTCAGGCAACGTATCAAAGGCAATACGTGCATTCTCTGGAAGATTGAGTTCAATACGGTCTTGATATTGAATAATGATTCCGCCGTTATTCGAGAGAATGGTCGCTGTCTCTGCTTTCTCTTGACCCTCGTGGGTTGTTAAGATCTTGACTTGTTTGCCGACAAAATCATCAAGCAGCGTATGAGGCGAAAGAATGTTGCGATCTAGTTTTTTGGCAACGATAGCGGGTACTTTTTCCCCTGCTTCTTTAGCCGTAAAGTTGAGCATTAATGAAGAGGTATTCGCTGATGGAGAGATGCCAGAGAGAAATAGCTCGCTATTTTCTTGATTGAGTTCTAATGGTCTTGCTTCTTGAACTAACGCAATATTGCCTTGATAGATAGTGATAATAGGTTGTTGCTGAGAGGTCGCTGTTTCTGCATTAGCCAAGAATGGTAAGGCAATAGATGAAGCAATTAGTGAAGGAAGAATTGTGTGAATCATTTTAGATTTCATCTTGAGCTACTCCTTGAGTCTGAAAAAATGTGCAAAAACGGTTTTACATCAATTTTTGTTGATAAAAAATGAAAATTATTCGATAAATTTTAATAGTTTTCGGCGATAATGGGAGTATAGATTGATATAAATTGTATCTTATTAGAAAATTTTAACAAGATAGCGACAGATAGAAGAAAATAATGTGTTGTAATATCAAATATCATCAGACATATATATTACTATATATTAGACAATTTATTAGAAAGTTAATTCTTTTTATAGATTGATTTATAGTAGTGTGTAGCTAGGAGTAGTACGGCATCAATCTTCTGTCATTATTGAATGCAGAATTAGTTATCAGGTCAATTAATTGTTATTGATTAAAGTAATAATTGACTACGAATTATTGAATGGGAGGTCTTATGGCATCATCAACGAAGCTTATCTTAACCGAATCATCCATTAAGCTAAATGCAGCACCTAAGAGTAAATCTGAAGCAATTGAACAAGTCGGAGAAATTTTGGTAGCAGCGAATGCTGTTGAACCCAACTTCGGGGCGAGCATGCTTCAGCGAGAATCTGTTTCTAATACATATCTTGGTTCCGGAATTGCGATTCCTCATGGAATGGTTGAGGATAAATCTTCGATTAAAGAGGATGCGATTGCCGTGTTACAAGTGCCGGAAGGCGTTGAATGGAACGATGGTGAAAAAGCGACTTTAGTCGTGGGGATTGCGGCAAAAGGGGATAACCACATTACGATTCTGCGTCGTTTAACCCGTTTGATGCAAAATAAAGAACTTCTTACACAATTACAAACGACTAATGATCCTTCTCTTATTTTAAAAGCATTATTGGACGATGATGCGAGTGCTAACGCTCATAATGCAGGTAATACTGACGCGGCAACAGACTTCGCGGAGAAATTTGAATGGACTGTTGACTATCCTTCAGGTTTACATGCGCGTCCTGCAACTGCATGGTCAGATGCGGCGAAAGCATGGGTTGAGCAAGGGATTAAAATTCAAGTGCGTCACCAACAAGAAGTAGCGGATGCTAGCAATATGGTGGGATTACTTCAGTTAGGCTTAAGGGAGGGAGATCAAGTTGTGATCTCTGCCGAA
Organism: Ignatzschineria ureiclastica; assembly: GCF_003121845.1. GTDB lineage: Bacteria > Pseudomonadota > Gammaproteobacteria > Cardiobacteriales > Wohlfahrtiimonadaceae > Ignatzschineria > Ignatzschineria ureiclastica. Next base: position 504,617 of record NZ_QEWQ01000001.1, on the reverse strand, counting down.
GGTGATAAAGCACAAGATGCTTTAATGCAACTGAAACAAGTGATTACGAGCCTTTCAAAAGGGGAGATTGAGGCCGCGAAAAAAGCAGCTGAAGCCTTAATGAATGTTAAACATGGTGGATGGAAGCCTGCAGCAGAGATTACGCCGATTGCCGGTGTGACAGCAAGCCCTGGATTTGCAATGGGGCAAGTCTACTACCTTGAATCAAAAGTGCTTGAAATTCCTGATCAACCTGAGCCACTCATTAGTGCGAGTGATCGTTTAAGCCGTGCGTTAGAAAAAACACAACTGCAACTTAAATCGGTGGTGGATGATATTACCCGTCGTTTAGGTGCCAAAGATGCTGAGATCTTTAAAGCACAATCAGCCCTTTTAGCGGATGAAGAGTTAATGACACTCGCTAGCCAACAAATGGTAGCAGGTCATGGTGTTGCTTGGGCTTGGCATGAAGCGGTGGAAGTGAAAGCGAATCAATTAGCGAGTAATGGTAATCCTCTAATTGCCGCTAGAGCAATCGACCTTCGTGATATCGGGCAGCGGGTATTAGCGAATATTGATAGTAGCTTGAAGAAAAACTCATTGACAGATCTACCTGCCGGTGAATTTATCGTCGTCGCAGAAGATTTAACACCATCAGATACAGCTGGTTTAGATCCGAATAAAGTGAAAGGGATTGCAACATTTGCCGGTGGACCTACTTCTCATACGGCTATTTTAGCAAGAACTTTAGGTATTCCTGCCGTGGTTGCACTTGGTGATAAGATGGGGGATAAATTAGGTTCCACGCTAGCTGATCTTGGACAAAAACATACCTTGGTTGTTGATGGAGATGCCGGACGTGTTTATCTCGATCCTTCAGAAGAGAATTTAGCTTCTGCGAAAGAGTGGGCAGCGCAATTAGCGGAGAAACGCTTAGAGGCAGAGAAAGGTCGTCAATTACCGGCAACGACAACAGATGATGTGAATATTATTATCGGTGCGAATATTAACCGTCCTGACCAGGTGAAATTAGCCCTCTCAGAAGGTGCAGAATGTGTTGGTTTGATGCGTACTGAGTTCCTCTTCCTTGAGCGTGGTGATACGCCGACAGAAGATGAGCAATATGCCACTTACCTCGAGATGGGGCAAAAACTTGAAGGGCGTGAGCTTATTATCCGAACACTTGATATCGGGGGCGATAAACAAGTGGCGCATCTTAAATTACCGCATGAAGAGAATCCTTTCTTAGGAGTGCGTGGATCTCGACTCTTATTAAGACGTTTAGATCTGATGTTGCCACAATTGCGTGCACTTTATCGTGCGGCAAAAGAGGTGAGCAATATTAAGATTATGTTCCCGATGATCACTTCTGTTTCAGAAGTATTAACGCTCAAACAATATTGTGAAGATGTGCGTAGTAGCTTAGATGCGCCGGAAATTCCCATCGGAATTATGATCGAAGTGCCGGCGGCTGCGGTATTAGCCGATAAACTTGCGGAACACGTGGCTTTCTTCTCAATTGGTACGAATGACTTAACACAATATACCCTTGCAACTGACCGTCAAAACCCTGTATTAGCGGCGGAAGCGAAAAGTCTGCACCCTGCGGTTTTACGTCTGATTGATTTAACGGTAAAAGGGGCACAAAAACATCAACGTCCAGTGGGTGTTTGTGGTGGTTTAGCGGGCGATCCTTTAGGTGCACAGATCTTGATGGGCTTAGGTGTGAGTGAATTATCGATGACACCAAGAGATGTTGCGGCAGTGAAAGCCGGTATTCGTAAAAAATCTTTTGCAGATATTAAAGCGCTTGCTGAAAAAGCCCTCTCATTTGAGAGCGCCGATGAAGTGGAAGCACTTCAAGGAGGCGATGAATGAGCACTATTCTAGCCATTACGCTCAATCCGGCGATTGATCAGACTATCAAAGTACCGCTCTTAACTGTCGGTGCGGTACAGCGAGCGGAGTCTGTCCATTACAATGCCGGCGGTAAAGGTATTATGGTGGCCTCTTGCTTAGCGGATTGGGGGCAGTTTTCTATTCGTGCCGGTGGTTTGTTAGGGGAGAGTAATTCTCAGATTTTTGAAGAAGCACTGAAAGCCAAATCGATTCAAGATTGCTTTGTGCGCGTCTCAGGGCAAAATCGCACGAATATCAAAATTGTCGATCAAAATGATACAACTGATATTAATCTACCTGGCATTGCAGGAAATGAAGTGGCTTTACAGCGTGTTGCCGAGACTTTTGCAGAACAGAAACCTGCATTATTGGTTCTTTCAGGTTCTTTAGCTGAAGGGATGCCGGTAGATAGTTATCGACAATTGATTAAAGTAGCACCGCAAGGGAGTAAGGTAATTCTTGATGCATCGGGTGAAGCCTTAATTGAAGCATTGAAGGGCGATCGTTTACCATTTGCTGTGAAGCCCAATGAAGTAGAACTTTCTCAATGGGCCGGTCGAAAGTTAGAAACGACGGAAGCCATTTTGACAGAAGCCCGAAAATTAGTAGATTTAGGGGTTGCATTAGTAGTGATCTCTATGGGTGGAGAGGGTGCTTATTTCCTCTCTAAAACAGGAACGCTACGCGCCTATCTTAAAGCACCGAAAGTGCTTACAACAGTAGGTGCAGGAGATGCAATGGTGGCAGGAATGACTGCGGCTATTGCAGAAGCCTCATTAACAGATTCTACCGATGAACTAGATCTTGAGCGTGTTGCACGCTTAGGAACAGCTTTTGCGGTGGGAACTTTAGGATTTATCGGACCTCATCTTCCGGAAAATAGTGTTGTCGAAACATTGGCACAAGCAGTTCAAATTGACAAAGTGGAGAAATAGATTATGAATCGAAAGTTATGGGTAGTCGTAGGACCACAAACTTCAGATGTCCGGCGTATTGTTGTTTTAGAAGCTTTGAAAGCGTCGGCAGAAAAAGAAGGTATTACCTTAGATCTTAATTCTTTAACGGAAATCGGACGTTTACCGCAGTTTTCGCAAAACCCAACAGCGCAGGACGCGGTGTTGTTAGTGGATCTTTCTGCCGATCAAGTCTCAGGTTTAAAAGGTCAATTCCAATCGGTTACAGCGGATGCGGTTTTAGATAATACTACTGAGGTATTACAGAAAGCCGTTGCCGGTCAAGCTTCAGGTTCCACTTCTTTAGCTAAATCAGATGCCAAGGCAAGTAGTGGTGATAATGGTGAAGAAGCATCGCATTCTGGTCCCATTAAAATTGTGGGTATTACCTCGTGTCCCACTGGGATTGCACATACCTTTATGGCGGCAGAAGGGTTGATTAACTCTGCTAAAGCGATGGGGATTGAGATGCGTGTTGAAACCCAAGGTTCAGTGGGTGCACAAGATACATTGACTGCGAAAGAGATTCGAGAAGCCGATATCGTAATGATCGCTGCGGATCGTGAAGTGGATCGTTCACGTTTTAATGGTAAACGTGTCTTCTCATCAGGTACTAAAAAAGCCATTAGTGATGGTCAAGGCCTCATTGAACAAGCACTGAAAGAAGCAAAAATGCAAAAAGGTGCGAGTAGTGATGCTGATGATGTAGAAGAAGATACAGGTGAAAAAGCGAAATCAGCAGGCGTTTATAAGCATCTGATGAACGGGGTTTCATTCATGTTACCGTTCGTGGTTGCCGGCGGATTGTTGATGGCCATTGCTTTCGCAGTCGGCGGTATCAACGTTGGAAAAGAAGAGGGGACTTTAGGATATTACCTCTTTACTATTGGTAGTAGCTATGGATTAGGCTTGATGGTTCCTGTATTAGCGGGATATATTGCTTTCTCAATTGCTGATAGACCCGGTCTTGCACCCGGTATGATCGGCGGGATGTTGGCAACGGCAACAGGTTCAGGCTTCTTAGGGGGTATTATTGCCGGTTTCGTAGCAGGTTATTTCGTGAGATTCTTAGTGAAATACCTCAAATTACCTCGCAATTTGGAAGGTTTGAAGCCAATTTTGATTTTGCCATTATTAGGTACCCTCTTTGTGGGTCTTATTATGGTTTATATCGTGGGTGAACCGGTGGCTTATATCCTACACGCACTTGAAAACTGGTTGAAAGGGATGCAAGGTGCAGGTGGTTTCCTTGTAGGCGCTTTAATCGGTGGTATGATGGCGGTTGATATGGGGGGACCTGTGAATAAGGCAGCCTATGCAACATCAGCAGCGCTTATCGGTTCAGGTGTTTATGAGCCAATGGCAGCTGTTATGGCAGCCGGTATGGTACCCCCGCTTGCCGCAGCGCTTGCAACGCGTCTCTATCGTAGTAAGTTCACCAAAGATGAGTATGAATCAGGAGCAGCAACAGGGGTTCTTGGTCTCTCATTTATTAGTGAAGGGGCGATTCCATTTGCCGCGAGAGATCCATTACGCGTTATTCCTGCATTCGTTGTGGGAGCAGCCGTTGCTGGCGGTATCTCAATGATGCTCGGTTGTGAACTTCGTGCACCACACGGTGGTATCTTCGTACTCTTTATTCCAGGTGCAATTAGTCACTTATTAGGCTATGTCATTGCAATCGTTGCCGGAACCGTTGTTTCAGCGCTATTACTTGGCGTATTGAAAAAACGTGTAGAAGTTGTGGCTCCTGCGAAGTAATCATTGCTTCTCAATATGAGCAGTAACGATCTACCATATACGGCGATATATTCACTATAAATAGTATTAGGGATATATCCAATACAGAAATACCCTCAAGATGAAGATCTGAGGGTATTTTTATGGGGATTGATAAAATTTTATTTTCAGAATAGGTGATTTCAAATCAAAGCTCTTTCGCGGCGGGAGGGAATACTTGCAATTCCATTACAATCGAGCGCCTGCAAGTGAGTGATCCTTAATCTAAACGTTTTTCCCGCTCTTCATCTTCTCGTTTATTTATTTGCCAATAGGCGCAGGCGAAGAAATCCTCTTTACCTTTTCCCATCTCTTGTCGAAGAAAGTCACGAAGTTTTTTAACGGTATGATATTCGGCTGTAATATGACTAAAATTCGATTCCGGCAATTGTTTCCATGCTTCTATTCCGCGAGAGGCTAATTCGCTACCTTGTTCCGGATGAGCATTCACAAGCCACTGAAGTTGAAGGTTTGCTGCTGTCTGATAATGAGCAGGGTGGATATCCGCTTCACTTAACACTTCTGTAATGACGGTTACAGATGCTGATGGTGGGACTGTCGAGACTAATGCGGAAACGACAGGAATACCGGTCATATCAGTGATAAAGAGATAGTGGTCTCGCGGGGGCAATACGTCTCGGTGAGCCAACTTCATAGCAAGTCCAATGGTGTCGCCGGCTTTTGCATTGCGTGCCCATTGGCAGGCAACGGAGTCTCCCTCGTGAATAACAAAATCAACCGTTAAATGTTGCTTTTCAAGATCAATGGCGCGATGGGTATAAGTACGTACAGTCGGGCGTAGGGATTCATCTTCAATCTCCCAGGCTTTTAGATCAGCATTATAACTCGGCATCATTACTTGGCTCACACCTTGCGGTGGAATAAAGAGTTTGTTATTCACACCTAAAGGTACCTCTGCAAAAGGGGTGATCTCTTCGCAGTGGAATGTCAGGCGTAAGTAGCTGGGTGTAATATAGTGCTTATCTACCAGTGAAACAGTTGTTCTATGGACTTTCATAAACCATCCTTTAAGTATTTAAACATCAGCGTGATGGTCCAATTTTGCGTAAAAGTTACCATAGATCGCTGAAATAGAGACTTTGTCAAAGTCTTAAAATTTATTCGTGAATACTCTATTTTATGGATCTTATTTTCAAATGCAATAGATTATCATTTGCATTTATTGAAGGATCTTGAAGACCGCTTTTATGAATATGATTTTTCAGAGATCATTTTCTGATTTTTTTGAAGAGATTGAGGAGTAAAGATCTGTTTTTTGCACTGTAGAAGTGTATTTTTATGCTTTTGTTTTTAAAGTGATTTTTATTCTATAAATTGGGGTTTTGATTTCAGTGAACTCAACTTTAATTAAAATAGAAGGTTCGATAACGAGAGTAGCCACTAGGCGATATTTTTATAGATTTATGTTAGAGTGTTCGATTGCTATTTAGCTTGATCTTTAGGCATATATTCAGTAAAATGCCCGAATCGTTTACCAGCGACCCCTAACGTTGATTTAAGCCAGTATTCTATGAGCGCCTAGCGCTTGCCGGTATTCTCGTTACCGGTGGATTGAATTGTTGGTCTTAGATTTTTTTGTTAGTGATTATTTATTTTGGAGTTTTCAATGAAAACATTTAGTGCAAAGCCTGCTGAAGTAACCCGTGAATGGTTTTTAATCGATGCAGAAGGAAAAACCCTCGGCCGTTTAGCGAGCGAAGTTGCAAGACGCTTACGTGGTAAGCATAAGCCTGAATTTACACCACACGTAGATACAGGTGATTATATCGTTATTGTGAATGCGGATAAAATTCGTGTAAGCGGTAACAAAATGCAGCAAAAAATTTACTACAAGCATACTGGTTATGTTGGTCATTTAAAAGAAACGACACTTGAAAAGATGTTGCAAACTAAACCTACGAACGTAATTGAGTTTGCGGTAAAAGGTATGCTCCCTAAAAATGCTTTAGGAAGAGATATGCTTCGTAAGCTTAAAGTGTACGCAGGTCCTGAGCATGCTCACGCAGCACAGCAACCTAAAGTTTTAGACATCTAATTAAGAAGAGAGAATTTATTATGGCAGTTAACCAAAACTATGGTACTGGAAGACGTAAAAGATCAGCAGCACGTGTCTTCTTACGCAAAGGTACAGGCAACATTATTGTAAATAACAAAGCAATTGATGAGTACTTCCCACGCGAAGTCACTCGCATGATCGTTCGTCAACCATTAGAACTTTTAGAGTCTACAGATCAATTTGATGTGATCGTAACTGTAAAAGGCGGTGGTATGAGTGGTCAAGCTGGTGCAATTCGTCATGGTTTAACACGTGCATTAATCGATTATGATGAAGCAAATCGTGCACCATTACGTAAAGCTGGCTTCGTAACTCGTGACCCACGTAGTGTTGAGCGTAAGAAAATCGGTCTTCGTGGTGCACGTCGTGCAACACAGTTCTCAAAACGTTAATTTCTATCGCTATTTTGAGTATGATAAAACAGATCAAAGCCTTTCTAGCGAAAGGCTTTTCTTTTTGGAATAACGGCGAGGAGCCAGTGGCAATGGAGCCAACAATCTATTCGGCAGATACGCATCCTATCCGTAATCGCCAAATTTCAAAAAATTCGATGACCGTCATTCAACGATTGAATCGCGCCGGATTTAATGCCTATTTGGTCGGTGGCGGTGTTCGGGATCTTTTGTTGGGTTTAGCACCGAAAGATTTTGATATTGTCACTGATGCACATCCAAATGAGATTCGTAAATTATTCCGCAATAGCCGAATTATTGGTCGTCGCTTTCGTTTAGTGCATGTCCTATTTGGGCGAGAAGTGGTAGAAGTTGCGACTTTCCGTTCTAATGAAGTGGATGATCGTTCGAAGCACTATCAGACTAATCAAGAAGGATTTGTTACGCGGGATAATATCTATGGAGATATTGATGAAGATGCAATGCGCCGAGATTTTACCATTAATGCGCTCTTTTATGATGTGCGTGACCAAACCATTATTGATTATTGTGGTGGTTTGGCTGATATGAAAAAACGGCAACTTCGTTTAATTGGAAACCCTACTGAACGATTCTTAGAGGATCCTGTGCGGATTTTGCGAGCAATTCGTTTTGAGGCAAAGCTTGGTTTCCAAATTGATTCTGCGTTATTAGCACCGATAGCTGAGCATCGGCAATTACTTGAAAATGTCTCACCGGCAAGGATGTATGATGAAGTCCTGAAGCTCTTTTTAACAGGGCATGGTGAAGCATCGTATGGGCGATTAATGGCGCATCAGTTATTTGAGATTTTATTCCCTTTAACTTATAAAGCATTAGCGCAACAAGATTTCCCGGCACAACATCTGCTACGTCAGTCGCTTCATAATTCAGATTTACGCGCTAAAGAGGGATTATCGAGTTCCCCTTATTTTGTGTATGGTTCTTTGTTATGGGAACCCTTTATTACCCGTTTTAATACATTAACCGCACAAGGTGTAAAATATCGCCAGGCTTCTGAACAAGCCATTGATGAAGTTTTTAAAATTCAGCATCAGATTACAGTGATTCCGCGTTATGTGCGTGAGTTTATTGAAGAATTATGGATATTACAATTTAGATTAGAAGCAAAAGTGATTCATCATCCTGAAAAATTGATGACAAATCCGCGTTTTAAGGCGGCTTATGACTTTTTACTACTTCGCGCTGAGGCGGGAGAGAGTGAGTCGGTTATCGCTCGAGCGAATTATTGGAAAGGGCAATTTTCTGTCTATGAAGCAACGCTTTTAGCGGATGAACAGCAACGTAACAGAGAAGAGCGCCGAGAAGTCAAACAAGCTTTGAAAAATGTCGTGAATGGACAAGATGATTCTACGAATGCCAATGATGGTTCTCAGAAAAAACGACCTTCAAGACGTAGATCGAAGAAATCCAAAACGGATCATCATCCCGGCGAGAATAAAGTCAATCTAAAGCCGATTGAGAGTAAATCGACTACAGGTAACGATAGGGCAGAAGGTGAAGTTAAGAAGAAACGCAAAAGACGTCCTCGTAAGCGCTCGAAGTCTAAAAATAATTCACAAGAGAGTGACTCTTGATAAGTAAGTGGTAATCGTTGATAGACTCTAATCAGTAGATTTATAAATAGGTATTAAAAAGGTAGCCCTGGCTACCTTTTTTGATGCTTACTTGTATTAAATACCGAGTATCTCTCAATATTGAAAGATCGTTAAATATAATTCATCGGATTAACCGTTTGCCCTTGTGTGCGGATTTCAAAATAGAGCACTGTGCGACCATCAAAGCTATTTCCCATAGTGCCAATCTGTTCACCTTTCTTCACTTTGCGACCTTCTCTCACATTAATAGAGGAGAGATAACCGTAGGCGGAGTAGGTATTAGCATCATGGCGAATAATAATGAGCTGACCATAACCAGAATTTCCGGCGCCTGAGAAGACAATTTCCCCATCATTTGCGGCAACAATAGGTTGATGTAATGTGCCGGCAATCTGAATCCCTTTTTGGCCAGGGATATTCGGATTATAAGAGCGAACGACATTTCCAGCAGTGGGTTTACGCCAATTTTTTACTTTCGTTGCAACTTTATCTTTTGGTGCCGCTGCAGCTGCGGGCGTGACAACAGTATTATTGCGTTTAGGGAGCGCTTGTGGATTAGCATTACTACTTGCAGTGGAAGCAACAGGGGCAGCGCCGGCTTTACCTTTAACAACTAACGTTTGGCCGACTCGAATATGATTGGGGTTCGAGATATTATTCAATCTTTGTAATTCTTTAACTGACATATTATGTCGTTGGGCGATTTTGCTTAATGAATCGCCGCGGCGCACAGTATATTCTCTTGTGGAGCTACAAGCTTGAACGATCAAAAGAGTGATCAAAAATAGTGCTAGTCGTTTAAGGTGCATAACTCTCTACTTTAACTATCGCTAATAAAAAACCCTAAAAGGAGGGTGATCATTTTAACACCTTCATGCTTTTAGGGGTATGGTTTGTCATAATAAATTCGTATTAAAGATAAATGTTACAATTTATATCAATGAGATATTCACAAAAAGAGTGGATAATCATTAATCTTTATCACTGTAACACTTATCTGTCGATTTTTTGATGACGGATAGACTTACTCAATAGGATCCGTTGCACAGATTGCAGTGACATTGACAATGCGACGCGCTGTTGCAATATTCGTAACAACATGTGCAGGTTTAGAGATTCCTGTAAGAATCGGGCCTACAGCAATGCTATCTGTAATCGTACGAACGAAATTATAAGTTACATTTGCCGTATCTATATTGGCAAAGATGAAGAGATTTGCCATCCCTTGCAGTTCCGAATTAGGGAAGTATGCATTACGATAACGTTCCCAGAGCGCAAGATCAGGTTGCATCTCACCTTCACATTCAAGCTCAGGCGCTTCTGCTTTGAGGATATTCAGAGTCTGTTGCATTTTGCGTGCAAATTTAGATTCCCGAGAGCCAAAGTTAGAGTGGGAAATTAAAGCCACTTTTGGCGTAATACCAAAACGTTCAACCACTTTTGCTGCCATTTGGGTAATATCTGCAAGCTCTTCGGCGGTTGGATCTTCATTGACATGTGTATCGCAGAAGAAGAGAGGGCCTTTTGGAGAGAGGAGCATCGTGATTGCCGCTGGTTGTAAAGTACCTTTACGAAGACCAATTGCATCGACAATATGATGAACATGACGATGATATTGACCTAAAATACCGCTGATTTGGCCATCAATAACGCCTAATTGCAAGAGCATTGCTGAAAGTAGGTTGCCACGTGTTTGCATTCTTTGGCGAGCAAGTTCCGGTGTAATCCCTTTACGGCGCATGACATCGTAATATTTCTCGGCACATTCATCGAGCATTGGCGGATTGCGATAATCAATAATCTGAACATAGTCGCTCATAATATCTTTATTGATCTTATCGGTCGGTGCTAATACTTTAGTTGGTAGATTGATGCCAAGTTCTTCGATACGGCGTTGAATCACTTTAGGCTGGCCAATTAAGATAGGGTTTGCGAGACGATCTTGTTTGACAAGATAAACCGCACGTAGAACACGCTCATCTTCACCTTCACAATAAGCGATAGTTCTAGCATTCTCTTTTGCTTGATTGAAGATTGGGCGCATTGCCATATTGGTCTTATTGAAATGCTCAGTAAGACGTTGGCGATATTCCTCAAAATTGGTAATAGGACGTTGTGCAACCCCTGATTCCATCGCTGCTTTTGCAACGGCAATGGGAAGTTCGACGATTAGACGCGGATCAAATGGTTTTGGAATAATATAGCTACTTGAGAAGCGTAGATTTTCACCCGGATAAGCATGAAGCACTTCATCGGTGGGCTCTTTATGAGTCAATTCTGCGATCGCTTCAACGCAGGCCATTTTCATAGCTTCATTGATCTCTGTTGCACCACAATCGAGAGCGCCTCTAAATAGATACGGGAAGCAGAGCACATTGTTAATCTGATTTGGGTAATCAGAACGGCCCGTTGCAATAATGGCATCTTCCCGTACGGCATGGGCTAATTCAGGACGGATTTCAGGCTCAGGATTTGCAAGAGCAAAGATGAGCGGATGAGGTGCCATTTTAACCACCATTTCAGGGGTTAAAACGCGAGGAGCTGAAAGACCTAGGAAGATATCAGCGCCTTCAATCACTTCACCTAAGGTTGTGCAATCTGTCTGTTGAATAAAAGCCGATTTATACTCATCTAAACTTTCAGGAGTGCGAAGATGATTCACAACGCCTTCACGATCGACCACTGTAATATGCTCTCTCTTAAGACCAAAACGCATTAACAGATTTAAGCAAGAGATTGCTGCAGCCCCAGCACCACTACAGACGACTTTTACATCTTCGATCCGTTTGTCGGTGAGTTTGAGTGCATTAATCACGCCGGCAGCAGTAATAATAGCAGTACCGTGTTGATCATCGTGGAAAACGGGGATATTCATCCGTTTTTTGAGTTCTTTTTCGATATAGAAGCATTCAGGTGCTTTGATATCTTCGAGGTTAATACCACCGAATGTTGGCTCTAGACTTGCAACGATATCGATAAATTTATCAGGATCGAGTTCGTCGACTTCAATATCAAACACATCGATATCAGAGAAGTTTTTAAAGAGAACGCCTTTACCTTCCATAACAGGTTTGCCGGCGAGTGGGCCAATATTGCCCAATCCTAAAACGGCTGTACCGTTACTAATGACGGCAACAAGATTTCCTTTAGCGGTGTAATCTAGAGCTGTTAATGGATCTTTTTGGATCTCTTCACAAGCATAGGCAACGCCGGGAGAGTAGGCTAAAGAGAGATCTTTTTGGTTGACAAGCGGTTTGATGGCTTCAACCGAAATTTTTCCAGGTTTAGGCTGTGCATGATAGCGAAGCGCTTCAATACGAAGATCTTCAGTTTTATTGTTGGGAGAATCCATATTTAGATCTATCCTTTATACTGAAATATGAGGGAAATATTAGATACTAACAAGGATTTTATTGTGAATCTACAGATCGTGTTATAAAAAAACGTAATGGTGAAAGAAATCCATCTTGGATATCTGGAAATGCCCGAATAAAATCGATTAAATAGGGATAGCTACAGTGAAATTATCATTTGTTTATAATGGGGTTTTAGGCGTTAAATTCTCAATTCTATGATCTTCATAAGAATATTAAATGACGATATAATAAGGACGATTTAGATGATATTTGTTATACTAACCGGCAGTGAACAGTATGGCAAAAACTGTTTTGAACTGAGTTTAATGGAAGAGATCATTTCTTCCACTCAAATTTGGAGGGTTGAATGTCCAATCAAGATAAACAATTAGTACTACGAGCCAATACATTCCCATCGGTCGCAGATGGTTTAGATGCTTACATTAGTGCTATCAGTGATATTCCAACGCTCACTGCAGAAGAAGAGCAAGCGCTTGCTTATCGTTTGCTTGAACATCAAGACCTCAATGCTGCACAAACGTTGATTCTTTCCCATTTGAAGTTTGTTGTCCATATTGCCAAGAACTATACAGGTTACGGTTTACCACTGATTGATCTGATTCAAGAGGGTAATGTGGGTCTCATGAAGGCGGTTAAACGTTTTGATCCTGCCTATAATGTCCGGTTGATCTCTTTTGCGGTTTATTGGATTAAATCAGAAATCCATGAATATGTGATTCGCAATTGGCGAATTGTGAAAGTCGCAACCACAAAAGCACAGCGTAAACTCTTTTTTAATCTTCGTTCATCTAAAGAGAATCTCGACTGGTTGACAGATCAAGAAGCATCTGACATCGCGAAAGAGCTCAAGGTGAGTAAAGCAGAAGTAAAACAGATGGAAATGCGTCTTTTTTCTAACGATATTGCTTTTGATCTACCTGTGAATAGTAGTAGTGAAGATGGTGACTTTAGCCCATCTGATTGGCTTGCAAGCCATAATGCAGATCCTTCGCAACAATTAGAGAAAGAGGATTACACGCATTATGAAAATGAGAAGTTAAGTACGGCCTTAGCAGAGCTAGATCCTCGCAGTAAAGATATTATTATGCAGCGCTGGATGCAAGATGAAGATGAAGCGCGTCCGACTTTGACAGAGCTTGCGGATAAGTATGAAGTCTCAGCAGAGAGGATTCGACAAATTGAAAATCAGGCGATGAATAAAATCAAAGACCTGTTAACCGTATAAGAATTTATTATAGTAATAAGACTCAGAAGATGACTTTCTGGGTCTTTTCTATTATTTGGAGAGCAAACAACAATGACAGCAATTTCCCATATTCAAGAGAGTCTCGCCGTTAAAGAGAAAGTATTGGCACAATTACCGGAAGTGATCGAATCGACAGGTCATATTTTAGTAGAAGCATTAAAAGCAGGGAAGAAAGTTTTAGTGTGTGGTAATGGTGGTTCAGCGGCAGATGCACAACATTTTGCAGCGGAATTAATTAATCGCTTTGAAACAGAACGCGCCCCACTGCCGGGTATTGCTTTAACAACAGATAGCTCGAATCTCACATCGATCGCGAATGATTATAGTTATGAGGTGGTTTTCTCAAAACAAGTGCAAGCGTTAGGGCAAGCAGGCGATGTACTGATCGCGATTAGTACAAGTGGTAATTCTGTGAGTATTAATAATGCGGTAGAAGCAGCGCTTGCAAAAGATATGCAAGTATTAGCTTTAACTGGGGAAACGGGCGGTAAAATGGCAGAGATTGCTTCGGATCATCTACATCTTGTGAAAATTCCGAGTCGTAGGACCGCACGCATTCAAGAGATGCATATTTTGGTGATCCATATTTGGTGCGCAATGATTGACCAATCATTTTAAATTATGACTCACATAAGTGGCCGTACAACTAAATAGGTTAGTTGTTATCTGAAAGCGTTAGGTCAGATTAAGGAATATTTTTTCAGTCTCTTAGATTTCAGTCTCTTAGATCTTCAGATAGATCAGAATCAAAATGTGATGAAGGTCAGAGAGAATAGGGAAGTTGTATAGGACATCATGAAGTAGTGATAAGATAAGACGCAGTAATATGTATATCAATAAGTATATGTGATCTCAAAATCAGCTTGAAATTTGCAAATTAGATAATGAATTATCTTCTTTATTATTAATAATAAGTTTGATTGTAAGATATAATGTAAAGATATTTTGCCCTAAATGGTGAGTAAATATGATGAAACGATTTTTGTTATTAGGCAGTGTTTTATGGGTTCTAGCAGGGTGTGTTCCTGCGCTGATAGTAGGTGGCGTTGGTGCAACTGCATTAGGGGTCAATGATCGACGTACAGCAGGACAGATTGTCGAAGATAATGCGATTACCGTAAAGGTGCAAAGTAAAATTGGAGAGTTGCCCGGCAGAATGCATGCTCATATTAGTATTCTCAGTTATAACGGTGTAGTGCTCATTTTGGGAGAGGTCCCAACACAGCAGTTAGGGCTTGAAGTGGAGAAAGCTGTACTTAATACGGAACATGTGAAAGGCGTACATAATGAGCTGATAGTTGCGCCTGAAGCATCTATTGCTAGTATCTCTACCGATTCTATGATTACTGCTAAAGTGAAAGCAGCGCTAGCGACAGAGATTACCCTTAAAGGCTTTAATGCGGCAAATGTGAAAGTAGAAACGTCTCGTCGAAAAGTCTACTTAATGGGAATTGTCAACGAAGCAGAGGCGAAAGAGGCGATTAATATCGCAAGACATGTCGAAGGGGTGGAAGAGGTCGTGCCATTCTTTGATATTGTGAATCGACAATTCTATAATGTAAATTAATACAAAACTTTAATATAAGATTCTTTATAAAAACTGAATAAATAAAAAATTGCTCAGCGAGTTTATAGTAAAATAGAGCTGTTCATTATTCAGATGAATAACATTAAAAAGGTGAATGTAATGGTACAAAAGTATGATGCAATTATAATCGGTGGCGGATCGGGGGGATTATCCTATGCGGAGCGCGCTGCAAGTTATGGTGTGAAATGCCTTCTTATTGAAAAAGATAAGCTCGGCGGTACTTGTGTAAATGTAGGCTGTGTTCCTAAGAAAGTGATGTGGAATGCAGCGAATATCGCTCATACTTTTGATGATGCGAAAGGATATGGTTTCTCTTTCGAAGGGCCAACATTCTCTTGGCCGACACTTAAAGCTAAACGGGATCAATATATTCAAAATATTGTTAGCTGGTATAACGCAAGTTATATGCCCAATGCTGGTGTCGATGTCATTCATGGCGCTGCAAAGTTTGTAGATAACAAGACGGTAGAAGTCAATGGTGAACAATATAGCGCCGAAACGATCGTTATCTCAACGGGAGGATATCCGCTTCGTTTAGATGTGCCCGGAACAGAGTATGGTATTACTTCTGATGAATTTTTTGACCTTGAAGAAGCACCAAAGCGGGTTGCTGTGGTGGGGGCAGGTTATATTGCCGTTGAATTAGCACAATTATTATCGGCATTAGGAAGTAAAACAGAGCTCTTGTGCCGTGGTGATATGGTTCTTCGTCATTTTGATTCTTATATTACAGAGCATCTCTATGAGGAGTTGATGAAAGATGAGCATTTGACACTTCATCCTCGCTCTAATGTACAAGAAGTCACTCAAAATGCAGATGGATCGTTAACGGTTCGCACAGAGCGTGAAACACTTGAGGTGGATCTCTTAGTCTGGGCGATCGGTCGTGGTTATAACACGCGTAATATTGGTCTAGAGAATACAGATGTACCGGTCAATCCGGATGGCACGATTACTGTGGATAAATATCAAGCGACAAATGTTGAGGGTATCTACGCATTAGGCGACATTATTGGTGGAAAATATCAATTAACACCGGTTGCCATTGCTGCGGGGCGGCGTTTAGCAGATCGTCTGCATAATGGCATGACAGATCGTCATTTGGAGTATCACAATATTCCAAGCATTGTCTTCTCACATCCTCCGATTGGCACCACTGGTCTGACTGAAAAAGAGGCGATAGCTGAGTATGGGCAAGCTGCGATCACCTGCTATACTACCTCGTTTACAGCAATGTACTCGAACTTTAGCGATAAACCTGTGAAAACAGCGATGAAGATGGTCTGTGCAGGTGAAGATGAAAAAATTGTCGGTATTCATCTCATTGGTCCTTCTGTTGATGAGATGCTTCAAGGTTTTGCTGTGGCAGTTAAAATGGGTGCGCGTAAACAAGATTTCGATGATACGGTAGCGCTTCACCCGACAGCAGCCGAAGAATTAGTGACAATGCGTTAAATAATAAGACTAATAAATTTCAGATGAATTAAGAGTAGAAAACGGAATGTTAGAATTTTTTCAGGGTATTGATTTCGCAATTTTATTAACATTAGTCTTATCGGTCGGTTTAGTGCTCGCCTTTGAGTTTGTCAATGGTTTTCATGATACGGCAAATGCAGTCGCAACGGTCATTTATACTAAATCATTGAAGCCACGTTTAGCAGTATTTCTGTCAGGGATTTTTAACTTTCTCGGCGTTTTACTCGGAGGATTGGGGGTTGCTTACGCTATTGTCAATCTTTTACCGATGGATCTCTTGGCGAGTGCCGATTCAACAAAAGGCTTAGTTATGGTGGTGTCGCTCTTAGTGGCAGCATTAATTTGGAATCTTGGTACTTGGTATTTTGGTATTCCGGCTTCTAGTTCACACACATTAATTGGTTCAATTCTTGGGGTTGGGCTTGCGAATGCCTTGATTAATGATCACTCATTAGTGGATGGCGTGAATTGGGGGAAAGCTCTAGGTGTCTTTGAATCTCTACTCTTTTCACCTTTTATTGGTGCGGGGTTAGCGGGATTACTGCTTTTAGGTTTATTGCGTTTTCTACCGAATAGTTATATTCATAAAACGCCTTATCAGCGTCATGTGATAGACAATAAGAAAAAGCCTCCTTTTTGGCCACGTTTTTGGCTTGTAACCTCAGCGATGGGAATGAGTTATGCGCATGGGCAAAATGATGGGCAGAAAGGTATTGGTCTAGTGATGTTGGTGCTTTTCAGTGTTGTGCCTGCGCACTTTGTCTTAAATCTCAATTCGAGTGTTTTTGAGATTGAACAGACAAGGGTTGCGGCACAGCAGATGATCGCTTATTACGATAGTAATAAAACGGTCTTAGATGAGCTCTATCCTAAGCAGAGTAAAGTTCAAGCTGAAGATGAAGGTCTCTTTAGTTGTGAATATAGTGAAATGACACAACATTCTGAGAAGTTAATTCATCTTTTAGATGGCATTGATAATTATGATCAACTTACAACAGAACAGCGTTGGGGTGTACGTAATGAAGTTATGTGTTTAGCAAATATTGCTAAAACGCTTGAGTCAGTAGATGCATTACCAGAGGGTTATCGTAAATCGTATAAAGCGATTGGTAAAGATCTCACAAAGACAACGCAATATGCGCCTTTCTGGGTCATTGTTGCAGTAGCGGCTGCGCTTGGGATGGGAACGATGATTGGTTGGAAGCGTGTTGTAGATACTGTGGGCGGCAAGATCGGTAAGAAAGATATGACTTATGCACAGGGAATGAGTGCGCAAATTGTCTCGGCCTTTGCGATTGCTTCAGCGAGTCATTTTGGTTTCCCTGTATCTACGACACATATTCTCTCAAGTTCCGTCGCCGGTACGATGATTGCCAATAAGGCAGGGCTACAAAAATCAACGGTTAAAAATATTATTATCGCGTGGATTTTGACCTTGCCGGTCTCAACTGCGCTCTCTTTTGGGCTTTATGTGCTGGGCACTTATCTGTTTGTGAATTAGGATGAAATTATTAAGTTATGACGAGGCAGCTTTCGCGTTGCAAAACGGGGAAGTGATTGCCTACCCCACGGAAGGGGTATATGGATTAGCAGCTGATGCGACTAATCAATCAGCGGTTGAACGTTTGCTAGCCATGAAGCAACGTGCATCTAGTAAAGGATTTATTGTGATGAGTGCTTCCTTGGAGAAACTAGGCTCATTAATTGAGCCTTTAAATGCAGCGGAGAGAACTGAAGTATTAGAATCATATCGTGGCGGTTTTCGTTACACTTGGATTGTTCCGGCAAAAGAATCCGTTCCACATTATCTGCGAGGTGATTTTTCGACGTTGGCCATTCGGGTTACCAATCATCCGGATGCTTTAGCGCTTTGTGAACGGATGCCTGTTGGTGTTGTTTCTACAAGTGCTAATTTACATCAAGAGGCGCCATTAATGTCGCCTGAAGCGATTATAGAGGTGTTTGGCGCTAATATTGCCGGTGTGATGGTTGGAGAGACGGGTGGGCTATCATCGCCTACACGTATCGTAAATCTTAAAACTAAAGCGGTGATTCGTGCTTAGATTTTAATTAGGATGGCATCATATTTGATTTGAATAAAAGAGGCTTATATGTAAGTCTCTTTTTTATGTGTATCGATCCCCCTCTAAATTTAGGCAAATAAAAAGCCCTGACATGAATGACAGGGCTTTTCTATGATCTTCATCACTCAAAGAGTGTTATAACTCTAGGAGGAGAATGATTGTATATCGATATTGCTATTCATCATAGATAACGGCAATATCCACGAATCAATTAAGCTAATGCTTTGATTTGAGCATTTAAACGGCTAAGAAGACGTGCAACTTTGTTCTTATGGATTAAACCACGTTTTACTGAACGATCAAGTGCGCCTTGAGCTTTAGCGAAAGCTTTAACAGCTTCTTCACGGTTATTGCTCTTGATTGCATTGATGGTTTTCTTAACATAAGTTCTAGTCATTGAACGATATGAAGCGTTAGCTGCATTGTGCTTCTCAGCTTGACGAACGCGTTTTCTTGCTTGTGCTGTATTTGCCAAGGTTGTACTCCAATTTAAAAAAATGTATGAATTTATAACACAATATTGCGCCTAAAATCGGCGCAATTAAATTTGTAATAATCACATATGATTAACCTTTTTCAAGGTTTTGTCAATGTAATTTCACTGAAAATGGGAAGAAAGCGATCACTTTTTTTAAGAGCGATTTCTTAGAAAACAGGAACGATACTACCTTCATATTTTGTTTCAATGAATTGGCGAACATCATCTGATGTAATCACTTCCATTAATGCTTTGATACGAGGATCATTTTCATTTTCAGGACGGACAACAATGATGTTTGTATAAGGTGACTGCGCACCCTCGATGAAGAGAGAATCTTTGGTAGGGTTTAAACCTGCATCTAATGCAAAGTTGGTATTAATGAGTGCTAACTCAACTTCGTCTAGTGTACGAGCAAGCATAGGCGCTTCAAGTTCCACAAATTCTAATTTATGAGGATTCTCAACGATATCAAATGTGGTTGAAAGAATATTGCTCGGATCTTTCAGTTTAATTAAACCTTCATTATGCAATAAAATGAGTGCGCGACCACCGTTTGATGGGTCATTAGGAATACTCACTTTTGCGCCATCAGGAAGGTCACTAATATTTTGAATTTTTTGTGAATAACCGGCAATGGGTTCGATATGAATCGAAGGCGTTAGGGCTACTAAATTGATATTGTGATTTTTGTTAAATTCATCAAGATAAGGCGTGTGTTGGAAGAAGTTTGCATCTGCTTCTTTCTCATCAACCATCATGTTCGGTAATACATAGTCAGTCACAACTACGATATTAAGATCGATATCTTTCTCTGCGAGTTTAGGTGCGATCTGCTCTAGAATCTCTGCATGAGGTACCGGTGTTGCCGCTACAGTGAGCTTTTCTGCTGCAAGACCAAAGAATGGAATAAGGGAAAGTGCTGAAACAAGTGCTAATTTACGCATGATGAATATCCTTTATATGAATGATGAGGAATCGAGCCTCGAGAACTCTTTTATAGCGAGCTTTCTCTATGAAATCAAGCCATTTTGATAAAAATATATTTAAAAAGTATGTTTAGTATGTATTTAATGGGTGGCGTTCAAGGTTAGACGCATCATTCTATAATAGCAATCTCAATGAGCTATTATGAGTTTTACAGTGAGACCGATTCAGCATAAGCTTATTCAAATGCCGGCACATCAGCTGATCGAGGCGAGGAAGCTACTCGAATAGATCGATTGAAATATCGAAATAAAATAAAAAGACCAAAGAAATGATCTTTGGCCTTTCTGATTTATATAGTAATGTCGGTTCAAAATAAGCTTATTTAAATGCCGGCGAATCGGCTGTAATAAGTAAGGAAGCCATTCTATCCGGCATATTGCAAGTGTTGTTTAAAATCAGTTTTCTTAAACCAAATTTACTATACATTGATCACTATAAATTATAGCTATAAACGATTCATATCTCTGCTTATCTATCAATGAGATAGATAAGATTAATAGACTACACTAAATCATGAATTAAGGTTTCACGATCGCCATATAATAGATCGATTAATGGAATCTCAATCATGGTGTAAGCACCAGGTTGTTGTTTTGTCACAGCACGTGCGCTTGATACAAGGATTTGTGCAGTTAATGCAGGGTTATTGATGCGCATATCAAATTCGAAGAGTTGATTATCCGTTTTACCCGAAACACCTTTGCGAGTAATCGTCACGCCATGACCTGCATCTTTGAGCGAATCGATAGAATCAACATGCTCAACGATAGTGTCATCATTTTTGAAGTAATCATCATTCAAAATAGTGTTTTTAACGGTGTCGAAATTAACACCTTGTTCTGTTTCCACATAAACCATACGACGGTGTTTTCCTGTACCAATCGGAATGGTAACAGAGAGTGCATCTTTTACACCCTCAATGGCTTTAACGGCAACAGAGTGTCCCATGCTCATGCCCGGGCCAAAGTTGGTATAAGTAATACCTTTAGGCGCAGCGGCTAAGAGAAGCGCACGAATCACAGAGTCAGAACCGGGATCCCATCCTGCTGAAAGAATCGCACTTTTACCATGCTTTTGGGCTACGTCATTTAAGTGTGCACGGACTTTCGTGATATCTGAGTGAATATCGAAGCTGTCTACGGTATGGATACCTTTCGCTAAGATTTCAGAAGCATATTGCTCAATTTGACGGCTTGGCACACAGAGAATTGCGACATCGACTTTGCCTAATTCGGTGATCTCTGTGACAACGGGATAATCAACGCCCTTAATTGGAGTTGCTTGACGGCGTACGATGCCTGCGATTGTAAAATCAGGTGCCGCTTCAAGGGCATCTAAAACGTAGCGTCCAATATTGCCGTAACCTACAATAGCAGCAGTTATTTTGCTCATAGTAATAATCTCCGGTTGTAAAATTGTGAGAAGAAGCTCGTTAAGAGAGTTTTATAAAAATGATACCAATATAACTAATATCAGGGATCCACTGTTTATATTTTGCAAGTGAGAACACTTATCATTTATTAAAAAATACTCTCAAAAAAAGTGCAATCTCAAGGCTATTGCCACAAGAATGCACTCTCATTTAGATCGAAAATGGATTATTTTCGTGTGTAGTGACGAACGAGCCAATCGCCAACCCATTGCATAATTTGTACCATAATAATGAGTACAATCACAATAAGATACATCAATTCTGACATATTTCTGTGGAAGCCAAAACGAACCGCAATATCCCCAAGCCCGCCTGCACCTACTGTTCCCGCCATAGCGGTATAGGAGAGAATTAAAATACCGGTAACTGTTGTTGCGGCAATTAAACTCGGTCTTGCTTCAGGAAGTAAAACTTTGAGAATAATTGTACGAAGTGGTGTTCCCATACTTTGCGCGGCTTCAATCACCCCTCGATCGATCTCTCTAAATGCGGTTTCTGCAAGTCGAGCGAAGAAGGGGGCAGAGCCGACAACAAGCGGGAAAACGGCCCCTTTTACGCCCATTTTGGTGCCCATAAGATGGAAGGTTAGGGGAAGTAGGACGACAATTAAGATTAAGAAAGGAATGGAACGCAAAATATTGGTGATGAAAGAGAATACTCGATAAAAATTGGGCGCTGCGAGTAATTGCTTAGGCGAAGAGAGAAAAAGCGCAATTCCCCAAGGAAGTCCAATCAGAATGGTAAAGAGCCAAGTAAACCCTAACATAATTAGAGTAATCCAAGTATTTTTGAGAATCATATCCCAATATTGTGCATTGCTAAGAGCATCTAAAAACGCTGTCATAGTTTGGAAAGCCTTTTTTTTGAATCAGGTTGTTAATACAGAATGAATACCACAATGAACGATCAATTATCGAATCGATAGATTGTTATAAGTGCGAATGATCTGTGATTTGAGTAAGTGCCGGTGAAAGTGATGTCACTAATACTTTATGGGCTTTAAAGAGCGTAATCGCCTCTTCAACTTCATCCTTGTCACCATTAATCGTGACAATCATCTGCCCATAAGGAATATCGCGGATATAGCTAATAGAACCCGATAAGATAGAGAGATCGATATTACTCTGTTTGATGATCTGGCTGAGATGGGGTTCAAATGCTTCATTACCGATATAAGAGAGCTGATAGAGATGATCTTGCTGTTCAGGAGCACGCTCAAGATATTTAATCAGTTGTGCTTGCTCAGTCTTATCAATGATAAATTCTTTGGTAACATCAGATGCTGGATGCAAAAAGACCTCTTCTACCGGGCCTTCCTCGATAATTTGACTATCGTGGATCACTGCAACACGGTGACAGATAGAGCGAATCACTTCCATTTCATGGGTAATCAAGACGATTGTTAAATTCAGTTTCTGATTGATATCAACGAGCAGTTCCAGAATAGATTGTGTCGTTTGTGGATCAAGTGCCGAAGTTGCCTCGTCGCAGAGTAGTACTTTCGGATTATTCGCAAGCGCTCTTGCGATCCCTACGCGCTGTTTTTGTCCGCCGGAGAGTTCTGACGGATATTTATTGCGATGATCGGCGATATCGACCAGTTCTAATAGGGATTCTACGCGTTTTTGAATCGCACTTGCGCTCATCTTCTCTAAACGTAAGGGAAAGGCGATATTATCGAATACTGTTTGACTCGAGAGTAGATTGAAGTGTTGGAAGATCATCCCCATTTTCCGGCGTTCATGCATCAAGGCTTTGGCGGAAAGTTTGGTAATATCTGTACCATCAATGATGACTTCACCGCTATCGGGTTTTTCAAGGAGATTCAGGCAACGAATCAAGGTACTTTTCCCGGCACCAGAATGGCCGATTACGCCGAAGATTGTACCTGTATCGACATTCAAGGAGATATCATTCAGCGCAATTTTAGCCCCATTTTTAGTAGGGTAGGATTTTTTGAGATGTTTAATTTTTATCATAAGACAATCTTTATATCTTTATTCGATAGTATGCAGAAGAAACTTTATAAAATCATAAGCTTAATTAAGCTGTAAGGGAAAGCTCTTTGCACTTTATTTTTAGTGGCATATTTAAATCGAGAGTGATTATAGCAAGATTATGGTGCAATCAGTGCTGTTAGGGTAACAAAAAACCGAATGGTAATGGGATTTTTATTGAATAATCAATATCTTTGGGTAGTTGTAAATAGGTGGGGTTGGGGTGAGGCATCTCTTTTAAGTATAGATAGAATGGTTTGATGAATCATTGTTTAAAAAACTTTAAAAAGAGGGGGTAAATTGAGTTACGAGGATAGGTGAAAAGTAAGGATGATTGATGTTCTGAGAGGTGCTCATAACATAATGAGATAAAACAAGATAAAGAAAGCTATAAACAGGGAGATAAGAGGAATCTATAATAATTGTATTTAATCATCTGATTATTTTGATAAATAGTTGATTATAATTATTTATATAATGTTGACTTTTTTATACAAAATTTCAGTTAAGTTATTGCGTATCAATGTTTTATGCGTAAAACGAATTGATGGCGCCATAATAATATCATTTCAACCTAGTTAATGGCGTTTTTCACATTAGTCTTTTTATACTAGGTTAATAGGAGATCAGAAAATGAAAAAGTTAAGTGTGATTGCACTTGTACTCTCAGGACTTATGGTTCCAGCGATTTCTATGGCTGACTATGGTTGTCGACGTAAAGTGGCAGCACTCGAAAATCAATTAGAATATGCTAAAAAGTATAATAACACCTATCGTATTAAAGGCTTAGAGCGTGCGCTTGCTAATGTTCAAAGTTATTGTGGCGGCGGATACCCTTTAGATTCACCGGAAGCAAAATCTTACTATGAAGCAGAGCAACGCTTAGAAGTGTTAGAGAAGATTGAAGATGCTAAAAAAGATTTAGCAAAAGCGGAATATAAGTTACAAAAAGCAAAACTGAAAGGCGATATTGAAGATCAATATGAGGCCGAGTACAAAATTAAAGAAGCTAAAATGCGTATCGAAATGTATGAAGGTTACTTTGATGGTTTGCAATAATCTTTAGTTCTCTAATTTAAAGGGAAAGTAAGATTAAAAAATTAAAAAAAGCTAGCTAAATCTAGTTAAAACAACTCAAAATTGAGAGGGATAGAGGGAAACTTCTATCCCTTTTTTGCCTTTTATCATATCACTGGCAAATATTATGCAGATTGAATCTACGTTTTAGGCGGTTAAATTTAAAGTTATATGAATTTAATTAAATAAAAATTAAATAAAAATCAAATAAATATCAGAGCGATATCCTAGCTCAAGCGGAAGAAGCCTTTTGTTTTCGTTATAATTGCTATTAATAAAAATAGCGTAAATTTCACTAAATATCCGTTATACTGTAGTAGTTACTTACATTTATTGGCCTCAGAAGAACCCTATTTTTCGTGAGGCTTTTATCAATTGTGTGGAAAATACTTGAGCTTGAAGATCTATTCATATCTGAGAGCATTCACTTTGATTTTAAAGGCAGTCATCTGTCTATTTTTCACAAGGCTAGATTCTATCGAGAGATAGGACGTTCTAGTCAATGCAAAAGAGGATAATTTTATGGCAGACCAAAAGTTATTGAATGATATTGATCCGTTAGAAACCAAAGATTGGGTCGATTCAATCGAAAGTGTCCTTGAAGTAGAAGGGGAAGAGCGGGCGCATTTTCTGATTGAGAAAGTGATTGAGCGTGCTCATCGTGATGGCGTACAGATCCCTTTTATCGGTACTACTGAATATATCAATACTATTCCTGCAGATAAACAACCTCGCTATCCTGGTAATTCCGAATTAGAGCATAAAATTCGCTCTTATATTCGTTGGAATGCGATGGCGATGATTGTACGCACCAATGCAGAAGATTCTAGTTTAGGCGGACATATTGCAAGTTACGCCTCTTTAGCAACGATGTGGGAAGTGGGCTTTAACCACTTCTGGAAAGGGAATACTGAAACGCAAGATGGCGATTTAATCTTCTTCCAAGGTCACTCAAGCCCAGGTATCTATGCGCGTGCGTTTATTGAAGGACGTATTACAGAAGAGCAGATGGATAATTTCCGCAGAGAAGTGGATGGTAAAGGTTTATCATCCTACCCACATCCTTGGCTCATGAAAGATTTTTGGCAATTCCCAACAGTATCGATGGGTTTAGGTCCGATGCAAGCGATCTACCAAGCTCGTTTCTTGAAGTATCTTCATTCTCGGGGATTAGCGGATACTGAAAATCGCAAAGTGTGGTGCTTCTGTGGTGATGGTGAGATGGATGAGCCTGAATCATTAGGTGCGATTTCACTTGCAGGCCGCGAGAAACTCGATAATTTGATCTTTGTGATTAACTGTAACTTACAGCGTCTTGATGGCCCTGTGCGCGGTAATGGTAAAATTATCCAAGAGCTTGAATCAAACTTCCGCGGTAATAACTGGAATGTGATTAAACTTATTTGGGGAAATGGTTGGGATGCCTTATTAGCACAAGATCATGATGGGATCTTACGCCGTCGTATGATGGAATGTGTTGATGGAGATTATCAAACATATAAATCACGTGATGGGGCTTATGTTCGTGAGCATTTCTTCAATACGCCAGAATTAAAAGCGATGGTTGCGCATATGTCAGATAATGATATTTGGCGTTTAAATCGTGGTGGCCATGATGAGAATAAAGTCTATGCAGCTTATGATGCAGCGGTTAAAACAGTAGGTCAACCGACGGTTATTCTGGTAAAAACTATTAAAGGTTACGGGATGGGGCAAGATGGTGAGGCACAAAACGTTGCGCACCAACAGAAATCTATTAGCCTTGAATCCCTCCGTCGTTTCCGCGATCGCTTTGAAGTGCCAATCTCAGATGAAGATTTAGAAGCAGTGAACTTTATTCGTCCACCTGAAGGGAGCCCTGAACTTGAGTATCTGCATGAGCGTCGTAAAGCATTAGGGGGTTATGTTCCTTCTCGCCGTACACAAGCGAAAGAGAAATTAACAGTCCCTAAGTTAGAAGCCTTCAAACCACAACTTGAAGCGACTGCAGAAGGCCGAGAAATCTCAACAACCATGAGTTTTGTCCGTATCCTGAATACCTTAGTGAAGGATAAAACGATTGGTAAGCGTGTAGTGCCTATTCTTGTAGATGAATCTAGAACTTTCGGAATGGAAGGGATGTTCCGTCAGTTAGGTATCTGGTCACAAGCAGGACAACAATATACACCACAAGATGCTGGTCAATTGATGTTCTATAAAGAGACAAAAGATGGACAGATTCTGCAAGAAGGGATCAATGAAGCAGGCGGTGTAAGCTCATGGATTGCGGCAGGAACGGCTTATTCAAACTCTAATGTGGAGATGATTCCATTCTTTGTTTGTTACTCTATGTTCCAAATGCAACGCACTATGGATCTTATCTGGGCGGCAGCAGATCAGCGGACTCGCGGTTTCTTAATGGGCGGTACTTCTGGTCGTACAACGCTTAATGGGGAAGGTCTACAGCATGAAGATGGCCACAGCCATATCTTGGCAAGCTTGATTCCTAATTGTAAATCATATGATCCTGCACTTCAGTTTGAATTAGCAGTGATTATGCAAGATGGTTTACGCCGTATGGTCGAAGAGCAAGAAGATATCTTCTACTATATCACCATTATGAATGAGAATTATGCACACCCTGAAATGCCGAAAGGGGTAGAGGAAGATATTCTTAAAGGTCTCTATCTACTGAAAGCAGCGGATAAAGGTAAAGGTCCAAAAGTTCGCTTAATGGGATCAGGTACCATTTTGCAAGAAGTGATGCATGCAGCTGAGCTTCTCAAAAATGATTGGAATGTGGAGAGTGATATCTTTAGTGCGACAAGCTTTACGGAACTTGCGCGTGATTTCAATGAATGTGAGCGTCAAGCACTATTCCATCCAGAGAAAGCAGCACCAGAGTCTTTCGTTGCACAAAAACTGAATCACGAAGAGGCACCGATTATTGTGTCAACGGATTATGTGCGGATGTATGCAGAGCAGGTGCGCCCGGCAATCACAAATGCCCCTTATCGTGTTTTAGGTACGGATGGTTTTGGTCGTTCAGATACACGTCCACAACTTCGTAAATTCTTTGAAGTTGATCGCTACTATATTACGATTGCAGCGCTCAAAGAGCTTGCTGATGCTGGTACTATTGCTAAATCAGTCGTAACTGAAGCGATTCAGAAATACAACATTGATGTTAATAAACCAAATCCACTTTGGGTGTAGTAACTACCCGTAATAGAGGATAGAGACAGTGTTCTATCGAGATTGTAATGTTCGAAGTTGAATATTTGAGTACGATTTGAGTATGAATATTTGAACGTAAAATGATAGAACACTGGCTTCTGAATAGGACTATTACGTGGATGAAGGAAGTACGCATTGTAGTAATGCACTTATAGTGATGCGTTTATAGTGATGAGATCATTCAATGTTTTGAAATGGTTGAATATAACTGATTAAAAGGATTAAAAATATGGCGACAATTGAATTAAGAGTGCCAGATATTGGTAATTTTGATGCCGTAGATATTATCGAAATTCCGGTAAAGGTTGGCGATACAGTAGCGGTCGATGATACGCTCATGACATTAGAATCAGATAAGGCTTCAATGGATGTCCCAGCAGAAGCTGCGGGTAAAATTGTAGAGCTACTTGTCAAAGTAGGTGATCAAGTAACGACGGGAGATCTGATTGGTCGCATGGAAGTAGCAGGAGATGCCGAAGCGGATTCGGTAAAATCGGATACAGCTCAAGCGCCTGCCGAAACTTCTAAGACTGAAGCAGCTAAGACTGAATCAGTTCAAGCACCTGTAGCGAAAGTTGCAGCACAACCAGCCGGTGAAATTGCAGAGATTCGCATTCCTGCTGTCGGAAATAATGATGAGTTAGATGTAATTGATATTCCTGTGAAAGTAGGTGATGTCGTTGCACTTGATGACACGCTTGCCACATTAGAGTCAGATAAAGCATCAATGGATGTTCCCGCAGATAAAGCCGGTACCATTACTGAGATCGCATTATCTGTCGGTGACAAAGTGAAAGAGGGTGATCTTGTCGTCAAAATTGCGACAGGCGGCTCTTCATCAGAATCAACGTCTACATCGGTAGCAGCGCAAGCACCAGAAGCGAAATCTTCTGATGTAAAAGTAACCAGCGCTTCAAAACCTGATTTAACTGCGCCCCATAAAGGGGATGAAATTCCTGTCGCACCACCAAGTCAAGTTGCACAAGCAACACTTGATATTAGTGGGGCTCATGCTTCACCTTCTGTGCGTGCTTTTGCCCGTGAATTGGGTGCGAATCTTAATGAGGTGAAAGGCTCAGGACGTAATGGCCGGATTGTTCGTGAAGATGTTCTAAGTTATGTGAAAGGTGTATTGAGCGGTACTCAGCCTGCGGTTGCCGGTAAAGCAACTGTATCTTCTAATGGCGGAGGCTTAGACCTGCTTCCATGGCCAAAAGTAGATTTCACTAAATTTGGAGAAGTGGAAGAGAAACCATTAAGCCGAATTCAAAAAATCTCGGGTGCAAATCTTGCACGTAACTGGGCGATGATTCCTCATGTGGCACAGTTTGATGAGGCAGATATTACAGATTTAGAAGCGCTTCGTAAGCAGCTTAACAAAGAGTATGAAAAACAAGGTGCAAGAGTCACTATTTTAGCATTCCTCTTTAAAGCAGTTGTGAAAGCATTGCAAAAATTCCCTGAGTTTAATAGTTCTTTAGAGGGCGATAAACTTATCCTCAAAAAATATTATCATATTGGTTTTGCTGCTGATACGCCTAATGGTTTAGTGGTACCGGTGATTCGTGATTGTGATAAAAAAGGCGTCTTAGAGATTGCAGCTGAAATGCGTGAACTTGCAGGGCTTGCTCGTGATGGTAAATTGAAACCTGATCAAATGACCGGTGGATGTTTCACTATTTCATCATTAGGGGGGATTGGTGGAACGAACTTTATTCCGATTATTAATGCACCTGAAGTGGCAATCCTCGGCGTTGCGAAGAATCAAATTAAGCCTGTATGGAATGGTAAAGAGTTTGAACCTCGTTTAATGATTCCATTATCGCTCTCTTACGATCATCGGGTGATCGATGGAGCATTAGGTGCGCGTTTCATCGTTTATCTCAATGAGTTACTTACAGATATGCGTCGCATGGTAATCTAAAGGAGTTAGAGATGATTATTGAGTTAAAAATTCCAGATATTGGCAATTTTGATAGTGTTGATGTGATTGAAGTGCTCGTAAAACCGGGTGATACCGTTGCTATTGATGATACACTTTTAACGCTTGAGTCTGACAAGGCTTCTATGGATGTACCCGCGGAAAAATCAGGGACGATCACAGAAGTGCTAGTTTCTGTGGGTGATTCTGTAAGTGAAGGAACTGTCATTGCGAAATTAGAAGTAGCAGAAAGCTCATCAGAATCGGCTGCTAAAACTGATGCCTCTAAAGCAGATTCTGCTAAAGCGGAAGCGAAATCAGAGGCAAAAGTAGCAGCAAAAACAGAACCTGCTCAAGCAACTCACCAAACGGCAACAGCGCAGACAGATGATGTGGTGATGTCTACGATTTTAGATCCAGATTGTGATCTTGTTGTGATTGGTGGTGGTCCTGGTGGTTATTCTGCAGCTTTTAGGGCGGCTGATTTAGGGCTTAAAGTGATTCTCGTTGAACGATATCCAACTATTGGTGGTGTTTGCTTAAATGTGGGTTGTATTCCCTCTAAAGCATTACTGCACGTTGTAGATGTGATGGAATCTGCGAAATCTTTTGCAGATATCGGTATTACCTACGAAGCACCAAAAGTCGATATTGATAAATTACGAGGTTTTAAAGAGTCTGTTGTTAATAAATTGACAGGCGGTTTAGCAGGAATGGCTAAAATGCGTAAAGTGGAAATTGTTCAAGGTTTTGCAACCTTTAAGAATGATCACCACTTAACGGTTG
The DNA here is from genome assembly GCF_003121845.1 of Ignatzschineria ureiclastica. Classification (GTDB taxonomy): domain Bacteria; phylum Pseudomonadota; class Gammaproteobacteria; order Cardiobacteriales; family Wohlfahrtiimonadaceae; genus Ignatzschineria; species Ignatzschineria ureiclastica. The sequence goes on along the minus strand of NZ_QEWQ01000001.1, from coordinate 474,233 downwards.
CCTTGACAGAAGGTGGCGAACGTGAAATTAGCTTTAATAAAGCGATTATTGCGGCAGGGTCTTCTGTTGTCAAATTACCTTTCTTACCAGAAGATCCTCGCATTATTGATTCAACGGGTGCACTTGAGTTACAAGATATTCCTAAGAAATTATTGGTTATTGGTGGCGGAATTATTGGACTTGAGATGGCTACTGTCTACTCAACACTAGGTAGTGAAATTACTATCGCAGAATTTGCAGATGGCTTAGTGCCGGGGGCGGATCGTGATTTGGTCAAAGTCTTTGAAAAATATAATAAAGATCGTTTCCATAAAGTGATGCTTAAAACGGCTGTAACCGGTGCAAAAGCAACAGATGCAGGGATTGAAGTAACCTTTGAAGGTGAAAATGCACCCGATGGATCTTTGACTTTTGATAAGGTATTAGTGGCAGTCGGACGTAAACCAAACGGTTTAACGCTTCATGCTGAGAAAGCAGGTGTGAATGTCGATGAGCGTGGCTTTATCTCTGTTGATAAACAGATGCGGACTAATGTGCCCCACATCTTTGCAATTGGAGATATTGTCGGTCAGCCGATGCTTGCGCATAAAGCTGTGCATGAAGCACATGTAGCTGCAGAAGTTTGCATCGGTGAGAAACGCTTCTTTGATGCAAAATTTGTACCATCAGTGGCTTATACTGATCCTGAAATTGCTTGGGCAGGTTTAACGGAAACCGAAGCTAAAGCAAAAGGGATTAAGTATGAGGTCTCAGTTTTCCCTTGGGCTGCAAGTGGTAAGGCGATTGCCAATGGTCGTGATGAAGGCTTTACGAAATTGCTTTATGATCCCGAGAGCAAAATTATTCTTGGTGGGGCAGTTGTCGGGATTCATGCCGGTGACTTAATCGGTGAAATCTGTCTTGCGGTTGAAATGGGGGCGGATAGTATTGATATTGGTCATACGATTCATCCTCATCCAACCTTGATCGAATCTGTGGGAATGGCTGCAGAAAATATCCTGGGCGCATGTACTGATCTACCACCACAACGGAAAAAATAGGTTAGTGCTGATACAGTCTACTTAAAAGTGATAAAAGAAACCCAAAATATCGAGTGATATTTTGGGTTTTATTTTTACTGAATTGTATTATAGTAAATTTGGTTTAAGAAAACTGATTTTAAACAATACTTGCAAGATGCCGGATAGCATAGCTTCCTTACTATTAAAGCCGATGTGCCGGCATTTAAATATGCTTATTTTGAACCGACATTACTATAAATAATTGTATGAAATGAGTTGAATGAATTAAGACTATTTCTCTTCATTCATCATTGCATAGTATTCCTCTTCAGTGAGTAGTTTATCCCGTTCTTTGATAATTGCTTTTTTGGCTTTCTCATCATACTCATTGATTTCATCAGCTCGCTCTTGATCAATTTCATCCATGATTTGGAAGCACATTGCGCGAGTTTCTAGTCTAGCAATCGCAGAAATTGCAAAATGCGGAACTGAACGATCCCAATTGATTGCATTTAAGAAATGATTAATGGCTTCTTCGCGTTCTTCCTCGGGAATAATATCGATCTTATTCATGACTAACCAACGAGGTTTATTATGAAGCTCTTCGCTATATTTTTTGAGTTCTTCTAAAATAGTGAAGTAATCTGCAACAGGATCTTGAGAGTCGCTAGAAGGTGAGATGTCAACTAAATGTAGTAGAATTGAGGTTCGGCTTAAATGTTTTAAGAATTGATGACCAAGACCAATACCATCAGATGCCCCTTCAATAAGACCAGGAATATCGGCTACGACAAAGCTCCGAAGCTCATCAATTTCAACGACACCAAGGCTTGGTACTAACGTCGTAAATGGATAATCAGCTACTTTAGGGCGAGCACCGGAGATTGCTCGAATTAAGGTGGATTTACCAGCATTGGGTAAGCCTAATAATCCGACATCAGCCATCACTTTAAGCTCTAAACGTAGTTCTCGTTCATCACCTTCAGAACCGGGTTTAGATTGTCTTGGTGCACGATTGGTAGAGGTTTTGTAGCGAGAGTTGCCTAATCCATGGAAACCGCCTTGTGCAACTTTGACGACTTGACCTTCTTCCGTTAAGTCCGCAATAAATTCATTTGTGACATCATCAAATACTTGAGTACCTAGTGGTACATCTAAGTAGAGATCTTCACCATCTTTACCGGTACGATTTGCTCCTGCACCATCCTCACCACGCTCGGCACGATAGGTACGAGTGTAACGATAAGTCATTAAGGTATTGAGGCCTTTTGTCGCTTTCAGATAGACACTGCCACCATCGCCACCATCGCCACCATCAGGTCCCCCGAAAGGGATAAATTTTTCGCGTCTAAAGCTGACGCAACCGTTGCCACCATTACCGGCGATGACTACGATTTTTGCTTCATCAATAAATTTCATTTTATTACCTCGAAATTTAGAGCAAGAAATAAAAAAAGCTCCACATTAAATAATGGAGCTTTTATAACTGTTTAGAGCGATATTATTAAGCAACTGGATCGATGCTTACATATTTACGCTTGCCTAAACCTTTGGTTTCGAATGTTACATGACCATCAGTTTTTGCAAAAAGTGTGTGATCTTTACCAACACCTACATTTAATCCTGCATGAAAACGTGTACCACGTTGACGAACAATGATTGAACCAGCTGTTACAAGCTCACCACCAAAACGCTTTACTCCAAGACGTTTACTTTCTGAGTCACGACCGTTACGGCTCGAACCAACACCTTTCTTCTGTGCCATAGTTTAAGTACCTCTATAAGTTTAATTAAGCGCTAATGCCAGTGATTTTAATTTCTGTAAAATGCTGGCGATGACCTGCATGGTGACGATAGTGCTTACGACGACGGAATTTAATAATGTCGATTTTACGAGTACGACCTTGTTTTTTAACTTCCGCAGTTACTTTAGCACCGGCTACCACAGGAGTACCGACAGTTAAGTTACCATTTGCACTTACAAGAAGAACATCATTTAATTCGATGTTTGAACCTTCTTCTGCGCCTTCGATTTTTTCAATACGGAGGATTTGACCTTCCGCAACGCGATATTGTTTACCGCCCGTTCTAATTACTGCATACATAATTGCTGAATGCTCCGCATAAATTAATTTACATAAAATATTCGATCAAACCAGCCATTTGAGAGGGGACTACAAAACGGTCGGGTTTAAGAGGGGTAATATTACTGCTTAACTAAAAAATAGTCAAGCAATCCCTAGGGACTTTTCTAGGAATAACACAACTCTATGATCAATCTAGCTCGGGATTATCCCACGCTTTAATACAACAATCAATCAGTCATTTTAAATATTTTCAAATAATTTAAATGTTTTTGAATCCCTCAATTTTCAGACATTCACTACGCTTTAATTATGGTCATACGAAGGGTGATTCGAATATGGAAGAAAGGTTGAAACGATTTCTTATTGAATCAAATAGATAGAGTGGGTGGTTTTGTGTCGATACAAGAAAATGACAAAAAGTTAGAGACTACTGAGCGTAATCAACAAGCTGAAAAGAGCGACAGTAGGCAGAAGCGTTATAAGAGTGCGAGAGAACGAGGCGCTATTTTGTTGGAAGTCATCATTGCCTCGCTATTTCTTTTGTTAGTAATGAGTGCGGGTAACCGTTTATTAGGATTTTATCACCTGAATTACCAGAAAGTCATTATAACTCATCAAGTATTGATGCAGAAACAAAATGATTGATAAAGAGATAGCAGATATGAAGAATTCGTATCCGGGTAGCGAGTTGGGGCAGAGTCTGTTTTCTATGCTGATTGGTTTGACGCTGTTCGCTATCATTCTTTTAATGATATCAATCATTACTCGTAGTTGGATGGGGCAGACTATCCTGCTTAAACAAGAGGTCGAGCTATTAGATTCGTTAGTGGTGACAGAAGATCTCTTACGGAAGGAATTTGAAACACTGTTATTTGCTCCATACTGTCCATCTTTACTGCCTTCTTATTCGTCGATGATGCTTGGAGTGAATGTTGATAGACAATATCGGGATTTTTTACAACAAAGCCTTTTAATATCTTCGCCCACGCCGGCGCATAAAGCCAAAGTGCTGAATCTACACAAACTGCAAGGGCGCGGAAGTGGACAATATTCACCAGAGCCAGTAAAAAAATTACAACGTTTAGTGGAGGGAAGTGAACTTTTTTACCTTATTGGTCTTAAAGAGACAGGGTTATCGCTGCAAGGTGCAAAGGTTCAAGGGGAGATGCCAGCATCGCTTATCGGAATACGAGAAGCTCTTTTTTATTTAACGGATTGCCGTAACAGTATGTTGTTATCGGCAAATCGCAAAAATGAGGGGTTTGAATTATCGGCTATAGATTTAGAATTGATTACTCAATGGTTTGATCAGAAAAAGTTACAGATTTATGTCGTACAAGAATATCTCGTATATCTGCAGATTCGAGATCAAGAGAGTTTTTTAGTTATAGATTATATGGATGGTCAGGCCTTCTATAGAGCGCCTTATATTGTGGATGTGGGATTGCAATTACAAAATGGGGTATTGACGGTTTTATTGGTGTCCGGCATTACAAGAAGTGCGTCAGCTGAAAATATTGTAGAAGATTTTTATGGGCGAACTATTGAGAATGGTTGGAATATCAATGTTTGGCCCATTGAGATTTCTTTAGAATAGATTGGTGTTAGAGATTGGGCTTAATGATTATTTAATTTACCGTAGGTATTGATTATATGAATGAGGCAGGCTATGGGATCGAGGGTGAGCAAGAACGAGAATCAGGTTCTATTTTTGTCGGTATCATTATAGTAGTAGGGTTGTTTTTTCTATTTTTTTGGGCGATGCAACAGATGCTCTCTCAAGAATGGTTTTTGTTACGTAAAAAATCTGCTTGGGTTGAGAAGCTAGATATTTCACAATTTCCTATTCAAAAACAGGGTCAAGCTGCAATTGTGAAAAAAGAGGCTTATCAAGTCGGGAGTTGTGATCTATATCGGCAGAAAATTCTAATTAGAGATCGTCAGTTAGAGGGGAATCATTCTTTAAATATATCTGATTGTTATAATGATCACTTTTATAAATTGAATGTTGATTTCTACCTAGATGCGGTATCTCCTGAGCAAAATATCTCTTATGCGCACTATTATTATAAAGTCAATAATGACAGTAGAGCTTTAGAAAACGCTAGTTTAGTTGAGTTGGCTGGGGTTGAAGAGGGTTTTGTATTGGTTGTTATTCGCTATGAGGATCAACAGTATGGGTATCATTTACCCTTATTTGATGATGGAGGTTGGATACAATATCAATTGGTAAGAGGAGTTGATGATGGTGTGATGATTGTTGTAAATCACACACTCTGGTTTTTATCGTTTACTGGGGAAGTTGAGCTTATAATGCGAGATTTACCCTTTAGATTTGAATCCATACTATTATCGGCTTTTATCTCTGTGGAGAGCGGGTTTGACAATGATGATGGAAAAGAGAGGCTGTATTCGAATGAAGTCAATTTGAGTAGAGTCTACTTTTTAGTGCAATCAAAAAAATCGGAGTTGAGATTGTATTCGATAGATCTTGTGGGTGTTGGGGAGGAGATAGGGAGATGGGATCTTCAAGATGAGTGGGATTTTGATGAGTATAGGCTATTGGGAAATAGGGATGATTTGAGCCTAGATCGTTGGAATGTTGAGTGGTTGGATCAGGCTGGAATGATCTTATTATTTAAGGATCTTAACCGGGAAAACGATCGACTATTTGCAGTAGATTGGCAAGGTCGACCATTATGGGGTAGTAGTGCTTTTTGGGGGAGAAGAGAAAAAGATGAGGTTTATTGCGGTCTGCAACAAACATTGTTTGAACCTGTAGCGGGATGGCCTTTAGGATGTCAGCGATTACGAGAAAGTAAAATAGTGATAGAGTAATCTAGTGGGTGGTTGTACGTTTATTTGATGGCTAATGAATTAAGGTAAATGAGGGATTAAATGACAAAAGATAAAACGGCTTTTTTTGAAACAGTCAATGTTCAGCGGTATCGCGCTGGAGAGTGGCGGGTGGTGGAAGATGACGTGTTAATAGAGCGTCCAGTATCGCTTATTTATAATGGTATGCCTCATGTGGTAATTATGTGTACGCCACAAGATTTGATAGATTTTATCTATGGATTTTCGCTAACCGAAGGGATAGTCATGAGTCGGGATGATATTCGTTCTATCGATATTCACCCTAAGCCACTAGGAATTGAAGCGCGCGTTGAGGTTACACCTCTTTGTATGTCGCGTATTGAGGGGAGAAAACGGCAGATGAGTGCCCGGACAGGATGTGGCATCTGTGGTTTAGATACATTGACTGATGTAGTGAGAGAGCAAAAGCCTATAGACTTTGATTTTAAAATCAGTGAAATTGCGATTGATAAAGCGTTAGGTGATGCTATGGATACGCAGGTTATGAATCAAAAGACGGGTGGGGCGCATGCCGCTTTCTTCGTCGCAAGTGATGGCGTAATTATATTGATGCGGGAAGATGTTGGCCGGCATGTCGCGCTCGATAAGCTGATAGGTGCGATGATACAACAGAATATCGATCCTAAAACGGGTTTTATCTTGACCACTTCTCGGGCAAGTTTTGAAATGATACAGAAAGCTGTTGCTGCGCGAGTGGGACTATTGGTGACAATGTCAGCGCCCACATCTATGGCCATTGATTTAGCGCGTGAGATGAATTTAAAGCTCGCTGCTTTTAGTCGAGTGGGTAAAATTAATCTCTATCAAGGTTGACAGAAATGGTGATTAATTATACTATCTCGTATCCCCTAGGGTAACTGAGGGGTAATTACGTTTTTTGTTATTTTTATAACTCATGTTTTAAGCAAGGATTTAGATTTAATGGTAACAGTTAATCAGTTAATCCGCCGTCCGCGCGGAACGAAAGCTGATAAATCTGACGTTCCTGCACTTGAGGGTTCACCTCAACGTCGTGGAGTGTGTACAAGGGTTTATACAGCAACACCTAAAAAACCTAACTCTGCTATGCGTAAAGTATGTCGTGTTCGTTTAACTAACGGATATGAAGTGTCTAGCTACATCGGTGGTGAAGGCCATAACTTACAAGAGCACAGTGTTGTTTTAGTACGTGGTGGAAGAGTAAAAGACCTTCCAGGGGTTCGTTATCACGTTGTTCGTGGTGCATTGGACTCACAAGGTGTTGATAAACGCCGTAAAGGTCGTTCAAAATATGGTGCTAAGAAGCCTAAAGCTTAATCAAGCTTGGTGATTTTAGTTAAGATTGGATTTAGTATTTATTGAGAGTATCTCATGTCTAGAAGAAGAGAAGTCCCAAAACGCGAGATTTTGCCTGATGCAATGTATGGCGATGTAATGCTTGCGAAGTTTATTAATATGGTGATGGTTTCTGGTAAGAAATCGATCGCTGAGCGAATCATGTATGGCGCATTAGATATCGTTAAAGAGAAAGGCCACGAAAATCCTGTTGAAGCCTTAGAGCAGGCTTTAGAAAATGTTCGACCAAAAGTTGAAGTTAAGTCAAGACGTGTTGGTGGTGCAACTTATCAGGTTCCTGTAGAGGTTCGTGCCACAAGACGTGATGCCTTAGCTATGCGCTGGATGGTAGATGCGGCTAGAAAACGTTCTGAAAAATCAATGGTTCGTCGTATGGGTGCTGAAATTTTAGATGCCCTTGAGAATCGTGGTGCTGCGGTGAGAAAAAGAGAAGATATGCACCGTATGGCAGAAGCAAACAAGGCGTTCTCACATTTCCGCTGGTAAGAAATTTACAGAATTTGTTTATGCAACTGCGGTGCTCATCTATAATGGGTCACCGCATTTGTTGTTTAAAGAAAAAATTGAATTTATAAAGAAGGATTTTAATTATGGCTCGTACTATGCCTATTGATCGATATCGTAATATCGGTATCAGTGCTCACATCGATGCAGGAAAGACTACGACTTCTGAGCGTATTCTATTCTATACAGGTAAAAATCACCGTATTGGGGAAACTCATGATGGTACTGCAACAATGGACTGGATGGCTCAAGAGCAAGAGCGTGGTATTACTATTACCTCAGCTGCAACAACTTGTTCGTGGAAAGGAATGAAACAACAATTCCAAGAGCATCGTATCAATCTTATCGATACTCCGGGGCACGTTGACTTCACAATCGAAGTTGAGCGTTCAATGCGTGTATTAGATGGTGCGGTAATGGTTTACTGTTCAGTGGGTGGTGTTCAGCCACAATCTGAAACTGTATGGCGTCAAGCAAACAAATATGCAGTACCAAGAATTGCATTTGTAAACAAAATGGACCGTACTGGTGCTGACTTCTTCCGTGTTGTAAGCCAGATGAAAGAGCGCTTACGTGCGAATGCCGTGCCGATCCAAATTCCAATCGGTGCTGAAGATAAATTTGAAGGTGTGATTGACTTAGTAACAATGAAAGCAATCTACTGGAATGAAGAAGATATGGGGATGACGTTCGAAGAGCGTGAAATTCCTGCAGATCTTCTTGCAGATGCTGAAAACTATCGTTCAAAAATGGTAGAAGCAGCGGCTGAATCAAGCGAAGAGTTAATGGATAAATACCTTGAAGAAGGTGAATTGACTGAAGAAGAGATTCGTCAAGGTCTTCGTGCTCGTACGCTTGCGTCAGAATTAGTGCCTGTATGCTGTGGTTCTGCATTCAAAAATAAAGGTGTTCAAGCGCTTCTTGATGATGTGATTTATTATCTTCCATCACCAACAGAAGTAAAAGATATTGCGGGTGTGTTGCCAGATGGTGAGCCTGGAGTGCGTGTTTCGTCTGATGATGAACCTTTCTCTGCGCTAGCGTTTAAATTAGCGAATGACCCGTTTGTAGGTAACTTAACGTTCGTGCGTGTTTATTCTGGTGTTATTAAATCAGGTGATCATGTTTATAACCCTGTAAAAGGTAAGCGTGAGCGTGTAGGTCGTCTATTGCAGATGCATTCAAACTCTCGTGAAGAGATTGATGAGATCCGTGCAGGGGATATCGCTGCGATGGTTGGTCTTAAAGATGTGATTACGGGTGATACACTTTGTGATCAGAAAGATCAAATTACACTTGAGCGTATGGAATTCCCAGAGCCAGTAATCTTTGTTGCGATCGAGCCAAAAACAAAAGCTGACCAAGAAAAAATGGGTCTTGCACTTTCTCGCTTAGCGCAAGAAGATCCATCTTTCCGTGTAAGAACTGATGAAGAGTCAGGTCAAACAATTATCGGTGGTATGGGTGAACTTCACTTGGATATTATCGTTGACCGTATGAAGCGTGAGTTTAAAGTTGAGTGTGGTGTTGGTGCTCCTCAAGTTGCTTATCGTGAAACGATTACTAAAGCGGTTGAAGCTGAGGGTAAATTTGTTCGTCAATCAGGTGGTCGTGGTCAGTTCGGTCATGTTTGGTTGCGTATCGAGCCGCAAGAGCTTGGTAAAGGTTATGAGTTCATTGATGAGATCGTAGGTGGTGTGGTTCCAAGAGAATATATCCCTGCGGTTGATAAAGGTATCCAAGAGCAGATGGCTAATGGTGTTATCGCGGGATATCCAATCGAAGATGTAAAAGTAACACTTTATGATGGTTCATACCATGATGTTGACTCAAGTGAGATGGCGTTTAAAATCGCTGGTTCTATGGGCTTCAAGAATGGTGTGCAGAAAGCAGGTCCAGTATTGCTTGAGCCTGTAATGAAAGTGGAAGTTGAAACGCCTGAAGAGTATATGGGTGATGTAATGGGTGACTTGAATCGTCGTCGCGGTAACCTTCAAGGTATCGATGATGCATATGGTTCAAAATTGATCCGTGCAGAAGTTCCATTATCAGAAATGTTCGGTTATGCAACTGCACTTCGTTCATCAACTCAAGGTCGTGCAACATACTCTATGGAGTTCTTGAAATATCAACAAACTCCTAATAATGTTGCAGAATCAATTATTAACGCAAGCAAAAAAGACTAATTTTTAAGAGTTAGTCGCTCTAAAAAACAATTAGTTGAAATAATAGTTTGCAATCTAAGAGACAAGCTCTATAATGTAGAGCTTGTTTTTAGCTCTTTAAAAAATTGGGGTATTAGAATATGTCAAAGGAAACTTTTAGTCGTAATAAACCGCACGTAAACGTCGGTACAATTGGTCACGTTGACCATGGTAAAACTACTTTAACAGCTGCTTTAACTAAAGTGGGTAATGAGTCTTCAGGTGCGAATGTTCGTGCATACGATCAGATCGATAATGCGCCAGAAGAGAGAGAACGTGGTATTACAATCTCTACTTCTCACGTAGAATATGAATCACCATTACGCCATTATGCGCACGTTGACTGCCCAGGGCATGCTGACTATGTTAAAAACATGATCACTGGTGCGGCACAAATGGACGGCGCAATTCTTGTTTGTTCAGCTGCAGATGGTCCTATGCCACAAACTCGTGAGCACATCCTTTTATCTCGCCAAGTAGGCGTTCCATATATTGTTGTGTTCTTAAACAAAGCAGATATGGTTGATGATGCTGAGTTAATCGAATTAGTTGAGATGGAAGTTCGTGAACTTCTTGATGCGTATGAATTCCCTGGCGATGATACTCCAGTAATCGTAGGTTCAGCACTTAAAGCAATTGAAGGCGATGAGTCTGAGATTGGTGTACCTGCAATCAAAAAATTACTTGATGCGCTTGATAGCTGGATTCCACTTCCAGAGCGTCAAATCGACAAGCCTTTCCTTATGCCAATCGAAGATGTATTCTCAATCTCAGGTCGTGGTACAGTTGTAACTGGCCGTGTTGAGACTGGTGTTGTTAAGACTGGTGAAGAGTTAGAGATCGTTGGTATCCGTCCTACACAAAAAACAACCTGTACAGGTGTTGAGATGTTCCGTAAACTTCTTGATCAAGGTCAAGCAGGGGATAACGTAGGTGTTCTTCTTCGTGGTACTAAACGTGAAGATGTTGAACGTGGTCAAGTATTAGCAAAACCAGGTTCAATCAAGCCACATACAAAATTTGAAGCAGAAGTATACGTTCTTTCTAAAGAAGAAGGTGGTCGTCATACTCCATTCTTCAAAGGTTACCGTCCACAATTCTATTTCCGTACTACAGACGTAACTGGTTCAGTTGAGTTACCTGAAGGCGTAGAAATGGTTATGCCTGGCGATAACGTGAAAATGGTTGTTGAGTTGATTAACCCAATCGCTATGGATGAAGGTTTACGTTTCGCAATTCGTGAAGGTGGTCGTACCGTTGGTGCGGGCGTTGTAGCTAAAGTTATTGCATAATTAATTTTTTCCTAGGCTCTTTTTGAGCCTAGGATTTTTAAAATGAGAGTAGTATGGATAATCAAAGAATTAGAATTCGCCTTAAAGCATTTGACTATCGTTTAATCGATCAGTCAGCTAAAGAGATTGTTGAAACAGCTAAGCGCACTGGTGCGCAGGTTAAAGGTCCTATTCCTTTACCTATCAAACGTGAAATCTTCACTGTATTGACTTCACCGCATGTAAATAAAGATGCGCGTGATCAATATGAGTTAAGAACCCATAAGAGACTTATGGATATCGTAAATCCAACAGATAAGACAGTGGATGCTTTAATGAAGCTTGACTTAGCTGCTGGTGTGGATGTGCAAATTCGTTTAGGGTAATTCCTAAAGGGGTTTGTCCGCGATGAAGGTCGCCAACCTTCCTCTCGTTTTTATTATTATTTAATTGAGGTTATTAAAATGGCAGTAGGATTAATCGGAAAAAAACTCGGAATGAGTAGAGTTTTTGGTGAAGATGGTCGCTCACTAGCAGTGACTGTTGTGCAAATCGAAAACAATGAAATTGCTCAAATTAAAACAGAAAATGTCGATGGCTACAGCGCAATTCAAGTCGCGCATGGTCCTCAATACTCAAGCAAAAAGAAAAAATCATTAGATGGTCATTTTGCTAAAGCAGGAATTACTTCAAGCCGTTCGCTTTGGGAGTTCCGTCTTGATGCAACACAAGTTGCTGAGTTTGAAATTGCACAAAAGTTAACTGTAGAATTATTTGAAGCGGGACAAAAAGTCGACGTTTCAGGTATTACACAAGGTAAAGGTTTCGCTGGTACAATTAAACGTCATAACTTTGCTGGTCAACGTAATACGCATGGTAACTCATTGTCACATCGTGTTCCTGGATCAATTGGTCAATGTCAGGATCCTGGTCGTGTTTTCAAAGGCAAAAAAATGTCAGGGCATATGGGTGCAGTTCGCAGAACAGCTCAAAACCTTGAAATCGTTGGCGTAGATACAGAGCGCAACTTACTTCTCATTAAGGGTGCTGTCCCAGGATCTAAGGGGTCAGATGTTGTTGTGTCTCCTGCAATTAAAGTGAAAAGAGGTAAGGCGTAATGGAAATTCAAGTAATTGGCGGATCTCCAGTTGAATTAGATGAAGCGCAATTTGCTCGTGATTTCAACGAAGCATTGGTTCATCAAGTTGTAACTGCGTATCAAGCAGGTGGTAGAGCTGGTACACGTGCACAAAAAACACGTTCAGAGGTAGCAGGAAGTACTGCTAAACCTTGGAGACAAAAAGGAACGGGTCGTGCTCGTGCTGGTAGTAAACGTAACCCAATTTGGAGAGGCGGTGGTGTAACTTTTGCTGCTAAGCCACAAAATTGGAGTCAAAAAATTAACAAGAAAATGTATAAAGCGGGAATGCTTAACATTCTTTCTGAGTTAATTAGAAGTGAAAGATTAGTTGTTGTGGAAGATTTCACAGTAGCTGAGCCTAAAACAAAAGCGTTCATTGAGAAGCTTGCGGGCTTAAATATTGAAAGTAGAAGCGTGTTAATAGTCACGGAAGCGGTAGATTTTCCTTTATACCTAAGTGCAAGAAATGTTCCACATGTTCTTTTGCTTGATGTTGAAGCGATTGATCCGGTTAGCCTAGTGCGTTTTGATAAAGTGGTAATGACTAAACAGGCGCTTGTTGCAGTTAAGGAGTGGTTAGCATGAGTCTAAATGTTAAAGAAAGATTAATGAAAGTGATCATTGCTCCTCATGCGTCTGAAAAAACAGCACGCCAAGAAGAGCTTAATGGTGAAGTAACTTTTCGTGTATTAAAAGATGCGAATAAGAAAGAGATTGCTGATGCAGTTGAATTACTATTCAATCGTAAAGTCGCGAAAGTAACTGTGCTTAATCAAAAAGGTAAGCGCAAATCATTTGGTCGTCATATGGGTGTCAAGCAAGATTGGAAGAAAGCTTACGTTACTCTTGCTGACGGGGAAGATGAAATTGATTTTTTAGGTGATATGTAATGAGTATAAAAAAAGCAAAACCAACTTCACCGGGCCGTCGCGGGTTAATTCAAGTTGTTACTCCAGGTTTGCACAAAGGTAAACCTTATGCACCGCTTTTAGCAAGTCAGCACAGCACTGGTGGTCGTAATAATGATGGTAGAATTACCTCTCGTCATCGCGGTGGTGGTCATAAACAGCACTATCGTTTAATTGACTTTAAACGTGATAAAGAGAATATCCCAGCGAAAGTTGAGCGTATCGAATACGATCCAAATCGTACTGCACATATTGCATTACTTTGCTATGTGGATGGTGAGCGTCGTTATATTATTGCGCCACAAAAAGTAGAAGTAGGTGATGTACTGTTTGCAGGTTCGAATGCGCCTATTAGAGCAGGTAACTCACTTCCACTTCGTAATATTCCGATCGGTACTACTGTTCACTGTGTGGAAATGAAGCCAGGTAAAGGCGCGCAACTTGCACGTTCTGCTGGTGCATCTGTACAGTTAATTGCAAAAGAGGGTGCATATTCAACATTGCGTCTTCGTTCAGGTGAGATTCGTAAAGTTCTCTCTGATTGTAAAGCGACAATTGGTACAGTGAGTAATGGTGAACATAGCCTTCGCGTACTTGGTAAAGCAGGTGCAAAACGTTGGTTAGGTGTTCGTCCACAAACTCGTGGTGCGGCAATGAACCCGGTAGACCATCCTCATGGTGGTGGTGAAGGTCGTTCATCAGGTGGTAGACATCCTGTAACGCCTTGGGGTCAACCAACTAAAGGTTATAAAACACGTACTAATAAGCGCACAAGTAAATATATTGTTCGCCGTCGTACTAAATAATTACATCGAATAAAGGGTAAAATATGCCACGTTCTATAAAGAAAGGTCCATTTATCGATCATCATCTACAAAAGAAAGTAGATGAAGCAGTAGCGTCAAACAACCGTCGTCCTATCAAGACTTGGTCTCGTCGCTCAATGATCCTTCCGGAAATGATTGGACTTACAATTGCTGTTCATAACGGCAAAATTCATGTGCCGATTTTAATTACTGAAAACATGATTGGTCATAAGTTAGGTGAGTTTGCACTTACTCGTACTTATCGTGGTCATGCTGCAGATAAAAAAGCACGTTAATAAGGAGATATATTATGGAAAGCAGAGCAATACACCGCAATGCGCGAATTTCTCCTCAGAAAGCGCGCTTAGTTGCAGATCAGGTACGTGGGTTACCTGTTGATCGTGCACTTACTTTATTACAATTCAGTGATAAAAAAGCTGCAGGTTTAATTCGTAAAGTATTAATTTCATCAATGGATAATGCTGAGAATAACTTTGGAGCAGACATCGATAACCTATTTGTGAAAACAATTATGGTTGATGAGGGTCCTCTTCTTAAAAGAATGCGTGCACGTGCTAAAGGCCGTGGTGACCGCATCCTCAAGAAGACCAGTCATATCACTGTAGTCGTTGCTGAAGCTTAATAGGAGTAAGTCAAAATGGGTCAAAAAGTAAATCCAACCGGTATACGCTTAGGGATCTCAAAAGACTGGAATTCGCGTTGGTACGCGGATTCTAAAGCCTTCCCTGAGTTTATTGAATCTGACTTTAGAGTTAGAGAGTATTTGAGAAAGAAATTAGCAGGTGCTGCGGTTTCTAAAATTCATATCAGCCGTCCATCAAAGTCTGCACAAGTTGTTATTCATACAGCTAGACCTGGTGTTGTGATTGGTAAGAAAGGTGAAGACATCGAAGTACTTCGCAAAGAACTTTCTAAAATCATGGGTTGTCCTGTACATGTTCTTATTCAAGAGATCAGAAAACCTGAATTAGATGCATATCTTGTTGCTGAAGGTATCGCGCAACAATTAGAGCGCCGTGTAATGTTCAGACGTGCAATGCGCCGTGCTGTAACAAATACTATGCGTTTAGGTGCTGAAGGGATTCGTGTAAATGTATCAGGTCGTTTAAACGGTGCTGAAATTGCACGTGCTGAGTGGTATCGTGAAGGTCGTGTGCCATTGCATACATTCCGTGCGGATATCGACTACGGAACAGCTGAAGCGTTAACAACTTATGGTATCTTGGGTGTTAAAGTCTGGATCTACAAAGGTGAAGTATTTGATTACCTTGCAGTAGAGCAGGAAGAAGCGGCACCTAAGAAAAGAAACAGAAGAAGGAAAGGTGAGTAATCATGTTGCAACCAAAACGTACTAAATTTAGAAAAATGCGTAAAGGTCGTAACCGTGGGGTTGCGGCAGCAGGTAATAAAGTAGATTTTGGCGAGTTCGGATTAAAATCTACTGAAAATGGACGCATCAATGCTCGTGAAATCGAGGCAGCACGTCGTGCGATTACTCGTTATATCCGTCGTGGTGGTAAAGTTTATATTCGTGTATTTCCTGATGTGCCAATTACTGGTAAACCATTAGAAGTCCGGATGGGTAGTGGTAAGGGTAACGTTGAATACTGGGTAGCAAAAGTTCAACCAGGTCGTGTACTTTTTGAAATTGAAGGTGTCACGGAAACTGTTGCTCGTGAAGCATTTAGACTTGCTTCTGCAAAGCTATCTGTTAAAACAGCGTTTGCTGAACGTACAGTTCTTTAATAGGTGAGGGTATTCATGAGTAAAGTATCTAAAGCAACTCAATTAAGAGAGAAGTCTGTTAATGAGTTAAGAGAAGAAAAACTTCAATTGCAACGTGGTTTATTTAACCTTCGTATGCAAAAAGCAACTGGTCAGCTCGAGAAGTCTCACCAGTTCAAAGAGTCTCGTAGAGAAATCGCGAGAATTAACACAGTACTTGGTGAAAAAGAAGAGGGTGGTAAATAATGACTACTGCTATTGAACAACAACATGCTCGTACTGTGATCGGTACAGTAGTTTCAAATAAAAGTGATAAAACCATTACTGTATATGTAGAAAGATTAGTTAAGCATCCTAAATATCAAAAGTATGTAAAACGCTCAACTAAGTTCTATGCGCATGATGAAGCGAATACATGTAATATTGGTGATGTCGTAGAGATCAAACAAGTGCGTCCTATTTCTAAGAAAAAGACTTGGGACTTAGTACGCGTCGTTGAAGAAGCGAGGGGTTAATAATGATTCAGATGCAAACAGTTTTAGATGTTGCTGATAACTCTGGTGCACGTAAAGTAATGTGTATCAAAGTTCTTGGTGGTTCACATCGTCGCTATGCAACCGTTGGAGATGTTATTAAAGTTTCTGTAAAAGAAGCAATTCCTCGTGGACGTGCGAAGAAAGGTGACGTGTACAATGCAGTTGTTGTAAGAACTCGTAAAGGTGTTCGTCGTCAAGATGGATCTTTGATCAAGTTTGATGGTAATGCTGCAGTTCTTCTTAATAATAACTTGGATCCAATCGGAACTCGTATCTTTGGCCCAGTAACTCGTGAGTTACGTGGTGATAAGTTTATGAGAATTATTTCGCTTGCACCTGAAGTTATCTAGTCAAGAGGTTTTTTAAATATGGCAAAGATTCGTAAAGGTGATGAAGTTGTAGTAATTACCGGAAATAGTAAAGGGCATCGCGGTACTGTATTAGAAGTTAAAGACGGTCGTGTAAAAGTAGCTGGCGCTAACAGAGTAATCAAACATGTAAAACCTAATCCTCAGTTAGGGATTGAAGGTGGTCGTGTTGAGCAAGAGTCTTTTATCGACATTTCAAACGTTAAACTTCACAGTCCTGAAGCTTCAAAATAAAAATCTAGATAGAGTATCTGTAATGATTGAGAAATTAATATAGATGCTCTTTATTAGATTTTAAAACATAGTGTAAAAAAAGTTGGCTATTCTCGATGCTTTTGGTATCATAGCCAGCTCATTTTATAAATAATTACTGTGTCCAATAGGATGTATCGCGTTAAAAGACATATCCGTTAGGCATTGAGGAATATCATGAAAGCAAGATTAAAGCAATATTATGATGAAGTTGTAGTTCCAAAGCTCATTGAAGAGTTTGGCTACACTAATCCTATGGAAGTACCTAAAATCACTAAAATCTCATTAAATATGGGTGTTGGTGAAGCCGTTCTCGATAAAAAAGTGATGGATTTTGCAGTTGCAGAAATGACTGCTATCTCTGGTCAACAAGCGCAAGTAACGTTGTCTAGAAAATCTGTTGCTGGATTTAAAATTCGTGATGGTTGGCCTGTAGGTTGCCGTGTAACACTTCGTCGTACAACAATGTATGAGTTTTTAGATCGTTTGATCAATATCTCTTTACCACGCGTAAGAGATTTCCGTGGTGTAAGCGCTCGTTCTTTTGATGGTCGCGGTAACTATAACTTTGGTATTAAAGAACAGATCGTTTTCCCTGAAATCGAATATGAAAAAGTTGATGCAGTACGTGGTATGGATATTAGTATCGCGACAACAGCAAAAACTGATAAAGAAGCAAAAGCGCTTCTTAGTGCTTTCAACTTCCCATTTCGTAATTAATTATAAAGCAGGATATTATGGCTAAAGTATCAATGGTTAATCGCGAGAAAAAGCGTGCAAAATTAGTTGCAAAATACGCTGCGAAACGCGAACAATTAAAGAAAATTATTATTAGTGCAGATGCTACAGCAGAAGAGAAAGAGACTGCGGTAGTAGCATTACAGAAGTTACCAAGAGATTCTTCTCCATCTAGACGTCGTAGACGTTGTAGCATTACAGGTAGACCACATGGTGTTTATCGTAAGTTTGGTCTTGGTCGTAACAAGTTAAGAGAAATCACTATGCGTGGTGATATTCCTGGCTTAAGAAAATCTAGTTGGTAGGAGAATTATTAATGAGTATGCACGATCCTATTTCAGATATGTTGACTCGCATTCGTAATGCACAAATATCTGAAAAAACAGAAGTAGAGATTCCATTCTCTAACTTAAAACAATCTATTGCAAACGTACTTCTTGAAGAAGGCTATATTGCTGATATTAAAACAACGGGTGAGAAAGTGTCTGATAAGAAGCTTGTTCTTGCGTTGAAATATTATCAAGGTAAGCCAGTTATTGAGCGTATCGAAAGAGTTAGTAAACCAAGTCTTCGTGTTTATCGTGATAAACACAGTCTTCCACAAATTTTAGGTGGTTTGGGTATTGCTATTGTTTCAACTTCACAAGGCATGATGACTGACCATAAAGCGAGATCTTTGTCGCTCGGTGGTGAAGTAATCTGCGTTGTTGCTTAATTAGGAGGTTCGGATGTCACGTGTAGCTAAGCAGATTATTACTGTGCCAGCGGGTGTTGAAGTCACAATCTCTGGTAATAACGTAAAAGCAAAAGGTCCTAAAGGTGAGCATGATTTACAATTGCATTCATCAGTAGGAATTAAACAAGAAGGGAATGAATTAGAAATCGTTCCAGATTTGGTACAAAGCAAAGGTAGTTATGCTATTGCCGGTACTATGCGTTCATTAGTAAACAACTTAGTAGTAGGTGTATCTCAAGGTTTTGAGAGAAAACTTATTCTTAATGGTGTTGGTTACAGAGCGCAAGCACAAGGTGCAACGCTTAATCTTACTCTTGGTTTCTCTCATCCTATCGCTCACGCTATGCCTGAAGGTGTAACTTGTGAGACGCCTACACAAACTGAAATTGTGATTAAAGGTGTTGATAAGCAAGCAGTGGGTCAAGTTGCAGCTAAGATCAGAGCATATCGTCCACCAGAACCATATAAAGGTAAGGGTGTTCGTTACTCAGATGAAGTTGTTTCATTGAAAGAAGTTAAGAAAAAATAGGTGAGAACAATGAAAAAAAGAGATGCAAGATACAGAAGAAGCCTTAAGGCTCGTATCAAAATGAGAGAGTTAAAGGTTGATCGTTTAACTGTTCACAGAACTCCAAGACATATCTATGCGCAAATTATTAGTGGCGTTGAGAACAAAGTTTTAGTTGCAAGCTCAACTTTAATTGCTGATGTTAAATCACAAGTTAAAGGTACTGGTAATGTTGAAGCAGCGATTGCAGTAGGTAAAGACATTGCAGCAAAAGCGCAAGCAGCTGGTATTAAAAATGTTGCTTTTGATCGTTCTGGATTTAAGTATCATGGCCGCGTTAAAGCTCTAGCAGATGCAGCTAGAGAAGCTGGATTAGAGTTTTAATAAGGAAGGAAATAGATGACTACAAAAGTTGAAAATCAAAATGTAGCTGTAGCAAGTGATGGCTATCAAGAGAAGCTTGTAACTGTTAATCGAGTTTCTAAAACAGTAAAAGGTGGTAGACAATTTGCTTTTGCTGCACTAACAGTTGTGGGTGATGGTAATGGTAAAGTAGGTTACGGCTATGCGAAAGCAAAAGAAGTACCTGTTGCTATCAAGAAATCAATTGAACAAGCAAAAAGAAATATTAAAAATGTTTCACTGAATGGTGGTACATTACAATACTCTGTAACTGGTACACATAATGCTGCTCGTGTTTATATGCAACCAGCATCAGAAGGTACAGGGGTAATTGCCGGTGGTGCGATGCGTGCAGTATTTGAAGTTGCGGGTGTAAAAGATGTACTTGCAAAATGTCAAAACTCTCGTAATCCTGTGAACGTTGTTCAAGCAACAATCAAAGGATTAAGCGCGATGTTAACACCTGAAGAGATTGCTGCTAAACGCGGTAAAACTGTCGAAGAGATCAGAGGGTAAGTTATGACGCAGAAAACGATTAAAGTCACTCTTGTAAAGAGCACTAATAGTCGCTTACAATCACATCGTGATTGTGTTAGAGGCTTAGGTTTAAGACGTCTTCATCATACAGTTGAGGTGTTAAATACACCTGAAAATATGGGGATGATTAACAAAGTAGCTTACTTACTTAAAGTAGAACAGTAGGGATTGGTATAACAATGAAATTAAATACATTAAAACCTGCATTTGGAAGTAAGACTAATAGACGCCGTGTAGGACGTGGTTGTGGTTCAGGCCTCGGTAAAACTGCAGGTCGCGGTCATAAAGGTCAACATTCTAGATCTGGTGGATATCACAAAGTTGGGTTTGAGGGTGGTCAACAACCTCTACAAAGAAGATTGCCAAAAGTGGGCTTTAACTCTAGAATTGGTCTAGTTACAGTGGAAGTGCCTTTATCAGCACTTAACAAAGTAGCGGGCAATGAAGTCACTTTTGCATCATTGATTGAAAGCAATCTAATCTCAGCAAAATATACTCGTGCTAAAGTTATGCTTTCAGGTGAGATCAATAAAGCAATCACCTTGAAAGGTATTAGTGTTACTAAAGGGGCTAAGGCTGCTATCGAGGCTGCTGGCGGCTCTGTTGAAGAGTAAATATGCAAAAAAATCAAATAGGGGCTAGTAACCTCGGACGTTTTTCGGGACTTTTGTCAAGACTATGGTTTTTAGTCTTGGCATTAGTTGTTTATAGAATTGGTGTCTATATCACATTGCCAGGTATCGATGCTGTGACATTATCACAAGTAATGGAACAGCAAGGTCAGCAAGGTGGTATATCTGCAATGATTAATCTCTTCTCGGGTGGTGCATTCGAGAAAATGTCGGTCTTTATGTTAGGTGTTATGCCTTACATTACAGCATCGATTGTCATTCAGTTGTTATCAGTGGTGTATTCACCATTAGAGCAGTTGAAGAAAGAAGGGGAAGCAGGTCGTCGTAAAATGACGCAGTACACTCGCTATATGACGATTGCATTTGGTCTAGTACAAGGAGTTGTCTATTCTATTGCAATTATGAACGGTGGGTTTGTAAACGCTGAACTCGTTGTGATTCCGCCAGTCCTTTTCGTCTCTCTCTCCACTTTAACGCTTGTCACAGGAACAATGTTCTTGGTGTGGCTAGGAGAGCAGATTACAGAAAGAGGAATTGGTAATGGTATTTCAATGATCATCTTTGCAAGTATCCTTATGGGTATTCCTTCATCGGTTGCTTTCCTATTTGAAACTGCTACCACCCAAGGTGGCGCAATGTGGTTACTCCTTGTTGTTCTATTCTTATTGGTTTTTGCTGTTATCTTTGCCATTGTCTTCATCGAAAGAGGACAACGCAGAATCACAATCCAATATGCAAGACGTCAGCAAGGTAGAATGATGTCTTTGGGGAACCAAACGAATCATTTACCATTAAAACTCAATATGTCAGGTGTAATTCCTGCAATCTTCGGTTCGGCATTCCTATCTTTTGTTTATACAATTAGTACTGGTTTAAGCAAAATTAACGTGCCTGAATTGACTGACGCGGATACAGGGCTTTGGGGGAGCTTTAGCTATTATGTATCCTTGACACTTAATAAGCTCGGATTTTATGGAGTAAAATACTTCTCCATTGGACAGCCTGCCTATATGATTTTATTCGCAGCGCTCATCATCTTCTTCTGTTTCTTCTATACGGCTCTTCAGTTTAATTCTAAAGAAACCGCTGAGAATCTTAAGAAAAATGGTGGATTTATTCCCGGGATTAGACCAGGTATTCATACATCGCAATATTTAGATAGAGTATTAACGCGTATTACATTGTGGGGATCTCTCTATATTACGATTATCTGTTTATTACCTGAGCTATTCAACGGCATCAGTCCTGTGCAGATGTATTTTGGTGGTACTTCTATTCTGATCGCAGTAGTTGTGGTTATGGATTTAGTAACACAAATTCAAGCATTGTTAATGTCTCAGCAATATGAGTCTTTAATGAAAAAAGCCAACATTAGTTCAGCATTGAATGGTACCCCACCAAACTTTTAATAAAATTAATTGGAGTAAAGTAAATGAAAGTAAGAGCGTCGGTTAAGAAAATATGCCGCAAGTGTAAGATTGTAAAACGCAGTGGTGTTGTGAGAGTTATTTGCGAAGATGGTCGTCATAAGCAACGTCAAGGCTAATAATATTGTGTAAATTTTAATTATCAGGTAGAATGTTCTGCTTGATAGATATTTAGGATAGGTTTTATATGGCACGTATAGCAGGTATCAATATACCAGTACAAAAGCATGTGATTATTTCACTGCAATCTATTTATGGAGTTGGACCAACTCGCGCTAAAGCAATCTGTGCAGCAGCTGCAGTTGAGCCTACTACAAAAGTTAAAGACTTAACAGATGCCCAAATCGATGCACTTCGTGCAAGCGTTGGGGAATATGTCGTAGAGGGAGACTTACGTCGTGAAGTTTCTTTAAGCATTAAACGTTTGATGGATCTTGGTTGCTACAGAGGCATCCGTCATCGTCGTAGCTTACCTTTAAGAGGACAACGTACGAAAACTAATGCTCGTACTCGTAAAGGTCCTAGAAGACTAGTTAAATAATTTGTTAAGGAAATATTAAAAAATGGCAAAACCTTCAGTTAAAACGCGTAAGCGTGTTAGAAGAAGTGTTGTAGATGGCATCGCACATGTACAAGCATCTTTCAACAATACAATCGTGACTATTTCTGACCGTCAAGGAAACGTACTTTCATGGGCAACAGCCGGTGGATCAGGTTTCCGTGGTTCAAGAAAATCTACGCCTTTCGCAGCGCAAGTAGCAGCAGAAAGAGCGGGAACAGTTGCACAAGAATATGGTCTTAAAAATTTGGATGTTAATATCAGTGGTCCTGGCCCTGGTCGTGACTCTGCAGTAAGAGCCCTTAATGCGATTGGCTATAAAATCACTAGTATCTCTGATGTGACACCTATTCCTCACAATGGTTGTCGTCCGCCTAAAAAGCGCAGAGTGTAATTCAATTTTTAAGGAGTATTATTAGTCATGGCACGTTATATTGGCCCAAAATGTAAATTAGCAAGACGTGAAGGTACTGATCTTCACTTAAAATCTAGCGCTCGTTCATTCGAATCGAAATGTCATCATGACAAGGCGCCAGGTCAACACGGTGCAAAACCAGGTCGTACATCTGACTACGGTTTGCAATTACGTGAAAAACAAAAACTTAAAAGAATTTATGGTTTATTAGAGAAACAATTCCATCTTTATTATAAAGAAGCGGATAGACGTAAAGGTTCAACAGGTGAAAATCTTCTTTCGATCCTTGAAAGCCGTTTAGATAACGTAGTTTATCGTATGGGATTTGCTTCAACTCGTGCAGAAGCGCGTCAGTTAGTAAGCCACAACTCAATTTTAGTGAATGGTGAAAAGGTGAATATTCCTTCTTACCAATTAAAACCAACGGATACAGTCTCTATTAGAGAACGCTCTAAAAAGCAAGCACGTATTGCTTATGCTATGGAACTTGCCGAAGCGAATGGTCTTGTTGACTGGGTTTCAGTTGATAAAACAAAAATGGAAGGCGAATTTAAACGCGTTCCTGAACGTTCGGATTTACCAGCGGATATTAACGAGTCATTAGTAGTTGAGCTGTACTCAAAATAATAAGCATATTGGTTTTATTTCGTTCCTTCTTATTATTTTAGATCAATCGGGTAAGTACATATGGCTTTAAATGAGTTGTTAACTCCACGTATTGTGGAGATCAAAACCGACGAAAATCATTTCTCTGAAATTTCGTTAGAACCTCTTGAGCGGGGGTTTGCGCATACACTCGGGAATGCACTTCGTCGTATTCTGCTATCTTCGATGCCAGGTGCAGCGATTACAGAATGTGAGATAGAGGGTGTTTCTAAAGAGTACTCTGCAATTCCAGGTATGCAAGAAGATGTTATTGATCTTCTGCAAAATCTCAAAGGTATTGCAATCATATTACATGATGCACCTGAAGCGTATATCACTTTAGAGAAGAAGAGCAAAGGCCCTGTTTTAGCAGGTGATTTGGAAGTTCCACATAATGTGGAAATCATTAATCCAGAACATGTCATTGCAAATTTAACTTCAAGTGGTTCGTTGAAAATGCGTTTAAAAGTAGAGAGTGGCAGAGGCTATAGCACTGCTGCTAATCGTGAAATCGAAGCGGGTGAGAATGCCTCTTCTGCTTTAGGTTTATTCCGGTTAGATACTACTTTTAGTCCAGTGAATCGTGTGAGTTATCGCGTTGAGTCAGCTCGTGTTGAACAACGTACAGACTTAGATAAGTTAGTGATTGCACTTGAAACGAATGGCACATTAGATCCAGAACAAGCAATTCGTAATGCGGCAACAATTTTACATGAACAATTAAGTGTTTTTGTAGACTTGAAAGCAATGCCGGAAGAAGAGCCTGTTCAGGAAGAGCCAGAGTTCGAGATTGATCCTACATTATTGAGACCTGTTGATGATTTAGAATTGACTGTTCGCTCTGCAAACTGCCTGAAAGCAGAGAGCGTGTACTACATCGGTGATCTGATTCAGAAAACAGAGACAGAACTACTTAAAACACCTAATCTTGGTAAGAAATCATTAACAGAGATTAAAGATGTGTTGGCTCAATATGGTTTATCATTAGGTATGACGCTAGATAACTGGCCACCACCTAGTTTAGATACGACAAAACCACCAGCATAATTTTAATTTATTGAATAGGAAGTATAACAATGCGTCATCGTAAAGCAGGTCGTGCATTTAGTCGCACTTCAGCACATAGAAAGGCTATGTTCAAAAATATGTCAGTATCTATTCTTGAACATGAAATCATCAAAACAACTGTACCAAAAGCAAAAGAGCTTCGTGGTATCGTTGAACCTTTAATCACTTTAGCGAAAGTAGATACTGTTGCAAATCGCCGTAAAGCATTTGCTGCATTAAGATCTCGTGAAATGGTTCAAAAACTTTTCGAAGTTTATGGTCCACTTTTCAAAGATCGTCAAGGTGGTTACCTTCGCATCATGAAGTGCGGTTTCCGTCCAGGAGACAATGCACCAATGGCATATATTGAGCTTGTAGATCGCCCAGCGAAAACTCAAGCTGATGCCAGCTAAACCCAATATTAATTATTAGCCGGTTATTTTATAGCCGGCTTTTTTATTGAATGGTCAAAATATGGATTTTTTCTTTTATCGCGACGCTCAAAACACACCTAATGTCCCTCGTGTAGTAACATTAGGGGCTTTTGATGGTGTACATTTGGGGCACCAAAAATTATTAGCAAGGTTGAATGAACTCGCATTGCGCTATCCTGATGCAAAGCGGACATTGATCACCTTTGAACCTCTACCTCATGAGTTTTTCTTAGGGGATAAGGCGCCTGGACGAATTATGTCCTTGAAAGAAAAGCTGATTTTCTTAAAAGAGTATGACGCGGTTGATGAGGTCATTATTCTACCCTTTACTCATGCCGTGCGGGAATGGACACCTGCGCAATTTATTCAACATTTCTTAGTAGAAACATTAGGTGTTAAGGGGATTGTCGTTGGCGATGATTTTCGTTTTGGGATCAAAGCGACAGGTTCATATCAAGATCTTTTAGAGGCTTCTCGTATCTATCCTTTTGAAGTAATCAAGGAGGATTATTACTATATTGGTGATACGCGTATCTCATCAACCCTTATCCGATCAGCATTAGCAGAATCTAATTTTAATCAAGCGACACTCTATCTTGGCAGACCTTATACGATGATTAGTCGAGTTGTCTATGGTAATCAATTGGCAAGAACATTAGGGACCGCGACGATTAATTTACCTTTAAAACGTTTTAAACCACTCTTTACAGGTGTTTATAATGTTTATGCGACACTTTGTAAAACGGGTGAGCAATTAAATGGTGTTGCTAATATTGGTTATAGACCAACTGTGAATGGCATTAAGCCCAATTTAGAAGTACACTTACATGATATTAATCGGAATCTGTATGGAGCCGATGTCAGTGTACAGTTTTTATCAAAAATTCGTGATGAGCGTCGTTTTGAGAATTTAGAGGCGTTAAAGGCGCAAATTCTCGCAGATGCTCAAGTTTCAAGAGATTATTTCAATCTTCTAAAGTAGGATGTGAACGTGAGTAAAGTAAATAAGAGTGAAGAAAAAAATGATCACGTATATCGTGATACTTTAAACTTACCCGAAACAGATTTCCCGATGCGCGGGAACTTGCCAAAGCGTGAGCCTGAATTTATTGAGTACTGGGATCAGATTGATCTTTACCATAAACAGCGTGAACTCTTTGCTGGTAAACCTAAATTTATCCTACATGATGGCCCTCCATATGCCAATGGTGCGATTCATCTTGGGCACGCAGTTAATAAAATTTTAAAAGATATTATTGTTAAATCTCGTGGCCAATTAGGATTTGATTCACCTTATGTGGCGGGTTGGGATTGTCATGGTCTACCAATCGAACTGGTGGTCGAGAAGAAATTTGGTAAAGTCGGTGATCAGTTAACACCAGCACAATTCCGGGAGAAATGTCGGGAATTTGCAGGAACACAAGTTGCCATTCAAGCAAAAGGTTTCAAACGTTTAGGCGTTCTCTCTTATGAAGAAAAACCTTATTTGACGATGAATCAAGATACTGAAGCAGATATTGTTTTAGCACTCAAAGAGATTGTGAAAAAAGGTCATCTTGAAAAAGGTGCTCGCCCTGTACATTGGTGTTTAGATTGTGGTTCTTCACTAGCGGAAGCTGAAGTAGAGTATGCCGATAAGGTCTCTTATAGTATCGATGTTGCATTTCCTGTTGTGGACAGTGCGGATTTAGCGAAGCGTATTAATCATGCAGTATCAGATGATGTGGCCGTTGTAATTTGGACAACGACACCTTGGACATTACCAGGTAATGCCGCTGTTTCAGCAAATGCTGATTTTATTTATGCACTTGTTCGTAAAGATGGTAAAGAGTATCTTGTTGCCCGTGATTTAGTTGAAGCACTTGAAAAAAGTTGGGATTGTCAGTTAGAGATTCTGGCTGAATTTGAAGGGAAAGCGGTTGAAGGCATCAAGCTTCGTCATCCTATTGAAGATAAAGATGTACCTGTTATCTTAGGTGATCATGTGACCTTAGATGCCGGTACTGGCTTTGTACATACTGCGCCTGCACATGGTGAAGAAGACTATGCTGTTGCGCTTAAATATGGTATTGAGTTTGAAAATCCTGTTTTAGGGGACGGTACCTATATTCAGACTGTGCCCCATTTTGGTGGTAAAAATATTCGCGGTATTGAGCCCGAGATGATTGCTTTCTTAACAGAGAAAGGCATCCTAATTCATAGCGGTAAAATTACCCATAGCTATGCTCATTGTTGGCGCCATAAAACACCGACAATCTATCGGGCAACCCCACAATGGTTTATTAGCATGGATAAACAGGGGCTTCGTCAAGAGGTTTTGGATCAAATTGACCAAGTTCAATTTATCCCAACTTGGGGAAGAGAACGTCTTTACGGCATGATTGAAGGTCGTGGTGATTGGTGTATTTCACGTCAACGTTACTGGGGCGTGCCTATTCCATTCTTCCTACATAAAGAGAGTGGCGAGCTTCATCCACGTACTGATGAATTGATGGAAAATGTTGCCGATCGTATTCGGGAAAAAGGTCTTGAAGCGTGGTTTGGTGCAACAGTAGAAGATTATCTTCCTGCGGAAGAAGCCGCGCACTATCAGAAAAACACAGATACACTAGATGTCTGGTTTGACTCAGGAACAACGCATTTTAGCGTATTAGGACGTCGTCCTGAATTAGCATATCCTGCAGACCTCTATCTTGAAGGATCGGATCAACATCGTGGCTGGTTCAATTCATCGATTATTACTTCTGTGGCAATTAATGGTGTTGCACCTTATAAAGCATTATTGACTCATGGTTTTACGGTCGATGCGAATGGCCGGAAGATGTCTAAATCACTCGGTAATGGTGTAGAGCCTGCAGATGTGATCGATAAGATGGGGGCAGATGTACTTCGCCTGTGGGTTTCCTCGACAGATTATCGTGGAGAGATTCCTGTTTCTGATGAGATTTTGAAGCGTACTTCTGAAACCTATCGTCGTATTCGTAATACGGTTCGCTTCTTGTTAGCGAATACCAATGAATTTGATTTAGCGACCAATGGGGTTTCATTTGATGAGATGTTACCGCTTGACCGTTGGATTGTAGCGAGAGCACTGCAAATTCAAGAAGAGATCAAAGAGGCTTATCTTGAGTATTCATTCCATAATGTCTATCAGAAATTACAATATTTCTGTTCAATTGATTTAGGTAGTTTCTATCTTGATATTATTAAAGATCGTCAATATACAGCGGCAAAAGAATCTTTAGCCCGTCGTTCAGCCCAAACTGCACTCTACCATGTATTAGAAGCGTTAGTTCGCTGGATGGCACCTATTTTGACCTTTACGGCAGAAGAAGTATGGCAAGCAATGCGTGATCGTGGTAATGCTCGTTTAGAATCTGTCTATTTAACGGAATTTTATGATGGGCTTGTACCGTTAGAAGAAGGTACACCATTCGATACCGCTTATTGGAATCGATTATTGGAAGTTCGTCGTGAAGCTGCGAAGCAGATTGAACAATTACGGACAGAAGGTAAAGTCGGTTCATCTTTACAAACAGGGATTACAGTTTACGCAGATGATGCACTCTTTGCAGATATTGCTCGTTTAGAAGATGAATTACGCTTTGTGCTACTTTCATCTTATGCAGATCTTAAACCTTTGGCTGAGCGGGAAGAATCATTGCCTGTCCAGGAGTTAGAGGGAACAAAATTTGCGGTTAAAGTGACGGCATTAGGTGATGAGTATCATAAGTGTGTTAGATGCTGGCATCATCGGGAAGAGGTTGGAAAACATCCTGAACATCCTGAATTATGTGATCGCTGCGTAGAAAATTTAAGTCCTGAAGGGGAAGATCGTCACTATGCATAGTCGTCGAAAAGCGAATGATGGCAAACAGGGGAGACCAGTGAATATGATTTTCTGGTCACTCTTTGTGGTAGCTGGGGTGTTACTCGATATCGGTAGCAAGTATGCGGCTGAACATCTACTGCTCTATGGGCAGAGTGTACCCGTACTCCCTTTTCTCAATTGGACGCTTGTCTATAATCCTGGCGCTGCTTTTAGTTTCTTAGCAGATCAAGAAGGGTGGCAACGTTGGTTCTTTATTGGGATTACCACTTTGATTGCCATTATCCTTTTCTTCTGGATACGTCGAACAAAGCCTCAGGAGCAGCTGCTTCGAATTGGTTTGGCTTCAGTATTAGTGGGGGCGATTGGGAATTTAATAGATCGCGTTGCCTTAGGGCATGTGATCGATTTCATCCATGTCTATTATGGTCAGTATCATTTCCCCATTTTTAATGTGGCAGATATTTTTGTTACAGTAGGCGTTGGTTTTATTATTCTCTCTTCTATAACGGAAAAACGACGTAAAATTCAAGAGGACGAATAATGGTTAAAATGCCAGATCATTGAATTGAGCCGGCGATTACCGATTACAATAATGAATAAAGTGAATATTTAGGAATAATCCTCGCTGAGGTCTTATAATGGGGCTTAAGTTGAGGGTTATTTTTTATAGAATCAATTTTATCAAATGAATATAGTAGTGGCCTAGGGTATTACAGTTGCCATTATTAGAGATATTACAGGATAGAAAATATGGCTGATGAGAAATCAATGCTAGAAACCATCTTAGATTACAATCGTGAATTTGTGGATTCTAAGGAATATGACAATCTTTCAACGGATAAATATCCCAATAAAGAGCTCGCAATTTTAACCTGCATGGATGCACGAATTGTAGAGTTATTACCAAAGGCAATGGGGCTAAAAAATGGCGATGCAAAAGTGATCAAAAATGCCGGCGCATTAATTACCCATCCCTGGGGTGCAGTGATGCGTAGTCTATTAGTTGCAGCGCTTGAATTTAATGTGAAAGAGATCATGGTGATTGGACATACCGATTGTGGTATGAGAGGCTTTGATCCTGAGCATCTACTCGATAAAGCGCGTAAATTTGGAATCACTGATGCGACGATCACGACACTTCGAAATGCCGGCATTGATCTTGATGGGTGGTTGCGTGGATTTGATAACGTGGCAGATAGCGTCCGTTTTACTGTTGATAAAATTCGGAATCATCCATTGATGCCGGGTCGAGTTGTTGTCCATGGTTTAGTCATTCATCCCACCACTGGGAAGCTACATACGGTGGTCAATGGCTATGTAGAACATACCAATCTACTTGAAGAACTAGGGGAAAGAGAGATAGAAGATCATGACTAAAAAGATATTTTTGGCGAATCCTCGGGGATTTTGTGCGGGTGTTGATCGGGCAATTACGATTGTAGAGCGAGCGCTTGAACTGTTTGGGGCACCGATCTATGTGCGTCATGAAGTGGTGCATAATAAATATGTCGTCGATACGCTTAAAGCGGGTGGGGCTATTTTTGTGGATGAGCTGGATGAAGTCCCCGATGGTAAAATTGTGATATTTTCGGCTCATGGTGTTTCTAAAGCGGTACAAGAAGATGCTAAAAATAGGGGGTTAGAGGTTTTTGATGCCACTTGTCCTTTGGTGACCAAAGTCCATTTAGAAGTAAGTCGTTTTGCCAAAGATGCGATGGATACGATTTTAATTGGTCATGAAGGTCATCCTGAAGTGATTGGAACGATGGGGCAGTTTGACACTCAATATGGTGGGACGATTCATTTAGTAGAAACTGTTGATGATGTCGCTCATTTAGTGGTTAAAGATCCCCAAAAAGTAGCTTTTGTGACACAAACAACATTATCGCTCGATGATACATCTCAAGTAATCGATGCATTACGTGCGCATTTCCCTGATATTCAAGGCCCTAAAAAGAGTGATATCTGTTATGCAACGCAAAATCGACAAGATGCAGTTAAAGACTTAGCTAAACAGACAGATCTGATTTTAGTGGTAGGCTCTAAAAATAGCTCTAACTCTAATCGTTTGCGGGAATTGGCTGAAAAAGAGGGAACGGAGAGTTACCTTATTGATCGCGCGACGGATATTGATATGAAGTGGCTTGAAAATCATACATTAATCGGCGTGACGGCAGGGGCTTCAGCTCCGGATATATTGGTGCGTGAGGTTATTGAGTTTCTACAAAATGCCGGTTTTAAACTAGAGGGAAATATGCCGGGCATCGAGGAAGATATTGTATTTCCGCTTCCAAAATTACTCCGACCCTCAGAAGAAAAGCTGTAAGCATCAAAATGAAATAGATATAAGAGAGCCCATTTTCAATAAATGGGCTTCATTGTGTCTAGCTGTATTTAGTTAAGAGATCTATAGTAAATTTGGTTTAAGAAAAATGGTTTTTCAGCAGCTATTGTGGGATTTCAAAAAATATAAAAGCGTACTAAACAACACTTGCAAGATGCCGGATAGAACAGTTTCCTTATTTATTACAGCCGATGCGCCGGCATTTTAATAATGCTTATTTTGAACCTATTTTACTATACTTTACAGAAAGAGTTTAAATGCCGGATTATCATTCTCGTCTGTAAACTCATAGCCAATCTCTTCTAAGAATTCATTGAAAGAGCCATCTATAATATTTTGTTCTGGCACCTGGATACCGATAAGGACGCGACCGTAATCAGAGCCATGATTGCGATAATGGAAGAGGCTAATATTCCAACGACCCGCTAAAGTTGCGAGAAATTGCATGAGTGCGCCTGGATGTTCGGGGAATTCAAAGCGGAAGAGTCGTTCATTTTCCACATCAGATTTACCTCCGACCATATGACGAATATGGAGTTTAGCGACTTCATTGTCACTTAAATCGATCACTTCTAATTGATGATTTTGTAGATTTTCTAAGATCTGCGCTTTCTCTTCATCGCGAGCAGAGAGTTGCAAACCCACAAAAATAACCGCTTCTTTGGGATCTGAATAGCGGTAATTAAATTCTGTAATGCTACGTTTGCCAATAAGATTGATGAAGTTGTGGAAACTGCCAGGGATTTCAGGAATTTTGACAGCAATTAAAGCTTCGTTTTTCTCTCCCAATTCCGCGCGTTCTGCTGCATGGCGTAAACGGTCAAAGTTGATATTTGCGCCACTTAAAATACCTGCAACATTTTTAAAGCCATGATCGGGATGCTCATGAAGGTATTTCTTAATACCAGCAACACTAAGGGCTCCCGATGGTTCGCTTAATGCTCTCGTATTATTGAAAATATCTTTCATCGCAGCACAGAGTTCATCTGTAGAAACGGTGACGATATCATCCACATATTTTTGACAGATCTCAAAGGTTTTTTCACCCACCAGCTTGACGGCCGTACCATCGGCAAAGGACCCCACTTGTGCAAGTTTTACCCGTTGATTCTCTTGAAGTGAAACGAGCATTGAGGCAGATTCTTCTGGCTCTACCCCGATAATTTTACAGTTAGGGGCAATAAATTTCACATACGCCGCGATGCCGGCAATTAGTCCCCCACCACCGACAGGAATAAAGATGGCATCAAGATCGGGCTTTTGATCAAGTAGCTCTTTACCAATGGTGCCTTGTCCCGCAATGACGGCAAGATCATCAAAGGGATGGATAAATGTTTTCCCCTCTTGTTCAGAGAGATAGCGCGCGTGTTCATAGGCCTCATCGAAATTGTTGCCATGGAGGATTACTTCAGCACCCATCTCTTTACAAGCATTTACTTTAAGAGCCGGGGCAGATGTTGGCATCACAATAGTTGTTTTAAGTTTTAGGTGGCGACCACTTAAGGCTACCCCTTGTGCATGATTTCCCGCTGATGCACAAATCACCCCTTTAGCTCTCTCTTCTTCGCTTAATTGGAAAATTCGGTTGAATGCGCCTCTAATCTTAAAAGAGAAGATCGGCTGTAGATCTTCACGTTTGAGCCAAATATGGGTATGTAATTGCTGACTTAAAAGATGGAGGTAGTCTAGTTGGGTATTTTTAGCCACATCATAGACTCGGGCAGAGAGAATATCCCGGATTAATGCATTCATGGTAGAACCTTTATCTGATTAAAAAGTATCTGAATCATTGAGTCATCGAAGTGATTGAATGATTCAATAAAAAATTAAATGTTTTTCATAGTAGCTTGAGAATCGAGTATTACGCAACTTTTCTACGGAGAGATTTTTATACGATCTGCTTTCATCTCATGTTTACGAATGAGTAACCTATTTTGTTGCCGGCATTTCGAGTATTTGTGCAAGGAAATGGTTGAGTTCATTAAATTGCATCAGTGCATTATTTTCTGTTTCATCGGCTTCAAAAAGGCTAGGAGCCATCATATTGTAGTATGGGAGATCTCGGCTATTTTGAATCTTGTTAAGGTTGATCTGCTCAATGGTGCCTAATGCCTGTTCGATAAAGGCAGGTGAACCGATAATGCCATTAATACGGATCATCTCTTGATGATAATGGTGAATAGATTGCGGTAGTTGGTGCTGATCAAGTGCGATAAATTGCAGTTGTGAATTATTTTTTTGATCAACAGATTGAAAGAGTTTGATGACAGATTGCAATAGTAAGGTGTCAGAAAATCTCGTATCAATCACTATTTGTTTGGTAAAGAAAGGGCGAATATGTGAGGGGATAAAATGCCAATAGCGATAGGGTTCGGTTCGGATTTTTGTAGCAGATACATCAAATTGGGCGCGAGGAGGATCCATTAAGCGTACGGGGAGATTGAAATATTGCCGATAGAGTGCTTCATCTTGAAGCTCACTACTAAAGATGATAGTAGGCTTTATGTTAAGCGCATTTAAAGTTGCTTGAAGTCGTTCACTCCAAGCTTGCCAGCCATTAGGGTATGCGGGAATGCCATCTTCTATAAAGGATTCTACTTGAATGCCAGGAATGGTAGCAAAAACCTGTTTTGCCCAATTTGTCCGCTCTTCACTCGTAGGAAGGCGTGTCATAGCGCTCTCTTCAAAGAGTTTAAGATCCCGTTCTGAATCACTACAGACAAAGACAATGAGTTCATCTACGAGTTGCCTTGCTTGTAGAAT
Source organism: Ignatzschineria ureiclastica (assembly GCF_003121845.1). GTDB lineage: Bacteria > Pseudomonadota > Gammaproteobacteria > Cardiobacteriales > Wohlfahrtiimonadaceae > Ignatzschineria > Ignatzschineria ureiclastica. The sequence continues at coordinate 440,178 of NZ_QEWQ01000001.1, read as the reverse complement.
CATATTGATATGACCTTGATGAAGAGGGTAAAATTTTCCAACAATCATGCCGATACTCTGTGCCATTCTATTCCCTTGTTGTTTCATTTTTGTGGGTAGCAATTGCTGCGAACAAAATGCTTAATATTCATTTTATGATGATCTCATTGGGATTGCTTAGAATAATCTTGAGATCATTTTATAGAAATTGACAAATATATTTTATTGATAATGAATGTAGTATAATAACACGCATTTACCTCTTACTAATATAGAACGAAAGCATATGATTACATCAATTCTTAAAGGCAGTTTTTTATGGACCGGCAGTATGATTACACTGACGATCTATATCCTCTTTATTTTAGCCGTCTGCGTTAAAATTATTATGGATACCACTAGCGTGAGTAAGACATTAGGTTATCTTGTCTTAATCGTATTTCTGCCATTATTTGGCGTTATTCTCTACCTCTCTTTAGGGGTGAATTATCGCAATAAAGCGATGTATGATAAGAAGTTAGAATATAACGGTGATCTTAAAGAGGAGATTTACCAATATACCAAACATATAGAAGAAGGCGCAGAAGCAACTGGTAATCCCGTTATTGATCAGTTTAAGCGCCTTGCACACTCTGTTTCAACGGAAGATGTGCATTGGATGAGTCTTAATAATGATGTAATGCTGCTTAAAAATGGAGAAGGAAAATTTCCTGAAGTTATTAAAGCGATTGAAAATGCCAAAGAGACAATTCACATTGAGTACTATATTGTTCGAAATGATGTAATTGGTAATAAAATCAAAGATCTCTTAATTCAGAAAGCGAAAGAAGGGGTTAAGGTTCGCTTCATCTATGATGACTTTGGTAGTAAACATATTCGTAAAAAATATGCCGAAGAGATGCGCCAAGCTGGCATTGAAGTCTTTCCATTTCGGAAACTTCTCTTTATCTTCTGGGCTAACCGAGTCAATTATCGTAATCACCGGAAAATTATTGTCATTGATGGCCGTATTGGCTTTGTTGGTGGAATCAATATTGGTGACGATTATATTAATGATCCGGCAAGCGGTAAGCCGATTTTACGGGATATGCATGTGCGCTTAGAGGGGTATAGCTGTTATGCGTTACAACATCTCTTTCTCTCGGATTGGAACTTCTGTGCGAAGCAGAAAGTAGAACCGAATGCAGAGCTTTTTCCATTAGCGCTTAAGGATAGTAAAGGCACTACCGCAGTGCAGATTGTAGCCAGCGGACCCGATTCAGAAGAGCCTTTTATTATGAATTCTATCTTGCAGGCAATTGCATTAGCTGAAAAAGAGGTGTTGATTACAACGCCTTACTTTATTCCGACAGAGCAGATTTTAACGATGTTGAAGATCGCGGCACGTAGCCAAGTGAAAGTGAAATTGCTTGTGCCTGAAAAAACCAATTCAATGTTAGTACGAATGGCCAGTCGAGCACTCTACCTTGATCTCTTAAAGGCTGGTGTTGAGATCTATCATTATCAGAAAGGTTTTATTCATGCGAAGACGAGTGTCTATGATCGAAGTTTAGCGATGATTGGTACGGCGAATATGGATATTCGAAGCTTTGATTTGAACTTTGAAGTGAATGCCATTATGTATGACCAAGCGTTTGCTGAGAAGATGACTGCGCAATTCTATGAAGATTTGGAGAATGCGGTGCAAGTTACGTTAGAAGAGTGGGAGAAGCGGCCTAAATATCGTGTATTTGCCGATAAATTTGTTTATCTTGCTTCATCTCTTCTATAGGAATCTATATCGTTGATTCGAAGTCAGGCTGAAATCTCGATGATCAGAATGTAAGTTCAAATTAATAGAGCGTGGTCTATTGTTCAAGTTCAACGATTGTTGAAGTCAAACAAGTCCACGCTTTTTGTTATTTGATAGTTATACTATAGTAATATCGGTTCAAAAGAAGCTTATCAAAATGCCGGCGCATCGGTTGATCGAGGCAAGAAAGCTGTTCTATCTGGCATCTTGCAAGTGTTGGTAAGTCAGGTTTTATGTTTTTTTAAAGCTCCATAATAGCTGTTTACAAAGTATTTTTCTTAAACCAAATTTACTATATATGATATAGAGATATTTGTTTAGCTAATAACCTCTAATAGTGCATTGGCTTCATCTGGCAGTAATTGCACAAGTTGATGACGGATGAGAAACTCAAGCGTCACTAAGCCGCTATTGGGTTTAAATTGATCTTTTGCGCGTAATGCCTGCTCAATTTCAATGGGTGTCATTTGATAGAAGGCTTCTACTTCACCATCATTAATTTGCGGTATAAAATCAGCCGGTAAAGGTAGATCAAATGCAAAAATACACTCATTACGAATCGCCTGATGATACTCTGCAATGTAATTAATTTTAGTCGCAGGTTTGAGGTGTTGTGCTAAATCGTAGGGAACCGCGGCTTCTTCCATCGCTTCTCTGATCGCCGTTTCGAGAGGCTTTTCCCCATAACTTAAACCGCCGGCCGCGATATTATCGAGTTTATGAGGTTCAATCATTTTAAGGTGAGAGCGCCGAGCAATCCACAGTCGTTCAATAGGTGCATCGAGATCGGCAGGAACTTGATAGCCATTGATATGAATCCCATAAACTCGTAAGCCTAGAAATGGGGCGACACCTCGTTCAATAGTAAAAATGGGTGTTTGTAGGTCTTCTCCAGGGCGATAAACACCATAAGCTTCATCTCGCCAATTTTGAATAATTCCCACTTCTCTTAAGGTTTCTGAAAAGTGGGCAATCATTTGCGTGCGGGTTGCGATATCCGCTAGACAAAAATCAGATTGAAAATAGATAGCATTCGCTTGAATGAGAAATAATCCAGGAAATTGCGTCAAGACCTCAATTCTTGCTTGATGAACCCAACCTACAGGTGTTTTATCAAAATAGAGTGGATGATAATAACGGTAATCGGGTTTGGCAAGGGAAGGGAAGAGGTCTATCAGCATGACGAAAGTCTATTATCCTATTTAAATTAACGAACAGTGCGAGTTAAGGCTTGCGCTAAACGATCTGCAATACTATTGAGCGCGCTATTATAGGCTTTCACACCACCTGCTGCATCATAAGTGGGTGCCGGCACTTGTTCATTATAGGTATAGGTTTTTACAATTTGATTGTTACGATTATTAATTAAGCGTGCTTGGAGTTTAAGCGTGATATAACTCTCTGTTTCATTAGGGAAGTATTGACGCATCTCTAAAATAGACATATCTAAACGGTAAGCCGCTGAGATATTAGTAGGCGCCATCACCACATACTCAAAGAGACCACGGTTATCGAGGTCTTGGGTAATCGCTGCTTGAATTAGCTGTGCCGGAGGCGCTGCCCATTCATTTTGAGTAAAGCTCTCAATTTCGTTCGGGCTACGACTATAGAACATCTCTGTGGAGAGTCGACCGAGAGAGCGTACTTGAGAAACAAGTAGAGAAGGGAGTGCATGAGCGCTATTGGCTACCGGCGTTGTCTCTGTTGAGAGAAGATAATTCGTTTTAGCCGGCGCTGAAGCACAGCCTGCTATTACGAGAGGTAAAATGGCGATTATCAGCCAATTTTTAAATGATTTCATACGATATAGTCCTTATAAAGTCGGTGAAACTCTATTGCTGAATGTATTGATAACGTGATTAATCGCGTTACTAATGAAGTTACTCATAAATCTATTTGTTCTGATATAAATTTGATCTTAATATGAATTTAATCTTGTTATTCACCGGGGCCAGGTTTTTGTTTCGGTTTACCCATAATGATCGCATTCGGGGTTGCTTCTAACTCTTGCATTAAGAGTGAGAAATTATAGAGTGCATTTTCTAGTGTAGGGAAGATATTTTGAATCGATCCATTAGCCTCTTCGCCTAAACCATTCCAAGTTTTGAATGTACTATTTGCACTGCCTAATGCAACATTGGCACTATCAAGCACTGTATTGGCTTTAGTCATGATGCTATCGAGTTTTTTGGCAGAGTCTTTTGTATGCTGCGCAAGGTTATAGATCGAATCTGCGGCACTTTTGAGTTGCGGTGTAATAGTATCTAAGGTCGTTCCTGCTTTCTCTGTAAGGGCACGAATTTTCCCACCGGCTGCAGCAAGATCTTGAGTAAAACTATTGGTATTGCTGAGAATATCACTAAAATTATCGATATTTTGAGTAGTGAGAATCGAGCCTAATTTTTGTGATAAATCCGTTAATGAATGGGTAATATCATCTAATGCCTCATCAAGGCGTTGTGCTAGAGATGGACCATTTTTAATGGTTGGAATCGGGTCCTCTTTGGTTGGCAAAAGGTCACCTGCTTGAGGTGTCCCCCCGGTTAAGCTCACATTGACAATGCCGGTAATACCACGACTCATCAAGACTGCTTCTGTATCCCGCTTAATCGGCGTACCGACATCGATATCGAGTAAAATCGTAACATAACGAGGATCATTATTATTCAGTTCGATTGCCGCGACTTTCCCGACATTCACCCCCCGATAATCGATTGGGGAGTTGATTGAAAGGCCTGCAACACTCTCATTGGTAATAACTTTATATTCAATAGTGTTGACCTTTTCAAAGCCGTTTGTTAGCCAAATAATCAGGGTAATAAGGCAAGCTAAGAATCCAAGGACGAAAAGTCCAACGACTGTGTAATTAAATTTGTGTTCCATAAGCTTCTCCAACCGCGCGTCCACGAGGACCTTGGAAGTATTTTTGAATTAAAGGATTGCTATTTTTAACAAGATCTTGAATCGGTTCATAGGCAATAAGCGTTTTATTCCCGAGGAATGCCACTTTATCGGTTGTTGCCCAGATTGAGTCAAGATCATGTGTCACCATGACAACTGTGAGATTAAGCGACTCTTTGAGTTGTCGCATTAAACCATCAAATTCACTCGCTGAAATAGGATCAAGCCCCGCTGTAGGTTCATCGAGGAAGAGGAGCTCAGGGTCGAGTGCCAAAGCTCTTGCTAAACTAGCTCGTTTGATCATTCCACCAGAGAGATCTTTCGGAAGCAGTGATGCCGCTTCAGGTTTAAGCCCTGAAAGTGTTAATTTGAGCATCGCAACCTCTTCCATATCTTTGCGACTGAGTTTAGTGTGCTCTTGCAGGGGAACCATAATATTTTCTAATACGGTAAGTGAACTAAAGAGTGCCCCACTTTGAAAGAGCATGCCAAAGGTTTGTCGTAATTTCTGTTTTTCACTGTGAGAAGCGCCCCAAACCGGTTTGTCAAAGAGATAGACTTGCCCTTTTGTCGGGGGTTGTAACATGATGATGCTACGAAGTAGCGTTGTTTTACCTGAGCCTGATCCGCCCACAAGTGCAATCATTTCACCCCGCTGAACCGTCATATTGAGATCTTCGTGGACAACATGAGAACCGAAGGCATTATAGATGTGCTCAATACGAATCACATCATCGGGTTGTGCTTTCGGTTGAGAGGTTGTCGATGTGGTTGTATTTAATTGTTCTGGCATAATCGATTCCCTCTATAAACCAACATTTCGCATTAAAATCGAGAAGAGTGCTACGATGATAATGACAAAGAAAATAGATTGCACAACGGCTTTTGTGGTCTGTTGCCCAACACTATCCGCTCCCCCGGCAACTTGGAAGCCTTGATAACAGCCAATAAGGGTAATGACAATCGCAAATACAGGTGCTTGAACAATTCCTACCATGAGAGAACGCCAAGTTACAGTATTTGGAATGGTTTGTAGAAACTCCATGAAGGAGATATCTAAGTAGATATTTGAAAGTACCATACTGCCAAAAATAGCCATGATATCGGCAAACAATGTTAAGAAAGGGAGTGATATGGCTAAAGCGTACATTTTGGGGAGTACTAATTGGTTATATTTGTTAATCCCAATGGTTTCAAGGGCATCAACTTCTTCGTTGACCACCATAGTGCCTATTTGTGCGGCATAAGCCGCCCCCGTTCGACCGGCGATAATAATCGCTGTTAATAACGGCCCTAAGACTCGTAATACTGCAACTGCCGTAAAGTCAACGATATAGATATTTGCGCCAAACATCTGTAGTAGGCTCCCTGCCTGATAAGCAATAACCGCCCCAATGAGGAAATTGAGTAACCCTACAATGGGGAGTGCCATCACACCGGCAGATTGAATATTTGCCCAAAAGGCGCGCCAACGAATATTCCAAGGGGTAAAGGCCTTTTGAATACCGATTACAGAAACTTCACCGATAAATTCTAAAAAGCGCTGAATGCCATCAAATTGTTTAAATACACGTTTACCCACTTTCGTGACAAAGAGTTCTCTTGTGACCGGCGCTTGCTTTTGTACACCAGCTTCATCAATACGTGATTTGATAAATAGAAAGAGATCAATCTGTTTTTTGTCAAAGTTTTGATAATCAACTTTGCAATTAGCAGGGAGTTTATTGAGTGCAATATAGAGCTCTTGACACCCAATGGTATCAAGCTTCGTCAGTTTACTACCATCAATGATGATAGCGTCTGTAGTGACGGGCGTTTTTTGAAACTGTTGCGCTGCTTGCTGAATCGTATGCAAGTTAGCAAGAATCCAGGCGCCGTCAATATAAATTGTATTATTCTCAAGCGTTATCATATGTTACGGTTCTGTGTCATTAGGTAAGAATTAGACGGTAAATAGTGGCTTAACTAACAGGACTATTTGATATTTCTTACCGAGGATTGAGTTTACGCCAGGTAGCGGGGTCTTGTTGCGCCCCCTCTTTTTTCCAAATACCTAACTTCTGTTTTTGTGCTGACTCTTGTGCTTGCAGATAGTTTGCCTCGTTATTGTACTGTTTATAAACTACCGCCTCACCATTTTTTACTAATTCTAATCCGAGGTCGAGATTGTTTAGGAAAAGCTGACCAACGTATCTGCCATAATGATCAATATCGCGAACTTTAATTTCTATAATATCATGATCTGCTTGAGATAATAGCATAATGAGGTAGCTTTTTGACGCTTCACCCCAATTTTCTTGTTTCATTTCAGGGGCATCAATTCCCCATACCCGAATTCGAAGTTGTTCTCGATTGTTAGGGGGACAGTTAGCAATTACTGTATCACCATCAACTACTCGTTTGATTTTACATTGATAGACTTCATCATTGGTAACAATAGTGGTTGTGGATTTAGAGGCTGAATCAGGTTCTAATGTCCAATAAGAGACCCCTAAAATCACGATAAAGAGTAGGCCAATCAAAAATCGCCCTTTTCCTCTTTGCCACTGAACTCTTCCCATCTGTTTGATATATTTCCAAAAGGCTTTTCGATAGTAACTCATAATGACTTTAATTATTAGAAGAGCGGAATGATCCAATGAAGAATCACTTGGAGCGTTATTAATGAGAAAATGCCGGCTAAAATATCATCAAGCATGATTCCTAAACCACCGCCCACTTGTGCATCAATGACTTTAATAGGCCACGGTTTTAATACATCAAAAAATCGAAAGATAAGAAAACCTAAGATGATCGCTGTCCAACTGACCGGTGCAAAAAGCATCGTGAGCCATAATCCAACAAATTCATCCCAAACAATACCGCCGTGATCATGAACGCCGAGTTCATCGCTTGCTTTTTGGCAAATAACAATTCCTACTAGCGCTGTGATAATCAGCATGACGATGTAGCCCCAAGTTGGGAGAATCGTTGCAAAAATGAACCAGAAGGGAATAGATGCTAACGTTCCCATTGTGCCTGGCGCAACAGGAGACATGCCGGAACCAAAGCCAGAAGCAAAAAATTGCCAAGGAGTTTTAATTGTAATTTTTGGGGTCATAATGTTTCTCTTTGAATAGTTCGATTACTCAAGGATGTTCAATAGAGAGATATAAGATCTTATCTGAACAATCAATGCAGTGGTTAATCTCAATATTATAGAAGATTATTGGCCAATGGGTGATTTTACATTGGGAATGATATTCATGAAATTATTTAAAATAGTGGGTTCTAATAAATTGTAATTCTGCGATTGATTCTCGAATATCATCTAAGGCAATGTGCGTATTGCGTTTTTCATAGCTTTTCCCCTCAGGATACCAACGCTTCACCACCTCTTTAAAAGAGCTGACATCGATATTGCGATAGTGACAGAATTGATCTAATGCCGGCATATATTTTTTGAGAAAACGGCGGTCAGTACCAATGCTATTGCCACAAAGTGGCGTAGCGCCTGCTGGAATCCATTGACTTGCAAATTCAATGGTAGCATTCATCGCCATCTCGACAGATGTTTTACTCTCACGAATACGGGTAGTTAATCCTGATGCGCCATGGGTATTTTGGCACCAATCATCCATGAGCGCTAAAATCGATTCAGGTTGATAGATCGCAAGGCTCGGCCCTTCGGCTAAGATATTGAGATCTTTATCCGTCACAATAGAGGCAATTTCAATAATATGATGAATCTCTTCATCTAAGCCTGTCATCTCTAAATCAATCCAGAGAAGATTGTTTTTATTCTGCATAACTTTATACTCATTTCATCGATTGTTAAGAGCGCTATTTTCGCATGAATAGCAGAAAATATCATGTTATATAGCAATCCATGAAATAGTGGATGAACAAAAGCCGAGAATTACGGAATATTCTAATCTCGGCTTTTGCTATCTTGAAGTGATGAATGGAGGTCTACTGTAATGTCGGGGGCAGAATCCAATAGTTGTTCTGATACGTTATTTGAGCTTGAATTTTAGATATGAAAAAGCCCTCTGCGAAAGAGGGCTTGATATGAGAGTCACTATTGATTTTTATGAAATAAATGACTAGAAATATATTTTAAGAGAAATATTGTCTATCCTCGAATAAAGACAATCTCACCTGTCACATCATTAGGTTTATAGGCATAACCTTCGAGATTGAATTTTTTGAGATCTTGTAGGTCGGTAATATTATTCTCACAAGCAAAGCGAGTCATCAATCCGCGAGCTCTTTTAGCGTAAACGCCAATGACCTTATACTCACCATTACTATAATCTTTAAAGATCGGTGTGACCACGCGAGCCTTGAGTTTTTCAGGTCTTACTGCTTTAAAATACTCATTCGATGCTAGATTAATCACGACTTTTGCATCGGTTTCATCAATGCGATCGTTGAGATATTCAGTAATGGTATCGCCCCAGAAATCGTAGAGGTTTTTGCCATGTTCATTTGGGAGCGGTGTTCCCATTTCAAGACGATAAGGTGCGATAAGGTCTAAAGGACGAACCGCGCCGTATAACCCTGAGAGAATAGCAAGATGTTTATTCAAAAATTGAATACACTCTTCAGGAAGATTGTAGGCAGACAGACCTTGATAAACATCCCCATTAAAGAGATAGATTGCAGGTTTTGCATTCTGTGAATTAAAGGGTGTTTCAAATTGTGCAAATCGTTCTTGATTTTGAACGGCAATACGTTCAGAGATCTTCATTAAAGTCTGTAAGTCACTAGCACTATAATGACGCAAAATATTGATAAGTTGTTGAGACTGCTCTAAAAGTGTTGGCTGATCTAAACTTGTGATCGGTGGGGGCGTATGTTCATCCAACATTTTTGCAGGGGAGAGTAGAAATAGCATAGTTGTCCTCATTGATTATCTATTTATTGTTATCGCTGTGATCTCTGAAGATAAAGGCCTAGATTATGACTGATTGCGATCTAGGCAACTAATAAGTCTTCTATTTAGTTTTATAGAAAATAACGCACTTATACAAGGGGATTACAAAGATTTTTTTGAATAGATGTGAAAGATTTGTATCCCTTGTTGATTAGCTCACTATTTTTTTACTTTTGGAATAACGCGAATATATTATAGTAATTTTATCATAATAATATGGGTGATATTATTTTAAAGCTTGAAATGCGTTGATACTCATTGAATTATTCTTATTGACATTATTGCTGATGAATTATTGTCGATAATGAGATTCCGGGACTTCCGGCCTTTCAATCCCGGCAGAGAAAGCTTGATCTCTCTTAGCCAGTAGATAGAAGAAGAGTAGCGCAATAAGATAAGCTAAAATTGTACTCACAAATAGATCTATGGGGAAATGCATACCAAGTCGTACACGACTAATCATCATTAAACCAGCCCAGATTGTGATCAGTCCACCGAATAACCAAGTTTTAGAATCTTGCTCTCGAGTTAAAAATCCTACAATAATCATCGCCCACATCACAGCAAAAATCGTGTGCCCTGAAGGAAATGAGTAACCTGTTTCATGTTGCCAATGATTTTGAAGCCATGAAGGTGTTTGTGTGTCATCCTCTACAGTTTCAGCGATAATTTCTGCCCGTTCTTTGCGGGGAAGCTCGTAAAAAGTGTCGATCTCAACACCTTGCTCAACGACATAGCTCATGTAAGGACGGGGCTCTTCCAATGCATATTTGATCGCAGATTTTACTATTTGTGTCGCACCTTGTAGAACTAATACACTTAGGAAAATAATGACCCAATGATGTTGCAAACGTTGACAACGCATGCTCAGTGCAATCGCTAACACTAATGATGTTAAGAGCGCAAAGTAGGGCGTTGATCCTGTTTCTGTGACGATAAAGAGTAGAAAGTCCCAAAATTGATAATCTTGTGTATGTTCCCAATGCCAGCCTGTCAGCCAAATGATGATAGGGATTAGAATGAGTGGGATAAATGTGAGGGTCAAATTTTTGACGAGTTTAGAAAAAGGGGCAATAGTTACAGTCATCATTATAGTTTATTCTTATTAACAGTAGAAAAATTCAGAAATGAGAAACGATCAAGTCTAGCGATCTTTCTATGAAGAGGCAACTATTAAGAATAACGATAGAATGCAGGTCAAGGCACAAAGCTGATCATTTTATATCGATAAATATCAATGATGATTATAAGATCTCTTTTGTGCTAGTTTATGGACTGAATGTAAAAAGACCTTTCAAAAAGGTCTTTCAAAAATGTCTTTCAAAGCAGTGCTTTCAAGAAACTAAGGGGCGCTATTTAGAAATAGTTGAGTTTAAAGAGCCGATCAAGTGTCTTAGCAACGCCATCTTCAAGATTCGTTTGAACGACACGATCAGGAAATTGTACTTTTAGAGGATCGATTGCATTGCCCATCACATACGGATGACCGACTAATGAGAGCATCTCTAAATCATTGCGCTGATCGCCAAATGCAATACAGTGTTTCGGATCAATATTGAGTTGTTCTAACACATGTTGAACGCCGACAGATTTATTGACACCTTGAGGCATCACTTCAAGATAAGTTGCCGAAGAGGTTGAGATCGAAGCGCCTTGGAAATGCTGATGTGCAAAATCAAGATAAGTGGTTAATTGCTCTGAGGGAACGACAAAGAGCGCTTTCGTGATATCTTCATCTAACCAGTTATAATCGGGATCTAGGATCGCAAATCGCTCGCCGGGACAGGTGTGATGATGAGCAGAACCATCGGCGGTATAGATCACATTATTGTGATAGAAAATCGGTGGGTATTGATGAATCTTAGAAAATTCAAATACTTGTTCTAGTACAGGGCGCGGTAAGAGCGCCTCATAGAGTACACGATCCTTACGGAAATCAAATACTCGAGCGCCATTGTAGTTGATCATATAATCGATTCCACCAATGGCATTAGCAAAAGGCAGTGCGCCGGCGAAGCTTCGACCGGTACTAAAAATGACTTGTAATCCATCTTCTCTAAGCTTTGTGAGAATCGCTTGTAATGCAGGAGATAAGCTGTTGTGATCATTGAGACTTGTGCCATCTAAGTCCAAAAAGAGTGCTTTAAAAGTCATTCGATATTCCTTTTAGTTATCTGATTCATCACTGATTAATGCCCTCTAAAAGTATAAAGTGTTCACCCACATTCGACAACCTTAGATTGCGATGATCATCACAATGATTCACAAGAATATTTGAATTATCGTGTCGATTTTTAATTTCAAAGAAAAGTTATTTCTCTTTAAATGCTGAAATGCATTATAATTACAAAGGTATTAACCTCTATTGTGAGGTTCACTAAGCAGAGTCGGCTGTCTTGTAGCGAAGCGCTATAAATGATGGACTCCTCCAATGAATGATAAAAACGAATAAGTGAGAACCAACATGGCAAAAATGCAATCTCTTCAAGATCCTTTTTTAAATCTACTGCGTAAGGGACGTGTTCCCGTATCGATCTTTTTAATTAACGGAATTAAATTACAGGGCCAAATCGAATCTTTTGATCAATTTGTGATTTTACTTCGTTCTAACGTTAGTCAAATGATCTACAAACATGCAGTATCTACGATTGTTCCGGCTCGCAATATCAATCTTGGTCTTGAGACTGATGATGAAGCCTCTTTCGAAGAGACGGCTTCTGACGAAGTATAGGATATACTATTACTGAGTTATCGATTATTGTCGAAATTCAACTCGAAATCTAATTCTAATAGGCGATCTGCTAAAGCTCATCGCCCTTTCTTTCTTATTGAGGTACTCTCGCAGTTATAATGACCGAAATTATTGAAGAAGCTTCAGAGCTATTATCCCATCCGCATGATCGTGCAGTGATCGTCTCTTTGGAAATGCCGGAGAGTGAGCCTGGGGATTTAGCAGAATTTTGTGAATTAGTCACATCAGCGGGTGTTGAAATTGCCACTACGATTACCGGTAGCCGGCAGACAGCGCATCATAAATATTTCGTGGGCACTGGTAAAGCAGAAGAGATTTGCCAAGCTGTGCAAGATTATGATGCGAATGTGATCTTGATTAATCATGATTTAACACCGAGCCAAAATCGTAATCTTGAGAGTCTTTGTGATATTCGAGTAGTCGATCGCACGGGTTTGATTCTCGATATCTTTGCCCAAAGAGCGCAGAGCTTTGAGGGGAAGTTGCAAGTGGAATTAGCACAGCTCACCCGGCTTGCAACCCGTTTAGTGCGGAAACATACCAATCTTTCGCAACAGCGAGGAGGTGCCGTTGGTCTACGAGGACCTGGGGAAACCCGCCTTGAAATGGATCGCCGGGTTATTAGTGATCGTATTCGCCAGCTTAAAAAACGATTAGAATCAGTGACTAAAATGCGGGCACAAGAACGCATCTCTAGAGAGCGTAATGAAGTCCCCACTGTGGCGCTAGTGGGTTATACCAATGCTGGAAAATCCTCCCTTTTTAATGCGTTAACCGATGCCGGTGTGTATGTACAGGATCAGCTTTTTGCCACATTAGATCCCACTCATAGAGCTATTGAAATTCCTCATGTCGGTCGAATTGTATTGGTGGATACAGTAGGGTTTATCTCTAAATTACCGCATGATCTTGTGGAAGCTTTTAAATCAACCTTGCAGGAAGCGGTGGAGGCCGATCTACTTTTAGAAGTGATTGATGTCGCCGATAAAGAGCGGGAATTGAAGATGCGAGAGGTGTCGAATGTGCTTGAGCAGATTAAAGCGGATCAAGTTCCTCGATTGCAAGTTTTTAATAAAATTGATTTAAAACCAGAAATTAATCCCCATATATCTGAAAATGAGCGTGGTTTACCAACAGCCGTGTGGCTCTCGGTAGTTAAAAAGGAAGGGCTCTCGCTCTTAATTGATGCTATTGCAACGCATTTTCAGCAAAATCATCTAGCGCTTTCCGTGACCTTACCGCCAAGCGAAGGGCGGTTACGAGCAGAACTCTATCGGTTAGATGCGGTCAAAGATGAACAATTTGGGGAGAAAGGAGAGTTCATTTTAGAGCTCTATCTGGCGCGTTATCGCTTGATGCGTCTTTTAAAAGAGATGCCGGAGACTTCAGGCTATTTCACTTCAGTGATTAGTTAGTTTTCTATGCAATAAAATTTTCTATGAAATAAGGGTTGTTATAGAGAGATCGCATAGTTGAATAGAATGAGTGATAGGGATTAAAGCAAAGTATTATAAGATCATATTTATGAAGATGAAAAGCGATGCGATGATAGGTGCAAATTGGCTAAAAAATTGCTATCTTGTCGAATTGTCGCTATAAAAATGGGATAAGATCTGAGATCTAGCGGATTATTTGAAAAAGAATATTCATAGGATCATTGTTGAGATGGTCAGCAGAATTATCAAAGGGATTAAATGAAGGAAAATAACTTAGAGATGGCTTGGGAAGCACCGAAAGATGGGCAAAATCAATCGGGTGGAAATCAATCAAATCCACAAAAACCTCAAGATCAGAATGGGCATAATGGTTCTAATAACCCCAATGACCCTAATAATCGCAATAATCAAAATGGTTCAGCGCCTGATTTAGATGAAATTTTTAAAAAACTTGGCGGCGCTTTTCGCGGTAGAGGCGGACAAGGGCACTCAAGTGGCATTGGTAAATATATCGCAATCGGTGGTGCAGTACTGCTTTGCGGCTGGCTTGCAACGGGGTTTTATACCATTGATGCCGGACAAAAAGGGGTAGAGCTACTGCTAGGGCAGTATCATGCGACTAAAGATCCCGGTTTAAGATGGCGTTTCCCAAGTCCTATTGGGGAACATCGTATCATCGATATTCAGCGCCGATTCTCACAAAAAATTGGTTCAACGGCTAAGGGAAATCGTAAAGCCTCGATGTTGACGAAAGATGAGAATCTTGTGGATGTGAATGTTGAAGTACAATATCAGATTAATAATGATGATCCGGCGCAATATTGGTTTGCTTCGGTTGACCCTGATAAAACCCTCAAAGAAGTGGTGGATAGTGCGACTCGTGAGCGAGTGGGGCAGACATCGCTAGATGATATCTTGACAGATGGTCGTGAGCAGTTGATGCAAGAAGTGAAAGAACTGGCGCAAAGTATTTTAGATAACTATGCGATTGGCCTTGTCATTACTAACGTCAACTTAGAAGATGCACAGGCTCCAGCAGCGGTACAAGATGCCTTCTCAGATGCTATTCGTGCAAGGGAAGATGAGCAGAGCCGAATTAACCAAGCAGAAGCCTATCAGAGTAAAGTACACGCCGAAGCGCGCGGGGAAGCGGAACGTATTTTACGGGAAGCAGAAGCCTATCGTGAAAGTAAAATGGCACAAGCGCGCGGGGAAGCAGAGCGTTTTAATCGCCTCTATACAGCCTATCGCAATGCCCCCGATGTGACGCGTGAGCGTCTCTATTTAGAGAATATGGAAACAGTGTTACAAAATAGCAATAAGCTCTATATGGGTTCCGATAGCGGTAATAATTTGATGATGTTGCCATTAGATAAGATGATTAATAGCAATAACAGCAATAATACTGACAAGGGTAGCAATAGTCGAGCTAACAGTAGTGCCAATAATATGGGTGTAACCCCGATTAATAGTGGCGTGCAAATGTCCTCTACTCCGGCAAAAACAACGAAAGCTGAACTGAATAACAGTCAGAAATCGACAACGACCACCCCTTCGACAACGACTAGCGATGATAGCAGAAGTCGTGCACGTCTCACTCGTTAATAGGAGAAGTCATTCAATATGAAATTATTTACACGTATTATTCTTCCCATTGTGGTGATTGTTCTTGTCGTATTGACGAGCTCATTAGTCGTGGTGAAAGAGTGGCAGAAAGGGTTACAATTGCGCTTTGGTCGTATCGTAACCGTTTATGATGAGCCAGGAATCTACTTTAAACTTCCTTTGATTGATAATGTACGAATTTTTGATGGTCGTATTCAAACATTAGATACACCGCCAGAGCCATTTCTCACTTCAGAGAAGAAAAATCTGATCGTGGATACCTTTATCAAATGGCGCGTCATTGATCCTGAAGTCTACTACCAAAAAGTCGCGGGTAATCCAGGTGTTTTTAATCGCCTTTTTGAACCTATTGTGAAAAACAACTTCCGTGCAGCATTCGGTAAGCGTGATGTTCAAACGGTTGTCGGGGGTAACGTTGCCGCGAAAAGTACTAAATATGGCGATAATTCAAAAGTGATCGTTGTGGATAAACCAAGTGATGCGTTAGCCTTAGACCCTAAAACGCTCGAAGAGATTCATGCAGAAGATATCGATATCGTGATTCGTAGCAAAGAGAATGTGACTCCGGTGATCGCAGGACAAGAGATTGATCTGAATAATACTGTTCGTCAAGAGATCGAAAAAACTATCTTAGTAGCGCTTTCAGTGGAAGCAAAAGAGTATGGTGTTGAGATTATTGATGTTCGTATTAATGGTGTTGAATTACCCGATGATGTGACGGATAATGTCTTTAATCGTATGCGTACAGAACGTGAACGTGTTGCGACAGAGCTTCGTTCTAAAGGGGAAGCAGCTTACATTGAGAAAGTGGCGGAAGCAGATAGTAATCGTGTGATTCTACTCGCAACTGCATTCGAAGAAGCTGAGAAAATTCGCGGGGAAGGAGATGCAGAGGCGGCTGTGATTTATGGTCAAGCTTATGGTCAAGATCCTGAATTCTACTCATTTTATCGAAGCTTAGAGGCTTATAAGAATGCCTTTCAGAATGATGGAGATATCTTAATTCTCGATCCTGGCAGTGATTTCTTTAAGCACTTTCAGCAAAAGCAGTAACAAAAACAATTGATTGTTAAATTAAGGCGCTAGTCGCCTTATTCTATTTTTATGAGGAAAAAATTAGATGGGTAATAATGTTGTTATTATCGGAACGCAATGGGGCGATGAAGGAAAAGGGAAAATTGTAGACCTTCTCACAGATAAAGCTGAAGCCGTTGTTCGATTTCAGGGTGGCCATAATGCAGGGCACACACTTGTAATTAACGGAGAGAAGACGGTTCTTCGCCTGATCCCTTCAGGGATTTTGCGTGAGCACGTCACTTGCTATATTGGCAATGGTGTTGTGCTCTCTCCTGCTGCCCTTCTATCTGAAATGGATGAGTTATTAAGTCGTGGTATTAATGTAGATCAACGTCTTAAAATCTCTGAAGCGTGTCCTTTAGTGATGCCATATCACGTGGCGATTGACCAAGCGCGTGAAGAGAAATTGGGTAAAAATAAGATCGGTACCACAGGCCGCGGTATTGGTCCTACTTATGAAGATAAAGTAGCGCGTCGTGCGGTGCGTGTCGCTGATCTCTTCTATCCTGAGATTTTCCGTCAAAAACTTGAAAGCGTGATGGAATACCATAACTTTATGTTGGTGAACTACCTTGGTAAAGAGCCATTATCTGTAGAGGCTGTTTATGAAGAGACGATGGAACTGGCAAAACGTATTCTTCCGCTTGTTGCGGATGTCTCATATGAGCTGAAACAGCTTCGGGATCGTGGTGCAAAAGTGATGTTTGAAGGCGCACAAGGTACTTTCCTCGATATCGATCATGGAACCTATCCTTTTGTGACATCAAGTAATACCTCTTCAGGCGGTGCGGCAACAGGTACAGGCGTGGGTCCATTAGCATTAGATTATGTATTAGGGATTGTGAAAGCCTATGTGACTCGTGTCGGTTCAGGTCCATTCCCTACAGAATTAACTTGTGAAATCGGCCAAGGTTTAGCCGAGCGTGGTCACGAGTTTGGTTCAGTGACAGGTCGTGCGCGCCGTTGTGGTTGGTTTGATGTGCCGGTATTAAAACGCTCTATTGATATCAATAGCTTATCAGGCCTCTGCTTAACCAAGTTAGATGTATTAGATGGGATGGATGAAGTTAAAATCTGTACAAGCTATGAATTAGATGGTGAAGTTGTGGAATATCCTCCCTATGGTGCCGAAAACTTTGGTCGCTGTAAGCCAATCTATGAAACAATGCCAGGTTGGTCTGAAAGCACTGTAGGTATTATGTCATTCGATGCTTTGCCTGTTGCTGCGCAAAACTATATCAAACGCCTTGAAACATTATTGAAAGTGCCGGTGGATATTATTTCAACAGGACCTGATCGTAATGAGACGCTTGTATTAAGAGATCCGTTCGACAACGAATAAGATATTCAGTTTAATGCTGTTTTTGACGAGTGGTTGTTTGATAGTCAATTTGTTTCAAGAAGAATGTTTTTAAAGCGGTTAGTATAGGATTTTAAAAGAACATAAAACCCTTTCTAAGCAATATTTGCAAAAGTCCGGATAGAACAGCTTCCTTGCCTCAATCAGCCGATGCGCTGGCATTAAAAAACAAGCTTGTTTTGAACGGTATCTTACTACCAACGAGACAAAGCCCTAATAGAGAAATCTGTTAGGGCTTTTTGTTAGGTCTATGATCTGAGGATTTCGATCAATGATGGGAGTAGATTGATTACGGTAGTAACTTAAAGAGCCCGTAAGCGATCAACATTGCAAATATGGCCGGGAAGAGTGCGCCGATGATGGGCGGGAATCCTGAAATGAGGATAAAATGCCCGAGCATCTGCGTCATCAGATAGATGATTAGTCCGAGAATGACACCGATCAGAATCCGTTCACCAATCCCTTGCCGGCGTTGTTGGGCAAAGACCAAGGGGGCAGCAATCAGAATCATTGAGATATTGATCAGCGGATTAAAGATCTTACTCCAGAATGCGAGGCGATATTCACTACTATCGAGATTATTCTGTTCAAGATAGGTAATGAAGCGCCAAAGATCCTGGCTTGAGAGATATTCTGGATCATTGACTAAGGCATTGAGCGCAGTCTTATCAATATGGGTATTGAGCGCGAAATCTTGCCCTTTCTGATCGGTAATGATATCCGGGTTAAATGTGATTTCCGTAAAGCTAGGCATCACCCACTCATTATTGCTTAAGACCATCTCCGGCGCTTTAATCCATTTGTGAAGTGCTTGATCCTTAGATGAATAGACATTGATATTTTTGAGTGTTAAATTCTCTAATGAATTAACCTCGATAATATAATCGCCATCAATCGCCCAAAAACCTTTATTGGAACTATTTTTATGGCTGACGACAAGCGCCTCCTCGTGTGTTGGCGGCACAATATATTCCCCAACCCAGACAATCGCAGCACTCAGAAGTAACGTTGTATAGATTGCGCCTCGAAGTGTTCTTGCTTTACTAAAGCCGGCTGTTCGAATGGCTGTGAGCTCATTGTGGCTTGCGAGTTGCCCTAATCCTAATAAGGTTCCGAGTAAGAGTGCCATTGGGAAGATTCGATAAACCCGCGCCGGCATATCGTAGAGTAAGAACTTAATCATATCAACGAGTTGATATTGATCATCGCCGATATCTTGTAACTCATTGAGAAAAGTGAAGAAACTCTCAATAATGATGAGTAGTAATAGACAAAATAGCGTAAATAGTAACGATGTGGTAAAGGTGTAACGATCAATTTTTAACATATTATTCTCTTATCCTCGTTAAAAGTGATCATTAGAGCGATCGGTTATAGCGTCTATAGACAATAAACGCCACGATAAACATTAGGATATGAATCCACCAAATTCCCAAATCCGGGTTTACGGTGCCATTTTTCATCCAAGCCAGCCCCATTCCTAACAGGTTAAAGTAGAAGACATAGAAGATTACGCCAATAATTAACTTATTGAAGCGTCCTTGACGAGGTCTTGAATGTGACAGAGCCGGAATCAGCAGTATGAGTAAGAAGACCGAGATCGAGCCTGAGAGGCGACGCTGTAATTCTCGTTTATAGAGGGGCGATGGATTCTCAAAAAGTTCTTTCGTACTCCAAGCAATCGCTTTAGGCCAGTTATCTTGTTTGGTGGTATCTAAGCGAGTACGCATCACTTCAAAGTGGGCTACTTCTGAATATTCAGGGGTAATGGTTGTCCGCGCGCCATCTTTGAGAATGATAAAGCGAGTATTATTCTCATCAATCTCTTGTAAACCTTCTTTGGCAAAGGTGATGGCCGTATTGCCATTTGCCTCATTGCTCTTGATAAAGACATTTTCAAGATAGCCGGTATTCGGATTGATTCTTTGTACATAGACAATATGTTGTCCTTCGGCAAATTTTTGGAATACGCCGGGTTTAAGAATAGTCAATTGCGCTTCTTCGCGGGCTTTTTTAAGGACAATCTCTTGAATTTGAGCAATTTCCGGGACGATCCAGAAGTTTAAAACGAGTACTACAAAACTGAGTGGAATCCCCACTTGTAATAGAATGCGATAGAGCCTTTTAACCGGCATTCCTAACGCATAAAAGGCGGTCATCTCGCTATCTTTATAGAGCCGGCCAAAGGCGAGAATAGAGGCGAGTAGAAAACTGAGCGGGAGAAGTTCCGTAATAAAGCGAACGATCTGTAATCCGAGTAGGGAAAAAACAGCGGATTGTGACAGCGTGCCGTTAATCACTTGATTGAGGTAGAACGCAAGGCGCTGCACTAATAGTATTGAGATCAATACTAAAAGCACCGCCGCGAAAGTGGTTAAGATCTCTCTGCGGATATAGCGATCTATAAGCTTCATTCGGGATCATTCTCCTGCATCTAATAGAATGGTTATATCATAACCCATTAATTTCAATCATCCTTATGGATTATTAAGGGCTAATGGATATAGGCAATTGATATAGACAATGGATATGTTAATAGCTATGCCTATAGATGTAACTCATTAATATAACTCATTGATAAAATTATTGGTTCTCTTCATCAATCATTGCGCGTTCTTGGTAGAATTGCTGATAGTATTGCTCAAAGGTATCAGCATCGATATGATCGCGAATCTGTTGCATATGCCAGAGGAAATAGTGCAAATTATGAATACTTGCTAAATGGGCACCGAGAAGCTCTTTAGTACGAATGAGATGACGTAGATAAGAGCGACTAAAATGTTGACAGGTATAACATTCACAAGTTTCATCTAGTGGACGAGTATCTTTATCATAGCGGGCATTTTTGATGCGGATATCGCCAAAGCGGGTAAAGAGATGTCCATTACGAGCATTACGCGTAGGAATGACGCAGTCGAACATATCAACGCCTCGTTTAACCCCTTCGATCAGATCTTCCGGTTTACCAACACCCATCAAATAGCGTGGTTTATCCTGTGGCATACGAGGGTTTAGAAATTCTAAAATACGATCCCGCTCTTCTTTAGGTTCGCCGACCGCAAGTCCGCCGATCGCATAACCATTGAAGCCAATCTCAGTGAGTGCTTCGAGTGATTCTTGGCGCTGATCTTCAAACATACTACCTTGAACAATTCCAAAGAGCGCATTAGGATTACCACCATTGACAAAAGCCTCTTTCGATCGTTTGGCCCAGCGCATGGAGAGTTCCATTGAGGTACGCGCCTCATCATATGTGGCAGGATAAGGAGTACATTCATCGAACGCCATCACGATATCGGAACCTAAAACCCGTTGAATCTCCATTGAGGTTTCAGGGTCAAGGAAGAGCTTCTCGCCATTAAAAGGAGAGCGGAAAGTGACCCCTTTCTCTTCAATCTTTCGAAGTTCGGCAAGCGAGAAGACTTGGAAACCACCGGAATCGGTTAAAATCGGTTTATCCCATTGCATAAAGTCGTGGAGATCACCGTGGGCGCGAATCACATCAAGACCAGGGCGGAGCCAAAGATGGAACGTATTGCCGAGAATAATTTGGGCATTCATCTCTTTGAGATTATGCGGGGTGACACCTTTAACGGTTGCAATGGTGCCTACAGGCATAAAAATAGGAGTTTCAATCGTACCACGTTCAAAGGTAATACGGCCTCTACGAGCCGTTCCATCAGTCTTGAGAAGTTCAAATTTCATTGTATGCTTAGTTTTCCAGAATTTAAATGGTACTATTTTACCTTTAAATGGCAAAAAATGCAGAGTTTCCTTATCACAGGTCAAAAGGTTTCAGAATGGTAGAAGTGAGTTTTTATGTATTGCCCTCAAGTAGTGAAGCAACAAGAGAGAAATTACTCTTAAAAATTATCGAAAAGGCTTATCAGGCTGAAGAACCCACCTTTTTTTATAGTGATAATCGTGCATTGATTCAATCATTAGATCGTAAATTATGGGAAATTCCCCATATTGATTTCTTACCTCACGCGATTATTGAGGGTGAGGATGATATCAATCCTCACGATTTTATCTACCTCTCAGATCAAACTTGGACGCTTGAACCTCGCTCTCTCTTTATTAATCTTCATCATACGGTGCCTGAAGTGGTCAAGATGGGGCAATATCCGCGTGTGTTTGAAGTGATTACCCAAGATCCACAAGTTTTAGAAGAGAGTCGTAATCGCTATCGTCTCTATCGTGATCTCGGTTTTTCGCTTAAAACGCATAAATTATAGTCAATATTTCTTAGCGGTACTCTTTCGATCAGCTTCATTACTGAGATCTATATCCTATTGTCTCTATTTTATTGGTAATAATTAAGTTAACTATATTGTTGTATAAGTTATTTATTTTATCTCATAGTTCGTATAAATTTTTCTGCGCTATGGATCACTCTTTTTTGTATCTTTGATCACGATTTCCATTATTTCTTGCATTTATATGTTATTTATTGGTTGTTTTTAACTATTATTGTCTAATATTTCCATGTTGAATGCACGGGTATTGTTGGTTATTAATATTAATGCGATGTTAATTAGGTGTTAATTGGATGTTAAATATTTTTATTTTTTAAATTGCGTATTTATTTTAGATAAATATTGATTTTAAAAACAGTGGAATAATCATTATTTCTTTTGATTAGCCCTTTTTTCTATTCCTGTTAAATTATTGTTATTAGTTTAACTAAATTTACATTCTCATTTACAGAGATTGTGAGGAGGCAATATGAATAAGGTCTATCGTGTTATTTGGAATCAAGCACTTCGTATCTGGATTGTCGCAGGAGAATTAGCCAAAAGTCGTAAGAAAGCGACTACTATAGGTGCGGCATTGCTTTTATCGATTCCCTTTGCTTTTGCTGATTTACCCGTCAATAGTGATGATAATCCCCTTAATCAACCTGTTGCAGAAGCTGGTAGAAATGGTACGAATGGTCAATCAGGCTCTATAGACCAAAAACTAACAGAAGATATCACTAACGATCAAACTATTGTCGCCATTAATGGGGGAAATGCTCAAAACAATGCAACAGCCGGTGCTATCGGTCATGATGCAACTGATAAAGGGGATAATCGAGAGCAACTCGCCCAAATAGGCGGTGCCGGTGGTAATGGTGGTTTAGGTGGAAAAGGCGGGGATGCCATCTTTGCTGACAATATCACTATGACTAATAATGCCGCTATCGCCGGAGGTACCGGTGGACAAGGTGGTAATGCAGCAAATGGCGGTAACGGTGGCAATGGCATTATTATTCAAGGCGGTAATGATCCTGATATGGGGAATCTAGCGATTGGCGCTACTGGTGGCCGAGGTGGGCAAGGCGGAGCCGGTGGGCAAGGGGGGGCTGGTATTATCGGAGATCAATTAACTATCATCAATAATAGTGGAAAAACGATTACTGGAGGTTCTGGTGGTAATGGGGGTGAAGGCGCTGAAGGCGGGCAAGGAAGTGCCGGAGGCTCAAATGTGGCCATTAGTCAGGGTGCCGTTGGCGCTATCGGAGGCAATGGTGGGGCTGGTGGTCAAGGCGGTAATGCTATAGAAGGGAATACTCTCACTATCACAAATTTAGGTTCACTCATTGGCGGTCAAGGAGGCAATGGTAATCAACCGGGAAGAGGTGGAGAGGGCGGATTTGATGGTTTTGGCTTTGAAAAATCCCAAAGTGCAAATGGTGGCACTGGCGGCTCAGGCGGTGCCGGTGGCCAAGGTGGTAATGCGCTAAAAGGGGAAGAGATCACACTCAACAATGAAGGCTTGATACAAGGGGGGCTTGGTGGTTTTGGAGCTGGTGCCAATAATGATGATATGGGCGGCTTAAGCGGCCAAGGCGGTGCTGGTGGTAATAACCTCAAAGGCAATAGTGCTCAATTTATTGGGGGTATTGGTGGACAAGGTGGTGCCGGTGGTGCCGGCGGTCAAGGCGGTACTGCGGTTGAAATTAATCAAGGTCATATTACGAATAGTGGCACGATCAAAGCTGGTGATGGTGGGAATGCCGGTAGTGGCTACTTAGGTGGTATGGGGGGGAA
This sequence comes from Ignatzschineria ureiclastica, assembly GCF_003121845.1. Classification (GTDB taxonomy): domain Bacteria; phylum Pseudomonadota; class Gammaproteobacteria; order Cardiobacteriales; family Wohlfahrtiimonadaceae; genus Ignatzschineria; species Ignatzschineria ureiclastica. Next base: position 416,302 of record NZ_QEWQ01000001.1, on the reverse strand, counting down.
TACTTGGACATTGTTAGGCCCTGGGAATACGGGAGGACAAGGGGGTAATGGCGGTGCTGGTGGTAATGGTGGAATCGCTATTCAAGGCCAACAACTCATCATTGAAAACAGTGGCAATATTCTCGGCGGTAATGCCGGAAAAGCAGGATTAGCAGGTGCCGGAGGCGTTGGTGGTGAAGGTGATAGTTATGGGCGAAATGGCGTGAATGGCGAAAATGGTCTTGCTGGTAAAGCTGGTATTGCGATTGAGGGATCTGATCTGACTATTATTAATAGTGGCTTGATTAAAACGGGTGAAGGAGCGGATCCTACAGCGATTCATCTCACTTCGGGGGATAATAAAATCACTCTTAAAGAAGGCTCAACCATTGAGGGCGATATTGTCTTAGAGGCAGTGACCGAAGAAAGTCATCACGATTATAATCGAGTAACTTTTGACAGCACAACCGAGACAGCCGTGGACGGTCATTTAAATGCCGGCGATAGCAGTGCACTCTATTTTATAGGTGATGCCGAGACTACTTTTAAGGATGTCACTTTGGGGAAATCGGTGACTGCTGATTTTACCAATGTTGGGGGCATTAAAGCCGAGAACCTTACGCTTGCTGGTGATAATTTATTCTCAGTGGATCTCACGGATTGGGATCAATCAACGATCAATTTGATGGAAAGCCAAAATAAAATTTCAGGTGATTTTTCTGAAGGGGATCTATTGTTAGATGGCAAAGATGCCTCGAGTTACACTGCTATTAGTGGTGATGATCACCATCTGCAATATTCCTTGAGTTGGTATGCATTAGGAGATAAAGCCCATGGGACCTTTGATCTTAAAGATGGTGAAGATGTCACGATTAAAGCAGATTTGGCCGATCGCAAAACTCGACAAAATGAGCTATGGGATGGGCAAAGTTTAACCAAAAAAGGCGCAGGAACCTTAACATTAACTTCCCAAAATAGTTACACCGGTGCCACCAATATTGAGACCGGAACATTGAGATTAGGGATTGATAATGCGCTAGCGAATACCTCAGTAATGAATATTTCTGAGCAGGGTCGTTTGGATCTTACCGGACATAATCAAACCATTCAAGAGATCAATAATGCCGGTACAATCTACCTCAATGATTTTAAAGTTAATCCTTCGATTCAGAAAGTTACTGTAAAAGGAGATATGAATTTGAATCAAGGTGGTGTTTTAGTCATTGGCGATGAGCATTCACAAATAGGTCAAACTTATATCCAAGAAGGAAATTGGGTTGGAAATAATGGGCTTGTAACATTGAATGTGAAAGCGGAAGGTGATGATAGCTTGACAGATAAGCTCATTATCACCGGTAAAGCATCGGGTACGACTAAAGTTAGTATCATGAATCTAGGTGGTCAAGGTGCAAATACTATAGAAGGTATTCGGATTATTGAAACGGGCAGTTCGGAAGATAAAGCCTTTGTTCAAGAAGGACGTATTGTCGCAGGGAGCTATGAGTATCATCTACAAAAAGGAGATCAAAAGGGTGGAAATAGCAATAATTGGTATTTAACCAATGATATGAATTCACCTTCTGAGCCAGAGAAACCTTCTGAACCAGAGAAACCCACTGAGCCAGAGAAACCCTCTGAACCAGAGAAACCTTCTAAACCAGAAAAACCCTCTGAGCCAGAGAAACCTTCTAAACCAGAGAAACCCTCTGAGCCAGAGAAACCATCTGAACCAGAAAAACCTTCTGAGCCAAGTAAACCTTCTGAACCAGAGAAACCTTCTGAACCAAGTAAACCTACATTCCGCCCAGAAGTTAAAAGCTATGCCAATAACTATGCCGCGGCTATGACTATGTTTAATTCTCGATTATCAGATCGACAAGGGACAAGTTGGTATCGAGATCCTATTACAGGAGCGCTAAAAGAGAGCCGAATTTGGACGCGTGTTGCAGGTAGTCACCATAAATCACGGATGTCTAATGAGCAGAACCAATGGAGTGGTAACCGCTATCTCATTCAGATGGGGGGAGATCTTTTCGAACACTCTTTTACAGATAGTGATCGTTTCTACTTTGGTGTAATGGCTGGTTATGGACGAGAAGAGGGCACTAATCAAAATCGTTACACAGGGTTTAGTGCAAAAGGTACCACTAATGGTTTTAGTTTAGGTCTTTACGGTACTTGGTATCAAAATGATCAGAATCAGCAAGGCTGGTATGTAGATAGCTGGGTTCTCTATAACTGGTTTAATCATAAAGTCAAAGGTGATTTCTTAGAAACAGAGAAATATCACAGTAAAGGAGTAACGGCTTCTATTGAAACAGGTTACGCTTGGCAAGTAGGGAGTGTTGTAAGTCAAAATGGAATGCAATCAGATTTCTACCTCACGCCACAAGCGCAATTGATCTGGTCTGGAGTGAAAATGGATCAGCATATTGAACATAATGGAACCATTGTAGATGGTGTTGGACGGAATAATGTACAAACACGACTCGGCATTAGAGCATCAATGAAACATTATCTTCCAGGTCATTCTGATAGTCTCGATTTTGAACCTTATGCTGAGCTCAATTGGTTGCATAACTCAAAAAATATCGGGGTACGGATGGATGGTGTTGAAACTGATATTCAAGGGGGACGTAATCAGATGGAGATCCGCTTAGGTGTGGATGCGAAAATCAATCGTCACTTAAATGCTTGGGGAAATCTCTCTCATACAACAGGATCAGAGCATTATCGGGATACGAAAGTTACGATTGGTTTAAAATATGATTTTTAATGTTATCGACCTTTATTGGCTTCTACCTACTCTGTTTAATGAAAGTCTAATGCCTCATTAATCGTTAGTTAGACTAGTTAGACGATAATAAAAAAGCAACGCTTCTTTAAGGCTATAAGCCAAGAGGGGCGTTGCTTTTCTATTTATAGTAAATTTGGTTTAAGAAAATGGTTTTTAGCAGTCAGCATTGGTTTTTCAAAAGAACATAAAACCTTATTAATCAACACTTACAAGATGCCGGCTAGGGTGGCTTCCTCGCTTCGATCAGCCGATACGCCGGCATTTAAATAAGCTTATTTTTAACCGATTTTATGATCCCTACTTACGCTGCCGGTCGATTATGTTCGATCATCTCTTTAGCGTGTTCAAAAGTCGCTTCGGTGAGTTTTACGCCTCCGAGCATCCTCGCAATCTCTTGAATTCGGCCTTTCTCATCAAGCGATCGAATAGCCGTGGTTGTGCTGTTTTCCCCTTTGGTTTTAGCAACGACAAAGTGATGATGGCCAAAGCTCGCCACTTGAGGGAGATGGGTCACACAGAAGACTTGGCGACCGATACTTAATTCTTGAAGATAACGACCGATCATCTCAGCCACAGCACCGCCTACACCGGTATCTACTTCATCGAAGATCAGGGTTGGGAGCGATGAGCGCATACTGAGAATGACAGAGATGGCTAAGCTAATTCGCGCTAATTCACCCCCGGAAGCCACTTTGCCGAGCGGTTGAAGCGGTTGGCCGGGGTTGGCTGAAACCCTAAATTCCACCGCCTCATTCCCATAAGGATGATAGGGCGTATTCGGTTGCAGATGAATGGCAAACTGCCCGCCTTCCATGGCTAATCCTTGCATTGATTCAGTAATTTTAAGATCAAGCTCTTCGATTGCTTCTTGGCGTTGACGACTAATTTCATCGGCCATTTTTTGCCATTCAATACGCATTACGGCAATTTTAGCTTCAAGCTCTGCGATCTCTTCTTCAGAGACATCTTGCGATTTGAGTTCTTGCTCAAGCTCTTGCTGTTTTTGTAGTAGATTTTCAGGGTCAATACGATGTTTACGAGCTAAGCTATTGAGCGCTTGCATTCTGCTATCAATCTGCCGGAGCTCTTCCATATCAAAGCTCTCGTGATCAAGCTTTCCGGTCAATTCATTCTCTGATTCTGAGGAGAGAATCAGCGCATTATTGATCATTTCACTAATATCTTTAATGCTCGGATCAAAGTTCTCTAAACTTTGCAATGATTGTGCTAATTGCCCTAACTGCCGGGTAATACCATATTCATCGTGATTGAGATATTGAATCGCTTCTTCGATCGCCGAGATACGCATCTCAAAGTTATTGAGTTGATTAAAGCGGGTATTGATTGTTTCCCACTCGCCTTCTTGTGGCGCGATATTATTAAATTCAGCTAATTGAAACTTCAGAAAATTGATTCGATCTTGTGTGCTCTCATCGCGATTCTTCAGGTCGCTAAGCTTCTGCTCACGATCTTGTAAGTTGCGAGTAAATGTTGCTAGCTCATTCACCTCATCTAAGCAACCGGCATATTGATCTACTAAATGTCGTTGTGCATTCGCGCGGGTTAAAGATTGATGCGCGTGTTGCCCGTGGATATCGACTAAGCGCTCACCCAAATTTTTGAGCGCCTGTAGCGGCATTGCTCGGCCATTAATAAAGCCTCGAGAGCGACCATTACTATTAATGACACGTCGTAAAATACAGAGCTCTTCATCAAAACCGATAGCATTGTCGGTTAACCACGCTTTTGCTCTTGGAATACGAGAGATATCAAAAGTCGCAATCACTTCGCCTTGGCTTCGACCTTGATAGATCATCGACGCATCTGCTTTTCCACCTAGAACAATCGAGAGCGCATCCACAGTGAGCGATTTCCCGGCACCCGTTTCCCCGCTAATGACGGTTAAATTAGGCGAGAAATCGAGTTGTAGTTCTTCAATAATGGCAAAGTTTTTGACATAGAGATCGATTAACATTGAAAGCCTCGTGCTTTGGAATAGGTTAATAATTCCTAAAGTTAGTATAGATTCCCTAAAGAGCGGGATCTTAAATCATTGGCTCTATTTATAATACATTTTTGCAATATTTTAAATCTTTTTTGTAATATTTCTGTGAAAGAATCAAATGGAGATTACCTTTATTGAGCTGATTGCGCTGCAATAATTTGTGGAATGAGCTCATCTAGTGCGAGCGGACTCTTATAGATCTGACCTTGCCATTCAATCACCGGGATAAACCAACCATAAGCGTCAATCAAGGTATCATCCTCTGAAATATCGATATATTGATAGGGAATGCCGGCTTCTTGTAAGCGATCTTCTACCGCTTCACACAGTTGGCAATCGAGGGTGCTATAGAGTGTAATCATAAAGATCCTGCTTTTTTACCGAAATAAGTGTTAGTGAATATTGAATGGATATTAATGAATTTTAGGCGTGATTTGAGTATAAACGAGCTCGCCAATCAGTTCCACTAAGGTTTGTGTCACAATAGTGGCTGCGACTAAGCCTTGTATCGCCGGCGGAAGCGCAAAGGCAAAGGGGAGTACGGCAAGGGAATTGCGAGTACCACTACTATAGATCAGTGTGCGAATCTGAATGACCGGAAGCTTGCGCCATTTTCCAAGTCCATAGGAGATCAGAGCCGTGAGAATCATAAAGCTAATATAGATAGGGATCAGTTGGATTAGAAGCGTTCGATTGTGCCAAATCAGTGGCATTTGCGTGGTGATAATGAGGAATAGTACAAGCGCCATTAGCGGGACAGGAAGCCAAGCAGATGATTGATGGAGCGTTGTCCCGATTGGCGATTTTTGTGCCCACCATTGTAGTAATAATGCGAAGATAAAGGGTAAAACGATCATATAAACAAATGTTTCAATGAGGGGTTGAATCGCCAAAATTGAGAGAATGTCACTGCCTAAAAAGAGGGAGAGATAGAGTGGTAGCAGAATAATTTGGGTGATAAATAAGAGCGGGGTTGCGCTGAGCATTAAGCTTGCATCCCCTTTACCGAGCTTGGTAAAGACCACGACATAATCAATACAAGGTGTGAGGAGTACGAGTAATATCCCGATGATCAATGTCGTATCCGGCATCAATATTTTTAGTAAACCCCAAACAATGAGCGGAACCGCAATATAGTTGCTGATAAGTAGTAGTAGTAGGAAGAAACGCCGTGCTTTTAATGATTCTTGCCATTGAAGAAAAGGAATCTGAGCAAACATCGCAAACATCAATCCCGCTAATGCCGGCGTAATCGCTACTTGTAAATGATTTTGTAGTTGAGGCGAAATCCATTGGGCGAATATAATCGCAACCACAATAGTCACGGCATAGATCTGGGGTTGTCGCTCTTCGATTTTTTCTAACATCTAATATTTCCTTCAGTGGCATCTATTATGACCCCATTCATTAAGAGGTTTATAAAATCATCTTTTGCTGAGTGATATTTTTGAATATTATTGAGTGTTTAACGCAGAAACGGAAGTGTTTTGTAACTATTTGGTAAATCAAGTGAAATAGTTGCATTATAAATGGGGAGAGTAATAACAGATCTGCGTATTAAATCGGCTTCGGGTATAATTGGCAAAAATTATGAAAAAATGATTCAACTTTGTCGATCATTGGATTTTGCAGAATGATGACTATTGTATATGGTCAAACATTGCGACAGATAGGATCAAACAATCAAAAGGATTCTCAAGATGAATGAGTCAGCACAAGATTATATTGCTAGCGCTAAGGAAGTATTAACCATTGAAGCGGATGCGGTATTAAAACTGCAATCACAGATTGATGCCAATTTTATTGCGATCTGTGAATTGTTAAAAAATTGCAAAGGCCGTGTAGTTGTCAGTGGAATGGGGAAATCGGGACATATTGGTAACAAAATTGCCGCAACTTTAGCAAGTACCGGTACGCCGGCATTTTTTGTGCATCCAGCAGAAGCTAGCCACGGGGATTTAGGAATGTTAACGCCGGATGATGTGGTGCTTGCGCTCTCAAATTCGGGGGAAACCGATGAAATTATCGCCATTTTACCGATTATTGCCCGTCGTAATATTCCTCTTATTGCCTTAACCGGGAATGAGGCTTCAACACTGGCGAAGATGGCGGATTTTCATCTATTAGTCCGTGTTGAGAAAGAAGCTTGTCCACTGAATTTAGCCCCAACCGCAAGCACGACGGCAGCGCTTGCAATGGGAGATGCGATTGCGGTCACACTCTTAGAGATGCGCGGTTTTACTTCAGAAGACTTTGCTTTTTCACATCCCGGCGGTAAGTTAGGGCGACGCTTGTTATTACGGGTGGCGGATATTATGGCACCTTTAACGGAGCTTGCAGCCTTGCCTGCTAATACGACTTTGACCGATACCTTACTAGCAATGACGCAAAAACCACTCGGGGCTGCGGTGGCAATGGATGATGAGGGGATGTTGCAAGGAATCTTCACTGAGGGCGATCTGCGCCGTTCATTGATGACAGGGCGAGATATTCACGATTTAACATTGGCTGATTGTATGACGGTCGAGCCCTTTAAGGTAGCGCCGGATGCGCTTGCGGTAGATGCGGTACATCTGATGGAAACAAAACGCATTACAGCATTGCCGGTTGTGGAGAATGGCAAAGTATTGGGGCTGATTAATATGCATCATCTATTACAAGCAAGAGTGATTTAACGCTGTGGGAAGATTAATGCTCAATCCCGAGCAAGCGAGTGCCGTGAATCATATTCATACGCCTCTGCTGGTGCTCGCCGGCGCAGGTTCTGGTAAAACGCGGGTCATTACGGAGAAGATTAAGTATCTTGTGCAGAAAGAGGCTTACGATCCTCGCTCAATCTATGCGGTTACCTTTACGAATAAAGCCGCTAAAGAGATGGCGTATCGTTTAGGGCAAACACTCGGTCATTCTCAAGGAAAAAAGGTACGGGTTTCCACGTTTCATACACTTGGGTTATCGATTTTAAAACGGCACGGCTCACATTTAGGGCTTCGTAAGGGCTTTACGATCTATGATCAAAAAGATACGTTGCAATTGATGGATTCCCTATTGGAGGGCGATCTTGATACCGCTAAATTAGCGCTCGATCGCATTTCGATGTGGAAGAATGATATGCGAACGTTCGACTCTTTGAAAGCGGCTACAACAGATGAGTTTGAGATGCGGTTAGTTGAGCTCTATGAGACTTATCAAGCACAGCTACTCTCTTATAATGCCATTGATTTTGATGATCTGATTCTGCTTCCAATGCAGTTACTGCAGCAGTTTCCGGAAGTAAGAGCGTATTGGCAAAAAGCCATTCGCTATATGTTGGTGGATGAATATCAAGATACGAATCTATGCCAATATGAGTTGGTCAAACTCTTAATCGGCCCAGGGCGACATTTAACGGTTGTGGGGGATGATGATCAGTCTATCTATGCGTGGCGTGGGGCGCGTCCTGAGAATCTACATCAACTTAAAGTCGATTTTCCAGATTTAACATTGATCAAATTGGAGCAAAATTATCGCTCTACTGGTCATATTCTACAAGCGGCGAATCACGTGATTGCGGTCAATCCGCATCTCTATGAGAAAGCCCTCTGGTCTAATCTTGGAGAGGGTGAGAAGATCGCCATTCGTGAATTTAAAAGTGCCGAGGCGGAAGCGGAATATGTGGCAACGACGATTGCTCACGATACGATGTTACACGGCAAAGATTATACTCAATATGCGGTGCTTTACCGGGGGAATCATCAAGCGCGTATCTTCGAGATGGCCCTAAGAATGCGAGGCATTCCGGTGAAAGTTGTCGGGGGGGCGAGCTTTTTTCAGCAACCTGAGATTAAAGATCTGCTCTCTTATCTTAAGCTCATTATGAATCCTGAAGATAATCCTTCGTTACTGCGGATTATCAATATCCCTAAGCGGGAGATTGGTGCAGTAACCCTCAAAAAAATCACTGAATTTGCTCAAACGCATCAGCTTACGCTTTTTGAAGCATTAGAACATCCTCATTTAAGCAGCTTTGTGGGTAAGAATGCCCAAAAATGCGCCACTTTTGCCCACACGATTCGAGGGCTTGCGAAATATGAGATGGATGTAGAGAATCTCTTCGATAAATTAATTCACGCCATTGGTTATGAAAATTATCTTCGGGAGCAATCTACTTCGCCGAAAGCATTTGAACGGAAGATGAATAGCGTCAATGCGTTACGGGAATGGTTCGCTGGAGAACGTGGCGCGTTATCGGATATCTTATCGCATTTAACCTTGATCTCTATCTTAGAGAATCAGAGTGAAGAGAAAGAGGAGAATGCGGTAACCTTAATGACGTTACATAGTGCTAAAGGCTTGGAATTTCCTTATGTCTTTATGGTAGGCTTAGAGGAAGATATTTTACCGCATCGTAATAGTATCGATAATGATATGGTCGAAGAGGAGCGCCGACTCTTCTATGTCGGAGTGACAAGAGCAAGGGCGAAACTCGATATCACATTTTGCCGGCAACGTAAGCGTTATGGAGAATGGGAATCTTGTAAACCGAGCCGTTTCTTAGAAGAGTTACCTGAGGGCAATATTATCTGGCATAATCGAGATAAAGGCCCGTCAAAAGAGGAGATGCGCCAAAATACCGCGCAAACCTTAGCGGGCTTACAGGCGATGCTCAATAACTTAGAGCGGTAAAATTGAAGCGAATCGAGAGCGTTCTATTGTGAATAATTCTATCGCGGATAGCGCTATCGTTTCTAAAGGTCAGTCTAGAAACTAACGATATTAGCAATAGTAGAGAATAGTGAGGGGAGAGAATGGCAGAGATAAGCACAATGAGAAAGGGGGATAGATGCAAGTCCCTGACTGCTACTGATTCCACTATGAATTATTCTACTGATCCTGATCATCATTCTGCAGAGGATCGATCTAGGGCATTATGGCGCTCTTTAAGTGTAGGGCGATATAGTCTTTATAATCTCTTGCTACTGTTGGTGATGGGATTGACAATCCTCGCAATTATTTACGGTTTCTACCGATTTCTACAAGCGAAATTACCATTAGGCGCGTCGATAGAATCCATTGGAATGATGGAAATCTTAGCGCTTTTAACGCAATTTTTTCAGCTGAAATATTTATGGGCGGGGCTCTTTCTGATTTTTGCCCTTTGTTGGAGCTATCTCTATCTCTGCCGTATTAAAGCGACGATATTGCCCACTTCGTTAGGCGCACTACTGTTACTGCTCTTTTACGGGTTATTAATCTACTTAGGCTATCGTATCTATCTTGCTTTTCAGGGCAGTTCACTGCTGTTATTTTCGGCAAAATTGAAACAATTTATCAAAGCGCCCACAGAGATCCGTTTTGAGCAACTCATTCCGCCGGCGTGGATTGCGCTATTACAACAGAAGATCTACCTTAATCTCTTATTAGGGGGCTATATGTTGCTATGGCTCTCGGCATTGCTGCTTCCTAATCGATCAGATGATCGATCGCAAGTAGATGCTTCATCAGTCCCAACATCATCAGTCCCAACATCATCAGTTTCAACATCACCAACCTCGAAATCGGTTTGTTGTCAATTTATCAAATATAGTGCGATGGGGCTTTTACTACTATTTTGTGCCTTCACCTTTTACGGTGCGATAAAAGTGATGCTGTACTCCATTCCAATGGAATACTTTACCCATTATGACCGATTCTTAGAGCTGATTGCGCCGTTACGAGGGCAATAAGATGCATCGGGGAATGGTGGTAATTGCATTGATCGCATCTGTAACCTTAAACGGTGGCGTGCTATGGCATATTTGGCGCAATGCAAATATTTCATTCACGCTATCCTCAAGTAATGCCGGTGCGATGCAGTATCACCCAGAGTATCTTCTTGTGCAGATGCTTACCGCTGAGGGAGCAGATCAAGTGGAAGCGCAAGGGGAGATGATGGTAGCCGATGCAGATCGATCAGACGAACAACATAGATCAGATAAAGCCAATATAATAGATGAAGCAACATTAGATGATCAATCGAGGGTATTGACTGAAGAGAAAAAAACGGCTCCAGAAAGGTTTCAATCTGATCCTGCAATATCAATCATCAGTACAAAGAGTGATATCAGCAATGAGGATAGAGTTCAGGTAATCAAATCTGAAGATGTCTCAGCAACATCTGATGCCGAGAATAATCAACAAGCGAAGCAAGATCAATTATCGCAAGCGCTAGCGGATCAGTCGCAAGGGGAAGAGAAGCCTGATACTGAATCTGCGACAAAAAATACTCTAAAACCGACTTCAAAATCTATTTCAAAGCCTACTTCAAAACTGACACAATTACCGGCACAATCAAAAAGATCAGGAGAACCGAAAGCTGGTCGCCGAGAGGGGAGTGGTGATATTAATTCAATGAGTGCAGCGCCGGTACAAGGAGATCCTTTAGCGGATCGATTAGCGGGTGGTATTCACCGTTCGATTCAAGGATGCTATCCTGAAGCCTCAAAGCGCCGGGGTGAGGAGGGTGTTGTCTATATTCGTTTGCAACGTCAAGGAGATCGCATTGTCCCCCAATTAGAAGATAGTTCAGGGTTTCCACGATTAGATCGTTGTGCGCTTGAGTCGGTGAGTAAGGCGGTTCAATCATTGCCGGCAACACAAATTCCGGCGCAAGGGCTTCGTTTGAAGCCCATTCGATTTCAATTGCGCTAAGAAAATTGGGAAAGCCGTTTGAATCATAATGTTTTTGAACCGATCCATTGCAACAATTTATTGCAACCATTCATTGAACAGATAATATTGAAGAGATCATTTCATTCATCGTTGAGAGAAAAAGGGGCATAGATGCCATTCGCTTTAGAGGTTGAGAATCTACAAGTCATCTTATCAACAGGACAAGCTGTGCTACACATCCCGGCGCTATCGATCCCGAAAGGGGCGAGGGTTGCGATTATTGGGGCGAATGGTTCTGGGAAAAGTACCTTGTTGCGCGCACTTGCCGGCTTGATTCCTGCAGGGTTTGATCGTTATCAGCTCAATCATCAATCTTTTGAATCGATGACATTGCTTCAACGAGCACGATTTCTCAGTTATATCGGTCAGCAACAGCAACCGGCGGAGGGAACAACTGCTTGGGAATGGTGCTTATTGAGCCGATATCCTTATGCCACTTCGGCATTAGAGAATCGACAAATTATCGAACAAGCATTACTGATGAGCGGCGCTTTGGAATTTGCGGAGAGAACTTTAGAGAGCTTAAGTGGCGGAGAGCGGCAGCGGGTTTATATGGCAGGAGCCATTGCACAAGAAACCCCGGTGATCTTTTTAGATGAAGTCAATGCTGCTTTAGATCCTAAATACCGAGAAGCGCTTAATCAATTATTGGCACAATTGACGGATAAAACAATTCTCTCGATCACTCACGATCTTAATGGTTTAATGCAATATACCCATATTTTGGCACTAAAAGGGGGGGAATTGGTGGCTTTTGGCGAACGGTCTTCCACTTTAAATCGAGCACTTCTTTCGCATCTTTTTGATTATGCTTTTACAGCGCTCGATCACGATGGCGTTACTCGCTACTTTTAAAGGATCTCATCTATGAAAAAGCAGATTCATCAGGTCGACAGAGATTCGCAATCGACAAACTTGCAAGAGGGTGGGGGTGATCAGTCAACCATGTTATCAGCCAATACCGCGCATCTATTGTATTTAGCTAATACTCGTAAATTACGATTATTCATCTCTCTCTTGGGCTTGTCACTACTCGTCATTATGATTGCGCCTATGTTTGGATTAACCTTTATCACGCCTTGGGGTGAGCAATCGGCCATATTCTGGCAGATGCGCTTCCCGAGAATGTTAGCCGCTTGGTGCGTAGGCGCCGGACTCTCGGTATCAGGCTTAGTATTTCAGGCAATTTTACGCAATCCCTTAGCAGAACCCTTTACATTAGGGGTGGCCGCCGGTGCAAGTTTAGGCGCTGCAATCTATATCTATTTGGGGCTCAGTTTTACGCTTGGACTACTCAGCGGGATCTCTTTTGCCGCCTTTTTAGGCGCTACTTTAATCACGTTGCTGATCTATACGATGCATTTTCGCCGGCAAGCCGATCCTATGAAGTTACTATTGATGGGCGTGATTTTAACATTCTTTATCTCAAGCATTTTGATGTTACTCCAATCGCTTGGAAAATCCTCTTCGGCATTAGCGATGATGAGCTGGATGATGGGGCGGTTTTCAATGATTTCATTGACAGAGTTGTGGCAATTACTCTTGGTCACAATCGTGGGGCTTGGCATTATTAGTCTCTTTTCAGGGCAACTTAATTTATTGCAACAAGGCGATGTTGTGGCATTTACCCGCGGTGTTGATAGCAGTAAAACAATGGGTTTTCTCTTTCTTGTGGTGAGCTTGATGACAGGGATTTTTGTCGCTTTAACAGGGCCCATTGGTTTTGTGGGAATGTTAGTGCCTCACGTTGTTCGTAAATTGTTTGGTGCAGATCATCGTTGGTTAATCCCGGCATCTATTCTGCTTGGAGGCACGATCCTTATTGTCGCCGATACCATGGGTTCCTTGTTGCTACGACCTGCCGAGATTCCTGTGGGCGTTGTCACCGCGATTTTTGGCGCACCATTTTTCCTCTATATTCTACTTAAAAAGCAGCGACAAGCGCATTTTGTGAAACCTCGGTAGCGGTTTGTGGTCATTGATTGAGGTAGGAACTGTTTAAACATCATTGGACTTTATAAGCTTAAATGAGTGATTTAAGGAAAATATGATCTATATAGGCTTGTATAAATAGCGATTATTGCTATTATTACAGGCCAAGATCTTTGAAGATCTATCCAATTCGAGGTTAGGCTCGGGAAGCAGGGTGAAATTCCCTCACGGACCCGCCACTGTGAAGTTGCCATGATTTTAATCGTTGTAATCTAAGTCAGACACCACCTAGCCCTTTATTTACTCTCGAGGTTTAAGAGGCCACATCTATGAAATTCCCCCAAAAGCGCACCGCGCTTGCTCTTTTTGCTATCCTTTCATCCACTGCATTCGCACAAAATGTTGCCATTACAGAAAAAAGTGATGAGATTGTTTTTACCGCGAATAAAACACCTACACTTTTAAGCGAAGTAGGTAGCCAAACAATCGTCATTAATCAGCAAGAAATTGAAAATCGCCAATATCATTCAGCCACAGAAGCCCTAGCGGCACAGCCGGGTATTATCTTGAGCCAAACAAGTACAGTAGGCCCTAGTTCTATTTTTGTGCGAGGCGCTGCAAGTCAACACACTCTAGTCTTAGTCGATGGCGTGCCTTTAGGCGATCCAATGGGTACTGGTAGAACGGTTGATTTTTCATTGTTAGGATCGCTTTTAGATGTGAACCGTATCGAAGTTTTAAAAGGTCCACAAAGCTCTATTTATGGCAGTTCTGCAATGGGGGGTGTGATTCAAATCTTCACTAATGATTTAAATAAGCCCGGAACTAAGTTTAGAGTAATGGCAGGATCCCATGAAACTATTCAGACAAGTGCCACGACAACTGGAGCAGTTGGTGATTTACGTTATTCATTGAGTGGTTTATTTGAAAATACCCGCGGAATTGATGCGACAACAACAGTACCTAAACCAGAAAGCAAATACGATAAAGATCGTAATAAAAACCGTCAATTATCAGGTCGCTTCAATTATCTTTTAAATGAAAATTTTGATGTAGATTTAGCCTTTACTTACAATAATCGTTACTCAGAGTATGACAACTTATTCAATACAACCCCCTACAACGATTATATAAAATCAAAGCTTTTTACCGGAAGAGTTGCTTTAAATGGAAGCTTTTTTGAAGATCAATGGAATTCAACACTCTCTTATGCTTTGATGAATCTTCATCGCGATGATTATAGTGGCGCAGATGTTTACGATGCGAACTGGATGCCTGTTGGTGTTGAAGAGTCACATTATCGTTATCGAGGAAAATCTCAGACGGTGAATTTTGATAATGAGCTGACGTTCTATAAAGATTTTGCAACACGTTTTGGTCTTGCTTATCAAAAAGAGGAAGGATCGGGAAGCGACCGTATTAAGCACTCTCAAAATACGAAGAGCATTTATCTCGAACAATCACTTAATTTCGCAGATAAATTCTTTAATACCGTAGGTATTCGTTACGATAAAAACTCAGTATTTGGTAGTAAAACGACTTATCGTTTAACTTCTCGTTATAATTTCAATGATATGGTTGCGATTAAAGGTAGTTTTGGAACAGGATTCACAACCCCAAGTATCTATCAATATTATATGAATGGTGATTTGAATAAAGATTTAAAAGCGGAAACAAGTCGAGGATTTGATCTTGGTATTGAAGTGAAGCCGACTACTGATAGTTTAATCGGATTAAGCTACTTTTATACAACCTATAAAAATATGATTGATTATTATGGTTATCCCGGCGCTTATCAAGCACCTTGGGGAGAATACCGTAACTTGGATCGCGCTAAAATAAAAGGTTTTGAAGTCGTTGGATCTGTAGAGATCAATGATCAATGGGGATTATCAGGGAGCTATACTTACCTTGATGCAAAACAGAAAAAGGATGGTGGAGAATATGAAAAAATGCTTCGTCGCCCGAAACATCAGGTCACCGCAAGCGTAACGTATAAACCGATTGAATCAGTGACTTTAAATGCTTCCGGAACTTATTATGGTAAACGCCAAGATATAAATAATAAAGAGCTCTCAAGTTTTGCCGTATTTGATATCGCCGGTAGTTATAAAATCAATCGCCGATTTAGTGTTGATGCAAAGATTCAAAATCTCTTTGATAAAGATTATGAATTTGCGAAAGGTTATCGTGAAAATGGTCGCACTGCCTATGTAGGAATGAATATTGATTTGTAATGAATGACCATTCATAGTCGCAGATATTAGGAAATAAGAGGAGGCTAAGGGTCATCGTGATCGTTAGCCTTTTTTGTTATATCGAGAATGCGAAATAAGGGTAAATTCTGTTTAATGCGGTTAGAAAGACGAGTAGAATAGAGGAATCATCAATGACAAATAAGGTGATTAACGTCGTGAAAGAGAGATGGATGCAGATCGGGAAATGGTTCGCTTTGGGAATACTTCTGCTTATTGCACAATTTGCACAAGCGGAAAACTTAGTTTTACCAAAAGGGGAGAGCTTAAATTGTCAGCGGATTGTTTCAATATCGCCGGCGATTAGCGATATTTTGATGGATCTTAAGCTAGAGGATAATGTGATCGGCGCGACCCGTTATTGTAAATTGCCTGAGAAAAAAGATCGGGAGTTAGTGGGCGGTTACTTTGATCTGAATGTTGAAAAAGTCATGTCGTTGCGGCCAGATATCGTCTTCCTTGAAGGGATGCCTAATAATCCTATTTCTCAACGTCTCGATTCTTTGGGAATTAAGAATCGTGCTTTTGCGCTTGATACCTTAGATGAAATGGAGGGAGCAAAACAGGAGATTGGGCATTACTGTGAAGGGGAGATTGTGATCGATGGCTTAACGTTAAAAGAGTTTTTAGCGTACAAAGTCCCACAGAATGTAACAGATCATCCTAAGGTTTTAATTCTCTACAACTATGGCGAGAGCTCGGAGAAAATATTACCGAGATTAGCGGCAGGGCGGAGCTTTCATGGAGAGTTATTGGAAACATTAGGGATGGAGAATGTCTATTTAGGTTCGCTTAATGCACCAGAATTAACGAGAGAAGCTATTTCACTCTTAAACCCCGAATGGATCTTTATTCTCAATGGCCTGATTACCGATCCTGAGCAACCTTATAATGTGTTAGAGGTACAAAATATTCATCCTAAATGGGAATTTCTGTCAGGCGTTAAGGCTGTTCAGCAGTCACACGTCTATGAGATTCGAGGGTTTTATACACAAATTCCGTCTGTTGCAGCAATGGAGCAATTAGGAGAAACATTAAGCCAGTTAGTCTATGGCGATCAGCGAGAAAAAACGGAGTAATCAGTGATTTCTTCTGAAGCATATTGCTTAATGTCACTTGATATTCGTCATATTTTTAAGTAGACATTTTGCAAATATGCTAGACTAAGCCCCTTTATTCTTAAACAAATTCGTTGTAGGAGTCTATCATGAGTAAACAACAAACTTTATCAATTATTAAGCCAGATGCAGTTGCCAAAAATGTGGTTGGCGCAATCTATTCACGTTTTGAAGCAGCAGGTTTCAAAATTGTTGCAGCTAAAATGACGCATCTAACCCGTGAAGAAGCGGAAGGTTTCTACGCAGTACATAAAGAGCGTCCTTTCTTCAACGACTTAGTTGAATTCATGATCTCAGGTCCAGTTGTGATCTCTGTATTAGAAGGCGACAACGTGATTGCTAAACATCGTGATTTAATGGGTGCAACTAACCCTAAAGATGCATTAGCGGGTACGCTTCGTCACGATTATGCAGAATCAATTGATGCTAATGCCGTTCATGGTTCAGATGCACCTGAAACTGCAAAAGTTGAAATCGAATACTTCTTCGGTCCTAATGCAGTGGGTGCACCAAAAGTGTGTGCATAATTGCCATTATTGGTGATCTGTTCGGGTAGCGTCTATGATAAGCGTATGCGCTACTCGGCAATCCCTAGAATTACAGGATAGAAGAATAATTGATGTTAGACGTTAATATCAAAGTTGAAAATGCCAAACCCCAGACTAATCTCTATAGTTTGACGTTTGACGATTTAAAAGAATTTTGCCTCTCAATCGGCGAGAAACCTTATCGTGCCACACAAATTATGAAATGGCTCTATCATAAAGGTGTTCGTTCGATTGATGAGATGACCGATGTTTCCAAAAAAACACGGGAAAAACTTAAAGAGATTACGACCTTATCATTACCGGAAGTGGTGCTGGATCATCTCTCAGAAGATGGTACCCGTAAATGGTTGATTCGTTTAGATTCAGGTAACTCGATTGAGATGGTTTATATTCCGGAAGATGACCGCGGTACGCTCTGTGTCTCTTCACAGGTAGGCTGCGCATTAGATTGCTCTTTCTGTGCAACAGGGAAACAAGGATTTAACCGTAACTTAGCGGTAGAAGAGATCGTAGGGCAGTTGATGATTGCTAAATTGCTCTTAAATGATTTTGAAGAGATCGATAATTTTACCCCTCGTAAAGTCACTAATGTGGTCTTTATGGGAATGGGTGAGCCTCTACTCAATTATCGCAATGTGGTTTCAGCGATGAAGATTATGCTCGATGATTATGGCTTTGGTCTCTCTAAACGCCGCGTAACTTTAAGTACCTCCGGCGTTGTTCCGGCGCTTTATCGTCTTAAGGAAGATATCGATGTCGCCTTAGCGATTTCACTGCATGCACCCTACAATACGTTACGAGATGAGTTAGTGCCGATTAATCAGAAATATCCGATTAATGAGCTACTCGATGCTTGTCGTAACTATATCGATGGAACCAATAAGAAGATTACTTGGGAATATGTGCTTTTGAGAGGGGTTAATGATCGCGATGAAGATGCCCATGCGCTTGCGCGTCTGATTCGGAATATTCCGGGTAAAGTGAATTTGATTCCTTTTAATCCTTTTGATGGTGTTGATTATCAAACCTCAGATCGTAAACAGATTGATCATTTTCGCTCAATCCTGATGGGCTATGGCTTAGTTGCGGTGACTCGTAAAACGCGCGGTGATGATGTAGATGCGGCTTGTGGACAGTTAGCAGGGCGCGTCAAAGATCGTACTAAGCGGACTATTAGTCAAGAAGGCGTGGGTCAAGAAGTAGATCAAACAAAATTGACTCAAGAAACATTGATGACTGAACTTGCGTAGTCGAGACTATTTTTATGAACTTCTCATAGGGTTCTGATAGGTTTTTCAGGAATATTGCTGTACGATAAAAGCCTTGAATGAGTCTTATATCGCGAGCATCATATGAAGCAAGAAACATTGACAGTTTACTATTACCAACCTTTCTTACAGGGAGAGGTTGGTTTTTTGTTGGGGGAAAATGGGCTTAAAGCCCTCGATATCGAAGGACTCTATCCGCACATTCGGGAAAATGATCCCAATATTGCACCGTTATGGTCACAAAATCATCTGAAGCAGACAATGTTAAAACAATCATTGCGACAAAAGCTAGGATTACCGGATAATAGCCCAGAGCTGATTACGAAAATCTGCTGGCAGAAACAGTATGCCCCTTTACCGATAGGAGATCAGTTTAATTCGGTATTAGGCGGATATTTACAGACGGCAATTACAGAGTTATTGTGCTATTTTCAGGGTGAAGAGATGCAATTTACCATTCCCCTAGATTTGAGTAGCGGTACCCCATTTCAACAACGAGTTTGGCAAGCTTTACAACAGATTCCTTATGGCCAGACTATTAGCTATAAAACCTTAGCGATGATGATTGATAATCCTAAAGCAGTGCGTGCAGTGGGTGGGGCTAATGGTCAAAATCCATTGCCGATTATCATTCCTTGTCATCGGGTGATTCAGGCAGATGGAAATTTGGGCGGTTATAGTGGTGGCGTTGCCATTAAACGGGAATTGTTGGCGCTAGAAGGTGTTGTAGATACGCGTTTTTAAAAGCAATTTTGAAAATGGGTATCCTTGAGAAATGAGTCTCAAATAACACTCTTTATCCCAAAAAGAGACCAATCAATAAGAGCGCCATAATAATTTGTCCTGCTCCAAGAAGTAGTGCATAGAGTGCAAGTTTCCCCCCTTGCTGTTTTAGAAGCATAAAGTTAAGCCGTAGACCAATAGCAGCAAGCGCAATGACTTCAAAACCATGACTGAAACTAAGGAGCAGTGCAACAATAGCGTCAGACACTAATGAGAGAGAATTGAGAGCGCAGGCAATGATAAAGCCAAATAGATACCAAGGAATCAGTTTAAAGAGCTGAGAGAAAGAACGTGGTGCGTGACGATGATCGGCGTTATTTCCTTTGTTTAATTCCTGTGATTCCTGCGATTGAGGGGCTTGAGAGCCATTTTGTGCTAGACGATGAAAGAGCAACACGATAATAATCAGAGAAGCAATTCGCATAATTTTAAAGAGCGTTGCATCCCGCATTACTTCACTACCGAGCATACTACTACTAGCGATCACCTGACCCACAGATTGTAAAATCCCGCCGATAAAAGCGCCTTGAAGTAACTTGCTATCATAGGTATAGATAGCAATCACAGGTAGGAGGAACATCATGACGGTGCCCATTAAATTGACGATCGTGATAATGAGACCCCGCTCAGCCTCTTTAGCGCGAATAACCGGTGCAACAGCGGCAATCGCTGATGAACCACAGACCGCATTTCCGGCAGCCATTAAGAGCGCATAATTTTTACTAAAGCGTAATAACTTGCCGATGAGAAGGGCCAAAATGATGGTGCTACTAATTTGCAGAATAATATAGAGCGTACCGGCAAAGCCTAAGTGTGCCAGTGTTTCAAAGGTGACAGAGAATCCCAATAAGACAATGGCATACTCTAATAAGCGGCCCTCTGAAAATTTGGTCCCTTGAGATAAAATCGGTTGTTTAAAATAGAGATTACCAGCCAGAATGCCAATGCCAATGGCGATGGGACCTGCGCCAATATTCGGAATCCACATCGCAAGCAACATCGCAATGAGAGCAGTGATACAGCTAACCGCTAATCCCGGAAGAATGCCAGGAATTTCTTGGGGTTTAGGGATGAATGAAGGGTATTTAAGTAAGGACATAATCGGTCAGGAGAATTTCAGGAGAGTGGGTTAATATAGTATTTATAGTAAGATCGGTTTAAAATAAGCTGATTGAAATGCCGGCGCATCAGTTGTACAAGTAAGGAAGCTGTTCTATCCGGCATCTTGCAAGTGTTGTTTAGTACGGTTTTATGTTTTCTTAAACCAAATTTACTATATAATACGATTTTAAGATTAGATACATGATTGTATAACTGACCTTTATGCTACGCTTTTTTGATAAGAAGTAAAAGTTTCAGTAAAGCCCGATTAAAAAAGCGTTTCTCATACGTATGAGAAACGCTTGATGTTATCTATATGAAAGTATTATGAAAGAGGTGAATTATCCAATTATTCCTACACTTCTAATACAATTTTACCAATATGTTCACTCGATTCCATCAATGCATGGGCTTTATCCGCCTCAGCTAAGGGGAATGTTTGATAGATGACAGGTTTAAAGTGACCCGCTTCTAAGATCGGTAACAGATCTCGGGTAATATCTTCAGTGAGGCTTCGTTTAAAGGCATATTCCCGAGCACGCAGTGTACTACCGGTGACGGTGAGGCGTTTTTGCATAATCTTCATCAAATTCGCAGTGACCTTCGCGCCGCCCATTGAGTTGATATAGACTAACCGACCATCGGGGTTGAGCAGATCGATATTTTTCTCATAATAATCGCCACCGATCATATCAAGAATCACATCCATTCCGATTGCCTTGAGAACTTCTAAGAAATCTTCCTCTTTATAATTGACAGCAATCGTTGCGCCGAGGGCTTTAACAGCCTCCTGTTTCTCTTGGCTACCGACCGTTGTATAGACTTCAGCTCCGATGATTTTCGCTAATTGAATGGCCGTAATACCGATGCCGCTACTGCCGCCATGTACCAGGAATTTTTCCCCTTTTTTAAGCCCGCCTCGTTGGAAGACATTGCTCCATACGGTATAGAGGGTTTCGGGTAGACTCGCCGCTTCGATGAAGCTTAAATTTTTGGGTTTAGGAAGCGCAAGATATTGATCAACTCGAACATATTCTGCATAGCCACCTCCGCCGATTAGGGTAAAGACCTCATCACCTACTTTCCAACGGGTCACCTCACTGCCGACTTCCTCAACAACGCCCGCTACTTCTAATCCTAAAATATCTTGAGGTTCCCCTTCAGGAGCCGGGTAGTAGCCTTTACGCTGAATGACATCAGGACGATTAACGCCGGCCGCTTTGACTTTGATGAGAATATCATTCGGGCGTAACTCAGGACGAGGTTTCTCGCCTAGTTTCAATACGGAAGGATCCCCAAATTCTGTTAAGATTACTGCTTTCATCTTCTCTCCTTATTGTGCGTGATTGATTGAATGCTATTTATCAATAGGATTGATTGAGATCGATATTTATTGCTAATATTATTCAATATATTTATCTTTAATTTATCTCTAGAATTGATTAGAGCATAAACAGGAGGGAACTTTCAAGCACCCCTCTATCTAAGGTTCTCATCGCTGCTTCTTAATGGTCATCATTATATTATAACTATCTAGATTGGGTCCTTTAAGGAACCTATCCCATCAGAAGTTGCTGCAATTTCACTAACGGATGAAGGATAGTCACTTGATCAAAGCGTTTCACTTGTGTGCGGCAAGAAGAACCTGTGGCAAGAAGTGTTCTTTTTTCCCCTTGAGTATTCTCTTTCTGACTGTCTGCCACTATAGGTGCCCAAGATTGTTGATAGATTTTTTCTGAAAGTGGAAGATTCTCTTTGATATGACCAAAGCCCCCACTCATTCCACAGCAGCCACTTTTGACCAGTTCTAGCGATATCCCAAAATGAGCAAAGAGTTGTTGCCAAGCTTTAGGTGCGTGAGTTGCATTGGTCTTCTCAGTACAGTGACTTAGGAGCTGTAATTGCTCTTGAAGTTCGATTTGCGGAAGAGGGTTAGAGGTTGCTTTCTGTACAAGATAACGATTGAGCCACTCTTGAATCAATGCTACATGCACCGTTTTTAAACCAATGGCAGGATACTCTTCGCGGTAGGTAAGGGTAATCGGTGGTTCGATGCCCACTAAAGCAATTCCATAGCTGGCAATTTTTTCAAGTAGCGTATGTTGTGCCGTTGCTTCGGCTTCAAATTGTTTGAGCGCACCATAAACGTGAGCCACTTTGCCGGAAGGTTGGTACGGCGCAATAAAGACCTCAATGCCGAGATAACTCAATAATTGGATAATACCATTGAACGTAGTGGCATCGTAAAACATAAAGAAAGAATCGGGTACGATGATAACGGCATTCTCTTTCTGTTCAACCTCTGCTAATAAATGGATATTGTCTGTGGATAACTCTGTGTATAGCTTGTGGGCAGATTTATACGCAGCTCTCTCTAGCTTTGGTAAATCCACTAATCCTGCTTTAGCAAAGAGTTTTTGTCCCCATTTGCTATCGGCTATAAAGTTATAGATAGGTCGAACTTTATTGCTCGTAACGGCCATTTTTTCACTACTAATCAGCAGTTTTTCATATAGTGGTCGAGGATGTTTTTGATAATATTGCGCTAAAAACTGCGATTTCGCTGCCGGAATATTCACCTTAATAGGACATTCTCCGGCGCAGGATTTACAGCTCAAACAGAGTGAGAGCGATTGATAAACTTCAGCTTCAAATGGGCGATTCTCAATATTGTGTGACTGTTGTCGTAACCACTCTTTAATCAATTCCGCTCGGCCTTTAGGGGAGTAGATGCGCTCACGAGTGGCTTTATAACTAGGGCACATCGCTGCATCAAGATCATAATTGAAACAAGCGCCATTGCCATTACAGTAGAGCGTTGTTTGATAAGCCGCTTCTGCCCAATATTGACTATGAATTTGTTGGTTGAAATCGGCGCGTAGAGGGACTTCATCAATTTTTAAAAGTGCTTCTTGATGAGGTGAGGCAATTTTGCCGGGATTCAGCTGATTATGCGGATCAAAAGTGGCTTTCACTTGTTGAATTAGTGGATAGAGATCACTAAAAAAAGATTGTGCATATTCTGAACGAACCCCTTTTCCGTGCTCACCCCAAAGCGCACCGCCATACTGCACACAAAGTGCAAAGACTTGATCGGAAATAGTCCGAATCAGAGGGCGATCTTCCGCTAATTTTAGATCAAGCGCCGGACGCACGTGAATCACACCAGCATCGGCGTGACCAAACATTCCATAGCGAACATTCGCTTTATCGAGAATTGCGCGAAACTCGGTAATAAAAGGGGCAAGATTTTCAGGCGGAACAGCGGTATCTTCCACAAAAGGAATCGGCCGGCGATTGCCTTGAACTGCGCCTAGCAGCCCAACGGCTCGTTTACGTAGTCCATAGATCTCATTGACCGCTTTTTTCCCCTGTAATGGTCGAATAGAGAGGCGATGCGGGTTTTCCGTTTGAGCCATATAGGCCATAAAGGCATCCACTTTTGCAGTTAAGGCATCCTGATCATCGGCATTAAATTCCACTAGTTGAATCGCTTTGAGTTTCCCATAATCAATTCCGGTAAAATATTGCTCTGTGGTGGCCCAGATAAAATCATTTTTAGCAATCTCCATCACGATATTATCGATCACCTCAATGGAAGTGGGCTTTGGAATCGCTTGCATCAGATAGGGCGCATCTTCTAACGCTTTGATAAAGTCATCATAACTAATAAGTACTAGCGCTGTCTCTTTAGGAATCGGGAGCACATTGAGTGTTGCCTCAGTAATCACTGCGAGCGTCCCCTCTGAACCACAGAGAATATGATTCAACTTACTGCAATGGTTACTGCTACTATTACAATTGCCATAATGATGATCATCGCTATGATCTTGTGTAAAATGATCAAGATCATAACCGGTAATAAAGCGGTTTAAAGGAGGGAAGTGAGCTTTAATTTCTGCCCGCTTAGGCATTAAAAGCGCTGATAGTGTCGCTTGTAGTGCTTCACTTTTAGGCGAGGATTGATGTGGACCAGTTGTAATTAACTCACCGCCGATACTATAAGCGTGTAATCCTCTGACGTGTTGACTTGTCTTTCCATACTCACAGCTTCCTTGACCGGAAGCATCTGTATTGATCATTCCGCCGATAGTGGCTCGATTGGAGGTAGAGAGTTCAGGCGCAAAAAAATAGCCCAATGGTCTTAAAAACGCATTAAGCTGATCTTTTACAACCCCGGTTTGTACTGTTACGAGGCGCTTCTCTTCATCAAAATGGAGGATCTGATTGAGATGGCGAGAGAGATCTAGAATAATTCCACGATTGAGTGATTGCCCATTCGTACCGGTGCCCCCGCCTCGAGTTGTGAGCGAGAGTGCTTGAAATTGTGGTTCATTAAGAAGCTTGAGAACAATGGCAACATCTTCATTATTACGAGGGAAGAGGAGCAAATCCGGCATTATTTGATAGATTGAGTTATCGGTTGCCGAGACTAGACGTTGACCATATTGCGATTCAATATCGCCGGTAAATTCAGTTGCTTTTAGCGCGGTCACAAATGCTTCTATATCAGCCTGCATATTTGCCGACCGTTGATCTCTAATGGCTTGTGTCATAGTCTCTCTTTTCTGCTCAAGTAACACGATAGGGTTGTTATTATTGGAGAATGGGATTTTGCATCATTCACAGCTAGTTTTACGACTAGCGATCATTCCCCTTATCAAGCATTATAAGAGTGATCGAAATCATTTCAATGAAAATTATGGCAACAAAAAAGGAATGAGAGCTCATATCATTCCTTTTATTGCGCTTTTAAGCAGAGCCTATTCTAAAATTATGTACTGAACGAGGGTTGCAACGATCGTAACGACAACTACGCCTTACCCGTTGCCCGCTTAGGTTGATCGAGATAATCTTGTGATTGCATCTCAATGAGTCGGCTAATTGTACGGTCAAATTCAAAATCGAGCGCTTTTTCCCCTTTTGGCTCATAGAGTTTTTCCATAGGAACATCTGAACCGATGACGACTTTAACGCCTTGGTCATAAAATTCATCGATCATAATCACAAACCGCCGGGCTTCATTCTCTAAGAAGCGGGTCAATTGTGGTAAACCACTAAAGAAGACTGTTTCAAAAATAGAGGCTAAATAGATGAAGTCTTGTGAAGAGCGGGCTTTTTTACAAGCCTCTTCAAAGGTAAACCAAGCGCTATCATTGCCCATTTCGATCATCGTAAAAGGATGACCATTGACATCGAGTGTAATAGGCTCACTTGTGGTACCGACAATCTCTTCAAACTGTTTTCTAAAATGGGTCTCTTGTGCTTCAGTGTCGCCTACAAACCAGACATCGGCACTCTCGATATGACGCATACGATAATCTTGCTCGGTATCGAGAACAATTACTTCAAGGCGGTTCTTGATAATCTCAATGGCTGGTAAAAATTGTTGTCTTTGTAGGCCATTTTTATAGAGCTCATCAGGCGCTCTATTCGATGTGGTAATAAAGAAGATTCCCTCAGCGAGCAGCGCATCTAGCAGTCGATAGAGAATCATCGCATCCGTAATATCGATCACGTGAAATTCATCTACACAGAGTACTTTACACTCTTTGGCAAACTCTTTGGCCACTAATTTCAATGGATCTTCAGCCCCTTGATGTTCTCGCATTTTTTTATGCACGTCTTGCATAAAATGGTAATAATGTTCCCGAATTTTGGGTACATCAATATTGTTGTAGAAGAGATCCATTAGAAAGGTTTTTCCGCGCCCAACACGCCCGTAGATATAGAGCCCTCGGGGATCGGTATATTCCATTTCTGGCTCGCCAAAAGGCTTAAAGAGCTTTTGCATAAAGGAGCGTTTCTCTTCTTTAGCCACAGGTTTGTCCTGCGCAATTTTGGTTTTTAAACGGTCATAGGCTTCCGCTACTGAAACCTGCACAGGATCGACATTAAATCCTTTCTCTTCAATGAGTTTAAAGTATGCATCTTTGATAGTTGTCATTATTATTTATCCTCTTGGTGTTTTATTGACTATAGCGGAATCTATTCATTGTTATCAGAATATTATTCGCTTTTTATCGTTGTTTTTTGGCGCCGAGCCCGAAAGAAGTCTTGCAGTAAGATGCGACATTCGGTCTCTAAAATTCGGGGAATAATCTCTATTTTGTGATTAAAAGCTTGGTAATCATTCACATTAAGATGGGTTCCTAGTGCGCCATTACGGGAATCGCCGGCACCGTAGACGACCGTTGTGATACGACTATGGAGAAAGCTTCCGGCGCACATTGTGCAAGGCTCAAGCGTCACATAGAGTGTCGTATTGGGAAGACGATAATTCTGCATTACTTGGCAGGCTTCTCGGATGGCCACAATCTCAGCGTGAGCTGTTGGATCGTGATCGATGATTGAGCGATTGTGACCGCGGGCGATAATCTCGCCATTTAGTACAATCACTGCGCCAATAGGAACTTCCCCTAAGCTTTCTGCCTTTTTTGCTTCCGCAAATGCTTCACGCATAAAGTACTCGTGCTTCGCTAATTCTTCAGGAGTGTATTCGGGAGAAGCATTTAGAGTCATAGAAATCCTTTAAGTTTGCATCAATGCTTAAGAAGAGAAAACGAATCGGCAGAAAATGAATGAAGAGCATTATTATACTGAATATTAAAATAATATAAATTAACTTCCGATTTTCAATCATTATTTTATATCAAAATGGCTAGATAATGAAAGACGCTCGATATCAACCTTGGGTAGATGAACTATTTCATCATCAAGGGATTATCGAGCGTTAATTAATTTTATAATTTTTATGCAAGGTTATTTAGGTAAAGAAAACCCATTGTGCATAGAAGTAATTGACCGTATTGAGCCCCAGAAAGAGCAGGAATACAATCACTGCCGGGCGAAAGTCGATCATCCCCGCTTGTAATTTTACCGGAAAGCGGCGATTAATGGGGTCTGTTAATTGATTGAGTAGGCTCAAAAAGACATTCTGCCGAGGAGATGAACCAATCCAACTGCTGATTGCTTGAATAATATAAGCAAAGAGATAGATATAGATAATATTACGGATCACTTCTAGCAGAATCACCCCCACTAATACGAGCGGTGAAATCGGTAATACAGCACCGATGAGTATTAGAAGCAGATATTTCACAATCGTTAGAATCGCTACAGCAACTAAGCAAGACCAATCGGCACTACCGACAATGGGCGTAATTCGGCGAATCGGGAGAATGACGGGATTGGTGAGTTTCACAATAGATTGCACAATCGGATGATAAAAGTTCGCTTTCGCTAACTGCAACAGGAAGCGTAACAGGATAAAGATCATCGCAAAGCTATAAGCGATCTCAATAAAAAACTCAAAGATATTTTGTAGCATCGTTGTCCTATGAACCTCGTAGTTAAAAGAGAGGGAGCATCTCTGCTAGAGAAATGCACTGATTACTCACAATTATAAGGTATTCTCATTAAAAGCCTGAAAACTTTTCTGATTTTAGACGATTGTCTAATGATTTTATCTCGATATTGAAGCATACCACTGCCGGCGCGGGATTGTGGCAAGAGCGGGATCATTCGCCCCGGCGGTGAGATTAATCTTTTGAGTTATTTCTAGTGAAGGCTAATTCGTGGCGGGAGGGAATGCTTGCAATTCCAGAGAAATCTTGCGCCCGCAAGTGAGAAGCATAGAGCTTCTCAACCGGATCAATTTTTTTCATCTGCAATTAAATGTGTTGTGAACCTTTCGGCATTGACGAGTGCCCAAACTGCCGGCGCGGGATTGTGGTAAGAACGGGATCATTCGCCCCGGCGGTGAGATTAATCTTTAGAGTTATTTCCAATGAAGGTTAATTCGTGGCGGGAGGGAATATCTGCAATTCCAGAGAAATCCTGCGCTCGCAAGTGAGAAGCACAGAGCTTCTCAACCGGATCAATTTTTTTCATCTGCAATTAAATGTGTTGTGAACCTTTCGGCATTGACGAGTGCCCAAACTGCCGGCGCGGGATTGTGGCAAGAGCGGGATCATTCGCCCCGGCGGTGAATCAGCTTTAGAATGGTTTAGAACTTAGACAATCGTATCACCAATCTCTTTTGAGAGTACTTGATCTCGATCGTAAGCGGCTTGCATTGCACGTTGTAAAACCTCATCGAGATGATCTCTCTCAAGGCTAAAGACGGCTTGTTCTGTGGTGCCTTTAGGGGACATAACATTTTTCTTGAGTGTATCAAGAGGGATACCTGCTTCTTGACTATATCGAGCAGCGCCGAGCATTGCTTGTTGGGTTAAGATCAAACTACTTTCAGGATCTAATCCCATTGATTCGCCCACTTTTGCCATAATATCCATAATGTAGAAGAAGTAAGCAGGACTTGAGCCCGACACCGCTACAACCGCCGAAATCAATGCTTCAGATTGAAGCCAAGTAATGACGCCACAGCTCTCAAAGAGCGTTGAAACAATGGCTTTTTGTGTATCATTCGTTGCTCTATTCCCATAAAGCCCCGTTGCACCTAAGCCAATGGAAGATGGCGTATTGGGCATTGCGCGGACGATCGCAATTTGATTGTCTGCTTGCCCTAAACCCCGCGCAATCGCTTCAATCGGGATGCCAGCGGCGATAGAGAGAATCAGTTGATGGGGCTTAATAAGCGGTTTAAGTTCCGCCAATAACGCCGGAAAACCTTGTGGTTTGATTGCTAAGACAATCACATCTACTGTTTCGATAAATTCTCGATAATCGTGAGTCGCCTGAACGCCGAGTGTTTCCATAAAGAAATGACGTTTATTCTCATTACGATCACATACATAGAGCTCATAAGGGGAACCCTTGGCGGTAAGACCTGAGAGAATTGCTTGGGACATATTCCCGCCGCCGATAAAACCAATTTTATAACGCATAGAAAATCCTTATCTGTTTTGGGTATCTATTTTAAATTCTATTTTTTGTATCTCTATTCTTTCTATCTAGATATCTTTCTATATGACTGCAACGATCTATTTAATGATCGCTTGAGGAGCATCATTGATTATGAGAGTTCAAGTAGATGACGTTTAAGATCTTCGATCTCATCTCGAACTCGCGCGGCTTCCTCAAATTCAAGGTTTTGCGCGTGATTGAGCATTGCTTTCTCTAATTGTCGTAAGTGTTTTGCCAATAATTTCGGATTTGCTCTGAAGGCTTCTTCTTGCTTAATCGCTTTTTCATCGACAATTAATTTACCCCGATATTCTTTGAGATATTCCTGTTTAGGAGTGCTATCTCGGGCATCGTACATCACATCTTGAACCGCTTTACGAATGGTTTGTGGCGTGATGTTATGCGTAGTATTAAATTCCTCTTGAAGCTTGCGCCGGCGCTCTGTTTCATCAATGGCGTAGCGCATCGCTTTGGTGATCTTATTCCCGTAGAGAATCGCTTTTCCCTCGGCATTTCGAGCTGCTCGGCCGATGGTTTGGATTAATGAGCGCTCTGAGCGTAGAAAACCCTCTTTATCTGCATCTAAAATCGCCACTAAGGAGACTTCGGGAATATCTAATCCCTCACGTAAAAGGTTAATCCCAACTAAGACATCAAAAACGCCTAAACGTAGATCTCGAATAATTTCCATTCGCTCAACAGTATCAATATCAGAATGGAGATAGCGCACTTTGACCTGATGTTCCGTGAGAAATTCAGTGAGATCTTCGGACATTTTTTTGGTTAAAGTGGTCACTAATACTCGTTCCCCTTTTTCCGTTCTTAGGGCAATTTCAGAGAAGAGATCATCAATTTGGGTATCTGCCGGGCGAACTTCAACAATAGGATCGAGTAAGCCGGTTGGGCGAACCACTTGTTCGACCACTTGATCCGCGTGTTCCGCTTCATAAGTACTTGGTGTGGCCGACACAAAAATCGTTTGTGGCATTAATGCTTCAAATTCTTCAAAGCGTAACGGACGGTTATCAAGGGCAGAGGGCAGTCTAAATCCATAATTGACAAGGGTCTCTTTACGGGAGCGATCCCCTTTATACATTGCACCGACTTGCGGAATGGAGACGTGAGATTCATCCACAAATAAAATGGCATTCTCGGGTAGATAATCAAAGAGCGTAGGTGGCGGTTCTCCGGGGTTACGACCGGAGAGATAGCGCGAGTAGTTCTCAATTCCTTGGCAGTAACCTAACTCAATCATCATCTCGATATCAAATTTAGTGCGCTGTTCGATTCGCTGTGCTTCTAATAATTTATTGTCGGCACGAAGCTCTTCTAGGCGCTCACTTAATTCTACTTTGATCTCATCAACCGCGGTTAAGAGTCGATCTTTTGGAGTCACATAGTGGCTTGAAGGATAGACAGTTAAGCGAGTTACAGAACGTGAGACGTGACCTGTGAGCGGATCAAAGTAGGAGAGATTCTCAATTTCATCATCAAAGAGCTCAATTCTCACTGCATCTCGTTCACTCTCTGCCGGGAAGATATCGATAATTTCCCCGCGAACCCGAAAGTTTCCGCGCTCAAGGACGGTATCATTACGTGTATATTGCAATTCCACTAAACGTTGGATAATCACCCTCTGATCGATTCTTTCTCCTTTTGTGACGTGAAGGATCATACTCATATAGTGATCCTTGTCTCCGAGTCCATAAATTGCAGAAACGGTGGCGACAATAATGGTGTCAGGACGCTCTAAGATCGCTTTAGTGGCGGAGAGCCGCATCTGTTCGATATGATCATTGACTGAGGCATCCTTTTCAATAAAGGTATCGGAGGCCGGCACATAAGCTTCAGGCTGATAATAATCATAATAGGAGACGAAATACTCTACGGCATTATTGGGGAAAAATTCTTTCATTTCGCCATAGAGCTGTGCTGCTAGCGTTTTATTGGGTGCAAGAATAATCGCAGGCCTTTGAGTGTTTTGAATCACATTGGCCATAGTAAAGGTCTTGCCGGAACCTGTTACACCAAGCAATGTTTGATAGGCAAGCCCGTCCTCTAGTCCCTCAGTTAAAGCTTCAATCGCTTTAGGTTGATCCCCGGCGGGAGAATAGTGGGTAGAAATCTTGAAATTGATTGGATCTGACACCATATTAAACTCGATTATCTATAAGATATTGAAAGAAATATTGTAAAAAATGAGATAGGAAATATAAAAGCGAATGTTAAAAGGCTACTATAGCATAACTTCTATCAAAGGCTGTTAGGTGTTAAGATCTTAAGAGTCAATAACAAACGCCCTATAAAATTATAAAAGATCGGAGATAAAACAGAGATGTCTCAAAAAAAGAATCAATATGCGGAACTACCCATTCTTGCACTGCGGGATTTAGTGGTATTTCCGGGAACTAAAACGCCATTATTAGTGGGGCGGCCGCTCTCTATCGGTGCTTTAGAGATGGCGGTTGAAGTCGATCATCGGGTGCTCTTAATGAGTTTAAAAGATCCTGATGATGAATCGATCACAATGGATTCAGTCTATCACACCGGTGTTGTGGTGCGCGTTGTATCGAGTAAGCTTTCAAAAGGGGGCTCGTATCAAGTATCTGTAGAAGCGATTGAGCGCGTTAAACTAAAATCCACTAAAGCGCTTGTATATGAAAATAGTGAAGGTTATGTTTATGATTTTGTGATGGGGCAGTATGAACTTGCACCTTTTGAAGATCATCTCTCCTTAGCAGAGAAAGAGGTTTATGTCTTAACCTTTGAAAAATTGGTCAAAAAACTGTTAGAAAATGCGCAGATTAAACAATTAACACCGGAATTGTTACTAGAAGATCGGACGCTCTATCCGCTTGTAATGAAGCTTGCCACAGAAATTCCGATGAGTGTGGAGAAAAAACAGGCGATTTTAGCAGAAGATGAGCTCGGTGGCGCAGCGGATGCGTTGATTCATAGTTTAACGGTTGAGCTCAATATTATCGATCTTCAGCGCCGTATTCACGGTTTGGTGCAGACGCAAATTAGCAAAAATCAGCGGGAATATTATCTCAATGAGCAGATCAAAGCGATCAATAAAGAGCTTGATGAATTGAGTGATTCTGGGCTTTCTGAGTTAGAAGAGCTTGAAGAGAAGATTCGAGCGGCGAAGATGCCCCTTGATGCGGAAGAGAAAGCCTTAAATGAAGTAAAACGTTTGAAATCGATGCCGACAATGTCTGCAGAAGGCACAGTGTCTCGCACTTATATCGATTGGTTACTCAAAATGCCTTGGAATGAGCGTTCTCGCTTACGTTATGGTTTAGCAACGGCGAAGAAGACTTTAGATAAAGATCATTCCGGCTTAACGAAAGTAAAAGATCATATTCTCGATCATTTAGCAGTGATCAGTCATACCAAAAGTAAAAAAGGGGATATCCTCTGCTTTATCGGGCCTCCGGGCGTGGGTAAAACATCGCTTGCGCGTTCGATTGCCGAAGCGACGGGGCGAGAATTTATGCGTATGAGTTTAGGCGGTGTGAATGATGAAGCGGAAATTCGTGGTCATCGCCGGACTTATATTGGCGCAATGCCGGGGAAATTAGTCCAGCTTTTAACAAAAGCGAAGACGAAAAATCCACTGATTCTACTCGATGAGCTTGATAAAACAGGGAGTACCCATAAAGGCGATCCTGCAGATGCATTATTAGAGGTGCTTGATCCAGAGCAAAATAGTAACTTCAATGATCATTATCTCGATGTGGATATCGATCTCTCTGAAGTGATGTTTATTGCCACAGCGAATAGCTACAATATTCCCGGCCCACTTCGAGATCGAATGGACATTATTGAGCTCTCAAGTTATACCGAGCTTGAAAAGTTAGCGATTGCTAAAGAGCATCTTGTACCGGAGTGCTATAAAGAGAATAAGCTCTCAAAAGAAGAGATTCGCTTTACAGATGAAGGGCTACTCTTTTTGATTAATCACTACACAAAAGAAGCGGGTGTTCGGAATTTAAATCGAGAGTTAAATACGATTTGCCGGAAATTTATTAAAGAGCGTCTGCTTGCCAAAGATAAAAATCGGCAAGGGGAAGTGGTTACGCCTGAGCGGATTAAACATTATCTGGGTGCAACGAAATATCGTCATGGTATTAAGGAAGATGCCCATGAAATTGGTTATGTGAATGGTCTTGCTTGGACACAAGTGGGCGGTGATCTCTTAGGGATTGAAGTGCAATTAGTGCCGGGTAAAGGTGAACTCATCGCAACGGGTAGCCTTGGCGATGTCATGAAAGAGTCTGTGAGAACTGCGCTAACAGTCATTCGTGCGCGTAGCAATCTCTATGGTTTACCAGAAGACTTCTATAAGAAATGGGATATCCATGTTCATGCACCGGAAGGAGCGGTACCGAAAGATGGTCCAAGCGCAGGGGCAGCGATTACATTGGCGATTCTCTCAGCGCTTTTAGGGGTGCCAATCCGTTCAGATATTGCCATGACGGGTGAAATCACACTTCGCGGTCACGTTTTGATTATCGGTGGATTAAAAGAGAAACTGATTGCGGCAGAACGCGCCGGAATTAGAACGGTATTAATCCCAGAAGAGAATTTAAAAGATTTAGAAGATGTACCTGATAATGTTTTAACAGCATTAGAGATAATTCCTGTGAAAATATTTGATGAAGTCGTGGATTATGCCTTGACTCAATCACTTACAAGAGCGGATAGCTGGGAGCGTTTTAGTAGCTTTAGCTTAGTGAATGAAGATCAAGATAAGATCAAAAATAGTGCGAAAACACATTGAAATACTTGACTTGCTGGCTATACGGACGTATAAAACTATACAGAATTAACAAATTTTGTTAGTTTGATTAGACATAAGCACTAAAAATCGGTGCAAATCACATGTTTTATTAAAAAGTAGGAAAAATTTTATGAACAAAACTGAATTGATTGCTGCAGTAGCAGAAAAAACGGAAATGACGAAAGTAGCTTCTGCGAAAGCAGTTGAAGCAGTAATGGAAACAATTACTGAAGCGCTTGCAAAAGGCGACAGCGTCACTTTAATTGGTTTCGGTACTTTCACTGTGCGCGATCGTGCAGCTCGTGTTGGTCGTGACCCACGTAACCCTGAAAAAACTATTCAAATCAAAGCGTCACGTGTTCCAGCATTTAAAGCAGGTAAAGGATTACGTGAGTCTGTAAATAAGTAAGTTTTTTTCATTCTTATCCAAAATTTAGAAGGTTTTAGTGCATTTGTACTAAAGCCTTTTTTCATGAGTAATTTATGGGTAAATTTTAGCGTGAATTTCTTCTGTTTACCGATAGTCTATTAAGGGCTATATCGCTATAATAGAACGTTTTAATACTATTGATTGACACTATTGAATTTGGGAGTAAAGAATGCAAGAAGCACCCGCGATCACTTATGATCTCTTACAGTCACAATTTGAAGGGCTCAATTTAGCTGAAGCTCAGGGTATTTTAGTGGCGCTTTTATGTGGAACTTCATTTGATCATTTCCAAGATTGGATGCAAGAGCTTCATCGTATTCAAGAGGGTAATCAACCTCTTAATGAAGAGATTCTTAAAATTCTCTATGAAAAGACTGTTGCTGAGATGGATTCAACGGAGTTTAATCTGCGGCTTTTGATCGCTGAAGAGGATCATCTTAAAGAGCGTATCGAAGGCTTTATCAGTTGGTGCTATGGTTTTAGTTATGGCTTTGGTCTCTCAAGTGAACTCTACAAAGGGCTTGATGAGGATGGTCGGGATTTTATTCGTTATGTGATTGAATTTTCATCTTTAGATGTTGAAAGTGTGATGGGTGATCTCGCCTCAGAAGAGGATCGTTTAGCAGTAGAAGAGCTCGTTGAATTTGTCCGAGTAGGTGCTTTGATGCTCTATTTTCATCTAAAGGATCAACCTAAAGTACATTAATCTAGATTCAAAGGTATTAAGATAATTCATTAATGCTATTAATCTAAAATTGTGAAATTATGTTATTTCACAATGGGACTCATTAGAAGGATCTTATTTTTGCAATTGATAGATTCCCATATTCATCTCAATTCTCTGCTATATAAAAATTTATTAGACATTCTCTCAAAAGCACGATCGTTAGGCATTAGCGGTTGGATTGTGCCAGGAACGGGGCTTGCGGATATTGAGGCGCAAGTATCGCTTAAGACGGCCTATCAAGGGATAGACAATGGTTTTGGAGTGCATCCTTGGTATGTGACGAGTATCTCTGATGGCTGGCAGGCAGTATTGGCGGACGCGTTGCTTCAACATCAAGCGATTGCGATTGGTGAGTGTGGGCTTGACTTTTCAACGGACGAGCTTATTACTCAAAAGGCTAGGCAATTGATGGTTTTTGAAGCACAAGTTGAGCTGGCACAATCATTGAATCTTCCGTTAATCATTCACTCTTATAAGGCCGTAGATCAGGTATTAAAGATTCTTCGGCATTATCCCACAGTGAGAGGGGTATTCCATAGCTTTAATGGGAGCTTACAACAGCTCGAGCAGATTATGGATTTAGGGTATTATATTGGAATGGGTGGTGCGGTTACCTATCATCGAGCGAAACGGATGCAGCAAAATTTATTGCAGATCCCGCTTTCTCGATTACTACTTGAAACCGATGGTCCTTATCAAGTAGGGGCTTACCGCACAAAAGGAGAGATGCATTATCCTGAAGATCTCTATCAAATTGCCCAATCAATTGCGCAACAAAGATCGCTCACACTTGAAGATCTTGCTAAGATAACCACAGAGAATGTAGTTCAACTATTTAATTTGGAGCTGTAATGACTATTAAAAAACCTGCAAAATTACCCCAATTACTCGGTATTGAGTATCCTATTGTGCAAGTACCGCTCTATCATGGGGATTCTACAGAATTAGTGGCCGCTATTTCAAATGAAGGTGGGCTGGGGATGATTGCAGGTGGATTGCTAACACCGGAAGCCCTACAACATGAGATTGAAGCAGTGAGGGCATTAACGGAAAAGCCTTTTGGCGTGAATCTGCTGATCGCGAATAAGCATGAGCTTGCCGAATCTCGTTATCAAGCGGCGATAAAAGCGATTGAAGGTTTTGCGGGTGCGGCGCAACTTGAAGTGGATGCGCTCAATACTGAGGCTTGGGAGCTATCTCCGATTGAGGATCTCATCGATATTTTGATTGAGATGGAAGTGGCTGTGGTAAGTTTCTCTTTTGGTATTCCTGATGAAACCAATATTGCGCTCCTCAAAGATGCCGGCATTAAGATTATGGGGCATTCAACACATATGGTTGAAGCATTGCTTTGGGAAGAGAAAGAGGTAGATATTCACCTGTTGCAAGGCAGTGAATCAGGGGGAATGCGCGGTACTTTTGTTGGTGATCCTCAACGGCATAGTTTCAGTGCTTCAACATTAGTGACACAAGCGAATCAAGTGCTTGAGCAGCCTTTTATTGTGTCTGGTGGTGTATATAATAAATCTTCTTTCGCTTCGTTGATTATCCAAGGCGCTGATGGTGTTGGGATTGGTACAGCCTTTATGTTAACGCCGGAGAGTGGCTTAACAGAGGTAGAAGCGGATAAGATCTTATCAGGTAATGAATATGATACGATCTTAACAGCACATTGGACTGGGATTATGGGGCGCTGTTTCAGTAATCAAGGAGCACAAGCGCTCAATCGAGTAAAGAAAACCACATTACCATTTCCTGAACAACTCTTTTTAATTCATGCCGCAACCATTGATGAGTTAGAGTCTGGTAGCGAAAGCGAAGAGTTTCAACCGATTTGGGCAAGCGTCAATGCGCCATTTTGCCAACGTCTATCGGTAGGTGCTTTAATGGCATCCTTAGTGAATTAGGCAATATTTTATTAATCTCAACTGCGGGTGCTGGGTTTTGCTGGAATTGCAAGCATTCTCTCCCGCGGTAAGAGATATTTTATTTAAAATAAATAAGATAGCTTTTCGCATTGCCGGGGAAAATGTTCCCGTTCTTCTCATAATTGTGCGCCGGCCAATTAGTATATTTATAGTAAATTTGGTTTAAGAAAACTGATTTTAAACAACACTTGCAATATGCCGGATAGAATGGCTTCCTTACTTATTACAGCCGATTCGCCGGCATTTAAATAAGCTTATTTTGAACCGACATTACTATAAATACTTTTAGAGAATAATCTATTCTGTCTTTTCTAAAAATTGGCATTGGTCATATACCACGCAAGCGCCACAGCGAGGTTTGCGGGCGACACAAGTATAGCGACCGTGAAGAATCAGCCAATGATGGGCATCTAATAGAAAAGATTGCGGGATTCGTTTTAGCAGTTCTTGTTCTACTTCTAGGACATCTTTTCCTGGCGCTAAACCGGTACGATTTGAGAGTCGGAAAATATGGGTATCTACTGCCATTGTAGGTTGTCGAAATGCGGTATTGAGAATAACATTGGCTGTTTTTCGCCCAACGCCAGGAAGGGCTTCGAGGGCTTCTCGAGTATCGGGTACTTCGTTGTTGTATTGCGTAGCTAAAATATGGCAGGTTTGATAGAGATTTGCAGCCTTACCATTATAGAGCCCTAAAGTTTTGATATAGTCTCGGATTTTCTCTTCCCCTAAGGCATACATCGTATCGGGCTTATTCGCAGCTTTAAAAAGATGAACGGTGGCTTTATTGACACCCACATCAGTAGATTGCGCTGATAGAA
Organism: Ignatzschineria ureiclastica; assembly: GCF_003121845.1. GTDB lineage: Bacteria > Pseudomonadota > Gammaproteobacteria > Cardiobacteriales > Wohlfahrtiimonadaceae > Ignatzschineria > Ignatzschineria ureiclastica. The sequence goes on along the minus strand of NZ_QEWQ01000001.1, from coordinate 378,266 downwards.
GTACAGCAACGAGTAATTCAAAAGTAGAACTATAATTAAGCTCAGTCGTTGGATGGGGATTTTCCCGTTGTAAGATAGTGAAAAAGGCCTCAATTTCATCTTTTGTCATCAATCTTTGATAAAGCTTTTGAGCTGTGGATTTTTTAACCGGCCGTTTTTTAGCGATAGTTTTCTTGGCGGTAGACTTTTTAGCAGAATCACTTTTAGTCGAAGAGGCTTTTTTAGTAGACCTTTTCGTTTTTGGGCTAGCTCCGTTTTCAGTTGTTACTTTTTGAGTCATCGATGACTTTTTTTCAGCGTCTGTCATAAGGATATCCAATTTAAAATTATATGATCTATCTTTGATGGGTTCTGTTTTATAGCCTACCATTCATAAAAATGGTTTGTAATACGCTTTAGGAGCCTTTCTTTTTAAATTCTTTACGCGCCATTTGAATCAGATCGAGCATCTTATTTTTAGATACGGGTTCGGCGAGCTTCTTCTCTTGCGGAGGCTGTGTGTCGGTAATACTATTGCGAGCCGCTTCTCGTGCTTTTTTGGCATTAAAACGCCGGCGTGATTGTTCAGCACGTTGCTGTTCAAATTCAGTGAGCCCTATTTGATCCGCGGGAATAGTGACATTGAGCGGTTCAATGACAATACAGTTCAGCGGGCAAGGGGGGATACAGAGCGCACATCCGGTACATTCATCTCGAATAACCGTATGCATTAACCGGCGTGCCCCCACGATGGCATCTACCGGGCAAGCTAAAATACATTTCATACAACCAATGCAGTAATCTTCCTCAATTCGCACGACTTGTGGCGGTATATATTCGCCGAGTGTTGTATCGAGCGGAATTTCCGGTTGATTGAGTAATTGACTCAGTGCACGAATCACTGCTTTACCGCCGGGAGGACAGCGATTAATGGGGGCATTTTCAGTAATAATTGCGCTAGCATAAGCGTAGCAACCCTCATATTCACACTGCTCACACTGTGTTTGTGGCAGAAGCTGATCTACTAATTCGATATCTGTTTCAGTACTATTGGCCATATATCTCTATTTATATTGTAATAATGTCCGATTGTTACAAGGAGAGATGATTTCTCAGCTTTGATTGTAAGAGGACAGTGAGTAGTATGATGAATTGATTTAGACACAAGATTATACCTTATTGCTCGAGATCTTTCCTCTATCGATCCTACATCGATTTGCTTACAATAGGATGGATCTGTTCAGCAATTTTTTAGAAAAAACATTATAAAAGACAGGATTTTGCGTACAATAATGCAATGCTTGCTATGATTAAGTGAATTTGATCTCGTTAGAGATCTATCTTTTATTGCTCATAGCCGATTTTAAGAGTGTATTTATAGAGAGAAATATAGTTGAAGTTTATCTTTAAAGAGAGTGACTTAAAGAGAATGACTTACAGAGAGTGATCTTTGAGATAAATGGCAGTCTATATCACTTTTACTTTATCAATCTTATAAGCCCCATTAGGAGTTTACATGTTATTTGATCGCGTTAACCGATTAATCTTTTTTTGGTTGGGAATTATTCTAACCGTCTATCTTATTCATCGGCTCTCTTCGGTTTTAATCCCTTTTCTAGTGGCTTTTGGTTTAGCCTATTTAGGAAATCCGTTGGTTTTAAAAATTGAATCGAAGCGAATTTCTAGGGTTTGGGCGGTGAGTATAGTATTTGTTGGATTATTTCTATTGCTATTGCTCATTTTACTGGTCGTTATTCCACAAATTATTAATCAGATTTTAGTCTTTTTAGATAAGATTCCGACTTACTATCTCTGGCTTCAAGACAATATTTTTCCGCGCTTAGAACATTATCTCTCACTTGAAAGCCTTGAGATGAATAAAGCATCTATACAGCGTGCCTTAAGTAAATCATTGAATATTCTAGGCGAGATTACTTCGAGATTAGCCCCCTCTATTAGTGGCTTGATCTTGAGTCTTGTAGGATTTATTGCAAGTTTAGTCTTGATCCCGATGATTACTTTCTATCTAATGCGCGATTGGATGACCATCACTGAGAAGATGGAGACCTTAATTCCACGTTCAATATTCCCTCAAACGATGGATTTTCTGCATGAAGCTAACTTTATGCTCAGCAGTTTCTTGCGTGGACAATTAACCGTTATGTTCTGTTTAGCTTGTATCTATGGTATAGGGTTGAGCTTAATTGGTGTGGAATATAGTTTAGTCATAGGTTTGATCGCTGGCTTAATTAGTTTTATTCCTTATTTTGGCGCAACTTCCGGTGTGATTATGGGTTTATTAGTTGCTTGGTTCCAATATGGGACTTTAACGCATTTGATCCTAGTCGGTATAGTCTTTGGTATTGGTCAATTAATGGAAAGCTTTGTCTTAACTCCTGTTTTGATTGGGGATAAATTAGGCATGCATCCGATTGCTGTGGTATTTGCTTTGATGGTAGGCGGAAGCCTATTTGGTTTTGTAGGAATCCTTTTAGCACTTCCTGTTTGTGCAGTGCTTATGGTTGCGCTTCGTCGTCTATACCACTGGTATGTTAATAGCGATTTCTATAATGGCAAACATCGCGCCTCGTAATCAGAGTGTAAGATTATGATAATCGTGCGATAAGTGCTGACTCTCTGTAGAGCAAGCATAGCATAAATACAAAGGGACGTTTAACAGCGTCCTTTTTCTTTACTCATGCGAAAGTAGCCATAAACATTAATAATCCATTCTGTATGTATGTCGAGATCTTGATGAGTGGAAGGGAGAGAGTTCGGGGTATTGTTTGAGGCCTTAGAGGATTGAGGACAGAGTTTGATTCGGCCATTTGGGAGCGATCTCCCCATACCATAAGCGTACTCTCTTCTCGGGGCAATATTAATACCACCGGCAATATTCACTGTACTTTTAAGGATAAAATGAGGTGTAAGTTCATCAGGATTGACGGAGTGAATAATCGTATCAGATGTGGGCATAAAGTTCGCAGTATCATCATAAAAGAGAATCCAGCCGAGCCAGACTTCTGTTTGTGGACTCACACACTGATGACCATTTTCAGTACCACAGAGGGAGATAGGGCGATGCTCTATAGAAGCAAGGCTTTTCGCTAACTGCAGATCTTGTGTTAGTAGGAATTGTAGCTTTTCAGCTTGAAGCGTGATTTTGAGATTGTGATACAAAGGTGTGGCAAAGAGGGCGATCAAAGCAATCAACAGTAAGGTGATCAAACACTCAATAAGTGAGAATCCCTGCTCAGAAGCTGTTTGGGGAATTTTTGATGCATTTTTGCTTCGGCACTGATGCACTTGAACGATCCTATTTGCCACGATTCAAGAGGGGCGAGGAAGAGAAAACATAGACAGTAATAATAGTTACTTAATACAGCTTTATGACTGAATATTCCGTTTCTTACTAATCCTCTGTTAATCCTCTATTAATTCACTATTGTGAAATCACTTTATTTTGTGTTTTCTACAGGAATCGCTACTTCTTCGACCTCAAGAAAGAGGAGATTGTTGCGATTTTTCTCTAATGTTTTAGCACCAATGCCTTTGACAGAGAGTAGATCTTCGGCGACTTTAAAAGGGCCATTTTGCTCTCGATACTCAACAATTGCACCGGCTTTGACAGGTCCAACATCCACTAGATTTTCCATAATGGTAGGGAGATCTGCAGTATTGATATTAATAGGTGCTGCGAGTGTTAATGTACCCAGGGTCAAGGAACCGAGGGCTAGTGCACCAATTGTAAATTTTACTAATGCGGTTTTGATAGGGTTTACGCCGTTAGTAATTGCTCTAGTGATCATTTTTGTAGTAGACATAGTCATAACAAACCTCATATTGATTAAAAATATCGAATATAGAAAGGAAGGTTGCATCTTAACGTTCATGCATCCCTCCGGTTAGGTGTTATAACTGTAGGCAACCATTTTTTATTTAGGGGAAAATGGTAGTAATTATTTCAGAAATTATTTCTGAAATAATTTTTAAGCTGCTTTTAATGAGATCATAATTTCAGCATAGGCCTCATTTTGCTCAATAATAATAGATTGTTGTTTCGCTAACTCTAAGAGCGATAAGAAAGAGATGGTAATGCCGTAGCGTCCTTCGTGAGGATGAAAGAGGTCAGAGAATGCTATCGGTTTTTCGACTGATAAGTGTGTGATAATCTCCGCCATACGATCTGTAATAGAGATCTTTTCAGAAGCAACCTGATGTCTTTCTCGTAGAGCCGCGCGCGCAAGGAGTTTTTGTAATGCGGCAACAAGTTGTGATAATTCAACCGTAGGCGGTTCAGGTGTGATCTTAATGTCAGGTGTTCCTGGTGCAATCGGAAAAGTATCTCGATAGAAGAGAGGGCTTTTAGAGAGGGCAATAGCGACCTCTTTATATTGAGCATAGATCTGTAACCGGCGAATAAGTTCTTGGCGAGGATCAAGCTCCTCTTCATCCGGGTTGTCGGATTCTGGCATCGGCAGAAGAATGCGGGATTTAATCTCTGCAAGCCAAGCCGCCATTACAAGATATTCAGAAGCCAATTCAAAGCGCTCTTCCTCAAGATGAGTAATATACGCCATATATTGCGTTGTAATTTCGCGAATGGGAATATCGAGAATATCGAAGTTATTTTTACGAATGAGATGCAAGAGGAGATCAAGCGGCCCTTCAAACTCTTCTAACCAAATTTCAAAGGCATCGGGCGGAATAAAGAGATCTAAAGGCAGCTGTAATTGCTCACCTTTAAAGAGAATAGTGCTATCCGTCTCACTCATATATTCAAATCTCCCGACACTTATGGTTTATTAAATTAATCAACGATCAACAATCAACAGCAAATAATGAATCACAATCATTTAAGAACAAAGAATAAATTACAAGTAACAATCTCTGTGTGATCGTTACCTGTGTTTTATTATTTGTTTTCTAATGTTTGCCTGCTAGGATTTATTAATTGTTCAATTGTATCAATTAGATGAAGTTGCGCAAACCTACGGCATCTTTGAGCTTACGTAGCATTTCTCTAGCTGGAATACGGGCTTTTTCTGCGCCCTGTTGTAGTGTTTCTTCAATCTGTTTTGGATTTTCCATAAGCGCGTAATATTTCTCACGCGCGTCTTTGAGTTCATCATTAATCAGATTAAAGAGCATCTTTTTCGCCTCGCCCCAACCAATCCCATCTAAGAATGCTTGACGATACTCAGCTGTTTGAGCTTCCGTTGCAAAAGCTTTATATATTTCAAAGAGATGCGCATCATCAGGATCTTTTGGAACTCCTGGTTCAAGAGAGTTAGTGACGATGCGATTAATCGATTTTTGCAGCTGTTTCTCAGGTAAGAAGAGTGGAATTGTATTGTTATAAGATTTACTCATCTTCCGACCATCGAGTCCTGGAAGAATTGCTGTCTCATCATCAATCACTTCTTGAGGCATCACAAAGAATTCTTGACCGTAGATATGGTTAAAGCGTTGTGCAATTTCCCGAGCAATCTCTACATGCTGACGCTGATCGCTACCGACCGGGACTAAATCTGCATTAAAGGTGAGGATATCGGCGGCCATTAACACAGGGTAAGAGAAGAGCCCCATTGTGATCCCTTTATCAGGATCATTCCCGGCAGCATTATTCTCATCAACGGCGGCTTTATAAGCGTGAGCACGATTCATTGTCCCCTTTGCAGTGACACAATTGAGTAGCCAAGTAATTTGTGGAATCTCTTCAATATCCGATTGACGATAGAAAACCGCCTTGTCCGTATCAAGACCAAGGGCCATCCAAGTAGCCGCAATCTCTAGACGGGAACGATTGACTAATTCAGGATCTTGGCATTTGATCAATGAATGAAGATCTGCTAGGAAGAAGAAGGCTTGATCATGGGTTTTGCTTAGCTCAATTGCAGGGCGAATAGCGCCGGCGTAGTTCCCAAGATGTGGCGTGCCTGTTGTACTAATACCTGTTAAAACCTTCTTCTGTGTCATGTCTAATCCTCTATTGAGTCGCCTAACGTCGGCGCATCATTAATAAATATATAAATTTGAATTATTTGAATTACAAACTCACACTCAGTGAGTGATATAAATCTGTTTCATCGCTACATGCGTTTTATTCATTGTATCCGTTGAGCATTCGTTGATGCATCCTATTGAGCATCTAGCTGAATATCTGGTAATGGATGATTACCCATAGGCTATTGTAAGGGAATTGCACGATTTTATTAAGTATTTGCTTGAATCTCTTTAATGCAATACTTATTTGCTGATCATTGTCGTGTTGTTGGTAATATGTTGTTTAATTTGTACGATCTTCTTATATCCGAAAGCAGTTTTGATAATCTTTAAATTGAGGTTTAATCGCTTCGGGATATTCAACATCATAGAGATAGAGCCCTTGCGGTGGTGCAGTAATTCCCCCTTCTGTGCGATCTAAACTCTCTAAAACGTGTTTCACATATTCCGGCGATTCTTTGCCGAGTCCAACTTCGAGTAGCGTCCCGACAATATTACGCACCATATTATGTAAAAAGGCATTGGCCTTGATTTCCATCTCAATATAGCCATCCTTTTTACAAAATTGAATATATTCAATGGTACGAATCGTGGTATGAGCTTGACAATCGGTAGAGCGGAAAGCGGAAAAATCGTGTTCTCCGATAAGATAATGGCTACCGATATTCATCGCTTCAAGATCGAGAGGGTGATAGCACCAATGACTATAAAAACGAGCGAGCGGGCTTCGTAGAGGATGATGATAAATTCGATAACGATAAGTGCGACTAATCGCACTAAAACGGGCATGGAAATCAGCATGAGCTGTTGCGATACCCTTTACAGCACAATCATCAGGAAGATTCGAATTAACGCCGAGTAGCCAGGCGCGTTCAGAGCGTTTTGCACTGGTTTCAAAATGGATGACTTGATTAAGGCCATGAACGCCGGCATCTGTACGACCGGCACAGATGATTTTGATCTCTTCATTGGCGATAAAACTAATCGCACGTTCAAGCACTGCTTCCACAGATCGTACAGGCGGATTTAGTTGCTTTTGCCAACCTTTAAAATCTCGACCATCATACTCAACAAGGAGCGCATATTTATAACGAGGTGTGGCGATTGTCATGTCTTGTTGTAGCATTGGCTGCATATCTGTAGAGATTGTTATTCGAATGATAAGTGGGATGTCAATAATGTTAAACAGAAAGGCTTAACAGATGAAGAGTATTCAGTACTTTGTGCACATTGATAGTGGCTTTTCATTGTATGATTACGTTATTTCATGCGTTTTGAGTCAATAATCTTGAGCGCATTTTCCATGGCGATACGGAATTCAGGTCCTTTTTTGAGGGCAAGCGTCACTAAGAGAATATCGACAATTGCCAAATCAGCAAGACGTGAAATCATCGGCATATATTCTGAGGTATCTTCTTGTGTTCCTGACTCTAGCACAACCGTGGCATGGAAACTCAATGGCGAACCTTTGGGCGCAAAGGCGATGACTTTTGCTCCATTAGAGAGTGCGATGTCGGCAGAATGGATAATATCTTGGCTCTTACCGGTATGAGAGACAGCAATCAGCACATCTTTCGAGGTTAGTAGACTAGCTGCGAGACTATGTACATGATGATCGTTATAAGAAGAAACAGGAATCCCGACGCGTAATAATTTCTGTTGAATATCATTTGCCACAACGCCCGAAACCCCATGACCAATACACATTACTTGATTAGCATGTTCAAGCAGACTAATGGCTTGATCAAGGTCTTCTTCTTTAAGGTACTGCTTCATATTTAAAAGCGCAGCACTCGATTGGTCGATCAATTTGTTGATGATACTTGACGTAGAATCATGAGGTGAGATGCTACCATGAACAAAGGGAACCCCTGAATTTAAGCTTTGCGCCAAGAGCTGCTTGAAGATATGGAAACCATCATAGTTCAGTGCATGGCAAAAGCGCATAATCGTCGGTTCTGAAACGCCTGCTTTTTCTGCAAGCGCACTAATAGAGAGATCAACTGTCTCATTAGGATGCGCCATCACCCAATCGGCGACTTTTGCTTCTGATTTACGAAGTTGATGATAGTGATTTTGAATATGGGACAGCATGAAACACCTCCAATCTAAAGATATCTTGGCAGAATATGTTGTAAGCCTACCAACGTGGCGTAAGGGTGTGTAATAAGGTAAATGGGGACATTTGCAAGTAGGGATTCTACTTTTGCTTTATTGAGAAAAGCGGCATAGAAATCTGATTGTTGTAAGAACTCACCAAATCGTGGGGCAAATCCCCCGCCAATGTAAACACCCCCTGTAGCCCCTGTATTGAGGACAAGGTTACTCGCCGCATTGCCAAGCATCATACAGTAACGATTGAGTACTTGAATGGCAAAAGGGGATTGTTTGTCACAAGCAGCTATTACAAGCGCTTCCGGCGTAGGTTCAAAATCCAGTGTTATCCCTTCAAGATCTGCCATAATCGTGATCAGCCGAGTAATTCCTTCTTTGCAGCCTAATATATCTTCGGTAATTATCGGGCGACCAAGTTGATCCATTAATTGTTGCATAATGGCAACTTCAAGTAGATCTTGTGGTGCATAGAGAGAATGCCCACCTTCTGAAGGAAAAGATTTCGTCTCGCCATTGAGCGTGAGCGCCATGGCGGTGCCAAAGCCTGTACCTGTTCCAATGACGATTTTAGCTTGTGGCGTTAACGCCATAGAGGGAAGATGATTATTGGTAGTTAGTGGCAGAAGATCGCTATCAGAGATATGATCAAGTGCCATCGAGAGCGCTTCAAAATCATTGAGAAAAACGACTTTTGTATTGAGATCCTGGGCAACATCTTGTTGACTAAAATCCCAATGAATATTGGTGAGATTGAGTCGATCCTGATCAATTGGCGCAGCAACGGCAATAAGCACAAGATCGGGGACCATCAATGCTTGTTCTGCAAGATACGCATTAATCACCATCGAAGGTGAATCAAACTTGTTTGATTCATAGGTTTTAACATGGCGAATGGCTTGGTATTCATCGAGTAGAGCGACTCGAGAATAGGTTGCCCCCATATCTGCGATAATCACTTCAAATGGTTTATTCTTCATGATGTGATATCCAACTTCCTAAATAGTCTAATGCTTCATTAAGACCAATCTCTGGTTTGGTGGATGAGAATAGTTGTACGGTAATCGGTGTCGTAAAGTCAGCTTCTAGCGATTTGCGCACTTTAAAAAGGGTATTATTTGCTTCACTTTTGCTTAGTTTATCGGCTTTAGTGAGCAAAATATGGGTAGGTAACTCTTGAAATTCACACCAATGAAGCATTTGCCGGTCAAGGTCTGTAAGCGGATGACGTGAATCCATCAACATAATAAGGCCATCTAACGAGGTGCGTGTTTCAAAATAACCTTGAAGAATCTTCTGCCAATGTTCCCGCATCGGAAGGGGAACTTTCGCATAGCCATAACCAGGAAGATCCACTAAATAGAGTCCTTCTTGAATGGTGAAGTAGTTAATAAGCTGTGTTCGTCCTGGTGTTTTACTCGTTCTTGCGAGGTTCTTCTGACCTGTTAAGAGATTGAGCGCGCTCGATTTACCGGCATTTGAACGACCGGCAAAGGCGATTTCACCAATACTATCTTCAGGCAGTTGATTTAAGCCATTTGCACTCGTGGCAAAAGTTGTCTTTCGCAGTAAATTCCGAATCGGTTGCATAACGTGGCTTATCCTCTCATGATTGTAATTGTAACGGCATATTTTACCCTTAAATGGGGTAAATTGCATTAAAAGGCAAAAGATAAGGCCAAATCAAGAGAGTCTCTATCTCTCTTTAGTGATACAAGGATTTTATTTTGTATCATTTATTGCTGATTAAATGGTCTTCTGTCATTTAATTAAAAATTCCGATGACTTTAACGAATTTTAACAAAATGCTTGGTTTTACTTATTCAGTTTTATCTCTTGATGCGCTAGTAAGTATCATCTCTCCTTGATCCACTCGTGCAATGGTGAGTTCTCCTTCCCATACACAGCCAGAGTCAAGACAATGGGTATTATTTTCATGATGGATACCTAGAGAAGCCCAATGGCCATAGATGATTTGGGTATCTTGATCGAGTGCTCGATTAAATTTAAACCAAGGGAGCATTTGGGTTGCATCATATTCTTCACGTTTATTATCAAAATCGAGGGATTGATCGAGATTGAGATAACGCATTCTTGTGAAATAGTTGATAATCGCTCGAACACGGTCTAGCCCTTCAAGTGCCGGAGACCAAGCCGCAGGATGATTGCCAAACATCTCAGCAATGAGCTTTTTGTAAGCCTTTTTCTTATCCGTTGCAAGTAGGTCAGACACCTCTTGATTAAGTTTCATCGCTTCATCAATAGACCAAAAGGGTGGAATACCGGCATGGGCAATCGCGATATTGAGTTCCGGGATTGTTCGCATTAAAGGTTGATGTCGTAGATATTCTTTGATAGCTTTTGCTTCATTACTTTGTGCAACAACATCATAGGTATCCCCTTTGCGTAGCTTAGTTTTACCTTCAACATAGACAAGGTAAGAGAGATCATGATTACCAAGAACTGGCAGGATAGAGTCTTGATGCGCGAGGAGATATTGCATCACTTCAAGAGATTTAGGGCCACGGTTTATGAGATCTCCGACAAGATAGAGCTGATCTGTTTGATGATTAAAGGCCACTTTCGCGAGTAGCATTTCAAACTCCTCGAAACAGCCGTGAATATCGCCCATAATGTAGATTGCCATCGTTTCCCAATCCCTTTTAAGTTATCTTGTTATAGTTTCTGTGTTCAATTGAGTCGTGTTAAGTCGCAGATTACTGCTCATCGATGTAGTGCATCATAGTAATGAGCCCTTCAACTTCTGCTGTTGCCGCCCATGGATAATTGACAATACGACCTAAGTCGATCATCTCTTTGGGGGTCTCTTTTAGATAATCTAAAATGGCCGCTTCATTTTCTCCCTCAAGTAAGGCTTGAGCAACTTCAAAGTAAGGAACCCCTCGATCAGGATCTTCTGTGACATTAAAGAAGTAGATGAGATCAAAGATTGCAGGTAGCGAATAGTAATGGGGCATAAAGCGATTCTTAGTAATACTGTAATTGATATTACCAAGCGCTGCATTGTAGTAGTGAAGTGCATCATCTAAGTTTTTTTGCTGTAGATAAGTCCAACCTAACATCGATTGCGTCCGCCCTAAATTATAGTAATCAGGTGTTTCTGCTTCTTCATGTGCTTTGAGCTTAAAGAGGAGAATCTCCTCAGCTTTCTGATATTCCCGAAACTTAAGATAAAATGCCGCGTAATTCTCAAGCGCTAAAATCGTACGAATATCATTCGTAGTAAGGTGTTCAAGGTCCAGCGCGAGTGCGGCTTGATAATGGGCATCGGCATTTTCAAAATCATTGACTGCTTCATAGTAGATCGCAAGATTACGAAGTACCATGGTATATTGCGGTGAATAGCTATATTTCTCGAGAATCTGCTTAGCGCTAGTTAGAAGTTCATAGATAACAATTCGCTCAGTGGTGACATCAAAGGTCCACACTAATTTGACGAGAATATCGGCAATCTCCATATCAAAACCCACATGGGTTTCATAAATATCGAGTGCATTGGTATATTGAAAACGGGCTAGGTAAGGGTTTTCTTCTAGATCAGCAAGCTTCACTAAAGCTTTAGCATAAATCGGAGAGTTTTTATCCTTTGCCCCAATGCGAACAGCTTGAATATAGTATTGTCGTCCTTTGACAACATCATCCGCTAATATGTAGTAATCTCCGGTCGTTAGCAGTTGTTCAATTTGCTGATTAATGGAGAGATCTTCAAATTCAGCAGAACTTAATGCCTCTTCTAATTGGGGATCTTGCACATAAGGATAAGCTTGAGATTCTAAGGAGAGCACCTCATCCTCATCGAGTGTTTTGTAGTGTTGTTGATAATCTTGGTAACTATCAAAATAGCCTTCTGCTAATTCTGCTTCTAAGCCGGCATCTTCATCGATAGTTCCTTCCATTTCCTCCTCATTCATCTCTTCATTAAAACTCAATGAATGATCAATTTTATCTGCTAATTTCATGATCGATAAGTCACTTTCATGATTATCATTAGCCTCATGATTCTCTTTATAAGATTTAGAGAGTGGGGCTTCGATCACGCTTTTTTTATGGTGAGGAAAGAGTGCATAGAGTAGGTAATTATTGATCGGCTCTTCAGTGTGATCCGTTACATTATCTACATTTGAATTTATATTTGTATCTGCATCTACATCTATATCTACATCTAAATCAACCTCTGTAGTCACTATAGTCTCATCAGAGAGCTCAGGTTCTATTGCCTCTACAAGTGGATTGTCATCTGCTTGATTGTCTTTAACGAAAGGATCTTTAACGAAATCTTCTTGGCTAGGATTTTCGTCATTTTGTGTAATCTCAGTTACAGCAGCAATCTCAGTGATTTCAGCAATATCAGATTCTATCGGATCAGCTTCCTCTTGCTGTGCGATATCCGTCAATAATGATTCACTTGAGGTCTCGGGTTGGTCGAGTGGTTTTATCACTTCTACATGAGTAGATACATTCGCAATCTCTTTATCGGTTAGATCATCTTGATGCAGTGGTAGATAGCTAGATTCAACTTGAGGTTCTTCTGCCGGTATCGTCTCTTGAGGGATAATTGCTTGCGTAGATAGCTCCGCCACGTCATTCTTTTCTGTGGTGCGAGAAATGAGTGTCAAATAAGGAGAATTAAAAGTCGTCGTGACATTAACACTCGTCATCTGGTTGCCATTCTCATTGTTTTCGGAATCGTTAGATGTCGTTGCAATAGGCGTTGCGGTTGAGAGTAACTCGATCGGTGTATCGGTTATAGTAGTATCAGTTATAGCAGTATCAGTTACAGCGATTTCAGAAGTAACAGGTGTTGATTCTACAGTATTCGTGCTTGCCGTTGTTTGCAGCGGTGCAGAGAGTAATTCAATAGTCTCATTGATCGGGGTTTCATGTTGCGAAATGAGATCTGTAATGGTGTCGTGGAGAAACTCATTATTCACAATCTCTTGGGCTGTGAGTTTCGGAGTGGCGACCTGAGCTTCTTGTAATTGTTCCCAATAAGAGAATACAAGCGGTGAATAGAGAACGATTGGGCTTTGAGCTACATCAGGTTGATTTCCCCCCTTATCCTGATTCTGAGATAAGTTATGATTAGGTAAGTTTTTGTTAGGCGCTGTATCACTAGGAGTATCGTTATTAATAGCAGAATTATCAGCAGCGCCATTTTCCGTGATAGATTGAGATTGTAACGTCAATGGCGGAATCTCTAAGGAAATCTCTACAGGGGCTTCTTGGGAAGAATGTTCTGAAGGTGTTTCAGTAGTTTTTTGTTGCCCAGCCTGATAAGCGGTGAAGGTTTTCGAGATAATAGGCAGTGCTTCGTGCGATTCGGCGGCACGAGTAGCGGTCATTGTGACTATTAATGTAAGAATCATTAATAGCGCAAAAAGATAGTTACGAACGAGGAATAGCGAATGGCGTAATCTTGATAATAGATATCTATTCATTAAAGTCTCTGATCGAAAGTGGGGAAGGTATTGAAATGCCGAAAGACTTTGCTATTGTACTACAAATTTTAGATGCAAGAAAATCAGTGAAGGAAATGGGTGATTTTACAAGATAAAATGGTCAAGATTAAAATTTGGGGTTCCCATTATTTAAGGCGTAAAAAGATCATTTTCAGGATAGAGTTGATCAAATAATATGGCAATCGGCTGTGGCTTCGGTTTGTGGGCTAGTTGATTGATCGCAACCCATTGATAGCGTTCATCCTTATTATGTGTAGATGCTTCATCTAACCTATGTTGAAGCTCTTTCGGCAAGGTGGCGGTAAAAAGCGTGGCTTCTAAGGTATAGTGCGTAAATTGATGTTGGAAAGCGGCGGCTTGTTTCCGGTCTTGGAAGTCGGTTAATTGATACGTTTTGTCATCAAGCTGAAAAATAGCGCTTGATTGACTCTTGGCGTTACGCCCTTGAAGGATTATTTCAGGAAGGGAATAGAGATTACCCCAAATCCCATTCGCCGGCCGTTTTTCAAGGAGAATCTCCCCTTTGGCATTGTGAAAGAGCAAGAGCGCTACTGATTCTACAGGGCGCGTCTTCTTAATGGCTTTTGCCGGAATAGTATTCGTGGCATTATGTAAGTAAGCTTGGCAGATATCGGTTAAAAAACATCGATCGCAGGCCGGCTTTAATTTACAGAGTGTTGCACCAAAATCCATAATGGCCTGAGTATAATCTGCGGGATTTTGCCGGCAGAGAAAGGCATCGCTAATGGGTTTTAATCGTCTATCTTGTTCTGTTCTTGGCGCTTGTAAACCTGTTATCCGGGCGAGTACTCGGCGAACATTGCCATCTAAAATGGCAAAGGGGAGATTATAACCTTGCGCTAAAATGGCGCTTGCGGTGGTATCACCAATTCCTTTAAGGCTACGAATGGCTTCAAAATCAGGCGGAATCAGCCCTTGATGTTGTTCCACTAACATTTTAGCCGCTTGATGTAAATTACGAGCCCGAGAGTAATAGCCCAATCCTTGCCAATGATGAAGTACGGCTTCTTCGCTGGCAGTGGCTAAGGCTTCCGGAGTGGGGAATGCAGTCATAAAGCGTTCAAAATAGGGAATCACCGTTGCTACTTGTGTCTGCTGCAACATAATCTCAGAGATCCAAATACGATAGAGATTAATCTTGAGGGAGAAGCAATCTTGAGGTTTCCAAGGAAGATCGTGTCGACCTTCACGCTCAAACCACTCTAATAGCCGTGCTTGAAAATAACGAATCTGCTGTGCAGTAATGGGCGCAAGCAGTGTGTCATCCTGAGGAAGAGATTGATCCAGCGAGAGGGTATCAGAGGGTAATTGAGGATTCATAAAAGGGTATTAATTGCTTAAATAGCGTTATATCTAAAATGGTGGAATCGGGAAAATATTGAGAGAAATATTGAGAGAAGAGGATAAACGATTCCCAGAAAAAATGCACCTATCGAGGATAGATGCATTATTCATATTACTGATAAGAGATTAGAGATCAGCTTCTAACTCTTCTGCTTTCTCTGTTTTAGGGTGAGGCAGAATTAGATTAAGTACAATCGCAAGTACAGAAGCAAGGCCTACGCCGGCAAATGGGAATGAACCAATTTCAATGGTATAACCGCCCACGCCGGTAATGAGTGTTGCACTAATGATCACAAGATTACGAGGAATCGTGATATCTACTTTAGCATCAATCAAGGCTTTTAAACCAAGGCTAGCGATTGTCCCAAAGAGAAGAATCATAATACCGCCCATAACAGGAAGCGGAATGGAGTTCAAGAAAGCATTAAATTTTCCAAAGAATGCCATAACAATCGCAAAGATTGCCGCATAGGTCATAATCAGCGGTTTATCATTTTTAGTAATCATCACCGCGCCAGTGACTTCACCATAAGTGGTGACAGGAGGACCACCAATGAGACCAGCAACACAGACTCCGAGTCCATCCCCTGCGAGCGTTCTATGAAGCCCAGGATTCGTGGCGTAATCCTTACCCGTAACCTTCCCAATAGCCATAATGCCGCCGATATGCTCAATAGCTGGCGCAATAGCAACGGGTAACATAAAGAGTGCTGCCATCCAATTGACTTCAGGGCTCACAAAATGGGGAACTTGGAACCAAGGCGCTGCTGCAACGGGTGCAAAATCCACTAAACCTAAACATGCCGCTAAGATATAGCCTACGGCAATTCCTAATAAAATAGGGACTAAGCGTAAAAAACGTTTGCCAAACATCGTCACAATCACGGTGGTGGCAAAGGTGATCGCCGATACTAAAATAGAGAGCTTATAATCAATCACTTGTTCGCCATTGGATTTCCCCATCGCCATCTGCGTAGCCACTACGGCAACAGAGAGACCGATGACGATAATCACAGGGCCGATCACAACAGGCGGAATGAGTTTATGAACGCTATCGAGCCCTTTGAGCTTGATGGCAAATGCAAACACAAAATACATAAACCCAGCGGCGAATAGTCCAAAGAATGTCGCGCCCATTCCCCAAGTACTGATGGAGAAGATAATAGGGGCGATAAAGGCAAAAGAGGAACCTAAAAAGATAGGGACTTTCCAACCTGTGACGGCTTGGAAAAGAATGGTGCCAATACCGGCACCGAGTAGTGCCATTGAGGGATTAAGACCTGTTAAAAGGGGGACAAGCACCATGGCACCGAAAGCAACAAAGAGAATTTGTAGCCCCGCGACGGCGTTATGAAGAACCTGCATAGATGAGCTCCTATATGCGAAGTAAAGAGGATGGTTGAGTGATCATTACTCAAGTTGATAACGATCTGCTGAATATCGAGATTGGGCTTTTAGTAGACATTTTAAAGGGTAGATCAATACTGTCGATGATCTATAATCGTGAGATTGATATGAAATAAGAGAATATCAATGATGCCTATAAAATGTGCACTAAAAGAGAATCCTCGGCGATTATAGCAGGTAATAGCGAAGTAGTACGGGAGAAATTGGGAATTTTTGCAATAAATTTGTCTATAAAAGGGGAAATAACGCTTCAATCATTTCAAAATATTACCTGTTATTTACGCCTCGTAAAATTCTGAAATAGTCGATAAGTCAATGTATTTAGCTTGTTTTCCTAATTATTAAGCTGAGCATTGATCTCATCTATGAAAATTTATATATCACTAATAGTTGTAATGATGATCATTTTTTGAGATATATAGAGGGGAAGTAAAAGTTAAGAAGTAAAAGCGAAGAAATAAAAGCAAAGAAGTAAAAGCGAAGAAATAAAAGATGCGCATAAGAGATCAGTCATAACAGCGCAACGAGAGATGCGTGATCTTAGCATTGATATCTTGTAATCAATAATGATTGACCATAATTGTCCTAGAAGAGGAGAGAGGAAAAATGAGTACTTACCGTTTAGTGATGTCGTGCCCCGATGGTGTGGGTATTGTTGCCGCTGTGAGCCAATTTATTGCATCTCATGGCGGTTGGATTATGGAGGCAAATCATCATTCGGATCTTGAAACTGGACGGTTTTTCATGCGGCATGTGATTAAAGCGGAGAGCTTACCCTTTAAGGCTGCTGAGTTTGCTACGCTATTTGCACCGATTGCCGAGCAATACCAGCTTGATTGGCGTTTAGTGGATACGGCTAAAAAGCATAAAGTGATGTTAATGGCGAGTAAAGAGGCGCACTGTCTAGTGGATATTCTATCAAGATGGCATGCAGAAGAGCTTGATTGTGAGATTGTCGGTGTGATCTCTAATCATGCCGATCTTCAGAGTCTTGTGGAATGGTACGGAATTCCATATCACTATGTGCCGGTCAATTCTAAGGATAAAGCGCCGAGTTTTGCTCAAGTGAATGAACTGATTGAAGCCTCAAAAGCGGATACGATTGTTTTAGCCCGTTATATGCAGATTATTCCCCCGAATTTATGTGAGCAATATCGTCATCGCATTATCAATATTCACCATAGCTTTTTACCCTCTTTTATTGGGGCTAAGCCCTATCATCAAGCCTCTCTTCGAGGTGTGAAATTGATCGGAGCTACTTGCCATTATGTGACTGAAGAGCTCGATGCGGGCCCGATTATTGAGCAAGATGTGATTCGGGTATCGCACGCCGATAGCGTGAAAGAGATGGTTCGCCGCGGGAAAGACATCGAGAAAATCGTGCTCTCCCGAGGCTTACGTTATCATCTTGAAGATCGTGTGATTGTTCAGGGTAATAAAACCGTCGTATTCTAGGCTATTACACTGACGCTTCCTATGTAACGAATATTTAACAAAAAGTTAACGAATAATATGCCGAATAGGAAGCTCAATTTCCCCAAATTCAATCATTGCATTGAAGAGTCGAATCGCTTCAAATTCTGCTAATTGATCCTGATGAAGTTGTGCTTCCGTAATCAACTGATGATGAAGAAGCGCTGCGCGTTTTGTCCCTTTTAAGAGCGGTTTTTCCGGCGTGTACCAAATGCCATCTTTCAATAGTGCGATATTCGCAATGGTAGTATCGGTAAGATAACCATTTTGCGTGATAAGAATATCATCACATTTTCCTTTTTGTTGAAAGAGCGTATTGAGTACCGGGCGCTTCTCATATTTAAAAGCATAATCACACGTTGCTTCGATCAGCTTTAAAGTGGCAACCTCTCTTGGCTTATAAGGCACAAATTCGATCTCTTCAATACTCTCACTGTAGAGCACTCTCGCTTTATAGAGCCCTTTAGGCGGAATTTTACCCTGTTTCATCAAGGCAAGTGGTAGCGAGATAGTGGGGGCTTCAGGATAGAAATGTTGCCTTGTTTCATCTATTCGCGCTTGATGATAAGAGAGTGCAGAGAAGAAGCCATCTTCTAACTTAATGGATTCAAGAAATCGGCAGGTAGATTTTTTCGATAAGTTCATCATATTCACTTGTAGCATCACTGAGTGCGGTAATACCACCGCCACTTTTAAAGGTGTAATGGAAAAGCGCGTTATTCGACTGTTGCGCTTCAGGGGTCGTGGTCATCGCTTGCGATTGAGGTTCAAGGTAACGAATTAAGACGGTGCTGTCGAGTGTTTTACCATCAAAAATCCCGGCAATACCGGTATAAAAACCCCGATCGTACGCTTCAATCTCACTTAACAGTGCCGTTGCTTTGGCTCTAGGTGCGCCGGTGATAGAGCCCGCCGGCAGTAAGCGAAAGAGAATATCCCCTAACTTCTCACGATAATCACTTGGCAATTGACCTTGAATCTCGGTACTTGTTTGTAGGATTTCCCCGTTACCCCGACTAATACGATCGATATAACGATAGCGAGTAATCGTTGCATTGTCTGCCACAAGCGCAATATCTGCTAATCCTTCTTTGGCCACAATTTGATGTTCATCGATCTCTTTTGGATTTTCCATAATTTGCTTTTCAGCATTCGGCAATTGCGCATTAATCGTCCCTTTCATCGGATTGGTTTTGATCGTGCCATCTTCATCAATAGTGATAAATGTTTCAGGAGAAAACGAGAGACAGTGATCTTTGAAATAGAGACGATATTTGGCATTGGTGCGGTGAAAGATCTCAGGAAAGGTTAAATTACAACGAATCTGTGCGGGGAAAGTGAGATTCGCTAATTGGATTGAGCCTTGTTGTAGCGCGCTCATTAGCGGGGTAAAGGCTTTGAGATAATCCGCTTTAGTGACCGGTGTGACGTGCCAAATGGGTGTTTGCAGCGTCGCAAGTAAGGATTGATGTTTAGCTTCAAATTCAGGTAGGTTACTGTGATGAGGAAAATCATAAGCAATCTCTTGCGGATTGATCTCACTTAAGGGAATCACTGCACTTTGAGTGCAATTATAATTGATGATAAAGAGAAAAGGCGTTCCTGCTTGACTAAGCTGATTGATTTTTTGAATCGCATCTTGTGATGAGTAGAGCGTAATGGGCACAATAAAATCCTTTTGAATAGAGCAATAACCGAAAGAGCTATTAGGGTAGAACAGGTACGGTTATGAGTTCAAGTAATAATCATTTACATTCAGAGAAGTTTTTCATTTATGGGAATTTTTTATCGATGCCTATTATTGTAAATTGGGTTTAAGAAAAATGGTTTTTAGCTGTCAGCATCGGATGTTCAAAAGAATATAAAAACTTATTAAACAACACTTGCAAGATGCCGGATAGAATAGCTTTCTTGCCTCGATCAGCCGATGCACCGGCATTTAAAGCTATTTTTATAGCCTATTTTTATAGCCTATTTTGTTGAAGATCGCGGCATCTCAAAGAAGCTAATGGCTAATAATGCAATAATCATCAATCCTGCCCCTAACCAAAATTGTGTCGTCACAGCCCAACCAAAGACAATCCAACCTAAGAAGGTATTGAGCGGTAATTTGAGATAATCAAAGGGCTGAATAAAGATGACATCGGCGTGCGCATACGCTTTGGCAACGGCATATTGGGCGATTGCGGTGAGTAATCCTAGCAGTAATAACGCCCCTAAAAGCGCTAAATCAGGAATAAATATGGGATCAGGGTTATGGCTAAAATTATCGGTAAGGGCAATTAGAAGATTAATGGGCACCATCAAGATATAGAGATAACTCACCATTGTTAATGGATGATCTTTATCGGAGAGATGTTTCATTAAAAGCGCGTGCATCGCCCAGAAGAATGCCGCTAGAATCGGGAAGATCGCCGCCCAATTAAAGTGTTGTCGATTAGGCGCTAAGATAATAATGGCTCCGACAAATCCAAGGAGCGTGGCAATCACGCGAGGCCAAGTAAAACGCTCTTTAAGAAGTAAAAATGCCCCAAGACTGGCAAACAGCGGCGATGTCATTAGAAGTGCAACCCCTTCGCCAATGGGGAATTGTAGAGAGAGTGCTTTAACCCAAAATTGAATCCCAATGACCGCCATTAAGATTCGCCAAAAGTGGGTCATAAAATGGTGCGTTTTTAAAATCTGCTTCAATCCTCTTTTGAAGAGAAAGGGCGCCATAAAAAGGAGGGCAAAGAGATATTGATAGAAAGCGATCCAACTTGAACTGATTATGAAATGTTCAGCGATTAGCGGTGTAACAACATTAATGCCGGCAAAGGCAATGCCGGAGAGAATCATCCAGAGTGCGCCATAGAGCGAGTAGTGTTGATTGTCGGTATAGCGTTTTAAGAGATATTGTAAGCGATTCATAATGGTCAAATAGGTCTCGCTATAGGCGTGTAATCAATGGCAAGAAAATTAAAGCTAGGGTAATGAGCTTCTTAAATGAAAAGGCCTTCTGAAAAGAAGACCTTGATGATTATCTATTGATCGCTTAGGTGAGATCTTTGTAACCTAGTGCGTTGAGCGCACGTTCATCATCTGACCAACCTTCTCGTACTTTCACAAAGGCACGTAGAAAAACTTTGGCATCGAAAATGCGTTCTAAATCAATACGGGCTTGTGTGCTTGCTTCTTTAAGCACTTGACCGCCTTTGCCAATGACGATCCCTTTTTGGCTCTCTTTCTCGACAGAGATAGCCGCTAGAATACGATAGAGGTTGCCTTCAATTTTAAACTCTTCAATCTCAACGGCAATCGTATAAGGTAGCTCTTGATTGAGTCGTCTTGTGAGCTTTTCCCGTAAAACTTCGCCCGCTAAGAATGCACTTGAAACGGTGGTGATCTCATCTTCACTATAAGGGAAAGGCTGCTCTGTGAGGTATTTTTCGATCACTTCTACTAATCGTTGTCCGGATTTCTCTTGCTTGGCTGAGAGCGGTACGATTTCTGCAAAGGGGAATTTTTCACTCATCTCGGCAATAAAGGGGAAGAGCGCTTCTTTATTCTCTACGCGGTCAATCTTATTAATCACAAGTATGACCGGCGTTTCGACCCCTTTAAGTTTTGCGAGTACTTTCTCATCATCTTTATTAAAGCGCTGCGCTTCTACGATAAAGATAATCACATCGCCTGTGTTGATTGAGCTCATTGCCGTTCTATTGAGTTGACGGTTGAGCGCTGATTGCATATTGGTATGAATCCCTGGTGTATCAAGGAAGATAATTTGGGTCTCTTGATCCGTATAAATCCCGGTAATTGCGTGGCGCGTTGTTTGGGGTTTATTGGATGTGATACTAATTTTTTGCCCTAAAATTTGGTTCATTAGGGTGGATTTTCCTACATTTGGGCGTCCGATAATGGATGCAAATCCGGCTTTGGTCATCTTATATTTTCTCCAGCATTAATTCAGCTGCGCGTTGTTCGGCACGTTTTTTGGTGGTGCCTTCGGCAATCGTATGTAAATTTTCAAAAGTACAGAGTACTTTAAAGACTTTCTCGTGATCTCTACCGGTGATCTCAATTACATCATAGGTGGGGATTTCACGATTAAGGGCTTGTAGTTTCTCTTGAAGCCGGCTTTTCGGGCTCTTAAAGATATCGCTCAGATCTTTCTTCGCTTTCTCAATAATATTTTGAAAGTAAGGTTCATAGAGCGAGAGAATCACTAATCGTGTGGTCTCAAAATCAGAATCTAAAAAGAGCGCACCAAAGAGGGCTTCTAAGCAATCGGAGAGAATACTCGGGCGATATTCCCCCTCATTATTCTTCTCCCCCACACTTAAGATCAGAAATTTATTGAGTTCAAGTTGTAGCGCAATTTCGGCAAGGGTATCTTCTTTGACAAGATGCGCCCGCAATTGGCTCAGTTCCCCTTCATTGGCTTTCGGCAACTTATGGTAGAGCGCTTCAGCGATAATAAAGTTCAAACAACCATCGCCTAAATATTCTAGGCGTTCGTTATTATCTTGTGAGTAAGATCGATGAACAAAGGCGCGTTTTAGTAGCCGTTTGTCCATAAAAGTGTAATTTAATTTCTGCTCAAGTCGTTGCATATTATTCAATTGTGGTAAAGATGTGATCACAGTCTTCAAAAGAGGTGACACAGTTATAATTCATCCAGATAAAGCGAGCTTTGCCGAGGATTTTTTCATCATCCACTAAGCCCCAGAAGCGGCCATCAAAGCTATTATCCCGGTTATCACCCATCATTAGGAATTTTCCTTCAGGAATGGTGAAAGGGAATCGTTGATGTAGGCCTAGACCTCTATCTGCTTGGGTAATCATTCGAGAAGTCTGAATTTGATGTGTTTTATATTCACCGGTTTCAGGCTGATCAACCGTTCCAATCGGCATCATTTCGGTCACAATCAGATCTTCCTCTTCAGGCGCACGTGCTGCACCGACAACACTATATTCAAGGGGTTGACCATTGATAGTGAGTTGTTTGTTTTGATAATCAATCACATCGCCCGGTATGCCGACAACTCTCTTAATATAGTTAATTTTTTCATCTTGTGGGTATTTAAAGATCGCCACATCACCCCGTTCAATACCTTCACCGGGTTTAGAGAAGAGGCGTTGATTGGTAATCGGCATTCTCACACCATAAGACCATTTATCAGCTACAATCATATCGCCAGCATAGAGGGTCGGTTGCATTGAACCGGAGGGAATGACATAAGGCTCGATAATAAAAGAGCGTAGTACGCCGACAAAGAGCACAACCGGGAAGAGAAACTTTGCCCAATCCACAAACCAAGGCTCTTTCTTACCCGGTTTCCGTTTTTGCTTATAGACAAGGGCATCTATTAACCAAATTAACCCCGTCACAGGAATCGCGAGGATAATTAAGACTGAGAGATAATGGGTAAAATTGGCAAATATCGACATAGTTTATTACTCTTTTAAATGGCTTTTCAATGGCTGTTTCAATGGTGCTCTTCGATTACTCTTCGTTCACTTTAAGAACTGCTAAGAAAGCTTCTTGTGGAATCTCTACGCTACCCACCTGTTTCATCCGTTTTTTACCCTCTTTCTGTTTCTCAAGGAGCTTCCGCTTCCGGCTTACATCACCACCGTAACATTTTGCTGTTACATCTTTACGAAGTGCACGAACGTTGGTTCTTGCGATAATATTCGCCCCAATAGCCGCCTGAATCGCAATCTCAAATTGTTGTCTTGGAATCAATTCTTTCATCTTTTCAACAAGTTTACGACCTTGGTATTGCGCATTATCTTTATGGGTAATGAGAGACAAGGCATCGACGCGTTCGCCATTAATTAAAACATCCACCTTCACAAGATCAGAGGCTTGGAAACGGATAAATTTGTAATCAAATGATGCGTAGCCACGAGAGACCGATTTTAGACGGTCAAAGAAATCGAGTACCACTTCACTTAAGGGGAGTTCATAACGGAGCTGTACCTGATTACCGGCATAGACCATATCAAGTTGTACGCCCCGTTTTTCGATACAGAGCTTCATAATATTGCCGATAAATTCTTGTGGCGTTAAGATATTCGCCTCAATAATCGGCTCACGAATCTCTTTGATGAGGGTCACTTTCGGCAATCCATCGGGATTATCCACGTAGATCACTTCACCATTATTCTTTTCTACTTCATAAATTACAGTGGGCGCAGTGGTAATGAGGTCAAGATCATATTCTCGCTCAAGACGCTCTTGGATAATTTCCATATGGAGCATTCCTAAGAAGCCACAGCGGAAACCAAAGCCTAACGCTTGCGATGTTTCAGGTTCAAAATGGAGTGAAGAATCGTTCAGGCGAAGCTTTCTAAGCGCTTCCCGAAGATCTTCATATTTTTCGGAATCCACAGGGAAGAGCCCTGCAAAAACACGAGGTTGAACGTGTTGAAATCCTGGAACCGGTGCATCGGCAGGATTTCTATCGAGGGTAATGGTATCCCCCACAGGTGCGCCATCAATCTCTTTAATGCCGGCAATGATAAAGCCTACTTCACCTGCTGAGAGCTTCTCTTTATCCACTCGTGCCGGCGTAAATACCCCTACGTGGGTGACTTCGTGCGTATCTTTGGTGCTCATAATTTTGATCTTATCGCCTTTATGAATCACACCATCGAAAATTCGTACAAGTGAGACAACGCCCACATATTGGTCATACCAAGAATCGATAATAAGCGCTTTAAGGGGTGCATTCACATCCCCTTTAGGCGCAGGAATCTTCTTGATCATATCCTCAAGGACATCACGTACACCGATGCCCGATTTTGCTGAACAGCGTACCGCATCAAGTGCTTCGATCGCGATAATATCTTCAATTTCCATTGCCACGCGATCAGGCTCCGCTGCCGGAAGATCGATTTTATTGAGGACAGGAATCACCTCTAACCCTTGATCAAGGGCAGTGTAACAGTTCGCTACAGATTGCGCTTCTACACCTTGTGCGGCATCTACAACTAAGAGTGCACCTTCACAGGCATAAAGTGAACGTGATACTTCATAGGAGAAATCCACATGTCCTGGTGTATCGATGAAGTTAAGGTGATATGTTTCACCATCATCTGCCTTATAATCGAGTGAAACACAATGCGCTTTGATTGTGATTCCCCGTTCTTTCTCAAGATCCATCGAGTCAAGTACGCGATCTTCCATTTCACGTTCGGAGAGACCTTCGCAAATTCTGATGAATTGATCGGCCAAAGAGGATTTTCCATGGTCAATATGGGCAATGATTGAAAAGTTTCTAATATTCTTCATCGATTCTTTCTATTAATAAAAGGTGATTGATCGTACTTTAAAAGAGCTCTATCTTAGCAAATAATGTCTACCAACATAAATTTAAATATTATCGACTATTTTACAATGATTTTGTGCCGTAAGGGTGGAAAGGATTCGAAATTGAATTTGCCTTTTGATTTAGTCAATATTTGGTAAAGGTGGTATGCGAGTTTGGTAAATGTTGAGTAGCATTTGCAATGCTTTACTTGAAATTTGCATTTTTAAGACCATCTATTAGAGAGGCTTTCCCTAATCTCTAGATAGGAATTTTTGAGAAGTTTAGAGGAAGCGATAGATTATTGCTATGATAGGGAACTGAATATCGATTCTGTTGCCACTAGAGATTGTGGTTTTATAACAGACTCATCATCTATCTCTATAACAACAAAACAGACACAAGACACATTACCCATATATTAAAGAACGTGTATCTCAATGAAGTGATTCAATGAATGTATGATTGAATAGATAATAATTGAATAGATAATAATTGAATAGATACTTTAATTTAGATACAAGAAGAGAGGCTTAATTGATGCAGACATTTACCAAAACTAAAGAAACATTTATTCCATCACTCAATATTACCTTGCAGGAGTATGAGCATAATGTCACTAAGGCTAAGCATATTCATCTTGCTTGTGATGATAGTAATAATGTCTTTTTAGTGGGATTTTTAACGGTACCGGAGGATTCGACCGGTGTGGCGCATATTTTAGAGCATACGGCGCTCTGCGGTTCTGAGAATTATCCTGTACGGGATCCTTTCTTTATGATGATCCGTCGCTCTCTTAATACCTTTATGAATGCATTCACTTCATCAGATTGGACGGCTTATCCTTTTGCAAGCCAAAATAAGAAAGATTTCTATAATCTATTGGATGTCTATTTAGATGCAGCCTTTTTCCCAAAATTAGATTATTTGGATTTCTTACAAGAGGGACATCGTCTTGAGTTCACTGAAATGGAGAATCCAAAAAGTGAATTAGTCTATAAAGGCGTTGTCTTTAATGAGATGAAAGGGGCGATGAGCTCTATTGGTTCGGTACTTTATCAAGAGTTGACTAAAGCATTATTCCCAACGACGACCTATCACAATAACTCAGGGGGCGACCCGAAAGATATCCCGAATTTAACCCATGAGCAGTTAGTGAATTTCCATAAGAAACATTATCATCCGTCAAACAGTGTCTTAATGACCTATGGCAATATGGATCCGCTAGAGCATCAGAAAGTCTTTGAAGCAAAAGCGCTCTCAAAATTTAGCTACCAAGATTTTGACTTTAGTGTGCCGGATGAGAAACGCTACACTGAACCTCAATCTTTCACCGCGACTTATCCATTACCTAAGGAAGAGCCGCTTGAGAAGCAGAGTCATGTGATCAATTCTTGGCTTTTACATAAAATTACCGATGCTGATGAGTTAATGCGTGCGCGTATTTTAAGTAGTGTATTAGTCGATAATGCGAGCTCACCACTTCGTTATGCCCTTGAGTCCACTGATTTAGGGACCGCGCCTTCGATGTTCTGTGGACTTGAAGAGGGAACGAGAGAAGCCTTCTTCTCTTGCGGTTTAGAGGGAGCTAATGGGGAAGATACAGATAAGATTAATCAATTAATTATTGATACCTTAACGCAAGTACGTGATGAGGGTGTCCCACAGGAGAGTATTGAAGCAGCATTACATCAATTAGAACTTGCTTCGAGAGAGATCTCAGGAGATCGTTATCCGTATGGTCTTCGCCTGATTGTGGATACTTTAACGCCAGTGTTACATGGTGGCGAGGCGTATGATACGCTCTCTTTTGACGATTCTTTAAAGAAAATGCGTGAAGAGATTCAAGATCGTCAATTCATCCCTAATTTGATTGATCGTTTGTTACTCAATAACCCACATCGTGTGATGTTAACGGTCAATCCAAGTCATACATTAGCAGAAGAGTTAGTAGCAAATGAGAAAGCGCGTTTAGCAGAGATTCAAGCAAGCTTAACACCGGAGGAAGCGGAGAAAATTATTGCCGATGCTAAAGCGTTACAAGCACGTCAAGGGCAAGTGGATGATGACTCGATTTTACCGATGGTCACCAGAGCGGATATACCTAAAAAGCTGACGTTCCCTGAATTGAATTATAGTCATAAAGAGGTCGTTTTAGGTTCGCCCACGACTAATGGTATGACTTATCAATCTATTGTGGTGGATCTACCTGAATTGACGGCAGAAGAGATGGATATGTTGCCATTTTTAGATGCCTTTATTACCGAGATGGGAGCCGGTGAGCTCTCTTATCGTGAACAACAAGCTCGTATTTCTGCGATTACCGGCGGTGTTTCGGCGCGTACTATGTATCAGCCTTTTAAGAATGATATTAAAGGTTTCTGGGTATTATCAGGGAAAGCGTTGTTAGAGAATCATCATCAGCTTGGAGAATTACTACAAGATATTCTCTTTAATGCCCGTTTTGATGAAGTAAAGCGCATGCAAGAGATCTTAGCGCAGATTAAACTTGGTCGTGAGCAAGGGATTGTGAGTAACGGTCATGCTTATGCAATGGGCGTTGCGAGTCAAAATATCTCTCTTATTTCACAATTAGATCAACGTCTAAGCGGTATGCAGTCGATTAAATCATTCCGTACCATTGAAGAGACAATGCGAGATAATGAGGCTTGCCGAGCATTTGGTGAGAAGTTATCTAATCTACTCACTAAACTGCAAAATAGCCCTTATGAACTCATTGTGTTAAATGATGCTGAGAATATTGAAGCGATTGGGCAAGAGTTTGCAGCGGTAATGGCACACCATATTGATGAGAAAACGCCGGGCTTTAAAGCACCTGTAACGCTTCAAGAAGATGACGTGATCTCTTTAGGTTGGGCGATTAATGCCCCTGTGTTCTACTGCGCGAAGAGCTATAAAACGGTCACCAGAGATCATGCAGATTCGCCTGTATTGCAGGTACTAACTGGCTTCTTACGTAATGGTTATCTTCATAGAGCGATTCGTGAGCAGGGCGGTGCTTATGGCGGTGGTGCAACTTACAATGCGGCTTCTGGTGCATTTAACTTCTTTAGTTATCGAGATCCTCGTCTACAAGAGACGCTTCAGGATTTCGATGCAGCTCTTGATTGGTTATTAGAAAATGATCATGAAGAGCAGCAGTTAGAAGAGGCGGTATTAGGCGTGATTAGTGCGATTGATCGACCTAAAGCGCCGGCAGCAGAATTTGGAGATCGCTATTTTATGCAACGTTATGAGCGTACACCGGAAGATCTAGAAGCCTATCGCGCTTCCGTTTTGAAAGTGACGCTTGATGATCTTAAACGGGTAGTGAATACCTACTTTAAAGATCGTCATACTCATACAGCAGTATTAGGGCCGAAAGCGGCACTTGAAGAAGCTGGATTTGAGGTAAAACAGCTGTAATTGCCACTTTGTTAAAGGACTAACTGGCTAACTTTAAATTTGTTGAAGTGAATATTAATCGATTTTGTTGACATCACTGTCAATATAAATATCAACATAAATATCAATACAAATATCAATGTAAGTATTAAAATCAATAATCTTTAAATTAATATGTATTAATAATGGAATCCCTGGTGTGATCGGACATCAGGGATTTTTTTAGGTTTTGAGTCGTAATATCCCTTTGATATAAGTCAATAGATAATTCTTTCCTATCATAATACTTTTGCTTTCCCCTATGATTTCAGTTACATTTTACTTGTCGACAAAATTGTCGACAATTTAAAAAGCGTAGTAAAACAGCTAACGGATTAGCAATACTTTAAATTGAAAGAGGTATTTGTGATGGCGAATGTAAAAAATAATATTAAGAGTTTATTAAAAGATCTTACGATGATTAATGCAGGTGTTGGGCAAGAGCAACCTGCGATTGAATATGTGATGAAAGCTTTAAAAGGGCATGTTGATGAACTAAAAGTAGACCAAAATGGTAATGTGCATGCAATCAAAAAAGGCCATAAAGATGGGTTAACAATGATGATTGCAGCGCATACAGATGAGATTGGTCTGATTGTTAAAAACATTCTTCCGAATGGTTTTCTCTTAATTGAGAAATTAGGGGGTGTACCTGATAATTTACTTCTCGGACGTAAAGTCTATATCGGTAAAAATAATCTTCCGGGTGTCATTGGTACAAAACCTGGGCATTTACAAACACCTGAAGAAGCAAAACGCGTTAAAACAGTATCAGAATGTTATGTTGATATGGCGCTACCTTCTCGTGAAGCAGTGGAGTCTCATGGTGTTAGCGTTGGCGATCAAGTAATTATTTCTGGTGAGTTTACCGAAATGGTGGATCCTGACTATGTTTCAATGAAAGCGGTTGATGATCGTTTAGGCTGCTCAATCTTAATTGAACTTCTCAAAAACCTCTCTAAAGATGATTTCGCCGGAACGGTTCATGGGGTCTTTACGGTACAAGAAGAAGTGGGTCTCTATGGTGCGAAGAAAGTTGGAGATCGTTATACGCCCGATTATGCGATTGTATTAGATACCATTCCGGCAGGCGATACACCTGATGTGAATACAGATCGTGATCTGCCTGTACGTTTAGGTCAAGGCCCAGGTCTTCCACTTGCCGATGCAGTAATGCCAATCTTCTTTAGTATGATTCATCCAGCTGTGCGTAAAGCGATTGAGAAACAAGCATCTGCGCAAAATATTAACCTGCAAAAATTAACGCTTTTAGGCGGCGGTTATACGACGGATGCGGCGAAACTTTCGCACGCAGGGGGCGGTATTCCTTGTGCCACATTAGCGATTCCGCGCCGTTATTCTCATTCACCTATTGAGTTAACGAATTTAAATGATAGTGTAGATGTATACAATATTCTTCAAGGTCTTATCAAAGATAATGAGAATATGAATACCTCATTTATCTAATTCAAAAGAGTATAAAGCTCTGCTACCTCTCGTAGCGGGGCTTTCCTTGTACAACGTGCATCGGTTTACCTTACAAGGTTATCGATATTGCACAGTGATCAGCGCAGATCAATAGGGGTTAAATATGAGAATTCCTTTAGCGTCATTCCAATGGATGTTATTTATATTGATGGGAAGTATCGTTATTCCTGTCGCAGTCGGCTCAACCTATGGTTTAACAGGGGATGTTTTAGTGACATTTGTCTCTAGAACACTTTTTGTTTTAGGGGTTGCCGGTATTATTCAGGTTTTTTGGGGGCATAAAATGCCTATCATCGAGGGGCCTGCCGGCGTTTGGTGGGCAGTGTTTGTGCTCTATCTCGGGATTGGCGGCGCAATGTTTGGCCCTGGTAATGAAGACAATGTTGAAACCTTACGGGTATTGGGGTTCTGCTTTATCTTAAGTGGTTTTGTCTTTATTCTCTTTGCGTATCTTGGTTGGATCGAGAAGATCGCGAAGCTCTTTACTCCGACGATTATTGGTGTTTATCTACTGTTAATGGTGGTTCAGCTTTCAGGCACTTTCGTCAAAGGAATGATGGGTGTTAATGCACCGGGAGATACAGTGGATCTACTCGTGATGTTCTTATCGATCATTACGGTAGCAAGTGCTTTCTATGTAAAACGCTTTAAATCAGTGGCAGCTTATAGCACCTTAATTTCCATAGCAGTAGGTTGGGCGCTCTTCATTATCTTCGGTAAAGGGAATCCTGTTGTTCCTACAGAGACCTATTTCCAATTACCAGAGCTCTTTCCATTTGGAATGCCCCGTATTGAGATTGGAATGGTACTTAATGTTGTGCTATTGACAGTGCTCTTAATCACCAATTTGATGGCTAGTGTAAAAGCGGTACAAATTACGTTAGAAACTTTCAATATTCAACCTGAAAATCGCCTTAAAGAGACCGGAATTGTCTCTGGATTAATCCATATTATGGCAGGTGCTTTCGGTGCAATCGGACCTGTACCTATTTCGGGTTCTGCGGCCTTTATTGCGCAAACTCGTATTACGGAAAAACTTCCCTTTATTCTTGGAAATGTGCTGATTATTGCTATTAGTTTATCGCCAAAAGTGACAGCCCTATTTGCAGCTCTACCCACTGCTGTAGGCTTTGCAGCCTTAGTTCCGACCTTTGGCTTTGGGACGATTATTATCGCAAAAAATCAACTTGCACTCGCGAAATACCCTGATATTCGTAACTTTGTCGCCGCTGCTGCTTGGTTTATCGGCATTGGTATTATGTTTATGCCAAGTACTGCCTTTGCCAATATGTCAGCATTAACCGTCTCTATTTTAAGTAATGGTTTAATTGTCGGTACGGCATTTGCCATTATTCTGGAGC
The DNA here is from genome assembly GCF_003121845.1 of Ignatzschineria ureiclastica. Taxonomy (GTDB): domain Bacteria; phylum Pseudomonadota; class Gammaproteobacteria; order Cardiobacteriales; family Wohlfahrtiimonadaceae; genus Ignatzschineria; species Ignatzschineria ureiclastica. Next base: position 346,853 of record NZ_QEWQ01000001.1, on the reverse strand, counting down.
GCTCTATGCTCAAAAAACGAGAACAAGAGGAAGCCGGCATTACACCAGAACCCTTAACCTTAAGCGGTTTAATCGAATCTATTAAGGGATTAGTCTCTAAAGCCGAAGCGAAGTCAAAATTGCATAAAGAGGCTCATACAGAGACTCATAAAGATCACGATTCCAAGGCAAAAGTGATGCCGGTTGAAACTGTAGAGGGCTTTGTGAGTGATGAGGAAGTAGAAGTGGTCAAACAGCCGGCAATGGATGAAAACAAGCAAAGCAATAAACAAGACAATAAAGACGACAACAAACACGACAACAAACACGAAAATAGTAGGGAATAAGGAGTGTAATGTGAGTAGCAGTATTTGGTTATATCCCGGGCAAGGGGCGCAAAATTTAGCGATGTTAGAGCCTGTTGAAGAGTGCTATTTTGAGATGGTTGCCGAGATTACAGGTCGAGATTATCGTGTGACTTTGCCCGATTATAATCACACCATTGATATTCAGTTAGCACTTTTGATTACTCAAATGAGTGGGACTAAAGCTTTAAAAACGGCGGGACTTCAACCTGATTTTGTCGCCGGTCATTCTTTGGGGGCGTTTAGTGCAGCCGCGTGTACCGGCGTGCTCTCTGAGGAAGATGCGATTGCATTGGTGTATAAACGTAGTTCGCTGATGGAATCACTCTATCCGACAGGTTATGGGATGGGCGTTATTGTTGGGTTGACTCGTCGTGAAGTCGAACGGTTAGTAGAGGGCTGTTTCACAGCTGATGCGCCGATCTATGTCTCAAATCAAAATGAGGAGTTGCAGCTCACCATTTCAGGCGCGTGGATTGGAATTGATCGGGTAATTCAAGAGGCGAAAGAGAATGGCGCAAGTATGGCCAAAAGACTCTCTGTGCCAACACCGTCCCACTCTATTTTAATGCAACCGGTGGCAGATGAACTGACCTTATTGGCTAAAGAGATGCACTTTAATACCCCTAAATATCCTTATTTGAGCAATTGTACCGGGCGGCTTTTAACTGAGAAAGCAGAGATTGTGACAGATCTTATTCAAAATGTGGTTCATCCCGTACAGTGGCTCGATATGATGCAGGTGGCGATTGAAAATCGAATGAAGCATTTTATCGAATTACCGCCGGGCTCAACACTTACCAATCTTGTCAAACGGAGTTATCCAAGCGCTTTGACCTACTGCGTCGATCAATATGGAATTGAAGATACGATTTTTTTATTTAATAAACGGAGTAAGGAAGTATGAAAACAGCTAAACAGTGGGATTTAAAACGGCAGGCAAAAATAGCGAAAATGGCTAAAATTGCGCCGATGCTAAATGGGAAATATATCAGTAGCGATAATATCGTTTCAGCCTTAGAAGCGCTGATCAATCCCGGCGATCGAGTGGTTTTAGAGGGCGATAATCAGAAACAAGCCTCTTTTTTATCTCAAAAACTTTTAGAGGTAGATACCGCTAAGGTCAATAATCTGCATATGATTATGCCAAGTGTATCGCGCCCCGAACATCTCACAATTTTTGAGAAAGGGATTGCGAAGAAGCTCGATTTCTCTTATGCCGGTGCGCAGAGCCTAAGAATCTCGCAAATGATTGAAGATCAGGTGGTGCAATTAGGCGATATTCATACCTATTTGGAACTGTATGGTCGTCTCTTTATCGACTTAATTCCGAATGTAGTGTTAGTCGCTGCCGATAAAGCAGATAGAGAGGGAAACCTTTACACCGGTTTTAATACCGAAGAAACACCGACTATTATTGAATCTGCCGCCTTTAAAGATGGTATTGTCATTGTGCAGGTCAATGAGATGGTCGATCAATTGCCTCGTATCGATATCCCGGCATCTTGGGTGGATGCGATTGTCGTTGCAGATGAACCTTATGCGCTTGAAGCACTCTTCACGAGAGATCCTAAAGCGATTACCGAGATTCAGATTTTAATGGCAATGATGGCCATTCGCGGGATTTATGAACGTCATCAAGTGCAATCACTCAATCACGGAATCGGTTTTAATACAGCGGCGATTGAATTGCTGTTACCAACCTATGGCGAACAATTAGGTCTAAAAGGTAAGATTGCGAAACATTGGGCACTTAATCCGCATCCTACGATGATTCCAGCCATTGAATCGGGTTGGGTTGAGAGTATTCATAGTTTTGGTGGCGAAGTAGGGATGGAGAACTATATTCGAGCTCGTCCTGATATCTTCTTTACCGGCAGCGATGGTTCAATGCGTTCAAATCGGGCGATGTGTCAAGTGGCAGGACAATATGCGGTGGATATGTTTATCGGTTCATCCTTACAGATTGATAAGGAAGGAAACTCTTCCACTGTCACTTTAGGTCGTCTCTCGGGGTTTGGGGGCGCGCCCAATATGGGACACGATCCCGGTGGTCGCCGACACTCAACACCTGCTTGGCTTGATCTAGCTGGGAAAGATGAGTTAGCGAAAGGTCGTAAAATTGTCGTTCAGATGGTGGAAACTTATGGTGCGAATAAGAAACCGGTAATTGTGGATCGTTTAGATGCGATCGAAGTGAAAAAACAAGCAGGGCTCGATATTGTACCGATTATGATCTACGGCGATGATACAACGCATTTGGTGACGGAAGAGGGTATTGCCTATCTCTATAAAACAGAAGGTTTAGAGGAGCGCCGAGCGGCGATTGCAGCAGTCGCCGGGGTAACGCCGATTGGGGACAATGTGGATGAGGCTAAAGTTCGGGATCTTCGAGATAAAGGGATTGTCGCATTGCCGGAAGATCTACAAGTGGCTCGTACAGAAGCGAAGCGCTCTCTATTAGCTGCGCACTCTATCGAAGATCTTGTGCAATGGTCTGATGGTCTTTATGTTCCCCCTGCTAAATTTAGAAGTTGGTCTTAAATGAATCGAGATATTGAGCGTGGTGGCAGTGGTGAGCTTCGGGAACTCGGTATTCCTTTTGTGGGCAGCCTTATTTATGCATCTCAAAAGGAGATTGCAACAGTGCTTGCTGATCAAGCGGTGTCTGCACTGATTGAGGAAGTGAGCTTAACGCCGAAGCCCGGTCTTGTCGATTTTAAGCGCAGTAATGCGCATAAGGATATGGATTGGGCACTGTTAGTCGCTTCTGCGAGGGCTCTGCACGACACTTTTTATCAAATAGCATTATCAGGTTATAGCGCATCCCTTGATCAATCTCTGCGAGAAAAGATTGCAAAGATTGGTCGAGGGGGGGAGATGAAGATGCTACAAGCGACCGGCGGGGTAAATACTCATAAGGGGGCGATCTGGGTTTTGGGCTTGATAATTGCTGTATTGGCTCATCAAATGAGTAAGGCGATGGTAAGAGGAGAGTCTGTTTTGATCTCTTTGACGACGCTATTACGAAATTGTGGTCAATTAGCCTCATTTACTGATCGTCATTATCAAGCGCGTACTTTGACAAAAGGGCAAGAGAGCCGACGGAAATATGGTATTCGTGGGGCTTTAGAGGAAGCACAGGAAGGATTTCCAACGCTTAGAAAGGTGATTGCACTGCCTACTACGGCAAAAGAGGGGGATCTTTACTGGATCGAGCGACTATTGCAGCTGATGAGCGTAGTTGAAGATACCTGTATTATTTCTCGAAGCGATCTCTCAACTTTACATCGAGTCCAACAGACTGCCTCTGATATTTTGATCTTAGGTATTACCACAGAAGTAGGACAGCAGGCTTATCAACAGTTATGCCAATATTGCACTGAGGCTTATCTCTCACCAGGGGGCAGCGCAGATCTATTAGCAGCCATTATATTTTTAGAAAAAGTAGGAGTTATCAATGGAACAGTTACGTTTTAAATATCAAGGACATGAGGCGATCAACAATCGCGCGCATGTAGGGGTCGTAGGTTCTGGTGATTTAGAAGTATTATTTGAACCTATTGAAGGTGATCATGCCGAGATTTCGGTGATTACCGGCAGTGATGGTTTTGAAGCTGTCTGGGAGAAGGTACTTAATCGCTTTTTTACCCGTTATCCGCTGTTAGTGAAAGTGACGATTCATGATTTCGGTGCAACGCCGGGCGTTGTTTCACTTCGTTTAGCACAAGCCTTGGAGGAATTGAAAAATGAGAAATAGTTTTGTGGAATTAAATGGACGTGAACGGGCGATTGCGTTACTCGATCAAGGGAGTTCACAGGAGTTTTTAGGGCCTTTTGAAGAGTTGATGAGTCCTTACTTGATGCCGCAAGGGATTGTGCCACAGAGTGACGATGGGGTTATTTTGATGCGTGGCCAGCTTGCTGGTCAAGAAGCCATTGTGATCTCGATTGAGGGGGATTTCCAAGGTGGCGGAATTGGCGAAGTCAGTGGTGCCAAAATTGTCGCGGCGTTGGGGAAAGCCTTAGAAGAGAATGAAGCAGGGAATCGAGTCTATCCTATTATTATCTTTGATACAGGGGGAGTGCGCTTACAAGAAGCGAATTATGGGTTGCTTTCAATCTCTGAAATTCAGAATATGATTATAGCGCTACGAGGGCACGTTCCGGTGATTGGTCTTGTGCCTGGATTGGTGGGGTCATTTGGTGGAATGTCGATTACTTCTGCAGTAACCTCCTATTTAATCGCTACGAATAGAGCGCGTGTGGGATTAAATGGCCCGCAGGTTATTGAACAAGAAGCGGGTGTGCGAGAGTTTGATTCAAGCGATCAAGCCTTAATCTGGGATACGATCGGCGTTAATCAGAAAGCGAAGACCGGTTTAGTGGATGAAGTGGTGGAAGATGATATTGCCACTATTCGTCAAACTATTGAAAAAGTAATCACTAATCCTCCTAAAAACTTCCGTTCTCGGCAGTTAGATCGTTTCTTAGGTTTATTAGAGGTGATTGATTTTGAAGCGCCTTTAACGCCAGATCAATATGCAGATCTCTTTGCAAAGACAACGGCTGATAAAGTATTTGATTATCCACTTGCCACAGCAGGAGCAAAAGATCAAAGCGCCGGACGGGGTTATACTTGGTTTTCTCGTTTAACCGGCATTCCGCATCCCACAAGTCCTGTACCCTCAGTATTAGCAGCGGACGTGGTGCAAAATGGGCAACAGCGTCGCTATCTTGCAGTCGTGCCTAATCAAACGAATCGTTTTCATCGTGTGCGCAATGGTGAGGTAGGATTACAAGAGGGCTTTGTACTTGCAAAATATATTTGGCAAGCGATTGAGGAAGATAAGGATACAGCAGAAAAACGGCCTATTATGCTCGTCATCGATGTTCCAAGCCAAGCGTATGGTTATAAAGAGGAGTTGATCGGTATTCATCTCGCTTTAGCGGCCAGTGCTGATGCGTATGCAACAGCTCGTCAGATGGGACATCCTGTGATTGGTCTTATCGTTGGGAATGCGATTTCAGGGGCGTTCTTAGCTCACGGTTTACAGTCAAATCGTTTGATTGCTTTAGATGATAAAGCGATTAACGTTCAAGCGATGTCGAAAGAATCTGCCGCGCGCGTTACTTTGAGAACAGTGGAAGAGATTGATGCGGCTTCAGCAAAAGTCCCGGCTATTGCTTACGATATTCGTAGTTTCCAAAAACTCGGTGCGCTCTACGATCTATTAACGGTGGATAATGCCGATGATCCCACAGAGGCAGATGTCGCGAAATTGTTAGCAAAATCCCAAGAAGCTATTGATAGTCTAGGGGATGATGCAACAGATTTAACATTCCGCTATACCAATCCACAAGCTGTAAGCTTTGGTCGGGTAGAAACCAATAAAGTGCGTAGTCGTTTGGATGAAGTATGGCAATAGTCTATCCGCACGATATTGTGAAGGTAAAGGAAGGCGTATCATTGGATACGCTTTTCTTGCCACAATGGGCTTTAGAGCGTTGGCAGCAATCGCCTTATCACGTCATTCGTCGAGCTATAGTCCGTGATAACGAGATACCGATAGGCATTCGTGGCACTTCTCGAGGAGAGCGATTTGGCTGCTATATTCCTATTGATTGGATTGAAGAGATTATCCGGCCTCAAGATTTGATCGTTAATCAGGCCTGGCATCATTGGGCAAGAGCTGATCAGTTCCCTGAGATGTTCACGACAATTGAAACGATGGCCGATATTTTGACAGATATTGAGTGGGGCATTGGCGGAAGTCTAGGTTATGAGTTAACGACGGGGCAGGCGACGATTACCGACAATAGTGATCTTGATATTATTCTCTATCCCTCACAAAAGTTTTCTCGGGAATGGGCTAATCAATGGTTAAGTCTCAGTAATCATTGCGCAAAAAAAGTGGACTTTCAGGTAGAAACAGCGAAAGGAGCTTTTCATTTGGTGGAATATGCGCGGGGAAATAAAGAAATTTTATTAAAGAAAATAGATGGTTACTCTCTTGCTGAAGATGTTTGGCGGTGACTCGCGGTGAATATTGCAATAGTAGAAAGAAGTGTGCGATATTTGTTACAATTCTTTCAATTTTCAATAGCTATGGATTGTTATGACAGAAAAACGGGCAAAAACGCTACCCAATTCGATTAAGGCAACAATCATCGAAGATATTATGACTGGTGAAATTCAGCCAAGGGATAAGATCTTAGAGGAGAAGTATGCAAAGAAAATGGGTGCAAGCCGCGCCTCAGTGCGTGAGGCAATTTTTATGTTAGTCAGCGAAGGGATCGCGACAAAGATTGAGAATAAAGGAACTTTTCTCAATAGTTTTACTTATGAGGAGCATATTGACCTTTATCATCTACGCTTTTTCTTAGAGCAACAAGCGATTCAGAAATATCCAAGAATCAAAGATTTTTCAGAGCTGATCGCTGAATTAACATTACTTTCTGCGAAGATGAAAGATGCGATGCGTAATGTTGCTGAATTAAGCCTCTATAATTATCAATTTCATTATGCCCTAGTAGAGCATTCAGGGAGTCGAGTATTAATTGAGCGCTATCCCTCTTTTTATGTGAGTTTAGCCTTTATTCAAAATGAGCTATATCATCATCACCGTTCAGAGATCGAAAAACCTGTGAATGAACATGATGAATTGATTGAAGCATTAAAAGTCCGAGATTTTGATAAGTTAACCAAGGTTTTATTGACGCATCAGAAAGATGTCTTAGCGCTACTACAGCGGACAGTGATGCAGAGGTTAGGGGCATAAATGAATCATTGATCTGATCATTATGCTTCAAGCTCTCTTGTTTGAGATTTGTTGAAGTATAGTGAAATCGGTTCAAAATCAGCTTATTAAAATGCCGGCGCATCGGCTGATCGAGGCAAGGAAACCGTTCTATCCGGCATCATGCAAGTGTTGTTTAGTACGGTTTTATGTTACCCCACAATAGCTATTTAAAAGCCATTTTTCTTAAACCAAATTGACTATCGGTATTTTTATCTGTTTTTATTCGTTTCTATTTTTGTGATCCCGCTTTTTCAGAATTTGATTCAGGATGAATATGTAATCCCTCTTCATCAAATGAGCAATTTTGGATGGTAGGCCAATCAATTCCAAGATCAATGTCTCGTGCTTTAAGTGCGCTATCCATTTGAGCAAGCGCTTGATCAAGCTTCTCAATATGGTTGAGAAGTAGATTAATCGCATTCGCTTCTGGATCTTCTACCGCATGACTCATTCCATAGGCATTAAAGAGACGATTCGCGATTGCTTTTTTAAGATTGGGCGTATCGGGTTTTGAAATACGGGCCGGAATTCCAACTGCTGTTGTATTATCAGGTACCGATTTTACAACAACGGAATTTGCCCCAATACTTGCACCATTACCGATAGTAATAGGCCCTAACACTTTAGCTCCAGCACCGACAACCACATGATGACCAAGCGTAGGATGGCGTTTACCTTTATTCAGGCTGGTACCCCCAAGTGTAACGCCGTGATAAAGCGTGCAATCATCGCCAATAATCGCCGTTTCCCCAATGACAACCCCCATTCCATGATCAATAAAGAAGCGTCGGCCAATCTGTGCGCCGGGGTGGATCTCAATACCGGTTAAGAACCGGTTCCAAGTAGAGAGCCAACGGGCGAGTGTTTTGAGTTTCTTATGCCACAAACAGTGAGCAACGCGATGAAGCCAAATCGCCCAGAGCCCAGGATAAGCTAATAATACTTCAAAAGAGGATCGCGCTGCGGGGTCGATCTTTTTAATATTTTGAATATCTTCTCGAATGGTTTTAAACATAGTAAAAGGGTCTTTTGATGATTGTCTGTTATCGATTATCGATTTTTATTTAGTATATTGTGAATTGCGAATCGTTTGCTCAGTCTGTAGATTGTTATCCTATCGGTAGACAACTTATTCGAGTATCTATCGATTCTAATATTTGTTAGCACTATTATCTATTCTAATATTACTGCTAATACTACTGATCTTTAGCAATCGCTTTTTGCGAAGCAGTGAGAGCGCCCCGTAAAATATTGATCTCTTCTTGGGTTAATTCGGCCTTTTTATAGAGATGGCGAATTTTACGCATGAGGTGTTTAGGATTAGCCGGATCTAAGAATTGTGTCTCAATGAGAGATTGCTCAAAATGTTGAATAAAGCTCTCAAATGCCTCATCAGTTGCCGGGAGTTCCCCTACATAATGGGGTTTTTTAACTTTTTCGAGTCGGTCATCAATCACATTTTGCCGACGTAATTCATAAGCAATAATTTGAATGGCAGCTGCAATGTTAAGCGAATTATAATTATTTTCTGTAGGAATATAGAAGAGTGCCTGGCAAAGATCAACCTCTTCATTGGTGAGGCCGGTACGTTCGGTGCCGAAGAGAATCGCAATTTTAGCCTCTGGTTTTTCCCGTAATATCTCGTGAATTTGCAGTGCACCGGCTTCAATGGATTTCTCTTCTTTATTGATGTGGCGACTTCTTGCGCTAGTACCAAATACATAGTGGCAATCTTGAATCGCTTCACTTAACGTTTCGGTCACTTGAGCATTCTCTAGCACATCTAAAGCCCCGCTTGCTAGTGCGGTAGCCTCTTTACTTGGGAATTTTTTGGGGGAGACTAACGTGAGATTATAAAGTCCCATGACACGCATAGCTCTTGCTGCTGAGCCAATATTGCCGGGATGAGAGGTATTGACCATAACTACCTTAATGGCATCTAAAGCTGAAGGTGTACGATTCATTTTTGAGGTTGTGGTTTCTGTAGATTGAGTGGATGTCGGCATAAATAAGTAAGGTATTGTTTCAGATCTATTGTTGAAAGGATGATGGATAGATGAATATGGCCAGATGATTAGGGTTAATGATCTATGATCAGGAATTACAGGCTTCTATGATAGAATGTTGGCTAATATCGAACCGGAATCCATAACGTCATCCGTAGATCAATCTAAGGTAGCCGTATTGAAGCCGAAAGCGCTATTTTACTATATCAAGGATTGTAAGCGTTAAAGATTATAACAATTTTCTAAAGACAGGGGAGGCTTCTATGCCGAAAAACTTTTTTCAAGATCTTGCCGATAAACTTCAAGCATCTTTACCTGATGGTGTTAAAAATGCCCAGGGAGAAGCCGAACGATTAGTGAAAGAAGGTGTTGATTCTGCACTCTCAAACTTTAAATTAGTCCGTTATGATGAGTTTGAGATTCAGCAGAAAGTATTGCTCAAAACTCGAGAAAAACTAGAGGCTTTAACTAAGCGAGTGGAAGCGCTTGAAGCGTTATTAGCGGCGACGGCTGTTCAAAATAGCGATATTGTTATGATTGATGAGTCAATTAAGGTCTCAGAAGCGAAAGATGAGTCTATAGCAGTTACAGAAACAGTTGAAGTAAGTATTGTCACTACTGAAGATGCGTCGTTAGAGAAGAATGAAAAAGCGGGTGAAAAATTAGAGGGTAACTCTAGTGAGAAGTCTAGTGAAGAGCCTAATGAGAAGCCTAATGAAAATCTTAGCGAGAAACATTCACGTCAAGATTGAAAGGGTCTGTATTAGAACGATCCATAATTAGAATGATCAGCAGCAAATAGTAGAGATGAAGCATTTTAATATTCACTATTGCCGAAGCTTTAGATTGATATCTCATCTTTATTGTGTAATTTTTAGGGAATTTGAAATACCTATTGTTAAGTGATAAATCAAATAATTATCGATCAATATCATCTCTTAATCTACGTTATCTTCGAGTGTGAATTATTCTAAGTAGTAAAGAGCCCCCGTTTGAGCCTACCCAATATTTTATAAATAGAGTAAGATAGTGACTATTTAACTAATCTCAAAATTTTCATGGAAAAGGATGTGCAATTATGAGTCAAGCTCCTAAATATAAACGTATTTTATTAAAATTAAGTGGTGAAGCATTAATGGGAGATGGGGATTACGGGATCGATCCTGTAACAATTGGCCGCATTGCAGATGAGATTAAAGGCTTAAATCGTATCGGCGTCGAAGTCGGTGTTGTGATTGGTGGCGGTAATATTTTCCGTGGGGCCGGTTTAGCAGAAGCGGGGATGGATCGTGTTGCGGCTGACCATATGGGAATGCTCGCAACGGTTATGAATTCTTTAGCACTCCAAGATGCATTAGAAGCACGTGATGTGTATGTTCGTGTGATGAGTGCGATTCGAATTAATGAAGTGTGTGAAGATTATCTTCGTCGCCGTGCAGTGCGTCACCTAGAGAAAAAACGCGTCACTATTTTTGCGGCGGGTACCGGCAATCCATTCTTCACGACGGATTCAGCCGCAGCACTTCGGGCGATTGAGATTAATGCAGAAATTATGCTCAAAGCAACGAAAGTCGATGGCGTTTATACGGCGGATCCGATGAAAGATCCCTCCGCAACCCGTTATGAACATATCTCATTTACGGATGCTTTAACACAGAATCTCGGCGTGATGGATGCGACAGCACTCGTAATGTGCCGGGAAAATAATCTACCGATTAAAGTTTTCAATATTTTCAATGAAGGCGATCTATTAAAAGTGGTTTTAGGCGATAATGTTGGAACATTAGTATCTGAAGAGACACCATAAGTATAGAGATAATAATGGATTTATTATTGATCGATTATTGATGATCGACGAAAGATTGTAGCCTCTCATTTGAGAGGTTATTTGTCTTTATTATTTCTATAGTAAACTTGGTTTCAGAAAAGTGTTTTTATGTAGCGAGGATGGATCTTTAAAAGAACATCAAACCACATTAAATAGCATTTGCAAGATGCCGGATAGAATAGCTTCCTTACCTCGAGCAGCTGATGCGCCGGCATTTAAATGCGCTTATTTTGAAGCGATCTTACTATAAAATGTTTGTACTGATACAGGATAATCGTGAATGACAATCATTAATAGTTATCACTCATCAGTATCAATAAAGGCTATAATGATCTATTCATTATCTCTTGATTAATCGCTAAAATAGACTTGAATCAGGATATGTGACGGTATACCCCTATTTAATTATGCTAGAATGACAACATTTATGGCATATACCCTTATTATTTAATATAGAAAAAGAACTTGGAGAGTAATCAATGACACAAAATATTATTAAGGATGCGAAAAATCGTATGGAAAAATCTGTGGAAGCGCTTGGCGTTGCCTTAGGTAAAATCCGTACTGGTCGTGCGCATGTTTCAATTTTAGATCATATTGAAGTGGAATATTATGGCTCAATGGTGCCTTTATCACAGGTTGCGAACTTAACAGTGCAAGATTCTCGTACTTTAGGGATTTCACCATGGGAAAAGACAATGGTAGGCCCTATCGAAAAAGCGATTATCAATAGTGATTTGGGTCTAAATCCTGCAACAACCGGAACCTTAATTCGTGTGCCGTTACCGCCATTAACAGAAGAGCGTCGTAAAGAGCTTGTGAAAGTAGTGGGCGGTGAAGCGGAGCAGGCTAAAGTAGCTGTTCGTAATATTCGTCGCGATGCCAATAACCAAATTGCTGCGATGGAGAAAGCGGGAGAGATCTCTGAAGATATCCAACGTCGCGCTGAAGAAGAGATTCAAAAATTAACCGATACCACAACGAAAAAAATCGAAGAAGTATTGGCACAAAAAGAAGAAGAGTTAATGGAAATTTAACCACGTCAAGGATTAATAGTGAGCGAAAGCAACGCTAAATGCCGGCATGTGGCCATTATTATGGATGGTAATGGTCGCTGGGCAGAGAAGAATCGGTTAACCCGTGCTTTAGGTCATAGAGCAGGGGTTAAAGCCGTTAAGCGAAGTGTAGAAGCTGCCATTGCGCATCAGATAGAGGCGTTAACCGTCTATGCCTTTTCTACCGAAAATTGGAAGAGATCCTCTGAGGAGGTCTCTTTTTTAATGGATCTTTTTTATCAAACACTCGGGAAACAGCTCAAAGCATTGCATAAAGCCAATGTAAGACTCTCTTTTATCGGTGATTTGACAATTTTAGATCCTAAATTACAAACAAAGCTCGCAGAAGCGGTTGCCTTAACTGTCAACAATAGTGCGTTAGATTTAGTCGTGGCCATTAATTATGGCGGTCGTCAAGAGATTGTCCAGGCTTGCCAAAAATTAGCACTAAAAGTGAAATGTGGTGAGATTAACGCAGAAGAGATTACAGAAGATCTATTTGATCACTCTTTAGCGCTGAGTCATTTACCGCCGGTAGATCTTTTGATCCGCACGAGTGGAGAGCAACGTTTGAGTAACTTCTTGTTGTGGCAATTAGCCTATGCAGAGCTCTATTTCACTGAATGTCATTGGCCTGATTTTGATGAAGCTGAATTTGAAGCTGCATTAACCGCATTTTATCAGCGTGAACGACGTTTTGGGGGGAGATAATTTACTATGAAGCAACGAATCATTACGGGAACAATCGCCGGCATTATCGCATTATTAGCGATCCTATTTTTACCCACCTTTGCCTTTGCTTGGGTGGTTTTTGCCATTGCAATCGTCGGGCTCTTTGAATGGAGTCGTCTGCTTAAATTAGCAATGCCGGCAAAAGCGGTCTACCTAGTTGTGGGAGGTATCACACTGCTTTTAGTCACCGTCACAATGTTGATGGGGGTAAAAGAGAGTGTCGATGGTCTTTTAGTGGTCTATATTCAAAAGCACCCGCTCTTTTATGGATTGTTAGCTTTTATGGCTATTTTTTGGCTCTTTATGCCCTTTATTCTCTCGATTCATGCACGTAGACCGGTGGCATTTTTAGTCAATAGAGAGTTTTTATTTGTCGCAAGTATCTTAACGCTTGCTGCGTTGATGGTCACACTGGTGACGCTACAACAGAGTGTAATTCTGCTTCTATATCTTATTCTGCTAGTCATTATCGCCGATAGCGGTGCCTATTTTGTGGGGCGTAAACTCGGAAAGCATAAGCTTGCACCGACCATTAGTCCAGGAAAGAGCGTTGAAGGTGCAGTAGGTGGGATTGTATTAGGCATACTCTACGCATTTGTAGCTGTTTTATGGCTCTCAGGTGGTGAAAATCCCATTTTGATGACAGCTAATAAGACCTTATTAATCGTTAATTTTGTCTCCTTAAGTGCACTTGTGGTGATTGTTTCAATCTCGGGGGATCTCTTTGAAAGCGTTGTTAAGCGTCATGCGGGCATGAAAGATAGTGGAAATATTCTCCCGGGACATGGGGGGATTTTAGATCGTATCGATGCGTTGACAGCTGCAGCTCCGCTCTTTTTTGTAGGTCTGACCTTTATTTAAAGATCATTGTAAGGTTCTCCCTCAGAGTGCTTTTTCAAAACGCTATTTCAAGTACAGTAAAATTATGACAGATAAGAAGATAAAGCGTATCACGCTTCTCGGTGCAACAGGTTCTATTGGCGATTCAACGCTTAAAGTAGTGCGTAATAATCGGGATCGTTATCAGCTCTTTGCATTAGTGGCACAGCAAAATGTCACGAAAATGGTCGCGTTATGCCGAGAATTTACACCACAATATGCAGTATTAGCAGATCATCAAGCAGCAAAGCTATTAGCGGCGCAATTGCAAATAGAGAATATTAAAACAGAAGTTTTAGCGGGTGATGATGCTGTAATTGAGATGGTAGAAGCGCCGGAAGTGGATATTGTGGTTGCGGCGATAGTCGGCGCTAAAGGTTTTCTCTCTAGTTTAGCGGCCGCAAGAGCGGGTAAAACGATTCTACTTGCGAATAAAGAGACGCTTGTTGTAGGTGGAGCCCTCTTTATGAGGGAAGCAGATCGCTGTGGTGCCACTATTTTACCCATTGATAGCGAACATAATGCGCTGTTTCAATCGTTGCCAAAATCAGCAGATGGTGCATTAGCTTATGAGGGTGTAAGGCGGTTGATTTTGACCGCATCAGGTGGACCATTTCGAGGATATAGTGCTGAGCAATTAGCGAAGGTGACAGTAGAAGATGCACTAAAACACCCCAACTGGTCGATGGGCGCGAAGGTCACCATTGATTCTGCAACGCTGATGAATAAAGGATTGGAGTTTATTGAGGCTCATTTTATCTTTAATATGCCGCCGACAAAGATAGATGTTGTTGTGCATCCTCAAAGTATGATTCATTCACTCGTCGAATATGAAGATGGATCGCTGATTTCACAGATGGGTAGTGCGGATATGGCGATTCCTATTGCGCAAGCATTGGCTTATCCTGAACGAATTACTTCCGGAGCGAGTTTTTTAGATTTAACGAAGATGCCCCCATTGACTTTTGAAGCCCCTGATTTGACACTTTTCCCGGCACTTCGTCTAGCACAAGAAGCCTTAGTTGCAGGAACGGCACATTTAGTGGCTCTCAATGCGGCGAATGAGATTTTTGTGGCGAAATTTTTAGCGAAAGAGATCGGATTTACAGAGATTGCCCAAAATGTGGCACGTATTTTAGAGGGTGTCACAATCTCTGATTCTGATTTACAAGATGAAGAGGCTCTACTTGCCTTTGATGGGAAGATTAGAGCGGAAGCGGAAAATCTGTGTTAGATTAAGGCATTAATGACGAGATAAGGTAATGATGACATTTTTTAACTCTATTTTTGGTTTTCTAATTTTAATGGGCGTACTAGTTACGCTTCATGAGTTTGGGCATTTCTATGTCGCCAAGAAATTAGGTTTTAAAGTGCTCACCTTTAGTATTGGCTTTGGTAAAAAACTCTGGAGCCGGACAGGGAAAGATGGCGTTGAGTATCGGATTGGCTTGATTCCTTTAGGTGGTTATGTGGCAATGCTCGATGAGCGTGCGCACGAGGTGAAGCCTGAAGAACAATCATTAACCTTTAACGCTCAACCGCTTTGGAAGCGCGCTTTAGTGGTAGCCGCAGGCCCTGGAGTGAATCTGCTATTTGCCGTTATTCTACTTTTCGGTCTCTATCTTTATGGTCTACCTGCTCTGAAAGCAAAGATCGATACCCCTCCACCTGAATCGACTCTAGCGATAGCAGGATTTGAGCGGGGTGATGAGATCGTGGCAATTGAAGGGCAATCTGTGAAGACTTTTGAAGAGATGATGATGGGGTTTGTGGAGCATCTCAACGATGGTAAAGCGACAGTGGATGTGATTCGTGATGGACAATTAAGGTCATTGCAGATCGATATGGCAGAGCCACTCTATCTACGAGCCGGCGAATATGTCGATACACAATTAGGCGTGAAGCCTTATCTCCCTATTATTCCCTCAGTGGTCGGATTAGTGGTTGAAGGGGGCGCGGCGAGTAAGGCAGGCATCCAAAAGGGAGATCAAATTGTCGCAATCGAAGCAACCCCGATCGAGAGCTGGCAGCAATTACTAGGTTATATGCATCAATTAGGGCAGAATCAGTCTGATAATGAAATCCTCTTAAATGTGGCAGTATTAAGAGATCAGCAGATCTTACCGCTTACGATTCCATTGACACGAGATGAGGCGGGTTTTCGTTTAGGCGTTGGCACAGGGGAGCTCTCTCCTGAAACATTGGCAGAATTTGAGACGATTCGCACCTTGCAGCAATACTCTCCGCTAGATGCACTCGGCTATGCATTACAAGATACTTACCGCAATTCACTTCTGATTTTTAAGTTTATTAAACGAATGTTTACGGGAGAGGTGCATATCAATACGATGGCGGGTCCTGTAACTATTGCAGAAGTTGCCGGTGATCGTTTAAGTGCTGGATGGATCTACTTCATTCAATTAATGGCAATTTTTAGCGTTAATTTAGGAATTTTAAATTTATTACCACTGCCGGTATTAGATGGTGGACGATTAGTCGGATTTGGAATTGAAGCGGTTGTCGGTCGCGATAGAATCCCTAAAAAGCTCTCCTTATGGGTGATGCAAATCGGTGCATTATGCCTCTTTCTATTTATGGCATTTATCGTTTTATACGATATTACGAAATGGTTTTAAGAGGATAAATATTGGTTTTTTTGTAGTTATTCGGTATATTAACGCAGTTTATAGATGCATTTCTATGCCCTAATGATAGAGAATTTTAAAATGGCAATTGTCGATATAAAGAAAGTTTTATTTGCAACAAGTTTACTCTTAGGCTCCGCTGCTTTTGCACAAAAGTATGAAGTGAGAGATGTGCAATTAGAAGGTCTTGAGCAGATTAATCCTGGTTTAGTCTTTACGACTTTAGGATTAAATCCTGATGCAGATGTTCAAAGAGGAAACGTTAAGGATATTGTTGAAAGACTTTATGCGACGGGGCTATTTAAGAATATTGTGGTAAAAACAGAGAACGGGAGAATCCTAGGTCGTGTTATGCCACAATCGATTACAGTACAGGTTGCAAGACCGAAGCAGAGTTCAGTGCGTCAGGGTGGCGTCTTTGGAAATATTCGTACCGAGGCAAGTGAGCCTGAAATCGAATATGTATATGAAGAGATTCCTTGTACGATTGAAGATCCCCGTTGTCAGCCAAGAGAGCAGACAGTTCGTTCAAATCTTATTATTGAATTACAAGAGTTCCCTATGCTCTCTCGTGTCAGCTTCAATGGTAATCGGGATCTTAAAGACAAACAATTATCGGAAGTGGTCAGTGCAGCAAATTTAAGAGCTGGGGACACACTCAGTGAAGCTGCATTAGAAAATGCGAAAAATAATCTGCTTAAAGCCTATGAAACCCGCGGTAAATATGCGGTCAATATTGAGCCTAAAATTATTGAGTTACCTCGTAATAGAGCAGAAGTGCAATTTAATATCTCAGAAGGTAGAACGGGTCAGATCGAAAAAATCAACTTTACCGGTAACCATAATGTCTCAGATAGTAAACTATTAAGACAGATGCGTGTTCGAGAATCTAGCTTCAAAACACTCTTCTCATCGGCAGATCGCTACGATCCTTATACCATTCAGGAAGAGTTGGATAAAGTTCAAGATTATTATCGAAACAACGGTTATTTGAAAGCGGAAGTTAATTACTCAAGCGCAACGATTAGCCCTGAGAAAGATTCAGTCTATCTCGATATTGATGTGAATGAAGGCAAAAAATATCACTTCGGTACATTTGATATTGTCGGAAATTATCCAGCGGTTGATAAAGAAGAGTTGATGTCCTTGATCGATATTAAAGAGGGGGGTCTCTATCGTCTTCGCAATGTAACGGCAAGTATTAAAGCGCTACAAGATCGTTTAGGAGATGAAGGTTACGCGCAGGCGCGTATTAATGCGATTCCTAAAATTGATGAACAAAATGATACGGTCTCTTACTCATTTGCAATAGACCAAGGTGAGCGTGTCTACGTCAATCGTATCAATATTGAAGGCAATGATCGTACGCAGGATGAAGTATTCCGTCGTGAATTGCGTCAAATGGAAGGAGGACGCTTCGTTGCGAGTGATATCGAGCGCTCTCGGGTGAGAATTCAACGTTTAAGCCATGTTGAAGATGTGCAGGTGGCAACAGAGCCTGTAGCGGATGGAGTTGTAGATTTAACCTATAAAGTTAAAGAGCGCAGTGCGGGTTCAATTACTTTCGGCTTAAGCTATGGTATGGATAGTAAGTTTGGTATCAATGGTGGATTTAACCAGCCAAACTTCATGGGTACCGGTCATGAGTTGAATCTTCAAGCTGAAACGAATAGAAGCGGAAGTTACTACGGTATCGATTATATGAATCCATACTTCACTAAAGATGGATTAAGTGCCGGTGTTTCATTAGCGTATAACAAACAAAAACATGACTACGATGATACGGGGAACTATATCGCCGATGGTCTCTCGCTCATGTTTAACTTCGGTTACCCGATTAGTGAATATACTGCGATCCGTGCCGGAATCGGTTATGAACGCTTAAACCTCAAAACTACACACTCATCACCTGCTGAAGTTGTAGAAGCGATTAGTGGTGCTTATTGTGGTAATGGCGCATTCTGTCCAGATGGTACGCCGCTTTATAAGAGTAAGCGTAATCTCTATCGTGCAAATCTCGGCATCGTTCGTGATACCCGTAATAGAACGGTATTTGCCTCAGAAGGGACGCTCAATAGCGCAACACTTTCAGGAACACTTCCGGGTTCAACAGATCGATTCTATAAATTACATCTAAAACATCAGAGCTATTATCCATTAACGGATACAGAAGATTATGTCTTCTCTCTACGTGCTGATGCGATGGCGGGTTGGGGCTATGGCTCAACGAAGAATCTTCCTTTCTATGAAAACTTCTACGCGGGTGGTTTAGGAACTGTTCGTGGCTTCCGTGGAAGTTCAATTGGTCCTAAATATCCAGGCACTAATGATTCGAAAGGGGGCGCTTTCCGTTACAATGCAAGTGCCGAAATGATTATGAAAGTCCCGGGATTTGTTGACAGTAATAATCTACGTTGGAGCGTATTCTTCGATGCAGGTAACGTGACTTCGAAACCCAGTAAACCTGACTGGGGTGATGTGAAATATTCAGCCGGTATTAGCTTTGTATGGATCTCTCCACTTGGACCATTGGCATTCTCTTATGCAAAACCATTTAGAGTGAAAGATGATGATCGGGAGCAAAAATTCCAGTTCTCGATTGGTATTCCTTACTAATTTAATTGATGAAGAAATTGATGGCAAAGACACTATTTCGTAAAGGGGCAGCCGTCTGTATGATGGCTGCTCTCCTTATTTTCTCCCCCTTCACTTTTGCAAAAGAGCTACGGGTCGGCGTGGTGGATATTAATGTCCTACTTGAGAAATATATTGAAGAGAAGGATATCTATTCTCTGTTAAATGAGGAGTTTTTCGCCCGTGATCAATATCTTCTTAATAAGCGGGATCAGATCGAAAGCTTACGCCGTGAACTCATGAATAGTAGTGCCGAGCAGACAAATACCCGGGAGCTAGAGCGAACGATTGTTAACTTAGAGCGAGAATTTGTTCGCCTTAGTAACGATACCAGACAAGAATTTAATCTTCGTAAAAATGAAGAGCTCTACAAATTGCAAAGAGAGATCAATCAAGCGATCCTACAATATGCTAAAGACAATGATTATGATCTGATTTTAGAATCAGGTTTGCTCTTTGCCAAAGAGAGTCTCTACTTAACCGAGCCTATTTTCCAAACATTAGTCAAAGAACGACAGGAGTCCGCCCATGAAGCAGAGTAAGCAGATGAGATTACAAGAGATCTTTGATTATTTACGGAGAAAAGGGGAAGAGGTTACATTGCAAGGCGATGGTAATATTTTGATCGAAGGGCTCTCAACGATTCAACATGGGCGAGATCATACGCTCTCATTTTTTCATAACCCTCGCTACCGACAATATTTAGAAACGACAAAAGCAGCCGCCATTTTAGTAGATGCTCGTAATGTTGAACATGTGACACAGGCAGCGATTATCTGTGGGAATACGCATGTGGCTTGGGCTTATGTGACACAATTATTTCAAGAGGATTACCGGAGTTTTTCTGGAATTCACCCTACGGCTATTATTGCTGATAGTGCTGTAATCGAATCTGATGTAACTATTGGTGCTTATAGCGTGATAGGTGAACATGTGGTCATTGGTAAGGGAAGCTATATTGATGCACACTGTACCATTGAACGTAATGTCAGAATGGGGGAAGAATGTTATCTCTTTTCCAATGTGACGGTACGTTATGCCTGTCAGTTAGGGAATCGTGTTGTACTTCATCCCAATGCAGTGATTGGTGCCGAAGGTTTCGGTTTTGCACGGGGTAAATCGGGTTATATTAAGGTAGCGCAATTAGGTCGTGTGATTCTAGCAGATGATGTTGATATCGGGGCTGGAAGTTGTATTGACCGAGGGGCTATTGAAGATACGATTGTTGGGAGAGGTACTAAAATCGATAATCATGTCCAATTAGGGCATAACTGTATTGTCGGTGAAAATACTGTGATAGCCGGTTATACCGGTATTGCGGGTTCTACTGATATTGGCAATAATGTGGTCATTGGTGGCGGTGTCGGCATGAATGGTCATATGAAAATTGAAGATAATGTAGTGGTTACCGGTGGTACACAGGTGAGTCAACCACTGAAAGCGGGTAAGGTATATTCGTCAATCCCACCAGTTTTAGAGAACAAAGAATGGCGTTATAACAGCGCACGTATTAAACGGTTAGGCGATCTCTTTGATCGGGTAAAAGCGCTTGAGACAGAGATCAAGGCACTAAAAGACGAATAATTAAGGATAGAAAAGGGTAATATCACTAATAATATTACCAATAATACCGATTACCAATAATGCCGCGACTCATTTATAAACGGAATGTAAGTTGTGAGAATCAGAAAAACAGGTGAGATTTCACTATAGTTTTTCACTAGAGTTTTAATTAGGCTATTCAATAAACAATAAAGAAGAAATAAAGAGAATAATAATTATGAGCGATAATAAAGTCATTGATATCAACGAAATTATGCAGTACCTACCTCATAGGTATCCTTTTTTAATGATTGATCGGGTGCTTGATTACACACCGAATGAGACCTTACATGCTCGTAAAAATGTCACATTCAATGAACCTTATTTCCAAGGCCATTTCCCCGTTAAGCCCATTATGCCAGGCGTGATGATTTTAGAAGCGCTTGCGCAAGCAACAGGCATTTTGAGTTTTAAATCAGTAGAAGATTATGATTCAACAGATCAATCAATTTACTACTTTGTAGGAATTGATAAAGCGCGTTTCCGTCGCCCTGTAGAACCCGGCGATACACTTGACCTTAAAGTACAGTTCTTACGTGCTAAACGTGGTATTTGGGCATTTGAAGGCAAAGCCTATGTTGATGGACAGCTCGTTTGCCAAGCAGAATTAATGTGTACCCGTCGTGAGGCGTTTGAATAATGACAAATTCTCTCATTCATCCTACTGCGGTTATTGATCCTACAGCAGAGCTTGATCCTAGCGTTAAAGTTGGGCCTTTCTGTGTGATCGGGCCGGAAGTTAAAATAGGGCGTGGAACGGTACTCACTTCTCATGTGGTGATTCAAGGGCCGACAACTATTGGTGAAGATAATACTTTTTACCAATTTTGTTCTATTGGTGAAGTACCGCAAGATAAAAAATTTAAAGACGGCGATCGCGTTTTCCTTGAGATTGGGGATCGAAATACGATCCGCGAATATGTCAGCGTAAGTCGCGGTACGATTCAAGATCATGGTATTACCAAAATTGGGGATGACAACTGGATTATGGCGACTTGCCATATTGCCCATGATTGTATTGTCGGTAATCGAACGATTTTTGCTAATGGCGCTTCACTTGCAGGTCATGCAGTGATCGAAGATGATGTGATTTTAGGTGGTTACTCTATGATCTACCAACGTTGCCGTGTGGGTGAAGGAGCGATTACAGGGTTCTCATCAGGCATTCATCGTAATGTTCCCCCGTTTATTACGGCTGCGGGTTATCGCGCGGTTCCTTCAGGGATTAATGCTGAAGGTCTCCGTCGCCGGAATTTCTCAGCAGAGGCGATCAAAGCCACGAAAGAAGCCTATCGTTTTCTCTATCGTAAAGATCTTACGCTGCAAGACGCGATTACTGAGATTAAGGGATTAGTGGCAGAAGCACCGCATTTAGCGAAAATGGTGAAATTCTTAGAAGAGACAGAAGATCGCGGGATTATTCGCTAGAGAGTGTCAGTAAAGCGGTGATTTTAACAAAACAGGGATCTTGAAAAAGATTAGAAAATCAAAAAGATCGCACTATGAAGCGATGTAAAAAGAAAATAGGAAGAGGAAATAGGGGATAGATAGCGTTTTGGATCAACAATCCGACGTTTTATCAAAGGACTATTTTCTCTTTTTTGTTATCGAAGAGTAGGATGCGATTGATATAGTAAGAATGGTTCAAAATAAGCTTATTGAAATGATGGCGCATCGGTTGTAATAAGCAAGGAAGCCTTTCTATCAGGCATCTTGCAAGTGTTGTTTAGCAAAATTGATGATCTTTTAAAATCTCACTCGCTACTTAAAAATCATTTTTCTTAAGCCAAATTTACTATATTATCCCGATAATCGTAATAAGAAGTAGATTCATTGTAGGATATTTCAACATTCATTCAACTAGACAGAGGTATAACGATGCAACAAGGGGTAGATGATCAAGTGATGCAGGGTGCGCCTGTCTTTATGTTGGTGGCAGGTGAGCTATCCGGCGATCTACTTGGTGGCGGTTTGATCCGAACATTGAAGCAGGCTTACCCTGAAGCTTCTTTCTTTGGCATTGGCGGACCTGAGATGATGAAGGAAGGACTTGAATCTTTAGAGCCGCTAGAAACCTTGTCGATTATGGGGTTAGTGGAAGTGTTAAAAGAACTTCCGAAACTGTTTCGCGTAAAAAAACGATTAGTTGCAGCTGCAATATCCCGAAAACCTTGCTGTTTCATCGGTATTGATGCGCCTGATTTTAATCTACGCTTAGCGAAGGATTTAAAATCATTAGATATCACCACATTTCAATATGTCTCTCCCTCTGTTTGGGTTTGGCGTGAAGGTCGAGTAAAGGGAATCCGTAAAGTGATCGATCGAGTACTCTGTCTCTTTCCTTTTGAGGTGGACTTTTATCAGAAACATCAAGTGGATGCTGTCTGTGTCGGTCATCGGTTAGGGGATGAAATTCCTTTAGTGGTTGATTCCACACAAGCGCAACAAACTTTAGGATTGACGCCGGAAAATTCTGGTCTAAAAGTTCGTTATGTCGCTGTTTTACCGGGAAGTCGTCGAGGCGAGATTAGTCGATTATTGCCGATCTTTTTACAAGCGATGGAGTCGATGAGTCAACGAGATTCCTCTCTTCGATTTCTAATCCCGGCAGCAACGCCAGCGATCTATGAGATGATTATGACAATGGTTCACTCTATGCCTGCATCATTACAAGAGCGCATTGGTGTATTTCAGGGAGAATCACGCAATGTCATGGCCGCTTCTGAAGCCGTACTCTTGGCTTCAGGTACTGCGGCACTTGAGGCGATGCTGTTGAAGAAAACAATGGTCGTTTGTTACCGTTTCAATGCTTTTACTGCCTGGCTTGCGCCGAAGATTGTGAAGATTAGTCATTTCTCATTGCCAAATATTTTAGCAGGAAGCACTCTTGTGACGGAACTCTTTCAACAAGCGGTCACGCCGGAGAATATTGTCAATGAGATGGAGAAAGCGCTTGCGGACAATGAGGAGAATCGTACTAAAATTGCTAAATTTACAGCGCTTCATCAGGAATTACGTCGAAATGCCGATAGTGCAGCGGCGGATGCGGTGATTTCACTGCTCAAGCAGAGAAAGATTTTATAGTAATATCGGTTCAAAATAAGCTTGTTGAAATGTCGGCGCATCAGCTGATTGAGGCAAGGAAGCCGTTCTATCCGACATCTTGCAAGTGTTGTTTAGTACGGTTTTATGTTTTTTTAATCCGGCACTATAGCTGTCTAAAAAACATTTTTCTCAAACCATATTTACTATACCAAGTCTTGAATAGGCCGATCCTATAGCTCGATCAAATAACTCAGTCAAATAGCTCAGTCAAATAGTAACCTCATGCGGTGAATCCCGTTTAATTCAATATAAGAAGAGAATATATGCAACAGGAAGATTTAGCCCTTTTTACGATGGAATCCACTAAAGATAGTGGTGAGCCATTATGGATTGCCGGTGTTGATGAAGCCGGGCGTGGGCCTCTGTGTGGTGAGGTATTTGCCGCTGCTGTGATTTTAGATCCGGAGGTTGAGATCAGTGGTCTTGCTGATTCAAAAAAACTGACAGAAAAACGTAGAACTGCTTTAGCCCTTGAAATTAAGGCGAAAGCTAAAGCGTGGGCGATTGCTTCAAGCTCCGTTGAGGAGATTGATTCACTCAATATTCTGCAAGCGACTTTACTAGCTATGCGCCGAGCTGTTGAAGGATTAGCGATTCAACCTGATCTTCTTCGGGTCGATGGTAATCAAGATCCGAAGAGTGTTATTCCGGCAACTTGTATTATCAAAGGGGATGCACTCTTTGCAGAGATTAGTGCCGCGTCTATTTTAGCGAAAGATGCGAGAGATCAATCAATGTATGAAGCGGATCAAAATTATCCTCAATATGGCTTTGCGAAGCACAAAGGGTATGGCACAAAAGCGCATTTAGAAGCGCTGAATGAGTATGGTGCAACACCGTTACATCGAAGCTCTTTTGCTCCTGTGAGAAAAGTGTTAGAGAAATTTTCACAATAATAAACGATATCATTAAAATAAAAGAAAATATTATGGCGATTTTGCTACCCTGAAGACAATTAGGGTAAAACATAGTAGAATATGGCAAATTATTGAGGGAAAGGTCAACAATGAAAAATTCTAAATGGCTTGATTTTGTAGTCGGTATCTTTGTTCTAAGTGGCATTGTGGCATTTACTTGGCTTGCGTTTAATGCAAGTAATGCAACGGTGGGCTTAGGTGGCGGTAAGCCCATTCAAGTAACGGCTTCTTTTACCAATATCGGTTCGCTTAAAGTGAAAGCACCGGTGATGATTGCCGGCGTGCGTGTAGGGCAGGTTACCGGCATCAACTTAGATCATGATAATTATGAAGCAGTGGTTTCATTATCACTTGATAGTTCTGTGCCCATTCCACAAGATACAATTGCAGCAATAAACACCTCTGGTTTAGTGGGTGAGCAATATATTGCCCTTGATCCCGGTGGTGCGATGAAGTTATTACAAAATGGCGATAAAATCCGCATGACGCAAGACGCATTCGTGATGGAACGCCTTATTGGGCAGTTGATGGCTTCATTTGGTGGTAGCGGTAAGAGTGATACTGCAGAGGTAGAAGAAAAGGGCAATGATGCGCCTTTTAAACCTGCATCTCTGCTTGATTAATTGATCAGGTGATTGAAGTGATATGTGCAGCGATGGCTTCAATCCTATAATGAAGTGGACGAGATGATGGCGATATCTCATTCATTAGACCGGACTTTAGGGATCGTGCTCAATAAGCGTCCCTTTAAAGAGTCCGGTTTTTTAGTGGAACTATTTACTCGGGAATATGGTCGGATTCCACTGCTAGCCCGTGGGCGCTCAAATCCCAAAAAGCCGCTCAATTTTTTGGAGCTATTTACCACGAGTGATTGGCATTTAAAAGTGGGGCAGAGTTTTCATTTTATTGAATCGGTGGATCTTGTAACACAGCGTCTATTAAGTGGTAAAGCGATCTGGACTGCCTATTATCTCAACGAATTACTCTTGAAATTATTGCCACAACATCAAGAAGCACCGGCACTCTTTGAATATTATCAATTAGCTTTAGAAGCCTTATTAGAATCAGAGCAATCGGATTTAGATATTACCCCATTTTTACGACAGTTTGAGCTTCAGTTATTGCGAGAATTAGGGGTTTTACCTGATTTAACTGAAGATTATGAGGGGAGAAAAGTGATTGCCGGGCGCCGTTATTATCTCTCATTTGAAGAGGGACTGTTACCGATCTCATTACCGGGCACCTTTCCGATTGTTGGCGAGCTGATTCTCAAAATATTGGCACAAGCGCCGTTGAGCAAGATAGAAAGTGTCGAGTATCGTAATATGATGCGCTATCTTTTTGAGCCCTTATTGGAAGGTAAGCCACTACAATCGCGCATTTGGATGCAAAAACTCTATGGTAAAGGCCGGTAAAACCAAGTGATTCTAAATAGAAGTTAATTCAGTGCGGGATAGAAAGAGCGAGTCACCAGATCAATCGTGCGCCCGCAAGTGAGTGATCTCTCAACGGCTCAAACGATTATTGACCGGTGCTAATGATGTCGATCAGCAAGGCATTGAAGATGCCAAACTTGCCGGCGCGGGATTGTTAGAAGAGCGCGATCATTCGTCCCGGCGATGCGGTAAGTTGTCTTATTCTTATCTTATTTTTCTCAATACAATCTAATGCAGTGCGGGATAGAAAGAGCGAGTCACCAGATCAATCGTGCGCCCGCAGTTGAGTGATTCTTTAATCGCTCGGCATTGATCGTTACCGATGAATAAAAATAGAGCCTCTCACTTTATTCTTTAATGAGGGGCTCTATTTCGATGAGATATCAGCAAGTGTGAAATCCGGATTACTCTTCCATAAATTGATCGGCGAAATCTCGGGTTGAGAGATTCATAAAGCGAGAGAATTTGCCTTGGAAGCTAAGTTTAACGGTACCAATAGGACCATTACGCTGTTTTGCGATAATCACTTCGGCAACCCCTTTTTCAGGGGATTCATCATTATAAACTTCATCTCGGTAGATAAAGCAGATAAGGTCAGCGTCCTGCTCGATCGCCCCTGAGTCACGAAGGTCACTCATTACAGGGCGTTTATTCGGACGTTGCTCTAGGCTTCGGTTTAGCTGTGAGAGAACAATAACCGGGACATTGAGCTCCCTTGCCATTAATTTAAGTGACCGAGAGATCTCAGAAACCTCGGCAACACGTTGATCAGACATGCCGGGAACGCTCATTAATTGCAGGTAATCCACCATGATAAGACCGAGTTGCCCATGGTCACGTTGCAATCTTCGCGCTCTTGAGCGTACTTCTGAGGGACTTAATCCACTCGTGTCATCGATAAATATCTTAGTGCGTGCAAGGGTTTGTGTGGCATCACTAAGCTTTTTGGCTTCTAGGTCATTAAGTTCGCCGGTACGAATTTTCCCCTGTTCAATTCCTCCAATAGAGGCGAACATCCGCATTACTAGCTGTTCGGCGGGCATCTCTAAGCTGAAGATGGCAACGGGTTTATTAGTATACATTGCCACACGTTCTACCATGTTCATTGCGAGGGTTGTTTTACCCATTGATGGACGACCGGCAACGATAATCATATCACCACTTTGTAATCCTGATGTCATCTCATCAAACTGATCCCAGCCTGTCGGCGCACCCGTCACCCCACCTTTTGCTTGTGCAAGTTCATCAATACGAGCGATAGTGCTCTTTAAAACTTCGCGAATATCGATTAACCCGGCATTCTGCTTAGTGCCTTGTTCGGCAATGGCAAAGACGGCTTGCTCTGCAAATTGAATCAGTTCATTACTGGTGCGACCTTGTGGATTAAATCCTGAATCGGCAATGTCTGTTCCGACACCGATTAACTGACGAATTACTGAACGGTCATAAACGATATTGGCATAAGCCTTAATATTGCTGACGGATGGCATATCTTGGGCAAGCGTTGCAAGATAGGGAATGCCACCGATTTCATCTAATAATTCGCGCTGTTTAAGATCATCGCTGACCGTCAAAATATCAACGGACTGATTTTCGTGGTAGAGCGATTGAATCGTTTCAAAAATAATACGGTGGTTTTTACTATAAAAATCACCAGGGCCCAAAATACCATCGATGCGATCCCACGCATCTCGATCGATCAATAAGCCCCCTAAAACAGCCTGCTCCGCTTCAATAGAGTGGGGCGGTGTTTTGATTTGGGAGAGATCGGAATCATTATATGATTGTCTATTTTGCATAGGTCCTACAGATCAAGAAATAAATACGAATGAAAAATTGATAAAAACGTGATAAAAAACGTAATAAAAACGATATGGAACCGTAAATGAAGCGTTATTTTATCATAGATCTGAACCATAGCTATGAAGATTCGATAGAAGGGAGTAGACTCACTAAATTTATCGGTTAACCTTTAATTTACTTGAGAGATAAAGTGTAATATCTTAATATTTCAGCTGTATTAATCATTATCAATATTGTGTCAATAATAGAAATTGACATATATTTTAATGTTTTACAAAACTTGGGTTGCAATTTTACATAACGACTATTAGACTAACTCAATTCAAACAGGTTTAGTTGTACAGTCTGTATTTTGCAGGCACTATGAGGTCAGGTGACATGGATAATAATAAATTAATCATTACAGATACAGAGACATATATAGAAAAACATAATGAGATTATCTGTGATAATCGTCGTAATATTCTCAAAGCGGCGACAGGTGTTTTAGCAGGTTCTGCAGTATTTGGGATTTTTGGTTTTAATCCAGCATTGGCGAAACAAGCGCTCTCAAATGAACGTGAGTTAGTGCTTTATACACCGGCATTAGGTGAGACAACTCGTACAGTATATTGGGTTCCAGGCGAAGGTTATATTCGTGAGTCACTCGATGAGATCTCTTGGGCACTTCGTGATAGAAGAACTAAAACTGCAAAATTATATGACCCACATGTATTAGATCAACTTTATGCATTGACCTTACAATTAGGTTACGGCAAACCTGTTCACGGTTTAAGTGGTTACCGTTCAAATAAAACCAATGAAATGCTCCGACACACAATGCGTGGTGTTGCGAAGAGCAGTTTCCATACTAAGGCAAAAGCAATTGATATTCGTATGCCTGGTATCTCTACACGGAATTTAAGAAATGCAGCGCTTTCGCTTAAAGCGGGCGGTGTAGGCTACTATAGTCGTTCGGCATTTGTGCATATCGACAGCGGACAAGTGAGAACTTGGGGTAGCTAAATCAAGTTTAGAATCGATAAAGGCCATTCTTCGGAATGGCTTTTTTTGTGGGAATGGATTTTAGGGATGTCGTTAAAAGTTTAAGAGGGATGGAATAATATGGCCAAAGAGATCAAACAACCGACAGAGACATTAACAAGCCAACTAGATCGTCATAATGTGAAGATCACAAAACGAGAACGAATTTTAGATAGTTTCTTTAAAGTCGATGCTGTGACTGTGGATCATGATTGTTTCAATGGTGGTCGATTTCATAATATTCGCCGAGAAGTGATTCAGCGTGCAGATACGGTCAGTGTTTTGCTCTATGACCCTCATCATGATCTCATTCTCTTTGTCCGGCAGATACGAGTACCTTTATTAGATCGTGCAGAGCGAGAAAGCCCTTGGACGGTAGAGATTATTGCCGGTACTATCGATTGGCAAGCAACGCCTGAGCAAGTGGCAAGGGCGGAAGCGAAAGAGGAAGCGGGGGTTGAACTTGAATCCTTGATTTCGATCTATAGCTATTTCCCCTCAACAGGCAGTGATGCCGGTAAAATGCATCTCTATCTTGGATTATGTGATCTCTCAAATGCCGGCGGCTATTATGGGCTTGAGGAAGAGGGGGAAGATATTGAGGCGTTTGTGGTTTCAAGAGCGCGAGCTTTTGAAATGTTAGATGAAGGGATTTTAGATAATGGTTTTACGATGATTGCGATACTCTGGTTGAAATTGCATTATCAAGATTATTTGCAATCGTCATAGTTCATTCTGATCAGTCTTATCATAGAAGAATTATATAGTAATATCGATTCAAACAAGCTTATTCAAATGCCGGCGCATCGGCTGATCGAGGCAAGGAAGCCGTTCTATCCGGCATTATGCAAGTGTTGTTTAGTATGGTTTGATGTTCTTTTATAGTGAGATCGGTTCAAAATAAGCTTATTCAAATGCCGGCACATCGGTTGATCGAGGCAGGGAAGGTATTCTATCCAGTATCTTGCAAGAGTTGTTTAGTATGGTTTGATGTTCTTTTATAGTGAGATCGGTTCAAAATAAGTTTATTCAAATGCCGGCGCATCGGCTGATAGAGGCAAGGAAGCCGTTATATCCGGCATCATGCAAGTGTTGTTTAGTACGGTTTGATGTTCTTTTATAGTGAGATCGGTTCAAAATAAGCTTATTCAAATGCCGGCGCATCGGTTGATAGAGACAAGGAAGCTGTTCTATCCGGCATCTTGCAAGTATTGTTTAGTACACAGTTTGATGCTCTTTTAAAATCTCATATTGGGTGCTCAAAAAATCTTTCTTTTTAACCATATTTTCTATAAAAAGAACCTCAATAAGATTAGATAAGATTTGATCGTAAATTGAGCTATACTAAGATTTATTTAGAATAATAAGGAGGAATCGATGTTACTACATATTCATCCAGAAACACCTCAAGCAAGATTGATTGAGCAAGCGGTTGATATCTTGCAAAATGAAGGAATATTAGTCTATCCCACTGATTCTAGTTATGCCATTGGTTGTATGATTGGGAATCAAAAAGGTATGGATCGAATTTTAAAAATTCGCCAAGAGAGCAGTAAATCCCACTATTTCTCCTTAATGTGTCAAGATCTCTCTTCATTATCGCATTATGCTTTGGTGGATAATCCGCAATATCGTCTATTAAAAGCGATATTGCCAGGGCCTTATACCTTGATTTTGAAGGGAACACGAGAAGTCCCTAAAAAACTTTTAATGCCTAAAAGAAATACAGTAGGACTTCGTGTACCAAATCATGTTATAATCCAAGCTGTTTTAGCGGCGCTCAAGGCTCCTATCCTCTCAACGACGCTAAAAGTGCCTGGTTATGAAGCATATGAGCTCAATAATGCTTCAATGATTGATGAGATTATCGGCCAACATGTCGATGGAATTATTGATGGTGGCGCTTGTAGCATGGAGCCGACAACCGTAGTAGATTTGAGCAATGGTGCTCCAGAAGTATTACGTCAAGGGCAAGGTTCTACGACTTTATTTGAATAAAAGTGGTACCAATATCTAATTATTGGTGTATAATGCTTTGCTTAGAATAAATCTGGGTAAGATGGTTATTACATTAGAAGGTTTTACAAATGAATATTATTAAACAATTAGAGCAAGAAGCAATGCAAGGCAAAGAGCTTCCTGCTTTCAACCCTGGCGATACTATCATCGTAAATGTTCGGGTTAAAGAGGGTGATCGCGAGCGTATTCAGGCATTTGAAGGCGTTGTAATCGCAATTAAGAGCCGTGGATTAGGTTCTTCATTCATCGTTAGACGTATTTCTCATGGTGTAGGCATGGAGCGTACTTTCCAAACTTACAGCCCATTGATCGCAAGCATCAGCGTTAAACGTCGTGGTAGCGTTCGTCGTTCGAAACTCTACTATCTTCGCGAGCTTTCAGGTCGTGCAGCAAGAATCAAAGAGAAATTACCAGCGCGCAAAACTGCAGCGACTGCATAATTTACTCAATTATTCTTTCGAGAAGAACCTTGGTGATTTATCATCAAGGTTTTTTTCTATCTCTATTTTCTATTGATCTATTTAGAATCCATAAGAACATTCATCGCATCGCCGGGGAGAATGATCCCGTTCTTTTTGCAATCGTGTGCCGGCAGATTGTGTATCTTTCAATGGTTTGCGGGTTGGCTTCATCAATGCCGGTCAATAACCATTTGAGAAGTTGAGGAGTTGAAAAGTTGAGAGCTTTCTCACCTGCGGGCGCTCGATTTGTCTGGTGGCTCGGTTGTTCTATCCCGCACTGAGTTAACCTGAATTTGAAATATAAAATATAATCAATGAGTTGCTTGTATTTTGCGGAAAAATCCCCATATATCTAGAAATATTGGTATGATTTGATAAAACTTTCCAAAGGTGTTTTAAAATGATTCCCTTTTTGCAAAATTAAAGGAGTGCTATGTTTAAACGAATTTTATTATGGGCGGGCATGAATATTGCCGTCATCGCTGTCATTACGATTATCCTTAAAATTACGGGATTAGATACAGCTATCTCGGGGGGTAGAGGTTATGGGCCTATGTTGCTTGCCTGTGCTGTTGTCGGTTTTGCTGGCTCTATCATCTCGCTCTTGATGTCAAAGAGCTTAGTAAAGCGCACAATGGGCGTGCATATTATTGAATCTCCTCAAAGCGAATTTGAAGCTTGGTATGTGAATATTGTGAAGCGTCAAGCGGAGATGCTTGGCATTAATACTCCAGAAATCGGTATTTTTGACTCTCCTGAGCCGAATGCTTTTGCAACAGGAGCTAGTCGAAATAACTCTCTTGTAGCGATTAGTACTGGCTTGATGAGTGTTATGAATAAAGATGAGATCGAAGCAGTCGTTGGACATGAGATGGCACACGTGGCAAATGGTGATATGGTGACGATGGCGCTACTGCAAGGTGTGCTCAATACCTTTGTTGTATTCTTCTCGCGGATTATTGCCGAAGTCGTTGCTTCTCGCGGTAATTCGGAGGGTAATGCAACAAGTTCCGGTGTCTACTTTATTACCACATTAGTATTGCAGGTAGTCTTTGGCTTCTTAGCGCAAATTATCGCAAGCTGGTTCAGTCGTCATCGGGAATTTAGAGCGGATGCCGGCGGTGCAAAACTCACTTCTAATCAGCAAATGGCCAATGCCTTAGATGCACTACGTCGTCGCCCTGAGATGAATCAAGATCTTCCTGGAGAGTTTGCGGCGTTTGGTTTTACCGGTTCGATTCGTAACCTTTTTAGTACTCATCCGCCATTAGAGAAGCGTATTGAAGCACTATTAGCCGCAGATCAACGTGGTTAGATAGGGCCTTTCATCATCTCTGAGTATTATAGTAAATTTGGTTTAAGAAAGTATAGAACCTGACTCACCAACACTTGCAAGATGCCGGATAGAACGGCTTCCTTACTTATTACAGCTGATGCGCCGGCATTTCAATCAGCTTCTTTTGAACCGATCTTATTATACAATGATGGAAGTGATATCAAGCAATAAAGCCTCAAGAAAATAGATTTCTTGAGGCTTTTTCTATGGGAACGAGAAAATAATCGATGGAAGTTTAGATCAGGCTGAATCTTAAATAAAACTTGTTAAGAGATTTGCTGCACGTTGGAGAATAGGGAGATTATTAGCAACCACTTCATCGGCTTGTTGTTGTAGTGAGTGGATATTGATATTCAGTGCTGCAACTGTATGGCCGCTTTTATCAAATACCGGTACAGCAATAGAGTAGAGACCAATTTCAAGTTCTTGATTAATCAGTGCATAACCTTGTGTTTTCACTTCATCGAATTTTTTAAGAAGCGCCTCAATTTCATAGATAGTATGTTCAGTATAAGGACGAAGTTGTGATTTATTGAGGATCTCAAGTTGTTTCTCAGTAGGCTCTGCTGCTAAAAGTACGCGTCCCATAGAGGAGCAGTAAGCAGGGAGGTGGCTACCAATCGTCAAAGTATCTGCGATAATACGACCATTATTCACAGAAGCGCGGGCGATGTAGATAATCTCATTGTGTACTAAAATGGCCATAGAGGCTGGCGCATTTGCTTCTCGTGCCATATTTTCTAAGATCGGTTGAGCAATATTGGGTAAGCTCTGTGATGCGAGGTAACTATGCGCTAACGTAAGAATTTTAGAGGAGAGCTCATAATAGCGATCTTCCTGTATCACATAGCCGAGCTGTAGTAACGTGTAGAGTCCTCGGCGGACGGTTGCGCGCGGGAAGCTTGTGACTTTTGCAATATCAGAGATCGTCATCGGACGTTGACTGACTGAGAGAATTTGAAAAATCATCATGCCTCTTGCAAATGCAGTGATAAAATCGGAATCCTCTGCATGTTGTTCAAGAATGGGATTCATTTCATCAATAATAGCTTGGTACATAGAATCTCTCTATTGCGGGTCGATCTCATGGGGTTGTGTTTGTGAAGATCAATGAATAATAAAGTTACAAACATCTGTTAGTGCGCTCTATAATAAGGGATTTTTGTAATAATCGCTATTGTTCTACGGTAATCTTGGAAAGAAACCGATGGTCACCCGATCTTGATTGCCATAATCTTTCACCGTTCGAATCTCACGATAGCCTCGTTCTTGCATTCTAAGTTGCAGGGCTTCTCGCTGGTCATAACCATGTTCAAGAAGCAGGTATCCCTCTTTGCGGAAGTAGTTTGGCGCGGTATCAATGATATGATAGAGATCTGCTAAACCGTTATCATGGGCGATAAGTGCCCGCTTAGGTTCAAACTTTACGCCGTCGCCCTCAAGATGTTGATCGAGCGGGTCAATATAGGGGGGATTAGAGACGATCATATCAAAGTGATGTTGCGGTAATGCGGAAAACCAATCACTCTGACGCCAGTTGATCTCTAACTGATTTCGTTCGCCATTTGCTATTGCGATCTTGAGCGTTGTTTCATAATAATCCACTGCTGTGACAGTAATATCTGGTCGACATTTTTTGAGCGCTAAAGCAATAGCGCCACTACCGGTACCTAAATCGAGCAAGCGATAATCAGTTTGTGTTGCTTGCGGCATCAGTGAGAGCGCTTGATCGACAATAATCTCGGTATCATCTCTCGGAATCAATGTTTCCTGATTGACCTGAAAGGATAAGCCATAAAATTCCCGTTCGCCGGTAATATAGGCAAACGGTTCGCCATTCGCACGCCGTTCAAGCCTGTTGAGATATTGCTGATAGGTTTCTTGCGTGATCTCTTTCTCTGGGAAGGCAATGAGGTAGCTTCGATTCACTTTCAATGAGAAAGCAAGGAGAAGAGTGGTTTCAAACGGAGGATTGGGGAGATGTTGAAGTTTCTCTGCACCGAGAGTGAGTGCTTCTGCAATCGTAATCATCATAGTACGCTTTGATAAAAAAGGGGATGAGTTAGCCGATAAGCCGGGTTCTGTCGTGGATAATCATTCATCTAGGGTTAGGATTGCTCCTAACCTCAAGCGACCTACCCGAGTACAACGCGGATCACGTCTAATGTACTCCTATTTGGTCTTGCTCCAGGTGGGGTTTACCTCAGCTACGAAGAGTCACCTCTCGTACGGTGCGCTCTTACCGCACCTTCTCACCCTTACCGAGATCTAACGATCTTTAGGCGGTTTAATTTCTTCAGCACTTTCCATGAGCTCGCGCCCTCTAGACGTTATCTAGCACCTTGATCCGAGGAGCCCGGACTTTCCTCTAGCCTCTAATGAGACGAGCGATTATCTGGCTAACTCAAGTCGCACATTGTGCCTAATTTTGTGCCTTAACGCAATGTTTAAATCTAATTTATGGGGAAATGATTTTAAGGAGATTCTGTTATTGAAAAGTGTTAGAAGAAAAAGTTGTTGAAAGCAATAAAACTGATTCATCGCCGGGGAGAATGATCTCGTTTTTCTAACAATCTCGTGTCGGCAGTTTGAGCAATTCCTGTTGCTGAAGATGTTAAATTCATCCTGTGTTGATAGTTTAAACAATTGTGAGTGTTGAGGGATTATAAAATCGCTCACCTGCGGGCGCACTCTTGGTCTGGTTACAGGATCGTTCTATCCCGCCTTGTGTCAGCTCTTATTTGAATTGGAAAGTAATAGAGGTTGCATTGATTTAAAAAGTTTATATCTCTGTATCTTCTTAGCCAATCAGCCTATGATTATAAGGTAAGATGATAGTGAGAAAATAAGATAAGAATAGGGAAGGGAGAGACAATAATGAGTGCAGAAATACTCTCAGAGAAGGAGAGTCGGTCGAAGCGATTGCTGCCGGTGATTTTGGCGATAGCGATTTTTATGCAGATGCTCGATACCACAATTCTTAATACAGCATTGCCGAGTATTGCATTGAGCTTAAATGAGCCAGAATTAAAGATTCAGTCGATTCTCATCAGTTATACCTTGGTATTAGCAATCTGTGCCCCGATTAGTGGCGTTGTTGCCGATAAGATTGGCACGAAGCATACCTTTTTGCTTGCGGTGATCTTCTTTACGCTAGGATCGCTCTTTGCTGCGCTTTCGATGAGCTTAACGCAATTGACGCTTTCTCGGATTCTACAAGGGATTGGTGGCGCGATGTTAACGCCGGTGGCGCGTCTTGCGTTGATGAAAGCTTACGATCGTAAAGATTACCTGCGAGTGATTAATTATGCGATTACGCCGGCATTGATCGGGCCGATTCTAGGACCTCTATTAGGGGGCTATCTGGTGCAATATGCGAGTTGGCATTGGATCTTCTTGATTAATCTACCGATTGGGTTGATTGTCTTGATTCTAGCGGCATTCTTTATGCCCGATTTCAGAGGCGCCCCATTTCATTTTGATCTTCGAGGATATATTATCTTCGCATTGGCGATATTTCTCATTACCTTTGGGCTTGAATACTCTATTCGAGGAGAGATTAAGTGGTTAGCCATACCGATGATTCTCGGAGGCTTCTTTTTTCTTGTTTGGTATTGGTTCTATGCAAAACATAAAGATAAACCGCTCTTCTCATTAACGCTGTTAGACGTGCGGACATTTCGAATTGGCTTAAATGGAAACCTTGTGGCACGTTTGGGGATTAGCGCAATGCCATTTCTATTGCCGCTCTTTTTCCAAGTGGCTTTAGGATATTCGCCAAGTGATGCGGGTTGGCTTTTAGTGCCGATTGCGGTGGGTGGATTGACGGTGAAACCGCTTGTGACGAAGATTCTACATGTCTTAGGTTATCGCCGGATTCTCATTTGGAATACAGTATTGATTAGTCTTTTTATCATTACCATTGGGATTTTCGGGCGTGATATGCCGATGTGGGCGCTTGTGATTCAGCTCTATATTTTAGGGCTCTGTAACTCAACGCAATTTACGGCAATGAATACCTTAACGGTAGGGGATTTAGGGAAAGAGCAGATGAGCAGTGGTAATAGTTTAATGGTAGTGAACCAGCAACTAGCGCTCACTTTGGGGGTTGCCTTTGCAGCGCTGTTTCTGAACTTCTATATTGCGCAGCATTGGTTTCCGACTGAAAATACCGAAAAAGCTTTCCAACTGACCTTTATTACAATGGGGGTTTTGACTTTGATTGCGACTTATATCTTTGCCAAATTGAAAAAAGAGGATGGCGATTTTCTTGCAGGTCGTAGTGTGAAATAGTGGACATTACTGATCAATAGCCGGCGTAATTCGATGCCGGCTACTGCATAGCTTGTCTGTTTTCTGATGATTGATCTGTTGCTGATGATCAATTAATCAATTAATCAATTAATCTATCATTATCGTTTGCTTGCACGCTGTCCGTCAGGGAAGATCATCTCGCCACGATCGACTTTGTGATTTTTGAAAGTGCCGATAAATGTGGAGCCATCGCTTAAGGTGAGTCGTCCGCGTCCGTCAAAGATACCATTCCGGTGTTCCCCTTCATAGATTTCACCGCTACTCATTGTGCTTTTGCCAAATCCATTGGGTTGTCCATTTTTAATGGCGCCTTGATAGATAGAGCCATCGGGCGTAATAATTTTGCCGAAGCCATTCGCTTGACCTTCGATAATCTCACCGATATAGATCGATTCATTCGGTAATTTGAGATATTGATCAGGTGAAAGGGCTTTAATCTCTTGTAGCGCTTCAATGTAAGGTGCATTCGCTGCCGGTTGTGTTGGGAGATGCGTGGCGCAGGCGGAGAGTGCAAAGGCGAAAGTTGTTAGAAGTAGAAGACGTTTCATAAGACCTCATTGAGTAGATAAGAAGACAATAATCAAGAAGAGAACAATATAGTAAATTTGGTTTAAGAAAAATGGTTTTTAAACAGCTATTGCGGGCTTTTAAAAGAAGATAAAACCTGACTCACCAATACTTGCAAGATGCCGGATAGAATAGCTTTCTTGTCTCGATCAGTTGATGCGCCGGCATTTCAATAAGCTTATTTTGAACCGATATTACAATAATATTGTCAAATCTTATCTGAATGGGTGAATGAGGGCAAATCCTCGTGCATTTTTAGAGGGAATAGAGAAGGAGGGAGATAATAGAACGAGGCAATAGGTGCTGAAATGGCAGATATTGAGAATGCAGATAGAGAGCGCCTAGACAAACATCGTATCTAAGACTAATGCTAAGACTTAAATATTGTAGAGAGAGTCTATTGAGATGAGGTTTATTGAGATAAGGTTTATAGGGGGAGTTTATAGAGAGGAGATTTTCTATAGAGAGAATTTTAAGATGGTCGGGGCAGAGGGATTCGAACCCCCGACCCTCTGGTCCCAAACCAGATGCGCTACCAGACTGCGCTATGCCCCGCACTTAAAATGGTGACTCAGATTGTATTAATGAATAGTTGCTATTCTTACAATAAGAGTGAAGAGAGTAAATTGGGGTGAACGACGGGACTTGAACCCGCGACAACCGGAATCACAATCCGGGGCTCTACCAACTGAGCTACGCCCACCATAATGATTTACTGTCTCTGTTTGCTTCTTAGAATTGTGCGCCCGATTACAAAGTAATGCTTAATGGCGCGCTCGGCAGGACTCGAACCTGCTACCCTCGGCTTAGAAGGCCGATGCTCTATCCAGATGAGCTACGAGCGCTTTAAAGCACTTTAGGGCCGCATAGGAATTGTAAAATTGGTCGGGGCAGAGGGATTCGAACCCCCGACCCTCTGGTCCCAAACCAGATGCGCTACCAGACTGCGCTATGCCCCGAAAATTTTATTCTTGCTTTCCAAGAAGAACTGTATGATAGGGCATTAAACCTAAACCGTCAAATTTTTGTTTAATCTTTAAGCGTATTTTCTCGGTATTCTCGAATATAACTTTGAATCGCTTGTAACTGCGCCTTTTCAATTGCTTCAGGAATCGCTTTTTTATCAATATCTTTGATGACAGACTGCACATCAATATGTGAAGCCGCCTCTCGAATGGCTAATAGATATTCACGCTGCGGATAAGGGCGATCTGTAAAATGAAGTCGACCTCTTGCATCAGCTTTACACGCATCGACAAAACGGCGTAAATTATCAGGCTTACGAATGGCATCGAGATTTTTGAGGAGCTTTAGCAATGTTTTCGGGCGAAGCTCAAAAGCTTGGTGCATCAAAAGATGGTGCTCTGTCACTTTTAAAGCAATGTCGCGATAATGATTCGGAACTTTTAAGCGCCGGCAGAACTCCTCCACAAGCGGAACGCCGCGAATCTCATGCATTTTATGGCTTGGCCATTCTGATTGCGGGGTAATCGCCTTCCCAAAATCGTGGCAGAGTACCGCAAAACGAGTCGGCAGATCATCCGTCATCTTGGCAATAATCTCAAGCGCCATCATTGTGTGAATTCCTGAATCAATCTCAGGATGATATTGAGCGGTTTGGGGTACGCCGAACAGGGCATCAACTTCCGGGAAGAGGATTTTTAAAGCGCCCACTTCTTGCAAAGCATAGAAGAATTGTTGTGGTTCCGCCTCACTTAGAGCTTTATTGAGCTCCTGAAAGACCCGCTCAGGCGTGAGTGCTTCTAGCTCCCCATTTGCAATCATTGTTTTTACAAGGGCCTTAGTCTCTTCGGCAATGGTAAAACCATAAGGCGCATAGCGGGCATAGAATCGCGCTAACCGCAACACTCGCACCGGATCTTCAATAAACGCCTCACTTACATGGCGTAAAATTCGTTGCTCAATATCGGCCACCCCGTTATAGGGATCAAATAATGTGCCATCTTCATCTTCTGCAATCGCATTAATGGTTAAATCCCGCCGGCGAAGATCTTCTTCAAGGGTAATCGAGGGGTCCGCAGAGATCTCAAATCCTCGATAACCTTTTGCCACTTTACGCTCAGCACGGGCAAGGGCATACTCCTCTTTAGTCTCAGGATGGAGAAAAACCGGGAAATCTTTACCCACTAAGAGAAAGCCTTCACTCTCCATCTCGGCAGGTGTTGCACCGACCACAACCCAATCTTGTTCATGATAGGGATGGCCAAGCAGTTTATCGCGAACAGCACCACCGACGAGGTAGGTTTTTTTCGTCTGTTTTGTAGAATGGTTCATAATCATATTTCATAAATTTTAATAAGAAACCATTATACCTTATTTTCTATTATCTATTGTTGCTCGCAGATTTTAAAACATTAGCTATAGGAGTAATACGCTCTCAATCGTTATCTTAAATATTACCCCGATCAATACGATCTAGATTTAAATTAAAACAGGCATAGTTTTTAACTCGTCTATGATCTTCGTAACTTTATTAATATTGGCTTCGTAAAGCTCGTTAATATCTTCCGCTTTCGTGCTTTCAATTTGTTCTTTTAAGAGGATCATTTCATTTAATTTGGGGTGTTTATTTAAGGTTCTATTTCCGATAAATGCGATTGCCGTCATTACAGATTCAGAAAAAGCATCTTTCCTCATAAAATTCATTGATTCAAATTCGATAGTGTTCATAAAAAATATCCTATTCAATATGTTAAAAATAAAGACTACATCTTGACCCTACTGCTTTTTGACTTTGATTCTTTTTTCTTAGGTATCAAATCATCAGGTTTAACTGCTGTAAAAGTCAGGCTTTTATCCAATATCTTATAATGCTTTTGAATTGTTTGAATATATTACCCTTAGTACAATACATTGAAGATTAGATAGATAAAATAATGACAATCGATATAAGATATTCATTATGCTCTACCATTGCACACGCTATAATAGGCGATACCGTTTAATGATGCGATTGTTCAATTTCGCATTAGATTAGACTTATTTGGTCTTATTTTGTCTTATTTTGTCTTACTTTGTTTTTATACTCAAAGATTTATATTAGATTTATATTCAAAGATTTATATTCAAAGGTTTATACTCAAGGATCTTCTTATGACGCAATCATCTTCACGTTTAGATCAAATCATTGCCGAAACCCACCAAAATCGCCGTATTCGTGAGCAAGGTTATCGAGAGCAAGCACTTAAAATGTACCCTTGGATTTGCGGGCGCTGCCAGCGGGAATTTGATCATCGCAATGTTCGAGAGCTGACAGTCCATCATCGGGATCATAATCATGATAACAATCCTGCAGATGGGAGTAATTGGGAGTTACTTTGTCTCTATTGTCATGATAATGAACATCAACGTTTAGAAGAAGCTCGCACGAATGCGACAGCCAATACGGATGGGAAGACAGCCATTGCAACCCATAATCCTTTTGCTGATTTAGCGAAGATGTTGAAGAAATAGAGCCATAAGAAGTAGTGATAAGAAGTAGTGATAAGAAGTCGCGATATTCATAGGTCAATTGATTCATAGGTCAATTGATCGACTTCAACTAATCATCATTTTTGAAATGGAGAACTATGCTGTCATTCAAGAAAACACTGTTAAATCTGACCATTGCCCCCTCAAAAATAGAAAGTGCACCATCTTTAAGCATTACGGAAGCGCTATGGCAAGCGATACGGGCAAAATCAGTCAAACGTTTTGATCATGCAAAAGCGTACAGTGACTTTGTCGTTTTTTGTTGTGATGTCGGGCGATTAGATGTTGTTTTCTATTTCATGCGTTATGTCGATGCTGCGAATCCCTTGTTGGGGCAATTTGTCACGGAGCTGCCGAATATTAAGCGTATTTATGATTTTACTAATGATCGGCGTTTGCAGATATGGCAACCTTTATCGATGTATGAATTAAGTGAAGAGAAGTTGCTCTCTTTGAAACAACTATTGTTGACGATGGTCAGCGATGAGAAGAGAGAAGATACTTTTTTTGCCAATATGGTGATTAGTTTCTATCTTATGCTGTTATTAGAAAGTTCTACAATAGTATTCGATCGTAATCAGGTCATTGATCTTATTGTTTTTTTTAAAAATGCCCAAAAAACGGAACAATTGCGTCGTAATACCTGTTACTTACAACTCTTTGATTATGTGTTAGCGCATGATATTCAAGGGTTTTTCCGTTTACCGAAGCAGAACTTTAATCATTTAACCTATCTTCAACATGCAATAGTAGATACTCCGTATTTAGAGCTATCACTCCGAGATACCTTGTTTGAGATATTTAAGAATAATATCAAGAAAAATAATGATTTATCGCGCTATCCTAAAAAACTAAAATTCGCGGTCTGTATTTCGGGGAGCTACCGTAATCATCAACACTGCTTAGAGAGTGTGAAAGAAAACTTAATTGATCCATTAGCTGCGGATGTCTATATTCACACTTGGGATCAGATGTCTTATTGGACGGGATATGGCGGCGCGCCGAGTGTATGGAGAACCTTTGGCTCAGATGCGCAAAAAGTATTGCCTGAAAAATATCACCGTGATTTAGAGCGTCTAACGCCTCTGATCCCTAAAGCGAATAAAATATTGCGAACACCATTGACGCGACCGATTAACGCTGAGCTTTTTGAACGAATTTTTAAGCCCCAAAAAATGATTGTCGAGAGTGAAAAGAGATTTACCGATTCTCTGATTCATCCTGAGGGATTTTCTCGTCATCGCGGTACATTAAATCAAATTAAGATGTTTTGGGGAATTAAGCAGGCCTTTGACCTTGCTTTAGCAAATGGCAAGTATGACATCATCATTCGTGTGCGCCCAGATGTTAAGGTTACAGAAAAAATCACCCCCGAATTTTTCAAGGGTGTTGAAAATAATGTGTTTTATAGTCGAATCTGGCCAACAACGGGCATTGCTGACATTATGTTCTATGGCACCGATAGTGTCATTTATGCTTTTACACGCTTAGTCGATCAGATGATAGAATTGCAGGAATTAAGCCCTTATCAGGAATATCCTAATTATGATTGTCATGCGTTACTTGCTGCCTGGGTTTATGAGT
Source organism: Ignatzschineria ureiclastica (assembly GCF_003121845.1). Taxonomy (GTDB): domain Bacteria; phylum Pseudomonadota; class Gammaproteobacteria; order Cardiobacteriales; family Wohlfahrtiimonadaceae; genus Ignatzschineria; species Ignatzschineria ureiclastica. Next base: position 304,268 of record NZ_QEWQ01000001.1, on the reverse strand, counting down.
CAAATTTTCAGCTAAATAATAAGTACATTCCGGGATTTATCGATGTGAATCCCAAAATCCCATTAGCGGGATTACGAGAAGCTATTGCGGCTGATATTCAAAATTTAACAGATGAGCAGCGCACAGAATTAATGCCGATCCTTGATTATATTCAAAAGAACTATGGTGAACCTGTTTAAATTACTATAGTCAATGGAGTTTAAGAACAATAGTTTTTAAGTAGCTAATATTGGATTTTAAAAGAACTTCAATGCAGGTGTGAAGTACAGTATTTGCAAGATGCTCGGTAGAACCGCTGTCTTGCTTCTTGTAACCGATATGCCGGCACTTGCACCAGCTTATTTTGAACCAATCTTACGATATATGAATTTTATTGAAGAATTATCTAACTGAATCAATCCGATAGGAATAGAATAATGAGTTTTAAATATTACGAAGATCGTCAAAATTGGCCTGCCGTGAATCCTGGTTATGCCAATGTCTCCCATTATATATTCCATGATTTAAATCGAAATGGAATCTACGACATTGGAGATCGTCCTCTGATTCAAATTGCGGTGAGAATGACTCGGGAAGATGGTTCTTGGGCTGTCCGCCGATCAAATTTGAATGGCTTTGTGAATTTCAACAATTCGATTGTCGATCCTCATTCTGAAGTGGCGAAGAAGGTCGAGGTGCGTGCGCCGGGTGTTTATACCTTTGAAGTGATCCTGCCAGATGGTTGGATGGTGACGACCGGTAATGCGATTCAGAAGATCACTTATGTTGAAAAACCGAATACTCGTCCTGGTATTGTGTGTGACAATGTGCCTGAACCGATTGGACTTGCGCAAATTTTAACGATTTCAGGCGCCGTATTGTTGAAAGGTGAAGATGGCTTTACCCGGAAAGATGATATTAAAGCAGTCAAGATTACGGCCATCGCACCTAATAAAGAGAAGATTGAAATACCGCTCAATGCAGATGGTGAGTACTCATTTGAAGGCTACCAAGGGCAATGGCAATTGGAATATCGCTATGGCTCTGAAGTGCAGCAACGGATATTTGAACTTCAAACAGCGCCGATCAAAGTGAGTAACGTGGTCTTTGGTGCTGGATCACAGGCGGTTCCCCATAAGCCGCAGAAAGTCTTGGTAGATTTTGAAAATATTACAGATCGTAATGTGCAGAAGATGCCAAATGGTGTGGGTTCACTCAAATGGCGTAATCTGAATGTGATTCATTATGCTTTTGAAGGGGAGGGTTATAGTAACGGTACCATTTCCGGTGAATATGTTGCTTACAATACGTCAGGCTATCCTGTCTTTATTGAAAAGGAAGAGGGCTTTGATTTTTACGGCGCTTACTTTACGGCGGCTTGGCTCAATAGCGCACAAGGGGAAACCTTACACGTAGAAGCTTGGCGCGGTGGGGAGCTAATCGCAAAAGATGCTTTCAAACTCTCTGCTTTAGGGCCATTCTGGCTCGATGCCGATTATCGCAATATTACCCGTTTAGTCTTAAGTACGGAGCATTATTGGCAATTTGTCGTTGATGATATGAAGTTTGGTGTGTAGAGATAGATATCGCAATATCGATTCAATATAAGCTTATTCAAATGCCGGCGCATCCGCTGTAAAAAGTGAGGAAGCCGTTCTATCCGGCATGCTATCAATCAATAGCAACAGCGAATGCAGTAAGAAGAGCACAAAAAAGCCACAGTTCATTATTGATCTGTGGCTTTTGGTTATTTAAGACTCTATTCAATTGATGATTAGAGGATAAAGCGGCTTAAATCTTCATCTTCTACTAAATCATCAAGCTCGTTTTTCACATACTCTTCAGTGACGATGAATTTTTCACCTTCCCGATCTGAGGCGTTGAAAGAGATCTCTTCTAATAGGCGCTCTAAAATAGTATGTAGTCGGCGAGCACCGATATTTTCGGTTTTCTCATTCACATCAAACGCCATTTGCGCAATCTTACGAAGTGCGCCTTCTTCAAACTCAAGCTCAACGCCTTCTGTTGAGAGGAGGGCACGATATTGTTTGATGAGTGCTGAAGATGGCTCAGTCAAAATACGGAAGAAATCATCGGCATTGAGGGATTTAAGCTCAACACGAATAGGCAGACGACCTTGTAACTCAGGAATGAGATCAGATGGTTTTGCTAAGTGGAAAGCCCCTGATGTAATAAAGAGAATATGATCAGTTTTAATCGCTCCATATTTCGTGGAAACAGTACAACCTTCAATTAGTGGGAGAAGGTCACGCTGAACCCCTTCACGAGAAACATCCGCCCCTGAAGTCTCTCCTTTACGGCAGACTTTATCGATCTCATCAATAAAGACAATCCCTTGATTTTCAGCGACTTCAATGGCTTTCTGTTTTGCTTCTTCATCATTAATCAAGCGCGCGGCTTCTTCGTTTTGAACCACTTTAAGCGCATCTTTGATCTTCATCTTTTTCGATTTTTTCTTCTCCATGCCCGATTGTTGGAAGAGCGATTGCAGTTGATCTGCCATCTCTTCCATGCCCGGAGGAGTCATAATATTCACGCCTCCTACGCCGGTGCTTGAGACTTCGATATCGATCTCTTTATCATCCATTTCTCCACGAATAATTTTTTCGCGGAATTTTTGACGTGTACTGCTCTCGGCTTTCGGGGCATTCGGCTCATCAGCAAAGCCAATACTTTTCGGCGGCGGTAAAATCGCATCTAAAACCCGCTCAATGGCCGCTTCTTCTGCCTTAGGGTAGGCTTCTTTAATCATCTGCTCACGCACTTTCTTGACAGACGCTTCCACAAGGTCCCGAATAATAGAGTCTACTTCTCGACCCACATAACCCACTTCGGTGAATTTAGTCGCTTCAACCTTAATAAAAGGCGCATTTGCCAGCGTTGCAAGACGGCGTGCAATCTCTGTTTTACCTACACCGGTCGGTCCAATCATCAGGATATTTTTTGGAGTGATCTCTTTACGGATCTCTTCGTTGACTTGCTGTCTTCTCCAACGATTACGCAGCGCAATCGCAACAGAGCGTTTCGCCTCATCTTGGCCAATAATATAACGATCGAGTTCTTGCACGATCTCTCTAGGGGTCATTGAGCTCATAAAATAGATTCCTTCTATGTATTGTTCTTTTATCTCTCTATAGACGTATATCGTGAGAGAGAGAGGTATGTTTATTATTGATATCAATATCTGTATCGATATTGATGTAAATATTGACGTTTATATAGATCTTTTCTAGTATCGCCGTTCTCTAATATCCGATATGGCTAATATCTAATATTGAATTAGATAATACGGCCTTAGAAACTGAGTTTTTCAACGGTCAAATTAGTATTGGTATAGATACAGACGCTGCCGGCAATCTCTAAACTTTTACGGACAATCTCTTCAGCCGAAAGCTCTGTATTTTGAATTAGGGCAAGCGCTGCGCTATGGGCAAACATGCCACCTGATCCAATGGTTGCGATATCGTGTTCTGGTTCGATGACATCCCCTAAGCCTGAAATGATAAAGGTGGCGGTTTCATCAGCGACAATCAGGAGCGCTTCGAGTTTACGCAGTGAGCGTTCAGTACGCCAATCTTTAGCGAGTTCAACTGCCGCGCGAGTAAGGTTACCGCTATGTTGCGCTAGTTTTTCTTCAAAGCGCTCAAAGAGGGTAAAGGCATCAGCCGTACCACCGGCGAACCCTGCGATCACTTTGCCATTAAATAGCCGGCGCACTTTACGCGCGTTGCCTTTCATGACCGTATTGCCCATAGAGACTTGGCCATCGCCACCAATGACGACTTCATTCCCACGACGTACTGCACAGATGGTTGTACCACGAAACTGTTCCACAATTGACTCCTTATCATATTTAAATTGCGTTTTAGCATGGTACTATAATGAGGTTCGTTTAAATGATTTCAAGAGAGCGCGTTAAATCGCACTAAATTCACCCATCATTTCCCTATCCCTTTGACCGTGAGGCTTTGCGACTATGACAACCCTGACTGATGATGCCTTATTACGCTATTCACGCCATATTATGCTTGAGCAATTTGATATCGATGGACAAGAGAAGCTCGCTCAAGCGCATGTGGTTGTCGTCGGTTGTGGGGGGCTAGGCATGGCGGCGCTTCCGCTCTTCGCCGGCGCAGGGATCGGCCAGATTACGCTCATTGATTTTGATACCGTCGATCTCTCAAACTTGCATCGACAAACAGGTTATAAAATGGCCGATGTCGGGCTCTCAAAAGTAGCACAAGCAGCGCAGCATCTGACTAATCTCAATCCCGATATCAACATTCAGCCCATTGAGCAGAAAGTGGATTTCACAGCCCTACAATCGATTGTCCAAGCGGCGGATGTTGTCCTCGATTGCAGTGATAATTTTCAATTACGCAAAGATCTTAACCGCGCTTGCTTTAGGGCAAAAGTCCCCTTAGTCTCTGGTTCTGCGGTGCGGTATGAAGGGCAGCTTACTCTCTTTGATTTTCGTGATCCTGATTCTGCCTGTTATGAGTGCCTCTTTACCGGCGATCATGCCGATGATGGCAATTGTGCGCTCTTCGGTGTCTTCTCCCCGGTTGTTCATATTATCGGCATCACACAAGCGCAAGAGGCTCTAAAGCTCCTCCTCGGTATCGGCACATTAGCAACCCATAAACTCCATATCTATAATGCGCTCGATTTTAGTTGGCAAGCCTTTAATTATCGGCGTAATCCGCACTGTGCGGTGCATTTAGAAGATGCAGATGGTGATCGTCAGATCGATTCACAATAAGCGTTATTGAAATGCCGGCGCATCAGCGGTCAAAAGCAAGGAAGCTGCGGCTGATGAAAAACCATTTTTTTATACCAAACTGACTATATAACAGAGCAGCCACAGAGCAGTCACAGGGCAGCTCAATAGGGAAGGCGCTGTTTAAAATGGTCATAAAATAATCATGATCAGATCATTGCTGATTGAGCTGTTGTATAGTAGATTACAAAGCATTACAGCAGAGTAACAGTGCAGTAGAACATAATAGTCATGAATATAGTCATGAATCTAGTCATGAATCTATGCAATATTAATCTGAGCCAATAGAGTCTCATCAAACAAGACGATAAGAGGGTTTCAATGAAAAAACATCTTTTAATGATCATCGCCGGCGTATTCGTAATTGCAGGTTGTGCCAGTAATAGCAACAAGAATGTGAGTTATGCGAACTACAAGCAAGATAAACATGATTTAGAGTTGGTATCCGATAAAAATATCAATGCGTTTAGTAGCTGTATTCGTAGCGCGCTTGCGCCTTATAATGCGAAAGAAGAGAAGATCGCCAATAATGATATTCGCTTCACTAAAGCCGGGAATTTTACAGTGGAAGTTTACCGCGCAATTGATAGCACTTACGCCCGCGCAGATAGCCAAGATCCCCGTATCATTGCATTAGTTGAGCGTTGTAAGTAGTTGCATTTTCTAGCAACTATTGTTGTTTCAAATGAGAAGTTAACTTATTGCGGGGAGAGATGGTCGAGATCTTTTAGATCATTCACCCGCAGATAAGTAGTTCTTCAAAATCTTATCAATTGCATATCAATCCCATATAAAACAGGTTGAAAACGGCCTACGTTCGATGTTTCTTGCTATTAAGCCCCATGAGTTATATTGAGTTCTTTCATCAATCTATTAAAGATAACACCTAGATCCGCTCTTGCTTTAATATCCATAGTAGATGATTGGTAGAGATTAACTGCTCTAATGATAGCGGATTGAAGATAAGGATCTAATTTCTGTATGATATTTTGAGAGATCCATTGCGTTTTTGTCTTGCTTGTTTACTCATAGCACTTATGTTGTCATAGGTTATAGAACCATCCTTGGTTTAAGTGATTAAGTGATTAAGTGATGAACTAAATATTCGGTGTTGCGCCTAATTTGCCAATTTTATATAAATTATAGATTGATGCTTCCGGTCTAATCTCTCGTGTGGAAAAATCACCAAGGGAATAGAGCTCTGTTTCCAAGAGATCATTTTTAGCTGTGAACCAGATAATATCGCGCCGATCAACTAATTCATTGATTTTCATTAGATCTCTTGAGTGCGTTGTGAGGATAAGTTGAGAATGCTGAACGCTTTTAAGGAATGTGAGTAAGAAAAACTCAGCAAGATCTGGGTGCAGGGAACTTTCAAATTCATCAATCATCAATACTTTATTCTGTTTCATGAGGAGATAGAGTAATCCCGCTAAAATAAAGGTTCTTTTAGTGCCTAAAGAGGTGTATTCAAAAGGGAGAAGATAATGTTTCCCTTCAACGAGATACTCTACTTGAATCGTTTTGATAGGCTGATCTTTAATTTTTTCTAACAGATTATTATTCTCAGAATGATCTTCGTTTTTGACTTTTGCAAAGAGAGATTGAAAATGGGATAGCACCAACTCTAATTCTTCTGATAGTTTGGGAAAAGGGCGTTTTTCTACTTGAAAACCTTCGATATTGAAATCTGATTGTTGTAAAAACTCTGTCATGAAGGTTTTTGCTTCATGATCTTCTTCTGCAATCATAAGAAGGCGTTTATCAACGCTATTATGACTATTAATCATAGGCTCTAAAACATCGCTGTACCATTCGCGCATTAACTGCAATTCTTTAAAGATAAAATTAACCTTATTGAAACCCACAAGAATCGACTCATTCCATAGCGTGGCAAGTTGTAGAGATTCTATGGCTTGCTGTGTTAAATCATTTTCAGCAATGACAAGATTGCTGATTTTGGTCAATTCGGTGACTTGATCATGAGGGTGAGTATCTCTTTTAAATAATAACCGTTTTCTGCCAGATGTATTGTAATCCCAATAATGCACTATTTCTTTAATAATGCAGTGTCGATTAATTTCAAATTGATGTTCAAATAGAATACCTTTTTGAAAAAAACGAATTTTTAACTGGGTAGGCTCTTTGGGGCTTGTGGTATTAAAGGCAAAAGGTAGAAAGTCGAGTTTTTGACTTTTATCTCGTCGTTCGTTTAAGGCTAATTGTCGGAAAAAATCCAATGTTTCGAGAATGGTTGTTTTCCCAGAGGCATTCGCACCGTAGATAACGGCTAATTTTAAGAGACGTATCGGCGCATTTTGACGCAAGATTAGCTTACCATTAGCAAGCATTGGGTGAATGATGTAATACTCCTCATAACGTGTTGAAGGTAGCGCTTCAAATGAGAGTATTTGCTCATCTTTAATGGGACCAAAGTTTTTAATAGAAAAATCTAATAACACAATTTTATACCCCTATTTTATACATCTAATATGTGTAGATTAGCACTAAAAAATATAAATTTATAGTATTACTCTATCTTTAAGGACAACAGATTAAGGGTAACAGATTAAGAGCCATAGATTGATATGGCATGTTGAAATGCTATCGCTAGAAGATATAGCGCGATATTAACAATGACGATGGAATATAACGGCGGCTGAAAAATATAGAAAACCCATAAAATCATCACCTTGTCACGAAAGTGTCATATTCATTCTTTAGCATATCCTTATTCCTACAATGGATGTGGGAAATTTGAGATTTGAATTATTTGGAGAATTCGCATGACACTGAAACGTGATGAGTTAGAAGTCAACAATCAAACATCGACAGCACCCTTTTCTGAAGTAATGGATGCACGTCTTTCTCGTAGATCGCTCTTTAAAATGGGTGGTTTAGGCGTTAGCTTAGGTATTTTCTCGCTCTTTCCAGCGAAAGTATTTGCGCAAGCACAAGCAGAAAAGATCACAAAAGCCGTCAATGGTGGTCGTGTGACTTTTGAAGCGATTCCTTACTCAACTTTAGATACCGTTATTGTTCCTGAAGGCTATAAAGCCGTTGCTTTCTATAAATGGGGCGACCCAATCGGGATTCCAGGTAATAGTCCTGAGTTCAAAAAAGATGGTTCTAACACAACTGAAGATCAAGCAGCACAAGCAGGGATGCATCATGATGGGATCGCTTATTTCCCATTAGAAGAGGGCGATAAAGCCTCAAGTCATGGTCTTCTTGCTATGAATCATGAATATGTAGATAACGGTCTTCTGTTCAAAGATGGCGTTGAAAACTGGTCACTCGATAAAGTCCGTAAATCACAAAATGCCATGGGCGTTTCAGTGGTTGAAGTGGCTAAAAATGGCAATGGCGAGTGGGAAGTGGTTCGTCCTTCTAAATATGCGCGCCGCATAACGCCATTAACTGAGATGACCGTTTCTGGTCCTGCAAAAGGCCATAAATTAATGCAAACAGCAGCAGATCCAAGCGGCAGCAAAATCCTTGGAACGATGCAAAACTGTGCGAATGGTCAAACCCCTTGGGGCACTTACCTCACTTGTGAAGAGAACTGGGCAGATATCTTTGTAAAAGCAGATGCTGAGCTCAATCCTCTTGAGAAACGTTACGGTATTTCACCTGCGGATGATACTTATCGCTGGGTAGAATTTGATGAGCGTTTTGATGTGAATAAAACTCCGAATGAGCCTAATCGCTTTGGTTGGGTGGTCGAAATCGATCCTGAAGATCCTACTTCAACCCCGATTAAACACACAGCACTCGGTCGCTTCAAGCATGAAGGCGCAAAAGCGGTAGTCGGTCCTGATCAACGTTTAACCGTCTATATGGGCGATGATCAGCGCTTTGAATATATCTACAAATTTGTCAGTAATGGCAAATATGATCCTGCCAAAGGCAAAGCGAATAGCGCATTATTAACCGATGGTACGCTCTATGTTGCACGTTTTGATGACAATGGTACCGGTGTATGGTTACCGCTTGTCCATGGTCAAAATGGTTTAACAGCAGCCAATGGTTTTAATGATCAAGGCGATATCGTGATCAATGCGCGTGCGGCGGCTGATGTGGTGGGCGCAACGAAGATGGATCGTCCTGAGTGGATTGCCGCTGATCCGATCAATGCCGGTAATATCTACTGTACTTTAACGAATAATAGTAATCGTGGTAAAGCAGGTTATCCAGGTACGGATGCAGCGAATCCTCGTGATAATAATCTTTTCGGTCATATTATTCATTGGCATGAGAAAAATGGCGATGTCGGTGCATTAACCTTTGATTGGGATATCCTTGCGCTTGCAGGTTCTGATAGTGCCACTGTTTCAAGTCATCAAGCACAAAATGGCGGCGATGCCTTTGGTTCACCCGATGGTCTTGAGTTTGACCATAACGGTATCCTTTGGGTGCAAACAGATGTTTCTTCTTCTACGATCAATAAAAATGCGTATCAAGGAATGGGAAATAATCAAATGCTTGCAGTTGACCCAGCAGATGGCTTCTTCAAGCGCTTCTTAACTGCACCAACCGCAAGTGAAGTCACCGGTATTGCTTTCACACCAGATAACAAAACAATGTTTATCAACATTCAGCATCCTGGTGAGCCTGATAGTGGAACGTCTGATCATAACAATCCTGTTGGAATTTCATCATGGCCAGATGGTCCTGCGGCAGGTCGTCCTCGTGCGGCAACCGTTGTGATCCAAAAACGTGATGGCGGCGTGATTGGTAGTTAATCACTACAGATAAATCTGATCCCTGAATCGATTCCTAACATCGGTTCAAAGATCGGTCGCATCAACATCGATGCAAACAATTTGAGTAACCGGTAGTGACAAAATTGACGAAGCTACCGATAGCTAAGCCCTGAGAATCTCGCGACATTCTCGGGGTTTTTTTTCGTTTTTCAGATGTAGAATAATCTATTTTCTAGCTCACGCTTTATCAGGATGCTTTTATTTTCTATCCGATATTGAATCAGATTTTATTTGAGAATAATAAGAAGATATCTCGCATCGCCGGGGGGAATGATCTCGTTCTTTTTGCAATCGTGCGCCGGCAGGTTTGGCATCTTTCAATGCCGGGAAATCGTTATTGGATAAGTCTGGAGATCGCTCATGGGTGGGCGATTATTTTGAGACAGTTGAGAGGCTATGAGCTTCTCATAAGCGGGCGCTCGATTGATCTGGATTCGCAAGCATTCCCTCCCGCCTTGAATCAGATTTTATTTGAAAATAATAAGAAGATATTTCGCATCGCCGGGGGGAATGATCGTGCGCTTATCACAATCGTGCGCCGGCAGGTTTGGCATCTTTCAATACCGGGAAATAGTTGTTTGAGAAGTCTGGAGATCGCTCATGGGTGGGCGATTATTTTGAGACAGTTGAGAGGCTATGAGCTTCTCATAAGCGGGCGCTCGATTGATCTGGATTCGCAAGCATTCCCTCCCGCCTTGAATCAGATTTTATTTGAAAATAATAAGAAGATATCTCGCATCGCCGGGAATGAGGGAGCTTTTATTTAGAATGAATATTCTTATTATCCAATCCTCTCAACTCCCTTCGGAATTTTTGCTATTAATCTTTACTATTAATGGTTACTATTAACCCTTATTGATTATCGATCAGATAAGGAGTTTTAAAATGAAACTGGCTCGTAAAATGAATACCCTATCTACTCATTCACCGCTGAAGAAATTAGCGCTGACGGTGACTGCTTTATTGTCGCTCACTGTAACGGCAGAGGCTTGTACTCGGGTCTTATTTCATGGGGATAATGGGCGTAATATTACGGCGCGCTCGATGGATTGGAAGCGGGATGTCGGGACGAATCTTTGGATTTTACCCCAAGGCATTGAGCGCAATGGGGAAGCGGGGGATCGTTCGATTGAGTGGACGGCGAAATATGGTAGCGTTGTTGCAACGGGTTACGATATCGCTACAACCGATGGCATGAATGAAGCAGGGCTCAATGCCAATCTCCTATGGCTGGTGGAATCCGATTATCCGCACCCGATGAATAGCGATAAGCCAACGCTTGCGCTCTCACTCTGGGCGCAATATATGCTTGATAACTTCGCAACTGTCGCCGAAGCGGTGGCATTTCTTGAAACTGAACCTTTTGTCGTGGTGACGGCACACGTTCCCGGTGAGAATCGCCTTGCTACCCTGCATCTGTCGCTCTCTGATCGCTTTGGAGATAGCGCTATTGTTGAGTATATTGATGGAAAGCAAGTCATTCACCATGATCGCAGTTACCAAGTGATGACCAATTCTCCCACTTTCGATAAGCAATTAGCACTTAACGAATATTGGCAAGAGATCGGCGGCACGACCATGCTTCCCGGTACGAATCGCGCGGCAGATCGTTTTGCGCGTGCGGCATTCTATATTAATGCAATTCCGAAAGATGGCAATGAGCGGGATACCTTTGCCGGCGTTTTCAGCGTGATTCGCAATGTTTCAGTCCCTTATGGTCTTAATACCGAAGAGGAACCGAATATCTCTTCTACTCGCTGGCGCACTGTGATCGATCATCAAGCCGGGCGCTACTTCTTTGAATCCGCGATTTCACCCTCTATCTTCTGGGTTGATCTTAATAAAGTGGATTTTAAACCCGGCGCCGATGTGAAGAAACTAGATCTAGGCAAAGATCAATCGAATATCTTCTCTGGAGAAGTCTCCGGCGAATTTGTCACCACACAACCTTTTAAATTTCTCGGCATTACCGAAGCGCAACTGCAAGCTGCAATGAAGCAAGAGGAAGCGCTCAATACAGTGCTTGACGCCGAAGAAGAGGCAGTTTTTGAAGAACCGGCTGTGAGTGCGCCGCAATCATAAGTGCGCTTGACACTACAGTAATAAAAGACATTCGGGAATAACGCGAATGGAGAGAAAGGGTGCGAGAGCGCCCTTTTTTATGGTCCATATAGTAAATTTGGTTTAAGAAAACTGATTTTAAACAACACTTGCAAGATACCGGATAGAATGGCTTTCTTACTTATTACAGCCGATGCGTCGGCATTTAAATAAGCTTATTTTGAACCGATATTACTATAATATCCCACTTGTCGCCGGTTGATGCAGCGCTTACATCTAATAAGGGAAACCTTACCAGCGTTAGGATCTGTTAATCAAAATATTTATATAACTATATTATATCTGTAATAAATAATTGATAATTAAATACAATAATCTGATCACTTTTTATTCTATTTTGAAGCTGTTACGCTGTATGTGAAGATATTTATTGAAATAAATTTAAATAAATTGACAACTGGAAGGATTCAATACGTCATTGCAAGGAGGCAAATCACAGTCGATGAGAGATCGGGAGGTCAAAGATGAATAGAATATTTAAAGTGATTTGGAATCAAATCTTACAGCGTTGGGTCGTTGCCTCCGAGCTCAGTACCAACCGGCACAAAGCCCGCCGTCATAGTACAATCGCCCTCGCACTCGCCGGCATCCTCACCGTCACCGGCATGCCGATAGCAATGGCAGATGATGAGGATGAAGTCAAAGCGAACCCACAGCCGGCCTTTGTGAATGGCAAGATTGAGAAGATGGATCTTAATGGTAAATCATTTACTTATTCGACCGATGGTGAAGGTGCTGCAAATCTACCTGCGGGGAATGTGGAGATTGGAAATATTGTCTATAAGGGGATTTGGAGTGGGTTTTCTATTATGGCCAATAATAATAGAGAGAACCCACAAATTATTAAAATAGATTCTATAGAGATGCCTAGTAATAACCCTGATGGGTTAATGAATTTATCTATAATCGGAGATTCGGTGGCATCTGAATTATTAACTGGCAGAGTGACTATCAATAGTGATATTGGTAGTCTTGAAGAAAATCCTTATCTACAGATGGAGATTAGGAATCTTGATATAGTGAAATTAAAAAACATTACAGCTGCTGGTGCTTTATCTTTTTCGAATATAAATACATTACAAATGAAAGATTTTACTTTTCAGCATGATAGATATGAAGCGTCAGATATACTTATTGATGGGGTATCTCAACTCACAATGGGAAATCTATTTATGGGGGCTGATGATGCAAGTTTATACTTAACAAATGTTCAAAGTGCTGACATTGCTTCATTAACAACGAAAGATGGTGTGCAAGTTATGATTCACTCTAGTGATGTCTCCTCACACTATAATATAGGAGATATAAATCTTACAGGCGCTGGTTACATAAATGGGGACTACTTATCTGTTAATGCCGACGAAAATCTGATAACTACGGTAAATGCTCAAAACATTCAAGTGAAGGAAGGCAGTAAATTAGCATTAGGATCTAATGTGTATTTCCATGCACAAGATATGACGATTTCAAGTGTTAAAAGCGAATATAATTACTACGCACCCGATACCCTTTCAATAGGAGATTCTTACTCTTCAACTCCCACCACAGTCACTGCGCGCAATATCACCCTCAATCAATATGCCACACTTGGATTTCAAAAATCCGCAATCTCCACAGAGCAACAAGGGGATACGCAGATCGCGCGTTTAAATCTCAATGTGGCGGATACGTTGCTTCTGGGGAATGATATCGATCCCGAACAGCATTCAGCCGATCGAAGATCCGTGATGAAACTTGATAATCTCGATGCTATCAATAACGCCGGTCAGATCAAAGAGATACTTGAAGAAACCAATGTCCTCGATCTCACTACGATTCATCATCTACATTTAGCCGGCGGTTATCTCGATGGTTTAGGGGGGAATTTGGGGGATTTTCAGACGAAGGTAAATCATCTTACTTTTGAGGATGTTGCCGGTGGGGAGCTGCATATTCAAGATCTCTCGCTCTTAGGTAATGGCCGATTTGAGATTGCTGCCGGTGCGCCGGAAACGCTTGCGGAGGATCAGGAGCGCTCTCAATTGCGGTTAGATAAGCTCACCGTTGAATCTGGCGCGTCTGCCCATTTTATGGCCGGTCAACGTAAAGGGGATCAATTGAAGGATATCGCCTATTTTGCGAGCGATGAACCGACAATCACGCTCAAGCCCAAAGCGGCATTAACGCTCAGCGGTCATCATGATTTTAAGATGGTGAAAGCCGGCGATGATTTTACACCCATGATTAATGGCGATGCAAAGCGGGCGGTGATGCAGCTCAATACCGCAGTGACGGCGGCGGAGCATACTATTATTCAAGGCAATGGCTATATTGCGAATACGCTCACCTTAGGCGATGGCGCGCATCTCTATGTGGGAAATGCGTATGAGAATCATCATTGGGGCGACAAGGGGGCGAGTGCCGGCAGTGGAATAGAACCCACTTACGGGCATCTTACGGTGGATCGGCTCGTGATTGAAGCGGGGAAAACGGCGAATCTGCACTTCTCACTAGCGGCCGGCGGGGCGAAGGCGGATCTTTTGACGATTTTACAAGCCGCTTCCGGTGAGGGAAATGTCTATGTATCACCGGTGATGAGCCCCACGCTGACCGCAGATACCGAAGGGAAAGTGCTGATTGTCGATGCCTCTCATGTTACAGCGGCGGATAATAGCCTCAATCTCACCCTCGCGAACCCCGTATCACGCGGTTTATATGATTATCAATTAGTCGAAGAGCAGGGCGATGAAAGTCAAGGCGCATTAGGCGATGGCCGGCAATGGTATCTCACCAGCCAATGGCAAGTCCCGAAAACCGATCCCGAAGATAAACCTTCCGAAGGCGACAAACCGACCGGCGAAGACAAACCTTCCGGCGGCGATAAACCGACCGGCGAAGACAAACCGACCGGCGGCGATAAACCTTCCGGCGAAGATAAACCTTCCGATGGTGACAAACCGACCGGAGAAGATAAACCGACCGATGGCGATAAACCTACCGATGGCGATAAACCCTCCGGCGAAGATAAACCGACCGGAGAAGACAAACCTTCCGTCGGCGACAAACCGACCGGCGAGACAGGGAACAGCGGCGATAGCGACAATACCGATGACACCGCGCAATCGACGATGAAGCGATATGCCATTGAGCCGAATGCGTATCTGGCGAATATCCTCGCGGCGAATCAGCTCTTCACCCTAAGCTTTGCGGATCGGGAATATCTCGGTGATGGTAGCGGCTTCTGGACACAGGTGGATGGCTCCTTTGGTCAGTTCCGGGGGAATCTCTCCGATCAGGTGGAGAGTAAGATGAAGCGCTATACGCTGCGCATTGGGCGGGATCTCATCAGTCAGGCATCTTGGCGCTTTGGTCTCATGGCGGCGTACGGTCATGCCTCCGGTCATTCCGATAGCAAGCTCACCGGTCGCCGGGCGGAGAATCAGGTCGATGGCTTTGCGCTCGGGGCGTATGGCACTTACCACTTCGATGACACCGGCTATCTCGATCTCTGGGCGCAATATGTGCAGACCCATAATAAGGTAGAAAGCCGGGGGAAACCCACAGAGAAATATCAGGCGCGCGGTCTACTCGCCTCGATCGAAGTGGGGAAAGCCTATGCGCTCACCGAAAAGATCACGCTCCTACCCCAAGGGCAGCTCACCTATATGGGCGTGAAAGCCCAATCGCATCAAGCCCATGATGGCGTCACCTACGGCAGCAATCGGGGCAATCTACAACTGCGCCTCGGGGCGACACTCTACGGGCAGACATTCGCCGGGCGGGCAACGCCTTACCTTGCGCTCAACTACTACCATAACAGCAGAGCAGAGAAGGTCACCCTTGCCGATTCTGCCACCGGGAAACGGGATCTCTCCATAAGTGGCACGAAGAATCTCTGGCAACTCAAAGCCGGCATAGAGTTTAGAATCAATCGTCAAGCGCGGATCGGCGGGGCGCTCTCTCATACGCTCGGCAAAGATCACTATCGAGATACAAAGGTTGATCTCAAGCTCCGCTATGATCTCTAACAGAGCCTTATCCACGCATCCGGCGCACTCGATCGGCACAGCACGATCATCAGCGAGAGAAAGCAGGAAGCGCAGCCATGAGGCAGGAGATTATCCCGAAAATCCCTTTAGGGTAATATTATGGCCGTCATTATTCAGGCCATTATGGGGATAATAGCGGTCATTATTGCGTATCCCTGATCAATCGCGTGATCAACCTCGCCTTGATGTATAGTTGAATTTGGTTTAAGAAAAATGATTTTAAACAACACTTGCAAGATGCCGGATAGAATGGCTTCCTTACTTATTACAGCCGATGCGCCGGCATTTAAATAAGCTTATTTTGAACCGACATAACTATATATCAATCGAAGTCATCAGCCCCTCGCTGGTGACTTTTTTATTGCGCCTCTCTTGGCGATCTCCCCCGATTTCCTCCCCATGAATCCCGCTTTATCGGCGATAAGTTATGACACAACCTGTCATAAATCCCCATTCAAATCGGGGAACCCTAAAAACTAAAATAGAATCATACAGTTATATTGTGCAAAAATCGGCGTTCTATCTGAGTGGTTTTTGCGATTTTGTCGATTAAAATTTGTAAAAAATATAGTCAAAAATGCGTTTTAAAGCAAAAAAATCGGTTTTTATAATCGTTTTATATTTAACATTTTTTATAAAATTATGAAGATATAACCCCTAATAAATCTTTTTTATGGGAAATTTAGACTCAGATTGGTTGAAAATTTTGGGTAATTCGCCGTTTTTATGTGAAATTCTCACAAAATATAATATTATTTACTAAATTCGATTTGAATATGAATATCTATAAATAAATTGACAAAATAAATAGATATATAATAATAATCCGGAATCACCTAGACGCGTTTTTGCGGTTCTAAGTATTTGTCAATTCAAGATATATCTTAAATAGATAGGAAATTTATAATATGAACAGAGTATTTAAAGTTGTATGGAATAAGTCCATGAATAGATGGGATGTAACTTCTGAAATCGGCAGCTCACGTAAGAAAGCAAAACGTAGCACAATGTCCAAAGTAGCGGTGTCAGTCATCGCCGGTGCATTAGCGCTAGGTGGCGTTGCGATGGCGGAGGTAAGTGCTCAGGATCAAGCTTTAATAAATCTTACAGTTACTAAAATAGGTGATGATGGAACGCCAACGATTGGTTCAGGTAAGGTCGAGAAGCTAGAAGTTAATGATGGAGAAAATGGCCTCAAATTCTCTAGTCAGTATGCCGCAGGTGGAGTGTCGGTTGCTAATAAAATTGATAATAATACTGGTAAAATTACTCTAGATGAAGGGGGTGATTACTCTCTTACAACTAAAGATGTTGATATCAAGAAAGTTGCATTTGAGGGAGATAGGGGGCTAACAATCAATTCAGCGAACCTCAATCGCACTATTTCTATTGGTGAGATGACTGGTGATAAAATTCAGTTGACGTTAGAAGGGAATGCTGCAGTTAAAAATGTGAATGATGGTACGTCCGTAGCTCAAGATAAACAACTTGGCACTGCAAAACTCACTGCGGATGTGGGTGATACTAAAGCACCTGCTGCAGCAGAAATTAATATCTCTGGTTTTAATAAAGTAGAGACCAAGAGTATTACTGCAAAAGGAAGTGATACAGCACTTACATTTAGCAAAAATAATACTGTAGATGTAAAAGGTGATATTACAGTAACTGAAGCTAAAGCAGATGCCGTTAAATTTGAAAACATCAACACCCTCAACACAGGTGCGTTGTCTGTGGCGGCAACGGCTAAAGCTGAGAATGCCCTCAAAATCGAAAACGTAGCCAAAGGCGATATCAAGTCAATCTCATTGACTGGTGGTGCGCAGGGTAAGATTGATAATACTAATCTTGAAGATGCCTCTAACATCAAAATTGGTGATGTGACTGTTGGTGCTAAAGATGATAAAGCTGTTTCAAGCCTAACCGCTAAAGGTAAAGACTTAACGCTTACGATGAGTAATGTGAGTGTGAAGGGTGGGGTTGATGCTGCCCCTGGATCTGCTGTTGTATTAGCTGAATTAAATGTTGGTACTGCTGCTGCAACCCCAATCAAATCCCTCACAATGGGCAACCTTGATGTAGTAGATGGTAAAGCTGAGATCTATGCAAATAACCTCACTGCTAAAGATGTGACTGTGGGCGGATCGCTTGCTGCTGCTGATAAAGCTACTATTTCGAGTGGTGCTATCTCAAATATGGCTGATGTCCAATCAACACTAACAATCACAAACGCTAAAGATGCGACGATTGATTCATTGAATCTTGTTGCCGGTGAAACATCTAAAACCACAACTAACACTGAAAATAATCAAGATGAAACATCAAGTAAAGTAACAGTAAATGCAGGTCTAGGCGGTAAAGCGACTGTGACTGACTCTAAACTCACTGTAAATAACGATGTAAACGTGAAAAACGGTGGTGTGTTAGATGTTCAAGGTAAAGCGTCAGGCGTTGTTTTAAACATCAAAGGCGATTTGAATGTTGATGGCGAGTTTGTAAAAGATGCGCAAGTTGTAGGTGTTGGTAAAGTTGATAAAGATGATAACTTAGGCCCTGCTTCTACAGTAACATTTGCTGGTGTAGCACCTAAACCTCTTCCTGAAGGTGGAATTAATGAGGGTGGTACAGTACCACAAAATGCTGTTGTTACAGCTAACAACGTATCAATCACCGGCGGTGCAGCATTAGAAGTTGGTAAATACGCAGACCTCACAGCGAAAGAGATCACTGTGGATGGTCATGGTTTGAAAGCAACAGCAGAAGGTAAGCCTACACACACATCAACCCTAACTGTGGGCGGTGATGGTGGTAAGGACGGCTCCGATCCTTTACATGCAACCTCAACCCTCACTGCAGAGAGCATTGCAGTCTCTAATGGTGCGCAGTTTGAGGTGGGTACTGCGCATCCTGAAGGTAATACTAATGATGAAGGTACAAACACCACAACCGTTACTGTAGATGGCGACATCACATTGACCAATGGTGCGGCGATGACTGTTGATAAGTCAGCGATGACTACTAAAGACGAAGTAACTTCTCTTAACATCACTGCTGATAAATTGGTATTAACCAATGGTGAAGTAGATGGTAAGAAAGAAGGCGAGAAAGTTGCGGGTGATAAATCAACTGTTACTTTAAAGGGTGTTGACGGCGATACTAAAAAACTCGACCTCACAAGCATCAATGAAGTAGTGATTGATGGTGGTCAGATTGTGAATCTTGATAAAGCAGCAACTGTCAACATGAACGCAGTGACATTCACACATGCAGATGGCGGTGTGTTTGATGTGAAAGATCTTACCTTAAACGAAGGCGAAAGCTCATTAGCGGTAGGTTTAGATTCTGCACCAAAAGCTAAAGAGGTTGCAGAAGTAGATCCAGCAAAACTCTCTATCAATAAGCTCACTATCAATGGTGGTAACACAACATTGAAAGCAGCTGATCTTGCGAAAGTAGAAGTGGCAGAGAAAGCAGATGATGCGAAACCTGCGATTACTTCAACTTTCAGCACAAAAATGGCTGGCGGTAAGGAACACAATGCAATCACTGTAAAAGATGGTGGTATGTTAACGCTTGATGGTAATGCGAACTTTGAGTTTGTAAAACCTGAAGTGAAGCCAGAAGTGAAAGCAGAAACTGAAGTTAAACCAGTCAAACCTGAATTACAATTAACTGCAGGTATGGATCATACTCAAGCGGTATTAAAAGTTGATTCACCTATTACTGTTCAATCAGGTGGTGCATTAGCAGGTAATGGTTATGTGACTACATTAAACCTCGAAAATGGTTCAGATCTTTATGTAGGTAATGCATTCAAAAATGCAAACCTCGGTAATGTAGAAGGTGAAGCAGAAGCTGCAACCAGAACTGCAGAAGGTGCAACTTACGGTCACTTAGCAGTTGATACATTAAAAGTAACAAGAGGTACAGCAAATCTTCACTTCTCACTTGCAGAAGGTGGTAATGAAGCTGACCGCTTAACGATCTTAGAATCAGCAGATGGTAAAGCAAAAGTATTTGTATCTCCTGTCATGAGCGCAACCTTAACAGGTGATGCACAAGGCAATGTTCTCTTAATCGATGCTTCAGCAGTAGCAAATGGTGGCGCGGATAACTTCAACCCAACATTAGCAGAGCCAGTATCTCGTGGTCTTTATGAGTACACATTGAAACCATTATCACAAGAAGCACCTGAAGGTCTTGAAGTGGCTAAGTTAGGCGAAGGTCCACAGTGGTTCTTAACAAGTGACTGGTCAGAAGTTGAAGATGGTGGCGAAGATACAGGTGTTAATCCTGGACCTGGCGAAGACAATGGTAATAAACCACAACCAGAGCCAAAACCAGAAGCTAAACCAGTACACAAATATTCTGTGGATGCAAATGCTTACCTTGCGAACTTAGTAACGTCTAACAGAATGTTTGCATTAAGCTACGAAGATCGTGAGTACTTAGCAGATGGTAACGGCTTATGGACAAGCGTCGGCGGTTCATTCGGTAAGTTCAAAGGTAACATCACTAAAGATCAAATCGATTCTAAAGTGAACTACTTCACACTTCGTATCGGTAAGGACTTAGTGAGCACTAACGAATACACTGCAGGTATCATGGCGGCGTACGGTCATGCTTCAGGTCACTCTGACAGCAATATCACTGGTCGTCGTGCAGATAACAAAGTAGACGGTTTTGCATTAGGTGCATACGGTACATACTACTTTGATGAAGCAGGCTACGTTGATGCATGGGCACAATACGTTCATACTCGTAACAAAGTAGAGCGTGACGGTCGCCCAACTGAGAAATACAATGCGAATGGTCTCTTAGCATCGATCGAAGTAGGTAATGCGTTCAAACTCTCTGATACAGTGACAGTTGTCCCACAAGGTCAAATCACTTACATGGGTGTGAAAGCGAAAGATCATCGTGCAATTGATGGTGTTCAATACGGCAGCAGCCGTGGCAACGTTCAATTCCGCTTAGGTGCGACATTATTCGCAAATGGCGTAATGAATGGTGGTACACCTTATGTTGGCGTGAACTACTTCCACAACACAAGCAACAACAAAGTGAAGATCAGCGATAGCTTACACAAAGATAGCCATGATCTTTCATTAACGGGTGGTAAGAACTTATTCCAACTTAAAGTAGGTTCTGACTTCAAGATTGACAATCACTCACGTATCGGCGGCGAAGTATCTCATACCTTCGGTAAAGACAGCTACCGTGATACTAAAGTGGACGTAAATTACCGTTACGATTTCTAATCAACGATTAGTTTACAAGTCTCCCAATAGGGAAGCGCTATAACTTAGGGATCTGATATAGCGCCTCCTTATACAAACGGTCATTTCACTTCAACCCGATAGTGAAATCGCCGGGCCATCTCACCAGAGATGGCTTTTTTTATGCCCACAATAAACCCACCCAAGAGCGCCACAATTCCCGGCACTAGAAAGATGCCAAACCTGCCGGCGCACGATTGCAAAAAGAACACGATCATTCCCCCCGGCGATGCGATAAATTTTCTTATTCATTCCAAATAGAATCTAATCCAGCACAAGAAAACGCCACAATTCCCGGCACTAGAAAGATGCCAAATCTGCCGGCGCACGATTGCTAAAAGAACACGATCATTCCCCCCGGCGATGCGATGAATCTTCTTATTTCACGTCACAATTCCCAGCACTAGAAAGATGCCAAACCTGCCGGCGCACGATTGCAAAAAGAACGGGATTATTCCCCCGGCGATGCGGTAAATTTTCTTATTTCACGTCACAACTACCGGCACTAGAAAGATGCCTGACCTGCCGGCACACGATATGCGGAAGAACGGGATCATTCCCCCCGGCGATGCGATGAATTCTTTTATTCATTCCAAATAGAATCTCATCCAGTGCGGGATAGAACAATTGCGCAACCAGAGAAACCGAGCGCCCGCAAAAGAGCAATCTCTCGACTTCTCAAACGATTATTCATCGGCACGAAAGGCGACAATTCCGGCATTGAAAGATGCCACAATTGCCGGCACACGATTGCAAAAAGAACACAATCATTCCCCCCGGCGATGCGATAAATCTTCTTATTCATTCCAAATAGAATCTCATCCAGTGCGGGATAGAACAATTGCGCAACCAGAGAAACCGATCGCCCGCAAAAGAGCAATCTCTGGACTTCTCAAACGATTCCGGCATTGAAAGATGCCAAACCTGCCGGCGCACGATTGCAGAAAGAACGGGATCATTCCCCCCGGCGATGTGATAAATCTTCTTATTATTCTCAAATAAAACCTGATTCAAGGCGGGAGGGAATGCTTGCGAATCCAGATCAATCGAGCGCCCGCTTATGAGAAGCTCATAGCCTCTCAACTGTCTCAAAATAATCGCCCCCATGAGCGATCTCCCGACTTATCCAATAACGATTTCCCGGCATCAAGAAGTGCCACAATTGCCGGCGCACGATATGCGGAAGAACGGGATCATTCTCCCCGGCGATGCGATAAATTCTCTTATTCCCAACGCCAAAGAGCACTAATAATGCCGGCGATCATCTATCTTAAATGGTAAACAATAAAAAAGGGCGCAATTTAAAGCTGCACCCTTTCAGTGAATCCTCTGATATCAATCTATTGATTCGAATCTTCCCAACATTCAGCCCCTTTTAAACCAGGGATTGAGTCTGCTTTGAATACAGGATTTTTCTTCTCTTTGAGCTGACGGTAGAAATCATCCGCTACTTTAAAGGCGATTTTGCCTAAGATCGCGATGACAACTAAGTTAATAATGGTCATTAATCCCATAAAGAGATCCGCTAAACTCCAAACAATTCCCATACTCATCACCGCTCCAAACATCACCATCATCAACACAATCAGGCGATAGAAGAGCAGAGCTGTGGTATTGCTCTTAATAAATTCGATATTCGTTTCTCCATAATAGTAGTTCCCGATAATCGAACTAAAAGCAAAAAAGAAGATCGCAATGGCGACAAAATATTGCGCCCAATCGCCCACTTGTTGCGCTAGAGAATTTTGCGTTAAAACAACACCACCGGCACTTGTTCCATCTGCATAAATGCCTGACAGTAGGATAATAAATGCTGTTGCCGAACAGATCACAATTGTATCGAAGAATACGCCTAAACTCTGCACTAAACCTTGCTTTGCAGGATGACTGACATTGGCAGTTGCTGCCGCATTAGGCACAGATCCCATTCCCGCTTCATTGGAGAAGAGCCCACGACGAGTTCCTTGAAGAATGGCCATTCCTAGACCACCGCCGGCAAACTCTTGAATCCCGAAGGCATTTTCAACAATGAGCATAAACATTCTGGGGACTTCAGTGATATTCACCGCAACTACATAGAGTGCAATACCGATATAGAATACCGCCATTACAGGTACACAAATCTGGGTAAAGTGAACTACGCGGCGAACACCACCGAAGATAATTAAACCGGTGGCAATTACTAATAGTGCGCCAATGACAATCGTATCAATGCCAAATACAGAATGGAACGATTGTGCGATCGTATTCGATTGTACTGAGTTGAAGATAAAGCCGAAGGTAATCGTTAAGAGAATAGCAAAGATAATGCCTAAATTTTTCCAACCGAGCGCTTTTTGCATATAGTAAGCAGGACCACCGCGGAAAGTATCGCCATCTTTCACTTTATAGACTTGTGCGAGGGTACTTTCGATAAAGGCGGTAGACATGCCGATAATTGCAATCACCCACATCCAGAAAACCGCACCCGGTCCGCCGACAGCAATCGCAAGGGCAACGCCGGCAATATTCCCCGTTCCAACGCGACTTGCCGCACTGATCGTAAAGGCTTGGAAAGCAGAAACGCCATCATCACTAGGGTTCTTTTCCACAGTTAAGCGAAACATCTCTTTAAAGAGACGAATTTGGATAAAGCGGGTACGAATTGTAAAGTAAATCCCTAAAATGATGAGAAATGCGACCAGAATATAGGTCCAAATAAAATCATTCAACGGGCCTACTAACCAGTTAATAAGACTCATAATTACTCCAAAGTAGTACAAAATAAAGGCAAAAGACTCTATAGCATAGTTTCATTAATCCAATAAATCTACTTAAAATTCAATATTCGTCAATAAATATCTGTTCTACAGGGAAGTTTTACTACTTAAACAGGTGTATTTTCTTCAAATCAGATCTGATTCAAGGCGGGAGGGAATGCTTGCAACTCCAGACCGATCCCGCGCCCGCAAGTGAGCAATCTAATCATTCGGCATTAACAAGTCCGCAAGTGAGTAATCTTTCGACTTCTCAAACAGTTATTGACCAGCACGAAAGGCGACAACTTCCGACATAGATAATGTTTTACAAACTTCCGGCATTGAAAGATGCCAAGCCTGCCGGCGCGCGATTATGAGAAGAACACGATCATTCCCCCGGCGATGCGATACATCTTCTTATTTCACGTCATAACTACCGGCACTAGAAAGATGCCACAATTGCCGGCGCGCGATTGCAAAAAGAACGCGTTCATTCCCCCCGGCGATGCGGTAAATTTTTTAGTTATTTCAAATCAAATCTGATTCAAGGCGGGAGGGAATGCTTGTAACTCCAGACAGATCCCGCGCCCGCAAATGAGCGATCTAATCATTCGGCATTAACAAGTCCGCAAGTGAGCAATCTTTCGACTTCTCAAGCGACTATTCATCGGCACAGAAGGCGACAACTTCCGACATAGATAATGTTTTACAAACTTCCGGCATTGAAAGATGCCAAATCTGCCGGCGCGTGATTGCAAAAAGAACGCGTTCATTCCCCCCGGCGATGCGAATAATTTTCTTAGTTTGAAATATAAAAAGGGCTCGATTTTGATCGAACCCTTTAGGCTTATCTATATTATGAATAATGATTCATAAGAGTGATTAGAGTGCTTCAATCTTCACTAACTGTTGCTTTAATTCTGCTAGCTGATTTTCTGCATCACTCAATTTCACTCGCTCACCTTCAACCACTTTTGCCGGTGCTTTATCGGTAAATCCAGGATTTGCCAATTTTGCGGTTAAGGCTTTAATAATCGGTTCGATTTTACCAATCTCACGATTAAGGCGCGCAAGCTCTTGCTCTTTATCAATCAAACCGGCAAGTGGAATTAAGAGACGCATTTTGCCGATCACCATTACCGCAGATTCCGGTGCTGTACCCTTTACTTTTGTAAAGTTTTCAAGGCGGCCCATCCGTTGTAAGAATGGCATATTTTGCTCAATACGGGCAAGATCTTCGCTTGAGGCATTTTCATAAAGCACAGCAAGTGGTTTTCCAGGGGAAATATTCATCTCACCACGAATCCGGCGAACAGCTAATAATACTTCTTGTAACCACTCAACTTCCGCTTCAAGTGCTGTATCTCGCGCATCAACGGCAGGGAATTCTGTGACAGAGATGCTCACTGCTGTCTTAAAGCTCGGCGCGATTTCGATCAATTTCTGCCAAATCTCTTCAGTGATATAAGGCATAAATGGATGAAGCGCTTTGAGGATCGCATCTAAGACAAAGAGCAGATTGTAACGTGTTGCTGCTTTCTCTTCTTCTGAATACTCACCATTGAGAATCGGCTTCGTGAGCTCTAAATACCAGTCACAGAACTCATGCCAGGTGAAATCGTAGAGCGCTTGGGTTGCAAGGTCAAAACGATAGCTTTCAATGTGACGATTCACTTCAGTTAGCATATAGCTCAAACGGGAATTGATCCAACGATCAATATGAGAGAGCTTCGCAGGATTTTCTTGAACTTCTTTTCCTTCTGCATTCATAAAGACAAACTTCGATGCATTCCAGATTTTGTTACAGAAGTTCGAATAGCCCTCAATTCGACCTACATCGAAGATAATATCCCGACCATTGGTGGCAAGTGCAGTAAAGGTAAAGCGTAGTGCATCAGTACCAAAGGCACGAATCCCATCAGGGAAGTGGCGACGTGTATCTGCTTCAATGCGCGGTGCCATTTGCGGTTGCATCAAGCCTGTGGTGCGTTTTGCAACGAGAGATTCAAGATCAATACCATCAATTAAGTCGATAGGATCGAGTACATTCCCTTTAGATTTACTCATTTTCTGACCATCTTGGTCACGCACTAAACCATGGAAGTAGACCTCTTTAAAGGGGATCTCTTTCATAAAGTGCAGACCGAACATAATCATTCGTGCTACCCAGAAGAAGATAATATCAAAGCCGGTTACAAGGACAGAGGTAGGGTAGAAGGTTTTCAACTCATCTGTCTGATCAGGCCAGCCGAGTGTTGAGAACGGCCAAAGGGCAGAGGAGAACCAAGTATCTAACACATCTTCATCTTGACGAAGTGCTATATCGGCACCTAGATTATATTCCCGGCGTACTGCTTCCTCATTCTCAGCGACATAGAAATTTCCGTCTTCATCATACCAAGCCGGAATGCGATGTCCCCACCAGAGTTGACGAGAGATACACCAATCTTGAATGTTGTTCATCCATTCAAAATAGGTATTTTCCCAGTTTTGAGGGATAAATTTAATATCTTTGTTCTTAACTGCTTCAATTGCAGGTTTTGCCAATGTTTTCGCATCCACAAACCATTGATCTGTCAGATAAGGCTCAACGATCTGATTGGTTCGATCACAACGGGGAATCATTAAAGTATGCGGTTCGATCTTCTCTAAAAGACCTGCTTTCTCGAAGTCTGCCACGATCTGTTTACGAGCATCAAAGCGATCAAGACCACGATAGGCTGCCGGCATCTCATCATTGATTTTTGCTTCATCGGTGAAGACGTTAATCATCGGTAGATTATGACGTTTACCCATCTCATAGTCATTAAAATCATGGGCAGGGGTAATTTTTACACAACCCGTTCCAAATTCAGGATCGACATAATCATCGGCGATAATAGGAATTTGACGATCACAAAATGGCAGATCAATCATTTTGCCAATATATTGGGCATAGCGCTCATCTTCAGGATGAACCGCTACCGCTGTATCTCCTAGCATGGTTTCAGGGCGCGTTGTTGCAACGACTAGATATTCATCTGTGCCGGCAATCGGATAACGAAGATGCCACATTGAGCTTGATTCTTCTTTCGATTCCACTTCGATATCAGAAACAGCGGTTTTGAGAATCGGATCCCAGTTAACAAGGCGTTTGCCGCGATAGATTAAGCCCTCTTTATAGAGTGATACGAAGACTTTTTGTACAGCTTTTGAGAGCCCTTCATCCATCGTAAAGCGCTCACGCGACCAATCGGCACTCGCGCCCATTCGGCGAAGCTGTTGAGTAATGTTACCACCAGATTCCGCTTTCCATTCCCAAATACGCTCAACGAAAGCCTCACGACCTAAGTCATGGCGCGTTTGACCGTTGGCATTGAGTTGACGCTCTACGACCATTTGTGTGGCAATACCGGCGTGATCCGTTCCTGGTTGCCAGAGGGTGTTTTTTCCTTGCATACGATTATAACGAATCAAAAGATCCATAATCGTATCTTGGAACGCATGTCCCATGTGTAGGCTACCGGTGATATTCGGTGGCGGAATGACAATACAGTAAGCGGGTTTACTTGTATCGCCACTGGGCTTAAAAAGGTTATTCTCTTCCCAAAACTGGTACCATTTTTTTTCTATCTGATCTGGTTGATAACTCTGTTTCATCTATTCATCCAAGGTTAGTGTGATCTCTATTGTGAAGTTATTAATATGCGAATGGCAATATATAATATGACTGTAAAAGCAGGGCAATCAACATCAAGTAAGAAAGCCCGGCAGGAAAACAATAGAGAGAATGCTCAATCGGTGTTAGGAACTCATTGGCAAATACTCGCCAATAAACCCTACAAAATTGCTAAAAGTATAGCATATTTCCAAGCACAATCGCTTGCCTATTGATTGGGAAGTTTTAAGAATCGCGCGCCGGCAATTGTGGTATCTTTCAATGCCGAGAGCTTGTAAAGCCTTATCTATGCCGGAAGTTGTCGCCTTTTGTGTCGGTCAATAACTGTTTGAGAAGTCGAGAGATCGCTCCTTTGCGGGCGCTCAATTTCTCTGGTTACGCAATGGTTCTATCCCGCACTGGATTAGATTCTGTTTGGAATGATTAAACATTCTCTCCCACCGGGAATCAGGTCTTATTTGAAATTCAAGACGAAAAAAAACTAGCCCGAAAGCTAGTTTTTGCTGAGACCGGTTAATCTTAAAAGATTATTTTAAGCGGGCTTCAGTGTAAAGAACGTGTTTACGAACAACTGGATCGTATTTTTTGAACTCTAACTTTTCAGTTGTTGTACGTTTGTTCTTAGTGGTCGTATAGAAATGACCTGTACCTGCTGAAGATACTAATTTTACTTTTTCTCTCATGACCTACTCCTTAGATTTTTTCGCCCTTAGCGCGAAGATCTGCTAAAACGGCATCGATTCCCTTTTTGTCAATGGTACGAAGACCAGCAGGAGAGATACGAAGTGATACGAAACGGTTTTCGCTCTCAACCCAAAGACGATGAACCTGAAGGTTTGGGAGGAAACGACGACGTGTTCTATTGTTTGCGTGGGAAACGTTGTTACCAGTCATTGGCCCTTTCCCAGTTACTTGACATACTTTACTCATGATTAATAACCCTGATCTTAATTGTAATATTAACCCCGGCCGCCAGCTAAAAAATTTCATGTGCGGACTGAACCCACGAATTATAGTGGAAAGTTCTCCCTATTGCAATAATTTGAAGCTCTTTTTACGAATAGATATCGGGATTAAGTAAATTTTGCGCCTTTTCGACGAACAAGTCGGAAAGTATACCACTTTTTCGTAAAAATTCTAGTTGTTGTTGCATTGTTTGCATGCCATCACCGCTTCCTGTTTGAATTATATTGGGAATTTGCGCAATCTGATTTTCTCGAATAAGGTTGGCAACAGCAGTCGTTCGGATTAAAACTTCAAAAAGCGCAAAGCGTTTTGCTTCTATCGTCAATAGTTGTTGAGAGATCACTGCGACCAAACTTTCTGAGAGTTGTTGGCGAATTTCCAGAGATTGATCAAGCGGGTAGTAGCTCAAAAGACGATCGATACTTTTAGCGGCGCTATTGGTATGAAGTGTCGCAAAAACAAGATGACCCGTTTCCGCTGCCTGCAACGCTAACTGAACCGATTCTCGATCACGAAGCTCCCCAATGAGGAGAATATCGGGATCAGCTCGAAGCGCATCTTTGAGTGCTTTGTGAAATGCACCGGTATGACGATGAAGTTCCCGCTGTTCGATTAAGGATTGTCCTTGCGGGTAGATAAATTCAATGGGATCTTCAAGGGTAATAATATGCTTCGCTTGCTGCTCATTAATGGTTTCGATCATCGAGGCTAAAGTGGTTGATTTTCCGGAGCCTGTCGCGCCGGTAATCAGAATCAATCCCTGTTTTTGATGAAGAAGGGATTGGAAGATAGGCGGCGCATGAATGGCTTCTAACGAGGGAATATTTGCTTTAATCAGTCTGAAAATAGCGGTTAATCCTGCATGATTATAGAAATAGTGGCCTCGAATACGAAGTTGCTCACCATTGGCAAGTAGGAGAGAATCCCCGAAATCAAGAGAGCCTTGCTTTTTGAGCTGCTGTTTCTCTTGCTCTGTACACTTTGCTAATAACCATTGAAAGAGCGTCGTTTGCGAAGGTAATATTTCAGGAATGTCGTCACTTATTAGGGGTTTAAGTTCCCCTAAATAGCGAATATAGGGCGCTCTTCGAGGTGTAAGATGCAGATCAGAAGCGCCAGCCATATCAGCCGCAATTAGCAGTTGCTCAAGAGGCGAATAAGGATGATCGGCAGTGACTTGACAATAATCCATTTCTTATCTCCTACGATTAATAATGGATAGAAAGGTTTTATGATCTAAGTATAGTTAGCCGATGATAATATGGGGAAAGAGGCCAAACTTGCCGGCGCACGATTGTAGGAAGAACGGGATCATTCGCCCCGGCGATGCGGTAAATCCTCTTATTCGTTCCAAATAAAAGCTAATACAGTGCGGGATAGAACCATTGTGTAACCAGAGAAATTGAGCGCCCGCAAATGAGCGATCTAATCACTCTGCATTAACAAATCCACAATTGAACAATTTATCAACTTCTCAAACGGTTATTCTCGGCATTGAAAGATGCCACAACTGCCGGCGCGGGATTGTTGAAAGAACGGGATCATTCGGCCCGGCGATGCGATAAATCCTCTTATTCGTTCCAAATAAAAGCTAATCCAGTGCGGGATAGAACCATTGCGTAACCAGAGAAATTGAGCGCCCGCAAATGAGCGATCTAATCACTCTGCATTGAAAGATGCCACAACTGCCGGCGCGGGATTGTAGGAAGAACGGGATCATTCGCTCCGGCGATGCGATAAATCCTCTTATTTCAGCGCAAAAGAGCGCTAAACCTGCCGGCGCACGATTGTTGAAAGAACGGGATCATTCGACCCGGCGATGCAATAAATCCTCTTATTCATTCCAAATAAAAGCTAATCCAGTGCGGGATAGAACCATTGTGTAACCAGAGAAATTGAGCGCCCGCAAATGAGCGATCTAATCACTCTGCATTGAAAGATGCCACAACTGCCGGCGCACGATTGTTGAAAGAACGAGATCATTCGCTCCGGCGATGCGATAAATCCTCTTATTCATTCCAAATAAAATCTCATCCAGTGCGGGATAGAACCATTGTGTAACCAGAGAAATTGAGCGCCCGCAGAAGAGCAATCTCTCGACTTCTCAAACGGTTATTCTCGGCATTGAAAGATGCCAAAACTGCCGGCGCACTATTGTTGGAAGAACGAGATCATTCGCCCCGGCGATGCGATAAATCGTAAAAAAAGAGCGCTATTGTCATAACGCTCTTTTTGAGTAACCACTCTCGAGAAATAAGCCTTATTTTAATTCTGCTTTCATTTTTTGAATAATATCTTGATAGCTTAAATGGCTGTTAAAGATCGCGCTGCCGGCGACAAATGTATCAGCTCCTGCGGCAGCAATCTCTTTGATGTTGTGCTCGTTGACACCGCCATCAATCTCAAGGCGAATAGGGCGACCGAGTGCTTCACTCTTCTCATCGATGATGGCTCTTAATGCTTTAAGTTTATCAAGGCTTGAAAGAATGAATTTCTGTCCACCAAATCCTGGGTTGACACTCATGACTAATACCATATCGAGATATTCCCACGCATGATCTAATACTGAGATCGGTGTTGCAGGATTGAGCACTAAACCCGCTTTGCAACCTAATGATTTAATGAGCTGTAATGAACGGTCAACGTGCAGAGATGCTTCTGGGTGAAAGGTAATGTAAGTTGCACCTGCTTTGGCAAAGGCTTCGATCATTCGATCAACAGGGGAAACCATTAGATGAACATCAATGGGTGCTGTAATGCCATAGTCTCTGAGCGCTTTACAGATCATAGGACCAAAAGTGAGATTTTCCACATAGTGATTATCCATGACATCAAAATGGATAATATCAGCACCACCTGCGATGACTGCATCCACTTCTTCACCTAATTTGGCAAAGTTCGCAGAGAGAATAGAAGGTGCTATTGCATAAGGTTGTTTCATGGTTATTGATCCTTAATCAAGTTTAGTTAAAACACGATCCATAGCGGCAATGGTCTCATCTAGATCTTCATAAGTATGAGCGCTTGAAAGGAATCCCGCTTCAAAAGCACTAGGTGCAAGGTAGATTCCCTCATCGAGTAAACCATGATAGAACTTTTGGAAGAAGTCGATATCAGAGCGAGTAGCATCGCTAAATGTCTTCACTTCGCCCTCAGTAAAGAAGAGCCCAAACATTCCGCAAACGTGATTAGTCGAGAGTGGACGATTGTGTTTAGCAAAAACGTCTGTAATGCCTTTGATCAGGTAATCTGTTTTAGCGCTCAGATCTTCATAGAAACCCTCTTTAGAGATCAGTTCTAGCGTTTTAATGCCGGCAGCCATCGCTACAGGATTGCCGGATAATGTTCCCGCTTGATAGACCGCACCATTTGGCGAGAGATGATCCATAATCGCTTTTTTACCGCCAAAAGCGCCCACAGGCATTCCGCCGCCGATCACTTTTCCAAAGGTTGAGAGATCGGGTGTGACGCCATATAACCCTTGGGCAGAGTATTTACCGACTCGAAAACCCGTCATCACTTCATCGATAATAAAGACAGCGCCATGTTGATCACAGCATTCACGAATCGTTTCAAGGAAGCCAGGTTGAGGAGGAATACAATTCATATTACCGGCAATAGGTTCTACGATCACGCAAGCAATCTCATCGCCATACTCGGCAAATACCGCCTTAACAGCTTCAGGATTATTATATTCAATCACAATGGTATGTTGTGTTAAATCTGCAGGCACGCCAGGAGAAGAGGGCTCGCCAAAAGTGAGAAGCCCTGATCCTGCTTTTACAAGTAGAGAATCAGAGTGGCCATGGTAGCATCCTTCAAATTTAACGATTTTATCGCGCCCGGTATAACCACGAGCAAGGCGAATAGCGCTCATTGTCGCTTCTGTCCCGGAGCTGACCATGCGAACTTGATCCATTGAGGGCACAAGTTCTAGAACACGTTTGGCGAGCTCAGTTTCTGAAACGGTAGGTGCACCGAATGAGAGTCCATTTTTAGCTGTTTCTACAACGGTTTCAATCACTTCAGGATGAGCATGACCGACAATCATCGGTCCCCAAGAACCCACATAGTCGATATATCGCTTGCCGGCTTCATCATAAACATAGGCACCTTCCCCTTTTTTGAAGAATACAGGCGCGCCGCCGACCTGTTTAAAAGCACGAACAGGGGAGTTAACACCGCCGGGAATATATTTCTGTGCTTCTTGATATAATGCGTCAAATTGACTCATAAATGGATCCTTTATTCTGTTTTAGTTTGAATAAACATTGCAATAAAATTGAAATAAACAACGATAAATAGTGATATCTCTTATTATGGAACTAAATCTCTATTTGTTCAACCGAGAGAAATTCACTACAATAGCGTCTAACAATTAATTGAAGGAAAGTTCATAAATGATGATCAATGAAGTAAAAGATAAATTGATGGAAGCACTCGATGAAGTGAAAGCCATTAATCCTGTAGCATTTGATGTAGAAGGACTCGTAAGTTACGCTGATTGGGTTGTGATCGCGTCGGCCACTTCAAATCCACATCTGAAAGCGATGGTGCGTAAATCTGAAGAAGCAATGCTCAAAGCCGGCATCAAACCGATCGGTATTGAAGGAAATAATGGTTCATCTGAATGGATTTTGATCGACTTTGGCGATATCGTCTTGCATCTCTTTACAGAAGAGAAGCGTGATTTTTATAACCTTGAAAAACTCTTTGTGCGCGCAGACTAAGCCTCTGATGCTGCATTAAATAATTAAATGTTTATTAAGTCAAAGCGATGATAGGCGTAAAAAGAGATAAGAGGTTCGTGCGTTAAATTATGGTGATCTATCTAATTGCTGTAGGTAGCAATATGCCCCAATGGGTCAAAATGGGCTATGAAGAGTATGCCGGGCGTTTGCGTGCGGATGTAACGCTTAAGCTTATTGAGATTCCGGCATTGCCCCGTAAGAAAAATGCGGATGTAAAACGTATCCTCAAAGAAGAGGGGGAAAAGTTACAAAAAGCGATTCCAAAAGGCGCAATGGTTGTCGGGCTTGATGTGATTGGTCAGGCGGTTACCACGCCGCAATTGAGTGAAAAGATGGCTAGTTGGATGTTATCGGGCCGAGATATTGCGCTCTTAATCGGTGGACCTGAAGGGTTCTCGCCGGAGATCAAATCACTCTTTGAACAATCATTGTCGCTCTCTAAATTAACACTTCCTCATCCAATGGTACGGGTATTAGTGGCAGAGCAGCTCTTCCGCGCTTGGAGTATTTTGAATAATCATCCTTATCATCGTGAATAGATCTGATCAATGCAATGATTTATAAAAGAGTCATGTTATTTATAGTAATATCGGTTCAAAATAAGCATTATTTAAATGCCGGCGCATCGGTTGTAAGAGACAAGGATGCTGTTCTATCCGGCATCTTGCAAGTGTTGGTCCGTCAGGTTTTTTCTTCTTTTAAACCTCCTCAATAGCTGTTTAAAACCATTTTTCTTAAACCAAATTGACTCTACTAGAAGATCGTGTTGTATCGTGCAGCACGATTTTTTTATCGCTTCTATTTTTGCAATCAAGAATACCTAATGCTCTGCCGTTTAAAAGTGTCAATTTTTGTATAGGTAAATCGGTTCAGAATAGGCCGATCTGAATGCCGGCGCATCAGTTGTAAGAAGTGAGGAAGCGGTTCTATCCGGCATCTTGCAAGTGTTGGTACGTCAGGTTTTATCTTCTTTTAAACCCCCTCAATAGCTGTTTAGAAGTGTAAATTTTTGTATAATTTGTGCGTAATAATTTATACTCATCGAAATGATATAGATCAGTTATCACTAGAATTAAAATTTAAATTAAAACTTAAACTAAAAATTACAAGAGTAGAAAGAGGACTTATGAAAAAGATCTATCGAATGACTTGTCTCTCGCTTCTAACGTTATTGCCGATGATAGCGAGTGCGGATGAAGGGGAGAAAGTCTATACCAAAGGGGGTGAAAACCCGATGGCAATCGCCTGTATGACCTGTCATGGTATGCAAGGTGAGGGAATGGCAGTTGCCGGTTATCCGAATATTGCAGGTAAGTCAGCGGGATATCTTGCTAAGCAATTACAAGATTTCCAAACAGGTGAACGTAGTCATCCTGTGATGGATAGCATTGCCAAAAACTTAAAGCCAGAAGAGATTGAATCGGTATCTCTCTATATGCAAAATTTGCCAACGCCGGAGATTGTTGAAATTACGCGTGCATCGGTGCCTACAGACTTGGGAAGTCAATTGGCACTTCGAGGTGATTGGAGTCGTCATATTCCTGAGTGTATTACCTGTCATGGTCCAAGCGGTGTAGGGGTTGGGGAAGCATTCCCGAAACTAGCAGGGCAAAGTGAGCTCTATATTATCAATCAGATGAATGCTTGGAAAAATGGTACACGCCACAACGATCAAGCGGATTTGATGGGGCATATTGCTCGTAATTTGACAGATGAAGAGATTCAAGCAGTCGCGGCGTATTTTGCCAATATGCCGACAGTAGAGCAAGCGGGGAAATAGTTATGAGAGATGAGATGACAAACGGAATGAAAAAGATTGCCAAAGTAACGACTTCAATCATGGCAACTTCGCTCTTCGCATCGGGTTTAATAGTCTCGGGTTTGATGGCTTCAGTGGCGATGGCACAAGAGAATGCGACACCGGAGATCGCAGCAGAGAAGATAGCAGAGAAGAGTGTTGATAATGTGGTAGCGATGGATGATCAATCACAATTGCCACAAGCCCCGAAAATTAAAGCCGGTGCTGAATATCACCAGCCACCAAGTGAAAGCGAAATCCCGGATAATGCCTTTGGTGAGATGGTTCGTAAAGGACAAGCGATCTTTGTGGATACCAAGCGTGAAGTGCCGGAATATGTCGGTAATGGTATGACGTGTGCTAATTGTCACATGGATCAAGGAAAGATGCCTAATGCCGCACCGCTTTGGGCTGCTTATGTGATGTATCCTGCTTATCGTAGTAAGAATAATAAGGTCAATACTTATGCGGAGCGGATTCAAGGGTGTTTCCAATTTAGTATGAATGGTACTGCACCAGCCGCAGATAGTGAGGCTATGACAGCACTCATTACCTACTCTTATTGGTTGGCGAAAAATGCCCCTACAGGCGTATCATTGCCAGGACGAGGTTATCCTGAGGTTCCTAAACCTACAGATGGATATAGCATTGAGCGCGGTGAAATTGTCTATAAAGAGAATTGTGCACTTTGTCATGGCGCCGATGGTTTAGGCCAGAAAGTAGGCGATAACTATGTATTTCCACCTTTATGGGGGCAAGATTCTTATAACTGGGGTGCAGGTATGCATCGAATCAATACGGCTGCCGATTTTATTAAAGCGAATATGCCATTAGGAAAAGGGAATACCTTAACGGATCAAGAAGCTTGGGATGTTGCTGCTTTTATGAATAGCCATGAGCGCCCACAAGATCCTCGTTTAATCGAGGGGTCTGTTGAGAAAACGCGGGAAAAATATCATGCCAATGATGGTGTGAATCTTTACGGTGTTGAGGTCAATGGCGTGATTCTCGGTCAAGGAACGAATTAACGTCTAACAGATAATCATATTGCACCGAATCAGTCGATAATAGTCGAGAAGCCCGATGATGAATCGGGCTTTTTTATTGCTGATTACTCGGAGAATAGAAATATCAATGGGTAGTAAAATGGGTAGAAAGATTCGTTGAAAATAAGCCTCATTTAAATACCGGCGCATCGGTTGTCATCAGTGAGAAAGCCATTCTACCCGGCATCTTGTAAGTGTTGATTAGTCTAGTTTTATATTTTCTTAAATTACATTCACTATCATTCAATATTAATCTACTTTTGTCTGTTACCTGTATATTTTTTGTAGTAAGCCCTCATATTATGATCATTATTTTGTTATAATTGCCTGATAATAAAGATAACGATCGTTAACAATCGGTTGAATGCTGATTGAAACAGATCTCTGTGGACAAAAGTAGATAGTATAAATCTCAGTAAGGTAGGGGGCATTATGCCAAGTTATATTGCAGAATTAATCGGAACCGCTGTCATGATTCTCTTTGGTGGCGGTGTAGTGGCAAACGTGGTACTCAATCGCTCAAAAGCATCTGGCGGTGGTTGGATTGTGATTATTATGGGTTGGGGATTTGCGGTGATGTTAGCGGTATTTGCAGTCGGGAAATATAGTGGTGGTCACTTTAATCCGGCGGTGACACTAGGCTTGGCGATTACGGGTAAATTTCCTTGGGCGCATGTACCCGGCTATTTTCTCTTTCAGTTGTTAGGGGCAATGCTTGGATCATACCTAGTTTGGCTTCATTTTAAACCCCATTTTGCCGTCACAGAGAATGCCATAGCAAAGCGAGATATCTTCTGTACGACACCGGCGATTGAGAGTTATCCTCATAATCTCGTATCAGAAATTATCGGGACGGCAATTCTCATGTTTGCCATTCTTTTTATCGGAATCAATGAATTTACAGGAGGGCTACAACCTGTTGTGGTAGGGTTTCTTATTATGGCAATCGGTTTAAGCCTTGGCGGTACAACGGGTTATGCCATTAATCCTGTACGTGATTTAGGCCCGCGTATTATGCATGCTCTCTTGCCGATTCCAGGAAAAATAGACTCTAATTGGTCTTACGCTTTTGTGCCAGTCTTAGGGCCTATTGTGGGAACTATTTTAGGGGCTTCATTATATGGTTTACTCTACCGAGAGGGTGCCGATAATAGCATGGGAATTTTTGAGGCGCTTGTATGGCTTTTAATGGGCATTGGCGGTACTTATTATGGTATTCGTTATGCCGGTAAGAAGCAGGCAATAAAGCACAAAATTGAAGAGAGTCCAGATCAATATTAAAGGTTTGGTATCCTGATTTTTACTTAGTTTTGCGCGTTTTTTGCGGGAAATAGATTTGAAGAATCAATATTAGAAAAATTAACACTAGAAAAATCCATGTTAGAGATTCATCTCAATGGTAATGAAATCGTCTTAAAGTAGACTTAAAGTAGTTATGCCATTGTTATGAGTGAGTAATGTTAGTTTGTAGTTATTAGGGTTTATAAGATTCATAAGGAGTCAATATGCAGCAATATGTAATGGCCATCGATCAGGGGACGACAAGTACTCGAGCGATTATTTTTGATAAAGCGGGGAATATTAAAGGTAGTTCACAGCGAGAGTTTCGCCAAATTTTCCCGCAGCCGGGTTGGGTGGAGCATGACCCTACTGAAATTTGGGCTTCCGTTTTATCGGTCATGACAGAAGTATTGGCAGAGAATAGTATTAGCCCTAAAGAGATTGCTACAATCGGGATTACCAATCAGCGAGAAACAACGGTTGTTTGGGATAAAACCACAGGGTTACCGATCTACAATGCGCTTGTATGGCAATCAAGACAGACAGAAAAGATCTGTGATCAACTCCGTCAAGCAGGGCATGAAGCAACCTTTAAAAATAAAACAGGTCTACTCATTGATCCTTACTTCTCAGGCACAAAAGTTGCTTGGATTTTAGATCGCGTTGAAGGGGCGAGAAGTCGGGCGGAAAAGGGTGAGTTGCTCTTTGGCACAATCGATAGCTGGTTGATTTGGAAATTGACGGGTGGAGCGGTGCATGTGACCGATTATTCCAATGCTAGCCGAACATTGATGTATAACATTTATGATTTAAAGTGGGATGAGGAATTACTCTCTATCTTAAATATTCCTGCAAAAATGTTACCGAAAGTCTGCTCTTCATCCGAGGTTTATGGCATTACATCACCACAACATTTCTTCGGTGAAGAGATTACTATTTCAGGCGCAGCCGGGGATCAGCAAGCGGCACTCTTTGGGCAAGCTTGTTTTAAAGAGGGAATGGCGAAGAATACCTACGGAACCGGTTGCTTTATGTTGATGAATACCGGTGAAAAGCAAGTACGATCTGATAGCGGTTTATTAACAACCCTCGCTTGGGGAATTGATGGTAAGGTGCAATATGCTTTAGAAGGCTCCATTTTTGTAGCGGGATCGGCAGTACAGTGGTTACGTGATGGTCTGCGGATGTTCCAACATGCCAAAATGTCGGAAGATTATGCGAAGCGAGTAGAATCGACTAATGGCGTGTATGTCGTTCCGGCCTTTGTTGGTCTAGGAACACCTTACTGGGATCCTGATGCGCGGGGTGCGATCTTTGGAATTACTCGGGGAACTGAAAAAGAGCACTTTATTCGGGCTACATTAGAATCGATCGCTTATCAAGCAACTGATGTGCTTCATGCAATGCAGAAAGATTCTGGGCTTGAGTTGAGTTCTTTGAGAGTCGATGGTGGGGCTTCTTTGAATAATTTCCTAATGCAATTTCAGAGTGATATCTTGGGGGTTGAAGTGGATCGTCCGAAGATTAGTGAAACAACGGCATTAGGGGCAGCCTATCTTGCTGGACTTGCCGTTGGCTATTGGTCTTCTATTGAAGAGATTGATCAAATTTGGAGACTAGATCAACAATATCAACCAGAGATGGATGAGCAGACACGCAATAAGCTCTATCATGGTTGGCAATGTGCGATTAAAGCCACACAACTTTTCAAGCCTGAGGCGAATGAAGCTTAAATGAAGCTTTTTTCTAACCTTAGTTTTATTTAAAAAGAGAGTACTTTGGGGAGAAGGAGTACTCTTAAAGGAGTCAAAATATGAACTTTTCAGCTTTACATCGACAAGAGATGATTCAGACACTTGCCGAAACGGCCTATGATGTTGTCGTTGTGGGCGGTGGGATTACTGGTGCGGGGATCGCCTTAGATGCAGCAAAACGGGGGATGAAGGTTGCCTTGGTTGAGATGCAGGACTTTGCGGCCGGTACGAGTAGTCGTTCAACAAAGCTTATTCATGGTGGGCTGCGCTACTTAAAGCAGTTACAAATTTCAGTGGTCATGCATTCAGGGCGGGAACGGGCAGTGGTATATGAAAATGGACCCCATGTGACAACGCCGGAGTGGATGTTATTGCCGATGCATAAAGGCGGGACTTTTGGGCCTTTTTCAACTTCGATTGGCTTAATGGTGTATGACTTTTTAGCGGGAGTGAAGAAATCAGAACGCCGTACAATGCTTAATCGTGAGCAAACTATTGCGAAAGTACCGCTTGTGAAGCAAGACGGGTTACTGGGCGGCGGTTACTATGTGGAGTATCGTACAGATGATGCGCGTTTAACCATTGAAGTGATGAAGCGCGCAGTGGAATTTGGAGCAACGGTACTCAATTATGCGAAAGCGACAGCCTTTCTTTATGATGAGAATAATCAGGTGAATGGGATTGCTGTAGAAGATCTGACCACAGGCAAAACCTTTGAGATTCAAGCGAAGAAAGTGATTAACGCAACGGGTCCTTGGGTGGATGAGATGCGTCAAAAAGATAAGGCGAAGCTCAAT
This sequence comes from Ignatzschineria ureiclastica, assembly GCF_003121845.1. Taxonomy (GTDB): domain Bacteria; phylum Pseudomonadota; class Gammaproteobacteria; order Cardiobacteriales; family Wohlfahrtiimonadaceae; genus Ignatzschineria; species Ignatzschineria ureiclastica. The sequence continues at coordinate 264,508 of NZ_QEWQ01000001.1, read as the reverse complement.
AATAAACATCTTCGCCTCACAAAAGGGATTCATCTTGTGGTAGATCAATCCCATTTTCCTTTAGAGCAAGCTGTCTATTTTGATACCGAAAAAGATAAACGCATGATCTTTGCGGTTCCAAGAGATGGAAAGACCTACATTGGTACGACCGATACGGTGTATGAAGCGGATAAAGCACATCCTGTCGCAACAGCTGAGGATCGGGATTATCTTATCGATGCGGTGAACTATATGTTCCCAACGGTTCACCTCACTAAAGAGCATATTGAATCCTCGTGGGCCGGTATTCGTCCGCTGATTTGGGAAGAGGGGAAAGATCCTTCAGAGATCTCTCGTAAAGATGAGATCTGGGAATCTGAAACAGGTCTTTTGACAATCGCAGGGGGTAAATTAACCGGCTATCGTCATATGGCGGAAGAGATTGTGGATCGTTTAGCGGAAGTGTTAAAGCGGGATTATAATCTCTCATTTGATCCTTGTGCTACAAAACATCAACCGATCTCGGGGGGAGATATGGGCGGCTCAAGTGCATTCCCCAGCTTTATTGCAGCTCAGGTAGAGAAGGGGAAAGCGGCCGGATTGACGGAAGCAGAGAGCCATTTCTTAGCGCGTTACTATGGTACAAACTCTGATATTCTCTTTACCCATTTCAGTGAGAATCCGATAGAAGATCAGCCTGAATTATCTCGTTTAACAGCACTTCGCCTCTGGTATGCGCTTAATTATGAGAATGTACTCTATCCTGATGATTTCTTAATTCGCCGTACTGGAATGCTCTTTTTCAATATTGAAGGTTTATTAGCGGAGAAAGATGCCGTCATTGCAGAGATGGCTAAATTCTTCAATTGGGATGATGCGATGTTAGTCAAAATGGCAGAACGTATGGCCTTAGCGATTGCAGATGCCGCTAATTTTCCGGAGAAAGCAAGCCTTAATGCTTAATTAAATAGCAGTCAATTAAGCTCATGTAGATCAGCGTATGAAAAAAGAGCTATTTGCATAGTGATGATGAATAGTAAGACCTGTTCAAAATCAGCTTATTCAAATGCCGGCGCATCAGCTTATCGAGGCAAGGAAGTCGTTCTCTCCGGCATCTTGCAAGTGTTGTTTTGCAAGAAGTTTTACAAGCACTATTAAATGCCGGCGCATCAGCTGATTGAAGCAAGGAAGCTGTTCTATCCGGCATCTTGCAAGTGTTGTTTTGCAAGAAGTTTTGCAAGCACTATTGTCATACGGATTATTTGAATCAAACGATACAATCGTTATAAAAAAACCGACCCTGAGGGTCGGTTTTTTATCTCTTTGAGTATTACTCAACAGGGTATCTGCACTTATAACGATTACCCTTTGTAGCGACTTAATACTAAGGCCGAGTTTGTACCCCCAAAGCCAAAGCCATTGTTGAGGATATGATCGAGTTTTGCATCATCAATACGTTTACGCACAATGGGGAAGTCCGCTAATGCCGGATCTACTTCATCAATATGAGCGCTTTCTGTGATGAAATTATTTTGCATCATCAATAAACTGTAAATCGTTTCATTTACACCGGCAGCACCAAGCGCATGACCTGTGAGTGATTTCGTTGAGCTGATATGTGGCACTTTATCGCCAAATACACGGCCAATCGCTAATAATTCAGGTGTATCACCTGCAGGTGTTGAAGTACCATGCGTGTTGATATAATCGATTTCGCCCTTGACATTTTCAAGCGCCATACGCATACAACGTTCAGCGCCTTCACCACTGGGGGCAACCATATCATAACCATCAGATGTTGCACCGTAGCCGGTGATCTCTGCATAGATTTTTGCACCACGTTTAAGCGCATGTTCTAACTCTTCGACCACAACGATACCGCCGCCGCCAGAGATCACAAAACCATCCCGATCTTTATCGTAAGCGCGTGAAGCGACTTCAGGGCGATCATTATATTTTGAAGAGAGTGCGCCCATCGCATCGAACATGGCACTCATATAAGGATGAAGCTCTTCACCACCGCCGGCAAAGACCATATCTTGTTTACCGAGTTGGATCTGCTCATAAGCATTACCAATACAGTGAATAGAAGTTGCACAAGCGGAGCTGATTGAGTAGTTTACCCCTTTAATTTTAAAAGGGGTCGCTAAACAGGCAGAAACAGTTGAACCCATCGTACGCGTAACCATATAAGGACCGATACGTTTAGTGGCGCCATTTTTGCGAAGAATGTCGATACTATCAATCTGATTCTTGGTAGAAGCGCCGCCAGAACCGACGATTAAGCCAGTGCGAGGATTTGAGACTTCCTCTTCAGAGAGACCTGCATCTTCAATCGCTTGTTTCATTGCTATATAAGCATACGCCGCAGCATCTGCCATAAAGCGAAAATGTTTACGGTCAATATGCGCCGCAAGATCAATATTAAGAGCGCCATGAACTTGAGAGCGAAAGCCTAAGTCTGCCATCTCTTGAGAGAATTTGATTCCAGATTGCGTATTGAGGAGTGATTGTAAGACCTCATCTTTATTGTTGCCGATGCTCGACACAATACCAAGGCCTGTAATAACAACACGTTTCATCAAAAAAATTCCTCCTGAAATTAAAAATTGTCTGTTTGTGTGAAGAGGCCAACTTTTAGATCTTCACCTACATAGATCTCTTTGCCATCAACTTCCATTGTAGCGTCGGCAATTCCCATGGTTAGAGATCTTAAAATAACACGCTTCATATGGATGTTGTAGGTGATTTTTTTAGCGGTCGGTAAGACTTGGCCTGTAAATTTTACTTGTCCTGCGCCTAGAGCACGACCGCGACCTTTGCCGCCCATCCAGCCAAGATAGAATCCCACAAGCTGCCACATCGCATCAAGACCTAAGCAACCCGGCATTACGCTATCGCCAATAAAGTGACATGGGAAGAACCAGAGATCAGGGTTTAGATCGAGTTCTGCTGTGATTGAACCTTTGCCATATTTCCCACCTTTTTCGGTGATAGAGACGATGCGGTCAATCATGAGCATGGGTGGCATTGGGAGCTGTGCATTACCTTCACCAAAAAGATTGCCTTTTGCACACTCAATGAGTTCTTCATATGTAAAACTTGATTGGGTTGTAATTCTTGACACGTTTAATTGATCCTATGAAATGAGATAAATTGGTTATCTTCTATCTGTTTTTGATTTATCGTTCGCAATGGGTTTGATTATTGCTATTTGTCCGATATTAATTATAAGTGTAAAACGAAAAAGAAAATAATTTTTAATCTGAGATTATACCGAAAAAAAAGTAAAAGGACTATAACACTCTATCGTACGCTATTCATAATTTGCTCTAGATCGTCTCTTGAGGTTGTCTTTTATATCTTCGCTTGAGATGGGAAAGAGTGGGCGTTTTTACGGACTTTTTCACTGCTCACCTGATAAATTCTTATAAACCTTGTATAAGCCCTTTATCATCTAGAAATCCCTAAATTCCTAAATCCCTAAATCTCTCAATCTATAAATCTTGATAGAGGCTCTCTTCTCCCTCGGGGCGAGTTTTAAAGCGACGATGAGCCCAGAGATATTGTTCAGGCGCTTCCATAATCCAAGATTCAAACATCTGATTAATGCGAAGTGTATCCGCTTCTAAATCTTCGGTGGGGAAATGCTCTAACATTGGCAAAATACGGATATGATAGCGGCTGCCTTTACGAACAACATAATAAGGAAGTGCAGCGGCCTTTCCTAATCGGCAGAGCGTTGAAGTCGCAGTAATCGTAAGCGCATCCACTCCAAAAAAAGGGATAAAGACATGGTCTGTACTACCATAATTTTGATCAGGTGCGTACCAGATTAGATCGCCGGCACGCAGTAATTTGATCATACGTCGTGTTTCATCTCGAGTGATAGGCTCAAGCCCTGATTGCTCAAAACGCCCTTGATATTGCACATACTCATAATATTCATTTTCATGTTGGCGATACATGCCACGCACTTTCGTTTGAAACGAGATCGCGCGACCGCCGAGTTCAAGCGGCGTCATATGCAGGGTTAAGAGCAGCGCGCCTTTACCACTTGCTTCAAAGGCTTTAAGATTCTCTAATCCTTCATAAACAAGATGTTTTTCCAGCTGTTTACGTGGCATATACCACGCAATAATCACTTCAAAAATCGCCATTCCCATCGAGAGAAAGTTCGCTTTAATTAGTTTTTTTTGCGCTTTTTGATCGAGTTCTGGGAAGCAGAGCTCAATATTACGTCTGATAATTTTGCGGCGACTGCCGGCCACATAGTAGGAGCAAAATCCGACGATCTTTCCTAAAAATAGTAGGAAAGGTAAGGGGAGGTGCGCTACGATTTTGGCGAGAAATATTCCAAAAGCGAGCAACTTATGGTCAGAGGCTTTTGGCGCGGTTCTTGTCTGCATACTCGTTTATTAACTCTATATAAATTGCACTGATTATATCATTTTTTTACGTTGTCGGGGATTGTTGATCATTGTATGAATTTTAAACTACTTAGAGGCAATATCACGGGAATATCACCGCTGTTTTTCACTATGTTGAATTCATAGAATGGAAGCACCTATCGGTGAAGGTCACAAACGAATGCGTTATCTTTCTAGGTGCAATTGATATTTAATGGGATTTTATTGGCAATATGCGTTAAAATCAGCCTTTCAAATCCTTGTGAAAATGATAAAACATGAATAGTCGATTTCATGATCATAACTTCCATATAGCGCAATTTTGATTCAGACAATTTCATTATGATAGAAGGTCTTTTTATGCAATTACAGAAACGATGGGCACAATGGTTACTGCTTTGTGTTACGGTATTGGCACTTGTAGGATGTGGTTTTCATCTGCGAGGGAATGTACAATTTCCGGAGGCGTATCAGAAAGCCTTTATCGAAAGTAATGAACCTGCTTATTCACTCGATAGCGTGGCCTTCTATATTCAAAGAGCGCTTCGTTCACAAGTCACATTTGTGGACAATGTTAAAGAGGCGGATATGATCATCAATGTCCAAGAAACCTATGATTCTCGGATTGTCTCGAGTAATACCACAGGGATCTACCGAACCTATACTAACGAACTATTTGCCACAATCTATATAAGTGATCGCAGTGGCCAATTGATTTTTAGACCAGAACAATTCTCAAAATCAGAGAGCTTCACCCTTGATGAGCGGGAACCTTTAGCGAAAACAACCGCCGAGGAAGCGATTAAACGGGAGCTTGCGATTGAGTTGAGCCAAGATTTTATCCGTCGTCTTGGTGTACAGATGCGGAGTCGTTAATTGGAATGAAATCTAAAATGGAATCGGGAGTTGAATTTAAAATGAGATTTATCTAACTGCTCAGTCGTAATGATCATTATGCAGCTATGGGAATGGATGTATGATGTTATCACTGGGCAAGTCAGATAGAGCGATTATTCAGTAGAAGGCTATTTAGCCAAAGCATATTCAGTCAAGATTGTTTAATAATAAAGAACAACAAAGAAAGAGGGAATTATTGTGAGTAACGGAGCGTTAACCACTATTAAAGATGTACAGGCGTATGAAGATGAACGAAATGTAGAGATTTCTCAAGTAGGTATTAGCGGGTTACGTCTTCCGCTTGAGTTTGCCAATGGTGGGAAGAGTCAACATACGGTGATGGAAGCGGCTTTTACGGTGACGCTACAAAAAGAACGTAAAGGCACGCATATGTCACGTTTTATCGAAGTATGGGATATGCAGCCTAAACCGTTTTCACTTGAAGGTGTCGGCATTCTATTGCAAGATCTTAAAACTAAGCTTGATGCACCTCAGGCTCAGGCTTCACTACAGTTCCCCCTCTTTTTTGAAAGAGAAGCGCCTGTTTCAAAAGCGAAGAGCTTAATGGATTTTGAATGTGGCATTGATGTAGAACTCTGTGAGGATGAGGCGGATTCAAGTTACACGCTTCATCTGATGGCGCCGGTTACAAGTCTTTGCCCTTGTTCAAAAGAGATCTCTGAATTTAGTGCCCATTCACAGCGTTCTCACTTAACGATCACTTTAGAATTTAAAGATTTTACCAGCTTTGCTGCTTTAGAGATCGACCAGTTATTGAAAACGATGGAATCAGTCGGTTCCTCAAAACTCTATCCGCTCTTGAAGCGTCCGGATGAGAAATATGTCACGGAACATGCTTACAAAAATCCACAATTTGTAGAGGATTTAGTGCGGGATTTAGTGGTTCTACTGCGTGAACGAACTGATTTATTAGCATTTTCAGTTCAGTCGGAAAATTTTGAATCGATTCATAATCATCAAGCCTATGCGAAAGTAAATTATATCTTTTAGGATAATCAGATAGAGTCGTTCAAATAGAGTCATTCAGATCGAGTCATTCAGATCGAGTCATTCAGATCGAGTCATTAATACCATTCACTCGGTAATAGCGCGGTTTAACAAAAAGCCTCAATGAATTTCCAGAGAGAAATGATCATTGAGGCTTACTTTTTGTTAAGATAGTACAATATTACATATTAGCAATGTTTCACGTGTGTCATTTAGGGCACCGATCTATTGAGGAGATATAGATGATAGAATCCGATCGCCTAATTGCGAGCGATCAACCTTTTGAAGAAGAGAAGGTGATCGATCGTGCGATTCGTCCTCGGCAACTCGCCGATTATACCGGGCAATTACCGATTCGCCGGCAACTTAATATCTATATTCAAGCGGCAAGGCAGCGACAAGAAGCGCTCGACCATGTTTTACTCTTTGGTCCACCAGGATTAGGTAAAACAACACTCGCGCATATTATTGCTTATGAAATGGGCGTGGGGTTGAAGCAGACTTCAGGACCGATCTTGGAAAAGGCCGGGGATTTAGCCGCGATTCTGACGAGTCTTGAAGAGAATGATATTCTCTTTATTGATGAGATTCATCGGCTCAATCCTGCGGTAGAAGAGGTGCTCTATCCTGCGATGGAGGATTATCAACTTGATATTATGATCGGAGAAGGGCCTGCCGCGCGCTCAGTGAAGATCGATCTTCCCCCTTTTACACTGATAGGTGCCACTACAAGAGCCGGATTATTATCCTCTCCACTTCGAGATCGTTTTGGAATTGTCTCGCGTTTGATGTTCTATACCCACGAAGAGCTCACGAAGATCGTTAAACGTTCGGCGAGTTTGATGAATGCCCCGATTACTGAGGAAGGCGCATTTGAGATTGGTCGGCGTTCTCGAGGTACGCCGCGAATTGCGAACCGATTACTGCGCCGAGTGCGAGATGTAGCACAGGTAGAAGCCGATGGGGATATTACCATTGAGATTGCACAGCGAGCATTGACGATGCTTGATATCGATAATGCCGGTTTAGATGAACATGACCGCAATTTCCTACGTTTAATCGTGGATAAATTTGATGGCGGACCGGTCGGTATTGATACTTTAGCAGCCGCAATAGGGGAAGAGAAAGGGACGCTTGAAGATATGATTGAGCCTTTCTTAATACAAGAAGGATTTATTATGCGCACACCGAGAGGGCGCGTGGCGACTAATCATTGCCGGCGCTATTTTGGTTTGACTATTGATAGTGACCTTGAAACAGAAATAGAGGTTACAGCGGATACTCTATCGCCGAAAGAGTAGCGTTGTGTTAATAGATTTTGTATGAGTAAGTTTGTAGCCGTATTGTGAGAATGAGATGACCAACGATTTTTATCAACAAGTAGCCGATGCGCTCTATGAAACAGATCCTGCATTAAAATGCAGTAAAGTGCGAAGTTTACATGAGGCTTTGCAAACAGGTGAGATTGCGCCTTATCGTGATCATGATATTGCCGAGATTTTACCCGCAGGACGACCGGAAGCCCCTCGTTTAGTGCATCCAAGCGATGTGCCTCGCCGAGGTCTAGGGAGTAAAGAGGGGATTTTGGCACTCGTACATGCCATTTGCCATATTGAATTTAATGCCATTAATTTAGGGCTAGATGCTGCTTATCGCTTTCGTAATATGCCGTTACAATTTTATAAAGATTGGATTTCGGTGGCGAATGATGAAGCGAAACATTTTGGATTACTAGCGGGATATCTAGAACGGGCAGGCAGCTATTATGGCGCTTTTGAAGCCCATAGCGGTCTATGGGATTCTGCAGAGAGAACAGCTCACGACCCTTTAATTCGTATGGCGCTTGTACCAAGAGTATTAGAAGCTCGCGGGCTTGATGTTACGCCGGGTATTATCAATAAGCTTAAACAGGCGAAAGAAGAAGAGGTCGTGGCGATGCTTCATATTATTCTAGAAGAAGAGGAGGGGCATGTATTAGTAGGGAATCATTGGTATCGTTATCTCTGCAATGCTCGCAATTTACCCCCGAAAGAGACTTTTTTTGCACTGCTTGATGAGTATGGGCAAACATTGAAGCCGCCCTTTAATATCGAGGCAAGATTACGCTCAGGCTTTACCCAAGAAGAGATTGATTTCTTAGTAGATTCTATTGATTTGAAGTAGTTTTGCAGATCATCATTGCGTAATCACAAAGATAATCACAAAGGTAATCACAAAATATAAGCATCAAGTATAGTAATATCGGCTTAAAATGAGCGCTATTTAAATGCCGGCGCATCAGCTGATTGAGGTAAGGAAGCTGTTCTACCCGGCATCTTGCAAGTGTTGGTGAGTCAGGTTTGATGTTCTTTTAAAATCCCACGATAGCTGTTTAAAAACCATTTTTCTTAAACCAAATTTACTATAAAACCCTAGATTAAACTTACCAATAATCAGCGACAAAAGGTCGTTGTGGCTTAACCCTTAATATCGAGAAGGAATCGGATGAAACAGATTGATGAATTAGATCAGCAAACTCATGATCAAACGTACTATATCGCAAATCATGAAAACGTGAAGTCGAAGTTACTGGCACTGAAATCATCGGTATTGATCGGCATTTCCGGTGTTATTTTGACAGAGGAAGAGCGGGAATGGCTACAACATCCGCTAGTTGGTGGCGTGATTCTTTTTAGTCGTAATTATCGGGATATTGAGCAACTAAAGGCGTTGACAGCAAGTATTAAGGCGATTAATCCCCAATTACTGATTTCTGTCGATCATGAAGGCGGGCGCGTTCAGCGTTTTCGAGAAGGCTTTACGGCTTTAGCGCCGATGCGAGCGTTAGGGGATCATTATGACAACACACCAGAAGAGGCATTAACGCTTGCTTTTAATACCGGTTATACCATTGCAAGAGAGTTACAATCGGTGGGGGTTGATTTTAGTTATGCACCGGTGTGTGATCTTGATTATGGCGTCAATCCTGCCATTGGAGATCGTGCTTTTCATCGAGATGGGAAAGTCGTTGCAAAGCTTGTTTCAGCACTTTATGAGGGGCTAAAAGCGGGAGGCTCTATTGGTGTTGCGAAGCATTTCCCGGGACATGGATTTGTCAATGTGGATACTCATTTAGCAATAGCCCGCGATGATCGATCGTTAGCAGAATTAGAAGAGAGCGATTTATTACCTTTTAAAACGCTCATTCAGGCAGGAATTGAAGGCTTGATGCCTGCGCATATTATCTTCTCTTGCTTAGATGCTGAACATACAGTGATTACTTCTCAGCAATGGCTTAACTTTCTTCGTAATCAGCTCGGGTTTCGCGGTGCCATTATTAGTGATGATCTTGATATGGGCGGTGCAAATCACTTAGGAAGTGTGGAAGAGAAAGTAACAGCCTGTTTTGATGCCGGTATTAATATTGTACTACTCTGTAATGACATGGTAGCGATTCGCTCATTATTAAAAATAGATTGAGTGATGAAATATTAGAGTGCAATAGAGCACTGAAAAAGCAATGAAAAAAGTAAACTGAGAGAAACTCTGCGAGACCGTAAAACATGAATGTTATAATATTTATGTCATAATTTTTGAATGTCTTAATGTCTTAATGTCTTAATGTATAAATTATAATTATAATTATAATTTTAATTTTAATTGTAGTGATTGTAGTTAATAATAAGCATTATTCAAATGCCGGCGCACCGGTTGTAATAAGTAAGGAAGCCGTTCTATCCGGCATCTTGCAAGTGTTGGCAAGTCAGGTTTTATCTATTTTTGAACCCCCTTTTTCTTAAATCGAATTTACTATAAAGCATATATTTAATTTTCAGTATGATAGTAATGTCGGTTCAAAATAAGTATTATTTAAATGCCGGCGCATCGGTTGTAATAAGTAAGGAAGCCTTTCTATCCGGCATCTTGCAAGCGTTGTTTAAAATCATTTTTCTTAAACCAAATTTACTATAATAATTCGATCTCTTTATTTGGTGTTATTTTATTTAAAAATAATATTTACTTAAAATTATTAATATAATATGTTATTTTAACAATACATTTGATGGATACTCGTAACAATGTATGGAGGTTAAAATGAGTTTTATTGAGATGATTAAAGAGAAAATTGCAGAATTGATGGGCAAAGCAAAAGCGGAGCATCATCATACCCATGATCACAAAACCGAATCTAAAGCAGAAGATGCAGCCGCTAAAGCGGAGGAGTCTAAAACAGAAGCCGTTAAAACAGAGGCATCTGGTGCTGAAGAAGTAAAAGCAGAGACGACGCAAGAGGAAAGCGACGATTCAAAAAAGCCAACTGAGACAGATGAGGATACGACAGAAAAATCTGCTGATGATACCGAAGGGAACAGCGAAGCTTCAGATGAAGAGCCTAAATCGTAAATCATAATATTCAAGAGAGAAGAGGTTAAGAGAGAAAAGCAGGGCAACTATTTTCGTTCTTGAATCGTGATCTTTTTCGTTATCCTCAAATCGATTAAAGTTACCCACAATTTCTGTGGATAAGTTTCAGGATAAGATGATCATAGCTCGGGGATAATGTTGGTATGATTGTATCATGCTGATTTTAAATGATATTTTCGAGATGTGATGACCATAAAAAACCGCTCATTAATTGAGCGGTTTTCTGTTTTTCATCTATATCATTTGAGCTTAAATGACCGTTAAGCGCTGACAATAGATCCATTGACTAGAATCTATTGACTCGGATCTATTGATTAACGAACCTATTGATCTTTAGCTGAGCGCTGTAACTTACGGCGATCTGCTTCAGTTAAATAACGCTTACGAAGACGGATAGATTTTGGTGTAACTTCTACTAACTCATCGTCATCAATAAACTCAATAGCACGCTCAAGTGTTAACTTAATCGGCGTTGAAAGTGTTAATGCTTCATCGGTACCTGCCGCACGAATATTGGTTAGCTGTTTTGCCCGAAGCGCATTCACAACTAAGTCATTGTCGCGACTATGAATACCGATAATTTGACCTTCATAGATCTCATCACCATGGCTTGTAAAGAGGCGACCACGTTCTTGAAGGTTAAAGAGCGCATAGGCTAATGCTTTACCTTGACCATTTGAGATTAATACGCCATTTTGACGTTGGCCTACGGTACCTTTTTTGATAGGACCATAATGATCAAAGTTATGGAACATTAAACCTGTACCATTGGTAAGAGTCATAAACTCTGTTTGGAAACCGATCAAACCTCGTGAAGGAATGATATAGTCGATACGAATACGACCTTTACCATCTGGCACCATATCTTGCAATTCTGCAAAACGGGTTCCCATTTGCGCCATAATATCACCTTGGTGACGCTCTTCGATATCGAACGTTAGTGTTTCGTAAGGTTCAAGTTTCTCACCGTTCTCTTCACGAATAATGACTTGAGGACGACCGACCGCCATCTCATAGCCTTCACGACGCATATTTTCAATTAAGACTGAAAGGTGAAGTTCCCCACGACCTGATACTTTAAAGACATCGGCACTATCTGTCGGCTCAACACGAAGGGCAACGTTATGAAGTAGTTCCTCTTCAAGACGCTCTTTGATTTGACGTGAAGTGACAAATTTACCCTCTTTACCTGCAAATGGAGAAGTATTTACCTGCAACATCATAGAAACGGTGGGTTCATCCACTGTTAATGGTGGTAAAGCTTCTACGTTTTGTGGATCACAGATCGTATCTGAAATAAAGAGTGGATCTAAACCTGTAAAGCTGATGATATCGCCAGCTTGTGCTGATTCAAATTCGATTTTATTAAGGCCGTGGAAGCCAAGGATTTGTTGAATTTTACCAGAACGTTTATTGCCTTCACGATCGATCGCAACCACGTTCATATTTTTATGTACTTTACCGCGCTTGATACGACCAATACCGATCACACCTACATAAGAGTTGTAGTCCAATGAGGAGACTTGTAGTTGGAATGGCGCATCGACTTCAACATTAGGTGCAGGAACGTGATCTACAATCGCTTGGAATAGTGGCTCAAAGTCACCACTACGAACATCATCCGTTAAACCGGCAAAGCCATTGAGACCTGAAGCGTAAACTACAGGGAAGTCAAGTTGTTCATCTGTTGCGCCGAGTTTATCGAAGAGCTCAAATGTTTGATCTAAAACCCAATCAGGACGAGCGCCAGGACGGTCAATTTTATTGATCACTACGATCGGTTTAAAGCCCATTGCAAACGCTTTTTGTGTGACGAAACGCGTTTGAGGCATAGGACCTTCAACAGAGTCAACGAGTAATAATACAGAGTCAACCATAGAGAGAACCCGTTCAACCTCGCCACCAAAGTCCGCATGTCCCGGCGTATCTACGATATTGATACGGTAATCTTTCCAATTAATCGCAGTATTTTTAGAAAGAATGGTGATACCACGCTCTTTTTCGAGCTGATTCGAGTCCATGACTCGCTCTGCCACTTCTTCTCGTGCATCAAATGTGCCTGAACTTTTGAGCAATTGGTCAACGAGCGTTGTTTTACCATGGTCAACGTGGGCAATAATGGCGATGTTTCTTAATTTTTCTATCATTTTCTCTTCTTTAGTCATTTTCAGTGCCTAATGGCAATCTAGAAGGGCTGCATCAGGCGTGTTGCATTAAGGTTGTCTGTTTTCTAGGCAGATATTATAGCTTATTTTTTTCGTTTTTTTTGAGTTAATTTACTTTAAGGTATTGAGAATGGATAGGCTTAAAAGGATAGTAAATACAATGAATTACAAAAAAGTAGTGATAAATCTTCATTTGTAAAATAAATAGACTTCTTTCGATGATTGACAATATTTGAAATTATGCGTAATTTGCGAGAAGGTCGACAGTTAAAAATCTCAAGGTTTTAGCTCTCTAAAGCGCATTCGGATTCCTCATTAAATAAAACGTCTTACTATAAAAGCATGATTGATGCATGGTGAGTGAAAAATAACAGAGGTTATGTAACAGAGGTTATGAATCAATATTAGGTTATGAAGCGTCAGTCAGCGGTTAACCAGAAATATCAATGAGTGATCACTAGCTTATCCTATAAAGGCTGTTATATTAATGGTATTCGATAGAGACGCTAGATTTGGTAGAGACTTTAGATATAGAGATACTAAATGTAGAGGTACTAAATAGCTGTCCTATTTTTTATTATTGAATAGATTTATTAATAGATTATTTACAAGAAAGTATTCACAAAGAGGAACTTCATGTCACAACAACCATCCACAGACTTCAAACGTCTTGATTTGCTGCCCCCTTATGTTTTTAGCGTGATTGATCAGTTAAAAGCAGAGGCCGCCGCCAATGGTCAAGATGTCATTGATTTTGGTATGGGTAACCCAGACCAGCCAACACCGCAACATATTGTCAATGCCTTAGTGGATGCCGCCCAAGCCGGAGAGAATCATCGTTATTCAGCCTCAAAAGGGATTGTGCCAGTGCGTAAAGCGATCTGTGATTGGTATCAGCGGAAATTTGCTGTGACACTTGATCCTGAAACAGAAGCGATTTATACCATTGGTTCTAAAGAGGGATTAGCGGATTTAACGTTAGCTGTACTCGATAAAGGCGATGTTGTCCTTGTACCAGATCCTGCGTACCCCATTCATACTTACGGGCCGATTATTGCAGGGGCGACAGTGATTCAGGTGCCGGCCGGTCCTGAAGATGATTTTGAAGCAAATCTACAAGCTGCAATTGAAAATTCACCGGTTAAACCGAAGATGATGATTCTCAATTATCCATCGAATCCCACTTCTGAATGTGTTGATATCGCCTTTTTTGAGCGTATTGTTGCACTTGCGAAAAAGCATAATATCTGGATCGTGCATGATTTAGCGTATGCTGACCTCTCTTTTGATGGTTATCGCGCACCCTCCATTTTAGAAGTGGAAGGGGCTAAAGAGATTGCTGTTGAAGCTTATACACTCTCTAAAAGCTATAATATGGCCGGCTGGCGCGTTGGTTTTATGGTGGGAAATGCAACATTAATTGCGGCGCTTACGAAGATGAAATCCTATCTGGATTATGGCTCATTTGCACCAATTCAATATGCCGCTTCCGTTGCTTTAACAGGGCCTCAAGATTGTGTTGAAGAGATTCGTCTACGTTATCAAACCCGTCGTGATCAACTCTGTGAAGGCTTAGCCTCGATTGGTTGGGATGTAAAGAAACCGAAAGCATCGATGTTCTTATGGGCAAAAATTCCTGAAGCATATCAAGCGTTAGGTTCGATGAAATTTGCTGAGAAACTCATTAAAGAGGCTTCTGTAGCCGTATCGCCCGGTATCGGCTTCGGTGAGGGTGGTGAGGGTTATGTGCGTTTTGGGTTGATTGTTGATTCAGAGCGGACGGAGAAGGCGATTGAAAACCTAAGAGCATTATTTGTGAAAGATGGGTTACTCTAGCGGTGATTTTTACCCTAAGGCTTATCAAATTAAGCGTAAGAAAATAGCAGAAATAACGGCATTAGGTTGATTGAAATTGCGGTAAATCAATAGGTTAAGAATGTAGTATGTTATAATTAAAAGCCATTTAATCATGATGATAAATGGCTTTTAATTTGCTTTAATTTATTTAAAACCTGACGAATAGAGAAACTTTTCCATATAGACAATAGCTTGTAGTTTTTTTGTTATAAGATCTGGCGAATCGTCGAGAAATGGGGCAAAAAGACGGTAGATATCGGCGTTTATATCGGTTAAAATAGAACTGTTTTTCAATTTATGTAGGAGTGTTGTAGTATGACTAAAGTACTTGATGTAGTAAAACCAGGCGTTCTCTCTGGAGATGATGTACAAAAAGTGTTCGCGATTGCAAAAGAGAATAACTTTGCGATTCCTGCGATCAATGTTGTCAATACTGAATCTATTAATGGGGTATTAGAAGCAGCTGCGAAAGCAAAATCACCTGTGATTATTCAGTTTTCTAACGGTGGTGCGCAGTTTTATGCCGGTAAAGGTTTAAAATTAGCAGACTACAATGGCCAAGGTGCGGCTGTATTAGGGGCTGTTGCCGGTGCTAAACATGTACACGCTATGGCGGAAGCTTATGGTGTTCCTGTGATTTTACATACAGACCATGCTGCACGTAAATTACTTCCTTGGATTGATGGTTTATTAGATGCGGGTGAAAAATTCTACGCAGAAACAGGTAAACCGCTCTTTTCATCTCATATGATTGATCTTTCTGAAGATACTTTAGAAGATAATATCGCAACTTGTGCAAAATATCTTGAGCGCCTTGCGAAAATGGGGATGACACTTGAAATCGAGTTAGGCATCACCGGCGGTGAAGAAGATGGCGTTGATAATTCATCAGTAGATAATGCGCTTCTCTACACTCAACCTGAAGATGTTGCTTATGCTTATGAAGAATTGAGCAAGGTGAGCCCACGATTCACTATTGCGGCTTCTTTCGGTAACGTGCATGGTGTTTATAAACCAGGAAATGTTGAGCTGAAACCCATCATTCTTGATAACTCACAAAAATATGTGGCGGAGAAATTCAATTTAGGTGAAAAACCATTGAACTTCGTATTCCATGGTGGTTCAGGTTCAGATTTGAAAGATATTCGTGATGCGATTAGTTATGGCGTGATCAAGATGAATATTGACACCGATACACAATGGGCAACTTGGGAAGGCGTATTGAACTACTACAAAGAGAATGAAGGTTATCTTCAATCTCAATTGGGTAATCCAAAAGATCCATTTGGTCCAAATAAAGCTTACTACGATCCACGCGCTTGGCTTCGTAAAGGTCAAGAGAGCCTTGTGAAACGTGTATTAGTCGCGTATGAAGATTTGAATGGTATGAATCGTAACTAATAATTACTTATTACAATTCAATTGATTGTATAACCGTTGTTAGCGGTCAATGATCAATGAGAAAGCCTAAGTATTTTAAATACTTGGGCTTTTTTAATGCCTTAGATTTAAGTGTAAAAAAAGCTCCAACTACCGACGACGGGATCAATCTTCTGAGTTATTTATAGTGAAATCGGTTCAAAATAAACTTATTAAAATGCCGGCGCATCAGTTGTAAGAAGTGCGAAAGCTGTTCTATCCGGCATCTTGCAAGTGTTGTTTAAAATCATTTTTCTTAAACCAAATTTACTATAAATAGAGGCTTACTCACGGCGGGAGGGAATGGTTGCAAATCCAGACAGAGCGAGCGCCCGCAGGTGAGAAGCTTAAAGCTTTTCGATCGACTGGAATATCGGAGGATTGATAGATGCCTCAACTGCCGGCGCGGGATTATTGGAAGAACGGGATTATTCGCCCCGGCGATGGGATGACTATTCTTATTTTTAATAAATAGAAATCTACAAAAAAGGGCTACCCGTGGTAACCCTTTCTATCATTATGATGAATTGTCACTAATCTTCTACTAAGTGATTAATAGCCATCATGATCATGAGGTCTGATTTTACCGCCAAAGATCTTATGAACATAGAATGTATAGATCAAGATCAGGGGTAAAACAATCGCAACACCCCAAAGGGTGAATTCGAGTGATTTAGGGGCTGAACTTGCTTCCCAAATAGTGAGTTTTCCAAGAATAATATCTGGGAAAATACTATAACCAAAGCCGATGAAGGTACAGAGTACGATCAAGACTGAGAAGAGGTAAGGGACCCAATCATACTTGTAAGTGGTATCTGATTCGATAAATTTTGTCACCATAAAGATGATGAAAGCAAAGATCACACAAGCCGCAGGAATAGGCATGAGATAGAGTAGGTGCGGATAAGAGAACCATTTCTCATAGACAATCGGGCTTGTATACGGCATACCGACAGAAACGAGGATAATTGCCAAGAATGCGAGGAAGATGGAGTGACGAATAGCTTTTGCTGCAAAAAGACGAATATGTCCTTCTGCCTTAAAAATAAGCCACGCTGAGCCTAATAACGCATAACCAAAGCAGACAGCAACGCCCACGCAGAGTGCGAAGATCCAGTTAGCGACAGTATGTTCAAGGCCTGTAGCATAAATCCCGATCATCACCCCTTGAGACATTGTGGCAAGGTAAGAGCCGAAGCAGAAGAGTCGATCCCAAAGGATTTTACGATGCTCTTGCGCGGTATTACGGAAGTCAAAAGCCGCCCCGCGAATAATCAGTCCACCGAGCATTAAGACCGTTGGAATATAGAGTGTCACAAGAATATCCCCATAGGCTTTCGGGAAGGCGATAAAGATGACTCCAATTCCTAACACAATCCAAGTCTCATTGGCATCCCAGAAAGGATCAACCGTTGCGACCATTTGATCTCGATCTTCTCGCTTACGCATAAACGGGAAGAGAATCCCAACGCCGAGATCGTAACCATCGAAGATAATATAGAAGAAAACAGCTGCCGCCATCAGGCCGGCAAATATTACGGGTAAAATTGTAGCAGCATCCATGATTTACGCTCCTTGTTGTTCTGCAGCAATATTGCGCTTAACAGTCTTATTAATCATGTAGAAGAGAACTGATAAGTAGCTGACGAGGACAAATAGATAAATTAAAGAATAGATCAGTAACGATGGAATCATGACTGAAACGCCATGGGGGGCAACGGCATCCGCTGTCTTGATGAGGTCGTAGACAATCCAAGGTTGACGCCCAATTTCAGTAGTGTACCAGCCAAAGATAACCGCAACCCAGCCTGAGAATGTCATCATAAAAAAGACACGAATCATCTTCCGGCCAATCTCTTTCCGGCGCATTAACTGCACAGCACCGATCCAAGAAGTGAGGAGCATTAATAAACCAATACCCACCATGATTCTAAAGCTCCAGAAGACGATCGCAACCGGCGGATGCTCTTTAAATTCATTCAATCCGAGAACTTGGCCATCCCAACTATGGGTTAAGATTAAGCTTCCTAAATGAGGGATAGACAGGGCAAAGTCATTACTGCGCGTCTCTTCATTGGGGAAAGCAATTACATTAAATGCCATAGGTGCTTCGGTATCCCAAATGGCTTCAATGGCCGCTAACTTATCCGGCTGATGTTTTAAGACTAAAAGCCCTGATTGGTCGCCAATAAAGATTTGAATAGGGATTAAGATAGCCGCCACAATTACACCCACATTCAGTGCTTTACGGCTTGCTTCTGAAGGGTCGCCTTTCATAATCTTATAGGCAGAGATCCCTGCCACTAAGAATGCAGCGGTTAAGCCTGAAGCGAGTAACATATGGGCAAGGCGTGTTAAGAATGAAGGGGTAAAGATCGCATCCCACCAGCTCGTCACGTGTGCAACACCATCAATCATCTCGTAGCCTGCGGGAGTTTGCATCCAAGAGTTGAGTGCAATAATCCAAAAAGCAGACAAAGTGGTTCCGACCGCCACTAAGAAAGTCGCGAGGTTGTGAATAAAAGGAGAAACACGTTTCTGCCCAAAGAGCATCACCCCAAGGAATGTTGCTTCTAGGAAGAATGCAGTGAGTACTTCATAGCCTAATAATGGACCTGCAATATTGCCCACGTGTTCCATAAATCCAGGCCAGTTAGTCCCAAAT
The DNA here is from genome assembly GCF_003121845.1 of Ignatzschineria ureiclastica. Taxonomy (GTDB): domain Bacteria; phylum Pseudomonadota; class Gammaproteobacteria; order Cardiobacteriales; family Wohlfahrtiimonadaceae; genus Ignatzschineria; species Ignatzschineria ureiclastica. The sequence continues at coordinate 245,705 of NZ_QEWQ01000001.1, read as the reverse complement.
TGGAAGCTCATAGTGACGCCGGTGACAACGCCGATAGCAAAGCTTAGAGCAAAGATTTTAACCCAGAAGTTGTAAGCATTGAGCCATTGCTGATTGTTGGTCTTCTCATAACGCAGTTTAAAGAAGAGCAATATCCAGGCAAGTGCAATATTGATACTAGGGAAGATAATGTGAAACGTAATGTTAATGGCGAACTGTATTCGCGCGAGTACTATAGGATCGAGTTCCATATAAAGCCCTCTTGGAAATTACAAAATAATAAGTAGGGCTATTATAGAGCATTTTATTGATAAATCTAAATATAGAAAAATATAAATTGTTTTAAATTTACAAAAAGGTAAATAGTTGTTCTACAATTTGATTTTATGAGTATTTTAAAGAGACATTTCCAATATTTTGGAAGATCAAAATTGATTGAGAACAATATGAAAATAAGATGAAAATAGGGTGAAAAATCGGATCATTTGATTGCTAGAATTAGCGTTCAAAGGGTTTCATGGTATGAGTTAGAAATAATCTGACAATCGGTGTATGATTAACGCTTCTTTATTTTTCATTATTTATTCATCAGTATCAGTAGATCATCGCCGGCGGGCGAAAAAGGGATGAGCAGTTATTATGGCACAAGAGTGGATTTATGGATTTCACGCAGTAGAAGCGGCAATTAGAGAAGATCGAGTGATTCGAGTGATGCTTGATCCAAGCCGTAAAGATAAGCGAATGCAGGAATTTTATCTTTTAGCAGAACAATTCCATATTAAAGTAGAGCGTGTTGATAGTGCGACACTTGACCAACAGATGCCTGATAGCCGTCATCAAGGCGTGCTTGCGCTGATTGAAGTCCGTGCGCCGGAGGGGGAAGAATTCCTCTATAAATTGCTCGATGAGATTGATCAAGCAGGGGAGCATCCTTTTCTCTTGATCTTAGATGAAGTCCAAGATCCCCATAATGTGGGGGCTTGTCTACGCAGTGCCGAAGCCTTTGGTGTAGATGCGGTGATTGTACCGAAAGATAATGCCTGTTCTTTAACGCCGATTGTGCGTAAAGTATCGAGTGGTAGCTCTGAACGTGTGCCTTTTATTGAAGTGACGAATCTTTCTCGAATGTTAGAGAAGATCAAAGCGCGCGGTATTTGGGTTTCAGGGCTTGCCGGCGGCGGGGATACGACCATTTTTACTGCGGATTTTCGGGGGCCGTTAGCGATTGTGATGGGCTCAGAAGGATCGGGAATGCGTCGTTTGACGGAGAAGAATTGTGATTTTATCGTGAAGATCCCGATGGAAGGGGAGATCGAAAGCCTTAATGTTTCAGTGGCAACGGGCGTCACATTAGCCGAGGCTTATCGTCAACGTCATTTGGGTAAATAGCCTCAATCGGATATTCGCTCAAGGAATCAAGCGATTAATTGGGTCAGTAATGAGCAGAGATAAAAAAGGATAGATTTTCAATGAATCTATCCTTTTGCTTTTCTTGAGATAACTTTTGTCATTAATCCGGCACGCGACGTTGATACTGTTCTGCTTCACTATGGGCTTGATCATCTTTGCGACGCATATCGTTAGGGCGTAAAAAGGTATAAGCCACAAATCCGGTAAACCAGAGCAGAAAGCCGAAAGGAACACAGATCGTCACAAGATAGATGCCGATTTTTTGTGAACCAAAGATTAATACCGGAATCCCGATCAATGTTCCGATCAGTGAGATAATCATTCCAGCGTAAAACATAAATTTATTGAGGGCTAACATCGTACAGAACCTTTTAGCGAGTGAATTATTTTAGTGGAAAGACTTCAAAAAGAAGTGTTTCACACATTGATTGTCTAAATATATCATAAATTATCAAGAGCTAATATAGCGAATCCGTAGTGCATCTATTCTCGAAAATGGTCAAGCGGTAGTTAAGAGGCAGTTAATAACCTCGTTGTGGATTGATAGCATTGTGAGGTAATTCGCCGGCGATCACTCTGGTAATATTCTCTAATACTTGCGTTGTAGCGGTATCAGGGTTAGTTGAGGCAGCAACGTGGGGCGTAATAATCAGCTCGGAAGAATGCCAAAAAGGATGATTTTCCGGCAAGGGTTCTGTAGAGAAGACATCAAGAAGCGCACCGGAGAGTTGCCCCTGATCGATGGCTGAGAGGAGATCGGTTTCAATAAGATGATCCCCGCGCGCAGGATTAATGAGGTAAGCCCCTTGTTTGAGTTGGGCAAAGAGTGACTGATTTAAAATTCCTTGTGTTTCTGGCGTTAAGGGCAATAGACAGATCAGAAGATCCAGCTCAGAGGCGAACTGATCTAGTGTGGATTCGCCGGCGAAGCTCTTGAGAAAATCGATCGATTTTTCACTTCTCGCCCAGCCTCTTAGCGCTGTGAAACCATTTTGATAGAGTCTTTTAGCGACCGATAATCCCAGTTCCCCCAAGCCTAAAATCCCAATTTGAAACTCTGAATGACGATGACGGGGAAGCGGTTGCCAAAAGGATTCTTGTTGCTGTTTTTGATAACGTTGAAATTGCCGGAAAGCGGTGAGTGTGCCATATAAGCAATACTCTTCCATTTGGGTAATCATATCTTGATCGATAATGCGCGCAATAGGAATTTCTGACGGCAAATCAGGGCACGCAAAGAGATGGTCAACGCCCATTCCTAAGGATTGAATGAGTTTAAGATGGGTTAGACGTGGAAAGATTCCCCGAGGCGGTTTCCAAGCAAGCACCACATCAATGCCGGCAAAATCAAATTGCTCGATATCGGTAATATCTTGATAATTAATTAAATTCAGTGTTATCTCGGTATTGAGATTATTATTGAGATTATTATTGAGATGGCGCTTCGTAAACATCGCCTGCCAACGATCAAATCCTCGACCATTTTCGGTAAGATAGAGAATATTTAACGCATTGTTAGTGGCTTGTTCCATAAGTAGTTCCTTGCCTGATCTTCAATTTTGGGGCTTGATCATTATGATTGATGGTGATCATCTGTGGTGATTATTGATGATTATGCCTTTAGTGTATCTAAAGTTGCAATGATAAAGAAGAGTCCTAGGGAGCGAGCCGTAGAGGATCAGTAGTAGAACAGAATAAGCAGTGAGCGAGTGTCGAGATTCTATGATAGGAAGAGCGATCAAGCTTGCTTGAGGGCTTAACCCCGAGTTTTCGTGAATTGTGTTACAATATTGCGCAATAAATATTAATGGTACATTGTCTTATAAGTAAGACCGGCTCAAAATACGGCATTATTTCAATGCCGGCGCATCGGCTGATCGAGGCAAGGAAGCTGTTCTATCCGGCATCTTGCAAGTATGGGTGAGTCAGGTTTTATATTCTTTTAAAATCCCACACTAGCTACTTAAAACTATTTTTTAAACCCAATTTACTATGAATTGCATTGTAGATCAGAAGGATCACTCATAATGACGAACGACAAATTAGCAACAGAATCAACTGCTAAGCCTAAAGAATATTACCACGAGCAATATGGTTTAACGCTACCTCATAGCGATGTTGTGAGTTTAGTGGAGCAGTACCAGATTGCGCCGTGTAAAACCTTAGATCTAGGCTGTGGACAAGGGCGAAATAGCCTCTATCTTGCAGAGCGTGGGTTTGAGCTCACTTCGGTCGATCTTAATCAGATGTCGATCGATGGTTTAATTGAGATCGCCGCGAAAGAGGGGCTTCGTAATATTCAAGCGCAGGCATACGATATTAATCAAGCGGCCATTAGCGAGCGGTATGATCTGATTATCTCTACAGTTGTCTTAATGTTTGTGCAGCAAGATCGTATTGAAGCGATTATTGAGAATATGCAAGCGCAGACCAATGTGGGCGGTTATAACCTCATTGTGTCGGCAATGTCGACAGCGGCGTATCCTTTTGATGGATTTCCTTGCACCTTTGCTGAAGGACAATTATCAGGGCTCTATCAAGATTGGAAGATGCTGCATTATGATGAAAATGTCGGAGAACTTCATCGGTTAGATGCTGATGGCAACCGAATGAAACTACAATTTGCGACTATTTTGGCACAAAAAGTAGCGTAAAGGATCTATTGGATAGCGCAATAATTCAAAAGGGAATATGAATGGCGATTAGCGATGCGGATAAAGCCCTGTTCCGGGCAACAATTGGGCGGGTAAAGCGGGTAACAAATCCTAGGGAAAAAGTGCAACACCCAAGACCTAAGCGCCCGATTATTATCCATAAACCCTTGCGAGAAGAGATGATACTACAGGATCTGATGAGCGATGATCCCACTTGGATTGAGACCGATATAGATACCGAGATGCGTTTTCGCCGAGATGGGGTATCGCCTAGGATTTTACGTAAGTTGGTGCAAGGGGATTTTTCGCCGGAAGCGAGTATTGATCTACACGGATTAACGGCAAGCCAAGCGCGAGACGCGTTGCAGGAGTTTCTCTATTTTGCGCTCAAACAGAATCTTTTCTGTATCAAGATTGTCCACGGACAAGGGCATTCTTCGCAGGGCGATCCTATTATTCGAGGGTTAATTGCGCGTTGGTTACCGTTACAGGCGGATATTTTAGCTTTTGCCAATCCGCCGCAGCGATATGGCGGACGAGGTGTCACGCTCTGTGTTCTTAAATCACAAGATCCTTTTGGAAAGTTTGATTAATGAGTAACTAATCTAGAGTAAGATCGGTTCAAAAGAAGCTTAAATAAGGCTAATTTAAATGCCAGCGCATCAGTTAATCGAGGTAAATAAGCCATTCTATCGTCATCTTGCAAGTGTTGGTGAGTACGCTTTGATATTTTTAAAATCCCGTAATAGCTGTTTAAAACCATTTTTCTTAAATTAAATTGACCATATAATATCAACCTGAATATCAATATAAATAATATACGGATTATTGCTATAATAAAATATCGATTCCCAATCAATGCGCTACTTCAATAAGCGCCTTTCAAGAAAGAGGTCGTTCATCTATGTCGTTCGATACTACGCACGCTTATCAGGTTTTAGATCCGCAAACAGTGCCGATTACCGGCAATATGATGATTGAAGCTTCAGCAGGAACAGGGAAAACGTATACCATTACGCTCTTAGTACTACGTCTGTTATTGGGGTTAAATCAAGGTGATCAGGCTTCTCTCACATCTGCCGGCAGTGATCTTGTTGTAGTAGATGAGAATGAAAAAGCGCTCAATAGTGCGCGTAAGTTGCCGGAGATATTGATTGTGACCTTTACGAATGCGGCGACGGCGGAGTTGAAAGAGCGGATCTATAGCAAGATTGTGGAGTTAAAAGAGAGCTTTTTTCTCTATACTGATATTTTAATGCAGAAAGAGTCTATCGATATACTGCCAGATCCTGCGTTATTACCGCTTATTGAGGCTTTTATCGCAATGCGTGAAGAGCAGGGTCTTACGCCAGTCGAAGCTATTGGTAAGGCGATTGCGCTCTTAACGGATGCTGAAGGGGCGATTGATCAGGCTTCTATCTTTACCATTCACGCTTTCTCTCATCGCTTACTGAAAGAGAATGCGCTCGACCTTGGGCAATCATTCCATTTTGAACTATCGCAAGATCTCTCTGTGCTCTATCGGGAAGCGGTTTACCATTTTTGGCGGGAAGAGTGCTATCCTCTTGATCTTCGATTATCACAAATAGTGCAACATCTCTATGGCGTACCGATTGATCGTTCGACGTATGGATCGACAAACTTGTTAGGTTTAATTCGGCCATTGATTGAAGATCCCTCATTGATTGAGAATGATCATTTTGAGCAAACCTCGTTAAAAGCACTCTTAAGCGACAAGTTGGGATTGATTGATGATATCAAGGCGCGTTGTTTAGCCTTTACAGAAGCCGATTTTCGGAATCTGATTGATGAAGTGGGCTTGAAGAAGGCCTCTTACAAGACGAATCTTGTTGAGAAATATCATAAAGAGATGCAGACTTGGGCGAAGAGCGATGCGCAAGGGGGCTTTAGTAGCCTTGAGAAATTTACTCTTGAGTATATGGAGAGTCGGCTGCAGCCGGAGGGGGATCTTCGGCGGATGAAGCCGGAGCATTGGGATCTCTTTGAGGATCTTGCTAAGCTCGATCAAGATCGACCTAAATTACTACACTATGCCGCTTATAAGGTTGTTCGTATTATTCAACAACTGAAGCAAGCCGAGTCGGTGCTCGGTTTTAGCGATCTCTTAACGGAGCTTAATGAGCAGACTAAGTCGCTCTCAACACAATTTATTGAATCGCTGCATCTGCGATATCGGGTGGTCTTAATTGATGAATTTCAGGATACCGATCATCTGCAACTCGATACCTTTCGCCGGCTCTTTTTCGATTATCCTGAGATCCCTTTTGTAATGATTGGCGATCCAAAACAGTCGATTTATGGCTTTCGGGGCGCGGATATTAATGCGTATTTGAGCATTAAAGGGGATGTGGATCAGATCTATACCCTCAATACCAATTATCGCTCGGGAACCTTGCAGGTTGATGCGGTGAATCAGCTCTTTGGTCGGCGTGCAGAAATCAATCCGCCTTTTATCTATGAGCAGATTCCTTTTATTACCATTGGTACGCCGGAAAAGGCGAAGCAGACAATGTTGACCGGCGTGACGCTTGATCCTGCCGGTATGACACTGCTCGATTATCAAGCGCCAGCATTTGAGTTAAAAATAGATAAGAAGACTAAAAAGGAGCAGCTCTCTCAAGGAACATTCCAAACCCGTATTGCCGAAGTGTGTGCCAAAATGGTAGTACAACTGCTCAATGAGGGGCGATTAGTCACAAACGAAGGAGAGAACGCAGTTGCGCCGGAAGATATTACAATCCTAGTGCGCAGTAATCGTGAGGCGGATTATATTCAGCGGGCTTTTCGTAAAGCGGGCTTAAATAGTGTCTATCTCTCTGAGCGAAACTCTGTTTTTGATCCTGAAGAGAGTATTGTCGGCGATCTCTATCTCTTTTTACGAAGCTTAGTCTTCCGCCACGAGCGAGGAGCATTACTGCAATCCTTGGGCTCGGTGCTCTATGGTTTCTCAGTGACTGAATATGAGGAGATTAAGCGAGATTCAGCGCAATTTGAAGCGCTACTTGTGGAGCGTAATCGCTTAAATGAAATATGGGATCGAAGTGGTGTATTGGCGATGATTCGTAGTTTCATTGTGAAGGATAATCGTTTAGGGCGCTTATTAGCTTTGGAAAATGGTGAGCGATTAGCGAGCGACCTCTTTCATCTTGGGGAATTGCTGCAGAAAGAGTCCTTTAACAGTAAAGAGGCACTATTACTGTGGCTCTATGAAAAGATGTATGGCATTAGCCCGAATAGCGAGGCGGAGCTTCGTTTAGAGAGTGATTTTAAAACGATTCAGATTATGACGATTCATAAATCTAAAGGGTTAGAGTTTCCAATCGTATTTTTACCGTTTGGCAGTTTTAAATCCCGGGAGCAGAAATCGGGGGTGATTGTCGATTCAGCGGCTCAAGATCCAACGCAAAAACGGCGCTATATCTTTGAAGGAACGGCAGAAGAGGAAGAGCTACAATATTTCCAACAAGAAGCCTTAGCAGAAGATCTACGGCTACTCTACGTGGCATTAACAAGAGCAAAATTCCATACCTTTATTGGCTTTAGCCAACAATTAGCGGATAAAGCGCTAGAGAATAGTCCATTAGCCTATCTGATGAATATTACCGGCGATGCACAAGATTTTTATGCCAATTTCAATGAGGCATTGACCTATTTACCGGTCGCTTACGAAGATCTTAACGCGCCGCTTCATTATAGTGCTGTTGAAGAACAACCTGAATCGCAAATCCCTGCACAATTTACCCGGAAATTGGGGCCCTTGTGGCGCTTTACGAGCTTCTCAAATCTCTCTTATCAACTGAAGTGGAACCATTTTACGCCGATGTTAGCCGATGAGAAAGAGATTGAGACAGAGGCGGAAAAGGAGGGATTCGAACCGTCGGTATCAGAAAGAGTGGAGGAAGCAAATGATGGAGCATTAACAGATATTTCCCTCATTTCCGAAACACCTATAGCTGAAAGCCTGTTCCCTAAAGGAGCCGTGACAGGGAACTTTATTCATCATCTTTTAGAGCGATTTGCGCCGGAAGAGTTAGAGAATCCCCAATTATTAGAGCGACAAGTGGCGCGTCATTTTGCCCATTTAGTGCCGGAAGAGCGTTTGCCGGCATTGGTAGTTGAATTACAACATTGGCTACAACATATTTTTGATGCAAGTTTGCCAATCGAGAGCAATCTACGGCAGATCTTATCAGGTTCTCGTAATGTGAAAGAGCTTGAATTTATGTTTCCTATTCGCACCTTATTAACTGCCCAAAAACTCAATGCTATTTTAAATCGTTATATCCCAAGAACAGAGGCAGAATCCCTCTCTTTTGAGGAGATGCGGGGCTTCTTACGTGGGTTTATCGATCTCTTTTTTGAGGTAGATGGCCGTTACTATGTGGCGGATTATAAGAGTAATACCTTAGCGCCGACAAAGGCCGGATATGATGAAACGGCGATGTTACATTCCATTAAACACGCCCATTATGATCTGCAATATTTGATCTATACGGTGGCAATGGTGAAATTTCTGCAAAATCAACAGCCTGATTTTGATTATGATCGTGATTTTGGCGGCGTATTCTACTTTTATCTACGGGGAATGGAAGCCGGTGACACAACCGGTATCTACTATGTAAAACCCGATTATAGTGTGATTGCAGAGCTTTTAGCACTATTTGGTGAAGCGGCGTCAGAGGAAGTGGCGTAGATATGAAGTCGATATTGAGAAGCATCGATATTGCATTGGTGGTGAAGTCGGTTATTGAATTAAAGATCGGATCAAATGTTGAGAAGATCTTAAAATCAGAATTGAAGAGAGGGAAGTAAAATGGGGGATATGAGTGGAATGGTGTTGGCGCTAGAGAGTGCAAGATCCGCTTTAGGGTTGGCATTGCAATCCTATCGGCGTGAGATGGCGGAAACAGCTACGGAGAAGTTGCAAAAAGGGACGTCACAAAAAGAGAAGTCACAAAAAGAGCGGACAATTGAGCAACATTTTAATGCCTATCTGCAACTATTGACGGAGCGCCGTTACTTTTCTCATATCGATCTCTACTTCTCTGATTTCATCTCGCAAAAGCAAGATTTACCGTTGATTGAACGGTTACAATATCGCTTTCTGCTTCTGTTATTAAGCCGTGCTTATGGCTATGGGCATACGGCGTTGCCTTTTCACTATCTCTATCAGCCACATAAATGGTTGAATGAAAATGATGATCTTGATCGAATCTCTGTGATTGAAGATTTCTTGCAGTTCTTGTTTCAGGTGTCACTGCAAGATGACCTCGATCTCGATGATCAAGATCATCGAGATTCGGATAATGAATCAATAAAGATCTACTCTTCATTAAAGGATTGTTGGCAACCGATTTTCGCAGTCATCCAAGCGCCGATTATTGTTACTCACAATGGACTCTATCTTGATCGCAATTATGCCCAAGAGAGTGAAATTGTTGAATTTTTTGGAAGCCCGCACGCAGTTCAGTTGAGTAATGAGCAAGAGGCTTTCTTACGCGCTCGGTTAGATCAATATTTTGGCATCAGTGATGAAGTTAATTGGCAAAAAGTAGCGGCGGCGAATGCACTTCTTAATCGTGTTTCAGTGATCTCAGGCGGACCTGGAACCGGGAAAACAACCACAGTCTTTAAAATCTTACAGACCCTAATTGATCAACATTATTGGCAGTCGGAAGCAGACACGCCTTTCTCTATTTTATTAGCAGCCCCTACCGGTAAGGCGGCGGCGCGTCTATCTGAATCGATTTTAGGACAGATGCGGAAACTTCAAGAGCGCTATGCCGAGAGTGAGGGGGATCAACGCATCGCTTTTGAACGGCAATTAGCGCTCATTCCCACTAAAGGGCAGACACTTCATCGTCTTTTAATGATTCATCCTTTTACTCAGCAAGCGCAATTTCATCAAAATAATCCACTCAATTTTGATCTCTTGATTGTCGATGAAGCCTCGATGATTGATCAGAAGATGTTAGTACAACTCATCCGTGCATTGCCGGAGAATGGTCAGATTATCTTTTTAGGCGATAAAGATCAGCTTGCTTCAGTGGAAGCCGGAGCGATTATGCACGAGTTATGTGTCTCTGAAAATTATTCTGAATCCCACTTTAATGCGCTTTCAATCTTAATGAGTGAGCGACTGCCTAAAGAGACGCTTGTGAATGCAAGAATGCCGAGCTTTAATTATCTGAGCTTCTTAAAGCAGAGTTACCGTTTTGATGCAAATTCAGCCCTTGGGCAATTAGCGAAGATTATTAATAATCAGGCAAATACCGATCGAGATTGGCAATGGCATACGATTCAGGGATTACTTAAAAAGGCAGAAAAATCGGCATTGAATGGGGGCAAGGCGCTATTAACCCTAACCGATTTGCCGATGGAGAATCGTCTCTTTGAATCGAAAATTCAAGAGGCTTTTGCACCCTATCTCGCACAGCTTCAAACCGGGAAAGGCGCGAGTTTTGCCAGCGAAACATTTAAAGTCTTTACGCAAATTGGTGTACTTTCGGCAAGACGAACGGGGGAATATGGGGCTGTTCGGCTTAATCAGCAGATTCGGGAGATTCTCTTTCCGCAATTAGCGCACTATAATTTCTTTCACGGATTACCCATTATGGTGACACAAAATAGTGCAGAGAATCAGCTCTTCAATGGCGATGTTGGGCTTATTTTAAGAGATGAGAAAGGGGAGCTTCGAGCCTATTTTGAAGGCGTGGGAGAAGCGCGAGCTTTTTCGATTCACGCCTTGCCGAAATTTGAACCCGCCTTTGCGATGACGATTCATAAATCACAAGGGAGTGAGTTTACCAAAGTCTTGCTCTTTTTAGGGGCGGAAGGTTCGCCATTTTTGACCAAAGAGCTCTTCTATACCGGCATTACGCGCGCGAAAGAAGCGGTGGATCTCTTTGCTGGAACGCCGGCGATTCTCTCGGCGCTTTCGGGGCGCGTTGATCGCTTTAGCTTTATTCATCAACGCTTGAAAGCAATGCAATAAACAAGGATTTGGAACTTGAAAAAGCGATGAAAAAAGTGAAAAAATTGTGGTTTATGGCTTGTGAATTTCACTTTTAGGGGTGATAATTAACAATCATTCAAATGACATAAATTCTCATTTCACCTACTTTGGAAATGTGGTCACACATTCTCTTTCAAGGTAGGTCGATGCTATTGTTGATTGTAATAGTGGCTTAAAAATAGACTCTATAAAATTAAGCTATCTAGATAGTTATCAGCAGATCTGAAAATCCGATCCTGAAAATAGGCTTTAAGATATCATTTTAAGATATTAGTTATGAATAACTCTATAAACACTATTTATTAAAATGAATAATAAATAATAGTGTGATGATGATAGAAATGATTATAGAGATGATGGTAACGCGTACAGGGTACGGATAATAGGGACTGTGAAAGGCTATCAAAAGGCTATCAAAAGGCTATCAAAAGGTAAGCAAAGTAATAGAAAGACAATAGCGGGAACATTCAACAATTTAATAACAAACAGATCAATAGAAAGGATATCTATGGCAAAAGTAGATCAATTGCAGGAGCTCAAAGAAGCGCCGATTAAGAAACTTTTATGGAAATACTCTTTGCCGGCGATTATTGGGAGCTCTGTTGCGGCACTTTATAATATTATTACCCGTTACTTCGTCGGGAATGCGAGTTACTTAGATGATCACGCATTAAGTGCGATGGGCATTGCGTTGCCGGTAATGACATTAATCGCGGCATTTGGGATGTTAGTGGGCGCAGGCGCGGGGAGTCGGATTTCCATTTTTCTAGGCAATCAAGATTACGATAAAGCCGAAAGTGTTGTCGGGACATCGCTACTTTTGACGCTGATTATTACGCTCACCGTCTCTTATGGGCTATTTCTCTTTTTAGAGCCGCTTGTCTATAAACTCGGGGCAGATGAAGAGACTTATCAATATACTTATGATTTCTTACGGATCTTCTTGCCGGGGGCAATCTTCTCAAATCTCTGCTTTAGTTTTAATAATATGATGCGCGCCTCGGGTTATCCTCGTAAAGCGATGTATACGATGCTATTAACGCTCGTGGTGAATACAATCTTAGCGCCATTTTTTATTAATTTCTTAAAATGGGGAATTCAAGGAGCGGCAATTTCGATTGTCTCTTCAATGGTGATCGGGACGATCTTTGTAATGGGGCATTTTGTCGGCAAGAATACGCTATTGCGGTTTCGCCTTTCTAAAATTCGTTTCAATTGGAAGATTACCAAAGCCGTCTTGAGTATCGGAATGTCCCCATTTTTGATGAATATCGTCTCGGCGGTGATTATCTTTATCATTATTCATCAGGTGAAAATTTTCGGGGGCTCGATCGGCGTTGCAGCTTATACCATTGCCAATGTGACCTTAATGTTAGTTGTGTTAGTGCTTTTAGGCCTTACGCAAGGAATGCAACCGATCGTGGGTTATAGTTACGGTGCCGGGGCTTATCATCGGTTACGGGAAGCCTTACTCTATACCATTAAAGTAGGGGTAATGATTGGGATTATTGCTTCTTCTATCGGTATCTTCTTTCCGGCGATCTTAGTGCGTCCTTTTAACCCCTCTGAAACATTGGCGGTTGAAACAATGGGTGCCATTCGTATTGTAACGATGTTATTCCCCTTGGTAGGCTTTCAGATGGTCGTGACTATTTTCTTCCAAAGTATTGGTAAAGTAGGGCACTCAATCTTCTTAAGCCTTAGCCGACAAATTATCTTCTTAATCCCGGCGCTCTTTATTTTACCAAGACTCTTTACCGAGTGGGGCTATAAACCCATTTTCGGCGTTTGGTTCTCGATTCCAACGGCCGATTTTATCTCCGCCTTTACAGCGGCGCTTTTCCTCTGGTTACAGTTGCGGGAATTTAAGAAATTGCGTTTAGCCCACGAAGCTGAATTAATGGCGAAAGCACAAAAAGAAGCTTAATTATTCACTTATCTATCTTATGAGGTATCTCATCGCTATCTCATCAGTAGACGTATAGAAAGCGATCTGAGGGTCGCTTTTTTTATCTGATTAGAATAAGCAGAGTGGTGAATATAGTAATATCGGTTCAAAATAAGCTCGTTTAAATAAGCTTGTTTAAATGCCGGCGCATCGGCTGATCGAGGCAAGGAAGACGTTCTATTCGGCATCTTGCAAATGGTGTTTAAAACCCTTTTTCTTAAACCCAATTTACTATAACAGGATCCCCTCTTTATGATCATCCCTCATTATCCACGAGAGATCAGCTATTTTCTTTGGAAATATAGTAAGATGAAAGCAATCATATCTCATCGTTAAAGGAGATCACAATGGCTGAGCAGAATAAGCGTCAAACATCTATCTCAAATTCAACTTCAAAGTCAACTGTAGGAAAAGGGCAAGATCGGCAAGAGAAGATCGCAAGTGGCTTACGAGATGTACGCAAGATGAATTACTCTCGAATGGCGGTCAGCGGACTTGGAAATTTAGTGATTCTTATTATCTGTTTCTGGATTCATTGGGGCTTAGGGCTTGCTTTTGCGGTTTTCTGGCTCTTTGTGATGCCTTATTTAGATATGCGTCGCCTACGAAAATATGAGGCCGAGCATCCGCCTGTACTGCCCTCGAGTAAAGATTTTGATGATTCGCCACTCTTTCCGGAGGAGGACCAGAAGCATACTCAAAATGATGAGCAAGATGATCAGTGGAAATCTTGGGATGATTGGGATGCGTGGCAGAGTGCAGATACGGATTCAAAGGATGATCAAGCAAAGCAGGGTCAATCAAAGCAACGTCAATTAAAGCAGGAACAATCAAAGAGCGAACAATCGACGAAACGTGAGATTGATAGCCGATAACAGATAGTTGGTCACAAGCAACCGATGCATTGGCATTGAAATAAGAATTCAAGAGCTTATTTAAATGCCGGCGCATCGACTGTAATAAGTAAGGAAGCCATTCTATCCGGCATCTTGCAAGTGTGGTTTAAAATCATTTTTCTTAAGCCGAAATGACTATAATATAAAGGCAACGATTTTGAGTCGTTGCCTTTGTTGTATTGTCTGAAGAGAATATTGTCGAAATAGATCTCTCTATTTTCGAACATTCACGCCATTAGGAGCGGGCTATTAAATTCCCTCTTCGCCCTCAATCTCTTCGATTGCTTCCGCTTCCTCAATAGCTTTTTGCTGATCTTGAGAAATGGTATCCGGTTGCGTGGTCGATGGTTCAAAGCTCTCTTCTAAATAACCAAAGCACTGCGTGAAACTGCTCTCAAATTGGGCAGCATCAATTTTTTGGGTGACAAGCTCTGATAGGGCGAGTTCTTGAGGGCCTAATGCATCGAGCGCTAATTTGCCACTTAATACTTTGATCACAAAGTTTTCTTCAGTCTTTGAGAGATTAGCATCTCCAAGATTCTCTTCATAGACTTTAGAGATACAATCGCAGTAGTAAGGGTTTGCCAATGATTCTTGAATACAATATTGGTAATTCGCTTTAGCAATACGTTTTGCTTGCGCACTATCGGCAAGTGCAAGATTTAATAGGCCAGCGCCGGCAATCAATGTTGTTATTGCAATGCGAGAAAGTGGATGTAATGCCATAAAATTCCCTATTTAAATATTAATGATAGCCACAATTATAGTGATTCTTGCCCACAGTGTAGAAGATTCTGATAAAGGGTGCAAAGAATGATCGGGTTATTCGGGTTATTTCTTATTATAGTAATATCGGTTCAAAATAAGCATTATTTAAATGCCGGCGCATCAGCCGTAAAAAGTGAGAAAGCTGTTCTATCTGGCATCTTGCAAGTGTTGGTGAGTCTGGTTTTATGTTCTTCTAAAACCCTACAATGGCTGTTTAAAAACCATTTTTCTTGAACCCAATTGAGTATATTTTGAGGCTATGATTTTTCCGCTTCATAAAAGGATTCGATGGCGCTAATCGGCTCTAATGAGATATGCCCTTTATTGATAGCGATAAATTGTTGCGACAATTGTTCGGCCTCTTTGACATTATGGGTTACATAGAGAATCGGGATTTGGAATTGATCGGGGATTTCAAGGAGGTATTTTAAGATCTCCTCTTTGCGCGCCTGATCTAATGCCGAGAGTGGCTCATCCATTAAGAGGATCTGCGGTGAGCTTAAGAGTGCTCGACCAATGGCAATCCGTTGTTTTTCCCCGCCGGAAAGATAAGCGATACGTTTTTTGAGAAGCGGTTCGATACCAAGGAGCGCCACAATTTTGGTGAATAATTCAGGGTTTTTCTCTTTTTCTCCGTAGCGGAGATTTTTCTCAACAGAATAGTGAGGGAAAAGGGTCGGGTCTTGAAAGACATAGCCAATCCCCCGTTTATGAATCGGCAGCGAAATATGCTGATCCGTATCGAGAATAACGGTTCCATTAATAGCAATATAACCTTTTTGCGGTGTCATTTTACCGGAGATGAAATTGAGTAACGTCGTTTTACCAGAACCTGATGGCCCAAAAATAGAGATAATACCGGTTGAAGGAAGCTCAAGGTGCGCTTCAAAGGTGAAATCTTGAAAAGGATGGGTAATGTCGATCGTAATCATAATAGGGACTTGTCGTTTAATAGAATGGGTCAAATAGTGAATTATCAGATTGATTCTGCCGGGTATTTCTCGATAAAAATCGACTAAGATTGCAAACCCAACCGTTTTTTATGGGCTCTCTGTAACACTTCGGAGAGGAAAAGTGCAATAAAAGAGATGGCAATAGCAATAATACAGAGACGCATTGTCGCGGCTTCTTGATTGGGAATTTGAATGAGGGTATACATTGCTAACGGCAAAGTCCGAGTTTCGCCGGGGATATTCGATACGAAAGTAATCGTGGCACCAAATTCCCCCAGTGAACGGGCAAAGGCAAGGACAACGCCGGCAATAATACCGGGCATCGCTAAGGGCAGTGTCACGGTAAAGAACATTTTGAGCCGAGAAGCCCCTAAGCTACGGGCGGCAAATTCGAGATTTTGATCAATGGATTCAAAACTAATGCGGATAGCGCGCACTAAGAGCGGAAATGAGACAACGGCAGATGCCAGGGCTGCCCCTTTCCAATTAAAGCTAAAAGAGATGCCGAAGATCTGATCAATCCATTTCCCAAGATAGCCATTGCGTCCCATTGTGATCAATAAGAGATAACCAATAACAACCGGCGGTAAAACAAGGGGAAGATTAATGACGCTATCGAGGATGGTTTTACCTCGGAAATTTTTTCGAGCAAGAACCCAAGCGCATAGAATACCAAAAGGGAGGCTAAAGATAATGGCAACTGCGCCGATCTTTAAGCTTAAAACAATGATTGACCATTCATATTCAGTGAGAATCATTAGGTATCGCGTCCTTGTTTCTGATGTTAAATATAGTAATGTCGGTTCAAAATAAGCATTATTTAAATGCCGGCGAATCGGCTGTAATAAGTAAGGAAGCCATTCTATCCGGCATATTGCAAGTGTTGTTTAAAATCAGTTTTCTTAAACCAAATTTACTATAGTACTGTTAGATATCGTGAAAAGAGAGATGATTATAGCTTATTAGGGCATTTGTGATTCGACGATCCCTCTAAAAAAGAATATTCATATCAATGGCAAATGGAGATATCGAGCCATTAGATATGAATATCTATCTTAAAACTATTCGAAAACTCTTCGAAAATGATCCGAAGATAACCTTGAAACAATCTTAAAATATTCAGCTGCTAATAGATGAATACTACTAGATGAATATCTTAATTGTGTTGATGACAAGGTTTTCGAGTCAATCTATTTAGTCGGTGCTGCAAAGCCATATTTTTTGAAAATAGCCGCCGCATCATCACTTAAAAGATATTTGTAGAATCCCTCAACAGGTTCTGAAGCGCGATCTTTCATAATGGCAATAGGGTATTCAATCGGCTCGTGAAGATCCGCAGGGAATGTGGTTACCGTTTTCACTTTCTCACTGACACTTGCATCAGAGGAGTAAACAACTCCTAAATCTGCTTCTTTCACTTCTACTAAGAGAAGGGCTGCGCGCACGTTTTGTGCTGCGGCAACGCGAGGTTCAACAGTCTTCCAAACGCCCAATTTTTCAAAAGATTCTTTGGCATAGAGACCTGCCGGAACGTGATCAGGATCGCCTAAGGCAATATGTGTTTTCGCTAGCGCATCTTTCCAAAATTCATTAGATGCAAATTCGACTTTATATTCTGTAGGATTCTCTTTGTAAGTGATAAGCGCTAATTCATTTTTAACAATATTGGTGCGCGTTGGATTATCGATGAGGTTTTTCTCTTCAAGATAGTTCATCCAGCTTTGGTTTGCTGAGATAAAGATATCTGCCGGTGCGCCTTGTTCGATTTGGCGTGCAAGATTTGATGAAGAGTCATAGAGCGATTCGATATGATCTTTACTGTCGATTTTACCGTATGCTTCAGTGATCTCATCCACTGCATTTTGGAGTGATGCCGCTGCGAAAACAGTGATGTTTTCTGCTTGAGCCATTAAACTTGCAGGGAGAATAAGGAGCGCAAGCGCACTTCTTTTAAAAAGTTTCATATTTTATTCCTCAATATTGTAACTGTGAACAGTGTGGGTGAAGATTCAAAAATAGAGGGAGTACATTCCCTTAAAAATCCCATAAACGTATTTAACATAAGTCATTTATCATAAATATGTAACTACCCAATATAACTAGATGAGTCAGGATGGAGAGCGTTTGTTGTTACAATATGGGGGAAGAATACAGGGAAAAAGCTTTAGAAATCTTGTCGGGTGCGCTATAAGATTAAGAGGAGGCGGATCAGGCTTTTCAAGTAGAACTTGTAAAAGAGGCGTATAATATGATTCGTTATGAATAATAAACAATCTATCGACTGAAGAAATAAATGAGTGAGTTTTGGATGAGTGTGGTTTTTATCTGAAAACCTGAACCCTTTAGTAGATAGATCGACTTATAAAAAGAGAGAAACAATGATTGAACAAAAATCCCCCCAACTTTTATGGCAACATTTTGCACAGTTAAGCGCTATTCCTCGCCCCTCTAAAAAAGAGGAGAGAGTCCGCGCGTTCTATAAAGCGTATGCGGCAGAGAAAGGCTTCGCTTTTGATGAGGATGAGATCGGTAATATTGTGATTAAAAAGCCGGCAACACCGGGTTATGAAAATGCACCGAAGGTGATCTTACAAGGTCATATTGATATGGTTTGCCAAAAGCGGGATGAGAGTGATCACGATTTTGATAATGACCCGATTGCGCTACAGATCAAAGAGGATTGGCTCTATGCAACCGATACGACTTTAGGGGCGGATAATGGGATTGGTGTTGCCGCAGCGGTTGCGATCTTAGAAGATGAGACAGCAGAACACGGTCCATTAGAAGTGCTCTTAACGGTGGATGAAGAGCAAGGTATGGGCGGTGTACAGAATATTCGGGAGAATTGGTTAGAGGGGCAATATCTTCTCAATCTTGATAGTGAAGAAGAGGGAGAATGTACGGTCGGTTGTGCCGGTGGCTCTGATTTTGCGGTGACAAAAGCATTGAATTTCGATCAAGAAGCACGAGGTGTTTTCTATCGTGTCTCTGTTGAAGGGTTACGGGGCGGTCATTCCGGGATTGATGTGCATAAAGAGCTTGGGAATGCCAATATGCTCTTAGCAGAACTACTTGCCGGATTTGCGCATCGCTCGGCGCTACGTTTGGCATCTTTTACCGGCGGGACATTACGCAATGCGATTCCGCGTTCAGCGGTGGCGGTTGTTTCTGTGCACGAAGCGCATAAAGCAGATTTTGAAGCCTATCTTGAAGAGATGAATCAATCCTTTAAAGCACGTTTAAAAGGGGCTGATGATGGTGTGAATGTTCGATTTGTGGCTTCTGAACCACAACCGACAATTGATGCTGAAGAGAGTGCAAAAGTGCTCAATTTGTTGTTGTTATTGCCTTGTGGTGTGATTCGTAAATCGGTAGAGATTCCTGTTGTTGAAACAAGTTGTAATGTCGGCGTTGTCCGCATTGATTCTGAACATCAATTACAGATCGATCTTTTAGCAAGATCAATCACAGATCGAGGCCTAGATGTGGTGCGGACACGTATTAAGGCCGCAGCGTTACTCAGTGGTGCATTCTCAGAAGAGAGTAATGATTATCCTGCGTGGCAGCCTAATCTTGACTCAGTGCCATTACAGCGCTTATTAGAGATCTATCGAGCGGAAACAGGAGAAGAGATGAAAATCTCCGTATTGCACGCCGGGCTTGAAACAGGGCTTTTAGGTCAGAAATACCCTCATTTAGAGATGGTGAGCTTTGGTCCTACAATTAAAGGGGCTCATTCTCCTGATGAACGAGTGAATATCCCAAGCGTTGATCGTTTCTATCATCTCTTAAAGTTACTATTGAAAAACTTGAAGTAGCCCTATCGAAAGTCTCTATTGACAGATATTCAACGATATTCAACGATATTAATGTCACTCTAAAACGAGCCTCCATTGGGAACGCTCGTTTTTTTATATAAAAAGATGGGTTTAACTATCTGATGAACATACCCTCTCGGAGAGAGAATATGCTATTGTAAGAGAGGTAAAGCCTATTACAAAGAATCATTAACAAAAGAGAAGAGGATAGTATGACAGCTTCAACTAAAATTTATGATTTTGATGAGATTATTAATCGTCGTAATAATAACTCAGATAAATGGTGTGCTTATTCGAAAGAGATTCTGCCGATGTGGATTGCCGATATGGATTTCAAAGCGGCGGATGAGATTGTAGATGGTTTGACGGCGATGGCACAAACCGGCGTATATGGTTATGGGAAAGCGCGTCCTGATCGCCTATTAGAAGCAATTGTCTATCGCCTACAGCGCCTGTATAATTGGACAATTGCGAAAGAGAGCATTGTTATGTTGCCAAGCCTTGTGAGTGGTTTTAATATCGCCGCTAATTTGGCACTTCGTGACAATCCTAATGCAGAATATCTCTTTCACACGCCGGCTTATCCCCCCTTTTTTGCCATTGAGAAAAATGTGGGAAGCAAAGGAATTGCAGTGCCTCTTATTGAAAAAGTTGAGGGAAATACGCTGCGTTATGAGATCGATTTTGACAAAATGGAAGCCTCTATTACGGACAATACTAAGATTTTTATGCTCTGTAATCCGCAAAACCCGTCTGGTCGTGTTTTCACAAAAGCGGAGTTATTAGCATTAGAGGCATTTGCTGAGAAGCATAATTTAATTGTTCTTTCAGATGAGATCCATGCGGAGCTTTTATGGGAAGGGGAACATATTCCTTACGCAACCTTAAGTGAACAGGCAAAAGCACAGACGATCACGCTTATCTCTGCAAGTAAGACTTTTAACTTACCAGGGTTAAGTGGTGGCTTTGCGATTATTGAGAATCCTGAACTTCGTGAAGCCTATGAGAAAGCGATGATGGGCTTTATCCCTCGTATGAATGTATTTGCCATGAAAGGCACCGAGCTTGCTTTTGATTATGGCGATGAGTGGCTTTCGCAGCTTAAAACCTATCTGATCGCTAATCGTGATTATCTAGTCGCTGAGCTTTCGAAGATTGAAGGCCTTAAATTTACCGTACCAGAAGCGACCTTTTTAATGTGGCTCGATTTCTCTGAAACGGCGATTAAGGGCAAAGCCTATCAGGCGCTTTTAGATCATGGTTTAGCATTGAATGATGGCAATACCTTTGGGGCTGATGGGAATTATGCTCGCATCAATTTTGGCACATCGCGTGTACATATTGAAAAAGCGGTAGAGATTATTCGGGAAACATTGGCATAGAATATTGTTCATTGATATTGCTCATGACAGCTTTGTTTTCGAGGTATCTACTTGAATTATATGTTGTATTATAAGGTTTGAATTCAATTATTGAAAATAAATCATAAAAAAATAAAAACAATATTCACTAATATTTTAAACTACTACTATAATTACGAATTATAATAGTAAGTTGTATTTTACAATATAATATTAAGCCTTTCTATTATCAATAGAGAGGTTTTTTTGTAGGTAAAAAAGGTACCTTGAAGCTTATGCTAATAGGAAAATAGATCAAAAAAGGAAATGACCAACAAGGACGTTCTGACGAACTAGGGAGACGTCATGAATCGTAAGCAATCCTTAAAATTAAAAAACGTTCAGATAATGCAATATGAGATATCTGAAAAATTAAATACCCTATCAATAAAAGGAGATTTAACGGAGAAACAACAAGCGCTGAGTATAGAACGAGAAGCAACCCTGAATTTTTGGCACAATGAATCTGCAATCTCAAAAGTGCTTGAGTATTCTAGATCCGCTGAAAGTAACGAATTAGAAGATATTCTGAAAAACAGAGATAATAAATATGAAGAGTATGAAAATGATTTGTATCTCTATTTTTCTGAAGTCGGACATTATCGACTTTTGAGCGCAACAGAAGAGAAGTTGCTCGGAAAAGCAGTACAAGAAGGGAATCAAGATGCTTTTAAACAAATTGTTCTAGGTAATTTGCGATTAGTGATTATGATCGCTCAGCGTTATGAGGATCGTGGCTTAGATAAGGCGGATCTCATTTCTGAGGGAAATCTTGGGTTAATGCATGCAACGCGAAAGTTTAATCCCGAAAAAGGGTGTCGATTTTCGACTTATGCGGTGTGGTGGATTCGTCACTACATCGAAAAGGCGATTATGAATCAAGGGCGGACGGTTCGGTTACCGATTCATATTAACAAGGCCCTTAAAAAGCTGATGAGTGAGTTGCAACAATTATCTCAAGTCCTGCAGAGAAGGCCTACTGTAAAAGAGTTATCTGAAGTAACAGGACAAAGTCTTTATGAAATTATGGAACTTCTAGCTTATCAAAAAGCATCTCTATCTTTTGATCATACAGAGATTCCTGCTATCACAATGTCTAGTCCTAACATGTTACAAAATAAGCAGAATAGAATCGTTGATTTTTTTGTTGAAAATGAGGCGTTTAATCTGCTTGAGCATATTTTATTTGAACTTGAGCCGAAAGAGCGAGAGGTTATAGAATGCCGTTTTGGTATGAATGGGCGAAGTGCCAAGACATTGGATAAAACGGGGAAAGTTTTAGGATTAACAAGAGATCAAGTGCGATATTTACAGACAAAAACATTAGAGAAAATACGTTTAATGTTAGAGGAACATAATGTGAGTTTAAATGATGTTTTAGCCTAATTTTATGTGAAATATTGATCTGGGTTGGAAATCACTTACACTAAGGGTTGTTTTCCTCTAAAGTTGTCCCCATTAATGGTGTAGTCAATAGATTACACCACAGGGTTTCTCTTTTCTTTGCTATATCAGAAATAGGGGAAAGCTGTTATAATAGTCTGCTTTAGATTAAAATAATACGATAGTCGTGAACTTATTAGATTAAGGATGTCATTCTAAATTATGAGCAATCATTCAGATCAAAAAAAACAAGATCAACTTAAAAAAGAGCAAATCAAAAAGCTGATCGCTTATGGTAAAGAGCAAGGATATCTTACCTTTACGGAGGTGAATGATCATCTTCCAAAAGGAATGGTCGATCCAGAGCAGATTGAAAGTATCATCGCAATGATTGAAGATATGGGGATCGCGGTGCATGAAGAAGCCCCCGATGAAGATACTTTAATGCTCAGTGAGTCGCTCGATAGTGATGATGCGGTCGAGGAAGCCGCTGAAGTTCTCGCGCATATTGATGATGAAGAGATTGGTAGAACGACAGATCCTGTTCGTATGTATATGCGGGAGATGGGAACCGTTGATCTTTTAACAAGAGAAGAAGAGAAACAGATTGCGATTCGAATTGAAGAAGGATTGCATTCATCTCTGAACTCATTGGCGCTCTACGTACCTGCAACTTATCACTTAATCGATTCTTATCATGCGGCGATTAAAGAAGAAGGTCGAATTACTGATCTCGTATTAGGGTTTATTGATCCTAGCTTCTATCTCGAAGATGAAGAGAAAAATGAAGATGAGGATGAAGAAGTTGCGGTTGTTGAAGTTGAAGATAATGCCAACGGCCCTGACCCTGAGATTCTAGCGACAAAAATTGCAGAACTACAAGCAATCGTTGATAAACTCAATGCAGTCAAAGAAAAAGAAGGCGCAACGAGTAAATCGGATAAGATTAAAGAAGTTAGAGCGAGTCTACGTGAAAAATTCATGGAGTTTCAGTTAGCACCGAAATTCCAAACAGAGATGTATGATAAGCTTCGTGAGACCATTGATCGCATTCGTCCGTTAGAACGTAAAATTATGCACATCTGTGTGGCGAAAGCAAAAATGCCACGCACAGAGTTTTTAAAAGTATTTCCCCGTAATGAAGCCGATAGAGCTGTTTTTACCGAAGACATCTTTAAACGTAAAGCAAAATATGTGGAAGAACTCAAAACCTATGAGAAACATATTTTTGAATGCCAGGATCGTTTAGCGAAGATCGAACAAGAGACAGATCTTACCATCTATGAGATTAAAGAGATCAATCGTCAAATCTCCATTGGTGAAGCGCAAGCACGCCGAGCTAAGCGGGAGATGATCGAAGCAAACTTACGTCTTGTAATCTCTATTGCGAAGAAATATACCAATCGTGGTCTACAATTCCTTGATCTGATTCAGGAAGGGAACATCGGTTTGATGAAAGCGGTAGATAAATTTGAATATCGCCGGGGCTATAAGTTCTCAACTTATGCAACTTGGTGGATTCGTCAGGCGATTACTCGTTCAATTGCAGATCAGGCTCGGACCATTCGTATCCCTGTGCATATGATTGAGACAATTAACAAGTTAAACCGTATCTCAAGACAGTTGCTGCAAGAGCTTGGTCGTGAGGCTACGCCAGAAGAGATTGCAGAAGCAATGGGTGAAACGGAAGAGCGCGTGCGTCGAGTGCTTAAAATCGCTCGTGAACCTGTTTCTATGGAAACACCTGTCGGGGATGATGAAGATTCAAGTTTGGGCGATTTCATTGAAGATGTCTATGCAATTTCACCTATGGAATCGGCAACGGATGAAGGCTTAAATGAAGCGACTCGTGAAGTGTTAGATACATTAACTGCTCGTGAAGCGAAAGTATTACGGATGCGTTTTGGTATCGATATGAATACTGATCATACGCTTGAAGAGGTGGGCAAACAATTTGATGTAACCCGTGAGCGTATTCGTCAGATTGAAGCGAAAGCCCTTCGTAAGTTACGTCATCCTAATCGCTCAGAGAGTCTAAAAAGCTTCTTAGATGTGGAGTAAGGTTCAATAAGTCGATCTACCTCTGCGAATCTTTCGTCGATAGTAGGTCATGATATTGAAGGATTCAATAATAAACCCCGAAGATCTTGTAAAATCTAGGGGTTTATTTATATCTCTATTTTTGGTTTTATGTTCTTTTAAAACCCCACAATAGCTGTTTAAACCATTTTCTTAAACCTGATTCACTATATGATTGATTTAGCAACCTCTCGTAACTCTCATAATCCTTACCCTCACAATCCTTACCTTGTAGTAAGGGATTAATGTAAAAGTAAAAAAAATGAAAAATATGGTTAAAATGCCCCCATTTTCCGTCGCACCAATGTTGGATTGGACAGATCGACATTGTCGTTATTTCTATAGAACAATGAGTAAAACTGCACTTTTATATAGTGAGATGGTGACAACAGGGGCAATTATTTATGGTGATAGAGATCGTCATCTCTATTTTGAAGAAGAAGGACCTGTTGCACTGCAACTCGGCGGATCTGATCCTAAAGATCTTGCGATTGCGGCGAAAATTGGGGAATCCTATGGGTATAGTGAGATTAATCTTAACTGTGGCTGCCCTTCAGATCGAGTGCAGAAAGGGCGATTTGGTGCCTGTTTGATGAAAGAGCCAAGTTTAGTGGCGGATTGTTATCAAGCGATGCAAGAGGCTGTTTCGATTCCGGTCACCATTAAAACCCGTATCGGGATTGATGATGAAGAGAGTTATGCGTTCTTAACTCATTTCATTGAAACAGTCGCGGCAAGAGGATGTGATCAATTTATTATCCATGCACGAAAAGCTTGGCTTTCAGGGCTTTCTCCTAGAGAAAATCGCGATATTCCTCCTCTTAATTATGAACGTGTTTTTCAAGTGAAACAAGATTATCCTACGCTTCAGATAGGTTTAAATGGTGGCTTGCCTTCGGTCGTAGAGGCGAAACAGTATATCGGACAAGTCGATAGTGTAATGCTTGGGCGGGCGATTTATCATGATCCTTATCAATTGGTTCAAGTGGATTCTCTTTTTAACGAGGATATTGAAGAATCAGAAGGATTAGAACTAGAGACTTCTATTAAAAGTCGCTATGAGGTGATTATGGCCATGAAACCCTATATTGAAGCGCATATTGACAAAGGTGGAAGGTTAAATCATATTGTGAGACATATGCTAGGATTATTTCATGAAGTACCGAAAAGCCGCCTATGGCGCCGATATTTAAGTGAAAATATGCATAAAGATGGGGCGAATTTTGATACAGTATTAACCGCTTATCAACGAATGCAAGATGAAAGATAGAACGAATATATTACAGAATCAATAATATACTCTTTTTATGAGATAATATGCTCAACTATATTGATTACTATTTAGAATATCTCCTATAATCAAAGAATCTTACTTAACTTATTAACTATTAAGGATATCTAATGAAGAAAAAACTACTTGCGTATGCGGTGCCATTACTATTAGCAACTAGCTCGATGAGCGTGGCAGCACCGATCGAATTGTTTACCCAAGATTATGAAACAATAACGGAAGCGTTATTAGATAAGTCCTATGGCTTTATTGTTAAAGAGATAGATACAGCTATCGAAGCAGATGCTACGAGTGAGAATATTGCAAATTTCCAAGCAACAACTTCGATTTTATTACAAGATGACGAGACAAATATCACATCAACAGAGAATGGAGAAGTGGTCTTTACCAACTATGCAGAAGGTAAAGGGGCTGCGACGATTATCTCTAAAGCTGATTTGATCATTGCTAACAGTGATGAAGAAGTTTTTGTGCTTAAAGATATTGCACAACAAACACAAATTGATCGGGAAAATCTTCAATATAAGTTTACACAACAATATCCTGAAATCTTATTAGAGTCTGACTCTTCAGATATGGGTTATTTCCATATTGCTGGCGCGGAAGGGAAAGGACTATTTACATTCACTGATAATTTTAAAGTGATTGATAATTTTGATGCCGCTTATCAGATTGGTAAGATAACTCTGAAAAATGAAGCGAAAGGGCTACGTTCATTCGTAGTCAATGATAGTACTATTAATTCTGTGATTAAGCCTAGTGATCTCTATCAGAAGACAGAAGTTATCTTTAATGGTATCGCTCTTGAGGTAATGCCGGAAGCAGTAACTCGTTCTGGTTTTAGTCATCTTAATATCGCACAATTTACTTATGATTCAGGCGTTGAAAAAGTCGCAGATGGAGCAGGTATTTTTACCCATTTTGTTGTTAAAGATCTGAAGCTTCAGCCTGCGATTTCTGATACAGAAGTAGCTTTAGGGGATTTTAAATTAGGATTTAACATTGCGCCGGTTACAAAAGAGATTCTATCTCAAGATTTTCTTGCCCTTAGTAATGAATATATACTCAATGCTGATCAAATGAATCCTTATGCTTACCTGCAAAAAGTGTTTGTAGATGGCAGTAGCGTCAAAATTACTTTAGATGGGAAGTTAGCAGATTTTGGTTCTCAAAATGCCTTGAATATTACACCAAGCAGCAAACTGATTGATCAATTAGCAAAAGTAGACTTTATTAATAATCCTGATGAAGTCGATGAGATGTTTGCAGGTTTAACTTTCTTTGAATTTGTAAATCAATATATCGATGCTATCGATTTAGAACTCTCTGTTGATCAAAACTATGTAATTGAATTAGGCAGTAATATCTTAATCGCCTCAGGAAAACATGTGAATGTGGATAGTGCGCGTAAAGAGATGAGAGAGTTATATCAACAGTTCCAATTGATGGCAACTTTGATCAATGCTGAAACTCCGTTAGTTGAGTTTGTTGGTGGTAAAGCTCGTATTCATGTACAATATCAGGATGGCACTTGGTTAGTGAATGATCAAGTTGTAGACTTAGAAGCCATTGCCGCATTATTTGGTTAATAAGTAGTGTAAAATAGAATGATCAAGTGAGGGAGGCTATGAGTCTCCCTTCTTTTATTGAGCGTATTAAGTTTATATCTATAAATCTGTTAATCTGTAAATTTATAAATCTATATTCTAATGATAATGTTGAGTATAGAAAGAGTATAGAAAACATATAGAATGGATATAGTATTATTTAATACACGAATATCACAACATATCAAAAGGATAGAAAATTATGAAAGCACGTCTTCAAAGTGATGTTAAAGAAGCAATGAAAGCGAAAGAGCGTGAAAAAGTGACGACATTACGCGCTATTTTAGCGGAGATTCAAGAAGCACAATTACAAAAACGGGGCGATGAATTGACAGATGAAGAGTATCTGACGATTTTAAATCGTATGGTGAATCAACGTCGGGAATCAATTGATCAGTTCAAAAAAGCAGAGCGTGATGATCTTGTGGAGAAAGAGGAAGAGCAACTTCAATACATCTTACCTTATCTTCCTGCGCAATTAACGGAAGAGGAAGTGATTGCTATTATTGATGCCGCTATCGCCGAGTTAGGGGTTGAAGGTATGAGTGGAATGGGTAAATTAATGAGTGCTATTCGCCCACAATTATTAGGTAGAGCAGATATGTCTGCTGTCAGTGGCATCGTTAAAGCACGTTTAGCGGGCTAATATCTTGAGTATTGTAGTCGCTGAGCAATATGACAAAGTTGCCCTTCATTCATAATGGGTGAATGGCGGTATAATAGAAGCGGTGATAGGGTGTCGATGGGGATAAAAACTCAGCAGGCAATCTTTCACCGCTTTACAGTATGGTAAGATTGATCTTGTAGGATCTATGACCGTATTTATAGTAAATTGGGTTTAAGATGGTTTAAGAAAAATAGTTTGAAAGTAGTTAGTGCAGGATTTTAAAAGCATATCAAACCATGTTAAATAACACTTGCAAGATATCGGATAGAACAGTTTTCTCGTCTCGATCAGCTGATGCGTAGGCATTTGAGTAAGCTTATTTTGAACCGATATGACTATAAGATATTGATACGAGCCGTTTTGGACGAAGATGAGGGGAAAATGAGTAAAGGCAAAGGATTTATTCCACGAGATTTTATCGATTCATTGATCGCAAGAGCGGATATTGTGTCGGTGATTAATCAGCGTGTGCCTTTAAAGAAGGCCGGGAGTAACTACAAAGCGTGTTGCCCATTTCACGATGAGAAAACGCCCTCATTTACCGTTAGTGAGCCTAAACAGTTTTATTACTGTTTCGGTTGTAATGCGAGCGGTAGTGTTCTGACATTTTTAATGAATTATGAACGTCTTGAATTTTTGGAAGCGGTGGAGGTTCTAGCGCAAATTGAAGGCGTTGAGATTCCTTATGAGCGGGGAGAGGGTTACTCTGAGGCAAAAGTAGAAGCGCAGAAAAACTTGTTAGAAGTGATGAAGATGAGCGAAGCGTTCTATCGACAACAATTGCGCAAAGAGAACAATGATCGTGCCATTGAGTATCTACAAAAACGAGGTTTAAATGGGGATGATGCCAAAAAATATGGCATTGGTTATGCGCCTGATAGTTGGAATGCACTGCTTTCTGAATTGAGTAAACATCATATCTCTGAGCAATTAATGCTTGAAGGCGGCTTACTCAGTGAGTCAGAACAACATCGCCGCTATGATCGTTTTCGAGATCGGATTATGTTTCCCATTCGTAATCGAAAAGGGGATACAATTGGCTTTGGTGGACGAATTCTCGATCAAGGGGAGCCGAAGTATCTTAACTCTCCTGAAACAGTGCTCTTCAAAAAAGGCGAAGAAGTATACGGGCTCTATGAGTTACGGCAATCAGCGCGGGATTATGAGGAGATTATTGTCGTTGAGGGCTATATGGATGTTGTAATGTTATCGCATTATGGCGTCAATAATAGCGTGGCAACTTTAGGAACGGCGATTGCTCAACGTCAGATTGAATTGCTGTTTCGTTATACTTCTCGAATTGTCTTCTGTTTTGATGGAGACCGTGCTGGAAGAGCGGCAGCTCATAAAGCGATGAATGAATCATTCCCCGCATTGACTGCCGGTAAAGAAGTTTCATTCCTATTTCTACCGGATGGAGAAGATCCTGATAGCTATGTGCAAAAATCAGGAACAGAGGGTTTTATCTCATTAGTGAAGAATGCAGAGCCGCTATCTCAATTCCTCTTTGAATCAATGGAGGAAGAGGTGAATATGAATACCTTTGAAGGTCGCTCACAATTTTTAGAGATGACCGCCGAAAAGATCAATGCGATGCGAGATATTCCGCTTCGAGATTTTTTACGGGCAGAGTTAGGCAGAAGAGCCAGTCTTGCAGATAATCTGCTAAATCGCTATGTGAGTGCCGGTCGACAAGGGGAGAGTCGAGCGCGGCAAGCTTATAATAATGGGCAGACATTAGTCGAACGGATTTTGGTGATTATTCTGAATCAACCGGCATTAGCAAGATCACTGCAAGGATTGCACTTTCTATTAGAGAGTGATGATTTGCAACAAAACCGTCTATATGAAGTGATTATGGCGATTCAGGAGTATCCAACGCTTGAAAATGCTGCACAGATTCTTCATTTCTTTGATGAAGAGCAGTGGAATGGTTGGCTACGGCAATTGACGATGCAGGAGAGTTTAATTGATGAGTCCTTACAAGAGAGTGAGCTGCAAGATCTCTTTTTACAACTCACCAAAGGGGAATCTCCGTTAAAGAAAGTATTGGCGAAATTACAAAATAATGAGCCTTTGACCGCAGATGAGCTACAACTTCTCAGAAGTTCTCGTTAGATCCATTTTCTTCTCTTTCTTCTCTTACTATCAGTGTGTGTTAATAGTCCTTAATAGGTAGAGATGTCAAAACTAAGAAAATTGATTGTATTGCCGGGGAGAATAATCTTGTTCTTTTCATAATCCTGTGCCGGCAAATTGAGTATCTTCCAATAGGGCAGTAATGATCAGGTCAGCTGGAGAGATATAGTAATATCGATTCAAAATAAGCTTATCCAAATGCCGGCGCATCAACTGATCGAGACGAGAAAATTGTTCTATCCGGCATCATGCAAGTGTTGGTGAGTCAAGTTTTATGTTTTTTTAACCCCCACAATATCTGTTGAAAAACATTTTTATTAAACCAAATTTACTATAAAAAATGCGTATCTCATTTGAGGGATACGCATTGTTATTATAGTAATATCGGTTCAAAAGAAGTTTATTCAAATGCCGGCGCATCAGCTGATCGAGGCAAGGAAACTGTTCTATCCGGCATCTTGCAAGTGTTAGTGAGTCAAGTTTTATGTTCTTTTAAAACCCCACAATAGCCGTTTACAAACCATTTTTCTTAAACCAAATTTACTATACTTTATTTCCATTCTATTTTTAAAATATCAAAACCTTAAAATGTGGGTTTCAGATAAGAGAGCCAACGGCGTTCACAATAGCGGAAGATTGCAACTAATGCAAAAGTCAAAATGAGATAGACGATTGCGGCAATTAAGAATGGGATAAAAGGTGAATAGGTAATGCTATAAACCTTACGAGCCCAACCAAGAATATCCACTAGAGTGAGAACTGATGCCTGCGCGGTGCCATGGAGCATAAAGATTACTTCATTGCTATAAGCGGGTAATGCGCGTCTAAAACCTGAAGGGAAAATAATGCGTCTAAAGAGCGTGAATTTATTCATCCCAAAGGCAATCCCTGCTTCAATTTCTCCTTTAGGTGTATGCTTAAGCGCTCCTTTAAAAATCTCAATAGTATAAGCACATGTATTGAGTGTAAATGCAATTAAGGCGCATTTGTAAGCATCTGTTAAGACATTGTCCCATAACCAACCACTATTGCGCACAGCTTCAAATTGCCCGAGCCCAAAGTAGATAAGGTAAATTTGCACCAAAAGCGGTGTTCCCCGAAAGAAGTAACTAAATGCTTCAATTGGTAAGCGAATCATTTTATTCTTAGACAGTGAAAAGATCGATAAGGGAATGGCAAAAAGCAAACCAATAACAGAGGCAATTACGGTAAGTTTTATTGTTAGCCAAATAGCCGGTAGAAGATCCGGTAATTCTGCAATAATATCTTCCATCATAGCGATGATACCTCATTTGTAAAACCGGTACTGTAGTGTCTCTCTAGAAACTTAATGAGCAGAATCGAAAGAGTCGTCAGTACTAAGAAGCCAACCGCTGTCACCATATAGAAATCAAAAGTCATACGTGTTGCTTTACCTGCATTATTAGCGATAAAGACAAGATCATGTAGTCCAATCAAGGACACTAATGCGGTCGTTTTAAGCATCACTAACCAGTTATTACTCAGACCCGGAAGAGCAAAACGCATTGCCTGTGGGAAGATCACTCGGCGATAGAAATGGGTTTTTGACATCCCTAAAGCGATACAAGACTCAAATTGCCCTTTCGGAACGGCCATTAAAGCGCCGCGGAATGTTTCAGAGATAAAGGCTCCAAAGATCAAACCAATTGTGATAATGCCTGAAACAAAGGGATTAAGAAAAATCGGACTCAATCCCATTAAGTCTGTCAATTCATTGAGAAGTGTTTGTAATCCAAAGAAGAGCAGAAATATCAGGACAATATCGGGAATACCGCGAATAATAGTCGTATAGGCCTTTGAGATAAAACGCAATGACCGAAGTGAGCTAAAGGAGAGTAGGGCGGAACCTAATCCTAAGGCGACAGCGATAATAAACGACAATATCCCTAAAGTAATAGTGATGAAAAACCCCTCAAGGAGTGAGGGGCCGTATTGAATTATCTCACTCAAAGTTATTCTCCGAAACTATCTTTTAACTCAACGACTCGGTTAAAGATAAGCCCTTCATATTTTGAATCACGGGCATAGTAACCAATACGTTCAAACTGATAAGCCTCTTCAATCGGCGCATCAACAAGGGATGGTTCGCCTTTACCATGAATAACCTCTAAGGAATCATGATTGATATAGTCTGTGAGTTCCCCCGGCATTGCATTAGGGTTCTTCTCGGTAAAGAGTACATCATAGTTATGAATTGTGATATCAACCGCATCTTTTGCAGAAACCCATTGGATAACACCGCGCGCTTTAGCCCCTTCGACATTTTTGCCCAATGATCCAGGGACAATCTCGGCAATGATCTCGATAATATTATCCGCTTCATCTTTGACGATATCGGTCGCTTTGATGATATAAGCGCCTCTGAGACGAACAAAATCGCCTAAGACTAAACGTTTATACTTCTTATTAGCACTTTCTTGGAAGTCCGCACGATCAATATAGAGTGTATTACTGAAGTTGATTTGACGGGTGCCGCGGGTTTCATCTTGTGGATGATTGGCAATATCTAAAAGCTGATCTCCTTCAAGATTCGTTAAAGTGACTTTTAGTGGATCAAGCACAGCCATTCTACGATTCGCTTTCTCATTCAACACATCTCTCATCGCTTGGCTAAATTGTTGTAGCTCAATGAGGTTTTCTGATTTGGTCACACCTATACGATCACAGAATAGACGGATCGCTTCCGGAGGGCATCCACGACGACGGAGGCCTGCGATCGTCGGCATGCGAGGATCATCCCAGCCATCTACAACTTTTGAAGTCACAAGAAGCGTTAATAGGCGCTTAGACATCACATTATATTCAATATTGAGGCGTGAAAACTCATATTGATGAGGGGTATGTTGCATCTCTGCATGTTCAACGCACCAATCATAAAGCGGGCGATGGTCTGCAAACTCTAAAGAGCAGAGAGAGTGAGTAATTCCTTCGATCGCATCCCCAATAGAGTGCGCTAAATCATACATGGGATAGATGCACCATTGATCGCCCGTTTGGTGATGGGTTTCATGACGAATGCGATAGAGCGCAGGATCACGTAGATTGATATTAGGGGAAGCCATATCAATCTTGGCGCGGAGAATTTTTTCCCCATCTTTAAATTCCCCTTGACGCATTCTCTCGAAAAGATCGAGATTTTCCTCAATAGAGCGATTGCGATAAGGTGATTCGATTCCAGGTTCAGTTAATGTCCCGCGCATTGCACGGATCTCTTCGGCACTACTGTCATCAACATAGGCAAGCCCTTTTTTGATCAGCTTGACTGCGATTTCATAAAATTTTTCGAAGTAATCTGAAGCATAATGTAGAGAATCCCACTTAAAGCCGAGCCATTCTACATCTTTCTTGATTCCTTCAACATATTCCACTTCTTCTTTTGTGGGATTGGTATCATCAAAGCGAAGATTGCAACGACCGCCATAATCTTGGGCAATACCGAAGTTTAGACAGATAGCTTTTGCATGTCCGATATGTAGATAGCCATTAGGTTCAGGTGGAAAACGGGTATGAATATCTGAAGGTTT
This sequence comes from Ignatzschineria ureiclastica, assembly GCF_003121845.1. Classification (GTDB taxonomy): domain Bacteria; phylum Pseudomonadota; class Gammaproteobacteria; order Cardiobacteriales; family Wohlfahrtiimonadaceae; genus Ignatzschineria; species Ignatzschineria ureiclastica. The sequence continues at coordinate 212,132 of NZ_QEWQ01000001.1, read as the reverse complement.
CCCATATTTACCGCTTTCGAGATCCTGATCAATGATTTGGCGAATGAAGTTTGTACGTACAATATTATCAGACATAAACCGAACGACCTTTATCTTGTAATTATTCTAAATTTTAATAAGTGTGATTCAAATAGCTAGAATATTAGCACGTTTCCTAATAATTTTCGATTTTAAAATCACATAGTCGGCAGTAAGCCATAAAGGGAGAAATAATAAAGAGACAATCTCTAAAAATCATTAATAAAGAGTGTCTCTTTGCGGTAATAGTAGTTTTCGCTAATATCCCTATTTTTGATGCAATCACTGCTTATTCTTGATGCTTTAAGACGTCGGCAATGCGATCGATATTATGTTTAAAGAGGTGTAAATAGGTATCTGCTTCAGGGGAATCCGTTAATGCATCTGAGTATAGTACGCCCCCATTTTCAAGTTTGAGATCTTGCGCTAATGTTTTAATAAAGCGAGAGGGTGCGATATTTTCACTAAAGATAGCGCGGATATCTTCGGCTTTCACAAGTGCATAGAGTTCGGCCATCTTTTTCGCAGAAGGTTCAGCGAGCGGATTGAGATTAGAAACGGCGATAAAATGCAGGTCATATTGCTTCGCTAAATAACCAAAGCTATTGTGAAGCACCATTAAATGAGCCTTACGATTTGCAGGTAAGGTGTCATTGGCATATTGATTGAGTGCTTCTAAATCTGTTTTATAAGTTTGGAAATTATTGGCAAAATAGGGCGCTTCTTCCGGAAGCGCAAGGCTTAATCCTTCACGAATATTATCTGTCATAATGACAACATTGAGTGGATTTTGCCAAATATGTGGATCAAAATCACCATGGTCGTGGTCGTGGTCGTGGTCGTGGTCGTGGTCGTGGTCGTGGCTATGCTCATGATCTTCTACCATTGCATGTGCTTGTTCATCTGTATGATGATCCTCGTGATCGTGATCGTGATCGTGATCGTGATCGTGATCGTGATCGTGATGAGCATGCGCTTCGCCTTCCCAAGAGAGTAGCGGGACATTACGACTTGCATCGATCACGATCCCTTCATAATTGTTGGCTTCTAAAATACGATTAAGCCAACTATCGAAACCTGCCCCATTGAGCACAACAACATCTGCTTGTTGAATCGTTAAGATATCTTTGGGCGTTGGCTCAAAGCCATGGGCTTCTTGGTTGCGACCAATAATAGAGGTAATTTCCACCTCTTTTTGTCCAATATTATGAGTGAGATCTTCTAGAATGGAGAAGCTCGTGACCACTTTTAAAGGGGCACTTAATGCCAGGGAAGAAGAGAGTAGCAGAGTGCTAGCAGTAGCGAGTAGTAGACGTTTCATAAGTTATCCTTTGGTAAATAGAGGCAAGTTTTTTATCTGATCAGTAAGTGATCAATTTTTATTATAAGTTATAAAAAACCCGTACAGTGACCGGCATTGATGTCGATTCATTATACGGGATTATTTGATTTTGGCGCGCCCAAGAGGAATTGAACCTCTGACCTTTGGCTTCGGAGACCAACACTCTATCCAACTGAGCTATGGGCGCTTAAGAAGTTTGTTATTATACCATCAATATTTTTTCAGCAAAGCAAAATTTTAGCAAACCTAAGCTATTGCCGAACTTCTACTCGATATTTTGAATTTGTTCGCGGATCTGCTCGATTAAGACCTTGAGATCAACACCTATTTGCGTGAGAGCAACATCTTGGGATTTAGAGCCTAGGGTATTGGCTTCTCGATTGAGTTCCTGCGTTAAAAAATCAAGGCGACGACCAATCGGTTCTTTCCGTTTAAATACATTCTTCATCTCAGCAATATGAGCCGTTAGACGGTCAATCTCTTCATCAATATCGAGTTTTTGAATCACATAGACGAGTTCTTGCTCAAGGCGTTGAGGATCATGCTCAATATTGAGATTTTCAAGGCGAGTACGAAGACGTTGCTCGATCTTCTCAATTGCAACGGGGCGTTGTGCTTTTGCTTTCTCCACTAAGGCTTCCATTTGTGCAAGACGCTCTTCAATCATCTGCTGTAGGCGCGCACCTTCTCGTTCACGATGGGCGATAAACGCAACTAAAGCCTGATCAAATGCGAAAAAGAGCGGTGCTTTAATCGATTCTGCATCAACACTAGAGGCTTTCATCACGCCGGGAAGTTGCATAAGCTGTAATGCGGTCAGTTTGCTATCAGCACCGAGGAGCGCATTCGCTTCAGCATGAATTGCTAATAGAGATTGTGCAATTGCTGGATTGAAGTGGAGGTTGCTATGTTCAGCATCATCAAAATCGATCCGAATCCCTACTTCTACTTTACCGCGTGAAATGGCGTTTTGTAATTTTTCCCGTAGTTCAGGTTCTAATGCACGCAGAAGATCCGGCATTTTGAAGGTTGGATCAAGGTAGCGATGATTTACGCTACGAATTTCAAGACTCAATTGCCCGATCTCAGTGGGCGCAGTTTCACGGGCAAATCCCGTCATAGAACGTAACATAGTATCCTTTATGAATATTTTATAATGTGAAACGATTACGCATAATATTAAATCGCCCGATATTATAGCATCTCTCTAAAGGCTTATCGGGCAAAATAGCTCAAATCATCGGCGCATAACAGTAACGGTAAAGCAGTTGATAGGTTGCCTCTAATGATTTTTGGTGTGTGCGTTCAAGGGCATGAGATGACTCAATGCCGGGGCCAATTAAGGCATGACGTAGATCTAATCCCGCGCGCATTGCCGCTGAGGCATCTGAACCATAAAAGGGATAAATATCCACTTGATAAGGGATCTCTGCATCATCTGCTAATTGGATAAGTTGATTCGTCAATTGATAATGGTAAGGACCGGAAGAATCTTTCGCACAGATTGAGACCGAATATTCATCCGTTGTCTGCCCATCGCCCATCGCGCCCATATCAACTGCTAAATATTCAACCACCTCACTCGGCACCGCAGAATTGCCACCAAAGCCAATCTCTTCATTATTCGAAAAGTAGAAGTAGAGAGAGTAGGGCAATTGTGGTGTATCTTGTAGTTGTTTAATCAGTGCTAAAAGCAGGGCAACACTTGCTTTATCATCTAAATGTCGTGATTTAATAAAACCATTAGGCGTATAGTGAAACCGAGGATCAAAAGAGACAAAATCCCCAGTCCCAATTCCTAACGCTTGAGTTTCAGCTTTTGTGTGACTTTCAACATCAAGGCGCACTTCGATATGCTGATCATCTCGAGGAATTTCACCTGATTTAGAATAGACATGCACCGAAGTTTCATGGAGTAAAATAGTACCGGTAAATGTGTCGCCTTTACGGGTATGAATCGTGCAATATTCCCCTTCCACGGCATTCCAATTAAAGCCCCCGATCTTACTCAATTGCAATCGCCCATCTGCTTTGATCGATTTGACCATCGCCCCAAGCGTATCGACATGCGCAGTTAAGAGGCGCGCCTGTGTTCGGTCTTCACCGGGAATATGAGCAATAATTGCCCCTTTATTCGTTTTCCGAATCTCAATTTTGAGTTCAGAGAGACGCTCGGTAATGGCACTTAAAATCGACTCAGTAAAGCCCGAAGGTGAAGGAATCTTCACCATCGTTTCAAGTAAGGCTAAAACTTCAGCGGAAGGGAATTGTGGGATTGTAGCTCTATTGACCATTATTGTAGAAATCCTTGCCATATCTTTGACGTGATAAAATCGCCGTTACTAAGCATGTTACTACATGTTATTCAGCGCTGTTATTGAGCGTGACGACTCTGCCAAACATTAATTAATGCTTCAATCAGATCTTTCCCTAAGAAAGTTCCTTTTTCCGCATCAATTTGACGAATACCTGTGGGGCTTGTCACATTGATTTCGGTAAGGTAATTACCAATTACATCAAGTCCGACAAAATAGAGTCCCCGTTTAACGAGTTCAGGGCCCAAGGTTTGGCAAATTTTAAGATCATGGTCAGAGAGCGCTTGGACAACACCGGTTGCACCTGCCGCAAGATTGCCACGAGTCTCATTTTTTGCCGGTACACGCGCTAAAAGATAAGGTGCCGGTACGCCATTAATCAGAATAATACGTTTATCCCCTTTTGTAATCTCAGGAATATAACGTTGTACCATCACCGATGTCTGCCCATGTTCTGTCATGGTTTCAAGAATGACATTGAGGTTTGGATCATCAGCTTTCACTCGGAAAATTGAGCTGCCGCCCATGCCATCTAGTGGTTTAACAATGGTATCTTGATGTTCTGCAATAAAGGCTTTGATATGATGACTTTGACTACTGACTAATGTCGTAGGGCAGAGCTCAGGGAACCAAGTAGTAAACATCTTTTCATTGCAATCCCGAAGTGAACGGGGATTGTTACATACTAATGAACCTTGCTTTTCAATAAGTTCAAGTAGATAAGTCGTATGGATATAGTGCATGTTGAAAGGTGGATCTTTACGCTGTAGCACAATATCATTCGGGCCAAAGGTGAAGTTCTCCGGCGCTTCCACATCATACCAATCCTGCTCAGATGCGAGTTTGTTCTCGCCGGCAAGTTTTAGATGAACTCGCTTCGCAGTTGTGTGAACCGTCCCCTCTTTGAGGTAGATTTGTGGTTGCTCGGTGTAGTAGATCGGTAAGCCTAAGCTATGTGCGCCCATCATCATGCCAATAGTGGTATCTTTTTTGGCAGGTAATGTATGGATTGGATCGGTAATAAAAATAATGCGTAGGTTCGATATGTTCTTGGTTGTCATAGTGATTCCTCTAGCTTTAGCATAATGCTAGTAGTCATTGATCATCGTTAACTTGTTACTGTAAATGTGTTACTGTAAATGGTTATTGTAAATTATGATCGCAAATGATGGTCGTAAATAATGGTTGTGATAGATCTCAGTATATAGCAAATATCGATAGGATAATTCGCTTAAAATGGGGAGCGAAGGCGATCTATTGACCAATCACCAATGGAGCTATGAATCGAGGCGATAACCGCTAATGCTGCTGTTTCTGTCCGTAAAATCCGTTCCCCTAATGTGACATTTTTGGCGCCATGTCGATCAAGTAGCTCAATTTCACGTTCACTTAATCCTCCTTCTGGCCCAATGATAATAGTCAATGTTCGATCTGATTTTTCGTGATCTTCCGAGAAAAATTCAGGGTCTTCAGCTACGACATCATGTAGGAATTGCCCCAGAGAAGAGAGCGCTGAGGGCGCTAACGTTAGGACTAAATTATGTTCACTCGGATGGATATTGGCAAGCCAGCCATCAAGAGAAACAGGTGCGTTGAGTTTAGGCGGAATATTTAACCCACATTGTTCACAAGCAGCGGTAATGATATGGCTCCAACGTTCTAGGCGTTTATCTACTTGATCGGCTTTTAGATGGATTACGCTACGTTCTGTCGTAAGCGGTGTGATTTCACTCACTCCTAATTCGGTACTCTTCTGAAGAATAAAGTCCATTTTTTCGCCTTTGGCGAGGGATTGTAATAGATGGATCTTGATTGAACTTGAACGATTTACCGGATTATATTTTTTGATTTTGACGGTAAGGTAACGTTTGGTGATTTCAGTAATAATGCCATGATATTCTCCACCTTTGCCATTAAAGAGTACAATCGGATCACCCTCACGACTACGAAGCACTCGGGCAATATAGTTGTAATCATCATCTTTGAGGCTAAGATCTTCTCCAATGTTTAGAGGGAGGTTTAAAAAACGACGTATCATAGACCATCAATCCTTTATAAATGTTGATAAATAAAAGGCGTTTAATCCATTCGACTAAGCGCCTTTTTAGCCAGATATTGGTTATTCGTACTACTGATTGCGTTGGCGAGCAAGATCAGCAATCGACAAGCTATCATCTTCTTCATCGTAATCAGCATCATCTAGCAACATTTCGCGTTCATGTGCAGATTTAATATGTTTTACGCCGCGATCTTTAAGCTGTTGATTACGGTATTGGATATACGCTTCACGTTGGAAAACATAAGGATCGAGTGCGGCTGATTGCGTTACTGAGCCGACATCTAATAGCTCGCTTCGTAAATTCACAACCCCCATTACAAGTACTCCAAGATCTACCCACTCATTGAATGCATAGGTATAAGGTGTTGCAAAAGCATCAGAAATTACACCGACGGTATCACGTGAAGTAGATGGTCCCATAAAAGGTACTACAAGGTAGTTACTATTTGCCCAACCCATTTTCGCATAGGTGGTGCCCATATCATTCACACGTTTAGGCGGTAAGTTGAAGAGCTCTGTAACATCCACTAAACCTAATAGACCAAAGGTTGAGTTAAAGACAAAACGATGTAAGCTCTCAAGAGAAGCGGTGACTTCGCCTTGGGTTAAATTCACAACCATATTGCGTGTATCACCAAGGTTATTGAGCGCATTACCCACACCTTTACGAACGGTTTTAGGTACAATTTTGACGTACCCTTTGGCAACCGGTTTGGCAATAGCATTATCTACCGCGGTATTAAATCGGTAAGTAGGGCGGTTAAATCCCTCATAAGGATCGTAAGGATTTGGTGGATTGCCCGCACAAGCCCCTAGAAACGAGGCAGCAACAAATAAACCTAAGTATTTTAAATATTTCATAAAGCGAATATTCTCAGTTGTGAATAGATAGGGTGATGTAACTTTAACGTTTTATTGTGTCATAAAATAGACTGTTTTTGATAGTAGAATCTTAATTATGACAACGATCTCAAATTTTACAGTGCCTGATATTAATCATATCAATATCTTGCTATGAAAAGGCAATATCTTATTAAGATTTAAGACCAATTCCTTTGTGAAGTAAATAGTAAGCAACGCCAAAAAGCACGACAAAGAAACCGATTAATAGTGTGATAGCGGTCCAGATATTGATATCTGAAACGCCTAAAATACTATAACGGAAAGCACTCACCATATAGAGTACCGGATTAAAGTAAGAGAGATTTTGCCAAAATGATGGCAATAACGACACAGAGTAGAATACGCCACCAAGATAAGTCAGTGGCGTTAAAATAAAGGTCGGAATAATCGAAATATCATCAAAGTTTCGCGCAAAAACTGCATTAATCAATCCTGCCAGTGAGAAGACCAACGAAGTTAAGAGAAATATTAAGATCATCAAGAAAATATTATCAATTGGCATATCAATAAAGAAGAGCGCGACAATGGTCACAATACCGCCTACCGCAAGCCCTCGAGCAACACCTCCCATCACATAGCCGGCAATAATGACAAGATTCGGTACCGGTGCAACGAGTATCTCTTCAATATGATGTGTATATTTTGCACTGAAAAATGAGGAGACCACATTTGAATAACTATTGCTGATGACTGTCATCATAATAAGGCCAGGCGCGATAAATTGCGCATAAGTCACGCCATCCATTGAACCCACTCGATCACCGATCACTTTACCGAAGATTAAGAAGTAGAGAATAGTGGTAATCAGCGGTGGCAGTAATGTTTGTGGCCAGATACGAATAAATCGATAAATCTCTTTGGTTAAAATAGTGTAGAACGCGATCCAATAGGTGCGATTACTCATGTTGGCCTCCTTCTAATGTGCTGTGATGACTGCTTTTTTGTGTGATACGTAAGAAGAGTTCTTCTAGTCGGTTAGATTTATTACGCATCGTATCAATTTTGATATTTTTAGTATTGAGCCCCATAAAGAGATCGTTAATTGTATACGGTTTGGTGATCTCAACCTCTAAAGTCATAGGATCAATCACTTTTAAACGAATCCCCTCAATTTCAGGGAGTTCCTGAATCTCTTCGCTCAGATCTAGGATAAAGGACTCTGATTGTAATTCTCTAAGAAGTGAACTCATCGAGCTTCTTTGCACGATTTCGCCATGATTGATAATGGCGATGTTTTTACACATCTGTTCTGCTTCCTCAAGGTAATGGGTCGTGAGAATAATCGTAGTACCGGATTGATTGACCTTTTGCATTAACTCCCAGGTTTGTCGGCGAATTTCGATATCAACGCCGGCAGTGGGTTCATCAAGAATGAGTAGACGAGGCTTATGCACAAGCGCACGTGCAATCATTAAGCGACGCTTCATTCCGCCTGATAACTCTCTTGCCATCACTTTGGCTTTATCTGAAAGATCGAGTAGTGCTAGTAATTCGGCTGTCCGTTTTTTCGCTTCTGATCGGGGAATCCCTAAGTATCCCGCTTGATTAATGACAATCTCTTCGACGGGTTCAAAAGGATTGAAGTTAAATTCTTGCGGCACTAAGCCGATCATCGATTTAGCAAGATTTTTGTTTTTTTGCGCATTAACGCCAAAAATTTCCACATTTCCAGAAGAGGGTTCTACCAAATCTGTGATAATCCCGATAGTGGTGGATTTTCCGGCACCATTGGGGCCGAGTAGGGCAAAGAAATCGCCCTCTTTGACTTCAAGATCAATTCCCTTAAGCGCGACTTTGCCATTTTTGTACTGTTTTTTTAGATTGGTAATTTTAAGTGCTAATGGTGTTGTACTCATCATAATTCCTCTCGCTAAGTGATCATTGATCTGTTTGATCAATATTGCAGTGTATTATAAGGTATTGAAGTAAATGATAGAAATTGATTCTTGGATAACCTTATTTTGAATTTTCCAAATAAAAACGCTTTTACAGCAGAGCTTTCGCCGTAAAAGCGCTTTAGGATTATTGTAGATTTCTATATATTTACGATAACTTAATCGCGTGTGCGCTTTGGCGCCGAACGTTCAAAACGGCCATTATTATTGTCTCGGCGGTCGTTATTGCGGTCATTACCACGACGATCGTTGCTACGATTATCGCGGTCACCAAAGCTACGGCGCTCGCCATCTCTGTTGAAGCTTCTACCTTCAGAACGGTTGCGGTCGTTGCTACGGTCATTACTACGACGATCGTTGCTACGATTATCGCGGTCACCAAAGCTACGGCGCTCGCCATCTCTGTTGAAGCTTCTACCTTCAGAACGGTTGCGGTCGTTGCTACGGTCATTACTACGACGATCATTGCTACGATTATCGCGGTCACCAAAGCTACGGCGCTCACCATCTCTGTTAAAGCTTCTACCTTCAGAACGGTTACGGTCGTTGCTACGGTCATTACTACGGCGATCATTGCTACGATTATCGCGGTCACCAAAGCTACGGCGCTCACCATCTCTATTAAAGCTTCTGCCTTCAGAACGGCTGCGATCGTTATTGCGGTCATTACTACGGCGATCATTGCTACGATTATCACGATCACCGAAACTACGGCGCTCGCCATCTCTGTTAAAGCTTCTGCCTTCAGAACGGTTACGGTCGTTATTACGATTATCGCGATCACTAAAGCTACGGCGCTCACCATCTCTATTAAAGCTTCTGCCTTCAGATCGGTTGCGATCATTACTGCGGCGATCACTGCTACGATGATCACGACTCAATTCTGCCCGGCGTTCTCTTTGGCTACCGCTTACTCGTCGAGCTTTAGAGCGTTGACGCTCTGTTTTCTCATCGAGGACGACACGTTGATGCTCAAGACCGACAGATTCCACTAATTCTTTGAGTGTTTCAGGATCGATATCGATAAATTGACCTTCTCTAAGCCCTTTTGGAAGTTCGACATTGCCATAACGAATACGGATTAGGCGCGAAACCATTAAGCCTTGTGATTCCCAAAGACGGCGAACCTCACGGTTTTTACCGCCTTTTACGGTAACATGGTACCAAAAGTTCGCACCTGTACCGCCAGACCAAAGGATCTCTTCAAATTTAGAAACGCCATCTTCAAATTCGATGCCATTACGCATATTATCTGCCATTTCATCGGTAAAATCGCCGATAACACGGACAGCATATTCACGTTCAAGTTCATGAGAAGGATGCATAAGTCGATGGGCAAGCTCACCATCATTCGTCACAAGTAGTAAACCTTGGGTATTAATATCCAAACGACCTACGGTAATCCAGCGGCCTTGACTAATACGTGGCAGGCTATCGAAGATCGTTGGGCGACCTTCAGGATCGTGACGTGAAGTGATTTCACCTTCAGGCTTATAATAGATTAAAACTCGGCGTTCTTGTTGCTCATTGCTGATCTCGACTTTGCGACCATCAAGCGTGATATTCTCTGTACCATCCACTTGGCAGCCAAGGATTGCGGTTTCGCCATCTACTTTGATGCGACCTTCGCTAATCCAATTTTCAACTTCTCGGCGCGAACCTAATCCCAGGTTTGCTAAAACTTTTTGTAAACGTTCTTTCATGATGTCCTTAAAATAGGAATTTTAAATAGAGCTTATTATAGCCGATTCTCTAAGTGAATAGTAGAATCGGCGATAGAAAAGCTTTGTTAGTAGAAAAGAGCGCCTTGATAAAACGCTCTTTTCATAGAAATAATATCTTTCTCAATGATCCTTACTGAGTGAATTAAAAGAAAATTTTAAGAGAATTTGAAAGCAACTTTATCCATTGCGATTTCTTAAAAGTATCTCCAGGATCTTTTGCATAGGCTTCTCTTATTTTTTCGCCTTCAATTTACCTTCTTCGCCTTTGAGTAATCTTTCGATATTGCCTTTATGACGATAGATTAAGAAGAGATCCATAATGATCACTGCCCAAACCGTTGCGCCCGAAGCATCAAAAAGGTAGAGAAAAATAGGTGCGGAAATAGCCGCAATAAGTGCGGAGAGTGAGGAGATTTTGCTAATTGCAAATACAACAAGCCAAACACCAAAAGCACAGAGCGCTACAAGCGGGCTTAATCCAAGAATTGCACCAAATGCTGTTGCAACCCCTTTTCCGCCTTTAAATGCGAAGAAAACAGGATAGAGATGCCCCAAAAATGCGGCAACGGCCACGAGAGAAATGGTGAGTGCCGATTCCCCAAGAAGCCGAACGATCAACACCGGAATCAATCCCTTTAATAGATCCCCAAGTAGCGTGAGTGCTGCAAGCTTTTTACCACCGATACGCATCACATTCGTTGCGCCAGGATTGCCAGAACCTTCGGTGCGTGGATCAGGAAGTCCTGCTAAACGGCAGAGAATAATGGCAGAGGAGAGCGATCCGATTAGATAGCCAAGAATGATAAAGATAATGCCAAAAATTGAAGTATCCATAATTGATCTCAAGGGTAAAATTATTGCTTAGTTTCTCGTTTATTTTCGATATAGTCAAAAAAACGTTGAACCCGTTCCGGTTTTAAGGTCTTGGTCATCGGCGGTAGGCTCTCTAAGAAGCGTTTACCATAACGACTTTTTGAAAGTCTTGTATCGGCAATAACCAATACACCATAATCATCATGATCGCGAATCAGTCGACCAACGCCTTGTTTTAGGGCGATAATCGCTTTCGGTAGCTGATAGGTATTAAATGGATCATAACCTTGCTCTTTGATCAGTGCCATTTTCGCTTGTTCGATCGGGTCAGCCGGTGAAGCAAAGGGGAATTTCTCAATAATCACACAAGAGAGTGCATCACCCTTCACATCAACCCCTTCCCAGAAGCTCATTGTGCCAAGTAAAATGCCATTGCCGGACTCTTTAAACTTCTCAATGAGTGCCATTTTCGGTAGATCCCCTTGTACAAAGAGCGGATAATCAACCCTCGATTGTAATAACATTTTCGCTTCATTCAATGCTCGATAGCTCGTAAAGAGAATAAAAGCGCGCCCTTTAGTGGTTTCTAAAATCGGAATAATCGTCTCGATCATCTCTGGTAAGAAACGAGGATCATTTGGAAGCGGTAGATGATCTGGATGGTAGAGAAGAGAAGTGCGCGGATAATCAAAAGGACTATCTAATTTAAGGCTCTTTTTGCTACTCAATCCTAAGGGGCGAGCAAAGTAGTTAAAATCATCTTTGACGGCTAATGTGGCAGATGTGAAAATCCAGCTTGCTTGTAGAAGGCCACTATTTTTCCGAAATTGCTCTGAGATATCAAGCGGTGTTGAATGAAAAGTAATGGTATGGGTAAAGGTTTCAAGCCAATTAATGGCATTGACTGAATGTTCAGTTTTTTCGGCTAGTAATAGAATTTTCCAAGTGCTGATGTACTCTTCTAATCTTTCTAATAATTTGGCAAAAGATTGCGCCCGGACTTTGAGGGGCTCGCAGATATCATGGAGATGCTTTAGGATATCATACACTTCTTTGTAGAGATCGGTAATCGCGCCGTTTTCGGCAAAGTCCGCTAAGGCATAACGTTGATTATAGGAGGGGAGCGCTTTACGCAGTTCTACTAATGCTTTAAAGAGGGCATCAGCCGTCACATCGTGTTCACTAAAATCAGAGGCTTCAACCGCAACGCTTTTATTCAGATCATCAACCCAATCATGAAGTTGTTTAGTAGAGAGGTGCGTGCTAAAGAAAAGTCCAGCAGTTTCGGCTAATTGGTGCGCTTCATCGATAATGATGATCTCTGCTTCCGGTAGCAATTCCCCAAAGCCTTCTTGTTTGAGGGCTAAATCCGCACAGAGAATATGATGATTAATCACAACGAGATCTGCATCCATCGCTTTTTTTCGGGCTTTAAACACAAAACACTCTTCAAAATCGGGGCATTCGTTGTGCAGGCAATTTTCAGTTGTTGAGGTCACTTGTGACCACAAATCGGATTCTGTAATTCCGGAGAGCTGAGTCACATCGCCGATGCTATCTTGTTGAGCAAAGCGCTCAATTCGGAAAAATTGCTCTACTTGCCGTTTATTTTCAAAACGACCTCGAGCTCGCAATGTTTTTGTACGGTAGAGACAGAGATAATTACTGCGGCCTTTCAAAAGCGCTGTTGAGATAGGAAATTTAAGCGTTTTAATAAGTAGTGGAATATCTTTTTCAAAAAGCTGATCTTGAAGATGTTTAGTGCCCGTTGAAATAATCGTCTTCTGTTTGGAAAGTAGTGCAGGGACAAGATAAGCAAAGGTCTTACCTGTTCCGGTGCCAGCTTCTACTATGAGCGTCTCTTTCTCATCAATCGCTTCAGCAATGGCTGTTGCCATTAAGGTCTGCTCTTCGCGAGGCTGATAACCTTTGATTGCTTGGCTCAAAGGGCCATCTTTCGCGAAAAACTGCACTATATTCTCTCTATTCATGCCAATTATCTATGTTGTTTTACTATTGAAATTTGAAAAATTCGAAAAATTTGAAATATGGGAAAGGATCTACATGATCTGCCAATGAATTTAAATTGATAAATATAAATTGGTAAATATGTTTGCCATTATAGAACGATTTAACGCTTGATTCTAAGCAACTCATTTTTATTTACAAAATGGTCTATTCAGAAAAGGTAGATAATGGAATAGGATTATGGGAAATCTTGCTATATAGCGCTAGGTAAGAGTGGCTCAACCTCGATGTGGTTGGTTATTGATTATCTGTAGATTATATGCAGATTGTCCTCGATAAAATCGAAAGCTTTAAGAGGCGGGATCTATCAATATAGAGGAAATGGGTAAAAAGATAAAATTTATACTGTATTATTTTCACGCATCAACTAGAAATGACGATTTTATCGAACGCAATGGCAATATAAAAACGCTATCCCAACACTTATCCACAGCTTCTGTGGAAAGGTGGGGATAGCGTTTTAGGTATTGCTTTTATTGGCAATCAATTGATATGACGCTATTTTGTTTCTGTAGTGTCGTCTGTTTTTTGTGCAACGTCACCGCCGACAATAATAGTGACCATCTCGTCGGGGTTGACATGCGCTTTAAAAGCCGCTTGTATCTCTTCCGGTGTGATTGCCGCAACTTTTTCTGGCAAAGTCTCGTAATAATCTAGCGGTAAGCCATACGTTGCTAAGTTCAAGATAGAGTTTGCCTGTTTTGCATTACTATCTAGATCAAGCACCAATGAACCTACGAAATTATTCTTCGCACGTTGTAATGCCTCCGCTTCAGGACCATTGGCAATAAAATCACGAATCACCGCTTTTGTCTTATCAATTGCTTCATCTACGCTTGCATTTTTAGTAGAGAAACGAATAGAGTAAGGGCCTGCAATTGAAAGTGGCATAAAGCTACTATAGATGCCGTAAGTTAAGCCATCTTTCTCTCGAATAGTCGTCATTAACATTGAAGTTAAACCACTGCCACCTAAAAGATGGTTACCGACAATAAGCGGAAGATAATCAGGATCAAAACGATCAATGCCCGCTTGTCCTAAAATCACTTGTGTCTGAGGACTATCGAAATAGCGTTCAACGCGGGTAGGCGCTACTTTTTCATTTTTTTCTGCAAGTGCAGTGTGCGCTTCACCTTTTCCGAGGAGTTTACTCACTTGCGATGCAATATTTTTCGCTTCATCTTGGGAAAGATCGCCAACAAAAACAATTTTTGCTTGATTCGCATGATAGAACTGATCTCTAAATTGTTTCAGATCTTCTACTTTTAGCTTTTTCAAAGAGGCTTGAAGCATCTCTGAGGTCACTCCGAGATAACCATTAGGGTAGAGGGTTTGATAGTAGAGCTCTGAAGCAATAGATGCCGGATCATCGAGTAAGGCTTTCTCACCATCAATGGCTTGCGTAATTTCACGCTCAAAGATTGCTTCATCAAATTGTGGATGTGCTAATACATCATAAAAGAGCGTTAAGGACGGCTGAAGATGTGTCTCATCAGCTAAAGAACGTAAACTAAAGCGAGTCTGCTGTAAGTTGCTACTGACACCAATGCTGCTCTGTAGTTGATCAAGTTGAATTAAAAAGGCTTCTTCATCCAGTTCACCGCTGCCTTTTGTCATCATATTTGCCGTCATAGAAGCGAGACCATATTGCTCACCATCGCGAAAGCTGCCGGCATCGACCGCAACAATCAGATCGACAATAGGAATTTCGGGCGCATAACGATAATAAACATCGGCACCTTCTGCTGTTTTCCAAGTCTCCACTGTACGCGTTTTTGTTTCGCTTGGACTGTTGGCTGTTGCCGTATCAGCATGTGCTGTCCCTAGTAATAACGCAGTGGTTGTCATCAATGTGACAGCGATTTTTTTGAGATTAAGGCGTTTTGATTGGGCGTATTCTGTGAGTGGGAATAATTTATTCATGATCCGCTCCTTTTATGTCTGTTGTAGCTTCTTCGGTTGTAACAGCATCTCCCTCGATGAGTAGTGTGTTATCAGTGGTCTCATTGTTATTGAGGCGCTCACTACCGTTTTTATTGCTAGGATGCAACGTGGCAACGGTGGCAAGGTCATCTTGGAAATATTTTTGTGCAGTAGCTTGAATCATTTCCGGCGTCACTTGTTTTAAGAGTTCCACTCTTTTCTCGGCATTTTGCCAGCCTTCGCCGGTTGTTTCAGCTTGGCCGAGTAACATCGCTTGCGCATAGACGGAATCTTGTGCATAGATATTACTTGCTTCATAAAGACCGATAATACGATCAATTTCTGCTTGAGTGACAGGTTCGGTCTGTAGCTTCTGTAGTTCTTGCTTAAAGGCGTTCTCTAATGTTTCGAGTGAAATACCTTCTGCCGGGACACCGATGAAAGTAAAGGGCGTTGTATAACGAGCCCCATAATTATAGTAATTACCGGCTTGTAGTGCGATTTGTTGATCTCGCACTAACGCTTTTTCAAGACGAGAAGAGCGAGTACCATCGAGGATTAATGAGGTGAGCAGTAAGGTCGCAGCTTCCATCTCATTTTCTGTTTCATTGATACTAGGTGTTTTATAACCCATAAAGAGCACAGGAAGATTCGCCGGCAAGGCAAGATCAATTCGTTTTTCACCTGTTTGTGCAACTTCAAAATTGGCAGGTCGGACAATATTATCGCTACTTGGAATGTGACCAAAGTATTGATTCACCATCTCGATCGTTTTGTTCGGATCAACATCGCCGACAATGACAACGGTGGCATTATTAGGGGCATAAAATTGTTGATACCAATTTTGTAGATCCTCAAGCGACCAACCTTCAATCTCAGGCATCCAACCGATGACAGGATTACGATAGGCACTGGTGGTAAACATTGTTGCATTAAATGCTTCATAGAGTTTCGCTTGCGGATTACTATCGGTTCGTTGCCGGCGCTCTTCGGCAACAACAAGGCGTTCCGGTGTAAAATCGTCAGCGCGTAACTCAAGATTCTCCATTCTATCGGCTTCTAGTTTAAGCGCTGTCTCTAACTCCCAAGCGGGTAAGCTTTCAAAGTAAGCGGTATAGTCGGTGGAAGTAAAGGCATTATCTCGGCCGCCGAGGTTTGCGACAATGGTAGAGTGTTCATTTGGACCTAAAGTATCGGTGCCTTTAAACATCATATGTTCAAGCATGTGAGAGATACCACCTAAACCACGAGGTTCATCGACTGAGCCGACTTTATACCAGATCATTGTAGTTACGACGGGTGAGCGATGATCTTCCCGTACAAGCACTTTAAGTCCATTATCTAAAATAGTCTCATGAGTTTGATCGATAGTTGCAATCTCAGGGTATTGCTGCGCAAGTGCTACAGTTGAAAGTGTTAAAGAGGCTAACAGCATCGCTGAAAGTTTCTTCAATGAGTGAGATTTGATCATAATTCTCCTCCTAGATCAGAATAAGGGGTGTACAAAGCCGATATTATGGGGATGTTAGGCATCCACAGTGAGCGTTGTACCGGTAATAAAAGGTTCGGTAGGATCATTTAATTTCCATACTAAATCGATCACTTTACGGAGCTCTTTCGCATCAGGCGCGCCTTCAGGCATTACGCTCATGCGAAGGGATGAATTGATACAGATTGGATCAATTGCATTAAAAGCAATTTTGCCAGTAGATTCATTTTCAAGGGCAAAGAGCTTCATCAAAGTGTGTAATCCTGCTTTTGCAACCGCATAACTTCCCCAGTAAGCTTTATCACCAGAAGCGACTTCCGCATGATCGAAGAAGATCACAGATGCACGTTCTGATTGATCGAGTAGCGGTAACATTGCATGAGTTAAGAAGTATGGTGCATGAAGTCCAATTTGTAGACTATGATGCCACTTTTCAGGGGAGTTGTGAGCAAGCGGGGTGAGATAACCTAGATTAATGGCGCTATGGATAATTCCATCTAATTTGCCAAACTCTAGAGCAATATTTTGTGCAAGATTGTAGTAATCAAGATCGGTCACTTTGAGAAAGTCCATCTCAATAATCGCCGGCGTTGCGCCACCACGATTGACGATAATATCGTAAATAGGATTTAGCTTGGCTTCTTTACGGCCCATTAGAATGATTGTCGCTCCTTGATCTGCAAGACGTAAGGCAGACTCTTTGCCGATAGCGCCTGAAGCACCGGTAACTAAAATAACGCGGCCCGTTAATGGTTTGCTCATACTTTAAAAATCCTCATGATTAAACTAAATGTGACAGATATCGTAAATCGTATAAAGTCACTATGATATCAAATTACATCGCGCTACTTTTAAAACTCTTCAGTATGACTTCGATGTTGTATCAATTATTTCTAATTTAGAATAATGGGGATGATAAACGGATCTATCAAGTGTATCATCGGATTCTTTGTAGACTGAAGAGGCTTTTCAGTAGCCATTTATGCGAACCTGTCGTAACGCTATGAGGCGTTCATCTATCAATCGCCATAAAAAAAGGCTGCCGATGGCAACCTCTTATATGAATACTCTATATCGATACTCTCCATATAGATACTCTATATCGATATAGTTATTATCATTAATAATGAAAATAAGAATAATTATCGTTTTTTTGCATAGAGAAGATAATTCATGCTGACATCATCAGTCAGTGCTGCTACCCGATTAAAAGGATTATAGCTCATCCCTTGAATTTTTTTCACTTCAAGACCTGCCGCATCACACATCTCATAGAGTTCGAGAGGCGTAATAAATTTATTGTAATCGTGCGTTCCTTTGGGGACGATTCGTAATACATTTTCGGCTGCAAATACCGCTAAACTTTTAGCCTTAAAGGTTCGATTAATGGTTGAGAAGAAGATCGCGCCGCCGGGTTTTAACATCTGACTGGCAGCATTGATAATAGAGTGGGGTGAGGGTACATGCTCAAGCATCTCAAGACAGGTAATAACGTCGAAAGCCTCACTGTGCGATTCTGCAAACGCTTCGGCAGTCACTACTTGATAGTCAATTTGCAGAGCTGTTTGGGCCGCATGTGCTTTTGCAATCGCAATGGCATTAGGTGCCATATCAATTGCTGTAACATGGGCATGACGTTGCGCTAAACCTTCGGCAATGATGCCGCCGCCGCAACCAATATCAAGCGCTTTCTGATTATGCAAATCCACATAAGTATTGATAAATTCAAAACGGGTAGGATTGATATCATGTAGGGTTTTAAGCGGTCCATCCGTGTTCCACCAATCTTGATCGTTGAATTTTTCGATCTCATCCTGTGCGACATTTTGCATAGTTGATTCTCCTGTCACGTTATATCCGTGAACTATATTCGTGAAGATATAATTGTAAATGGGCATTGGTAAATGATGATGCAACTGACATGTCACATCCTAATCCATTTTAATGCCCCTTTATTTCGTTTTATTGAAGGTGCTTTATTATGGCGGTATGAATGCTATCTGTATAGGATTAGAGTACAGATTTTAAAGCTTCAGATCTGAGTGTATCAGAATTTTGCTCAATTGAGGCTTTAGCTGGTGCAATCACTGAGGTATTGATACTTTCAAGGAAGTTCTCAGGGATAAAGCCAGCAAGTGTATTCGCCCAAGATGAGGCAATCGGGCTTAATTTTGCTTGTGTCCAATATTCATTATCTTTGAAGGGTGATTCGATAATAAAGAGTGAAATAATGGCCACAATGAACATACCACGAAGTAAGCCGAAAAAAGCCCCGAGTAGGCGATCAGGCCAAGAGATATTGAATTTACGTAGTAAGAATGTAATGAGTAGATTTAATAACCCTAAAATAATCAATAAACCAATGAAGGTAATAGCAAAGCTGATGAGTGCACCGAAGATTGAATCCTCTCCGCTTAACATGCTCATGCTATTTCCAAAAAGTTTAGGGAGCATTTCACCAACAGATTCATAATATTTAACAGCGCCCACAAAGGCTAAAATCCAGACAATAAGTGAAAGTGCTTCAGAGATAAAGCCTCTGAAAAATGCCACAACAACTGAAATGGCGATAATGGCAATAATAACGGCATCAATAATGGTCGAAATATCCACGATGAAAAGCTCCTAGCATAACGCCCGATTGAATCGAGCGGTGGGAAATTTAAGGTATACGAATAACCGAAGGATTAATCCCTTCTTTTGAGTTTCGGGTGCGAGTTTTAATCTGTTCAGCGGCTTCTTTGGAAGCATAAGGACCTACTTGTACCCGATGAATGTTATTCTCTTTTTGAATGCGCACATTGTAACCTAATTGTTTGTATTGGTTATAAGTTTTCTGTGCATTTTCTGCTTTACCAAAAGCACCTAACTGGACATACCACCCTCCTTGAGTAGCCGGTTTTGCCGCAGATTTTGTCGCCGTTTGAGCAGGCGCTTTGCTATTTTGTGTCGCCGCTGGTGCTCGATTTTGGCTAGCTTGGCTACTAGAAACAAGCTCTAATTTAGGCGGTGTAGGCTCCGGCTTTTTAGCTGTATTTGCCGTAGCGGCTCCATTATTAGGTTTAGAGCTTGGTTTTTGTTGTGCTGTATTGTTGTGAGTCAGTGCTGCCGGTGCAGTTGCTTGTGTTGAAGCGTTAAAACCTTGTGCGATAGGGCGATTATTAGCGGGTGCAGGTGGTTTAACTTGTGCGGTTGCTTGCTCTACTTGTTGCCAAATTGCTTCATCTACCACTTCTACTGACGGTGCATTAGTCTCCGGAGCTGTAATATTGGGAAGCGTAACATTATTGCCTTGGCTAATGGTTCCTTGAGCAATAGTCCCCTGATTCCCCGGCGTGCTCTCAAGCACAATAATCGGTGGTGCTTGATTGCTTCCTGGGCGGATAGTCGCTTCTGGTGCTGTCGTCGTTGGTCTTTGACCTTTCGAGGCAGTACTTGGTAATTTGTCAGATGGTTGGAATAGTAATACGGCAATCAATGCAATAAGTGCGAGTAATACTACTGCGCCAACGATACGTTGTGTAATAGAATTTGAAGTAGTTTTAGACATAATTGTTCTCTTTAAACCAAGCGAGACTTTCCGCAATCATATGGAAAGAACCAAATACTAGGATAATATCATAAACTTGACAGTCACTTAAAGCAAGCGAGCAGCCCGTAGCAATTGTAGGGGCTTGTTGGGGCGCTTTTGCGATAAGCGGTGTGATTCTTGACGCTAAATCCGCTGCCGATTGTCCTCGATCTCCCTCAAGCGAAACGGTTACCCATTCATCAATGACCTGTGCAAGATGCGTAACTAATCCGGCAGCATCTTTATCTTGTAGCATGCCAAGAAGCGCGACGATTTTAATCGATTGGTTGGGCAATGCTTGATGACTCTTCTGTTTAATGGATTCTAAAAGCTCGCGTAAAGCTGTTGCCCCTTGCGGATTATGGGTAACATCAAGAAAAACTCGAGGAAAGTCTTGCCGGGTAAGTGCTTGGAATCGCCCCTCTAGTTTGACAGATTGCAAACCCGCTTGAATGGTGGCTTGATCGAAGGGTTTTGCTTTAAATGTAGGCTTTTGAATCGATTGAGAGAGGTAGAGCGCTGAAATCGCAGCGGCCGCATTTTGATATTGATGTAACCCCTGTAATTTCGGTGCGAGTAGTTGGATGGCAGAGTTTTCCTGCCATTGATACTCAAATTGTCCATTGTCTAATACATGGTAACGATAATCTTTGCCGTTGATGTAGAGCGTTGCTCTCTCTTGCTGTGCTTTATCAATAATTGCACTATCAGGCGTTGTTTCCGCAGTGACAACGAAAGCATGAGGCTTAATAATCCCCGCCTTTTCGCCGGCAATTTCGTGGAGAGTATTGCCTAATTGGGCTGTGTGATCAAGTCCAATAGGGGTAATGATGGCAATATCCGCATCTACAATATTAGTAGAGTCCAATCGTCCGCCTAATCCGACTTCAAGAACAGCAACATCAACTTTGGCTTCTTTAAAGATGATAAAGGCCGCTAATGTCGCAAATTCAAAATAGGTTAGGGTGATCTCGCCTCTTGCCGCCTCAATCTGCTCAAACGCCTTAATTAGTTGAGAGTCTGCTACTTCTTCGAGGTTGAGGCGAATACGTTCATTAAAACGATGAATATGGGGGGATGTGAATAGTCCGACTTCATAACCTGCTGCACGATAGAGGTTGGCAATGGTGGTAGACGTTGATCCTTTACCATTCGTGCCGGCAACGGTAATAATTAAAGGGGCAATAGGGGCAAGATTTAACCGCGCATATACTGTTTGAATACGCGCAAGTTTGAAATCCATCGAAAGTGGATGAATCGCTTCTAGATAAGTTAACCAAGATTGCAGGGAGTGTGTTGGCGCCATGATGATCTCGTATAGGGTAGATAGGGATAAGATAAAACCGCGTTATTATAGAACTTATCTAATCAAGAAAAAAGCTATCTTCTATTCGCTCACATCGTAATGGGATGTTTGAAGAAGATAGCTTGATATTTTTGAGAGTGATATCTTATTGTCTAGCAAATCAAAAGTTCATTTTAGTCAAAAGTTTTAATTAAAAAGCTTTAGTTAAAATCTGTAGCCTAAAATGATTAACCATTGATTAATTGACCTCATCTAAAGGTTGGCCTTGATGGGTTAATTTTGCAAGGATACTTGCGATCTCATTGCGGAGCTGCCGGCGGTCAATGATCATATCAATCGCCCCTTTTTCAAGTAAAAACTCAGAACGTTGGAAACCTTCTGGTAATTTTTCTCGAACGGTTTGCTCAATGACGCGAGGGCCTGCAAAACCGATTAGCGCTTGAGGTTCTGCGATATTAAGATCGCCTAACATGGCTAAACTTGCTGATACACCCCCAAAGGTAGGATCAGTCAAAACAGAGATAAAAGGAATATGCTTCTCATTGAGGCGTGCAATTCCCGCTGAGGTTTTTGCCATCTGCATGAGTGATGTTAAGCCTTCTTGCATCCGAGCACCGCCACTGGTCATAAAGGTGACTAAAGGGGCATTGTTTTCAAGGCTATAATTGACCGCGCGAATAAAACGCTCGCCCACTACTGAGCCCATCGAACCGCCCATGAAGTTGAAGTTAAATGCAGCAACCGAGATGGGCATACCTTTAAGCGTACCATGCATTGCAATTAATGCTTCTGTTTCGCCGGTGGATTTTTGTGCATCAGCTAAACGATCACGATAGCGCTTACTATCTTTAAAGTTTAAGAAGTCGACAGATTCAATCTCAGTCCCTAGTTCTGTTGCTGAGTTTTCATCTAAAAATGCAAGTAGGCGCGTACGCGGATCAATTCGCATATGCGCATCACATTTTGGACAAACTTGTAAGTTTGCGCTCAGTTCTTGCTGATAGAGAACGGCGTCACAAGAACGACATTTCGCCCATACGCCTTCGGGAACCGTACTTCCTTTTTTCTGGGTACGAATCATGGGAATTATGCGTTCAAACCAGTTCATTCAGTAACCATCCTTTTCTATTATTCATTAATGAATTTGTACCAATTATATATGAATTTGTTTGTGAAATAACACGAGGCAATTTCAAATTGACTTTTGATTTTCTCACAAATAGGCAAAATAGCCAACGAGGATTTTTATCCGATAGGTGGGAAGATCTTGAATTAAAGTGTAAACATGATTGCTATTATTCATTTTAGCGTTCTTTTATCTGATCTTGAGTGAACGCTTATTAGAAATATGCAAAAGTTTTTCTTTTTCTAAAAGAATACTATGTAGCATAAGTCGCTGGGAAAATCATAATTAATTATGCTAAATGATCTATTTAGCATAACAACATAAAGGGGTATTAAAGAGGTGTTTTGATCGATTCTCGTAATCAATACTCGTCAAGGTTGACTTGATCCGTTATAATCAGTACAAATTTAGTTCTATTTCTAAGGTGGTAATATTTATCATGAGTTTTGATATTAAAGAGCTCTATCAAGAGATGATCTTAGATCATAATCGTCATCCACGTAATTGCCGAGTGATTGATCCTTGTACCCATCACGCAGAGGGCTATAATCCTCTTTGTGGCGATCAGATTGAAGTCTACGCAACGATTGAAGATGGCATCATTACGGATGTCTCTTTCCAAGGGGATGGCTGTGCGATTTCAACGGCATCAAGTTCGATGATGACTGAAGCAATTAAGGGTAAAACGGTAGAAGAGGCTGATCAACTTTTCAATCTATTTCATGATGCAGTGATGCTCGATGGGGAAGATAGTGAAGGCCTTGGTAAATTACGGGTTTTAACTGGCGTTCGTGAATATCCTTCACGAGTAAAATGTGCCACATTAGCTTGGCATGCGCTGCATTCTGCGATTCATGAAAAAGATGAAGTCGCTAAAACAGAATAATATTGAATAGATTCAGGTTGTGATAATTTGAATCAAAAACAGAAGTGAAGGATAGTACGATGGATGTAAATCAAGACGAACCGAATTACCCACAAATTCTCTTTGCAGAAGGGGTCAATCCTGCAGAAGCGCCGAATGAGTTAATCGAAGCGATTATCGATGCGCTTAAAAAGGTCTATGATCCTGAGATTCCAGTAGATATTTTTGAGTTAGGATTAATCTATGTGATTGAGTTTTTAGATCTGACTGAAAATAATATCCGGGTAAGAGTTGATATGACGCTCACAGCACCGGGTTGTCCTGTCGCGGGTGAAATGCCGGGATGGGTTTCTAATGCAGTCTACTCAATTCCAGAAATTAAAGAGTGTATGGTCGATCTCGTATGGGAACCATTCTGGACACCTCAACGAATGTCATTGCGCGCTAAATTAGAGCTCAATATGCTCTAGGTGAATAATTGATATCGCTTGATATTCAATTATTTTCAATGACAGCAGCAAGGAAAGGGAAGTGATTTTGCTTCCCTTTTATTGTGCTTTCAATTCTCTCTAAATTGACTATAAAGAAAATTTATAGGGAGATCGGTTCAAAATAAGGTTATTTAAATGCCGGCGTATCAGCTGTAAAAAGCAAGGAAGCCGTTCTATCCGGCGTCTTGCAAGTATTGGTGAGTCAGGTTTTATCTTCTTTTAAAACCCTACAATAGTTGTTTAAAAGCCATTTTTCTTAAACCAAATTTACTATAACTATAAAGAAGATCAATTATAAGTAGAATCAATCGGCTTGGAATATCGTTTTTGTTCATAAAGTAGCCGAATAAAGATCAAAATTAAAATAAATGCCGGCAACAATAGAGATTTCTCCCCGGTATAAGCCGTCATAATGGTGCCGACTAAGCCACCAAGCGCAAAGCCGATCACAACATAGAAAAAGACCATACTTTTAAGCCAAGCCTGTAATCGCCCAAAGAGCGCAATCATGAGATAGTTAAACGCCGCTTGTACCACAGGTGTCATGGCTACATTACCATAGGTCATCCCTTTGACTTTATGAAACGCATTTCCCTGCATACCGGCAATGAACGAGATAATTAAGCAGATATGGGTAATAGAGAGAATCTCATTTAAAATGCCGGTTGCAATGACGGCAAGAATTATCGCTTCAATGATTAAAATAGAGTAGGACCAAATCCGTTTATGTTCTAGCTCCTTATAAGCAATAAAGGCGGTTGTCATAGAACCTAACCCAAAGGCGATCGTGACCGCAATAATTTTAGTCAGATGATCCCAATCAGCCATCGCAATACTATCGCCAAGCAGAATTAAATTGCCCGATTGCAGTGTGCTAAAAGCTTTAATCTTATGGTAAGTAAACCCATTAAGACAGCCGGCAATAAGCGCCAAAAGAAACGCCATCGAAGACGACTCAACAGCAGGAATTTGGGATGAATTGGTTTGAGGCATGATGAATGAATTACTTTAGTTAAAGGAGAATTTTATATCTTACTGACAATATATTAGATAATAATATTTATATCAGCTAATAAAAAATATTAAAGCGGTTTTGTTGATTTTCTATTGATAAGTGAAAGAAATACAAGGAGATGAACGATGCATATATACACATATTCTGATGCCCGTAAAAATCTAAAATTAATTTTAGATAAAGTCGTTGAAGATGCTGAGGTAGCACTCATCACTAGAAAAGATAGGGGCCATGCCGTAGTTATGGGGCGAGATTATTATGATAGTATAATGGAAACATTATATCTTCTATCCTCCCCTAATAATGCTAATCGTTTGAATGAATCTATTGTGCAATTACGATCAGGTCAAATTATTGAGTGTGAATTGATTGAAGATGAATAATAGAAGCATAGAATGGAAATAAAAAAGCCCCTAAAAGAATTAATGCCTTGATTAAGGAGTGTCAAAGAACACCTTTTGAAGGTGTAGGAAAACCAGAGCCACTAAAAGCAAATCTTTCAGGATTTTGGAGTCGGCGAATAGATGAGAAGCATCGTCTAGTGTATGAAGTAAGTGATGAAAAAATCTCAATTATTCAATGTAGATTTCATTATTGAAAGGGTTGAATCTTAGTCCCAATTTTTAATTGTAAACTTATCGTTAAAAACAAGGGTACAGATAAGGGTACAATCCACCCATTATCCAACAAACAAAAAAATAGCGATCCTTGAGAGATCGCTATTTGCATTTGGTACCGAAGGAGAGACTCGAACTCTCACGCCTATTAAGCAGAGGATTTTGAATCCTCCGTGTCTACCATTCCACCACTCCGGCATTGTGTTTACTACTTGTTGGTAGGGGAGTTATTCTACTGCTTATACTTCTACTCTGTCAATAGAAATTATTGCCTTAGAGTCGGATTTTAAGGGGATTCGATTGTAGCCTCATTGTCACTCAAGAAACGGTGTATTGCTTTGAGTACTAAATCCGTCTTTTGTGCGTGAACCCAATGACCAGCGCCGGCGATCACTGTTGCCGTTGCATCAGGGAGTTGGGCTTGGATTTCAGCTTGATACTCTTTGAGAACATAGGGGGAATCGTCGCCAATAATAAAGAGTGCCGGGCCATGCCAGGTAGG
Source organism: Ignatzschineria ureiclastica (assembly GCF_003121845.1). Classification (GTDB taxonomy): domain Bacteria; phylum Pseudomonadota; class Gammaproteobacteria; order Cardiobacteriales; family Wohlfahrtiimonadaceae; genus Ignatzschineria; species Ignatzschineria ureiclastica. The sequence continues at coordinate 186,130 of NZ_QEWQ01000001.1, read as the reverse complement.
TATTGTTCTCCAACCGGCAACTTCATCATAATCTCGATCTAATACAGGGACATTAAAACGCCAAGCACCCTCTCGGAATGATTTTAAGAGAAATTGAATCACAAATTCTTCATCAATATAGTGACGCATAATTTCGGCGGCTTCTTTACGATCTGTGGCAGTAGAAGCAGTCACCGCTTTGAGCGCGGCTAAAATCTCATCGTGTCGGCGTTCTTCGTAGGCAACAGGCGCTACATCAATCATAATGAGTTCAGCCACTCTTTCGGGGGCAAATTGAGTGACTTTCATGACCGCTTTACCACCCATTGAGTGACCGATGAGAATCACTTTTTCGATCTCAAGGGCGTCGAGTAGGGCGATAATATCTTGCGCCATCGCTTCATACGTCATGGTGTCACTATGAAAAGAATCCCCATGATTACGGGCATCAATCTGAATCACACGATATTCCTCTAAACCGCGGGCAATCATGCCAAGATTATTCATATCGCCGAATAAACCATGCATTAGAAGAATCGGGATGGGATGTTTGGGTACTGTAGGTTCGGTAATTTTATAATTGAGTAGCGGTTGCATAATAGCTCCTACTGAAATGTAAAAAATAATTTGAATCGTAAGTTTAATCGTGATTTGAATCGTAAGATGAAGCAGTTATTCTTGCGATGATTGATATCTGCCTCTCGATTACCGCAATTTTTTCTGCCATTGATAGATCAGATCAAGCGCGGCTCTTGGCGTGAGATCATTAGGATCGAGTGCTTTAATTTCATTCTCGATCTCTGAAGGGGGAAGATCCATAAAAAGTGGTAATTCACTTTGAGGCGATGCTTGCGATTGTTGACGCTGTTTGGTGATGATTTCTGACTGCGGTATCTCTGTCTGAATTGTGTTGTGAGATTGATTCACCGATACCTGAGAGAAACTCGCTTCAAGCTCCGAAAGTTTCTGCTTTGCAGATTCGATGACGGCTTTAGGGACGCCGGCAAGCGCCGCCACTTGTAATCCGTAGCTTTTTGAAGCTGCGCCAGGTTTTACTTCATGCATAAAGATAATCTCATCTTGATACTCAACCGCATCGAGATGGAGGTTTTTGACCGTAGGATAGAGCTCTTCTAATTCAGTCATTTCAAAGTAATGAGTTGCAAAAATGGTCATCGCTTTGGCTTTTTCTGTCAGATAGACCGCTGCACTCCAAGCCAATGATAATCCATCAAGGGTTGAGGTTCCACGTCCGACTTCATCCATTAACACTAAGCTTTGATGCGTTGCATAGTTGAGGATTGTTGCAGTTTCAGTCATCTCGACCATAAAGGTGGATTGTTCCGAGTTGAGATCATCTTGTGCTCCAATTCGGGTAAAGATCCGGTCAATCGGACCTAATTTTGCTTCATCTGCCGGCACAAATGAGCCGATATGTGCCAATAACACAATTAGCGCTGTTTGTCGCATATAAGTGGATTTACCCCCCATATTAGGACCAGTCACAATGAGCATATTACGACTTGGCCCAATGGTTAAATCATTAGGGATAAAGGAGCGCGAGAGTGATCGTTCTACGATGGGGTGACGACCTTTGGTGATCTCAATACCAATGTGTGCTTGAAATTGTGGGCGGCACCAACGATAGCGATTTTTAAGACGGCCTAAAGTGATGAAGATATCAATATTGGCCAGCGCTTCACTCAGTAGTCGTAACTCTGTTTGATGAGGTTCGATAATATCTAATAATTCATCCCATAACGCTTTCTCAAGGGCAAGGGAGCGCTCTTTTGCGGAGAGAATTTTATTTTCAAATTCTTTGAGTGCAGGGTAAATATAACGCTCAACATCTTTGAGTGTCTGCCGGCGAACATATTCGGTCGGGACTTTATCGCTATGGAGTTTTGAAACCTCAACATAGTAGCCATGAACTCGATTGTAGCCTACTTTGAGAGTGGGAATATTAAGTCGTTCTCGTTCGGTTACTTCAAGATTAAGCAGATATTGATCCCCTTTTGTACTAAGCTCGATGAGTTCATCAAGATCTTGGTGATATCCTTGTTTCAATACACCCCCATCTCGAATCAAAAGAGGGGGTTCATCGACAATAGCGGTTTCAAGTAGGGCACAAAGTTCTGCTTGGGGTTTTAACCAATCAAGCCAAATAGGATCGATGGCAAGTAGGATGCTATTGTCTCGGATAATTGTTTCAATAGCAGGTGTGTTTTGCAGAATTTTACGTAGTTGTGTTAAGTCTCGAGGACGAGCGGTTTTAAGCACAATACGGGTCACGAGACGCTCTAAATCGCCGATATTTTGTAAGGCTTCTCGAAGAGGCGAGTGATCGCTCTCTAAGGCTTCAATCAGATCGAGTCGTTGATTGAGCAGTTTATGATCTCGAAGCGGACGATTAAGCCAGCGAGAGAGAAGGCGTGAACCCATCGGCGTTTGACATTCATCTAATAGTGCTCTCACTGTATGATCAGTTTCACCATAAAGGGTGCGCTCAATCTCTAAATTGCGGCGGGTTGTCACATCGAGAATAATGGCATCATCGATAGACTCAATCGTAATATGATCGATATAACTGACAGGATCCTTTTGTGTTTCTTTAACATAAGTAAGAAGCGCACCGGCTGCTTGAATGCCGGGGTTATCCGCTTCTAAGGAGAATCCTTGTAAACTTTGCGTTTTAAAGTGTTCACAGAGTAGCGTATAGTTGCGCGCTTGATCAAAATGCCAATCAGGATAAGCGGTAAAATGGCAAAGTGAGCGAATATTTCCCGGCAAGGTGCGTGATTCATTATAGATGATTTCTGAAGGTTTAATGCGTAGTAGCTCGGTGGCCATCGCTTCTTGACTAAGAGGTGGTAAGAGTGCAAATTGCGCGCTTGCAAGGTTAATCCAAGCAATAAACCATTGCTTTTTATCATTGATTTCATGGCAGTAGAGCGCCGCGGTAATACTTTCACTTTTGGCATCTAAGAGATAATCATCTGTTAATGTTCCCGGTGTTAAGATTCGTACGACATCTCGTTTGACAGGCCCTTTGCCAGTCACTTCCCCTGTTTGTTCACAAATAGCGACTGATTCCCCTTGTTTCAATAAACGCGCAAGATAGCTTTCAGAAGAGTGGTGGGGGATACCGGCCATAGGAATGGGCTCGCCGGCAGAGTTCCCTCGTTGTGTCAGGGTAATATCGAGAAGCTTAGCGGCTTTTCGGGCATCGTCATAAAAAAGTTCATAAAAGTCACCCATTCGATAAAAGAGAAGCATATGCGGATATTGAGACTTAATTTCCCAATATTGCTTCATCATTGGCGTATGTTCTTTTTGATCTTTTACTTTATTTGTCATTGCCTTACTTCTTTATCTGTTATATTTCTTGAAAATATCGTGTAAAATGGGTCATTCTATTTTACTTCATATACCATACATTCTTAGAAGGAGAATCATGGAAGTATTTTTGGGATCTTTAATGGATCCATCAGTTTGGGTATCACTTGTTATACTTTTACTGCTTGAAGTGGTTTTGGGGATTGATAACCTTATCTTCATCGCTATTTTAGCCAATAAACTTCCACCTCATCAACGAAATAGAGCTCGGGTCGTCGGTTTGTCCTTAGCACTTATTATGCGGATTGGTCTGCTATCGTTAATGTCATGGCTTATTACACTCAAAGAACCGCTCTTTACCGATCCTATATTTGGGCATCCATTCTCCTTCCGAGACATTATAATGATTCTTGGTGGATTTTTCTTGATTCAAAAAGCAACAAGAGAACTCCATGAACGGATTGAGGGGGAAGTAGAGCTTACCAGTAAATCAAAATCTTATGCGAAATTTTGGCCGATTGTCGCACAAATTATCGTACTTGATGCGGTCTTCTCATTTGATGCAGTCATTACTGCAACGAGTATTGCAAAACATTTATGGGTGATGATTCTTGCGGTGACACTCTCTATGGGAATGATGATGTTCGCAGCGCGGGCGCTGACGATCTTCGTTCACCGTCATCCCACTGTCGTTGTGCTCTGTTTAAGTTTTCTTTTGATGATCGGTTTAACGCTAGTTGTCGAAGGCTTTGGCTTTGAAATTCCAAAAGGCTATATCTACGCAGCGATAGGTTTCTCAATCTTTATTGAGATTATTAATCAGCTGATCTCGCGGAAACAGCAAACTGTTTATAATCAATACTCGCGAAGAGAACGCACCGCGAATATGGTATTAAGAATGCTCGGTAATCAACCCGATGAACCTTCTGATGATGAGGAAGGGGAAGATAAGAAAGAGGAGCAACCTGTGCTCTTTGGGGAAGATGAACGCAATATGGTTAGTGGTGTCTTAACACTTGGAGAGCGCACTATTCGTTCAATTATGACGCCGAGGAATGATATCTCTTGGATCAACATTCAAGATTCTAAAGAGAAGCTGCTTGAAAGCATGGAGCAGAATCCCCATAATCAATTTCCGATATGTGATGGAACCCTCGATAATGTCAAAGGTGTTGCCCGTTCAAAAGATATCGTTATGGATCTCATCGCGTTTGGGGCGATTCAAGAGAAGAGTGTCAAACCTGTTATATTCTCTCATCGCTCTACAAGCGTATTGAAAATGATGGATATCTTCCGTGATAGTAAAGCACATTTAGTGGTGGTAACCGATGACTTTGGCGGTGTTCAAGGGGTGATTACATTACTAGATGTCTTTGAGGCAATTGCCGGCGAATTCCCCGATGAAGATGAGAGACTTTCGGTAGAGAAGGTCTCGGATGATGAATGGAATATCGATGCAGGATGCGATCTGTTACTCGTGGAACATACTCTGAATATTCGCGGACTAGTGGATGAAGATGGGGATTATAGTTCGCTCGGTGGCATGATGGTAGATATGTTTGATAGTCTGCCGGAAAAAGGGGATTCCTTAGATATCGAAGGCTTCCGTTTTACAGTTGTGGATGTGGATGATAAACGCATCTTAATGGTGAATGTAAAACGTATTGAAGCAGACACAGATGAAATAGGAGAGGAACCTCATGATTAATAGTAAAGATAAAACGGTAGATCATTTAGATCGATTTATTTTCGATCAGCTACCGATTCGTGGCGAGCGTGTGCTTTTAGAGCATACTTGGCGTGAGCACTTGCTGCGCCGTAATTACCCTGAAAATGTGGCTAAATTATTAGGGGAACTCATCGCCACAACGGCACTTTTAGGGGCAACGATCAAGATCGAGGGCCGCTTAACGGTTCAAATTCAAGGTAATGGTCCTGTGAGTTTATTAGTTGTTCAGGTCAATCATCTTCATGGATTACGAGCAACTGCGAAAATAGATGGGGATGTCACAGGGTTAGAAGGACTTAAAGATCTCTGTGGTGAAGGCCATGTGGTGATTACGATTGATGCGAATCATTTTAAACAACCTTATCAAGGGATTATTTCGCTCTCAGAAGGTTCGATTGCTAAAGTGATTGAGCATTATTTCGAAAGTTCGGAGCAGTTACCGACTCGGTTATTCTTAGCCACATCCGATCAAGCTGTTGCCGGCTTATTGATTCAACGTTTACCGGGGGAAATTCACGATGAAGATCTCTTTAATCGGGCAATTTTATTAGCCGAAACCGCAACGCCGGAAGAGCTATTAACGCTTTCGACAAATGAATTACTATATCGTCTTTATGAGACTGATGAAACGTTAAGAGCGCGCGTATTTGAGCCCGAGAGCTTTCACTTTGAGTGTAACTGTTCTAAAGAACGATCACTCTCAATGCTCTATCATTTAGGTGCAACAGAATTACACGAGTTACTGGATGAGCAGGATGGTACGGTTTATGTAGATTGTGAATTCTGTGGTAAGCGTTATCTCTTTAGTGAACCAGATATCGATTTCGATCTCTGCGCGCCGGAAGAAGAGAAACCCTTAGATGCTTAATTGATAACAGGCCATACTTATCATAAGTACTGTTTAAATAGATTATGTTAAGTCGGAATATGAGCGTTAAGTAGTATTCATTGATTAATACTAGAATCAGCAGAAGCGTTCTATGGATTGTTTCATAGGGCGCTTTTTTATAGGATTCGATAGATAGCTAATGCAATAGAATAATAATGCAATAGTGTAAAAATAAGGAAATGATATGGCTAGTATAAATATCAGAGCGATACCCACAGCACCCTATCGGGAGCGAGATCGTATTACGGTCGCATTGTCAGGGGCATCGGGTGCTCAATATGGCTTACGATTGATAGAGGTTTTAACACAGCAAGGTTTTCCTGTGAATGTGCTGTTGACTCAAGCAGCGTTAATGGTGCTTGCACTTGAGATGGATATTCATCTAGGTAGTCAAGTGAAGGCGCAAAAGCGTCGTCTGATGGAGATGTTTTCGTTAACAGATTCAGAGTTATTGACTGTTTATAGCGAGAAAGATTGGTGTGCGCCGATGGCATCAGGCTCTAACTGCTCAGGGGCGATGGTGATCTGTCCTTGCTCAATGGGAATGTTAGCGGCGGTAGCGACTGGGCAATCTAATAATCTTATGGAGCGCAGCGCCGATGTGATGATTAAAGAGCGCCGGCCATTGTTATTGGTGGTACGAGAAACGCCATTCAATCAAATTCATTTAGAAAATATGTTAAAGTTAAGTCAATTAGGCGTGCAGATTATTCCGGCGAATCCTGGGTTTTATCATAAGCCTCAAACCGTAGAAGATATGATTGATTTTATGGTGGCGCGGATTTTGGATCAGCTAGCGATTGAGCATCAATTAATGACTCGTTGGGGCAATGACGCTTAGATGGTGTGTTTTGGTATTCAGAAGTATCAAACAGAATAGAAAAAACAGAATAGAATAAATAGACGAGAAAAATATATAGAGAGATTAACAAGATTAGTTGTAATGCACAATTGATCAAATATCATCAGCAAAAAGATGGATAGAAAATAATGCAGAATCAAAGAGAAGAGAGAGTATATCGCGTCCGTTTTAAGGGCGAATTATTACCAGGTTATAGCAAAGAGAGTGTGATTCTTGCCGTTGCGAAAGCTTACAATCAAGCACCGGATAATATCGCTCGTTGGTTCGTGCCGGGCGGCGTGAATCTACGAGAAGAGGCTACTTATCAAGAAGCCTTGCAACTAGAAGGTTATTTCCGGCAGCAAGGGATGGTAGTTCACATTGAATCGCTTTCAGATGCTGACGTTTCTCCTGTAGAAGATGCCTCGCTCAATGCTGAAAATAGAGCGACAAGCGTTAACGCTTCTGCGAATGATCAAGCGAGATCTGATACAGCGACATCGATATCAAAACAATCGCCGGAACAATCATCAGAACAATCAACCACTCAAGAAGCTTCAGCAAATTCTCACAATCAGGATGAAAATATAGATCCTAATGAGAAAGCACGCCGCGAGTTAGAAGAGATGCTCAAGCATAATCAATCGGGAGAGATGACGTTAGAAAAGCTACAGCAGACATTATCGCAGCTGAATCTTGCCCTTATTCCTCAAGAATTAAAAGATTTTCGTCCGGCGAGCCTCTTAAAGCGTTTAGGCGCATTTATTATCGATTTTGTGATTCTATCCTTTGTGTTTCAGATTGTTGTTTTAAATCTGCTTATTATGCTTGGTCTTGTGGATGGCAATATTTTTGAACGCTATTTAGGGCTTTTGAATGAGAGCAATGGTTCATTAGAAACGATGCTCAATAATCCGGATATGATCGATGCATTGAATCAGATTGTGATGTCGCTTGCACCTTGGTATGTGATTACTTATTTAGCTTACTTTGTATTGCAAGAGCGTTTTTATGGCGCAACGCTTGGAAAGAAACTCTTTCGTATTCGTATTTATAGCTTAGTAACGGGTTCGGTACTTCGTTGGAATACAGTGGTGTTAAGAACAATATTTTTCTTTTTGGGATTACAAGTGCTCTCTTATATTCCTGTGATTGGTATTTTTCTCTTTGCAATGACGATGTTTATTGCGCTTCGTGATCCTCTCTATCGGCGTTCACTCTATGATCGCGTGACGAAAACGGTGGTGGGTTCCATTGAAAATAGAGAAATAAAATGATCGTAAGCGGTAAAAAAATGAAAAATAGGGTAATATTAGGAAGATAATCTGCCTATTTATAGATATTAGGTAGATTTTGCCGCTATTGATTGATCCTGATCGATTACCCTTTATTGTTGACTATTACAGATAGGTGTATAGGAATACAGAATTATTATGACGATGCTATATATATTAATCATACTTTTTTTGATCGTGGGCGTCATTCTCTGGATGCGTCTAGAGCGCCGAAATAACACTCAAGAAGAAGTTGCTGATAAGGTTGAACCTGATCTTAATAGTATGTTTGCTGACGGTGCTGAGGCAAACGTTCAATCGGGCAATGCGGATCAGCAGAAAGAGGCGGTAGATCAATCAACATTTTCTGGATTAGGCGAAATTCAGCACGAGGATCTTGCCTATTATCCTAAAGAAGAGAAAGTGACGGAAGAACGATCAATCAAAAATGATAATGAACCGCCGAAAAAATTGAATTCGGCAGATCTTCTCAAAAGACCCTCTAAAACTGCGGAACCAACGATAGCAACGTCCACTATGACAGAGCCTAGAACCACAGACAGTAGCATCAAAGAACCGACTTTAACGGCTGATAATGCACTTGATGAAGAGACAATCGAGGATATTTTACTCGATGACAATGAGCAAGAAGAGAAAGGTTTTTGGCAAAAGATTGGCGGTTTCTTCCGTAATAAACGGCCTGAAATCGAAGTCTTTAGTGATGATGGTAATTTAATGCGTCCCGCTTCAGTGGATACGGTGGCATTGATTTTAAGTGCCGCGCCTGAACAACCTTTTACTTTTAAAGAGGTGCTCTCTGTCGCGCACGAATTAGATCTTCGAGTAGAAAATGGTGGATTTATTCAGCTTTTAACAACGACGCATTATGGTGATGAGCCGATGTATAGCATTGCTCATCTATTAGGCGATGGTACCTTTGATGAGAATTTAGTGCGTCATCATCTAGATGATACAACGCCGGGCTTGATCTTCTTCTCAAAAATCCCAGGGCCTGATCCCGATATCAGTACCATTGAACAGTTATTAGCGGGCATTCACCATTTCCATTCAACATTGGGGGGAACGATCTTAGATGCACAGCAACGCCCAATGAGTAATGATGATCTCATTGCGCTCTTTCATAAAATCAACAAGATTGATAGTGAAGAGTGGGAGCGTGCTTATGAGGCCTATGAGGCGCGTAAGAGTTAATGGATTAACATTTTATTGCTATTCTTCGGTTTATAGATTGATTGTTGATTGATGTGTAAAAAGTCATAAAAGCCAAGAAGAAGCAAAGAGAAGCGTAAGAAAAAGTGCTATTATTTGATAGCACTTTTTTTGTGGTGTTTTGATCAAGCTTGATAGCAAAAAAGTGTCGGTATGATAAGCATTGTAATGAAAGATGGAGTAAAACGTATGAGTGAAGCAATCAAAGAGCAGATGGATACTTTAGTAGAAACGATTAATCGGCTCAATTATAACTATCACGTGCTTGATGAGACACTTATTCCAGATCACGAATTTGATGCGCTTTTTCAAGAATTGAAGAAGCTTGAAGCGGAGTATCCGCAATATAAAGATCCCAACAGCCCAACAGAAAAAGTGGGCGGAAAAATTTTAACGGGCTTTACAGAAGTTCGTCACGAAAAACCGATGCTCTCTCTCGATAATGCGTTTAATGCTGAGGATTTGTTAAGCTTTCATCAACGAGTGTTAGAGCGGTTGGGGAATATTACGCAAGTTGATTACTATGCGGAGCCTAAATTAGATGGTTTAGCGGTGAGTATTTTGTATGAAAATGGTCGTTTAGTGCAAGCGGCTACCCGCGGAGATGGCGTTGTAGGGGAAGATATTACCGAGAATATTCGTACTATTCGAGCACTGCCACATCAATTAACAGCACCTTTTCCGGCAAGGCTTGAAATTCGCGGCGAAGTCTTTATGCGTAAATCTGTCTTTGAAAAGATCAATACTCAACAGCTGAAAAGAGGCTTAAAACCCTTTGCTAATCCGCGTAATGCTGCCGCAGGGTCGCTACGTCAACTTGACTCAAAAATTACAGCAAGTCGCGAATTGAGTTTCTACTGTTATGGGATTGGATTATTTGAAGAGGTTCCTGAATCTGTGGCACCCATTGAACAACATTCTGCTTGGTTAGAATATGTTCATACATTAGGGATTCCTATTTCTCAGCTCAATGAGAAAATCGATCATTTCCAAGATCTTGTTGCTTATTATCAAAAAATTGAAGCAGAGCGGGATTCGCTACCCTTTGAAATTGATGGCGTGGTGATTAAAGTCGATTCATTACAACTACAAGAACGCTTGGGATTTGTCTCTCGTTCCCCCCGTTTTGCGATTGCTGTAAAATTTCCGGCAATGGAAGCGAGAACGCGATTGTTAGATGTGGATTTTCAAGTGGGACGAACTGGAGCGATTACGCCGGTGGCACGTTTAGAGCCGGTGGAAGTGGGCGGTGTTGTAGTATCGAATGCCACGCTTCATAATCAAGATGAGATCGCCCGTTTAGGGGTAATGATTAATGATGAAGTGATGATTCATCGTGCCGGCGATGTGATTCCTAAAGTGACACGCGTTGTGATTGAAGATCGTAATCCTGAGTGTGTAAGAGAGATTATCTTCCCCACAGAATGCCCAATATGTGGCTCGCCGATTATTCGGTTAGAAGGGGAAGCGATTGCCCGCTGCAGTGGTGGGCTAACCTGTGATGCGCAGAAGTTAGAGGGATTAAAACACTTTGTTTCTCGCGGGGCAATGGATATTGATGGTGTCGGGGGGAAATGGCTTGAGATTTTACTCAAAGAGAAAGTGATCGATTCAATCGCAGATCTCTATCATCTGCGTAAAGAGCGATTATTGGAACTTCCTCGAATGGGGGAGCGTTCGGCTGAAAAGATGCTCGAGAGTATCGAAGGGAGTAAAAATCCCCCTTTTGCCCGCTTTATCTATGCGCTTGGTATTCGAGAAGTGGGGGAAGCAACTGCTCGAACCTTAGCACAACACTTTCCCTCATTATCTGAGCTAATGGCCACAGATGAGATCACATTGATGCAGTTAGCTGATATTGGACCTGTGGTTGCTAAGCGTATTGTCGAATTTTTTGCGCTGCCACATCATCGGGAATTGGTGCAGGCGCTATTAAATGCCGGTATTGAGATTCAATATCCTGCACCGATCCAAGAAACAGAGAATGGTCGTAGCGAATTACCGCTCTTAGGTGAAACGTGGGTGATTACCGGGACGTTAAGTCATTATGATCGTAATGAGGCAAAAGAGAAACTCTTAAGTCTTGGGGCGAAAGTCACCGGCAGTGTGTCAAAATCTACGACTAAACTACTTGCCGGTGAAAAGGCCGGGAGCAAGCTCACTCAAGCGGAGAAATTGGGCGTAACTATTGTCGATGAAGCCACATTCTTAGCCTTATTAGCGGATTATGGTTTAGCGAATGCATAAGATGGAAGATTCATTGCGTGAGAATCCTCATTATCGCCGGGAGATTGAAGCTATTGCGCTTGTAGAGAGCTGTTTTCCGGAGAAATTTGGGGTACCCAGACAAGCGGGAATTGCCCCCTCTGCAGAGGGCATCATTCGATTTTTACCGCCGTATAATCATCCTCACTATATTGAAGGGATAGAGCACTATTCTCATCTTTGGCTCACATTTGGTTTTCATCAAAATCAGTGGAATGGCAAAGCAAAAGTGAGGCCACAGCGGTTAGGGGGCAATGAGCGGATGGGGGTATTTGCCACAAGAAGTTCTTTTCGTCCGAATGGCTTAGGGTTGTCGGCTGTTAAATTGGAATCAGTAGATTATCAAGCGATGACATTGACAGTATCAGGGCTTGATCTGATTGATGGTACGCCGATCTATTGCATTAAGCCATATATTCCCTTTGCGGATGCCATTATGAGCGCCACGAGTACCTTTGCTGTCGATCCGCCGCAAAAGTGGCCTTTGTTATGGAGTTGTGATGCAAAAACGGCTGTCATCAAAGAGAATTCAAGCTCAGAAGAATCTACGATACCAGAATCCACGATACCAGAATCCACGACATCAAAATCAGCAACAACATCAATGACGCAAGGGCAGTTATACTCTCTGATTGAAGAGGTGGTCGGGCAAAATCCGATTCCACAATTTCATCAAGATTATGCGCGTATTTACGGGGTCAGCATCGCCGGCTTCAATATACGTTTTCGCCATATCCCTTGGGAAAATCTCGACTCTCTCAATGGAGTAGTGGATGCCACAACGCTGAGTGAGATGCAACAGCGTGCCGCTTTAATGAATCGCAAGATCGAATACAGTGAGAGCGATAAAATACCGGAAAGTTGCATTGTTATTCTTGAGGTTGCATCAGAATCAACTAATTAAAATATCCCATAATCCGTCAACTCTATGGAAATCATTGCGATTTTGTAGTGATATTGTAACAATAGAACAGAGAGCGAGGAACTTCCTGCTCTCTTGTTTTCTCTCTATTATAGCGAGAGAGATCATCAATGATACCTTGATACTTTCTATTATTATGGTTTGATATAACCGAAGCCCTCGTGTTGTGCTTCTACGATGGCAATAATCGCAACTGGCACAATATGGATATTGGTGACTTTAGCATCGGCGGGATTGAGCGCTTCTTTCGTGATATTTTGCCCAACAAGTGAGTTGTTACAGGCAATAAATTGTAAGTTCGGGTGACTAATGTCGGTAATTTTTTGACGGATTTCAGGATCTAAATAACCTTGTACTGCATTACCATTGGCAATCACGCGAATATCAAAAGAGCCGTGTAAGGCTTTGATTGTATTATGGGCATTATTAATCGCATTTTGCCATAGATTTTTGTCGCTAATATGAATCACAAGTTTAAACATTGTAAGGTTCCTTTGTAATTATTAAATCGATAGGGAGAGATAAAATAATAGCGAAACAAGTTAAAGCTATCTGATATTGTAACGGCTATTGATATTTTATCACTCAGATTTCTGTATTTACTGTTTATTATTTATTTTTTTATTAAATATAAAATATATAAAACATAAAAAATAAAATTTCACATATAAAATATAATATTATTTGATTTAATTCAATCACTTCTTAATATCGGGCGATTGAACAAGGGGATACTTCAGAGGACTTATACTCTTTCAGTTTCAGAATACAATAGGAATAGATTATTGGCGTCATCGATTAAACACTAATTGAATACTATTTAGACAAATATAATTGATAAGCTCTTGACCGGATTCATTGATTAATACTACAAAATAGCTACAATAAATAGCTCTTTTCAAAGATCATTCCTAAAACTACTAATCTAAGTAATAAGATTTTTAATAAATTGCTAGCAACTGTAAGAGGATAATAGTGTAATATTAGAGTCTAACATAGCAGCTAAAGTGGTTCGGTAGCGACTGGTAGACGCGACTTGTCACGTGTTATTGAGTAAAATATATAGGGATATCAATTTAATAATTGCACTTTAGAAAATGAGTGATTGCGTTAGATGGGCTAATTGCTTACTATTTTTCGATGGGTAAAATGATCAGTAATATGGAGAAGTAGAGGTGTCAAAATCAATTACATTGACCGCTCTTCTTGAGTGGCTAGAGAGCAAAAAATCTTCTTGGAAGCCGGAGTATTTTGAAGCGTGTATGGCGTTTCAGGATCATCCACTCTTTAAGATTGCCCTTGAAACAGCTTACTATCTAGAGAAATTAGATATTGAAGCCTTGCCTCAAGTGGCGACTATTCTCTTTATTGTCGGCGCACCCGTTGAGGCGCAGCCTGAATCAACTCGCAAATTTATCCAATATTTAGCGGTCGTGAATCAATTAACCTCCGGTACGATCTCGCACGAAAAATCTCCAGAAACCTTGCGTAAAATGTTCTTAGCCTTTGCGGAAGATGTGCGCGTGATTGTGGTAATGCTTGCTTATCAAGTGATTATTATGCGTAATGCTCGGGATTCTCAAGAAGAGAAGCAGCGGGCGATTGCACAAAATACCAATACCATTTTTGCACCGATTGCGAACCGTTTAGGGTTATCCGGGATCAAATGGGAGCTTGAGGATTATGCTTTTCGTTTCTTAGAGCCAGAATTGTATCGAGAAATTGCTTCTAAGCTAGATGGCAAGCGTAGTGTTCGAGAAGCGTATATTCAAAGTGTGATTGGTCGATTAGAAGCATTGCTTCAAGATCATAAGATTGAAGCGCAAGTCACAGGCAGGGTAAAACATATCTATAGTATCGCCCGTAAAATGCGTCAGAAAAATCTCGCCTTTGAACAGCTCTATGATATTCGTGCAGTGCGGATTTTAGTGGAGAGTACGGCGGATTGCTATGCCGTTTTAGGAATGATTCACGAATTGTGGGTGCCGATTCCGCGAGAATTTGATGATTATATTGCGAATCCTAAGCCCAACGGTTATCAGTCACTGCATACCGTTGTACTAGCGCCGGAGGATCGAACTTTAGAGGTGCAAATTCGAACTCATAAAATGCACCAAGATGCAGAGATGGGGGTTGCTGCCCATTGGAAATATAAAGAGGGTCGCGGTACTTCTATTGATCAAGCGGACTTAAATTGGTTACGGGATCATCTTAATCGCGTGCTAGAAGAGGGCGAAGAGCTCATTACAGAAGAGTCGATCTTCAATGAAAATGTCTATGTAATGACACCGGCGGGTGAGCCGATTGAACTTATTGCCGGCTCTACACCGCTTGATTTTGCCTATAAAATTCACACAGGTTTAGGGAATCGTTGTCGAGGCGCGAAAGTCAATGGTGCGATTGTACCGCTCACTTATGTTCTGCAAAATCGAGATGTGGTGGAGATTTTAACCGGAAAAGTGCCGAACCCTAGTCGAGATTGGATGTCGCCTCATCTAGGCTATACAGGTTCTAGCCGTACTCGCTCTAAGATTCGGGCGTGGTTTAGAGCGCAAGAGATGGAGAGCAATCTACAAGCCGGTAAGCAGATGGTAGAGAAAGAATTCTCTCGTCTGAATATTCGGCTTTCAGAAGAGGAGCTTAAACGCCTTGCCGGAAAACTTCATTGTACCGGCGTTAATGATCTCTATGCGCAAGTGGGGGCCGGCGATATTACAATGGCGCAACTGATTGCTCGTTTACCGGGAGAGAAGCCTAAAAATAACTTTGACCCTGAATTGATGGTGCGTCCTCAGAGTAAAAAAGCGCCGAGCGGTATTCAAGTGAAAGGAATGGGGAAATTATTAACAACCATTGCGACTTGCTGTAAACCTGCACCGCCGGATCTCATTGGGGGTTATATCACGATCAATCGGGGCGTGACGATTCATCGGCTTAATTGTGTTAACTATCAAAATATGCTTGAGCAGAATCCAGAACGAGGCATTGATGTGGACTGGGGAACAAGTGATGAGCGTTTGGTAGAAGCTGATATTCACGTTACCGCTTATGCAAATGTGGACTTACTGCAAGAGATCAGCCAATTGGTATCAGCAGAACATCTGAAGATTACCAATATGGATATGAAGCAAGAGAGCGATGATACCCGTTCCATTAGTTTCACGCTGGAGATTAAACACGTTGATCAGTTGAGTCGATTACTCGATCGAATCAATCAAATTCCGGCGGTACTCAAAGCCTACCGGCGATAGTTGATATCCTCATCATTAATAATAGAAGCTCTAAAGATGGTTTTAGAGCTTTTTTGTTGGCCGTTTATTTGAAACAACTAAGAAGAGTAATTACATCGCTGGGAGATGATTTCTCTTTTTCATTGAAAAAATTTTAAAAGTATATTGTTTTTATATGTTAAGTATGTTTTATTAGTAGTCATAAACTGATCAACATTTGAATAGATGATTGATTGAGATTAGGGAAGTAATCTAAGTGAACAGTATTGTAGGGAAAAATAGTGATGAATCATCAACGAGATAGCGTATTAAATATGTGCAGGGCAGAATTCCATAAAATGTGAGATAGTAAAGCGTCAAATGATAATTTTTGTATAGTGAGTAACAGTGAAGTAATGGAATAGATGGAGTAATCCCGTGATTCAGTTTGAACATATTTATAAAACCTATCTGCGTAATGGCGTAGAAACAGAAGCGCTTAAAGATGTATCGCTACAGATTGCTGAGGGCGATATTTTTGGTGTCATCGGCTATAGTGGCGCCGGTAAAAGTACCTTGATTCGCTTAGTCAATGATATTGAAAGCCCTACGAGCGGGCGCGTGATTGTCAATGGGCAAGATCTCGCAACCTATAGCAAGAAAGAGCTTCGTATGGCAAAACGCAATATCGGTATGATTTTCCAGCACTTTAATTTGCTAGAAACCAAAACAGTGGCAGAGAATATTGCAATGCCTCTAGTGTTAAGCGGAGAGCTTTCAAAATCAGCGATCAATAAACGAGTCGATGAGTTGCTACAATTTGTAGAATTACCCGATAAAAAAGATTCCTATCCCCGAGAGTTATCTGGTGGACAGAAACAGCGGATAGGGATTGCCCGCGCATTGGCTAATAGCCCACAGATTCTACTTTGTGACGAAGCAACATCGGCGCTTGATCCACAAACCACGATCTCGATCTTAGATCTTCTGAAAAAGATCAATGAAGAGCAGGGAATTACTATTATGATGGTGACACATCAGATGGAAGTGGTGGAATATCTCTGCAATAAAGTGGCGGTGATGGAGCAAGGGCAAGTGATTGAAACCGGCCCGACAGTGGAAGTTTTTGGGAATCCACAACATCCAACGACGAAGAGCTTTGTGCGTACAGTCATTGGAGATTCTATCCCGGAGCGTGTGCTTGCGAAACTCGATGATCCCACATTAACAGATATCTACCGCTTTGAGTTCTTAGAACGCTCAGCGCAAGAGCCGGTGATCAATGCGCTTATTTTGCAAGGGGAAGTGGTGATTAATATCCTCTTTGCCAATATGATCGAAATTGATGGGCAGATTTTAGGCAGTACTTTCGTACAGATGAAAGGGGAGCCTGATAAAGTGACGAAAGCAATTGCATTTCTTCGTTCTCACGGTGTACGAGTGACACCAGAAGGGACAAAACATTGTATTAATGTAACGGAAAAAGCGTTAAATTTTGACTGTTTGAGAAAGGATGCATAGATTATGTGGCAATGGTATACAGAAACATTTAAAACACAGGTAACATTAGAACAATTTTTACAAGCCGGTTGGGAAACCTTTGTGATGGTAGGCGTTTCCCTTGTAATCGGAACGATACTAGGTTCGATTATTGGGATTACTTTGGTTTTAACACGACCGAGTGGCATCCACGCTTCGCCGGTATTTTATAAAGTTCTCAATACAGTTGTGAATATCGTTCGTTCATTACCCTTTATTATTCTAATGGTGGCGATTATTCCTTTTACTCGAATGGTCGTAGGTACTTCAATCGGAACTGCAGCGGCGATTGTGCCACTGATTATCTATATTTCCCCGTTTATCGGTCGCTTAGTAGAGAGTTCTCTCTTAGAAGTTGATCACGGGATTGTGGAAGCTGCGGATTCAATGGGCGCATCTACTTTCCAATTGATTTGGAAATTCTTATTGCCGGAAGCGCGAGGTTCACTCATTCTCAACTTTACAACGGCAACGATTGGTTTAGTCGGAGCAACGGCGATGGCGGGTGCTGTCGGCGGTGGCGGTATCGGGGATTTAGCGCTTAATTACGGTTATCAGAGATTCGATAGCGTGGCGATGTTCTATACAGTCGTACTCTTAATCGTGATTGTTCAAGCGATTCAATCATTAGGGAATTTCCTCGCGAAACGCTATCACTAAATAGAAACAATCTAAACAGAAATAATAATTGAATCTATCACGATATTGATCTTGCACTTAATTTTGAGATTTGGCATCAATCGAGTATCGGCAATATCGTGATTCCCCATTTATATTTGGGGAAAATTAATGGTGACTAACCTATATAAGGAAGTATAGGAAACCGTAGCGAAATGGATTTTACTTCGTAAGGCGTTTAGTCGCGGACAACATTAATTTTCCTCTCTTCTTTACCTTTTCTTCCTACCCTTTTACCGCTATTTAATATGCGCTTTTTAGCGTGTAGTAGCTTTTTTACCTTGGAGAAATGTATGTCTTTTGTGATCGATCTAGTCAAAGAGAGCCCAGAAACCCGCCTTGCCACTATTCAAGCGTTAGCCGCAAAGTTTAAAGAGCGCGCTTATCAACACGATATTGCCGGTACTTTCCCTATGGAGAATTATGCGGATTTACGGGCGGTTAATTTTCCGGCATTAACGATCCCTAAAGCGCTAGGTGGTGCGGGTATCTCTTTAGAAGAGATGCTACGCTTACAAGCTGAAATTGCCAAAAATGATGGTTCTACAGGATTGGCGATTGGGTGGCATATGGGCATTAGCAAGAACTTAGGGGAAACAGATGCGTGGGATAACGCACTCTATCGGGAATTTGCCGCCGATGTGATTGCAAAAGGCGCTTTGATTAATAATGCTGCTTCAGAACCGGCAACCGGAAGCCCTACACGAGGTGGCCGTCCTGAAACAACCGCTGTAAAAGTGGCTGATGGTTGGGTGTTAACTGGCCGTAAAACGTTTACGACACTCTCACCGGTACTCGATTATATTGCGGTGAGTGCCGGTATTGAGGGTTCAGAGCAGGTCGGAAGCTTTCTAGTAAAACGAGATCTTCCTGGTGTCTCTATCGAAGAGACTTGGGATTCTATTGCAATGAGTGCAACTGGCAGTCACGATCTTCTATTAGATAAGGTAAAACTGCGTCCTGAAGATCTTGCACAATATTTAACGCCGGGGAAAAAAGTGCCACAAGGTTGGTTATTGCATATTCCGGCGGTCTATTTTGGAATTTCAAAAGGTGCTTTTGAGGAAGCCGTAAATTTTGCCAATAGTTACTCATCGAATGCAATGAAAGGCGGTACTGTTGGGCAATTCCCCACTGTTCAGCAGAAAATTGGTCAGATTCGCGTCAAACTATTAGAGATGGAATATCTACTCTTCGGCGTTGCCCGTAAATGGGATCAAGCCTCGGAAGCAGAGCGCCTCGAAATGGGCGATGAATTAGGCGCAGTGAAAGTCGCTATTGTGAATCAAGCACTTTCGGTGGTTGATTTGGCAATGAGAATCGTGGGTGCGCGCAGCTTATCGCAAAAACATCCGCTCTCTCGAGCTTATCGAGATGTGCGAGCAGGACTACATAATCCGCCGATGGAAGATATGGTGTATACCCAATTGGCAAAATCGGTATTAACGCTTTAAAAGTACAATATTCTAAAAATGAAACGCTCTAAAATCGAGGGAATGGAGAGAGAATGATGATTAGGAAAATAGCAAAGATCACGAAAGTTGCGGGTATCACAGGCGTGAAAAGGGAAAAACGTGGGTCGTGCGAGAATAGGGGGGAACGTCAAAAAGGGCAATCTTGGTATTCATTATTATCAGTGAAGACTTTATCGATTGTTGCGCTATCAGGGCTATTAGTCGCCTGTGGGGCAAAAGAGGAGAATGATAAAAAGGTCATTGCCGGCTTTGGTCCCTCAACGTATGTGGTGCAATTTGAAGAGGGTATTCGCCCGATTCTTGAGCGAGAAGGGTTTGAAGTTGAGGTTAAAGTACTATCGCAAAATTTACAGATCAATCCTGCTTTGAAAGAGGGGGCGATCAACCTCGCCGGTCATCAGAGTATTGCTTATATGGAAGAGATGAATCGGGAGCTGAATATGGAGATGGTGAAACTTGCAGATACGGCAAGCGCCCCACAAACACTTCGCTCGGTGAAACATCAATCATTAGCGGATGTACGTCCGGGGATGACCGTTGCGATTCCTAATGACCCGGTGAATGCCGAGCGTGCTGCCCGTATTTTAGAATCGGTAGGTTGGGTTACAGTGCATAATGAGGATGTGTCCCGCTTTAGTGTGCGAGATATCGAATCGCGGAATGGTATTAAAGTGATTGAAATCGATCCGGCACAAGGGCTTCGCGTATTAGAGGATGTGGATTTTGCGGTGATTAATGGGAATTATGTGGCCAATGCCGGCCTTAAAATGAATGATGCCTTGGTTGTCGAAAAAACACCGATACAGCACGTTGTGATGGTCTCTATTCGTAGCGAAGATCAAGATAAACCTTGGGCTAAAGCAGTGAAAGCAGCCTATGAATCCCCTGAATTTGAAGCTTATATTAAGAATAATCCACTCTATGATGGTTTTATTTTACCGCAAGCTTGGGAAAACCGGCCTTAAGATTGTTGTATAGCATAGTAAACTTGGTTTAAGAAAAGTGGTTTTTAAACAGCTATTGCGGGATTTTAAAAGAACATAAACCGTACTCAATAACACTTACAAGATGCCGGATAGAATAGTGACCTCTCTTTTTACAACCGATAAGCCGGCATTTTAATAAGCTTATTTTGAACCGATATTACTATAAGATACTTTCTGAAATATCGACTAGGTATCGACTAAGTATTGACAACTTAGATTCCTTGCAATCGTTCATCAGGATCTAGATAGAAGAGTGGTATACTAATGGAAGTTACCACTTTTTTTGTGGTGTTTTATTTTAGGAAGGATTTACTTTGTCACAGTCAGCTTCATCTATGGCTTTTAGCCAACTACCGATCTCAAAAGCGCAATTACAAAATTTAGCATCATTACACTATGATGCAATGACACCGGTTCAAGCGGCCGCATTACCGATCGTCTTACAGGGTAAAGATCTGATCGCACAAGCACAGACCGGGAGCGGTAAAACGGCGGCTTTTGGTATTGGTTTATTAGCTAAAATCAATGTGGAACGATTAGAGACACAATCCCTTGTGATCTGTCCGACACGAGAATTAGCAGATCAGGTAAGTCAAGAACTTCGCCGGTTAGGGCGTTATCTACCGAACTTAAAGATTTCGGCTATCTGTGGCGGTACACCGATTCGCCAGCAAATTCATTCAATGGGGCAACACGCACCGCACATTGTGGTGGGAACGCCGGGGCGATTATTAGATCATCTTGAGCGCCGGACGCTTGATCTTTCGGCAGTGAAAGTCTTGGTACTTGATGAAGCTGATCGAATGCTCGATATGGGCTTTATGGAGGATATGCAAGAGATTATCCGCTATACCCCCGCTCAACGGCAGACACTGCTCTTTTCGGCCACCTTTCCGGATGATATTGAGCGAATGAGTCAACGTATTCAACATCATCCTAAGCGTGTGACTATAGCGGTGACAACGGAAGAGAAGCCTGATATTGAGGAGAAGGTGATTGAATTAACCGATGGGCGCGATAAGATGAATGTTACTGCGCGTCTTTTATCTCAATATCAACCGCAATCTACAGTCGTTTTCTGTAATACCATTGCAACGACGATTGAGTTGGTGGAATACCTGATTGAACAAGATATTTCGGCGATTGCTCTGCACGGTGATCTCGATCAGCGTGAGCGGGATCGGGTATTACTACAGTTTACCAATCAGAGTCGCCGAGTGTTAGTGGCAACGGATGTAGCAGCACGAGGCTTAGATATAGATGATTTGGCGATGGTAATTAACTACGATATTCCTTTCGATCCTGAAGTCTATATTCATCGTATTGGTCGTACCGGAAGGGCAGGGAAAAGTGGTTTAGCCTTTATGTTGAGTCTTGCCGGCAAAGGGTTTAGAGTCACTGAGATTGAAAAATATTTAGAACGATCTATTCCTGTAATGTCGAGTGATGATTTGTCATCGACTATTGAACCGCTTGTAGCCCCGATGGTGACGATAGAGATTAATGAAGGGAAGAAAGCGAAAGTGAGTGCCGGCGATATTGTCGGGGCATTAACGGCAAATCAACGCATTGCCGGAGCAGATATCGGTCAGATTACCCGTTTTACCTTTCAATCTTATGTTGCTATCGCAAAAGAACTCGCTTCTGTAGCCGTTAAACAGATTGAAGCCCGTCCGTTGAAAGGCTTACGTTGTAAAGCGAGGATTGTGAAGTGAGGTTTATTGAGTAAAAGTCTCTGTGAAAGATCGATACCTCAATAACAGCGCCGTTTCTAATCAGATCACTGAATTAGGAGCGGCTTCTTCTTGGTACGGGGTTTTCAAAAAACCACGCATTAATCAGTGCTAAGGGTTCACGAATATAAGCGCGAAAGCGAGAGTTCCAATCTTGTGGTGTCGGTGCGCCAATGCCGGAGATATTGTCTAATCCTGAACGTTTCGCAAGCATCATTGCTCTTGGAAGCTGATAATCATTCGTCACGACAACGACTTTTTTACCAAAAGGTTGTAAGGCGCTCGAATTAATAAATTGATGGGCAATGCGGGTAGAATCTTCCTCGAGGGTAATTTTCGCTTCAGGAACCCCATTAGCCATAAGATATTCTTGCATTACCTTAGCTTCACTCTTATTCGTCTGCTGATTCTGTCCGCCGGTTGAGATAATTTGAGCGTTAGGATGTGCGCGCCAATAATCGAGCGCCGCATCTAAACGGGATTTTAACCGTTGATTAGGCATCGTGGGAGAGCCCTCAACGCCCGTACCTAAAATTAAGATGGTATCGGCATCTTGCGCGGGATGTAGGTATTGACTCTGAATATAGATAACAGCATTGCCGATAGAGATGAGGATCACAAATAGTACACTAATTGCGATAATAGAGCGGCCGACAAAACCTAGAAAATGCACAAATGGATGAGATTGTTGAGCCATAACGCGTATTAGTATTAGAAATCCATTAAAAGAAAGTGAATAGGGATCAAAGCGAATAGAGTGTGATCTGATCATATCCTTATGGAGCTTTAAGCTTATATATAGCTATATTTATATGTAGTGATACATTGTGATATAGAGTATATATAGGTTTCTCTATGAGGCTTATGCCTATTGTATCATCGATTGATATAGCACAAGGCTTGAGTGTCGATAAGGCGAAAAGAATGATCGATCACGATTATATTTTGTTTCGCTTATTTTACCTAATGTTAAAGGAAAGCTCGTTCCTTAAAAATAGCCTATTGTTTTTTTGTATACTATTTTTAGTATCTATTGAGATAAGAAAACCCGCATAAATATAGATAGTTATGCGGGTTTTTTAACTCGTTACTTTATTGTGTAAAATTTTGTCTAAGTTGTAAATTGAGGTTTTAAGATCTCTCAAACTCTCTTATTTATAATGATTCTTTACAGTAATCCTTGATAGTGCTCTATTAGATGACAGAATTAGGATAGACCGGGAATTTTTCACAAAGTGATACAACATTTTTAGCGACACGCTCAATGACAGAATCATCCTCGATATTATCGAGCACATCACAGATCCAATTGGTGAGTAGATCACATTGTGCTTCTTTGAAGCCGCGTGTTGTAATTGCCGGTGTACCAATACGAATACCCGAAGTCACAAATGGGGATTGGGGGTCATTCGGCACTGAGTTTTTATTCACAGTGATATTTGCACGACCTAATGCTTCATCAGCTTGTTTACCAGTTAAACCACGATCGATTAAATCTACGAGCATTAAGTGGTTATCTGTACCATTTGACACGATCTTGTAGCCACGAGATTGGAACACACGGGCCATTGTTTTGGCATTAGTGATCACTTGCTGTTGATACTCTTTGAACTCAGGTTGAAGCGCTTCTAAGAAAGAGACCGCTTTCGCCGCAATGACGTGCATTAATGGGCCACCTTGGATACCAGGGAAGATCGCAGAATTGAGTTTTTTCTCAAGCTCAGGGCGATTTTTAGTGAGGATTAAACCGCCACGTGGACCCCGTAAAGTTTTATGCGTGGTAGTTGTCACAACATCCGCATAATCGATAGGATTAGGATAAAGACCTGCGGCTACTAAACCTGCAACGTGGGCGATATCGGTAAAGAGGTAAGCACCGACTTTATCGGCAATCTCTCTAAAGCGTGGGAAATCGAGAGTTTTTGAGTAAGCAGAGAAACCTGCGACAATCATTTTAGGCTTATGTTCGAGCGCTAAACGTTCTACTTCATCATAATCAATTAAACCATTACTATCGACACCATAATGTACGGCGTTATAAGTACGACCAGAGAAGTTGACTTTTGCGCCGTGTGTTAAATGGCCACCGTGATCAAGGCTCATTCCGAGGACAGTATCGCCAGGATTTAAGAGTGCAAGATAGACTGCGCCATTGGCTTGAGAGCCTGAATGTGGTTGCACATTGGCATAATCTGCACCAAATAATTCTTTGGCTCTTTCGATTGCTAAAGATTCGGCGATATCAACATATTCACAACCCCCATAATAACGCTTATTAGGATACCCCTCTGCGTATTTATTGGTTAATTGTGAACCTTGTAATTGCATTACTAAAGGGGAGCAGTAGTTTTCAGAGGCAATGAGTTCAATATGATCTTGTTGCCGACGATTTTCTAACTCCACAGCTTCAAAAAGTGCAGGGTCAAAGGCTTTTAAAGAGATGTTTGTAAACATGTATCTATTCCTTAGAAATTGAAGAATAAGAGAGTGGTGCTCTGTTAGTGTAGTTTTTCTGTAATTTCCTTGCAAGAGTTCTTGTTTAATAATTTCAACCCATTTTTGAATAGTGGTATTATGTTACAATCATTCCAATTTAGATATTGTACCCAATTGCTTTAAAAGGCTGTGAAAAGGTGGAAAAATGTTAGATAACGAACTGAAAATCCAACAAGCTCGAACCAATATGATTCAACAGATGTTAAGACCTTGGAACATTTTGAATCAGCGAGTATTAGATGTTTTTGATACGGTTTCCCGTAATCAATTTGTACCGAAAGAGTATGAAGCCGTTGCATTTTCTGAGGCACGTATTCCGCTTGATGAAAATCATCTGATGTTGTCCCCTGTGTTTGAAGGGCGTTTTTTGCAAGAGATTGCGATTCAAGATCATGAACGTGTATTAATTGTGGGCTCCGGTAGCGGTTTTCTAGCAGCTTGTGCTTCACGTTTAGGCAAGGAAGTGGTTGCCGTAGATTTGGTTGAACGCTTTAACACCACTGCTGAAAGCATTACTCGCGAATTAGGTTTTACCAATATTGAGTATCAAACAGGCGATATCAAAGCGCTCTATAATAAACTAGGCACTTTTGATGCGATTATTTTTACAGGTTCTATGCCAGAAATGCCAGAAGAATACTATGCTCTATTGAATGAAAAGGGGCGTATTTTAGCAGTAGTAGGGCCTGAAAATGCGATGGGTGTGACTATTTTTACTAAAGTTGCGAATGAAGTCCGCACAGAGCGAGTGTTAGAACGAGACTTAGAGCGTTTAGTAGGATTTGAAGATCAGCCACAATTCATCTTTTAGGCATTTTTTATTGCGCGCGCATAAAATTGCACATCATAGATACCCATCTATATAATCAGTTATTTAGATGGGTTTTTGTTTTATAGCTTGTAGCTTATTGCTTATGATGCAATTTGACAATATCTACGCAACTGAGCACGCATTATTTGCGTATTTTTAAAGATTATTGATGAGAGAGATATGAGTCAGTTATCGAATAACAATTTTGAAGTACGGCCAATGGCTGAATTTGCCGAAGAGGCTTATCTAAACTATTCTATGTATGTGATTATGGATCGAGCATTGCCCTATATCGGTGATGGCTTGAAGCCAGTACAGCGTCGGATTGTCTATGCAATGAGTGAGCTCGGTTTAAATGCCAGCTCTAAGCCCAAAAAATCGGCGCGTACGGTCGGAGATGTGCTCGGGAAATATCATCCTCATGGCGATATTGCTTGTTATGAAGCGATGGTCTTAATGGCGCAGCCTTTCTCATATCGTTATCCTTTAGTGGATGGACAAGGAAACTTTGGTTCGTTAGATAACCCGAAATCCTTTGCGGCGATGCGTTATACTGAATCAAAACTCTCTAAATATGCTGAAACATTATTACGAGAATTAGGGGAGGGAACGGTTGAATGGATCCCTAATTTCGATGGTTCACTTGAAGAGCCCAAGCTATTACCAGCACGTTTGCCGAATATCCTCTTAAATGGAGGAACAGGGATCGCGGTAGGGATGGCAACCGATATTCCCCCTCATAATCTGCGGGAAGTCGCACAAGGTGTCTGTGCACTCATTGATGAACCCACATTATCCCTTGCCCAATTAACGAAGATTATTCCAGCACCCGATTATCCTACAGGCGGTGAGATTATTACGCCTAAAGCGGAGCTACTCTCTATTTATGAGAAGGGGCGTGGTTCTGTCAAAGTGCGTGCACGTTATCGCCGCGAGAATGATGCGATTGTGATCTATGAATTACCGTATCAAGTTTCAGGGGAAAAGATTCAGCAAGATATTGCCGCGCAGATGCAGGCTAAGAAATTGCCAATGATCGAAGATATTCGGGATGAGTCTGATCATAATGAGCCGGTGCGGATCGTCTTGATGCCAAAATCGAATCGTGTTGATGTGGAGATGGTCATGAATCATCTCTTTGCTACGACCGAGCTTGAAAAATCATTCCGCGTGAATCTGAATATGATCGGCCTTGATCTGAAACCGAAAGTGAAATCTCTCAACCAGATTCTTTTGGAATGGATTGAGTTCCGTAGAGATACGGTTATTAAGCGTTTGACATTCCACAAAAATAAGATCGAAAAACGATTACATCTCTTAGAAGGTTTGCTAATTGCCTTTTTAAATCTTGATGAAGTGATTCGAATTATTCGCTTTGAAGATGAGCCAAAAGCAGAATTGATGGCGCGCTTTAATTTAAGCGAGATGCAAGCAGATTACATTTTAGAAACTAAATTACGTCAACTTGCTAAACTTGAAGAGATGAAGCTCAAAGGAGAAGAATCTGATCTTCGAGCGAAACTCAATGATATCCTGGCACATCTTGCAAGCCCTGAGATGATCAATGATCTGATCAAGCGAGAAGTGATGGAAGATTCTGAAAAGTATGGAGATGATCGCCGGTCCAAAGTAGTGGAGCGAGAAGCCGCTGAAGCGATTGATGAATCGGCATTAGTATCGAATGAACCAGTAATGGTGGTGATCTCTAAAATGGGTTGGGTGCGTGCCGCAAAGAGTCTTGATATCGATCCTGAAGCGCTCAATTACAAAACGGGCGATGGTTATCTTACCTCTTGCATCGGTCGTAATAATCAGCAATTAGTCCTCTTTGATAGTACCGGAAGAACGTTCAGTACACCGGCACATACATTACCGACGGCAAGAACCGCTGGGGAGCCCATTACTACAAGAATTAATCTTGCCGATGATGCCAAAATTGAGCATATCATTTTAGATAAAGAGGATAGTCACTATCTGTTAGCTGCTTCAAATGGTTATGGTTTTATTGCACAAT
This sequence comes from Ignatzschineria ureiclastica, assembly GCF_003121845.1. Classification (GTDB taxonomy): domain Bacteria; phylum Pseudomonadota; class Gammaproteobacteria; order Cardiobacteriales; family Wohlfahrtiimonadaceae; genus Ignatzschineria; species Ignatzschineria ureiclastica. The sequence continues at coordinate 158,724 of NZ_QEWQ01000001.1, read as the reverse complement.
ATAGTGAATTTATAACGCGGCAGAAAGCCGGAAAAGTAACGGTTAATCTTGGCGGTGCAACCCTTTTGCCACCCCGTAAAATTGAGAGTATTGCCGATCAATGGGCGATTGTAGTAAGTGAGCAAGGTCGTTTTTTGGTGGTGCCATTATCAGAGTTACCTGTCTTAGCAAAAGGGAAAGGTAATCAATTGATCGCGATTCCAGGTGCGCAATTTAAAGCAAAACAGGATTCTCTTGTAGGCATTTTGGTGATCTCAAAAGAGGATACGCTAGAGGTTGAATATGGTAAGCGTCGCTTCAAGTTAATGCCGGAAGAGTGGGCATTACTGATTGATGAGCGAGGGAAACGAGGAAAAGAGTTACGTCTTAATTTGCGGTTAAAAGCGATAAGCATTGCAAATGAAGTGTAATCGCCGTATAATCACGAGCTTGACTGTTACAACTGGTCGCGGTTGTAACGCATTTTAAACAATATATTATTGGAGTTACCAATGTCAGATTTTATTTTTGAAGCTACCGTTCGTTCAGATATGGGTAAAGGTGCGAGCCGCCGCCTACGTCGCGAAGGTAATATTCCTGCAATCGTTTACGGTGCAGATAAAGATGCAGTAAGCTTAGTGTTAAATCACAATGCGGTATTAAAAAACTTCCGTCATGCAGATATCTACACATCAATTTTAACATTGAAAGTAGATGGTAAAGATGAAGCTGTAATTTTACGTGATGTTCAACGTCACCCATACAAGCCAATCATTACCCATTTAGACTTCTTCCGCGTTCGTGCAAACGAAGCTATCGTAGTTGATATTCCTGTTGAATTAATCAATGACGAGAAAGCGAAAGGTGTTGTTCACGGCGGTATCGTTCTTCTTCATGAAGCAACACTTGCAGTATCATGTTTACCAAAAGATCTTCCACATGCAATCCAAGTGGATATTGCTGATCTTGATATCGGTGAACACATCATGATCTCTGACATTCCTGCTATTCCAGGTGTTGAATTCGTGAACATCATGAATGAAGATGAAATGAACGATCAACCTGTTGTTGCAATCGTTGAACCTCGTGTTGCAACTGAAGAGACAGATGCAGAAGAGGGTGAAGCAACTGAAGAAGCTGCAGCTGAAGAAGAAGCTGAAGATAAAGAGTAATTTTAGAGACGTTGCGATATTTAATTAGTATTATCACTAATGGGTATCGCTTCACTGTCTCTCATAACTTGAGTATTTCAGTATGATAAAAATGATTGTAGGCCTTGGTAATCCAGGGCTTCAATATGCAAGAACCCGCCATAATGCGGGTTTTTGGTTTATTGATAGTATTAGAAATAGCCCCCTAGCGCTCAATAATCGTTTTAAAGGATTAGTGGGCGAACAACTTTTTGGTACACAAAAGGTACATCTTTTAATGCCGGAAACTTTTATGAATAAAAGTGGGGAATCGGTAGTAGCACTGGCACTTTTTTATAAGATTTTGCCAGAAGAGATCTTGGTGGTTCATGATGAGTTAGATCTACAGCCCGGAACTGCGCGCTTTAAAAAAGGGGGCGGTCATGGGGGACATAATGGTCTTAAAAGTATTATGGCACTCTTAGGATCAAAAGATTTTATGCGGCTTCGGATCGGTATCGGTCATCCGGGGCATGCTTCTCAAGTATCGGGATATGTATTAGCAAAGACACCTGAGGCAGATGAGAATGCTATTTTTAGATCGATTGATGCAGCGCGAAGTGTCTTGCCTCAATTCGTGACAGGTGAATATGAAAAAGCGATGAATGAGCTTCATCGTCAATAAATTTTAAAGGAATCTTGTATGGCTATTCAGTGTGGAATTGTAGGTCTTCCGAATGTTGGTAAATCAACACTTTTTAACGCATTAACCAATGCGGGAATTGATGCGGCAAACTATCCATTTTGTACTATTGAACCGAATGTCGGTCGTGTTAATGTCCCTGATGAGCGGTTAGCACCCCTTGTTAAAATCGTGAATCCTGAGCGTGTGCAACAAACCTATATCGACTTTGTAGATATTGCAGGCTTAGTTGCAGGTGCTTCAAAAGGGGAAGGTTTAGGGAATCAATTCTTAGCGAATATTCGTGAAACGGATGCCATTGCTCATGTGGTTCGTTGTTTTGAGAATGATGATATTGTGCATGTTTCAGGGCAAATTAATCCTATTGATGATATTGAAGTAATCAATACAGAATTAGCGCTTGCGGATTTAGCAAGTGCTGAGAAAGGTGTTCAGCGCCTTGAGCGTATTGCGAAAGGTGGCGATAAAACTGCGATTGCACAAGTTGAGCTGTTAAAAAATAAAGCATTACCTGTTCTGAATGAAGCGAAAAGTCTTCGTTCATTAGGCTTAGATGCAGAAGAGAAATTGTTGCTCCGGGATTTCCATTTCTTGACATTAAAACCGGTGATGTATATTGCCAATGTGAATGAAGATGGGTTTGAGAATAATCCGTTACTGGATGCTGTAGAAGCGTATGCAGCAGAAGAGAATTCATTTGTGGTGCCAATCTGTGCGGCAATTGAAGCAGAGATTTCTCAATTAGATGAAGAAGATAAAGAGATGTTCTTAGCGGATATGGGATTTGAGGAGCCAGGATTAAACCGCGTTATTCGTGGGGGCTATCAGCTTTTAAATTTAGAAACTTATTTCACCGCGGGTGTTAAAGAAGTTCGTGCTTGGACAATCAAAAAAGGCTCTACTGCACCTCAAGCCGCCGGCGTTATTCATACCGATTTTGAACGTGGTTTTATTCGAGCAGAAGTGATTGCTTATAATGACTTTGTTGAGTTCGGTGGTGAAAATGGTGCTAAAGAGAAAGGTAAAATGCGCTTAGAAGGAAAAGAGTATATTGTCCAGGATGGCGATATTATTCATTTCCGTTTCAATGTATAAGTTTGATTCACGCATTGATATTTTAGTGATGACGATCTTGTTTTAATGAATCACTGCTCTTTAAAAGGGCAGTGATTTTTTATAGGGTCTGAAATGAATACTGTAAGATTGACTCAAAGAGGGCTTATTTATAGTAATATCGGTTCAAAATAAGCTTATTGAAATGCCGGCGCATCGGCTGTAATAAGCAAGGAAGCCATTCTATCCGGCATCTTGCAAGCGTTGTTTAGTAAGATTTTATGTTCTTTTTAAAACCTCATACTATTTGTTTAAAAACTATTTTTTAAACAAAATTTACTACACATTATAGTGAGATCAATGAAGTATAATACGTTGCATTAAGGTAAAGCCCGCAAAAGTCGCGCTAATGGCTCCCACAAAATGGAGTAATATCAGCAAAAATGCATAGAGATAAGCGCGATTTTGCAGTAGATTCATTGCCTCAAGTGAGAAGCTAGAGAAGGTTGTCAATCCCCCACAAAATCCGACAATGAGAAATAGACGAATTGTTTGATCCGGTTTTTGCAATAAGTAACCGGCAATAAGACCTGCCAATAATCCGCCGATAATATTGACGAGTAATGTTGAGATTTGAATAGGGGTTGTGAGCTTTGTTTCAATGAGGGTGAAAAGATAACGACAGCCACCTCCAAGGGAAGCACCGAACATGACGAGTAGGAGATTTTGAATGATGTTTGGCATATTAATCTTCCTTGATTACAATGAGGTCAATTTAGAGGTATGAAAAAGGTTTGTATCGTAACTATAAGGAGTATTTGTGGAGTTTGATTTAACAAATATTGATCCGAATTGGATTGATTTTATCAAAAATGAGATGGCAAAGCCTTATTTTGACAAGATAAAATCGGGAATTGCGCATTCGCTAGAGAAGGGCATCAGCGTTTTTCCTCCTTTAGAGGATATTTTCAGTGCTTTTCACTGTGCGCCGAATAAGATCAAAGTGGTGATCCTAGGGCAAGATCCCTATCATGGCTTTGGGCAGGCGCATGGTTTAGCCTTTTCTGTCCATCAAGGCGTTAAAATCCCGCCCTCTCTTCGAAATATTTATCAAGAATTAGCGACTGATATCCCGGGGTTTAAAATTCCTCAAGAAGGGGATTTGACCGCTTGGAGCGAGCAGGGGGTATTTTTATTGAATACAGTATTGACAGTGGAAGAGGGGAAGGCTCATTCTCATGCATTGATCGGTTGGGAACAGTTTACTTCGGCAGTCATCGATTATTTAGCGATGAATTGTGAAAATCTTGTGTTTATTCTTTGGGGCAGTCATGCGCAGAAGAAAGGGGCTAAGATTGATCGATCTAAACATCTGATATTAGAAAGTGCACATCCCTCGCCACTATCGGCTTACCGAGGTTTTTTAGGTTCTCGTCCTTTCTCTCAAACGAATGCCTATTTAGTAGCACAAGGTAAAGAACCCATTGAATGGCAATTATAGTAATATCGGTTCAAAATAAGCCTATTCAAATGCCGGCGCATCGGCTGATCGAGGCAAGGATACTGTTCTATCCGGCATCTTGCAAGTGTTGGTGAGTCAGGGTTTATGTTCTTTTAAAAATCCTACAATAGCTATTGAAAAACCATTTTTCTTAAATCAAATCTACTATAATGTTTTGAATCTATGAATAATCATTCGTGTAATCGATATCGTTTGAGTGATTGATTCAGTTCTGACATAAGAAAACCGGCAATCTCAAAAGGTTATTCTTTAAAGATCGCCGGTTTTTGTATCTCTGCCATATATCAGTATATATGGCATCATATTGAATATGTTATCTAGTTATTTTTGAGTAGAAAGGATGTTTCTCTTCTGTCTACCAATAACCAAGCATTTTCCACCACATACCACCGACGTAGAACCAGATGGCAAGGTTGACGACACTCATGACAAATCCAACTCTCCACCATTCGCCTAAAGTTGCGTAATTTGAACCGAAGATAATGGGAGCAGTACCGGTTGCATAGTGAGTTAATGACATCATCAGTGATGAGGAGAATGCTAAGGTGAGGGCTAATAGCATCGGTGGAGCTCCGAGTGCGACACCTGCTGCTAAGAAAGCGGCAAACATCGCGGTAATATGTGCTGTGGTACTTGCGAAGAAGTAATGTGTATAAACATATACAAGCACAAGGATGAGCATTGAAATAATCCAGCCAAAACCAAGGACGTCAATACTGCTACTCACCGCACCCGCAAGCCATTTGATAAGACCAAGTTTACCAAGGAAGGTAGCCATCATAATGAGCGCGGAGAACCAAACAACGGTATCCCAAGCACTTTTATGTTTAAGCGCCTCATCCCAAGTCAGAACACCGGTGAGAAGTAGAATTGCAAGCCCGATGAAAGCTGCAGTCGTTGCATTAATCGGGAAACCAAAGAGAAGATCAGGTACTTCAGCCCACATTAAGAGCAAGAGAATAAATACTCCTGTGGTAATTTTTTCTGCTAATGAGAATTTACCTAATTTTTTGAGCTCTGCACGGGCAAGTTCAGGCGCATTAGGTGTTTTCTTAATTTCAGGCGGGCAGATGAAATAGATCACTAACGGCATAATAATAAGCGAGAGAATTCCAGGAACAGCTGCAGCAATAGCCCACGCACTCCAGCTTAAACGAAATTCTGAACCCAAACCTTCTGCGATTAAATTAACGATCATAGGGTTAGGAGCCGTTGCCGTAATGAACATCGCTGAGGTGATCGGGTTCGTATTGTAGTTGACTAGTGCTAGGAATCTCCCCATTTTTTTGGAGGATGCATGATCATCAGGCATAGAGTTAAAGCTTGTGGCAATAGAGCGCATAATCGGATGAATGATTCCACCACCACGAGCTGTATTACTGGGGGTGACTGGCGCTAAAATAAGCTCAGAGAAGGTGAGGGAATATGCAATTCCGAGAGTTCTCTTACCAAAGAGCGAGATGAGCCAATAACCAATACGAGCTCCTAATCCTGTTTTGGTAATACTGATAGAGATAATCATGGAAATCCCGATTAACCAAATAAGGTTATTTGAAAAACCACTTAGAGCATCATCAAGAGCGGCTTTCGCATTGCCGGGATTGGTCACTTGAGTGACTGCGACGGTTGCAATCGCAATAATTGAAATAGCACCGATAGGAAGGGCTTTACCAATGATGGCCGCAATTGTTCCGATAAAGAGCGCAAGTAGATGCCAAGCATTCTCTTGAACACCTTCCGGTGGCGGGATAATAAACCAAATAACAAGGGTAATTCCGAGCGCGATCAGGCCGGGAATAGGTTTGACGGGTTTCAACGATTCCATGAGATCTCCTTTATAGGTCATCATCTAAAATCTAATAGTTTTATATACTTTAGTTCACTACTGATGAAGGATAAAAAGTATATAGGCAGGATAGAAAAACACTAATAAAAAACTAATAAAACACTATTAAAAATGTGAATACAAATACCAATAAAATAATAAAAATCCAAACAAAACAGAAATATGAGTTTATTATTTAAGTTATGTAAATATAAAGTGTAGTAAAAAACTTAATATTATACCCGTTATTTATAAATATTGAAGAAGTTCAAATATAATGCCTCTTTGATACAGTGAGGATTGTTTCCTTTCTCTTTAAAGATAGCATATAGTTTTGTTAAATAATATTGGGTTAAATGAGAGTGAGAAACTTTTCCAAGGAATATTGATCTAATACAGTCTTTTCTATAAAAATTTTAAAAAATAGATCCTGATTCGAGTCTCTTTATACTTTCGAGTTTGTATAAAATAGAACGTGATAAGATAGGTATAATTTGAGAGAGAACACTTATAAAAATACCCCAAAGTAATAATTTTGGGGTAGTCTTGACTTAATCAAACACGTTATTTTCAAAAAGGTTATTTTTCAAAAATTTATTTTTTAAAAAGGTTACTTGCATCTAGTTTATAGTGTGTATCGCAGATCCTTGATGACCACAAAATAACCTATAAAATAATGACAAAACACTCTACGCTTTTTTTCCGTAGGTTACTACAAGTCTTTTCGGCTTCTTTCTCATCTAGTCCTGACAAAAGGGCGCGATAATATTCGCCAGTATTGAAGATCTGAACGGTACCACTGCGAACTTTTTCGTATGCTTTACGAGCGCTATCCCTTGCGGCATTATAATCTTTAAAAGCACCGACCTGAACGGCATGACTCGCATTAGAGGCACTGATGATCGGTCCTCTAATGGGTTCATTGCCAACTGAGTAATCACCGGCACTATATTCCGATGAGGACTGTAATACAAGTTCAGGTGTTACGACTAAGTCAAGATCAGGTGCAGTTTTAAGCTTAACAGGTGCTGTTGCGACAGCCGTATTGGGTTGCGATAATTTACGTTTAGAATCGGTCAATAATGTTTTATCAGAAGGTTGTGCTTTGGTCGGTGTAAATAGAACCGTCATATCTCGGGTAATGGCTGGTGAAATCTCCCGGACGGAGCGCCCCTTATAACCACTATTAAAGCTCTCTTCTAACATAGAGATCATTAGATCATCTCGTAATTGCGTTGTTCTACCTCCTAAAACGACCGCAAAAACGCGATTATTATTGCGCTTAGCACTAGTTAAAAGATTGAAACCTGATTTACGGATATAGCCTGTTTTAATACCGTCTGCACCGGGAAAATCTTTGTTGACGCGATTATGAGATTTAAATACAACATCGTTGTAGACGAAAGTTTCAGTCTTAAAAAGTGGGTAATATTTAGGAAATTGATTATGAATGGCCATTCCAAGTTTAACCATATCTCGCGCCGTTGTATATTGCTGTTCATCAAATAGACCATGCGGGTTGACAAAATGGCTACTATGCATACCTAAACGTTTTGCTGTAGCATTCATCCGTTTTGCAAAACCTTCTTGTGATCCGCCAATCTTTTCGGCAACAGCAAGTGCCACATCATTGGCAGATTTGACAATTAAAGCTTTAATCGCAAGATCGAGGGAAATTGATTCGCCTGCCGGTACCCCAATTTTTGAAGGGGGCTGTGCGGCTGCTTTGGCAGAGAAAGGAATTCTGGTATCTAGAGAGATTTTTCCTTTTGAGAGATCCTCAAAGATAATATAAAGTGTCATCACCTTCGTCAATGATGCAGGGTAACGCCTAGCATCTACATCATGCTCATAAATTGATTTGCCGCTCTTATGATCGACAATATACGCAGAGAAACCTGTTTCAGCTAAGACCATTGTCAATAAGCTAAAAAGGATGATCGGTAATAAAAATAGCGTTCGGAGAGTCTGTTTCATCGTCTTCAATAGGATTACAAGTCAAAGGGGAAACTTAAAATAGTATCAGGTCATTTTAATCTCTAATGATTATGATAAGTCATCGTAATATTCATAGATTTTAACGCATATAGTATGAAAGATACGCAAAATTATTGTAAATGAAAATCATCAGAAGTGCTATTACAAGCCACCATTATTCCTGAATTTCATGCACTCGCTCGGGGAATTTTAGTCAATCATGTTACTCTTATGGGTAACAATTGGGGACTCTTTAGCCATTATGTCAATTTAAAATAAGATTTCAATGCGAAGAAGGCTGCCCGTAATCCCATTGCTTCTCCCCCTTTAGGTCGTCCAGGCCGATGACGAATATTCCAAGCCATAACATCGATATGAGCGTAAGGCACTTGTGGTTGAGTAAAACGTTCAAGAAAGAGTGCTGCGGTAATCGCACCTGCATAAGGCACAGAACCTGAGTTGCTAATATCTGCCTGTTCACTCTCAATCCAATCTTGATAAGGTTGATGAAAGGGTAGGCGCCAGACAGTATCACATGCCTTATTTCCCGACTGGATCATTAGATTCGCAAACTCTTCATGATTACTAAATAGTGCTGGAATCTCAGGCCCTAATGCTACTCGGGCCGCACCCGTCAAAGTTGCAAAGTCAAGCAGTAAATCCGTTGATTGCTCAAGCGCATAGGTGAGGGTATCTGCTAAAATTAATCGACCTTCGGCATCGGTATTATCAATTTCAACACTGATCCCACTACGACTTTTAACAATATCACCTGGACGCATAGATCGTTCAGAGACGCTATTTTCCACAATGGGTAATAAGATCCGTAGCGCAATAGGCCACTCCTCTTGCAAAATCCACTTACCAAGTGCAAGCATGTGTGCCGCACCGCCCATATCTTTTTGCATATAGCGCATCGCATTGGAAGGTTTAATATCAAGCCCTCCAGAATCGAAGGTGACACCTTTACCTACCAAGGTTAATTGAGGGGCAGTTGCATCGCCGGCGGTAATTTCGATCAATCGCGGTTGATAACGGCTAGCCGCGCCTACGGTGTAGATCAATGGGAAGTTCTGTTTTAAGAGATCAGTACCGGCAATTTCTTTGACTTCAACGGGTAAACCCGCTAATTCAGCCCGAATTTGTGTGGAAAAATTATCAGGGGTTAAGGCATTAGCCGGCTCGTTAATAAGATCGCGGGTTAAATAGTGTGCACTGAGCGCATTTTTAACAGATGTTTGAACAATATAGGGTAGATAGAAGCTAACTTTTCGTTCTTTTTTAGTCTTATATTGATCGAATTGATAAGCCCCTAAGCCAAAGGCAAGCAAGTGTTCAAACAGTGCATTATCAGAGAGACCTGCAGATAATTGATAGTGCCCTTCAGGCAATTTTTGATAGGCTTCACCTAGAGTGAAAAAGGGTTCTAGCATATTACGACCAACTAAGACTCGAGTTAGGACCCCTTTTTCATCAAAAATAGGAATAAATTCATTAGCCTTAAGTGATGAATCTGGATGTAAGTGGCGAAGCTGTTGCTGTTGGGCTAGAGAGAGATCGGTATCCTCTAGAGATTCAATGATCTCAACAGGAATAGCATGTTCTGGGGAATCTGTATAAAGATGGTCTAATTCAGTTTGTAACATGAGATCTCTCCTCAAGATAGATACTATTTTATTATTGCAGCGCATATTGATGAATAATTACTCTGCTCTTCAATATGCGCTTTTTATGTTGATTTGCCACTGTCGAATAGATCTGAAATCAATGTGAATATTGAGTTAATCATATTTCACTAAAATTTCTCGATTACCATTATTGGCAGGCGCCGACACAATGCCTTGTTCTTCCATCGTTTCAATTAAGCGAGCGGCGCGTTGATAACCGATACGTAGCTTACGTTGAACATAAGAGATGGTGGGTCTTTGATCTTCGAGTACAATCTTCACTGCTTCATCATATAAGACATCTTCAATATCATCAGGTGATGGCGTGAAGCCTGCAGCATTCTCTGATAACCCAGGAATCTCTTCCGTCGGTTCTTTAAGAATATCATCGACATAGTTAGGTGCGCCGGTTAAGCGGAGGAAGTCTGTGACGCGATTGACTTCATCATCTGTAACAAAAGCACCATGTACACGAATAGGGAATTGTGCACGTGTTGGGAAGAAGAGCATATCTCCTTGCCCAAGGAGGTTTTCAGCCCCTTGTTGATCAAGAATGGTTCTAGAATCGATTTTACTGGAGACTTGGAACGCAATTCGGCTAGGAATATTCGCTTTAATGAGTCCTGTAATGACATCCACAGAAGGGCGCTGTGTCGCTACTACTAAGTGAATGCCCGCAGCACGCGCTTTTTGCGTTAAGCGAGCAATCAGCTCTTCAACTGCTTTCCCCACGCTCATCATCATATCGGCAAGCTCATCGATCACAATGACAATATAGGGAAGTGGCTCAAGCTTCGGTGCTTTGGCATAATCAGAGACTTCATGGGCAGGATTCCAGAGTGGATCATCCAGCGGCTCGCCCGCCGCAATTGCCGCTTTGACTTCATTATTGAAGCCATTGATATTACGTACTCGTAATTTACTCATTAAAAGGTAACGGCGCTCCATCTCAACCACTGCCCAACGTAGCGCATTAGCCGATTCTTTCATATCCGTTACAACAGGGGCTAAAAGATGAGGGATGCCATCATAAACGGAGAGCTCCAACATTTTGGGGTCAATAAGAATAAGGCGCAGATCTTCCGGCAATGCTTTATAGAGCAGGCTGAGTAAAATGGTATTAATACCGACCGATTTCCCTGAACCCGTTGTTCCGGCAATCAGAAGATGCGGCATATCTTTTAGATTCGCAACTTCTTGTTTTCCGGAGACATCTTTACCTAATAAAATAGTCAGAGGATGATGACTATTTCGATATTCATCGGCATAAAGCCCCTCTTTGAAGTAGACTGTTTGTCGATTTTTATTCGGAATTTCAAGACCAATATAGGGCTTTCCGGGAATGATCTCTACAATACGAACACTCGCAACCGATAATGCTCTAGCGATATCTTTATTAAGATTATTAATCTGTGCAATTTTAACGCCGGGCGCAAGATCAAGTTCAAAGCGAGTAATGACAGGGCCAGGCTCTGTATTGACAACCTTCACCTCAATATTGAAGTGTTTAAATTGGCTTTCGATCAGCTCCGCTAGTTCTTGTAATTCCTCCGGATCGTAGCTTTCACCTGTTGCCGGCGGATTACCTAGTAACTCTAATCCGGGCAGTTTTCCTGCCATTGGATAGAGCACCTGTTTGGCTTCCATCATGCCCGTTTGAGGATTGTAGACCATTCCTGTTGTTGCACTGGCTGTTTGCGAAGATTCAATAGTTGTAGCTGTGTCTGTTGGTGCAGCTGCCGGTTGCGGTGCTGTTGTATCGATAGCGATATCATGTGATACGGTATTTTGATGCTGCCCATTTTGATGATAAGTGATATCTGGAGAGATGACATCTTCTGCAAAGTTACCGGTAATCTCGTTATCATCATAATCATCATTGTCGGCAAATGAGATATTCAGTGGCTCAGGTTGTGATAATTCAGGTGTCTCTTCCGGAGCTTTCAGTTCATTCGGATCTTGAATGGCAAATTGCAAACCTGAAGGTTCGATTACTAACGGCTCTTCTTCAGCTGGTGCAGTGGTGTAATGAGTAGCCTGAGTGGTAGCGGTCATTGCTGCTGCAGATTGAGGAGCTACCTGATTGGTAGTTATTGATCTGTCTTCAGAAACAGCATTATCATCATTTAAGTGTAACGTTGGTTCTATCGGAGAATCGACAGGTGCGGGTGTTTGTACCGGACGCTTTCTCGCTTTAAAGAGGTTTTTGAAGATAGAAGGGATGCCTTTTTTCTCAACAGGTTGCACTTCTGCTTCGGTATTATCTTCAGATTCAGTATGGGGTGTACGGATAAATTGATCCCAATCTTCCAGTTCACGATTAAAAGGATCTAAGGTTTTATGCTCTGTACCCTCACTTTTTGTTCCTTGTTGAGTGGTAGATTCATTAGGGCGCTGTAAATTGCGGAAAATAGGTGGGATTGTCGATTTATCATTACCATTATGATTATTGCTCATTTCCGAATCTTCTTGGGCTTCACGTTCAACAGGATTGTAGCGATAACTATTATTGTCTTGATGTTGAATAGGCGTATTCGTTTCGTAATCATCTTCTTGTAGTAATTTTTCATCAAGCTCAATATAGGCAGCTGTCGTCTCTTCCTCTTTTTGTGGGAAGAGCTTATTAAAGAAGGTGGGTGCTTTGCGCTCATCTTGATCTAGCATACGATCAATGGCTTCCTGCTTAAAAGGGCCATCTGTAGAATCATCTGTTGAGATATGCGCCTCAGGTAATGGCGCTACTGTGTCGTTGATTGTGTCACTGTTTTTTTTTGGAAAAATTTGCTGAATCAGCCAAAGTGCAACAAAACCACAATAATCAGCCCAACCAATCGGGCCTCTGCCGGTAATAAAATAGAAACCGACTAAGGTTAAAATAGCGAAGAATATTTTAGCGATATAGACCAATAAAGCATTGTCCATAGAGAAGGCAACGCTTAAGAAATTCGTCAATTCGGTGCCAATAAATCCGCCCATCATACCGCCATTACCACTGTGAAGGTCGAGTAGTGCAGACAGTGCAAAAATAGCAAGTAAAGAGCCAATAATTCGGATTGTGACTACATGTAAGGAAACCGTTAGAAGCTGTCTTTTGAGGAAGAGTTGATAACCAAAGCCCACTAATAAGAAGGGAATCAACCAAGCTGTTTTACCAATCGCCGAAAACATAATATCGGCAAAATAGGCACCTTGTTCTCCGGCATAATTGTGGATGACCTCAGAAGAGACGGTTGCGCTACTCCATGCAGGATCATGGGGATGATAGCTATAGAAGCTAATCAGCATCAATAGTGCAATTAAAATAGTTGCAACAAAGAGCGTCACATTTGCTGTTTTAGCAAAGAGCGCAAGAACTGAGGGTTTATTTTGTGAGGGAGCAGCCTGCCGCAAGATATGATCCTTTAATAATCTTTAGTAGTAAGTTATCGGTCGAGTCGGAAAATGTGATGCTCTATGATAGCTCAATAATCGTTAGAGCATGATCAAAATCTCAAGAAAAGATTGAATAAAAGTTTCAATCAAAATAGAAGATGATCAATACACATATATCAATACGATAGTATTAAAAATAAAAACAAATATAAATATGAATATAAAATGAATGCTCCCTATTCTAGCAAAATCACTAGATGAAGAAAAACCTTTACTGCATTCCTGCGGTAAAGGTTTTTGAGATTATATTTCAAGATATTTCTGTATCTGTAATGAGGTGTTAAATTGTCACCATCAGTTACGGTGCGATGCTATCTTTATCACCTTCTTCAATCACAGTCCCTTCTTTTGTAATGGGCGCTGGGATTAAGTCATCACGTTTAAGACCAAAGACGTAAGCACCTGCTGCTGCGATAAAGATCGAAGAGTAAGTTGCTACGGCAATACCGATTAGCATGATGAGTGAGAAAGAATGAATCACCTGACCACCAAAGATATAGAGTGCCAATACCGCTAAGAATGTCGTGATCGATGTCATGATCGTTCTTGAAAGCGTTTGGTTGATCGAGGCATTAATAATCTCTTTCGGTGTACTGACGCGATCTGATTTAAAGTTCTCGCGAATACGGTCAAGAATAACAACGGTATCATTCACTGAGTAACCGATAACAGCTAAGATTGCCGCCAATGATGTAAGGTCAAATTCAAGTCCGAGTACCGAGAAGGCCGCAACTACAAATAGCCCGTCATGCACCGTCGAGAGAATCGTACCTAATGCCAGTTTCCATTCGAAACGGAACCAAATATAGACGAGAATCAAGAAGATTGCTAAGGCAGAAGCCATCACACCATCAGAGACTAATTCACTACCCACTTTTGCGCCGATATAGTCAATTTTTTGAATCGACATCGGATTATCAGGAAGAGTTAAAGCTGCGGTCAATGTCTCAGTAATGACTGTAGATTGCTCAATATCATTAGTCGTTGGAATATTGATTAAGACATTCCGAGCTGAACCAAAATGTTGTGCAACGACAGATTCAAAACCGGCTTCTTCTAATCGATCCCGTACGGTATCGATCTCAACAGGTGCACTATAGACCGCTTCAATTTCTGTACCACCGGTGAAGTCTAAGCCAAGTTTAAAACCTTTAACGACAGAAATACCCACAGCTAATACACAGATTACAACACAAGTAACAACCCAGAACTTCGCATATTTCATGAAGTCATAAGTGGTTTCGCCTGAGAAGATTTTAAAGCGTTCTTTGCTTCCCACCGAGAGTTTCTTAATTTGACGACGACCACCATAAATAAGGTTGATAATCGCACGGTTAAAGTAAACAGCAGTGAAAACAGAAGTGATAATCCCTACAGAGAGCGTAACCGCAAATCCCTTGATTGGACCTGAGCCGATGAAGAAGAGCGCAATTGCTGAGAAGAGGCTCGTGAGGTTAGCATCCATAATCGTACCGAATGCTTTACCGAAACCATTATTAATCGCTTGTTGTGGAGAGCTTCCTTTCTTCAGATCCTCTCGAATCCGTTCATTGATCAGAACGTTCGCATCGACACTCATTCCGAGCGACAGTACGATACCGGCAATTCCCGGAAGGGTTAATGTGGCTTGAAGTAACGAAAGGACAGCGAGCACTAAGATTAAGTTCGCCACAAGAGCAACATTGGCCACCATACCAAAACCATGGTAACGAATAATCATGAAGACCATCACCATTAAGAGGCCATAAACTGCGGCATCGACTCCACGTTGGATATTCTCTTTACCGGCGCTTGGCCCAATGGTTCTCTCTTCAATGATATGGATCGGCGCGGCTAGAGCCCCTGAACTTAAGGTGATCGCAAGATTATTAGCTTCTTGGAGTGAGTTGATGCCTGAAATTGAGAAGTTAGAGAAGAGCTGACTTTGAATGGTTGCAACATTGGCAATCTCTTCAGTGGTCACACTCTTACGAACTTCATTACCATCCTTATCAAAGGAAGTTTGTAGTTTATTTTCGATAAAGACCGTTGCCATTGGCTTTTTGATATTGGCTTTAGTCCCTTCGGCAAAACGATCAGCCCCTTTTGAGTCTAGGGTAATGTAAACTTCAGGTAATTTGGTTTCAGGGTTAATGCCGGCGGTTGCTTTTACAATAGAGTCGCCGGTTAGGATAATTTGTCTTTTGAGAAGGTAGGGAACACCATCTCTTGTCAGATAGAGTTTAGTACCTAAAGGTGCACGGCCTGTTTCTAAAGCTTTATAGGCTTCAGTTGCAGAGCGATCATCAACGATACGAAATTCAAGCGTTGCAGTGGTACCTAAAATCTCTTTTGCGCGCGTAGTATCTTGAATCCCCGGTAATTGCACAACAATACGATCAAGCCCTTGTTGTTGAATGACAGGCTCGGCAACACCAAGTTCATTGACACGTTTACGAAGTGTTGTGATGTTTTGTGTGACAGCACTTGCTTTTCGCTCATTAATCTCTTTATTGCTAATACGAGCAATCAGATCATTACCACTGGGATCAAAGCTTAATTCCATAAAGGCTTGATTAGTGGAGAGCAGTGTGCGAGCACGATTCGCATCATTGGTGCTACCAAAAGCGATTTTGATTGTTTGAGGATCAGTCACTTCAATCAGTGGCGTAATCCCTTTATCAACTAAGGTTGCTCGAATACTTTCGGCATAGCTATTGGTGAGCTGTGTAATGAGCCCATCCATATCGATCTCAAGTAAAAAGTGAACCCCACCACGAAGGTCAAGTCCAAGATACATCGGCTGTAAGCCAAGCTTAGAGAGCCAATCGGGCATATCGGGTGCAAGGTTGAGGGCAGTGAGATATTGATCTTGAAGCATGCCGTCGAGAAGATCTTTCGCTCTCAATTGCTCTTCAGTATCTCTAAAGCGAATTAAAATTTGATCTTGCGATTCTTCAATCGCTTTGACATCAAAATTTTTCTCTTTAAGGGCTGAATCAATGCGATCGACTAATGTTTGATTGATCTGGGTATCTCTTGTGGGAGAGATCTGAATAGAAGGATCTTCACCAAAAAAGTTGGGCAGTGCCAAAATAGTACAGAGGATAATGACCCCGAAAATCAGGATATTTTTCCAAAGTGGATATCGATTGAGCATAATATGGGTTACTTTTTATCTATATTAAATCAAATAAGTCGCAAGCCTAATTCTGCCGTAGATTTTATCTTATGGATAATAGGACAGAGTTAGGCTTGCGAACAGAAACCAAGAGTATAACGATTACTCAGCTTTTTCAGCAGTATTGTTAGAATCGATTTTCTCTTTATAAGTTCCTTTTGGAAGAAGCGAGCTGATTGCTTGACGTTGTGCTTTGATTACAACGTTTGGTGCAATTTCTGCGCTCACATAGTTTTCATCGATTGCACGAATGCGCGCCACGAAACCTGAGCTTAAAAGGATCTCATCGCCTACTTTAAGTGAGTTGATCAGGTCACGATGCTGTTTAGCACGTTTTTGTTGCGGACGAATCATCAGGAAGTACATCACAACAAACATACCACCAAATAGAATTAAGGTTGGAACGATGCTTTGTTGTTCAGGTGCCTGTGCAAAAACAGGTGAAAATGCCATGGCAGTAAACGCTAACATTAAACGCTTCATAAATGCTCCCATAAAAGTGAGTTAAAAATAGAATTATAGCCGATCATTCTAACATTATATTTTTTAGACGCCTAAAACTTCCGTTCATTCCTTGATATTACTCGGATAGAATAGGGGAGTTTAGTCAGTTTTTTAGCAAATCAATAGATCTTGTAAGTTTTATCAGTAAAGCTCATCATTCAATTCTGTCGATTGGTATATCTATTGGTTAGGATTTATCGGCACTAACGCCGGACATCATAGCGTAATTTTTATTGGAAATTGTCAATGTGTTGAATTTTTGCAATATCCTAAGATGCCCGTAGTTTTGAGAGTCTGAATATGAAACTTAATATAGTCAATTTGGTTTAAGAAAAATGGTTTTTAAACAGCTATTGTAGGGGTATAAAAGAAGATAAAACCGTACTAAACAGTACTTGAAAGATACCGGGTAGAATGGTTTTCTTGTCTCGATCAGCCGATGCGCCGGCATTTCAATAAGCTTATTTTGAATCAATCTTACTATACTTAAAGATAATAAATTAAAGGCCATAAGTTAAGGGCAATAAAAAATAGCTACCCGAAAGGATAGCTATCTTATATCTTTAGAATAATATATTTTAGACTAAATCTAAATAGTCACTTATTCCGCTAATAATGCTTGTGCAGTTTCAATGACATGATCTACTGTAAAACCAAAGTGTTTAAAGAGATCAGAGGCAGGCGCTGAAGCACCGAAATGATCAATGCCTAATACCGCATCGGCAAACTCATACCAACCCCGTGTAACACCTGCTTCAATCGCTAGAATTTTATGTGTGCCTAATACTTCATTTTTATACGCTTTTGATTGAGCTCTAAAGAGTTCAACACATGGCATAGACACAACGCGGGCATTGAGTTCTTTCGCTGCATCCATTGCAAGTGCAATTTCAGAACCGGTTGCTAATAGCGTAATGTCGGCATCTTGATTCTCAAGCAGTACATAACCCCCTTTCGCAATATTTTGTAACGTCTTACTATCACGTGCTTGATGTGGCAAGTTTTGACGTGAAAGGGCAAGGAGTGAAGGTGTTCCTTCTGATTGTAGGGCATTGCCCCAAGCTACTAATGTTTCAACAGCATCGCATGGACGCCATACATTTAAGTTCGGGATTAAGCGAAGTGATTCGACATGCTCAACGGGCTGATGTGTTGGGCCATCTTCACCAAGGCCAATTGAATCGTGGGTCATGATATAAATGACGCGTTGCTCCATTAATGCACTCATACGGATTGCATTACGTGCATAATCAGAGAAGACAAGGAAGGTCGCGCCGTAAGGAATGAAGCCACCGTAAAGCGCTAACCCATTCATAATCGCAGCCATACCAAATTCACGAACCCCAAAGCGAATATAGTTACCTTCGCCAGTTGTGATATTAAGATCTTTGCTACCTTTAAAGAAAGTATTATTTGAAGGTGTTAAATCTGCAGATCCGCCGACAATTTCAGCCAGATTCATTGCTAAAAGATCAAGGGCATTTTTACTCGCAACTCGTGTTGCAATATTATCGCCTTTTACTTGAAGATTTTGTAACGAGGTCTCTAAAGTACTCTCGAAATCTTCGGGTAATTCACCACTAATACGGCGTAATAATTCATCTGCTTTTTCAGGATATTTCGCAACATATTGATCAAAGAGTGCATTCCACGCCTCTTCCCGCGCATCACCTGCTTCTCTAGCATCCCAAGCATTGTAGATCTCTTCAGGGACTTCAAAGGGGCCATAATTCCAGCCAATGTTTGCTTTTGTAGCGGCAATTTCATCTGCACCTAATGGTGAACCATGAGTCGATTCAGAACCTTCTTTGTTAGGAGATCCTTTACCAATCAAGGTTTTACAGATAATGAGAGTGGGTTTGTCTGATTTTTTCGCTTCCTTGATCGCTTGATCAACGGCTTCGATGTTATTGCCATCGATTTGACCAATGACATTCCAGCCATAGCTTAAGAAACGTTCTTTCGTATTATCTGTAAACCAGCCTTTAGTATCCCCATCAATTGAGATGCTATTATCATCATAGAGTGCGATCAGTTTATTGAGTTTTAGCGTACCGGCAAGAGAACAAGCTTCATGCGAGATTCCTTCCATCATGCAACCATCGCCTAGAAAGGCATAAGTATAGTGATCAATAATTGTTAAATCATCGGTATTGTAAGTGCCGGCAAGCATCTTTTCTGCAAGCGCAAATCCAACGGCATTGGCAATCCCTTGACCTAATGGACCGGTTGTTGTCTCAATACCATCTGCAAAACCATATTCCGGGTGACCTGCTGTTTTAGCATCGAGCTGACGGAAGTTTTTAAGATCCTCAATCGAAAGCGCATAACCTGTTAGATGAAGAAGAGAGTAGAGCAACATGGAAGCATGGCCATTTGAGAGAACAAAGCGGTCTCGGTTGATCCAATGAGGATTGTTAGGGTTATGAGAGAGATTGAGCCCCCAAAGTGCTGTTGCCATTTCAGCCATTCCCATCGGTGCGCCTGGGTGACCAGAGTTTGCTTTTTGAACCGCGTCCATGCTTAAAGCACGAATTGCATTAGCACATTGTGTATTGATCTTTGACATAATATTTGTTTAAACCTTTCTAGCACTAAGAAATCGAGATATAGAAAATGCGTGAAATTTAATTATACGCAATCTCTGCATAAATTGCTTCCTTAGTATCATGATAGATTGAATATCTCTTGTAGGTAAAATTGATCAATCATAATCGACTTGATTGAATAATCAGTCGATTAATACTCTTCTTAACAAGAGAAATTGGGGACGAAAACTTTTTTGACTGAAAATTAACGTGTAATAGTTATCGAAATCTAGTGCAAAATATACTACAATACGATCCCTGATAGACTTTTTATTCACATAAATTTCAGGGTGGGTTCATGACACATTTTATATTTGTCACAGGTGGCGTAGTTTCATCTTTAGGCAAGGGTATTGCAGCAGCTTCTTTAGGTGCGATTTTAGAGGCGAGAGGCCTTAAGGTTACAATGATGAAGCTCGATCCTTACATCAACGTGGACCCCGGGACAATGAGTCCATTTCAACATGGTGAAGTCTTCGTGACCGATGATGGTGCTGAGACGGATCTAGATTTAGGTCATTATGAGCGCTTCGTGCGTATGACCGCAACTCGCCGGAACAGTGTCAGTGCAGGACGTGTATATAAAACCGTTATCGAGCGTGAACGTGCCGGTGAATATCATGGTAATACTGTTCAAGTTATCCCTCATATTACCAATGAAATCAAAGATCGAATCTATCGTGTCGCCGGTGAATCGGATATTGCCATTATCGAAATCGGTGGAACAGTAGGTGATATTGAATCATTACCATTCTTAGAGGCGATTCGCCAAATTCGTACAGAAGTGGGGCCTCGTAATTCACTCTTTTTACACTTAACATTGGTACCTTATCTGAAAGCATCGGGTGAAGTGAAAACCAAACCTACACAGCATTCTGTAAAAGAGCTTCGTTCAATCGGTATTCAACCTGACATCTTAATTTGTCGTACAGAAGCGCCGATTCCTCAAGATGAGTGTCGTAAAATTGCACTCTTTACCTCTGTTGCTGAAGAAGCAGTGATCTCTTGTGTGGATGCAGATTCAATTTATAAAATTCCAAGAATGCTTCATGATCAATCATTAGATCGTATTGTATTAGAACAATTTAATATGACCGCACCTGAAGCAGATCTTTCTGAATGGGATCAAGTGCTTGAGAATATTGCAGCAGCAGACTCTATTGCCAATATCTTGATTGTTGGAAAGTATACCGAATTAAACGATACTTATAAGTCGATTAATGAAGCGCTTTTCCATGCAGGTATTCAGACTAAGACCGCTGTAAAACTACATTATGTCGAAGCTTCATCTTTAGAGACAATGGATAGTGCGGAGCTTGATCAAGTATTTGCAAATGTGGATGCCGTACTGATTCCGGGTGGTTTTGGTGAGCGAGGTATTGAGGGTAAAATTCGTGCAATTCAATATGTGCGTGAGCATGGCATTCCTTATTTAGGTCTCTGCTTAGGTATGCAGTTAGCGGTTGTGGAATATGCGCGTAATGTTTTAGGACTTGAAGGCGCGAATACAAGTGAGGTTGATCCAACAGTTGCATACCCTGTTATTCAGATGCTTGATCCGCAAAGAGATAGCGAAACAGATGAGTTTAAAGGTTATATGACCATTGGTGCGCAACCTGCAACCTTACAAGAAGGTACAAAAGCATTTGCCGCTTATGGCCAAGCGGATGTAAGTGAGCGTCACCGTCATCGTTATGGTGTGAATCTTGAGTATATCGATCAGTTACAAGATGGCAATTTTGTTGTTTCAGGTCGTACAAAAGATCGCGGTTTAATTGATTTTATTGAACTTAAAGAGCATCCTTGGTTTGTGGGAACACAATCACATCCAGAGTTCAAATCAACCCCTCGCGATGGTCACCCACTCTTTATTGCTTTTGTGGAAGCAGCAAAAGCACAACAAAAGTAAGCGGAATTGAATAACTTAGTTTGATTCTTTTTCAAATTATTTTAAATTATTTCAGTACATCTCGAAAAGGTCTTACGGAAATCGTAAGATCTTTTTTATTAAGGATATTATCAGTATGAATAAAAAACTATCAGTCATTCTCTATGAGCCAGAAATCCCCCCGAATACTGGGAATATTATCCGATTATGTGCTAATAGTGGGGCGCAATTACATCTTATCGAACCCTTAGGATTTAGCTTAGAGGAGAAAGCCCTTCGAAGAGCAGGGCTTGATTATGCGGAATGGGCGGATATGCAAGTGTGGCCTAATTTAGAGAGCTGTCTTGCGGCGATTAAACCTAATGCCATCTATGCAATGACGACTAAAGGTAGTCGTAACTTTTTTGAAGCGAAATTTGAAGAGAATGATGCGCTTATTTTTGGTCCTGAAACGCGTGGATTGCCGGAAGATTTTATCTTTAATTTAGATCCACAATATCGCTTACGTTTACCAATGGCAGAGAATGCCGGTCGTAGCCTTAATCTCTCTAATAGCGTGGCTATTGCGGTATATGAAGCGTGGAGGCAGTTCGAGTTTTCTGAGTAATTATATGAAGAACTGCAAATCTGTATGGGTATAGTCAATTTGGTTTCAGAAGAATGGTTTTTAAGTAGCTAGTGTGGATCTTAAAGAGAACACTAAACCGTCCCAAATAACGCTTGCAAGATACGGGATAGAACAGTTCCCTTGATTTTTACAATTGATGCGCCGATATTGAAATAATGCTTATTTTGAACTGATCTTACTATAAGATGCGGATTAGAGGTGGAAAGTGGAGAGAGTGAAAATGCGAAGATGGTATTTGATAAATACCATCTACTGATTTCTACGGTTCTGCTTTAGGGCGGGTACCTTTTCTTTGAAAACGGGCATCCCGAGAAGCACGAATTTGTCGAGCTTGTTTGGGGTCGATAATGAGTGGTCTGTAAACTTCGATACGGTCCCCATCTTTTAATAGGTAATCATCCTCTACTTTAAGATTAAAAATACCCCATTGTGGATTTTCGATCTCTTTCAATGCGCGATGGTAGAGTGAAAAGAAAGGTAATGCTTCTTTAAGTGTGATGCCTTGCTGAAACTTCTGTTGTTCACGAGGTTGCGCGTTAGGTAAAGCAAGCACAAACTCAATAGTAATAAAGAGTGAATTAGGCGAGTTCTCGGCCATAACGTACCTTTGCTTGAGCACTAAAAGCAGACACCATACTGCCGGCAATATTCTCAAAAATGGGTGTCAAAATCAGACGGGCAGGTCCAAAAGAGAAGTCAAAATCGATCATGAGATGAATTTCAGAACCGCCTTCAGGAAGATCTTGAAATCTCCATTCACCACGAAGATGTTTAAAAGGACCATCCACTAAGTTCAGTGTGATTTTTTCATTCTCAACGAGAGTATTGCGTGTCGTAAACCATTTATTGAGAGGGCCTTTCGCAGTCAGAATGGAGGCTTCCATCATTGTTGGTGTAGAACTAATAATGCGTGCACCTCGGCACCATGGTAAAAAGGTGGGGTAAGCATTCACATCATTCACCAGTTCATACATCTGTTTGGCGGAGAAAGGTTCTTTTTGTGATCGACGAATAATGGGCACAGCAATCCTCGATTAGTTAAATAAATCAGTAGAGTGATAAAAAAGCTACTCAAATTTTGAGTAGCTTCTTAGTATAACAAAAAAAGTGAGCTCAATGAGTGCTATTCATAATGAAATCTTTGATTGGGCTCTATTTTGTCTAGGAATTATCCATTAGAAATAGATATTTTGTCGATTCATAGGGAGTTTATTGTTGATTTCCTTGCAGTGCTGTAATAGCGATTGTATAAACGATATCATCGACTAAAGCACCACGAGAAAGATCATTCACAGGTTTAGCTAAGCCCTGAAGCATTGGACCAATACAGACAACATTAGCACTTCTCTGTACCGCTTTATAGGTAATATTACCGGTATTTAAATCAGGGAAGATAAAGACTGTTGCACGTCCTGCGACTTTACTATTTGGGGCTTTCTGTTTACCCACGCTTAAGACGCTTGCAGCATCAAATTGAAGTGGTCCATCGATCATTAGATCAGGGGCTTTCTCTTGTGCAATCTTAGTCGCTTCTGCCACTTTTTCTACCTGTGGGCCTGCACCTGATGTACCTGTTGAGTAAGAGAGCATTGCAACACGAGGTTCAATATCAAAAATAGCGGCTGAACGAGCAGATTGTACGGCAATATCAGCTAATTGTTCTGCAGTTGGTTCAGGGTTAACGGCACAATCTCCATACACATGAACTTGATCTTTCATCAACATGAAGAAGATACTCGATACCATTTTAGAATCAGGCGCCGTACCAATTAATTGGAAGGCCGGACGAATAGTATCAGCTGTTGTATGTACAGCACCCGAAACAAGTCCATCAACATGACCTTCGGCAAGCATCATGGTACCAACTACAACGCTATCTTTTAGTGCTTCTCGTGCAGTGTCTTCAGTTGCGCCTTTATGTTTTCTGCGCTCGACAAAGCCGGCAACATATTGTTCAGCAATGGTTGCAGGATCGATAATTTCAATACCTTGCGTTGGAATAACGATATTATTCGCTTTAGCAACTTCCGCAACCGTATCAGGATTTGCAAGCAGTACACAGCGTGCAATACCACGTTCAGCACAGATTGCTGCTGCACGTAGAGTCCGAGGCTCATCCCCTTCAGGAAGTACGATTCGGCGATTCGCTTGCTGCGCACTCTGAATGAGTTTGTAACGGAATGCGGAAGGCGGCATTCTATTTGGTGATGGCTGTTTAAGTGCTTCAATGAGTTTGGTTACATTAAGCGATTGAGCGATATGGGCAACGGCAGCTTGATCATCTTTAGCAGATTCCGCTTCAGTAATAATGCCCATCAGATCAAGGCTACGGCAGAAATCTGTTTGGCAAAGATGGGTGATTTGGGTCATCGCATCGGGATTAGTGACATGATTAATGATGTAGCCTGCAAACCATACATGTGCTTGACTGTAGATATAAGCATTTAAATCAAATTGTGCAGCGACCTCTTCTGCGCTATCTTCTTGTGCATTGCCGGCAAAGACAACACCTGCACAGAGGGTTCTTGCAATATCGGCATTGAGATCATGGGTATATGGACGATCACTTTGATAGGTCAAACCTTCTACTACAACGATATCGTGAATTTTGCTCACTTCTGCGACTTTTGCAACAACATTTTCAAGTAGCTCATCATATTGATTATGACGAATCGCATCGTTGACATCGGCTTCTAAAATAGGGGAAGGCGTTTCATCTTGAAAGAGGGCGCGATAGAGTTCAGATGAACGATTGTGGTCAGCACCGATAGGTTTGATAAATCCCACATTCATGCCTGAATCTTTGAGGGCTTTAACAAGAGCGAGGGAAGTGGATGCTAAACTCTGAATTTTGCCAACAGGGGCGATAAATAATGTTTTCATAATAATGCACGACTCCTTGTAAGGGTTGTGTTGCTATATTGAATATCTAGCTTTAAACCATAAATTAGATAGAAATAAGCCTTATGTAAGTCATATATTCTATCTAACCTATTAGTATCTATTATATCGTTTTCATTGTATTGTTTTACGACATTTTTAAGCGTAGTTTTGCCTATTACTACGCTTTTTTACCGATAATTTCTAAAGTATCTTGGACGATCATCCCTTCCTCATCGGTACACACAACTAAGGCTTTACCAAAGGCAGAGCTTGTTGCAATCACACCTTCTGTACCACGAACACAATGTTCATTTGAAGGGCGACTAAAGGCATAACCTAAGAATGCGAGTTGTTCCATAATTAATTCACGCACATAAGAGGAATTTTCCCCGATACCACCGGTGAATACAATGGCATCTAATTTTTGGAGCGCAGGTAAATAGGATGCGACTGTTTTAGCAACACGATAAGCGAACATATCGAGGGCTAATTGGCAGCGTTTATCGCCTTCATTCGCTTTTAACTCTAATGTGCGGCAATCATTTGATACACCAGAAATCCCTAAAAGCCCGCTCTTGAAGTTCAAAAGATGATCAAGCTCATAAATATCATAGTTAAGACGCTCAACTAAGTAGGGGACTAAACCTGGATCAATTGAACCAGAGCGAGTGCCCATCATCAATCCTTCAAGTGGCGTTAATCCCATGCTTGTATCGACAGATTTTCCTTCTTTAACGGCGGTTACTGAAGCACCATTACCTAAATGGCAGCTAATAAGATTGATTTTATCTAATGGAATATCGAGAATTTCAGCGGTTCTTTCAGTGATATAGCGATGGCTACTACCATGGAAGCCATAACGGCGAATATTGAAATCCTCATAAAGCTCATAAGGGAGCGCATAGAGATATGCTTCTTCCGGCATTGTTTGATGGAAAGCTGTATCAAATACTGCAACATGCGGTAATGTTGGGAATACTTCTTGTGCCGCTAAAATCCCTGTTAAGTTTGCAGGGTTATGAATTGGTGCAAGTGGCGCACAACGTTTGATAATTTCAATAACTTCAGGGGTAATTTCAACTGATTTTTGGAAATATTCCCCACCATGGACAACACGGTGACCAACGGCAATCACTTCACCAGCAAGATCCCGTGATTGTAAATAATCAAATACAGCTCGGAAAGCGCCTGCATGAGTACCATCTGTTAATGATTCTGTATTTTTGCCTTCATGTTTGAAGGTAATAGTGGCTTCTGGTGTATTGAGCTGCTCGGCAGTACCACTAATGACTGTTTGACGATTTTTAGTTTCAATGAGGGCAAATTTAAGAGAGGAACTTCCGCAATTAATGACTAAGGCATACATAGCTGTTTAACTCCTTATAGGTTTGTCTTAATGGACAATTACTTTACAATTAAAGTTAGCATTACGATTGAAAGATGATCTAAATGTATAAGTGAGAATGTTTGTGATTGTACTCACTAATACCGTTATCGTTGTAGAGAGATCTTTCTCTTTATAACCTAACCATATATGAATTTTTAATACATATTTAATTAATACAATTAATCTATATAAAAAGCTTTATTGATTACCTATTATGATATTAAATCCGGTTAATTTTATCAGTATTAATTTATTTTGGGTATCAAAAAATGGCACCAAAAAATAAAGTAACTTAAATTAACAGTGGATTAAACTTACCATCTCTATTTATAACACTATTTTGCACATAAATGGATGAAATTGTATTGGAGTTTGACTTATATTTAATTTTCTTTAATTAAAATTTTATTTTGTGAATATTAAGGCTGAAATGCCTCTCTTATTGCATAATAGTTTTCTATTTAGATTGATTACATATACAGTTAAATGGATCGCGTTACTTATGATCTATATCTAATTTTATCTAAGAGGATGAGGTTATTAGAAAGAGTGCTTAGAGGAGATTTTAAAAGATATAGTGCAATACCTCGATTAAACGAGGAGTATGATGTGCAGAATTGTATTTAAAAAGTTGCATATATAGGTGAATGATGCGTTTAAAATAACTAGCTAACCCTGTGGCATTTGTGCTGTAATCTCAAGAAGTGTTTGAATAAAATCTTTGAGTAGAAAAGCGATACCGAAATAGATCCAGGCAGTCACAATGAGTGTTATAAATCCTGTTTTATTACGACTGTAGCCCTTAAAAAGACCAATACCTACAGTCGTGAACGCTGCTGCATTGAGGAAGCTAAAGAGGTAGAATCCCACTTGGAAAAACTTCGGTCCTCGAATATCGAGTAGGCTGACGACTTCATAACGGAGCCAAATAGTACCGAAATAGGTGATAGCGAGAAAAATGAGCGCAATAATCAGTGCAACAATGGCCATTGGACGTAAATGTGGACGTTCTTTGTAGAGTGCGCCGGCAGTAAAAAGCATAAAGATTGAGATCAGCGAAACCGGCACCGTTGTAGTTAAGCGTGCAAAGAGTAGGTTAAAAATAAATAGACCAATCCAAGCGATAATGAAGATAGTTCGTGGTTTGGGCGCTTGCTTTTTTGGGATATCGGAACTCATAAAACGACCTTTAAAATGAATAGGATGAATGACGTCTAAATAGTAGATAAATTAAATAGTAGATACCTCGAATAGAGTATTACTATAGCATAACTTATTTTAAGGGTTACTCACCTAGAATTACCCATCTAGAATTATTCATCTATTTGATAAGGGTTAGCAATTTCTAATTGAGCCAAAATCTCTATCTCAAGGGCTTCCATCTCTTGCGCTTCCTCATCGGTTATATGATCAAAGCCCAATAAGTGTAATGTTCCATGAATGGTCATATGGGTAAGATGTGACTCAATTGATTTTCCTTGTTCTGCGGCTTCCGCTTCAATGACCGGCATTGCAATGATAATATCGCCTAATGTGGGAATTTCATCCGCAAGAAAATCAGGGACTTCGAAAGGGAAAGAGAGCACATTAGTAGGTTTATCTTTGCCTCGATATTCTCGATTAAGCGCCTGTATCTCTTCATTATCCGTAAAGCGAATAGTCACTTCCGCTTCCTTTTCAAAGCCGGCAACAGAGAGTGCTAGGTTGACCCAAGTTGCGATTTTTTCATCGGAGGGGAGGGATGTTTCAATATTTCGTTGGCAATCGATAGTTAAAAGTGAAAGATCACGCATAGTAATAATACTCATATTGGATTGTAATGTCATAGGATGATAGCGTAACAGGGTTAATTACAGTTAAATAGAAGATATCGGATATCCGATAGTCGATATCTAAGATGCTGAGAATAATAGGGTACTTAAAATAAAATAAGATGATCGTTTGGCAATCATCTTATCAGTTTATATGATCAATGCGTTTGCATTTGCATTTGCATTTGATGCTATTTTATTGAACAGACTCTCGCTCAGCACGACGGGCTTCTTCTCGCTTCTCTTTGGCAACGCGTTCTGCTTCATCTGCTTTCTCATAAGCATCAATAATCTTGGCAACCATCGGATGACGCACGACATCGGCAGAAGAGAAGTGGCTAATAGAGATTCCCTCAACATTGTTTAAGATCTCAAGTGCGTGTTTTAAACCTGACTTAACGTGACGTGGTAGATCCACTTGCGAAGCATCGCCGGTAATGACCGCTGTGGAACCAAAACCGATACGGGTTAAGAACATTTTCATCTGTTCAATAGTTGTATTTTGCGCTTCATCAAGAATGATATAAGCATCATTGAGTGTTCGACCCCGCATAAAAGCAAGTGGTGCAATCTCTATGGTATGGCGTTCAATCAGCTTATTGACTGTTTCAAAGCCAAGCATCTCATAGAGTGCATCATAGAGCGGTCGAAGATACGGGTCGATCTTTTCCGTCAAATCGCCAGGGAGAAAGCCGAGTTTTTCACCCGCTTCAACTGCCGGGCGTACAAGGATGATTCGGCGTGCCTCATCTTTTTGCAGTGCTTCCACTGCGGCCGCAACAGCTAAGAATGTCTTACCGGTACCTGCAGGGCCGATACCAAAGTTGATATCATTTTGGCCCATATTGTAGAGATACGCTTTCTGTGCCGGCGTGCGTCCACGAATAAGGCCGGCTTTAGTTTTAATCACTCGATCTTGAACTGTTTGCTCTACTTCTTGAAATTCAGGCCCAAGCTCTTGAATAACGAGATGAACATCATTTGGTTCAAGCCATTTTTCATCTGTTTGCCGATAGAGCTCTTCTAAAATTGCGCGGGCATTCTCAATATCTGTATGATTTCCCACAATTTGAAATAATGCACCACGATTATTGATATCGACCATGGTTCGCTTTTCGATAAGTCGCAGATGCTCATCTAAATTACCGCAAAGATTAGAGAGACGTTCGTTGTCATCGTCAAAAGAGAGTGTGATTTTACTCATTCGGCTTTTTATAATCCTTATATTAAAGAGTGATGATTCTGATTTATTGATGAAATTTTCACAAAAGAGAACATAAGAATAGTGTAGGAGTTTGGTGAAAATAACATAAAATTAGTGTTATAACTCTACATTATGAACAGAAGAGACTCAAGAAGTAGTGCTATAATAGCTACAATTTTGGGATAAAAGTATTAAAAACAAGGTTTATAACGAAATAAAATGAAGGGGTCACTGTGAAACTCGAAGAACATCAACTCATTCAAGCATTGATTGCCTTAAAATGGATCTCGAAAGAGGCGATTCCATTGTTGTCGGCTAAAATGTATGAAAATGAAAAATCGGTAGTGGGTAAATTACGGGCTCACGGTCTATCGAGTGACGCTATTTTTGAAGGGGCGATGTTTGCTAATATTAATGCTAAGCACTCATTATTAGTCGTGGATTTAGCTTGTCTTAATTTAGCACAAGTGATTGCGATTGGTACGCCTCTTACTGTTTCGCAGATGAATGATTATTTTATTGCACCGATTGGAATGATCGATGGGCGATTGAAAATTGCGGTCGCAGATATCGAAACAGTGGCTCTGTTAAAGCAAATACATTTTCCGGCACCAGTAGATTATTGGCTCGCTGATAGTCAGCAAATTCAAATTTTAATTGCCCAAATTGCAGGTATGCGTGAGCGAGCTGAAAAAGCAGAAACAGCGGTTAAAGCAAAAGAAGCGAAAGAGCGGGCGGAACAAGAGCAGGAAGCGCTCAAAGAAAGAGAGAGAGAAGCGCGAGAAGCATCCGCAAAAGCTCAATTACTTCAAGCACAAACTAATCAGGAGCGTCAATCGGCGGAAGCAAATGAGGGGCATGAGTCTATCGATCAAAACAATGCGGATCGAGATCGGATGGAGAAGGCTGAGAATAGTAGGGTTGTTGATGCCATTGAAGAGAATCATTTTGACGAAAACCCTAGGGAAGACTCTAGAGGAGAAAATGTCGTAGAGAGTGATTCTATAAAAGGCGATTCTATAGAGGACGATCTTGCCGAAGATAATTCCGATGGAACGGATCGTGTAATAGAGGCGTATCATGATGAAGATTACCGACAAGATACTGAAGAAGTGGTATTACCGGTCGATGATGATTATTTAGCTGAGATTGATGCACAGGCAGATCAATATCGAATGGTAGATGAAGACGATCAAGATAACGGAGCTCGAGAATTGAGTTATCAATATGCCGATGCCGATGAAGATTCAATATCGCAGGCCAGAGTAATGACAGAGGGAGTAGTCATTTCAGAGGCGACAGTATCCACACTTGAAGAACTAGAGACTGAAGAATTAGAGGCTGAAGAATTAGAGTCTGAAGAACAAGCAGTAGACAATGACAGTCTGATAGAATTAGACGTTGATTTAACGGAGAACGATGGACATCTTGAGTTCGACCGTCTTAATTCTAAAGTGAGTGTTACCAATTCCCCATCAATGGCTCTGAAGTCCGATCTTCCAGGGGAACTTACGAGTGATGATCTGGTGGGCTATCTCAATTTTGTATTATTAGATGCTGTGACACAAAAAGCATCTGATATTCACTTTGAACCTTATGAATCTCATTATCGTATTCGCTTCCGTATTGATGGATTATTACAAGAAGCCTATCAAGTTCCGGAAAAGTATCGTGAACGCATTGCCTCTCGATTAAAAGTGATGGCTGAGCTTGATATTGCAGAAAAGCGTCTACCACAAGATGGTCATTTAACCATTCAATTAGATGAAGATGATGCAAATGGTGAATCGGTTGATGCGCGTATTTCGGTGATCCCAACCATTTGGGGGGAGAAGGTTGTACTACGTCTACTTGATAGTAATGAAGTTGCATTAACTTTGAATCAATTAGGGTTATCAAATCACGATCGACAAGTTATTCAGGCGGCGATTGAACGATCACAAGGTTTGATTTTGGTGACAGGGCCTACGGGCTCTGGTAAAACGGTGACACTCTATGCGGCGCTGAATGTACTCAATCAGGCGAGTCGGAATATTGCAACGATAGAAGATCCGGTAGAAATTAATCTTGAAGGTATTAATCAATTGCAGATTCATCCGGAAATTGGTTTAGATTTTGCTGAAGCATTACGGGCTTTTTTACGACAAGATCCAGATGTTGTCATGGTGGGAGAGATTCGAGACTATAAGACTGCAGATATTGTAGTGAAAGCAGCACAAACAGGGCATTTAGTTCTCTCTACACTGCATACAAACTCTGCCATTGAAACACTCAATCGCCTTAAAAATATGGGGATTGAGCTTTACAATATTGCTTCAACGGTTAAACTCATTATCGCTCAGCGTTTGGTGCGAACCCTTTGTCATTGTAAAGAGGAGGATATTGTAGATTCCCACTATTTAGAATCATTAGGCTTTACTCCAAAACAAGCGGCCAGTCGTTTCTTTAGAGCAAAGGGGTGTTCTGAATGTCGAGATGGTTATAAAGGACGCCGGGCTATTTTTGAAGTGATGTCCATTTCAAAACGAATGGAAGCTTTGATCTTAGAAGATGCCGGCACTATTGAGGTTCAAAGACAAGCAGAACGGGAAGGGATTAAAACATTGCGACAAGCTGGCATTGAGATGGTTTTAGAAGGCGTTACTTCCTTAGAAGAGGTTTTACGGGTCACACATGACTGATTATCGACTAGATCAATTTTTACAAAAAACAGCAGGCGTCTCTCGCAAAGAAGCAGGAAAAATTATCCGGGGCCGTTGGGTGACGGTCAATGGTGAGACGGTTACTGCACGAGATTATAAAGTATCCGTAACAGATAAAATCTATCTTGATGATGAATTATTAATTCATAATAATGAGTATCGCTATTTTGTCCTTTATAAGCCGGCGGGGTACGTTTCAAGTCATCGTCACGATGGTCATCTTTCGCTCTTTACATTATTAGATGAGCCAATTGAAGATCTTCATATCGCCGGGCGATTAGATGCAGACACTACAGGATTAGTACTAATTACGGATGATGGTGCTTGGTCGCATGCAGTCACACATCCTAAGGGGAATCAAGCACTCGACAAGGTGAAAAAGGTTTATGATGTGGAATTAGCTGCACCCATTACGGTAGAGATGATCCGAGCTTTAGAGACAGGCGTGATGCTCAATGGTGAAACAACAATCACGAAGCCAGCGGAAGTGATCATGATCGATACTCTACATATCCAATTGATTTTAATAGAAGGGCGCTATCATCAAGTCAAAAGAATGTTGGCGGCGGTAGGGAATCGTGTAGAGAAGCTACATCGGGCAGCCATTGGTAATATTACATTAGAAGGTTTAGCGGTCGGAGAGTATCGAGCGTTAACGATAGAAGAGAGAGAAGGATTAATAAATGGCAGAAGCAAGTAGTGCATTATTTCAGAATCAATCCCTAATGAGTGAAGGAAAGGGGTTATTGATTGCCGATGAGAGCTTTGTAATTGAGAGCGCTGTTGTGCGGGATAATATCCAATATATGACCAATCGCAAAGATATTGCTAATCAATTAGATGCAATGGGTTTTGCCGGCAATTTAAGTGATTTTATTTTGGAAGAAGTGGCAGATGAGAGTCTTGATTTTGTTCTATTTCGATTGAATAAATCTAAGGTTTTAACTTTCTATCTATTAGAACAGATCGCGCGTATTTTAAAAGCAGGTGGACATCTGATCTTAACAGGGCACAATCAAGAGGGGATTAAAAGTGTTATTAAGCACGCTTCTGCAATGGGTGATATGGAGTTAACGCTTGTTGGTAAAGGAGTGCGTTATGCCGATATTACGAAACGTGCTGGTGCGACATTAGAGTTAGGGGGATTTGAATATCGAGAATTATTAGTGCTTGAGGATTTTGAGCAATCTCTCGACTTTGTGAGTAAACCCGGAATCTATGGTTATAAGAAAATTGATGAAGGCAGTCGTTTTTTAGTAGAGACACTTTCAGAAATAGGCGACAGTATTAAAGGGAAAGTGCTCGATTTAGGCTGTGGCTATGGCTATTTGGCGGGCTCTATTGGGGATCATCCCGAAATAACAGAATTAGTGGCGACCGATTGTAATGTGCCGGCCGTTGTATTGTGTGAGTATAATTTGCAGCAGTTAGATATTCCTGCAACAGTGACACTCGATGATTGTGGTTCAATGTTAGAAGATCGTACTTTTGATCGTATTATCTGTAATCCGCCCTTTCATCAGGGATTTGGTACTTCTCAACCTTTAACAGAAAAATTTGTACAAAATTGTAAGCGATTATTACGCCGTAAAGGTATTGCTTATCTTGTAGTGAATAAATTTATTGCGATCGAAAAGATCTGTTCAGAACAATCGGTTCGCTGTCAGCAAATAGCTAGTAATAATCAATTTAAAATTATGCAGTTAGAACGATTTAAATAATCAGTGTTTATTGATCTATTGCAGATCGCACCGCAGGAAATAAAGAATATAAAAAATCCCAACAATGTTTGTTGGGATTTTCTATTTCCATCTAATGATTTCAGTTTAATCACTAAAATCATCACTTAGGTTTGATGGATTCGATTTCCTCTTGGTCTTGAGTGCCTATTTTTTAGGGCCAACTTTTGCTAATTCAGCACCGAGTTCGGTATCTGTGTATTGGTCAAAGTTTTTCTCAAAGAGACCAGCAAGGTTTTCTGCTTTAGCCTGCCATTGTGCTTTATCAGCATAAGTATTGCGAGGATCTAATAATGTGCTATCAACGCCAGTTACTGCTTTAGGCACATCAAGATTGAAAACAGGGATTGTTTCTGTTTCAGCTTGATCGATCTCGCCGCTCAAAATTGCGTTGATGATATTACGTGTATCTTTCAAAGAGATACGTTTACCAGTACCATTCCAACCAGTATTGACGAGGTAAGCTGTCGCGCCAGATTCTTCCATACGTTTGACTAATACTTCAGCATATTTTGTTGGGTGAAGTAGAAGAAATGCTGCACCAAAACAAGCTGAGAATGTTGGCGTTGGCTCAGTAATACCACGTTCAGTACCTGCTAATTTAGAGGTAAAGCCTGAAAGGAAGTAGTATTGCATCTGCTCAGGCGTTAATTTAGATACAGGTGGAATCACACCGAATGCATCTGCAGTTAAGAAGATTACTTTCTTCGCAGGACCCGCTTTAGAGATAGGTTCTACGATGTTATCGATATGGTAAATTGGGTAAGAGACACGAGTATTCTCAGTTTTTGATCCATCTGCGAAGTCTACAGAACCATCTTCTTTAATCACGACATTTTCAAGAAGCGCATCACGGCGGATAGCACCATAGATCTCTGGCTCATGTTCTTGTGAAAGGTTGATTGTTTTGGCATAGCAACCGCCTTCAAAGTTAAATACACCATCATCATCCCAACCATGTTCATCATCCCCAATTAATTGACGATTTGGGTCAGTTGAAAGCGTTGTTTTACCTGTACCTGAAAGGCCAAAGAAGATAGCCGTTTCACCATCTTTACCGACGTTTGCAGAGCAGTGCATTGAAGCAATGCCTTTCAATGGTAAGAGGTAATTCATCACAGAGAAGAGACCTTTTTTCATCTCGCCGCCGTACCAAGTACCACCAATTAATTGCATATTTTCGGTTAGGTTAAAGGCCACAAAAGTCTCTGAGTTTAAACCCATCTCTTTGTAGTTTTTATTGGATGTTTTTGCGCCATTTAATACGGTGAAATCAGGTTTAAAGTTTTTGAGTTCTTCTTCTGTTGGGCGAATAAACATGTTTTTCACAAAGTGTGCTTGCCATGCTACTTCTGTTACGAAGCGAACACTTAAACGTGTTTCAGCATTTGCACCACAGAAACCATCTACAACAAAAAGACGTTTGCCATCTAACTCTTCGAGTACGAGTGATTTAAGCTCATTCCAAATCTCTTGAGTAATGGGCTTATTATCATTTTTACCTTTCCCTGAATCCGCCCACCATACAGTATTTTCTGTAGTGGCATCGCGAACAATATATTTATCTTTAGGAGAACGGCCTGTATAGATACCTGTATCTACTCCTACAGCGCCAAGATTAGTGACAGTACCTTTATCGTAGCCTGTGAGGCTTGGATCAGTCTCTTCTTGAAAGAGTACTTCATAACTTGGGTTATATAATACTTCAGTTGCGGTAATACCTTGAGCTTTTAGATCGTCAATAATCTGTTGTGACATGTCTCGTTTCCTAAAAATTTAAGTCAAAAAATAAACGCGCATCATTGGCGTGAGAAGTATCATATCTAATAAACTACAAAATTACTACAAAAAATTGTCTAAATTTAGAGCGCTTCTTTGAAGTTATTGATTCTATTATTAAGTTTCATTAAAAAACTCGACCATAAACGATGAAAAATCCCCACCTTTTCTACATTTTCAAGGGCTACTACCGGAAAGCTATAGAGCATGTGATTATCGATATAAAACTCAAGATTTCCTACTTGTTCACCCTGTGAAATAGGTGCTTCAAGGCCCGGATTTACTTGGATTTGCGCTTTCAGATTATTGTATTGGATTTTAGGGAGAGTCGCAGTAATACTATCTGCAACGCCAACGGGTACAGTTTTATCAATACCGTGAAGCACATTGGCACGTGCAATAATTTGGCCGGCATCATAGATTTTCTTCCGATCAAAATTTTGGAATGCAAAGTTGATCAGTTCCCGAGAAACACGTTGACGATAAGCTTCGCTATCTGCCCCCATTACAACAACAATAATCCGAAATCCATTACGTTCAGCGCTCGAAGCTAACCCATAGCCCGCGCTCTCAGTATGACCCGTTTTGATGCCATCGACGGTTGGATCTTCGTAGAGTAATGTATTGCGGTTTTTCTGAGAAATATTGTTCCAAGTAAAACTCTTTTGAGAATAATATTTGTAATGATCCGGGAAGTTTTTAATGAGTGCACGAGAAAGTAGAGCAAGGTCGTATGCTGTCGTTAAGTGCTCAGGATCAGGTAAACCACTGGCATTTTTAAAGTGGCTATTTTTCATACCAATTTCGGCGGCTTTCTCATTCATGACTTCGGCAAAAGCCTCTTCTGTCATATAGGTATGCTCTGCAAGCGCGACCGCAGCATCGTTACCTGATTGTACGATTAGACCTTGGAGTAAGTTCTCAACCGATACTAATGACCCCTCTTCAACAAACATTCTCGAACCCGGCATACGACGAGATTTTGGAGAGATTAAGACATTGTCTGTTTTGTGGATTTTGCCTTTTTTAATCGCATCGGCGACAACATAATCTGTCATCACTTTAGTAATACTGGCAGGTTCAAATTGTGTCTGGCTATTGGCTTCCGCCAGGATTGCTCCTGTATCGTAATCCATAATAACCCAGGATTTCACCGCATATTGCGGTAACTGTAATGTATTACTAGGAGATTGTGCCATGCTGATCGTCATTGACGATACGGCGATAGCGCAAAATGTCAGAATTTTTTTAAACATATTTCTTTTCATCTCTAAAAATAGCTAATAGTTGATTTAACAGGTAAAGTTGCAGCGATATTTTCCGCTTCGCTTGCATGGCTATATTGACCGACATAGACCTTATAAAGTCCACCATGATACTGCAATTTCACAGGATATGGCAGTTGATTTGTCATGTTCTGTTGAAAGTTGCGCGCATTGCTTTCGCTACTAAATGAACCTAATTGAATATGATATTGTGGCAGTGAACTACTTGGCAATACCCGATCAATTGCGGTATTTTCGCTCGTAGGTGGCGAGTCAAAGAATTGTTGCTCGATTACTACAACATTATTAGGTTGATTTAATGTGGAACTTGATGCGCTGTTTGATGGCGCAGGGAATGAGACAGGGCTGTTATTCCCATAAGTGGTATTGCCATAAGTAGTGGTATTCGTGGGAGTAGGCGATTGATTTTGTGCAAGATCAGCCCACGTTTCAAGATCTGAGAATGGTTCTTTGAGCGAGGCTTCAATCGCTTTATCATTTTGCGCTTCAGGCGTAGAGACGACAACCACTTTATTGACAGCATCTTTATTGGCAGTATTCGTAGTGTTTCCTGATTGCGCACGCTTTGCCGGAGGATCTTTCTTATCAGCAGCAGGTTTCTTACTTGGATCTAAATATTGGTGTGGTGAAAGTGCTTCAACAATTACCGGCGCGGTTCCTTTTTGATCAACGCCTAATACTTTTGCCGCCGCATAAGAGAGATCGATAATCCGTCCCTTCACAAAAGGCCCACGATCATTGACCATGACCGTGATACTTTTGTTATTTTCTAGGTTTTTGACCGTCACAAAACTTGGGATAGGGAGCGTCTTATGGGCTGCTGTATAGGCATGCATATCATAGGTATCGCCACTAGAAGTCCGTTTTCCATGAAACTTATCACCATACCAAGAGGCAATGCCTTTCTCTTTATAGCCTTTGGTGGTGGGTAATAGATGATAAGTCTTACCAAAGACAACATAGCTCGCAGGGTTACCGCTTTTACTCAGTGGTAATGCTTTCGGAGTTGCACCGACGCCACTATGCTTGGCTTCAGAGGCGTTTTTTGAGGCACAACTTGCAATAATGAAGCAAGAGAGAGCGATCAGTAGTAACCCTTTATATCCTTTCAAATGGTTTTTGAGCTCTAACATTGTTAGCGGACTCCTCGTTTAATCGCCTCAGAGACTTGATAAACGGCTAAAGCATAGAGTTTTGAATGATTATAGCGCGTGATTGCATAGAAGTTCTGATAGCCTAACCACCATTCATCTACCTTTGGATTGCTCGTGACTTCAAATTCAAAAAGGGTCACTTTTGCCGAAGGATCTGCATTGGTGATGACACCTGCTTGTTTGAGCTGTGCTACCGTCTCTTTCGGCGGTGTTAAGCGACCTGTCTGTTTAAGTGCTTGATAAGCGCTGTTAGTTGGGCTGACTGAAACTTGCTCAGCGATCTTGCCACCTCTTACCCAACCACTTTTCATGAGGTAATTGCCAACTGAACCAATGGCATCCACTGGATTATTCCAAAGATCCCGATGACCATCGCCATCAAAATCGACAGCATAAGCAAGATAGCTTGAAGGCATAAATTGTGGGTAACCCATAGCGCCGGCATATGAGCCTTTATAGCTCATAGGATCGCCCCCATTTTCTGCAAGAATATTAAAGAAGTTGGCTAATTCTTTAGAGAAATAATCGGCTCGGCGCGGATAATCAAAGGCAAGTGTCGAGAGTGCATCGACGACTTTCCAAGAGCCTTTATTTTGACCATAACCTGTTTCAACGCCAATAATTGCCGCAATGACAAAACGATCAACGCCGTACACCGCTTCTGCTCGAGCAAAGGCATCTTCATACTGATTATAGAATTTAATACCATCATTAATACGTTTTTCGGTCATAAAGATCGGACGATAACGACCCCAATTCATGACACCTTCTGCAGGGCGATTCATCGCTTCTACAATTTTAGGCTGTAGTGTTGTATGGTTGAGAATATCCGTCATCCATTTTGCATCCAGATTATTTTCCCGGCTTGTTTTCGCAATAAATGCTTTAACATCAGCCCGTGCAGCTAAATTCGTTTCAGGGTAACTCTCTAAACTTTTCGGCGGTGCAGGTTGCGTTACGGGCGTATAAGCATTGTTACTCTTATTCGATTGTGTCAAATTCCCTTTTGAATCACTTGCACAAGCGGTAAGAGAGAGTGCGCTGACTAAGGTGAACGTTAATAGTGATAATCTCATCATTGAATCCTTTTCGTAATTGAAGCCGGGTGAGAATAGATGTTCATTAAGATACCAAATGAAACAAAGAGTGTCATGATTGCGGTACCCCCATAACTGACAAAAGGTAAGGGTACACCGACAACGGGTAAAATGCCACTCACCATCCCTGTATTAACAAAGACATAGAAGAAGAATACTAGACAGATAGCGCCGCCGACTAATTGAAAATAACTATCTCGGGCATGAAGCGCAATATAGAGTCCTCGCCAGATAATCAGGAGATAGACAATAATTAGAAATGAAGTACCGATTAAACCAAACTCTTCCCCTATGATGGCATAAATAAAGTCTGTCGTCGCCTCGGGGAGAAATTGTAGAGAAACCTGCGTACTATTTTGCCAGCCTTTACCATATATTCCGCCAGAACCGATCGCAATTTTAGATTGAATAATCTGATAGCCTTTACCAAGCGGGTCGCTTTCGGGGTTTAAAAAGGTAATGACTCGATCTTTTTGGTACTCTTTCATACCAAAAAACCACATCGAAGGAATAGCAATAGCCACAGATACAGTCGCAATAAAGATATAGCGCCATTGAATACCGGCGAGAAAGAGTGCTGCTAATCCTGAGAAGAGAATAATGAGCGCGGTTCCTAAGTCCGGTTGCATAAAGATCAGTGCAAATGGAATACCGATCAGAATTAGGGAGCCTACAATATTGATAAGCTTAGGGGGTAAATTCGTTTTATGAAGATAGTAAGCAACCATCATCGGAACAGCTAATTTAGCGATTTCTGAGGGTTGAAATCGAATGACTTTAAGGTCAATCCAACGATGCGCACCATTGGCTTCTACACCGATAAAAATAACGGCAGTTAGTAAGAGTAGTGCAAAGATATAGAAAAGCGGTGTGAGTTGTTTAATTCGAGCCGGCGGAATAAAAGCGATGATAATCATCAGCACAAAACCGCCCCCGATCTTCAATGCCTGTGAAGTCACATAAGCCATATTATGATTAGAGGCACTATAGAGCACAAGAATGCTAAAAAGTGTCAGCATCGAGATCAGGAAGGTTAAAACTGTATCAAGGTGGAAGAAAGTGAGCAGCCCTTTTGGCTTCACCTCTTCGGTATGATACAACTCTTCATATTTCATGTTCTCTCCTCTCTGTTTCGATCCGAATTAATCCATTTGACTCTGTGGATTTCGGACGATCATCTTTTCCAAGGCGGATATTCATCAGTGATTTAACATTTTTTTCTTTGTCCGATTCCGGTGTTTGATCAGTTTCTGATGGCGAATGATAGAGATCTAGCTCTTGGTAAGGGGTGGATTCTAATTGTAAAACAGGTAAGAAGAGTTCGCTATTATTGCTTTGCAAAATAGTATTTTCTTCCGCTTGAAACTTATTTAAGACTTCAATGGCATAAGGTGTATCGAAATCTTTAATCCAAGCATCCATCACTTTCTGAGCCATCGGCGCTGCAACACGTGACCCTGACCCACCATTTTCAACAATAACCGCAACTGCAATTTTAGGATCTTTGGCAGGTGCAAAGGCCACATACCAAGCATGATCATGGTGTCGGCGATCTAAATTTTTAGCATCATATTTAGCGCCTTGTGCAATAGTTTTAACTTGTGCTGTTCCCGTCTTTCCGGCAGTTAAATAATCATTGGATTTAGTGGCTCGTGCAGTACCTCGTGTACCATGGACAACAGCGATCATGCCATCTATTACCGTATCCCAGTAACGATCATCTTTTAGGACA
Source organism: Ignatzschineria ureiclastica (assembly GCF_003121845.1). Classification (GTDB taxonomy): domain Bacteria; phylum Pseudomonadota; class Gammaproteobacteria; order Cardiobacteriales; family Wohlfahrtiimonadaceae; genus Ignatzschineria; species Ignatzschineria ureiclastica. The sequence goes on along the minus strand of NZ_QEWQ01000001.1, from coordinate 117,894 downwards.
ATAGGTTTAATCGGTGTAGGTTCAATAAAGTGTTTCTCAGTTTCTGTCGGTGAAGCAGTTGCCCCTAAAATATGGGGTTCAAAGGCTTTACCATGCATACTGACAATTGTTGTGGCTTGAGCAATTTGTAACGGTGTTGTCAGCCAATAACTTTGACCAATTCCGGCTGTAATGGTATCACCGGTATACCAAGGTTGTTTAAAGCGTTGGCGTTTATATTCGGGGGTTGGCGCAACACCGCTTGATTCCCCTAAAAGATCGATATTCGTTTTGGTTCCAAGAGCAAATGGTGCAAGGAAATCGGTTAGGGTATTAATCCCCATATTATAGGCAAGTTCATAGAAGTAGACATCACAAGAGCGTTCCAGCGCTTTGCGAAGATCAGAGGGGCCATAATAACCCATATCCCTGAATTTATGATTATTTCCGGGAACAGAGAAGTAACCTTTACAATTGATAATGGTTTTGTCAGTGATAAAGTCATTCTCGAGGCCTGCAAGTCCAATTTGGGGTTTGATCACTGAGCCTGGTGGATAGAGTCCTTGCATGACCCGATTAAGAAAGGGGGTTGAAGGATCTGTATTGAGGGCATTGAAATCATCGTGACTGATGCCATCAACAAAGAGATTAGGATCATAAGTGGGCTTAGATACGAAGGCTAGAATATCGCCTGTTTGCGGATCAATCGCAACAATGGCACCATCATAATCTTCCAATACTTCTTCGGCAATGACCTGTAATCGCAGGTCAATGGTAAGATAGATGTTTTGGCCGGGAACGGGGGGGACTTCACTGATTTTTCGTACGGTTCTACCCGATGAGCTTGCTTCAACTGTCTCAAAGCCCATTGAACCGCGAAGAATATTCTCAAAGCTCTTTTCGGCCCCTCGTTTACCCATATGGGTAATACCATTGTATTCATGCTCTAAGCCTTGCGCTTCAATTTCTCGAATATCGCGAGGATCGACACGTCCCACATATCCGATCGCATGTACAGCTCGGTTTTTGTAAGGGTAGGTTCGCACAAGATCTGCTTGTAAATGAACGCCGCCGAGTTTATGAAGATTGATTGCGATAAGGGCTGATTCCTCTTCGGTTAGACCTTTTTTGAGCACTACACTCTCTTGACGATTAGCTCGGCGAAGTGCTTTTTCAAACTGTTTGAGTTCATTCTCACTTAAAGGAATAAGTGCTTTTACATTCTCAACTAATTCATCTAGAGGAACTGTAAGATTCTGCCGAATGACTTCAAGATTGTAAGTGGGGACATTGGTCGCTAAAACTTTTCCATTACGATCAAAGATCTGTCCGCGTGTCGGTGGCAGCGGTAACAGTTTAATACGATTGTCATTTGAACGGGTTGTATAGAGCTCATGCTCAATGACTTGCAGATGAAATAGGCGCGCAATTAAAAAGATGAGTCCTATTAAAATTAGAAAAGAACTGATAATAGCCCGCCCTAAAAAATGCGGGTTACTGTTGTTCTGCTTTTTAAGGTGCTTTTTTTGGGGGGTATCTCTTTTCATAGCAGATTTATTGATCCGTAATGCCAAAAATCTCACATATTTCATTCAAAATAATATTGAGAATAGGCCAGAAAAGACTCGAAACGATAATGGGCATGATCCAATGAATAAAACTAGGTGTCGCGTTACCTAAAACACCATTGACCCAAATAGCGATAAGCGATTGAGCAATAAAAACAACCGGGATTAGAATCGTCTGCTCAGGTAATGTGAGAGATCTAATTCTAGGATAGTAGCGTTTAATAAGATAGCAGAGTAGTGTGAAGATAAAACCATGCAATCCCCATACATACGATTTAGAAATATCTAATAAAAGACCGCTAAACCAAGCCCAGCCAATACTAAAGTGATAGCGAAGTTTAATCGACCAGAAGAGCATTGTCATCGTTGCCCAATGTGGACGAATAGCTTCAAAAAAGGGAGGCATCGAAATGGTATCTAAAACAATTGCGATTCCAAAGGTAATGAGAATAATGAGGCTACGTTTAATCGATATCATGATTGTCCCCATTCGTGAGAATTAATACTTCGCGGATACGATCTAATTTCGCAGTCGGTGTTGCGATGATTTTGGCAAAGTAACCGCTTGAATCAAGGGTGATTGATTTAACAATGGCAACAGGATAACCCTGCGGAAAGCGTTCATCAAGCCCAGAGGTTACTAATAAATCACCCACTTTTACATCATCATCGAAGGCAATGTTGGTAATTTCGATCTCATTCAATTTTCCGTTACCATTGGCGATCCCCCGAATACCATTTCGATTAATTTCGATAGGTAGAGAGTGATGCGGGTCAGTAAGGAGAATCACTTTACTTGATGAGGGGGAAACAGACACTGTTTGACCTACGATTCCCAGATTATTGAGTACAGGGAAATTCTCTTCAACGCCTTGGTTTGCCCCTTGATTCAAAAGTACGATATGACGATAAGGGTCTGAGCTAATATTAATCAGTTCGGCAATGATCGTGGTATGTTCTAATTTAGAAGAAGATTGCAATAATAGTCGTAACCGACGATTTTCTGCAGTTAGTGCGGCCATCTGCTGAGTTTCATAGGCAAGATAGAGCTCTTTTTCTTCTAGGGTTTTGATTCGTTGTAAAAGTTTCTCTTTCTCGGTGTACCAATCACTAAAAGTATTCAATGCATTAGATGGTGACTCTGCAATTAGTGAAAGAGGGTGCGTGATCTCTTCTAGATAATATTTGGGAAGACGAAGATAATCAGTTCTATGGTCTAAGAACATGAGCACAATCGAAAAAAGGCAGAAGAGTACCGCCTTTCCTTTTAATCCAAAGGCATGGAAATCAAATTGTGTTTGACCTTGTTCTTTTTTATCCATGGATCTACGATTATGAGAAAGTTCTTGGGATGTCATTATATTGATATAACTGATATTACATACATCAAAATACTAGGTTGTTGAATTCTGATGAGCAAATAGAGTAAGTTAAATAGTGACAGGTAGTTATAAGTGGTTACTTTTATAGTTAAATAGCTATAAAACCTTAGAAAGTAACTATAAAAGATTGATGGGTATCAATCTTTTATTCATTAGTTAAGCCGATTACTCAATACGACTACTCAAGACCAAAGGCATTACTACCATATAATCCTTGTAATTCGAGTGCCTTACCACCACCGCGAACAACGCAGGTTAATGGGTCATCTGCAATAATGGCATCAAGCCCTGTCTCTTCAGAGATCAGTTGGTCGATGTTACGAAGTAATGCACCACCGCCGGTAATGACAATGCCGCGTTCTGAAATATCAGCGGCAAGCTCTGGTGGTGTTGATTCAAGCGCTAATTGAACTGCACTGACAATTCCTTGTAGCGGTTCCATTAATGCTTCTAAAATCTCATTTGAAGTAAGAGAGAATGTCCGTGGTAGACCTTCACTTAAGTTACGACCGCGTACTTGTGTTTCTAATACTTCAGCCGTAGGGAATGCTGTGCCGATATCATGTTTGATACGTTCAGCTGTCGGTTCACCAATGAGCATACCGTAGTTTCGACGAACATAATTAATAATTGCTTCATCGAATGTATCGCCACCAATTCTGACAGAATTAGCGTAAACAATCCCTGTAAGAGAGATCACTGCAACTTCAGAAGTTCCCCCACCGATATCAAGTACCATAGATCCTGTTGCTTCATGCACAGGAATACCAGCTCCCAAGGCCGCTGCCATTGGTTCAGGAATTAGGCGCGCTTCTAATGCTCCGGCGCTTTCAGCGGCTTCTTTAATTGCCCGGCGTTCAACGTGTGTCGCTCCTGAAGGAACGCAAACAATGACACGAGGGTTAGGTCGACCTAAGAAAAAGTTACGTTTCAAAACTTGATTAATAAAGTTTTCTAACATGATTTCTGTTTTAGGGAGATCCGCAATAACACCATCTTTTAGAGGTCGAGTCGTTTCAATTGTATCAGGCGTTCTACCCAACATTAATTTTGCTTCTTGACCAACAGCTGAGAGTCGTGGTCTACCTGTTTTAGGGTCACGCTCAATGGCTACAACAGATGGTTGATTGAGAACGATTCCCTGGCCACGCATATAGATCAGTGTATTTGCTGTACCAAGGTCAATTGAAAGATCGCGGGAAAAAAAGGATTTCAAACGTTTTGGGATCATATTATGTACTCAATGAAAAATCAGTTATCGTGTTATCACTACCAAATAAAATTGCAAAAGTAGGCAGACCTAGGAAAATAAGGTACGATTATAGCAATTAATGGCATTCAATGATTAAATATTTGGTAAATTTTTATTTTTTATGCTGTATTTTACGATGTTGTATCCATGTAATTTAAAGGAGTAACAAGATGAGTCAAAAAAGACGCTTTGTAGCAGGAAACTGGAAGATGAATGGTAGTTTAGCTACTAATCGTGCATTGCTTAATGACTTAAGCGATTCGCTAAAAGATGCGACTGCTGAAGTGGTTGTGTTCCCACCATCAATCTATTTACAACAAGTAAGTACAATTTTAGAAGATAGCAATATTAAAGTGGGTGTGCAAAATATCTCACCTGAACCCAAAGGGGCTTTTACAGGTGAAATCTCGCTCGCTATGGTCAAAGAGTTTGGTTGTGAATATGTATTAATTGGTCACTCTGAGCGCCGTACTCTGTTTGGTGAAACTGATGCCGATGTCGCACGCAAAATGAAGGCGACCGTTGAAGCGGGTTTAACGCCAGTCATCTGTGTCGGCGAAACGCTTTCAGAAAGAGAGAATGGTCAAACTGAAGCGGTTATTGCGACTCAGCTTACTTCAGTGATTGATACTATTGGGATTGATGCATTTAATAACGCCATTATTGCTTATGAGCCTGTATGGGCAATTGGTACAGGTAAGACGGCAACGCCAGAAGAAGCGGATGCAGTGCATGATTTTATTCACTGTACATTAATGAAATACAGTGATAAAATCTGCGATCTAGTGAGAGTTGTGTACGGTGGAAGTGTGAATGCTTCAAATGTCGAATCACTCTTTGCTAAAGAAAATATTGATGGCGCGCTAGTAGGTGGCGCATCGTTAGAAGCTGAAGGATTTACAAAAATCGCTTTAGCATAATTGCAAATTAAGGTAGAGAAGATGTTTCAGAATCTAATTTATGTTCTTCATGTAGTGGTATGTCTTATCATTATTGGTCTTGTGCTTGTACAACAAGGTAAAGGTGCTAATATTGGTGCTTCTTTTGGGCAAGGCGCTTCAGGTACGGTTTTTGGCGCTGCCGGTAAAGCAAATTTCCTTGCAAGAATGACCAAGTGGATGGTTGTACTATTTTTTATCACGAGCCTTGTAATGATGTTTAACTCTGGTAAGATTACCGCTAGCAAAAGTGTGATTGATTCGTTACCTGTTCAACAAGTTCCTATGATTGGCGGGCAAGCTCCAACAACTTCTCAATCGCAATAATTTGCAACAGTTTAATGCCGGCGTGGTGGAATTGGTAGACACGCTACCTTGAGGTGGTAGTGCGTAACTGCGTCCCAGTTCAAATCTGGGCGTCGGTACCATATAAAAGCTCTAGTATGTTAAGTACTAGAGCTTTTTCTATTTAGAAATTTGGTGAAGCTTTAATTTGGTTTAAGAAAAATGGTTTTTAAACAGCTGTTGTGGGGGGTAAAAGAATATAAAGCCTGACTCACCAACACTTACAAGGTGCCGGATAGAACGGCCTCCTCACTTCTTACAATTGATGCGCCGGCCTTTAAATAAGCTTATTTTGAATCGATATTACTATAGTACTTGGTAATATAACTGATATAGAGATATGTAATGAGATGAAAGAGATGCGTATTTATAGGGGGATTGTAGAAGAAAATGCTGTTTATTTTTTGCCCATACAATTGCTTTTTTCTAGGGAGAAGATATAATCTTTTTCTCGATTCAAGAAGTAGTTTATATTTCGAGTTGAGTTGAAATGCCGGCGTGGTGGAATTGGTAGACACGCTACCTTGAGGTGGTAGTGCGTAACTGCGTCCCAGTTCAAATCTGGGCGTCGGTACCAAATATAAAACCTAGTAGAGAAATCTACTAGGTTTTTTGCATTTCTAATATTTGTACTACATTGCACAAGAATAAAGCTTAAAGCGGAAGCTATAACTTCTAAGTCTAGGGATATTTTAAGTTTACAGATGTTTTAAGTTGATAGAGGTTGATCTTCCCACGTTCAGATATTGTTTACTATATTTTCCTTATTCATTAGATGACACAATCGGTGTTTGAAAGTTTTGTAAGGATATTGGGGATGGTGCAATTAAAGCGAGAAGAGCAACTATTTTTAATGGAGCAACTTGCATTATTGTTAGGTGCAGGCGTGGCTATTGTTTCTGCAATACAGTTACTTCAAAGGATGGCAGCTCGCCGAGGATTTCGAAAGTTTCTCGAAAAATCAGAAGTTCAAATTAAATCTGGATCGCCTTTATCAGAGACTTTTGCGAATATCAAAGGAGTCCCTAAACTTTATATTGCATTAATGCAGGTAGGAGAGAGCGCCGGAAAATTACCAATGCTTCTATCTCATATTGTGACAATTGAAAAAGAGAGGCAGGGAATGATCTGCTCAATCAGAAAAGCATTACTCTATCCCTTGATGATATTTGTGGTGGCAATCGGGGTGCTTTTATTTATCTTAATTGCTGTAGTACCGACCTTTGAATCATTCTATGCTTCTAGTGGTACTGAACTTCCTCTGCTGACGCAACATATTATGTCGCTTTCACAATGGGTTTTATCAGATGTCGGCTTTCGTGGACTTTTGATTATTTTTATTCTGATAAGTCTATTGTTGAAAGTGTATCAGAAATCGGGTCTTATTCGATATCAAGTGGATCGGTTGAGTTTAAAAGTCCCTTTTCTCCGACCTATTTTAATGGCGAGTTTCAATGCAAGATTCGGGACGGTCATGGCGATTATGATCACATCAGGCGTGCCAATGATGAAAGGATTGGCCTTATTTAATGCGGGTATTGATAATCGTTATTTACAGCAGCAAGTATCGTTATTATCACAACAGATAAGTGCAGGGAAATCTCTTTCCATTTCAGGTGAAAATATCCCTATTTTTACCGATGTGATGTTGACCTTGATTGCAGTAGGCGAGATGAGTGGTCAGCTTGCACAATCGCTTACAAAAGCAGGTGAATATCATCAAGTCATTGTCGAAACTCGTATAACTCGATTTATCGCCTTATTAGACCCTATTGCCTTACTATTTGTCGGTATCATTGTCGGCATTATTTTGATCGCACTCTATCTCCCGCTATTTAGTATGGGAATGGCGATAGGATGATGTTCTCAATCGATATTATTTTATTAATAGTGCTGTTACTCTTGATATCACTTATTGCACCAATCATTATTTTGGGGATTGTCACTTTTTTTGAAATAAAGCGCGGAGTGATTGCCAAGAATTTGCCTGCTATTGATCTTATGCGACCCGATTTATCATCTATAAGGTGGTGGAGCACATTCTTTTATTGCCGGATTAAGTCGCAAAAAGCTACCTATGGATTATTAGCGATCGTCATATTGTTGCTCATGCTTTCACTCTTTACTGCCCAAGTTTTTACTGTGAGTGAATTTAATGATTACAATTTTGATGAGGTATTAGTCGCTTTGGGTCTAATATCTTATTTTTATACTTTAGTTGCTAGCCTTATAGTGTTCGATGCACGTTATTATCTGCTACCAGATCCTTTGAATTATCTACTTTTATGGAGTGGCGTTGTGGTAGCGCTCTTAGGGATAAGTGTGATTTCGCTTGAAGAATCGATTATTGCAGTCATTCTGATCTATCTTTTGCTTTGGGGGATTCGAATGAGTTATCAGTGGGCAGGGAAAAAAGATGCTTTAGGTCTTGGAGATTTGAAATTATCGGCCGCTTTAGCAGCATGGTGTGGATTGGAGGCCATTTTTTCTGTACTGCTATTGGCTACCTTATTGGCGTTATCATGCATCGTATTGAAACAGATTAGGCAAAGGGTAAGGGTGCAGGTCATTCCTTTTGGTCCTTTTCTTGGGATTTCAGGTATAATTCACTACTTAATGTTGTTTTCGTTTAGGTAAGGTTATTGCGCATTCAGGGTGTAAAAAATGGGTCAATCGAAGAAATATAGCGTTTTATTAACGGGTGGTATTGCTTGTGGGAAAACGGCTATTTCTGACTATTTGGCGAACAAAGGTGCTGAAATCATTGATACCGATCTGATTGCTCGCTCATTGACTGAAGGTAAAAGTGCTGAGAGCCAAATGGTGCTACAAGAGATTGTGGCAAATTTTGGAGATGGGATTCTGACGCAAGAGGGCGCACTTGATCGACAAAAAATGCGTGCGCTGATTTTTGCAGATGAAGGCGCTAAAAAAATCTTAGAATCGCTACTGCATCAGCGGATTCTACAAGTGGTAAAAGAGAGGCTTTCTATCCCTACACAATCATCTTATTATGTAGTGGTAGTACCCTTAATATCTTCACAATCTCCTTATTTATCACTATGTGATGAGGTGTTAGTGGTTGAAGTGCCTTATGAATTACAGTTACAGAGATTGATTGAGCGTGATAAGATTGATAGATCGTTAGCAGAGCAAATGATCGAATCACAAATTTCAAGGCTAGATAGACGTTTACTAGGTCGGTATATTATAGTGAATCAGAATAGATCTTTTGTTGAACGCATTCTTGATCAGCTTCATCAGTATTATGCTGATATGTAGGCAATAAACGAATTAAATATTGAATTTACTAAGGAAAATAATGATTTACGAATTTCCATTAACTGAAAGCATTAGACGATTTTTGCGCATTGAGATGCTTGTTGAGCAATCTTTAGTCTATATCGAGCATGATTCTGAATATAGTACAATTGCAGCTGTTCGAGCACTGTTAGACCTTGTGACTTTAGTTTCTAAAAATGACACAAAAATTGAGCTTATTAAACAGCTTGATACGATGATGGTGACCACTTCTAATTCTTTAGAGGAGCGGCAGAAAGCTGCTGAGCTGAAAGATATTTTAGGTCATCAATCTTTTCGGGCTTATGATGAAATCAAGGAAAATGTATTCTTAAATACACTTCGGCAACGGTTCGTGATTGTCGGAGGAATTTGTGCTTTTGATTTACCTGTATTGCATAATTGGTTGAGTCAGCCTTTTGAGGTGCGTAAACAACATTTTTATGAATGGATGAAGGTGATTGACAATATCCTCAATGCGGTAAAATTCGTTTTATCTTATATTCGCCAAAATTCTGTAGAAGAAGAGTGTGTTTTTAAGCATGGTTTTTATTATCGATCTGTGAAATGGCGTGCCGCTTTATTGCGTATTAATACATCGGGCTATCATTTTTTCCCTGAATTTAGTGGAAATCGTCATCAATTGAGTATTCGTTTAGTAGAGCAAGAAACGCCATGGGAGCCACCAAGACAAGTAGATACGGATATCACTTTGAAAGTGGAAATTTGCGGTGTATAACCATTGTTGATAGTCATATTTTGAGCGTTACATGTTTATAATGTAACACTGGTCTGTTTTATACTGAGTATTAATGTTGTCGGTATAGAAAAATAAAGTATAGGGAAGTAAAAAATAAATATTTTAGTGAGCATAAATAATACAATACAAAATAGTAGTATATAGAAAGAGTATTAATTATTGAGCTCATATGATTTATTCAAAGAGGAAAGTTGATGAATTTAAATGGAAAAATCGCATTGGTAACAGGTGCAACACGTGGTATTGGTCGTGCAATTGCTGAAGAGCTTGTAGCCGCAGGTGCCTATGTTTTTGGAACAGCGACTTCAGAGAATGGTGCAAATGCCATTAGTGAATATTTGGGTAATTCAGGTAAAGGCTTAGTGCTCAATGTTACTGACCAAACAAGCATCGAATCTGTACTAGAAACGATCAGTGCAGAAAAAGGTGCTGTAGAAATATTGATCAACAATGCCGGCATTACGAAAGATCAGCTCTTAATGCGTATGAAAGATGATGAGTGGAATGATGTTATTTTAACCAATTTAACGAGTGTCTATACGCTCTCTAAAGCGGTATTACGTCCGATGATGAAAGCGCGTTTTGGTCGTATTATTAATATCACATCAGTGGTTGGTATTACGGGGAATGCAGGGCAAACGAACTATGCCGCAGCGAAGGCGGGTGTGATCGGCTTTACTAAATCAATGGCAAAAGAAGTAGGATCTCGTGGGATTACTGTGAACTGTGTTGCGCCAGGATTTATTGATACAGATATGACTAAAGATCTACCAGAATCAGTTAAAGAGACACTTTTGGCTAATATTCCATTAGGCCGTTTAGGTGCGCCAAAAGAGGTGGCATCAGCGGTTACTTTCCTTGCTTCTCTTGATGCAGGTTATATTACAGGTGAAACCATTCATGTGAATGGTGGAATGCTAATGGACTAATTTTTTTTTATTCGTTATAATTGCCAATGTATTAATTTTGGTGAACTGTTAATTCAACAGTCGTTTTTTTAGTACAGAATTGGCAAAGACCATTTTGTTATAATATTTAAGGATTTGAAGTTATGAGCGACATCGAAACACGAGTCAAAAAAGTAATCATGGAACAACTTGATGCGAAAGAAGAGCAAGTTGTAAACTCAGCATCTTTCGTTGATGATTTAGGTGCGGATTCACTTGATACTGTTGAGTTAGTAATGGCTCTTGAAGAAGAGTTTGACTGCGATATTCCAGACGAAGAAGCGGAAAAAATTACTACAGTTCAGCAAGCTATCGACTACGTGAATGCTAACTTATAATAGTTGAACTAAGCATTTATCCTATTTTTTAGGTTAAATCGAGTGAAATAGAAGCGACTGTTTAGATCTTTTTAAGCTCTACACAGTCGTTTTTTTATTGAAGATCATATTTAGGATCGCAGATCAGAAAATGTAAAAGGGGAACTTTTAATGAAACGCCGAGTGGTCGTGACAGGTTTAGGAGCTGTAACTCCAGTAGGAAATACGTTTGAAGAATCATGGAAGAATATTTTAGCAGGGAAAAGTGGTGCGGCACCGATTACACATTTTGATGCCACAAATTCACCTGTGACATTTTCTGCACCGGTTAAAGATTTTGATATCTCTCAATATATTTCACCAAGAGATGCACGTCGTATGAATCTTTTTATTCAATATGGAATTGCAGCCGGACTTGATGCTTTTGCTGATTCAAAGATTGAAGTAACTGCAGAAAATGCCGACAGAATTGGTGCTATGATTGGTTCTGGTATCGGGGGGCTACCGGGGATTGAAGAGAATCATTCGGTATTATTAGAAAAAGGCCCTGGTAAAGTTAGCCCCTTTTTTGTACCCGGTTCTATCGTGAATATGGTTTCAGGACAGCTCTCAATTTTAAAAGGCTTGAAAGGTCCTAATATTGCAGCGGTAACAGCTTGTGCTTCAGCTACTCACTCTATTGGGCTTGCGGCAAGATTAATTGCCTATGGTGATGCGGATGTGATGCTCGCCGGTGGTGCTGAAATGGCGACAACCCCTTTAGGTATTGCAGGATTTGCAGCAGCTAGAGCGCTTTCTCGTCGTAATGATGCACCAGAAAAAGCTTCTCGTCCTTGGGATGTTGATCGGGATGGCTTTCTATTAGGAGATGGTGCGGGTGTATTAGTGCTTGAAGAGTATGAACATGCTAAAGCACGTGGAGCTCATATTTATGCAGAATTGATCGGCTTTGGAATGAGTTCTGATGCATACCATATTACAAGCCCCTCGCCAGATGGAGCCGGTGCCGCACAATGTATGGATGCAGCAATTAAAGATGCAGGTATCGAAGCTTCAGAAATTGATTATATTAATGCGCATGGTACCTCTACGCCGGTGGGCGACTTAATGGAGCTTGAAGCGGTAAAACGTTCATTTGGAGAATCTGCCAGTAAAGTTGCTATTAGCTCAACTAAATCTATGACGGGCCATCTCTTAGGTGCTGCAGGGGGTATTGAAGCAGTATTCTCTATTTTAGCGTTAAGAGATCAGATTATTCCGCCAACTATTAATCTTGAATCACCAGAGCCTGTTGCTGCGGAATTTAATATTATTGGTCAAGAACCACAACCTGCATCTCTCAATATCGTACTTTCAAATTCTTTTGGATTTGGGGGCACTAATGGTAGTTTAATCTTCAAGAAGATCGATGAATAATGCGTTTTCTAAGATTTTTATTACGCTGCCTTTTTTCTAAAATTACCGCCATTCTCTGTTTGGGAGTTGTGCTTTGTGGCTTAATTGTTTCGGTACAAACAATCGAGACAAATTTACGTACACCACTTAATCTACCCGAAACAGGAATGGTGTTAGATATTCGTTCAGGTATGACCATTGAGAATGTTGTTGCGGAACTTGAGCGGGACAATATTTTAAAAAATGGCAACTATCTTAAGTGGTATGCGCGTTTGACGGGGGAAGCAAGCAAGCTTAAAGTGGGTGAATATGCCCTTGAACCGATGTTAACCCCTGTTGAACTGCTCTCTATTTTAACGAGTGGGCGCGGTATTCAATACAGTTTTACGATTATTGAAGGCTGGAATTTTACGCAAGTTAGAGAAGCATTAGAAAAATCCCCTTATCTTAAGCAGACACTGAAAGGTCTTACACCCGATGAAGTGATGGTAGCATTAGGGCTTGAAGGAAAACCTTATGAGGGGTATTTTTTGCCGGATACTTATTTCTTCCCCAAAAATTATAGTGATGCAGATCTTCTTAAGAGAAGTTACGAAGCGATGGATAAGGTCTTATCTCAAGCTTGGGAAAAGCGGGATGAGAATTTACCAGTGAAAACCCCTCATGAATTGTTAACTTTAGCCTCTATTGTTGAGAAAGAGAGTGCCATTCCTGAAGAGCGGCCTGAAATTGCTGGGGTTTTCGTCCGTCGACTGCAAAAAGGGATGCGTTTACAAACAGATCCCACAGTCATCTATGGGTTAGGAGAGCGTTATGCAGGTAATGGGAAAATTTATCGAAGTGATCTGCAGCGAGATACGCCTTACAATACCTATACGCGAGATGGCTTGCCGCCGACACCGATTGCGATGCCGAGTCGCGAAGCTATTTGGGCTGCAAGCCACCCTAAGCCTGGTAAAAGCCTCTATTTTGTGGCGAAAGGATATGTATCGGAAGGGCATCAATTTTCCAATACGCTAGAAGAACATAATAGAGCTGTGCGGGCTTATCGGCAGTGGGAAGCGACACAGAAAAAATCATCGCAATGATTGTAAGATCAGTCAATGCACCGAGAAAAGAGAAGAAGAGGAATAGATGAAAGGCTGTTTTATCACTTTTGAAGGGACAGAGGGTGCAGGAAAGAGTACACAAATTTTGGCTGTCTCAAAATTTCTGCAACAACAAGGTTTAGAAGTGATTACAACTCGTGAACCCGGTGGAACAGCGCTTAGTGAACAGATTAGAGGTTTACTCCTCGATAAATCACAAAAAATGAGCCAAATGACAGAGCTGCTGCTGATGTTTGCTGCCCGTGCTGAGCATTTATCACAGGTGATTCTCCCGGCGCTTCAGGCTGGGAAATGGGTGCTCTGTGACCGTTTTACAGAATCGAGTTATGCCTATCAAGGCTATGGTCGCGGGATGCCTTTAGAGAATATTGCAATTCTTGAGCAACTTGTACAGGGGGATCTGCGCCCTGATTGTACTTTTTGGTTTGATATTCCTATATTAGAAGGAATGAAGCGGGTTAATCGCCGAGGGGAGCAGGATCGATTTGAAGTGGAAAATATTGCTTTTTTTGAGTCCATTGCAAGTGGTTTTCAAGCATTATCTGAACAGCGTCCCTCACAATTTTATCGTATCGATGCGACTCAATCGATTGAGAAAGTGACAGCGATGATCGAGGAAAAATTAGATCAACTCATTGCTATGCATGCGGTAAAGGGGATTCAAGGATTATGACTACTCCTCAAATCGTGCATTTTCATCAGCTTCCTTGGTTGTTAGACGATTATCAGCGATTAATGATCCGTTATCAGCAATCAGATCTGACGCCGCCTCAATCTTTGCTCTTGTACGGTGAGCGAGGGATTGGTAAATCGATTTTGATTGATCATCTTGTTGCCGGAATTTTATGTCAATCGGTCAGTGAAACTTTGGAGCCTTGTGGGCAATGTCAGAGTTGTCGTTGGCTTGCTTCCGGATTTCACCCTGATCTTTATACTATGGGGGGGGAGCAAGAGATTAAAGTTGATGAAGTGCGAAAAATTCATCATTTTGCTCAATTAACGCCGGAAACGGGGCGGAAAATTGTGGTGATTAAAGAGGCCGACCGGCTCAATATTAACGCTGCGAATAGTCTTTTAAAGGTTTTAGAAGAACCCCCTGCAGAGCTCTATTTTATCCTAGAGAGTAGTGCTATGGAACGCTTGCCAATCACTGTAAGAAGTCGTTGTCAGAGCGATTATATCGCTTCACCAGAACCGCTTGAAGCTTTGCACAGCTTAGAGCTCATGACGCACAGATCGGCTTTGCCCCAAGATTTAGCACTTTTGCTCGCAATTAGTTTAAATGCGCCTTTATCTGCTTTAGCATTACTACCGAGTTATCAGGAGAAAGGGCGTGACATCATAGCGATTCTGGAATGCCTTTTTGTCGGAGATTTTCAAGAAATTGGTCAAGTGAATGAACTTATCACAGTTGAATCGCTCACTTTTGCTTTGCTCTTTTTTGTGATGATTGCTTCGCTTGATCTTTATCGAGGAGAGATCCCAGTAGAGTTACAAGCGATAGTTCAATCAGTTAAGCAATTTTCGGCACAAAAGCGGTTAACACAATATGAACAGTTAGTAGAGATTAATCGTGCAAGAACCACGCAAACACGCACCTCTTGGGCACTTGAAGCATGGTTCATTAATTTCTCTTAATTCTCTTAATGTTTCTTCAATCTCTTTTGAGTGGTTTGAATGTTATTTTTTCAAATGACTGACTTTGGGAATTTGTGCTTGTAAATTGGTAATTCTTTCAGGTCCGGAGGGATGCGTTGAAAGAAGGGAACTCCCGCTATTGCCACCGGCTTGTCCCATTTTCTGCCATAGTGTGACTGCTGCATTCGGGTCATATCCCGCTAAAGCCATTAGCTCAAGCCCAATGACATCTGCTTCACTTTCCATTGTGCGAGAGAAGGGGAGAGAAAGGGCTAGGTTCCCAGCTTGTTGTAGTAGTGAGTCGCCGGCATCTCCTAATCCAAATACTTGTGAGACAATTGAGATCCCTGATGATTTTAAGACCTCTTGCGATACTTTTTCTCGACTATGTTCCCGTAATACATGGGCCATTTCATGACCGACGATCGCGGCAATTTCATCATCAGAGAGATTTAATCGTTCAACAATACCACTATACACCACCATTTTCCCGCCGGGCATCGCAAAAGCATTGAGTTCATTGCTGCGAATAACGTTAATTTCCCAATCAAATTGATTGCTATCTTGTCTAAATTGGCGAGTTTGAGGAACGAGCTTTTTAAAGACTGTCGTCACTCGGCGGGCTGTTTTTGAATTATTATCAATTGCACCTTGTTGCTTTGCTTCTGAAATAAGCCCCATATATTGTTCTTTAGATTGATTATTAAGGGTTTCGGCTGGAATTAATTGAAGCTGTGAACGTTTTACGCCAGTTAATCCCATTTGTGTAGTGTTAGCACAAGCCGTTAAGAATAATCCAATAAGCAAGAGTGCAAAAGAACGAAATAGTAGTGTCATGTGCTCATTCCTATGAGTTGAAATATTGAATAGTATAGTGGAATTCGGATTTTATTGATAAAGGGGCTTTTCTGTAGATTGTATCTATGTTAGTTCAAGTCATCATTCGATTATATAAATCTATTACACGAATTCATTTCACAGAACTAATGATACTGAATCTATGGCATCTGATCATTACACGATATTAACTGATCCATTTATTGTTAATTATTATGTTTTTTTCCATATTTCGCAATGCTGTACTAACTTTAAAATGGGTATATCACCATTTTGATTATTTTAAAGAGTACTTTGAATAGTACTTCAAAGAGGTAAAAGCAAATGAAAAATCTATGGAAAGCAGTAATAAATCATTGGAAAAATCAAGTATCCTCGCAAATAATGCCTAAAATATTATTGGATTATCCATCGCATTATTCATCGAATGATCAATCAAAGCAGAATCATCAAATTTCATCAGCTTTCTATGCGAATCATTTAAAAGATAAGGCGAATCAAGAGGCAGGTTTTACGCTCATGGAACTTTTGATTGTTTTAGCTTTAGTGGCGGTGATGAGTATGATTGCAGTCCCTATTTATCGGAATTATGTACAGAGTGCGAAAATTACTGAAGGTATGACGCTGGCAAGTGCAATGCAGTTAGATGCTGAAGTCTACTACACCTTAAATGGTAAATGGCCCGATAATAATAAAGTATTGGGACTTCCTGATGCGGAGAGTTATCGAGGAAATAGTGTCGATTCCATTCAATTAGAAGGAGAGACAATTACGGTTACATTTAATGATGATATTTCTGGGGAGAAGGATGGCGCTGTACAACTCATTTTAACGGGAAATGTGGTGGATAGTGGTCTAATTCGTTGGAAATGTGAGGGAATAAACATAAAAGAATCAGATCTTCCAAGTAGTTGTAAGTCTTAATTGATTGATATTAAAAGATCTGTTTAGGTAGTGTGAGAGGGTTCAAAGATTATGACTGATTGTTGTCATAGCGCTATAACTTGAGAATTTTCCTGCAAAAAAAAGGGATATTTCGTGATATTCTAGAGGCTTATGTTATGAAACTCGATGTAAGGCTATTCAATATTATTGTTTAATGGCATTTGAGTATTAACCGAAAGAGAGAGTGGGATAGAGCTGTGAATGAAAAACTGTTAGATCGAATCAAACCAGAATCTACTATCATGTTGGTCTTGTTTTTTATCGTAGTGGGGCTAAGTGGAATAATTGTGTGGGATTACTGGAAAAAATGGCAAATCGATGAAGATATTAAGTCCTTAAAGGCCATTTTTACAGTGATTGCACCGAATTTACCGCAAGATGGCCTACCGATGCCGATGACTGTTCCAGGGGATTATCTTTCTGAAAAAATGCCCCAAATAGCAGAAATCACTTTCTACCCTAATCAGCAGATTTATGTGCAATATCAAGGGAAATCACAGAAAGAGGGACCCTCATTACTGTTTGCATTTAAGTCGTTTTCGGAGTTACGTTCAGGCAAAGTAAAATGTATTGAAAGTTCTTTACCTAATCGAAAAACGCCTACTCAATGTCGATTATAAATGATAAAAATCCGATATTTTTAATAGAAATAGAGGGATTTTGCTTATTTTTAGCCCGATTATTGTGAACTCTAAGCAGTAACGACTAAAGAGTATCCCGTTGGATTAGAAATTACTAAAAGCGCAACAAATGGTTGCGTTTTTTTTGGTAAAAAATAAATTTTGTGGAGAATTGTGGGGAAAAGTGGCAAAATCAAACAATAAAGTGTAATATTCCTGATTACTAAATAGAATTAAAGGGTTGCTGTGAAGACCACATCAAATAAACATATCTCTGTGCTCCTAGAAGAGTCGATTGAAGCACTCAATATTCGGCCCGAAGGGACCTATATTGATGCGACTTTTGGACGAGGTGGGCATTCGAGAGAGATCTTAAAACATCTAAATCAAGATGGATTATTGATCGGTATTGATCGCGATTTAACAGCACAAGCTTATGCTTTAGAACATTTTTCTCAGTTTGAAAACTTTCGTTTTGTACGGGGAGAGATGGGTAATATGGCGACTTTAATTCAAAATTTAGGGATTGATAAGGTCGATGGAATTTTGATGGATATCGGGGTCTCTTCTCCACAACTTGATGTCGCTGAACGTGGGTTTAGCTTCATGAAGGAAGGACCTCTTGATATGCGAATGGATCAAGATGCACCATTGAGCGCTGAGAAATGGATTTCAGACACCGATGTAGATGAGATGATTCGGGTATTTAAAACTTATGGAGAAGAGCGCTTTTCTAGTCGGATTGCAAGAGCAATAGACAGTTACCGACAAGAAACGCCCATCACTTCAACTGTACAGTTAGCGAATATTATTAGCGATGCTATGCCTTTTAAAGAAGGACGAATTCATCCCGCAACTCGAGTGTTTCAAGCAATCCGTATCGCAGTAAATGGGGAACTTGATCAGTTAGAGAGTGCGTTATCACAAGCATCAGAGTTATTAGCGCCCAAAGGTCGATTAGCGGTTATCAGTTTTCACTCTTTAGAAGATCGAATAGTGAAACATTTTATGAAAGCGCAATCAACTGAAAAGGATCTCTATCCTGATCTACCGATCTTAATTAGTACGGGGAAAGCCCCTTTAAAAATTATTGGCAAGCCTGTCAAGGCAAGTGAAGCCGAATGTCGAGATAATGTGCGTTCTCGAAGCGCCATTTTACGAGTTGCAGAGAGGGTAATATGAGAGTAGAAAAATTAATCATTGTTGTCATGCTTGCAGTGGTTAGCCTTGGTGTTAATCGTGCAATGACTATTCAAGAAGGTTATAAACTTTGGAATGAGATCGATCATCTAGAGCGTGCAAATCGTAGTCTTCAGGAAGAATATGGTCGCCTACGTTTAGAAGAGAGTATGCTAGTAACCGAAGCGCTTCTTGATCAAGAGACGAGAGAGCAGTTACACATGGTCGTTCCTGATGAAACTGCCGTTGTTTATATTATTGAAACGGATACAGATGTGAAATATGTAGGATTAGAGCCTACTATTAATGCGCAATAAAATAGGTGTAATGGATTGTTGGATATTGCGGAATCCGATTTGATAAAATTTGGGATTTCATTCCTACAAAAGCTTGTAGAGAGATTGAAAAATAACTGATGAAAAATAAATCTAAAAAGTCTAAAAAGACTAAAGATATTCGCTGGCGAAAATATTTTGTGCTCAGTTTTTTTGTAATCGTTGCGATTGCGGTGATTAGTCGTGGACTCTACTTACAATATTATCATACGGATTTTCTGCTAGAGCAGGGTGATAACCGTTTTGTACGCCACATTAAGAACCAAGCAGTACGCGGTACCATTTATGATCGTAATGGTGAACCTATTGCTATCTCGACAGAGGTTCGATCTATCTGGATTGATCCTAGTATTTTAAGCCAAAATCTGCATGAATTACCCAAGTTGGCTTATTTTCTAGATCGTCCCGAAGAGGATCTCAAGCAACTTGTACTTTCCCGTCAAGAATCTCGTTTTTATTGGCTCAAACGTCAATTACCTCCGCATGAAGCGAAAGTGCTTATGGATCTTCGAATTCCCGGCGTTTATGAGCAAGTAGAGTATAAACGTTACTATCCTGATGCCGAGATCACCTCTCATATCTTAGGCTTTACGGATATTGATGATAATGGAATTGAAGGGATTGAGCTTACCTATCAAGATTGGCTTAAAGGGGATGATACCGTCACGCGTATTCGTAAAGATGCAAAAGGACGTGTGATTGAGCGTACTGAAATTATTGATCTTGAGAATTACCATGCAAGCCAAGACTTGACGTTGACTATTGATCGACGTATACAAATTTCTGCTTATCGTGCGCTTAAAGCAGCGATGATTAAACATAATGCCACAGCCGGTTCTGTGGTGGTAGCCGATATGCGTACCGGCGATATCTTAGCGATGGTAAATCAGCCGGCTGGTAATCCTAATCGTTTGGCCGATCGTCAAGCATCTCTACTTAAAAATAGAGCAATTGCCGATACCTTTGAACCTGGTTCTACAATCAAACCTTTTGTTGTCGCTGCCGGACTAGAATCGGGCAAGTGGAAACCCAACTCTGTCGTCAAAACAGGGCGCGGGGGCTATCGGATTGGTAAAAATGTGGTACGAGATGTGTCGCCTTCTGATTCGATGGATGTTACAACCGTCTTGATGAAGTCTAGTAATATCGGTGTTGCAAGAATTGCCGAAACATTAGATCCGGCACTTCTCTATACGATTTATGATCATATTGGCATTGGTAAGAAGAGTGAGATCCGGTTAACAGGAGAAGAGCCCGGAAGATTGGGCTCACTTCGTCGTTGGCAAGTGGATCCTTTTGAATATGCCACTAAAGCGTATGGTTATGGTATTAGTGTCAATACCCTCAAGTTAGCGCAGATGTATACAGTTTTTGGTAATCAAGGTTCTTTTAGACCTTTACGTCTCGTAAAAGATGATTATTATCCTGAAACGACTGCGATATTTAGCCCTAAAGTCACAGAACAAGTGGTTTTAATGTTAGAAGCGGCGACCAATAAAGCGAAAGGGGCCGGCGGTTGGCGGGCTAATGTTCCTAATTTCCGAATTGGTGGTAAATCAGGTACGGTTCGTAAAATTATCAATGGTAAATATAGTAGCGATCATCATCGCAGTTTCTTTGTGGGAATTGCCCCGATTTCAGATCCACAATATGTAGTTGCAGTGATGTTAGATGATCCGAAGAAAGAGGGTTATTATGGGGGATTAGTGGCAGCGCCTATCTTCAGTGAAGTAATGCGAAGTACATTACGGATTATGGGAACGAAGCCCGATGCCTTGTTAGATGATGTAAATATTAAGTTAATCGCAAGGTAAAATGAGGAAAGATTAATCATTGAGGTGAATAGGGGTTCGATAATCCCTATTTTATTATAAATCGTTAGCAGATCTTTGTTAGCAGATTTTATAGATCAAACGTGATTGCTCAAAAATGACCGTTACCATAATGAGCCATTCACAAGTATCATCAAAAGTATAAAGAGCGGAATGAGTCGCGAGTAAAAAGAGAAGGAGTATAGAATGACTTTACGAGAATTGCTTCAAATAGAACAAGGAAATGGTGCAGTTCCACCAGAAGTTTCTAATATCCTTGCGAATTTACCAGAGATTCCGGAGATTGAAATTACAGGGCTCTCTTCTGATAGCCGTTATGCTCGTAAAGGGGATCTCTTCTTTGCGAAAAAAGGGGCGAAATCTCATGGGTTAGACTATCTCCCACAATTATTAGAGATCGGTATTGCCGCCATTATCTATGAGAAAGATGAGGCAATAACTAAACCTAATGATATCTATGCTTTAGAGGTCTCTTCGATCGATGCATTAATGCGAGTAGTGACACAACGATACTATCAATCGGTACAAGATCATTTAGCCTTGATCGGTGTAACGGGAACAGAAGGAAAGACTTCTGTGACACAGTTTATTGCAAAGGCTTTTCATTTGTTTCAAATTGATTGTGGCGTAATTGGTACAAATGGTATCGGTATTTTGGGGGATCTCAAAGAGAATACTCACACAACGCCGGATCTATTAGCACTCTATCAGTCGCTTGATGATATTGCTAAGGTCGAAGGCTTACACACTTTAGAGAATGGTCGCTTACCTGTGGCGCTTGAAGTCACCTCTCATGCATTAGATCAGAAACGGGTTGAGGGCTTACATTTTCAAACAACTGTTTTTACTAATTTAAATCGCGATCATCTTGATTATCATGGCACTGTCGAAGCTTATGGTGCCGCTAAAGCTCGACTTTTTTGGGAATATCCGCAGCAAAGTAGTGTGATTAATATTGATGATTCATTTGGCAAGAAGTTATATGAATCATTACAACAAACTCATACAGAGATTCGTTACTATCCTTTTGGTAGTGAACCATACGAAGCGGCGCATTATCTACAGATTGCTGAGTTAAAACTGCATGAGAAAGGTTTAAATTTTATTCTTCGCTATCAAGGCCATGATTATCCTGTTGAAAGTCATCTTTATGGGGCATTTAATGCCTATAATTTAGTAGCAGCTATCGGCGTATTGCTCTCTCTTGGATTGGAGATTACTCGTATTATGACGGTTATTCCAGAGATTGCCTATGTACAAGGACGAATGGAGATGGTGCATCTCAAAAATGGAGCGGTGGCAGTCGTTGATTATGCGCATAAACCGAATGCATTACAGCAAGCACTCATTTCCCTGCGCGCCCATTTAGAAAAAGGGAAATTAATCTCGCTCTTTGGGTGTGGAGGAAATCGCGATAAAGGGAAGCGGCCATTAATGGCGGAAATTTCTGAAAAATATGCTGATGAAGTGGTGATCACGAGTGATAATCCTCGTTTTGAAGATCCTTTAATGATTATTGAAGATATTAAAGCAGGGTTACAAAATCCAATGGGTTCGCATATCGTGGTAGAGCCAGATCGGGCTTTAGCGATTAAAGCAGCGATTATGCGCAGTCAGCCCGGCGATATTATTTTAATTGCTGGTAAAGGACATGAAGATTATCAAATCTTAGGTGATAAAGAGATCTATTTTTCTGATCTTGCTGAAGTTAAGAAGAATAATGAGGAATTATAAATCTATGAAGCTATCTGAAGCCGCAAAAATTATGAATGGTGAGCTTATTGGGCAAGATGCCTATTTTTTTGGGGCAGCGAGTGATACACGAAAGTTAAAACCCGGGGAGCTCTTTTTTGCTTGGAAAGGTGAACGATTTGATGCGCACGATTATCTTGAAAGTGCAGAGATGAAGGGGGCTATTTGTGCAGTGGTTGAACGTTTTATTCCCTCAGCACAAATTGCCCAAATTGTGGTAAAAGATAGTCAAAAGGCACTTGCAAAAATTGCAAAGGCTTGGCGCAAAGCATGGAAAGGGACGATGATTGCGCTGACCGGTTCTAATGGCAAAACAACACTGAAAGAGATGATTACCTCAATTCTTTCAGTGAAACACGAAGTGCTCGCAACGGAAGGAAATTATAACAATCATGTGGGTTGTCCATTGATGTTATTGCGTTTAAATACCCACCATACACATGCAGTCATCGAAATGGGT
Source organism: Ignatzschineria ureiclastica (assembly GCF_003121845.1). Classification (GTDB taxonomy): domain Bacteria; phylum Pseudomonadota; class Gammaproteobacteria; order Cardiobacteriales; family Wohlfahrtiimonadaceae; genus Ignatzschineria; species Ignatzschineria ureiclastica. The sequence continues at coordinate 95,004 of NZ_QEWQ01000001.1, read as the reverse complement.
GCAAACCACCCAAAAGAGATTGAGTTTTTGACGAAGATCGTACAACCTGATATTGCAATTTTAAATAATGCCGGCGCTTGTCATCTAGAGGGATTTGGCTCTCTTGAGGGTGTTGCGAAAGCAAAATCGGAAATCTTTATGGGATTAAGTGAAAGTGGTACCGCCATTATTAATGCTGATGATGCTTTTGCCGAATTTTGGCAGAGTAATTTAGAAGGGCAGAAGGTTATGACTTTCGGAATAGATCATCCTGCAAATGTGATGGCCAGTGCGCTTGATGGACAACACTTTCATCTCTCGATTCAATCGGGGGAGCCTTCATCTCAAGTTTCAGCGCTTGAGGCGGATGTCACATTACAGCTTTTAGGCCGACATAATATTTTAAATGCCCTTGCAGCAACCGCTGCGGCTTATAGTGCGGGCGAGACGATAGAGACAATTGTTACAGGTCTTGAGGCGGTAGCGCCGGTAAAAGGGCGGTTACAGGTTGTCAAAATTCAAGATAAAGTGCAGTTAATCAATGATGCATATAATGCAAATCCTAATTCATTAAGAGCCGGAATCGATGCTTGCCATGCCGGTGTTCGTTGGTTAGTGCTAGGCAATATGCGAGAATTGGGAAGTGAAGAAGTTGTGATTCATCAAGATGCTGGGCGTTATGCAAAAGAGGCCGGGTTTACAAAGCTTTTTGCACTAGGTGAGTTAGCTGCGCATTCGGCAGTTGCTTTCGGTGATGGGGGAAGCAGCTACGAGAATCATGAGGCACTATTAACCGCTTTACAATCGGCTATTGCAGAATATCAAGGGGATGCACTTTTAACGATTCTATTGAAGGGGTCTAATAGTATGAATATGCAATATTTTTATGAAACATTAGCCCCTAGTGAAATTCGATAGATTTTAATCATTTTAGCTATAGAGCGGCACTGATCTTAGGGATAGTACCGATCAATATTTTATAAGGAAAGGAATTAATTTAACATTATGTTGTACGCGCTACTCTCCCATTTAGCCGATTATTGGTCCCCATTACGTGTTTTTCAATATATTACGATGCGCGGTATTATGGCGGCTTTAACGGCGCTCGTTTTTAGTATTGGTTTTGGTCCTGCTTTTATTCGTTTATTACAAAAACAACAGATCGGTCAGTTTGTGCGTAATGATGGGCCTGAAAGTCATCTTTCAAAGCAGGGGACGCCCACTATGGGGGGCTTGCTCATTATCTTTGGTATTCTGATTGCGACACTCTTATGGGCTGATTTACGTAATATCGATATTTGGATTGTTCTTTTTGTCCTTGTTTCTTTTGGGGCTGTCGGCTTCTTAGATGATTATAAAAAGGTCATTAAAAAGCAATCGCTAGGGCTTCGTGCTAAAGAGAAGTATCTCTATCTCACGATTGCAGGCCTCATTGCTTCCTGCGCGCTCTACTTTACGGCAAAAACAGAAGCAGATACCGCACTTTTAATTCCTTACTTTAAAGATCTAACGATTCCTTTAGGGATTCTCTTTATTCCTTTTACTTACCTTGTGATTGTAGGAGCGAGTAATGCCGTGAATATGACAGATGGTCTAGATGGGCTTGCGATAATGCCGACGATTATGGTCGGTGGTGCTTTAGGAATTTTTGCCTATATTGCCGGGAATGTAATCTATAGTGATTATTTGGCATTGCCATTTGTTGATGGTGCTGGGGAAGTGCTTATTGTCTGTGCTGCGATTGTTGGCGCTGGCCTTGGTTTCTTATGGTTTAATACTTATCCTGCCCAAGTCTTCATGGGCGATGTTGGGGCATTAGCCTTAGGGGGAGTCTTAGGTGTGATCGCCGTCATTGTACGCCAAGAGCTTGTTTTCTTTATTATGAGCGGGCTTTTTGTAGTGGAAACGTTGTCGGTTATTTTACAAGTAGGTTCTTACAAACTTCGCAAGAAACGCCTATTTCGTATGGCACCAATTCATCATCACTTTGAGTTAAAAGGTTGGCCTGAACCTAGGGTCATTGTTCGCTTCTGGATTTTCACCTTTATCCTTGTATTAATCGGACTTGCCTCTCTAAAATTGCGTTAATGATGCTACATAACGTACAGGAAAAATCGCTAAAATAGAAGACATTCATCGTGATTGGCGTATAATAGCGAATACAAATTTTTATTACATTTTCACTACAAATTCATAGATCTTATATTTTTATATATCTGATATTTTATTTAATAGGAGTAGTTCATTATGAAAAAACCTGTACGCGTAACAATCACTGGTGCTGCCGGTAATATCGGCTATGCAATGGCATTTCGTATCGCAGCCGGCGATATGTTAGGTCCAGATCAGCCTGTCATCTTACAATTGCTCGAAATTACACCGGCTTTAGAAGCGCTTAAAGGGGTTGTAATGGAGCTCAATGACTGTGCTTTTCCATTAGTACAAGGTATTGTTGCTACAGATGATTTAAATGTGGCATTTAAAGATACAGATTATGCAATGTTAGTCGGTGCGCGTCCTCGTGGCCCTGGTATGGAGCGTAAAGACCTATTGGAAGCAAATGGCGCAATCTTTGGCCCACAAGGTAAAGCTTTAAATGATCATGCGAGCCGTGATGTAAAAGTATTAGTGGTAGGTAACCCTGCAAATACAAACGCATTAATCGCTATGAAAAATGCACCAGATCTTAATCCAAGACACTTCCATGCAATGACTCGTTTAGATCATAATCGTGGTTTAAGTCTTCTTGCAGAGAAAACAGGTGCGCATATTAATGATATTACGAAGATGACAATTTGGGGTAACCACTCATCAACACAATATCCTGATTTAACTTTCACAACAATCAACGGTAAACCTGCATTAGAAGTAGTAGATCGAGCATGGTATGAGAATGATTATATCCCACAAGTTCAACAACGTGGTGCGGCAATCATTAAAGCGCGTGGTGCTTCTTCAGCGGCCTCTGCAGCCTCTTCGGCTATTGATCATATGCGTTCATGGGCACTCGGTACTAAAGAAGGGGATTGGGTTTCAATGGCTGTACCTGCTGATGGTTCTTACGGTATTCAAGAAGGGATTATTTTCTCGTATCCATGTGTCTGCAAAAACGGTGATTTTGAAATCGTTCAAGGGCTTGAAATCTCTGATTACTCGCAAGCTAAAATTGATGCAACAGAGAAAGAGCTTCGTGAAGAGGCAGATGCAGTTAAAGGTCTATTAGGTTAATTGCCGTCAGTGAATCGATGAAGATCTGTGAATATCAGATATTATTTAATATAAGATAATTAGTCTGATAAATGAGATTCATTAGCAATAACTTTGAAATAACTGATAGAATAAGCCATATTCCTAAGTGAATGTGGCTTTTTTATATTGTAAGCTACCCACAAAGCGTGCTTCTTTTATCAAGAGCAACGTAGCGTTAAAGTTATTTCTATCAGAATGAAAGAGAAGATCATTAATATGAAAAAAATAGGCGTTGTATTAACCAATCTAGGAACTCCTGAGGCACCGACTAAAGCTGCATTAAAAGTCTATTTAGAGGAGTTTCTCAAAGATCCTAGAGTGATAGAACTGCCTAAATGGCAATGGTATCCGATTCTTTACGGGATTATTTTAAATGTTCGTCCTCAAAAATCGGCCGAAAAGTATCAGATTGTCTGGGATAATGGCTCACCGTTGCTCAATATTACGAAAAGACAGGCCGAGCAGCTACAAGCATTATTGCCGGACAATTATCGAGTTAATATCGCGATGCGTTATGGAAATCCCTCGATTGAGTCCGCGATTAAAGAGATGATTGCTGAGAAAGTGGATGAGATTGTCATTTTTCCGCTTTATCCACAATATTCTGCTGCAACAACAGCTTCTGTAATGGATAAAGTAGGGGAAGTCTTAAAAGAGTTACGTTATTTCCCGGCGCTTCGAGTGTTAGGTGCTTATTATCAACATCCTCGTTATATTGAAGCTTGTGTCGATCAGATTCGTAAAGAAACAGAAGGGAAATCCCTTGATCGTTATGTCTTCTCATATCATGGAATGCCGCTACAGACCTACAAAGATGGGGATCCTTATTATGATCATTGTATGGAAACGACCAAATTGATCGCAGAAAAGATGGGTGAGCCACTAGAGCGCTTTGAAACAGTTTTTCAATCTCGTTTTGGAAAGGCTGAATGGCTACAACCTTATGCCGCTGAGTTTTTTGAAACCGCACCTGCAAAAGGCATTAAAAATATTGCCGTTTTCTGCCCAGGGTTTAGTGCCGATTGTTTAGAAACGCTTGAAGAGATGGCGATGGAGAATCGGGATCTTTTTTTAGGTGCCAATGGAGAGAGTTACCATTTCATCCCATGTATTAATAACAATGAGCTACACATAGAGATGATGCAAGAGATTGTGATAGAGTAAGTGAAAAGATTATCCCTATGATTTTGGTAAATAGCCATATATTCAGTATACTAAACAGATTATGAATTAATAGTTATAAAAATGACTATAAAATTGAATGGATGGTAGAAAAGTGCGAGATTGATGATGGATAATCTCCATTGAATATTAGGTAATGACCCATGATAAGGACGAGAGATGAGTAATTTAGAGAATTTAAAACAATTATTTGAAGAGATTAAGCTTGATATTCCCAAAGCAGTGAATTTACGAACCTATCGTTGTTTAAGTTGGTTAAAAAAGGCTAGGGAAGCGCAAGGCGATCTTGATATGCGTTTTATTTCGCTCTGGATTGCTTTTAATGCGATTTATGCCAAAGATGTTGAATTTGCGGTGAGTGATAAATCAGCTTTTAATCAATTTATCCACCTTATCAATAATCGGGCAGGCGAAGAGCTCTATCAAATTACTTGGAAAAAGTATTCAAGTGAAATACGGATTTTCTTAGAGAATAAATTTGTATTTCAAGGCTTTTGGGATTTCCATAATGGTCAGATTACAGAAGAGGCTTGGCTTGAGGATTTTGCGAGTGAGAAAGAGCGAACAAAACGCTCGCTTGAAACACAAGATTCAGCAGGTTTACTACTCATCCTTTTCAATCGAATCTATACGTTGCGTAATCAAGTCTTTCATGGCGGTGCAACCTATGGGAGTAAAGCGAATCGCAGGGCATTAATCAATGCATGTGATCTCTTAGAAGTTTATACCGAACTCTTTTTACAAGTGATTTTGGAAAATCCGGATGAGAGCGAATGGGGAAAACCCTATTATCCGTATATTCAAGAGTAACATTGCAAGCGTAATGACTCATAAGTTATCAAGCTTGAGCTGAAAACCAAGAAAACCCAACGAGAGCGATCAGTGTGATTGATCAATCTTATTGGGTTTCTTCGTATCAATTAGAATTTTCATCGTAAAACAATGAGAAGGCATTACTATTTATGGATAACAAGTGATAGAATTGCTCAGTCATTGACATCGGGGAAATAACATTAAGCTAATGTTATATATATATTGTGAATGATTGTTGAGTACATTGAGAAGATTATCTAATTTTATCTAAATTGATCTAAATAAGATGATTTTTCTGAGATGAGATCCTGTCAAAATAGCATAAGCAAGGTTTACGAGTGAGTTATCTTTCTATAGAATTTGCGACAATTTTTGTCCTCTTTTTTCTACTATATTGGAGTCTTCGCCCTTTTGTCGGTTTACAAAATGGGTTGCTACTCGTGAGTAGTTATCTGGTTGTCGGGCTATTTAGTCTACAATTTGCGATTATTTTGGCAAGTTACACTGTCGTGATCTATCTCTTATCGACTGCGATTCACAGTAGCCGAAAGCCCAAATTATGGTTAGCCATAGCAATTATTGTAGGAATTGGGAATTTAGCAGTCTTTAAATATTATAATTTCTTTGCCCCCACTTTATCGGAGCAATTATCGAGTTTTGGTTTTGATTTTAGTTTTCCGATTGCCGAGATTATCCTACCGATCGGGATTTCATTCTATACATTTCACTCGATTAGTTATCTTGTATCGCTCTCTCGGAAAGAGATTGAGCCGGTGAACTTTTTTGATTTTGCACTCTTTCTCTCATTTTTCCCGAGCGTCATCGCAGGCCCGATTAATCGCGCAAAAGATTTTTTACCACAGATTCAAACTAGAGAACATCGAGATGTGTTAGAACCGCATCGCGCGTTTATGTTGATTATTCTTGCGATTATCAAAGTCTATTGGGTCAGCGCGCTCTTCTCTGAAGCCTTAGTGCGACCTGTATTTGATAACCCCAGTGAATTTCATACGATTGAGTTAATTTTAGCAATTTACGCTTATGCGGTTGAGATTTATCTCAACTTTTCAGGCTATACCGATTTAGTAACTGGTATTGCGTTGCTCTTAGGCTTTAAGTTACCGATTAACTTCAATGCACCTTATCTTGCGACTAGCCTCAAGCAATTTTGGGATAAATGGCATATCTCGCTCTCAACTTGGATTCGGGATTATATCTATTTTCCATTAGGAGGAAGTCGGCGTGGTTTGACGAGAGCACAGATCAACGTGATGATTGCGATGGTTCTCTCTGGACTTTGGCATGGTGAAACGCTCAACTTCTTAATTTGGGGCGCGATTCATGGAATTGGCGTTGTCTTTTTAAATCTTAAAGATCACCTTGTAAAAGGGCGCTTAGTGGCACAAGGTCTATCTGATGCCGAGGTGAAATCCTACTTTAAAACCGAAGTGGCAGGTTGGAAAGTCTATCTCTATCGCTTCTTAACCTTTAACTATATCTGTTTAGGTTGGATCTTTTTCCGTAGCGAAAGCTTTGATGACTCATTAGTTTACCTTGAATCACTTTGGCATAACTTACAATTTGAACTCTTCCCAGCGCATTCGCTAGGGCTACTCTTAGGTTTAATATTGCTTATTTTTGCAGTTTATCCTTGGTTAGTAAAAGTGCCAGGATGGTTTGTTACTTGGAGTCAGAAGATTCCTTGGCTGCTATTGCCATTTCTCTTTATCGCGATATTGTGGGGGGCGATCTATATGGCACCGTCCGGCATTCCACAATTTATCTACGCAAGTTTCTAGGAGGCGACAATGGCAAAGTTTAAAGTAGCTTATATTCTGATCATTACGCTTCTAGGGATGCTTTTTCTCTATAAAGAGTCGATTAATGTCTATTGGATACAAACCTATCATACAGATTCGCCTATCGTGGCAGTTGAACGGCAAATTCATCATTGGCTAAATCCTGATGAAACGATTATAGCAACTCAATCTGATCAAGTCGGCATTCAGGACGAGACTCAAGATGATACTCAAGATACAGAAGAGCATCGTGATCTTGCTGAAGCTGTGATCGATAGGGATACTGAAACAGTCGCAGTGACAGATGTAGAGGTTAGGGAAGATACTGCTAGCCAATCTGCATCACAATCCGCTACAGACTCTGTTATCGATATAGCTGAAAGCACTCTTCAATCATCAGATGCTACAAATGATACTGATTTAACAATAAATGAGAGTGTTGATGGCGAAGAACAGCTTGTTGATAATGTTGAAATCCCGGCGCTAGAGTTAGGGAGTATTGCCGGACTTAATGTTGAAACGGAACAATTTGTGGGGCCAACTATACCCCAATTACCTTGGGATGTGATTTTAGAATCGGGTGATAAGATCTTCTTTGTCGGGGATTCTCTAATGCAAGGCGTTGCACCGCGCGTGCGTCAAATTCTCTATAAACGGGATAATATTGATGGTGTAGATCTCAGTAAGCAGAGTACAGGTCTTGCTTATCCGAACTTTTATAATTGGCCCAAAGTGGTGGCTGAAACCTTACAACAAGATGGTGGTATTAAAGCGGTTGTGGTCTACCTTGGACCCAATGATCCTTGGGATTTCCCAATCCCTGGGCGTAAAAAATACCTGAAATTTAAGAGTCCTGAATGGGAGCGCGCTTATCGTGGGCGAATACGTAATATCTTACTCTCGGCGCAGCAATATAATCTTCCTGTAATCTGGTTGGGAGCGCCTTGTATGCGTAAAGATAAACTGCACAAAGATATGGTTTATCTTAACACTCTCTATCAATCAGAAGTCACCCGCTTTAATGGTCATTACATTCCGACTAGTGGCATTTTAGGATGTAGTGATGCTGGTTATGAGGCCTATGCACAGACGGAAAAAGGGAATCAGAAAGTACGAACAAACGATGGGATTCATTTTACGGTGACAGGGCAACGGCTGTTAGCGGATCGTATTATTGCGGAATTGGTGATTCTTCCTGAAGTTGAAGTAGAGAGTGAAACGCAGTTAGCACCGGACGTTTCAATAGAGATGAAAGGTGTGAATGATGTTGCTAAAGACAGGCATTCTGTAGAAGCAGATGTAGAAGATAGGTTGCCAAAAGATTCTGATCAAGATACTCGTCAGGATATTCAGACAGATATCCAGGTAGATACTCAGACAGATCTACAGAAAAGAACCAATAATGAGCCCGTTATTCAAAATCTACAGGAAACAGTTCATTTAGAGAATACAACTTCAACAGATGCAGAAAAAACGCCCTCAATTAAGGAGAACCCTCTTAAAGTTAATCAGGTACCGATGATTAAATTACTTTCAATTGAGTAAGAATGAATCGATAAATCTATCAATCAGCGAGTAGGTTCATTGCGTTGTACGGTTATAGCGCTCTTACATATTGAGAGGATATGGTGCTAAATCTAAATAGATGAAGAACGGAATATTCAAGGATGAATAATCTAGACAAAGGATAATCAGATGAAAAAACAACAGGCAAAATTAGGGCTATATCTAAAAAATAGCCTATTACTATGTGCGGGAATGCTCTTAATTGCCGCTTGCAGTGCGGATGACCTCGGTGATTATCGCCGGGAAATTGGCCCCGGCATTACCAATTATGGTGAACGTAACGCGGATCTTTTAAAACAGAAGATGATCCAACTTGCCCAAGGGGGAAATCAAGTGTTAACGGTGACTCAATTTGGTGATTCTCATTCTGCTGCGGACTTTTTTACCGGCGGACTGCGAGATCACTTACAATCTCGGTTAGGGAATGCCGGGATTGGTTGGGTAACGCCAATGTCTGTGCGTGGGCAGCGCAGTGCTGAGGTCGCTTGGAAGAGTCAACGTTGGGATTTAGCAAGTAGTCGTACTGTGTCGGATCAACCTTTTGCAATGGGAGGTTATCGAGCAACGCCCAATAGAGTTGGAGCAACGATTGATGTGTTACTCGAAAAGCCGGAGCAATATCAAGGGTTATGGGATGCACGATTAGTGGTTCAAGCCCCTAATAGTGAAGCGTTTGCGATTAGTAATGATCGTGGCCGTTTAAATTTAGAGAATGCATTGGTGGGGAATGGTAGTTGGAAACAGCTCCGCATTCGTACAGCAATGCCTTTTCGTATTGAAGCCCTTGAGCGCAATGTAGCACTCGGTGGATTATGGCTACAAAGAAGTGGTCAACCGGGGGCAATTGTCTCTTCTATCGCTACGAATGGCGCACAGCTCTCTATCTGGGATCGGTGGTCGCCTGAGTGGGTTGCGGAATTAGCGGCAACACAGAGTGATCTGGTGATTTTGGAGTATGGGACGAATGAAGCATTCAACGATACCTTAGATCGAGAAGATTATAAACGACAGCTCTTAACGAGTATTCGCACCATTCGTCAACAATTACCGAATGCCGCGATTCTATTAATGAGCCCGCCGGATGCATTAATGCAGAATAAGCAGGGTTCTTGTTCTGATAAATATCCGCCATCATACGAGATGGTGAAAGCAGTGCAGTTATCAGTTGCGAAATCAGAGCGCTTACTCTATTGGGATTGGCAGAAAGCGATGGGCGGTCGTTGCAGTATTGAAAAGTGGCAGAAAGAGACGCTTGCCGGACGCGATAAAGTTCATTTAAGTGCGGCGGGTTATCGTTTAAGTGCGAAGATGTTCTATAAAGATCTAATGCAATTTGCTGGATTACGTCACTAGGCTATTCTGAGAGAGTAATTGATCATATTCGATTTATAAGATGTTGTTTATTATATATGTTTATAGGGTCTTATTTTCTATTAAATAAGATAGTGCATTGATAAAAATGACTTTTTATAGGGAGCGCCTATCGAGCAGATAGGCGCTTTTTTCTATCGATTATAAAAATGAAAATCTCCATTTAGATGCTATCGAGAGAAGGGGTTTTGGTGTAAAATGGCTCGTTTATGTGATTGTTTGATTAAAAAAGAGGTAGAGAGAGTTTTATGGCCATTTTAGAGGTGATTACCGTTCCACATCCTACGTTACGGGAGAAGGCCTTACCGGTGACAACATTTGACGATGCATTAAAAACATTAGTCGAAAATATGTTTGACACAATGTATGAGGAAAAAGGCGTTGGGCTTGCGGCTAATCAGGTGAATATATTGCAGCGGTTATTTATTGCTGATTGTTCAGAAGAACGTGATGCGCCGATGGTCTTTATTAATCCTGAAATTATTGCAGCATCAGAAGAGACAGATGCGGCGGAAGAGGGATGCTTATCATTGCCCACGATGTATGGTGGTCCTGTGATTCGCCCTACTAAAGTGACCGTTAAAGCGCAAAATGTTGAAGGTGAATGGTTTGAATTAGAAGCGGAAGGTCTGCTTGCTCGCTGTATTCAACATGAATTAGATCATCTTAATGGTGTGCTCTTTATCGATTATCTCTCACGAATGAAACAAGATCGGATTTTAAAAAAATTAGAAAAAGTGCTCAAAGAGCGTGATCAAGAGCAGTAGTATTGTTTACATAAGATATGTATTGCGATGGTAGCAAAAGATCATTTCATAGAGGGAGAAAATCATGAGTTTGCGCATTGTATTTGCCGGAACGCCAGAATTTTCGGTAGAGGTATTAGAAGCATTAATTGCGAGTGAACATCAGGTAGTGGCGGTGTATACGCAGCCTGATCGGCCCCGAGGGCGTGGGAAGAAGTTACAGTTTACCCCGGTGAAAGAGGTGGCGGTTTCTCATAATATCCCGGTGATGCAACCTGTTTCGCTTAGAAATATGGAAGCACAAGAAGAACTTAAAGCATTGAATGCCGATCTAATGGTTGTCGTGGCTTATGGGCTCATTTTACCGCAAGCGGTCTTAGAGATGCCTCGGTATGGTTGTGTGAATATTCATGCCTCGTTACTACCAAGATGGCGGGGAGCTGCCCCTATTCATCGTGCTATTGAAGCAGGGGATCAAGAGAGTGGCGTTGCGATTATGCAGATGGATCAAGGTTTAGATACCGGTGCAGTATGGCGTGAAGCGGTTGTTAAAATTGATGAGAATATGACCACCGGTGAATTACATGATGAATTGAAGAGCGTGGGCGCTAAGCTTTTAGTGGATACCATTCCAATGATTGTTGCCGGCGATCAACATCCTACTGCTCAATCAGAGGTGGGTATTACCTATGCCGAGAAGATCTCAAAAGAGGAAGCTATGATCAACTGGCAGGAAGATCGACTCACTCTGAAGCGTAAAATCCACGCTTTCAATCCATTTCCAGGGGCTTATACCTCACTGGATGGGGCTCTTTTGAAAATTTTTAGAGTGATTGAGAGCGATAAGGCAATCTCAGCTGTTCCTGGAAGTTTACATGTGATCGATGATCGATTATTTGTAATCGCCGGCGATGGATTAGCCTTAGAAATATTAGAATTACAAGCAGCCGGCAAACGGAAGATGGAGAGTACCCTCTTTATCAAAGGCCATGAACTTAATCAAAAGGTATGTCAATAGATGACAATTCAAGAAGCGCTCTATCCCAAATTAATGAAAAATCCTCGTTTTGTTGCGGTAGAGATTATAAGACAAGTTTTAAATGGTAGCTCACTCAGTGATGCACTGCCACACTATACGGAGAAACTTTCTGACCAAGATCGTCGCTTTGTCCAACATTTACTCTATGGGTCTTTACGGCAATATGATGCGTTAGAAGATCGTGTTGCACAAATGCTTTCAAAGCCTATTAAGCCTTCAGAAATGGAGGTGAAATTAGTGTTAATTTTAGCATCTTACGAACTTCTTGAAATGGCAACCGCGGAGTATGCTATTTTAAATAATTGGGTCAATCTCATTAAAGAGATGGATAAGCTTTGGGCGAGCGGTTTAACCAATGCAGTACTGCGTAATATTCAACGTGGGCAGTTGCCACCGGCGAAGAGTTTAGCCGGGAAATGTAATCTGCCAGCGTGGTTAGCAAAACGGCTTGAAACACAATGGGGTAAAGAGAGCCTCGAGAAGATTGGTATTTTTTATCAGTTGCATCCTGAGATGATTCTGCGAGTCAATCGACAAAAGACGGATCGAGCAAGTTATCTTGCTCTGCTTGCAGCTGCCGGTATTAGTGCAGAAGCTCACCAATGGGTAGAGAGTGCGATTGTGCTTGAACAAGCGGTGAATGTGGAAAAATTGCCAAAATTTGAGGAAGGTTTTGTTAGTGTGCAGGATGCTTCTGCACAATTAGCGGCAGGTTTACTCTCGCCACAAGCAGGAATGCGGGTTCTTGATGCTTGTGCAGCCCCCGGAGGGAAGAGTACTGCGATTTTAGAATATGCGCCAGGGATAGCGCAATTAGTAGCGCTTGATAGCTCTGAAGAGCGATTATCGAGGGTTTTTGAGAATATTGCTCGCATTTGTGGTGAAGTACCTGCCTCAGTAGAAGTCGTGGCAACACCTGCAGAAACGTATGAAGCGCCGGTTCTTTTTGATCGGATCTTATTAGATGTGCCTTGTTCTGCAACCGGTATTATGCATCGACATCCTGATATTAAGCGTTTGCGTCAAGCTCAAGACATTGAAAAGTTAAGAGCCATTCAATATGCCATATTAGAGCATGCTTGGACACTACTTGCGCCGGGTGGACGTTTACTTTATGCCACTTGCTCTATTTTAAAAGATGAAAATGAGCAGCAGATTCGTCGATTCTTAAAAGCCGAACCTGGTGCGGTTGAGCTTAAATTATCGCTTCCCTTTGGTGAAAGTCGCGATGTAGGACATCAGATTTTGCCACTCTATTTCGATATGGATCAGAGCGTTGATGGTTTCTATTATGCGCTTTTAGAGAAGAGAGTATAAAAGAAGACATCAGAGAAAGCATAAGGGAAAGCATAAGAGAAAGTATCGGTTTTATAAAATGATCCGCTTCTCAGTTTGAAGGCTGAAAAGTATTAGTAAAACAGATGATTAGGGACTATACTTCATTAGGCTCAGTATGCTTGATGAAGTCGTGCTGAAATGGAGATGCAAGCGGTTATTTTTTTGAGAGTGAAGCGCTATTTTTAGTAGGAATAGATAGAGAAACGATGCAGATAGTAAGCGAGAAACAGCTGATTCTTAGATATTCAAGTCAGGGACTTGAGTTAGAAGATCGATCATTAAGAGAGGGTTTTACATCTCAAAATGGCTTAATGGGCTTTTTCTTATGGAGTTTTATCATCATCATTTTGATGACTTCTATCGCGATTGCAGGTACAAATGATCTACCACAACATACTAGACAAATGAAGCAATCCTCATTGGCGATTGAACAGGTAGAAACAGAATTTTATCTGCCTGAACATCCTAATCAGCGCCTACAGGATATAGAAAAACTCTATCAAGAACATCCTACAGCGCTCGATATTGAGCTCTCATTTCGTAGTAAAATTGTGATGAGTGATGCACAAGAACAGATGCTTTTAAATGGGATACCGCTCACGTTTGTTTATGAAGTGCGAATCGAGAAGCCCGGTCTTTTTTGGGCTACACAAAGTTATATGCAAGAGATTCACTATCGGCTCTACTATCATGGGCTTTCAAAACAATTTGTAGTGCGAAATCTTGAAAATGGCAAGCAGCATAGTTATCCCACCTTAAGTCTTGCGATTTTGTCGATCTCAACACCGACAGATATTGAGTTTCATTTAGAGGATTCGGCGGGGCTTGTGCTCAAGGAGTATCAAGGTCGAGCTAAGTTGTGGTTAGATATTGAAGCCCTACCAACACCGCTTCGTATTCCTGCCTATCTATCGCCTAATTGGTGGCTCAATTCACAATGGTTTAAGTGGGAATTTTGATAATGATGAATTTTATCCGTAAACAAGGTTTTACAATCTTTCTACTGCTTTCCTTGCTATTAACCATTATTTTAGCCGTTATGCTTCGTTCGATTGAGTCGGCCGTACTCTATTCGCGCTACTACACGTGGATTATTATTGCCGGTGCAGTCTGTTTCCTCTCTTTAATGTGCTTAGTGCTCTATTTTTTGGTGCAGTTACTGCAAGGCGTGAGAAAGAAGCGCCTTGGTGCTCGATTGAATGCAAGAATGATGATGTTCTTCTCAGGGCTTTCAATCGTGCCCATTGTGATACTCTTTCTCTTTGCTGGCATTATGATTCAGCGAGGCATTGATAGTTGGTTCGATGAATCGCTTGACCAAGGCTTTGATGATGCCTTAACTTTGGCGCAGTCGGCACTTGAAACACGAAGAATCGATGCGCTTGAGATTACTCAAGCTATTGGCAGTCGAATTGCAGATCTCAATTCCTTAGACCTTGCGTATGAATTAGAGAATCTTCGTTTTGATGCGAATGCCCTAGATTTGACAGTTTTTGATCATCGGGGTCGAATTTTAGCGACGAGTTCAAGTAATACGACTGTCAATCTCCCCGAATTGCCCAATGATATTGTCTTGATGAGTGTCTTCAATGATATGGATTATGTCTGGCTTGAACCTGTGGGGGATGATGAATTGCAGGTTCGAGTGATTATTCGAATTGATTCAGAAGCGCCACGAGTTGTACAAGCGATCTATGAAATTCCCCCGCGTTATACGGAGCTAGGCTTATCAACTCAACGCTCAGTGGAGAGCTATAAGCAGTATAAAACCTTACAGCAATCGCTTAAAGGTCAATTAATGGCGATCTTAACGCTTGTTTCGCTCTTAGCAATTCTGCTTGCGTTAGGGGGATCATATTTTGCAACAAGACGTTTAGTCAATCCTATTCGTAAACTCTCAATTGCTTCAAAGGCGGTTTCAGAAGGGGACTTTGATCGAGAATTGACTGTTAAATCAAATGATGAAATTGGCTTTTTAACAGAGTCTTTTAATGAGATGATGATCAAATTACGGCAAGCAAATGAAGCAGAGA
The DNA here is from genome assembly GCF_003121845.1 of Ignatzschineria ureiclastica. GTDB lineage: Bacteria > Pseudomonadota > Gammaproteobacteria > Cardiobacteriales > Wohlfahrtiimonadaceae > Ignatzschineria > Ignatzschineria ureiclastica. The sequence goes on along the minus strand of NZ_QEWQ01000001.1, from coordinate 79,889 downwards.
AAGCTTCTCAACGTCTACTTTTTGCACAGAGATCTTATTTAGAAGCGGTACTTGCGAATCTCTCATCGGGTGTTCTGGTACTTGATAATCACGGGCGAATTAGAACCTATAATGAGGCGGCACTCTCAATTTTACGTACCAAACGGGAGATGCTACAAAAGATTATTCTAGAGGATTCATCGACGATTGATGAATCATTACACTTCTTTTTCTCGCCCCTGCATGATTATCTAGAGAAAAAATCGAAAGGTAGTGAAGGGGATCGATTTGAGGTGATGCGCGTAGAGAAGGCTATTGCGCAAATTATCTCTATTCGTACTTCAGAACCTTTAGAAAATCGTAGTTTACCAAGTGGTTACGCCATTGTCTTTGATGATATCACTCAGCTCATTAATTCTGAGCGGGAAGCCGCTTGGGGAGAAGTTGCTCGCCGCCTTGCCCATGAAATTAAAAACCCCTTAACGCCAATTCAGCTCTCAGCGGAACGTTTAGCCTTTAAATTACAACCGAAGTTAGCGGTTGAAGATCAGCAGTTATTAGAGAAATCAACACAAACTATCATCACGCAAGTCAATGCGATGAAGAAGATGGTCAATGCTTTTAGTCAATATGCAAGAGCTCCGAAATTACATCTAAAACAGATTGATCTTTCAATGCTTTCTGAAGAGGTGACATTTTTATACAGCGATTATGCGCGGGGCATTGAGGTGACTTTAGATCGGCCAAAACAAGCGATACTTATTAACGGTGATGAGATTCGGTTGCGGCAGTTATTACATAATTTAATTAAGAATGCGGTAGAAGCTTGCCAAGAGAATCATGAGATTTTACATGGTCGTGTTGCAGTGGATTTGAAGATGGATGAGTTGGAAAATCATGTTATCTTAACAGTGACAGATAATGGTAATGGTATTGATGAATCGCTTATCAATCGTATGTTTGAGCCGTATGTTTCAACCAAAGAGAAAGGAACAGGCTTAGGTTTATCAGTTGTTAAAAAAATAGTGGAAGAACATAGTGGTCAGATTGCGATCTATTCGGGTAAAGAGCGAATAGGAACGCAGGTGGAAGTTGTGTTACCCATAGGTCAAGAACAGTTAGAGGATAGGAAAAATCATGACGAACAAAGTCAATAAACAGTGGGGTGGACGTTTCTCAGAGAGCACAGATGCTTTTGTACAAGCATTTACAGGATCGGTGGATTTCGATCAGAGAATGTATGCCGAAGATATTGCGGGATCATTGGCACATGCCGAGATGCTCTTTACACAAGGAATCTTAACAGAGGAAGATTTCAACTTGATTAAAGAGGGCTTAGCGGCGGTGAAAGCGGAGATTGAAGCGGGTCATTTCCCATGGTCTATTGAGCTTGAAGATGTTCATATGAATATCGAATCAAGTTTAACAGAGAAGATTGGTATTGCCGGAAAACGCCTGCATACAGGGCGTTCACGTAATGATCAGGTCGCTACTGATATTCGTCTTTGGCTGCGCAATCAATTAGATCGTATTGATGCTGAATTAAAGCGTCTACAACAAGGCATCTTATCCGTTGCTGAGAAAGAGCATGATACCATTATGCCGGGCTTTACCCATTTACAAGTGGCGCAGCCGATCACTTTTGGTCATCATCTGATGGCTTGGTTTGAGATGATTAAGCGCGATCGGGAACGTTTCCAGGATTGTCGTAAACGCCTCAATATTTCACCATTAGGTGCAGCTGCTCTTGCGGGTACGACTTATCCGATTGACCGTCACTTAACAGCTTCACTTTTAGGGTTTAGTGCGCCCTCAGAAAACTCGCTTGATTCTGTGTCTGATCGTGATTTTGCAATTGAATTTACGGCAGATGCAGCTATTTTAGCGATGCATCTTTCCCGTTTTTCTGAAGAATTAGTGCTTTGGGCAACGCCGGCATTTGATTTTATTAATCTGCCAGATCGTTTCTGTACCGGCTCATCGATTATGCCTCAGAAGAAAAATCCAGATGTACCAGAGTTAGTGCGAGGTAAAACAGGTCGCGTTTATGGTCATCTCTTCTCACTATTAACGCTCATGAAGAGCCAACCTTTAGCTTATAATAAGGATAATCAGGAAGATAAAGAGCCACTCTTTGATACAGTGGATACCATTCTTGGATCAGTACGTGCATTTGCGGATATGATTCCGGCGATTTCAAGTAAAAAAGAGAATATGTATGCTCGAACCAAATTAGGCTTTGCAACAGCAACGGATTTGGCAGATTACCTTGTGCGTAAAGGAATGCCTTTCAGAAATGCCCATGAAGTTGTGGGGAATGCTGTCCGTTTAGGTGTTGAGACAAGACGTGATCTCTCGGAGATGGAATTAGCAGAGTTACAGCAATTCTCTGATCTCATTGCAGAGGATGTTTTTGATTATCTCACCTTAGAAGGTTCTGTAGCGGCCCGTAATCATCATGGTGGCACTGCACCTAAACAGGTACTCGCTGCCATTGAGCGCGCGAAAGCAATGATCTAATTGATTATTTAATTCATTATTTACGATAATGAGCGCAAAAGATCTATCAGAATAGGCAAATAAGCCGAGATTGATAGATCTTTTTCATTTCCTTGCGATTATTTACAGGGAATATGCGAAATTTTAGGGAACATTTTAGAGAGCTATATCAGGTATAATCATGATCTGTTATGTAGTAAATTTGGTTTAAGAAAAATGGTTTTTTCAGCAGCTATTGTGGGATTTCAAAAAACATAAAAGTGTACTAAACAACACTTGCAAGATGCCGGATAGAACAGTTTCCTTATTTATTACAACCGATGCGCCGGCATTTCAATAATGCTTATTTTGAACCTATTTTACTAATAAATAGAAGATTATATACTTATGATATTAGATCAATGGGTTATGTCGTGAGTTGTTAGTGTAGCTTGCCGTATAGGTTATAGTATAAGTTCATGTATTCAATCATTGATTAACGGATTTTTTATTAATACAAAAAGAATAGAAGAGGAATTGTTTCATTAATGGCATTAGGAAAAAAAATGGTAATGTGGCGCCGGTTACTGATTGTAATGATGGCAATATTAATCGTTGCAGGTTGTGCTTCTTCATCGCGCTCAAAAGTCGGATTTGAAGAACCAAAGGCCATGGAACCTATGGTTGATTTTTGGGTAAAAGTCTATAGCGTTTGGGAAACCAACGAAGTGGCTTTCCATGATGATCGTTATATGGATGTCATTTATGATGTTGCTGTGATTCCTCGTGGAGATCGACTTGCCTGGGATACGACTTCTCGACTTATTCAAGATGATCTCTTAATTGTAGAAGCCTCCTTGGTTGATAAACGTCCTTTAACCTCAGCACAAACCCGGATGAAAAATATGTTGGTAAAAGCCGGCGGAACGCGTGCCATTATAGGCGCGGCTGAACGTCTACGAGGGCAACGGGGGCTTAAATCTGAATTCCTTGCGGGATTAGAGCGGAGTCAAATCTATATTCCTTACTTCAAAGCGGTCATGCGTGATGCAGGATTACCAGAAGCGATAGCGTATCTACCTCATGTAGAATCTTCTTTTAATACAGGTGCCCGTTCAAAAGTGGGCGCTGCAGGAATGTGGCAATTTATGCCCTCGACAGCCAGAGGCTTTATGCCAATGCGGGCCAATGTCATCGACTCTCGCTATGATCCTTATCATGCGGTGCAGGGAGCTGCGAACCTAATGCGAGCAAATCATAAAGAGTTAGGTTATTGGCCTTTAACGATTACAGCTTATAATTCGGGGGCAGGTCATGGTATTCGTGCAAAAGAGCGTTATGGTAAGAATATCGGCAAAATTGTATTTGAATATAATGAAGGTGCCTTTAAATTTGCATCGCGTAACTTCTATGCTGAATTCTTAGCTGCTAAACGAATTGCAGAAAATCCTAGTCGTTATTTCCCAGGATTTCGTTATCGTGTCTACCCAAGTCGTATTGAAGGGATCGAGTTAGTCGTGCCGATGAAGTTAGAAGATCTCTCTCGAGCGGTGAATGTACCGGCTTCTCTATTAGTGGATCTTAATCCTGCCTGGTTACGTAATATTTTGAATAATCAAGCTGAAATCCCTGCTAATTACGATATTTGGCTTCCGAAGGGCACGACAAAACAGATTCAAAATAGAGGCTTTTATCGTTTGAGTAAAATTCAGCCGTAATATTCAATCTGATGCAAGAATAGTCATAATCTATAGATAAGCACTAAAATGCCTTAAGGATCTAGCAAAAGAGAGATTGATCGGTAGAAAAATAGTAGAAAAACGGCCAATAAGGGCTTAAAGTAGTGAAGGTTAGAGAGGATGAGGAGTTACTATGAGGAACTCCTTGAAATTCTTCATCTTCTATTTGAGAACACAGATTCTGTAAAAAGGATAGAAACAATATTATGGGAAACATTCGAAAAGCAGCAAGCCTTGGTCAAAGTATTTGGTTTGATAATATTGAACGCCAAATGCTCGGAGAATCGGGCATTTTAGCGAAAATGATCGAAGAGGAAGGATTGTTAGGTATCACTTCAAATCCTGCTATTTTTGAGAAAGCGATTGCCGGCAGTGATGCTTATATTGCCGATATCCGTAATGAAGCGCATGAAGCTTTAACGGCAAGAGAACTCTTTTTTCATCTTGCCATTCAAGATATTCGTCAAGCGTGTGATCTATTTGCTAAAACCTATGAGGATACGCAGTATCGAGATGGTTATGTGAGCTTAGAAGTCTCCCCTGATTTAGCCCATGATGCGAATGGCACGATTATGGAAGCGCGTGTTTTATGGGAAGAGGTTAATCGTCCGAATTTAATGATCAAAGTACCGGCAACAAAAGCAGGATTAGTGGCTATTGAGACATTAACTGCTGAAGGGATTAATGTGAATGTCACTTTAATCTTTTCGCTTAATCGCTATAAAGCAGTACTAGAGGCGTACCTCAAAGGATTAGAGGCGCGTGTGAAGGCGGGATTACCTATTGATCGTATCGCTTCTGTGGCAAGTTTCTTTATCTCTCGGATTGATAGCGTTGTTGATAGTCTAGTGGCAGAAAAAGCGCCTCATTTAATGGGGAAAATCGCGGTAGATAATGCCAAAATGGCATACCAACATTATCTCTTTGAGATGGGCTTAGAGCGTGCAAAATTACTCAAAAAAGCAGGAATGCAGCCACAACGTCTATTATGGGCTTCGACCGGCGTGAAGAACCCAGAGTATCCTGAGTTACTCTATCTACAACAATTGATGGGGGCAGAGAGCGTCAATACAGTGCCGCCGAAAACCTATCAAGCTTTTTTAGCAGCTCAAGCTGAGGTCAAAGCCGAGATTGCCGAAGAGATTGCTTTATCCGAGGCGCGTTTAGCCGAATTGAAATCACTAGAAATCGATCTCAATGCTATTTGTGATAACTTAGAAGCCGCGGGCATTGAACAATTTGTATCTGCTTTTGATTCTCTACTCTCGACAATTGAACATGCGCGCAGTGAAGCATAGATTCTAAGACTCGTAGACTATAGATCTTCTATATTAGAGTTTTGTAGATTAGAGTCGATGGGTAATGAGAGAGAAAAGCGTGCTTTTTGTGTGATGCCATCAATCTGTCATTAACAAGTCTCGCTAAGAGTGTTTAAACTTAGGGCAATATATTCAAGGGAATATGTTGCCTTTTTTATGGGAGCGCTATACTGTAAATAGGATTGAATCGGATACTCAATGACATAATGGAAAGATACCAAAATCGTATTGAGTATTTGGATTACATAATAATGAAAGTTAGAAACTCTAGTTAATGACTAGAGGTATTGCTAAAAGTAAAACTAATCAAGTAGGAAAATTAGGAACGAGTGGCATGAAGATAGAATTATCACAACCCTTTTTTAAAGAACGCATTGCAATTATGGGAATTGGTCTTATTGGCGGTTCTTTAGCCTTAGCGCTTAAACAGAATCAATCGGTTGGCAAGATTATTGCATATGATCGTAATGAAGAAGCGCTTGAGCGAGCTTTAGCACTTGGGGTTGCGGATGAAGTTTACAATGATCCCATTAAAGCTGCAGAAAATGCCGATATTATTGTTCTTGCAACCCCCATTACAGCAATGGGAGCCATTGTTCGGGAAATTATGCCACACTTAAAACCTGATGCGGTGCTGACAGACGTAGGATCAACAAAAGGTTCTGTAATTGATAGTATCCGGGCAGAATTAGGCTATCTTCCTGAGCGTTTTGTACCTGCTCATCCCATTGCCGGTACAGAAAAGCATGGGGTTGAGAATGCCTTTGCAACACTTTTTGAAAAACGCCGAACCCTAGTGATTCCTCATTTAGAAAATAGCCATGATGCAGTGCGGACTGTTCATGAAATGTGGGTCGCGGCTGGTTCTGAAACAGAAGAGATGGGCGTAAAGCATCATGATCAGGTATTAGCCGCAACCTCCCATATTCCTCATCTTTTAGCCTATGCAACCGTTGATACCTTGGCAAATTTAGATGATCGTGCGGAGATATTTCGATTTGCTGCCGGGGGATTCCGAGATTTTACCCGTATCTCAGCTTCAGATCCAGAACTTTGGTCTGATATCTGCTTGCAAAATCGAGAATCAATTTTAGAAGTTTTAGTGGCATATCAGAAAAAAATCGATATGTTACGCCATGCACTTGAAGATGAAGATCGTGAAGTATTACGAACCATCTTTGCTAGAGCAAAACACGCTCGGGATAATTTCTACAAAGAACCACAGTAGATAATTATTGATGCTATTGATATTGAATCAAAGCTGATTTGGGGCGGGAGGGAATGTTTGCAAATCCAGACAAATCCCGCGCCCGCAGATAGGAGGCATTAAGATTCCTGTTCATTATCAGGTTTACCATATTGTTGCAAGAAGCGTTGATAACTATATTCCCCATAAGGAATTAACGCATAACGCTCAATTTTTGATTTGCTCTTTTCAAGTTCATCCGCTTCAATCTCTTCTCGAAGGGCGGCTTTAATCTCTTCCGCCTCTTCATTTTTCATCACCTCTTTCACAGCTTCTTCGTCAATACGAGGATCTAAAGTGGCTGCGGCGATAGGGGAGATATTTGCATCGGCCATAATAACGTGAGGAAGCGATTCTTCCACCGGCGTGTGTAGTTTGCGACTTGCTCGAAGTAGATTAAGCCAAATAGTAGCCCCTGCAACGCCAAGAGTGAAAATGTAGAGCCCTTTTGCCCCAAAGTATTCCATCAAATAACCAGAGATAAGCGGTCCTGTTGCTGCGCCAATACCAAAGAGCATCAGTAAAATAGCACTTAGGGAAACCCGCTTATCTTCATCAATATTATCGTTAGCAATGGCAACAGCAAGCGGGTAAAAGGTAAATTGCAATGCAATAGCTAAGAAACTGGCAATAATAATGTAAAGATTACTGATTGCCGGTAGATTAATAAAGATCGCTAATAGGGATAAAATAAGGGCAACAATCGTGACTAATAAGAGACGGTTCATACGATCTGAGAGTAACCCGAGAGGCCACTGAATAATCAGTGAGCCACCGACAGCGATGGTCATATAGATCCCGGCATCTTGCGTATCTAAGCCTAATCGTGTGGCAAAAATAGGACCAAGACCATAAAATGAACCGACCATCATTCCACCGAATAACGCAATTAAGAGAATTTGCGGTAGCGTTTTGAGAAAGTAGAAGAGATTTAAAGGAGCCGCTTTTAGTGGAATGGGGTGAATAGCGCGTGTAACAGAGAGCGGGACAAGGCAGAGCGAGAAGAACATCGAGACAATCATCATCATTCTGACATCGATTGGATCGATGAGTGAGATGGCCAATTGACCTAATAAAATTCCAAGAGAACTTGCTGCCATATAGATCCCAAAGACAATTCCGCGCTGCTTAGGTTCCGCCTGATCATTGAGCCAACTTTCGATGACCATATATTGACACATCATCATTAAGCCCATCAAAAAGCGGGCTGCCAACCAAAATTCCGTATAGTCAATTAAAGCCATTAATATCACAGTTGCTGCAGTAATACCGGCGCAAGCCGCATAACTACGAATATGTCCCACTCGAGCAATGAGACGATGGCCAAATTTTGCACCAATGACTAAGCCGGCATAATAGGCGGATGTTAAGCTACTGATAATGACATCACCGACACCTTTACTTTCAAGATCGAGAGCTAGATAGGTCGTCAAAAGTCCATTCGCAAAGAGCATAAAGAGCGTTGCGAGATAGAGCGAAGAGAAAGTGGTAATCGTTCGTAGCATAAGAGAGTTGTGTTAAGTCAGGGCGTGCTAAACGCAATAAAAGTAATATCGCTATTCCAATAGATCTATTTTGTAACGCTATGATATCGCAAAGTTTCGTAAAGATAAAAAATAAAGCCAACTTATTTTACAAATTCTTTAAAAGTCGCTCTTAATTGAAAATAGTTATCATTGGCATTGACTTTATCTTTATTAATAGGAATAATTCCTATTAGTCAAATATTAACACTTGCTGATGTGAATCATATTGCTTTTTAGCAAAGCTTTATTTTTATTAGATTAGTCACTTTTATCTGGAAGGATCTTCATTCATGCGTCGGAATGCTCTTGCTCAACAACTTAATATCGCCCTTTTTCTTGTAGCCTCATCCTCATTGTTCACAATCGCTTCCGCTCAAGTGGTGAGTAGTGAAGAGAATGTAGATACTACGAATAGTATTGATCTAGGCTCATTAGTTGTAACGGCCTCAGGCTTTGCGCAAGAAGTAAAAGATGCACCAGCCTCTATCTCTGTCATTGGTCAAGAGACCATTAATGAAAAACCCTTTAACAATATTGGCGATGTTCTTAAAGATGTAGAAGGAGTGAATATTAGCCGAGGTGGTAAATCGGGTGGGGTCAATATCGGTATTCGGGGATTAGGAAATGACTACACTCTACTTTTAGTGGATGGGCAACGCTTGAGCCAAAATAGCTCGGGGGCGCGTCCTAATGGCTTTGGCGATGTAGATTCAAGTTTTATTCCCCCAAGCTCTGCAATTGAACGAATTGAAGTAGTTCGTGGGCCAATGTCTACGCTTTATGGTTCAGATGCGCTCGGTGGTGTTATCAATGTGATTACGAAGAAAGTCCCTGAAAAATGGGGCGGGCAAGTCTCTTTCTCTATTGAAGAGCCGACCGATAGCAAATTCTCCGGTGGTAATACTACATCATTTTATGTTGCCGGCCCGATTAAGAATGATCTGATTGGCCTTGCCTTAATGGGAAGCTTCCAAACTAAACGTAATGCAAAAGGAACCTATGCCATTAATGAAGCAGAAGTTGCAAGTGGCGTACATACAGGGAAACTTGCGAACTTTAGTGGTTTAGGCGAGCGTAAGAACTTTAATTATGGCGCGCGTTTAACCTTTACCCCAGAAAACCAAGAATTTGTTTTAAGCTATGACCGTGGTGTGCAGCGTTATGAAAATGATGATAATCAATTAGGAACACAAAATAGTACAATTGCACCGGGTAAAACAGGCGGCGGATATGCAGATCATATGCACTTTACCCGTGAGCGCATCGGCTTAACACATCGTGCAGAACTTGATTTTGCGACAGTTGAATCAGGATTATTATGGGACCAAACTAAAACATTAGGTCGTTTAAATCCTTTAGTGGCTGATAAAAATTCTGCGACAGGATATACCTCACTTTCCGGAGCTCAACGCGATATCAAATATACCAATATTGTGTTTGATAATAAATGGATGTTTAGCCTTGGTGATCACTTCATTAGTGCCGGGATGCAGTACCGTCAACAAAAATTAAAAGATAATTTAGAAGGTGCCAATATTGATAAGAAACAATATCAATGGGCACTGTTTGCAGAAGATGAGTGGATGCTCAATGATAATCTTATCGGTACGTTAGGTCTGCGTTATGACAAGAATGAAGATTTCGGTAGCCACTTCAGTCCACGTGCTTACTTAGTGTGGAATATTAATGATAATTGGCAAATCAAAGGTGGCGTGAGCCGCGCTTTTAAAGCGCCTGATGTGCAGTTAATGAGTCCCGGTGTTATCGGGCTTGGTCGCCAAGGACGTTTGCCACTATTAGGAAACCCTGATCTTAAACCTGAAACTGCAACCTCTGCGGAACTTGGTTTCTCATTTGATAATCAAGATAACTTTAGATTTAATGCAACTGCTTTTTATACCAAATTTAAAGATCGTATCGAATCACAAACGGTTGCTAACTGCCGACTAGATCCATCTGCCGGATGTGTTTCAATCACTGGGGATGATAAGAACTCAGAGACTTTCAGCAAGCGCTTCAATGTGGATGATGCCAAATTATATGGACTTGAATTAGGGGCTAAATTCCAAGCATTGGAGAATCTAGGCTTATCTGCGAACTATACTTATACTCACAGCAGATATACCAATAACCAAGGGCAAAAAATCCCATTCAGTACGACGCCACAACATATGGTGAACTTGAGAGCGGATTGGAAAGTTGCCGCACAATGGAATCTTTGGGTAGAAGGGGAATATCGTGCGAAAGAGTATGATGATCTTAATTGGAATAAAGAGAAGGTCTATTATCGTAATTATGCGCTCGTGAATATCGGAGCAAGTTACAAGCCGTCTCGTGAAATGACCATTAACTTTGGGGTAGATAATCTCTTCGATAAGGACTTTGTGGATTATTCAGTGGCACAAACAGGGACTAAAGCACCGACAGCGAGTACAGAGTTCCAAAACCGCTATGCGCGAGTTGAAGAAGGTCGTCGCCTTTGGTTAAAAATGAATTATGAGTTTTAATGATTGTTAGGGATATCAAAAACTTATCTCTGATAGTAGAGATAAGTTCTTTGAGTATTATACTTTTAGCCAATTGTATAGTGTTACAAAATATTGAATGATCAATGAATGTTACCAGTGAATGTTACAAGCGGTCAGATAGTTAAATATCAATAGGATAGTATGAAACGAGGCAATGGATTTACCATTATAGTGGCAGTACTCTGTGTGAGTTTAGTGCACGCAGGGGCTTATGTCGGCTTAACAGCGGTAGGGCAAACGCCTGTTTCATTGATGCAAGAAGGTGATGCATCGATGTTAACGATGCATCAGTTTCAGTTAAATGGTGTTTCTGAAGCGGTAGAGGGGAATGCCGAAGATTCAGCGGAAGCCGGAGAAGATGTTCCGGACACAGCTGAGCCAGAAGAGAGTATTGAACCGATCGAAGAGCCTGTCATTGAAGAACCCGTAATAGAGGAAGCTATAGTAGAAGAACCTGTAGTAGAGGAGACGATTGTCGAGCCAGAACCTATTGTGGAACCTGAGCCCATTGTAGAGCCAGTCATCGAACCAGAACCTATCAAGGAACCTGAGCCAGTCGTCGAAGCACCTGTTGAGAAAGTGGTGGCAACAGAAGCACCCTCTGAGCAGAAAGTTGTTCAGCCTAAAGCACCGGTAGAAAAACCAAAACCTCAGCCGAAACCAAAGCCTAAAACGGAGTCCAAGCCGAAACCAAAGCCTAAGGCGGGAGCAGAGAGCAACCGAGCGGCACAACAAGCCAAAGCGGTGTATAGCGAAACAGATGTGAGTGTATTGAGTAAACCAATGCCGGGATATCCAAGAGCGGCATTACAACGTAGAATGCAGGGAACGGTACAAGTATTGATTCAAGTGAGTGCGCAAGGTGTACCACAATCGGTAAAAATTGCCCGTTCATCAGGTCATCAATTGCTAGATAGTGCAGCGGAGAAAGCGGCAATGAAGGTTCGATTAAAACCTGTTAAAATCAATGGGGTTGCGACACCGATTAATGTCACTATCAGCTATCAATTTAAATTGTAAGGTAAATTGAAAGGGTATTGATCGTAGTGCATTACACAATGAGTACTACGCAAGCTCTGAATAGGGTAAGAAAGAATGTTTTAAAATAAGCTTTAATAAAGAAACTTTAATAAAGAAGCTTTAATAAAGAACAGGGTAATAAGGTTTGCTTAACGTTGTAAGAGACGATTGAGTGATAAGTGTTATCAAGGTCAAATAGAATCATCTAAACAAGAGAAAGGAATAAGATGGAACCTGTTGCAGAAAATTTAGGATTTGTCAGCTTTATTAGCCAAGGTGATATGGTCACAAAAACCTTATTTGTGATTCTGATTATTATGTCGATTTTGTCTTGGCTTGTAATTTTTTTGAAATTCTTTCAAGGTATTGTTGATCGTATTCAAGGAAAGCGTTTTTTAGACGCTTTTTGGCAGGCAAAAACCTTACCCGAGGCTGCGAAATTAGTCTCGCAAAAACCAACAACGCCGCCAGAATTATTGGCTAAAGAGGGATTTGTTGCATTGCAGAAATATCAGTCTGGTTTAACTAATATTCAGAGTAATGGCACGAGAGCAGAGTATCTTACTTCGGTTTTGCGAGTGACGCTTGATAAGATTCAATTAACGATTGAAAATGGGGTTGCAATTCTAGCCACTGTAGCGGCGACTGCGCCTTTTGTCGGCTTATTTGGTACTGTATGGGGTATTTATCACGCACTGATTGAGATTGGCTCAACGGGTGCAGGTACGATTGATAAAGTCGCAGGTCCTGTTGGTGAAGCTTTGATTATGACTGGTTTAGGTCTAGCCGTTGCAATTCCTGCGGTTATGGCCCATAGCTGGTTAGTGCGTCGTAATCGTTTACAGATGGGGCGTTTAGATTCCTTTGCTTTTGAACTTTTAGCAGTATTAGATGGTGCGCCACAAAAAGCAGAAGCACAAACAACATCGCCCAAAACAGCGCCGGCACAGCAATAGGAGGCAATATGTCATTTGGTCGTTTACGGGAAGGTGGAGAGCAATCCCGGGCTGAAATTAATATGGTGCCACTTATTGATATTATGTTGGTACTCTTGGTCATTTTTATCTTGACAGCGCCTCTAGTCACGCAATCTGTGAAATTGAAATTACCAGAAGCGGTGGATCTTAAAGAGACGGTGGCGGCACAAGAGGTAGAGAAGCCTGTATTAATTGCGATTAATGCGGACTCAGAACTCTTTGTGAATGATGAATTAGTTTCTCAAGAAGAAGCGCTTGATAAGCTTGCACTCATTAAATTAGAAGCCGGAGAAAAGTTACCAATGGTACAACTACATATTGATGCCTCTGTGCCTTACGAAGAGGTGAATAAAATTGTGACCATTCTCAGTAAAGTTGGACTTGCCAATATCGGTTTTGTGAGCTTGCCGGAAGAGGGGCAATAGCTTGATTTGTAAGTGCTATTGAGCGGTGTAGTTCATAGCGAGATTTCCATATCAGATTGATTAAAAAGCGATGACTTGGGATTCATAAAGTTATCGCTTTTTTGTATGGTTGCTTGCTATACATTTGAGTGATTACCAATCGCCGGAAGCACCACCGCCACCGCTTCGGCCACCACCGCCACTTCGGCCACTAGAACCGCCACTTGATCGATTACTTGATCCGCCAGAACGAGATCCTCCACTACTTGTATTAATGCTGCCATTACCGATAGCAATATTAATGGGGCGTTTCATCCATCCGAGCGTTAAGGCAATCGTCTGTATTAACAAAAGTCCAATGCCAATTAAGATACCCATGGGGGATCCCATCATCAAGGTCACAGCGAAACCTAAGATGATTGAGGAAGGAAGTGCGGCAAAGAGCGATTGAAACCAGCGATATTTCTTAAAAGAGGTGGCGTGATAGAAGAATTGACCGATAAAAATCGCCATACCAGCACCGATGCCGAGTAGAAGATTTTCGAGAAATAGTCCTATAAAAATACCGCCAACAAATGCGGAACCTGCCGCTTTCAGTGCTGCAACTTTAAAGGGGGCCGGTTGATCTTTCGGAACATTAAGGCTTTTTTCTAAGTTCTTGGCTCTCTCTTCCCATTTTGTCATTTTTGAGGGCACTTTCTGTACCATCGTTGTGGGCGCTTGATTGTGATCAATTTCCCCTTTTGCGAGTTTATTGCCTTGTTGTCGGCGATGTTCTTCCCAGCCGATACTATTAGTCGCAGTTTGCCGGCGTGCAAAGAGAAAGGTCGCAAGCCCAATAAAGAGAATAAATCCACCGCCAATTAAGAGTAGATAGCCCCCAAAAGAGTCGAAGGGGGAGAAAGTGCTATGAGATGGATTTGTGGTAGATCGATTGTCTGTTTGATCTGTGACGGGGATAAAGGGGGCCTCTTTAAGAGAGGGAAGCGCTTCTCCTTTGATTTGACTAATAATGGCATCAACTGCTTGATCAATACCCTGACTAAATTGACCAATCTTAAATTGGGGTACTAGATATTGATCTATAATCTGCTTTGCCAATAGATCTGGAATGGCTCCTTCTAAGCCATAGCCGGTTTCAATACGCATTTTGCGATCATTGACCGCGACTAATAAGAGTAGGCCATCATCAATCCCTTTACGACCTAATTGCCAAGATTCCATCACTTTCACGCCATAATCAGTCAGATCCTCGCCTTGTAATGAGGGAATAATCAGTACCGCAATTTGCGAGCCTGATTCCCGCTCAAGTTGCATAATCTTACTATCAATTCGATCTTTCTCGACGCTTGATAATAATCCCACCTCATCCATCACGCCGGCAGTGAGTTTGGGGATTACAGTCTGCGCAATACTTAGCTGGTTTAATGAGAGACTTAGCATTAATAAGATCGTAAAAGAGATCAATGCCCGTTCAATGATTTTTGAAATAGGGCGTATTGATGAAATGGACATTTGTGGATGTCCTATATCAAAAAGGCGTTGTAAATAAGATCTAAATGTCATGCTGAAAAGCTCGGTATAGGATAGAAATATCTATTTGAATAATAACACTATGATAACTGCTTCTAGGTAAATGATCTATTGACTCTTGAGATTAGAATATTTTACGTGACTACAGTCTGATGTAGGGATTTTTTATATTAGGTGATCATTAATATTGCTTATTGATATTTTATTTTGTTTCGATAATAAAAAAACGTTAACTATTGTAAATATATTTTACGTATGTAAATTGTACTTATATGTAATTAAACATTTGTTTATTAAGATTTATTTTAATAAATTTATCGATAGCTACATTTTAATTTAATAAATATAGAATAACGACCAGCGAGGCCATTATGAATCGTAATATTTTTAAAATTGTTTGGAATAAAGTATCAAAATTGTGGGTTGTTGCTTCTGAGTTGGCGAAAACAGTTAAAAATAGTGGTTCAACTACAGTGGTGCATCATATTGAAACAGAGCCTATAAACTTCAATGGGTCAAAATCAAAGATAGCATTGTCACTGTTACTGATATTAGGGGCAGGTATTGGTTCATTCAGTTATGCTGAGCGTCTTCAAGATCTATTAAATAATGGTCAAACTGAGGGAACGTCTTCAAAACGAGCTTTTTACTATACTAGCGAATCTTTTGTGATGAAAGATCAGATTTATACGTTGAATTTTAGCTCTTCGATCAAAGATGACCACGAAATAAAGTGGGTTAATAATGGTGGAATACCAGGTTCAACTAACTTCACGATGGACAATAGTAAGCTAATTGTCAATGGACGTTTTTACACTGGAGTAGATCCATCGGGCGTAACAAAGCCCGATTCTAGCACCTATTACACATTGATTGATAATAAAAGTATCTTGGAAGTGAATGATAGCTTTTATGTTGGTCCTACAACAGAGTTGAATAAAACCCATCAATTTGTTGTGAAAGTGGATAATGGGAGTACCGTTTTAGCGCCGAGCCTTAAACTAGGAATAGCTGGTGGCGTTGAAATTACGAATGGTGCCACTTTTAATGTTGGTAGTACTAATACCTACCTTATTCAAGGTTTTCCCCCTGTCATTGAAATCGATCGAAACAAGAAAGGATTCATTAACTTAACCAATGGGGGTGTACTAAACATCGGTTCTGATAATGTGGATAATCCCGCATCTAATGATAATTTACGCCTTATGGGCGATGGTACTGGGATTTATAATGTAACGAATGCCACCGTTAATGCTAAAACATCAAATCCTGATTTTAAAGGGATTGTTAATATCGGTAATGGAAGTAGCAAATCTATCGTCCGGCTTTATAAACTTGATGCTTATGGTTCCATCGCCTTAAATTTAGCCGCTGAATCTGTGCTTGATACCAAGGAAGATGGTCAATTCCTCAATCAGTTAGTCGGTGCGGGTAAGCTGTCTATACGAGCGAATAATGACTTTACAGAGACACAAAACCGATTTACAGGGGATACGGATATTACGGCAGGGATGACAGCAACGGTCTCCGCTAATAATGCTTTTGGGGAAAAAGGGACTGTCTGGATACGACCAACTTCCACCCTAACTTTCCAAGATGGTAGTGTGAATGAATTTCATAATACGATTAGCTCAGGAGGTTTGATTAATGTTGGCGCTAATAACATTAAAGTAACAGGAAAACATAGTGATTTTAACGGGATTGTCAATGTCGCAACTCAAGATTCTACCTGGAATTTGGTCAAAACTGCTAACTATGATTTCCGTTATCAGCTGCAAGGCAAGGGTAATGTTGCGATCACTGCTGGAGGTGCGAAGCAAGGAATTACCTTTAAAAACACGACAGAGAATCAAGATTTCACTGGGAACTTTACTGTCAATCGCGGTGTATTGAGCCTTGATCAATTGAGCCAAAACGTCTTGGGGAAAGCAAATCTAATTTTAACAAGTCATGATAGTAGTGGAAAAGTATTAGATGATGTAACTGTAGGGAGTCTCACACTTGATAATAGTAAATTAACAGTAACGAATGATAGCAATAATGAATTTAATCTCATTACGGCAACTAAGGGCATTACTTTAACTGGGGATAACAAGATTGAGATTTCCAATAAAGAGCTATTAGGAAAAACTTCAGCAATTAATAATATCAAGCCGAGTGGCGCTCTGCTTGATCAGCAGAATCAAGTGGTGACAGGGGAAACTTTTGCATTAGGTTCAACGAGTGGCGATCAAAACTCTCTTACGCTTGTGGATAGCGATGGAAATACGATTACCGATGTTGTAAAAACCTCTAAAGCGATTGTTGGGCAAGAAGATAAAGGAACCGCCTTTTATGATTATAGCCGTTTGGTGGCTGATGATACCGGAATTCACGCTGGCTACGGTTTAACAACACTTTCGGCGAATAAAGGTCAATCAGTATCGGTTAATAGTGGCAATGCAACGGAGCAAAAACTCTTTGTTAAACTGACTGGAGATGGTGGCTTTACCTATACCGGTAGCAAATTAATAACAGTGACCAATAGCGAGAATAATTATCTTGGTGATTCTGTATTAGATAATGGTCTGGTCAATTTAGGCGCTAAAAATGCATTAGGGCAACAAGGGGCTCTGCTACTAAAGAATAAGAGTAATCTTAATCTTGCCACATTTGCGCAAAGTGCTGGTTTTACCTCGGTAGATAAAGCCTCAACACTCAACCTCAATAGTGGTGAATTAAATCTGACAGCGAATCAAGAGAGTACGATTGATGGGCAATTACAAGGCGGAAAAGATTCGAGTTTAAACCTCAATCAAGGCGCTTTAACTGTTAATTCGAGTAATGGCACACTAGAAGCGAATATTAATCTTGGATCTAATGCAACTGCGACGCTTGCTAAAGCGGATGGTTTAGGGAAAGGCGATATTCAGCTTGCGGGTAGTAATCAAGTTACAATCAATGGTGCCGGGGATTTTGCCAATCGTGTGCAAGGGGATCATTCCAACCAACTCAATATTAAGGGTACAGATGGTGCCGTAACCTTGACTGCGGATAATAGTAAGTATGCCGGTGAACTCAATATTGCCGATAAAGCGCAAGTGAATGTTAAGGCGCTGAATAATCTAGGGACAGGAATGATCGGCGTTGCTGGTACCTTACACTTTAATAATGGTGTCAATGGTGATCTTAATAATGGGCTAAAAGGCGCAGGAACCGTCACATTAACCGATAATGAGCTTAACATTAAAGGTGATCACGCAGGTTTTATCGGTGTTGCAAATCTTGGTGAGAAAGCCCTTTGGAATGTGACACAAAAAGATGACTATAATCTTAACTATGCACTCGCAGGCAATGGAACCGCGACTGTGAATGCCGGTGGGATCATTGCGCTTAAAAATGCCGGGGAAAAATCTTTCACAGGGAATTTTGATGTTACTAAAGGACAGCTATTACTGGATCAAACAGGTTTTGACACACTCTCTAATGCCTCTTTAGGCTTAAAAGGGGGGCAGGCGAATGTGATGCTTGATGGGCAAAAGGTAGAAAATCTAACGTTTAATAACGGATCGCTCTATCTTGCACCGTTTAATAATGGGGATCGGTTAAATCACCTCTCTGTTTCTGAAAAAGTGACACTTATTGGGCAAGATAACTATATAAAAGTTGACTCGGCAGATTCCATTGTGCGTAAAGAATTCGACGAAGATGCACTTGAGAAATTGAAATCACTCTCCTTTATTGAACAACAATATGGCCTTTCCGGCGAAACAGTTGTTAAAGGTCAAGTAGATAAGAAAAATGGTGTGATTTTCCTTGCCGATAAAGATGGAAACTTGATTGAAGCGAAAGATGTTCCAATGAGTTCCCAAGACTTAAAAGATGGGAGTGGAACTGCATTGTTTGGCTTTAATGGACTTCGTCCCGATGATGATGGCATTCATTTCAATTACGGTTTAGCGGTGCTGAATGCTTTTGAAGATAAGAATATTGAAGTGAATTCAACGAATGAGAATACCACTACATCCAATATCCTTCGAGCGAAATTAACTGGTATAGGCGGATTTATCTTTAAAGGGGATAAAGCGATTGTAATCGATGGTTTTGATAATGATTATCAAGGTGATACCCAGATAATGGGCGCGAATATTACCGCAAAAAGTGACAATATCTTTGGCCATGTGGGTGCATTAACTCTTGGAACCAATGATGGTACCGCGGCAAAACTCGATCTTGATCAATACCAGCAGAAGGTGAGTGCATTCAATATTGATGCAGGCTCTACTTTTAACCTTAACAAAGGAACTTTAACGCTTTTAGATGCAAAAACTTCAACAATTGATGGTTCACTTCAAGGAACTCAAAAGTCTAAGCTCAATATTAATCAAGGTATTGTCGATGTTAATTCAAGCAATAGTGAATTACAAAGTGCTCTGAATCTGGGTACAAAAGTGGTATTAAATCTTGCAAAAGCTGATGGTTTAGGGGCAAGCACTATTGCGCTGAATCAGGGTAGTAACACGATTAACCTCAATGGTGGCGGTCAATTTGCTAATAAACTCACCGGCGATGCCACTAATACGCTCAATATCAATGCGAATGATGGCAAAGTGGCGGTTGATCTTGTGGCTGACAATAGTGGTTATGCCGGCGCGATCAATATTGCTGAAGACGCTAAAGCGAATGTGAATACGCTTAATAACTTAGGAACCGGTATTATCGGGGTTGCGGGTAATCTTGCTTTTAATTCTGAGGCTTCTGGTAATTTTAATAATCAATTTAAAGGTGATGGAGAGATTACGCTCAATGGTAATGAACTCGATGTTACCGGCGAACACGATAAATTTACAGGTCTGCTCAATCTCGCTGAGAATGCCACTTGGTCCGTGACCGATCGATCGGGGGATTACAATATCAACTATGCCCTTGCAGGCAATGGCACAATGAATGTGGGTGCAGAACAAAATATTCTCCTCAATAACGAAAATGAGAATCAGAGCTACAGTGGTAATTTCAATGTTCATCAAGGCAATTTAGTGCTCAATACCACAGCAGGTTATGCACTTAAAACGGGGAATGTTCATCTATTAGCCGGCACAAAAGGAACGGTTGAGAATGACTTAATCGTGGGATCGCTTGAGCTTGATAAGAGTACTTTGAAAGTCACTGCAACCGATGGCAAGTTTAATCTTCTCACCGCAACGAATGGTATTGCCCTTAAAGGAAAGACAAAAATCGAGATCGACAATAAAGATCTCTTAGGCAATGCCGAAATTGATACCGATAAAGGGTTATTAGATCAACAAAATATGGCTAATCTCGGTGAACTCTTTGCCAAAGGGAAAACCTCAGGGGATAAAGAGTCGATTACCCTGATCGATGCCAATGGTAATGAGATTACCGAAGTGAAGGATATTCATATTCAGCTCAAAGGGCAGGAAACTGCCGGCGATGGCATCTATGATTATACGGGATTAGTCGCTGATGATATCGGTATTCACGCAGGTTATGGACTCAAAGCGCTCTCGGCAAATAAGGATCACTCGATCAAAATCGATAGTGCTGGTGCTGAAGAGCAGAAACTTTTTGTGAAGCTTACCGGCGAAGGGGGCTTTACCTATACCGGCGATCAAGTGATCACAGTTACTGGCGAAAATAATGATTACCTAGGAGATTCCACTTTTGCCGAGGGTCAAGTCGCGCTCGGCGCAGATAATGCCCTCGGCAAGAAAGGGGCATTGATCTTTAGCGGTATTAGCAGTCTCGATTTAGGTGCATTTTCCCAAGTCGCTGATAGTGTAACGCAAAATGAAGAGTCGACAATCAATCTCAATAGTGGTCACTTAACCTTAACTGGTGAGCAAGATTCTACTTTTGAAGGCGCTTTAAGCGGAACAGATCAATCTTCTCTCACCGTTGAGAAGGGCGCGTTAAATGTTACATCGAGTAATGCAGAGCTAGCCTCAAAGGTTCATTTAGATTCTCACGTGATTGCTAATCTAGCGAAAGCAGATGCGCTTGGAAAAGGGAAGATCCATTTAGCTGAAAATAGCGTTATTAATGTCAATGGCAGTGGTAATTTTGCGAATGAGTTAATGGGCGATAGCAGTGCTGCGCTCAATATTCAAGGAACAGATAGTGATGTGACCTTATTAGGTGATAATAGTGCCTATTCTGGAACGCTCGATATTGCCGAAAATGCTAAAGCGAATGTAACGAATCTCAATAACTTAGGTGAAGCGCTATTAGGGATTGATGGCACCTTACACTTCAATGAGGGTGTCAATGGTGATCTCGATAATATGCTAAAAGGTGCAGGAACTGTCACATTAACCGATAATGAGCTTAATATTAAAGGTGATCATGCAGGTTTTACCGGTGTTGCGAATCTTGGTGAAACAGCAACATGGAGTGTAACCCAAAAAGATCCTTACGATATCAACTATGCACTTTCCGGTAACGGGACAGCAATCGTGAATGCCGGCGGGATCATTGCGCTTAAAAATGCCGGCGAAAAATCGTTTACAGGAAACTTTGATGTTACTAAAGGGCAACTGTTACTCGATCAAACAGGTTTTGATGTTCTCACTAATGCCTCTTTAGGCTTAAAAGGTGGGCAGGCGAATCTCATGCTTGATGGGCAAAAGGTAGAAAATCTAACGTTTAATAACGGATCGCTCTATCTTGCCCCGTTTAATAATGGGGATCGGTTAAATCACCTCTCTGTTTCTGAAAAAGTGACACTTATTGGGCAAGATAACTATATAAAAGTTGACTCGGCAGATTCCATTGTGCGTAAAGAATTCGACGAAGATGCACTTGAGAAATTAGAATCGCTCTCCTTTATTGAGCAACAATATGGTATTTCGGGTGAAACAGTTGTTAAAGGTCAAGTAGATAAGAAAAATGGTGCGATTTTCCTTGCCGATAAAGATGGAAACTTGATTGAAGCGAAAGATGTTCCAATGAGTTCCCAAGACTTAAAAGATGGGAGTGGAACTGCATTGTTTGGCTTTAATGGACTTCGTCCCGATGATGATGGCATTCATTTCAATTACGGTTTAGCGGTGCTGAATGCTTTTGAAGATAAGAATATTGAAGTGAATTCAACGAATGAGAATACCACTACATTCAATATCCTTCGAGCAAAATTAACCGGTATAGGCGGATTTATCTTTAAAGGGGATAAAGCGATTGTAATCGATGGCTTTGCCAATGATTATCAAGGTGATACCCAGATAATGGGCGCGAATATTACCGCAAAAAGTGACAATATTTTTGGTCAGCAAGGAGCGTTAACGCTGACAACTGAAGCCGGGAAAGGAGCGAAGCTCGATCTTGATCAATATGCCCAAAAGGTCAGCAAGCTCGATCTTAACGAAGGCTCGACTCTTAACCTTAACAAAGGTACATTAACGCTCTTAGATGATAAAGCATCGATTATTGCTGGATCACTATTAGGCACTCATCAAGATTCTAAGCTCAATATTAACCAAGGGACTGTGAATGTTAATTCAAGCAATAGTGAGCTTCAAAGCAGTGTGGATCTTGGTAAAAATGTAGAATTGAATCTTGCAAAAGCTGATGGTTTAGGGGCAAGCACTATTGCGCTGAATCAGGGTGGTAACACGATTAACCTCAATGGTGGTGGTTACTTTGCCAATAAACTCACCGGCGATGCTACTAATACGCTCAATATCAATGAGAATGATGGCAAAGAAGCGGTCGACTTAAGGGCGGATAACATTGACTATGCCGGCGCTATCAATATTGCTGAAAAAGCGACAGCAAATGTCAATGCACTGAATAACTTAGGAACTGGAGTGATCGGGATTGCCGGAGATTTAGCCTTTAAAGAAGGTGCAAATGGTGATTTGATTAACGTTTTTAAAGGCAAAGGGATAATTACTTTAACAGATAGTGAGATAGCGGCAAATGGCTCACATCAGTACTTTACTGGTCTTGTAGCTCTCGGTGAGAAAGCGAATTGGGTCATTAAACGACACGAGGATTATAGTGCAAACTATCAACTTTCCGGCAATGGTTCGATGACGGTTGCGGTAGAAAGAGGGGATGTTAAAAATCCTGCCAATATCCAATTTACAAATGAAAATAAGAGTGATTTTAGCGGTCATCTCTATGTGAAAAATGGCAATTTGAAATTAGATAATGGCGCTCAAAATGCGCTTAAGACAGGGAATCTCCACTTCTCTAATGGCAGTCAAGGAACTGTTCTGCAAGATATTACTGTCGGTTCGCTTGAGCTCGATAACAGCACCCTAAAAGTGACAGATCAAGATGGGAAGTTTAATATCCTCACTGCAAGCGGTGGTATTGTGCTTCAAGGCGACACGAAAGTTGAAATCGACAATAAAGAGCTCTTAGGTAATGCCGAAATTGATACTGATAAAGGATTATTAGATCAACAAAATATCGCTAATCTCGGTGAGCTCTTTGCCAAAGGAGAAACCTCAGGGGATAAAGAGATGATTACCCTGATTGATGCGAATGGTAATGAGATTACCGAAGTGAAGGATATTCATATTCAGCTCAAAGGGCAGGAAACTGCCGGCGATGGTATCTATGATTATACGGGATTAGTCGCTGATGATATCGGCATTCACGCAGGTTATGGGCTTGAAGCGCTCTCTGCGAATAGTGGTCAGTCAATCAAAATCGATAGTAGCGGTGCTGATGAACAGAAACTCTTTGTGAAGTTAACCGGCGATGGTGGCTTCACCTATACCGGCGATAAAGCAATTACTGTGACCGGCAAGCAGAATGATTATCAAGGTACTTCCACAGTTGAGAGTGGTGCCGTTAATCTCGGTGCTGATAATGCGCTCGGAAGTGAGGGTGCATTAGTGCTCACAAGTGGCATACTCAATCTTGCCGGCTTTGAGCAGAGAGCGGATCAGTTAATGGCTGATAAAGACTCTAAGCTTGATCTCGCTGGTGGTACTTTATCATTGAAGGATGGTAAAAATATGATTGACGGCGCAATCAAGGGCGATAGTAGTTCAACGCTCAATGTGGAGCAAGGTTCACTTACGGTGAGTTCAAATAATGCTGATCTCACCGCTGCAATCAATCTCGGTGAAGAGGTAACCGCAACATTGGCAAACGCAGATGCGCTTGGTAAAGGGAATCTCAATCTACTCGGCGCTAATAGCATTGATATCAATGGTGGTGGCGACTTTGCCAATAATCTTACCGGGAAAGATAGCAATCATGCGCTTAACTTAAATAGTGGTGAGATTAATCTCTTAGGTAATAATAGCGAATATGCCGGCACTGTTAATATTGCGCAAGAGGCTCAAGCTAATGTCAATCGTCTGCGTAATCTTGGAACCGGATTAGTGGATATTGCCGGAAAGCTCAATTTTGCTAACTCAACAGTAAGTGGCGATTTCAAGAATGCCTTTACCGGCGATGGTGAAATTAAGCTCAATGGTAATACACTCAATGTTACAGGGATGCATAATGAATTTAAGGGGTTATTGACTTTAAATGAAGGTTCAACTTGGAGTGTATCTGGCACAGAAAATTATAATATCAACTATGCTTTGGCGGGATCAGGCTTGATAGATGTTACAGCAAAAGAGACCATTCAAATTTTGAATGGTGACGGTAAAGACTTCACCGGTACGATGAATGTCAAAAAAGGTTCACTACTCTTAGATAAAACTGCATTTGGCGTTTTAACGGATGCGAATTTAGGGTTATTAGGTGGAGAGGCGGATCTAAATGTGGATGATCAAACACTTGCCAATCTGACCTTTGACAAAGGTTCGATCTATCTTGATCCTAATAATAGTCAACCTGGATTGATGAATCATCTTAAAGTGAGCGGTGATATCACCTTAATCGGCGATCAAAACTTCATTAAAGTAGATCCTAATAAAATCCCTAAAAACCCACTAAAACTCGAAGATGTGGATCAAAAGATCTCATTCTTAGACCAGCAGTTTGGTGAAAATGGAGAAACTTTAATCTCTGGTAACGTCATTGTTCAAGACAATAATGGCGTGGTGAATCCCGATTTTGAAGCGATTTTCTTAGCGGATAAAGATGGGAAATTGATTGAATCGAACGATGTAGTTCAAAGTACTGCGCTCATTCAGAATGATGCCGGCAAAGCCTACTATGGTTTTAATGGCCTTAAAACTGATGATAAGGGAATTCATCTCAATTATGGGCTTGATGAGCTTGAAGCCTTTAAAGATAAGAATGTGGTTGTTTTATCTAATTCAGATAATGTGAAAACAGATAGCCGAGATCTGCGGGTAGAACTTGTTGGTAAAGGTGGATTTATCTTTAAGGGCAGTGAAGCAATAATCCTATCAGGGAATGAAAATAGTTATACCGGCAACACCTTAATCGATGGAACTTCAATTACTGCAGGGATGAATAATGTCTTTGGTAAATCAGGTAATTTAACCATCTCTAACAAGGGTCATTTTGATTTGAGTGGTCAATCCCAGATTGTGGATACTTTAGCGATCAGTGATGACTCAACACTCAATATTAATGAAGGAGATCTAACAGTTCGTCAAAGCAGTACATTGAAAGGGGGGACGCTTTTAGGAACTGCTGGGAAATTAAACTTTGTAGGTCAAACAGTCGATGACGAATTAACTATCGAAGGTAGTCATTCTGTGGGTATCAATACCACTGTCCAAAATGGCCGTATGAACATTATCAAAGATGCGATTTATGGTAATGGTGAAGGTACTATTACAGTTGCAGATAATGGTCTCTTAGGCGGTTATGGCGCTGTACAAGGTAATGTGCTATTACAAGGACAATTGAATGTAGGTAGCACAATGTCCCGTACAACAGGAGGACCTTTAGGTGACTTTACGATTTTTGGAGATTTTAAGGCTGTTGATGGAAGTTTGATTCGTATTGCAAGTGATGGTAAAGAGGCTGGTCGCTTAATCATTACCGGAAATGCCGAAGGAAATAGCTCGCTACAAGTGAATGATATACATGGCCAACCTTTAACAGAATTGGCTGATGGTACGAAAAAAGTAGAAGTCGTCACTATTGGTGGAAAAGTGAATACATTAGATCTTAAACAACAGGGTCGAGTGGTTCGCGGTGCTTACGATTATTTCTTAGTGAAAGAAGATGATGGCAACTGGTGGTTAGTAAATGATACTGGCGGCAATGGTTCCGGCGGAAACGGCTCCGGCGGTAACGGTTCTGAAGGTAATGGTTCCGGCGGTAACGGTTCTGAAGGTAATGGTTCCGGTGGAAACGGCTCTGGAGGCAATGGATCTGGCGGTAACGGATCTGGCGGTAATGGCTCTGGCGGTAACGGATCTGGCAGTAATGGTTCCGGCGGGAATGGATCTGGTGGAAACGGCTCCGGCGGTAATGGATCTGGTGGTAACGGCTCTGGAAGCAATGGAGATGGACCAATATTACGACCTGAAACAGCCGTTTATACTGCAGGCTTAGATACGGCGAACCGACTCTTTGCACATCAGTTATCTGATCGTAACTATCTCGATCCATCCAATCGTTTATGGACGATTGTAGGCGGAGATTTTAGTAAAGCTTATGATCGTAATAAAGGAAATAAGGTAACCGTTGATAGCTTTAGAATGATGATTGGGGGAGATTTAATTAAAGATCAGTTAGATGAGAATATCCCAATTACCGTTGGTTTATTTGCAGCTTATGGTCACAGTAGTATTGATGCTAAACAGCAGCGTAAACCGAATAGACAAGATTATTACTATTCAGCAAAAGGTCGTAGTAATGGCTTTGGTGTAGGGGCTTACGTGACTTTAGGGGATCAATTGAAAGAGGGGGCTTATTTCGATAGCTATCTGCAATATGTGAACTTTAGAAATAAAGTTTCTGGTGAAGGTCTTCAAGATGAAACGATGAAGATTCGTGGATTCATAGGATCAGTGGAAACAGGTTATACCTGGCAGATTGATCAGGATATCTATATCCAGCCACAAGGTCAGTTGACTTGGATGGGCGCGCATATGAAACGAATGACCGATCATAGCGGTACGCATATTACGGGAAGTGAAAATAATCTTGAAACCCGTTTAGGTGTGCGTCTCTTTATGGAGAAAACGCTGGAGAATGGTCATAAGATCAATCCTTATCTTGAAGTGAATTACTACCATAATTCTAAACCATTCTATACTTCGTTTGATGGTGAAAAAGCGGAGTTAAGAGGAATGAAAAATGTGGGAGAGATCAAAGCCGGCGTAGAGGGTGAAGTAAAACCAGGGTTAAATCTCTGGGGAGGCGTAGGTTATCGTAGCGGTTCTCATAGCTATCGAGATATCTCTGTAAGCTTCGGTCTTCGCTATAACTTCGAGAAATAATGTTTTGATTGACTAGAAGATGAACTCTACTATTTCATAATATTATATTGACTTATATATTTTTATAATGAAGCCCAATACTTGATAAGAAGTATTGGGCTTTTCTTTAATGAATAATTTTGTTGTTTACAACATTCTTAAAAAGAGATCACCGGTGCTTGTTCGATACCGGGAGCTGCGCTCATTTGTGGTAGTGGGCTATAGCCTAATACTTTGGCAAGTAGCACATAAGGGAATCGGCGAATGAGCGTGTTGTATTCTCGAACAGCTTCAATATTGCGATTGCGAGCAACGGCTACCCGATTTTCTGTCCCCTCTAATTGTACCATTAAGTTTTGATAGAGATTACTCGCTTTTAGATCAGGGTAATTTTCCACAATCACCATTAATTTAGAGAGCTGCGATTGTAATGTTTGCTGTGCATCTTCATATGCTTCGAGTTTGGCAGGATCTCTGAAATCATCGGGATTAATCTGCATTGAACCAAGTTTCGCACGTGAATTGGCAATCTCGGTGAAGATGGATTGCTCGTGATTGGAATAACCTTTCACAGTATTAGCAAGATTCGTAATGAGGTCTGCTCGGCGTTGATATTGATTGATAATTTCAGCAGCAGTTGCATTCTGTTTTTCCGCTAAATCTTGAATAGTGTTGTAATATCCCATTGAGAGAAATCCAACAACGATGACAATCAAAGCAATAGGAATAAAAGCCCAATTGGCAGGTTTCATAATGTAATCCTTTAAAAATAGATGTTGAATAGTCTATAAGTGATTAATGAATAACGATATCTTGTTTTGCAGAAGCGCCCGCTAAGAAGGCTCCTTTATAGCGAATAAAACAGAAACTCGCAATCAGTAATGCGACAGCCATAATGCCGAAAGCGACTAATGGCACTTCGACTAATGAACTCTTCGTAATCACAATATTACCGATCAAAGCGCCGGCGCCAATACCGATATTGAAAATACCAGAATAGATCGCCATTGCGATATCGGTAGCATCAGGTGCAAGTTCTAGGACTTTTAATTGCATAATAAGACCAAGTGAGGTGAATGAAACGCCCCATAATACCGAGAGATAGAGAATCCCATTCGGAATATGAGTACTTGGCAAGACTAATGCTAATGAGATCATAATGAGTGCAATTGCTCCTGGCAGGAAGAGAAGCGGGAATTTCGCATTTAAGCGGCTAAAGAGATAGCTTGCGATAATGCCGGCACCACCGAAAATCAGAAGTAAGAGCGTTGTTTGATTCGGGCTAATTTTTGCAATCATCTCACTAAAGGGCTCAATATAGCTATAGGCGGTAAAGTGTCCCGATACAGCAATGGCTGTAATAAAGAAGATTCCTACAAGAGCCGGGCGCTTGAAAATAATAGGTATGCTCTTCGCTGATCCTGCATTTTGACTCGGTAAACGTGGCAGAATAAAGTAGAGGATAATGAGGGTGACAAAGGCAACGCCACCAATTAACAAGAAAGTATAACGCCAGCCAATCATCTGCCCAATAATACGACCTAGAGGAATCCCTAAGACCGTTGCAAGAGCGGTACCGGTTGCCAAAATCCCCAAGGCTTGTGAACGTTTGCCGGGCGGTGCGACACGAATGGCTAAAGCCGTTGTAATTGACCAGAAAATTGCATGGGAGATTGCAACACCGATACGGCCAATGACTAGAATCTCAAATTTAGTTGCAAGGAAAGTCACAATATGGCTAACGACAAAGAGGATAAAAATCGCTGTTAAAAGTCGTTTTCGTTCAAATTTACCGACTAATAACATGAGTGGTAAAGAGGCGATTGCGACAATCCAAGCATAGATAGTGATAATAATTCCTGTCTGTTCAGCTGTTTTTCCAAAGCTTGCACCGATATCGGTTAAGAGCGCAATAGGGACAAATTCTGTGGTATTAAATACAAAGGCCGCAATTGCTAGTGCAATGACGCGAATCCACGCAAGATTAAACTGCTTATTATCATGAGGAGCATGTAACATTAATTTTACCTTGGTTATCTGTTGAAAAGAGGGAAATGATAGATTTTTATTAAACTGCTTTATAGCGATTGTGTTGTGATTGATCTTTTTGTCATTACTCACAAATGCGCATCTATTTTAACGCACTTCTTACAATAATCATTGAATTATCGTGTAAATATCTTTCAATATAAATATGTTAAAAATGAGATCGCTTAATGAGGAATGTATTGATGGAAAGCCCTTTTATGGTCGATCCTTGTAGCTTCAAAAAACTTCATTGAAGGATGAAGGGTGAAGGATGAGAAGAGTAACAATTGCCTATTATAGATGATCCATTAACTCATTAATCTTCGCAACGCCAATGACTTCCATATCTTGAATCGGTTTCTTTGGTTTATTGGCAATAGGAACAATAGCCCGTTTAAAGCCATGTTTGGCGGCTTCTTTGAGGCGCTCCTCACCATGAGGTACAGGACGAACTTCTCCGGCAAGACCGATTTCCCCGAAAATGACAAGGTCAGAAGGAAGAATAATATTTTTAAAACTTGAAAATGCGGCAGCGATAACGGCAAGGTCAGAAGCTGTTTCTGTGACTTTTACACCGCCTACCGCATTAACATAGACATCTTGATCCATCATCGCAATGCCCGCATGACGATGAAGGACTGCAAGAAGCATCGTCAGACGATTCTGTTCAAGACCCAGCGTAACACGCCGAGGTTGGCCTCCAAGTGAATCATCTACTAGCGATTGAATTTCGATGAGGAGCGGGCGAGTTCCTTCCCGAGTCACCATAATGACGCTACCGGAGCTTCTTTCAGGTTGACGGGAGAGGAAGATGGCCGATGGATTGCTAATGGGCCGAAGTCCTGTTTCTGTCATCGCAAAGACCCCAATTTCGTGAAGTGCGCCGAAACGATTTTTATAAGAGCGCATAATTCGAAAACGAGAATCCACTTCCCCCTCAAAGTAGAGAACGCAATCAACCATATGTTCAAGGACACGTGGGCCGGCAATGGCGCCCTCTTTCGTCACATGACCTGCAAGGAAGATGGAGACACCGGTTCGCTTAGCAAAGCGGGTAAGGAGAGCGGTACTTTCCCGCACTTGTGCCACATTCCCCGGTGCCGAGTTCAAAAGCTCTGTGAAGATTGTTTGAATAGAATCGATGACAATCACATCGAGCTTCATTGGCTCGGCAACTCGTAGGATCTTCTCTACATTGGTTTCGGAGAGAAGCTGCAGTTTTGAACCATCAAGTTGTAATCGATCTGCGCGTAATGCCACTTGGCTCGGAGATTCTTCCCCTGTTACATAGAGCACATTTTTATGATTATGACTTAAATGAACTAAGGTCTGTAACAAAATAGTAGATTTACCAATTCCCGGATCGCCGCCAATTAAAACGACTGAACCCAGTACTAAGCCACCGCCTAATACTCGATCTAATTCATTGAGGCCAGTTGGAAAACGGGAGAGTTCCTCTTTTTGGACATCTGTTAATATCTGCACACCCTCTGTTCCCGCTGTTCCTGAATAACCGGATAAGCGGGTAGGGGTTTTCTCAACAACCATCTCTTCAATGGAGTTCCACGATTTGCACTCTAAACATTGTCCCGCCCATTTAGTCGCAATAGCGCCACAATCTCGGCAGACAAATTGTTTTCTCTCTTTGCTCATAGTGACACTCCTTGAGAATAGGTATCGGTCGGTTGTAATTGAAAGTGTAGCTTATAATCCCATTTTTAGGCTTGCTTCGATAAATTGATCGAGATCTCCATCAAGCACAGGTTGTGGGTTGCCGACTTCATAGCCTGTACGAACATCGCGAATTCGCGCTTGATCGAGAACATAAGAGCGAATTTGACTTCCCCAGCCCACATCGGCTTTTGAATCTTGCAATGCGTCGGCAGCATCGCGTTTTTTCTGTAACTCTAGCTCATAGAGTTTTGAACGTAACTGCGACATAGCCACATCTTTATTGCGATGTTGTGAACGTTCATTTTGACATTGTACGACAACACCTGTGGGAATATGGGTAATTCGAACAGCTGATTCTGTCACGTTAACGTGCTGACCACCGGCACCTGATGCCCGGTAAACATCGATCCGCAGATCTGAGGGATCGATCTCAATCTCGATATTTTCATCAATTTCAGGTGAGACAAAGACAGAGCAGAATGAGGTATGGCGTTTATTATTGGAATCAAATGGTGACTTACGGACTAAGCGATGTACGCCTGTTTCAGTCCGAAGCCAGCCGTAAGCATGATCCCCTTCAAATCGAATAGTCGCCGATTTAATGCCCGCAACATCGCCGGGAGAGGTTTCAAGAAGCTCAGTTTTAAAGCCATGATCTTCTCCCCATCTTAGATACATCCGTAGCACCATTGAAGCCCAATCCTGTGCTTCCGTTCCACCGGCGCCTGCTTGAATATCCAAGAAGGCATTACAAGCATCCATTTCACCGCTAAACATTCGCTTAAATTCAAAAGCCTCAATCTCTTTCTGATATTGTTTAAGATCATCAGAAATCGCTTCTAGCGTTGCTTCATCTTCTTCAACTGCCGCGAGTTCTACTAATTCTTTAGCATCTTTCAGCGCAGTATCAAGTGTTATCATACCGCTGACAAAATCATCTAATGTTGCGCGTTCTTGCCCGAGTTTTTGGGCTTTTTCAGGATTATCAGACCAGATATTAGGATCTTCAAGTTCCATTAAGACCTCGGTTAAGCGCTCTTGCTTCTGATCGAAGTCAAAGATACCTCCGAAGGTCGGTCGCTCGTTGTAAAAGATCATCAATAGTATGATTGAGAGTATTAATCAGTTCCATGTCGATTGCACCCTTATATGAATTATTAAGCTGAGTGTGTGGGATTGAGTAGATTTGATTCTTTTTGATTCTTATGAAAACCCACTATTATACTTGATCTTCAATAGAGATGTTGTTTTTCATTAGTCCTTAGAGAAGCTGTGGAGAGTATTGCTACCCTTGATACCATTGATACTCATCATTCTGAAATAAGTGGATAAAACAAAAAATATGACAAAACAAAACCGATGAGAGAAATCTGTCATCGGTTTATTTTTATGTTAGCGATTCACTAAAGGCAATATCTGTAAGAAGTTTACGAATATTGCTTATCGAGATATCTTTACTTAGATATGGCTATCGATAAATTGCGCTAATTGGTTTTTATTTAATGCGCCAACGTGTTGTCCTACAATTTTGCCATCTTTGAAGATCATAAGTGCAGGAATACTACGAATTTGGAATTGTACCGCAGCTTCTTGGTTATTTTGCACGTCTAATTTAACGACTTTTAATTTACCCGCATACTCTTCTGCTGCTGCTTCAATGATAGGAGTAATCATTCGGCAAGGTGCACACCAATCTGCCCAGAAATCGACGAGAACAGGAAGATCTGCTTTGAGTACTTCATCTGCAAATGTTGCATCGGTTGCATTGATTAATTGACTCATTATTAACTCTCCTTAATGAATTTGATTGAATTTGATCAAGATATCCAAAATTAGATTTGGAATTTCTTATATAAAATATGATAATACCAAAGCTATTACAACCGAAAACAGGGTAAATGACAAGGTTTAGGTTGAATAATATTTTTCAAATGTAGTGATTAAAGAATTTTATAGAAATAGCATGGAAACGGGCATTGTAGGGATCTGTTTATTCAGTTGAACCGATAACAATAAACGATATAATGAACGCGATTATAATCACTATTACATTTTATATATTAAGGGTTTAAGTTGTCATCTATGGGAAAACCACATTTAACTTCGATGAAGTTTGCAGATTTAGATTTACACGATTCACTGAAAGAGAGCTTAGCAGATAACGGGTACGAATTTTGTACCGAGATTCAAGAAAAAGCATTGCCCGATCTACTTAAAGGGCGCGATGTCACAGGCCAAGCACAGACAGGAACCGGTAAGACGGCAACTTTCTTATTAGCAACATTAAACCACTTAATGACAACGCCGGTCGAAGAAGGAAAGAAAGGTCCTTATGCCATTATTATGGCGCCAACTCGAGAGCTTGCAGTTCAGATTTATGATGATGCAAAAATGCTCGGCCGCTATACCGGACTTAAATATGCGCTTCTTTATGGTGGCGCTGCGTATGGTACTCAAAGTGAAGCTTTAGAAGCGGATCCTGATATCGTTATTGGTACAGTAGGACGAATTTTAGATTTCTTTAAACAGCGAAAATTTAATCTGCGCAATGTAGAAGTATTTGTATTAGATGAAGCCGATAGAATGTTTGATCTAGGTTTTATCAATGATATTCGTTTCCTTTTGAGACAGATGCCGAAAGCGACAGAGCGTCAAAATATGCTTTTCTCAGCCACATTCTCGCAACGAATTTTAGAGCTAGCTTATGAGCATATGAATGATCCTTTAACCATTAAAGTCGAGTCAGAACAAGTCACCGGCGCACGAATTACGCAGCAGCTCTATCACGTCTCATCGGATGAAAAATTACCGCTCCTATTTGGACTTCTAAAGAAAGAAAAAGCAGAGCGATCTATCGTCTTTGTGAATACTAAACGTGCAGCGGATCAGGTTTTTGATACCTTAAATGCCAATGGTTTTAAAGCGGCGGTATTGTCAGGGGATATTCCGCAAAATCGCCGGGAAAAACTGCTGGAAGAATTTAAAAATGGTGAGCTAGATATTATGGTGGCAACGGATGTTGCGGCGCGTGGTCTACATATTCCTGATGTTTCTCACGTATTCAATTACGATCTACCGCAAGATGTGGAAGATTATGTTCACCGTATCGGCCGAACGGCTCGTGCAGGGGCTGAAGGTACGGCAATTAGTTTTGCTTGTGAAGAGTATGTCTACTCTTTAATGGATATCCAAGATTATATTAAAGAGGAGATTCCTGTTGCTACGATTACAGAAGAGCTGCTTATTACCCCTGAAGTGACGGCAGAGAAACGTAAATATCCTCGTAAAGGTCGTACCCCACGTTCTGCAAATGGCAATCAAGGCAACGAGCGCAATAATAATCGGGGACGAGGCAATAATCGTAATAATTCCCGTAATAACGCTCGGAGTAACCCTAATCGTAGCGATAATGCTGCTCATAACGATGAAGCAAAAGCGAGTGAGCAAATCGTAGAGAATACCCAAAATAGCGTGCAGGCTGAAAATAGCGGTCAGCAAAATAACGATCAGCAAAAGAGTGATCAGCAAAAGAATGAGGCGAATGGCGAGAACAATAATCGCCGTAAGCCTCGGACACCACGTCGTGCACCTCGTAGAAGACAAAGTGGAGAAGCGCATTCACAAAATAGAGAAGAGAGCGGTGCTAATAGTACTGCACCCGCTGACCATAGTAAGGTCGTAGAGCAGAGCGAAGGGCAAAATAATGAGCGTAAAACACAGCGCCGCCCTCGCCGAACGTTACGCCGCAATCGCCGCCCTAATCAAG
The DNA here is from genome assembly GCF_003121845.1 of Ignatzschineria ureiclastica. Lineage (GTDB taxonomy): Bacteria > Pseudomonadota > Gammaproteobacteria > Cardiobacteriales > Wohlfahrtiimonadaceae > Ignatzschineria > Ignatzschineria ureiclastica. The sequence goes on along the minus strand of NZ_QEWQ01000001.1, from coordinate 45,358 downwards.
CGAATCAAAATAAATCGGAAGGGGCTGAATCATAGGAACGCAATGATTATTGCGATCATCACTCATTTGATGCCATTCGTTATCTCTTTGGTAAATATGAATCGATGCATAGATGCATAGATGCATAGATGAATAGCTTCGGTCAGTATTAAGCTTGCGTTAAGTTAATGCTGTTACACTCAAAAAGGATCTCTCTACTATTAGGGAGATCCCTTTCTATTATAGAGATCATAGCCCATTCTATAATGGGCTTTCTCAAATAGCTTTTTCTCACATCGCTTTTTCAGAAGCTTTTACGAATAGCGTAAAGAACCCTAAAATTATAATAAGATAAGAAGGATTATCTACAATGAAAAAATTAATGTTAATCGGATCAACACTATTATTACTTGCCGGCTGTGCAACAGGTTTAGAAGATGGTTTAGGCAGTTATTCAGGAAAAGGGAAAGTGGTTTCGATCGTGATGAACGAAGAGGGTAATAGTGAAATTGATGTGGAAACTGCGGATAAGAAACATATTCCGGTAATCGTTTCAGGAGAAGCGACAGTTTATCCTGGGCAAGAAGTGAGTATTAAACGAAATAGTCGTGGATTTGGCTCTGTTACCGCGCTGTAGATTGATCGATTTGATCTGAATATATTGTATTAATGAACCCTAGAGGAGCTGTGTGTGACATTTAGAACGGATGCCGAGCAAGCGAATATTGAGAATTTCCTAGAACCAACAGCGGAAGATTATGCTTTGTCATCGGCTTTAGTGGCGGAGATTGCTTCGGAAATTGAACGACAAGGGGCGATCCCTTTTTCTCGTTTTTTTGAGCTGGCGCTCTATCATCCACAATATGGTTACTACACAGGTCCACAGGCAGTATTTGGACGGGAAGGGGATTTTATTACCGCACCACTAATCTCGCCATTTTTTTCAAAATCTCTTGCCGAACAAGTGATCGAGGTGAGTCAACATCTCTCTGAAAATTGGCAAATTTTAGAGATCGGTGCAGGTAATGGCACGATGGCGAAAGATCTTCTGTTGCATCTAGCTGAGAAAGATCAATTGCCGGCGCAATATCTTATTTTAGAAGTCTCCCCTAATTTGCGTGAAAGACAAAAAGCACTTTTAACGGAATATCTTCCCGAGTATATTGCCCAAGTACAATGGATTGACACACCGCCGGAATCTGCTTGGGAAGGAGTGATTTTAGCGAATGAAGTTTTAGATGCGCTTCCCGTTGAGCGATTTCGGGTTGTCGATGGAAAGCCCTATTACGTAGATGTGACATTAGCGCCTTTTGCTGAAGATCGGGATCATCAAGAGTCATCAAATAAGGTCGCTTCTACAGAAGAGCTAAGCTCAACTCTCTCAGAAAGTTCGACCCTGCATTTTGCACCTCACTTACGAGAAGCAGATCAGGCACTCAATGATTATTATCAATCTTTAGTGGAGAAAGGATTTCACTTTCCTGATGGGTATGAGAGCGAATATTGTCCGATGTTACAACCGTGGTTAGTCCCATTTTTCACCCATTTAACGCGGGGTGTTGCGCTCTTTATCGATTATGGTTATGACGAGAAAGAGTATTATCGCCCGGAGCGAATGACCGGAACCTTAATTGCTCATTATAAGCATCGTGCTCACGAAGATTTCTATCTCTATCCGGGATTGCAAGATCTCACTGCGAATGTGAATTTCACAGAAGTAGCGACGATTTTAGTGGATATGGGATTGGAGTTTTTGGGCTATACCGCACAAGCGTACTTCTTGATGGGGAATCATCTACAAACAATGATTGCTGAGGAGAAAGCGCGTATTGAGGAGAATCAGGTGGAAGCGATGGAGGCAGAAGAGACGGCGGATGATGATACAGACAGTAAGGTTGCCCGGGAATTAGCTTGGTTTGAGCTCTCAAAGCGGGTTCAACACTTGATTCATCCTGAAGAGATGGGTGAGCGCTTTAAGGTATTAGCAGTAGGTAAAAACTTTGAAGAGGCGCTACAAGGCTTCTCAATTCACGATTATGCGCATCATTTGTAAATTGATAGTATAGTAATGTCGGTTCAAAATAAGCATTATTGAAATGCCGGCGCATCGGCTGATTGAGGCGAGGAAACGGTTCAATCTCGCATCTTGCAAGTACTGTTTAGTATGGTTTTATAGTAGGATCAGTTCAAAATAAGCATTATTGAAATGCCGGCGCATCGGCTGATTGAGGTGAGGAAGCGGTTCTATCCGGCATCTTGCAAGTGCTATTTAGTACGGTTTTATATTCTTTTAAAATCCAACATTCGTTACTTAAAAACCATTTTCCTTAAATTAAATGTACGATATAAAAATCGTTCATAATGACCTCACTAACACTACTGATCATTTAGGCTTGATGCGCTTGATGATGACGAATTAATTCCATTAAGCGCTCGCCATAGAGATCAAATTTCTTAACGCCAATACCGTGAATCTGCAACATCTGTCCTTGCGTAGTCGGTTGTTTCTCTGCAAGTTCTCTGAGAGTTTTATCGCTAAAAATGGTGTATGCCGGCACATCTCGCTCTTTAGAGAGCATTAAGCGAAAAGCGCGAATCTCTTCGTAGAGCGGTGAATGATAGTGATTTTCCGGTGCTGAAAAAGTTTTATGCAGTAGCAGATCTTGTCGATGAAAGAGCTGTTTTTGTCCGGTTAAAATCAGTTTTGCTTTGCCAATATTGAGCTTAAGTAGCGGTCTTGCTTCGGTTGTTTGATAGAGGTAACCTCTTGCGATTAGCGTCATAATCATCTCTTTGAGTCCCGATTCCGAATATTCCCGCATAATGCCATAAGTAGAGAGCTGATCGAGATTACGGGAGAGAATGTGTTGATTTTTCGAGCCTCGTAGAATCTGAATAATGGTTGTAATGCCACAATTTTGTTCGGCACGATAGACACAGGAGAGAATCTTTTGGGCTTCGATAGTGATATTAATCTTCGGCGCTGTGTTGGTGCAATTGCTACAATTATTACAGTGATCGAATTGAGGTGTCTCAGAAAAATAGTGAAGAATCTCTGCACGTAAACACTCTTCGGTATGACAGTAATCGATGAGCGCTTCAAGATTATGGTAGAGAATATCTTTACGCTCGGGATCGGTAATAAAATCATTATGCTCAATCAGATACTTTTGATTGGAGACATCTCTTGGTGCATAGAGTAGTAAACAGTGCGCCGGTGCGCCATCTCGGCCCGCTCGCCCCGCTTCTTGATAGTAAGCTTCCATATTTTGGGGCATATTATAGTGAATCACAAAGCGGACATTCGATTTATCAATACCCATACCAAAGGCATTGGTAGCCACAATAATCTGCACTTCATCGCGAATAAATGCATTTTGATTCTTTTCCCGCTCGTGATGCTCCATTCCGCCGTGGTAAGCCAAGACTTTAAGACCGGCATTTTTAAGAAATTCTGTGAGTTTTTCCACATTGTTGCGGGTTGCACAGTAGATAATTCCCGATTCATTGGGGTAGAATCGGCGTATAAAATTGATGATATATCGGCGTTTATCAGAGACTTTTAGCACTTCAAAGGTGAGATTCGTGCGGTCAAAACTGATAATCGATTCGATAGGATTATGTAGCTGTAACAACGTTTTAATTTCGTGGATCACTTCCGATGTGGCGGTTGCTGTATAGGCACCAATAACAGGGCGATTGGGCAGTTGATGGACAAAATCGATGATTTCACCATAAGCAGGGCGAAAATCGTGGCCCCATTTGGAGATACAGTGGGCTTCATCTACGGCAATAAAACTAATGGGCAGCGCACTAAAGAGCGAGCGAATAAGATAGCTATTAAGCCTTTCCGGCGCAATATAGATCAGTTTATACTGTTTTTGCCGTATCTCAATGAGGCGGGTTCGGAGTGTTGCTTCATCTAAGGTGCTATTGATAAACGTAGCGGAAATACCAATCTCAAGTAGTGCATCCACCTGATCTTTCATCAGGGAAATCAGCGGAGAGATGACAAGCGTGATATGAGGTAAAAGGAGTGCCGGAATCTGATAACAGAGAGATTTACCGCCCCCTGTGGGCATAATTCCAAGAACATCCTGGCCAGATAGTACGCCTTCCACAAGCGGTGCTTGCCCTTCACGAAATTCGGTATAACCAAAATAGTTCTGTAATGCATCGGTGGCATCAAGAAGCGGTGAATGGGAGAGCGCTACCAATTCACTCGAGTGTTGGAGCGATTCGTGCTTATGGGAGGATGAATTGAAACGATTGATATCTTTTCCCCTAAAATAAGAATTTAGTCGATTTCATTGAGTCATACGCTTTGATCAGAGCGCTTCTGAAAAGGAGTATAGTTTACCATTAATTACTTTGGGACAATAGCACGAGAGGATCATTCCATAATTAGAAAACTCATTGAATCTAGAGCATAATCTAGAGTGTCACTTAAATAAGTGATAGCAATTGAGATTCAATCCATATTAGGGTGTATGGATTTCTGTGAGATAGGCAATAAATTCAGCGAGCGTTTCAGCTTGCATCTTTTTCATCGCATTAGCGCGTTGTACTTCGACAGTACGAACAGAGACTAGCACTTTCTCGGCGATCTCTTTATTCGTCAATCCTTCATAAACTAGCGTTGCAATCTGCTTTTCTCTATCCGTTAAGCGCTCAAAACACGCTAAGCGCTGATTGCGCGCGTAACGTGCCTGTGAGATCTCTTCAGCGCGTTTTAAAGCATCGACTAATTGGGGAAGTTCTACCGGCTTCTCTAAAAAGTCGATCGCCCCTTCTTTGAGTGTTTTAACGGCTGTAGCAACCTCTCCGTGTCCTGTAAGAATGATAGCGCTGATAGGACTTTTAGCATTATGAAGTAGGGTCACTACTTCATCGCCGGTAAGCCTTGGCATTCGTAGATCAATAATAGCAATCGCCGGTAAAGAGAGATTAACTTTATCTATAAAATCGCGACCATCTTCCCAAAGCTGGGTTCTATAATTGAGTGTTGATACGAGAAATTGACAAGATTCTCGAACACTCGGCTCATCATCAACGATATGGACGGTCAGGGGATGTTGCATCAGGATACCTCGATTCTTCTAATAATACGATTGTAGGTGATTGTAGATGATTAGTGAGACTTGATATTTAAATATTTTCTCTGCTGTACTCATTATGATCTTGGTAAAATCAGCCGGACAACAGCTCCTTGATGACCATCTTTCCGATTAGCAATTCGCATTTTACCATTTAAGTTCTCAATTAAACGCTGACAAATCACCAGCCCGAGACCTAATCCATCTTGCTTAGAAGTCCGAAAAGGGACAAAGGGCGAGGAGAGCTCTTCAGCGGTGAATCCTGGTCCATTATCGCTAATAAAGAGTTTAATATAATTAGGATAAATTTTAAGGCGGATAGCAAGTTCTGTCGCGCCGGCTTGTGCGGAGTTCATTAGGCAATTAGCAATGACTTGTTCTAAAATTGAGGGGGTACTATTAATCGTAAAATGTTCGGGGACATCGATGCTAATTTCCGCTTTATCTTGAACCCGGAGTCGAGTGATTTCAATGATCTGCTCGAGGAAATGTTTAAGAATGATGGTTTCTTGCGTTATTTCCGCTTTCGGTTTTGCCCAGGTGCGAAGATTATTAATAATATGGTGACATTGTGTCACTTGTTCGCTAATTTTCTGCAAGGGTAGCAGCAAAGATCGCGCTTGGGATTCATCGGGCTCTTTTTGAAGGATTAACATCGATCCTTCTGCATAATTGCGAATGGTGGAGAGAGGTTGTTTGAGTTCATGACCAATACCGCTTGCCATTTCGCCTAAAATATTCATACGATCTGCTTTTGAGAGCATTGCTTCATAGTGATGCATCTGTTGATAGGCCTGTTCTAAGGCTTTTCCGCGTTTAGTGACCGCGTAACTTAGCCACAGATGATTGACAAGAAGCATCAAGAGCACAATGATTAAGAGGAAGAGCCAAATTTTATAGGTATCTGCGAGTCGAATTAAGGTATCCCAGAGTGTTTCATGATTTTCGAAACGTTTTAACTCATAGGTCAATTGGGTAATATCAGTTAGCGTGTAGGGTAGTTGCCAAATAGGGAGATTGGGGGATTTGAGATTAAAAAGGGTCGCTTGTATCATTTTAGCTGTCGTATCATCGAGTGAAGAGAGTGCGCCTAGAGACCAGCTAGGCATTAATTCACTACTTGTTTGACAAGGAAAGTCAGGTAATGTGATCGGATGAATGAGGCGAAGCTGTGCCGTTGGCAGTAACCCTTGTCGTTCTAATCGCTCATAAAGACAAGCAGGCACGATAATCGCCGTTTGTTTGGAATCTGGTTTATCATCTGTAAGATACTGAAACAGGCGTTCAATGGGAAATCCATGATATTGAAAATCGATAGAGCGCTGTAAGGTAGGATCATATTGCATGATTTCATAGTAGGCTAAGAGAAATCCTCCTAATGCTTGTGGGCTTACTGCGTGAACTGTGCGATTTTTGAGATCCGATAATGTATGAATAGGGCTCTCTTGTCGTACCCAAATGGCACTGCCAATTTTGGGGGTATCATCTTCTAAATGGACATTCTTCTTGAGGCTCGCCATTGCGCGAATAGGATACTGCGCATCTAAATTGATAAAAGTCCCTTGGTGTGAGAGTAAAAGATCTAGATCTCCGCTTGCAACCTCCCGTTCAATATTATGAATTTGAAGTGGCTTGAGGATGAAATGTAGCATCGGCAATGCATCATTGAGTGCCGTAATCCAAGGACACCACTCTTTTTCGGCTACTTGCTCGCCATAAGGTGCCAAAATACCCACGACGATATTTCTCTTTGCTGTAGAAATCTGTTGTTCTTTTACCCGCCTATTTGTAGGTGGCTCTTCTGATTGTGGGATACCACAGCCGGCATAAGTTGAGTTTTTTAGGGGCAAGGTTTCGTTCGTTAACGCATATAGGGGGGGAATTAGCAGACTCAATAAACAGCCGAGAATAAAGGCATATATTCGCCGATACGATTGGCGATATGATTGCGGCTGACAAAAATAGTATAGGCCTAAAAACATCAAAATCCTCTCTATTGATTATTCGCTCTTGAATAACGCGCGTTGTATTGAGTACTTAATCTTGAATACATATAGTAAATTTGGTTTAAGAAAAATGGCTTTTAAACAATACTTGCATGATGCCGGATAGAACGGCTTCCTTGCCTCTATCAACCGATGCGCCGGTATTTTAATAAGCTTATTTTGAACCGATCTCACTATAATTTATACCGAATGGGTAACATCTTGAATGGGTAAAGCCGGCAACGGTAGATGAATAATGCCATTATTTTAATCGCTTAGTAACCTCTTAACTGATTTTTTCGAAATCAACAGTGGTTTTAGTTGAAATCTCTTCTAAAGCTTTGCCCTAGATCAATAAGTAACCTTGTATGTGGTTTCCCACAATAGAGAGATTTTCTGAAAGCTTGCAAGATGAGTGTTATGAAAAGTGCAATTTAAATAATCTTGAATTTCAGTATCGTTTTAATTTTACACCCTTTTAATCAATGGGATATGAGCATCAAGAAGAGTATCAAAAGTCTTGAATGAACGGGTGAAAAAGGTAGTGAAAAGGGATTATACAAGGAGAGAAGCATGAGTATTACTCGTCGTAATTTATTAAAACAGATCGGAGCTTTAACCGTAGGAGCTACGGTATTAACGCTCAAAGAGGCTAGGGCCGAAGCAAAGAGAGTGCCGCCTCGTAGAGAGGGGGATCCTAATAAACGCTATGGCATGATTGTCGATCTGCGGCGCTGTATCGGTTGTCAGGCTTGTACCGTAAGCTGTACTGTGGAAAATCAGATGCCAGCTGGGCAATTTAGAACCACTGTTCGTCAATATCAGGTAATTGATGAAGCTCAAGATCAAGCGACAAATGTGGTATTACCAAGACTTTGTAATCATTGTGATAATCCGCCATGCGTTCCTGTCTGCCCAACCCAAGCCACTTATCAACGGGAAGATGGCATTGTAGTTGTCGATAATAAAATTTGTGTGGGTTGTGCTTATTGTGTACAGGCTTGTCCTTATGAGGCACGTTTTATTAATGAGGAAACGGGTACGGCAGATAAATGTACTTTCTGTGCTCATCGATTAGATGCAGGGTTATTACCGGCATGTGTGGAGTCTTGTGTCGGGGGTGCGCGGATTATTGGGGATATGAAAGACCCTAATAGTACGATCAGCAAAATGTTGGTGGAGTTTGAGGATGAAATTAAAGTCCTTAAACCTGCGCAGGGTACTATGCCACAAGTCTTCTATATCGGCCTTGATGAAGCGTTCCAATCGCAAGTACAAGGGCAAGCAATGTTATGGCAGGAGATTGTATTATGATTCGGGAATTATTAACCTTACCTCAAGATATCGCATGGCTTCCTTGGGCGGTGCAATACTTCTTCTTTATCGGCATTGCAGCAAGTAGTGCACTGATTGCTGTTGGATTGCGTTGGTGGAAACATGGTGAATTGAGATCCTTAGAATTAGTCGTGGTAGGTTTTGGAATTACCGCCGGTATTGTCGGACCTATTGCACTATTAGCAGATCTTCATCAGCCCGGGCGCTTTATTAACTTCTATACACAGATGGCCCCTTGGTCTTGGATGTGGATCGGCGCACTATTTGTGCCGTTATTTGTTCTCTTTTTAATCCTACAATTCCTACTTTTATTACGAGAAAACAGTAGTAAAGAAGGGACTTATAAATGGTTTCGAGCACTGCATTGGGGGAGTTTTAATGCCTCTCAATGGCTTCCTTGGACAGCAATGGGGCTATTAGTATCGGCTTTTATGATTCTGCTTTATACCGGAAAAGAACTCAATGTGCTTAAATCACAAGCATTATGGTTTACACCTTGGTTACCTTGGGCACTCTTTTTTACGGCACTACAAGTGGTTCCGATGTGTGTGAAAGCTTGGTGTGCCTTTTCATCAAGATGGGCCATTCAACCTAATGAAACAGCAATTTTAAGTCGTATTCAAGTGGTAGCACTACTCGGCGTTGCTGTTGCACTTATCGGGTGGGCGATAAGTGATTCCCCTGCCGGAGCCGCTTTTAGAGATCTTCCCAATAATGGGTCTGTTTGGTGGACTATTGGGATTAGCCTCTTTATCTACTGGGCGCTGCTCTTAATCTATAGCTTAATGAATTTTAATCAGCGCCGTCTTCATTGTCGTTGGGTCGATCTCTTATTAGCTTTAATGTCGCTCTCATTAGCGTGGACTATTCGTTGGGCAATTTTGATGCAGACACAAACATTACCAAAATACAATATTGTGATTAATCCTTATCACTTAGATTGGGGCTTTAGTGGGTTCTTAGGGATTTTATCAACCTTTGGGTTGTGGCTTACTATGCTCGTCATCGTTTGGAGTCTATTACAGGATAACTGGTTCAAGTTTTCCCCTCGCCTTAGTCAAGTAGAAGGAGGTCAGCAACCCGCTTAATATCTAGATAATCGTGTCTATGAGGTAGTTCAAGGTAGTTAAAACAATTGAGTCAATTAAGGCAGATATTGTTCTGAATAAAAAGATATAAGAAAGATATAAGCGAGGCTGAGAAATTATGAGTTATAACAAAGATCACAACAGAGAAGAGTCACATCAAGCGCCCAATAATCAAGAGCAATTGAATAATGTTGCAATGGAAACAGGAGATCATAGCGCTTCTACAGAGGATTCGGCACGTCAAAAACGACGTAATGTGGTAAAAGGCGTTGCGGCTGCCGGCGGGCTTGCGGCATTTGCGGTGGGCTATAGTAATACTGTTAAAAATATAGTGACAGGGTTAGTAGAGGGTACTTCGGCAGAGCCTACTGAAAATGCTATTTTTGGTAATGCGTTACAGGTTGAGGGCGATATAGAGAATGGTCAATGGGTACAAAATCCCGCACAAGCGATGGCTAATACGCAATGCTTTGGTTGTTGGACTGTTTGCGGTGTGCGTGTTCGGGTCGATAAAGCTAAAAATGAAGTGATTCGTATCGCCGGTAATCCTTATCATCCGCTCTCGAATGAAGAGCAATTTAACTATACAATGCCGATCAATGAAGCCTGGGTGAAGCTTGGTGGGGAAAGTGGTTTAGAGGATCGCTCTACTGCATGTGCTCGTGGTGCACAGATGGGGGAATCTGTATCAAGTCCTTATCGCGTACTTTGGCCGTTAAAGCGGGTTGGAAAACGAGGCGAAGGGAAGTGGGAGAGAATTAGCTTTGAACAATTGATTGATGAAGTAGTCAATGGGGGTGACCTGTTTGGTGAGGGTCATGTCGATGGTTTAAAGGCAATTCGAGATTTAGAAACTTTGATTGATCCTGAAAATCCGGAATATGGAGTGAAAGCGAATCAGCTATTAGTATCGAATGCCGGTAATGAAGGGCGGGAATTTTTTGTAAAGCGTTTCGCTAATAATGCTTTTGGTACTCGAAACTTTACGGCGCATGGTGCTTATTGTGGTTTAGCGTATCGATTAGGTTCTGGGGCATTAATGAACGATATGAATAAAAATGCCCATGCGAAACCAGATTTAGATAATGTCGAATTTGCCATTTTTATGGGAACATCACCGGCACAATCGGGAAACCCATTTAAACGTCAAGGACGGTTATTAGCAAAAGCGCGTACTAAATCAGCACAAGATTTTAGTTATGCCGTAGTTGCTCCTAATTTACCGATGACCAATACATTAGCGACGGCGAATAACACTTGGATTCCAATTTTGCCTGGTACCGATTCAGCGATGGCGATGGCAATGATTCGTTATATTCTCGATGAGAAACGTTACAACGATGCTTACTTAAGTGTCCCTGGTAAAGCAGGCATGGAAGTCTCAAAATTCCCAAGTCATTCCAATGCCACGCATTTAGTCGTAACTTCGGAAGATCATCCGCTATATGGTCAGTTTTTACGTTTAGCGGATATTGAGGGTGGAGAACGAGGAAATAGTCCGATTTTAGCGGTAGATTCAGTGAGCCATTTCCTGCAAGATATCGATACGATTGAGAAAGGTGTGCTCGACTATACCGGTAATGTGGCTCTACCCGATGGGAGTAATGTGGCTGTTGCGACTAGTTTTCACTTATTAAAGCAATCAGCCGATAAGTTTAGCCTTGAGGAATATAGTGAATTTTGTGGAGTGCCCGTTGAGACAATTACAGGATTAGCTCGTAAGTTTACAAGCCATGGCCATAAAGCCGCAGTGATTACTCATGGTGGGATGATGAGCGGTAATGGTTTTTATAATACTTGGTCTGTAATGGCACTCAATGTCTTAATTGGTAATATGAATTATAAAGGAGGGATGCACGTTAATGGCGGGAAATATGCCGATTATGCGGCAGGTCCTCGTTACAATTTTGAAACATTTCCAGGAATGGTTCAGCCTAAAGGCATTATGATTGGACGTGCGAAGAAGCCTTATGAGAGCTCCACTGAGTATAAAACACGGAAAGCGAAAGGAGAGAACCCCTATCCTGCAAGTCGTCCTTGGTATCCTTTTGCCGGCGGGCAAGCCACCGAGATGTTGATCTCAGCACTCAATGCTGATCCTTATCCGCTTAAAGCTTGGATTAGTAATATGACCAATCCAGTTTATGGTATTGCCGGATTTAGAGAATTACTGCTTGATAAATTAGCAGATCCTAAAGTACTGCCACTCTTTATTGCTGTAGATGCCTTTATTAATGAAACGACAGCAATGGCGGATTATATTGTTCCTGATACTCATAATTTTGAGAGCTGGGGCTTTGGTAATGCCTGGGCTGGTGTGCCTTTTAAAACTTCGACAGCTAGATGGCCGATTGTAGAACCTCGTGTTGAAAAGGATCAAGCGGGTCGCCCCATTTCGATGGAGAGTTTCTTTATTGAAGTGGCGAAAAAGATGGAACTACCAGGATTTGGAGAGAATGCCATTGCCGATAGCGCCGGAAAACTCTACCCTGTGAATACAACGGAAGATTTCTATCTTAAAGCAGCCGCTAATATGGCCTTTGATGGTTCGCCAGTACCTGAATCAAATCGTCAAGAATTAGTCCTTACCGGCGTTGATCGAATTATGCCGGCGATTGAAAGGGTCTTAAAGCCCGAAGAGCAGATGCGGGTGGCTTATGTCTATGCGCGTGGTGGCAGATTTGCGGGTTATGATACCGGCTGGCAAGGGGATCTTATGACGAAGAAGTGGGCACCAACTTTACAGCTTTGGAATGAGACGGTAGGTGTTCATCGACATTTTGCCAATGGTGAGCGCTATAGTGGTGTGCCAACCTATTATCCGCCACGATTTGCAGATGGCAGTAGTGTAGAGGAGAGATTTCCGAAACAGGAGTGGCCACTGCTATTAACCTCTTTTAAATCGAATATTGTGAGCAGTACTTCAGGTTCAACATTACGATTACGAATGATTAAGCCGACGAATATTGTTGCAATTAGCGAAGTGGATGCTTTGAAATGGAATATTGAGAATGGAGATCTTGTTCGAATTGAGTCGCCTAATGGCGCGCAAGAAGCACAAATTATGATTCTCGATGGTGTTAAACCAGGCGTATTAGCGGTAGAACATGGTTATGGCCGGCGTGATGTGGGTGCTAGAGCGCATATGATCGATGGTGTTCCGATGCAATTTAGTCAGCATGTGGGCAGTGGCTTAAATCTAAATGATTTAGCCGTTGCAGATCCATCTCGCCCAATCCCTGCTCCTTGGCTTGATTGGGCAACAGGAGCAGCTGTACGGCAAGGTATTCCAGCACGTATTGTAAAACTGTAATCATCAGCAAATCATTATAAGCGGATAAACGATGAGCCTATAAAATGAGGCTATAAAAATGAGTTTATAAATCAGTTTTATTCAATCACTATATTGCGGCGTTTAAAGAAGCAGAGGCAAGAGAGTCAGAGGGATTTTCTTGAATCTGCTTCTTTTTTGTTTTATCGTTTAACGGTTAGGTATAGTAAATTTGGTTTAAGAAAAAGAATTTTAAACAACATTTGCAAGATGCCGGATAGAATGGCTTCCTCACTTATTACAGCCGATGCGCTGGCATTTAAATAAGCTTATTTTAAATAAACTTATTTTAAATAAACTTATTTTAAACCGACATTACTCTAGAAAGATGATGATATTTCGCTTAGAAGATATTTTAAAAGATATTTGAACAAATAGTGGAAGGGGAATTCGTTGTTTATTGAGGTATTCACAAATGGTGAATAAATGTTTATTTAGGGGTTTATTACCACTATTTTTGTGATAAAACTTTAAAATATGATTAATTTTTTTAATTGGAACCGCTAACACATTAATATTAAAATTAATTCACGTAGCAAGGATGTTACATCTCAAGGATGAAATAGGAGTTTCCCTCAATCTCAGGAGAGCGTTCAACATTGATGGATTATTCGGTCAATTCTCAGGATGAGGTGTGCAGGATGCACAGAATTGAGAGGTTGTTATGAAGGATCATAGCAATCAAGGAAGAGATTAGCATCAAGATGATGTGCAAAACCCGTAACCATAAAGGCTGCGGGTTTTTTATTGAGCATTTTTAGAGTCAATTAGATTAGAGTGGATTAGGTGAATGACTCTCTTTTAGACTCGCGTAATCATCAGTCTTACAACTATTCATAGAAGAGACTATATTGGCTAATTATGCTTCGATGATGGGGAAGAAGACTCCAAGTGCATTACGATCTTCGGCTGCTAAAATCGCAAATGTCCGGCAGAGAGATTCTGTGGCCATTGTTTCAACGCCAATGCCATTTTGATAGAGTAGTGCGCGCCATTGTGGAGCGAGAAACTCCATTTTATTGCCGGTACCGATTAGAACAAGTGTCGGTTTTCGAGAAATCCAAGCTTGAATATGTGCCTCGGTAATCTCATCAAATGTGGCGGGGAGTAATGTGGTATCTGTTAAGACTTCTTTGTTTTGTAACAAAATCGATGTATTGTGCCATTCGCTCTCATCGTTTAGACGGAAGAAGTTTGGGGCATAGCTCTTAATATGAAGATTATCGGTTACCTCTTTTTTGATGGTAGCGCCTGCTTGATTATCCATAAATTGCTTCCTTAATTAGTTCAAAAAATTGGGTTTCATTAGCAACGTGATAGAGTTTTTCTGCATCAATCGTAACACCATATCGTTCTGCAAGCATCTCATAGAGTGCTAGTCGGTGCTCGATCAATTGAGGGAAAATCCAACGGGTAAAATCAGCAGGATCAATCTCTTCAGGGCCATTTAATTGGTTATTTGCAAGGTATTCGGTGATTTTAGGGAGTAGGAAATCCCGCTGATAATAGAGCGGTTTAGGATGGGTCACCGCCCGTTCAATGAGATAGTTTTTGGCCTTCTCTGAAGCCTTGAGATAGACCAAGAGCGATTGCTGACCAATCAGATCCCAACTCTCTTCATCTTGTAACTCACAAAAGCTACCACTTAAATCAATCATAAAATGGGGGAACTTGAGAAGCTTAGAGGCTTTTTGCTCAAAATAGGGGATATCTTTGACTGCTGCAATCTCTGCTAAACGGTGTTTTTCTAGTCGCTCTAAAAAGAGCTCAAGTGGACGGCCGCCGAGTGCTTCATTACCGACCATTCCAAGATAAGCGGAGAGTGGCGCTAAATTACTAATAGTGAGCTGCGATTGTACTGAGATGGCTCCTTGTCGAATCAGATTCGCTAACAGAGGTTGCTCAAGCGCTGCTTCTAATAGGAAGTCATGAATTGCTTCTTTGAGATGAAAACTACCAATGCGGTAGTCAATAGAGTAGTGAAACCATTGAGATGCCGGCATCTTTTTGGAGAGATGCGTTTTTCCAACACCACTCATTCCCATAAGGGCAATGCGTTTTTGAGGCTGATTGAGAAGTTGTAATAGGCGATCTTGTTTAGTCATGGTCGTCGTGCTCTACAAAGGTAGTGAAATAGATAATTAGGGAATGGGATTGCGATTTAGATAGCTACCATACCCAGCATATTTACAAAATTCTCCTCATCTTAGCAAAGAACTTTTAATCGGCGCAAAGTATCTTTTATTTCTGCGATGTTGGATGCACTTTATTTCAGAGAAATTCATTGTTGCAGAGAGTTTTTCTATAAATATCATACGATTATTAGCCTCGTATGGCTCTGATATGATTCTGATATTGCTCTGATGTAGAAAATTTTGGAAAAGGTTCAGCAGAAAAGTAAAAAATACCGTAGAATAGGCAGGTTTAAAAATAATAATATGAGTCAAAAAGAAGAAGCGCGATACTCAAAATAGGGTGATAGAGAGGTAGCAGGGGATAATTCTATTGTTACAAACCCAGTATCGGATGAGTATAAATCGCACGTATCATATTAAATGTAATAGTTGAAAATGCGGGTTATTCAATCAAGATCAACATCGGCATAGAAATCGGTATCGGCATTATTCTAAAGATAAGCCACAGATGAAATGCTTTGATTTGAAATACTTTAATTGTTTAATTGCCTGAGTTGAATGACAGAATTTTAACTAACTTTAATGATCGATGCACTAAGTAGAGAGACAGGATGAAATGATTGAGCTGAAAGACTTAAACTACTTTTATGGGGAAACACAAGTACTATTTGATGTTTCACTGCAAGCCAAAAAAGGTGAGATTGTTGTGTTATTGGGCCCAAGTGGTGCAGGTAAAAGCTCTCTGCTTCGAATTTTAAATATTCTTGAGCGCCCTAAAGAAGGGAAATTAGAGATTGCCGGTTTTGAATTTGATTTTTCGCAGAGTATCTCTGAGAAGACGATTCGTGATCTTCGGCAGAAAGTGGGAATGATCTTCCAGCAATATCATCTCTGGCCACATCGTACCGTTTTACAAAATCTCACTTATGCGCCGGTTAAATTAGGCAAAATGTCTCTAGAAGAGGCGAAAAAACGAGGTGTTGAAGCGCTTCACTCTTTAAAGCTAGAAGGGTTAGAAGATCGCTACCCACTGAAACTCTCGGGGGGTCAACAGCAACGAGTGGCGATTGCAAGAGCCTTAATGATGGACCCTGATGTACTGCTATTTGATGAGCCTACGGCGGCGCTCGACCCTGAAATTACGTCACAAGTGGCAACGATTATTGAAGAGTTAGCACAAACAGGCATTACGCAAATTGTTGTTACGCACGATGTCGATTTTGCAAAACGAATTGCAACGTATGTGGTGTATATGGAGCAAGGTAAAGTTGTGGAAGAGGGCGATGCATCAATCTTTGTTTCGCCAAAAACAGAAGAATTTAAACAGTATCTTTCCCATTAAATAATCTTCGCGCTATACTGCAAAAGATGAGGATTCATTTTCAAAGGGATTTTTGGAAATAAGGGATCTGATTCAGTCAAACTTAATGCTTCTTGTTATAAAAAAGCAATTAAGACAATGACTTAATGATCAATTCAAAAATCATTGAATGTCAAGAATCATTGGATTGATCAAAATAGAGTGATCATCAATAAAAAATAATAGATGGAGTTGAGTTATGAAAAAATTAGGACTTTTACTACTTGCTGCAGGCTTAATGAGCACAACAGCAATGGCACAAGATAAATTAAATATCGGTACAAACCCGGCATATCCTCCTTTTGAGTATAAAGGGGAAAATAATGAATTACTCGGTTTTGATATCGATCTGATGAATGCCGTATGTGAAGCGATGCAAAAAGAGTGTGTTTTTTCTGAAGCAGAATTTGATGCATTGATCCCTAATCTTCGACTCCGCCGTTACGATGCGGTTATTTCAGGAATGGATATTACTGAAGAGCGTGCAAAACAGTTAGCCTTCAGTGACCCTTATTATCAAAACTACTCAATCTATATCACGACTAAAGATAAAGCAGATAAAATCAATGACGTTGCAGATGTAAAAATCGGCGTTCTTTCCGGTTCAACGCATCAGCAATATATCAAAGATACCTACAATGGTAGCGATATCTCTGTATACCCACAATATCCGTCAGCGATGAATGATTTAGCGCTAGGTCGTGTAGATGTCGTCTTCGGCGATGGCGAAGTAGTCAATGAGTATATTCAAGGCAACGATAATTTTGTGATGGTAGGCGAGAAAGTGACTGATCCTAAATACTTCGGTCAAGGTTTAGGCATTGGTACAGGTTTAAGAAATAAAGCGCTTGTTGAAGAGATCAATGAAGCATTAAAAACCGTCAAAGAGAACGGTCAATATGATGAGATCTACAGCAAGTGGTTTGAACAGAAGTAATTGTGTAATGAAATAGCAGTAGAGCAGAAAGCGATGAACTACATCGCTTTTTGTTTGCAAATAGAGGAGATACAGTGAGTGGCATAATCAGTTTTTTTGAGCTCTTTACGACGCGTTATTTTGAATCAATGTTAATCGCTGCAAAGACAACGATTTTATTGGCGTTAGTGGCGTTGGTGCTCGGATTTTTATGGGCGAATATTTTAGCGGTTTTAGAATTAAGTCGATGGCGAATTATCCGCTGGCCTGTGACATTTTTTGTTTCTGTGATTCGCTCATTGCCGGAATTGATCGTGATCTTTTTGATCGGGCTAGGATTACCTTATCTCTTTTTAGAATATGAGATGGTATTACCTGAGTGGGTAATGGATGCCTATTTCTCGCTACTCGATAGTTACGGTGAATACCTCTTCTTTGGATTAGGCGCTTTTGCGCTCTCACTGATCTACGCTTCTTATGCTTCACAAACGATTCGAGGAGCGCTATTAGCCGTTCCCAAAGAGCAGTGGAGTTCAGGGGCTGTATTAGGGCTCTCTAAACCGGCTACATTCTTCTATATTGTTATGCCTCAGATGTGGCGCCATGCATTTCCGGGATTAAGTAACCAATGGCTTGTGTTGCTCAAAGATACGGCGCTTGTCTCTCTAATCGGTGTGCATGAGTTGATGAAGGAAACGGACTATATCTATAGTGCCACGAATGATTTTATCTGGTACGCAATTGCAGCACTGATCTATCTTGTGATCTCTCTTGTGAGTCAAAAGATTCAGGATCTTCTCTATAATCGTATCACTGCATACGACCTTGAGCCGGCGAAATAGGAGCGTACTATGTTAGATCAATTTTTATTTATATTAGAAGGCGCACCCCTTAGCTTAGCATTAACGGTCGCTTCACTCTTTTGTGGCTTTATTATTGCCTTATTATTAACCGGCATTTTGACCTTATGGGAAAAGCGCTGGCCAGCCAAAATTGCCCGCGGTTTTATTATCTTCTTTACTGGCACACCGTTACTCGTACAGATTTTACTCTTCTATACAGGGCCGGGGCAGATTGGTTTTATCCGAAATTCATTTTTATGGGATATCTTCTCACAAGCTTGGTTTTGTGCGATTTTAGCATTATCACTTAATTCAGCTGCTTACACAGCACAGCTCTTTTATGGTGCAGTAAAAAATATCTCTAAGAATCAGTGGGAAGCATGTTTAGCGTTAGGAATGAGTCGCTTTGAAGCAATGAAGATTCTGATTCCGCTTGCACTTCGCAGAGCGTTACCGAGTTACTCGAATGAGATTGTCCTTATCTTTAAAAGTACCTCCCTTGTGCAAGGTATTACGCTATTAGATATTATGGGACGAGCTCGAGAGCTTGCCGGCCAAACCTATGATTCGGTGACTTACTATGCAATGGCGGGATTAATCTATCTTGTGATTAACGCAATTCTCATTATTTTTGCCAAACTCATGGAGCGTAGAGCGCTGGCATTTGAGAAGTAGTCACCTATAATTGCATTAATTTTGCGCTTTAGAGCAAATAAGTAGGATTGTAAACATTTTAGACTTTACATCTGCAAAAGAATTATTATAATAGACGTCTACTTACAGCAAGTAGCACAATTTGGAAAAGTGGCCGAGTGGCTGAAGGCGCACCCCTGCTAAGGGTGTATACGTTAATAGCGTATCGAGGGTTCGAATCCCTCCTTTTCCGCCATTATTCAATAACCCTTGATTTTCGGATCAAGGGTTTTTTGTTATTTGTCAAAAAGACGTACTCTCTATCTCATTAGCCAATGAATAAAAGATCCGTAGAGGTGATAATAAATAAACTTGAATTTCTGGTATATGGTGATGCGACGAATGAAAGAATAATTAATAAAGAAAATTAGAAAAGGTTTTAGGAAATTTTTTAAAAAAATATCAAAATTAGAATATTGATCTTAGGTTGATGCTAATGGAATTAGTTTAACTTACTTAGAGATATTAAATCGCTGCTGCTATTCCTTCAAAATTAAAAAACTGCCAAAAGAGAGTAATTCCTTTGATGCAATACATTGATCTTTGTAATTAATATCAATATATGTAAAATATACTCTATATTTATCAATTAATAATATGAAATATAGGGTGAAATAATTTTGCTAAAACAACAAAAGCGTATTACATATTTTGCTATTTTCTGGCTAATGATGGTTCTATCCTTATCTATACCTAGCTTTTCGCAGGTAGTGAAGGGGAATAATGTCAGTATTGAGGAGACGACTTTATCGCTCAATCAGATTCGCGGGAATCTAGATGAGGTGAATAACAAACGGGCAGAGGTGATTGCCGAGCTTAAAGTCGTGGATGATCCTGAGCAGAAAGAGAGCCTTGAATTTACATTATCGCAACTCGATCAGCAGAAGCGCAACTTTGAGAGAATGTTTGAAAAGAGTGCGCTCGGCGGCTTAGAGGTTGAACTCTATGATGTCTCTGATAATGAAGAGGAGGAGATTCTTCATTATGATTGGCAAAAAGAGCTAATTAAGATTGTTCAACCTGTCTTTAGTTCACTGCAAAATTTGACAGAATCTCAGCGAAAACGGGATTTTATTCGAACCACTCGTTCAGAGTTACAGCAAAATCTTGTGGCCATTGATGATGCGCTTGAACATCTGAACGAGATTGATGAATCCCAACTCTCAGAAGCGTCTATCAAACAGCTTGATAAGATTAAAAATAGTTGGGAGTTAAAACGTACCTATTATGCTAATCAGCTAGATTTGATTAATTTACAATATCGGGAGCTTGAGAAAGAGGGAACCTTTGCGGAGCGTGTCTCTCAAGGCGCGTGGAATTTTATTAGTAATCAAGGAAAGACGTTGCTCTTGAGCTTGGGGGCTTTCTTCGGCTTACTCTATCTCTTCTCTTGGATCTTGCGTAAGTTAGTACAGCGTCACGAGAAGAAACTGCAAGCGCACAGACAACATCGTAAAACAAGCCTGGCGTGGCGTTTGATGTTACTACTTTATGAGATCTTTTCCTTTATTATTGCCTTTACGGCGATGCTCGTAATTTTACACTCATCGGGCGATATGGTGCTTTTCGGCTTTGCCATTTTGATTATCTTAGCGATGATTATCAGCTTTAGAAACTCTGTGCCGGCCTACTTTAAACGATTGAGAACGTTTCTCAATATGGGGCTTGCACGAGAAGGGGAGCGGGTAATCTATCAAGGGATTCCTTGGGAAATTGAGCATATTAATCTCTATTCCGTCTATTTAGTCAATCCTCTTTTGGATAATGGTCGTATTCGTCTAACGATCGATTGTTTAGAAAATATGATTTCTCGGGAAGTGGCGCATAGTGAAGCCTTTTATCCGACAATGGCCGGCGATACCGTCATTATTGATGGCGTCTATGCCAAAATTGTACGGCAAACGCCAGAAACGATTTATTTAGATAATTATGGTTCTGCAATTGAGTATGATACTGCTGATTTTGTGAATCGAAAGCCTAAGAATATCTCTGTGGGGTATCTTGCGAGCACTAAATTTATTCTGGATTATAGCCACTATGGAGATGATATTGATCAGATTATCGAGATTTTGAAATCGGCAGCAGAAGCGGAAGTAACTAAAGATTCAGAGCTTTCAGATAAAGTCACTTCTATTGGCGCTAATTATCAAGGTTTTAATATCTATGGAGATCTGGTCTTTGGAATGAGTATGGGAATGAGTGCGGGGGCTGAAGGTTCTTATTATGCGGTTCCTCGATTATTACAGAGAGCGGCTCTAACCGTAGCACGAGAAAAAGGCTGGCGTTTACCTCGAAAAAATGTGGCGCTAGAGAATGATTAAAGAGTAAAAAGTAGAGAATGAGCCCAATGAGCTGATCTTACTATCTATTTCCTGAAGATCTACTCTCTAATGATCTAGATATAAGGGAATAAGATATTCAAAACATTTGAAACTTTGAAAGGAATCTTACGAGATTCCTTTTTTATTATAGTAAATTTGGTTTAAGAGAAATGGTTTTTAAACAGCTATTGTGGGGGTTTAAAAGAACATAAAACCGTGCTAAACAACACTTGCAAGATGCCGGATAGAATGGCTTCCTCGCTTTTTACAGCTGATGCGCCGGCATTTAAATAAGCTTATTTAGAACCGATATTACTATAAATTTCTGAGTGAATAGCCGTGGATTTATAGATTATTTTTTATAATTAAAATTATAAAATTAAAACAATTGAAAAAAATATTTAATTATTATAAATTTAATTATATTTTAAATAGTCTTAATTTTAGTTATTAGATATTTAAATATAACTTATTAATATTTTTGATATTTAGTTGCTAATTAAAGGGATTCAATGGCCAATCAAAATCATAACAATTTTAATAAACAGAGCATTGATAGTGAAATGCAGAGATCGGAGCCGATTAAAGTTGCTGCGGTTGATTTTATTCCTGCCTGGGGAGATTTATCGGGAAATATTACGCGTTTAGTGACTGCGGTGGAGCAAGTTGCGAAAGAGGATGTCGATTATGCTGTCTTTCCTGAAACAGCCCTTTGTGGTTATCTCTTTTCAGATTATGAAGAGATTTATCCTTATCTAGATACGATTCCAGGTAAAACAACTGAGGCGATCTTACCCTTATTAAAGACTTATAATCTCTATATCAGTATTGGAATTGCCGAGTTAGATGTTGCCACAGGTGTTGCTTATAACAGTGCTGTTTTAATGGGGCCTGAAGGGATTATTGGGAAATATCGTAAGATTGGTTTGAATTCTCAAGATCAAAAATTATTTGCACCGGGTAATTGTGATGTTGAAGTCTTTGATACGCCGATTGGCCGCATTGGGCTTCTGATCTGCTATGACGATACTTATTGGCAATATCCCCGCATTGCGATGTTGAAAGGGGCGCAGATTATTGGTTGGCACTCTGTGTCCGATCGTGTAATGCCAACAGCGAGTCCAATCGAGAAATTGGGGGATCATTCAACTGTTGCGCATGTACAGCATCTGAGTGCGATGAATGGTGTCTGGGCAGTCTGTGCAACCCGTAGTGGCATTGAACGTAATCCTCTAACCAAAGAGGCACTCTATTACAATGGTGGTTCAAGTATTTGGTCGCCGGAAGGGCATAAAGTGACACAAGCGCCGGTTATCCCGCCTGTTGAGATTACGCCTGGTTTGAATGGGATATATACTGCGATTATTGATTTAAAAGATGCTGATAATGCCCGTATGGCGATTTTACAAAGACGTCGCCCTGAGCTCTATCGACCCTTATTAGCTTTGCATCGTGCGCCAACGGATAGCAATCGTTCGGCAGTGTGGGAGACTCCTGCTCAAATTACGATGATCAGCGCTCAGTGGCAACCACAAGATAAGCTACAAGATCTAGTGGATCGTGGTGAAATTAGTGTTGGGAAAGATCAGTTATTAGTATTGCCGGAGTTTTCCGCAATAGCGCTGTCAGAGAGTCAAGGGGATATTTTAGAAGCGAGTGATCATCCTAATGGCCTATTTGAACAGCAACTAATGGCGATTGCAGGTAAAGGACAAGGTTATGTGGTAGGGAGTTATCCTGAAATCGAGGAGGATCATCTCTATCACACTGTAGTATTAGCCGGACCTGAGGGGACTATTCTTGCAAGACATCGTGTCACGCATCTTAATGAGCGGGATCAAGGATGGGCAAAAGCAGGTCAGCGCCCAACGGTTGTTGAGACGGCGATGGGTCGAATTGCATTAGCGGCTTCGTATGAGTTGGAAATTGTGGATTTTTCTGGGTTATATAGTGTTTTAAGAGCGGATATTGTAGCTGTTCCGTCAGGCGCACCTACTAGCCTAAAAGTAGAAGCAGATGCCCGGCTTTATGCAGTATCTCCCGCACCGACAGGCGTTGCGGAATATTATCCTTATGCGACAGCAACATTACAGCAGCTTTGGGTCGTGTGCGGAGGTCGTGAAGTAGGGGCTTTTACTTCAAGTGGCATTTATGGGCCAGAGCCAATTGTATTGACACCGACTCTATTAGCTGCTCCAGGTGATAAGCGCGTTTCGTTAGAGAGTCGTGTGCCAGCACCTTTTACTTGGATTAATCAGGAACGACTGATTCATGGGCAAGAAGCGATTTGGTTCCCTCCGCTTGTGAGTGATCAGTTTAATTAACACTAATAATTAGGAAGGAGACATTATGAAGGAGAAAAAGTCTGTAAGTGCTTTAGTAGGTGCATTGCCATTAATGGAGCGCCCTTATATTGCTTTTATTTTGGCGATTATTGCCGGCATGATGAATGGTTATACCTACCATGTTTCACATGTATTTAGTACCGTTCAGTCAGGTAATATTATTCTGCTAGGGGAAACGATAGCTACGCAAGATTGGGAGCGATTGCGAACCATTGCGATGACAGTTTTAGCTTTCGGTTTAGGTTCGATGTTTACGATGTTAGTGGAGATTTTAATCAATATTAAGAGTCGTCATACTTGGACTTATATCATTCTATTGATTGAAGCTGCGATTTTAGGAGTGATTGCATTAGGTTTCTTAAATGAGGCTTTAACAATTGTTCAGATCTGTATGGTGATCTCATTTATCGCAGGAATGCAAGGGAATGGTTTCCATAAGATTAAAGGAATGCTTTACGGTAATGTGGCTGTTACTTTAGTGGTGCAATTAGCATTTAATTATCTGATGCAATTTATCGGAGGACAGAGAGCCGCTCTAAAAACAGCAGCCCTCTTTTTCTTAGTATTATTGGGGTTTGCAGCGGGTGGATTAATCGGGACATTAACAACCCTTAAATATGATGAGTTATCTCTACTGTTGCCGGCAGGGATGTTAGTGTTATTGGCCATTTATACTTTCTTTATGAAAGTAGAAAAAGCAGAAGCCGTAGATCCCACTTAAAGATTAAATATTAGTAACTTAATGAGTATAGCTATTGTGTGTCATTGAAAAATGATAAGCAGGGAAGCGGTTATTTTTCACTCAATTTTCACATAGATTCAAACTGATATTTTCTGTGTATTTTAATTGATAAGGAGAAATAAATATGTCGAAAGATACAAATATTCCACAGCCATTTAGAGAATCTGATGGTAAAGGTTGGATTGATCATGGTCCTCGTAATTTAACGCGTGACCGAGAGAATCCAGATCTAATGGTGCCACCCAAAACTGATCATGGCACAATTCCAAATCTTCGCTTTAGCTTTTCAGATGCGCACATGCGTCTTGAAGAGGGTGGTTGGACTCGGGAAGTAACGAATCGTGAATTGCCTGCATCATTAGATGTTGCTGGTGTGAATATGTCACTTGAGCCAGGTGCGTATCGGGAGTTACATTGGCACAAAGAAGCTGAATGGGGCTATATGCTCTATGGTAGTGCGCGCGTGACGGCGATTGATGAAGATGGTCGCATCTTTATTGATGATGTGAAAGCCGGAGACCTTTGGAACTTTGAAGCAGGGATTCCCCATTCAATTCAAGGATTAGAAGAGGGGTGTGAGTTTTTATTAGTCTTTAGTGAAGCCGATTTCTCTGAAAATAATACTTTCCTTTTAACAGAGCTTGTCGCACATATTCCCCAAGATGTTTTAGCTGCTAATTTTAAAAGCGATTTAGAGACAATCAAAAAATTACCGCAAGTTGAGAAGTATATCTTCAAAGGGGAAGTGCCGGGGCCGATTAATGTTGTACGTAAGCATAATCAACATGGCGATGTCCCTTCACCATTTACTTTCCATAGAGATAGTGTCACGCCTTATAAGAGTGAAGCGGGTAGTGTCTATTTTGTTGATGAGCGTAATTTCCCAGCTGCGAAAACTATTTCAGCTGCTTTTGTTGAGATTGAACCAGGGGGAATGCGTGAGATCCATTGGCACCCAAGAGCTTCTGAATGGCTTTATTTCTTAGAGGGTAAGGCACGTATGACTGTTTTTAACTCTCAAGGAACCGCAAGAACCTTTAACTATCAAGCAGGGGATGTCGGTGTTGTACCGATTGTAGCGGGGCACTATATCCAAAATATTGGGGATGAACCTGTACGCTTCATTGAAGTATTTAAACGCCCGGATGCTTATCCTATCTCACGTTATTCAGATATCTCTTTGAATGCTTGGCTTGCAAGTACGCCGACACAGATTGTGGCAGACCATTTGAACTTAACTTTAGAAGAAGCTGAAGCACTTCCTCATACCGATCGTTCTGAACCTGTGATCTGGTATAAAAAACCTGAGTAGAAGTCTTCATACTATTAGTGTTTTAATCGTTTTTGGCTTACAGGAATGTAAATTTAATAGATCATAAATTATATTTTATAAATATATATTAAATATATATTTATAATGTAAGGTCTATACGGTAAAATATCAGCTATCCTAATTAGGATGGCTGATATTTTTTATTGATTATGATGATCTTAAGGCTAACGGTCTTAAGGTTTTTGGGATATTAAAAATCGCCGTATCTGTTTTAAACATCATATTGCAATATATTCTTTAAGAATATAACTCTTAAAATATATCTCTCACGAATATATCTTTTGAAAATATGGGCAGATAGCAAAATATTAAGGTTGTGTTCCTTTCACTGTTATAGGGGATAAGTCGATGAGTATGCGGATCTCACGTCGTGGATTTATTAAGTTGGGTGTTATTGCCGGTATTACTGTTATGGTTGGTAAATTACCGATGGCCTATGCAACGGAGATGAATTCAGGTGTAACCTCTACCGATTGGATTGGTCGAGATGGTAAAGTTAAATATCGCTGGGATGCTATTCGTAAAGTCACTGGGCAGAAGAACTTTGCTAGAGATTATCGCGCGAAAGATATCCCCGGCTGGCCACAGGAACAAGCATATGCTTTTATGTTAAAAAGTACTCAAGCTGATCGAACTTTTGAGGGAATTAATCTCTCTCTTTTAGGGGATGAGTTACAACCAGATCGATTAGTTTTACAGGAAGATCTTATCCAAGATGGCCTTAATATTCCACGAGATACCGGAATGGGGTCTGAGTTTTATGGGGAGAATATTTTAGTGCCTAAAGGGGAAACGCCCCCTATCTATGGTCATCCTGTCGCAATTTTAATCTACAAAGATTTTGATCGTTATAGTGCTGCTTATCGTCGGTTACAATTCCGAGATGATGTCGTGCTGTATGGCGAAGAAACAGGGATTAAACCTCCTAAAAATTATGGTGCTGCACGATATGTCCGTATTGGCGGTGAAACACCAACCTCGCCTTCTGTTTTTTCGCCTTATCAAGATTCGGCGATTAAAGGGGTATTTGATGGTAATAATGTCGTTTGGCCTCCTGAAGCAATCGCGGCTCCAATGTTAGTGCCTAGTTTATTGCATAAAGAACGTAGCGGTGGGTTTATTCGTGCGCTTAAAAAGGCAGATGAAAAACCTGAGATTCAGCGTGTTGCGATGGAACATGCTGATGCAATTAGTCAAGAGTTAGAAGCTGCGACTCATAATCCTGATAAATTTGTATTACAGCGTCAAGGTTTTTCACAATCTATTGACCCATCGGCGATGGAACCGGATAACTGTAATAGTTGGTATGATGCTTCAACACAAACGCTTCATATTTTAACCGCCACTCAATCACCGGCGGGTGTTGCTACTATGGCAGCTGATCTAGTTAAGAATAGTCATTTTCATCCCGATGTGAAGAATATTGTGCTATTAACCGGATCAACGGTGGGATATGGTTCTAAAGATTACTCTGTCTATCCTATTTATGCGATGGCGGCGAGCTTCTATAGCGGTGGATTGCCAGTTAGAATGGCCAATAACCGTTATGAACAGTTCCAAATGGGAATGAAGCGACATGCCGTTGAGATGGATGTAGCGATCAGTGTTGATCGTCAAAGTGGACAATTTGAGATCTTAAAAGGGACCTACAGTTGTAATGGGGGTGGTCGAGAGAATTTATCTGTCGCCGTTTCTCATGTAGCAGTTCGTGGTGCGCAATCCATCTACTATTTCCCAAAATCCGATCTTACCGCGCTGGCAATGGCAACGCCAGCAGTTGAAGCGGGTTCAATGCGAGGCTTTGGTTCTTTGCAATCGATGGCTATTACAGAATTGATGGTGGATGAAATTGCCAATGAACTAAAAATAGATCCGATTGAGCTTCGTCGGCGAAATGCGGTAAAAACAGGCTATGTGAATACACAAGGTGGTGTTTTTGCCGGCGATCCTCGTAATATTGAGATGCTTGATATGGCGGCAAAATATCCCTTATGGCAAAATCGAGAAGCTGACAAAAAGGCGTATGAGGCAAAGAACCCGGGTCATCTATATGGCGTTGGCTTTGCCCATGTTCAACAGGTATATGGATCAAGTGGTGTGCCGACTATTCTTTCTTTAGAGTTTGATGCTCAGGGTCGACTCTCTATGCGCCATTGTGTGCAAGAGATTGGAACAGGTGGAACGACTTCACAACAGGTAATGGTGTGGCAAGCCTTAGGGAAAGCCCCCGATTATGTGGAGTTTGGTGTTACAGAATTTGAGGAATTACCGCTTCATACGAGTTGGGCTGATCAGAAACAACAAGATAAGCTTGCAAAAACAGATCCTTATTGGACGCCAGGCTTAATTCCAGATATGAGCTCTTCGAGTGGGGTCTACTATATCGGATTTGGTACAAGACAAGCAGGTAAGTTTTTGCTTGAAAATAGCCTCTGGCCTGCAGCGAAAGCTATTTGGAGTGAGGGCTATGGTGGCGGAGTGATGAATAGCCTACATGTAACAGTTGAAGATCTGCGAGTCACAGAAGAGGGGTTAACGGGAGGAGGAATGCCTCCGATTCCATTTGAAGTTTTAGCGAAAAAAGCACACGAGATGGGGCTTATTACAGGCGTTGCTGTACATGCTTATTCAAGTTGGCAATGGGCTGAAGCGGAATTTGATATTCCGACAGTCGGTAGTAGACGATTGCCATTAGATGCGCTCGCTGTTAAGTATGGAGATGGCGCACCTCAAAAATTGAAAGATCGAATGACAACGGGCGGCTATGATTTTATTAAGCGTACAGAAGCATTCTTCCCGCCGACAGATCGTTCAGGCGCTGATCCTACGACAGTAACCCCGGCATCTTGTATCGTAGCATTAGATGTAGATCGAGCCTCAGGAGAGGTGAAAATTTTACATCACCATATGATGATGAACCCTGGAAAAATGATTGTGCCAGAGTTAGTGTCAGGACAGGTACAAGGTGGAACAGCGATGGGTATTGGGCATGCGCTTTATGAAGAGCTCCCTTTGTATGCAGATGGGCCAGGTGATGGGACTTGGAATTTTAACCGTTATCATTTACCACGAGCAAGTGAAGTTGCCGTTTGGAGTCAAAGTGCAGATTATCTTCCGCCTTTATCAGAAACCTCTCCACCGAAAGGAATGGCAGAATTAGGAATGATTCCTATTTTACCTGCAGTAGGGAATGCGTTGACGCATGCGACAGGTAAACGGTTCTATCAGTTCCCTGTAACAGCAGAGAAGATTTTAGCGGCTTTAGCAGAAGAGGATAACGCATAATGAAAGAGACAACTTCAGCCTCTATGGCACAAATTACTGATTTAACAGCGAAAGATCGTGAACAGATCAATCAAGAAATCTCGGCATTATTAGTGAAAAAGCCCTTAACCTTAACAATTAACGGTAAATTGATCGGACCGATGGATGTTCCTGAAAATATGTTAATGATCGATTTTTTACATGAGTATCTAGATTTAACAGGAACCCATTTTGGTTGCGGACAGGGGATTTGTCATGCCTGTACTGTTGTTGAGATTCTACCTGATGGAAGTAAAGAAGAGTTACGAACTTGCATTTATGGCGCTCATTTCTTTGCGGGTAAAAATATTGTGACAATCGAAGGGCAAGCAATAGAGGATAAGAATGGTGAGTTGCAATTAACGCCTATTCAGCAAGCCTTTATTGATAATTTTGCATTTCAATGTGGTTATTGTGCGCCGGGGTTTGTGGCGGGAGCGACAGTATTTTTAGATAAATTAAATAGAGAACCTATTAAGCGAGCTCATTTAGAGCAAGCTATTGAGGAAGCATTAGATCCACATATCTGTCGTTGTACGGGATATGTCCGATATTATGAAGCAATTCGGGATGTTGCCTTAGCAACGCCGGGTTGCGTAATCGATGAGTAATATATTGATATAAAATAGTTTTAGATTTGCTAAAATATTAATATTTCCTCAATTGTTATCTATATTTAAAATTTTATCTAGGAGATAAGAGATGGCCAATAGTGTATTTTTTTATAAAAATGTAGAACCTTTATCAAAAGAGGAGCATGTTAATTTAAAATTACAGCCTACCAAACAATATAATTTCGCACTTAAAAATCATTGTATTCCTTTAGCCGGAATTGAGTTTTTTAGCACATCTACTAAATATCCGGTTATCTTTTTAAAAGAAGGCGAGAACTATATCCCTGTTGCATTAACAGGCTTAGAAGAAGATAAAAATCTCTTTATTGATGCATCAGGTCAATGGGAAAAAGATGCATATATTCCTGCATTTATCCGTCGCTATCCATTTATTTTGGCAGAAACTGGGAAAAAAGATCAGTTAACGGTTTGTATTGATGCCGACTATGAAGGTTGGGATAAGAAAAAAGGGGAAGCACTTTTCACAAAAAAAGGTGAAAATACCCCATTTTTAGAAAATGCTTTAGCATTACTCTCTAGCTACAATATTGACATGAAGCGTACACAAGAATTTGTGAAAGTATTAGCTGAGAAAAATTTGTTCGAGAGCAAGAATGTGACTATTCAAAGCCCAGATGGTGAAACATTTGCAGTACAGAATGTATATATCATTGATGAAGCTAAATTTATGGAATTAGATGGTGAAACGCTTCACGCATTGAATAAACAAGGTATGTTGGGATGGGTATTTGCACATTTAGTGTCTTTAAATAATTTCCCTGCACTTTTTGAACGTTTCCGTAATGCGCGTGAGAAAAAGAGTAAAGCAAACTAATCAGTAGACTTTAAATAGTTTGTTATAGAAGCTACTTGTAAAATTTACGTATGGAATCAGAGGTCATTCTAATCAAATAGAGTGGCCTTTTGTTATAGATAACTGTAGGTATTAGATTTAAAGATCTAGACAGTTAGAGAATAAACTCCTCGATAATAAAAAACCACTGAGCATATCAGTGGTTTTTGTTGATTCATTGTCTTAGGATGAATTTTTATTAATTTTTAAGTTTGAATGATTGTACCTTACCGTATGAAGAGTAGGGCACAATTATCAATAATTTATTCTGCGATAACGTTTACAGTGATCTCTACATTCACATCTGCATGGAGGTGAAGTGTAACGATATGCTCACCTAAATGACGGATAGCACCATCATTGATACGCACTTCTTTACGATCAACAGGAACGCCTGCTTCAGTAATGTGTGTTGCGATATCTTGTGCAGTGACTGAACCGAATAAACGGCCTTCAGAACCTGCATTTGCAGCAACAGTCATCACTAAACCAGATAATTTCTCACCACGCGCAGTTGCTGATGCAAGAAGATCTGCTTGTTTCATTTCAAGCTCAGCACGACGTGCTTCAAAGCGCTCAATGTTTGCAGGTGTTGCTTCAGTTGCTTTACCTTGTGGTAAAAGATAGTTACGCGCATATCCTGGTTTTACATCGACAGTATCACCAAGAGAACCTAAATTTTCAATTTTTTCTAAAAGAATAACTTTCATTGTATCTCCCTTTGGACGATTAGTGTTGATCAGTATATGGGAGCAATGCAATGTAGCGTGCGCGTTTGATTGCAGTTGCAAGTTGACGCTGATAACGTGCGCTTGTACCCGTTACACGGCTCGGTACAATTTTACCAGTTTCAGTGATGTAATTTTTTAAGAGATTAACATCTTTGTAATCGATCTCTTTAACGCCTTCAGCGGTAAAACGACAATATTTTCTACGACGAACAAAACGTGACATAATTTATTTACCTTTTGTAATAGATTTAAGAAATAGCTATGAAATATTAAGCTTCAGCGCTGTCATCAGCATCTGTTGCTTCTTCACTATCTTCTTCAACTTCGATTTCTTCGCGAACTTCAGTAGTACGCTCAGGTTTTGCTGCAATTGCAGAAACTTCAGTGATCGCTTCTTCTTTATTGATGATTAAGTCACGGATGACTGCATCATTGAAACGGAACGCGCTTTGAAGTTCAGCTAAAGCTTCTTTGCCACATTCAATGTTCATTAGAATATAATGAGCTTTATGAATTTTTTGGATAGGGTAAGCAAGTTGACGACGGCCCCAATCTTCTAAACGATGGATAGCACCACCATTGTCAGTCACAATGGCTTTGTAACGCTCAACCATTGCAGGAACTTGTTCACTTTGATCTGGATGAACCAGGAAAACTACTTCGTAATGACGCATTATTCATGCTCCTTATGGATTTAAAAATATTTAAAGTCTTTTGCACCAAACAAAAGACAAGGAGACCAAGCCCTCTTATTAGAAATAGAAATCATATTATTGAATCGTTGTTTCTCGTAATAGAAAACCACTATCTATAATCAACTTCCATTACATCGTTATAAAAGGTCAAAATCAAGCTCGGCATTATATCGCTTCTTTCTTTGAAAGGGAAGAGTGATTAATGAAATGAGTAAGGTTTGTCTATTTTTCTTCAGGTGTTTTTTCACTATTTGAATGGGCTATGGTATCGAGTAGTCCTTCACCTAATCGAATGACGGCACCTTCTTGGATATTGGTAAGCAGTGATAACCCCTCTTTCTCGGTGATCACAATTGCAGTAGACCCCATATTAAAGCGCCCCATCTCTTGTCCTTTTTCGATGGTGATATTTTCATGTTGGTAATCGCTATATTGCAATACTTTACCGTAAGGTGGTGTGATTGTGCCAGCCCAAATAGTTTCAATGCTTGAAACATTAATCGCACCTACTAGAATGACCATCACTTTGCCATACTCTGTCTCAAAAAGGGATACAAGGCGCTCATTTTCAGCAAAAAGTGTTGGGATTTTATCCGCCATCTTCATTGAAACACTATAGAGCTTTCCAGGAATATGAATGGTACGGAGTAACTTGCCGCTTACAGGCATATGGATGCGATGGTAATCACGAGGTGAGAGATAAACTGTTGCAAAATGGCCATCCCTAAAGAGTTCTGCAAGAGATGGATCTGCAATGAGCGCTTCTAGGGTAAAATCATGACCTTTGGCTCTGATAAAATCTGTGTTAGAGAGAGAGCCTGCTGCCGCAATTCGTCCATCTGCTGGAGAAACAATCGCGTTATCGGCAATGGGACGAGCATCTTTTTTGAGTTCTCTTGTGAAGAAGTCATTGAAGTGGAGATACTCTTGTGGCTTTTGCCGTACGCAATCTTGCCAATCGATTTTGTAGAGTTTGGCAAATTGAGTGATAAATAGGTTTTTGAACCAGGTTGTTTTAATGCGTGTAAGTTTTCGAAATAGCCATGAAGAGGCACGTTGAATTGAACTGTTTCTGAACATAATGGGATCTATCCTATTTCTATTTTAATGACTGCGCTTGATGTTCTGTCAGCCAACTTGTGGCTTTCTCGAGATCTTCTTCTGTATCGATGCCTGGAGGCGGAGATTTTAACGAGATTGCTACTGCGATTTTATAATTGTTCGCAAGTGCTCTTAATTGTTCTAATTTTTCTAGTGATTCTAGCGGCGAAGGGATTAAATGAGGATATTGGCAGAGAAATTCGGCGCGATAAGCATAGAGACCAAGATGGCGAAGGTAAGGTGTTTCTCCGGTAATGGTTCCTGCTGTTTTCATTTCACCTCGCAAATAAGGAATGGGCGCACGGGAGAAATAAAGTGCTTCATCGGCTTCATTTAACACAACTTTCACTGCATTGGGATCTTGAATCTCAGCCCAGTCGTAAATAGGTGTTGCAAGCGTACTCATGGCGACTGATGGATTATTCGCTAATGATTCTGCCACTAGATCAATAAAGTGAGCGGGAAGAAAAGGTTCATCTCCTTGCCAGTTAACGATTATTTCATCAGGATTAAACGATAACTTTTGTGCAACTTCACTGAGTCGATCTGTGCCTGATTCATGATTATCAGCTGTCATGACTACTGTTGCGCCAATGGTTGTAAGATGATCGTAAATAGCTTGATCATCAGTGGCAACGATCACTTGTTTAGCACTGCTTTTTAGAGCTGCTCGCCAAGTCCACTCTATAAGCGGTTTGCCATTTAAAGAACGTAGCATTTTTTGTGGAAGACGGGAAGACTTAAGTCTTGCTGGAATAACAATAATATAATCCATTGAGAAGAACCTTTTATTGAGGATCAAAAGAGCAATTATAACAAATTAATATTATAGAACAGAATTATAGAATAGATTGATTTCTAGATTCGTGGATAGATGAATGGGTAGATGATTTTGAAGGAAAAAAATCCTCATTTTTGGGAGAGATAAAAAAATTGATCTTTATCGTAAAAATTGAGCAATTTTGATGAGAAGCTAGAGAGCAAAAATTTAGGTTAAATTTTCTATTTTTAGGACTTGACTTATTCACAATGTTTCAAAGTTTAAGCAACCAGTGACTTTTCCCAATATTACAAGAAAGTGTTTTTACAATTCTTGAAATAGACTGCTATTAGAGGGTTATAAGGGTGTCTAATTTTTAGACATTAATTCAAAGTAAGCATTCGTATGACCCTTTTGATCTTTTTAAGACATTTATCCCCAAAGTTATCCACAGGTTCTGTGGGTATCTTTTAATAGATCGATAAAACTCTAAAAGTCAAGTAATCAGCTTTTTGTTATCTGTCCAGATTTTTTTCTATTTTTTTTGTTATGATGATCACGATTGATAGAAGAATGAATAAGATTAGAAAGGATAGTAGATGGAAAAGAGAGAGCAGTTGGATAACCTCTTGAAAGTAGTTTCACAATTGCGTTCGGAAGAGGGGGGGTGCCCATGGGATCGGATGCAGACTCATCAAACTTTAATTCCTTTTCTACAAGAAGAGGGTGCTGAGGTGATTGATGCTATTGAGGAGAATCATCCTGAAGCACTTAAAGAGGAACTCGCTGATCTGTTATTTCAAGTTCTACTACATAGCCAGATTGAGGCTGAATTAGGTCATTTTGATTTTCAAGATGTGATGCATTTGTTAGAGCAGAAACTTATCCGGCGTCATCCTCATGTATTTGCCGGTAAAGAGTATCTATCTATTGAAGAGCAGAAAGCTGATTGGCAGCGAATAAAAGCGGAAGAGCGCGCTGAGAAAGGATTGCCTGCTTTAGAGGATCAGTCGCTATTATCGGGTATTCCAAATGCATTAGCTGCTTTAGATCAAGCAACAAAATTACAAGCTCGAGCGGCTAAAGTGGGGTTTGATTGGGATCATATTGAAGATGTGATTGCGAAAGTGGATGAAGAGAAGCTTGAATTGATGGAAGCAATCGCCTTGAAAGACAAGGATGAAATTGAGGCAGAATTAGGAGATTTACTCTTTTCAATTGTGAATCTCTCTCGGTTTTTAGAGATAGATGCTTCAAAAGCACTCAATAGAACCAATCAGAAATTTAAACGTCGTTTTAATTATATTGAGCGACATGCTAATCAGCCTTTAACGACACTGACCTTAGCCGAATTAGATCGTTATTGGGATGAAGCGAAAATGGATGAGAAGCGTTAATATTCACTCACTAAAATTTATCAAAATGACTATAACTACTATAGTTCACGTAGATATTTAGATTTGATCAGCTGAAGGATTGTATAAATGGTAGGAAAACTCCCCGATCTATGGAATCACAGAACAAGTCCATCAATGATGAATAGAGATGGTGTTATTGATAATTCATCAGATTCCTCTTCTGTGATGAGTGTCTCAAAATTAAATGCCACGATTCGAGAGCTGTTAGAAGGGAATCTTTTCTACTGTCAAGTGGAAGGGGAGATCTCTAATGCCGCTTTTCCGCAATCAGGTCATATCTATTTTAATTTGAAAGATGATCAAGCTGTTGTAAAGGGGGTTATCTGGCGATCTCAAGCTATGCTTTATCGAGCGCTTATTCAAAATGGGCAAAAAGTAAAAGTCACAGGCAAAATTACTGTCTATGCTCCGAGAGGAGAATATCAATTAGTGATTTCCCGTGTAGAAGAGGCGGGTAAAGGAGATCTACATCTACAATTTGAAGCGCTGAAACTAAAGTTAGCGCAAGAAGGCCTCTTCGCGCCAGAATATAAGAAAGCTGTTCCTAAGCATCCAAAGAGAATCGGAATCATTACATCTCCAACGGCGGCTGCTCTACAAGATGTATTGAATGTGTTTCGGCAACATCGGCCGGATATTCCTTTAACACTCTATGAAACAAGAGTACAGGGTAATGGCGCTGAGTTAGAGATTGCAAGTGCCATTGAACGGGCAAATCATGAAAATAGTTGCGATCTACTGTTAGTGATTCGTGGGGGCGGTAGTATTGAGGATCTATGGTGTTTTAATGAAGAGGTTGTTGCTCGTGCGATTTTTGCATCGAATATTCCGATTATTACCGGTGTAGGTCACGAAACGGATAGTACAATTGCTGATTTTGTCGCTGATCTTAGAGCGCCCACACCCTCTATTGCGGCTAAATATTCTTCACAATCAAAGGATGAATTATATCAGATATTAGCCGAATATCAGGAGCAGTTAATTGCCAGAATAGTCACTAAAATCGAGGCTCAACGTTCAAAGGTTCAACAGTATTATCATCGTCTACAGCTCAAAGAGCCAAAATTACAGTTGCAACACTTTCGGCAGCAATTGATTTATTATCAACAGCGCCTTAATCATCAATTGCAATCTCATCTTTCTAAAGAAAAGCAGACATTATCAACGTTAGAACAGCGTTTATCTCCTCAGTTATTGCAGAGACAATATCAGAGATTGACCACTACAAAAGAGGAGTTAACCTTACGTCTAACGAGAGCTATGCAGATAAAGCTAGATCAATGCAGGCAAGAGTTTCAATTTAGTGTTGAAAAATTGACGCTGCTGAGCCCATTGAATGTCTTATTGCGAGGCTATTCCGTAACAACTTTAAAAGGGACGACCAAGATTGTGAAGAGTATTACCCAGGTACAAAGTGGTGACTCATTATCGATTCAAGTTGCAGATGGGACTATTAGTGCAAAGGTGATAGCAATAGAGTAAAGGCTGTGTATAAATAACAGCCCGCCTATGTGAGTTCGCATTTAGATTATTCCATCGAATGCATTTTTAGGTAGTAAAAAACTCTACGTTCATATTGAAGTAGAGTTTTTTAATGATTTGAATACTGATTAAATCTTAGTTGTTACAACATTAATAGTGATTGCTAATCTACTCAACGGTTAATGATTTCGCTAAGTTTCTAGGTTTATCAATATCTTCACCACGTACTAACGCCGCATAATAAGCCACTAATTGTACTGGAATTGTTAATAGAATAGGGCTTAAGCTATCACTCACTTCTGGTACATGCATGATATGCGCACCTTTTAGATCATCAAGAGGTTCTTTGCTATCTGTGATGATAAAGAGCTGCCCTTTACGAGCTAATACTTCATGTAGATTTGCTCGGACTTTTTCAAAAAGTGCATCGTGTGGCAATAGCGCAATAATCGGCATATGTTCATCTACTAGCGCAAGCGGACCATGTTTTAACTCACCCGCAGGATAAGATTCTGCATGAATATAGCTGATTTCTTTGAGCTTTAAAGCGCCTTCTGCGGCAATGGGGAAATGGATTCCTCGGCCGAGGTAGAGAGCGCTTTTTGCTTCAATAAGGAGCGTTCCCCATTGACTTGCATCTTCTTGGCAATTGAAGCTCTGAATAATCATTGCAGGCAATTCATGCAGTTTTTGTAAATGGCTCAATAATGTAGGTTGATCAAGCGTATTACGATGTTTTGCAAGCGTGTTGGCAAGAATATAGAGCGCCACTAATTGCGTTGTGAATGCTTTAGTAGAGGCAACGCCTACTTCAATGCCAGCTTCTGTATAGAAACGACAATCACTTGTACGAGGTAAAACACTCTCTTTGACATTACAGATTGAGAGCGTTGCCATTGCGCCATTCTCTTTAGCATGATTCATTGCTTCAATAGTATCGAGTGTCTCACCAGATTGTGAGATCGTCACGATAAGCGTATCTTCTTCCATAATAATATCGCGATAACGATATTCACTAGAGATTTCAACGCTTGTGGGGATTTTTGCAAAACCTTCTAGCCAAGATTTAGCCACTAAACCTGCAAAGTAGGAGGTTCCACATGCTAAAATTTGAATACGCTTAATTTTAGAGAAGATCTCTGTAGCTCGGTCGCCAAAGATTTCAGGCGCAAATTGGGTTTTAAATGCAGATTGTGCCGTTGCTTCAATCACCGCGGGTTGCTCAAAAATCTCTTTGAGCATAAAGTGCTCATAAGTACCGATATCAAGTTTTTCAATAGTGAGATCAGTAATATGAATTTTAGCTTCGATCTCTTTTGCGCTTAATTCAACGCCTTCAGGTGTACGGAAGTAAGGAATATTTCCTGCTTCCATAATAAGAAGATCTCCGGCATTAAGGTAGATCAAACGATTGGTTTCACTCACAATAGCTGCAATATCAGAAGCGATATAGGTCGCATTTTCACTCACGCCGAGAATAAGTGGACAGCCTTGCGCTGTGGCAATGATTTGTGAAGGATTATTTTCATCGATCACTAAAAAAGCGTAGTTACCGGAGATGGTAGCAATGACCGATTTTACGGCAGACAGCAGATCTTTCTCTTGTTGTTGTGCTTCATGGAGAAGATGAGCAAGTACTTCGGTATCTGTTTCCGAAGTGAATTGATAACCTTTTTCGATTAAGCGACGTTTATGCGTTTCATAGTCATCAATAATACCATTATGAACAATCATCAAATTATGCGATTGGTGCGGGTGAGCATTTTCAACACTAACACCGCCATGGGTTGCCCAGCGAGTATGACCAATGCCGATAGAGCTTTGATAGTGAGCTGCTTCTGTCAGGAGGTTCTGTGTTCTACCTACCGCTCGAATACGATTGAGTTTATTATCGGATAAAAAGGCGATACCGACAGAATCATAACCACGATATTCTAATTGTTCTAAACCTTTTAATAAGGTAGGGAGGATATTGTCTTCTTGACTTACGATACCAAAAATGCCACACATTCTGTAACTGCTCCTTTAAATATAACTGCCGGTAATTATACTAGAAAAACTATTGAAAACCTACTAATCACGATTGATAAAAGCATGTTCATGTCATTATTCACTGCAATTCTTATCTAGATTTGAATACTATCCTCATTCTGATATCTGCTATCCTACTTATTATTAAATGTGTCTTTTGATATTTATTGAAGAATCTTTGCAAAATCACAGAAGAATTTTTATGATGATTGTCGTAGTAATCTTAATCATTAAGATTGTTAAATAATTACTATCAAGAAAATATTGAAGTTAATAGTTACTTAATATATTAATAGATGTATCAGTAGTGACAGTAGAATCAAGAATATATTTATAACATAGAGGACACAATTAATTATGGAACTCATTCGTTACAGTGCATTAGAGGAAAAACCTTGGAAAAATGGTCTTGGAACCACTCGTGAGATCGTGATTTGGCCATTAGATGCAGACTTATCCAATTTTGAGTGGCGTGTGAGTGCAGCTTCGATTATCTTCCCGGGACATTTTTCACATTATCCTGAAGTCAGTCGAAGCTTAGGCGTATTATCAGGGAAAAGTGCCGAACTTAAACTTGGTGAAACGACTAAAACATTATCTTACAAAGGTGAAATTCTACGCTTTGATGGCGGAGATCATGCAGAAGTATTAAGTGCCAATGGGCCTGTGCTTGATTATAACGTCATGAGCCGCGATAAAGCTGTAAGTCATGAGCTGAATTATGTTTCTCTCTCTAAAAAAGCGCTTTATACACGTCGTGGTGATTTTACATTAATTACTGTTTTCAATGCCTGTGATTTAATCGTTGCTGGTAATGTTGTACCGATGGCCGAATTTGATTCAGTGCTCTTTAAAGAGCGGGATGCTGTAGAGTTCTCTTTTGAGAATGATCAAGATAC
Source organism: Ignatzschineria ureiclastica (assembly GCF_003121845.1). Lineage (GTDB taxonomy): Bacteria > Pseudomonadota > Gammaproteobacteria > Cardiobacteriales > Wohlfahrtiimonadaceae > Ignatzschineria > Ignatzschineria ureiclastica. Next base: position 5,970 of record NZ_QEWQ01000001.1, on the reverse strand, counting down.
AGTAGATATGTTGGTTACAGAAATTTGGAACGAGGCGTAATTATTACTGCTTCAGTACTACAGATCAACTGCAGAAGACAAACACCACAATTGACTAATTGTGGTGTTTTTATGTTCTTTTATATTCTTTTATCAATTTGATTGCGAGTTTATTCATAACTCTTTAATTTATTTTATCTACAGAATTTTTCAATTTCTCTCTGTTAATGGAGCATCTGTAATATATTAGAAAAGTCGACCGCGATCGGGATTTTGAATATTTCTAATCATCTCATCAAGGCGATTACGATCGATGAGGATCACGTCGAGCTTTAAAGCTGCATTAATCGCCGCGCGTGTAAACCCACTATTCGTAATGACGATGGCTCGATCAATTTGATAGAGCTCTTTGGCGGTATAAATCTCTTGAATGGCCGATAGCGGGATATTTTTCCCCCAACGTTTACATTGAAAGCCGTATTTAATGCCTTGATGTTCGGCATAGACATCGAGCCCTTGATCTTGGCTATAGGGTGAAACTTTAATATTCTTAAATTCATATAGCGCTAAGAGATTAGCCACATAATGCTCAAATTTTTCCCCATCCATTTCATCAATCTCGGCAAGGGTATAATTTTTGGTATTCCGATCTTTATGATAATGATTCTGTAATATTGGGATTTTATGAAATATTTTGCGAAATAGAGGACGATTAGTGATATATGACCCAAGCTGCAATATCTCATCGCCTAACATTTTAAATGTGGGGATATAAGTGACTATTAGTCCTAAAAGTAGAAATAGAGGATTCGTATGATGGAGAAAGGTAATATAGAGTAGAAATAGATTAATGACCAAAATGCCAATCGTGGTTTCTGCCGGTGATATCTTCAGAAGTTTGGCAAATGATAAGCCAGGAATGAGGATAAGGAGCAGGATATTAATAGTCCCAAAACCAGAAAGTAGCATATTTTCGGCGCGTAAAAAATTGAACCCTAAAAATGCTAAAGCGCATAGGATAGTAAAAGGCATTAAAAAATAACTAAATAGATATTTTGAAATAGTAAATGCGCAATTCATTTCAGGTGTAATTATCGATTATTAAATAAGGTGTTGCGCAAAAGCTAGGTAAATAGAGGAGTTACATATTAACACATCATTTATCGAACAATCAGGAAAATGTTGCAAAAGGGCGCAAAATAGCAAGGTTGAGCGAGAAAAGTATTTCAGCATTGATGTGTTAGATAGATTAATTTTATTTTATTTCCTATCACTTCGTTGAATTTAACCTTTTGAAATTATTAGTAATTATTTATATAAAATAGAGTGCTTCCTCTGGGTGATTATGGTAAATATTGTGAATAAATAGAAAGTTTGCCCGGGAAATTAAAAAAGCCTTGTTATAATGATCAATTGCCCTTAAGGAATCTGAGGTCTAGTTTATTAATTTATTAACATATGTAGAGGGTAATAAATTAGGTCTTAAATATAGGGTAGGTAATTACTTTTTCGCTATATGGGTGAATAAAGTCTATTCAAGGAAGAATGTATGACACGTTATGAAAATATTGCTAATGAAATTAGCCAATTAATTCAATCAGGAATATTACAGCCAGCGGAAAAGATTCCCTCGATTCGTAAAGCGAGTAAGATGTTTGATGCGAGTCCTGCAACGATTCAACAAGCTTATTATTTATTAGAAACACAAGGTATTATCTACGCTAAAGAGCGTTCAGGTTTTTATGTTACACCGATTTTTAACGAGATGAAAGCGATGACTCAGCCGATTGCTGTTGATCCTTTAACAGGGCAAGAGGTCGAGATGAGTGAGTTTATCTTCTCCGTTTTAAATGCGCATAAAGATCAGACCAATGTTCCTTTTGGCTCGGCATTTCCAAGCCCTGAACTCTTTCCGATTAATCATCTTGCGGTAAGTATGGCAAAGGGGCTGAATAACTTAGCTTCAACACCTTATGAATTAGTCACTGATATGAATGGGGGATGTAATGAGCTTAAACGACAAATTGAGTTCCGTTACTTTTTAAATGGTCTCAAGATCAATGCCTCAGAAATTGTGATTACAAGTGGAGCTATGGAGGCATTGAGTTTATCACTACAGGCAATCACGAACCCCGGTGATATAGTAGCGATAGAATCTCCCTGTTTTTATGCAATCTTACAGATTCTAGAGCGATTACAGTTGCGCGCAGTAGAAATCCCGGTTGATCCTGAGTGGGGGATGCGTATTGAAGAATTAGAATCAGCCATTGAGCAGTTTGATTTGAAAGCGATCGTCTTGATGACGAAATTTCAAAATCCTGTTGGTAGTACGATGCCTAAGAGTCGCTTAAAAGCGCTGTATCAGCTGATTAAAAAATATCAAATTCCGGCAGTTGTCGATGATGTTTATTCTGAGATCTACTATGGGACGGCGTTACCAGATTATTTAAAGAGCTTTGATGAAGAGGGGTTGATTCTGCATTGTGATTCATTTTGTAAGTCGCTAGCGCCAGGATTTAGAGTGGGATGGGTTGCGGCAGGGCGTTATGCCACTAAAATCGAACGATTGAAGTTAATGACCACAATCTCACCGTCAGTGCCATCACAGTTAGCGATTACTCACTATTTAAAACATCGGCATTACGACCGGCATTTAGCAAAGCTTCGAGTAGAGTTTCAAAAGTCACAGCAGAGAATGATTGCTGCAATTCATCGTTATTTCCCTACGCAAGTTGAAATTGTGATGGTTCCAAAGGGAGGATATTTCTTGTGGCTAAAATTACCTGCTAATATTTTAGCATTAGCGCTCTATGATGAAGCTTTAACACATCATATTAGTATTGCACCAGGCCCAATATTTTCAGCCTCTCAACAATATCAGCACTATATTCGCTTGAATTATGGGATGAAATGGAATGATCGGTTAGATCGGGCTATGCAAACATTGGGGGGGTTAATACAATTGTTAGGCGAAAAAAGTGTGGCTTAGAGAAGGCTTAGAGATAAAAGAGAGATTATGTTGACCATAATCTCTCTATCTATTCAAAGCTGAATTTGATTTATTACCCTAGGGTTGCAATAAGCGGTTCAATTTGGATCTCCATCGCTTCGGCAACGCCACGACCATAATCAGGGTGAGCTTGATAACAATGTTTGATGTGGCGCTCTTTAATATGTGTTTCACAGCCGTTCATATTACGAGCTGTATTTGCAAATAATCTTGCTTTCTCATCGTCACTCATCAACATAAAGAGTTTGCCCGGTTGTTCAAAGTAATTATTATCATCTTCATGGAAATCCCAGCGACTTGCCGGCCCCATTAAACTCAATTCAGGCTCTTGGAGGTGACGAGCTTCCGTCCACTCATTGTAGCTATTAGGCTCATAAGCAATACGGCTACCTTGGTTACCATCAACCCGCATAGCGCCATCTCTATGATAACTATGGACAGGGCAACGAGGAGAGTTTACAGGAATTTGATGATGGTTCACGCCTAAACGATAACGCTGTGCATCGCCGTAGGAGAAGAGGCGCCCTTGTAACATTCTATCTGGAGAGAAGCCGATTCCAGGAACAACATGTGCAGGATTGAAGGCTGCTTGTTCAACATCCTGGAAGTAGTTATCAGGATTGCGATTAAGTTCAAATGTACCCACTGGAATTAATGGGAAATCTTTTTTGTACCAGACTTTTGTAAGATCAAAAGGATTCATCTCCATTGCTTCCGCTTGTTCTAGAGTCATTACTTGGATAAACATATCCCATTTAGGGAAGTTGCCAGATTCTATTGCTTCATAGAGATCTTTTTGATTCGCCTCACGATCTTTACCGATGATTTTTTCAGCTTCTTCATCGGTAATATTTTCAATACCTTGCTGAGTATGGAAATGGAATTTTACCCAATAACGTTGGCCTTCTGCATTGATGAAGCTAAATGTGTGGCTACCAAAGCCATGCATATGGCGATAAGATCTTGGAATACCCCGATCACTCATTGTAATAGTGATTTGATGTAATGCTTCAGGAAGAGATGTCCAAAAATCCCAATTTGAGTTAGGACAACGCATATTAGTGCGAGGATCACGTTTGATTGCATGGTTTAGATCTGGAAATTTCAGCGGATCTCTAAAGAAAAATACAGGAGTATTATTACCTACTAAATCCCAATTTCCTTCCTCTGTATAAAATCGCATTGCAAATCCACGAATATCCCGCTCGGTATCGGCTGCACCTCGTTCTCCGGCGACTGTAGAGAAGCGAACAAACATCTCTGTCTGTTTGCCTACTTCTGAAAAGAGCTTCGCTGCAGTATATTGGGTAATATCATGAGTGACAGTGAATGTTCCAAATGCGCCAGAACCTTTTGCATGCATACGGCGTTCAGGGATTACTTCTCGATCAAAATGGGCGAGTTTTTCTAGAAACCAAACATCTTGCAGTAACATAGGGCCACGTTGACCGGCAGTTAAGACATCTTGGTTGTTTGCGACAGGTGCACCAGCGGCGGTAGTGAAATGTTTCTTGTGGTCAGGCATATACTAATACTCCTTAAGTAACGGATAAGTTATTTTTGAACTGTAGCTAGCATAGTGAATCGATCTCTATATGAAAATTGAATAGTTTTGATAAGAGATATTGCATCGAATATAAATAGGCTTATAAAAAATATTAATAAGAGGGCTATATTATTGGATGAGTTGTTGATGAGTTATAAATTACATACCCTAGCTAGTATATTGAATTAAGCTCTATTGACTTAAGATGTAAATCAAGTTTAGGTTATTTTATTTATTTGTAAACAAAATGAAGAATAAATGCTTTATCCCTAGATATCATATATAAGTTCATTCTCATGATGTGATGTTGAGGGGTTGCAGGGATGATAATAAAATAAGTATTCAGTAATACTTATTCGATACAAGTGGTTAAGTGTTGTTGTGGGGAAATAGTAAAATTATTTCAGAAAACCCCTTGCAAGATCTCAAAAAGAGTGTAGAATTCTCCTTCTTGATTCAGACGACACCTTTCGAGGTGGCATAGAAGAGAGCGGTTTTGGGAGTTATGTTTAATTTTTATTTTAACTTTTAAAACGGTCAGATTTAGAAGTGTTTAGTCTCAGTGTTGGTTTTAATGGGCTTTAAAAATTCATTGAGAACTGATTTCAAAAAGATTAAAAAACTTCAAAAATAAATTTGACAATAAGCATCTCGATCTGTAGTATTGTTCGTCTGCTTAGGGCAGTGAGAAACAAGTAAACGGACCTTCGGGTGATGAATACTTTTACTGTTCACTAAGCGTTCTTTAACAAATTAATCTTAAGTAAGTTTGTATGGGGGCTTGTATCGCTTTGCGAGAGCAAAAAAGATAGAAGTCTAACCAAACAATTCCAGCACTATTTTTAATAATGGGAATAGTAGCAGTAATTGAGTAAATGGGTTAGATCTGATGATTTAAAACATTATTAAGGATTTAAACTGAAGAGTTTGATCCTGGCTCAGATTGAACGCTGGCGGTATGCTTAACACATGCAAGTCGAACGGCAGCACGGAGAGTTTACTCTTTGGTGGCGAGTGGCGGACGGGTGAGTAATGCATAGGAATCTACCTTTTAGTCTAGGATAACTACCCGAAAGGGTAGCTAATACTGGATGTGGACTACGGTTTAAAGCAGGGGATCTTCGGACCTTGCGCTAAGAGATGAGCCTATGTGGGATTAGCTAGTTGGTGAGGTAATGGCTCACCAAGGCGACGATCTCTAGCTGGTTTGAGAGGATGATCAGCCACACTGGGACTGAGACACGGCCCAGACTCCTACGGGAGGCAGCAGTGGGGAATATTGGACAATGGGCGCAAGCCTGATCCAGCAATACCGCGTGTGTGAAGAAGGCCCTAGGGTTGTAAAGCACTTTTGTTAGGGAGAATGGGTTTAGTAGTTAATACCTACTGAATCTGATGTTACCTAAAGAATAAGCACCGGCTAACTCCGTGCCAG